>NZ_CP072597.1:1465000-3865000 GCF_018847975.1 Lysobacter sp. K5869 | reverse complement strand
GGCCGTAGACCAGGTTGCCGCGCCCGTCGATCTCGCCGTCGAGCACCACGGTCTGCGGCTTGCCGGTGCCGGTGCGGCTGAAGGACAGCCCGTTGAGGAAGTTCTCGGTGCGGGTGGCGTCGAACTTGGCGTACAGCAGGTCCAGCCCGAGCTGGGTGCGTTCGCCGGGTTTGAACTGCAGGGCTGCGGTCACGCCCAGGCGTTCCTGCTCGTGCTCCATCACGCCGTAGCGCGGGATGCGCGGGTGGAAGGTGGTGGGCAGGCGCGCCGCGGCGAACGGCGAGCTGGCGGCAAAGCCGCCGCTGCTGGGGCCGTTGTCCCAGCGCACCGTGCTGTGGCCCTCCTCGGTGAGCCGGCGATCGGTGTAGGCGACCGAGAGCAGGGCGCCGAAGCGGCCGTCGGCCCAGGTGTTGCTGATCAGCGCGGTCGCGCGCGGGTCGCTGTCCTTGGACAGGTCGTTGTAGCCCAACTGGCCGCCGGCCACGAAGGTCAGGCCGTCGTAGTCGAACGGGCGCGCGGTTTGCAGGTCGACGGTGGCGCCGAGCGAGCCCTCCTCGACCTCGGCCGCGGCCGTCTTGCGCACCTTGAGGCTGTTGAACAGCTCGGAGGCGAACACGTTGAAGTCGAAGCCGCGGCCGCGGTTGGCGCCGCCGGAGCTGTCGGTGCCGCCGGTGGTGGTCAGCGCTTCCATGCCGTTGATGCGCACGCGGGTGAAATCCGGCCCCAGGCCACGCACCGAGATCTGGCGGCCCTCGCCGGCGTCGCGGGCGATGGACACGCCTGGGATGCGCTGGAGCGACTCAGCCAGGTTGAGGTCGGGGAAGTCGGCGATGTCCTCGGCAACGATGGCGTCGACCACGCCCACCTCCTCGCGCTTGATATCCAGCGCCTTTTGCAGGCTGGCGCGAAAGCCGGTCACCACCACGGCGTCGAGGTTTTTGGCCTCGTCCTGCGCGCCTGGCGAGGGCGAGGGCGGGGGCGGGGGCGCCGCTTGAGCCTGCTGCGCCTGGCTCGGCATCGACAAGGCCAGGACGATCGCCCCCGCGATCAGGGAAACCGGTGTCTTACGAACATGGGACTGCACTTGCATTCCTCTCCCCCTCTCCAAAGGTGCCAGGTCGTTGCTGTGACGGCCTTGACGGGTTTGCTGCGCCTGATAACGTGTCGTCGAAGCGGAATGACACCGCTGGTCAAAACCCTAGCAAAACGATTCAGGAACAGCATGCTGCGGTGCGCAACGACCGCTGTCCCCCTCGGTCACCGGGCGGGGCGCTGGCGGTCGTGCCTCCGCTGGGAGGCGGTATGAAGGTTCGGGTGGTGTGTTTTGGCGAGCTGCTGCTGCGCCTGGGGGCGCCGGGGCGGGAGCGTTTGCTGCAACGTCCTCAGCTGGACGTGCACGTGGGCGGCGCGGAGGCCAACGTGGCGGTGTCGTTGGCGCAGTTGGGGCACGAGGCCGTGTTCGCCAGCGTGGTCGCCGACAACGAGTTGGGCGGCGCCGCGCTGGGCGAGCTGCGCCGGCACGGCGTCGACACCAGCGCCGTCCTGCGCGCGCCGGGACGGATGGGGCTCTATTTCCTGGAAACCGGCGCGCTGCAGCGGCCGAGCCGGGTGCTCTACGACCGGTCCGGTTCCGCTTTCGAGCGTGCCCGGAGCGACGACTACGATTGGCCGACGCTCCTGCGCGGGAGCGCTTGGCTGCACCTGTCCGGAGTCACTCCAGCGGTCGGACAAGCGGCGGCCGACGCAGCGTTGGCCGGAGCCCGCACCGCGCGCCAGTTGGGCGTCAAGGTCTGCTTCGACGGGAACTTCCGCGCCTCCTTGTGGGAGAGGCGCCAGATCGATCCGGCGCCGGTGCTGCGTCAACTGATGGCCGAGGCGGACATGTTGCTGGCGGACCACCGCGATATCGACGTAGTGCTCGGCCACGAGCCGTCCGGAGCCCCCGACGAGACCGAGCGGCTCTCGCTCGCGGCGTCGCGCGCGTTCCAGGCGTTTCCTCACTTGCAGACGCTGGCTTGCACGCGCCGGGCGCAACGCAACGTCGATCACCACACCCTGTCCGCCGTCCTGGTGCGCCGGGACGGCAGTTGGGTGGAAACGCGCCCGCTGGAGTTGGCGTCGATCGTCGATCGTATCGGCGCAGGCGATGCGTTCGCGGCGGGTTTGTTGCACGCGACGCTGCGCGGCATGAGCGATCCCGACGCACTGGGTTTCGCTCTGGCCGCGGCCGGTTTGAAGCACTCGCTGCCGGGCGACTTCAACCCGGTCGGCGAGGCCGAGGTGCTCGCCCTGCGGGACGGCGCCGGGTTCCACGTGCGACGTTGAAGCGGCGCGCGACAGGCACTTGCGGGTATGGGGTCGGAACCGCCCAGATCGGGCCGCGGCGTACCGGGTCGTGCCGGCCGGCTGCGCCGGCGCCGTGACCCGACGCGGCAGCGCCAGGGTGCGACTCGGGCGCGGGCGCTGGCTGGACAGGCGCTTGCGGCCTAAGCCACGATGTCGTGCCCTTACTTTCGGCTCGTCCCGTGTTTCGTCTCCGGCTCTCCCTGTCCTTCGGGCTCCTCGTGGTGCTCGTTTGCGTGCAAGCGGGCTTCGTTTACTGGGGCGCCAACCGGGTCAACGATTACGCGCAGCACAGCCGCCTCGCCAGCGACATCCTGTCGGAGCTGCTGGCGCTGTCGGCGAACAAACAGCGGTTGCGGGTATGGGCCTCGCAGCGACTGATGAACGCGGAAGCGCCGCCGCAGGTCCGCGACCGTTTGCTGGCGCGCATGCAGGAAAGCGCCGCGACGCTGCAGCAACTGGTGCGCAGGGACCGCGTGCTGTGGGATGCGATCTCGGCCCGCGAAGGCACACCGGTTCCCGCCGAAGTCGAGCAGTTGGCTTCGACCGCCGACTTGCTCGGCGACAACATCGCGGCGGTCGAGCAGGCGCTGGAACGGCTGGAGCCGTTGCCGCCGAACGCCGATTTCGCCGGGGTCTGGCGCGGGCTGAACCAGGTCTTCGACCTGTCGCGCGGCCGCGACCTGCGCGAGTTGATCAACGGCGCCATCGAGCGGCAGCGTGGCGCCGTGCATACGGCCCGCCAGGCCACCGAACGGGGCCTGGACCGGGTGCGTGCGCAAGCGGTCAGCATGGCAGGGCTGGCGCTGCTGGCGGCGATCGTCCTGTCGCTGCACTTGCATCGGCGCTTGCAGCGACCGCTGGACCGTTTGCTGGCCGGCGCCAAGGCGCTGCAGGCGGGCTCTCTGGATCACCGGGTGCCGACCGGATCGGGCGACGAGTTCGACCGCGTCGCCGCCGGGTTCAACGCCATGGCCGCAGAGCTGCAACAGCACCGCAACGACGCCGACGCGGCGCGGCGACGCCTGGAAGACGCCGTGCAGTCGCGCACGGCCGAGCTGCGCAACGCGCACGAGGCCTTGCAGCGCATCGACTTGCGCCGCCGCCAGTTGTTCGCCGACCTCGGGCACGAGTTGCGCACACCGACTACGGCGATCCGCGGGGAGGCCGAGGTCGCCCTGCGCGGCGGCGACAAGCCGCTCGAGGACTATCGGCAGGCGCTGCGGCGCATCATCGACGACACCCAGCATTTGACCGGCCGGATCAACGACCTGCTGTTGATCGCCAAGGCCGAGGCCGATTCGCTGGCGATCCAGCGCGAGCCGGTCGGCCTGGGCGACTTGTTGCGCGACGTCGCCGAGGTGGCGCGCGCTTTGGGCGCCGAACACGAGGTCGAGGTGGGGCTGGATCTGACGCCGCAGGCGCACGACGCGATCGTCTCGGCCGATGCCGACCGGCTGCGGCAGGCGTTGACCATCGTCCTGGACAACGCCGTGCGCTATTCGTCGCGCGGTGGACGGGTGCGCTTGAGCGGGCAGGCGCTGCCCGACGCGGTGCGGATCGAGATCGAGGACCAGGGCATCGGCATCGACGGCGACGAGTTGCCGCAGGTGTTCGAGCGCTTCGTCCGCGGTCGGCGGGCCCGCGCCCACCGCGCGGACGGAACCGGCATCGGGCTCTCCATTGCCCAGGCGATCATCCACGCGCACCAAGGCCGCATCGTCGTGGACAGCGCGCCAGGGCAGGGCACGCGGGTCCGGATCGAATTTCCCGGCGCCGCCGGCGCCGACTCCCTGCCGGACATGGCATGAACATCCTGATCATCGAGGACGACGCCCGCGTCGCCGATTTCCTGGTGCGCGGCCTGCGCGCCGAGGGTTATCGAGTCCAACTCGCGCGCACCGGGCCGGAGGGGCTGCAGTTGGCCAGGACCGGCGAGCCGGCGCTGTTGCTGCTGGATCTGATGCTGCCCGGCATCAACGGATTGGAGCTGTGCCAGATCCTGCGGGCCGAGCGCAACCACGTGCCGGTGCTGATGCTGACCTCGCTGAGCGACATCAGCGATCGCGTGACCGGGCTGCGCCTGGGAGCCGACGATTACCTCACCAAGCCGTTCGCCTTCGAGGAATTGCTGGCCCGGATCGAAGCCCTGATGCGGCGCGGACGCGAGCAGCGGACTCGGGTGACGACTTTGCAGGTAGGCGATCTGGAGCTCGATCGCGAGCGCATGCAAGCGAGTCGGGCGGGGCGCCCGATCGCGTTGACGGCGAAGGAACTGGCGTTCCTGGAGCTGTTGATGAGCGCGCCGGGCAGGGTCTACAGCCGCGAGCGCATTTTGGCCAACGTCTGGGGCGCCAACGAGGATCCGCTGACCAACATCGTCGATGTCTACGTTCGCCGCTTGCGCAGCAAGATCGACGAAGGCCATGCCTTGCCCCTCATCAAGACCGTCCGGGGCCTGGGCTACCGGCTCGATTCCGAGCCCTGAGCGCGATAGCGCGCGCTTTCATCTGTTTTTAATCTTCATCGCAGCGGGACTTCATCGAAACCCGGAAGGCCGCTTCATCTTCCGCGGCCAGCATGGATCACGCACCGCAGCGGGCGGTGCTGCGCCGAAGGCGCCTTGATCGTCCATGAAAGAGAGGTCGCTCGATGAAAGCCGTGAAAGCCATTGTTTTCGCTCCCCTTATGTTGTTGGGCGTATTGTCGGCCGTGGCTCCGACGACCGCCCATGCCGCTCCGGCGCCGGCGTGCGAAGCGGTCGACGAGCGCCAAGTCGCATCGCTGTTCGATCGTTGGAACGCTTCGCTGCGCACCGGCGATCCGGCCAAGGTGGCCGCCAACTACGCGCCCGACGGCGTGCTGTTGGCCACGGTCTCCAACCAGCCGCGCACGACGCCTGCGGCGATCCGCGATTACTTCGTCAAATTCCTCAAGAGCAAACCGCAGGGCAAGATCGACGAGCGGATCATCAAGATCGGCTGCAACGTGGCCCAGGACCTGGGCACCTACACGTTCAAGTTCGCCGACGGCAAGACGGTCCATGCGCGTTACACCTACGTCTACGAATGGACGAACGGGCAGTGGCTGATCGCCCACCACCATTCCTCGGCGATGCCTGAGCGCAGCGGGAGCTGAGGCAGGAAACCTGCCGGCCAATGAGGCCGGCAGGCTCGGCCGGGGAGTCGATGGCGCCATCGCGCCCCTCTCGAAACAACACCGCCAACGGCTCAAGCACTCGGTCACCAGCGCTCATGGGTTTCCTTGAGCCTGTCTATGGGCAGCGTCCCAGCGCTGCGTAGGCGCTCCACCCCCCGTCGTCCGCCAGGCAAGCCCAAACAGCTTCTGCGTTGCACCGCAGGTCGCGCATCACCGCTTGCGCGGCGCCTTCCTGGTTGAGCGATCGACAGCGTTATCGGTGCGAATCGTGGCGACGCACTCAACCTGGAGCGCCGTGCTCCGGGTCAGAAAATCGCAAACGAGTTCGAGCTCGCTCGCCGAGTAGTTCGACCACAATGCCGACATGCGTCGTTTCATATTCATATACGCCAACTTGATTGGCTCGATCGCACCGGGACATACCGACACCAAAACCCTGCGCCGGTCCTGCGCGCAAGCGGTTCTCTCCACATAACCCGCTTTCGCAAGGCGATCGATCAAGGCCGTGACCGATCCCGTCGACAAGCCCGTCGCTTCCGCAAGTTGTCCAGCGGTCACCTGCTTCTGCAGGAAGATCAGATCGAGAACTTCCAGATCGGTGGTGTGCATTTCAAAGATCTGCGCGATCGCCTGACTGGTCAGAACGCTCTGCGCGCCCATTTTCCTTACGCACAGCCCCACGTGCTCAACCAAGGATGGGCTCGCGGGCGGCGAGATCTTGCTTTGCTTGGCCATGAATAAATTCGAGCGATCGATGCCGGGTCACGAGGCGCCGCCGGCTTGGGACAAGGCGACGAGCAACGCGCCGCAGGTGGCCCAGTCTAAGGGCAAACGCCATTTGCTGCGCCTGATCCAGTCCCTGATCGACTCCTCGCTCTCTGCCGCGGCGTCGCCGCGTTCGAACGCCAGCGCCTTGGGAATGAAGTCGATCGCGGACCACAGTCGCATCGCGGCGTGGCTCGCCAGACTCACGAGTAACCACATCCTGACCTGCGGCGACGCCCACGCCTGAACCAGCGATGCAACCAGCAGTAGTTCAAACACGACGTGCGCGGGAATCCAGAAGCGGGCGCGCGACATGCCGCCGCGACGGGGCTGGACGATGTCGATCCGACGCGGCCAGACCGGATCGACCACCCGCACTTCGTAAGCGCCGCCGCCGAGAAGTGCGCCGGCGGCGAGGGTCGTCAGGGACAGGCTGACGAGGATGGGATCCATAGCCATCGTAGGCGCCTCGCATTTATCTTGATCATCAAGATAACGCAATCCAATCGCTTCCGATAGGCTTCAGCCGGGCGCGCAGGAGCGTAGGCCGGCGGACTACATCGAGGTCCAACCTCAAGCCGAAGCGCCTCGCTGGCGAGCATATCGATGGATGGGACACAGGGCGGGTAACCGCGAGCCGCAGAGCGCTGCGAACCTGGGAGGTCCGTCCATGCACGGCGCCGACAGCACGTGACCTAACGGCAAGCACGGTTGATGTCGGTGTTCGAAGCGTCGTTGTCAGCTTGGGTGGAGGCTCAGCTCGACTTGATCGTGGCGCGATGCCGGGCGGCAGCCTTGGTCAAGTGCGGGACGCCGGAACTTTCCGCCGCCGAGACCACGTGCTCGGGACATTCGGGCAACTCCACCAGGCGGTGCATCATCGCCTCTCCCATGGCGCGGTCGACGTCCGCGGCGCCGAGCGAATACAGCGCCGCCACCGTGTCGGGAGCGAGAGGTCGACGTTCGTCGAGGAACGCGGTGAACGCGCGCCAGCGGTAGTGTTCAGGGGAATGATCGTCGCCCTCGCTCCATTCCTTTCGGAACCCTTGCAACTGCGCCGGTGTGACGACGCCCAGCTCGAACCAAGGCGCGCTGAAATGAAAGAGCGGGTCGTTGTGTGTCACGGCGGATCAGGGGCGCGGTGGGATCGCCATCGTAGGCGCGTCCCAGCCGCGGGGCCAGCAGTGGTGCGGAGCGTGGCGCGATGCTCGATAGTGCAAGCCTGAAGGGGCAGGGCGGACGGCACGGCCTCCGCCGCACCGGATGGGATCGTCGCGGTCAGTAGGTGACGCTCATCCACTGGGCTGGGGTCAGGCCGATCTTCCCCGCCCCCATGAACCCACGCAGGCCTGCCAGTTCGTCCACGCGATGGACGCTCATCGGGTAGGAGGGCGTGCCGTTGCGCCAGACGAACGGGATCGCCGCGGCCTGCGCGGGTCCGAGCGTGCTGCCGGCGGCGCCGCTGTCGCCCTGCCAGCTCGCCCACACGACGCCGCGGTCGACAAACGTGGCTTGCTGCGAGGACGCGGGCAGGTAGGCGGTGTCGCTGGCGAACAAGACGTGGCGCACATCGAAGGCGCGGATCGCCCCGGTGTAGCGGCTGTCGTTGGGATCGGTCTGGTTGTTGCGAAGCGGGGTGAACACGCCCCAGAACAAGCTGTGTTCGACCTGCACCGCGCCGCCTTCGGTGGAGATCGCCCCATTGAGCGTCAGGTCGAACTTGTAAGCCGGCGACGTGCCTTCCAGCTTGGCGCGCAGCCCGGGGTTGGCGGCCACCGCCCCATCGCGCAGTTGCTTGAGCAGACGCGCGTTGGAGCTGTCCACATACAGGTTGTAGGCGTGCACGTCGCCACCGCGCAAGCGCGGCATCCGGTCTTGCAGGTCGCGGTAGTGGTTGTGGTGCAAGGTGACGGTGTAGGAGGAAAGGCCCTCCAGGTCGTTGGAGCCGATCAGGTGCCCCTTCTTCTGCGGCAAGGCGATGTCGGCCACTTGTTGTCGGCTGAAGTAGCCGCGCAAGAAGTCATACATGGGGTTGCTGCCGCGGTTGGCCTCCAGGTCGTCGAACTGACGCGCGACGAAGCTGCCGGGTCCCGCGTTGGGCGGCGCGACCTCGATCCACGACAGAGTGATGCGGTTGGCGCCTTTCTTGATGTCGACCACGCCGTCGTAGGCCTTGGTGAAGCTGCAATGGTCGATCCAGATCCCGGAGGCGACCCCGCCGCCATCGCCGATGGTCACGAAGTCCCAGTCGTTCGAGTCGTAATCGCCCTTGGTCGCTTCGTCCCATTCCCACAGCTCGTCGAAGCGCACATTGCGCAAGATCAGGTTGGTTCCGTTCTTGATGTTGAGCTCAACGTGCCGAAGCGTGGCGCCGGCCTTGGAATAGATCGTCAACCCATCGAAGTTGGTGACATCGAGCAACGACACGCCGCTGGCGATCAGCGCCGGATGCTTCTTGGGCGCCTTGTTCTGGCGCAGCAGCCCGTCGGTTCGCGCGGCGTCTTCGACCTCGTTCCAACCCATCGCCAGATCGTTGGCGATCTCGATCACCTTGACCGGATTGGCAGCGGAACTGCGCGCGGCGCGCAGCGCGGCGACGAACTCCGCCGCGGTGCTCACCTTACGGTAGGCGGGCGACGTCTCGGCGATCACGCCACCGCCGGTAACGTAGTTGGCCGCGTAGCCTTGGATGCCATACATCGAAGCGGGACCCATCGGTGTCGGGTTCAGCGCGAAGCACGGCAAGGACAACAGCGAAATCAGCGCGCAGGCGCTGACACGACAGACGATCGCTCGGTTCATGCCCAACCCTCCTTGGGACGTTGATGGAATACGCCGGGCAGCCGAAGGCGCCACCCGAATGGGCGATAGTTATAGGAAGCCGCCGCCGAATGTCCGCATGACTGGAATCACAAAACGCGCAGGAACCGCTCTCTTCGGGCTTGTCCCAGGACGAAGCGATGTCCAAGGACAGCGCATGGTTCGGTTCGCGCTGCGTCGTTAACCACGCGCGTTTCGTACATCGATTCGACGTCAGCAGACGCTGCAGCAGTCGCGTTACCTGCCAGAGAAGACGGCATCTTCGTTGGGGGCTCAGGGATGGCAGAAGAGGCCGCATCTGGAGCGTCATTCTCCTTCGGAACATCAGTCGGAGGGAGCGGCGTGGCCGCGCCAGGCGGGCTGTTTACAGCCACGGCTTCTTGGCCAGTCCCCGCGACGATGCTTGCGGAAACACTAGACTTGACGGACTGGCTTGCACATCCGGTGCCGACCAGTCCAACAAGGACAATCGTGAGTAGGCGAGCGCTGAGCATGGCGGAAAATTTCGGAGGCTGAGTGGAATTGAATCGTTGACTTCCGGCATCCAAACACGACGACATGGTCCTAGACGCCAGGAGCGCACTCACAGCGATCAACGAGGAAGCCCCCATCGCCATCCATGGCGAAAGGAAGGGCAGTGGCGCGAAGGGGAGGGGAATCGCGCCGCCCAGAACGATGGCGCATCAAAGCGTCGACATGACCCAGACGCTGCGAGCGCGCCTACGTCAGAACCGATAGGCGTAGCCGATCGAGGTTCGAACTTGGTCCGAGCCATCTACGAGCGGGCTGTCTTTGATCGAGTCGCCGAACTTGATCATTCCGACGTCGAGGAAGACGGTGTGCTTTCGGCCGATCGTGTAGTCGGCGCGCACGCCGGTTTCGAAATTGACGGTCGCCTTTCCTTCGTACGCCGCACGGGAGGGGGTGACCTCTTCGGGAAGTACGCCGTAGTAGTAGGTGACATACTTCTTGTCCACCCATTCCGCGCCGAGCCTCGGGGTCAGGCCGAACCTTCCGAAGGCGAAGCGATGCTGAGCTTGAAGCAGAGCACGCGAGCCCTTGCTGTTGCCCATGGCGTCAGCGAGGTACTCCGCGGAGAGATCTACCCAGGGCAGGCGCCAAGCCACCGCACCCCCAACCCATGCGCTGTCGTCGCGGTCATGCATCCCGCGCAGGAAAGGGGAGTCGTTGGCGTCGTAACCGTCGAGCGCGTAACGCGCCCTCAATCGGAACGACAGCTCTTCGCTTCGATTGACCTTGAAGTCGAAGCGGGATCCGGCCAGGCTCCACCGAGAGCTTTCGTAGCTAATCAACGGAACGGCTTTAAGCTCGTCGTCGATGTCGCGGTAAGGCCTCTGAATCAGCGTTGCGCCAAGCCCAATCGCCCACGTCGAATCGTCGCTTTGCGAGTCGTCGGACTCCTGAGCGCCCGCCAGAAGCGGAGAAGCCGCGAGCGCGAGCCCGAAGATGACGACCGCGGTAGGGCGATGGATCCACCGAGCCGTACGGGTGTTCCCCATAAAGATGGTCCTTGAGGTTCTTAACATTGGAGTGATCCGCACCGCTTCTAAGGCAACTTCCAGCGGGCCGACAGGCATCCGAAGTCACTAATGACCGACCGGACATTAGCGATGCTACAATGTTAATAACCGAACGGTCATTAGTGCGTTCGTGGCTGTTTCGAAAGCGTTCACTCATCGCGGCCTTCCGATGCGGGGCATTGGGGCGGCCAAAGGGCGGCGGACACGCGCGAGAGCCCTTGTGAAAGACGCAGGGCCCAGTAAAGATCACAAGCCGATTTCGCTATTCGGGACGTCGAGGACCGCCTCGCGCCTGGTCGGCCCAAGGGCGCGACAGGAGAGCCGCACCAGCAATGCCAAAGATCAGCAAGAACGCCCCGAAAGCGACCCAGCCCAAGGGGGTCAAGAAGAGAACGCGCCTCGCCCCTGAGTTGCGGCACGAGCAGATCCTTCAGGCGGCGCTCGTGGAGTTCTCCACGCATGGATACGCGGCCACCAGCATTTCCCGGATCGCCGCTCGCGCAGGCATCTCCAAGGCGAACGTATACGTTCATTTCGCCAGCAAGGAGGAAGTATTCGAGGTCCTGGTACGCAAGCTGCTCAGCCAGCCAAAAGAGAGCTGGGACCACCTGCGGGAGGTCCAGGATGTCGGAGCGTTTGTCGATCAGTTCGTCGACGCAGCCTATGCCGCACTGACCCCCGAGACCGTATCGATCATTCGCATGATGATCGCCGACGGCTACCGCCTGCCTCATCTGCGGGAGCAGCTAGGAGAGGGGGTGTTCGGGCTCAATGCCGAAAGGCAGCAAATCATCGATCTGCTCGTGAAGAACGGCAAGCTGGAGAAAAGCCCAGTGACTGAGCACTTCAGCTTGGCGCTCGCGCCATTTCTCTATGCTGCGGTGGCCCAAATGGTGTTGGGACCGGTTCAAGCCGAAGCTCAGATCGAGGATCTGAAGACCGGTCACAAGAAGCTCTTGCATGCGCTGTTGCGAGCGCCCAAGGCAGGGTAGCGGCTCAATCGGTCAGCTTCAACGCAGCGCCAAGCCAGCCCCGGAATTTGTCCAGACGGCAGTCGTAGCTCCAGAACACGCAATTTCGCATAATGTGTATTATGTTCTGGTACGAATCCGCTCGTGTCCTGCTGCACGGCCTCTTGTCGATATCGCTCGGCGATTGTCTTAAGAACCCCCACAAGGAGCGTGACGCAATGAACATCGATCTCGACGGCGATGCGAGGGCGGCATCTCGTCTCCGACGACGGCCAACGCATGACCGTTGGGCGCCTGCGCGGCCTTCTCTGGCGCGACGAACTTGAACTGCAGCGCAAAGGCTTCGCATCCCGGCGAGCCGCCGAAGAACGGCGTAAGAACAGCCAACTGGTCAAAGTCGTCGTAGTCGACCTCGCCGACTACCGCTGCAATGGGCTGGCAGCGTCCTGACCCACCAGCCCCGCTGTCGCCGCCTTGAAATCTGAGCCCCAACACCGCCGCCGGCCGCTCAGATTTCAAGCTGGCGGCCTGCCCGATCCGTCGCCGGCGGCCGCGACGCAACCG
Organism: Lysobacter sp. K5869; assembly: GCF_018847975.1. Classification (NCBI taxonomy): domain Bacteria; kingdom Pseudomonadati; phylum Pseudomonadota; class Gammaproteobacteria; order Lysobacterales; family Lysobacteraceae; genus Lysobacter; species Lysobacter sp. K5869. Next base: position 3,852,837 of record NZ_CP072597.1, on the reverse strand, counting down.
TAAGGTTCCCGGAAGGTACGAACCGCGCCATCGGTGGACGCTGCCTGCAACCGCCGGTCAGGACGACACCGGCGGGTGGCCCGCCGGAACCGCGGGCGAGCGTCGTCTGCTCAGATCACAGAGGATCTCATCATGGCCAGCATCGATTACGCCGGTTACGGCGTGTGGAACAGCACCAACGACGTCACCAGCAAGGTCCGCCAGCAGTACGCGGCCGGACAGCGCCGTTTCATCGCCAACAACGGCGATTACGGCGACCCGGCGCCGGGCGAACGCAAGTACCTCTACATCGTCTGGAACGGCGCCGACAGCGGCGTGGTCGGCGAAGACGATGCGCGCGGGGTGACCGTGCCCTGACCGACCGAGGGTCGGTTGTCGCCGATTTCGCATAACGTTACGCGATAGGCGAAAGACGCCGGCTCATGCAGCCGGCGTCTTCGTTTGCGAGGCCGTTCGCGCGGATGCGCGCGTGTTGCGTCGATGCAACAAGCGCATCGCTACATGTCCAACGTCGCCCCGCCGTCCACGCGCAGATCGTGCAAGGTCACGTGCCGCGCCCGATCCGACAACAGGAAACAGATCGTCTCGGCGATATCGCCCGGATCGGCGATGCGCCCCAAGGGAACGCCGAGGCGGAAACGCTCGCCGTCGCCGCGCAGAATGCGCTGGCGCGCGGCTTCGTCGACAGCGAACGCGCGTTGCATCGCGGTGTCGGTGGATCCCGGCGAAACGATGTTGCAACGCACGCCGTGCGGCGCCAGCTCCAATGCGAGACAACGCAGATACTGCGTCGCCGCCGCCTTCGACGCGGCATACGCCGCCATGCCGGTGCGCGGCGCGGAGGCGGCGTTGGAACCGACCGCGACGATGCTGCCGCGCCCGCGTTCGCGCATGCGCGCGGCCACCGCGCGGGCGACGACGAACGCGCCGCGCGCATTGACCGTCATGCAAGCGTCCCAATCCTCGAGCTCGAGTCCGACCGCATCGCCGACGCGCAAGATGCCGGCGATGTGGGCCAGATGCGCGATCTCCCCGAGCTCGCGCTCGATCCGCTCGACCATCGCCTCGATGGCCGCGCCATCGGCGACATCGCAAACGAAGGCCGCGACCTCGACGCCCTGCCCCTGCAACTCCCGCGCGAAGTCGCGCAAGCGCGCTTCGTCGCGATCGCACAGCGCCAATCGCGCGCCCTGCTCCGCCAAGCGCGCCGCGGTGGCCGCGCCGATCCCCTGCGCGGCGCCGGTCACCAGCGCCAGACGGCCGTCGAACTCCCCCGCTCCCCTGCCCCGCGCGCTCATGCCGAGACCCCCTGCTCCGCTTCGGCGTCGAACGCGTCCATGATCCGGTGGCGTTCGTCGTGGTAACGGTCCTCGTCCCAGCGATCCTTCCAGTACGGCACCGCGTACATCATCGAACGCGGGACGCCGCGTTCCCGTGCGAGAAAGTCGCGGATCGCGACCACTTGCGCGCTCTCGCCCGCGAGCGTCACCGAGACCGCTTCGCGCTGCGGCCACGGCAGTTCGCGCACCGCCTCCAACAAACGCCGGCTCGCGCCGGCCGGTTCGCCTTCGCGCGAAAACCAACGCGCGCGCAAGCCCGGACGATCCGGCAAGGCTTGGATTTCGGCGGCATCCGGCGCTTCCAGCAGAGCGTCGATGCTCGCCCGCTCCGGCAAGCGTTCGATCACCGCGCAGATCAGCGCGTAGCTGCTCGGATCGCCAATCAACACATGCCGCGAGGCCTCGGCGCGGAACAGCTCCGGCCCGCCGGGCCCAGCGACGCCGAGCGGATCGCCGACGCGCGCGTTCGCGGCCCAGCGCGAGGCCGGGCCTTCGTCGCCGTGCAGCACGATGTCGATCGTCAATCCATCGTCATCGATCTTCGCCACGGTGTAAGTGCGCACCACCGGCTTCGCCGCGCCGTCGGGCCATGCCGGGCCGTGTTCGCCGAATACCGGCAGCGCGGGCGTTTCGCCCGGCTTCGCGGGAAACAGCAGCTTGATGTGCGCGCCCTCGCTGCCGATGGGAAAACCGGCCAGATCGTCGCCGCCCAAGACGATGCGGCGCATCTGCGGCGTGCGCGGCTCGATGCGCAGCACCCGCAACAACCTCGCGCGCGGACGCGCGCTCATGCGGCCTCGCGCGCGAGCGCGCCGGCGAGTTCGTCCAAACGCCGCGAAGGATCGGCCAGCGCCGCATCCATCAGCGCCAACAACGCGCGATGGTGCGCCTGCAGACTCGCGGCGTCGTACGCCTGCGGGTTGGCTTCGATATCGAAACGCACGCTGTCGGCCAGCGGCGACACGGTGAGGTCGAGGTCTTCGACCGAACCGACCGACACCGCATGCGCGCGGCTGCTCAGCCCCTCGAACACGAAACCGCGGTCGAACGGCATCAGATTGAGCACCGGCCCGTACAACTGAGCATGGCTGTCGCCCAGACCCGCGTCCTGCCGCAGCCATTCGTAGTTGTAGCGCTGATGCGGCCGCAACTCGCGCAACTCGGTCGCGACCGCGCGCGCCAGATCGGCGAAGCTCCACTGCGGCTGCAACGACAAGCGCAGCGGCACCACGTTCATGCCCATGCACGGCACACCCAGCGCCGCCGAACCCAGCCGGTTCATCACCAACAGTCCCAGGCTGATCTCGTCCGCGCCGCTGCGCGCGCGCATCCAGGCGAACACCGCCGCGATCAGCCATGCCGACCAGTCCACGCCGAGCGCGCGCGCCGCGTTCTGCCAGCGCAGGTGTTCGCCCGCGGGCAGGCTCAGGTGCGAGGAACGCGCGCTGTCGTCGGGCGCGCACTTCGGCCCGAGCGTGACCGGCTCAGTCGCGCCGACGCAGCGTTGCCGCCAGAACTCGCGGCTGCGCGCGAACGCGTCCGAAGCGCGGTAGTCCGCCTCCTCGGCGACCACCGGCGCCAGCGACCAATCGCGCGCGCGCGGCGCGTCGGCGCCGCGTACCTTGGCCGAATACAGTTCGGCGACGCGGTGGATCAACAGCAGATACGCGAACCCGTCCAGCGCGATGTGATGCGCGCGCAAGTACCAAAGATGGCGCTGCGCGCCCAGCCGGATCAACGCAGTCGCGAACAGCGGCCGTCGGGCCAGATCGGCCGGACGCAGCAGATCCTCGCGCATCCAGCGCCATGCGCTGTCCCAGGGCGAATCGCAGCCGGCGCAATCCTCGCGGCCGATCAACACGCTGCGCGCCTCGCGCAGCCGTTGCACGGCCTGCCCATCGATTTCTTCGTAACGCATGTGCAGCGCATCGCAAGCGGTCAGGGTTTCGCGGATCGCCGCTTCCAAGGCCGCTTCGTCGAGCGGGCCGTCCAGTTCCACCGCCTCGGCGGTCCACAGCGACGGACTGTCGGGGTCGAGCTGCTGCGCCGCCCACATGCCCAGTTGCGGCCCGGTCAGCGGCAATCCCGTCTCCCCCGCCATCACGCCGCCCGCCGTTGCTGGATCAATTCCCACCACTGCGCCACGCTGCCGCGCTCGGCGAGTTCAACCAATCCGATGCGCTCGCCGCGTGCCGACCAGCGCTCCAGCAGCGTCATCAAGCGGATCGAATCCAGGCCGGCCTCGAACGGATTGTCGTCGGCGCCGATCTCGTCCAGCGGACGCTCCATGATCAGCGCCAGCTCGGTGCGCAGCGCGGTCAGGCTGACCGGCAAGCCGGCGCCGTCGGCCAAGGCTTGCGCGCAGTCGGCGCGGCCGATCACCACGCCGCAGCGGCGCGAGACGTAATCCAGCGCCATGCGATGTTCCTCGGCGGAGAAATCGGCCACCGCATCGGCGATCAGGAACGGCTGGATATCGTGCATGAAGGCGTCGGCCACGGTCATCATGCAACCGATGTGGGCGTAGATGCCGCAGACGATCAGCTGATCGCGGCCTTGCTCGCGCATGCGTTCGCGCAAGTCGCTGGAGACGAAGGCGCTGTAGCGCCATTTGGTCAGCACGGTGTCGTGCGGGCGCGGCGCGATCGGCGCGGCGACCGGCGCCAACTGCGGCTGCGCGGTGATGCCCGGACCCCACCACGGCTGCAGCAAGCCGCGCTGCTGCGCGCTCTGCACCGGCGGCTGCGCGGTGTAGACCACCGGCACGCCGGCGTCGTCGCAGGCATCGCGCAGGGCGCGCACGTTCTCCAGCAGCTGCGGCACCGGCGCCTGGGTCTGGTCGTAGAACGCCAGGAAATATTCCTGCAGGTCGTGGATCAGCAGCACGGCGCGCGAAGGCTCGGGACGCCAGTCCACCCGGTTCGACGGCCACTGCTGCGGGCCGGGCATGGGATAGGAAGCGATCTTGGGAATGGTCATGGCGCGGCCTGTGCGAAAGAGGAGGAAACGGGAACGGCGGCCGGCGGCGCGAAGCGCGCGCGCAAGGCCTTCTTGTCGATCTTGCCGACCGCGGTGCGCGGCAACGCGGCGAGGAACTCGATGCGGTCGGGAATCTTGAACGCGGCGATGCCGCGCTCGCGCAGACATTGCGCGAGTTCGCGCGGCGTGGCTTGCGCGGCGTCGCGCAGCACCACGAACGCGCAGGTCTTCTCGCCGAGCCAGCGGTCGGGCATCGCCACCAGCGCAGCGTCGAATACCGCCGGATGCGCGAGCAGATAGCCTTCGACTTCCTCCGCCGCGATCTTCTCGCCGCCGCGGTTGATCTGGTCCTTGGCCCGGCCTTCGACGATCAGATGGCCGCCGGGCAAGCGGCGCACGCGGTCGCCGGTGCGATAGAAGCCGTCGGCGGTGAACGCCCGCGCGTTGTGCGCTTCGGCGCGGTAATAGCCGCGGATGGTGTACGGACCGCGGGTCAGCAGATGGCCGACCTCGCCGGGCGCGACGTCGATGTCTTCGTCGTCGACGATGCGGATCTCGTCGTCGTCGCTGATCGGCCGGCCTTGCGTGCCCAGGATCAGTTCCTCGGGTTCGTCGCCGCGGGTGTAGTTGACCAAGCCTTCGGCCATCCCGAACACCTGCTGCAAGCGGCAGCCGAACGCCTCCGGCACGCGCCGCGCGACCTCGCCGGCCAGATGCGCGCCGCCGATCTGCACGCAGTCCAGACTGCTGAGGTCGTAGCGCGCGCGCGACCGCGATTCGAGCCACGCCAAGGCCAGCGCCGGTACGAGCGCGGTGAGGGTGACGCGTTCGCGCTGGATCAGGGCGAAGCAGGATTCGGGATCGCTGTGCCGCGCCAACACCACGCAGCCGCCGGCATGGAACACGCCGAGCGCGCCGGGCGAGCTCATCGGGAAATTGTGCGCGGCCGGTAGCGCGCACAGATACACCGTGTCGCCGTCGAGCCCGCAAATGCGCGCGCTTTCGCGCACGCTGTAGAGATAATCGTCGTGGGTGCGCGCAATCAGCTTGGGCACGCCGGTGCTGCCGCCGGACAGCTGCAGGAACGCGACCTCCCCCGCTTCGGGTCCGTCGCCACTCAACGGCTCGTCGAGCAGATCGGCGAAGGCGTGGAATTCCTCGGCTTCGCCGATCACGATCGCGTCGCGCAGGCAGTCGTGCTCGGCGCAGACCTCGCGAATCATCGAACGGTAGTCGAAGCCGCCGTCGCGGTCGGCGATCACGCAGGCGCGGACCTCGGCATGGCCGACGAAATAGCCGATCTCGGCGCGGCGGTGCGCCGGCAAGGCGAACACCGGCAAGGCGCCGAGCAGGAACAGCGCATGGCAGGCGATGTAGTGTTCGCCGATGTTCGGCAACTGCAGCAGCACCCGGTCGCGCGGGCCGATGCCGAGGCGGCGCAGGCCCGCGGCGAGACGCCGCGATTGCTCGTCGAATTGCGCATAGCTCCAGCGCCGTTCGCCGCAAACGATGGCGATGCGCTCGGGATGCATACGCGCGCCGCGGGAAACGCTGCGGTAAAGAGTCTCGCCGGTCCAATAGCCCCGTTCGCGATAACGCGCGGCGAACTCGTCCGGCCACGGCACGAAGCCGGGCAGCGGCGCGGCGCTCATGCCCGGCCCTCGGCCTCGGCGACGTGCGCCAGCCCCATCGCGCCGAGCATGGTGCGCAGTTTCGCGGTGGTTTCCGCCAATTCGGCCTCCGGCTGCGAGCCGGCGACGATGCCGGCGCCGGCGAACACGGTCGCGCACTCCTCTTCCACCAGCGCGCAGCGGATCGTCACCGCCCATTCGCCGTCGCCGTCGGCGTCGCACCAACCCACCAGGCCGGTGAACAAACCGCGGTCGTAGCCTTCCAATTCGCGAATGACCCGCCGCGCCGGCTCGGTCGGATAACCGCACACCGCGGGCGTGGGATGCAGCGCCAGCGCCAGCCGCAGCGAGCTGGTCGCGGGGTCGCGCAACACGCCGTCGACGCGCGTGGACAGATGCCACATCGTCGGCGTGGCCAACAGCGACGGCGCCGCCGGCACCTGCAAATCGCTGCAGAACGGACGCAGCGCGGCGGCGACGTCCTCGATCACCAACGCGTGTTCGTGCAGATCCTTGGCCGACTGCAGCAAGCCTTCGGCGCGGCGGCGATCCTCGACCGGATCGGCGCTGCGCGGGATCGAGCCCGCCAACGGATTGGAAACGATGCGCGCGCCGCGCTTGGACAGCAGCAGCTCGGGGCTGGAACCGATCAAACACGCTGGCGGGCCGCCCGCGCCGGCCAGATCCATCGCGAAGGTGTAGGCCGACGGCGCGCGCGCCAGCAGTTGCCCGAGCAACTGCGGCACATCGACCTTGGCCGCGATGCGCAGGCTGCGCGACATCACCACCTTGCGCAGACCGCCGTCATGGATGCGGTCGAGCGAACGTTCGACATTGCGCTTGAACTGCGCCGGCGCCGGCACCGGTTCGACCCGCGGCGCGGCGCGCGAATCGCCGTGCAAATGCGCGGCGCCGCGATGGCGCGCGCGGCCGGCGGCGAACGCGGCGTGCGTCGGCACCCACAAGCGCGCGGGTTGGCCGCCCTCGAACGGCACCGCGCCGAGCAACGGCAAACGCCCCGCTTCGCTTGCGACCTGGCTCAGCAGGCGTTCGCTGGCGCCGGCCAGATCGTCGTCGCTGGCGCGCGTCAGCGCGTGCAGCACGCCGCGCGCATGCAGTTGGGTGTGGGCGGAGGAAAACAGCGAATCCTGCGGCCGATAGCTCGACAGCAAGGCCGGCGGTGCGGCGTCGAGGTGCGCGGTCGCGGCGATCGCGGGCGCGACCCGCGCCAGTTGCGCTTCGCCCATCATCGCGGCGCTCCGCTGCGGACGCGCGCGGCGACGGCGCCGGAGTCGGTGGAAGAAACAAAAGAAAAGACAGTCGCGCGAACCGCGCGTGGCAGTGCGTTCAAGGGTCACCTGCAGGCTCTGAGGGTCGCGAGCTTGCGGGCGGGAACGCCGGCTGGCCGGGAATGGACGAGCCGTGGCTACGTCGTCCGTGGAGCGGGAAGTATGCCACTTGCGCGCACATCGGCAAGCGCTTGCGGCGAGGTCGCCGGATGAACGAACCGCGCGTGCGGCCGTGCGCGCGACTATGCGCGCGGCGCGGCCTCATTCGATCGGCTTCGTTGCGATAAGCGTCACAAGCTGAAGCTTCGATGTGCGACGCGCGTCGTGCGGTTACAGACGATGAAGCAGCTCGCGCGTCATCGACGGCCGTCGCGATCGCGCCGTCGCCGCGCGGATCGGACGCGGCTCGTTCGCGAGCGCGGCCGCGGCGCGCACTGCTTCGAGTTCGCGTCGAGCCCTCGAGCACGTCAGCTCCGCGAACTCGGAGATCCAACGTCTTCAGCGCCATTCAGCCGCTTCCGTCGCCGCCTCCGCCAACCTCCAAATAACCGCCCGCCCTCCCCTCGCCCACCTTCGCCATGAACGCCCCACACAACCTTCCCACTCAGGAAGGTTGCACGATCCGCGCGAATTGAGGGCACAATGGCTGCCGTTCCGGTGCCCGCCACCGCCTCGCCGTCGCTGTCCCCCGCATGCCCTTCTTTTCGCTGCTGCTGCGCTTGCTGCTGATCGTCGCGTTGAGCCTGAACGGCTACGCGTCGGCGGCGATGATCGCCAGCGGCGGCCATGCGATGGGGCCGCGCCTCGCGGCGGCGGCGCCAGCGCAGCCCGCGGCCGACACGGCGATGGCCGATTGCCACGAGGGCATGGAGATGCCGGCGATGGCCCATCACGGCGCCGAGCCCGCCTCCGCTCCCCACCCCGCCGACCCGGCCGCGCCGCACGAGGGCGATTGCTGCGGCAAGTTCGCCTGTCAATGCGATTGCCTGCAGGCGGCGAGCATCGCCCACGCGATCGCGCCGCTGCCGCCGCGCCTGGACACGGTCGCGCCGGCGCTGCCGACCCCGCACGCCCCGCCCAGCGGCGTGCTGAGCCTGCCGATCCGTCCACCCATCGCCTGAGCGCGCGTTCGGCCGGATTCCGCCGGCCCACGGCTCCCGCCCACGATCCGTCCGCGCCCGCGGCGGCATCGCACGGCGGCGCGGCCGTCATCGCCCGCACCGGCGCGGCGGCGCTCAACAGCGCTTGCCCCGCGCCTCGCCCGCCGCGAGACTGATCGCGGCTCTTCCCAACGGAAGGCTCCCCATGACATTGCGTATTCCCCCGTTCGGCGCCCCGGCCGATCCCGGCCGCCGCCGCTTCGTCGCCGGCCTCGCCGCCGGCGGCGCCATCGCCGGCAGCGGCCTGTGGCGCGGCGCCTTCGCCGCGCCGATGGCGCAGACGCCGCGCGTGCTCAGCGGCACCGAGTTCGATCTCGACATCGGCGCCACCCAAGTCAACTTCACCGGCCGCGTGCGTCCGGCCGTCACCGTCAACGGCAGCCTGCCCGCGCCGATCCTGCGTTGGCGCGAAGGCGACACCGTCACCTTGCGCGTGGCCAACCGCCTGCGCGAAGGCATGAGCTCGATCCATTGGCACGGCCTGATCCTGCCGGCCAATATGGACGGCGTGCCGGGTCTGAGCTTCGACGGCATCCGTCCCGGCGAGAGCTACGTCTATCGCTTCCGCGTCGGTCAATCCGGCACTTACTGGTATCACAGCCACTCGCTGTTCCAGGAGCAGGCCGGCCTGTACGGCGCGATCGTGATCGACCCGCGCGAACCGGCGCATTACCGCTACGACCGCGAACACGTGCTGCTGCTCTCGGACTGGACCGACCTGGAGCCGGCCGCGCTGTTCCGCCGGCTCAAGCAGATGTCGAGCTACGACAACTACTACAAGCGCACCGTCGGCGACGCGATGCGCGATGTCGGCGAGAAAGGCTTGGCCGCGACCCTGCGCGACCGCGGCGAATGGGGCCGCATGCGCATGACCCCGACCGATCTGTCGGACGTCAACGCGCACACCTACACCTATCTGCTCAACGGCGTGACCCCGGCGGGCAACTGGACCGGCCTGTTCAAGCCCGGCGAAAAAGTGCTGCTGCGCTTCGTCAACGGCTCGGCGATGACTTACTTCGACGTGCGCATCCCCGGCCTGAAGATGACCGTGGTCGCCGCCGACGGCCAGCCGGTGCATCCGGTCAGCGTCGACGAGTTCCGCATCGCCGTGGCCGAGACCTACGACGTGCTGGTCGAACCCTCGGGCCAGGACGCCTACACCATCTTCTGCCAGGACAACGCCCGCACCGGCTACGTGCGCGGCACCCTCGCGGTGCGTCAGGGTCTGGAAGCGGAAGTGCCGCGCACCGATCCGCGCCCGCTGCTGACCATGGAGGACATGGGCCACGGCGACATGAGCGGCGACGGCGGCCACGACATGTCGAAGATGAAAGGCATGGAAGGCGGTTGCGGCGCCAGCATGGGAGCGAAGAGCAAGGGCATGGAGGGCGGCTGCGGCGCCAACATGGGCGGCATGGCCGCACCCGCGTCCGGCGGCGGCATGGACCACGCGGCGATGGGCCACGCCGGCATGGACCACGGCGCGATGAAATCCGCGCCCGGCGGCGATCCGCGCCTGATCGACATGCGCGCGATGAGCCTGTCGCCCAAGCTCGACGATCCCGGCATCGGCCTGCGCGGCAACGGCCGCAAGGTGCTGACCTATTCCGACCTGCACAGCGTGTTCGACGATCCCGACGGCCGCGAACCCAGCCGCGAGATCGAACTGCACCTCACCGGCCACATGGAGAAATTCGCCTGGTCCTTCGACGGGCAGAAGTTCATGGGCGCCGATCCGATCCGGCTGACCTACGGCGAGCGGCTGCGCATCGTCTTGGTCAACGACACGATGATGACCCACCCCATCCACTTGCACGGCCTGTGGAGCGATCTGGAGAACGACAAGCAGGAGTTCCAGGTGCGCAAGCACACCATCGACATGCCGCCGGGAACCCGCCGCAGCTATCGCGTGCGCGCCGACGCGCTCGGCCGCTGGGCGTTCCACTGCCACCTGCTCTACCACATGGAAGCGGGCATGATGCGCGAAGTGAGGGTCGAAGAATGAAGACGACCGCCACCTTGCCCCGCACCGCGCTGGCCTTGGCGCTGACGCTGCCGTTCGCCGCGTTCGCGCAGCAGCGCGATCGCGATGCGCAGGCCGCGCAAGCCATGGATCACTCGGGAATGGATCATTCCCGGATGGACCATTCGCAGATGAGCGGCGCGAAGAAGAAAGCGCCGGCGAAGAAAACCGCCGCGCCCGCGAAGGCGGCCGCGATGGATCATTCGACGATGGACCACTCGGCGATGCCGGCTCCGGCGAAAGATGCCGCGGCGGAATCCGAAGACGCCGCGATGGATCATTCCCAGATGGATCACGCCGGCATGAACCCTGGCGCACCGGCGAAGCCCGAAGGCGCGGCGATGGATCACTCGACGATGGACCACTCCGCAATGGACCACGGCGCGCCCGCCAAGCCCGAAGGCGCGGCGATGGATCATTCGACGATGGATCACGCCGCGATGGGCCACGGTGCCGCTCCGCGCGCCGACGCCCCGCAACAACCGCGCGAGCCGATCCCCGCCGTCACCGACGCCGACCGCGCCGCCGCGTTCCCGCCGATCAGCCTGCACATGCAGCACGCGCGCGAGTTCAACCACATGGTGGTGATCAACCGCCTGGAAGCGGTCGATATCGACGACGGCAGCGCGCAGGCCTGGGAAGGCCAGTCCTGGTTCGGCAGCGACACCGACCGGCTGTGGCTGCGCAGCGAAGGCGAGCGCGAACGCGGCCGCACCGAATCGGCCAACCTGGAAGCGCTGTACGGCCGCGCGATTTCGCCGTGGTGGGACGTGGTCGCCGGCGTGCGCCACGATTTCCGCCCGCAACGCGCGCAAACCTGGGCCGCGTTCGGCGTGCAGGGCTTGTCGCCGTACAAGTTCGAGGTCTCGGCCACCGCGTACTTGGGCGAACGCGGGCAAACCGCGCTGAACCTGGAAGCCGAGTACGAACTGCTGCTGACCAACCGCCTGATCCTACAACCGCTGGTCGAAGTCGAGTTCTACGGCAAGGACGATCCGCGCCGCGAAACCGGCGCCGGCCTGAGCACGGCCGAGGCCGGCTTGCGCTTGCGTTACGAGATCAGCCGCAAGTTCGCGCCGTACGTGGGCGTGAGCTGGGAGCGCGCGTTCGGCGATACCGCCGATTACCGGCGCGCGCACGGCGAGCGGGTCGAAGACACCCGGCTGGTCGCCGGCGTGCGGCTGTGGTTTTGAAGGAGCGCGCCCATGAACGCATTCCTTCGAACCGGCCTGTGGCTGGGTAGCGCGGCGTTGGCCGCGGGCGCGGCCGGCGCCGCGGTGGTGTGGTCCGGCGCCTACGACGTCGGCGCCGACGCGCCGCACACGCGGCCCGTGTACGCGTTGCTCGAGTACGCGCGCGAACGCTCGATCGCGGCGCGCGCGAGCGGGCTGAGCGTGCCGGCGAACCTCGACGACGCCGAGCGCGTGCGCCGCGGCGCCGGCAATTACGCGGCGATGTGCGCGGGCTGCCATCTGACCCCGGGCGCGGGGCCGAGCGAGCTGTCGCGCGGGCTGTACCCGGCGCCGCCGAACCTGTCGCAGCGCGAAGTCGATGCCGCGTCCGCGTTCTGGACGATCAAGCACGGCATCAAGGCCTCGGGCATGCCGGCCTGGGGCGGCAGCATGGACGACGCGCATCTGTGGGACTTGGTCGCCTTCCTCGGCCGCTTGCCGTCGCTGGACGCGCAGGGCTATCGCGATCTGGTCGCGCGCAGCGACGGGCATTCGCACGGCGGCGGCGAGAACATGTCCGGCCACGACCACGGCGGCGAGCATGACGATAGCGGCGGCCATGGGCACAGCGACGCGCAGGCGCAAGCGGACGGCGTCGAAGCCCCGGCGCATGCGCACGCGGCGAAGCCGCACGACGACGGCGACGGGCCTGCGCACTCGCACGGCGATTCGGCGAACGAGGCGAAGCCGCACGACGAGGCCGGCACGCCCGCGCACGAGCACGAAGCGTCGGCGGCGGCTCCCACGCCATCGCCGGCGAAAGCCCGCGTCCAGCCGCCATCGACCTCGCCCCCGAAGCCGGCTCACGGGCACGCCGACGGACAATCGCACCCGCACTGACCACGAGCGCCGGCTCCGCTTCGGCGGAGCCGGTTCGTGCATGGCGGCTTCTTGGAAGACGACGGCCGCAACGCGAACTATGAGCGACGGACGCGATGCCCTTTCCGCACTCCGCTGGACGGGCCTTTCATCCCGATGCCTTTCGACCGGCCTGGGCGATACCGCTCGCCAGCCTCAGCGCGCGCCTGCCTAAACCGCCTAAACCGCGCACCTGGTCGCACTCCGCCGCCGGCTTGGGCCGCCGCGGTTGCGGGGCTATGATGTCCTCCAAGCCATCTGTGCGGCCAAGGAGCCAGCCATGTCGATCAACTCCAAGGCCCGCCGCGACGCCAAGAAACGCAAACTCGAGCGCGCCCGTACGGCCGCGCCGGTCGCGGCCAACATCGAACCCCATGCCGAGCTGCGCGATGCCGACGGCCGCCTGCTCGGCGGCATCGTCCGCCGCGACGGCGAATGGACCCTGGGCCTGGGCGGCCGCATCGTCGGCGGCTCGGAGAGCGCGGCGCGGGTGCTGGCCCTGCTCGAACGCGCCGCGGCGCTGCACCGGCGCGACGGCGCGCAGGTCAGCCTGGGCTGCTCCAGCGCCCTGCGCACCGCCGCCGACCGCGAACTGGCCGAGCGCGGAGTGAGCTTCGAGCAGTTCCGCGAAGAGCTCGAAAAGGAATTGGCGATCGATCCGCCGCCCTCGCTCAACCTCGTCGCCGACGCGAGCAGCGCGCGCCACTGAGCGCGTCGACGAACCCGCGATCGTCGTAGCCATCGATCGCGTCGCCGCGCGCCGGTCCGCGCATCGTCTTCTGCGAACATCGGCGCTGCCGCATCGGGCGGCGCCTTCCGCTAAGCCCGCTTCGCCTCGGCACTGTCGCTTCGCGCGGCGCCTTCCGCTACGCCTGCTTCGTCTCGACGCTGCCGCTCCGCGCGGCGCCTTCCGCTACGCCTGCTACGCCTCGGCGCCCCAGCGCCGCTGCAGCGCCTCCAACTCGTCCAGGAACGCGCGCACCGCCGGCTCCGCTTCGTGCAGCGGCTGCCGCGCCAATCCCTCCTCGAGCGCCTGTCCCCGGCGCGCGACGGCGGCATCGAACAAGGCGATGGCGCCGGTGCAGCGATGCACGGCGTGCGACAACGCTGCGACGTCGCGCGCTTGCAAGGCGGCGGCGATGTCGGCGCGTTCGCGCGGCAGTTCGCGCAACAGCGCCGGCAAGGCCGCGCGCAGCGCGAGCGTCGCGTCCGCGGCGTGCGCGGCGGGCTTCGATGAACGCCGAGGCGTCTGCCCGTCGGAAGTCGCAGCGGGCAGCCAGCGCTGCAGGACCCGCTGCAAATCCTCTAGCCGCACCGGCTTGATCAGCCAATCGTCCATGCCGGCGTCGCGGCAGCGCCCGATCTGCTCGGGCAAGGCGCTCGCGGTGATGGCCACGATCGGCAGCCGCCGCGCGCCGCCGCCGGCTCCCGCTTCGCGCGCTTCGTCGTCGCGGATCGCCCGCGCCAACGCGTAGCCGTCGAGTTCGGGCATGCGGCAATCGCTCAGCAGCAACGCGTAACCGCCTTCGCGCAGCGCCGCCAGCGCTTCGCGGCCGTCGGCGCAGACGCGGCAGGCGTGGCCGAGTTCGAGCAACTGGCGCTGGATCAATTCCCGATTCACGGGGCCGTCCTCGGCGACCACGATCCGCGCCGGCCCCGGCGCCGTCGCGCCGCGCGGGAGCGCGCCCTCGCGCGCGCCGGCGGGATCGCGCGCCCACTCGCAGGCGCGCTGCACGTGCAGGAACAGCAAAGGCTCGGCTTGCAGCGCGTAATCGCCGCCCGCGCCGTCGCGGCGCACGCGGATCAGATCGGCGCGCTCGCCGTCCTCGAAACTCGCCTCGCCCTGCTCGCCCGGCGCCGACAGCGTCACGCCCAACGCCGCGAGCGCTTGCCGCAAGGCATCGGCGCGGCGTGCGTCGCCGACGCTCACCGTCGCCCGCAACGGCGCGGCCGCCGGCGCCGCGGCCTCGCCGGCCACCGCCGCGCGCAGCGGCAGTTCCACGGTCGCGCGCGTGCCCTGCCCCGCGCGGCTGTCCAGGCGGATGCGCCCGCCCATCAGTTCGACCAGTTGCCGGCAGATCCACAGCCCCAGCCCGGCGCCGCCGAAACGTTGCGGCGTGCTGTCCTCGCCCTGGCGGAACGGCTCGAACGCGCGCCGCAGCTGGTCCGGGCTCATGCCGATGCCGGTGTCGCCGACCTCGACGATCAAGCGCTGCCGGCGCACGCGCAGGTCGAGCCAGATCCGGCCGCGCTCGGTGAATTTGACCGCGTTGCCGAGCAGGTTCAACAACACTTGACGCAAGCGCAGCGGATCGCCGAGCACCGCCTCGGGTACCGCGGCGTCCACGCGCAGATCCACCCGCAATCCCTTGGCGCGGCACCCGGCGGCGGCGTGCATCGCCGCCGCGTCGGCGAGCGCGCGCGGGCGCAACGGCGCCAGTTCCACCCGCAGCTGCCCTTCTTCGATCCGCGACACGTCGAGGATGTCGTCGAGCAGACCCTGCAGCGCTTGCGCCGAATCGCGCACGTGGCCGAGCAGCGTTTGCTGATCCGGATCCAGCGGCGAGCGCTCCAGCAGTTCCAGCATGCCGGTCATGCCGCCCATCGGCGTGCGGATCTCGTGGCTCATCGTCGCCAGGAACCGCGACTTGGCCCGGGTCGCGGCCTCGGCCTGTTCCTTGGCCCGGGCCAGCGCCTGCGCTTGCAGATGCACGTCGGTGACGTCGACGAAATAACCGGTGTACCCCGCGTCTTCGCGGTCCTCGCCGGGATGTTGCGGCCGCGGCAGCGCGCTGACCCGCACCCAGCGCCATTCGCCGCCGCCGCCGCGCACGCGGAAATCGGCGTGCAGGCCGCTCATGGTCCGCGCCGCGGCCGCGATCGCCGCGCGCAAGCCGGGCAGATCGGCGCCGTGCACGCGCGCGAACAGCACCCGCGAATCGGCCACCGCGCGCTCGGCGTCGAGCCCGAACAGCAACTCCGGCCGCCCGGCCAGATACGGAAAGCGGATCTGCCCGTTGGCCGCGCGCCGCGCCTTGAACACCACGCCCGGCAGATTGCTCGCGACTTCGCGCAGCTTGCGGTCGACCGCCTCGCGCCGCCGCGATTCGCGGCGCAGGCGCAGGTAGAACGCGGCGATGACGTTGATCGTCAGCAGCGCCACCGCGACGATCGCCATCACCCGGTTCCACGGCACGCCGTAGCTGTAGCGCAGCGCGACCCAGTGATCGTGGATGCGCTGGCGCTCGGCTTCCGACAGCGCATCGAGCTGCTGGTCGATCATGTCGATCAGCGGCGCCAACCGGCGGTCGGCGGCGAAAGCCAGCTCCAGTTCCAGCCCGGCCGGCGCGAGTTGGAATTCGCTGTTGCGGTGCTGGGTTTGCAGCAGACGGTCGAGCACCGCCAGATCGCCCAGGTGCGCGTCGACTTGTCCCGACGCCAGCAGTTCCAGCCCTTCGGCGTTGCTGGCCACGCCGATCACGCGCGCGTCGGGCGCGGCGCGGCGCACCGCTTGCCCGGCCAATCCGAGCAAGGTCACCGAGACCCGCTTGCCCGCCAGCGACTCCAGGCCGATCGCCGCCGACGCCTTGGCCCGGGTCGCGATCACCAGCGGCGTGCGCTCGAACGCGCGGCTGTAGACCCAGTGCGCGCCGGGCAGACTGCCGAGCGGCGCCACGGCGAGTTCGGCGCGATGCCCCGCGAGCGCGGCGATCGCGCCGCGCTGGCCGTTGCCGGCGACGACGGCGAAATCCAGGCCGAGGCGGTCCTCGACGATGCGCGCGTAGTCGGCGGCGATACCGGCCGGTTGGCCATCGCTGTCGAGCGTGGACAACGGCGCGGCGTTGTCGGCCAGGGCCAGACGCAGGCGCGGCAGTCGCGCCAGCCAGTCGCGCTGCGCGGCGTTGAGTTCGCCGGGCGCGGCCCCGGCCTGCAGGTCCGCGCGCAGCCATTTGGCGCGCAGCCGCTCGACCCGTTGCGGATCGCGCTTGATCTGCTCGTCGAGCCATTTCAGCAGCGGCAGCCGCGCCAGCGGCGCCGCGTACAGCACGCCCAGATCGTTGCGCTGCATCGGCGGCGGCAGTTGCGAGGTCGGCAACAGTTCCAGCGTGGCGTACCCGCCTTCGCGCAGATACCAGTCCAGCACATAGGCGCTGTCGAAGTAGACATCCGCGCGGCCCTCGGCCACCGCGCGCACCGCGGCGGGCGCATCGACGACCGGCACCACCTGTGCCGGCAGGAAGCGGGTGCGGTCGCGGGTGTGTTCCAGCAGCGCGGCGGGAATGGCCATGCGCATGCGCTTGAGCGCGTCCTCGCTGAGCAGGCGCGCGTCGTCCTTGCGCTTGAGCGCGTACAGCGAGAGGTTCTCGATCGGGTCGGTATAGGCCATGCAGCGACTGCGCGCCGCGGTCACGCGCAGGTTCATGGCCAGATCGATGCGGCCCTCGCACAGCGCCCGCACCGTCGCTTCGCTGTCGCCGACGGCGAGGTAGCGCACGCCGTAGCCGTGCGTGCGCAGGATCTGTTCCAGCAACTCGATGTTGAAGCCGGCGGCGCGGCCGTCGCGATAGCCTTGGAACGGCAGGTTGCCCCACTCGGCGACGCCGACGCGCAGCACGGCGGGCTTGGCGGCGGCGCGCGCGGCGACGGGCTCGTCGCTGGCGATCCGGGTGGGCGGCGCCGCGGGCTCGGGCGCTTGCGCGGCGGCGGCCGGCGCTACGCGCGCCCGCGCACCGGCCTCGTCCGGCGCCGCCCGCGCCGCGGTTTCGGCGCCGGACGCCGCCGGCTCCTGATGCCAGCCCCGCGCCTGCGGCGCGGTCGCGGCGGCCGCCAGCGCCAGCGCGGCCAGCCACCCGCAGACGCGCCGGCGGGCGCGATCGCGGGCCGCGCGGGCGCGCGCGGCGTTCAGGACAACAGCCCCTCGTTGCGCGCGTAGTCGTAGATTTCGCGGTCGCTCTTGAGCCCGAGCTTGCCCATCGCATCGGTCTTCTGCCGGCTGATGGTCTGCTTGCTGCGGTGCAGGTGCGCGGCGATCTGCGACACGCCCAAGCCCGCGGCGAACAGCCGCAACACCTCCGCTTCGCGCGGCGACAGACCGCCGCCGCGCGCCGCGCCGGCGCCGGGTTGCAGCAACCCGCGCAGCGCCAGGCCGAAGTAGCGATCGCCTTGCATCACCGTGCGCACCGCTTCGCCGAGTTCGGCCGCGGCGGCGGCTTTGTCGAGCAAGCCCGCGACGCCGGCGTCGGCGATGGAGCGCAGCACCGGCGCGTTGCCGATCATGGTCAGCACGATCACCGGCAACTGCGGACGGCGGCGGCGGATCTGCCCGAGCAGGCTCAGGCCGTCGCCGACGCGGCTGCCGGGCATCGAGAAATCGGTGATCACCAGATCCAGCGGCGTCGCCGCCAGCAGTTCCAGCAACTCGTCCGCGCCGCCGGCTTCCGCCGCGACCGTCCAGGTTTCGCCGGGCGCCGCGGCCGATTCCAGCAGCGCGCGCACGCCGGCGCGGACCACCGGATGATCGTCGGACAAGGCGATGCGCAGACTCGCCGCGCGCGGGCCGGAACCTTCCTGATCGAAAACTGAGTTCACGCGTCGCTCCTCCTGACCACCCTTTCGTCGCGCAGGGAATCAGGCGGACAAAACGTGCGGCGGAAAGAACGTTCGTGCGCCGCGAGTGGGCACAATCGCCCGCATGGGCAAAGTCGTGGCGTGTTCCGGCACGGGCCGCGCGCTCGATTGCGGCGAAATGCGGCCTGCCGCGATGCGCGATCCGCACGGATACGAACTGCATGCTGCGTGCATAACGCACGCAAGGGACGCTGGCGGGCGCGGCAGCTCATCGCGCCGGTTCGACTGAGCCGGTTCGGACGAACCGCGCGACGCGGCCCCGCAACGCACCCCCATGCCCGCAGCGCCTGCGGCATCGCCGCGGGTCGCGCGCTGTCGCACCCGCGCCTTAAACGAAATCGGGCCGCCAGCGGCGGCCCGGTTTCGGGATGACTCCAACGATGGGCGGCGGCGCCTAACTCATCGGCGCGGCGCGATCGCGCTAACCGCTTAGGAGCGCACCGGCACCAAGGTGATCTCGACGCGGCGGTTCTGCGCGCGGCCGGCGTCGGTGTCGTTGCTGGCGATCGGGCGGGTCTTGCCGGCGCCGGTCAGGATGAAGCGGTCGCGCACCAGCCCCTTGGACATCAGGTAATTGCCGACCGAGGCGGCGCGCTGCTCGGACAGGCGCTGGTTGACCGCGTCGGTGCCGATGCTGTCGGTGTGGCCGGCGACCTCGACGATGGTCTGGTTGTACTCGGTCAGGGTGGCGGCGACGTTGTCGAGCACCGGGTCGAACTTCGGATCCAGGTTGGCGCTGTTGAAGGCGAAGGTGATGTTGCTGGGCATGTTCAGGGTGATGTTGTCGCCCTGGCGGACCACGTCGACGCCGGTGCCGGCCATGCGTTCGCGCAGCGCGCGCTCCTGGCGGTCCTGGTAGTTGCCGATGGCGCCGCCGGCGAGACCACCGACGCCCGCGCCGATCAGCGCGCGCTGGCGGCGTTCGGTGGCGTCGTTGCCGCTGAGCAGGCCGGCGGCGACGCCGGCGAGCGCGCCGATCAGGGCGCCCTTCTGGGTGCGGTTCATGCCGCCTTGCTGTTGCTGCGGCTGGTTCGGGTCGCCCGGGTACGGCTGCTGCTGGCCGCCGTAGTAACCGCCGCCACCGCCGGTGGCGCAGCCGGCGAGCAGGGCGGCGAGCGTCGCCGCGGCGATGGCGAATTTGAGTTGGGTCTTCATGGGCTGTCCTCGTCGGGTGGCGGAGCGCCCACAAGCTAATCACGCCGCCGTGGGGGACGAGTGACGGCGGCGCCGGCCCGTTCAGGCCCGGGCCGGGAAGACGTTGCGCGGCCCGGCGCGAACGGCCGAGCGCGGGTTCAGGCCATCAGCGCGGCGGCGCTGTCGGCGTCGAGGGTGCGTTCCCAACTGCCCATCAGCGCCAGGTACAGCAGCTTGTCGAACTCGGCGCCGAAGCGGCTGATGACTTCGTCCGGGTCGGGGATCAGCTTGCCGTCGGCGATCAGGCCGAAGTGCACGCGGCCGTTGTAGCTCAGGATCGAAATGCCGACGCCGATGGAACCGGTCTGCGGCACCCAGAACATCATCTCGTCCAGGCGCGCGCCGGCCAGATACAGCGGCTGCTGCGGCCCCGGCACGTTGGTCGCCACCGCCGTCGCCTTGCGGCTGAACAACTCCAGCGCCAGCCCCTGGACCTGCGCCGGCGCCATGCCGAGCGCGGCCAAAAGACCAAATGCAACAATGGCTTGGCGCGAATTCTTAAGATTGTTCATGCACTCGGCGACGCGCTCGACCCGGCGGATCGGGTTGTCCTCGCCAACCGGCAGATCCAGGAACACCAGGCCGAAGTGGTTGCCGAGCTTGCGCGCGTGTTCCAGCGGCCGCAGGTTGACCGGCACGGTGGCACGGATGGTCACCCCGTCGATGGCGTCGCCGCGCTCGATCATGTAGCTGCGCAGCGCGCCGGCCGCGGTCGCCATCAGCACGTCGTTGACCGTGCAGTCGCAGGCGCGGCCGACCGCCTTGACCTCTTCCAGATCGAGCGGCTCGGCCCAGGCCACGCGCTTGGACACGCCGAGCTTGCCGCGCAGCATCGACGGCGGATCGTCGGACAGCGACAGCGCGTGCAGCAGTTCGCGCGCGATCTCCCCGCCCTCCTTGGCCAGCATCGCCGCCAGGGTCGGGTCGCGGTACATCTCCATGCCCTTTTCCAGCGCGCGGCTGCCGAGCTTCATGTAGCGGTCCACCGCGCCGACCCGGCGCGCCACGTCGGCGCCGTCCTGCTTGAGCCAGGCGTGGGCCAGATCGCTGCCCTTGGCCGGCTGCGCGGTGGTGTCGGTCAGCGACAGCAGCACCTGCACCAGGGCGATGCCGTCGGCGTAGCTGTGATGGATGCGCGCGATCAGCGCCGAGCCGCCGCGGTAGCGCTCGACCAGATGGAATTGCCACAGCGGCCGGCTGTTGTCGAGCGGACTGGAAGCGAGCTGGCTGACGAACCGCTCCAGCGCGCGCTTGCCGCCGCGCCCGGGCAGCGCGGTGTGCTGCACATGCCATTCCAGATCGAGATCGTCGTCGGTTTGCCAGTACGCGCCGGCGGCGGTGTCGACGGCTTTCTGGCGGAACCGGCTGTAGGCGAGGAAGCGCTGCTTGATCACCTTGCGCAGCGCGTCGACCGAGATCGGATCGTCGAACATCAGCACGCCGGTGATCATCATCGGGTTGGTCGGGCGTTCCATCCGCAACCACGCCGTATCCACCCGCGACATCGGCTCGCGCCGCGCGCGCCGGCGCGTCCCCGCCCCCGTTTCTGCCTTCGCCATGCGTCTCTCCGATGCGTCGGGCGAGTGAATCATGCGTGCGTTGGGGGAGTCAACGCGTTGGGTGAGGGAATGCGCAGGGCTGGGAGTTTCGGAACAGGGAACGAGGGGAACGAGGGGAACGAGGGGAATGAAGGGAATGAAGGGAATGAAGGGAATGAGGGGAATGAGGGGAATGAGGGGAATGAGGGGAATGAGGGGAATGAAGGGAATCAAGGGAATGGGGAATGGAAAGCATCAAAATGCGCTTGGGGTTGCGACGGATCGCGCTGGTTCGAGGTCGAGGCCGTCGACCGCGCGAAAGACTCGCCATTCCCTTGATTCCCCTCATTCCCCTCATTCCCCTACCTCGCGCGGCCCCTCGCCGCGGTTATTCCCGCAACCTGCGATACGCCTCCAACGCCGCATCGCGTCCCGTCGCCAGATCGACCAGCGGCTGCGGCGGGTAATCCGGCGCGACGCGGCGCAGGCGCTGAGGGTCTTGCCACGGGGCGAAGCGCAGCGGCACCGGCAAACCGGCCAGTTCCGGCACCCAGCGGGCGATGTAGGCGCCGTCGGGGTCGAACTTCTCGGATTGGGTCACCGGGTTAAACACGCGGAAGTACGGCGCGGCGTCGGCGCCGGTGCCGGCGACCCACTGCCAGCCCAAGGTGTTGTTGGCCAGATCGGCGTCGACCAGGGTGTCCCAGAACCAGCGCGCGCCGTGGCGCCAGTGCAGGCGCAGGTGCTTGGTCAGATAACTGGCGACGATCATGCGCACGCGGTTGTGCATCCAGCCGGTGGCCCACAGCTCGCGCATGCCGGCATCGACGATGGGCACGCCGGTGCGGCCCTGCTGCCACGGCTCCAGCTTCGGCGGCGCGGCGCGCGCCCAATCGAAGTCGGCGAAGCGCGGGTTGAAGTTCTGCTCGGGCGTGTCGGGAAAGTGATGCAGCAGGTGATGGGCGAACTCGCGCCAGCCCAGTTCGCGGATCGCCGCGTCGACGTCGCGCGCGTTGGCGGCGTTGCGCTGCGCCTGCAGTTCGGCGACCGCGCGCCACGGCGCGAGTTCGCCGAAGTGCAGATGCGGCGACAGACGCGAGGTGCCGACCCGGTCGGGCCGGTCGCGCTGTTCGGCGTAACCGCGCAGCGCGCCGTCGACGAAGGTCGACAGCGCCGCGCGCGCGCCGGCTTCGCCCGGCGTCCAGTGGCCCCAGAAGCCGCCGTCCCAACCCAGCGACGGCGCCAGCTTCAGCGCCGCCAACGGCACGCCCTCGGGGCCTTCGCGGGTGCTCGGCAACGACGCCGGCGCGTCCCACCGCGAATGCTCGCGCCAATCGGCCAGGGCCGCGCGCCAGAACGGGGTGAACACCTTGAACGGCCCACCCTGCTTGGTCCGCAGCGTCCACGGCTCGAACAGCAGCGAGCCGTTGAAGCTTTCCGCCTCCAGTCCCGTGCGCCGCAGTTGCTGCTTGATCTTGGTGTCGCGCTTCTCGATGTAGGGCTCGTAGCGGCGGTTCCAGAACACCGCCTGCGCGCCGGTCGCCAGCGCCAGCGATTGCAGCGTGGCCAGACTCGGGCCGAAGAAACGGCGCAGGCGCGAGCCGCGCTTGCGCAGGTCGGCGTCGAGCGCGGCCAGCGAACGGTGCCGCCACGCGTCCGAGGCCGCCCCCGGCCGCCACGTGCCGTGTTCGTCCGGCGCGTGGATGTACACCGGGACCGGCGTGTAGCCGGCTTCCAGCGCCGCGCGCAAGGCCGGGTTGTCGTCCAGGCGCAGGTCGTCGCGGAACCAGACCAGGGCGGGAGTCGGGGCTTCGGGCATCGGGGCCGGCGCGGTAGGTGGACGGTCAGTATGCCGGGTGGGCGCGGCGGACCGCATCGAGTCCGGCGAGCCGCATCGGAAGGATCGCGCCGGGGCCGGAGTCGGGGTCCGTCCGCGGGAACCAATCCGCCTCGATTTCGGGCCGATCTCGCTCGTCGGAGCTACTCGTCGGAGCGAAGAGATCGAGCCTGCGCAACCGCGCATCGCCGGGTGCGCCGTCGAACCGGCACGCCCTCGCCCGCGACATCGAGGCCGCGGAATCCGCGACCGCTCCGCCCCGCGCCACCGCATCGCGTGCCGGCAGCGACACCGCCGCCCCGCGAGAGGCGGCGGCGATTCGCGCGACGGCGCGTTTGCCGAACACGACGCGGCGGCGGCCGCTCTCCACCCGCTTTTTCGATTTCTGACTCGTCCCGGCTTAGAGACGACGCGCGAAATACGCGTTTCCACCAGTTGCCGTGCGCAGGAGTAGCGCAAAAAAACGGGAGCCCGAAGGCTCCCGTTTTCCTCGCACGCAAACGCCCGAAGGCGCCGCGCGGCTTACTTCAACTGCAGCTCGGCGATCGCCGCCGGGATCTGCACCAGACCCCAGCCGGTGTTGTCGTCGCGGCCGGCCGCGTCGATGTCCAGCGCGGTGGCGTCGAGCGCGTCGCGCACCTGCTGGGCGGTCGCGGTGGGCTTGGAACTCCACACCACGGCGGCCGAACCGGACACGTGCGGGGTCGCCATCGAGGTGCCGCTCATGGTCTCGTACGCGTCGTTGGCGACCGACGGCGCCGCGTCCACCGTCGCGGTCTTGCCGGCGAGGTTGGCGACGAGGTATTCGCCGTCGACCTTGCTGATGCCCACCGCCGGCAGGGTCGTGGTGGTCGGGCTCAGGTTCGGCGCGGTGCCGGTGTACAGGCCGATGTTGAGCGGGCCGTCGACGTTGTTGTAGATCACCACGCCCAGGGCGCGGCCGCTCTTGGCCTTGGTGATCTTGTCCAGGAAGGTGTTGGTGCCGCGCTGGCAGACCACGATCTTGTTGCGCCAGGTGCTCGACGAGGTCTGGCACAGGCCGCCGTTGACCCAGGCGGCGCTGGCGGTGGTCTGCTTGGAGCCCGACACCGGGATCGCGGCGAAGCTGGAGGTGCCGACCACGAGCGGATCGTCCTTGAGCGGATAGGTGCTCAGCACGTCCACGCCCGGCGCGGACAGTTCCACCTTCGGGGTGAACTGGGAGAAGTCGGCCTTGGCGTTGGTCGAATCCACCGCCGCCACCGAGACCACGCTGGCGTAGCCGGCCGGGTAGCTCTGGGTGTTGTTGCCGTCGTTGCCGGCCGCGGCGATGCTCAGCACGCCGGCGTTGGCGACGGTCTGGAACGCGGTGCGCTCGGCTTCCGAGGCGCTCGGGCCGCCCAGGCTCATGTTGATGATCTTGGCGCCGGCGGCCTGGCAGCGCTGCGCGGCGTCGGCCAGGGTCGAGGAATACGTCCACGAGCACTGGCCGTGGCTGCCGCCGTTGTAGCCGTTGCTGCCGAAGATCTTGACGATGTGCAGCGAGACCTTGCCCGGGCTCACGCCGACCACGCCCTTGTCGTTGTTGACCGCGGCGATAGTGCCGGCGACGTGGGTGCCGTGACCGCAGGTGTCGGTGTCCCAGCCGGTCGGGTAACCGGTGATGGTCATGCCGGCGAAGTCTTCGTGGTTCTTGTTGAGGCCCGAGTCGATGATGCAGACCTTGATGCCCGAGCCGTTGGCGGCGCCGGCGTCGAGCGTGCCGTCGCGATTGGCGTCCCACGCATCGCGCGCCTGCACCTGATCGATGCCGTAGGGCACCGACTGCGCCTGCAGGTAACGCGGCTGGTCGATCTCGACCGATTCCACATCGGGATTGGCGCGCAGCGCCTTGACCGCTTCGGGCGAGGACAGGGTCATCACCGCGGTGTTGTTGCGGTCGAACTGGTAATTGACTTCGGCGTCGCCGGCCTGGGCGGCGCTGAGCTTGCCGCGCAGCGCCTGGATGCGCTGGCCGAGGTTCGAGGTGGCGGCGAGGCCGCGGGCGTTGCCGGCATGGTTGCCGGCGGACTTGAACTTGACCCACACGCGATTGGGGTTCGGACCGTCCTGGGCCATGCCCGCCGTCGACGCGATCAGGGTCGCCAGACCCAGGCCCAGCGCGCACACCAACTTGCTCTGCTTCATCGAACCCCCGGTTGCAATGTCGGCCGGCTCCGGACGGAGCGGCCATCGGGCGTGTGCCCGATAACACTGCAAACGTGACAACAGTTACGCCCCCCTACCCGGTTCGGGCGGCCTTTCTGAGCGGGCTGAACGGTTCGGGGGTTCGGCGTCACGTTTCCTTGACGCAGCTCACAGCCGCGTCCCGGGCCGGGCTCAGGCCTCGACGAAGCGCACCCGGCGGGTGATCGAGCAAGTCAGCTCGTAACCGATGGTGGCGCTGGCCGCGGCGATGCGTTCGACCGGCAGCGCCGGCCCCCACAGCTCGACCGGATCGCCGACCGCGGGCGCGTCGATGCCGCGCAGGTCGATGGTCATCAGGTCCATCGAGACCCGGCCGATCAACTGGGTCTCCTGCCCGCGCACCAACACCGGCGTGCCCGACGGCGCCGCGCGCGGGTAGCCGTCGCCGTAGCCGATGGCGGCCACGCCGATCAGCATGTCTTCGGGGCATTCCCAGGTGGCGGCGTAACCGATGCGTTCGCCGCGGCGCACGCGGTTGACCGCGATCAGGCGCGTCGACAAGGTCATCGCCGGGCGCAGGCCGAAGTCGGCGCCGGTGCGGCCTTCGACCACGCTGATGCCGTACAGCAGCCCGCCGGGACGGATCCAGCCGGCGTGCGCGTCGGGCCAGCCGAGCACCGCGGCCGAGTTCGACAGCGAACGCGCGCCGTCCAAGCCTTCGATGGCCGCGTCGAACACGCGCAGCTGCTCGCGGGTCTGCGGGTTGTCGAATTCGTCGGAACTGGCGAAGTGGTTCATCAGCACGAGGCCTTCCGCCACCGCCGGCGCCGCGCGCAGGCGTGCGTAGGCCTCGCGCACGTACTCGGGCGCGAAGCCGAGCCGGTGCATGCCGCTGTCGACCTTGAGCCAGCAACGCACCGGCTCGCCGGGCGCGGCCTGTTCGAGCATCTCGATCTGGCTGACGTGGTGGACCACGGTTTCCACGCCGAGGCGGCGCAGTTGCGGCAGGTCTTCGGGCTCGTCGAAGCCCGACAGCAGCACGATCGGCTGCGACAGGCCGGCCGCACGCAGGCGTTCGGCGTCGGACAACGCGGCGACGCCGAACGCGTCGGCGCCTTCGAGCGCGCGGGCCACGCGTTCCAGGCCGTGGCCGTAGCCGTCGGCCTTGACCACCGCCATCACCCGGCTGTGGGGAGCGAGCGCCCGGGCCTGGGCGAGGTTGTGACGCAGGGCGTCGGTATGGATGAGTGCGCAGGTCGGTCGTGCCATGGCGCACATTCTAGCGAGACGGTCGCGAAGGCCTATGAGGCGAGTGTGAAGTGGCGGGAGTGCGCTCGACGGGCAAAGCGGCGGGCGGTGTTTCCGGGATGGCGCTGTCGCGCGTATTCGCTGCGAGGCGTCGGCGGACCCGATGCTTCCGCCGACCGTCGCGGCGATCAGAACGCGCCGGGCCGGACCGGCTCGCCTCTGCGAGCGTGCGATCGCGCGGCGGCAATCGACCGCCTCTGCCGCGAGGCTCATACCGCAGCTTTGTCCGCCCCGCTCCCGCCGACCGCGTCAACCCCGCGCAAAAGAAAACCGCGCGCGGTCGCCCGCGCGCGGTTCGGTCTTGCTTCGCTGCAGCGCCGCGACGGCGGCAGCCGGCTGCGTCAGTCGCAGCGGCGCTCGATCACCGTCTCGGTCTTGTTCTGCTGATGCTCCTGGATCTTGCGGCCCGCGAACGCGCCGCCGACCGCGCCGGCCGCGGTGGCCAGCTTCTTGCCGTTGCCGCCGCCGACCTGATTGCCGAGCAGGCCGCCGGCCACGGCGCCGATCGCGGTGCCGGCGATCTTGTGCTGATCCTTGATCTGCTTGGGACGCTGCACTTCCACGTTGTAGCAGTGCGGGGTCTTCTTCGACTTGGTCTGCGCGCCGGCGGCGCCGGTGACCATGACGCAGGACACCAGAACAGCGGCGATCGTGGATTTGACGGAGGAATTCATAGAACTCACCAAAGGAGTTGGAAGGGCGATGGCTACGATGCGCCGGAGCTCGTCATAGAAACGTCAACCCCCGCATCGCCCGTGCAGGCTAATCCGGGTTGGCTGAACGGGCGCATGCGGATTCGCGGCGCGCGCGGACAAATGCGCAGAGCGTGCGCGCAATCAACAAACGCGCCGCGGACGCGGGCGGTTCCGCGCCCCGCCGCGCGCGCCTATGATGGCCGCTTGCCCGCGCGACGCTCCCTGGCGCGCAAGGATTCGAGAGGAGAACTCCGCATGGAACGCCGACTGTCCCGGCTCGCCTTGGCTTCGCTGCCGCTGTGCCTGTTGCTCGCCGCCTGCGGCGAACGCGCGTCGGCGCCTGCGGCCTCGCCGCAACCCGAAACCAAGCCGGAGGCCACGAGCGAACCCATGCCGGCGCCCGCCGCGAGCGCGCCGGCCGCGCCGGCGGAACTGCCCAAGCCGCCCTACCGCTTCGCCTTCGCGACCAAGAGCGAGAAGACCGACAAGAAGGACGCCGACCCGCGCGTGGTCGAATGGGGCGAGGACGGCTGCGGCGCTTATCCGGTGGCGCAGGTCGAAGCGATCCCG
Organism: Lysobacter sp. K5869; assembly: GCF_018847975.1. Taxonomy (NCBI): domain Bacteria; kingdom Pseudomonadati; phylum Pseudomonadota; class Gammaproteobacteria; order Lysobacterales; family Lysobacteraceae; genus Lysobacter; species Lysobacter sp. K5869. Next base: position 3,825,389 of record NZ_CP072597.1, on the reverse strand, counting down.
CTGCGCGATGCGTTGTTGCTGCCGGATTGGGTGGTCGAGTTCGACGACAAGGACCGCGAGCTCCAGCGCTGGGGCCGGCCGATGGCGGCCGAGCTGATCGGCCTGGACGGCGCGCGCCTGCTGTTCCGCGTCGACGCGCACGGCCAGCGCGGCGAGTTCGCCACCACGCCCGCCGGCGCACTCGAACCGCTGCACAGCGACGCCAAATCGCTCGACGCCAACGCGCGCCAGATCGAATGCCCCGCGCTGCCGACCTTCGCCGAATCCGACTACGCGCAGTGCTTCATCGTCAAGGACGCCGCCGGCGCCGAGCGCCGTCTGGCCTGGGAAGCGCCCTGCACCTGAGCGCCGCGGCGGCGATGCGACCGCGGCGCACGCGATCGCCGCGTCCGCGCGAACCGATGATGGAGTGAGTGATCGCGCGACGTTGAGCCGCGCGCCCTGCCCGACCGCCGCGGCCGGCCGTCGCCGCTTACTCGAAGCTGCCGATCGAGTCGTGGGCGAGATTGTCGAAGCGGGTGTACTCGCCGAAGAACTTGAGCTTGAGCGAGCCGGTCGGGCCGGAACGCTGCTTGCCGATGATGACCTCGGCCAAGCCTTTGTCGGGCGAGGTTTCCTTGTTGTAGTAGTCGTCGCGGTAAATGAAGATGATGATGTCCGCGTCCTGCTCGATAGCGCCGGATTCGCGCAAGTCGGCCATCACCGGGCGCTTGTCGGCGCGCTGTTCCAGCGAGCGGTTGAGCTGCGACAGCGCGATCACCGGCAGGTTGAGTTCCTTGGCCAGGTGCTTGAGCGAGCGCGAGATCTCGGAGATTTCGGTCGCGCGGTTTTCCTGGTTGCCCGGCACCGACATCAGCTGCAGGTAGTCGATCACGATCAGGCCCAGGTCGTGTTCGCGCTTGAGCCGGCGCGACTTGGCGCGCAGCACGTCCGGCGACAGGCCCGGGGTGTCGTCGATGAAGATCTTGACCTCGCGCAACTGACGGATCGCGCCGGTGACGCGCGCCCAATCCTCGTCCTCGAGCTGGCCCGAGCGCAGGCGCTGGGCGTTGACGCGGCCGACCGAGGAGATCAGACGCAGCGCGAGCTGGCTGGCCGACATTTCCATCGAGAACACCGCCACCGCTTTCTTGGTGCGGAAGGCGACGTGCTCGGCGATGTTGAGGGCGAAGGTGGTCTTGCCCATCGCCGGACGCGCGGCCAGGATCAGCAGGTCGGTGTTCTGCAGGCCGGCGGTCATCTCGTCGAATTCGGTGTAGCCGGTCGGCAGGCCGGTCACCGCGCCGCCGTTGGCGTAGCGCGTCTGCAGCGTGTCGAAGGCTTCCGACAGCGCCTTGGTCACCGGAGTGAAGTCGGTGCGTCCGCGCGCGCCGGCTTCGGCGATGGCGAACACCTGCTGTTCGGCCTTGGACAGGATCTCGCTGCTGTCGCGGCCGTCGGGCTGGAAACCGTCGTTGACGATTTCGGTGCCGACCTCGATCAGCTTGCGCATCACCGCCTTGTCGCGAACGATCTCGGCGTAGGCGGCGATGTTGGCGGCCGACGGCGTGGTCGTGGCCAGTTCGATCAGGTAGGCGCCGCCGGCGACTTGTTCGCTGAGGCCTTGCGAGTCGAACCATTCGCCCAGGGTCACCGCGTCGAACGGGCGGCTGCGCTCGGCCAGTTCGCGGATCGCGCGGTAGATCAGCTGGTGGTCGCGGCGGTAGAAATCTTCTTCGACCAGTTGATCGGCGATGCGGTCGTAGGCGTCGGGCGCCAGCATCAGGCCGCCGAGCACGGCCTGCTCGGCCTCGACCGATTGCGGCGGCACGCGCAGCTGGTCGATGCGCTGTTCGGCGCGGGTCTCGAAACGTTTTTCGCCGCGGAATCCGGGACGTGAGCTCATCGGGAAGGCGATCCTGGTCGGTGCGGCCGGTGCGCGGCGCGAGGCCGGGACGTCGCCCGGTGGGCCATCCTAGCGAGCGCGGCGCTCACGCCGTTGCAGACAATTCGGTGGAAAGCTTGTGGATAACAGGTGGGTCGTTGTATCGCGCGTCCGGGTCTCACAGGGCGAGACCGGCCACCGGCGGCGGTTGCCTGCGCGATGGGCGAACATCGGCGCGGATCGGCGGCGACGCGGGCGGCCGCCCCGGCTTCAGCCGGTTCATGCGGGCTTGCGCGCGGCCGGCCGGGCATCGCCCAAAACGAAGGGCGCCTCGCGGCGCCCCTCGTGTTACCGCACTCGACCCGAAGGGATCAGGCGGCTTCGCCGATCACGATCACCTTGACGGTGGTTTCGATGTCGGCGTGCAGGTGCAGCAGCACTTCGTACTCGCCGGTGCGGCGGATCGGGCCTTCGCCCATGATCACTTCCGACTTGCCGACTTCATAGCCGGCCTTGGTCAGCGCATCGGCGATGTCGCGCGGGGTCACCGAGCCGTACAGCTTGCCTTCGGTGGCGGCGTTGGCGGTGATGGTCACCTCCACGCCTTCCAGCTTGGCCTTGCGGCCTTCGGCGCCGTCGAGCAGCGACTTGGCCTTGGCTTCGTACTCGGCGCGGCGGGTCTCGAACTCGGCCAGGTTGGCGGCGGTGGCCGGCACGGCCTTGCCCTGCGGGACGAGGAAGTTGCGGCCGTAGCCCGGCTTCACGTTGACGGTGTCGCCGAGGTTGCCGAGGTTGGTGACTTTCTGCAGGAGGATCAGTTGCATGGGATTGCTCCGTATTCGTTAGCGGACCTGTAGGCCCGCAGCAGGGGTCGCTGTCCGAACGAGGGACATTAGGGGATAGCGAGTAGGAGATAGAGGTTAGCGAAAGGCGCTATCCCCTATCTCCCAGGCGGCGAAGCCGCCGCTATCCGCCAGCGCTTAGGCGTTGTGGTTGTCGGTGTACGGAATCAGCGCCAGGAAACGGGCGCGCTTGACGGCCGTGGCCAGCTGGCGCTGGTACTTCGACTTGGTGCCGGTGACGCGGCTCGGCACGATCTTGCCGGTCTCGGTCAGGTACTGGCGCAGGGTGTTGAGATCCTTGTAATCGATCTCCTTGACGCCCTCGGCGGTGAACTTGCAGAACTTGCGGCGGCGGAAGAACTTGGACATGTCGGTGCGTTCCTAGAAGGGGATCAGGCGGCTTCGGAGCTGTCTTCGGCGCTGTCGGCCGAGCCGACGGCGCTGTCGCTGTCGTCGTCGCGGCGGCGGCGCTCGCCGCGCTCGGGCTTGTCGCCCTTCTCGTCCTTGAACTTCATGATCAGCGACTGCTCGGTGTCGGCTTCGTCGCGCTTCATGACCAGGTGACGCAGGACGGCGTCGTTGAAACGGAAACCGTCGACCAGCTCGTTGAGCACGTTCTGGGTGACTTCGATGTTCAGCAGGACGTAGTGAGCCTTGACCAGGTTCTCGATCGGGTAAGCCAGCTGACGGCGGCCCCAGTCTTCCAGGCGGTGGATCTTGCCCTCGCCGGCTTCGATCAGCGACTTGTAGCGCTCGATCATGGCCGGGACCTGCTCGCTCTGATCCGGGTGGACCAGGAACACGACTTCGTAATGACGCATTGCGGTGATTCCTTGTGGATGAAGGACCGCCGGCGGCGGTCCCGTTCAGCCCCCCGGAGCCGTCGGCGCCGGTGGAGCAAGGTTCCCTGCGCGGCCGGGCGGCCGTGCGGGAGCCGGAAAGTATGACAGTGGCGCGGGGTTAGCGCAATTTCGAGGCGCCGCCCGAGGCGCGCGGGCGGCTTCATCCGACCGCCGGCCCGCGGCCGCTCGGGCCGCGGGCGAATCACAATTCGCTTTACAAACAAACTTCAAGTTATTGTTTTAACTATTCTTTGAGGCCTTAGTCGCCGCGATCCAGGCATCGATCCGCGTCTCCAGCACGCTCAACGGCACCGATCCGGTCGCCAGCACCTGATCGTTGAAATCGCGCAGATCGAAGCGCTCGCCCAGGCTCTGGCGGGCGCGTTCGCGCAATTCGCTGATCTTGAGCTGGCCGATCTTATAGGCCAGCGCCTGCCCCGGCGTGCCGATGTAGCGGTCGATCTCGTTGACCACGTCCTGCTCGGTCTTGGGCGCGTTGTCCATGAAGAATTTGATCGCGCGCTCGCGGCTCCAGCCCTTGGCGTGCATGCCGGTGTCCACCACCAGCCGCACCGCGCGCCACATGTCGTAGGAGAGCTGGCCCATGCGGTCGTACGGATCGTCGTACAGGCCCATGTCGTAGCCCAGGCGCTCGGCGTACAGGCCCCAGCCCTCGCCGTAGGCGACGAAATAGCCGGTGCGGCGGAACAGCGGCGCGTCCGGCAGCTCCAGGCCGCGGGCGAACTGGAAGTGGTGGCCCGGCACCGCCTCGTGCAGCGACAGCGGGATCATTTCCCACTTCGGCCGCGATTCGGGCTTGTAGAGATTGACGTAGTAGTACCCGGCGCGGCTGCCGTCGACGGCGCCGGCGAGGTAGTACGCGGTGGTGGTGTCGGGCGCGATGTTGTCCGCGATCGGGCGCACGCCGTAGGGCTGGCGCGGAATGATCTTGGAGATCTTCACCAGCTCCGGGTCGATCCGCTTGGCCGTGGCCTGATAGGCCTCGAGCAGTTCCGCCGGCGTCTTGTAGAAGAACTTCGGATCGGTGCGCAGGTAGTGGAAGAACGCCGCCAGATCGCCCTGGAAGCCGACCTCGGCGCGGATCTTCTCCATCTGCGCGCGGATGCGCGCGACTTCCTTGAGGCCGGTCTGGTGGATCTGCTCGGCGCTCAGGTCGGTGGTGGTGTAGTAGCCGGCGAGGAAGTCGTAGTACGCCTTGCCGTCGGGCAGATCGCCGGCGGCGATGGTGGTGCGGGTCTTGGGCAGGTAATCGCGCTGGAAGAACTCGCCGAAGGCGCGGTAGGCCGGCACCACGGTCTGCGCGATGGTGCGCTTGGCCTCGTCCTGCAACTGCGCGCGCTCGGCCGCCGGGATGCTGTCGGGGAAGCGCGCGAACGGCTTGTAGAACGGGCTTCGGGTCGGATCGTCGACGACTTGCTTGGCGACCTGCGCCGGCACGCGCTCCATCAGCACGCGCGGCGGCGTCAGCCCGGCCTTGACCCCTTCGCGCATCAGCGCCTGGTTCTGTTCGACCATCGCCGGCACCGCGCGCAGGCGCGCGAGCCAATCGCGGTAATCCTTGACGCTGTCGAACGCGAGCCCTTCGACGATGCCGTCGGCGGTCTGCACCCCGCCCTGCTGGCTCAGCGGCATCAGGTGCTCGCGGAATTTCTGCCGCTGCGCGGAGCGCTCGAGATTCCAGGCGAAGGTGTCGTAGCTGAGCTGGTCCTCCTGCGACAGCGCGGCGCGGTCGATCGCGCGCAACCGCTCCAGCGCGCGGCGGTCGCCGTCGGCGCGGGCTTGGATCGCGCTCAGGCTGACGTCGGTCCAACGGTCGTTGAAGCGCTTGTCGCCGTTGTAGCTGGCGCTTTCCGGGTTCTCGCGCAGGCCGCGCTCCCATTCCTCATCGAACAAAACGTGCAAAGCCTGGGCCTGGGCCGAACGCGCGGGCGCGCCCGTCGCAGCGGCGGGCGCGGCGGCGATGGCCATGGACGGCGCGCAGGACAGGCCGGCGGCGATGGCCGCGGCGAGCAGGATGGGACGAAGCATGAAGACACTCCCGGCAATGAGATGAGGCGCGATGCAGACGGCGCGACGGAGAACACGTTGCGGCCAGTCTAGGGCCGCGCCCGTCGCGCTCCGCGTGTCGGAAGTTGGGCGCACCGGCGGCACGGGCGACCCGCGCGGGCCGGTTTGGTTATCATGCCGCGCTCGCCTAGCCCGTCCCCCCAACGCCGCCCACAGGCCGACTTGAACGCTACCGACGCCCCCGCCCCGCACCGCATCGCCGTGGTGATTCCTTGCTACAAGGTCCGCCGCCACGTGCTCGCGGTGATCGAGGCCATCGGCCCGGAGGTGGAGCGCATCTACGCGGTCGACGACTGCTGTCCCGACGGCAGCGGCGATCTGATCGAAAGCCAGTGCGCCGATCCGCGCGTGCGCGTGCTGCGGCACGAAAGCAATCAGGGCGTCGGCGGCGCGGTCATGACCGGCTATGCCGAGGCCATCGTCGAAGGCTTCACCATCGCGGTCAAGATCGACGGCGACGGGCAGATGGATCCGCGCCTGCTGCCGCTGTTCGCGCGGCCGATCCTGGACGGCCGCGCCGACTACACCAAGGGCAACCGCTTCTACGACCTCTCGCAGATCCAGCGCATGCCCGCGCTGCGCCTGATCGGCAACGCCGGCCTGTCGTTCCTGAGCAAGCTCTCCACCGGCTATTGGAACCTGTTCGACCCGACCAACGGCTACACCGCGATCGCCACCCGGGTCGCCGCGCACTTGCCGCTGGAACGCGTGAGCCGGCGCTATTTCTTCGAGACCGACCTGCTGTTCCGCCTCAACATCGCGCGCGCCGCGGTGCTGGACGTGCCGATGGACGCGGTCTACGCCGACGAGGAAAGCAATCTGCGGATCGGCAAGATCTTCGGCGAGTTCCTCGGCAAGCACATCCGCAATTTCTGCAAGCGGGTGTTCTACAGCTATTTCCTGCGCGACATGTCGGCCGCCTCGCTGGAGTTGGCGTTCGGCGCGGCGCTGATCGCCTTCGGCCTGGGTTTCGGCAGTTGGAAGTGGATCGAATCGATCCACTCCGGCGTGGCCACGCCGGCCGGCACGGTGATGCTGGCGGCGCTGCCGGTGATCGTCGGCCTGCAGTTCCTGCTCGCGTTCGTGTCCTTCGATGTGGCCAGCGTGCCGACCCGCGCCATCGCCCCCTTCCTGAGCGTGCCGGCGCGTTGGCGCCGCCCGAACGAATGAGTCCGCACGGCCGATGATTTCCGAATCCGCTTTCCTCCGCGCCAACGGTTGGCATCGCTGGCTGTTGGGCGCGGGCGCCCTGGCCTTGCTCGCGGCGATGACGCTGCGCGACCAGAACCTCTACGCGGCGGTGTTCGCCGACGAGTGGTACTACAGCGCCTACAGCCGTCTGGTGCCGCTGTCGGATTCCAAGCTGCCGTCGTATCTGTACTTGTGGGTGTTCCGCCTCACCAGCCAATGCGGCAGCGAGTTCCTGGACTGCGCGCGCGCGCTCAACGCCTTGATGCTGGTCGCCTCCTTGCCGCTGATCTACCGGATCCTGCGCCCTTACGCTCCGCCCGCGCTGGCGGCGTTGGCGGCGCTGGCGTGCGTGGCCGCGCCGGTGAACAGCTACGCCGCGTACTTCATGCCCGAGTCGATGTACTACCTGATGTTCTGGGTGTTGGCGACCGCGGTGCTGCGTCCGTACACGGTCCATCCGGCGCGCTACGGCCTGACCGCCGGCGCGATCCTGGGCTTGATGTGCCTGGTCAAGATGCACGCGCTGTTCCTGGCGCTGGGCTTCGGCCTGTTCGTGGTCGGCGACGCGCTGTGGATCGGCCGGCGCGAGCGCATCGGTCCGGCGATGGTGGTGGCGGTCGCCAGCCTCGCCGCGTTCTTCGCGGTGCGGTTCGGCGGCGGTTATCTGCTGGCCGGGCCGACCAGCCTGAACTTGCTGGGCGAGTTCTACAGCGGTCAGGCGCAGGGCAACTTCGGCCATCAGGCGGCGACGGCGATGGCGAAGAACCTGTCGATCTCGGCGGTCGGCCACACCCTCGCGCTGAGCCTGCTGTTCGCGCCGCTGCTGGTGCCGGCGCTGCCGCTGCTGCTGCGGCCGCGCGGCGACGACAGCGACGAACGCGCGCGCAGTGCGGTGCTGTTCGGGCTGATCACGCTGGGCAGCCTGGTGGCGATCACCGTCTACTTCACCGCCAGCATGGGCGCCAACGAAGCCATCGGGCGCCTGCACCTGCGTTACTACAATTTCTGCCTGCCGTTGCTGCTGTTGGCGCCGCTGGCCTGGCGCGGCGCGCAATCCGGCCCGGCCGGGCTGCAACGCGCGCTGTGGGGATCGGCGCTGGCGTTGGCGGCGGCCGCGCTGTTTTCCGGCGCGTACGGCCTGCACCTGTATTCGCCGGCGCCGGCGGATTCTCCCGAATTGGTCTGGGCGCTCAAGCGCCCCTGGCTCAGCGGCACGGTCGGATTGCTCGGCGCCGCCGCCTGCCTGGGCTGGGTCCTGGCCAAGGACCTGTGGCGCGCGCGGCTGGCGGCGCTGGCCTATTTCGCCCTGGTCGCGGCGCTGGGCGCCGGCGCCGTCACCGTGTCGGTGCGCAACGCCCGGCTCGTGTCGCCCTATGTCGAAGCCGGCCAATGGCTGCGGCAGCAAGGCGCCGAAGCCGCTGCGCGCAGTCAGGTGCTGGCGGTGGACGGCGCCGGGCTGTTCAAGGCGCGGTTCTATGCCGATTCGATGGCGCTGACGGCCCGCGGCGTCGCGCCCGGCGAAGCGGCCGAGGCGGCGGTGGATTGGAATCTCGACACCGCAGTGCTGCTCGACGGCCTGACCCTGCCCGCCGGCAGCTACGTGCGCAAGCAGCCACATCGCGGCTTCACCGTGTACTGGCTGCCGTCGGCGATCAGCGTGGACCTGCGCCAGCCGAACCCGGCCTCGGTCCGCGCGCTGCGCGGCTGGGCCGCGCCGGAAGCGTTCGGGCGCTGGAGCGACGGCGACGTCGCGACGATCGAACTGGACCGCGAGGTGTCCGGCTCGCTGCAAGTCACCCTGGAGGCCGCGGCCTTCGGCCCCAACGCGAACCAGCCGACTATCGTGGCGCTGGGCGCTACGCAGCGCCCGCTGACGCTGCAGGCGAGCCCGGGCCGCTACGTCCTGCGCTTCGACGGCGTGGCGCCGACGCGCGAACTGAGCTTGCGCATCGCCCACCCGACCTCGCCGCAATCGCTCGGCCAGGGCGAGGACGCGCGCCGGCTCGGCGTCGCGCTGACGCAGGTGCAGATCCGCGGCGAACGCGCCGGGGAGGCCGCGATGCCTAAGGAATGCGCGGAGTGCGCGGCGCCGGCGGGAACGCCGCAAGCGCAGCGCTGATCCGCGCGGCTCGCACGCAAACGAGCGCGGCGCGGTTCAAAACGAATCGCGCGCGCAGCGATGCTGCGATGAGCCGAGAGGGCGAAAGATTTTGGAGGTTCGCCGCCGGGATCCGGCGGCTCGACGCTGGCGCCGCGGCTTCAGGCCGCGTCGGCGGAGGTGGTGAAGCTTTCCCCGCAGCCGCATTCGGCCTTCGCGTTCGGGTTCTGGAACACGAACATCTCGCCCAAGCCCTGCTTGAGGAAATCGATGCGGGTGCCGTCGACCAGCGGCAGGCTGATCGCGTCGACGAAGATGCGCACGCCGTCCTGCTCGAACACGGTGTCGCCTTCGCGCTGCTCGCGGGCCAGATCGGCCACGTGCTGCCAGCCCGAGCAGCCGGTGCGGGTCACGCCGAAACGCAAACCCAACGCGCCCGGGGTCTCGGTCAGGAAATGCTGAACGCGGGTCAGGGCGGCGGGGGCGAGGGTCACGGACATGGCGGTCTCGAAGCGTGGGGTACCGGGGACGGGCGGCGGACGGGAATCCGCGGGCGTCGCCGGCATGGTAACAGCCCACCGCGACGCCCTTGCGCTACCGGATATGGCGGCTTCGGCGGCGCATTCAAGGCGCGCGTTCAGCCGGCGCGCCGTGGCCGCGCCGGCACCGGCGCCCGAGCCAGCGCCGATGCCGAACGCTGGTCGCTCCGCGCCGCCGGCCTCAGCGCCCGGTCGCCGCCGCGGCGGCCCCGCCCTCGCCCGTCGTCGCGCCCGGCGGCGCCAGCAAATAAGTGGCGAAACTGCCCAGCCAATGCGAACCGGCGTAATGCGTGTCCGACACCGCCTGCAAGCCCAGCCGGCTGTGCAAGGCCGCGGCCGCGCGCAGCGCGCCGATGCGGCGGTCGCGCGGCGGCAGGCCGGCGGCGATGCCCTCCAGCATCCAGGCGCGGCTGAGGTTGAGCCCGTCCAGATGCGCGAGCTTGCCGTCGGCCGGGTCCAGCACCACGCCCGGCGCCAGCCAGTCGGCGACGGCGCGGCGTGGGATCTGCGGCAGGAAGCGGCGCAGCCAGCGGGCGAATTCGTCCGGCGCCAGCACCCGCCGCATCAGATCGGCCTCGGCCAGGCACGGCGAGAGGAAATCCTGCCCGGACGGCTCGTAGGCCAGCGGGCAGTCGCGGTCGGTCAGATAGTAGTCGCGGGTCCGCGCCAACAGCGCCTCGCGCAGCGCGGTATCGCCGCTGACCTGGGTCCAGTCCAGCGCCAACCCGAACGCGAACGCGGTCTGGGTGTGTTCGCCGACGCGGATCGGCCGGGTCAGCTTGGGCAGCCAGCGCACCAGCCGCGCCGCGGCCTCGCGCTCCAGCGGCTCCAGCGCCTGCGCCCATTGCCGCGCCTGCGGGTCGTCCCAGCCGCGCAGCTGCGCGCCCAGTTGCAACAGCCACGCCAGCCCGTAGGGACGCTCGAAGCCGTCGTCGTCGCCGCGGCGCAGATAGGCCAATTCGCCGGCGATGTTGGCCGCGGTCAGGTGCCGCGCCAGCGCCTGCCGCGCCTGCTGCGCGAAGGGTTCGTTCGGAAAACGCTGGGCCAGCCGCGCCAGCAGCCAATGCCCGTGCACCGCCGAATGCCAGTCGAAGCAGCCGTAGAACGCCGGGTACAGGCGCGACGGCACGCCGGCGTCGGCGGCGCTGTCGAGCCGGTGGGCGATCTTGTTGGGGTACTCGCGGTCGACGCAGTCCAGCGCCAGCTGCGCGAAGTGCGCGGCGCGGGCCGCGTCCAACGCCACCGGTTCCGGCACCGGCGCGGCCGCCGCCGGAGCTTGCGCGGCGGACGCCTGGAACGCCGCCAGAACCAGCAAGGCCGCCATCGCCCCGCGCCAACCGCCCGCGCCGCGCGCCGCCGTATTCCTGCCCTCGCCCATGCTCCGCCCCCTTCGGCCGTGATCCCTGCCGCAGTCTACGGGCGCCGGCCACGGCGCGCTGCGCCGGAATCATCCGTTATCATCGCCCTCCCTCACATTGCAACGCGCTAAGGCGGCACGACATGACGGTGGTAAGCGTCGAACAGGCACTCGCAGGCAAGCTCCCGGCGGGCGGCGAAGTCACGGTCCGCGGCTGGGTCCGCACCCGCCGCGACTCCAAGGCCGGGCTGAGCTTCGTCAATGTCAGCGACGGCTCCTGCTTCGCGCCGATCCAGGTCGTCGCCACCAACGAACTCGCCAATTACGACAGCGAGATCAAGCACCTGAGCACCGGCTGCTCGGTGATCGCCACCGGCACCCTGGTGGCCTCGCAGGGCCAGGGCCAGAGCTTCGAGATCCAGGCCTCCAAGCTGGAAGTGGTGGGCTGGGTCGAAGACCCGCTGACCTACCCGATGCAGCCCAAGCAGCACTCGCTGGAGTACCTGCGCGAGTTCGCCCACCTGCGCCCGCGCACCAACCTGTTCGGCGCGGTCACCCGCATCCGCAACTCGCTGGCCCAGGCGGTGCACCGCTTCTTCCACGAGAACGGCTACTTCTGGATCAGCACCCCGATCATCACCACCTCCGACGCCGAAGGCGCGGGGCAGATGTTCCGCGTGTCGACCCTGGACATGGTCAACCTGCCGCGCGACAAGAGCGGCGCGGTGGACTTCTCGCGCGATTTCTTCGGCAAGGAAACCTTCCTGACCGTGTCCGGCCAGCTCAACGCCGAGGCCTACGCGCTGGCGCTGAGCAAGGTCTACACCTTCGGTCCGACCTTCCGCGCCGAGAACAGCAACACCACCCGCCATCTGGCCGAGTTCTGGATGATCGAGCCGGAGGTCGCGTTCAACGATCTGGCCGCCAACGCGCAGCTGGCCGAGGATTTCCTCAAGTACCTGTTCCGCGCCGTGCTCGCCGAGCGCGGCGACGATCTGGCGTTCATCGCCGAGCGGGTCGAGCCGGCCGCGATCAAGCGCCTGGAAGCGTTCGTCAACTCGCCGTTCGAGCGCATCGACTACACCGACGCGATCGCGCTGCTGCAAAAGTCCGGCAAGAAGTTCGAGTTCCCGGTCGAATGGGGCCTGGACCTGCAGACCGAGCACGAGCGCTGGCTGACCGAGGAGCACGTCGGCCGCCCGGTGGTGGTGACCAACTACCCGGAGCACTTCAAGGCCTTCTATATGCGCCTCAACGACGACGGCAAGACCGTCGCGGCGATGGACGTGCTGGCTCCGGGCATCGGCGAGATCATCGGCGGCAGCCAGCGCGAGGAGCGCCTGGACGTGCTCGACGCGCGCATGGCGCAGTTCGGCCTGGACCCGGCGCATTACGGCTGGTACCGCGATTTCCGCCGCTACGGCACGGTGCCGCACGCCGGTTTCGGCCTGGGCTTCGAGCGCCTGGTGGTGTACGTGTGCGGCTTGGCCAACATCCGCGACGCCATCGCCTATCCGCGCGCGCCGGGCAGCGCGGAGTTCTGACCGCAGGCGTCCGCGGACGTTGCTACCGTCGTTCCCGCGCAGGCGGGAACCCAGGGCTTCATCCAGGCACGACGCTGAAGTCTCCGGATCCCCGCCTGCGCGGGGACGACGATCACGAGGCCGCGCGGCGACCGTTCGGCGCGCGCCTCACCGCAACCCAACCGAGAGGCAGCGAATGATCCTGTTCCTGGCCCTGACCTTCGTAGGCATCGCGGTCTCCGCGCTGTGCGCGTTCGCGATCTTCTGGCCGCTGGCGCTGGTGCACCTGCGCGACCGCCACCCGGCGCTGCGCGGGCAACTCGGCGAAGCCGCGTTCGTGGCCCCGGCGGCGTGGAACTGGCTGCTGCGCCGGCGCTACCGCATCGCCGGCGACCGCAACCTCGACGGTCTGGCGACCCCGGCGCGGATCTCCTTGCTGATCACTTTCGCCTCGCTGGCCTGCGCCGGGCTGCTGTGGCTGATTTCCCTGCTGGTGCCGTGATGACCGACGAATTCGACAACGAACAATGGTGGCTGGCCACGCTCGGCCGCACCGTGATCTGGGCGCGTCTGCGCGTGCGCGAGGCCGGCACCGCCGAAGTCCTCGACAGCGACGGCAACACCCTGCCCTACGACAGCGAAGACACCGCGCGCGCGGCGTTGATGGACGCCGAGTTCGTCCAGTACGACGGCCTCGACGAGGACGACGCCGCCGCGCGCGGCTTCGCCCTGGCCGAACTGGCGCCGCCGCAAGGCGTCGGCGACGACGCGCTGGCCGCGCAGATGCTGCAGAAACTGCCGCCGCGGCACTGAGCCGGCCGTGTACCTGCCGCGCGCCTTCAACGAAGCCGACCTCGCCGCGCTCGACCGCCTCGCCGCGGCCGACGATTTCGCCACCCTGATCACCGTGCGCGACGGCGCGCCGGAAGTGAGCCACTTGCCGGTGCTGTACGCGCGCGACGGCGACCGGGTCGAACTGCGCGGCCACTGGGCGCGGCCGAATCCGCAGGCGCGCCACGCCGGCGCGGCGCTGGCGATCCTGCACGGGCCGCACGCCTACGTTTCGCCCGGCTGGTATCTCGACAAGGAACCCGCCGCGCGAGTGCCGACCTGGAATTACGTGGTCGCGCATCTGCACGGCCGCCTCGACACCTTCGACGACGAAGCCTCGCTGGCGACGCTGGTCGACGACCTGAGCGTGCGTCACGAAGCGCGCGTCGGCGGCGACTGGCGCTTCGAGAGCGAACGCGACGAACTGCGCCGGCAATTGCGCGGCATCGTCGGCTTCCGCTTCCAGGTCGAACGCATCGAACTGAAGTTCAAGCTCAGCCAGAACCACCCGCTCGGCAATCGCGAAAGCGTCGTCGCGCAGTTGCAGGCGCAGCCGCGCGAGCACAGCCGCGCGGTCGCCGCGCTGATGCGCGAGCGCATGGCCGCGCCCGACGCCGAAGACTGAGCGCGATCCGCGCCGCCGCCCTCACAGGAGTTCGCGTATGGACCTGAATCTCACCGGCAAGCACGCCTTGGTGTGCGGCGCGTCCGAAGGCATCGGCCGCGCCGCCGCGCGCGAGTTGGCGCTGTTGGGCTGCGACGTCACCGTGCTGGCGCGCCGCGCCGAGGCCTTGGCCGCGGTCGTCGCCGAACTGCCGCGGCAAGGCGCGCAGGAACACGGCTGGATCGCCGCCGACGTGTCCGACCACGCCGCGCTGTCCGCGCAGGTGCAGGCGCTGGCCGCCGGCAAGCCGGTGCAGATCCTGATCAACAACACCGGCGGCCCGCCGGGCGGCCCGGCCCATGCGGCCGAGGACGCGGCTTATCTCGACGCCTTCAACCGCCATCTGCTCGCCAACCACACCCTGGTGCGCGCGGTGCTGCCGGGCATGCGCGCGGCGCGCTGGGGGCGCGTGGTCAACGTGATCTCGACTTCGGTCAAGGAGCCCATCGTCGGTTTGGGCGTGTCCAACACCATCCGCGGCGCGGTCGCGAGCTGGGCCAAGACCTTGTCGCGCGAACTCGGCGGCGACGGCATCACCGTCAACAACGTGTTGCCCGGCTACACCCGCACCGCGCGCATCGACCAGATCGTCGCCGACCGCGCGCGCAACAGCGGCCAGACGCCCGAGGCGGTGATCGAGGCCATGCGCAAAACCGTGCCGGCCGCGCGTTTCGCCGAGCCCGAGGAAATCGGCGCCTGCATCGCGTTCCTGTGCTCGCCAGCGGCGGGATACGTCAACGGCGTGAGTCTGGCCGTGGACGGCGGGCGGATGCAGTCGATCTGAGCGCCGATGCGTTCGACTAAGGCCTAGCCGCGACGGGGTTGAAAGGCGCCGGGCCTGAAGGCTTCCTCGTCGCAAGACTCGCTTTGAGGCCGCGATGCCCGAACGCACTGCGCTCGGGCCGCCTGAAACCTCAGCGCGGCGGATCGGAAGCCGCCGCGCCCGACGCACCGCCCGCGCGGCCGAAGCGCGAGCGCTCGAACCACCACAACGCCGCGCACAGCGTCAGCCATGCGGCGAACCAGCGCCAAGGCGAACCGCGTTCGCCGGTTTGCGACGCGCTCGCCGTCGCTGTCGCCGACGATTCGCCCGACCGCAGCGCCAACGCCGCCGTCGCATCGCGCAACTCGCGGGCGCGCAATCCCGGCGCTTCGTCGGCCGCCCGAACGTAGAAGTCCTGACGCCGCTCGCCTTGTTCCAGCGAATGCCAGCCGGCCGACGTCGGCCAGAATCCGGCGCAAGCCTTCGGCCCCGCCGCCGGATCGACGGACAAACCGATGCGCGCGCCGTCGGAGGCGACGACCTGCGCCTGCGCGCCCACGCCGCAAAGGCGCACGCGCTCGCCCACGCGCGCGTCGCTATCGATCTCGGCCCGCGCCACTGCGCGCGGCCGCGCCAGCGCCGACAGCGCCCGGCTCCACAAACGCGCATGCGCGTCCTCGCGCCCGGCCAAGACCAGGCGGAAGCTGTCGCTCACGCCCCACACCGCGATGCGCCCCTGCCCGGCCGCGCGCCATGCGGCGAAGGCCTTGCCGTCGGCGTCGACGCCCAAGGCTTGCAACGCCGGCGCGTCCAGCGCCAAGGCCCGGCGCGTCAAGGTCGGCAACGCGGGCGGCGCTTGCTCGCGCGAACGCGGCGCGTCCGCGCTGCCCGGCCCCAGGCGCGCGCGCAACGCGGCTTCGTCGGCGCGTTCGACCGGCAGGCGCAAGGTCGCGGTGTCGGCGCCCGCGCCGGGTTCCAGGCCGAATTCGCGCAATTGCGCGCGCAAGCCCGGCGACAGCGGCCCGGTCGCGCGCAGCAGCACGCCGAGGCCGCCGCGCAGCGCGCCGGCCAACGCCGCGCGTTGCGCGGGCGCGAGCGCGTCCCAGGCGCGCTCGTCGATCACGAGCGCATCGAAACCGGCCAAGGTCGGCGCGTCGATGCGCAGCGGCGCGTCGCCGAGTTGCATCCCCGCGCCGGTGGCGATCTGCGTATGCAGCTTGAGGCCAGAATCGCTGGCCCAGCGGCGCAGATACTTCAGCTCCGGCCCCGGCGCACCGGCCAACAACAAGACCCGCACCGGCGGCTCGGCTTCGACCGACACCGGCAGCGCCACGCGTTCGATCTCGCGCTGCTGCGCGTCCACGGCGCGCAGCGCGAAACCGGCGCGGCCGGCGACGCGCGCCACCGCGTCCAAGGCGAAGGTCCCGTCGGCGACGAGCGCGGCGCGATCCACGCGCTGACCGGCCGGATCGAGCAGTTCCACCGCGCCGCCGTTCGCGCCTTCGACCCGGCCGCGCACGGCGAAGGTTTCGCCCTCGCCGATCCGCGCCGGCGCCCAGGCGCCGACGATCCCGCGCGGCAGCGGCGCGGCTGCGAAGTCCACGGCGATGCCGCGCACCGCGTCGCGGTCGCGCGCAATCAGGCCCGCGCCGACGACGCGCAAGCGCTGGCTTTGCGGATAGCGGCGCAACGCGGTCGCCAGATCGGGCACGCGCTCGCCGTCCAGATCCCGCGACGCTTCCGGCAGAACCACGCGCACCTCGCCCGCGGCCTCGCGCCAAGCCGCATCGCTGGCGCCCGCGGCGGCGACCGCCAGGGTGCCGGCCTGTCCCGGCAAGCGCGGCGGGAACAGCGCGAAGTACAGCAACGCCGCGATCAGCGGCTGCGCCAGCAACAACGCAGCGACGCGCCAGCCGCGCGAACGCGACGCGGACTCGGCCCGTTGCTGACGCCACAGCGTGCGCGCCATCGCCAGCGCGGCGGCGACGCCCAACACCGTCGCGACGGTCGTCTCGAAGTTCATTGCGCCTCCTGCCGCAAGGCGTCGAAGTAGCGGCGGTCGCGCGCGTCGCCGGCGTCGCGCGCGCGCACCGTGGTCGCGGGCGCCTGCAGCAGCGGCCACAACAGGCCGCGCAGGCGCGCTCGGCACTCGCCGCAATCGGGCCGGTCGCGCAACGCCGCCAGCGCCGCGGCGAACGCCAGCGGATCGGGCACGCGCGACTGATTCGCGCCGAGCCAGCGCTCCAGCGCGGCGTAATCGACCGGCTGCGACGCCGGCGCCTGCAACTCGCGCCACAGCCGCGCCGGCAACGGATCGGCCGCGCTCGCCGGCGCCAGCGCGTCCTCGCGCCGCGCCAAGCCCGTACGGTCGCCGCTCAAGCGCCGGCTCTCGTCGATCGGCGGCAGCTCCGGCCCGACCCGCGCCAGATAGATGCGGCTGGCCTGCTGCACCTGCTTGATGAACCCTAGCGCCTTGTACGCGAACGGCAACGCCTGCTGCGGCTGGCCCTGGCGCAGATGCAGTTCGGACTGCCACATCTGATCCAGCGCCGACTTCAGCAAGGCACGGGTCTGCGGATCGAGCAAGGTCGCCGCTTCCGCGTGATCGTGGGTATGGCCGTACTCCTCCAGCACCGCGCCAGCTTCGCCGAACACCGGCTTGTCCGCGCCCGCCGCGGCGGCAGGGGCGTGATCGTGCGCGTCGGCCGGCGCGGATACGTCGTGGCCTTCGCCCTCATGCGCGTGCTCGTCCTCGCTGTCGCTGGTCGGCAGCTTGGGCTCGCCCTCGGCCTCTTCGCCGAGGAACTGGCCGTAACGCAAACGCAGCAGGCGCTGGTCCACGCCGATGGCGTCGGACTTCTTGACGAAGGCGTCGCCGTCGAGCTTGCGCCGCTGCGCGATCAAGGCTTCGGCGTCGATGATGATCTGGCGCTGGCTGCGGAAATACGCCGGCAGCACCGTCTTGACCATGCCCTCGATGCCGGTGGCCTCGCTGCCGGGATCGGCCGGCCAGCGCAGGATCAGGCTCGGGCTCAGCGCGGTCTGCGGCTGCGGCGCGCGGTTGTCGGACGCGCTCAGCTGGACGATCAGATCGTCGCCGACGGCGAAGCCGAGCGCGGCCAGATCCAGCGCATGGACGAAGCGCTTGGCGGTCGCGCCGCCGCTGCCGCGCAGCGCGACGCTGCGCTCGCGGAAGGTGATCTGCTCGCCGCTGCCTTGCGCCAGCACGATGCGCAAACGCGCGGTGGCCGCGACGCCGTAATCGTCGCTGGCCTCGAACGCCAGCGGCCAGGTCTTTTGGCCGCGCGCGAGCAAGGTCAGACCGCGCTCGGGCTGCAGCACGCGCAATTGCGGCGGACGGTCGGGCACGACATCGAGACGGTACAAGCGCCGCGTTTGCGCTTGCGGTGCGCCGGCGGCGTCGATCCGGTACAGGCTGGATTTCGCCAATGCGCGCTGCGCGCTCCACGTCTCGCCGTCGCGCCGCAACGGCAAGCGCTCGCCATCGTGGAAGACCAAGGCGGCCTGCGCCGGTTGCGGCTCGAAGCGCAGACGCCAGCGCAGCGTCGCGCCTTCGGGCACGCGGCCTTCCAAACCGGGTTCCTCGCGCGCCGGCAAGCCGGTGTAGCCCGGCGGCTCGATCCGCAGCGCCTGTGCGATCAGGCGCGGCTGGCCCGGCGCGGCCGCGACCGGCGGCGCGGGCGACAACGCGAGTTCGGCCGGCAGGCGATCGGGTTGCGGCCACAACGCCGCCGCCGCGGTCAGCGCCAGCGCGATCGCCGCGCAAGCGGCCAGCGCGCGCCACGATGGCGGCTCGCGCACATCGGTCTGCGGTCCGGCTTCGATCCGCCGTTCCAACCGCGCGCGCTGCAAACGCTGCAATCCGCGCAGAGAACCGGATTCGGCGAACAACAGGTCGGCGCTGTCGTCCATGTCGGAACGCAGCGCGTTGAGCCGGCGCACCAGCCATTCGCGATCCAGGCGCACCGCGCCGCGCCAAGCGCGCCAGGCGACCCAGACGATGCCGAACGCCGTCGCCGCGCAAGCGATGCCGGCGCCGAACCAGCGCGCGCTCAGCGCGAACAGCGGCACCAGCCAAACGCCCCAGACCAGCGCGAGATGGATCGCGCGGCTGTGCCGCGCCTGCCCGTGCCAGCGTTGCGCCTGCTGAATCGCGCTCATGGCGCGACTCCGCGCTTGGAACGCGTCGCGAACCAACGTTCGAGCAAGAACAACGCCGCCACCAGCAGCGCCAGCCACGGCCGCAGATCCAGCGGCGGCGCGGCGAACGTCGGCCCACCGCCCGCCGGCGCGTAGTCGCGCGCGGCGATCCGCGCCGGCGGCGGCGCCGGTGCGGCGAACAAATCGCGCAGCGCGGCGGCGAATCCCGGCTGCAGCAACGCCGGCCACGCGCGCGGCTGCACGGGGCCGGCGAAACGCAGCGCCTGTCCGCGCTCGACCCGCGCGCCGGCGACGCGCACCGTGCCTTCGGCGTCGCGCCACAACGGCGCGTCGAACTGCGCTTCGGGCCAGACCGCGCGCGCGTCCAACAGCACCCGGCCGCCCTGCGCGACCCAGTCGCGCACCGTCGCCGGCACCGGGCCGGGCGCGAGCCAGATCAGCGAACGCGCCTTCGGATCGAAGGCTTGGGTCAGCGGCGCGGCGTCCACCGCGGTCTCGCGTTGGTTCCAGGCGGCAACGGCGGCGCGCAGATACGCCGCCGACGGCGCGAGCTCCGGCGCATAACGGATCGCGGGCGGCGCGAGCGCAGCCTCGCGCGGCGCAGGCGCATCGGCCGCGGCGGCATCGATCGCGCGCCATTGCACCGGCCGCGACAAGCGCAGGCGCGCGCCGTCGGCGCCGTCGAAACGCGCCGGCACCGCCAGCGTCAGCGCGACGCCGGGCGGCAAGCGCGCATCGAGTTCGCGCACTACGCTCGCCAGATCGGCCGGCGCCGGCGGCGCCGGCTGGCTCAACGCGGGAAAGCCCGGCGCCAACCAGCGCCGTTCGAGTTCGGCGTTCTCCAATCCCGCGCCGGCCTGGGCCGCATCCACGCCCGGCGCCACCGCCAGCCACGCGGTGCGCGATTGCGCGCCGAACAACACCGGCCGCGCCAACAACAAGGCCAGCGCCGCCAACAACAAAAGGCGCAGCAGCAACAGCGGCCATTCGTCGAAACGCAGGCGGCTGCGCGGCCGCGGCTTCTCGCGCAGCCAGCGCAGCGCGGCGAACACGGTCGGGCGCTGCTCGCTGCGCCGGGCCAGATGGATCAGCAGCGGCAGCGCCAACGCCGCCAGCGCGGCCAGGGCGATGGGCAGCAACAACGCCGCGCTCATGCGTCCACCGCGCTGTCGCGGCCGCCGAACAAGCGCCGCAACGGCAGATCGACCGGTTCGTCGAGCACGTGTTCGGCGTGGCGGATGCCGGCCGAATCCAAACGCGCGTCGACGGCGCGGCGCGCGGCGGCGAAGCGTTCGATGAATTCGCGCCGCAGCGCGTCGCCGTCGCCGAGCAGTTCCTCGCCGCTTTCCGGGTCGCGGAAGCGATGGCCGCCGCGGAACGGGAAATCGCGCTCCTCGGCGGTGAGGATGCGCACGCCCAACACTTCGCGGCGCGCGGCGGCCAGCCGCTCGGCCACCGCCAACGCGGCTTCGTCGAGGCCGTCGCCGAGCATCAGCACCAGATCTCCGGCGCCGATGCGCTCCCACAGCGGCCGCAGCAGCGGCGCTTCGGGCCACGCGCCGCGCGCCTGCAGGCCGTGCAGTTCCAACAGCAAACGGTCGCGCTGGCGCGGTCCGTTGCCCGGCGCGATCAGGCGCAAGCCGTCCTCGCACAGCGCGATCAGGCCGAAGCGGTCGTTCTGGCGCAGCGCCAGTTCGGCCACGCAGGCGGCGATGGCCTTGGCCGCGTCCAGGCGCGAGTAATCGGGGCGCGCGCCGTCGCGCTGATCCATCGAGGCGGTGGCGTCGAGCAGCAGCCACGCCGCCAGCGGGCTTTCGCGCTCGGCTTCGCGGACGAAGAAGCGGTCCGAGCGCGCATAGAGCTTCCAGTCGATCTGGCGCAGTTCGTCGCCGGGCTCGTAAGCGCGGTACTGGGCGAATTCCAGGCCGGCGCCGCGGCTGCGGCTGCGGTGCGCACCGATGCCGTGTGCGCCGACCGCGCGACGCGACATCAGAGTCAGGCTGCGCAGGCGCGCGCGCACGTCGGCGGGAATCAGGTCGCGCACGCCGCGCCCTCGCCCACCGCCTCGCCGTCAACGCCGCCGCCCATCATCGCGCTCACCCCGGAAACGGCACGCCGCGCAGCAGCGCCGCGATCACGTCGTCGGCGCTCTTGCCCTCGGCCTCGGCCGCGAACGACAGCAGCAGGCGGTGGCGCATCACCGGCGCGGCCAGAGCGGCCACGTCCTCGCGGGTCGCGGCGAAGCGGCCGTGCAGCAAGGCGCGCGCTTTGGCCGCCAGCACCAGCGACTGACCGGCGCGCGGGCCGGCGCCCCACTTCACCCACTGCCGCACCTCGCTCAGCGAATCGGCCGCGGGCCGGCTGGCGCGCACCAACCGCGTCACCCAGCGCAGCACGTCCTCGCCCAGATGCACCTCGCGCACGCGCGCTTGCAAGGCCAGCACCGCCTCGGCGTCCATCACCTTGGGCACCCGCGCGCTGTGGCTGCCGGTGGTCTGCTGCAGGATGTCGTGTTCTTCCTGCTCGCTCGGATAGCCGACGCGGATGTGCAGCAAGAAGCGGTCGAGCTGCGCCTCCGGCAAGGGATAAGTGCCGGCCTGCTCCAGCGGATTCTGCGTCGCCAGCACGAAGAACGGCGCCGGCAACTCGTGCGTGGTGCCGGCGTAGCTCACCGTGCGTTCCTGCATCGCCTCCAGCAGCGCCGCCTGAGTCTTGGGCGGCGTGCGGTTGAGCTCATCGGCCAACAGCAGGCTGGTGAAGATCGGGCCGGGCTGGAAGCGGAAATGGCGATGCCCCGTGCCGTGATCCTCTTCCAGCAACTCGGTGCCGAGGATGTCGCTCGGCATCAGGTCGGGCGTGAACTGGATCCGGCGGAACTGCAGTTCCAGCGCCTGCCCCAGCGAACGCACCAGCAAGGTCTTGCCCAAGCCCGGGACGCCTTCGAGCAGGCAATGCCCGCCGGCGAGCAAGCCGATCAGCAGCTGCTCGACCACCTCGTCCTGCCCGACGATTGCTTGCGCGATAGCCCCGCGCAGTTGCCCCAATTCGGCCAACTGCGCCTGCAGTCCCGCTTCACCGCCGTTCTCGCTACCGCTCATAGCCACTCCCGAAACCATCGTTATCGAACAATCCCGCCCGACTATTCCCTATTCCCTATTCCCTATTCCCGCCTCACGCATTCAACGCATACATCACGATATTGACCGCGAACTTGGTGTTGTCCTCGGCCAGGAACCGCTTGTTGCGCCAGTCGTAATCCCACTCGCAACCGTAGTCTTTATTGCTGTACAGCACGCCGAGCCGCCCGTCGATCTCGATGCCCTTGAGGTAATCGTGGACCAGATCGTCGCCCCAGCCGTTGAGTTCGAAACCGGTCGCCGGCGGGCCATCGAAGACGAAGAAGCTGCGATACAGCGGGTGGTTTTTCGGCAGTTTCTTCAACGCCTTGGCGCCGAAGATCTTGCCCATCTGCGCCTCGAACGACTTGGCGAACAATCCGTCGATGTCATGGTTGCAGTCGTCCACGAAGACGAAGCCGCCGTTGCGCACGTAACGCTCGAAATTGCGCCGCTCGTCGGGGTTGAACTCGACCAGCTTGTGCCCGGCCAGATAGCAGAACGGCGCCGCCAGCATCTTCGGATCGGCCAGCGCCAGCACGTGCTCCTTCGGGTCAACGCGCAAGTGGGTGTAGTCGATCAAGGACGTGATCAGGTTCGCCGGCATGCGCTGATCCACGTCCCAGTCGCCGGAGTCGTACTTGAGCCGGGTGAACCAGAAATCGTAATCGGCCGCCGCCCGCGCCAGCGGCGACCGCGCCGCCCAGGCGCCGGCCGCGGCGCCGAGCATCAGACGCAGGAACTGCGCGCGGTTCACCGCGAAACCGCCGGGATCGCCGCGCTGCGCACCGGCTACAGCGCCCGCGCGGTGTTGATGACGTTGACCCCGTCGAAGCGCGCGGTGGCCGCGCCGTGCGAAACCGCCGACACCTGGCTCGGCTGGCCCTTGCCGTCGAAGAACGAACCGCCGAGGCGGAAATCGCGCTCGTCGCAGATCGCCGAGCACGAGGCCCAGAACTCCGGCGTGCGGATCTGGTAGGCCGCGTCCTCGATCAGCCCGGCGACTTTGCCGTTCTTGATCTCGAAGAACAACTGCCCGCCGAACTGCGCGTTGTAGCGCTGCTGGTCGATCGAATACGAGCCGCGGCCGTGGATATAGAGGCCGCGCTCCACGCCCTCGATCATCTGCGCGACGCTGAGCTTGTCCTTGCCGGGCCGCAGCGACACGTTGGGCATGCGCTGGAACTGCACGCTCGACCAAGAATCGGCATAGCTGCAGCCGTGCGATTCCTTGTGCCCGAGGATGTGCGCCTCGTCGCGGGTGGCCTGATAGTCGACCAGCACGCCGTCGCGGACCAGATCCCACTCGCGCGTCTTCACGCCTTCGTCGTCGAAACCGACCGCGCCCAGGCTGCCGGCGCGGGTCTTGTCGGCGACGAAGTTGACCCGCTCGCTGCCGTATTTGTAGCCGCTGTCGCGCTTGTCCAACGTCGCGAAGCTGGTGCCCGCGTAGTTGGCCTCATAGCCGAGCACGCGGTCGAGTTCGAGCGGATGGCCGACGTTCTCGTGGATGGTCAGGAACAGGTTCGACGGGTCGATCACCAAGTCGTACTTGCCCGGCTTCACCGACGGCGCCTTGAGCTTGGCGCGGGCGTGGCGCGCGGCGGCGACAGCGTCCTCGATCACATCGTAGCTGCGGCCGTAGCCGGTGAGCCCGCCGGGCAGCGCGAATTTGCCGGCCGGATCGGCGTCGAGGTACTCGTAGCCCATGCCCATCGGCGCCGACAGCCCGTCGCGGGTGCGGAACTTGCCGCTGGCCTTGTCGACCGCGGTCGCGGTCAGCGGCAGCCAGATGCGGTGCACGTCCTGATCGATGTAGCTGCCGTCGCTGGAGGCGAAATATTTTTGTTCGTTGATCGCGAACAGGTTGGACTGGATGAAGTCGGCGCCGTTCTTGAGCGCGGCGGCGTTGACCGACATCAGCAGGTCGACCTTGTCCTTGATCGGCACCGCCAGCGCGTTCTTGCGCACCGGCGTGGCCCAACGCGTCTCGCCCACGCCCTGCACCGGCGCCAGCTCGACCTTGCGCGTCTGCACGCGCGCGTTGGCCTGGGCGATGGCCAGCGCCTGCTTCGTCGCTTTAGCGACCGCGTCGGGCGTCGTCTGCGAGGTCGCGGCGAAGCCCCAGGCGCCGTCGCGCAGCACGCGCACGCCGACGCCGACCGATTCGGCGTTGACGATGTTGCGCACCTGCGCCTCGCGGGTCAGCACCGACTGGCGCAGGTAGCGGCCCACGCGCACGTCGCAATACTGCGCGCCGCCGTCGCGGGCGGCGCCGAGCGCGGTGTCGGCCAGCCGCTTGCGCAGCGCGGCGTCGGCCGGTTCCAGCAAGGCCTCGGCGGCGACGCTGCGGCCGAAGGGAAGCATGAGCGCGGCCAGGCCGAAGCCGGCGGAGCTGAGGAAATCGCGTCGTTGCACGGCGGTGCGGCCTCTTGCGGGTAGTGCCTGCGGATCTGCGGTACGGCGGAGCGGCCGGCGCGCGCACGCGCCGGCCGCGCGGCGGTCAGACCGCGTCGGACAGCGAGGTGAAGGTGAAATCGCGCAGCTTCATCGGCGGGATCATCATCACCAGGGTCGATTCGTCGCCGGCCACGCGCACCGGGCGGCCGAGTTCCTCGATGTTGTTGAGCATGATCACCGGCGATTCGTTGAAGCGGAAATTCTTGATCGGGTGCTTGATCTGCCCGTTCTCGATGTAGAAGGTGCCGTCGCGGGTCAGGCCGGTCAGCAGCACGGTCTGCGGATCGACCATGCGGATGTACCAGGTGCGGGTGACCAGGATGCCCTTCTGGGTGCCCTTGACCAGTTCGGCCGTGGTCTTGTCGCCGCCGGCCATGATCAGATTGCCCGGCGCGCCGACGACGCGCTTGCCCTGCTTCTGCGCCCAGTAACGCGAATAGTTCAGCGCCACCACCTTGCCGTTCTCGACGATCGGCATCTTCTCGCGCGGCAGGCCTTCCACGTCCCACGGCATCACCGGCGCGCGCGGGTCCCAGGGATCGGCGGTGAAGTTGACGCGCGGGTCGTAGACCTGTTCGCCGAGCTTGTTGCCGCCGCCCTTCTTGGACAGGAAGCTGCGGCCTTCGTCGGCCTGGCGCGCGTCGAAGAAATTCATCATGAACGAGATCAGCCCGGCGGCCGCGTGCGGCTCCAGGATCACCGTGTACTTGCCCGGCTCCAGCGCCTTGGCTTCGGCCGATTCGGTGGCCTTGCGCATGGCGATGCGGATGTCGGCGTCGGTCTTGAAGCTCGAGGAGTCGGTCAGATCGCGCCCGACCCAGCCCGAGCCGCGGCCGTCGTCGGTGCGCACGGTGCAGGTGTAGTTGAAGTTGGTCGCGGTCTGGTAGCCGAAGTTGCCCTTGCTGTTGGCGAAGGCGACGAAGCTCTGGCCGTCCTCGAGGAAGCCGGCGGCGGTGAGCTTGGCGTCGCGGCACGGCGCGATCGAATCGGCGGCGACCTTGGCCCGGAACGCCGGATCGATCGCCGCGGTCGGCGCGGCGAAGGTCGGGCTGGCCTTGTAGCTCTGCTTGTCGATGATCGGCATGAACTCCGGGTTTTCCGGGGCCAGCCGGGCCAGATCCTCGGCGCGGCGGACCACGCGTTCGAGCGCGGCGTCGTCGAACTCGTTGATCGTCGCCACGCCCACGCGCTTGCCGAAGGAGACCTGCACCGCGAGGCTGACGTCGCTGACCACGCCGCTGGTGGAGATGTTGTTGAGGGCGAACCGGATGTTGCCGTCGATCGAGCCGGTCAGCCGCGCGCTGGTCTCCTCGGCCTTCGACAACGCAATGACCTTGTCCAAAATCGCCTTGGACTGGGCTTCGGTGAAGATGCTCATAGTGTTCTCCTGCCCCGGTCAGCCGAGCTTGCGGGCGGTGTTGATGACGTTGACGCCGTTGAACCGCGCCGTGCTGGAACCGTGCGAGACCGCCGAGACCTGCCCCGGCTGGCCCTTGCCGTCGAAGAACGAACCGCCCAGGCGGTAGTCCTTGTCGTCGCAGACCGCGGCGCAGGAGTTCCAGAATTCCGGGGTGCGGATCTGATAGGCCACGTCCTCGAGCATGCCGGTGACCTTGCCGTTCTTGATTTCGTAGAACACCTGCCCGCCGAACTGGGCGTTGTAGCGCTGCTGGTCGATCGAGAACGAACCGTCGCCGACGATGTAGATGCCGTTCTCCACGTCCTTGACCAGATCGGCGACGCTGAGCTTGTCCTTGCCCGGCGCCAGCGACACGTTGGCCATGCGCTGGAACTGCACGCTCGACCACGAGTCGGCGTAGCAGCAGCCGTCGGATTCGGTCTTGCCGAGGATGTGGGCCTGATCGCGGATGGTCTGGTAATCGACCAGCACGCCGTTCTTGATCAGGTCCCAGCGCTTGGTCTTGACGCCTTCGTCGTCGAAGCCCACCGCGCCGAGGCTGCCGACCTGGGTCTTGTCGGCGAACACGTTGACCTTGTCGCTGCCGTACTTGAACGCGTTCTCGCGCTTGTCGAGCGTGGCGAAGCTGGTGCCGGCGTAGTTGGCCTCGTAGCCGAGCACGCGGTCGAGCTCGAGCGGGTGGCCGATGGATTCGTGGATGGTGAGCCAGGTGTGCGAGGGATCGAGCACCAGATCGTACTTGCCCGGCTTGACCGAGGTCGCGGTGAGCTTCTGCCGCGCCTGTTTGGCCGCGGCCACCGCGTCCTCGCGCATGTCGTAGGAATCGCCGTAGACGGTCACTCCGCACGGCAGCACGGTCTTGCCCGAGGCGGCGCCGTCGAGGTACTCGTAGCCCATGCCGCGCGGCGAGGACAGGCCCTGGCGGGTGCGGAACTTGCCGCTGGCCTTGTCGATCGCGGTGATCGTCATCGGCGCCCAGATCCGGTGCACGTCCTGGTCGATGTAGCTGCCGTCGGTGGAGGCGAAATACTTCTGCTCGTTGACCAGGAACAGCATCGAGTTGACGAAGCTGGCGCCGGCGCCGAGCGCGGCGGCGTTCACGCCCAGCAGCAGCTCGGCCTTCTCCTTCAGCGGCACTTCCATCGAGTTCTTGCGGATCGGCGTCTTCCAGCTCACCTCGCCCACGCCGGGCGCCTTGGCCAACTGCACCTTGGCGGTGATGACCCGGGCGTTGGCGCGGGCGATCGCCGCGGCCTGCTGCGCGGCCTTGGCCGCGCCGTCGGTGCCGAGCTGGTTGGTCGCGGCGAAGCCCCAGGCGCCGTCGACCAGCACGCGGATGCCGATGCCGGTGGATTCGGAATTCACCACGTTCTGGACCTTGTCCTCGCGGGTGATCACGAACTGGCGCAGGTAACGGCCGATGCGCACGTCGCAGTAGCTGGCGCCGGCCGCGCGCGCCGCGGTCAGGGCCGCGTCGGCCCACGCCTTCTTCTTCGCCACGTCCAGCGGCGCCAACAGGTCTTCGGCGGCGATGACGTTGCCGAAAGGAATCATGAGCCCGGCGATGCCCAGCCCCGACATGCTGAGGAAATTGCGTCTGTCCACGTGATCGTCCCGCCCTGAATGGCCCCGCGCATGCGCGCCGCCGTGCGCCGAGGCATGAGTGAATGAACCCCGCCGGAATGTGCGCAGCGTCGTAGTAGTGCGTCAAGTGCGCAAAGCATGACCTTAGTCGTAGCCGCGCCGGGTTTTCTCCGGATTTCGCCGAACGTGCAGGCGATTTCGCGCGTTCTGGGCGATGCGCATGACTTTCGACATAGACGCCGGAACGCGCGCCGGCGCGCGGACAGATTCGGCAAACCTCGCGCGCTCGCGGACGTTGCGAGCGCCGCGTCGCCGCGAATCGAAAGCCGCGGCGCGCGCTCGCTTGCGAACCAAGCGTCGGCCGGATGCGCTCGGCCGGATCGCCGAAAGCGCGACCGGCGGCGCGGATGCACATCGCGACCGCGGTCGCGCCCGGCCCAGGTTCGCCCCGCGTCTGCCGACCGCCATCGCCGTTCACATAACGCTCGCGTCCGCTCCGCCGCGCCCCGCCCGGCCGCGCTATGGGCGCCGTCCGGCCCACGCGTTAAGCTTGCGCCATGCACAGATTCCGGCACTGGATCGACGGGGCGCCGCGCGATGCGGCCGACGGCCGCTGGTTGGACGTGTTCGATCCCGCCAATGCGCAGCCGTATGCGCAGGTCGCCGCCGGCGCGGCCGCCGAAGTCGAGGCCGCGGTGGCCGCGGCGCAGGCCGCGTTTCCGGCGTGGTCGGCGCTGGCGCACAGCGAACGGGCGCAGTGGCTGGAGCGCCTGGCCGCGGCGCTGGAGGCGCGCACCGACGAGTTCGCCCGCGCCGAATCGCGCGACGGCGGCAAGCCGATCCGGCTGGCGCGCGAAGCCGAGATCCCGCGCGCGGTGTCGAACCTGCGCTTCTACGCCCAGGCCGCGACCCAGTTCGCCAGCGAATCCCATCACGGTCAGGCCGGGCTCAACTACACCTTGCGCCAGCCGCTCGGGCCGGTCGCGGCGATCTCGCCGTGGAACCTGCCGCTGTATCTGTTCACCTGGAAGATCGCGCCGGCGTTGGCGGCGGGCAATACCGTGGTGGCCAAACCCTCGGAGGTGACTCCGGCCACGGCGAGCATGTTGGGCGAGCTCTGCGCTGAAATCGGGTTCCCGCCGGGCGTGCTCAATATCGTTCACGGGCTGGGCCCGGAGGTCGGCGCGCCGCTGGTCGCGCACCCGGCGATCCGCGCGGTGTCGTTCACCGGCAGCACCGCGGTCGGCCGCGGCATCGCCGCGACCTGCGCGCCGCTGCTGCGCAAGGTCTCGCTGGAACTCGGCGGCAAGAACCCGACCCTGATCTTCGCCGACAGCGACTGGCGCGCGAACCTCGACGTGCTGGTGCGCTCGGCGTTCCAGAACTCCGGGCAGATCTGCCTGTGCGGCTCGCGCATCCTGATCGAGCGTTCGATCTATGCCGAAGTGCGCGACGCCTTGATCGAACGCGCCAACGCGCTGCGCGTGGGCGAGCCCGGCGAGGACGCCACCGCGCTCGGCCCGCTGGTCTCGCAGGCGCACTTCGACAAAGTCGTCGCCGCGCTGGGGCGCGCCCGCGCCGAAGGCGGCCGGGTGCTGTGCGGCGGCGCCGCGCTGGAGCGTCCCGGCTGGTACGTGGCGCCGACCCTGATCGAAGGCCTGGGCCCGGAGACCGCGAGCAACCGCGAGGAAATCTTCGGCCCCATCGCCACCTTGCAGCCGTTCGACGACGACACCCACGCCCTGACCCTGGCCAACGCCAGCGACTACGGCCTCAGCGCCAGCCTGTGGACGCGCGATCTCGCCCGCGCCCACCGTCTGGCCGCGCGCCTCGACGTCGGCATGGTCTGGATCAACACCTGGCTGCAACGCGACCTGCGCACGCCGTTCGGCGGCGCCGGCGCGTCGGGCCTCGGCCGCGAAGGCGGCGTCGAGGCCCTGCGTTTCTTCACCGAGGCCAAGAACATCGGCCTCCATCTCGGATGACTTGCATGATTTCGCTGCTTCCCTCGCCCGCCTCCCCCGCCCCGCACGCGGAGGGCCGCGCATGAGCCCGCTGAGCGACCTGCTCGAACGCAACCGCGAATGGTCCGAGCGAATCAACGCCGAGGACCCGGAATTCTTCGCCAGCCTGTCCAAACAGCAAGCGCCCGAGTATCTGTGGATCGGCTGCTCCGACTCGCGCGTCCCGGCCAACCAGATCATCGACATGGCCCCGGGCGAGGTGTTCGTCCACCGCAACATCGCCAACGTGGTGGTGCACACCGACCTCAACTGCCTGTCGGTGATCCAGTACGCGGTCGA
Organism: Lysobacter sp. K5869; assembly: GCF_018847975.1. Lineage (NCBI taxonomy): Bacteria > Pseudomonadati > Pseudomonadota > Gammaproteobacteria > Lysobacterales > Lysobacteraceae > Lysobacter > Lysobacter sp. K5869. Next base: position 3,795,722 of record NZ_CP072597.1, on the reverse strand, counting down.
CGTGCTCAAGGTCAAGCACATCCTCGTGGTCGGCCATTACGGCTGCGGCGGCGTGCACGCCGCGCTGCACGGCACCCGCGTCGGACTGGCCGACAACTGGCTGCGCCACGTCAGCGACGTCGCCGACAAGCACGTGTCGTGCATCGCCCACGCCCACGAGGGCGAGCGCCACGACCGCCTGTGCGAGCTCAACGCGATCGAACAGGTGCAGAACGTCTGCCTGACCACGATCGTGCGCGACGCGTGGTCGCGCGGCCAGCCGCTGAGCGTGCACGGCTGGGTCTACAGCCTGCGCAACGGCCGCGTCCACGACACCGGCATGAACGTGCACTCCTTCGAATCGCTGCAGCCGGCTTACGAGCGCGCGGTGGCGCGGGTGCACTCGACCCACGGCGGTTCGCCGCGATGAGCGACGCGGTCCGCACCGGCAACGCGCCCAAACCGGTCGGGCTGTACCCGCACGCGCGCCGGGTCGGCGACTTGCTGTTCCTGTCCGGGGTCGGCCCGCGCGACGCGGCCAGCAACGCGGTGCCCGGCAACGTCCACGACGCCCAGGGCCGCCTGATCGCCTACGACATCGAGCTGCAGACGCGCTCGGTGTTCGCCAACGTGCGCGCGGTGCTGGAGGCCAGCGGCGCGGGCTGGGACGATCTGGTCGACGTGACGGTGTACCTGACCGACATGGCCCGCGACTTCGCCGCGTACAACGCGCTGTGGGCCGAGTATTTCCCCGACATCGACCGCGCGCCGTGCCGGACTACGCTCGGCATCGTCGCGCTGCCGACGCCGATCGCGATCGAACTCAAATGCGTCGCCCGCCTGCCCGCGCAGGCGGCCAAGGAGTAAGCCATGCTGCCCGGACCGCTGAACCTGCAAGCCTGGATCGAAGAACACCGCCACCTGCTCAAACCGCCGGTCGGCAACAAAACGATCTACGTCGGCGATTTCATCGTCATGGTGGTCGGCGGCCCGAACCAGCGCACCGATTACCACTGGGACGAAGGCCCGGAGTGGTTCTACCAGCTCGAAGGCGAGATGGTGCTGCGCATCCAGGAGGACGGCGCGGTGCGCGACATCCCGATCCGCGCCGGCGAGATCTTCCTGCTGCCCGCGCGCGTGCCGCACTCGCCGCAGCGCATGCCCGACTCGGTCGGTCTGGTGATCGAGCGCAAGCGCCTGGAGCACGAAGACGACGGCCTGATGTGGTTTTGCGAGCGCTGCAACCACAAGCTGTACGAAGAGTTCTTCAAGCTGCGCAACATCGAGACCGACTTCCCGCCGGTGTTCGACCGCTTCTACGCCTCGCGCGAGCACCGCACCTGCGCGCAATGCGGTCACCTGAACCCGGCGCCGGCGCGCTACGCGATGCCCGACACCTGAGGCGGCGATGCTCAAGATCGACACCCACGCCCATTACCTGCCGCGCGACTGGCCCGATCTGGCGCGCAAGTTCGGCGACGACCGTTTTCCGGTGATCCATCACACCGACGACGGCCGCCACCGCATCTACAAGGACGGCAAGTTCTTCCGCGAGATCTGGTCCAAGACCTGGGACCCGCAAGAGCGCATCGACGATTACGCGCGCTTCGGCGTGCAGGTGCAGGTCATCAGCACCGTGCCGGTGATGTTCAGCTACTGGGCCAAGGCCAATCAGGCGCTGGAGCTGCATCAGGCGCTCAACGATCACATGGCCCAGGCCTGCCGCGATTACCCGCGCCATTACGCCGGCATCGGCACCGTGCCGCTGCAATCGCCGCGCTTGGCCGTGCAGGAGTTGGAGCGCTGCATGGATCAGCTCGGCCTGCAGGGCGTGCAGATCGGCAGCCACATCGGCGACTGGAACCTCGACGCGCCGGAATTGTTCGAGTTCTTCCAGGCCGCCAGCGAACTCGGCGCGGCGATCCTGGTGCATCCCTGGGACATGATGGGAACGCCGAGCATGCCCAAGTACTGGCTGCCGTGGCTGGTCGGCATGCCGGCCGAGCAATCGCGCGCGGCCTGCTGCCTGGTGTTCGGCGGCGTGCTGGAGCGGTTGCCGAAGCTGAAGATCTGCATGGCCCACGGCGGCGGCAGCTTCCCCTACACCATCGGCCGGATCGAGCACGGCTTCAACATGCGCCCGGATCTGGTCGCCACCGACAACCCGCGCAATCCGCGCGATTACCTGTCCAAGCTGTACTTCGACTCGTGGGTGGCCGATCCGCGCGCGCTGCGCTATCTGCTCGACACCTGCGGCGTGTCGCGGGTGATGCTCGGCACCGACTATCCCTTCCCGCTCGGCGAGCAAACGCCCGGCGCCGGCATCGCGTCGCTGAACCTGCCCGAAGCCGAACAGGCGCGGCTGTACCACGGCACCGCGCTGGAATGGCTGGGCCTGCCTTTGTCGCGGTTCGCGTGAGCGCGGCCGCATGAGCCCGGCCGCGCCGCACGCACCGCCGCCGCTGGACCCGCACGACTTGCTCGCGACCTTGCGCGACTGGGCCGAGCGCGTCGCCGACGAAGGCGACAAGGCCGTCGACGCGTATCTGGATCAGCGCGACCGCGCGCCGTTCGACGGCGAGTGGACCCGCGCCGACGCCGCGCTGCAGAGCCACAAGCAACGGCTGGCGGTCGAACGCGTGCAAGCCGCGCAAGCCGAGTCCGCGCGGCTGCGGCAGGCGGTGTTCGTCGCGGCCATGCAGGCCAGCGGCCACGCCGAGCTGGCCGCGTATCTCGCCGACGACGCCGCGCTGATCTACGAAAGCGACGCCTTGCACCTGCATTCGGATTGGGTGCGCGCGCTGCACCGGCGCTACCGAACCGCTTCCGGCGAACCGTCCCGCGCGTCGGGCTGACCCGCCGCTTCCTCCGCCCACGCACCGAACCACGCAACGAGCTTATGACCGACCTGCACACCCCCGCCCACGCCGCCGCGCTCGACGCCGCCGACCCGCTGCCCACGCTGCGCCACGAATTCCTGATCCCGCGCCACGGCGAGCAGGAACAGGCGTACTTCGTCGGCAACTCGCTCGGCCTGCAGCCGCGCGGCGCACGCGCGCACGTCGAGGAAGTGCTGGACAAATGGGCGATGGAGGCGGTGGAGGGCCATTTCACGGGTCAGGCGCAGTGGATGCCCTATCACGAACTGGTGCGCGAGCCGCTGGCGCGTCTGGTCGGCGCGCTGCCGCACGAAGTGGTGGCGATGAACTCGCTGACCGCCAACCTGCACTTCATGATGGTCAGCTTCTACCGCCCGACCCGCGAGCGTCCGGCGATCCTGATGGAGGCCGGTGCGTTCCCGTCCGACCGTTACGCGATGGCATCGCAGGTCGGCTTCCATGGCTTCAATCCCGACACCGACCTGATCGAACTGCAGCCCGACGGCCCGGGCGGCTTGATCTCGATGGACAGCATCGAGCGCGCCATCGCCGAACACGGCCCGCGCCTGGCGCTGGTGCTGTGGCCGGGCGTGCAGTACCGCACCGGGCAGGCCTTCGACCTCAAGCGCATCGCCGCGCTCGCGCACGCGCAGGGCGCGCTGTGCGGCTTCGACCTCGCCCACGGCGTCGGCAACCTCGAACCGAACCTGCACGACAGCGGCGCCGACTTCGCGGTGTGGTGCCACTACAAATACCTCAACGCCGGCCCCGGCGCGGTCGCCGGCTGCTTCGTCCACGAACGCCACGCGCGCACCGACCGCCCGCGCTTCGCCGGCTGGTGGGGCCACGAGAGTTCGACCCGCTTCCGCATGGGCCCGGAGTTCGCGCCGACGCCGGGCGCCGAAGGCTGGCAGCTCAGCAACCCGCCGATCCTCGGCCTCGCCCCGCTGCGCGCCTCGCTGGACCTGTTCGACCGGGTCGGCATGCGCGCGCTGCGCGAGAAGTCGCTGCGCTTGACCGGCTACCTGGAAGCGCTGATCCGCGCGCGCCTGAGCGAAACCCTCGACATCGTGACCCCGGCCGACCCGGCCCAGCGCGGCTGCCAACTGTCGCTGCGCGTGATCGGCGGCCGCGGCCTGAGCGGGCGCGCCGCCGGCCGCGACCTGTTCGACGACCTCGCCCGCCGCGGCGTGCTCGGCGATTGGCGCGAACCCGACGTGATCCGCATTTCGCCGGCGCCGCTGTACAACACGCATGGCGACATCGTGCGCTTCGTCGCCGCCGTGGAGCAGTGGCGCGACGCGTGACCCGCGCGCCGCGACCGCTTACGCTCCCCACATCCTCCGCAGGATCGGTTCCTTGAACGCTACGGCCACCGCCCCCCAACACATCACCCTCATCGGCGCCGGCCTCGCCGGCGCGCTGCTCGCCACCCTGCTCGCCCGCCGCGGCTGGCGCGTGGACGTGTACGAAAAACGCGGCGATCCGCGCCTGAAGGGCTATCAGGGCGGGCGCTCGATCAATCTCGCCCTGGCCGAGCGCGGGCGCCATGCGCTGCGGTTGGCCGGCGCGGACGAGGCGGTGATGGCGCAAGCGGTGATGATGCGCGGGCGCATGGTGCATTTCCTCGACGGGCGCACCGACCTGCAGCGCTACGGCCGCGACGACAGCGAAGTGATCTGGTCGGTGCACCGCGGCGAGCTCAATCTGATCCTGTTGCAGATCGCGCAGGAAGCCGGCGCTAATTTGCATTTCCATCGCGGCCTGTCGGGCGTGGACTTCGACGCGCGCATCGCCCGCTTCGAGGACGATCGCGACGGCAGCCTGCACGAGGTCGCGTTCGACAGCTTGGTCGGCGCCGACGGCGCGGGCTCGGCGTTGCGCTCGGCGATGGGCCGGGTCGCCGATCTGGGCGAACGCACCGAGTTCCTCGGCCATTCGTACAAGGAACTGGAAATCCCGCCCGCGCCCGACGGCGGCTTCAGCATCGAGCCCAACGCGCTGCACATCTGGCCGCGCGGGCGCTACATGTGCATCGCCCTGCCCAACGACGAGCGCACCTTCACCGTCACCTTGTTCCTGCCCAACGAGGGCGATCCGAGCTTCGCCAACATCCGCGACGGCGCCCAGGCGCGGGCCTTGTTCCAGCGCGATTTCGCCGACGCCTTGCCGCTGATCCCGGAACTGGAGCGCGACTTCGAGCGCAATCCGGCCGGCCTGCTCGCCACGCTCTACCTCGACCGCTGGCATCTGGACGACCGCGCCGTGCTGCTCGGCGACGCCGCGCACGCGATGGTGCCGTTCCACGGCCAGGGCATGAACTGCGCGTTCGAGGACTGCGTGGCCCTGGCCGAACGCCTGCTCGCCGGCGGCGACCGCGCCGAAGCCTTCGCCGCGTTCCAGCGCCAGCGCCTGCCGAGCGCGCGCGCGATCCAGGCGATGGCGCTGGAGAACTACCTGGAAATGCGCGACCGCGTCGACGACGACGATTACCTGCTGCAGCGCGCGCTCGAACACGAGCTGGCCCAGCGCCATCCCGACCGCTTCATGCCGCGCTACGCGATGGTGACCTTCCATCGCATGCCCTACGAAGTCGCGTTCGAGCGCGGCCAGCGCCAGCGCGAGCTGCTGGTGGAACTCACCCGCGGCCACGACCGCCTCGACACCCTGGACTGGAACGCCGTCGACGCCGCCGTGCGCGAGCGCCTGGGTCCGCTGCCGGCGGACGCCTGACATGCCCGCGAGCTTCCTGTTCTACGACCTGGAAACCTTCGGCGCCGATCCGCGCACCAGCCGCATCGCCCAGTTCGCGGCGATGCGCACCGACGCCGATCTCAACGAGGTCGAAGCGCCGATCAGCGTGTTCGTGAAACCCGCCGACGATCTGCTGCCCTCGCCGATGGCGACCCTGATCACCGGCATCGCGCCGCAGGACGCGCTGCGCGACGGCGTCGGCGAAGCCGAGATCTTCGCCCTGATCTTCGAGGAAATGGCCCGGCCGGAGACCTGCACCGCCGGCTACAACTCGCTGCGCTTCGACGACGAGTTCGTGCGCTACGGGCTGTTCCGCAATTTCTACGACGCCTACGAGCGCGAATGGCGCAACGGCAACTCGCGCTGGGACTTGCTCGACGTGCTGCGCCTGGCGCGCGCGTTGCGGCCGGAAGGTCTGGAATGGCCGCTGCGCGAGGACGGCTACACCTCGTTCAAGCTCGAGCATCTGGCCACCGCCAACGATGTACGCATCGGCGACGCGCACGAGGCGCTGTCGGACGTGCGCGCGCTGATCGGCATCGCGCGCAAGTTCAAGCAGGCCCAGCCGCGGCTGTGGGAGTACGCGCTGCGCCTGCGCGACAAGCGCTTCGCCGCCAGCCTGATCGACCCCATCGCGATGCAGCCCGCGCTGCACGTGTCCTCGCGCTACCCCGCCGCGCGGCTGTGCGCGGCGCCGGTGATTCCGCTGGCGCGGCATCCGCGCATCGATAGCCGCATCGTCGTGTTCGATCTGGAGCAAGACCCGCAAGCGCTGCTGACCCTGGCCCCGGACGACATCGCCGACCGCCTCTACACTCCGACCGCCGACCTGCCCGAAGGCGAGGAACGCGTCGCGCTCAAGGAAGTGCACCTCAACCGCTGCCCGGCGCTGATCGCCTGGAACCACCTGCGCCCCGACGATTTCGAGCGCCTGAGCATCGACCCGGTGCGCGCCGAATACCGCGCCGCGCAACTGCGCGAAGCCGGCCCGGAACTGGTCGAGAAGGTGCGCCGGGTCTACGCCAACGACGCCGCGCGCGCGCCCTCCGACGCCGACGCCTCGCTCTACGACGCCTTCATCGGCGACGGCGACAAGCGATTGTTCCGCAACGTCCGCGCCACCGCCCCCGAGGAATTGGCGCAGGCCGCGTTCGAGTTCCGCGACGCGCGCCTGCCCGAGTTGCTGTTCCGCTACCGCGCCCGCAACTGGCCGCAGACGCTGAGCGCGGCCGAACGCGAGCGCTGGGACGCCTACCGCCGCCACCGCTTGGACGGCGAATCCGGCCTGTCCGAATACAGCTTCCCGCGCTTCGCCGAGGAACTGCGGCAAGTGCGCGCCCTGGCCGGCGAAGACGGCGCCAAGCAGGCGCTGCTGGACCGGCTGGAGGATTGGGGACGGGGGATTTGGCGGGAGTTGCATGGGTAAAGCAGGAGGTAGCGGATAGGAGCTAGGAGATAGCCGAAGCCGCCAGTCCCTGCCGCGAATCGGCGCTTAACCGACCACTCTTTATCGTTGCCTCGCTTTTCGCTATCTCCTATCTCCTATCCGCCAACTCCCATCCCATGCCCTCCTACTTCTCCGACGCCAGCTTCAAGTTCCTGCGCTCGCTGGCGCGCAACAACAACCGCGAGTGGTTCCACGCGCACAAGGACGCCTACGACGAGCACGTGCGCGGGCCGTTCCTGCGCCTGCTCGGCGATTTGCAGCCGGCGCTGGCCGAAGTCAGCGAGCACTACCGCAGCGAGCCCAAGAACGTCGGCGGTTCGCTGTTCCGCATCCAGCGCGACACCCGCTTCGCCAACGACAAGGCGCCGTACAAGACCTGGCAGGGCGCGCGGCTGTTCCATGAGCGCGGGCGGCAGGTCGAGGCGCCGTCGTTCTACATCCACCTGGGCGTGGACGAGTGCTTCGTCGCCTCCGGCGTGTGGCATCCGCAGCCCGAGAGCTTGCGCAAGATCCGCCACTTCGTGTTCGACAACCCCGGCAGCTGGAAGGCCGCGGCGCACGACCCGAAGTTCCGCAAGCGCTACGACCTGGACGACAGCGAGATGCTGACCCGCGCGCCGCGCGGCTTCCCGCCGGAGTTCGAGTTCGCCGACGATCTCAAGCGCAAGAACTTCGTCGCTTACCGCGATATCGACGCCGCGACCATGACCGGTCCGCGCCTGCTGTCGACGCTGCAGAAGGATTTGAGCGGGCTGGCGCCGTTCACCGATTACCTGTGCGCGGCGCTGGATCTGGAATTCTGAGCGGCGGCGGTTCGAGGGATCGCAAAGAGCGGCGGACGAAGGCGCCCGCAGCGCTGCTATGGCGGCGCGCGCGGGCAAGCCGCGGCGCAGCGAACGCAGCACGCAAATCCTGCATCCCATCGCGCCTTCCCACGGCGGCGAATTTTCAGACGAATCCGATAGGCCGAGCTCTCCCCTGCCCTGAGCCCATCGCGTACAGTCGACGCAGTTCGCAGTTTCCGTCGACGACGGTCGCTCCCCTTATCGCTCGCTGCGGAGCCTCGCTTGAGCGCGATGCGAGAGCATCCGTCTTCGCGGCGCTCGGCGCCCTCATCGCCGGATGCAACAGGATGATGTCGTTCCAATCCGCCAGCAGCGACGCGACCCGCTCCACGGGCGATCTCGCCCCCGCCAACGTCCGTCCGCTGCGTGTCGCGCTGCGGCGCGAGCGCTCCGGCGATTTTCGCGATCGCGCGGCAGCGCCGGCGGCGACGGACGCCGCAGGCGCGACTCACCCGCATCGCAACCCACACGACGCGGCGCCCGCCGGCCCGCAGGCTCCCGAGCGCTTCGCCGGACTGTCGGACGACACCGTGTGCCTGCGCATCGACGCATTCGACGGCCTGCGCGCCGCCGCCGCGGCCCTCGCCGTTTGCGCGTTGTCGGCGCTGACGTACTCGACGTTCGCGCCGGGAGCGCTCGGCGGCCTCGCGCTGACGGCGTGCGCCGCCCTGGCGCTGGCCGCGGTCTGCCGCACGCTGACCCGCCGGATCAAGATCGGCATCACCGGCATCACCACCCAAGCCTGGTTTTCCCGCACCCGCCGCCTGCGCTGGCCGCAGGTGCGCACGATGAGCTTTCCGGGCGGCGGCATGGTGCTGCACGGCCCGGGCCATCGGCGCATCGTGGTGCCGGCGGATTTCGGCGACTATCGCCGCGCCGCCGCGCTCATTCGGCTGCGCCTGCCGCCGCCGGTGCTGGAACGCGTCTGCCTGGCATTGGACGCACACGCGCAGACCTTGAAATTGTGTTGAGACTCGCGGCCGCGGCACCGGCGGACGCCCGGGTCATACGAGCGCCGGCAATTCCTTCTGCAACAGCGCCACGACCGTCTTGATCCGCTGCGGCGCCGGCTTGTCCGCGCCGTACAGCACATGCAGATCGAAGCCGGGCACGGCGAATTCCGGCAGCACCCTGCGCAATCGCCCGGCCGCCAGATCCTCGCGGCAGACCGGCTCCTGCAGCACGCCGATCGCCGCGCCGCCGAGCAACAGCGCGTGCAGCGGCCGACCATGGCTCACGCTCAGCACGGTATCGATCACGGCCGCGACCGTGCGCCGCTGCGCCGTGCGCAGCGTCAGCCGGCCGTTGTTGAACAAGCCCGAGACGCGCGCGAACGGATGCCGCACCAGATCGTCCGGCGTCGCCGGCTCGCCGTGCCGTTCGAGATAGTCGGGCGACGCCACCAAAACGCGGCGCACGTGGCCGAGCTTGCGCGCGACGAAGTGGCCCTCGCCCGGGCCGCCCAGGCGCAGCGACACGTCCACGCCCTCGGTGACCGGATCGACCACGCGGTCGTTGAGCACCAGATCGATCCGCAACTGCGGGCACTCCCGGCGCAAGCGCAGCAACAGCGCCGGCAACACCGTCTCGCCCAGCCCGTGCGGCGCGGCGATGCGCACGCTGCCGCGCAGCGGCAAATCCTTGCGCACCTCGCGCAAGGCCTCGTCCGCCGCTTCGATCGCGGCCTTGCTGCGTTCGTAGAATCCGGCGCCGGCGTCGGTCAGCGAAATCGAGCGCGTGTTCCGCCGCAACAGGCGCGCGCCCAGCTGCGCTTCCAGCCGCTCGATCCGTTCGCTCACCGCGGGCTGGCCGATGCCCAGGTCGCGCGCCGCCGCCGACATGCTGCCGCGCTCGACCACGCGCACGAACACCCGCATCGCCGCCAAATAGTCCATAGCCGATCTATCGCTCGTTCCGATAGGTGAAAACGGAGCGCGCGGCCTACCGGAGCCGGAGCGCGCTCATGAGAATTCGCGCATCGCCGTCGCGACCACGCGCGGCGCGGACTTCAGCTCATCGGCGGAAACCCACATGAACGATATCAGGCTTTACTTGCTGCAATCCGGCAGCCAACAGTGCAAGGTCCACGACATCAAGATGAATCAAGGCTGCGGCGCGGACTTCGAAATTCCGGTGCCGTGGTTCCTGCTGATCCACCCCAAGGGCAACGTCGTCGTCGACGGCGGCCTCGCCGCCGAAGGGCTGGCCGATCCGCGCGCTTATTGGGGCGACGCGGTCGACGCCTACCGGCCGGTGATGCGCCCGGAGCAAGGCTGCATCGCGCAACTGGCGGCGTTGGGGCTGGCGCCCGAGGACATCCGCTACGTCGTGCTCTCGCACCTGCACTCCGATCACAGCGGCGCCGTCGGCCGTTTTCCGAACGCCACCCACCTCGTCCAGCGGCGCGAGTACGAGTACGCCTTCGCCCCCGACTGGTTCGCCGCCGGCGCTTATGCACGCAAGGATTTCGATCGCTCGGGACTGCGTTGGCAGCTGCTCGAAGGCGAAGCCGGCGACCCGTTCGACTTGTACGGCGACGGAGTGCTGCGCACGGTGTTCACGCCGGGGCATACGCTCGGCCATCAGTCGGTGTTGGTCACGCTGGAACACAGCGGCCCGATGCTGCTGGCCGGCGACGCCGTCTACACGATGGATCACTGGAACGAAAAGGCCCTGCCCGGCTTCGTCGCCTCGGTGGTCGATGCGGTGCGCTCGGTGCGCAAGCTGCGCGCGCTGGCCGAGCGCAACGGAGCGACCTTGGTGCCGGGGCACGATCCAGACGTGTGGAAGACCTTCAAGCTCGCGCCGGCCTACTACGACTGAGGCCGCGGAAGAACGCCGCGCGGACGCGATGCGTGCGCCGGCCCGTCGCTGCGCCGCCATCGCGTTCGCCGCAGCGCGATGGCGCGCGTCGCCCACTTGCGTTCGCGCTTTCGCCAATTGTGCGCCGCTTCCGCACACGCGCAGAACCCGATCACGTTTCCGCCCATCGGCATGCCGCAACGCCGCATGACAGCAACATTCGCGAACGTATGCTCGTGGCGATCGCCGCGCAGGAGCGCGCGGCCACATCGACCGGGGACGGGCGCGAGGAACGCGCCGGGATCGCGTCCGCGGCCCATCGGGGAGAGGTCATGCACCAACACCGCACCACGCCGCGGCCGCGCGCCGCCGCGTTGCTCGTCGCCGCGTCCTTGGCGCTCGCGCCGTTCGCCGCCGGCGCCGTCACCGGCGTCGCCTTCGTCCACGGCACCGGCAGCCAAACCAACGCGTATCAGGACTATTGGCAGCCGACGATGGTCGACAGCGTGCGCCAAGGCCTCGCCAATCCGGCCAACTACGTCGTGGTCAATTGCGATTTCGAGCAATACATGTGGGACAGCCGCGCCGCCGGTTGCCTGGCCCAGCAGCTCACCGATTTCATCAACGCCAAGGGCATCACGCAGATGATCGTGATCACCCACTCCAACGGCGGCAACGTGATGCGCTGGATCATGTCCAACCCGACCTACGACAGCCGCTATCCGAACATCATTTCCAAGATCGTGCGGGTCAACGCGCTGGCGCCCTCCTCCGCCGGCACGCCGCTGGCCGACGCGGCGATGAACGGCAACGCCTTCGAGCAGGCGGTGGGCTGGCTGCTGGGCTACAAGTCCGACGCGGTGAAGATGCAGCAGGTCAGCTGGATGGCGACCTACAACGCCAACAATCTCTACGGCACCGCCGGCCGTCCCGCGCTGCCCAAGCCGTTCCGCAGCGTGGTCGGCACCGATGTCGATTCCTCGCCGTTCGACAGCGACAGCTACTGCGGCGGCTACACCGAGAACGTCGGGTTGGAGACCACGCAGAACTGGTTGAACAGCTGCTCCGACGGCTTCCTCAACTGCACCAGCCAATCGGCCGCGGGCACGGTGTGGTTCCAGGACAAGCAGCGCACCGCCGACGCCGAGCCGCTGAGCCACAACCAGAGCCGGCGCGCTTGCTTCAACCTCAACACCATCCTGCGCAACGACATGACCCCGTGAGGACGCCGACCATGCGAACGATTCTGTCCCTCGCCCTGCTCGTCGCCGCGGGCCACGCCAACGCCGCCGACGCGCCGATGCTGCCAGCGGCCAAGAACGATCAGATCCCGCAGCGCCTGGCGGTCGTCGCCGCGCCCAAGGCCGCGGCCGAACGCGCGCCGGTGCGCTTCTCCTGGGCGCTGGATCCGCACGCCGCGCTCGTCGCCGATCCCGCGCCCGAAGCGGTGGAAAGCCGCGAGTACTGGCAGGAAACCGACGGCGCCGCGCTGCAGCGCGGACTGCAGGTCGCCACCAGCGCGCCGGGCGCGTTGATCCGGGTCAGCCCGGTCGCCGGCGCCGCGCAGGTCGCCGCCGACTCGGTGCGCATCACCCGCGCCGGCCAACCCGTCGGCGCGCTCAAGCGCACCGGCGCCGAACAGTTGCAGGCCGCCGGGCTCGCGGTCGGCGCCGGCACCGCGGCGGTGCAGCTCGCCGCCGACGCCGCGCCCGGGCCGTACGCGGTGCAGGTCGCGCAGGCGCGCGGCCGCTACGTCGTGCACGTGTTCGAGCCCAACAGCGACGTGCGCCTGTTCGCGCGCTTGAACCGCGACCATGCGCTGGCCGGCGGCTCGCGCGAGATCGAAGTCGATCTGCAGCGCGGCAAGAGCGCGCTCAAGACCGAAGGCGGCGCGCTGCTGGTGGCGCCGTCCGGACGCAGCTGGCCGCTGACGCTGAAGGCCGGCGGCGACGGCAAGCTGCGCGGCGCGGTGCCGCTGCCGCGCGACGCCGGCGACGAACCGGCGGGCCTGTGGGAAGTGCAGGTGTTCGCCGGCGACGGCACCGTCCAGCGCGACGCGCGCACCGCGCTGGCCGTGGCCCAGCCCACCGCCAAGCTCGACGGCGCCTATGCCTTCGACGCGCGCGCGCTGAGCTTCGCCCTGCCGCTGCGCGCCGCCTCGCCGGGACGCTACGAGGTGCGCGGCACGCTGTACGCGAGCGACGCCCAGCGCCAGTTGCGGCCGGTGATGATCGCGCACAGCGCGCAGTGGGTCGACGGCGGCGCGGCGCGGATCGAGCTCGCGTTCGACCGCGCGCAACTGCCCAAGGGCTATGGCGCGCCGTTCGAGTTGCGCGATGTCGAGCTCAACGATCAGAGCCGGTTGGCGCCGATCGAGCGGCGGCAGCGGGTGGCTCGGGTCGGACGCTGATCGGACGTCGCATAGCGAGCGATTCGCTGGAAGTCCCCTCCCCGCGACGCGGGTGAGGGCTGCGCTCGCGAGCCATCGGCTCGCGCAGCGCCGAAGGCCCGAACGTCGGGCCGGAATGGGGGTTGGATGAGGGCCGCGCCTTCATCCGCCCTTTTGGGGGCGCCGTCGCGGCCTTGCGCTCCCTTCGGCCGGCGCCGACGGAAGAAGCAAGGCTAAGCCGCCCTTCATGCCGCCGCGCCGCGACCCGACTACTCTGACGGCCTCTGCCCAGGATCGCCGCACATGAAGAAATGGATCGCCGCCCTCGTCCTGATCGCCGCGCTGCTGATCGGCTACGTCGCCGCCGGCCCGTTCATGACCGTCCGCGCGATCCGCGCCGCGGTCAAGGAAGGCAACACCGGCGAGTTGTCCAAGCACGTCGACTTCGCCGCGCTGCGCTTGAGCCTGAAGGCGCAGGTCGACGACTACCTGGTCCGCCGCGCCGGCCCGGACACGCAATCCAGCCTGCTCGGCGCGATCGGCCTGAACCTCGCCAGCGGCGTGGCCGGCACCGCGGTCGACGCCATCGCCACGCCGGTCGGGATCGGCGCGGTGCTGGAAGGCCGCAACCTGCTCAAGCGCTTCGATCCGCGCGAGCCGCGCCGCGACGCCTACGCACAGGTGCCGCCGGCCGAGCCGCTCAAGCATCTGAGCTATCGCTTCGAATCGCCGTCGCGCTTCACCGCGACGGTCGCCAACGCCGACGGCGATCCGGTGGTGTTCGTGCTGACCCGCGACGGCTTGAGCTGGCGCGTCACCGACGTGCGCTTGCCGTTGGACAAGATGCTGCCTTGAGCCGCGCCGCGCTTCAGTAGGACACGTCGAGCTTCACCCACGCAGAACGCCCCGGTTCGTTGATCCTTACCGGCTCGGCGGGATAACCGAAGTCGGCGCTGCCGGCGAGGTTGAGGTGTTCGCTGTAGGCGCGGTCGAACACGTTGTCCAGGCCGGCGCTCAGGCGCGCGCGGTCGCTGAAGCGGTAGCCGCCGTTGAGCGAGAACACCGCGAAGCCGCGGCTGCGGCCGATGTCCTGTCCGGTGACGTTGCCTTGGCCGACGGCGATGCGGGTCTGCTTCGCCGAGGCGCGCAGCAAGGCGCCGAAATTCCAGCGTTTGTCGTCGTAGTTCAACGTCAGCTTGGCGTCCAGCGGCGGCATCTGCGGCAGCGCGCCGCCGTCGCTGCGGTTCTCGCCCCAGGCGTAGGCCAGGGTCGCGCCGAGCTTCCAATGTTCGGCCGGCCGCCAATCCGCGCCGGCTTCGGCGCCGCGGATGCGCGCGTCCACGTTGCGCGCGCGGCTCATCGTTCCCATCATCCCGCCGGGCTGATACGCGAACAGGATGTAGTCGCCGATCCGGCCGGCATAGGCCGACACCCACGCATCCACGCGCTCGCTCTTGTACTGGAAACCCACGTCCAACTGCGTGGTTTTCTCCGGCGCGATACCGGCGAACGCGTTCGGCGCGCCGGCCGGGCCGAGGTTCGGCGAAAACAGTTCCCAGTAGTCGGGCATGCGTTCGACGTGGCCGATGCCGGCGTACCAGCCGGCGCGCGAGCCGGCCAGATCGCGTTCGTAGCGGACGAAGCCGCTGGGCAAGCTCTCGCGCCGGGTTTCGCCGAAGGTCGGATTGGGCAGGGCCATCATGCCCGCGGTCGCGCGCTGGTCCTCGACGCGCGCGCGGTCGATGCGCGCGCCGTACGCGAGCCGGCTCGACGCGCTCGCGCGCCAGGTCGCCTCGGCGAACGCGCCGACGGTGGAAAACCGCGCATCGGCGCTCCACGGCGCGGCCCGATACGTGTCGCGGCCCAGGCCGCTGCGCTCGCGATGGCGGCTGCGCTGTCCATCGACGCCCGCGGTCAGATCCAGCGAAGTCCAGCGCCAGCTCGCCGCCGCGCGCCCGCCGACGGTGAGCCGGTCCACGTTCGCGGCCACCGGCATCGGCATCGCGCTCATCGGGTTGGGCTCGCGCAGGCTGTAGTTGTCCATCACGTGATCGGCGTAGTTGTAGAACGCGTTGGCTTCCAGCGCGCTCAGGCGCCCGCCGAAGTTCTTTTTCTCCGCGCGCACGCTGTAGCTCTCGCGCTTGAAGCGCGCGCCGTCCATGCTGCGGCCGGCGTAGCGCGCTTCGCCGTCGCCGGCGCCCGCGGCGAGTTCGACCACGGTGTCGGCGTCGGGCGTCCAGCCCACGCTCGCGTCGGCGTTCCACTTCTTCCACGACGACGGCACGGGTTGGCCGTTGCCGTCGTCGTAGTCGTCGGCTTCGGAGCGATTGGCGGCGAGCCGGGCGAAGCCCAGCGGCGCGCCGGCGACGATATCCACGCGCTGATCGTTGCGGCCGAACGAACCGCCGAGCGCGCTGCCGTTCGCGCGCACGCCGGGGCGCTCGAACGCTTCGGTGCGGCGGACGAAACGCACGGTGCCGGCCGAGGCGCCCGGCCCCCACAGCACCGTCTGCGGGCCTTTGACCACGACGACGCGGTCGTAGGTTTCCGGCGACACGTACGACAGGGGGTTGTCCATGCGCGCTGGACACGCGCCGGGCATGCTGCCGTCGTTGCTGAGCAGGTTGAGCCGCGAACCGAACATCCCGCGCAGCACCGGATCGCCGTTGGTGCCGCCGTTGCGGATCGCGGTGAAGCCGGGAACGGTCTTGAGGTAATCGGCGCCGTCGCTGGCCGGCACCGGCTGCCGCGGCAGTTTCGGGTCGAGTTCGAAGGTCAGCGCCGAGACGGGCGCAGCGGTGACGACGACCGCGTCGAGGGTCTGGGCGGGATCGACGCGCCCGGCCGGCGCCTCGGCGGCGAGCGCGCCGTGCAGGCCGAGCGCTTGAAGGACGGCGCAGCGCAGCGCCAGGGTTCGCAGAGTCATCGGGAGGGTTCGCAAGGGAAGTCGGAAGCCGCGGCGGCGGGCCGGAACGGACGCGGGCGCGACGCGGGCCGCGATGGCGGCGGCGGGATGCGGGTAAGGGTAGAGGCGCGCGGCCGGCGCGGGCCGCGGCAGAACGCCGCACGTTTTCGCAGTTCGGGCGATGCGCGACGCTCCGACCGCCCGTCCCGCTACCGCGCCCGCGCGGCTTGCGTTCGCCGCGGCCGCGCCCTACCTTGCACCCGATCCGCCGCCCCCCGCGCGGCGGCCGCCGGACAGGCATGCCCGGCCCCGATCGTCAACGCCACACGACTTGGACTGGAACGCCATGAAAACGATCTTCCCCGCCCTCGCCTTCGCCCTGCTCGGCCTCAGCGCCAGCGCCGCCCACGCCCAAGGCGAGTGCGACAAGTACCGGACCAGCTACGACAAGACCTATTGCTTCGCCAAGCTGTTCCTGGAGTCGGACAAGGAACTCAACGCCGCCTACAACGACCTGCGCGGCGTGGCCAAGGAACCGGCCAAGAGCAGGCTCAAGGACACCCAGTTGCAGTGGATCAAGCACCGCGACGCCAGCTGCGAGAATTCGGGCAGCATCAACGTCGACTGCAACTACCGCGTCAACCGCGAGCGCACCGAGTACCTGCGCGACCGCGCCCGCGAGTGCAAGGCCGGCACCTGCCGCGAAGACATGATCGTCAAGAAGTCCTGGGACTGAGCGAGGCGTTCAAGGTAGGAGCGGCGTAAGCCGCGACCGCGCCGTCGCAACCGCCGCGCGAGCCACGCCCCAAGCGTGGCTCGCGTCGTTTCGGCACCCGACGAAGGTTGCGGCCGCCCCCTGTAGGAGCGGCGCGAGCCGCGACCGCGGCAATGCACCTGTTGCGAAGGTTTCGGCGTAGTCGAAGTGCCGCAGTCGCGGCTCGCGCCGCTCCTACAGGGCGCAACCGCAACCACGCGAACGCTCAACGATTCGCGACCCCGTGCGGCACATGCCCCGCCGCCACATGCCCGCGCGCCGAGGCGATGTTGTTCTCCGAATCGTCGAAGAAGATGTCCGCGCCGAACGCCTCCAGGAACGGCCCCTTGGCGCGGCCGCCGAGGAACAGCGCCTCGTCCAGGCGGATGTCCCACTCGCGCAGCGTGCGGATCACCCGCTCGTGCGCGGGCACCGAGCGCGCGGTCACCAGCGCGGTGCGGATCGGCGCGTCCTGGCCGACCGGGAACGCCGCCTGCAAGCGGTGCAGCGCGTCGAGGAAGCCGCGGAACGGCCCGCCCGACAGCGGCTCGCCGGCGTGGTTGCGCTCGTGTTCGGCGAACGCAGCCAGCCCGCCTTCGCGCGAGACCCGTTCGCCTTCGTCGTCGAAGATCACCGCGTCGCCGTCGAAGGCGATGCGCAGTTGGTCCGGCGGCAGATGCGGGGCGAGCTTGGAGCTCGGCGCGGCCGGCAGCAGGGTCGCTGCGGCGATGCCGGCTTCCAGCGCGGCGGTCACGTCCTGGGCGTTGGCCGACAGGAACAGATCGGCGCCGAACGGACGGATGTAGGGAAACGGCGGCGCGCCGTTGCTGAAGGCCGCGCGCTTGATCGACAGGCCGTGGTGGGCGATCGAATTGAAGATGCGCAGCCCGCTGTCGGCGGAGTTGCGCGAGATCAGGATCACCTCGACCCGCGGCGCCTCCGACGGCGCGCCGTGGTTGAGCGCGAGCAGCTTGCGCACCAGCGGGAAAGCGATGCCGGGCCGCAGGATGTCGTCCTCGCGCGCGCGCTGGAACGCGGCATAGGCGTCGATGCCCTCGCGTTCGAACAGCGAGTGGCTCTCTTCCATGTCGAACAGGGTGCGCGAGGAAATCGCGACGATCAGCGGGTCGGCATCACGGTCTGGCATGAGGGCATTGTAGGGGGCGCAGGGGACGGATGCAGCGGTGAGCGAGAAGGTAGCGAATAGGAGATAGGAGATAGCAAAAGCCGCCCCGCTATCTCCTATCTCCTATTCGCTACCTCCTGCTTCTGCCCTTATCCTTGCCGTTTCCCCGTCCGCCGCCGCCCATGCCCGCCAGTCCCGCCGCCCCCGCCGCCGCCCCGCAACTCGGCCACGCCCTCAAGTCGCGCCAGTTGGTGATGATGGGCCTGGGCAGCGCGATCGGCGCCGGCCTGTTCCTCGGTTCGGGCGTGGGCGTGCAAACCGCCGGGCCGGCGGTGCTGCTGTCGTACCTGATCGCCGGCACGCTGATCATCATCGTGATGCGCGCGCTCGGCGAAATGGCCGCGGCGCGGCCCACCAGCGGCGCGTTCTCGGTCTACGCCGCCGACGCCATGGGCCCGACCGCGGGCGCGACCCTGGGCTGGCTGTGGTGGGTGCAGATCGTGATCGTGGTCGCGGCCGAATCGGTCGGCGCGGCCGGATTGCTGGCGACGGTGTGGCCGGGGCTGCCGGTCGCGGCCACCTCGCTGGTCTTCATGAGCGCCTTCACCCTGGTCAACCTGCTGGGCGTGCGCAATTTCGGCGAGTTCGAGTTCTGGTTCGCGATCCTCAAGGTCGCCGCGATCCTCGCCTTCATCGCCATCGGCGCCGCGCTGCTGCTGGGCTTGTTGCCCGACGTGCCCTCGCCCGGCCTGTCCAATTTCACCGAACACGGCGGCTTCGCGCCCAAGGGCTGGGCCGGCGTCGGCGCGGCGCTGCTGGTGGTGGTGTTCGCGTTCGGCGGCACCGAGATCGTCGCGGTCGCCGCGGCCGAAACCCAGGACCCGGAGCGCAGCATCACCCAGGCGATCCGCACTGTGGCCTGGCGCATCCTGGTGTTCTACATCGGCTCGCTGGCGGTCATCATCGCCGTGGTGCCGTGGACCAGCGAGCATCTGAAGTCGCCGTTCGCGGCGGTGTTGGAGGTGGCGCGGATTCCCGGCGCGGCCACGGCCATCACCTTGGTTGCGGTGGTGGCGCTGCTGTCGGCGCTCAACGCCAACCTCTACGGCGCCTCGCGCATGATCTATTCGCTGGCCCAGCGCCGGGAGGCGCCGCGCTTCCTCGCCCATCTGAGCCGCAGCCAGGTGCCGGTGGCCGCGGTGCTGGCGAGCGTGGCGTTCGGCTTCATCGCTACCGCGCTGGAGCTGCTGTACCCGGACAAGGTGCTGCCGGCGCTGTTGAACGTGGTGGGTTCGACCTGTTTGTTGGTGTGGACCCTGTCGCTGGTCTCGCAGCTGATCCTGCGCCGCCGCGCCGACCGCGACGGCACCGCGCTGCCGTTCAAGATGTGGGCCTTCCCCTACGTGACCTACTTCGGCCTGGGCATCCTGACCCTGGTGTTCGTGCTGGCGCTGATGACGCCCGGCCCGCGCATGCAGCTGCTCTCGACCGTGGGGCTGACCCTGTGCATCGCCGCGGTCAGCGAGATCGCGCGGCGGATGCGGGCGCGGGGCTGAGCGGCGCCCGCGCGGCTTGCGGCGCGAGCTCAGAAACCGGCGATAACCTACTGATTTAAATGGATTAATTCCCGGAACTTAAAGTAATTTCTCAAGTGCGCGCGGCCGATGCCGCGCGCCTTCGTCAGCCGCTGGTGAACTGCTCCACCAGCATCCGCTCTTCCAGGTTGTGCTCCGGGTCGAACAGCAGCGTGACCGTGCGGTCGCGCGATTCGCGGATGGTGACCTCGACCACGTCGCGCACTTCGTGCGAGTCGGCGGTGGCGCTGACCGGGCGCTTGTACGGGTCGAGCACGCAGAAGCGCACTTCGGTATCGGCCTTGAGCAGCGCGCCGCGCCAGCGCCGCGGGCGGAACGCGGCGATCGGGGTCAAGGCGATCACCGCCGAGCCCAGCGGCAGGATCGGGCCGTGCGCGGAGAAGTTGTAGGCGGTGCTGCCGGCCGGGGTGGCGACCAGCACGCCGTCGCAGATCAGTTCGTCCAGGCGGGTCTGGCCGTTGAGGTCGATGCTCAGGTGCGCGGCCTGACGGGTCTGGCGCAGCAGCGAGACCTCGTTGTAGGCCAGCGAGCCGAAGGTGGCGCCGGACTCGGTCTGCGCCACCATCTCCAGCGGACGCAGCACCGCCGGTTCGGCATGGGCGAGGCGCTCGAACACATCGATGCCGCCGCCGGCGTGCTGGTTCATCAGGAACCCGACCGTGCCCAGCTTCATCCCGTACACGGGTTTGCCGAGCGCGCCGTGGCGGTGCAGGGTCTGCAGCATGAAGCCGTCGCCGCCGAGCGCGACCAGGATGTCGGCCTCGGCCGGCTCGCATTGGCCGTGGCGGCCGCTGAGCTCGGCGAGCGCGCGCTGGGCGTCGTCGGTGTGGCTGGCGAGAAAGGCGATGCGGGGCGTCGCGGTCATCGGCGGCTCCGGGAGGATCGCGTCAGCATAACCCGGCCGGCGCGGGGGATTCGTGTCGCGGCGGCGGAACGCGGCGTGTCGCGGTGCGTGGTCGGTTCGCGACACGGTCGCGTTTTTGCCCGATCGCGGCGTTGCGGCTGGCTCTGACTGTAGGAGCGGCGTGAGCCGCGACCAACCGCAGCGGTGTTCGCGAGCGCTCCGTCCGCAGCCCGGGTTCTGCGAGCGCTAGGCAAGCGCTAATCCGTTTTTCGGTGACTTCGGGGGCTGCGCTTACGTTCATCGCTGCGGTTGGTCGCGGCTCACGCCGCTCCTACAACGGGGGATACCCACATACGAAAAACCCCCGCCGTTTCCGGCGGGGGTTCGCGTCGTTACCGAGCGGCCGCGATCAGCCGCGCGCGGCCAACTGCGACAGACGCTGCACCGCGACCGAGGCGGTCGGGTAGTCCAGCGTCTTCTGCGCCGCCAGTTCGGTCAGCATCGCCAGGGTGAAGCGCAGCGACTGGTCGTCGCGGCTCAGCCACTGCTTGACCTTGGCTTCGGCGCTGGCGCCCGGCACCTTCAGCACCTGGCCGACCAGGACCCGGTGCTGGGTCGCCAGTTCCTCGCGCAGCACGCCGCGCGCGACCGCGTGCCAGCGGCCGTCCACGGCCAGCGCGTCGATCTGCTCCTGCAGCCACGGCAGGCGCAGCGCTTCGCCGAGGCGGAAGTGGACCTTGGCGACGTCGACCGGCTTGAGCTTGCGCTCGCGCGCCAGTTCGATGATGTCGCAGCTCGGCTCCAGGTACGGCAGCGCGGCCAGCTGCGCGGCCAGCGCCTGCGGCAGGCCCTTGGCCTTCCAGTCGGCGAACGCGGCATCGTGCGCCGGACGCTCGCCGTCGCCGAGGATGCCGTGGCCGGCGCGGATGTCCTTGAAGCCGTCGTGGTAGCGCTCCACCGCCGTGGTGATGTCGGGGATCGCGCCCGGACGCGACAGCAGCCAGCGGGTGAAGGAACGCTGCAGGTTCCAGATCACCTGCAAGGCGTCGATCTGGGTCGATTCGGCGACCTTGCCGTCGAGCGCGTCGATCTGCGCCCACAGCTCGCGCGCGTCCAGCGTTTCGCGGGTGATGGTGAAGGCCTTGGCGACCTCGCCCGGGGTGCGGCCGCTGTCTTCCTGCATGCGCAGCAGGAAGGTCGCGCCCATCCGGTTGATGGTCGAGTTGGTCACCGCGGTGGCGATGATCTCGCGCTTCAGGCGGTGGTTCTCCATCGCCTTGACGTACTTGGCCTGCAGCGGCTGCGGGAAGTAGCGGACCAGTTCCTTGGACAGGTACGGGTCTTCCGGCACGTCGGAATCGAGCATCTGCTGGAACGCGACCAGCTTGGAGTACGACAGCAGCACCGACAGTTCCGGACGGGTCAGGCCCTGGCCGCGCGCCTTGCGCTCGGCGATCTCGGCGTCGGACGGCAGGAACTCGATCTGGCGGTCGAGCAAGCCCTGCGATTCCAGGGTGCGGATGAAGTGCAGCTTGCTGCCCAGGCGGGTCAGGCTCATCCGCTCCATCAGGCTGATCGCCTGGTTCTGGCGGTAGTTGTCGTTGAGCACCAGCTCGGCGACTTCGTCCGTCATCGAGGCCAGCAGCTTGTTGCGCTCCGGCAGCGTCAGCTTCTTCGCCTGGACCTGCCCGTTGAGCAGGATCTTGATGTTCACCTCGTGGTCGGAGGTGTCCACGCCGGCGGAGTTGTCGATGAAGTCGGTGTTGAGCAGCACGCCGTGCTGGGCGGCTTCGATGCGGCCGAGCTGGGTCAGGCCCAGGTTGCCGCCCTCGCCCACCATCTTGCAGCGCAGGTCCGCGCCGTTGACGCGCAGGGCGTTGTTGGCGCGGTCGCCGACGTCGCTGTTGGATTCGCTGCGCGCCTTGACGTAGGTGCCGATGCCGCCGTTCCACAGCAGATCGACCGGCGCCTTGAGGATCGCGCTCATCAGTTCGGCCGGGCTCAGCGCGGTGGCGTTGCCTTCGATGCCCAGCGCGGCCTTAGCCTCGGCCGACAGCGGGATCGACTTGGCCGAGCGCGCGAACACGCCGCCGCCCTTGCTGATGAGCTTCTTGTCGTAATCCTCCCAGCTCGAACGCGGCAGCTTGAACATGCGGTCGCGTTCCTTGAACGAGCGCGCCGCGTCCGGGTTCGGGTCGAGGAAGATGTGGCGGTGGTCGAACGCGGCGACCAGGCGGATGTGTTCGCTCAGCAGCATGCCGTTGCCGAACACGTCGCCGGACATGTCGCCGATGCCGACCGCGGTGAAGTCCTGGGTCTGGCTGTCGCGGCCGAGCGCGCGGAAGTGGCGCTTGACCGATTCCCACGCGCCCTTGGCGGTGATGCCCATGCCCTTGTGGTCGTAACCGACCGAACCGCCCGAGGCGAAGGCGTCGTCGAGCCAGAACTTGTGCTCGGCGGCGATGCCGTTGGCGATGTCGGAGAAGGTCGCGGTGCCCTTGTCGGCGGCGACGACCAGATACGGATCGTCGTTGTCGTGGCGCACCACGTTCTGCGGCGGCACGATCTTGCCGTCGACGATGTTGTCGGTGATGTCGAGCAGGCCGTTGATGAACATCTTGTAGCAGGCGATGCCCTCGGCCAGCACCGCGTCGCGGTCGCCGCCCAGCGGCGGACGCTTGGCGAAGAAGCCGCCCTTGGAGCCGACCGGCACGATCACGGTGTTCTTGACCATCTGCGCCTTGACCAGACCCAGCACCTCGGTGCGGAAGTCCTCGCGGCGGTCCGACCAGCGCAGGCCGCCGCGGGCGACCGGGCCGAAGCGCAGGTGCACGCCTTCCACGCGCGGGCCGTAGACGAAGATTTCGCGGTAGGGCTTGGGCTTGGGCAGGTCCGGCACCAGCGCCGAATCGAACTTGTAGCTGACGTAGCCGCGGTCGGAACCGTCGCTGGCGCGCTGGTAGTAGCTGGTGCGCAACGTCGCCTGGATCACGCCGATGAAGCTGCGCAGGATGCGGTCTTCGTCGAGGCTGGAGACGCGGTCGAGCAGCGCCTTGAGCGCGGTCACCGTGGCCTCGGCCTGGGCGTCGCGCTTGCCGGCGCGGGCGGCGATCACCGGTTCGAGCGCGGCGCGCACGGCTTCGTCGCCGTCGTGCAGGGCGTCGAACTGGACCTTCAAACGCTCCTGGCCGGCCTTGATCTCGGCCTTGCTCTCGCTGCCGGTGGTCGGGTCGAAGCGCGCTTCGAACAGTTCGACCAGCAGGCGCGCCAGCAGCGGATAGCGGGCGAAGGTTTCCTCGACGTAGCTCTGCGAGAACGGCACGCCGACCTGCAGCAGGTACTTGCAGTAGGCGCGCAGCATCGCGATCTGGCGCCAGGACAGGCCGGCGGCCAGGATCAGGCGGTTGAAGCCGTCGTTCTCGGCGTTGCCGCGCCAGATCTGGGCGAAGGCGTCCTCGAAGTTTTCGTCCAGGCGGTCGACGTCGATGTCGTTGTTCGAGGTTTCGACCTCGAAGTCCTGGATGTAGACCGGCTGGCCGTCGACGCTGAGGCGGTAGGGGTGTTCGGAGATCACCCGCAGGCCCATGTTCTCCATCATCGGCAGCGCGTCCGACAGCGGGATGTCGTCGAGCTGGCGGTAGAACTTGAAGCGCAGGCCGCCCTCGCCCGGACGGGTCCGGCACAGGCTCAGGCGCAGGTCTTCCGGGCCGCTCAGCGCGGCCAGATGGGCGATGTCCTGCGCGGCGACCGGCGCGGACACTTCCTCGATGTAGCCCGCCGGCAGGATCCGGCCGTAGCGGTTGGCCAGCACCAGACCCTGCTGCTCGCCGTTGTTGCGCACCAGCGCTTCGCGCAGGTCGTCCTGGCGATTGCGCACGATTTCGGTCAGCTCGGCCTCGATCGCGGCGTTGTCGACCTCGACCGCCTCGCCCGACTTCGGCCGCACGATCAGATGCACCTGGGCCAGCGGCGATTCGCCGATGTGCACGGTGGTGTCGACGTGCTCGCCGTGCAGCTTGTCCTTGAGCATCGCTTCCACGCGCAGGCGCACGTCGGTGTTGAAGCGTTCGCGCGGGATGTAGACCAGCACCGAGAAATAGCGGCCGTAGCGGTCGCGGCGCAGGAACAGCTTGCTGCGCACGCGCTCCTGCAGGCCGAGGATGCCCGAGGTGGTCTTGAGCAGTTCTTCCTCGCCGGACTGGAACAGTTCGTCGCGCGGCAGGGTTTCCAGCACGTGGCGCAAGGCCTTGCCGCTGTGGCTGTCGGAGGCCAGCCCCGACTGCTGCATCACGTAGTTATGACGCTGGCGCACCAGCGGGATGTCCCACGGGCGGCGGTTGTAGGCGCTGGAGGTATACAGGCCGAGGAAGCGCTTCTCCGCGGTCGGACGGCCCTGGGCGTCGAAGCTCAGCACGCCGATGTAGTCCATGTAGCCCGGACGGTGCACGGTCGAGCGCGCGTTGGTCTTGGTCAGGATCAGCGCATCGACCGAACCCGACTGCGGCATGTAGTGCGCCGCCAGCGAGGTCAGCGCGCGCGGCTTGCCCGGCGACTTGCCGCGCAGCAGGCCCAGGCCGCTGTCCTTGACCGCGCGCAGCACGCCTTCGCCGCCCTGCTGGGTCACTTCGTATTCGCGGTAGCCCAGGAAGGTGAAGTGGTTGTCGGCGGCCCAGTGCAGGAACGCCTGCGCCTCGCGCTTGCCCTCTTCGCCGATCGGCATCGACTGCGCCGGCAGCTCGTCGGCGACTTGGTTCATCTTGTCGCGCATCTGCGACCAGTCGCGCACGATCGCGCGCACGTCGCTGAGCACGGTGTCCAGCGCCTGCTTGATCTGCGCCATCGCTTCCGGCGTCTGCCGGTCGAGCTCCAGGTGCATCAGCGATTCGGACTGGCCCTCGCCCACCGCCAGCAGCTTGCCGGCCTTGTCGCGCTGGAACGCCACCACCGGGTGGCCGAGCACGTGCACGCCGACGCCCTGGTCGGCCAGGGCCATGGTCACCGAGTCGACCAGGAACGGCATGTCGTCGTTGGCGATCTGCAGCACGGTGTGCGGCGATTCCCAGCCGTGGCTCTTGAGCTGCGGGTTGAACAGGCGCACCAGCGCATTGCCCGGCTTGCGGTCGCGGGCGAAGTCGAGGAAGTCGGCGGCCAGCGCGGCCCAGCCGTCGGCCGCGTGCTGCGGCATCTCGTCGCTGCTCATGCGCTTGTAGAACGCCTGGGCGAAGGCCTCGGCCTCGGCATGGCGCGCCTTGGGCAGGCGCTTGCGCATGGCCTCGACGATCGGACGCAGGTCCACCGCCTGCGCGTCCACCGGCGGCGCCGAATGCGGCGCGCGGCTGGCGGACTTGGCCGCGGCGGGCTTGGCGGCGGGCTTGGCGGCGGCGGATTTCGCGGCGGGCGACTTGGCGGCGGACTTGCTCGCCGGCTTGGCGGCGGCGCGGGCCGTGGCTTGCTTGGCAGAAGCCGGCTTGACGGCCTTCGCGGCCGGTTTGGCGGGTTCGGACTTGGAAGCTTTGGGTTTGCTGCTCATGGGAACGTTTGAGGTCCGGATGGAATGAGGCCCACGCTTGCGCGCGGGCCAAGAGAAAGGTTATTGCGGCGGATGGAGCGGGAGTCGTACGGCGGCAAAAGCGCCGGCGCCGTAGTCGAGCGAGGCCGCGGCGCGGCCGCGCGCGCCGTCCCGAAGGACGGAGCGCGGGCCGGCATGGAGCGCGGCGCCGACGACGTGTTTTGCAGCGCGCAGGCCATTGCCGCCGTCCTCAGGACAGGCGGTGGGCCGGGACGAGCCGAAACGTTTCATCGTGAGGGGTGGATCAGCGCAGGCCGGTTTCGTTGCGGGCGATGACCAGCCGCTGGATCTCGCTGGTGCCTTCGTAGATTTCGGTGATCTTGGCGTCGCGGAAGTAGCGCTCCAGCGGCATTTCCTTGGAATAGCCCATGCCGCCGTGGATCTGCACGGCCTGATGGGCGATCCACATCGCCGCTTCCGAAGCGGTGAGCTTGGCGATGGCGGCCTCGTTGCTGAAGCGGCCGCCGTTCTTCTCCGCCTGGCCCTTCTGCCACGCCGCGCGCAAGGTCAGCAGCAGCGCCGCGTCGAGCTTGCACTTCATGTCGGCGATCTTGGCCTGGGTCATCTGGAAGGTGCCGATCGGCGCGCCGAAGGCCTTGCGCTCCTTGACGTATTCCAAGGTGCGCTCGTAGGCGGCGCGGGCGATGCCGATGGCCTGGCTGGCGATGCCGATGCGGCCGGCGTCGAGCACGCCCATGGCGATCTTGAAGCCGTGGCTTTCCTCGCCGAGCACGTCTTCGGCCGAGGCGACGTAGTTTTCGAATTCGATTTCGCAGGTGGCCGAGGCGCGGATGCCGAGCTTGGGCTCGGTCTTGCCGCGGTGGAAGCCCGGCTTGGCGGTGTCGATCATGAACGCGGTGATGCCGCGCGCGCCCTGGTCCGGGTCGGTCATCGCGAACAGCACGATGTACTTGGCGACCGGGCCGGAGGTGATCCAGCTCTTCTTGCCGTTGATGACGAAGCTGCCGTCGGCCTGCTTGACCGCCTTGCAGCGCATGGCCGTGGCGTCGGAGCCCGACTGCGGCTCGGTCAGCGCGAACGCGCCGATTTCGCGGCCTTCGGCGATCGCGCGCACATACAGCTGCTTCTGCGCTTCGGTGCCGAACTTGAGGATGCCGTTGCAGAACAGCGAATTGTTGACCGAGACAATGGTCGAGTGCGCGGCGTCGCCGGCGGCGATCTCGACCATGGCCAGCACGTAGGCGATGGGGTCCATGCCGGCGCCGCCGTACTCGGCCGGCACCTCGATGCCCATCAGGCCGTTCTCGCCGAGGGTGCGGATGTTCTGCAGCGGGAATTCGCCGGTCTGGTCATGGTGCTCGGCGCTGGGAGCAATCTTCTCCTGGGCGATACGGCGCGCCACGTCCTGGATCATCAACTGCTCTTCGGTAAAACCAAAATCCACGTCGCACCTCTGCTGGGTTGAGCGCCGCGGCCGTTCCCCCTATCGCGGGGCGCTCTAACGGCGCCGCCGCATCCCGGAACGACCGGCGCGTTGGTTCTGCGTCCTGGTCCGCGATCCATACATCGGGCCGCGACTGCGAATTGTAGCCGCGCGCGCCGCAGAACCCCACCCATGCGGCTGCCCCGATCTGGCGTCATCGACGCGGTCCGCATCGCGCTTCAGTCGGCATTGCGCAATTGCTGCGCCGCCGCACGACTTGACCTGAGCGCACGGTCGGCACACACTTATCGCTATATCGCGATACGTTGATGAAAGCGCTTCGGCAACGGAAACCGTTTACCCCCGCACGCTTCGGCAACGCCCCGCCGTTCCCCCTTCCTCTCATTGCCCAATCCCATGGATCTCGAAGGCTGGTCGTCCCGACTCAAGGTATTCGCCGACGCCACCCGCGTCCGCCTGCTCGCATTGCTCGAACGCGAGGAGCTGACCGTGGCCGAGCTGTCGGCGATCACCCGCCTGGCCCAGCCGCGCGTGTCCACCCACCTCTCCAAGCTCAAGGAAGCCGGGCTGGTGCGCGACCGCCGCGCCGGCGTCTCGGCCTATTACCGCTTCGACGAGGGTGCGCTCGACCACGCCCAGCGTGCGCTGTGGCAGACCCTGAGCACCGGCAGCGACGACCCGCTGCTGCGCCAGGACGCCGAACGCGTGACCGCGGTGCTGGCGATGCGCGCCTCCGACCAGAACTGGGCCGACTCGGTCGCCGGCGACATGGAACGCCACTACTCGCCCGGCCGCACCTGGGAAGCGCTGGCGCGTTCGGCGCTGCCGCTGCTGCAGCCCGGCGACGTGCTCGACATCGCCTCCGGCGACGGCGTGCTGGCCGAGCTGCTGGCGCCGCACTCGCACCGCTACATCTGCCTGGACGCCAGCACCAAGGTCGTCGCCGCCGCGTCCGAGCGCCTGCGCAAGCTGCGCAACGTGGAAGTGCGCGAGGGCGACATGCACGCGCTGCCGTTCGAGGCCGAATCCTTCGACCTGGTGGTGCTGATGCACGCGCTGACCTACGCCGAACAGCCGGCCCAGGCCGTGGCCGAGGCCGCGCGCGTGCTGCGCCCCGGCGGCCGCGTGCTGGTGACCAGTCTGGCCCGGCACGAACACCGCGGCGCGGTCGAGGCCTTCGGCCACGTCAACCTCGGTTTCACCGAGAAAGACCTGCAGAAGTTCGCGTCCAAGGCCGGCTTCGACATCGTCAGCTGCGAGACCGTAACCCGCGAACGCCGCCCGCCGCATTTCGAAGTGATCGCGCTGATGGCGCGCAAGCCGGCGCCGGAACCCGCGCCGGCGCGCAAGCCGGCCAAGAAGTGAGGAACCGCCGATGAAGTCCCTGCCCTGGCTCCACCCCGAACGCGCGCAGGCGCTGCTGCGCGGCCTGTCCGAGCGCATCCTGATCATCGACGGCGCGATGGGCACGATGATCCAGCAGCACTCGCTGACCGAGGAAGACTATCGCGGCGAACGCTTCGCCGCGGGCTACGACCGGCTGTATTCGCAGCCATCGGCCGAACACGACGGCGAACACGTCCATGGCGAAGGCTGCGGCTGCTCGCGCGACCAGCGCGGCAACAACGACCTGCTGACCCTGACCCGCCCCGCGGTGATCGCCGGCATCCACCGCGAATACCTGCAGGCCGGCGCCGATCTGGTCGAGACCAACACCTTCAACTCGACCACGATCTCGCTCGAGGACTACGGCCTGGAGCATCTGGCGCGCGAGCTGAATTTCGAAGGCGCCAAGCTGGCGCGCGGCGTGTGCGACGAGATCGAGGCGCTCGATCCGGCGCGCCCGCGCTTCGTCATCGGCGTGCTCGGCCCGACCAGCCGCACCGCTTCGCTGAGCCCGGACGTCAACCGCCCCGGCTACCGCGCGATCAGCTTCGACCAACTGCGCGAGGCCTATCGCGAGGCCGCCGACGGCCTGATCGACGGCGGCGCCGACGTGCTGATGGTGGAAACCATCTTCGACACGCTCAACGCCAAGGCCGCCCTGTTCGCGATCGAGGAAGCCTTCGACGCGCGCGGCGCGCGGCTGCCGGTGATGATCTCCGGCACCATCACCGACGCCTCCGGCCGCACCCTCTCCGGCCAGACCGCCGAAGCGTTCTGGTATTCGGTGCGCCACGTCCAGCCCACCGCGATCGGCCTGAACTGCGCGCTCGGCGCCAAGGACCTGCGCGTGCACGTCGACGTGCTCTCGCAGATCGCCGACGCCCACATCAGCACCCACCCCAACGCCGGCCTGCCCAACGCCTTCGGCGGCTACGACGAAACGCCCGAGGACATGGCCGCGGTGCTCGGCGAATTCGCCCGCGCCGGCCTGCTCAATCTGGTCGGCGGCTGCTGCGGCACCTCGCCGGCGCATATCGCGGCGATCGCGGCGGCGGTGGAGGGGGTGGCGCCGCGGGCGCCGTTGTCGCTGGAAGCCGCAGCTTGAAGGCTAGGAGATAGCGGATAGGAGTTAGGAGATAGCAGAAGCGGCTTTTCGCTATCTCCCAACTCCTATCCGCTATCTCCCGCTCCCCCTCCCCACGATCCGCACGAGCCCCGGCACCGCCCTACATGAAAGCTCTGCCCCGCCAAACCCGCCTCAGCGGCCTCGAGCCGCTGCAGATCACCCCGGAAAGCAACTTCGTCAACGTCGGCGAACGCACCAACGTCACCGGCAGCGCGCAGTTCAAGAAACTGATCCTGGAAGGCCGCCTCGACGAGGCGGTGGTGGTCGCGCGCCAGCAGGTCGAGAACGGCGCCCAGGTCATCGACGTCAACATGGACGAGGGCCTGCTCGATTCGCAGAAGGCGATGGTCGAGTTCCTCAACCTGATCGCGGCCGAGCCCGACATCGCGCGGGTGCCGGTGATGGTCGACAGTTCCAAGTGGAACGTGATCGAGGCCGGCCTGAAGTGCCTGCAAGGCAAGGGCATCGTCAACTCGATTTCGATGAAGGAAGGCGAAGAAGAATTCCTGCGTCAGGCGCGGCTGGTGCGCCGCTACGGCGCGGCGGTGGTGGTGATGGCCTTCGACGAGGTCGGACAGGCCGACACCATCGAGCGCAAGGTCGAGATCTGCTCGCGCGCCTACAAGCTACTGACCGAGGAAGTCGGCTTCCCGCCGGAAGACATCATCTTCGATCCCAACGTGTTCGCCGTCGCCACCGGCATCGAAGAACACAACGACTACGCGGTCGCCTTCATCGAGGCCACCCGCGAGATCAAGCGGCGCTTTCCGTACAGCCACATCTCCGGCGGCGTGTCGAACGTGTCGTTCTCCTTCCGCGGCAACGAGCCGGTGCGGCAGGCGATCCACGTGGTGTTCCTCTACCACGCGATCAAGGCCGGCATGGACATGGGCATCGTCAACGCCGGCGCGCTGCCGCTGTACGACGATCTCGACGCCGACTTGCGCGAGCGGGTCGAGGACGTGGTGCTCAACCGCCGCAGCGACGCCACCGAGCGCCTGCTGGAAATCGCCGACCGCTTCAAGGGCAAGAAGGGCGAGAAAAAGGTCGAAGACCTGCGCTGGCGCGACAAGCCGGTGCGCGACCGCCTCAGCCACGCCCTGGTCCACGGCATCGACCAGTGGATCGAGGAAGACACCGAGGTCGCGCGCGCCGAATCCACGCGCCCGCTCGACGTGATCGAAGGCCCGCTGATGTCGGGCATGAACGTGGTCGGCGATCTGTTCGGCGCCGGCAAGATGTTCCTGCCGCAGGTGGTCAAATCCGCGCGGGTGATGAAAAAGGCCGTGGCCTATCTGCTGCCGTACATCGAAGCCGAGAAGCTGCGCACCGGCGATGTCGGCAAGTCCAACGGCAAGATCGTCATGGCGACCGTCAAGGGCGACGTGCACGACATCGGCAAGAACATCGTCGGCGTGGTGTTGGCCTGCAACAACTTCGAGGTCGTGGACCTGGGCGTGATGGTGCCGGCGCAGACCATCCTCGACCGCGCGAAGGCCGAGAACGCCGACCTGATCGGCCTGTCCGGCCTGATCACCCCGTCGCTGGAAGAGATGAGCCACGTCGCCCGCGAAATGCAGCGCCAGGGCTTCACCATGCCGCTGCTGATCGGCGGCGCGACCACCTCGCGCGCGCACACCGCGCTGAAGATCGATCCGCACTACAAAGCGCCGACCATCTGGGTCAAGGACGCCTCGCGCGCGGTCGGCGTGGCCCAGTCGCTGATCTCGATCGAACTGCGCGAGCCCTTCGTCGCCGCCAACGCCTCCGACTACGCCGAAATCCGCCAGCGCCACAAACAGCGCGGCGACGGCAAGCGCCTGGTGTCGCTGGAGAAAGCGCGCGGCCAGCGCTTCGACGGCGGCTGGAGCGAGTACGCGCCGCCGGCGCCGAAGCTCGCGCCGGGCGTGTACGCGTTCGACGATTACCCGCTGGAGGAACTGGTCGACTACATCGACTGGACGCCGTTCTTCAACACCTGGGAACTGGCCGGGCGCTATCCGGCGATCCTCACCGACGAGGTCGTCGGCCAGCAGGCCAGCGAGTTGTACCGCGACGCGCGCGCGATGCTGAAAACCCTGGTCGCGGAAAAGTGGATCGGCGCCAAGGCGGTGTTCGGCCTTTGGCCGGCGAATGCGGTCGGCGACGATGTCGATGTCGAGCTGGGCGTCGAACCCGACGCCGCGCCGTCGGGCGACCACGGCCCGACGCAGCCGCGACGCGTCGCCGGCGGCCTCAGCGGCACGACCCGCCTGCACTTCCTGCGCCAGCAAGCCGACAAGCCCGCCGACCGCCCCGACTTCTGTCTGGCCGACTTCGTCGCGCCCAAGGACAGCGGCCGCCAGGACTGGATCGGCGCGTTCGCGGTCACCGCCGGCCTGGGCATCGAGCCGCACGTCGCGCGCTTCGAGGCCGAGTTCGACGACTACAACGCGATCATGCTCAAGGCCCTGGCCGACCGCTTCGCCGAAGCGCTGGCCGAGC
Source organism: Lysobacter sp. K5869 (assembly GCF_018847975.1). Classification (NCBI taxonomy): domain Bacteria; kingdom Pseudomonadati; phylum Pseudomonadota; class Gammaproteobacteria; order Lysobacterales; family Lysobacteraceae; genus Lysobacter; species Lysobacter sp. K5869. The sequence goes on along the minus strand of NZ_CP072597.1, from coordinate 3,763,433 downwards.
GCCTGCACGAGCGCGTGCGCAAGGAATTCTGGGGCTACGCCGGCGACGAGGCGCTCAGCAACGACGCGCTGATCGACGAAGGCTACCGCGGCATCCGCCCCGCCCCCGGCTACCCGGCCTGCCCCGAGCACAGCGAGAAGCGCGCGCTGTTCTCCCTGCTCGACGCCAGCGCCCACGCCGGCCTGGAGCTGACCGAGAGCTTCGCCATGTACCCGGCCGCGGCCGTGTCGGGCTATTACTTCAGCCATCCCGACAGCCAGTATTTCGTGGTCGGGCGGGTCTCCAAGGAGCAGGTCGAGGACTACGCGCGGCGCAAGGGCGTGAGCCTCGCCCAGGCCGAGCGGTGGCTGGCGTCGAATCTGGATTACGATCCCGAATGACGGGTCCGGGCGCGGGCCCGCCAGCCCGCCCCGCCCTTGCCGGAACTTCACGGATGAGCGAAATCCTGTTGCCCGAAGACGTTGCCGACGACGAGTCCTCCGACCCGCGCGGCAATCAGGCCTTCATCGAAAAGCACGCCGCGCCGGGCCGCATCGGCCTGTGCGGCGGGCGCGACTTCATCAACAAGCTGATCCGCAAGGCGCAGTCGCCGCTGACCGAGGACGGCCACCGCAGCCTGTGGTCGCACGCCTTCGTCTTCAGCGAGCGGCGCGTGGACGGCCAGTGGTGGGTGATCGAATCCGATCTGGACCTGCGCTATCGCCAGATCCGCCTGGGCGTGCAGGAAAACCGCGCGGCGCGCTACTTCGACGCCGAAGCTTTTCCCAACATCGCCGTCCTCGACTTCGGCCTGAGTTCCGAGCAGGTCTTGCAGGTGCAGAAGGCCGGACTGGATCTGCTCGCCGGCCTGTCGAGCTATTCGCTCACCGAACTGCTCGGCACGATGATGGCGATGCACAGCCGCCGCCTGCGCAAGCGCAGCAACTTGCTGGCCAAGGACGGCGCGCTGTTCTGCTCGGCGCTGGTGCAGCACTGCTATCTCGCCGCCGGCATCGAGTTCCTGCCCGGCGTGCCCGGCAAGAACATCGCCCCGCACGACATCGACGAATCGCCGCTGCCGCACGCCACCCACCGCATCCTGCGCGATCTGGGCGTGTCGACGGTGCGCGAAATCGGCCATTCGCTGCGCGAGCGCTTCGACGCCGCGTTCGATTGAGCGTCGGCGCTCGCGCCGCGCGAGAGCGGCATTCGCCTTAACGCTTCGCCGAAACGAAACCGCCGGCGCTGAGGCCGGCGGCGAAGATCGCGCTTCGATCCGCGGAAGCCGCCCCGCGCTCGGAACGGCCCCTGCGCTGCTTAGAACCCGCCCGGCGCCGGCGCCCGGTCGATGTTGTAACGCGCCACCGGGCAACGCTCGAAGCCCGACGAGCGCACGTTGACGAACGCGTTCTCCACGCAGGTCGCATCGTCCGCGCCGACCAAGCCGTACATCGCCGGCTGGGCCGAGACGATGGTGTTGTGCACCACCCGCACCCGCGGCGTATGCATCAGATGGATCATCTGCTGGGCGGCCGAAAAGTCGATGAACTGATTGCCGGTCACCTGCGCGTCGGGCGATTCGCTCAGTTCCAGACCGCCGGAGCCGGTGTAGCCGGCGACCACGTTGTTGGCGATCACCGCGCGCGGCAGGCCCATCACGCGCAAGGCCACGCCCGGACCGATCGGCTGGCCGCTTTCGTAGCCGACCACGCGGTTGCCGACGATGCGCATCGGTTCGGCTTGCGGATCGCCCGACGGCGGGCCGCCGCGCACCACGATCGGCGCATCCGCGGCGCGCAGCACGGTGTTGTTGAGCAGTTGCGAACCGGCGTTCGCGCTCATGTCGATGCCGACCGGAAAACCGTCGATGCGGCAGTTGCGCACCACGATCCTGTCGCCGGGATTGACCCGGATGCCGACCGCCGCGCCGCTGTTCTGCGGCCGGGTCAGGGTGCGGCCGCGGCAATCGAGTTCGATGTCCGAACCCATCAGTTCCAGCGACGCGGAGCGGTTGGCGTTCAAGCAGTACTTGCCCGGGCCGAACAGGCTGCCCTGTTGCGGCGGCACGACGGTGTCGCAGGCCAGCGCATTGGCGCTGAGCAGGGCGCAAGCCAGAACCAGTCCGGCCTTATGGATGGATCGCATGCAGTGATCGTCCTTGTCTTGAGGGTGTGTAGGTCCTTGGCGAAGGCGGCGGCGCCGGCCGAAGCCGCGTCGCCGCCGCGCATCGATTGTCGCGGCCGCGCTTCTCAGCGGCCGCGACCGTCGCGCTCAAAAACGCAGCGTCAGTCGTTGACGATCTGCTCGACGTTGTAGCGGCGCACCGAGCACGACTGGAAACCCGACTCGACGGTGTTGATGAACACGTTCTCGATGCAGGTCGCGTCCTGCGCGCCGACCAGACCGCGCCCGTTGACGCCGCGGCGCAGCATCGCGGTGTTGTGGACCAGCTTCGCGCGCGGCGAGTACTCCATCCGCACCGCCTCCGAGCCGCCTTCGTTGAGGTCGAGCATCTGGTTGCCGGTGAGCTGCGCGTCCGGCGCGCGGTCCAACAGGATCGCGCTCCGCCCGCGGAATCCGGCGATCAGATTGTTGGTCAGCACCGGCTTGGCCGCGTGCTGGACCTCGATCGCCGCGTCGGCGCCGTTGCCTTGGGTGTAATAGAACACGCGGTTGCCGATCAGCCGCGCGTTCTCGTCCTCGGGCCGTTCGCTGCCGTGCACGGCGATCCCCACGCCGTTGGCGTAGACGGTGTTGTTGAGCACCTGCGCGTTGCCGCGCTCGCTCACCAGGATGCCGTAGCTCCAGCCTTGCAGGCGGCAATTGCGCACGATGGCCTTGTCGCCGCGGCGCAAGTGCAGGCCGACGCCGTCGTTGCCGTCGTTGGGTTTCCAGGTCAAGGTGCGGCCGCGGCAATCGAGTTCGACGTCGTCGGCGAGGATCGCGATGGGCTGGTCGCGATTGGCGTTCAAGCAGTACTTGCCCGGCCGGTCGATGAAACGCTGCTGCGGGTCGAGCACGGTGTCGCAGGCGAACGCCGAACCGGCGGCGATCAGGCCGGCCAACGCCAGCCCCGTACGCAGGATGATGCGCATGAAATCCCTCTCTGTGTGATTGCGTCCATGGGTGATGCGCGGCGCCGCCGCGTAGCGCGGCGCCGGCTCGACGAGTATGCGCAGACGACGGCGCGCGGCGCGCGCCGGCGATGCGGCGCGCCTGTGTTTTTGTGTATTCGCGCTTTGCGTATCGGCGCGTGCGACGCGTTCGCCGCGCAGCGACGGCGATGCGCGCTCCGTCGCGACGCTCAGCCCGCGCCGCGCTCGCCGATCCAGGCGCGCGCCTGTTCGAGAATCTCTTCCGCCAACGCCGGATCGTCGCTGAGCCGCGCCAGCGTCAGCGCGCCGACCATCGCCGACCACCGCCCGATCGCTTCGCGCCGGCGCGCCGGCGCGTCGGCGCCCGGCGCGCTTTCGCTCATGCGCCGCAGTTGCTCGCGCAAGCCGGCGGTCATGGCCGCGCGCGCCTGCGGCGACTGGCGCAGCGTCTCCGCGCCGAGTCCGGCGACCGGACAGCCGCCGGCCGCGTTCGCGCAATGCTCCGAGGACAGATAGCCGGCGAGGAACGCATCCGGCTCGGCGCGCGCTTCGGTTCCGGCGAGGACGTGGCTCAGGGTCTGCGCGATCAGATCGTCCTTGGACTGGAAATGGCCGTAGAAGGCGCCGTGGGTGAGCCCGGCGGCCTTCATCACCTGGGCCACGCTGACCGCGTCGAACCCGCGCTCGCGGAACAGCCGGCCGGCCTCGTCGAGGATGCGGCGGCGGTTTTCGCCGACTTGCTCGCGGCTGACTTTCATCGGGACGGGCTCCTGGGGCGGCTTGACATCTTACATGACGATCATCATGATAAATCAAACATGATAATCATCATGAATAAATCCGGACCGATCCCTTCGGTCCGCCCTCTCTCCCAACTTCGAGCCCTTCCCCCATGTCCACCCTCCCCACCGTCGTGGTCACCGGCGCCTCCACCGGCATCGGCGCCGTCTACGCCGACCGCTTCGCCCGCCGCGGCCACGATCTGATCCTGGTCGCGCGCGACCTCGCCCGCCTGGACGCCCTGGCCCAGCGCCTGCGCGCCGAGTACGGCGTGAACGCCCAGCCCCTGCAGGCCGATCTGGCCGACCCGGCGCAACTCGCCCGGGTCGAAACCCTGCTGCGCGACGACACCCGCATCGGCGTGCTGATCAACAACGCCGGCGCCACCCTGCCCGGCGGTTTCCTCGACCAATCGCCGGAGCAGGCCGCGCAGTTGATCGCGCTCAACGTCACCGCCCCGACCCGCCTGGCCGCGGCGATCGCCCCGCGTCTGGCCGCGGCCGGCAGCGGCGCCATCGTCAATCTCGCGTCCGTGGTCGGGTTGGCGCCGGAATTCGGCTCCAGCGTGTACGGCGCGACCAAGGCCTTCGTCCAGTACCTCAGCCAGTCGCTGCAGCTCGAACTCGGCGGCCAGGGCGTGTACGTGCAGGCGGTGCTGCCGGCGGCGACGCGCACTGAAATCTGGGCGCGCTCGGGGCGCGACGTCGAGCAGATTCCCGGCGTCATGGAGGTCGATGCGCTGGTCGACGCGGCGCTGGCCGGCTACGACCGCCGCGAGACGGTGACGATTCCGCCGCTGCACGACGAGGGTCTGTGGCAGGCGGCGGACGCGGCGCGCAAGGCGATGCTGCCGCATTACAGCCAATCGCAGCCCGCGCCGCGGTATCTCAACGGCGGTTGAGGCCGGCGATCCGGCGGTAGGGGCGGCGTGGGCCGCGATCGCGACTTCCGGCTTGCGACGTAGGCGCGGTGTCGCGGTCGCGGCTTGCGCCGCTCCTACAGGGCGCGCGGCTATCGCTAAACCGTACGCAATGGTATGTTTCCGCCACCGCCGCCCTGCCCGCCCGCGCCGCCATGCAAGACCTGCTGCTGTTCTCCCACGCCAACGGCTTCCCGGCCCCGGTCTATCGGGTGATGCTGGACACCCTGTCGGCGCGTTACCGGATCGAACGGCCCGAGCGCATCGGTCACGATCCGCGCTATCCGGTGACCCTGGACTGGCCGCATCTGGTCGAGGAACTGGCCCTGCGCGTGCAGGCCGCCGCCGGCGACGCGCGGCGGATCTTCCTGGTCGGCCATTCGCTCGGCGGTTACCTCAGCCTGCTCGCCTCGCACCGTCTGGCCGGCACCGCGCTGGCCTCGCGCCTGGCGGGCGTGGTCATGCTGGACTCGCCGCTGATCGCCGGCTGGCGCGCGCGGCTGGTGCAACTGGGCCGGCGCACCGGCCTGGACAATCTGGTCATGCCGACCCGCGCCACCCTGCAACGCCGCCGCCACTGGCCCGACCGCGCCGCGGTGCGCGACCACTTCCTCGCCAAACCCGCGTTCGCGCGCTGGGACGCGCGCGTGCTCGACGACTACGTCGAACACGGCACCCGCGCGGCCGAGGACGGCGCGCGCGAGCTGTCGTTCGAGCGCGAGATCGAGTACCGCATCTACCGCAGCCTGCCGACCACCTCGCTCAGCGATCTGACCCCGCGCCTGCGCACGCCGGTCGGTTTTCTCGCCGGCACCCGCTCGCGCGAGCTGCGCAACGCCGGCAGCGCGGCGACCCGGCGGTTGGTCGGGGATCGCTGGGCTTGGGTCGAGGGCGGGCATTTGTTTCCGATGGAGCGGCCGGTGGAGACGGCTCGCGCGATCGAGGCGATGCTGGAGCGGCTCGCACCGTCGCAAGCCGAGGCCGACGACGTGCCGCTGCGGCCTACCGGCACCTGATCGCCCGCGCGGCGCGCCGCTTCGATTTCTCTTTCTCTGCGTGGGCGTTGCGCAAGCCGCGGCCAACCGCAGCGACGACGCTGTGCCGAACTTTCCCGAAGCCCACATCCCTCAGCTCGTCATTTCGGCGAAAGCCGGAATCCATTGGCTGTTGCTGTTGCAGCTGCCATTGCTGTCGCTCTTCGCTTTGACGCATCCCCAAGCAAAGCACACGTTCCAAAGCCCCGAAGGGCGTGCGCATGGATGCGCACGCGCGCCATGGGTCAGGATGACCCTTATGGCGCGGCCCCGCGTCGCTATGAGCCCTAGTGGCTTTTGATTCGAAAACAAGGAAAGCGCCTTTCTTTGGTTACTTTCTTTGGCAAGACAAAGAAAGTGACCCGGCCGCTTGCGGACGGAACGCTCTGGATTGTCGCTTGTCGTCACTCGTTGCTGCGTTGAAGGCAAAACCAACTGCAAAGTCAAAATGGATTCCGGCTTTCGCCGGAATGACGGTGGGTGGGGTGTTCCGCCACGTGCGAGAAACGCAGCTCGCACTCCGTCATTCCGGCGGAAGCCGGAATCCATTTTGATGTTGCTTCCGCTTTCTCTGGCAAGAGGCGTACGACGACAAGCGAAGATCAAACGCTTAAAGCTTTCGTCCGCAAGCGGCCGAGTTACTTTCTTTGTCTTGCCAAAGAAAGTAACCAAAGAAAGGCGCTTTCCCTGTTTTCGAATCAAGAGCCACTAGGTCCAGTACCGGGCGCGGGGCCGCGCCATAAGGGTCATCCTGACCCATGGCGCGCGCGCGCATCCATGCGCGCGCCCTCCGGGGCTGCAGAACGATGACCTCGGGCGGAGATACGTCCCAGCCAAAGGCAAAAGCAACTGCAACTGCGACAGCAACTGCAACTGCAACTGCAACTGCAACTGCAACTGCGACAGCGACAGCGACAGCGACAGCGACAGCGACAGCGACAGCGACAGCGACAGCGACAGCGACAAGATCGAAATTAATTCCGGCTTTCGCCACAACGACTAACCGGGGCTCGCAAGACTTCGAGGCGGTTCCGGAGCATCGCCGCTACGATTGATCGCAGCCTGCGCAACGCCTACAGGAAGAAACAAGAGCGGCGCAGCGAACGGACAATCGGATTTCAACAGTCCGCATCGACGCTTCATCGCCCAGCCGTTCCTCACTGCCCACCAAAAAACAACGGCCGCGATTCTCATCGCAGCCGCCGTCATGCAAAGCCGCGCGGACTCGTCCGCGCGCGACTCACCGAACCGTCACCACACCAAATCGTCCGGCACCTGATACATCGGATCCGCATACGGATCCTCGTGCGCCGGCACGTTCGGATCGACCTTCAGCGCCACCGCCGGAGCGAAGATTTCCTCGGCCTCGGCCAGCGTCGCCGCCGTCACCAACAGGTAGCGGCCTTCTTGCTGCAACACGCCCAACTCGCCCGCGTTGAGCTGCTTGAGCTGTTCGGCGGTCACGTAGATGCGCTTGATCTTGCCGCCGTACGGGAAATGCCGGGCGATGTCGGCGTCGGCCACGTTCAAGGCGCGGTCCTTGAGCATCTCGGCCAGCTTGGCGCGGGCTTCGCGGCGCAGGCGCGCTTCTTCCTGCTTGGCTTGCTCGGCGGCGATGCGCTCGTCCTTCTCGCGCTGGGCGCGGATCGCGTAGGCCTTGGCGAGGTCGATGTCCTCGCGCGAAGCCGGACGCCCGCCCGGGCCGCCAGGTCGGCCGCCGCGGCCGCGTTGGTCGCCGGGTTTGCCGCCGCCGGGGCGGCCTTGGCCGGGCTTGGCGGGCGCGCCAGCGGGCTTGCCGGACGCGCCGGGCTTGGGTCCGCCCGGGCGCGCGTCGCCGCGCGCGGCGTGATCGCCGCGCACGGGCGGTTTGCCGCCGCCGGGCTTGCCGCCGCGGCGGTCCTCGCCCTTGCGTTCTTGGCGTTCGGGCTTCGGCGCGGGCTTGAAACCCAGGCCGAGCAATTGGTCGCGCAGGCTATCGCTCATTGCAGATTCGTCAGTAGTGCGGCGGCGGCGGTTCGTTGGCCGAATCGCCGGTCAGGGGGCTCGCGGCCATGGCCGCGCGCAGGTGCTTGATCTCGTCGAGCGCGCGCAACAGCAGCAGCGCGTTGCGCGACTCCTCGCCGCGCGCGGCGGCGAGCGCGTCGCTGAGTTCGGTCAGCGCGTGCTCCTGGAAGGCCACGCGGGTTTCCAGATCGATCAGACGTTGTTCGAGGTCGGAACTCACGGGCGGCTCAGGCGTCGAGGTGGATCGAACGGCCGCGGCCGATGCCGTAGTAGGCCAGATCGGCGGCCTCGACCTCGTCGGGATGGTACAGGTTGCGCCCGTCGAAGATCACCGCGTCGGCCAGCGCCTGCCGCACGCGGACGAAGTCCGGGCTGCGGAACTGCTTCCACTCGGTCACCACCACCAGCGCGTCGGCGTCGGCCAGCGCGGCGCGGGCCGAGTCGCACAGCACCAGATCGTCGCGCTCGCCGAAGATGCGGTGCGCTTCCTCGCTGGCTTCCGGGTCGTAGGCGCGGACCTTGGCGCCCGCCTCCCACAACTGCGCCAGCAAGCGCCGGCTGGAGGCCTCGCGCATGTCGTCGGTGTTGGGCTTGAACGCCAGTCCCCACACCGCGAAGGTCTTGCCGCGCACGTCCCCGCCGTAGTGGCGCTGGATCAGCTCGAACAAATGGCCCTTCTGGCTGTCGTTGACCGCTTCCACCGCGTCGAGCAGGCGCGCGCCGTAGCCGTGCTGCTGCGCGGTGCGCGCCAGCGCCTGCACGTCCTTGGGGAAGCACGAGCCGCCGTAGCCGGCGCCGGGGTAGATGAAGTGCCAGCCGATGCGCGGGTCCGAACCGATGCCCTGGCGGACCATCTCGATGTCGGCGCCGACTTTCTCGGCGATGTTGGCGATCTCGTTCATGAAACTGATCTTGGTCGCCAGCATCGCGTTGGCCGCGTACTTGGTCAGCTCGGCCGAGCGCACGTCCATGACCACGATGCGTTCGTGGTTGCGGTTGAACGGCGCGTACAGGCGCTTGAGCTTCTCCACCGCCGCCGGGTTGCCGGCGCCGATGACGATGCGGTCGGGGCGCATGCAGTCGTTGACCGCATCGCCTTCTTTGAGGAATTCGGGATTGGAGGCGACATCGAACGCGACCTGCGCGTCGCGCGCGGCGAGTTCGGCGGCGATCGTCGCCTGGACCTTGTCGGCGGTGCCGACCGGCACGGTCGACTTGTTGACCACGATCACCGGGCGCTCGATGTGGCGGCCGACGGTGCGGGCCACGGCCAGCACGTACTGGAGGTCGGCGCTGCCGTCCTCGTCGGGCGGGGTGCCGACCGCGATGAAGATCAGGTCGCCGTGGGCGATGGCGCCGGCGGCGTCGGTGGTGAAGTGCAGGCGGCCGGAGGCGTGGTTGGCCTTGACCATCGGCTCCAGGCCCGGCTCGTAGATCGGGATCACGCCGCGGTTGAGGCCCTCGACCTTGGCCTGGTCGATGTCGACGCAGACCACGTCGTGCCCCACGTCGGCCAGGCAGGTGCCGGTGACCAGGCCCACATAGCCGGTGCCGAAGATGGTGACGCGCATTTCGTTGTTCCTTGGTGTTGCGGGACCGCCGCGCCGAAAACGCTACATCGAAAACGCTGCGTCGAATCCGTGCGGCGCGGCCCGCGAAAGGGGCGGACGCCGGAACCCGGGCGGCTTAGGGCCGGCCGGGCGACGGCGCCGGTTGCCGCCAGGGTATGGGGACGCGGGCGGCGCTGCAAAAGCGGACCGCCCGGCCCCGCGCTCGCGCCCTCGCGGGCGCGGGCGGCGCGGCGGTCGGCGCCCGGATCGGGCGCCGCCGCCGGGGGTGCCGATCAATGCTTCGGCGCGGTGCCCATCGCGGCCGACTGCGGACCCGCGTCGGCCTTGACGATGTCGAGCAGCTCGACGTCGAACACCAGGGTCGCGTTCGGGCCGATCGGGCCGCCCGGGGTGCCCTGCTCGCCGTAGCCGAGCTTGGCCGGGATCCACAGCTTGAACTTGCTGCCCACCGGCATCAGCGCGATGCCTTCCTGCCAGCCCGGGACCACCGCGCCCAGCGGGAACACCGCCGGCTCGTTGCGATCGTAGGAGCTGTCGAAGGTCTTGCCGTCCAGCAGCGTGCCCTTGTAGTGGACGCGCACGGTGTCGGAGGCCTTGGGCTTCGGACCCTTGCCTTCGCTGACGATCTGGTACTGCAGGCCCGAGGCGGTGGTCACCACGCCGGCCTTCTTGCCGTTGGCGGCGAGGAACTTCTCGCCCTCTTCCAGGTTGGTCTTGGCCAGCGCCATCATCTTCTCGACCTGCTTGTTGCGCACGGTCTCCTGCAGGCGCTGGCGGATCTGCATCGCCTCTTCGTCGCTGAGCGCGGACTTCTCGCCCTTCATGCTGGCCTGCATGGCCTTCTGCAGCACGGCCAGATCGATATCGTCCTTGAGCAGTTCCAGCGAACGGCCCATGTCCATGCCGATCAGATAGCTGTTCTGCTCCTTCTCGGTCTTCATGCCGCCCAGGACCTTGACGTCCTTCTTGGCATCGCCGGCCTTGTCGCCGCTCTTGGCGTCGGCCGCCTTGTCGGCGCCGGCCGGCTTGCCGGCCTGATCGCAGCCCGCGGCGAACAGCGCCATCGAAGCCACGGCGATCGCCAGGGCGGTGTTACGCATGAAAGGCTTCATCAAACTGCACTCCTGAAAAGACTTGGATGACCGGAAGGTGGGTGGCCGGCCGGACAAACTGCCCGGCGCCGGCTGAACGTTGCTTCACGCGCCGCAGACGCGCGGCGCGTGCGGGGGATCAGAGGATGTCGAGCAGCTCGACTTCGAAGGTCAGCACCGCGTTGGGGCCGATGCTCGGCGGCGCGCCGTTGGGGCCGTAGGCCAGTTCGGAGGGAATCCAGAACTTGAACTTGCTGCCCACCGGCATCATCGCCAGGCCTTCCTGCCAGCCCTGGATCACGCCGTTGACCGGGAATTCGGCCGGCTGGCCGCGATCGTAGGAGCTGTCGAAGGTCTTGCCGTCGAGCAGCGTGCCCTTGTAGTTCACGCTGACCTTGTCGGTCGGCTTGGGACGCTCGCCCGAGCCCTGGCGCAGGATCATGTACTGCAGGCCCGAACCGGTCGCGAACACGCCCTTGACCTTCTTGTTCTCCTCCAGGAACGCCTTGCCTTCCTTGAGGTTCTTGTCGCCCGCCGCGGCCGCGTCGGCCTTGGCCTTGGCCTGCATGCGCTCGCTGAAGTTGGTCAGCACGGTGCGCGCGTCGCCTTCGGCCAGCAGGGTCTTGCCGCCGCCGAGCGAGGTGCGCACGGCCTGCACCAGCACCGGCAGTTCGATTTCGGATTTGATCTGCTGCAGGGCCGGGCCGACCATGTAGGTGCCGATCAGCAGACCGACCTTGGCCTTGTCCACCGCCGGCGGCGGCGTGCCCGGCGGGGTGCCCTGGGCCGGCTTGCCTTCGCGCGAGGCGATGCGCGCGCGCAGCGCGGTGTCGACGGTGCGGGCCTCGTCCTGGGTGATCAGCGGCTTGCCGCCGTCGAACACGTTCTTGACCGCGCGCTCGAAGGTGGCGGTGTCGAGGTCGGGACCGACCGGCTTGAGCGAGGACGCCACGTCCATGCCGATGGCGTAGCTGATTTTTTCGCGTTCGTTGGCGAGCACGGATTTTTCCTGGGCAGAGGCGGCGCCTGCGAACAGCGCCGCGGTGGTCATCAACACGGCCGCGCCGCGCACGAAGGGCTTCATTAGGGTCCCGCTCCTGGTTGCCAAACTCTGGGTGTGGCTGCTGGTAGTGATGGAGTGCCGCGCCGCGGCGTCGCGCGGCGCGAGCCCGTCATTGTCGCGGGCGCGGCCGCACGCGGCAATGTTCCAATGTGACGGCCGCCGCGCGTTTTAGTTCCGCCGTCGCGGCCGCGACGCGGCCCGGAAACCGGACCGGGCGCGCAAATCGTGCCGCGGTCGTAGCGAGCTCGTGCCCGAGCCGCACACGACGGCGCCATCGCCCTCCGCGCTCAGCGCGCCGCCACCGGCTTGGGCGCCGGCGCGGCCAGGGCGCGCTCGATCGCCGCCACCACCGCCGGATCGTCCGGCGTGGTCTTGCTGCCGTAGCTCGCGATCAGCTTGCCGTCGCGGCCGATCAAATACTTGTGGAAGTTCCACTTCGGCGCCTCGCCGGCGGCCTTGGCCAGATCCTTATAAAGCGGCGTGGCCTGATCGCCGACCACGTGCACCTTCTCGAACATCGGGAACTTGACCCCGTAAGTCAGCGTGCAGAACTCCTGGATCTGCTTCTCGTCTTCGAACTCCTGCGCCTTGAAATCGCCGGAGGGGAAGCCGAGCACGGCGAAGCCGCGCGCCTTGTATTTCGCGTGCAGGCCTTCCAGCGCTTCGAATTGCGGGGTGAAGCCGCATTTGCTGGCGGTGTTGACCACCAGCACGACGTCGCCGGCGTAGGTCTTGGACAGCTCCACCGGCTGCTTGCCGGCGAGCGGGCGGTAGCTGCGGTCGAGCAGGCCGCCGGCCGCGGCGGCGGCGCCGACGGCCAGGGTCAGGCCGAGCGCCAGCGCGGCGGAGACGGCGCGGCGGGGAGAAACGGGGGCGATGGCGGGCATGGGACGCCTCTGAAGATGAGTGGGAGCCCGGCCAGCGCGGCCGGGACGGGACGGGAGGACGCCCGGCCGGGCCGGATCAGCGGCTCCGCCCAAGTATGACTTCAGTTGGGTCCGCGGCGATTGACGCGGCGTGTTTAGGTGTTATAGTTGCATACAACACCGGCCCACTAAAGAGCAGGACGTTCGCATGAACCGCAAGCTCCATAACTCGATTTCGGCCCTGATGGCCGCCGGCGGCGCCCTGGTCCTGGGCCTCGTGGTCGCCCTGCCCCTGCCCGCCCCCGACGCTCCGCCGGCGCCGGCGCTGACCCAGTTCGCCGCCGACGCCCCGGCCACCCGCCCGATCGAGGTGAACCTGGGCGCGGTCAAGGCCCGCATCAGCTTCGACCGCGACTTCCTCGAACGCGCCCGCAGCCGCTCCGGCGACGTCGCCGGCGCCGTGCGCAAGATCGAGCAGCGCGCCCAGCAGCTGGAAAACACCGATCAGGCCGGCGAGCTGACCACCATCGCCGGCGCCCTGGCCGGCGATGTCGCCGACCTCGCCGCGCTGGCCAACGCGGTGGCGCCCGCCATCGCCCCGAACCCCAACGCCGCCGCGGAGTCGGCCGGCGCCGCCGAACCCAAGCGCAAGGCCGGAAGCGCCGCGCGCCGCAGCCGCAGCAATCTCGTCATGCCCTATTTCTCCTTCCTGTCGCGGGGCTGAGCCATGACCGCAATCCAATGGAGCGACGGCGCTCCGATCTACCGCCAACTCAAGGAACGCGTCGTCGCGATGATGCTCGACGGCGTGCTCAAGCCGGGCGACGCCCTGCCCTCCGTGCGGCAGGTCGCCGCCGAATACCAACTCAATCCCATCACCGTCTCGCGCGCCTATCAGGAATTGGCCGACGAGGCGCTGGTCGAAAAACGCCGAGGCCTGGGCATGTACGTGACCGAAGAAGCCGCGAAGAAACTGCTCCTCAACGAACGCGACCGGTTCTTGCGCGAGGAATGGCCGCTGGTGCTGGAACGCATCGCCCGGCTCGGCCTGCGCGCGGAAGAACTGCTGGGCGGCGACGACGCCAGCGCGAACGGTTCCCACAAGGCGGACGCACCATGACCAACGCCCTGCACATCGATCCCGGCCACGTGGTCCGCGCCCGCGGCCTGCGCAAGGTCTACCGCAACAAGGCCGCGCTGGACGGCGCGGATTTCGACATCCCCGCCGGCCGCATCGTCGGCCTGATCGGCCCCAACGGCGCCGGCAAGACCACCGCGCTCAAGGCGGTGCTCGGCCTGACCCAGTTCGACGGCGACCTGTCGGTGCTCGGGCTCGACCCGCGCACCCAGCGCGACGAACTGATGCGCGAGGTCTGCTTCATCGCCGACGTCGCCGTGCTGCCGCGCTGGCTGCGGGTGCGCGAAGCCATCGACTTCGTCGCCGGCGTGCATCCGCGCTTCGACCGCGCCAAGTGCGAGCGCTTCCTGCACGGCACCCAGCTCAAGCCGGACCTGCGCGTGCGCGAAATGTCCAAGGGCATGATCGTGCAGCTGCATCTGGCCCTGGTGATGGCGATCGACGCGCGCCTGCTGGTGCTCGACGAGCCGACGCTGGGCCTGGACATCCTCTACCGCAAGCAGTTCTACCAGCGCCTGCTGGAAGACTATTTCGACGAGAACAAGACCATCGTGGTCACCACCCATCAGGTCGAGGAGATCGAGCACATCCTCACCGACGTGATGTTCATCCGCGACGGCAAGATCGTCCTGGATTGTCCGATGGAAGACCTCGGCGGCCGCTTCGTCGAAGTGCTGATCGACCGCGACAAGGCCGACCACGCGCGCACGCTCGGCCCGCTCGACGAACGCGCTCTGCCGTTCGGCAAGACCGTGATGCTGTTCGACGGCGTCGCCGCCGCGCAGCTCGACGGACTCGGCGAAACCCGCACCCCGGGCCTGGCCGATCTGTTCGTCGCCACCATGAAGGGGACCTACGCATGAACGCCGCCACCGACGACTTCTCCTCCCCCGCCGCCGTCCCCCGCGCGGCCGCCGCGATCCCCGCCTCGCGCGTGTTCCTGATGCTGCTCAAGCGCGAGTTCTGGGAACACCGCGGCGGTTTCCTGTGGGGTCCGCTGATCGCCGGCGCGATCGCCGTGGCCTTCACCGTGCTCGGCGTGGTCGGCGGCTCGGTGCTGTTCAACAAGTACGCGGTGCGCGACCACGACGGCATCAACCTGGAAATGACCGGCGACCTGGCCCGCGCCGGACAGATCGGCGACGCCGCGCTGGCCGGCGGCCTGGGCATCGTCTGCCTGGTGTTCGTGTTCGTGGTGTTCTTCTACGCGCTCGGCTCGCTCTACGACGAACGCAAGGACCGCAGCATCCTGTTCTGGAAATCGCTGCCGGTGTCCGACGTGCAGGCGGTGCTGTCCAAGCTGGCCTGGGCGCTGTTGCTGGCGCCGGTGCTGGCGGCGGGCATCGGTCTGGCCGTGGGCCTGGTGATGTGGGTGCTGGCGTGGCTGGCGGCGGTGCTCAACGGCTTCTCCGGCGCCGGCGCGATCTTCACCCAGGCCCATCCGTTCCGGATGCTCGGCGAGTTGGCGCTGTCGGTGCCGGTGTACGCGCTGTGGGCGCTGCCGACCGTGGGCTGGCTGATGCTGTGTTCGGCCTGGGCGCGCAGCGTGCCGTTCGTCTGGGCGGTGGTGATTCCGCTGCTGGCCTGCGTGTTCGTGAGCTTCCTCGACATCATGCCGGGCATCGAGATCCCGCACGGCGCGATCTGGTACACGGTGGCGCTGCGCGGCCTGCTCAGCGTGGTTCCGGGCACCTGGTTCCTGCACGACAGCCTCGGCGACGACGCCCAGAACGCGGCGATGAAGGGCACCGAGGCGCTGAACCAGCTCGATTCGGCCTCGAGCCTGCACGTGCTGGCCACCGCCGACCTGTGGATCGGCGCGGTGATCGGCGCGGCGATGATCTACGCCGCGATCCGCCTGCGCCGCTGGCGCGACGACGGCTGAGGCGCGGCCGGCGCGGCGGCGATCGGGATCGATTGCAACCGCGCCGGCTCGTTCCGCATCCCAGCTACACCTCATCGCTCAGGAGCGTCCCATGCGTCTTGCCTCCACCCTGCTCTGCGCCGCCTTGCTGTCCGGCACCGCCTGCGCCGCGGACCGTTGCGAAAACGCCCAGCCGCGCAGCCTCGCGCTGGATCTCAAGGGCGTCAAAGCCGTCGTGTTCGACATCGGCTCCGACGATCTGGTGATCGAAGGCGGCACCGGCGCGCCGGGCATCAGCGGCCGCGCCTGCGCCTCCAACGCCGCCGACCTGCCCGGCCTGACCCTGAGCCAGCGCCGCGAAGGCGACAAGCTGGTGGTGACCGCCGAGCACGCCAAGCGCCTGGGCCTGAACTTCAACGGCCAGTACCACATGCAGTTGCACGCCAACGTGCCGCAAGACCTGCGGGTGCAGCTCAAGGTCGGTTCCGGCGACGCCACGGTCAAGAACGTGGCCGCGCTCAGCGCCGACGTGAATTCCGGCGACATCCAGATTTCCAACGTGCGCGGCCTCACCGTCGCCGCGGTCGGCTCCGGCGACATCGGCCTGCGCGACATCGGGCCGCTGCAGATCGTCGCGCTGGGTTCGGGCGATCTGAAGGCGCGCAACGTCGGCGGCGACGTCAAGGTCGGCACGGTCGGCTCCGGCGACGTCGAACTCGATCAGGTCGCCGGCTCGGTGAGCGTCGAGCGCATCGGCTCGGGCGATCTGGAAGTCGGCGACGTGCGCGGCGACCTGCGCGTGGCCCGGGTCGGCAGCGGCTCGGTGCGCCATCGCGGCGTGACCGGCAAGGTCGACGTGCCGAACGACGATTGATCCTCGGCGCGGACGGGCCGCGCGCCGCCCGTCCGCGCCGTTCCCTTTCCGCCGCGCGCTTCCACGGAACGCCTCCCATGACCGCCCGCAAGCCCTCCGCCGCCCTCCTGCTCGCCGTCGCGTTCGCGGCGGCCCTGGCCGGCGGCTGTTCGCGCAAATCCGATTCCGACGTGCACGTGGTGGTGATCGACCACATGTCGATGGCCGGCGACCGCCTGCAAGTGCGCGGCGGCGGCCAGCGCGCCGAGATCGGCCCCGACGGCGCCATCGCCATCGACGGCAAGGCGCTGGCCTTGAACCCGGCGCAGCAAGCCGCCGGCCGCGCGTTCTACGTCGAAGCCGTCGGCATCCGCAGCGACGGCGCCGCCATCGGCAAGGCCGGCGCGGCGATGGCCGGGCAAGTGCTGAGCACGGTGGCGCAAGACCTGCGCTCGGGCCACACCGATCAGACCGGGTCCAAGGTCGAAGCGCAGGCGGCCAAGCTGGAGGAACAGGCGATGCGGATCTGCCAGCGGGTGGGCACCTTGCGCGTGGCGCAGGAACAGCTCGTCGCGCAGGTGCCGCAGTTCGCGCCGTTCGCGCGCAAGAACCTGACCACCGGCGATGAGTGCCGGTCGCGCAGCTGAGGCCGGCCGGACGCGTTGCGTTCGCAGCGCGGATGGCATGGCGCGGCGTCGTTTCGACGCGGCGCCGCGCTGAAGTCTCCGGATCCCCGCGTTCGCGGGGATGACGATCCGTAAGCAACGCCGCGCGGCCCGCTCGCCGTCATGCCCGCGAACGCGGGCATCCAGGGCGTTATCGCGACCTCACGCCAAAGCCGCGAAATCCCCGCCTTCGCGGGGATAGCGAACAAAAAACGCCGGGGAAGAGGAACCCTTTAACCGGGCCTCACTCGTACCCGCGCCCGTCGTCCGCGCTGTCGCGGGTGTTCTTCTGCACCGCGATCGCCGCGAACAGGCTCATCGCATACGCCATCGCGTAGAAGCCCTTCTCGCTGAAGCTGATCTGCGCGTTCCACAAGCCGATGAACATCAGCGTCAGCGCCGCGATCACCGAGGTCCAGGCGAGGCCGAAATAGAGGTTGGTCACCGCGATGCCCTCCATCCGGTCGCGCACCGACTTCTGCACGGACACCGCCGCGAACAGGCCGTAGAGCAGCAGGGTGAGGTAATAGCCCTTCTCGTTGAGCTGCATGCCGGCGTTCCACAAGCCGACCAGATAGGCCAGCGAGCCGAGCAGGAGCGCGCCCCACGAGGCGCCGACGAAAGCCGCCGAGGGCTTGCGGGAAATAGCACGGTTCATATCGCATCCTTGAATGAGTAGCGGCCGGCGGGCGCCGGAATGTCGCCGTCCGCGCGAGGCGCGGCGGCGTGGCCGTGCGGGCGCTCCCAGCCCGCGGCGCCACTATGCCTATCGCGCCGCGCGCTGTCATCCGCGGCGGCGGGGCGCTGCGGGAATGCGGGATATGGAGGTTCGCGGCGCGCCGTCGCGAGGCGGCGCGGGAAGACGAAGCATCGCGCGGGCGTGGCCGCGCATCGGGCGATACGGCCGGATCGGCCTGCGCCCCGTCGATCGGCGATGCGGCCGGATCGGCCGCCGCCTTGGCTGCTCCGGCGGCGCTGAAACGCAACGGCGCCGAAGCGGACGCGCCGCCGCGCGCCCACGGACGCGCACGTCCCGGGCCGGAGGTTCCGGCCCGGGCGCGGCGGTCAGCGCGCGGTCTGGACGCCGGCGACGGCGGCCTTGGCCGCATCGACCGCGGCCGGCGCGGCGCGCCCGCTCAGATCGACGTGGGCGTTGTCGCCGATGGGGAAGAACGTCGGCCGGCAAGCGGCGCAAACCAGGAACGAGGCGGCGACTGCGTACCGAAGGAAGCGAGTGGACTTCATGAGCGAGGCTCCATTAATTATGGCTGGCCGGTCGGCCAGGGGCTGCGGGGAAACTCGTACGCGCGTCACCTCCTGTAGCGCGCGCACGACAGTAGTTACTACATACCCGCCACGGCCGATCCGTAATGACCGCACGGTTACCGCTCAATAACCGTGCGTCCGCCACGGACCGCGGCGGACATCGCGGTGGCCGAAACCACCGATTTTCCGCGCCGACGCCGGTTTACCGGGCCGATGCGGGCACCGCGGACGCAAGACGCACGACGCGGTCCGCGCCCTCGCACGGCCCTGGGCCCGGCCGGAAAATCCGGCGAGACCTGTCGCGACGCCCCACCCGCGGCGGGCGGATATTATCCGCGCTCGCGCGCCGATAATCCCCTGCCGTGCGCCGAGGATATCCAGGCGCACGCGCCTCAAACCCCCACGCCGGTCGCGAAACAAAATCCTCGGACATTCTCGCCGCGGCGCCCCCGGCCGCGGCGGTGTTCGGCGGCCGGGCGATTGTGCAGCAAATCCCGCGGCTTGCGAATGTGTCGCGGCCGCCTCAGCCGCCGCCCCCGCCGCCGGCGTGGATGCCGCCGCGGGTCAGCGCGGCCGGATCGAGCAGCTTGCGCAGTTGTTTCTCGCTCAGGCCGCTGTCCTCCAGCGCCACCTCCAGCACCGGCCGCGCTTCCTTGTAGGCGCGCTTGGCGATGGCCGCGGCCTTTTCGTAGCCGATGATCGGATTGAGCGCGGTGACCAGGATCGGATTGCGGTCCAGCGCTTCGCGCACGTGCGCCTCGCGCACCTTGAGCCCGGCGATGGCGCTGTCGGCCAGCAGCGGCATCGCGCGCGCCAGCAGGCGGATCGAATCGAGCAGGTCGTAGGCGATCAGCGGCAGCATCACGTTGAGCTGGAAATTGCCGCTCTGCCCGGCCACGGTGATCGCGGTGTGGTGGCCGATCACCTGCGCGCAGACCATCGCCACGGCCTCGGGAATCACCGGATTGACCTTGCCCGGCATGATCGAGCTGCCCGGCTGCAGCGCCGGCAATTCGATCTCGCCCAAGCCGGCCAGCGGGCCGGAATTCATCCAGCGCAGGTCGTTGGCGATCTTGGTCAGCGCCACCGCCAGCGCGCTGAGCTGGCCGGACAGTTCGACCGCGTCGTCTTGCGACGCCAAGCCCTCGAACTTGTCCGCGGCCGATTCGAACCGCACCCCGCCGGCGGCGCTGAGCGCCTTCGACACGGCCTTGCCGAAGCGCGGATCGGCGTTGATGCCGGTGCCGATGGCGGTGCCGCCGATCGGCAGCCGGCGCAGTCGCTTGAGCGCGTCCTCGATGCGTTGCTGGGCCGAATCCAGCTGCGCGGCCCAGGCGCCGAATTCCTGGCCGAAGGTCAGCGGCATCGCGTCCATCAAATGGGTGCGGCCGGTCTTGACCGTGCGGCTGAGTTCCTTGGCCCGGCGTTCGATGGTCTTGCGCAGGTGCTTCAGCGCCGGCAGCAGGGTTTCGTGCACGGCCAGCGCGGCCGAGACCCGGATCGCGGTCGGGATGGTGTCGTTGGAGCTCTGGCCGAGATTGACGTGATCGTTCGGGTGGATCTTGTGCTTGCCCGCGCGCGTGGCCAGGGTCGCGATCACCTCGTTGGCGTTCATGTTGCTCGACGTGCCCGAGCCGGTCTGATAGACGTCGATCGGGAACTGCGCGTCGAAACCGCCCTCGGCGACCTCGCGCGCGGCCGCGGCGATGGCTTCGGCCGCGCCCGGGTCGAGCAGGCCGAAACCGCCGTTGGCCTGCGCCGCGGCGGCCTTGATCAGGGCCAGGGCGCGGATGAATTCGCGCGGCATCGGCTGGCCGGAGATCGGGAAGTTCTGCACCGCGCGCTGGGTCTGCGCGCCCCACAGCGCCGCGGCCGGGACGTTGAGTTCGCCCATGCTGTCGTGTTCGCGGCGGAATTCCGCGGCCGCGCCGCCGGTCTTGCCGGCCGCCGCAGCGCGGGCCGGGGTCTTGCGTTTGCTCGCCATTGCCAACTCCGTTTGAGTCGTAGGGGACGTCGTAAAGGAGGCGAGCGCGGCGCCTTCGCCGCGCTCGCCCGTACACGTTGCGTGCGGGTCGGGGCGCGCGGGGGCTTTCGCAAGCCCGCGCGCGCCGGCCCGTGCTGGCTGAATTCCGCTGGCGGCGCCCATGATCGCCGCGAGGGGCGCGAGCGTCGAGGGCGCGCGGGGTTTTCGCCCGATCGTGTAGGGGTTGGCGGCGGTGGCCCGTGTAGGAGCGGCGTGAGCCGCGACCCACCGCAGAGGTTCACCGCCGCGCCGCCGCCCGAAGCCGGCGTTGCCCCGAAAAATCGCCCGGAGAGACGGCGCTTCGGGACGTTGCGCTTGCGTACGCAGCTTCGGTGGGTCGCGGCTCGCGCCGCTCCTACCGGGCCCCATGCGGCGCCAACCGGCACGTGCGGGGCGCAGGGGGTAGAATGCGCGACTGTTTTCCTCCCCGCCGCATGCCATGCCCGCCGATACTCAGACCACCCTGCTCGCCCTGTCCCCGCTCGATGGCCGCTACGCCGGCAAGGTCGACGCCTTGCGGCCGATCTTCTCCGAATTCGGCCTGATCAAGGCCCGGGTCAAGGTCGAGGTGGAATGGCTGCTGGCGCTGGCCGCCGAACCCGGCATCGCCGAACTCAAGCCGTTCTCGGCCGCCGCCGCCGCGCGCCTGCGCGCGCTGGCCGACGGGTTGTCGGTCGAGGACGCGGCGCGGGTCAAGGAGATCGAGCGCACCACCAACCACGACGTCAAGGCGGTCGAGTACCTCATCAAGGAGCGGCTGAAGGACGACGCCGAACTCGGCCCGGCGCTGGAGTTCGTGCACTTCGCCTGCACCAGCGAGGACATCAACAACCTCAGCTACGCGCTGATGCTCAATCAGGCGCGCCAGGACGTCCTGCTGCCCAAGCTCGACGAACTGATCCAGACGCTGCGCGCGATGGCGCACGATCACGCCGCGCTGCCGATGCTCTCGCGCACCCACGGCCAGACCGCGTCGCCGACCACCGTCGGCAAGGAAATCGCCAACGTGGTCGCGCGCCTGCAGCGCCAGGGCGAGACCCTGGCCGGCGCGATCATGCCGGGCAAGATCAACGGCGCGGTCGGCAACTACAACGCCCACGTCGCCGCGTATCCCGACATCGATTGGCCGGCGTTCTCGCAGCGCTTCGTCGCCTCGCTGGGCCTGGACTGGCAGCCCTACACCACCCAGATCGAACCGCACGACGGCGTCGCCGAGGTCTGCGACGCGCAGCGCCGCATCGACACGATCTGCATCGACCTGTGCCGCGACGTGTGGGGCTACATCTCGCTGGGCTACTTCAAGCAGGCGGTCAAGGCCGGCGAAGTCGGCAGCTCGACCATGCCGCACAAGGTCAACCCGATCGACTTCGAGAACGCCGAGGGCAACTTCGGCATCGCCAACGCGCTGTTCGAGCATTTCGCCGCCAAGCTGCCGATCAGCCGCTGGCAGCGCGACCTGACCGACTCGACCGTGCTGCGCGCGCTCGGCACCGCCTTCGGCCACGCCCTGATCGGCTTCGACGCGCTGCTGCGCGGCCTGGGCAAGCTCAGCGCCAACCCCGAGCGCCTGGCCGCCGACCTCGACGCGTCGTGGGAAGTGCTGGCCGAAGCCGTGCAGACGGTGATGCGCCGCTACGGCCTGCCCAACCCGTACGAACAGCTCAAGGCGCTGACCCGCGGCCAGGGCATCAACGAAGCCTCGATGCGCGAGTTCATCGCCTCGCTGGACCTGCCGGCGGCGGACAAGCAGCGCCTGCTGGCGATGACCCCGGGCAGCTACGTCGGCTTGGCCGAGCGGTTGGCGCGCGAGATCTGATGCCGTCGGGGAGCACCGCGCTCCCCGCTCTTCGCGGCCGCCTCTTGCGTGTAGGAGCGGCGTAAGCCGCGACCGCGAGTCCGCAACTACGACGAAACCCGCGCCGTTATCGCATTGGCGCGGTCGCGGCTTACGCCGCTCCTACAGCCGCTGCGACGCGGCTTCGTTTCTCCCTGTAGGAGCGGCGTAAGCCGCGACCGCGAATCCGCAACTACGACGAAACCCGCGCCGTTATCGCAATGGCGCGGTCGCGGCTTGCGCCGCTCCTACAGCCGCTCCGATGCGGCCTCGTTCCTCCCTGTAGGAGCGGCGCGAGCCGCGACCGCGAATCCGCAACCGCGACGAAACCCGTCTCGCCAACAGAAACAAAAATCCACCTTTCTGTTGCCACAATTTCTTTTTGATCCGCGCCGCATCCGAATCGGGGATAGTGCCAACCACTTTCTCGCAAGGACTTCGCGCATGCGCTCATCCCCCGGATTGCTGGCCGTTTCCATCGCGTCGCTGTTGCTCGCCGCCTGCGCGAGCGCGCCGCGCGACGCGGCCAACGACGTCGCCGTCGCCACCACCGCCTGCCCCGCCGAACCGAACTGGGACGAACCCACCGCGCCGCGCCGCATCTTCGGCGACACCTGGTACGTCGGCACCTGCGCGATCAGCGCGATCCTGATCACTTCCGACACCGGCCACGTCCTCATCGACGGCGTCACCGACACCGCCGCGCCGAACATCGAAGCCAACATCCGCGCGCTCGGCTTCGACCCCAAGCAAGTGCGCTACATCCTCAATTCGCACGAGCACATCGACCACGCCGGCGGCATCGCGCGGCTGGCGCGCGACACCGGCGCGCGCGCGGTCGCGCGCGAGCCCGCGGCGACGGCGCTGGAGCGCGGCCGCGCCGACCGCCGCGATCCGCAATTCCTCAGCGTGCCGGACTTCCCGCCGGTGCCGGACGTGCAGCGCATCGGCGACGGCGAAACGCTCGCGCTCGGCGCCTTGAAACTGACCGCGCACGCGACGCCGGGCCACACCGCCGGCGGCACCACGTGGACGTGGCGCTCTTGCGACGAGACGGGCCAATGCCGCGACCTGGTCTATGCCGACAGCCTCGTGCCCTACACCGATAAGGTCTATCGCTACGGCGACGACGCCGCGCATCCCGGCGCGCTGGCCGCGCACCGGCGCGGGCTGGACACCATCGCCGCGCTGCCGTGCGAGATCCTGCTGACGCCGCATCCGGGCGCCAGCGCGATGTTCGAGCGCATCGGGCCGCGAGCGAGCAAGCCGCTGGTCGATGCCGGCGCCTGCCGCGCCTACGCCGCCGAGGGCGCGGCCAAGCTCGAGGCGCGTCTGCAGCAAGAACGCGCCATGCCCGCGGCCGCGCACTGAGTCGCGAGCGCCGGCCCGCACAAAAGCCAAGGTCCCGATGTTTTCGCGCAAGGTCGCTGCGACGCGAAACGAAAACATCGGGACCGAAGCTCGCGGCGCCGGCCGATGCCTCTTCCGACGCGTCGACGCGCGCCCCCGATCCGAGACCTCGCAAACATTCCGCGCCGTCCCTTTCACGCCGCCGCCCACGCCGCCTTAGCAACTCTCCCCGCACACTGCCCGCACCCGTCCGCGGAGCGCCGCGATGCAACTGCTCATCAACATCGACGTCCCCGACCTCGACGCCGCGCTGGCGTTCTACACCCGCGCGTTCGGCCTGCACGTCGGGCGCCGCATCGGCGGCGACGCGGTGGAACTGCTCGGCGGCCCGGCGCCGTTCTATCTGCTGCACAAGCCGGAAGGCTCGCTCGGCGCCGGCCGGCAGGCGCGCGGCTATGCGCGGCATTGGACGCCGCTGCATCTGGATATCGTGGTCGAAGACCTCGACGCAGCGCTGACCAGCGCGCTGGCCGCCGGCGCGCGCCAGGAGGGCGAGGCGCGCCGGGCCAGTTGGGGCCGGATCGTGCAGTTGTCCGATCCGTTCGGCCACGGCTGGTGCCTGCTGCAGTTCCTCGGCCGCGGTTACGACGAAATCGCCGGCTGAGCCGCGGCGCGTTTTGCCGATCCGGGCCGCGCCGCCGCCGCGCGCGATGAGCGACAATGCGGCTTTCCGCTCGCCGCGCCGCCGTTCGCCCATGGCCAAGAAATCCGCTCCCGCCTTCCCGATCGAAATCGACGCCGCCCGGCGCCCGCCGCTGGGCATGCCCGCGGCCGAGTTCCTGCGCGATTACTGGCAAAAACGCCCGCTGCTGATCCGCAACGCCTTCCCCGACCTGCAGTCGCCGCTGCAACCCGAAGACCTCGCCGGCCTGGCCTGCGAGGAAGGCGTGCTGGCGCGGCTGATCCAGCACGACCGCGCGCGCGATCATTATTCGGTGCGGCACGGGCCGTTCGAGGAATCCGAGTTCCCGGGCCTGCCGCGCCAGGACTGGACGCTGCTCGTGCAGGACGTCGACAAGTGGGACGCCGACGTCGCCGCGCTGCTGCCGGCGTTCTCGTTCCTGCCGCGCTGGCGCATCGACGACATCATGATTTCCTTCGCCGCGCCGGGCGGTTCGGTCGGCGCGCACGTCGATCAGTACGACGTGTTCCTGCTGCAGGCGCAGGGCCACCGGCGCTGGCAGATCGATGCGCGGCCCAACCCGCCGCAGGGGTTCCGCGCCGACGCCGAACTCAAGCTGCTGCGCGAATTCGAGCCGAGCCACGAGTGGGTGCTCGGCCCCGGCGACATGCTGTACCTGCCGCCGGGCGTGCCGCACCACGGCGTCGCCGAGGACGCGTGCCTGACCTTCTCGGTCGGCATGCGCGCGCCGTCGGCGGCCGAGCTGATGGGCGACTACATCGACACCCTCGCCGCCGACGCCGACGAGGCGCTGCGCTACACCGACCCGGACCTGACCCCGCCGCGCGATCCCAACGAGATCGACGCCGCGGCGATGGAGCGCGTGGTGCAAGGCTTGAACGCGCTGCGCATGAACGACCCCGACCGCCTCGGCGATTGGTTCGGCCGCTTCATCACCGTGTACCGCGCCGCCGGCGAAGTGTCGGCGGGCGGCGCTCCGGCGCCGTCGCGGATCGAACTGGAATTCGCCTTGAACGAAGGCGCGACGCTGTGGCGCCACCCGTGGTCGCGCATGGCCTGGCGCCGCGCCCATGCCAAGGGCCGCGCCGCGCGCCTGTACGTGAGCGGCCAGGAGTACGCGCTGCCGGCCAAGGACGCGCAGGCGCTGGCGGCCGCGGCCGAGCTCGATCTGGCCGGCTACGGCGCGCTGTCCGACAACGGCCGCGCCTGCGTGCTGGAGCTGGTCGCCGGCGGCCATTACCGCCTCGGCCGCGACGACGGCGGCGAGGACGAAGGCGGCTACGCGGACGAAGAAGAATGAGCGCGCTCGCGCCCGCGGCCGGTTTCCGCGTGGTCGCGGTCGAGGACTACGCCGCCGCCCAGCCGGCCTTGCGCGCGGTGCGCGAGACCGTGTTCGTGCGCGAACAGAACGTGCCGCTGGAACTGGAGCTGGACGCCGAGCGCGACCCGCACTGCCAGCACGTGCTGGCCTTCGACGCCGACGGCGCGCCGATCGGCACCGGCCGGCTCACTCCGGACCGGCGCATCGGCCGCATGGCGGTGCTGGCGGCGTGGCGCGGCCGCGGCGTCGGCGAGGCCTTGCTGGAAGCGCTGCTGCGGCGCGCCGCCGAACTCGGCTGGCGCGAGGTGTCGCTGCACAGTCAGGCCAGCGCGATCGGTTTCTACGCCCGCCACGGTTTTCTGCCGTTCGGCCCGCGCTTTTTCGAGGCCGGGATCGAGCATCTGGCGATGTACCGCCTGCTCGGCGCGGCCAATCCGGTCGACGGCCGCGAGGCCGCGTCGGCGGCGCTGATCGGCCTGCTCGCCCAGGCCCGGCGCGGGCTGTGGATCTGCAGCCGCGAGCTCGACCCGGGCCTGCTCGACCGCGCCGACGCGGTGGCCGCGCTGCGCCGTTTCGCCGTCGGCGGCGGACAGGTGCGGATCCTGCTGCACGATCCGGCCGCGCCGCAGCGCGCCTTGGCGCCGCTGATCGGGCTGTCGCAGCGCCTGCCGACCGCGTTCGAGTTCCGCGCGATCGAGGAAACCGTCGATCAGAACGACCCGGCGGCGTACTTCGTCAACGACCGCGACGGTTGGTATTACCGGCCGCTGGGCCATCGTTTCGACGGCGAAACCCGCCTGGACGGCGGCCCGCGCGCGCGCCAGCTGCGCGCCCGGTTCGAGCCGGTGTGGGAGCGCGCGCGGCCGTGCACGGAGTTTCGGGCGCTGGGGATTTGAGCGCGGCGCGGGCGGTCGCGGCAACGGCGCCGGCTCTCCCGGATCGCCGCGCGCGCCGATGAAAGCAGCGCGGCCGCGGCGCCCCCGCGGCTAGGGCTCAGCTTCGCCCGAACCGATCCGCCCGAACCGAATCCGCTCGCCGCCGGCCCGCGTACCGTCGCCGCGGCATCACTCGCAAGCCCGCACCACCGTGGCTTTGCCGCCCGGCGCCAGATCGAACCGGCATAGCACCTTGCGCCGACTGTCGTAGGTGGCGACGCCGCGCAATTCCACCCGCACGCCCGCAGCGGTCGGCGTCAGTTTCGGCGCGCTCAGCGAGTAACGGTCCGGCGCCACGAGTTCGGCTTCGTGCACGATCCGGGCCTGCCCGTCCTCGCCGCCGTCGGCCTTCCACTGCGCCAGCACCCGGGTCGAGACGTGCTCGAACCCCTGGCTGGCGACGATCACCCGATACGCACCCTCGCCCGCCCCGGCCTCGCTCCAGCGGCCGGCCTGGACCACCGCCTCGACGTTGGGCGCCACCGCCGGCGTCTGCGCGAGGACGGGCGTCGATGCGGCCGCCAGCGCGGCCAGCCACCCCAGCCCCGGCGCGAGGATGCGGCGGGGGTCGCGCGGACGCCGCTTCGGCTGCCGTGCGGACGGACGTTCGCCGGTCGGGTTGCGGCCGCTCATGGCGTCGCCAACTTCGCCGAGCGCACGTTCATTTCGAAGTGGTAGCGCCCGTCCGGCTTCTGTTCGAGCAGGGTCAGATCGATGGCGGACGATCGCCCGACGGGTTCGGCGCCGTCCGCCGCCCGTCCGAACGCGCGCATGGCCGCGGCGATGGCCGCGTTGCTGTCGGCCGAACCGATCACCCGCACCAAGTCGCCCTCGGCGCGGGCGCTTTCGATCCGGCACGCCTCCGGGGCCAAGGCCTGGAAGCGCTCGCGCAGCTTCTCCGGCGAGGCCGGCGCGACCGCTGCCGCGACAGGGGGCTCGGCGGACTTGGAGGCCTTAGCCGGATCGGCCACGGGATCGGCCGCGGGCGCGGCCTCGGTGGTGAAACCGATTCCAGCCGCCTTCGCCTCGGCCTCGGCCGTGCGCCGCTGGGGATCGTCCTTCGGCGCGCAGCCCGCCAAGGCCACCACCAGCAGCAAACTCCATCGCGATGCGCTCACGGACATGACGCCGGACTCCCTGTCGACCGGCACCGATCATACGGCCGGCGCGCACGCGCGCGCCGGGCTGAGCGCACGCTAAACCGCGGCCGCCGGGGCCGGCGGTTGAAACCCGCGACGCCATCCCAAGATTTTTGAGCGGATTTCCCCGCCGGCGATGCAGCGCGGCGGGCCTTGCCGGAACGGTCGGCTCGGCGGTCCGGCCCGGGCCGGCACCGGAAATCGAACCAAAACCGCCACATAGACGTAAGTAGTTATGCCTTTGCGCTTAACACTGCCGCTATAATTCCGAGCCTTGTCTGCGCCCGGCGCCTTGCCCGCGCGCGCCGACCCCACTCCCGTCCCCTAGAGTTTCCCGATAGCCATCGTGGACAGTCTCCTGAAGCAGTTCTCGCAGTCCTCGCAACTCGGCGCCAACGCCGCCTTCATCGAAGACCTGTACGAGCAGTACCTGGTCGATCCCGACAGCGTCGGGCCCAAATGGAAAGCCTATTTCGACGGCTTCAAGGGCCGCGAAGCCGGCGACGTGCCGCACTCGGCCGCGATCGAAAGCATCACCGCGGCCGGCAAGGCCGCCGCGCGCGGCGCGGTCGCCGCCGCCGGCGCCTCCTCGGGCAGCGACGAACGCGAGCGCATGGTCGGCAAGGTCATCACCGCCTACCGTTCGCGCGGCCACCTCGCCGCCGACATCGATCCGCTGGGCCTGCTGCAGAAGCCCGACGCGCCGGATCTGGCGCTGGGCTTCCACCGCCTGTCCGAGAGCGACCAGTCGGTCGAGTTCTCCACCGGCGGCGTCGCCGGCAAGGAGCGCATGAAGCTCGGCGACCTCGTCGCCCTGCTCAAGGCCACCTACACCGGCCCGATCGGCGCCGAGTTCATGCACATCGCCGACGCCGAACAGCGCCGCTGGATGTACGAGCGCCTGGAAGCGGCCGGCGGCAAGTTCGGCCGCAGCGCCGAGCAGAAGACCCGCATCCTCGAGCGCCTCACCGCGGCCGACGGCCTGGAACGCTACCTGGGCACCAAGTACGTCGGCCAGAAGCGCTTCTCGCTGGAAGGCGGCGACGCGCTGATCCCGCTGATGGACACCACGATCCGCCGCGCCGGCGAGCAAGGCGTGCAGGACGTGGTCATCGGCATGGCCCACCGCGGCCGCCTCAACGTCCTGGTCAACACCCTGGGCAAGCCGCCGCGCAAGCTGTTCGACGAGTTCGAAGGCAAGTTCGACCACGACGAACACGCCCACACCGGCGACGTGAAGTACCACATGGGCTTCAGCGCCGACGTCGCCACGCCGGGCGGCCCGGTCCATCTGGCCCTGGCGTTCAACCCCTCGCACCTGGAAATCGTCAACCCGGTGGTCGCCGGCAGCGTGCGCTCGCGCCAGACCCGCCGCGGCGACAACGGCCGCGCCCAGGTGCTGCCGGTGCTGCTGCACGGCGACGCCGCGTTCGCCGGCCAAGGCGTGGGCATGGAGCTGTTCCAGATGTCGCAGGCGCGCGGTTTCGCCGTCGGCGGCACCGTGCACATCGTCATCAACAATCAGGTCGGCTTCACCACGTCAGAGCGTCAGGACGCGCGTTCGACCCTGTACTGCACCGACGTGGCCAAGATGGTCGGCGCGCCGATCCTGCACGTGAACTCCGACCACCCCGAAGCGGTGGTGTTCTGCGCCGAGCTGGCGCTGGACTTCCGTCAGCGCTTCGGCCGCGACGTGGTCATCGATCTGGTCTGCTACCGCCGCCACGGCCACAACGAGGCCGACGAGCCGGCGGCGACCCAGCCGCTGATGTACCAGATCATCCGCAAGCACAAGACCCCGCGCGAGCTCTACGCCGAGCAGCTGGTCGGCGAAGGCGCGATCAAGGCCGAGGACGCGCAGGCGCTGGTCGACGGCTACCGCAACAAGCTCGACGCCGGCGAGGTCACCACCGAGCTGGTCGAGGTCAAGCCCGACGAGTTCACCATCGACTGGTCGAAGTACCTGCAGGGCAAGCTCAGCGATCCGGTCGACACCACCTTCGACCGCGCCAAGCTCGACCAGCTGGCGGTCGAGATCAACGCGATCCCGGACAGCGTCAAGCTGCACCCGCGCGTGGCCAAGATCTATGAGGACCGCCGCAAGATGTCGGCCGGCGAGCAGCCGGGCGACTGGGGCTTCGCCGAGAACCTGGCCTACGCCACCCTGATCAGCGAAGGCTACAAGCTGCGTCTGGTCGGCCAGGACAGCGGCCGCGGCACCTTCTTCCACCGCCACGCGATCCTGCACGAGCAGAGCACCGACGAATACGTCATGCCGCTGCGCCGTCTGGTCAGCAATCCGTCCGACGTCACCATCATCGACTCGCTGCTGTCGGAAGAAGCGGTGATGGCGTTCGAATACGGCTACTCGACCGCCGATCCCATGACCCTGGACATCTGGGAAGCGCAGTTCGGCGACTTCGCCAACGGCGCGCAGGTGGTGATCGACCAGTTCCTGTCCTCGGGCGAAGCCAAGTGGGGCCGCCTGTGCGGGCTCACGCTGCTGCTGCCGCACGGCTACGAAGGCCAGGGCCCCGAGCACAGCTCGGCGCGCCTGGAGCGCTTCCTGCAGCTGTGCGCGCTGGAGAACATGCTGGTGTGCGTGCCGACCACGCCGGCCCAGGCCTACCACATGATCCGCCGGCAGATGCGCATGAGCACGCGCAAGCCGCTGGTGGTGATGACGCCGAAGTCGCTGCTGCGCCACAAGCTCGCGGTGTCGACGCTGGACGAACTGGCCAACGGCGAGTTCCAGCACCTGATCCCGGACGCCGCGGCCAACGTCAAGAAGGTCAAGCGCGTGGTGCTGTGCTCGGGCAAGGTCTATTACGACCTGTTCGAACAGGCGCAGAAGGACGGCGTGGACGACGTCGCCATCGTCCGCGTCGAACAGCTCTACCCGTTCCCGCGCGAAGCCCTGGCCGCCGAGCTCAAGCGCTTCAGCGGCGCCAAGGACGTGGTGTGGTGCCAGGAAGAGCCGCAGAACCAGGGCGCGTGGTACCAGATCCGCCACCACCTGACCGCGTGCCTGGCGCCGAAGCAGGCCCTGCACTACGCCGGCCGCGCCCGTTCGCCGTCGCCGGCGGCCGGTCACCTGGCCGATCACGTCGCCGAGCAGACCAAGCTGGTCGCCGACGCGCTGGTCAATTCGCTGCACGGGGAGTCCAGCGCCGAATAAGGCGCCGGCTCGCCGCGGAAGGCCGGCGCCGCATCGGCGCCGGCGCTTCGCCGAACACTCAAGATTCGCTATTCCAACCTTCAAGCACTCCAGGATGCCTGCCCCATGAGCACCGAGATCAAAGTCCCCGTTCTGCCCGAGTCGGTCTCCGACGCCACGATCGCCACGTGGCACAAGAAGCCGGGCGACGCGGTCAAGCGCGACGAGAATCTGGTCGACCTCGAAACCGACAAGGTCGTGCTCGAAGTGCCCTCGCCGGTCGACGGCGTGCTCAAGGAAATCAAGTTCGAGGAAGGCGCGACCGTGACCAGCCAGCAGCTGATCGCGATCGTCGAGGCCGGCGCCGCTGCCGCCGCGTCCGCTCCGGCCGCCAAGGCCGAAGCCGCCCCGGCTCCGGCCGCCGCCGCGGCCGCCGCTCCGGCCAAGGCCGAAGCCGCCAAGCCCGCCGCCGCGTCGGCCAACGACCAACTGCCCCCGGGCGCGCGCTTCGCCGCCAACACCCAGGGCGTGGACGCCGCGCAGGTCGAAGGCACCGGCCGCAAGGGCGCGGTGACCAAAGAAGACATCCTCAACTACGCCAAGTCCGGCGGCGTGGGTTCGGCCGCGGGCGCGCGTCCGGAAGAGCGCGTGCCGATGACCCGCATGCGCGCGCGCATCGCCGAGCGCCTGATGCAGTCGAAGAACTCCATCGCCATGCTGACCTCGTTCAACGAAGTCAACCTGGGCAAGGTCATGGCCATGCGCAAGGAACTCGGCGAGACCTTCGAGAAGGCCAACGGCGTCAAGCTCGGCTTCATGAGCTTCTTCGCCAAGGCCGCCGCCAACGCGCTGCAGCGCCACCCGATCGTCAACGCCTCGGTCGACGGCAACGACGTGATCTACCACGGCTACGCCGACATCTCGATCGCCGTGTCCACCGACAAGGGTCTGGTGACCCCGGTGCTGCGCAACGTCGAGCGCCTGGGCTTCGCCGACATCGAAAAGGCCATCGGCGACTACGCCAAGAAGGCCCGCGACGGCAAGCTGGCGCTGGAAGACCTGCAGGGCGGCACCTTCACCATCACCAACGGCGGCACCTTCGGCTCGCTGATGTCGACCCCGATCGTCAACCCGCCGCAGTCGGCGATCCTGGGCATGCACGCCATCAAGGAGCGCGCCATCGTCGAGAACGGCCAGGTCGTCGCCGCGCCGATGATGTACATCGCGCTGTCCTACGATCACCGCATCATCGACGGCAAGGACGCGGTGCTGTTCCTGGTCGATATCAAGAATCAGCTGGAAAATCCGCATCGCATGCTGTTGGGAATGTAAAAAGCGGAAAAGCGGGAGCGGGGTTGGGGAACTGAGGGTTCCCTGCCGCGGCCCGTCTGTTCAGTTCCCTATTCCCCATTCCCCATTCCCGTGAGCGAAGAATGAGCGAACAATTCGACGTAGTCGTCATCGGCGCCGGCCCCGCCGGCTATCACGCCGCCATCCGCGCCGCCCAGCTCGGCCTGAAGACCGCCTGCATCGACGCGGCGCTCGGCAAGGACGGCAAGCCCGCCCTCGGCGGCACCTGCCTGCGCGTGGGCTGCATCCCGTCCAAGGCGCTGCTCGACAGCTCGCGCCAGTTCTGGAACCTGCAGCACCTGTTCGGCGAGCACGGCATCAGCGCCGACAACGCCAAGATCGACGTCGCGACCATGGTCGGCCGCAAGGACAAGATCGTTAAGCAGTTCACCGGCGGCATCGCGATGCTGTTCAAGGCGAACAAGATCGCGCCGTACTACGGCTTCGGCACCCTGCACCCGGGCAACATCGTCAAGGTCAAGCAGCACGACGGCAGCGAAATCGAGCTCAAGGGCACCAACGTCATCATCGCCGCCGGTTCGGATTCGATCGAACTGCCGTTCGCCAAGTTCGACGGCGACAAGATCGTCGACAACGTCGGCGCGCTGGACTTCACCGAAGTGCCGAAGCGTTTGGGCGTGATCGGCGCCGGCGTGATCGGCCTGGAACTGGGCAGCGTGTGGAAGCGCCTGGGTTCGGAAGTCACCATCCTGGAAGCGCTGCCGGACTTCCTCGCCGCCGCCGACGCCGAAGTCGCCAAGACCGCGGCCAAGGAATTCAAGAAGCAGGGCCTGGACATCAAGCTCGGCGCCAAGGTCTCCAAGGCCGAGATCAAGGGCAATGAGGTCCACCTGACCTACAACGACGGCAAGGCCGACCAGCAACTGGTCGTGGACAAGCTGCTGGTGGCCGTCGGCCGCCGCGCCGCGTCCAAGGGCCTGCTGGCCGAGGGCACCGGCGTCAAGCTCAACGAGCGCGGCCAGATCGAAGTCGACGCGCATTGCCACACCGGCGTCGACGGCGTGTGGGCGATCGGCGACTGCGTGCGCGGCCCGATGCTGGCGCACAAGGGCTTCGAGGAAGGCATCGCGGTGGCCGAACTGATCGCCGGCCTGCCGGGCCACGTCAACTTCGACACCATTCCGTGGGTGATCTACACCGAGCCGGAAATCGCCTGGGTCGGCCAGACCGAGCAGCAGCTCAAGGCCGACGGCGTGCCGTACAAGACTGGCAGCTTCCCGTTCGCGGCGATCGGCCGCGCGGTGGCCATGGGCGAGCCGGCCGGCTTCGTCAAGGTCATCGCCCACGCCGAAACCGACCGCGTGCTGGGCCTGCATCTGGTCGGCGTCGGCGTCTCCGAGCTGGTCCACGAAGGCGTGCTGACCATGGAGTTCAAGGGTTCCGCCGACGACCTCGCCCGCATCTGCCACGCCCACCCGACCTTGTCGGAAGCGATCCACGACGCGGCGATGGCGGTCGACAAGCGCGCGATCCACAAGGCCAACTGATCGGCCCGCAAGGCAACGAGAACGGCGCACCTGGTGCGCCGTTCTTCGTTTCGGCGGCGGCGATCGCGCGGCCGCCCGCGGCACCCACAACAAAAACAAAAACCGAGAAGGCGACGACGACCATGAAGACGATCTGCGTGTACTGCGGCTCCAACTCCGGCTCCAAGCCGATCTACACCGACCGCGCGATGGCCCTGGGCTACCGCCTGGCCCGCGACGGCATCGCCCTGGCCTACGGCGGCGGCAACGTCGGCTTGATGGGCGTGGTCGCCGATGCGGTGCTGGAAGCCGGCGGCGAAGCCATCGGCGTGATCCCGGAGCAGTTGGTCAACTGGGAAGTCGCCCACCGTGGCCTGACCCGGCTGGAGATCGTCGGCTCCATGCACGAGCGCAAACAGCGCATGTTCGACCTCGCCGACGGCTTCGTCGCCCTGCCCGGCGGCTTCGGCACCCTCGACGAAATGTTCGAGATGCTGACCTGGCGCCAGCTCGGCATCGGCAACAAGCCCTGCGCCTTCCTCGACATCGACGGCTTCTATACGCCGCTGATGGGCATGCTCGACCGGATGGTGGACGAGCGCTTCCTGCACCCGGACCAGCGCCGCGACCTGTGGCACGGCGACGACATCGAGGCGATGCTGGCGTGGATGCGCGCTTATGAGCCGGCGTCGTCGTCGAAGTGGATGGACGAGAAGCGGCGCAGCGCGTTGCGGTGAGGCGCAAGCGGCTTGCACGCCCCCATCCGCTTCCCGCTTTCTCCTAACTCGCCGCATCCCTCCTAACTCGCCGCATCCTCCTAACTCCCCGAATCCCTCCTAACCCCGTCATTCCGGCGAAAGCCGGAATCCATTTTGATTTTGCCGTTGCTTTTCGCCTGTCGGCGCAAGGGCAAGAGCAAGAGCAAAATGGATTCCGGCTTTCGCCGGAATGATGGGATGAGAGAACGCCGGCAATTCATTGCCGAACGAATTGCGATGGAAACGCAGGACGACGCCGACCTAATGCATGAACCGGGTAGGACTATCGGCGCACCGCAAGTAGGAATCCGCCGCGCCCGCCTTTGCGCTCGCTCGCAACAGTTCGCCGCGTGTTCTCATCAGGCGACGTCCTTTAGGAGCTCGCATGGATGCGAACCCGAACCCCCTGCGTCTATCTGTTGGCCAGCGCGCCGCGCGGCACGCTGTATGTCGGCGTCACGTCCGACCCGATCCAACGCATTTGGCAACATCGCAACGATGCGGTCGAAGGATTCACCCGCCGTTATGGTGCGCACGCCTTGGTCTGGTACGAACTGCATCCCGACATGCAGTCGGCCATCGCCCGCGAAAAACGCATCAAATCCTGGAAGCGCGCCTGGAAACTGGCGCTGATCGAGACCGCCAACCCGCATTGGCGCGACCTCTACTCCGCTATCATCGACGCTTCCGCCCCGTCCGCGCGCTGAGCCGCGACGGCGCGCTCCAGGAGCGATTCCCGCATGACCGTCCCCCACGCGTTCAACGCCTTCCGCATCCACAACGACGCCGCCGGTTACCGCAGCGGCATGGAATCCGTGTCGATCGACGATCTCGCGCCCGGCGAAGTCGTGATCAAAACGGCGTATTCCTCGATCAACTTCAAGGACGCGCTGGCCGGCACCGGCGAAGGCAAGATCCTGCGTTCGTTTCCGCTGGTCGGCGGCATCGACGTGGCCGGGCACGTGGTCGCCTCCAGCGACGCCAAGTTCAAGGAAGGCGATGCGGTGCTGGTCACCGGCTGCGGCCTCAGCGAGACCCGCGACGGCGGCTACAGCGAGTACGCGCGCCTGCAAGCGCGCTGGGCGATTCCGCTGCCCGCCGGGCTGAGCCTGCGCGAGAGCATGGTGCTGGGCACCGCGGGCTTCACTGCGGCGCTGGCGCTGTTCCGGATGCTGGAAAACCGTCAGGCGCCGGAACTCGGCCCGCTCGCGGTCACCGGCGCCACCGGCGGCGTGGGCTCGCTCGCGGTCGACATCTTCAGCCGCGCCGGCTTCGAGGTGCACGCGATCAGCGGCAAGGCCGAACAGGCCGATTACCTCAAGTCCATCGGCGCCAGCGAAGTGCTCGGCCGCGACGCGCTGGCGACCGCACGGCCGATGGAATCCGCGCGCTTCGGCGGCGGCCTGGACAACGTCGGCGGGCCGATGCTCGCCAGCCTGCTCGCGCAGACCGCGCCCTACGGCAACGTCGCCACCGCCGGCCTCGCCGCGACCCACGATCTGGGCACCACGGTGATGCCGTTCATCATCCGCGGCGTGTCGCTGCTGGGCGTGGCCTCCGCCGGCACCGCGCGCGCGATCCGCGACGAGATCTGGCAGCGTCTGGCCAGCGACTGGAAGCCCGCGCACCTGGACCGCATCTGCACCCGCGAAGTGACGCTGAGCGAGCTGCCGCAGGCGTTTCCGGGCATGCTGGCCGGGGGCTCGCTGGGCCGGACCCTGGTCGTGATCTAGTTGGCATTGCAGCCGCGCGGCGCGTCGCTACAATCGGCCGCAAGTTCCAGGGGAAAGATATGGCGCGTATTTTGATCGTCGACGATTCGCCGTCCCAGCTGATGGGCATCCGTCGCATCGTCGAGAAGCTGGGCCACGAGGCCCTCACCGCAGAAGACGGCGCCGCCGGCGTCGAGGCCGCCAAGCGCGAGCTGCCCGACCTGATCCTGATGGATGTGGTCATGCCGAACCTCAACGGGTTCCAGGCCACCCGCTCGATCTGCCGCGAAGCCACCACCAAGCACATCCCGATCGTGCTGGTCACCACCAAGGACCAGGACACGGACCGGGTGTGGGGCATGCGCCAGGGCGCCAAGGCGTACATCACCAAGCCGTTCAGCGAGACGGACCTGTCCGAGATCATCGGCCAGTTGCTGCCCTCGGCCGGCTGAACCGGCGCGGTTCGCCGCGCTCGCGCAGTGCCTGCGGAATCCCGGCGAAAGCCGGGATTCTTGCGTTTGGGGTGAGCGAAAGCGATGAAGCCGCCCGCGGCCGATCAACGGACTCTGTTCGCCGCAGCGAACGCAGCGCGACGATTCGCAGTCGCTACGACGCGCTCGCGGAACGCGCCGCGCATCGCCGCATTGGCGTATACGCTTCGCGAACCGCGCGATGCGCGCGCGAACGCTCGCGCACTTGCCGCGCAAACCCGCCGCTCAGCGCCGTTCGCGCCCGTTCATGGGCGCGAAACGCGCCCCGTCCGTCGGCTCAATCGCGCCGCCAGTCTTCGCCGAACGCCGCGCGCAAACCTTCGTAGGCCTCGCGCTGCGCGTCGTTGTCCGCGCGCGGCGCCAACACTTCCAACTCGACGATCTGATCGCCGGCCGGCGTGCCCGGCAAGCCGCGGCCGCGCAAGCGCAGCTTGCGGCCGGCTTCGGAGTTCGCGGGAATCTTCAGTTCGACCGGCCCGCCCAGGGTCGGCACGCTGACGCCGGCGCCCAGCGCCGCTTCCCACGGCGCCAGTTCGAGCACGTGGATGACGTTGCGCCCGTCCACCTCGAACTGCGGATGCGCGGCGTATTCGATTTCCAGCAACAGATCGCCGTGCGCGCCTTGGCCAGCGAGGCGGATCAGCTGGCCCGGGCGGATGCCCTTGGGCACGCGCACGTCCAGCGTCTTGTGGTTGACCGAAATGCGCACCTGCCCGCCTTGGTAGACCGTCTCCAGCGACACCGCCAGCTTGGCCCGGGTGTCGCCGCGCGGCGGCGCGCCGCGTTGGCCGAAGCCGCCCGCGCCGGGCGCGGCGCGTCCGCGGCCGAACAAGGTCTCGAAGAAATCGCTGAAACCGCCGCCCGCGCCGCCGCCGGCGAAGATCTCCTCGAAATCCACGCCGCCCTGGCCGCCGCCGAAGCCGCCCGGCGGCGGCTGCACTTCGTCGCCGGGGCGATAGCCGCGCGCGCGCAGCTGATCGTAGGCCGCGCGCTTTTGCGGATCGCGCAGCGCCTCGTAGGCTTCGTTGACGGCCTTGAACTTCTCTTCCGCGCCCGCTTCCTTGCTGACATCGGGGTGGTACTTGCGCGCCAGACGTCGGTAAGCGGTCTTGATCTCCGCCTCGCCGGCGCTGGGCTCCACGCCCAGGGTGTCGTAATAGTCCTTGAACTGCATCGATGCTCGCTCCCACGGCGCAAGCGCCAAGCGCGGCGCTGTCCGCACAGGCCGCCTTGACGCATCATTAAGGTTTCCAGCATGGCGGCGTTGCGCGGTTTTTCAAGAGGCCGCCAAACCGTCCGTTCAAGCCGCCTTGACGCAAAGTTTAGTCCCGGCTTCCTAGACTTCACCCTCACCCCAGGAGAATCCCATGAGCATCCAGGTCGGCGACCGCCTGCCCGAAGTCGCGCTCAAGCGCATCACCGACGGCATCGAGACGGTCGATACCCGCGCCCTGTTCGACGACCGCAAGGCCGTGCTGTTCGCGGTGCCCGGCGCGTTCACTCCGACGTGTTCGGAAAAGCACCTGCCCGGCTTCGTCGAGCACTTCCAGCAGTTCCGCGACAAGGGCATCGACGTGGCCTGCCTCGCCGTCAACGATCCCTTCGTCATGCAGGCCTGGGCCAAGAGCCAGCACGTGCCCGACGGCATGCTGATGCTGTCCGACGGCAACGGCGACCTGACCCGCGCGCTCGGCCTGGAACTCGACGCCAGCGCCTACGGCATGGGCACCCGCGCCAAGCGCTTCGCGCTGTACGCCGAGAACGGCGTGGTCAAGCAACTGCACGTCGAAGAACCCGGCGAATACCGCGTGTCTTCGGCCGAGTACATGCTCGAGCAAGTCTGATCCGCGTCCGCTCCGCGGCCGGGCCCGTTCGCGGGCCCGGCCGACCGATCGTTTCTCCACTTCATCCGCATGAGGTAACCGCCCCTTCCCCGACCCGCCAGGAGACGCCATGTCCACCAAGCCCGTCAGCAAGCGCGCGGCCGCGCCGG
This sequence comes from Lysobacter sp. K5869, assembly GCF_018847975.1. NCBI lineage: Bacteria > Pseudomonadati > Pseudomonadota > Gammaproteobacteria > Lysobacterales > Lysobacteraceae > Lysobacter > Lysobacter sp. K5869. The sequence continues at coordinate 3,724,992 of NZ_CP072597.1, read as the reverse complement.
CCGCCCAACCGGCCTCCAGCAAGCCGTCGTCGAACAAACCGTCCGCGGGCAAACCCGCTGCGGGATCCTCGGCCTTCGTCGCCGACCTCGACGCCATCCGCGCCCGCGCCCGTCGGCACATCGAGAACGGCGCGATCACCGCCAGCTACCGCGCCGACCGCGACACCGTGGTGCGGCTGCTCAACGAAGCGCTGGCCACCGAAATCGTCTGCGTGCTGCGCTACAAGCGCCACTACTTCATGGCCAGCGGCCTGATGGCCGATTCGATCAAGGCCGAATTCCTCGAACACGCCAACGAAGAGCAGGCGCACGCCGACCTGATCGCCGAACGCATCGTCCAGCTCGGCGGCGAACCCGACCTCAATCCCGACGTGCTCAGCGGCCGCGCCCACGCGCAGTACGTGGAAGGCAGCGATCTGCGCGACATGGTCAAGGAGGATCTGATCGCCGAGCGCATCGCCATCGACAGCTATCGCGCGATCATCGATTACCTCGGCGACCAGGACACCACGACCAAGCGCATGATGGAGCACATCCTGGCGCAGGAAGAGGAGCATGCCGACGAATTGGCGGACATGCTCGATGGGTGGACGGGGCGTTGAAGCCCGCGTCGTAATCGTGGCGTCGCGGTCGCGGCTCGCGCCGCTCCTACAGCCGGAATCGTCGCTACGCCCTCGCCCTGTAGGAGCGGCGCAAGCCGCGACCACGACACCGCGCCCACGACGAAAGCCCCACACCGCCCGCTCAGAGAATCGCAGCTACGGCCTCGCCTTGTAGGAGCGGCGCAAGCCGCGACCGCGACACCGCGCCCACGACGAAAACCCCACACCGCCCGCTCAGAGAATCGCAGCTACGGCCTCGCCCTGTAGGAGCGGCGTAAGCCGCGACCGCAACACTCCGCCCACGACGAAAACCCCACTCGCCGTCGCGGCCCGCTCACGCCGCGCGGCAACGTTCCCGTTCGCCGAACACCCCGCCCCCCAACTCGAACGCCGCATCCAAATGCGCCCGCCCGTCGGGCTCTTGCGTATCGAAACGAATCGTCGAACTGACCACGCACGCGGCGCAGTAATCGAACACGCCGTGATCGATCTGCGTCTTCATCGCCACGTCGTAAGCGTGCTTGACGTAGCTGCGCTCGTCCGCGCCGCCCAAGCCGAGCAGATGCACGCGCAAACGCTGCAACTGGCCGACCACGCGCCCGTCGCGCGTCGCATAGGCCCAGTTGTTGGAGAACACCCGGTCGACCCAGCCCTTGAGCAGCCCCGGCATCGACCACCAATACACCGGATAGACCAGGACTACGGCATCGGCGCGCTCGATCCGCGCCTGTTCGGCGCGCACGTCGGCCGGCAGCGGCGCGAGTTCGCGGTAGGCGTCGTGGTCTGCCTGACCGTAGCGCGGGTCGAAGCCTTCGGCGGCGAGGTCGGCCAACTCGACGCTGTGGCCGGCGGCGCGAACGCCCTCGCCCACGCACGCGGCGACGGCGTGGGTCAGCGACTTCGGGTCGGGATGGGCTAGGACGATCAGGGCGTGCATGGCGGCTCCGAGATTAATTACGAAAAGTAACTTACTAATCGTAAGCTACTTTTCGTATCCAGCCCTGTCAAGGCGACCGCGCGGCCTGGTTTCCGCCCTGCCTACGCTCGATAACGCATCGGCAACACCGGCACACCGCGCGTGTCGCCGCCCAGCACCCAACGCACGAGAACTGAACCATTCCCCCGCCACCGCTCCAGACCGGCTTGCGTCGCCGCCCGGACGCGCGCCTACACTCGCCGCCATGAGCCGAGATATGGAAATCGCGCGCTTGCGCGCACGCCTGGAACGCGACCACTGGCCCCGCCTGCAGATGAGCCTGATCGTGCTGCTGACCGGCGCGGCGGGCTTCCTGGCCTCCTTCGGCCTGCTGCACGCCGGCGTGCACAGCATGGCCCTGCGCTATCCCCTCGCCGCCTGCATCGCCTACGCGGCGTTCTTGCTGCTGCTGTGGAGCTGGGCGCGCAGCCACGGGCACAAGAAATCCGACTCCGACTTCGACTTTGATCTGCCCGAATTCGGCGGCGGCTCGGGCCGGTCGTCGCGTTCGGACTGGCAAGGCAGCGGCGGCCACAGCGGCGGCGGCGGCGCGAGCGCCAGCTACGACGCGCCGTCTTCGCCGTCGTTGCCGCGCTCCGGCAGCGGCGGCGGCGATTGGGACATCCCCTCGCTCGACGACGCCGACGTCTTCGGCTGGATCGTGGTCGCGATCATCGCCCTGGCCGCCGCGGTGTTGGCGACGGTCTTCGCGCTGTGGTCCGCGCCGGCGCTGATGGCCGAAGTGCTGCTCGACGTGACCCTGGCCGGCGGACTGTACCGGCGCCTGCGCGGAATCGAGGCGCAGCATTGGCTGTCGACCGCGCTGCGCCGCACCGCCGTGCCGTTCCTGCTGCTCGCGCTGATCGCGGCCGCGCTCGGATTCGTCGGCGCGCGCAGCGTGCCGGGCGCGGATTCCATCGGCGACGTGATCGCCGCGTACCGCGACGCGCATGGCTGAAACCGCCGCGCCCTGCCTGACGTTCTGCGAGCGCGCGAACGGCGCGATGAGCTCGCGCACCGAAGGCCTGAGCCTGATCGTGACCTGCCTGCACTGCGGCCTGTCCGCCGTCACCACGCGGCCGGACTTCGCGCGAATCGTCGCGATGCGTCACCGCCTCGCACTCGCGCCGCGACATCGCAACGACGCCGACACCCTGCGCGCCGCCGCTTGTCTCGCCGCCGAAAGCGGGCAAGCCGCCGCCGATCTGCTGCGCGCCTTGCGCGAGGACGGCGGCCTGACCGAACTGACCGCGATCGAAGCCGAACGCTATGCGCAAGCCTTGGCGCGCAGCGGGCTCGAGGCGGAGATCGAACCGCCGCCGTATTCGCCGGACTGATCGCGGCCGCGGCGAAAGCCGCTCAGCGCAGCACCTTGAACCGCACCCGCGACCATGCGCCGGAATCGGCCAACGCGGTCAGCGTGTGTTCGCCGGGTTCGCCGAAGTCGTAATCGAAGCGCCCGCGGCCGTCGCTTTCGCCGATCCAGCGGCCGTCGAGCAGCCAGCGCACCCGCACGTCGCTGCCGAGCGCGCGCACCGACAAGCGCAGCGGCGCGGCGCTGCCGGGCGCGCGCGCGAGCGTGGCGAGGTCGTCGATGCCTTCGATGCGCAGCTCCTCGCTGGCGTCGCGTCCGTCGGCGACGCAATCGGGCGACAGCGGCGGCAGCCGCGAGGCCTTGCGCGTGTCGGCCGGCAGCCACGGCGAGGCCAGCGCCGGCCAGCGCGCCAACGCGCGCGGTTCGCGGCCGTGTTCGCGCGCACACTCGGCCGACAGGCGCAGGCCGCTGCGCGGATCGACCTCGTAACGCTCCACGCCCGCGCTCCACAGCCGCGCGTCGCGCTCGGCGAAGGTCGGCGGCACCGAGCCGTCGAGCGTCCACGCCTCGCGGCGGCGCTGGCACAGCTGCGGTTGCGCCGGGTCCGGCGGCAGGCCCAGCGGCCAGCACACCTCGATCTGGCGCACGCTCAAAGGCGGCGGCAACGGCACCGCGTCGCCGCGCAAGCGCGGCAGGCTGTCGACCACCTCGAACAGCAGCGGCAGCGCGGTCACCGCGCCGTACTGGCCCGGCAACGGCGTGCCGTCGGGCCGGCCGACCCACACGCCGACCGTGTAGCGGCGCGTGCTGCCCAAGGCCCAGGCGTCGCGGAAACCGTAGCTGGTGCCGGTCTTCCAGGCCACCCGCGGGCGCCCGCCGGCGTCGAAGGTTTGTTCGACGCTGCCGGGACGCGGATTGGCTTCGAGGATTTCGCGCACGATCCAGGCCGCGCCCGGCGACAACAAGCGGCGCTCGGTTTTCGGCGCATCCAGCTGATAGCGCACGCGTCCGGCGATGCCGCCGCGATTGAACGCCGCGTACGCGCCGACCAGATCCTCCAGCCGCGCGCCGGTGCCGCCGAGGATCATCGCCAGATTCGGCTGCGCGCCGCGCGGCCATTGCAGATCGATGCCGGCGTGGGCGAGCCGCGCGGAAAAGCGCAGCGGGCCGACCCGGTCGAGCAGATCCACCGCGGGAATGTTCAACGACAAACGCAGCGCGCTGGCCGCACCGACCGGCCCGTTGAACGCGGTGTCGAAATTGCCCGGCCGGTAGCCGCCGAAGGATTGCGGCGCATCGACGAACAGGCTTTCCGAATGGATCAAACCGTCGTCGAGCGCGAGCCCGTACAGGAACGGCTTGAGCGTGGAGCCCGGCGAGCGCCAGGCCTGGACCATGTCGACGTGGCCCAGCCGCGCCGGATCGCCGAAGGTCACCGAGCCGATGTAGGCGCGCGCTTCCAGCGTGTCGTTGTCGATCACCAGCAGCGCCGCCGAGGTGCGCTCGGGCAAGGTCGAGAAGTACGCGGCGACGCGGTCTTCCAAGGTGCGCTGCAACTGCGGGTCGATGGTCGACACCACCCGCCCCGCGCGCGGATTGGCGAAGCGCAGGCGCTGCGCCAGCAGCGGCGCGAAGCGCGGCGGCTGCAGCGAGCGCGCGACCACCGGCTCGACCTTGGCGTCGGCGACCTGCGCGCGCGTCCACACGCCCAACTGCGCCATGCGCGCGAGCACCTTGTCGCGGGCGATGCGCGCGCGTTCGGGCTCGCGGTCCGGGCGCAGCCGGCTCGGCGATTGCGGCAGCACGGTCAGCAGCGCGGCCTCGGCGTGCGACAGACGCGACGACGGTTTGCCCAGATACGCCCAACTCGCCGCTTCCACGCCTTCGACGGTGCCGCCGAACGGCGCGCGGTTGAGATACAACGCGAGAATCTGCGCCTTCGACAGATGCGCTTCGAGCTGCAGCGCGCGCAGCATCTGCCGGCTCTTGGCCCACAGGCTGCGGCGGCGCTCGCCGGGCTCGGCGTCGAGGATGCGCGCGACCTGCATGGTCAAGGTCGAACCGCCCGACACCACCCGCCCGCTGCGCAGCCACTGCGCGGCGGCGCGCGCCATCGCCACCGGGTTGATGCCGCGGTGTTTCCAGAACCAGCGGTCTTCGTAGTTCAACAGCGCCTGCAGGTACAGCGGCGAGACCTGTGCGGTCTCGACCGGGTAGCGCCAAACGCCGTCGCGGTCGGCGAAGGCGCGCAGCGGCGTGCCGTCGCGCGCGACCACGACCGCGCCGGCGTCGCGCGCGCGCGGCAGCGGTAGCGGGAACGCGAGATCGAGCAGCATCGCCAGCGTCGCCAGCGAGGCCAGCGCCAAGACCGCCCACAAGGCGGCGCGGCGCAGGCGGGCGCGCGGCGTGGGCTGGGCGGCGGCGGGAGAAGACGGCATCGGAACTTCAGGTCGTGGGAGGAGCTTCGACGCCGAGGCGTCGCTTTCGGATCGCGGCTAAGCGAAGCGGATTCGCCGCGAACCGGGCCCGAGCCTCGGAACCGAAGTCCCTCCCGCCAAGACGGCCGGCGCGACTCAGCCGGCGCCGTTGGGCAGCAGCATCCGCAGCTCGCCGTCGATCAGGAACAACCGCATCTCTTCGTACTGGCGGCGGCTGGCCTTCTCGCGGTCGAGCACTTCGCCGAGCGTGCGCGCTTCGGCTTTCACGTCCTTGCCGATGCCGCCGCTGATGTCGATGCGCGCCTGGATGATGTCCTTGTTCTCTTCGTCGCGGTCTTCGTCCGGATCCCAATCCACGCGTTCCTCGAACCACTCGGTCTCGTCGCCTTGCGGGCGCTGGCCGTAAGCGGTCTTGCCGCCTTCCTCGTCGTCGACGGGCTTGAGCCCGCGCGTCTGGCTCAGCAGCAGCGCGTAGTCGGCCAGACGCTGGGCCGGGAACAGGTCCTCGAAATGGCGCTCGGCCATCGCGCGGTCGATCGTGTCTTTGTTGCGCTCGGCTTCGTCGCCCAGCGGCGTGCCGTACACCGGCACCTGATTCGCCGGCATCGGGAACTTGAACGCGTCGAGAATCGTCTTCTTATCCTTGCGCGCGAACGCGTCGGCGAGCGCGCCGATACGCTGCTGGATGCGCGCTTCGACGCTTTCGCTGGCGACCTGGGCCAAGGTCTTGCCGTTCCAGGCGTAGGTCAGGTACTCGGTGGTCTTGGGCCGCGCCGCGGTGCAGATGTCGGGCACCTGCAGGTACAGCTTGCCCTGCGCGATCTTGCCGAGGAACACGCAGTCGTCGGCGGTGTCGGCTGCCGGCAGCAGTTCCGGGCCGCCCGGGCGGCTCATGATCGCGGCCCACTTCTTCAGCGTGGCCATTTCCGCGTCGGGCGTGCCGTCGCCGTACGCGACCACGACATCGTCGACGCCGTCGCCGTCGAGATCGCCGACCAAATGCTCGTAGCCGAGCCGCTCGAAGTTCGGCACGCGCTTGCGCAGCGCGGCGAACGCGGCTTCGGCGGTTTGCTTGGGATCGGCGGGCTGGGCGGTGGCGGTCGGCGCCGCGGCGCCGGCGGTCGCGGCCGGCGCGTCGCCGGCGGGCTTATCGCCGGCCTTGCACGCGGCCAGGGTCAGGCCGAGCAGCAGCGCGGCGGACAAACGGGTGTAACGCATGTATCGCTCCTTGCGGATGGTTCGCGGCCGTTGTCGCAATGGCCGCAAGAAAACCGAAAAAATCGCCGGGCGCGGCGCGCTCAGCTCTCCACGCCTTCCGGATCGAACTGGCCGGCTTGATCCAGGTACAGCTCGCCTTCGATCAGATACCAGCGCGTTCGATAGCCCACGCCGTTGCTGTCGGGCCACGCAAGCGTCACCACCGCCTCGGCCGGATAAGTGTAGCCCTCGACTTCGGCGCCTTCGTTCTCCGGCGCCAGATCGATGTGCAGGCTGCGTTCGCCCGCGCCGGGCTTGACCAAGCTGGCGCTGAATTCGCGATCGTTGAGCTTGCGCAGTTCCAGATGGCTCAGCATGCCGACCGTATCGGCGAAAGCGCGGCGGATCTTGGCGTCGGCGAACGCGCGGTTCGGCGGCGGCTGCGTGCCGTCGGGCGGGTCGCGCAGCGGGCCCGGGCGCAGGTTGCGTTCGATCGCCGCCGGCTTGCCGGCCTCGATCGCCTCGCGCATCGCCTGCAGGCGCGCGAGCGAACGCTCCTGCGCGTCCTGCTCGGACACCCGCTTGAGCGCGCCGTCGCGCCACTCGAACTGGTAATAGCTCAGCGTCTTGGGGAACGGCAGGATGCAGGCTTCCAGGCCGTCGGCCCACAAGCGGCCGTCGCGGATCGCGCGCACCGCCGGGCAGTACTCGAACGCATCGGTCTGGTCCGGCTGCAACTGCAAACCGTCCTCGCGCGCCAGCAGCACCCGCACCGACTTGGCCGCGTGATGCATCGCGCCCTCTTCGCCGACGCCGTAATCGACCGCGACATCGTCGCGGCCGTCGCCGTCGAGATCGCCGACGGCGTAGTTCACCTCGTATTTGTCGAAGTTCGGGTCGGCCTTGCGCAGCGCCGCGTCGGCGCGGTCCAGCAGCGGATCGCGCGTCGCCAGCGGCGGCGTGTCGTGCGGCGTGGTGCCGCCGTGGTTGAGCGCGGGATCGGTGGACGGATCCACCGCCGGCGTCTCGACCTGATCGGCCGGCCGCGGCGCATTCGCACCGGCGGCCACGCCGGGATCCTTGCAGCCGGCGGCGGCCAACACCGCCGCCGCCAACGCCACGCGCACCAGCGCGGGAAGCGCGCGGCTTCCCGCGAACGTCGCCGCGGTCACGGCTGACGCACCGTCAGGCTGGCCGGCGCGGCCTTGCCGACGCCGCGCAGCTCCGGACGGTACATGTCCTCGACCAGCGACGGCGGCACCGTGTACGTCCCCGGCGTCACCGCGCGGACCAGATAGAACACCCGCGCGGTGCGGCCGTCGTCGAGCTTGAGCGCGGCGACGTAACGGTCGTCGCGGAACTCCTCGTGCTTGACGTCGGCGGCGCTGGAACGCTCGGAGATCTCGATCCCGTCCACGACCACGCCGGCCCATTGCTTGGCGTCGCCGAGGTTGAAGTTCTCGATCTCCAGGCCGGCCGGCAACAGATCGGTCAGCAGCGCGTCGGGCATGGCGCTGTGCGCCTTGATCGCGACCTGCACGATCAGCGCCTCGCCCTCGACCAGACTGCCGCCGGACCACTCCTTGCCTTCGGTGGTGTAGTACTTGCGCGTCACCTCGATCTTGGACGCGTCCGCGGCCGGCGGCGTGCGCGGCACGCCGGCGACCTCGAAGCTGGCGTACAGCGGCGTCGGGCCGCTCGGCGCGAAGCTCACGCCGGAAGCGAGCTGGGCGAAGTCGAAGGCGCGGCCGATCAGCTTGGCCGGATCGGCGTCGGTGGACGCGCCGGCGACGGTCCAGCGGCCCGACAGCTGCTTGCCCTGGTCGGCCATCAGCGCCTTGCCCAGGCGCGCCAGCGCGACCTGCTCCTGCGTGCTCAGATACAGCCAGCCGCTGTTGCGGCGGGCGTCGAGGTCGCGGCCCATCGCCACCGCGCGCGCGTCGTACTCGGGCTGCGAGAGCTTGTGCTCGTGCACCAGCGCGATCATCAGCGCGTCGTCGCGCAGGCGGCTGCCGTAATCGCCGAGGTACTCGGGACGCTGCGCGGGATCGCGGGCGAAGCCTTCCTTGATCGCCTTCGCGCCGCGCGCCTTGTCGCCCTGCAGGCTCAGCGCGAGGCCCAGATGCACCAGCGGCAAGCCGGTCAGGCTCTGCTTGCGGTCGTTGTCGTACAAGGCGCGCAAGGTGCCCAGCGGCGCCCGGTTGACCCGCGCCAACACATAGCCCGCATGGGCCTGATAGGCGAACTTGAGGTGTTCGCGGCGATCGTAGCCGTAGAACGAGGCGTTGCCCGACAGCAGGTCTTCGCCGAGCGCCTTGAGCGCCTTCTGCAGCATGGTTTCGGGCACGGCGAAGCCGGCGTCGCGCGCGTCGAGCAGGAACTCGACCACGTACGGGGTCAGCGCCGGATTGACGTAATCGCCGTCGCCCCACATCGAGAAGTGGCCCGAGGAAATCTGCATCGCCGCGAGCCGGCCGAACGCGCCTTCCATGCGCGCGCGCCGCTGCTTGGCGTCGATCCCCTTGACCCCGAGCATCTTGGCCGTGGCCTCGTCGAGTTCGAGCGCGGCGTAGCCCTTGCTCGTGGTCTGCTCGGCGCAGCCGTACGGATATTCCAGCGCGCCTTGCAGCGCGCTGGCGAACGGAATCGGCGGCAACGCGCTGACCACCATGCGCGCGCTGACCGAGTCGGGCATCAGGCCGTCGGCGAAGTCGCTGCCGAGTTGGATCGCGCCGATCTCGTCGAGCACGCGCGTGCGCGAACGCAGCACCGACGGCCAGGCCGGACGCACCGGCAAGTCGTAGCGGCGGTCGACCTTGTAGCCGTTGCCGTCCACGCGCACCCGCACTTGCGCGACGGTGTAGCCCTCGCGCGCGACCACCGGGAAGGTCAGGGTCTTCTTCGCCTCCACGCCCAGGTTCAGGGTGTGCTCGCCGTCGCTCAGCGACAGCGGGCCGATGCCCTCGACCTTGACCGCGAACTCGCCGGCCTTGCCGGTGAAGTTCTGCACGTCGAGGGTGACGTTGCTCTTGTCGCCCGGCGCCAGCACCCGCGGCGTGCTCGCCTCGGCCAGCACCGGCGCGCGCACGATGGTCTCGGCGTCGCGGTTGCCGTAGCTGCCGCCGGCGTACACCAGCGCCGACACGCGCAAGGTGCCGTTGAAATCGGGCACGGCCAGCTTGATCCGCGCGATGCCCTGCGCGTCGAGCTTCACCGGCCCGGCGAACAGGTCCACCGTCTGCACCCGCGCGGTCGGCCGGCGCGCCTGCGGCAAGGCCTGCAGCGCCATGTCGCCTCCGAAACGGATCTTGGCGGTCTCGCCGTCGAAGCTCTCGATCACCCGCCCGTACACGTCGTACGAATCCACGCCGAGGCGGCGCTGGGCGAAGAAGTGCGCGGCCGCGTCGGGCACGCCGAAACGGGTGATGTTGAGGATGCCCACGTCCACCGCCGAAACGGTCACGTACGCGTCCTTGCCGGCCAGCTGCGGCGCGCTGACGGTCACCGGTAGGTCTTGCTCCGGTTTCATCAGCTTGGGCACGTTGAGGCCGACCGCGACCTTGCGCTCGCGCCGGTCCATCGGCACGAAGGCCACGCCGACCGCGCGCGCCGGGGTGATCTTGCTCGGCGCGCTGCCGCCGCGGAACACCAGCGCGGTGACGTAGACGTCGTGGCGCTCCCAGGCGTCGGTGACCGGAATCTTGAACTTGCTGCCGGCCTTGGCGACGATCGACTGCACGTAGACCATGCGGTCGGTTTCGACCATCAGCAGGCCCGGGCCCTCGTGCGGCGGCGTGACCGTCACTTCCAGCGTGTCGCCGGCCTTGTACGCGGTCTTGTCCAGCGCCAGCTTGACCTTGTCGGGACGCGCGTCGAGGCCGCGGTTCTGGTCGTCCCAGCTCCAGCCGGCGCGGAACGGATAGCGCGTGGTGATCTTGGTCTGCGGATCGAACACGTCGAGGCGGTACTCGCCCCACTCCACCGCGAAGCTGAGCTTGGACGCGTTCGCGCCGAGATCGACGCTGCGCGTTTCCACGTCCTCGAAGCGGCGGGTGAAATCGTACTTCCAGCCGCCTTCGTCGGCGTAATTCCAGTGATAGTCGCGACGCTCGCGCACCAGGGTGGCGCGCACGCCGCTGGCCGGGCGCGGCTTGCCGTCGCTGCCCACGCGCATCAGCTCGAAACCGACCGTGGCGTTGCTGTCGGCGCCGTCCTTGTCGTCGAACAACGGACGCACGCCGACCAGCGCCTCGGCCGGCCACAGCACCCGCTTGACGCTGCGGTTGACGCTGCGGCCGCCGGTTTCGTACACGCTGCCGGTGACGATCGCGGCGATGGTGCTGACCGGCTTGGCTTCGTCGGGCAGCGCAATGTCCTGCTGCAGCTTGCCGGCCTCGTCCAAGGTCGTGTCGATCACGTCCTTGGCTTCCTTGGGCAGGCTCAGGGTCGGATCGCCGAAGAAATAGCCCGGCATCTGCTCCAGCGGGTGCTGTTCCACCGCCACCGTCATCTTGGCGGTAAAGCGGTTGCCCGCGGCCGGCGCGCCGTACAGATACGCGGCCTGCACGTCGAGCTTGAACGGCTGGCCCGGGCGCAGCACCTCCGGCGCGCCGAGGTCGAGCTTGAGCCGCTCGGGCAGGAATTCCTCGATCCGCAGGGTCATGCCCTGCACCGCTTCCTTGCTCGCCGGATCGGTGCGGAATTCGACCCGCCAGCGGCCGGTGGCGGCGTCGGCGGGAATCAGTTGCGCGTGGCGCACGTAACCTTGCGCATCGGGTTGCAGACGGGTTTCCAGGAAGGTCTTGCCGTCGGGCTGCACGTAGCGCAGGAACACCGGCTGCATCGCCTTGCCTTTCGTATCGATCGGCTTGCCGTCCTGATCGCGCAGCAGCGCCGACAGGCGCACGGTCTCGCCGGGGCGGTACAGGTCGCGCCCGGACCAGGCGAACACGTCGAACCAGGCCTGCTCGCGCCCGGCCACGGCGAATTCGGACAGATCCAGCGCCGGCTGGTTGAACGGCAGCATCGACACGTCGCTGCCCTTGCCCGCGATCAGCACCTGCGCCGCGTCGAGCTTGTAGTTCAGCAGCGCGTTGCCGTTGCCGTCGGTCTCACCCTTGAGCACCGGTTCGCCGTCGGCGCCGATCACCTTCAGCTCGACCCCGCCGACCGCCTCGCCCTTCTCCAGCGAGGCCACGTGCACGAACAGCTTGTCCTTGTAGGCGCGCGCGTGCAGGCCCAGGTCGCTGACGGTGAAGAACGCGGTTTCGAATTCGTCCTTGAACTGGCCGGCGCGCTTCATCACCGCGAAGTACAGGCCCGGCTGCTGCAGTTCCTTGATCTCCTGCAGCGGCAGGTAGGTCAGCACGCGCTCGTTGGGCTTGCCGCCGAGCACGAAGCGGTTGACGTAGACCGGCTCGGCCAGCTTGGACAACGGCTTCTTGTCGTCCCAGTCGCGTTCCAGTTCCCAGCTGCCCTTGCGGCCGCCGCGCTGGTATTCGGCGAAGAACTTCGGCAGTTCCTTGTCCTTGACCCGCAGGAATTCGACATCGACCTCGGGCACGTTGATCGACACCACCGGCAGGCCGCGGCTGTCGCGCGCCGGCAGGACGCTGCCCTGCGAGGCGAAGCCGACCACCGGTTCGAGCGGCCCGGTGTAGACCTGCTTGGCGATCTCCTGGGCGATGCGGTCGCCGGCCGCGGCGGTGAGGCCGGGCTTGATCGTGACGGTGTAGTCCTTGCTCGCTTCCACGTGCGGGAAGCGCAGGATCTTGCCGCCGTCGTCGAGCACCCAACCGCCTTCGACCGCGGCGCCGTTCTTGTCGGTCACCGCGAGCAGTTGGTCGAAGTCCTGGGTGCCGACCAGCGGCTGGCTGAATTCGAGGGCGATGGCGAGCTCGTCGCCGCGCTTCTGGTCCGGGTAGGCGGCGACCAGGGCGAAGCCCTTGACCGCTTCGCGCTTGACCACGATCGCCTCGCCGCTGGCCTGCGGCAGCTGGCCGCTGCCGTCGCGCTTGCAGCCGGCGACCACGGCGGTGGCCGCGATCAGCAGCGCGGCAATGGTGCGCAGCCAGCGCTGGCGCGGCCGCGACGGCGCGGGGGACGCTGGGTTCGGGAGGGCGGCTCCTGCCGCGTGTCCGTCCAAGGGCTTCGTTCGCATCATGCGTATCTCTCCGGAAACTGCGACGCAGTATAGAACGAGCGCATGCACGCGGTAATCGCGCGATGAGGCCGCATGTGAGGGCGATGCATGCGGCCGCGGGGCGGCGCGGACGCTCGCGGCCGAACGCGGCGGGCGCGCTTGCGCAGGCCGTGCGCGCGAGCGCCGCGTTCGTCGCGCGTCGCGCGCCGACGCGACCCGGCGGCTAGCGCGGCCCGAACACCGATCTGTGCGGCCGCTCCGATTTTTGTCTTATGCCCCTAAGCATGAGCAACGGTTATGTACGCAGGCGGTTTCCGATAATGCCCGCCGCCGGCTCATAATCGTTGCGAAAATCGTCACGGCGGCCGGTTGACCCGGCTATTCTCCCGAGGGCCGCCGGCAATTGAAAACGGCCAGAAACCGGGAAATTCGCCTGCCGCGACCCGCAAAACAAATCGGCATCACATAATCCCCGCCCGCACCGCCCCTGCGGCGTCCCAATATTCATTCGATTTATGCTGCACCGCAGCATTCATACTGAAACACTATTACTTTTTTCAACATTTCTCCTTTGGAATCCGGGATTTACGCACCCCAAGCGCGGCAACGGTTTCGCCCGAAACCGCCGCGAAAACCGCCACGGACAATCTCCCGTTCCCGATGTGACCGCGGCACGGCGCATTGCCGCTCCCGCCGCGCCTGCCTAGCGTCGATTCCGCCGCGCAACCACGCCGCGGCTCCGCGCGAAACCCGCGGACACGGCCGTCACTTTCTCCCTCACATCCGGAGCAATACCCATGAATCGCAACGTATCGGCACTGTCCCTCGCCCTTTCGCTCGTCCTCGCCGCCGGCGCCGCCGACGCGGCGCAAGTGATCGACCTGCACGGGGTCGATGTGGCCAAGCTCAACCGCCAGTACCAGGCCGCCACCGCCAAGACCGGCGCCGTCGCCAAGGCCGACGCGCGCCACGCCGAAGTGATCGCGCTCGACGCCGACTCCAGCCTGCGCCAGCTCAAGAGCAGCGTCGACGCCGACGGCTCGCGCAACTACCGCTATCAGCAGACCTATCAGGGCGTGCCGGTGTTCGGCGAACACGTGGTGGTGCGCGAGGACGCGCAGGGCAACGTGCGCGCCCTGTTCGGCCGCTCGGTCGCCGGGCTCAAGGCCGACCTGCCGAAACTCGACGCCAAGCTGAGCGCGTCGCAGGCGCTGGGTCTGGCCAAGGCCGCCGCGCACGGCAAGCGCGCCGCCTCGCTGCAGACCCGCAACGAGAACAGCCGCAAGGTGGTCTTCATCGACGATGCCGGCCAGGCGCGTCTGGCCTACGCGGTCGACTTCGTCGCCGACGCGGTCGGCGGCGGCGAGCCCAGCCGTCCGTTCGCGATCGTCGACGCCGCCAGCGGCAAGATCCTCAAGCAGTGGGACGGCCTCAACCACGCCCTGCTCGGCACCGGCCCCGGCGGCAACCAGAAGATCGGCCAGTACGAATACGGCAGCGGTGGCCGCCCGTTCCTCGACGTCACCCAGAACGGCAGCACCTACACCTTCAGCACGCCCAACGTGAAGACGGTGAACCTCAACCACGGCACCAGCGGCTCCACCGCGTATTCGTACACCGGCCCGCGCAACACGGTGAAGACCATCAACGGCGCCTACTCGCCGCTCAACGACGCGCATTACTTCGGCAAGGTCGTGTTCGACACCTATCAGGCCTACCTGGGCCTGTCGCCGCTGACCTTCCAGCTGACCCTGCGCGTGCACTACAGCCGTAACTACGAGAACGCGTTCTGGGACGGCAGCGCGCTGACCTTCGGCGACGGCGCGACCACGTTCTATCCGCTGGTCTCGCTCGACGTGGTCGCCCACGAAGCCTCGCACGGCTTCACCGAGCAGCAGTCGGGCCTGATCTATTCCGGCCAGTCCGGCGGCATCAACGAGTCGTACTCCGACATCGCCGGCGAAGCGGCCGAGTTCTTCTCGCGCGGCCGCAACGACTTCCTGGTCGGCGCCGACATCTTCAAGGCCTCCGGCCGCGCCCTGCGCTACTTCGACGACCCGACCCGCGACGGCCGTTCGATCGGCCACGCCCGCAACTACACCAGCGGCCTGGACGTGCACTACTCCTCGGGCGTGTTCAACAAGGCCTTCTATCTGTTGGCCAACAAGCCGAACTGGGGCACGGTCAAGGCGTTCAAGGCCTTCGCCAAGGCGAATAAGGACTACTGGACCCCGAGCACCAACTTCAACCAGGGCGGCCAGGGCGTGCGTCAGGCGGCGGCGGATCTGGGCTACAGCACCGCGGACGTGATCGACGCGTTCAATCAGGTCGGCGTGACCGCGCAGTAAGCCTCGCGCGGACCGGCGCGGCCGCCGCCGCGCCGGTCCGCTCGTTCCTCGGCATTGGCGACCCCGGCCCCGGCCGGGGTTTTTTCTGGAATTTTCCGCCCCGGCAACGCAGCGCCGGCGTCGCACCGGGCGATCCGGCGACGATATGAGGCACCGTTCCGGTTTCCGCAACGCGCCCGGACTCATGAAGAAACATAATGATCGGGGACTGCAATGGACCGAGCAAAACCGCGCGTGCACGGGTCACATCAGCCGATGGACATAATCGCGCGGAAGGAAACTGAGAAATAGAACCGGTGCGGCGCTTCGGCGCGGATAGCGCGCTTTTCCCGCTGCAAACGCTTCCAGCCGACCGAAGTCACATTAATTGAACGCATAAAGCAGGCGAACCCCCTACATCCGCCCGCAATATCCTGCTGCATCGCAGCAACATAAGTGAAACATTATTACGGCGATGTTTTGAAGCCCGATTTCGCGACAAAGCGCCACAGCCAAGGCGGCGCAATGCTTTCAGACGAAACCGTGCTGCGCGCGCACATGCCCAGGTCGCATTCGCACTGTGAACTGCGCAACCCGCGTTGACGGTTTTTTCGTCCCGCCCCTAGCGTCCCTCCGCCGCGCGGCGCCAGCGCGGTATCCGCACGAAGTCCGGCAACGCGTGCGCTCTTAAGGGCACGGATCGTCCGAAAGCGCCGCCGCGGGCTACGGGGGAGCGGATGCACGAGCACTGAGAGCCGGCCGCGAACGCGGCCACCATCCACACTCGTTTGGGGGTAATACCAGTGAATCGCAATGTATCGGCCCTGTCCTTCGCCCTGTCGCTCGCCCTCGTCGCCGGCGCCGCCGGCGCCGCCCAGCGCGTCGACCTGCATGGCGTCGACGTCGCCAAGCTCAACCAGCAGTACCAGGCCGTCGCCGCCAAGTCCGGCGCCGCCGCCAAGGCCAACGTCCGTCACGCCGAACTGATCGCGCTCGACGCCGAGTCCTCGCTGACCCAGCTCAAGAGCAGCGTCGACGCCGACGGCTCGCGTAACTACCGCTATCAGCAGACCTTCCGCGGCATCCCGGTGTTCGGCGAGCACGTGGTCGTGCGCGAAGACGCCAAGGGCAACGTGCGCTCGCTGTTCGGCCGCTCGGTCGCCGGTCTGGCCGCCGAACTGCCGAACCTCAAGGCCAAGTTCGACAGCGCGCAGGCGCTGAGCGTGGCCAAGAGCGCCGGCATGGGCAAGAGCGCCGCCGCGCTGCTGACGCGCAACGAAAGCAGCCAGCAGATGATCTACATCGACGACGCCGGCAAGGCGCACCTGGCCTATGTCGTCAACTACTTCGCCGACTCGGCCAAGGGCGGCTCGCCGATGCGTCCGTTCGTCGTCGTCGACGCCAACAGCGGCAAGGTGCTCAAGCAGTGGGACGGCTTGAACCACGCCCTGGTCGGCACCGGCCCCGGCGGCAACCAGAAGACCGGCCAGTACGAATACGGCACGAACTTCGGGTTCAACGACGTGACCCAGAGCGGCAGCACCTGCACGATGAACAACACCAACGTCAAGACGGTGAACCTCAACGGAGGCACCAGCGGCTCGACGGCGTTCTCGTACACCTGCCCGCGCAACACGGTCAAGACCATCAACGGCGCCTATTCGCCGCTGAACGATGCGCACTACTTCGGCCATGTCGTGTTCGACATGTACAACAGCTACGTCGGCACCCCGCCGCTGACCTTCCAGTTGGCGATGAAGGTCCACTACAGCACCAGCTACGAGAACGCGTTCTGGGACGGCTCCGCCATGACCTTCGGCGACGGCGCGACCACGTTCTATCCGCTGGTCGCGCTCGACGTCGCCGCGCACGAAGTCTCGCACGGCTTCACCGAACAGCAGTCGGGCCTGACCTACTCCGGCCAGTCCGGCGGCATCAACGAAGCGTATTCGGACATCGCCGGCGAAGCCGCCGAGTTCTACATGCGCGGCAGCAACGACTTCCTGGTCGGCGCGCAGATCTTCAAGGGCACCGGCGCGCTGCGCTACATGGCCAACCCGCCGCAGGACGGCCGTTCGATCGGCAACGCCGCCGATTACTACAACGGCCTGGACGTCCATTACTCCTCGGGCGTCTACAACAAGGCGTTCTACCTGCTGGCGAGCAAGTCCGGTTGGGGCACGATCAAGGCGTTCAAGGTCTTCGCCAAGGCGAACAAGGACTACTGGACCCCGAGCACCGACTTCAACCAAGGCGCTTGCGGCGTCGAACAGGCGGCCACCGACCTGGGCTTCACCCTGGCCGACGTGTCCGACGCGTTCCTGCAGGTCGGCGTGGATTGCCCCGGCGGCGGCCCTGGCCCGGGCGGCCAGACCTACACCAACGAAACCGACTACGCGATCAACGACAACGCCACCGTCGACAGCCCGATCACGGTCTCCGGCCGTACCGGCAACGCGCCGACCAACGCGCAGGTCTCGGTCAACATCATCCACACCTACCGCGGCGACCTGAAGGTCGACCTGGTCGCGCCGGACGGCTCGCTGTACAACATCAGCAACCGTTCGGGCGGCAGCGCCGACAACGTCACCGGCACCTTCACCTTCAACCTCTCCAGCGAACCGCTCAACGGCACCTGGAAGCTGCGCGTGAACGACAACGCCAATGCCGACGTCGGCCGCATCGACAAGTGGAGCATCACGTTCTGATCGAATGATCGTTCGCAAGGACGCTACGCGGGCCGTTCGCGGCCTCGAAAAACCCCGGCTTCGGCCGGGGTTTTTCGTTGCGCACGGCGTGCACGGCGAGTGCATGCCTTGTAATCGAGTTGTGGTTCTGGAATCGGATAAGCACAACGCGGCGCGAACGCGGCCGATCCGCGCCTGACGCGCGCTCGCGCGCGGCGCTATCTCTGACGTGCGGCCCGCGCAACCGCCCCCACGTCCCGCCAGCGCGCGTACACGGCTCATCGCCGGCATCGATCCGCCGCGTTCGCGCGGCGGAGCGGGATCCCTCGTCCCCGCGATTTTCATCGCGCAACACCGCTATGGAGCAACAGCCAATGAAAGCCTTCAAATGGATGGGCCTCGCCGCCACCTTGGCGCTGGCCGGATTGAGCGTTTCGGCGCAAGCCGCGCAGCCGGCGCAGAAAGATTTAGTGCGTCCGCAGATCATCGGCGGCATCGATGTGAGCAACGGCAAATATCCGTTCATGGTCACCGTGCAGCTCAAGCTGCTCGGCGGCGCCAACGCCTACGACAACCACTGGTGCGGCGGCTCGCTGATCTCGCGCTGGCTGGTGCTGACCGCCGCGCATTGCGTCGGCTTCGAGGCCGCGCAGTACTCGGTGGTCGCCGGCCGCACCGCGTTGAAGAACGACGCGCAAGGGATCAAGGCCGAAGTCGATGCGGCGTACGTGCATCCCAAGTATCTGGCCGGCGACGGCGGCTACGATGTCGCGATCCTGGTGTTGAAGACGCCGATCGACAAGATCAAACCGGTCGCGCTGGTCACCGCCGGCACCGATGCGCTCGAACGTCCGGGTACCCAACTGACCAACATCGGCTGGGGCAACACCATCCAGCAAAACCCGTTCCCGCCCGGCGGCAACGGCACGCGCCAGCCGAACCGCTTGCAGGAAGTGCAGTTGCCGGTGGTGTCCTACGCCGAATGCGCTTACGCGTATCGCGGCACCGGCATGCTCGCCGCGCAGGGGCTGGACCTCTGCGCCGGCCGCACCGGCAAGGACGCCTGCCAGGGCGATTCCGGCGGCCCGCTGTTCGTGGCCTTGCCGGGCGACAAGAACTTCTTGCAGGTCGGCGTGGTCAGCCGCGGCGCCGGCTGCGGCGCGACCGGCTATCCGGGCGTGTTCACCCGCGTGGCCAACGAGGAGATCTCGGCCTTCATCGCCGATCCCTTCAGCAAGGGCGTGAAGTTCGCGCCGGCCAAGTAATCGTCGAAGCTCGCCGCGCCGGCTCGCACCGGCGCGGCGACTCGCGCGGACGCTGGCCTCAGAGCACCACCAACGGCTTGAAGCCGCCGTAGATCATGCGCTTGGCGTCGAACGGCGCATTCGCCATGTCCATCTGCAAGCGCGGATCGGCCATCACCTTGGCGTTGATCTTGTCGCGCTGCTTGCGCGATTTGTAGACGATCCACGAGAACGCCACCACTTCGCCCGGCTTGAGCTTGACCGCCATCGGAAACGAGGTGAGCTTGCCGGGCGGCACGTCGTCGCCGATGTTTTCCCAATAGGCGACCGCACCGTGTTCGATCCAAATCTTGCCGGCCTTGCGCGCGAGCTTGCGATAAGCGGCGATGTTGTCCTTCGGGACCGCCACTACGAAACCGTCGACGTAACTCATGCATCCTCCTGCGGGCCTTGCGCCCAGGGTGGGGAAATCGCTTCGCGCCGCCGCGACGGCGCGGCGCTCGTTGTCGGCGCGGCGCCGCGATCGGGCCGCGCGGATCGCACTCGCGCCGCGTCGGGCGAGAGGTTTCGGGCGAGAGGCCGGGAGCCTGTCGCGGCAATGTCCGTTTCCATCCTACCGCTTCGACCGGCGGCGCTGGGCGCGCCCGACCGGACGCGCGCCGCTCAGCCGCGCCGGATCCGATAACGCAGATGCACCACGCCGGCCGATTCGACCATGCCCGTGCACTCCAGCCGCGCGCCGGCGAAGCCTTCGTCGAACAAGCGCACGCCCGCGCCCAGCGCGACGGGCACCAGATGCAGATTCAACTCGTCGACCGCGCCGGCGGCCAGCAACGAGCGGCTCAATTCCCCGCCCATGACCAGCACGTCGCGCTCCTCGGCCGCTTCCTGCGCGCGCCGCAGCGCCGCCAGCGCGCCGTCGCTGACGAACTCGAAGCTGGCGCTGCGCATCGGCAAGCGTTCGCGCGGCGCGCGCGTGACCACGAAACTGGGCAAGGGAAACGGCGTGTCGCGCCATTCGCCGATGCCGACCTCGAAGGTGCGGCGGCCCAACACGACCGCGCCGGCGCCGTCGCGCAATTCGCGGCCCAGGCGCGCGGCCACCGCGTCGGCGGAATCGAACAGCCAGCGATGCAGCACTTCGCCGCGCTCGCCCATCGGCTGCGCCGGCGATACGTCGCGGCCGGCCAGATAGCCGTCCAGGGACATGCTGACGTCGATCACCACCTTGCCCATGCTCGCTCCGAAAACGTCCGCCGCGCGGCGCGATGCGCGGCGGCGACGGGTCGTGCGTGTGTTGGGCCAGACTATCGGGGCTGCGCCGCGCGCGCCCCAGTGTGGTTTGTCATGCGCGGATCCGCGCGAACGCGCAGGCGCGCGCAGCGTACGAGCGTGCGCACGCGCGTTGCGCGCATGCGCGGCGAGGCGCGCACGCGAGGGCCGCGTGCGCGCGCGAACGCCGGTTTACTTCTTCGCCGGCGCGGTTTCCTCGGCGATGGCTTCGACCTGAATGCGCAGATTCACCGCCATGCTGAAGCCCCAATCCTTGCCCGCGCCCATGCCGAACTGATCGCGCTGGAACGTGGCGCTGGCGTCGGCGCCGCAGACTTCGCGCTTGTACATCGGATGCGGCATGCACTTGAACTGGGTGATGGTCAGCGTCAGCGGCTTGGTCGCGCCGTGCAGGGTCAGTTCGCCCTCGACCTTGCCCGGCTTGCCGTCCTTGAAGCCGGCGAGCTTGCCCTTGTAAGTCGCGGTCGGGAACTTGGCGGTGTCGAACAAGATCGCCTTCTGCGCTTCCTCGTTCATCGCGTCGAGGCCGAAGTCGGCGCTGGTCACGTCGATCTTGACGTCCACCGTGCCGGCCCCCGCTTTCTTATCGAGGGTGATGCTGCCTTCGGTCTTGTTGAACTTGCCGCGCCAGTTCGACAGCCCGCCCATGTGGTCGGCCTCGAAGCTGGGATAGGTGTGGCTGGGATCGATCTTGTAGACGACCGGCTCGGCGGCGGCGGAGCCGGCCAGCAGGACGAGCGAGGTCAGGACGCAAAGCGCGGACGGCTTCATGGGGCGGTCTCCGGTGGCGGGCGGTGGCGGGAAAGCCGGGGGCACGCTAGCACCGGGCTGCGCGCCGCCGCAATCGCAAGGCGTCACCCATCGGCGGTGCAGCGATGCGCATTCGCGCATCGTGCGCTGCAACATACGACGTGGCTCCGATGGCCCCTTGTAGGAGCGGCGTAAGCCGCGACCCACCGAAGCAACGCAGCCCCGCCGCCAAACCCCGAAGCCCCGATCCCCCCAGGCTCCTGTCGACCAACGCACAGCACCGCTCCCAGCGCAGGCCGAACGCGTTTCGTCGCCGTCCCATTGGCGCAGTCGCGGCTACGCCGCCCCTACAGGGGACCCAACCGAAACGACACAAAAGAAAACGCCGCCCGAAGGCGGCGTTTTCCGGCTAACCCACGCGCGAACGCATCACGCCTCCGGCGTCGGCGTCTCCACGCTCCCGCCCGCCGCGTCCGCGGCCGGCGCGCCGGTGGCGGCCTCGCCCTCGCCGTCCTCGTCGTCCAGCGAAGCGTCCACGCGCTCGATGGTCTGCAAGGTCTCGCCTTCCGACAACCGCATCAGGGTCACGCCCTGAGTGTTGCGGCCGACCTGCGAGATCTCCGCCGCGCGCGTGCGCACCAGGGTGCCGCCGTCGGAGATCATCAGCACTTCGTGGTGATCGCTGAGCTGGATCGCGCCGACCAGCGCGCCGTTGCGCTCGGTGGTCTTCAGCGCGATCACGCCCTGGGTGCCGCGGCCCTTGCGCGGATAGTCCTCGACCGGCGTGCGCTTGCCGTAGCCGCGTTCGCTGGCGGTGAGGATGTCGCCGTCGCCCTCGACCACGACCAGGCTCACCACCACCGTGCCGGTGTCGTTGGGCGCGTCGCTCGCATCGCCGTCGCCCTCGGCCGCCGGCGCGTCGTCGCCCTCGGCCTCGGAGGCCGACGCGGCGAGCAGGCGCATGCCGCGCACGCCGCTGGCGGTGCGGCCCATCGGACGCACGGTCGATTCGGCGAAGCGCGCCGCGCGCCCGTTGGAGGCGAACAGCATCACATCGCATTCGCCGTTGGTCAGCGCCACGTCCACCAGCGCGTCGCTGTCGTCGAGGTTGATCGCGATCTTGCCGCGCGCGAGCTTGAACGCGAACTCGGTCAGCGGGGTCTTCTTGACCCGGCCGTTGCGGGTGGCGAAGAACACGAAGTGGTCTTCGTCGTACTCGCGCACCGGCAGCACCGCCTGCACCTGCTCGCCGGCTTCCAGCGCCAGCCAGTTGATGATCGGACGGCCGCGCGCGTTCGGGCCGGCCTCGGGCAGCTGGTGCACCGGCAGCCAGAACACCCGGCCGGTGCTGGTGAAGGTCAGCAGCGTGTCGTGGGTGTTGACCAGCCACAGCTTGTCGATGAAGTCCTCGTCCTTGGTCGCGGCGGCGTTGCGGCCCTTGCCGCCGCGCTTCTGCGCGCGATAGGCGCTGACCGGCTGGCGCTTGGCGTAACCGGCATGCGACAGCGTCACCACCACGTCTTCCGGCGCGATCAGGTCGAGGATGTCGAGATCCTCTTCGCTGGCGCGGATTTCGCTGCGGCGCTCGTCGCCGAACTCTTCCTTGAGGTTGCGCAGCTCGGTGCGGATCACGTCCAGCAGCACGTCGGGATTCTCGAGAATCTCGATCAGGCCGCGGATCGCTTCGAGCAGCTGCTTGTATTCGTCGGTAAGGCGTTCCTGCTCCAGGCCGGTCAGGCGGTGCAGGCGCATTTCCAGGATCTGGTTGGCCTGGACTTCGGTCAGCTGATAGCGGCCGTCGTGCAGGCCCACGCCCGGCGGCAGGTCTTCCGGACGCGAGGCTTCGGCGCCCGCGGCCTGCAGCAGCGCGCCGACCAGACCCGGTTCCCAGGTCTTGGCCAGCATGCGCTCGCGCGCTTCGTTCGGGTTCGCCGAGGTCTTGATCAGCTCGATCATCTCGTCGATGTTGGCGAGCGCGACCGTCAGGCCTTCCAAGATGTGCGCGCGCTGGCGCGCCTTGCGCAGTTCGAAGATGGTGCGGCGGGTCACCACCTCGCGGCGGTGGCGCACGAACGCTTCCAGCACCTGCTTGAGCGTCAGCAGCTGCGGGCGGCCGTCGACCAGGGCGACCATGTTGATGCCGAACACCGACTCCATCTGCGTCTGCTGATAGAGGTTGTTGAGCACCACTTCGGCCGCTTCGCCGCGCTTGACCTCGATGAAGATGCGCATGCCGTCCTTGTCGGACTCGTCGCGCAGCTCGCTGATGCCTTCCAGGCGCTTTTCCTTGACCAGCTCGGCGATCTTCTCGATCAAGCGCGCCTTGTTGACCTGGTACGGGATCTCGGTGACGACGATCGCCTCGCGGCCGGTGTCCTGGTTGACCTCGATCTCGGCGCGCGCGCGCATGCGCACGCGGCCGCGGCCGGTGCGGTAGGCGGCGACGATGCCGGCGGTGCCGTTGATGATGCCCGCGGTCGGGAAATCCGGGCCCGGGATGTAGGCCATCAGGCCGTCGACGTCGATCTCGGGCTCGTCGATCAGCGCGATGACCGCGTTGACCACTTCGGTGAGGTTGTGCGGCGGAATGTTGGTCGCCATGCCCACCGCGATGCCGGCCGAGCCGTTGACCAGCAGGTGCGGCACCCGCGTGGGCAGCACCGTCGGCTCGAGTTCCTTCTCGTCGTAGTTGGGCTGGAAATCGACGGTTTCCTTGTCGATGTCGGCGAGCAGTTCGTGGGTCAGGCGCGTCATGCGCGCCTCGGTGTATCGCATCGCCGCGGCGTCGTCGCCGTCGACCGAGCCGAAGTTGCCTTGGCCGTCGACCAGCAGATAGCGCAGCGAGAACGGCTGCGCCATGCGCACCAGGGTGTCGTACACCGACTGGTCGCCGTGCGGGTGGTACTTACCGATCACGTCGCCGACGATGCGCGCGGACTTGACGTGCGGCTTGTTGGCGTGGGTGCCGAGCTCGTTCATCGCGTACAGGACGCGGCGGTGCACAGGCTTGAGGCCGTCGCGGACGTCGGGGAGCGCGCGCCCCACGATCACGCTCATGGCGTAGTCGAGGTAGCTGCGGCGCATCTCGTCTTCGAGATTGACCTGGATGATTTCCTTGGCGAGTTCGGCCATCAGGGTTCCGTTGCTGCGTACTGTGATTCGGACGCCCCGATCGAGCGGCGCCGGCATTCCATCGGGAACGCCGGCGAAACCTGCAGAAACGCGCCCTCGGCGGGCCTGTCCTGCAGCTCGCTCGGGGCGGCATCAAAGAGACAGGCGATCATAGCACAAAAGCCGCTAGGCATGGGCTCGATTCCCACGCAGAAACAAGCACTTGGCGGGCTTTTTCAGCTGCGCTGCAACATCCGCGGCGGGCGTCGCGGCAAGCCGGGCGGATAGGTTCGCCGCGGCCTCGACAAAAGCGCTCGCTGCGAGCGCTGGCCGCGTGCGCGCGCCCTGCCCCGGCAACCTTCGTCCGACCCGCGCGATCGCGCCGCAGCGCCGCGCAGGCCGCCTCAGGTGTCGTAGTCGCCGCTGTCCCAGGGCTCGAAGAACGCCATGTAATCGCCCGGCTGCAGGCTGATCGAGAGGTGCTCGTCCTCGTCTTCCGGCCAATTCGGGATCAGGCCGAACTCGACGCCGAAACGCTCGACCGCGAACGGCGCGATTTCGATCCGGCCGAATTCGGGTTCGCCCAACTCGGCCAGGCGCTGCTCGTACAACCGCTTGCGCGCGTCGCCGTCCATCCGGTCGCGCGGCCCGAACTCGTCGATGCGCGCGTCCAGCAACGCGCCGGCGGCGTCGAACAGGTACAGCGCGACGAACTCGTTGCCGGTGCGCCCGGCGATCGCGCCCACGAACGGCGTGGTCAGGAAGAACTGGCGTCCGTCGGCGAGACGGCCGACGTGTTCGGCGTGGTAGTCGTCGTGATCGATCGCGATCAGCGCGGGCAGCAGGGTGCGGTCGCCGGGCATGGGTCCGTGTCCTTGGAGGGGCGAAGCGCGCCGGCGGGCCGCCGGCGCGCGGTCGTTCGGCCGAGATTGCCGGCCGAAGTGATTACGCGGAAAACGCGGCCTTCATCGCCGCTGCGTCCGGCCGCTCGATCACGCCGCGCTCGGTGACGATGGCGTCGATCAGCTCGTGCGGCGTGACGTCGAACACCGGATTCCAGGCGCCGACGTTCTCGGCCGCGGTGCGGGCGCCGCCGACGGCGAACAGCTCGCCCGGGTCGCGCTCTTCGATTTCGATCAGGTCGCCCGAGGCGGTGTCCATGTCCACGGTCGAGGACGGCGCCACCACCATGAACTTGACGCCGTGATGGCGCGCGGCGATGGCGAGCTGATAAGTGCCGATCTTGTTGGCGGTGTCGCCGTTGGCGCAGATGCGGTCGGCGCCGACGATCACCCAGCCCACCTGCCCGCTCTTCATCAGATGCGAGGCGGCCGAATCGGCGATCAGCGTCGGCGCGATGCCGTCCTGCTCCAGCTCCCACACCGTCAGCCGCGCGCCCTGCAGCCACGGCCGGGTTTCGCCGGCGAACACCTGCGCGATCCGGCCCTGGGCGACGCCGGCGCGGATCACGCCGAGCGCGGTGCCGAAGCCGGCGGTGGCCAGCGAGCCGGTGTTGCAATGGGTCAGCACGCCGCGGCCGGGTTCGATCAGGGCCGCGCCGAGCGCGCCCATGCGGCGGTTGGCGGCGAGGTCTTCCTCGGCGATGGCCTGCGCCTCGCGTTCCAGCGCCTCGCGCCAATCCGCGCCGGCGCCGGCCAACGCGCGGCGCATGCGCGCCAGCGCCCAGGCCAGATTGACCGCGGTCGGGCGCGCGGCGTTGAGCCGCTGCAGCGCCGGTTCGATCGACGCCAGCGCCTGCGCGCCGTCGGCGGCCTCGACCCCGCGCGCGGCCAACACCGCGCCCCAGGCCGCGGCGATGCCGATCGCCGGCGCGCCGCGCACGGTCAGCGCGTGGATCGCCGCGGCGACCGCGTCGCTGTCGGCGCAACTCACGTATTCCACCGCGAACGGCAGCTTGCGCTGGTCGAGCAGTTCCAGGGCCTGCCCGGTCCAGCGGATCGGGCGGATGCGGTCGTAACGGTCGAAATCGATGGCGTCGTTCATGCCGGCCAGTTTAACGGATGCGTGTGTCGGTCTCGAAACCGCGCCCGAAAACGCAAACGCCCCGGCGTGCGGCCGGGGCGTTTTTCGATTGCGGAAACCGCGGCGATCAATCGACCTGGAAGCGCCCGCGGCAGCCGTTGGACACCCACACGCCGGAACGGTCCCAACCCCAGGTCTGGCCCTCGATGCACGGCGAGCCCGAGCTCTGGCGGATCAGCCGCACGTCGCGGCGGATGCTCATGTTGCAGCGGTTCTGACGGTTGTTGTTGGACTCGCAGCTGATCTCGCGACCGCCGCCGCCCCAACCGCCGCCGTTGTTGCCGCCGTTCCAGCCGCCACCGCCGCCGTTCCAACCGCCGTTGCCGCGGCCGGCCACGAACTCGCCGCGGCAGCCGTTGCTGACCCATACCTCGCCCGGACGCGAACCCCAGCTCTGGCCCTCGACGCACGAGGAGCTCGACAGCTGGCGCTGCAGGCGCGCGCGGTTGCCGTTGATCGGGCAGCTGCGCCAGCGGCCGCCGTCGGATTCGCAGCGCACCACGTCGCCGCCGCCACCGCCGCCGTTCCAGCCGCCGTTGCCGCCGCCGTTCCAACCGCCGCGGCCCAGGTCGAACTCGGCGCGGCAGCCTTCCGACACCCACACGCTGTTGCGGTCGTAACCCCAGCTGCGGCCCTGGATGCACGAAGAGCTCGACAGCTGGCGCGACAGACGCACGCCGCCGCGGGTATCGGCGTTGCAGCGGCGATAGCGGCCGTTGTCGGATTCGCAGCGGATGGTGCCGCTGTCGCCATAGCCGTAATCGTCGCCGTACTGCGGCGCCGCCTGGGCGGCGCCGGCGGCCAGGCCCAAGCCCAGCGCGAGGCCGAAGCCGGTGGCGGAAAGCATGCGTGCGGACATGTTCGTGCTCCTTGTCGTGATCGGTTTTGCCGAGGACTCTAGCGCCATTCGCTTAACGCCAGCTCAAGATTTCCGTGCGCGGACCGAGCCGATTGCGAATGCGCAAGACGCATTCATCGCGGGCTTATTGTTAAACGTTTACAGGCGCCCGGCATGCCGTTGGTCGCATGACTTCCGACCTATCCGCGCCTCGGCGCGAAGGCCTCAACCGCCGTTGCCGCGATAGTCCAGCTCGAACTCGGCGCGGCAACCGCCCTCGACCCACACGCCGTGCGCGTCGAAGCCCCAGCTGCGGCCTTCCACGCATTCGGATTTGGACAATTGCTTGACCATGCGCACGCCCGATCCGGTCTCGCCGTCGCAGCGGCGCGCACGGCGGTCCAGCGATTCGCATTTGAGCAGCTTGCGGCCGTCGTCCGCGGCCGTCGTCGCGGCGGCCGGCTCGTCTTCGGGTTGCGCGCCGAGCAGCCGGAACTCGCCGCGGCAGCCGCCGGCGACCCACACGCCGCTGTTGTCGGCGCCCCAGGTTTGATTGCGCAGGCAAGGTTGTTTGGACAACTGCTGGGCCAGCGCGACGCCGTCTTCGGTGCGCGCGGCGCAGTGGTTCCAGCGTCCGCCCAAAGACTCACACTTGATCACGCGCGCGCCGCTGGTGCTGTCGGCGCCGCTGCCGCCCTTGCCGAGCACGAAGTCGGCCGCGCAGCCTTGCGCGACCCACACGCCGCCGCGATCGGCGCCCCAGCTGGTGCCTTCCACGCAAGGCTTGCCGGACGTGCGCCGGACCAAGCGCACGCCGCCGCGGGTATCGGCCGGGCAACGCACGGTTTGTTCGCCGTCGGAGGCGCAGCGCAGCAGATTGCCGCCGTACAGCCGCTCGCCCGCGGGGTCGGCGAACGCCGGCTCCGCGAACGCTGCGCCGGCGCCGGTAACGGCGGTCAGAGCGCACAGCTGGATCGCGGCTTTCAGACTACCCATGCACGGCCCCCTGCGAGTGGTGCCCTCACTCTAACCGCGAACCGTGAACTTGCAACGTAAAACGCCGAGCCGGCCGATCCGGGCAGGCACGGCGTTCACCGCGGTCAAGCGCGCGTGAAGTCGAACGCCAGCACGTCGGCGATGCGCGCGGTGTCGAGCAGCGCCATCAGCAAACGGTCCACGCCCAGAGCCACGCCGGCGCAGTCGGGAAAGCCGGCGGCGAGCGCGTCGAGCAAGGCCTCGTCGCGCGGCGGCGCGGCCGCGCCGCGTTGCGCGCGCAGCGCGCGGTCGCGGTCGAAACGCGCGCCCTGCTCGGCCGAATCGCTGAGTTCGTGGTAGCCGTTGGCCAACTCCAGCGGCCCCAGATACAACTCGAAACGCTCGGCCACCGCGTGGCCGTCGGCGCGCTCGCGCACTCGCGCCAGCGCGCATTGCGAGGCCGGGTAATCGCGCACGGCCAGCATTTCGTCGCGGCCGAAACCCGGTTGCAGGCGATGGGTCATCAGCAGGTCGAGCCAATCGTCGCGGTTCAAGCCCTCGGGATCGATGACCACCTCGCCGAGCGCGGCGCGCAGTTCCTCGTCGCCGGCCGCGAACGGGTCCAGGCCGAGGCGTTCGCGATACAGCTCGCGGTAGGTGATTTCGCGCAGGCTCGCCTCGCGCCCGACCAAGGCCAGCGCGGCACGCACCAGTTCGGCGGTCTCGCCGATCAGGCGGCGATGGTCCCAGCCCAGCCGGTACCACTCGAGCATGGTGAACTCGGGGTTGTGGCGGCCGCCGGCTTCGCCGTCGCGGAACACCCGACCGAGTTCGTAGCAATCGCCGAACCCCGCCGCGAGCAAGCGCTTGAGCGGGAACTCCGGCGAAGTGCGCAGCCAGCGCGCGCGCGGCGCGCCGTCGGTGCGGCCGCTGAATTCCAGCGAAAACGAAGCGATGTTCGGATCGGTGTTGCCGGCGCGCGACATCACCGGGGTTTCCACCTCGACCGCGCCGCGCGCGGCGAAGAACGCGCGGATTTCGGCGTTAAGCCGCGCGCGCAGGCGCAGCGCCTCAAACGGCGCCGAGGGCCGCCACTGCGCGCGGTTGGTCGCCTCGCTCATTCGTGTTCGGCCAGGAACGCGAGCAGCTTGGCTTCGTCCCACACGTCCACGCCCAGTTCCTGCGCCTTGGTCAGCTTGGAACCGGCTTCGCTGCCGGCGACGACGAAGTGGGTCTTCTTCGACACACTGCCGGAAACCTTGGCGCCGAGCTTTTCCAGCCGCGCCTTGGCTTCGTCGCGGCTCATCGCGTCCAGGCTGCCGGTGAGCACCGCGGTCTGGCCGTCCAGCGGACCCGACGCGGACGCCTGCGCCGCGGGCGTCAACGCATCCAGCTTCGCCAGCGCCTCGCCGACTTTCGTCAGCAACTGCGCGTTCTCCTCGACGCTCAGCCACGACGCCAGCGCCTGCGCGCTTTCCGCCGGCAAGCCCGCGGTGACGTACGCGTGTTCCGGCGCGTCGAACAGTTTCTGCGCGTCGCCGAAGGCCGCGGCGAGTTGATCGGCGCGGATCTTGGTGACCTTGGGAATCTCCATGTCGACCAGCAGCGTCGCCAGATTCAGCCCGTCGCGCAGCTTGGCCGACGGCAAGCGAACCTCGCCGACGTTGACCCCGCGCTCGATCAGATCGTCGATCACCTGCTGATTGCCCTTCTGATCGAAGAAGTGGCCGAGCGCGCGCGCGACTTCGCCGCCGACATCGGGCAGGCGCTTGAACACCGGCCACGGCAGCGAGCGGATCAGCGCCAGATCGCCCAGCCACGCCGACAACGCCTTGGCCGTGCTTTCGCCGACGTGCTGGATGCCGAGCGCGAACAAGAAGCGCTCGAGCGTGGTGTTGCGGCTGTGGTCGATGGCCTCGATCAAGTTCTCGGCCCACTTGGTCGCGACCTTGCCGGCCTTGACCGTTTCCGGCGTGGTGCCGTCGCGCTCGTCGGCGCGGCGCTTCATCGCCAGCAGGTCGTCGAGTCCGAGCTTGTAGAGGTCGGCGACCGATTGCACGTAGCCCAGGTCGGACAAATCCTCGATGTAGCGCTCGCCCAAGCCTTCGATGTCCATCGCCCGGCGCGAGGCGAAGTGGCCGATCGCTTGCTTGCGCTGCGCGGCGCAGGTCAGGCCGCCGGAGCAGCGCCACACCACGCCGTCTTCCTCGCGCAGGATTTCGGAGCCGCACACCGGGCAGTGTTCGGGCATGCGCCATTCCGGCGCGTCGGGCGCGCGGTACTCGGGTACCACCCGCACCACTTCGGGAATCACGTCGCCGGCGCGGCGCACGATCACGGTGTCGCCGACGCGAACGTCCAGGCGCGCGATCTGATCGGCGTTGTGCAAGGTCGCGTTGGTGACCACCACGCCGGCGACCTGCACCGGCTTGAGCCGCGCCACCGGCGTGGCGGCGCCGGTGCGGCCGATCTGGATGTCGATGCCTTCCAGCAGCGTGGATTGCTCCTGGGCCGGGAACTTGTGCGCGATCGCCCAGCGCGGCGCGCGCGAGACGAAGCCCATTTCGCGCTGGCCGGCGTAGTCGTCGAGCTTGTAGACCACGCCGTCGATGTCGAACGGCAGCGAATCGCGCTTGGCGCCCATCTGCCGGTAATAGCCGAGCAGGCCTTCGGTGCCGGCGACCACGCCGCTTTCGGCGCTGACCGGGAAGCCCCAGTCGCGCAGTTTCTTCAGCGTGGCCGAATGGCTGGCCGGCAGCGGATAGTCTTCGGCGACCACGCCGACCGCGTAGGCGTAGAACGCCAGCGGGCGTTGCGCGGTGATGCGCGGATCGAGCTGGCGCAGCGAACCGGCGGCGCCGTTGCGCGGGTTCGCCAAGACCTTGCCGCCGTCGGCGATCGCTTTTTCGTTGTAGGCCTTGAACGCGGCCAGCGGCATGTAGACCTCGCCGCGCACTTCCAGCAACGGCGGCCAGTCCTCGCCGCGCAGCTTCATCGGAATGGCCTTGACCGTGCGCAGGTTGACGGTGACGTCCTCGCCGGTGGCGCCGTCGCCGCGGGTCGCGCCCTGGACGAAGGCGCCGTTCTCGTAGCGCAGGCTGATCGCCAGACCGTCGAGCTTGGGTTCGACCGAGAACTCCGGCGCCTCGCGGTCCAGGCGCTCCTCGATCCGGCGCACGAAGTCGGCGACTTCCTCGTCGGCGAAGGCGTTGCCGAGCGAGAGCATCGGCACCGCGTGGCGGACCTCGGCGAACTGGCCCGAAGGCGAGTTGCCGACGCGCTGGGTCGGCGAATCGGCCGAGGCCAACTCGGGGTGCGCGGCCTCCAAAGCCTCGAGTTCCCGCAACAAGCGGTCGTACTCGATGTCGGCCAGGGTCGGGTCGTCGAGGACGTAATAGCGGTAATTGGCGTCGTCGAGCCGCGCGCGCAGTTCGGCGGCGCGTTGCGCGGGCGGGGTCGCGGTGTTTTTGTCGGTCACGGGTCGGCGTCCTGGCGCGGCGTTCGCGGCATTTTGAACGGGAATCGCGCAATTGTGGATGGCTTGAGTCGCTGGGAACGCGACGTTCGCATCGTTCGCTTCGCGTAGGAGCGGCGTAAGCCGCGACCCACCGAAGCGACGCAGCCCCGCCGAACCTCCCCGAAGCGCCCCCCTCCACCGCACCGCAACATCGATCCCCCTGCAGGAGCGGCGCAAGCCGCGACCGCGCCCCCGCAACCGCGGCGCGAGCCGGAAGCCCGATGTACGCGCACGACGAGGATCGCGAAGCTTCGTCGCAGTTGAATTGGCGCGGTCGCGGCTTGCGCCGCTCCTACAGGGAGCGATCCAGCATCTGCGAGGCCTGAAACGACGACGCCCCGCCGAAGCGGGGCGTCGATTCGCCGCGATTCACCAGCGCGTCGGCTTGCTCAGCGGCGGCGCTTCGCGCTGGCGGTCGTAGGCGCGCAGTTCGTCGCGCAGGTGGGCGATGCGCTGGCGGCCCAGGGCGTTGCGCTGTTCGTCCAGGACCACCGCGTCGAGCAGTTCGGCCATGCGCTGGGCGGTCGGCAGCATGGTTTCCCAGGCGTCGAGCGCCGGCACCGGCGCCGGCAGGGTCAGGAAGAAGGCGATCGCCGGGGTCTCCAGCGCCTGGATCTGGGCCATGTCGAAGCTGCCGGGCTTCATGATGTTGGCCACGCTGAACACCGGGCCGCGCTCGGGGTGGCCTTCGACCAGACGGTGGTAGACGCCCATGTGGCCGTAGACCAGGCCGGCCTTTTCGGCGGCCACGACGATGTCCGGGCCGTGCAGCTTCTGCCCGGCGCGCGCGGCCAGGTACAGGGTGACGATCTTGTCGAACTCGTCGCTGACGCGGCGGCCCAGCTCGCTGGTCGCGGCGTTGCCGCCGCCTTCCAAGGTGCGGTCGAACAGTTCCAGCTCGGCCTGGGTGGTGGACTCGCCCGCCGGCTGGCCGCCCTCGCCCAGTTCGTTTTCGATCTGCTCGCCCAGGGTCGGTTCCTGGCGCGGCGACGACGGCGCCGGCTTGCGCTCGCCGCCACGGCTCTCGTCCTCGCGGGCGATGCGCTTGCCCTGGCCGGGCTTGCGCGGACGGCCGAAGAACACGATCGCGCCGATCAGGATCAGGCCGGCGATCAGGATGCCGATCCTCATCAGGGTCACGTCGGACATTCGGTTGCTCCTTTTGGTGCTGGGGATCGGGAACGGAAAATCGGGAATCGTTGCGGGGCGACGCGGCCGTTCGATTCCTTACTCGCCGTTCCGATGCCTGTTGATCTTGTATGCAAAACGGAAATCGGGAGATAGGGAATCGTTAAAGCGCGTCGCCGCCGTCCGATTCTTTGTTCCTCGACCCGATCCTGCACGATTGGATTCAAAACGAAGATCGGGAAAGGCCAAACCGCTCGAACGATTCCCGATGCTCCGCTGCCGATTTCCGGCGAGCGGAGCGAAGCGCGCTACGCGGCTCCGGCCAGACGCGTCGCCTCGGCCAGATCCACCGACACCAGACGGCTCACGCCCGGCTCGCGCATGGTCACGCCCGACAGCTGCGCCGCGGCTTCCATCGTCGCCTTGTTGTGGCTCACGAACAGGAACTGTACCTGTTCGCTCATCTCGCTGACCATCGCGGTGAAGCGGCCGACGTTGGCTTCGTCGAGCGGCGCATCGACCTCGTCGAGCAGGCAGAACGGCGCCGGGTTCAAGCGGAAGATCGCGAACACCAACGCCACCGCGGTCATCGCCTTCTCGCCGCCGGACAGCAGCGAGATGTTGGACACGCGCTTGCCCGGCGGACGCGCCATGATCGCCACGCCGGTGTCGAGCAGGTCCTCGCCGGTGAGTTCCAGGTAGGCGTGGCCGCCGCCGAACAGGCGCGGGTACAGCTCCTGCACGCCGGAATTGACCCGGTCGAAGGTGTCCTTGAAGCGGCCGCGGGTCTCGCGGTCGATCTTGCGGATCGCCTCTTCCAGGGTTTCCAGCGCGGTGGTCAGGTCGGTGTTCTGCGCGTCCAGATAGTCCTTGCGCTGCGCGGCCTCGGCGTGTTCGGCGATCGCCGCCAGATTGACCGGCTCCAGGCGCCGCAGCTTGTTGTCGAGGTCGGCGACGGTGCGTTCCCAGGTCTGCGGGTCGGCGTCCTCGTCGAGCGCGTTGACCACGTCCTGCAGCACCGCGCCGGCTTCGGCGATGGCTTCGGTCAGGGTCTCGGCCTTGAGCACCAGCGCCTGCTGCTCCAGGCGGCGCTGGCCGATGCCCTCGCGCTGCTGCAGGGCTTGTTCGTCGCGCTGCTGGCGGGTCTGCTCGAACTTGCGCAGGTCGTTGTCGATGCCGTCCAGCGCGGTGCGCGCGCCGGTCAGGTCCTGCTCGGCGATCACGCGCTGTTCCAGCGCGACTTGCCGCTGCTGCTCCAGGTCCTGCACCGGCTGGTCGCCGTCGCTGAGCTGGGCGGTGAGCTCGCTCAAGCGCGTGTCGAGCTGGCCGCGCTGGCCGCCCATGCGCTGCAGGGTTTGGGTGAGGCCGGCGATCTGCGCGCGCTGGGTTTCCAGGCTCAGCACCAGGGCGTGCGCGGCGTCGCGCGATTCGCGCGCCATGTTGCGCGAGGAATCGCGCGCCTCGAACAAGCGGCTGCGCTCGGCTTCCAGACGCTGGCGCTGGTCTTCCAGCTCGCCCATGCGCTCGACCGCCGCTTCCTGGCGCAGGCGCGCCTCGCGCGCTTGCTCGTTGGCGCTGTCGAGGGCGATCAGCAGTTGTTCGAGATCGGCGTCGATCTTGTCGATGCGGTTGCGCGCCTGATCCAGGCGGCCTTGATGGCTCTGCAACTGGCCGGCCAGCTCGGATACGCCGCGGTGGGCCATGTACAGCGAGCGCTGCGCGTCTTCGCGGTGCTGCTCGGCGGCCAGGGCGCGATCGCGCAGTTGGATCTGGGTTTGTTCGAGCTCGCGCTCGCGTTCCTGCAATTCCTCGATCTCGGTGCGCAGGGTCTGGATGTCGCGTTCGCGCAGCAGCGCGCCCTGCTTGGCCGCGCCGGAGCGCAGCACCCGCAGCCAGCCGGCGCCGAGGCGCTCGCCGTTGCGGGTGATGACGGTTTCCTCGGGGCCGAGTTGGGCGACCAGCGCGCGCGCGGCGGCCAGATCGTCGGCGCCGTGCAGGCGCGCGAGCAGGCGGCGGATCGCGGCCGGGCCCTGCACCTTCGAGGCCAGGGACGTCGCCGGATAGGTCGCGCCGTCGCGCTCGGGCGACACCAGCGCGAGCCGGCCTTCGCCGAGTTCGCCGATGGCGTCGACCAGGGTTTCCGGCGCTTCCACCAGCACGCCTTCGATGAGCTGGCCGAGCGCGCTTTCCACCGCGTTCTCCCAGCCCGCCTCCACGCTCAGCGCTTCGCCGACGCGCTGGGCCGAATCCAGGCCGCGCGCCTTGAGCCAGGTCAGCGCGGCGCCCTGCTCCTGGCCGAGCGCGGCGTGCTGCAGGGTTTCCAGCGAGGACAGGCGGCCGCGCGAGGTCTGCGCCTGCTTGCGCACCTCGGCGAGCTGGTTCTGGGTCGCGCGCTGCTGTTCCTGGAAATCGGCGAGCGCGGTCTTACGGGTTTCCAGTTCTTCGGTGAGGCTGTCCAGCGACTCTTTCTGCAAGTCGTGCTGGCTCTGCAATTGCTCGAACGCCGCGGCCAAGGCGACGACGTCCAGGCCCGAACGCTCGCTGGTGAGCGCTTCGCGGCGGCGGTCGGCGTCGAGCGTCTGCCGGTCCAGGCCTTCGATGCGGGTGCGCTCGACTTCGGCGGCGCGCGCGGCTTCGGACTGCTCGCGGCTGTGGCCGTCCCAACGCTGCTGCCATTCCTGCAGCTGGGTTTCGGCGTCGCGCAACGCGTCCTGGCGGGCTTCGTCGTCCTCGCGCAGCGCGTCCAGGCGCGGCTCGGCGTCGGCCACCGCGGCCATCAGCACGTCCAGGCGCGACTGATCGCTGCCGATGTGGCCGCCGATCTCCTCCAACTGCGCCAGCGCTTCCTCGCGCGCCTTGCGCAGGCGGCCGGACAGATCGCGCTGGTGCTGGATCTGCTGTTCGATCCGCGCCAGCGCGCCGCCCACTTCGTAGCTCGCGGCCTGCGCCTTGTTCAAGGCCTCGGCGGCTTCCTCGCGGCGCACGCGCCCGGTTTCCAGCTCGCGCTCGGCCTCGCGCTGTTCGGCGATGAGCTGCTGCAAGCGGGTTTCCTGCTGCGAGAGCTTCTCGCGCTGGGTTTGCAGCTTTTGATCCAGGGCGCGGAATTCCAGCGCCTTCCACTCCACGTCCTTGACCTTGCGCTCGGCCTGGATGGCTTGGTACTGCTCGGCCTGACGCGCCTGCCGGCGCAGATGCTCGAGCTGCTTGCCGACTTCCTCGCGAAGGTCGCTCAAGCGGTCGAGGTTCTCGCGGGTGTGGCGGATGCGGGTCTCGGTTTCCTTGCGGCGTTCCTTGTACTTGGAGATGCCGGCGGCTTCTTCCAGGTAGACGCGCAATTCCTCAGGCTTGGCCTCGATGATCTGCGAGATCATGCCCTGCTCGATGATCGAGTAGCTGCGCGGGCCCAGGCCGGTGCCGAGGAACAGGTCGGTGATGTCGCGGCGGCGGCACTTGGCGCCGTTGAGGTAGTACTGGTTGACGCTGTCGCGGCTGACCGTGCGCTTGACCGAGATCTCGTCGAACGCGCCGTATTCGCCGGTGATGGTGTGGTCGGAGTTGTCGAAGATCAGCTCGACCATCGCCTGCGACACCGGCTTGCGCGCGGAGGAGCCGGCGAAGATCACGTCGGTCAGCGAGTCGCCGCGCAGCCGGCTGGCCGAACTCTCGCCCATCACCCAGCGCACCGCGTCGATGATGTTCGACTTGCCGCAGCCGTTGGGACCGACGACGCCGGTCATGTTGGTGGGCAGGTGCAGCGTGGTCGGGTCGACGAAGGACTTGAAACCGGACAGCTTGATCGTGGACAGACGCATGCGGCGTTGGGGCCTCTGGGCGGCGGACGCGGCCGTGGAAATTAGGTTAGGCAGTGCGGCCAAGTGGTTGAATCCGCTGGGCCAGACGCGGTTCTCGGCCGCGCTTACCCGGGAGTATAGCCGGCCGGGGCCGAGCCCGCCGTCGAAACGCCCCGGGCGCCGCGCGGCCCGCGCGGGCGCGGCGCGCGCGGCCTGCGCGGCGGCTCGCCCGGCCCGCCGCCGACGCCGCCCACCATCGCCTCATGCGCGCCGTGTTAAATAGGCGAGCCCGCTATTTCCCCGCGATCCTGGAACGATCCGCCCGCATGAGCCGACCGCGCGCCTCCAACCCGACCCGCAAGGCCGGCGAGCACCTGACCATGGCCGATCTGGCCGAACTGGCCGGGGTCTCGGCGATCACCGTCTCGCGCGCGCTGCGCGACAGCCCGCTGGTCAATCCCGAGACCCGCCAGCGGATCAAGGAACTGGCCGAACGCCAGGGCTACCAATTCAACATCAGCGCCCGCAACCTGCGCCTGCGCCGCAGCATGACCGTGGCGGTGGTGGTGGAAATGAAGCCGACCGTGGAGCGGCAGATGTCCGGGCCGTATCCGCTGGACCTGCTCGGCGGCATCAGCCAGGAGCTGACCTCGGCCGGCTACAGCGTGCTGCTGACCTCGCTGCAGGGCGGCGCCCTGCCCAGCGTGCAGGCGGCCGACGGGGTGATCCTGCTCGGCCAAGGCGCGCACGAGGACGCGATGCATCAGGTCCAGCGCTGGGGCCGGCCGCTGGTGGTGTGGGGCGCGGTCAGCCGGCACGAATCGCAGGTCGTGGTCGGCAGCGACAACCAGCGCGGCGGCAAGCTCGCCGCCGAACGCTTCCTGGCCCTGGGCCGGCGCCGGCCGGTGTTCCTCGGCGACGACGCCCACGGCGAATTCGCCGAGCGCTTGCTCGGGTTCCGTCAGGCCCTGGGCGAACACGGCATCGCGCCGCTGACCCCGACGGTCGCCAACTTCACCGTCAGCGCCGGCGCCCAGGCGGTGCACGCGCTGCTCGACCAGCACCCGCAGTTCGACGCCTTGTTCGCCGCCAGCGACTTGCTCGCGATCGGCGCGATCCGCGCCCTGATCGAACGCGGCCGGCGCGTGCCCGAGGACGTGTCGGTGATCGGCTACGACGACACCCCGCTGGGCGCGACCTACCTGCCGCCGCTGACCTCGATCCACCAGAACTTCGTCGACGCCGGAGTGCTGCTGGCGCGCAAGGTGCTGGCGATGATCGAAGGCGAGCCGGCGGCGTCGGAGATTTTGCCGACGCATTTGGTGGCGCGGGTGACTTGAGACCGGACTGGTTGCTTCGGCCGCCTCTGTAGGAGCGGCGTAAGCCGCGATTGCGGGGTTTCGGATCGCGTCGGATGTTCGGTGGCCCATGGCGCGGGTACAGGCCGGTTTCGTCGAAATCGTATTGGCGCGGTCGCGGCTCGCGCCGCTCCTACAAGGGTGCTCCGCGGCTACGGGCTTGCCCTGTAGGAGCGGCGTGAGCCGCGACCGCGGAGGTTCGGATCGCGTCGGATGTTCGGTGGCCCGCGACGCGAATGCGGGCCGGGTTCGCTGCAATCGTCTTGGCGCGGTCGCGGCTTACGCCGCTCCTACCGCGGGACTTCGTGGCTGCGGGCTTGCCCTGTAGGAGCGGCGCGAGCCGCGACGGCAGGGGTTCGGATCGCGTCGAATGTTCGGCTGCCCGCGACGCGGGTGTGGGCCGAGTTCGCTGCAATCGTCTTGGCGCGGTCGCGGCTTGCGCCGCTCCTATAAAGGCTTCGTGGCTGCGGGCTTGCCCTGTAGGAGCGGCGCGAGCCGCGACTGCGGAGGTTCGGATCGCGTCGGATGTTCTGCTGCATGCAACGCGGGCACGAATTGGTTTCGGCGTAGTCGCGGTGGCACGGTCGCGGCTCACGCCGCTCCTACAGGGGTGCTCCGTAGCCCGCGCAATTCTTGTTGCGTTGCAGCGAGGCGGCGGCCGCCCGGACGGGACGGGCTTTGCATCCCACCCCTCGTCCAAGCCCCTGATTCGGCAAGCTTAGTCCGCCACTCCCGGCACCTCGGACACGCCCGCAGCGTGCCCGCCGTCGCGCCACTGTTATCGGTAACTTGACATCGATAACAACGACTCACTACGGTCCGCCTCCAACGAAGCCGCAGCGCTCTGCGGCCCCGCTTCGCAGGCCTGTCGCGTGACCGATCACTCCACCGCTTCCGCTCCGACCTCCTCCGCCGCCGACCTGGACCCCTGGCGCCTGCGCCGCACCGGGCGCGAACCGGCCCGCGCCCGCCGCGACGAAACCCTGTTCGCCCTGGCCAACGGCTCGCTCGGCGTGCGCGGCGGATTGGAGGAGGCCGACGGCGGCAGCGACGGCAGTTTCCTGGCGGCGGTGTACGAGCAGCACCCGATCCACTACCACGAGCGCTTCACCGGCTTCCCGCGCCACACCGACACGCGCCTGCCGGTCGCCGACGGCCAGCGCATCGCGGTGTTCGCCGGCGCCGAGCGTTTGTTGCCGGTTGCAACGGAAGACTTCGAGCGCGAATTGGACTTGCGCCAAGGCCGTCTGTCGCGCCGCAGCGTGCTGCGCACCGCCCACGGGGCGCGCATCGACATCCGCGCCGAGCGCGTGCTGCCGTTCGACAGCGGCGTGCCCGGCGTCGATCTGCTGGCGATCCGCTACCGCGCGACTTCGTTCGATTACACCGGCGCGCTGAGCCTGAGTTCGGCGATCGAATGCGGCCACGAAGCCGCCGAACAAGGCGACGACCCACGCATCGGCGTGGCCTCGGCCGAGGGCTTGCAACTGCTCGCGCGTCAGGCCGACGAGCGCGGCGCGCACGTGGTCCAGGCCACCCGCCGCAGCGGCGTGCGGGTGGTGTGCAGCCAGAGGCATCGGCTCGAAGGGCTGCGCTTCGCCGCCGACGATCTGGGCGAAGAACGCGTGGCGCAGCGCTACGACGCGCACCTGCGTCCCGGCGAATCGGTCGTGCTGGAAAAATTCGTCGCCTACGTCACCGACCGCAACCCGCACGCCACCGACCTGCCCGACTCCGCCGCGCAAGCGCTGCAACGCGCGCAACTGGAAGGCTTCGACGCCATCGCCGCGCGGCAAGCGCAGGCGCTGGCGCGGTTCTGGGACGGCGCCGAGCTGTCCATCGCCGGCGACCCCGCGTCCGAACAGGCGCTGCGCTTCAACCTGTTCCATCTGCTGCAATCGGCCGGCCGCAACGGCATCGACGGCACCGCCGCCAAAGGACTCACCGGCGAAGGCTACGAAGGCCATTATTTCTGGGACACCGAAGCCTTCATGCTGCCGGTGATGGCCTACACCGCGCCGGAGGTCGCGCGCGCCATGCTGCACGCGCGTTTCCTCGCGCTGGAGCCGGCGCGCAAGCACGCGCGCGAGATGAACCACGCACGCGGCGCGCTGTTCCCCTGGCGCACGATCACCGGCGGCGAATGCTCGGCGCACTACCCCTCCGGCTCGGCCGCGTACCACATCAACGCGGCGGTGGCCTACGGCATCGGCCTGTACCTCGATGCCAGCGGCGACAGCGATTTCCTCGCCGATTTCGGTGCCGAGATGTTGTTCGAGACCGCGCGCATCTGGCCGCAGGTCGGCCACTTCAACCCGCGTCGCGGCGGCGCGTTCTGCATCCACGACGTGACCGGCCCGGACGAGTACACCGCGCTGGTCGACAACAATTTCTATACCAACCGCATGGCGCAGCAGCATCTGCGGCGCGCGGTAGCGGCGTGGGAACAGCTCGAACGCGAACGCCCGCAGCGGCTGCGCGAGTTGGCCGAGCGGCTGCAGTTGGACCCGCACGAAGTCGCCACCTGGCGCCGCGCCGCGGAGACGATGTTCCTGCATTACGACGAAGCGCTGGGCATCTACGCCCAGGACGACACCTTCCTCGACAAGCCGCGCTGGCCGTTCCCGGCGCGCGAGGGCGAACATCGTCCGCTGCTGCTGGATTACCACCCGCTCACGCTGTACCGCTATCAGGTCTGCAAGCAAGCCGACGTGGTGATGGGACTGGTGCTGGCCGGCGACGGCATTCCGGTCGAGGTCAAGCGCCGCAGCTACGATTACTACGCGGCGGTGACCACGCACGATTCGACCTTGTCGGCGTCGGTGTTCGGCATCCT
Source organism: Lysobacter sp. K5869 (assembly GCF_018847975.1). Classification (NCBI taxonomy): domain Bacteria; kingdom Pseudomonadati; phylum Pseudomonadota; class Gammaproteobacteria; order Lysobacterales; family Lysobacteraceae; genus Lysobacter; species Lysobacter sp. K5869. The sequence goes on along the minus strand of NZ_CP072597.1, from coordinate 3,684,424 downwards.
CGCCAGCGAAGTCGGCCACGCGCCGCAGGCCGAGCGCTTCTTCCACGACAATCTGCGCGTGGATCTGGACGATCTGCACGGCAATACCGATCACGGCGTGCACATGGCGGCGTTGGCGGGGACGTGGCTGGGGCTCGCTTCGGGCTTCGCCGGCTTGCGCGCGGTCGACGGCGTACTGCACTTCGCGCCGACCCTGCCGCAACGCTGGGACGGTTTCGGCTTCGGCCTGCGCTGGCAAGGCCGCCGCCTGCGCATCGACGTGCGCCGCGACGGCGTCGAATACTCGCTGCTCGACGGCGCGCCGCTGACCGTCGCCCACGCCGGCCAGCGCGTCGAGCTGAGCCAAGGCGCACCGCTGCGCCGCCCGCTCGCCGCCCCCGAGGTCGATGCGCGCGAACGCTTCCCGCGCCCGGCGCGGGCGCTGATCTTCGACCTCGACGGCGTGCTCACCGACACCGCGCAAACCCATTACCGCGCCTGGAAGCGCATGGCCGACGAGGAAGGTTTCCCGTTCGACCAGCACGTCAACGAACAGCTCAAGGGCGTGGATCGGATGAGTTCGCTGGAGATCATCCTGCGCCACGCCGGCCGCTCGCTCAGCGCCGAACAAAAACACGCGCTGGCCGAGCGCAAGAACGGTTACTACGTCGAAGCCATCGCCCAGGTGACGCCGGCCGATCTGTTCCCCGGCGTGACCCGCGTGCTCGAACAAGCGCGCGCGCGCGGGCTCAAGCTCGGCGTGGCCTCGGCCAGCCGCAACGCCGCCGCCCTGCTCGACCGGCTCGGCATCGCCGAGCGCTTCGACTACATCGCCGACGCCGCGCGGGTCGCCCGTGCCAAGCCCGCGCCGGACATCTTCCTCGACGTCGCCGCCGCGCTCGGCGTGGCGCCGGCGCAGTGCATCGGCCTGGAGGACGCCGCCGCCGGCGTGGCCGCGATCAAGTCCGCCGGCATGGCCGCGGTCGGCATCGGCGACGCGCGCACGCTCGCCCAGGCCGACGCTTGCCTGCCGGACATCGCCGCTTTCGACGTAAACGCTTTCGTTTCGCCCTGACCGCGCCGGCACGTACCGTCGCGGCGGGGACGCCTAAACCAACAATCCATATCGAATGGGTGGGGAGAACAACATGCAGTACGCCGCACAGAAACAAACCCGATTGATGCGTTACGCGCTGTCCGCGGCGATCGCCGCGATCCTCGCGCCCGGTCATGCGCTGGCGCAGGACGCGCAACCCGCGCCGGCCGCGCCGCCCGCGCAAGCCGCCGATTCGGCGACCACGCTCGACGCGGTCGTGGTCAGCGGCACCGCGCGCTTCAAGGGCGTGCGCAAGCGCGACGCCAGCTTCTCCATCACCACCGCCTCGCTGGAGCAGATCCAGGAAGCCGTGCCGCTGAGCACCGCCGACGCGCTCAAGGTCGTGCCGGGCGTGTGGGCCGAATCGGCCGGCGGCAGCACCGGCGCCAACATCTTCGTGCGCGGCATGCCCTCGGAAGGCGACGCGCCGTTCGTGACCGTGCAGATGGACGGCGCGCCGCTGTTCCCGCCGCCGACCCTGTCGTTCCTGGAGAACTCCACGCTGTTCCGCATGGACGACACCATTGAGCGCATGGAAGTGCTGCGCGGCGGCCCGAGCCCGATCTTCTCCAACGGCCAGCCCGGCGCGACGGTCAACTTCATCCAGAAGAAAGGCGGCGAAGAGCCCGCCGGCAGCGTGCGCCTGGGCCTGGGCAGCGACGGCTTCCGCCGGGTCGATCTGTTCAACAGCGGCAAGCTCGCCGACGGTTGGTATTACAGCGTCGGCGGTTTCTACCGCACCACCGACGGCGTCCGCGACACCCAGTTCCCGGCCGACAAAGGCGGCCAGTTGAGCGCGACCTTGACCCACAGCTGGGACAGCGGCGAGATCACCGTCTACGCCCGCCACACCGACGACAAGAACGCGTTCTTCACGCCGATCCCGCTGCTCTCGCGCAACAACGGTTCGAGCCTGTCGAGCTTCCCGGGCCTGGACGCGCAGACCGGCACCCTGCTCGGCAACGATTTCCGCCACGTCACCATTCCCACCGGCCCGGGCACCAGCATCAGCCGCGATCTCGCCGACGGCCGCGGCATCAACCTCGACGTGTTCGGCGCGTCGATGGATTTCTACGCCGGCGACTGGACTATCAGCGACCGGGTCAACTTCGTCACCGGCTCGGCGCCGACCAACGGCCTGTTCACCGGCGCCAGCCCGCAGACGCTGTCGTCCTTCATCGCCGGCTACGGCACCACCGGCACCGCGACCTACGTCAACGGCGGCGGCGCGGTCGATCCCAACCAGCAGGTGCTGACCGCCGGGTTCTGGGTGGTCGACAAGGAAATCGAGTCGTTCACCAACGATCTGCGCTTCAGCAAGGATCTGTTCGAGGGCAACACGCTGACCGTCGGCCTGTACTTCGCCAAGTACTCGTCCAAGGACACTTGGTACCTGGGCAACAACATGCTGCTGACCGCGCAGAACAACGCGCGCCGGATCAATCTGAGTTTGGCCGACGGCCGCCAGGTCACCCGCGACGGCTTCACCGGCACCTCGTTCTTCTCGCTGCGCGGCGACTACGACGGGCAGAACACCGCGCTGTTCGTGGCCGACGAATGGCAGGTCAACGACCGCCTGCGCCTGGACGGCGGCATCCGCTACGAGTGGCAGCAGGTCGACGGCACCGTGCACAACACCGCCACCGTCGATCTGGACGGCAATCCGAACACGCTCTACGACAACGCCACCTCGGTCTCGCTGCCGGGCACGCGCCGCATCGACCAGGACGACAAGCATTTCTCCTGGACCTTGGGCGCGAACTACAAGCTCACCGACAACTCCAGCGTGTTCGCCCGCGCCAACTCCGGCTACAAGCTGCCGGCCTTCGACAACCTGCGCGACGGCAACACCAAGGTGCAGGAGATCGATCAGTACGAACTGGGCTTCAAGTCCGGCAGCCAGAGCTACGACCTGTACCTGACCGCGTTCTACAACAAGTTCACCAACTCGCCGTTCCAGGCCTTCCTGGAAGACGGCACCAACTTCACCACGGTCGGCGATTCGCGCGCTTACGGCGTGGAAGTCGAAGGCGCGTGGCGCCCGGTCGGCGGGCTGGAGCTGGCGCTGACCGGCGTGTGGCTGGACGCGAAGTACGAGAACTACCGCGAGTTCACCGGCAATCAGGTGATGCGCCAGCCCAAGCAGCAGTTCCGCTTCACCCCGAGCTATTACTGGACGTTGCCGTTCGGCGATCTGAAGGTGTTCGCCACCTACTCGCGCATCGGCGACCGTTACGCGGACTTGGCCAATACGCAGAAGCTGCCCTCGTACCACACGCTCGACGTGGGCGCGAACCTGCATGTCGGCGAGAACTGGGAGTTCGCGGTCACCGGCAGCAACGTCAGCAACGAACTGGGCTTGACCGAGGGCAACGTGCGCGTGCCCGGCGCGGCGACCGGCGGGGTGTTCATGGGGCGGCCGATCGCGGGGCGGTCGTATCTGTTCTCGGCTGCGTACAAGTGGTGAGGGGCTAGAGCGCCCTCATCCGGCGCCTCGCCCCGCCTTCCGCCGCCAACGGGGTGAGCCGCCGCGCAGGCGGGCCGCCGGCCCGCGCGGCGGCGAACGTCCGAACGCGCCACGTTCGGGCCAAGGAACGCGGCCGGAGCGGGCAGACACTCGCCCCGGCCGCGTCCATGCCGCACGATCCCTCCATCCGCGCCGCCACCGTTCCCCGGAGCCCGCATGACCGTCGCCACCGCTCACCGCCGCCGCATGATCGCGGCCATGATCCTGACCTACATGATGTTCGGGATCCTGCTCAACAGCGTCGGCACGGTGATCCTGCAGTCGATCCACGGCTTCGGCATCGACAAGGCCCAGGCCAGCATCCTGGAGGCGTTCAAGGATCTGCCGATCGCCGTGGTCTCCTTCCTCACCGCCTCGCTGCTGCCGCGGCTGGGCTATCGCCGCGCGATGATGCTCGGGCTCGGCATGGTGTTGGTCGCTTGCGCGCTGATGCCGCTGGTGGCCGCCTTCTGGATGACCAAGCTGCTGTTCATCGCCACCGGCGCGGCCTTCGCCTTGGTCAAGGTGTCGGTGTATTCCTCGATCGGCCTGCTCACCGACGGCAAGCAGGCCCACGCCAGCCTCACCAGCATCATCGAGGGCTGGTTCATGGTCGGCGTGCTCGCCGGCTACTGGATCTTCGCCTGGTTCATCGATCCGCAGTCGCCGGGCGATCCGGTCTGGCTGCGCGTGTATTGGCTGCTCGCCGGCATCGCCGCGCTCATCATCGCCCTGCTCGCCGGCGCGCGCCTCGACGAACGCGCCGCGCGCGACGGCCACGCCGCGGGCGAGTCCTTCCTCGACATGTTCTGCCTGATCGCCCTGCCCCTGGTCGCCGCGTTCCTGGCCTCGGCGTTCCTGTACGTGCTGATCGAACAGAGCATCGGCACCTGGCTGCCGACCTTCAACAGCGAAATCCTGCATTTGCCGGCGAAGATGAGCGTGCAGGCGGCGAGCATCTTCGCGGTGTCGCTGGCGCTGGGCCGGCTCGGCGCCGGGCTGGCGCTGCGCCGGGTGCCGTGGCATTGGCTGCTGATCGCCTGCGTGCTGGCGATGGGCCTGCTGGTGTTGCTGGCGCTGCCGCTGGCGCGCGGCGCGCTGCCGCAGCCGCAGATGACCTGGATGAGCGCGCCGCTGGCCGCATTCGTGTTCCCGCTGATCGGGCTGTTCATGGCGCCGGTGTATCCGACCATCAACTCGGTCGTGCTCAGCTCGCTGCCCAAATCGCGGCACGCGGCGATGACCGGATTGATCGTGGTGTTCTCCGCGCTCGGCGGCACCACCGGGTCCTTCATTACCGGACAGTTGTTCGCCCGCATCGGCGGCGGCGCGTTCTACCTCTCGCTGCTGCCGATGACCCTGCTGGTGCTGACCATCGCCTTGCTCAAGCGCCAGTCGGCGCGGGCCGAAGCCGCCGCGCCCGCCGCTGCCGCCTGACCGGCGTCCTAGGCGCGCCGCGACCGCCGGGCTATGCTCGTGGCGTGGCTATGGGCGTCCTTCCTTCTCATCGGAAACTAGGGCGCCCGCTTCCCACACCGGCCCGCTTCGGCGGGCCTTTTCGCATCCGGTGGAGGCAGCGATGAACGGAATCTTCCTGCGCAGGAACGGCAAGTTCCTGCTCAAGCCCGGCGCCGGCGGCGCCAGCGCGGCGCAAGTGACGATGGTGCAGCAGGAACTGGAACAGCTCGGCTTCGCGCTGACGCCCGACGCGCTGGAGCGCTTGCAGACCCAGTCGCTCGAACAGCTCGCACGTTGCCTGCGCGAACTGCGTCCGGCGCTGGCCAAGATGATCGGCGCGCACCGCACGCTGCGGCCGCTGTTTCCCGATTTTCCGGTCGGGGTGCTGCGGGTCGAGGAAGTCGAGCTGTACCAGCGCGCGATGTTCCATTACGTCACCCGCCTGCAACTGCACGCGCAACACCCCGAACCCGCGCCGCCGTTGCGCGGCGGCCGCGCGCTGCGCCTGATCGGCCTGGGCGACAGCGAAGAATTCGAGGCCATCTGCACGCGCCTGGCCGCCTCGCCGACCTCGCTGTCGCAGCAAGACAAGGACGATCTGAACTGGTTCGTCGGCCAGTACCGCGAACACGTGCTGCGGATGCTGCCGGAGCGGATTCCGTTCAAGGAGAACTTCGCCGTCATCGCCGCCGCGCTGCTCAAGCGCGCCCCCGGCGCACGCAGCGAGGCCTTCGTGCGCGAACGGCTCGCCACCGCCACCGACGCGCTGCGCGTGGCCGTGGCCTGGAGCGAAGGCGACGTGTCGCTGGCCGAGCCCGCGCGCTTCGCCCGCTTCCCGCGTTCGCTGCGGCGCTTGCTGCTGCAGGCGCTGGAAGCCTGCGGCGATCCGACCGAGGACATGCTGCGCTGGAAGGAACGCTGGAAACGGCTGGGCGAACGGCTGCACCCGGGCGATTACCGCGAAACGCTGCCGGCGACCTGGAACGCGTTCCAGACCCTGCGCGAAGACCGCCCGTTCGAAAGCTTCAACGCCACGATCGAACGCGATCTGCGCGAAGGCCGCGGCGACGCCGCCGCGCAACGCCTCAGCGCGCGCCCCGGCGAACTGGCCCGGCGCCTGGACCATCTGCTGCGCAGCGGCGCCGGCGCCGACGAGGTGCTGCGCCGCTTCCGCGACGCGGCGCCGCGCGTGTCCACGCCGGTGCTGCTGCAACTGCACAGCCACCTGCGCCACCGCGGCCGCGCACCGCTGCGGGTGTTCTTCCCCAAGGGCGACGCCGCGCGCGCCTGGGGCCGGCGCGACTTGCGCGCGGCGTTGCCGGACGGCGCTGCCGTCGCGGCCTTGGCGAGCTGCCGCGAGGTGTTGATCGAACGCTTCGCCGAGCGCGCGCCGCTGGGGCCGTGCTGGATCGACCCGGCCCTGCGCGAGCTGCGCGCGCCGCTGGCGCAGCGCTCGGCCTCGCGCTCGCTGCGCACGCTGACCCGCGGCAGCCGCGTGGCGCTGCCGGATTCGCGTTACATCCGCCTATTCCTGTGGTGGAAGAACGGCCGCGACCGCACCGACATCGACCTGTCGGCGGCGTTCTTCGACCGCGACTTCCGCTTCATCGACACCATTTCGTACTACAACCTGCGCGGCTACGGCGGCCATCACAGCGGCGATATCGTGGATGCGCCGAACGGCGCGGCCGAATTCATCGACCTGGACCTGCCGCTGCTGCGCGAGCGCGGCGTCGGCTATGTCGCGGTGAGCATCCACAGCTTCACCCAAGAACCGTATTGCGACCTGCCCGAGTGCTTCGCCGGCTGGATGGCGCGCGCCGACATCGGTTCGGGCGAGCCGTTCGAGGCGCGCACGGTGCACGACCGCGTCGATCTGGCCTCCAAGCAAACCAGCTGTATGCCGTTCCTGCTCGACCTGGAACGCGCGCAGGCGGTGTGGTGCGATCTCGGCATCGGCGGGCGGCCGCGCTGGAACAACGCCAATAATCAGTTGTCGGGGATTTCGCTGATCTTGCGCGCGATGGAATACGACGCGGCGCCGGATCTGTATTCGCTGTTCGAGCTGCACGCGCTGGCGCGCGGCGGCTTGGCCGACGAGCGTTCGCAGGCGCGGACGGTGTTCGCGCAGGACGGCGACGTCGATCCGTTCGCGGTCGACCGGATCCGCGCCGAGTTCCTGTGATCGGCCCGCGCCTTAACGCACCAGGCCCAACTCGATCAGGCTCTGCGCCGTCGCCACCAGCGCCTCCTCGGCGCTGCGCGGATTCCAGCCGAGCACACGCCGCGCCTTGGCGTTGCTGGCGTTCTTGAACTTGCCCAGGTCCGGCAGGATCTGCCGCACCGCCGGATCGGCCAGCGCCGCCAGCCGCACCACCCAGTTCGGCAACTGCCGCGACGGCACCCGCCGCGCGGCTGCGCCCAAGTGCCGGCGCAAAGTTGCGGCGATGTCGCTGACGCTGAGGAAATCGCCGGCGGTGGCGAGGAAGCGCTGGCCGCGTGCGGCCGGGTCGGTCATCGCGCGCAGGTGCAGGTCGGCCACGTCGCGCACGTCGACCACGCCGAAGTACAGCTTCGGCGCGCCCGGCAGCGCGCCGTCGAGCAGGCGCTTCACCAGCAGGATCGAGGTCGCGTAATCGTCGCTGAGCACCGGCCCGAAGATGCCGACCGGATTGACCGCGGCCAGTTCCAGCGCGCCGCCCTCGCGCTCGATGAAATCCCAGGCCGCGCGTTCGGCCAGGGTCTTGGATTGGACGTACGGCGCCAGCGGCGCGGCGGTGTCGCTCCACACGCTTTCGTCGAACGGCTGCGCGCGCGGCGGGTGGCCGTAACCGACCGCGGCGAACGACGAGGTCAGCACGACCCGGCGCAGACCGGCGTCGCGCGCGGCGCGCAGCACCCGCAGCGTGCCCTCGCGCGCCGGCGCGATCAGTTCGTTGGGGTCGCGCGGGATGTCGGCGGGAAACGGCGACGCCACGTGCAGCGCGTAATCGCAACCCTGCGCGGCCTGCGCCCAGCCCTCGTCGCGGCGCAGATCGGCGACGCGCAGGCTGAGCCGCTCGCCCGCGTCCACGCCGGCGCGCGCCAGCGCGGCGCGCAGCTGCGGCTCGCGCGCGAGGTCGCGCACGCTCGCGCGCACGCGATGGCCGGCGGCCAGGGCCTGGGCGATGCAGCGGCTGCCGAGGAAGCCGCTGCCGCCGGTGATGAGGATCGTGGCGGGGTCGTTCATCGCGGCAGACTAGCGCAGCTCACGCGCCCCCGGCGAGCGCGCTGTGGCGGTTTAGCCCTGTAGGAGCGGCGCGAGCCGCGACCGCGACAACGCAACTACGCCGAAACCGTCGTCGTAGCTAAGGTGTCGCGGTCGCGGCTTACGCCGCTCCTACAGGAAGCGTCCCTTACTTTTTCGGCTCTTCCAGCAGCACGTACTCGCCCTTCGGCCCCACCCGCTTGCTGCCGGCGCGCGCGCACAACGCGCCGTCGCACCGGGTCAAGGTGCCGTTGCGGGTGGCCTCGACGATGTCGCGGGCGAATTCGGCGCGCTGGATCTCGCGCATAGACTTCTGGATGTAGAACCAGGCGCCGCCGACCGCGAGGATCGAGCCCACCAGCAAGGCCAGCACCGCCTTGTAGATCAGGATCTGCTGCGAGCGCTCCAGCGCCTTGCGCTGGTCTTCCAGCGCCTTGGCCGCGCGCTGGGTCGCCTCGACGCTCTCGCGCAGCTGCGCGCCGGCGCCGCCGAAGGCCTGCTCGACGCCGCGGCCGATGGCTTCGTGGGCCTGATTCTGGACCACGCCGATCAACTGCTGGGCCAGTTCCTGCGCGCCGGCGCCCATGCCCAGCGCGGCGCGGTGCAGTTCGTCGGCGCTGCGGTCGACGTGCTGCACGGCGCGTTCGTTCTGCTCTTGCAGGTGTTGCGCGAACACCGCCAGATCGGCGGCCAGTCGCTTGAGTTCTTGCGCGTCCTGCACGGTCGAGGTCGCCTCTGCGTGGAATCGTTGCTCGCTCATTACAAACCCGGCGCCCGCGGCGAAGAATGGTTCGGGCCGTCCGCCTGCGGCGGCGGCATCGGCAAGCGCTGCGCATCGGGCTGCGCCTGCGCCGGCGCTTGCGCGTCGTTGAGTTGCTGATAGCGCTCGCGCCCGGCCTGCCAGCGCTGCTGGGTGTCGGGATCCTGCGCGTGCTCGCGCGTGGCCGCGCGGAACGCGCCCTCGTCGCGGTTGCGCGCGGCGTCGACCAGGCGCGCGAAGGTGCGGTCGATGTCGCCGCCGCCCGCGGTTTGGCCGCCGACCGCGATCGACGCCTCCCGGCCCGGCGGCACCGGCCCGATCGGCACCGGGCGGCGCTCGAAGCCCGCGCTCATGCGCTCGTCGATCGGTTCCTTGTGGTTCGGATCGGCGACCGTGTGGCGCCGCACCTGCTCCTTGCTCGCGACCGTCTCGACCCGGTCGCGCTCGCCGTCGCGGAAACCGAAGGAGGTGTAATAGAACGGCTGATCCGAGCGGTGCACGACGTTGAGCTTGGGGTCGTTCGGCTCCGGGCGCTTGTCCAGGTACGGCTTGTCGCTGAGGCTGTTGAGGTAGTCCACCATCAAATTGCCGCTGCGGATCGACAGCCCGTTGAGCTCGTAGCTGCCGCCGACGTTGCTGTGCGCGCCGCCGACGGTGACGTTGAGGAAGCGGTCGTTCTCGCTGGCGCCCTCGCGCAGGATGCTGGTGGACTTGAACTGGTCGCGGCGCTCGTCCTCGGCGGTGATCTGGAACGCCGACATCACCGACGGCGGCAAGCGCCGGTCGTGCTTGCGCGGCTCGCCGGTGCCGACCGGATCGAACAGGCCGACCGCCTGCGGCACCTTCTCCACCGCCGGGTCCTGCAGCGGCGCGTTGCGGTAGGTCGGCGGCGCGACGATGTTGCCGGCCTTGTCCTTGACGTAGACCGCGCCGGCCGGATCCTGGATGCCGCGCTCGTCGACCAGCCGCGCGAACGCGGCCTCCTGCTCGGCGCCGCGGCTGAAGCCGATGCCGGCGACGCGGATCTTGGCGTCGGGGTCTTCGCGCTTCCACTCCTTGGCCTGTTCGATGAACTGCGCGTACATCTTCTCCAGGCGCGGATCGAAGCTGGCGCCGGTGACCATGTCCCAGCCGCGCTCGAGCTTGTTGGATTGCGTGCCCGGCCCTTCGACGTACCCCACCGCGATGTTGTCGTGCAGTCCGCTTTGCAACTGCTTGGCCACCTCGGCGACGTTGGTGTGGTTCTTGGGATCGGTGCCGTGGATGCTGTTGCCGGTGCCGTCGAAGCAAGCCACGTACAGGCGCGTGTGCGGGTCCTGCGAATCCAGCAGCTTGGGCGATTGCAGCTGCGACAGCGCCGCGCTGGCCTGGACGTAGCTGTCCAGGTCGTGCTGGTCGGCCGGATAGGTCTTTACCCCGTCGGGATTCTTGCCACCGCCCATCGCGAACTCTCCTTGATTCTTGGCTTGCGGTGCCGCGCGGCGCCCGCGGGCGGCCGGCTTCGGCTAGATCGCGGCGAGGCTGCGCCGCGGGCAGATGCGCGCTGGGACTCCGCGCGCGGCGCTCAGTACGTCTTCGAGTACACCCGCACCAGATCGGCGCGGAAGTCGCTGTTCGGGTTGGCCGGATCCTGCGGCCGCTTCAACGGGATCATGCAGCGCATGTAGACGTTGATGGTGCGGTCGTTCACTTCCAGAATGATTTCCGGGTCGTTGAGGCTCACGCCTTCGGCCACGTCCTCGCGCGCGACCTCGTGGCGGATCAGGCCGTCGGCGAACAGCGCGGCGATGTCGATGCGCACGCGGTGCTCGCTCTTGTCCTTGGCGCGCCAGGTCACTTCGGCGGGCGCGGGGAAATTGGCGATGTCCAGCTGCGCGGCCTTCATCCGCCGCGGGTAGGCGTCGCCGAACGAGGCAGCCGACGCGCTTGCGCGCTCGGGATCTTCCTGGCCGTGCGGGAAGCCGTTGTAGACGATGCTGCAGCCCCAGGTGTCGAAGCAGAAACCGCCGAAGCGATGGCGCTGGAAGCGCAGCGGCCATTGCGCGGTGGTGACGGCCTGCGCGCCGGCGGCCGGATCGGAGGCGGCGGCGGAATCGGGAACGGAGCTGGACATGGCGGTTTGACATCCTGTTGCGGCGAATAGGGCAAGCAGCGCGGCCACGGCGCGGACGCGGCGCGCGCGCCCCCGGTGGGGCGGCGGCGCCGGACGGCGGCCGGGCGCGGACGGTTTGTCCATCGGGTCCCTCCAAAGGTTCCGGCCCCGGCCTTCGCCGGTTCGATGCGGCCACGGCGCGGACTCCCCTCCGCGCCGCGATCGAGTGCCGCCGGAACACTCGGCTTCAGTTTGCACGCAATCGGCGGCAAGACTCAACACATCTGCGGCGATCGGCGCGCTTGCGGACGGCAACGCCGGGCAACCAACGCGGACGCGCGCGCGGCCCGCGCACGCTGCCGATGCGGCTCGCGGCGGCCGCGCGGCGGCGAAGCGCCGGCGACCGCGACGGCGGGATCGCCGCGTTCGGCAAAGCCGGGCGCCGCCGCGGCGCAGGCACGCTCACGGCAAAACTGCGACCGCCATCGAACTCATGCCATATTGCGACGCAGCGTGATTCGCCGCGGCGCGTGTGCAAGAAAACCCGCTCGGCGTCGCAAGAAACGTTCGCAGCCCACTTCGGAGGTCCGGCGCAAGCCGTTGAATGAGCAAGCCTATTCTCAATGCCGGCCACACCAAGGCGCGGCTGCTGGAAGCCGCCGAATCGCTGTTCGTCGAACATGGCTACGAGGCCATGTCGCTGCGCCAGATCACCACCCTGGCCGGCACCAATCTGGCCGCGGTGAACTACCACTTCGGCGGCAAGGAAGGCCTGATGCAGGCGCTGCTGCACGCGCGCCTGGACCGGCTCAACCAGGAGCGCCTGCGCTTGCTCGCGGTGTGCGAACGCCAATACGGCGACGCCGGCCTGGACGCGTCGGCGGTGCTCAGCGCGCTGTTCGTGCCGGCGCTGCGCATGAGCCGCGCCAGCGAGGACGGCAGCGGCTTCGTGCGCTTGCTCGGCCGGGTCTACAGCGATCCCTCGCCGTTCGTGCGCAATTACTTGCGCGAGCATTACGAACCGATCTTCGGGCGCTTCTTCGAGGCCTTCGCGCGGGCGCTGCCGCAGGTGTCGCGCAACGAATTGGGCATGCGCCTGCATTTGTGCCTGAAGGCGCTGTCGGGGGTGTTGGCGGGGGAGAATCTCGACGAGCTGATCGCGTCCTTGTGCCTGGGCGAAAAAGTCAGCGACGCGCTGATGCTGGCGCGGCTGATCAGCCTGATCTCGCCGACGCTGACCGCGCCGTTCGGCGACCGCGAACAGATCGCTCAAGTCGAGCGGGTGGTGTCGCTGGCCGACGCGGCGGCGGCCGCGGCGGATGCGCAGGCGGTGAACGCGGGCAAGCCGGCGGGAGTGTTGCCGCCTTGGGCGGTGGAGACGGTGGAGGCTTAGCTAGGGCGTGGAGGGCCGCGCAACAGGCAAGAGCAAAATGGATTCCGGCTTTCGCCGGAATGACGGGGCGTAAACGGCGAAATCGGCTTTTCGACCTTCGCTTCGTTCGCCGTCATTCCAGCGAATCTTCCGCCGTCATTCCACCGAAACTTCCACCGTCATTATGGAGACGGTGGAGGCTTAGCCAGGGCGTGGCGGGCCGCGCAACAGGCAAGAGCAAAATGGATTCCGGCTTTCGCCGGAATGACGGGGCGTAAACGGCGAAATCGGCTTTTCGACCTTCGCTTCGTTCGCCGCCATTCCGACGAATCTTCCATCGTCATTCCAGCGAAACTTCCACCGTCATTCCGGCGAATCTTCCATCGTCATTCCAGCGGATTTTCCACCGTCATTCCGGCGAAAGCCGGAATCCATTTTGCTCTTAACGCCCCCTCCCCCGCAGCGCCCTCACAACCGCAACTCGCTCTCGCGGTCGAAGAAGTGCATGCGCTCGGCCGCATACGACAAATGCACCGTATCGCCGGCCTGCGGCAGGTGGAACGGCGGCAAGCGCACGACCAGATCGCAGCCGCCGCAGCCCAGATTGAGGAAGGCCTCGTTGCCGACCGGCTCGACCACTTCGACCTTGGCCGGCAACGTGTCCGGCCCGGCTTCGGCCAGATGCATGTCCTCCGGGCGCAAACCGATCATGAGCTCGCGGCCGACGTAGCCGCGCACTTTCTCCAGCAACTCGCCCGGCGGCCGCAGGCGCAGCTCGACGCCTTCGCCGATCTTCAGATGCAGGCCGCCGTCGCGTTCGATCAGCGGCCCCCACAAGATGTTCATCTTCGGGCTGCCGAGGAAGGTCGCCACGAACAGATTGACCGGCCGGTTGTAGAGCGCCATCGGCGTGTCGATCTGCTGGATCTTGCCGTCCTTCATCACCACGATGCGGTGGCCCAGCGTCATCGCCTCGACCTGATCGTGGGTGACGTAGACCATGGTCGTGCCGAGCTGGCGGTGCAGCCGCGCGATCTCCACGCGCATGGTCATGCGCAGCTTGGCGTCGAGGTTGGACAAGGGTTCGTCGAGCAGGAACACCTGCGCCTTGCGCACCAGCGCGCGGCCCAGCGCCACACGCTGGCGCTGGCCGCCGGACAGCGCGGCGGGCTTGCGGTCCAACAACGGCTCCAGTTCCAGCATCGCCGCCGCTTCGCTCACCTGCCGGGCGATCTCGGCCTTGCTCAGGCCGCGCAGCTTGAGGCCGAAGCCGAGGTTCTCGGCCACGGTCATGTGCGGGTACAGTGCGTAGCTTTGGAACACCATGGCGATGTCGCGGTCTTTCGGCGGCACCTCGTTGACCAGGCGCTCGCCGATGCGCAGTTCGCCGGCGCTGATGGTTTCCAGCCCGGCGATCATCCGCAGCAAGGTCGACTTGCCGCAGCCCGACGGCCCGACCAGCACCAGCAATTCGCCGTCGGCGATGTCGAAGCTGGCGTCGGCGACGCCGACGTAGCCGTTCGGATAGACCTTGCGCAGTTGCTGCAGACTGACCTTCGCCATGAATTCTCCCGATGGTGCGACCGGGGCGGTGCAATCGGCCGCGCCCTGGGCTATTCTGCCATGTAAACGTTTTCATGCACGCCCTGTCCACGATCCGGATCGCTTCGCAGGCCTGCCCAGCCCATGACCGCCCGCTTCGCCGTCGCCGCTATGCCCGTGCCGCGCCTTCGCGTGGGCGGCGGCGCGCGTACGCGGGCCGGCGACGAGCGTAACGGCCTGGAGCGCGCGACCACGGCGAACGCCGCTGCGCCTCGCGTTCGCGCTGGTCGCGGCCGCGCGCTGCGCATCCAAGCGCTCGACGGGCATACGCTCGAGCATCGCGCCCGCAGCCGTCGCGTCGCGTTGAACGGCGCGGCCCGAAGCGGCGCCGCTCGAAGCCGCCCCGCTCAAAGCCGCACGTCCCAGCGCCGCGCCCTTCAAGGCCGCCTCCCTCCGAACCGCAGCGCTCGCCGCCGCGCGGCGCAGAGCGATGCCGCCGGCAACCGCGCCGCCCAGAATCGCACGTCCGCCCCGCCCTCGCCGCGTCCCCCGCGCATGCGCCCGGCCCGTCCGCGCCGCGACGCGCGTCGGGATCCGGCGCCGCGCCCGCCCTGAGCGGCGGCCAAAGTTCGCCCGCCGCCCGGGCAGCGTCTATGCTTGGGCGCCGGCCGCGAACGCCACCTCGCGCCGCCCCGCGCGGCTTCCGGCTTCCCCCTTTCCTCTTGGTCCGTCCGCTCCATGCACGACACTCTGCTGCTGTTCGGCGCCACCGGCGATCTCTCCCAGCGTTATCTGTTCCCCTCGCTGGTCCATCTGTGGCGCGATCGGCTGCTGCCGGCGACGCTGCGCATCGTCGCGGTCGGCCGCCAGGAGCACAGCGACGACGAATTCCGCGGCTGGCTGCGCGAGCGCATGGCCGCCGAGGTCGCCGACGATCCGGGCATCGTCGAGGAACTGCTCGCCCGCATCGCTTATGTGTCGGTCGATCTGCGCGACGAAACCGCGATCGCCGCGGCGCTGTCGGGTTACGCCGACCGCCCCAGCGTCAGCTACCTCGCCACCCCGCCCGACTTGTTCGTGCCCTGCGCCAAGGGCCTGAAGGCCGCCGGCCTGCTCGAAGGCGAGTCGCGCCTGGTGCTGGAAAAGCCGATCGGCCGCGATCTGGCCTCGGCGCGCGAGATCAACGCCGCGCTGCGCGCCTGCCTGGACGAGTCGCGGATCTTCCGCATCGACCATTACCTGGGCAAGGCCGCGGTGCAGAACCTGCTGGCGCTGCGCTTCGGCAACACCTTGCTGGAAGCGGTGTGGCAGCACCGCTGGATCGAGTCGGTCGACATCTTCGTCGGCGAGACCGCCGGCGTGGACGGCCGCGAAGGCTATTACGCGGGCTATGGCGCGCTGCGCGACATGGTCCAGAACCACATGCTGCAGCTGCTGGCGCTGATCGCGATGGAGCCGCCGTCGGCGCTGGACGCCGATTCGATCCGCGACGAGAAGCGCAAAGTGCTGCGCGCGCTGCGTCCGGTCAGCGCGGCCGACGCCGCCCAGCGCACGGTGCGCGGACGCTACGGCGCGGGCGTGGTCGAGGGCCGCGCGGTCAAGGGCTTCGTGCACGAATCGCCGGTGGAAACCTTCGTCGCGGTGGAAACCTTCATCGACAACTGGCGTTGGGCCGGCGTGCCGTTCCGTTTGGTCACCGGCAAGCGGCTGGCCGAACGCGCCACCGAGGTGGTGGTGTCGTTCCGTCCGACCTCGCATTGGCTGTTCGAGCGTCCGCGCCGCGGCCGCGAGCGGCCGAACCGTCTGCGCATGCGCCTGCAGCCGGACGAAACCATCGAGCTGGGCCTGATGGGCAGTCTGGCCGCGCCGGAATGGGGCGCGCTGGAACTCAAGCCGATGTCGCTGGATCTGTCGATGTCGGGTTCGCCGCAGCGGCGTATCGCTTACGAGCGTTTGATCGTCGATGCGCTGCGCGGCAACCAGACCTTGTTCGTGCGCGACGACGAAGTCGAAGCGGCGTGGCAGTGGATCGACAGCATCGAAAGCGCGTGGACCGACACCGCGCAGCCCGCGCTGGAGTATCCCGCCGGCTCGTGGGGCCCGACCGAAGCCGAGCGCTTCCTGCCGCCCACCAACGGCTACCGAGGAGGCGCGGCATGAGCGGCGCGTTGTTGGCCGATATCGGCGGCACCAACGCCCGCTTCGCCCTAGGCACGTCCGATCCCGCCGCGCCGGCCTTGCTGCCGGACAGCGTGCAGGTCTACGCGGTCGCCGATTTCCCGTCGCTGGCCGACGCCGCGCGGCATTACCTCGACAAGGTCGGCGCCTCGCCGAGCCACGGCGTGTTCGCGGTGGCCGGGCGCGTCGACGGCGACGAAGCGCGGATCACCAATCATCCGTGGGTGATCTCGGCCGAGCGCACGCGCATCGCGCTGGGGCTGACCCGGATCGATCTGGTCAACGACTTCGCCGCGCAGGCGATGGCGGTGTCGTTGCTGGGCACGGGCGACGTGGTGCCGATCGGCGGCGTGCGCTGGAACGGCTGGACCGATTCGGGCGACCGCACCTACGCGATCATCGGCCCCGGCACCGGCCTGGGCGTGGGCGCGCTGCTGCGCCGCGACGGGCGTTTCTATCCGCTGCAGACCGAAGGCGGCCACGTCAGCTTCGCGCCGAACAATCCCGAAGAGATCGACGTGCTCAAGCGCCTGTCGGGCGAATTCGGGCGGGTCTCGAACGAACGCCTGATCAGCGGCAGCGGTTTGGTCAACCTGCACCGCGCGCTGAGCCAGATCGCCGGCGAAGACCCCGGCCCCTTGCAGCCGCAGGACATCACCGCGATGGCGCGCGAAGGCGACGCCCGCTGCCTGCGCGCGATCGACGTGTTCTGCGCGGTGTTCGGCGCCGCCGCGGGCGATCTGGTGCTGACCTTGGGCGCCTGGGACGGCGTGTTCCTGCCCGGCGGTCTGGTGCCCAAGCTGATGCCGTGGCTGGCGCACTCCGGCTTCCGCCAGCGCTTCGAGCACAAGGGCCGCTTCTCCCCGACCATGGCGCGCGTGCCGACCCTGGCAGTGACCCACCCGCAACCCGGCCTGCTCGGCGCCGCCGCGCTGGCCGCGCAATGCGCGTTCAAGGCCGCTGCGTAGGCGGGCGCGCGCGGCTTGAGCCGCCGTCATCGCTGCGATTGCGAGAAGGCCGCCCTGACCGGGCGGCCTTTCTTTTTGTCGCCGTCGATCCTACGTACCTACTTCGTCGATCCGACGCGCTTACGCCGTCGATCCAACACCCGCAGACACCCCAGTCCCGTCATTCCGGCGAAAGCCGGAATCCATTTTGCCGTTGCTTCGATCGTCCCGGCCGCAACGGCGAGAGCGAAATCAAAATGGATTCCGGCTTTCGCCGGAATGACGGAGGGGAAGATCCGAGCAACCTGCGCAACGACGAGCGCGGCGCCCCGAACTCGATGCAACGACGGCCGCATCCAACGAGGGCCGCAAGCCGCCGACGCCCTCTTGCGAACCGCCTCGCCCGCTGCGACCGCCATCGCGTCCACCGCCCCCGCTCCGGCCCCAAGCGCAATCCAACCGCCCGGACATGAGGCATCAGTCACATTCAGTCAGCACACCCGCTTAAACCGCCGCATGCGAAGATCCCCGCATGCTCGACGACCCCACTCCCGTCCCGCACGATCCCGCCCAGCCCGAGGCCGCGCCCTACCGCTGGCACGAGCACCGCAACACCGACGCCTGGACCTGGGCCGGCGCGGTCGCCATCGCCGCCGAACTGCGCCGCGACCTCGCCCGCCGTCCGCGCGCGCGCCTGCTGCTGTCCGGCGGCACCACGCCGGCGCCGGTGTACCGTGCGCTGGCGCGCGCGCCGCTGGACTGGGCCCGCGTCGACGTGGCCCTGGTCGACGAACGCTGGCTGCAACCCGGCGATCCCGACAGCAACGCCTGGCTGGTGCGCGCCAACCTGCTGCGCGACAACGGCGCGCTGGCGCGCTTCGAATCGCTGACCCGCACCGGCCACGGCATGGAGGAGGCGGTCGCCTTCGCCAACGCCCACGCCCGCCAAGCCGCCAGCGCCGCGGTGCTGGGCATGGGCGAGGACGGCCACACCGCCTCGCTGTTCCCGGGCATGGCCGCGCTCGACCGGGTGTTGGCGTCGAAGCAGCCCTACGTCGCCATCGACGCCGGCGGCTCGCCCGGCGCGAAGCAATGGAGCAAGCGCATCAGCCTGACCCCGGCGGGCCTGGCGTACGCGCAATCGCGGTTTCTGCTGATCCAGGGCAAGGCCAAGCGCGAGGTGTTCCGGCAGGCGCTGGCCGACGGCGACGTGAAGCGTTGGCCGATCCTGCTGGCGATGCAGGGCGAGGTGCCGCTGGACGTGCATTGGTGTCCGTGACGGCGCGCGTGGGTTCCGCTCGCCGCACCGCTACTTCAACTCGACCACCACCCGCGCCGGCGCGCGCTCGATCTTGAGTTCGCCGTCTTTCCATTCGCGCGCCACGCCATCGACCCGAGTGCGCCCGGGCGCCGTCGCCAGCGGCCACTTCAACGCCACCCCGCCGGGCGGCATGCGCAGCCCCGGCTCCAGTTCGAACACCGCTTGCGACCCGCTGCGGCGCAGGCGATACCCGAGCGCGCCGTACGGCGTGCGCAGCCCCGACACCGTCACGCCCTCGCCGTCCAGCCACGCCGCCGGCACGCCCGCGGCCAGCACCAGCGACTGATCCAGATCGCGGGTGTAAGCGAACATCTCCAACACCGAGCGCACGTAATCCGATTCGACCCAGGCATGCGGCAGATCGCCGACGAAGAACGGCTTGCGCGGCGTGCGCGAAACCACTTCGGCCCATTGGTTCCAGCCGCGCGGCTGCTGATCCTTGAAGAAGAAGTCCAACGCCTCGTGCGCGCGCTCGCGCCAGCCCAGGCGCACGAAGCTGCCGACGGTGCGCAGTTCGTACGGCGTGTAGTCCTTCCACTCGCGGCGGCCGTCGCGGCGATCCACGAACTCCTTCCAATAGCGCTGGAAGGTGTTGTCGAGCAACGGCTGCGGCAACAAGCCCTGCTCGCCGCCCGGCGCCAACGCGATGGTGGTCGAGGTGGCGTCGAAATCGCCGAGTTCGGCGGCGCCGGGAATGTAGTCGATGCCGTGGCGGCGCGCGGCATGATCGATGGACGCGTACAGATCGGCGCGGAACTGGTCGCGCGAAGCGGCGAACGCGCGCGCTTGCTCGTCCTTGCCCAGCCACGTCGCGATCTCGACCGCGTCCTTGTAACCGCGCAGCGCCCAGAAATTGTCCCAGTACGAATGCATCGGCTTGGCCGAATAGCCTTCGTGGCTGATCGAGGCCGGCATCATCCCGTAGAACGCCGGATCGCGCGCGCTGTTGGCCTCGGTGCGTTCGCTCGCGCGCAACTCGTCCATGTAGCGCACCGCGCCGACCACGTGCGGCCACAGCTGCGCGAGCAGCGCGCGGTCGCGGGTGTAGCGGTATTGCTCGGCGATGGCGAACAGCAGCTCGCCGTGGCTGTCGTTCTCCGGCACCGGGTCGCTGCCGCGGTCGTCGACGCAGCACGGCACCTTGCCGTTGGCGAACTGGTACGGCGCGTACCAGCGCAGGAACTGCTCGGCCACGTCCTCGCGGCCCAGGCGCAGCAGGCCTTCGTTGATCATCGCGCCGTCGCGGATCCAGGCGCGCGCGTAGGAGCGCGTGCCCGGCTGCAGACGCGGGCCGGTGCGGCTGATCAGCATGTGCGCGAGCGCGGTGCGCAGCGTATCGATCACGTGCTGGCCGGCGGCGGGCACGCGCAGCTTGACCCGGTCGAGCTTCTCGCGCCATTGCCGCGCGACCAGCTCCTGCCGCGCCGCGACTTCGGCGGCATCGGCGAAACCGCCGTCGTCGTCGCCGATCAGCGCGCTGCTCCAGACGAACTCGCGCGACTGCCCGGGCTTGAGCGTGATCTGGTAGATCAGCGCGCCGGACGCCATCGCGTTGCGGTCGCCCTCCACGCCGGTGCGGACCGAGCCGCCGAAGCGGCGCAAAAGATCGCCTTCCGGCGTGCAGCCCTCGCAGGCCTTGTCCCAATCGGCCTGCGCCAGCAGCTTCACCACATCGCCGTGATCGAACGTCGCCGCGAGGCTCGCGTCGGCCGCGCTCGCTTGAATCCGCCGGTTCGGCAAGCGGCCGTCGGCGCCTTCGACGCTGAAGCCGTGCTTGTCGCTGCGCAGGCCATGGATGCGGCTGACGCCGCCGACCTGGCTGAGGAACTGGGTCGGCGGATTGACCTGCAACGGCCGCAGCGCCAGCACGAACCGATAGCTGCGCTCCTGCGCGGTGTCGTTGCTCAGGCGATAACGCGCCATCAGCCGCGAACCGCCGCCGGCGTCGCGACGGTCGTCGGCGAAGGCGGTGATGTCGAGCTTGAAGTGCGGGTGCCGCCAATGCGAGGTGGGGATCGGCAGATAGCCGTCCTGCAGGCTCTGCGAGGTCTGCGCATCCGCCCACGTCGCCAGCTTGCCGTCGCTGATCACGAACGGCTCCAGGCTGAAAGCGCCCTTGCCGACTTCGATCGCGCCGTCCTCGCCGATCAACGCCTGATCGGTGCCGCCGTCGACGCCGATCAAGGTCCAGTACGGTTGCTCGCCGCTGAAACCGCGCGGGTAACGGCCGCGCGGCGCTTGCGCGGCGACGGCGCGGACGAAGTCGTTCGGCGTGGCGGCGAACGCCAGCGGCTCGACTTCGAATTCGGCCAGCGCGATCTCCGCTTTCGGCCCGGCTTGCGCGGTCAAGCGCAGATAGCGCGCCTGCGCTTCGGGCAACGCGAAGAAATCGGAATCGCCGTCGCCGTCGCCGAGCGCGACGGCATCGCGCCACTGGCGGCCGTCGTCCGACAACGCCAGACGGTAGGACGAAGCGTAGGCGTCGCCGAGCCAACGCAGCACGACGCCGCCGAGTTCGCGCGAACGGCCCAGATCGAGGGTGAGTTGCGGCGGATTCGCCGGATCCAGCTTCGCGCGCCACGCGGTATCGCGCTTGCCGTCGATGGCCTTGGCCGCTTCGCCGCCCGGCAACGCCGCGCTGGCGCTGGCGCGGCCGCTGTACGGGCCGCCCGGATCGACCGGCAACGGTTGCAGGCTCAGCGAATCGAAACACACCGAGCCCTTGCCGCCGGCGCTGTTGTAGACGGTGAACTCGAGCTTGGCGCTGCGGCGCAGGCTCGGATCCGGGTCGGGGCCCCAAGCGCGCGAGAGGTGGCGCTTCTTGTAGACCACCGGCGTCCACGCCTTCGGATAGTCGTAACGCGGCTTGTTGACCCACCACACATTGTCGCCGCTGGCGTCGACCAGCTTGAACTGCAAGTCGTTGGCCGGCGAATCGCCGCGCAGTCGGAACGCGAACTGATAATTCTCCGGGTAATCCAGCGGCAGTTCGCGCTGCAGGCCGGCGTAGCCGGAGACGCCGTTGAAATCGTAGTCCAGGCACAGCGCGGCGCCATCGGCGCCTTCGCTCTTGCGCAGCTTGGCGGTGACTTGATCGGAGACGACGACCGTCCACGGCGCGGCGGATTCGAAGTCGTCGAGCAGGCGCGGCGCGGCGACGGACGAGACCGGCGAAGCGGCGGGCGAAGCGGCTTGGGCGGAACAGGCGAGCGCCAGCAAACCCACCGCCAACATCGCGCTCCCTCGCGCCTGCCCGACCCTCCGCACCTGCCCGAACCTCCACACCTGTCGGGACCTCCTCGCCTGTCCAGACCTCCACACCTGCCCGAACCTCCACACCGTCATTCCGGCGAAAGCCGGAATCCATTTTGCCGTTGCTTCCGCATCCCCCACCACGAGGCGCGGTGAAGCAAGATCAAAATGGATTCCGGCTTCCGCCGGAACGACGGTGAGGAGGAAACGCGCTATCCCGGAAAACCACATCGCCATCGCTCGCACTCCTTCCGCCGCGGCTCGCGGCCCATCCATCGCGACTATCGCAACCCCGAACGCCCGCGAGCGCCCGGCGCGGCCTCAGCCCTTGACGCTGCCGACCAAGAGCCCTTGCAGGTAATACCGCTGCAGCACCAGGAACAGCAGCAACACCGGCACCACGGTCACCACCGACCCGGCCATCATCATCTCGTTGTCCTGCACGTGCTCGCGCGACAGCGACGCCAGCGCCACCGGCAAGGTCTGCAGGTGTTCGTCGCTGAGCACGATCAGCGGCCACATGAAATCGTTCCAGGCGCCGAGGAAACTGAACATCGCCAGCGTCACCAGGATCGGCCGCAGCGCCGGCAGCACGATCTGGAAGAAGATCCGCAGCTCGCCGGCGCCGTCGATGCGCGGCGCTTCCAGCAGCTCGTCGGGAATCGAACGCGCGTACTGGCGCACCAGGAAGATGCCGAAGATGCCGGCCATGCCCGGCACCACCGCGCCGGCGTAGGTGTTGATCAGCCCCATCTGCTTGAGCATCAGGAACAGCGGCATCATCGACACCTGCGCCGGGATCACCAGCGCCGCCAGCAACAGGCGGAACACGGTCTCGCGTCCGGCGAAGGCGAGCTTGGCGAAGGCGTAGCCGGCCAAGGTGTTGAGCAGCACCGCGATCACGGTGACCAGGGTCGAAACCAAAAAGCTGTTGAGCAGATAACGGCCCATGCCCATGCGCGAGAACAGCTCGCGGTAGTTGTGCAGGGTCGGATTGGCCGGCCACAGCGGCGGCGGGAACGCGGCCGCTTCGCCGGGCTGCATCAGCGACACCGCCAGCATCCACAGCAGCGGCGCCAGGCTCAGCACGGCCAGCGCGATCAGCAAGCCGTTGACGATAGCGCGGGCCAGCCACGCCGGCATGCCGTCGCGGTTCATTCGACCCCCTTGCGCCGCGCCAGCCACATCAGCGCGCTGGTGCTCGCGGTCATCAGCACGAACAGCAGGAACGCCACCGCCGAGGCGTTGCCCAGGTTCCACCACTTGAAGCCTTCCTCGTACATCAGGTACAGCACGCTGACCGTGCTTTGCAGCGGGCCGCCCTGGGTCATGACGTAGGGTTCGGCGAACAATTGGAAATAGCCGGCCAAGGTCAGGATGCTGACCATCAGCAGCACCGGCCCGAGGATCGGCAAGGTGATGTAGCGGAACTGGCGGGTCGCGCTGGCGCCGTCGATGCGCGCGGCTTCGTATAGGTCTTCGGGAATCGCCTGCAAACCGGCGAGGAAGATGATCATGTTGTAGCCGAAGTTCTTCCACACCGCGAACAGGATGATGCTCGGCATCGCCCAATGCGGGTCGCCGAGCCAATCGATCGGGTCGATGCCTAGCGTCGACAAGCCCCAATTGATCAGGCCGTAGCGCGTGTGCAGCAGATAGCGCCAGATCACCGCCACCGCCACCACCGTGGTCACCACCGGGGCGAAGAACGCGGTGCGGAAGAACGGCTTGAACACGCCGAGCTTGGAGTTCAGCAGCAGCGCCGCGCCGAGCGACACCGCGATCGACAGCGGCACGCCGACCGCGACGAAGTACAAGGTGTTGCCCAGCGCCTTCCAGAACAGCGGATTGCGCAGCAGGCCCAGGTAGTTGTCGAAGGCGACGAAGCGCAGGTTCTCGATGTGGGCCAGCGCGTAGATGTCGAAGTCGGTCAGGCTCAGCGCCAACGCGGCCAGCACCGGCAGGCCGAAGAACACGCCGATCACGGTCAGCGCGGGCGCGGCGAACACCCAGCCGGCGGTGGAGGGTTTCATGCGCCCTCCCCGGCCGCGGCCGCTGGTTGGCCGGCCGGCTTGGCGGCGTGATCGAGCATCCAGCGGCGCTTCTCCAGGATGCGGTCGGCGCGGCGGTCGAGTTCCTCGGCGGCTTGATCGACGCTCAAACGGCCGTTGGCGAGCTGCTCGCCGACCACCTTGATCTCCATCGCGATGCGCTCCCACTCCGGCACTTTCGGCGCCGGGCGCGCGCGCTCGAGTTGATCGCGGAACGCGCGCGCATAAGGATCGGCGACCAGCGCCGGCGCGTTCCACGACTCGCGCCGCGGCGGCAGATTGCCGGTGAGGCCGTGGAATTGCATCTGCGTCCGCGGTTCGGACAAGTAAGCGATCAGTTTCCACGCCGCGTCCTGGCGCTGGGAGCCGCGGAACACCACGAAGCTGGCGCCGCCGGCCACCGACGCGCCCGGCCCGTGTTCGCCGGGCAGCGGCATGGTCATCCAGGTGTCCTGCAGATCGGCCGGCAAGCGCTTCTTGAACTCGGCGATGTTCCAGGGACCGTTGACGTAAAAACTGAAATAGCCGCGGCCGAATTCGTTCCAGACGTTGGCGATCTGGGTATTGCTCGCCAGCGGCGCCCACTGGCGCTCGAAGGCCTCGCGGTAGAACGCCAGCGCGCGCTTGAAGCCCGGGCTGCGGAAATTGCCGTAACGGCCGTTGTCGCGCAGCAGCGGCTCGTCGGACTGGATGCCCAGGTTCAACAGCGGCTCGGGCTCGTTGAGCGGGAACAACGTGGCGTAGCGGTCGGGGCCGACCTCGCGCTTGATCGCCGCCATCGCCGTCTTCCATTCGTCCCAGGTCTTGGGCGGCTCGGCGATGCCGGCTTTTTGCAGCAAGTCGCGGCGGTAGTAAGGCAAACGCGTTTCCACGTACCACGGCACCGCGTACACCGTCCCGTCGATGACGCCGGTGTCCCAGGCGCCGGCGAAGTAGTCCTGCGCGCGCAGCGACGGCGTCGCTGCGATGCGGCCGTCGAGCGGCTCCAGCGCGTCGAGCAAGGCGAATTCGGAGACCCAG
The DNA here is from genome assembly GCF_018847975.1 of Lysobacter sp. K5869. NCBI lineage: Bacteria > Pseudomonadati > Pseudomonadota > Gammaproteobacteria > Lysobacterales > Lysobacteraceae > Lysobacter > Lysobacter sp. K5869. The sequence continues at coordinate 3,659,603 of NZ_CP072597.1, read as the reverse complement.
GTGTTGCCGATCGCGCACACGTCCGGCAGCGAATCGCCGGCGAACGCGGTGAGCAGCTTTTCGTGCGCGGAGATGATCGGCAGTTGCTGCACCTGCACGCGGATGCCGGGGTTGCGGCGTTCGAACTCGGGGATCAGGCGGGCGACCATCTCGCCCTCGAAGCCCATCGCCCAGAACTTCACCACGGTGCGGCCGTCGCGGTTGCCGGAGCAACTGCCGAGCAGCGTCGCCAGCAAGGCCAGCGCGATCAGCCGGCACAGGCGCCGCGCCGCCGAGATCGGGCCGCGATGGCGCGGCGAACCGCCGCGCTGCGGCGTGCGCGCGCTCATGCCGCCGGTCCCGCCGTCGCGCGCCCCGTCATTCGGGCTTCGGCGCCGGCTTCGGCGGCGTGCGCGCCGCGCGCGACTCCGCCTCGCCGAGCGCGCGCGCCGTGGCCGGATCGATCGGACCGGCCGGCTTGGCCGCCGGCTTGGCGGCCTCGGCCGGCTTGCTCGCGTCCGCGTCCTTGCCGCCGTCCTTGTCCTTGCCGTCCTTGCTCTTGTTCTCCGGCGGCGCCAGCCAGCCGCCCTTGAAGCCCGCGCGTTCCAGTCCGGCGCGCACGTAGGCATTGCGCTTCATCACGTTCCAGACGAACTCGTTGCGGTAGTTGCTGATCATGGTCAGGATCGGCCCCTGGTCGATGCCGATGTAATCGCTCGACACCCAGCCCTGGTTCGGCACCAACCGTCCGGTCTTGAGCGGGATGTCGTAGTTGAAGCTGGGGTTGAACGAATCCAGGAAGCCGTAGCTGGAATAGATGTACTCGCCGTAGCGCTCGTGCATCGACACCGTGGTCGGAATCACGATCTCCGGCGCGAACGGCAGCGAGGCGATCGCCGCGGTCGGGGCGATGGTGCCGTCGTCGAAGTTCTCGCGCAGGCCGGCGCCGCGCGCCGAATAGTGGCGGAACTGGCGCTGCTCGCCGCGGTATTCCTGCAAGGTCTGCTGCGGCCCGTCGCTCGCGGTCAGGCCCCACAGCTCGGGGCCGTAGTCCTTCCACTTCATCGGGTTGGCGATGGCGTAGGCGCGCTGGGCGTAGGCGGCGCGGCGGCTGTTCTCGAAATAATCGATGCCGCGCTCGCGCATGTAATCGTCCTGGATACCGCGGAAATCGATCCAGACGTGGCTGTATTGGTGGCCGAACAAGGGGCCGAACGCGAGGAATTCCTCGCCTTGGTAGACGCCCCACACGTCGTTGTAGGTGCGCGTCCACACCGTCCAGGCCTCGGGTTCGACCGGATGGCTCGGCGAACCCAGCGCCAGCACGTACAGCAGCATGGCCTCGTTGTAGCCCATCCAGTCGTGCTTGATGAAGCCCGATTCGGGGAACCAGCCCATCGAGATCAGCGGCTTGTTCTGCTGCAGCCACTGCCAATCCACGCGCTTGTACAGCGTGTCGGCGATCTCGCGGATTTCCTTCTCGCGCGCGTCGTCGCGGTCGTAATACGACTGGGCGAACAGCACGCCCATCATCAGCAAGCCGGTGTCCACGCTCGACAGCTCGACCCAGCTGTCGTAACGCTCGCCCTTCTGCATGTCGAGGAAGTGGTAGTAGAACCCCTTGTAGGTGCCCTTGCCGCTGGCCTGCGGGCCGGCGGGCAGATCGCGCAGGAACTTCAGCGTGGTCAGGGTGCGGTCCACCGCCTGGGTGCGGCTGACCCAGCCGCGCTCGATGCCGATGGGGTACGCGGTCAAGGCGAAACCGACCGACGCGATCGAGGCGAACGGCCGCGACGGATAGCGGTCGGGGGTCAGGCCGTTGCGCTCGTTCGAGGTGTCCCAGAAGAACTGGAACGTGCGCTTCTCGATATCGCGGAACAGCGGCGGCAGTTCCAGCCGCTCCTGCTTGAGCGGCTCGACCACGACCGGCTCCGGATTGACGATGGGCTGCGTCTGCGATTGCGTCTCCGGCTTCTTGCACGCGGACAAAGCGAGCAACAGCGTGCCCAGGACAGCGAAGGAAACCGCGCGCGTTGTCGTTTGTGCGTGTCGCATGAAGCCAAAGACCCCTGTGTCTTCGTGAACCCGTCCGCGCCCCGGGCGCGGACTCCTCATTCGGTTTGTCCCCGCGTCGCCGCGATTGGTTCCCGCGGCGCGCGAAAGCCCTGCTAAGCCGACGCCGGCCGCTGCGCGAGCGGCCGGCGCGCGGCGTTCACCAACTGAAACCCATCGACAGCTTGAACATGCGCGTCGGCAGGATGATGCCGTCCTGATGGTCGCCGAAGTTCGGATTCGGCGCGCCGAGACGGCCGGCGAAGGTGTCGAACTGGTTGTAGTTGCGCGCGTTGGTGACGTTGAGCACGTCGCCGCGGATGCGGAACTTGATGCCGGCGCCGATATCGAACTCCTTGCTCACCGCCAGATCGAGCTGCTTGAAGCCGACGGTGCGGTCTTCCTTGTACTGATCGGTGAAGCAGGCGGCGTCGTCGCCGTTGGGCGACTGCGAGCAATTGACGAAGTAGTAGCCGGTCGGGCTCGCCAAGGTCAGCTTGCCGGAGAACGTCAGCCCCCACGGGCCATCGTAGATGCCGGTGGCGACCAGGCGATGACGCGGCACGCCCTTGGGATCGTGCCAGCCGAAGCCGGCCAGGCTCGGATGATCGAGCGAGAACGATTCGCCGGTCTCGCGGTTTTCCTCGGCGTCGGTGAAGGTGTACGCCAGGGTCACGCCCCAGCCCGACTCGCGGGTGTAGGGCTTGTCGATCTTGACCAGCAGCGCGTTGGCGCGGGTCTCGATGCCGTTCACGCCCAGGATCAGCGCGCGGCCGAAGCCCGGAACGCCGGCGCCCCACGGCGGACCCCACTTCGCGCCCGGCGGATAGAACGAACCGTCCGGGTTGCGGTTGCCGAGCAGGAAGGCGAAACCGTCCTTGCTGACGATGCGCGAGACGCCCACGTCGGTCTGCCACTCGGTCCCGCCGATGGTCACCGCGTTGCGCATGCCGATGCTGAACTGATCCGAGTACGGCGTCTTCAGATCGTTGCTGAGCAGGAACACTTCGCGGCCGAAGTTCGGATTGGCTGCGACCAGCGCTTCCAGCGCGTCGCGGTTCATCAGCCCGGGATTGAACGCCAGACAGTCGCCCACGCCCGGCGTGCAGGTGTGGCCGGGTTGGTTGAAGCGGTACGAATAGGTCGGGAACGTGCCCTTGGTCGTTTCCAGCTGCAGGTTGTTGAAGATGTTGCGGTCGTAGGCGCGGCCGGCGCCGCCGTAGATCACGTGGCGCTGGTCGGCGTTGAGATCGTAGGAGAAGCCCAGGCGCGGCTGGATCGCGTCCTTGAAGTTGCTGCGCTGGCTGCCGTCGCTGATGAAGTCGTTGAGATCGATGCCGCCCTTGGCCAGGGTCTGCCGATAGCTCTGCCCGGCCGGCGCGCGCGGATCCTGGCTGTTGAGCGCGGCGACCACGTCGGCCGGCGTGCGGTAATCGGTGTAGACGTCGCTGGTCTCGTAGTCCCAGCGCACGCCCAGGTTGAGGGTCAGCTTGTCGTTGACCTCCCAGTCGTCCTGGATGTAGATGCCGAACTGCTTGTTGCGCGACTCCACGCTGCCGTCGGCGATGCCCGGCAGGCCGGCGCCGAAGCGCACCAGATACGGCGAAGCCAGATCGCCGGCGATGTCGTAGAAGAACTGCGGGTTGTACGGGATCTGCTCGGCCGCGCTGACGTCGATGACCTTGTACTTCACGCCCATCTTGACGGTGTGGTTGCCGTGCCACTGCAGGTCGGTGAAGGTCAGATCGTCCTGGATCGACCAGCCCTTCTGCGCCTTGTTCTGGAAATTCTCGCCGGGGCCGGCGTTGAGCACGCGCTTGTCGCCGCTGGAACCGATGTCGCCGCGGGTCAGCACATAACCGTTGCCGAAGGCGTTGGCGCGCGGGTTGTAGGCGGCGTCCTCGTAGGTGAGGTGCGCGTCGTTGAGCCAACCCTCGCCGGTGTATTGGTAGCGCAGGTCCGCGCGCTTGTCCTGGTTGTCCTTGGCGGTGCCGAAGGGAACCGTGCTGATGCCGTCGACGCCGGTCAGTTCGGTTTCGTCGCGGTACTTGCCGGTCAACTCGAAGTAATGGTTCTCGCCCAGGGTCAGGTCGAGCTTGGCGAAATACAGGTCTTCCTTGAACGGCGCGTTGACGCCGCCGATCAGCGACTGGAACTGCGCCGGCAAGGTCGCGGCGGTGACGCCTTCGCCGGGCTTGATCGTGAACGGCGTGTTGTATTCCTTCGCCTCGTAGGCGACGAAGAAATGCATCTTGTCCTGGATGATCGGGCCGCCGAAGGAAATGCCGTACTGCTCTTCCTTCGAGTCGGTCTTGCGCCCGGCCTTGTCCTCGGCCGGCGTCGGCGCGCGCCACTTCTCGAAGGTGTTGTCCCAGAAGAAGTCGCCGTGGAATTCGTTGCTGCCCGAGCGCGTCACCGCGGTGATCGCGGCGGAGCTGAGCTGGTCGAACTCGGCCTTGTAGTTGGAGGTGATGACCTTGTATTCGCCGATCGCCGACTGCGGGAACGGATTGCCGCGGGTGTCGTCCTGGCCGGAGATGCCGCCGGGCAGCACGTAGTTCTTCTGGCCGACGCCGTCGATGTAGACGTTGACGCCGTTGGAACTCTGCGCACCGCTGCGCAGCGAGGCCGAACCGTTGGAGGCCTGCACGAACTGCACGCCCGGCACGGTGTCGGCGAAGGCGAGGAAGTTGCGCGTGCCCTGCGGCAGCGACTCGATCTGCTTGGTCGAGATGTAGGTGGCGTTCTCGGAGGTGCGCACCTCGGCCAGGGCCGAGGCGGTCACGGTGACCTTGTCGATGTCGGTGGCGGACTGCCCGCTCGGCGCGGTCTCGGCGACGCCGCCGGTGGACAGGTTCAAGGTCGCGGTCTGGCCCACCGCGACGGTGACGTTGCGAGTGTTGCTCTGGCCGTCGGCGTTGACGTCGATGCGGTAGGTGCCCGGCGGCAGGCCGGCCAGGGTGTAGTTGCCGTCGCCGCCGGTCTGGACCTTGCGCACCAAGCCGCTGGCGAGGTTGGTCGCGGTCACGCTGGCGTTGCCCGACGGCCCGGCGTTGCCGCTGACCGTGCCGCGGATGGTCGCCGCGGTGCTCTGCGCCAGCGCCGCCGGCGCGGACAGCATCAGGCAGCTGGCGAGCGCGCAGGCCAGCAAACTGCGGCCCGGCGCGCCGGGAAAACGGAGCCGTGGATGTCGGCGTGATGTCTTATTGTCGTGGGTCATCTGCGTTCCTCCCTCCAAGGAGCACGTCGCTGCGGTGCAGCGTTGAGAAGCGGCCTGTTTTGTAATCGCTTACACGCGCGGCCAAATTTTTTTCGCCCGCGATCAGGCGCCGCCCCCTCGGCGTAGCCCCGATTCGCGCACGATCAATTCGGGCCGCAGCGGCTCGCTTTGCCGCGGTTTTTCTAGGTGTTCGGATGCCTCGCCCGGCGCCTGCGCCGCGTCCGCGGCCGGTTCCGGATTGAGCCGGGCCAGCAGCATGCGCGCCGCGCGCGCGCCCAGCTCGGCGATATTGACCCGCATGGTCGTTAGCGCCGGGTGGACGTAGCGCGCCAGCGGAATGTCGTCGAAGCCGGTCACGGCGATGTCGTCGGGCACGCGCAACCCGCCTTGGACCAGGCCGAACAAGCAGCCCAGCGCCATCATGTCGTTGGCGGCGAACACCGCGTCGGGGCGTTCGCGCGCGGCCAGCAAGGCATTGCCGGCGGCGTGGCCGGAGGCTTCGTCGAACTTGCCCGGCAGCACCCACTCGCGCGCGTCCGGCAGCAGCCGCGCCAGCGCTTCGCGATAGCCGCGCAGGCGCTCGTTGGCGTCGAAGTTGTCTTCGGGACCGGCGATGAAGGCGATGCGGCGATGGCCCGCGGCGACGAGATGCTCGACCATCGCCTGCGCGCCGCCGTAGTTGTCGACGTTGAGCGAGGGCATGTCGGCCGCGGCGTCCTGCGCGTTGATCAGCACGGTCGGCAAGGTCGCCGCCAGCTCCTCGGCGATGGAGACTTGCGCGGCGGCGTACGGCGACATCACCAGCAGGCCGTCGACCCGGCCGCGCATCGCGCGCAGCGCCGAGACCTGCTCTTCCGGCTGGCCGTGGTAGCTCGACACCAACAGGTGCAGGCGATGCTCGCGCGCGACTTGATCGACGCCGCGCACCAGTTCGGAGAAGAACTCGCCGTGCAGGTCCGGCAGCACCACGCCCAGCGTCTGGGTGCGGCGGCTGCTGAGGCTGCGCGCCGCGGCGTGCGGCGTGTAGCGCAGGTCGTTGGCGACGGCCAGAACGCGCCGGCGCACGTCTTCGGCGACGTTGCCATGACCGTTCAAGGTCCGCGATACTGTCGCCACCGACACCTGGGCCGCGCGGGCGACATCTTTGATCGTCACGCTCACCACAGTCCTCGACCGCCCCTTCGCGGCTGAAAGTGCGACGACTGTAAACGTTTTCAGGAACGAGTGTAAAGCGCTTGTTATGAAAACCGGTTAGCCGGTTGGAAAGCGGCGAAAATGCCGGCGAAACCATGCTGCGACGCAGCAACGCGCAGCGGTCGGCGCGGCGCGATTCCGCTCGCCGCCGCATCGCCCGATCGGCACGCAGGACGCGCTGCGACTCTCGGCGCGAACGGCGCACCCACTGCGCACGCGCCACTGCGGGCGCACGGCACCGCGCGAGCGCGGCATGACGGCGAACGCGCAGCGCCGCCTCACGCGAACGCATGGCGACCGAACGCACTGCGACGCAGCCCAGCCCTACCCCGGACACGGAAATGAAGACGGACCCAAGCCGGCCAACGCAGCGCCGGGATGACGCCGGCGGCGTTGCCCTGTGACAATGGCGCTCCTCCCGAGCCTGCCGCCTCCATGCTGTTTTTGCGAGTCGCCCTGATTTCGCTGCTGATCGCGCTCAACACCGTGCTGCACGTGTTGCCGCTGTTGCTGGTCGCCCTGATCAAGGCGCTGATGCCGAGCAAGCGCCTGCGCCTGGCGTGCAATACGGCGCTGACGGGCCTGGCGGAAAGCTGGATCGGCGTGAACAGCAGCATGTGGGACCGCTTCACCCGCACCCGCCTGCACGTGCGCGAAGACGCCGCGCCCGCGCCCGACGGCCATTACCTGGTGCTGGCCAACCACCAGAGCTGGGTCGACATCCTGGTGTTGCAGAAGCTGTTCAACCGCCGCGCGCCGTTCATGCGCTTCTTCTTGAAGCAGCAACTGTTCTGGGTGCCGCTGCTGGGGCTGGCGTGGTGGGCGCTGGATTTCCCCTTCATGCGCCGCTACACGCCCAAGCAGATCGCGCGGCGGCCGGAGCTGGCCGGCCGCGACATCGAGGCCACCCGCCGCGCCTGCGAGAAGTTCAGCGAGATTCCGGTGTCGATCATGAATTTCGTCGAGGGCACGCGCTTCACCGCGTCCAAGCATGCCTCGCAGAGTTCGCCGTACCGCCACCTGCTCAAGCCCAAGTCCGGCGGCGTGGCCTTCGTGCTCGATGCGATGGGCCAGGGGCTGGACGCGATCTTGGACGTGAGCATCGCCTACCCGGCCGGCTCGCCGTCGCTGCTGGACCTGCTGGCCGACCGCGTGCCCGAGGTGCGCGTGCGGGTGCGCCGGCGCGCCATCCCCGCCGAACTGCTGCGCGGCGATTACCAGAACGACCGCGAGTTCCGCGTGCGCTTCCAGCAGTGGATGAATGGGTTGTGGAGCGAGAAGGACGCCGACATGACGGCGTTGCTGGCGGGCGACGCGCAGTCCTGATCCGAGAAAGCGGGCAGGCCTCGCGGAGGGCGGCGCATCGCCCGGGCGCCAGTCGGACCGCCTCGAACGCCATGCGCCACGATCGCGGCGGCCGCCTCAACCAAGTTCGGCCCGAACAGGCCGCACGCGCCCACGACGATGCCGTAGGCGCCGCGCAGCCGCACGAGGCGACGTGCCGGCGATGGAGCACGCCTGGAGCGGCCAGCGCAACAGCCGCTCTCGCTAACGCCTAACTCCTGTCCGCCGACTCCTGCGCTCGCCGGCTACTGCTGCGTCTGCGCTTCTTCAGGCGTACGAGCCACGATCGACAACGCATGGATATCGGTCGTCATCAACTCGCCCACCGCCGCGTACACCGCGCGATGGCGCGCCAGCGGCAGCATGCCGGCGAAGGCGCGGCTGATCACGGCGACGCGGAAATGGCCGCGTCCGTCCTGCGCGCCGGCGTGGCCGGCGTGGCGATGGCTTTCGTCCTCGATCTCCAGCGACAGCGGCGCCAGCGCGGCTTCGATGGCGGTGCGGATCGCGTCGACCCGCTGCTCGCGCGGCAGGCTCACGGCAGCACCTTGCGGAACGGACGTACCTCGACCCGCGCGTACACGCCGGCCTCGACGTAAGGATCCGCGTCGGCCCAGGCGCGCGCGGCCTCCAAGGATTCGAACTCGGCCACGACCAGGCTGCCGCTGAAACCGGCCGGGCCCGGGTCCTCGGCGTCGATCGCCGGACACGGCCCCGCCAACAGCAGGCGGCCCTGATCGCGCAGATCCTGCAAGCGCTGCAAATGCGCCGGACGCGCCGGGCCGCGCTTGGGCAGCGCATCGGCGACGTCGTAACCCTCGATCAAGTACCACATGGCGAACCTCGGCGGAGCGGCGTGGGAGATCGCGCATTGTAGCGGCAGCCGCCGGCCCGCCGTCGTTGCCCAACCCGGCGATCCGCGCGGCCTCAGCCGCCGTCCACCGCGACCGGGTCGCTCAGCAGGCGCGCGTGGCGCGCGCCGCCGTCGTCGCAGCCGGTCACCTGCGCCAGCGCGATCGAGACGCCGTCGTACAACGACAGCACCAAGCCCGGACGCAAGCGCACGCCCAGGCGGCGCACGTCGTCCAAGGTGGCGCGCGCGTCCAGACGCACGCAGCCGTCGGCCGCCGCGTTGTCGAACTCGGCGAAAATTCGGGTTTGCGCCACCGGCAGTCTCCGCGTGCACGGGCGGGCGAAAAAACAGCCCGCATCGGGCGATGCGGGCTGCGCGTGGGACGCGGCCGGCGCGGGGCCGGCGCGCCCGTCAGGCGACCTTGGTCGGCTGCGCCTGCTGCTGGCTGCGCTGCTGTTCCTGCTGGCGCTGTTCCTGCTGCTGCGCCGACTGCGGCACGTCCTGCTGCAGGCGCTGGGTCGATTGCTCGACGCTCTGGTTCGCGGCCTGATTGCGGTCGACGTAAGCGCGGTGGTGGCTGGGATCGTTGAGCCCGCCCTGCACCGCGAACAAGCCGTTGCCGTTGGCGTTGGACACGACGTGGTCGATCTTGGTCAGGCCGCTGACGCGCGCGTCGTAGGTCAGCGTGGCCGCGGCGCGCTCGAGCTCCTGGTGGTTCTTGAAGCCGCCGAGCTTCTCCAGCCCGTTGACCGCCTGCTGGTACATGGCGTGGTCGCGGTGGTTCGGATCCGACAGCAGCGGGCCGGCGTTGGCGTCGCGGGTCGGCGCGGCCGCCTCGTGGCGCGGCTGCGCGGTCTTGAGCTCGCGCAGCGTGTTCGGGCCGGCGACGCCGTCGACGCCCAGGCCCGGATGCTCGCGCTGGAACTGCTCGACCGCGTGCTTGGTGCGGTCGCCGAACTTGCCGTCGGCGACCAGCGCCTTGCCCTCGGCGTCGCGATAGCCCAGCGCGTTGAGCCGGTCCTGCAGCGCCTTCACTTCCGGGCCGCGCTCGTCCTTGCGCAGCACCCCGTCGGCCATCGGCGCGGCCGGCGCGTCGTGCTTGTCGTGCTTGTCGTGCTTGTCGTGCTTGTCGCCCGGCTTGTGGTCGTGGTTGTGCGCCTCGCCGGCGGTCACGCCCGGCTTCATCACCACGCTGCCCTTGCCCGAGATGTCGCTGACCTGGGCCTTGCCGGTCAGGTTCTCCGAATGCGGCGGGTGCTTGTCCGGGGTGATCGCGCCGCGGTCCATGTCGCGGATGTAGCGGTCCATCTGCGGCAGGTAGCTGGTGTTGATGTCGATGTGCACGTGCTTGCCGAACGCGTTCGACTTGCCGTTGTTGAAGCCGCTCTGGATGCCGACCGGCTCGCCGTACTCGATCTTCTGGCCTTCGCGCAGCGTGGTGTTGCGCAGGTCCATGTGGCGGTACTGCGCGATCATCTCGCGGCTGGGGTCGTTGGCCGGCTTGTCGTAGATCTGGACGATGCCGTCGGACTTGTCGATCTTGCCGATGTAGCCGTTGGCCACCGCCGGCACCTTCACCGAGGCGTTGCCGTCGACCTGCAGGACGAAGTCCTTGGACACGAAATGATCGCCGTCGCGGGTCACCGTGACCTTGCCGTTGTAGTCGCCGAGCAGTTCCTCGCGCTCGCCGTTGACGGTGCCGTAGACGCGGCCCTTCTCGTTGCCGCGGCTGGGATGGTGACGCTCGATGTCCTCGAAGTCGTGGACGTTCTGGACCTTGCTGCCGACCGACTCGACGATCTTGTAGTTGGGCATCGTACTTCTCCTTGTCGATGTTTCATGCGCGCGAACGCGCTGGGTGATGGGGCCGGACCCGCGTCGGTGGTCGCGGGCGCGCGATCAGCGCAGCTGCTGGGTCAGCTGCCAGCACCCTTGTTTGAATTCGAACACATAGGCTTCCGGCGCGCCGAGGGTCTTGACCACTTCCTCGTCGGGCGAGAACTCGGCCTTGACGTAGTCCACGCGCACGCGGTCGCCGTCGAGATTGCGGTTCAGATCGATGCGGGCCATTTCGCCGTCGGGCTTGGCCGGGTCGAAGTAGGACCACTGCGAATCGACCAGGGCGATGCGGAACGGGCCGGCCTGCTGCGCGCTTTGCTTGGCGACCAGCTTGGCCGGGTCCTTGAGCTCGCGCACTTCGATGTCCGGCGCGGTGTAGGCGGCGCGCTTGTCCGGCTGGCCGATGTAGGCCTCCAGGAAGCTGTCGAAGCCGTCCTCGGTCTTGGCGCAGGCGCCTTCGGGCAGGGCCGGGCGCGCGGCGGCGGGTTCGGCGGCCGGGGCCGGCGTCGCGCCGGCGGCGGCCGCGGGCTGGGCGGCGGGCGCCGGTTGCGCCGCTTCGGGCGCGGCGGCCGGCGGCTTGCTGCAGGCCGCCAATGCCACGGCCAGCGCGAGGGCCGCGATCCTTGCTTGCTTCATCCTAGAGTTCCCCAAACGTGCGTGAATGCCGCGATGGCGCCAGTCTAGCCGCATGCCGCCCCCCGACGGCAACGCGCGGCGACCGTTCGGCGGCCGCGCGCATACCTATAAAGATGTCCGCTGCGCGTGGATCAATTGCTCTAGAACGGCGCCGATCGCCCGCCCCGCCCCCGGTGTCGGCCGCTTGCCGTTCATGCCGGCGCTGGACACCATCGCGCCCAGCCCTTACCCTAAACCCCGATTGCCGTCAGGCCGGATGCAGCAAACCCCGTCGCGACCGGAACCCCACGCCCGTCGCCACGTCCGTACCCGTACTCCCACGCACACCATCGGTGCGCCGGTACGCGTGCATCGCTGTCGTCCTCAGGCCCGCGCCCGCAAGCCTCCTCGCCCCAGCCGCCCGGTTCCGACCGGCGCGCCGGCCGGAGTTGTTCGGGCCAAGCGCACACCTTTTTTGAGTGATCCGTAGCACCCGTAGGGACGCTTCGTCCGGCACGCAGGGGAGCCCCGCTTTTGGGGATCGCCGCCTTGGGAACCTGGTTCCCATGCGTCCCGAACGCAGGCCCGGCGCGGCCGCGTGCCGCGCGCATCGTCGCAACATGCTTTGCCGACGGCCCGGAGGGGCCGGTTCCTGATGACCCACCAAGCCGCGCCCACCGACGAACCCACCGCGGACGACTCCGCCGGACCCGTCGCCGCGCCCAATCCGGCCCCGACCGCGCCGCAGCAGCAGGAAATGCCGCTGGCGGTGGTGCACGGCCAGCCGGTGCTGCAGATCCCGCAGGATCTGTACATCCCGCCGGACGCGCTGGAAGTCATCCTGGAGGCCTTCGAAGGCCCGCTCGACCTGCTGCTGTACCTGATCCGCCGGCAGAACCTGGACATCCTCGACATCCCGGTGGCGGACATCACCCGCCAGTACGTCGAATACATCCAGGCCATGCACGAGATGCGCTTCGAGCTGGCCGCCGACTACCTGGTCATGGCCGCGATGCTGGCCGAGATCAAATCGCGCATGCTGCTGCCGCGCGCGGTCAACGAGGAAGGCGAGGAAGAGGACCCGCGCGCCGAGCTGGTCCGCCGCCTGCAAGAGTACGAGCGCTACAAGAAGGCGGCCGAGGACATCGACGCCCTGCCCCGCCAGGACCGCGACAACGCGCCGGTGCAGGCCTTCGTGCCCGACCGCGCCTCGGTCCGGCTGCCGCCGCCGGTCGAGCTCAAGGAACTGCTGCTGGCCCTGCACGACGTGTTCAAGCGCGCCGAGCTGTACACCCAGCACGCGATCAAGCGCGACGCGCTGAGCGTGCGCCAACGCATGGGCGAGCTGCTCACGCGCATGGCGGACGGCGCGTTCTACCGGTTCGAGTCGCTGTTCACGGTCGAGGAAGGCCGGCTCGGCGTGGTGGTGACCTTCCTCGGCGTGCTGACCTTGGCCAAGGAGCAGCTGGTGGAGATCGTCCAGGACGCTCCGCTGGCGCCGATCTACGTCAAGTCGCTGGCGCTGATGAAGGACCCGGACGAAATCGAGCTCAGCAGCGAGTTCGATTCGGCCGCCAACGACGAAGACGAAGCGTGAGCCTGCGCGCCGGCCCGTCCGCGCCGCGGACTCCGACCGCTCCGGCACCCCCGCTCCGCCCGCACCGCCCCGCTGCCGCTGTCGCCGACCGCCCCCTTTCCCCCATTCCCGACCCCCGGCTGTAATGGACCCACTGCTCATCACCCGCATCGTCGAAGCCGCCTTGCTCGCGGCCAACCAGCCGCTGTCGCTGGCGCAGTTGCACGCGCTGTTCCCGGAGGACCAGCCGGCGCCGCCGGACAGCGTGGAAACCGCGCTGCAGACCCTGCGCGAGGGTTGCGCCGGGCGCGGCGTGGAGCTGGTCGAGGTCGCCTCCGGCTTCCGCTTTCAGGTCCAGGCCGACGTGCACGCCTGGGTCGCGCGGCTGTGGACCGAGCGCCAGACCCGCTACACCCGCGCCACCCTGGAAACCCTGGCGCTGATCGCCTACCGCCAGCCGATCACCCGCGGCGAGATCGAGCAGGTCCGCGGCGTGGCGGTCAGCAGCAACATCATCAAGGCGTTGGAAGAGCGCGAGTGGATCCGCGTGGTCGGCCACCGCGACGTGCCCGGTAAGCCGGCCCTGTTCGGCACCACCAAGGCCTTCCTCGATTACTTCGGCCTCAAGCGCCTGGACGACCTGCCGCCGCTGTCGGAGCTCAAGGACATCGGCGAGCTGGAACCGCAGCTGCCGCTGGACGGCGCGCCGATCCCGGCCGGCGTGAACGCCGACGGCGACGGCGATGCCGCGGCCGCCGACGGCGCCGAAGCGGCGGCCAACGACGAAGCCGGCGCGGACGCGAACAGCGACGCCGAAGCCGATGCGGCCGCCGGCGACGAGGCCGAAGCGGACGCGGACGCCGAAACCGGCGACGCGGCCGCAGCGCCCGCCCCCGACTCCCAGGCCGACGGCGACGACTCCGCCGCCGAGGCCGCCCCCGAATCCCAAACCGCCGACGCGCCTGCCGCGCCGGCGGACGAAGACCCCGAACACACCGTCCTGTCGGACGACCCCGAAGCCGCGCCGGGCGAGCGCGCGGCGGACGCGAACGATCACGAGCAAGACCAACACGCCGTCGAGACGACGACCGTTCCGGAACTTGAGGCCGAGTCCGAAGACGACCGGCCGGAGCAACAGAAATGACTGACGAAAAACCCCGCAAGCTCTCGTTGAAGCGCAGCGGTGACGGCACGGCCCCCGAAGCGCCGCGCCTGGAAGAGCGCCTGCATAAAGTGCTCGCGCAAGCGGGGCTGGGTTCGCGCCGCGCACTCGAACAACGCATCGCCGACGGCCTGGTCAAGGTCAATGGGGATGTCGCCCAGGTCGGCGTGAGCATCAAGGGCGGCGACAAGATCGAGCTGGACGGCCGCAGTTTCGTCGCCAGCGCCCTGACCGAACCCTCCCGCGTGCTGATGTACAACAAGCCCGAGGGCGAGGTCACCACGCGCGAAGACCCCGAAGGCCGCCCGACCATCTTCGATTCGCTGCCCGCGCTCAAGGGCGCGCGCTGGATCGCGATCGGCCGCCTCGACATCAACACCACCGGCCTGCTCCTGCTCACCACCGACGGCGAGCTGGCCAATGCGCTGATGCATCCCTCCTTCGAGGTCGAGCGCGAGTACGTCTGCCGCGTGCGCGCTCCCGAGGGCGAGGACACCGTGCCGGACGCCCTGATCGAACGCCTCGCCCGCGGCGTGTCGCTGGACGACGGCCCGGCCAAGTTCGACGAGATCGAACGCATCGGCGGCACCGATTCGCACGACTGGTTCCGCGTCGTGGTCAAGGAAGGCCGCAACCGCGAAGTGCGCCGCCTGTGGGAATCGCAGGGCTGCCAGGTCAGCCGCCTCAAGCGCATCCGCTACGGCGGCGTGGCGCTGCCGCGCGAGCTGCTGCGCGGCCATTCGCAGGAACTGGCCGGCGACAAGGTCGAGGCGCTGCGCAAGGAGCTGGGCCTGGAAGACGGCACGCCCTCGGCGCTGACCCTGCAGCCGGTGATCGGCCAGCGCAAGGCGGCCAAGTCGACCGTGCACCTGTCCGGCGGCGAGCGCTCGCACGGCTACGTCGGCGGCCACAACACCGCCGACGAAGGCCGCGAACTGCGCCGCTTCGATCACGTGCGCGAGGATCGCGGCGGCCGCGGCCGCGGCGGTCCGCGCAAGCACGGCGGCCTGACGGTCAGCGGCGAGGCCGCGGCCAAGCAGTCCAACAAGCCGTTCAAGACCCGCAAGGAAAAGGGCGTCAAGCCACTGCCCGAGGGCAATCCGGCGGCGTTCCGCACCTGGTACGTGCCCGAGGGCGTGGAAACCGGGCCGAGCGGCCACCGCAATCCCGACGGCCGCGGCAAGAAAGGCGGCGGCGGCCGTCCGGGCGCCGGCGGTCCCGGCGGCGGCGGTGCGCGCGGTGCCGGCGCCGGTCGCGGCCGCGCCCAGGGCGGCGCGGGCGGCTTCGGCGGCGGCGCGGGCGGCAACAGCCCGTACGGCGGTGGCGGCGGCGGTGGCCGCAGCCAGGGTCAAGGCCAGGGTCAGCGCGCCGCGCGTCCTTACGGCCACCCGGGCAACGCCCCGAGCTTCCCCTCCGATCACGCCACCCCCGGCGGCTTCAATCCGTACGGCGGCGAGCGTCCGGCGCGCGGCAACGCCCGTCCGGGCGGCGGCAAGCCCGGCGGCAACCGCGCCGGCGCGCCGCGTCCCGGCGGCAACGCCCGTCCGGGCGGCGCGCCGCGTCCCGGCGGCCCGCGCGGCGGCGGCCGTCCCGGCGGCGGTCGCGGTCCGCGCGGCTGATCGGGCTTAGCCAATGAGGTTCCGGCGAAGGGCGCGCGAGCGCCCTTCGTCGTTTTCGGGATCGGGAACATCCGGGATCTGAGCCGCGCGGACGACCGGAACCGATCCGCCGGAGTTGCGCGCGGGGCCGTGCATTTCCGCGCAGGCTCCGCACAACCTCGGCAAAACCACCCGCAACATCCGGCAAACGGCGCCCAACGCCTGCGCTCATGCGGCCCGGCGCGCAATCCGGCCGGCGACACCGCAGTGTTTCGCCACGGTCACTTGTGCATTGCACAATTCCTGCCATTTTCCACCTGTCCCTCCGCAGGAGCGCCTGCCATGAACCTTGCCGCCTCCGCCGCGCCCGTCGCGGCCCTGTCCCTGCGCGACCGCGTCGACGACGCGCTCGACCGCGCCTTGGCCGAACGCCGGCTGGTCGGCGCGGTGGTGCTGATCGCGCGCGACGGCCAAATCGTCTACCGCCGCGCCGCCGGCCAGGCCGACCGCGAATCCGACCGGCTGATGCGCGAGGACGCGATCTTCTTGCTGGCCTCGGTGACCAAGCCCATCGTCGCCGCGGCCGCGGTCGAACTGGCCCAGCGCGGCCGGATCGACCTGGACGCGCCGGTGACCCGCTGGCTGCCGCAGTTCCGCCCGCAGCTCGCCGACGGCACCGCGCCGGATATCAGCCTGCGTCAGCTGCTCGCCCACACCTCGGGCCTGAGCTATCGCTTCGGCGAACCCTCCGGCGGCGATTACGACGCGCACGAAGTGTCCGACGGCTTCGACCAGCCCGGCCTGGACATCGAGGAAAACCTGCGCCGCCTCGCCCGCACCCGCCTGCGCTTCGCGCCGGGCCGCGGGTTCAAGTATTCGATCGGCCTGGACGTGCTCGGCGAAGCGATGGCGCGCGCGACCGGCACGCCGCTGCCGACGTTGATCGAGGAGACGATCCTCGCGCCGCTGGCGATGGCCGACACCGGCTTCCAGGTCGCCGATTACAAGCGCCTGGTCGCGCACTACACCGACGGCCGCGCCGCCGACGGCTCGCGCCGGCCGCTGCGCATGCACGACGGCAGCGAGCTGCCGTTCTTCGACGGCGTCCTGCGCTACGCGCCGGGCCGGATCGAAAAGGCCGGCTCCTACCCCTCCGGCGGCGCCGGCATGGCCGGCAGCGCCGGCGACGTGCTCAAGCTGCTGGAAGCGCTGCGCCGCGGCGGCGACGGCGCGCTGTCGCCCGAAGCGGCGGCGATCCTGATGCAGGCGCATACGCCCGCCGGCGTCGAAGGCAACGACCCGGGCTGGGGCCACGGCTACGGCGCCGCGGTGCTGGCCGACCCGGTCGCCGCGGCCACGCCGCAATCGCGCGGCACCCTCGCCTGGGGCGGCGTGTACGGCCACTCCTGGTTCCTCGACCCGCAGCGCGCGTTGAGCGTGGTGGCGTTGACCAATACGGCGATCGAGGGGATGGACGGGGCGTTCGTGTTCGATCTGCGCGATGCGGTGTATGCGGGGTTGGACGACGCTTGAGATCGACGTTTCGTCTACGCGGTAGGAGCCACGTTGCGGCATTGCCGACGGTAGGAGCTGCGTAAGCTGCGACCGCGATAGTCGGCGTGCGGCGTAAGCGCGGTGTCGCGGTCGCGGCTCGCGCCGCTCCTACAAGAATCTGCGTTGCGGCATTGCCGACTGTAGGAGCTGCGCAAGCTGCGACCGCGACAGGCGGCTTACGACGCAAGTGTGGTTTCTCGGTCGCGGCTCACGCCGCTCCTACAGAGCTGCGACGCGGCGTTTCCGACTGTAGGAGCTGCGTGAGCTGCGACCGCGTTAGGCGGGTTGCGGCGTAAGCGCGGTTTCGCGGTCGCGGCTCGCGCCGCTCCTACAGGAAGCGCGCGCGACTGCGACGCGAACGGCCGGATTACAGGCCCAATTCGCTCAAACCCGGATGCTCGTCCGGCCGCCGGCCCTGCGGCCAACGGAACTTTCGCTCGCTCTCGGCGATCGGCTTGTCGTTGATGCTGGCGATGCGCAGCGCCATGCGGCCGTCCTCGGCGAACTCCCAATTCTCGTTGCCGTAGCTGCGGTACCACTGCCCCGCATCGTCGCGCCATTCGTAGGCGAAGCGCACCGCGATGCGGTGGCCGTCGTTCGCCCACAGTTCCTTGATCAGCCGGTACTCGAGTTCGCGGCTCCATTTGCGCTGCAGGAACGCGACCACGTCCTGGCGGCCTTCGACGAACTCGGCGCGGTTGCGCCAACGCGTATCGGCCGTGTAAGCCTGGGCGATGCGCTCGGGATCGCGCGTGTTCCAAGCGTCCTCGGCGAGGCGGACTTTCTGCGCGGCGGTTTCGCGGGTGAACGGGGGCAGCGGCGGGCGGGTATCCATGGGACGTCCTCGGTTGTTGGGCGAAGCGTGTGTAGACAACTCTGTCTACACATCACGCTACGCCATGTAGACCGATCTGTCTACACCCCTGGCGCCAGTAGACGGATCGGTCTACCATCGCGCCATGAACGGCAAGACCGCCCCGGCTCCAACCCCGAGCGCGCGCGAACGCATCCTGCAGACCGCGCACGATCTGTTCTACCTGGAAGGCGTGCGCGCCACCGGCATCGACCGGGTCATCGCCGAATCCGGCGTGACCAAGGTCACGCTGTACCGGCATTACCCGAGCAAGAACGATCTGATCCTGGCGTTTCTCGACTACCGCCACGAACGCTGGATGGCGTGGTTCGACGCGGCCCTGCGCCGCCACGGCGACGGCGCCGACGCGCTGGCGCCGGCGCTGGCGGAATGGTTCGCGCATCCGCAGTTCCGCGGCTGCGCCTTCATCAACACCGTCGCCGAACTCGGCCCGACGCTGCCCGAAGCGGTGGAGCGCTCGCGCGCGCACAAGCGCGCGATGCAGGCGCGCATCGCCGAGTCGCTGCCGGCCGGGCCGACGCGGGAAGCGCGCGCGCGCACCTTGGCCGTCGCGGTCGACGGGGCGATCGTGCGCGCGGTGTGCGACGGTTCGCCGGACGACGCGTTAGCGGCCTTGCGCGCGATCGTCGATTCCCCCGCGTCGAAAAAAGCGCGCTGATCCATCCTCGGCGAACACGCCTTCGGCATCGCGCACCTGCGACGAACGCGCTCGCCGTCAGCGCCTTCATGACACGCGCGCCCGCTGCTACGCAGTCGTCGAACAAGCGCGCCCTCCCCCATCGAGCGCCGCGCCCGCAACCGCGGATTTACGATTGTTTAGCGCTTACGCCGACCGCGTAAGCGCTTCGCGCGTGACCCAGTCCGACACTTCACACAGACCCCATACGCGCTTCGCCTTCAGCGGACACACTGCGGCGCAATCCCCAGCCGAGGTCCGCGCCATGCTTCCGAATTCCGACCGTTTCGATTGCGACCTGGTCGTGGTCGGCGCCAGTTTCGCCGGCGCCGCCTGCGCGCTCGCGGCCGTGCGCGCGGGCCTGCGCGTGGTGGTGCTGGAGCGCAAGCGCGATCCCGGCGACAAGCTGCGCACCACCGGCATCGTGGTCAAGGAAGCGGCCGAGCGCACCTGGCTGAGCCGCGCGCCGGAGAGCTGCACGCATCGGGTCGAGCGGGTGCGGCTGTATTCGCCGAACCTGCGCAGCATGGCGCTGAGCGCGCCGGGCTATTACTTCCTCACCACCGACACGCCGCGCCTGATGCGTTGGCTGGCGCAGGAACTGCAACGCCACGGCGTGGATCTGCGCCTGGGCGCGTCGTTCACCCACGCCGAGCGCGAGGACAACGGCTGGCGCATCGAAGGCGTCGGCCGCGCGCGTTTCCTGGTCGGCGCCGACGGCGCCAAGTCGCGCGTCGCCGAGCGCACCGGGCTGGGCCGCACGCAGGAGTTCCTGTACGGCATCGAGTACGAATTCCCCGGCGCCAGCCTGCCCGAATCCGGCGCCCTGCACTGCTTCGTCAGCAAGCGCTACGCGCCGGGCTACATCGGCTGGGTCGCGCAGAACCCGACCGGCGTGCAGGCCGGTCTGGCGCTGCGCCACGACGCCGAACACGCGCGCGTGCCCGACATCGACGGCTTCCTGGCGCGCGTGCGCGGCGCGGTCGGCTTGCCGGAAAATTTGCAGCCCGCGCACACCCGCGCCGGCCTGATTCCCTGCGGCGGCCCGGTGTTCCCGCTGGCGCGCGACGGCGCGATGCTCACCGGCGACGCCGCCGGCATCGTCTCGCCGGTCACCGCCGGCGGCATCCATTCGGCCTGGGCGCACGGCGAAACCTTGGGCCAAGCCATCGCCCTGCACGCGCGCGGCATCGGCCCCGCGCCGGAATCCATCGCCGAGGACGCCGCGCCGCGCTTCCGCCGCAAGCGCGCGCTGCGCTGGGCGTTCGACCGCTTCCAGTTCGACTGGCCGTTCGACCTGCTGCTGAACTCCACGCCGCTGCGCTGGGCGGCCGAGCAGGTGTACTTCCACAAGCGCGGGATGGGCGAGGACGAGATCGCGGAAGGCGCGGCTCGGTCGCGCGCTTCGGAGCACTATTGAAGCGGGAAATACTGACCAGGCGTTAGAAGTCAGCGAGCGCGAAGCGCCGTCGGTACGGCGATAGCTTGGCGACGCTTCGCCCTCAAACCCTCATTCCGGCGAAAGCCGGAACCCATTGCTTTCGCCGTCGTCGAGTCCGCTGGCAAACGTGGAGAAAGATCAAAATGGGTTCCGGCTTTCGCCGGAATGACGGGGAATGGAATCGAGCGCGCGGCTCAGGCCAGCTCGAACCGATCCCCATCCAACATCGCCGGAAACCGCTCGCGGTGCGCGGCCAACTCGGCCGCCTGCAAGGTCGTGGTGACCACCACTTCCTCGTCGGTGCATTCGCTGATCGGGTGGCCGAGGAAGTCGATCACGGCGCTGTCGCCGGCGTAATGCAGGCCGTTGCCGTCGGTGCCGACGCGGTTGAGGCCGGCGACGTAGCACAGGTTCTCGATGGCGCGGGCGCGCAGCAAGGTCTTCCACGGGTAGGCGCGCGCCGACGGCCAGTTGGCGACGTACAGCAGCAGGTCGTAGTCGAGCGCGCCGGGGCGTTCGACGTCGAAGCGGTTGCGCGAGAACACCGGGAAACGCAGGTCGTAGCAGACCAGCGGGCAGATCCGCCAACCCTTCCATTCCACGGTGAGGCGGTCGTGGCCGGCGGCGTAGCGCTCGTGTTCCTTGGCGTAGCGGAACAGGTGGCGCTTGTCGTAGGTCTGCAGCGCGCCGTCGGGCGTGGCGAACAACAGGCGGTTGAACACGCCCTCGTCGGTGCGCAGCTGCACGCTGCCGCAGATCGCGGCGCCGAGCCGGGCCGCTTGTTCGCGGATCCAGGCGACGGTCGGGCCGTCCATGGTTTCGGCGTTGCCGATGGCGTCGTTGCTGAAGCCGCTGGTGAAGGTTTCCGGCAGCAGCACCAGGTCGGTGATGCCCTGGGTCTGGCCGAGCAGTTCGCCGTAGTACTCGCGGTTGCCGGCGGGGTCGTGCCAGCGGGTGGCGCCTTGGATCAGGGTGATGCGCAGATCGTTCATGGGGGCGGAAGGCGGGCTCGGGTCTGCGGGCATTATGGCCCGAGTAAGCGAGTTAGGAACGGGACCGGCCGCAGTCCCTGTAGGAGCGGCGCGAGCCGCGACCGCGGGCACACAACTACGTCGAACGTTCATCGTGGGCGCGGTGGTGCGGTCGCGGCTCACGCCGCTCCTACAGGGAGCGGTCGGGGTCGCGACGCGACCGGGGGTCATAAAAAAAGCCGCCGGAGACCGGCGGCTTTTCGTTGGCGCTGGCGCCCTGCCCGCTTACCCGATCTTGATGTCGAGCATCGGCACGGTGACCTTCGGCAGCAGGCGCTGGGTGAACAGCTTGTCCTGGTAGTACTTGATCTTGTCGCACTTCACCGGGTGCGGGATGCCTTCGTACAGGAACACTTCGTTGTCGAAGCCCATCGCCTTGAGTTCCTGCGGCAGCATCAGCGCGCGGCGTTCCTCGGATTCGCTGCGCGAGATGTCCTTACCGCGGGTGATGTTGGTCTTGCGCACCGTGGTGTAGCCGAGCATCTCGGAGTAGTCGTTGGCGTCCTGCTGTTCGCGCGGGGCGTAGATGATCTGCAGCGCGTGGTTGGTGATGATCGTGCGCGAGACGTCCTTGCCGTAGGTCGCGTCGAGCTGCGACATGCTCTGGATGATCGGCAGCAGGCGGATGTTGTAGCCGGCCATGTACGACACCGCCGAGGCGATGATGTCGACCTTGCCGATGGAGGTGAACTCGTCCATCAGCAACAGGCACTGGTGCTTCAGTTCCTTGTTGTTCTGCGGCAGTTCGCGGGTGTTGAGGTTGATGATCTGGCTGAAGAACAGATTCACGATCAAGCGGCTCTCGGCCAGCTTGTTCGGCTGGATGCCGACGTAGATCGTCATCTTCTTCTTGCGCAGATCGGTCAGCAGGAAGTCGTCGGTCGCGGTGGCCGCGTCGAGCACCGGGTTGATCCAAGGGTTCAAGGGTTCCTTGAACGTGCCCAGGATCGAGGCGAAGGTCTCGTCGGCCTGCGACAGCATGTTGGCGAACGCGGCCTTCGCGTTCTGGCTCAGGAACGGACGCTCCGACAGGCCCTTGAGGAAGGGCTTGAGCTCGCTCTTGCCGTCGCCGGACGACAGCCGGAACACCGCGCCGATGGTCGGCTGGGTGGCGAACGGGAAGCCGACCTTCTGCGCGTCGTCGTAGGCCTCGAACAGGTACAGGGTGAAGGCCATGAACGCGTTGCGCGCCTGGCTGACCCAGAACTTCTGATCGTCCGAGCCGTCCGGATACAGCATCGCCGCGATGCTCATCAGGTCCGAGACGCGGAACGCCGGATCGGCGGACACGTAGGTCAGCGGATTCCAGCGATGGGTGCGGCGGTCTTCGGCGAAGGGATTGAACAGGTAGATCTCCTGCCCCTGCCCCGCGCGCCAGCCGCTGGTGAGGTCGAAGTTTTCCTGCTTGATGTCCAGCACCACCATCGACGCCTGGTAGTTGAGCAGGTTCGGAATGACGATGCCCACGCCCTTGCCCGAACGGGTCGGCGCGGCGAGGATCACGAACTGCTGGCCGCTGAGCTGGACCAGCTTGCCGTTGTACTTGCCGACCACGATCGAGGTCGGGGTCGACTTGAACATGTCCTTCTTGTCCAGGTCGCCGGCGTTGGCGAAACGCGCGTCGCCGTGCATGGACTGCTTCTTGGGCTTGAAGATCAGATAGAGCAGGCCCAGGTACAGCACGCCGGGAAAGCCGAAGCCGAGCATGCCGCCGATCTTGATCTTGTTGGCGTACGGCTTGACCTGCGGCAGGTCGAGCGCCTTGACGTATTGCAGATAGGTGTCCCAAGCCAGCGGCGCGCTGAGCTTGAGCAGCATCAGGGTGAAGTAGCCGGACAGATACAAACCCGCAACCGCGGTCACCAACAGCGCCACGATGGCGCCAATCGCCTTCCCTTTCACGTTTTACTTCCTGCTTGATCCCCGAACCCGCTGTCGGTCAGCGTCGCTTCCGGCCTGCCCGGAGCCCGGAACGCTCCGCCGGGCGCGATTGCGCCATCATATCCGGCGAAAGGCTGCCGTTGGACAACAATTCCCGCAGGATTTCCTCGTCCACCCACTTCATGGCGTCGCTGAGGGTCAGATCGTGACGCAGCTTGACCCCGTCCGAGGACAGGACCGCGTAGCCGTAGACGTCGTTTTCGACGAAATCCGAATCGCGGGTCAGGGCGACGATCTGGTACTTGCCCTTGGTGCGGACGTGGTGCTGGTATTCGTTGTTCAAACTCATGCGGTCCTCCTGGGCCTGCGCGCCGACGGCGCGCTCAGTCGCGCTCGCGGGTCAGCGCGCGCGCCGCGGCCGACGGCTGCTGTTGCTGCTGCTGACGCTCGTCGTCGCGATCGGGGGTTTGGCGCTGGCGCTCGGTTTCGCGCTCCTTCTCGCGCTCGCGCTCGGTCTGGCGCTGCTGGTCGCGCAAGGTCTGCTCGCGCACCAGCTGATCGGTCTGTTCGCTGCTGCGCTGCAGCGATTGCTGCGCGGCCTGTTGCGCCTCGACGTAGCAGATCCGCTGCGCCGGGGCGTCGCCCTCGACCGCGAACGCGCGCTTGCCGTCCTGGCTGAAGGCGACGTGGTCCACGCGCTGGCGTTCGCGGGTGGCCTCGGCCAGCAGCGCGCCGGCGAGGTTGTCGCGTTCGCCGGGGCTGAATTGGCGTGCCGCGTCGTTGCGGTCGAGGCACACGCGCACATGAGCGAACTGCTCGTGCTGCGGGTGGCTGGGGCTGCTGAGCAGATTGCGCTGCTGCGCCCGGCGCACCTCGTCGAGGGTTTGCGAGCTGGCTTCGGTGCCGACCCGCAGCGTTTGGTCTTGCGATTGCGAATTCATCGTCGTCTCCCTGCCGGAGCGGGTCCGGTCGCGATCCTTGGCCGCCGTACACCGGCAGCCTACCCCCAGCCGCCGGTTCGGTCGAACCCGGGCGCGGCCGAGGCAAGCGGCAGCGGCAGGCTCGATCTCCCTAGCGATCGAGCCTGCCGTGCCTGCCCCGCCCTCGCGGACGAAGCCGGGACCTCCTTGTCGCGAACCCCGCAGAGACTTCGACGCCGTCCCTGGCCTGCGGGGTTCCTCGATCGGCGCGGGTCCGCCGCCTCCACCGACGGCGCGGCGGCCTGTACCGATCGAACTGCGGCGCCGTCGCGGCCTCCTTGCCGGCCGACGCCCGCTTTCCACACCCGCCGCGCCTCCCGCGCGGCGGTTCCCGGCCGAGCCGGGCCCAGCCTCAGCCCAGCGTCATGCGCGGGGGCTGGTGCTGCTGGTGTTGTTGCTGCTGGCTCTGCTGCTGCGTCGCCTGCTGCGCCGGCGCGTCCTGGGCCAGACGCTGGCTCGATTGCTCGACGCTTTGGTTCATCGCCTGCTGCTTGTCGGCGTATACGCGGTGATGGGCCGGATCGTTCAAGCCACCCTGCACCGCGAACACGCCGTTGCCGTTGACGTTCTGCACGACGTGGTCGATCCGGTTCATGCCGCTGACGCGCGCTTCGTACGTCAGCGTGGCGGCGGCGCGCTCGCGATCCTGCGCGCCGCGAAAACCGGCCTCGGGCCCGAGCCGCTCCAAACCGGCCAGCGCTTGCCGGTACATGCCGTTGTCGGGATGGTTCGGGTTGGAGATCAGCGCGCGTTCGTCGCCGGCCTGACGCGGGCCGGCGTCGCGCAGCGCCTTCATCGTGTCGCGGCCGGCGACGCCGTCCTCGTGCAAGCCGTTCTCGCGCTGGAAGCGCGCGACCGCCTGCCGGCTGCGTTCGCCGAAATCGCCGTCGGGCGTGAGCGCGCGGCCTTGGTCGTCGCGATAGCCCAGACGGTTGAGCGTTTCCTGCAGCGCGCGCACTTCCGGCCCGCGTTCGCCCTGGCGCAGCACGCCGTCGGCGCCCGCGGCGACCGGCGCGGCGGCGGTGCGGCCGCCGTGTTCGCGCTGGTTCCAGAAGGTTTCGGGGTTGATGTTGTTGCCCTGCGCGTCCTTCATTTGGTAATGCACGTGCTGGGCGTATTGCGCCTCGCCGTTGGGGCCGCGCCCGCCCATCGTGCCGATCGTGGTGCCCGGCTCGACCCGCTGGCCGACCACGACCGACTGGCTCTGCGTGTGCAGCAGCTGATGGCGGTTGCCCTCGCCGTCGACGATGGTGACGGTGCCGTAGCGGCCGCCGACGAACTCGACCGTGCCGGCCACCGGCGAATGCAGGGTCGGATGGGTGAGGTTCACGCCGGCCTGTCCGCCGACGTAGTTGAAGTCCGAACCGCCGTGCGGCCCGTTGCCGCGGTGCTCGCCGTAGTGCCCGGTGATGTGCGGCGAACGCCCCTGCTGCGGCGGCAGGATGGTGTTCATGACGTCTTGGTAAGACATGTCGGCTCCTGATGAAAGACCGGTCGCGCCAGAGGGTTACAGCGAGTCGTCGCGCATGCGGTACAAGGTCCAGCACTCGCCCTTGCGGAAGAAGAACGAGAGTTGGTAATCGGTGTCGGGCTTGGCCAGCAGCACCTGCTTGTCGCCGTTGAGCTCGGTCTGGCTCAGCACCAAACCTTCGGCCTGCTGCTTGGCGCGGCTGGCCATCAGCGGGAACGTGAGCGCGTCGCCGTCGAGCATCGCGGTCACCGGCTTGGGCTCGGGGTCGGCGTTGGCGTCGACGGTTTCGCTGCGCAGCGGGCGCTCGGTGAACGCGCGTTGCACATCGGCGTCGTCGGCGAACGCCGCCAGGAACGCGTCGAAATCTTGCGACGGGCAGGCCGTGGCCGGTTTCGTTTCCGCCGCGGGCCGCGCCGGCTTTTCCGCCGCGGCCTGATCGGGCGCGGCCGCCGCCGGCTGGCTGTTGGAGGCCAGGTCGCAGCCGCCCAGCGCCAACAGGGCGCTCAGCAGCAAGGTTCCGGTCCAACGCGTGTTTTGCGATTTCATGCCTTGTCTTCCTCGTTCGAACTGCCGTGCCGCACTGTCGCAGCTAGCCTGTCGCGCGTCTGCGCACGGCCGCACGCCGTTCGCATCCGCCTTGCTTCCGGCCCGCCGGGGCCTTTCGGCCCCGGCGCCCGGCCTCGCCGTCCTTGGCGTCCGCTCCCTGGCCGCGTCGCGTCGCTGCGCGTTGCGCGGGCCGGTCCTCCCCGACCTGCCCGCTCCCGCGCTGCGCCGTCCCTGACTCCGCGTCCCGGCTTGCCGTCCTTGGCGGCGCATCCTGCGCCGGCGCCGCGACCGGATCGGACCGGTGGCGCAGCGCTGTCGTCCTTGCTTCGCGCGCGCCGCCTCCCCGCGGCGCGCGTCTTACTCCGTGCCTCGCGGCCCGATCAGGCGCTCATGACCTTCGGCGCGCGCTCCTGCGTCTGCGCGTTCGGGGTCTGCGCCTGCTGCGGCACGTCCTGGCGCAGCTGCTCGCTGCTGCGTTCCAGCGGCACGCTCGCGGCCTGCGCCTTGTCGGCGTGGACGCGGCGCGCGGCCGGATCGTTGAGCTCGCCCTGCACCGCGAACAAACCGGTGCCGTTGGTGTTGAGCACGACCTTGTCGATGCTGCTCAGGCCGCTGACCTTGGCTTCGTAGGTCAGCGTGCCGGCGGCGCGCTCGAGCTCCTGACGGTTGCCGAACGCGTTCGGGCCGAGCTTTTCCAGCCCCGCGACCGCCTGCTTGTACATGCCGTTGTCGCGGTTGGCCGGATCCGACAGCAACGCGCCGGGCTCGGCCTTTTCGGGCGCGGCCTTCTCGGGCGGCGCCTTCTTCAAGGCGTCCAGCGTCTTCGGACCGGCGACGCCGTCGTCGTCCAGGCCGTAGGCGCGCTGCGCCTGCTGCAGCGCGTGCTTGGTCGCCGGGCCGAAGTCGCCGTCGGGCTTGAGCGGATGGCCCTTGGCGTCGCGGAAGCCCAGTTCGTTCAAGCGCTCCTGCATCGCCTTCACCGCCGGGCCGTCCTCGCCCTGGCGCAGGCGGCCGTCGGCCATCGCGTCGGCCGGCTTGGCCGGCGCGGCGGGCTTGTGTTCGCCCGGCTTGTGTTCGCCGGGCTTGTGCTCGGGCAGTTCGGGCGCGCCGCGGCTTTCGGCCAGGGCGATGCCGCGACGCATGGTCGGGCCGTTGAACACCTTGGCCAGCTGCTCGGCGTAATGCGGATCGGTGGCGTAGCCGGCCTTCTGCAAGGCGCCGGCTTCCTTCTTCAGATCGCCGAGCGTGCCTTCGTCGAACAGCCCGGCCTTGGCGTAGCGGCCGTTTTCCTTGAGGAACTTGACCCGGTCGGTCAAGGCTTCGTCCATGGAACCGTAGACGCGGAAATCCTGGTCCTTCCAGACCTTCTTGCCGCCCTCGATCTCCCACACGTTGAAGCTCTTGGTCGGGCCGTCCCAGCCCTTGCTGTCCTTGATGTTGAAGATGTTGTTGGTGCCCGGCAGGACCTTCTCGCCCCAGCCGGTTTCCAGCGCGGCCTGGGCCAGGATCAGCTCGGCCGACATGCCGGTCTGCTTGGACACGCGCACGGCCGCCGGATACAGATCGGCGATGAATTCTTCCTTATTGCCCATGGCTAACTCCTTGTCTGCGCCCGGCTCGCGGCCGCGGCGATGGAACGGGATGAGTGGCGGCTCAGCGGCTCAGATCGGCCTTGAGCGCGGCGGAGAAATCCTTGCGTTGATCGGGCGCGTCGAGCGCGAAGTACTGGCCGGACACGACCACGCCGCCGTTCTCCCAACGCAAATGCTTGGCGCCTTCGGCGACGCTCGCCGAGAACGCGCCGTCGCCTTCGCCGACCGCGACATCGGCGCCGGCCTGCACCGCGCCGTCGGCGAGGTTGAGCTTGACCACGCGCAGCAAGGTCTGCGAAAGCGCCTGCGCGGGCTGGGTGTCGGACTGCAGCAGCACGTACAGCGCATCGCCTTGACGCAGGCAATGGGTGGCGCGGCTTTGGTAGGTGTCGGCGGGCAGGTCCAGCGTGCGCGTCCAGATCGGCTTGCCGGAGGCTTGCGCGAGGTAGGCGACCGGGTGCTGGTTCATGCCGTCCTCGTCGCTGGCGGCGCCGGCGATGCAACGCTGGTTGTCGCCGATCGCTTCGGAGGCGTAGGAAGAAAAGCCTTGCGGGATCTCGGTGGTCATCGGGGCGGGCTGCGTTTGCGGGGAGGACGGCGCCGCGGTCGCGGCGTCGGCGGACGCGGCAGGAGCCGCGGGCGTAGAGGTGGAACCGGCCGAGCCGTCGGGCTGCGCCACGGGGGACGATGGCGCGCCGGCCTGCTGCTGGCCGCACGCGGCGAGCGCGAGCGACAGCACGACGGCGAGGAGCGACGGAGCGTTGCGTTGGAGATTCATCGGCCGGTTCCGGATTTCGGTGGAAAGACGATTGCGGTGATGCGGGTGGCGCAAGGCGTTGCGTGAAGCGATGGCGCGATGCGCGGCGGGAGGCGGCGTTCGCCGTCGCGACGGCGAACGCGCCCTGCCCCGCGCCGCCGCGCACGCCGCGAACGGCGTGGCGCGGCGCGCCCGACGACGATCAGGCCGCCATCGTCTTCGCCTTGTTCTGCTGTTCGGTCTGCTGCTGCGCGGCCTGCGCCGGCACGTCCTGGCGCAGCTGTTCGCTGCTGCGCTCGACCGACTGGTTCGCCGCCGACGCCTTGTCGACGTAAGCGCGCGACGTCGCCGGATCGCTCGGCTCGCCGCCGACCGCGAAGTAGCCGGTGCCGCTCTTGTTCGGCAGCACCTGGGCGATCTTGTCCATGCCGCCGACGCGCGCTTCGTAGGTCAGCGCCGCGGCGGTGCGGTGCAGTTCGTCGGCCGACTTGAAGCCGCCGAGCTTCTGCAACTGCTGGGTCGCGTCCTGATACATGCCGTGGTTGGGATGCTTGGGATCGCACAACTGAGGATGCGCCAGCGACTTCTTCATCGCGTCCAGCGTCAGCGGGCCGGCGTCGCCGTCGGGCTTCAAGCCGTGCGCCTGCTGGAACTTGCGCACCGCTTCCTCGGTGCGCGGGCCGAAGTTGGCGTCGGCCGACAGCGGCTTGCCGTGGCCGTCGGTGTAGCCGAGCTTGTTGAGCCCTTCCTGCAGCGCGCGCACGTCGCGGCCCTTCTCGTTGCGGTCGAGCACGCCGTCGGCCAGCGCGCCGTGGCCGGCGTTGGCGGGCTTGGGCTGCTCGTGCTTGGGCTCGGCCTTGGCCTCGTGCTTGGCTTCGGCATGCGGCGCCTGGCCGCGGGTCTGGCCGCGGTCCTTGAGCAGTTCGCGCGCTTCGGCCAGCGGGTCGGTCGCGTACAGCTGCACGCCCTTGCCGTGCTTGTACTTGAGGTAATCGTCGACCGAGCTCAACTCCACGCCTTCGCCGCCGCGCGACTGGCTGATCTTGAGATCGCCGCTCTTGGGATCGCGCACCACCATGGTGATGTGGTCGATGCCCTTGTAGAAGCCCTTGTCCCACGAGGTGCGGCCGTTGTCCTCGCCGATGATCATGCCTTCCTTGAGCACCGCGGCGGTCACCGCCTTGCCTTCGATCATCACGCCCGACCGCTGCTCGGACTTGCGCACCAGCGCTGCGGCGTTGTCGTAGCCCGGCGAGAACATCTCGTCCTTGGAGAACACGGTGTGGCCGGCCTTGGCGTTGATCTCCTTCATCGTCGAGTTCTGCAGGTGGGTGATCCACCCCGAGCAATCGACCTTGCCGCTGTCCACGTTCTTGGAACCGAAGCCGTACTTGACGTAGTCGTACTGCAGGGTCAGCTGATACGCCGACTCCAGCGCGATGCCGCCGGCCGCCGCGCCCGGCTTGGGCGCCGCCGGCTGCTGCGCGGCGGGTTGCTGCGCGGCGGGCTGGTGCGGAGCCGGCTGGTGCGGCGCGGGCTGATGAGGCGCCGGCTGATGCTGCGCGGCCGGCTGCTTCGGCGCGTGCGGCTCGTCGCGCAGCGGCTGGATGTTCTTCTCCGGGATCGCGATCCGGTCGTACTTGGTGTCCCAGTACTTCACGAAGTTCTGCGCCATCTCGCGATCGGGCAGCTTCATGAACTCCTTCTTGGTGATGCCCAGGATCTTTTCGCAATCCTCGCTGGAGATGTTCGGACGGAAATTTTCGCGGGTCTTCTCGTCGAGGAAGTGGCCGGTGGCGATCGCGGTCTGGATCGAGCGGTAGCCGCGCGCGCCCTGCTGGTGCGCCAGGTACATGTCCATGCCGTCCGGCTCCGGCTTGCCCGACAAATACGCGCGGCCGTCGGTGGCGTGGCGGTTGGTCAGGGTTTCGCGGTTGTGCAGGTACAGCTTCGCCGCGGCGTCGGTGTTGACCACCGGATCGAATTCGCGGCCGTGGATGCCGTAGGCCTTAGCGGTGTCCGGCACGAACTGGAACAGGCCGGCGGCGGTCACTTCGCCCTTGCTGTTGCGGTGCGCGGCCTTCTCGTCGAACCGTCCGCCGGTTTCGATGTAGGCGAAGCGCAGAAAGTCGTCGCGCGGAATGCCGCTTTGCTTGGCTTCGCGCTCCACGATGTCCAGAACTTCCTTTTTGCTGTAGTCGTGCGCCATGGCGTCCTCTCTCTTGGTTTAGTTCGTCGCGGCGGCTGGCCGCGTCGTGTCGTTGTCGTGGGTGTTCGGTAATCGGATCAGCGCGCCGCGGTCGAGCGGTACGCTTGAGTTTTGTCGTCGTAGCGGTACAGCGCGCGGTCGCCGCTATCGAGCGTGCGCACTTGGCCGGGGCCGGAAATCTCGGTGCCGGACATCGCCACCGCGATCTGCGGCAACGCGCCGCCGGCCGCCTGGAACGCGATCGCGCCCTTGCTGCTCACGCACGGCGGCAAGGTCTTGGCGTCGACCGCGTCGGTGGCGCAGCCGTCGGCGTTGTCGCTGCCGGCATCGACGTTGCCGGCGTAGCGCCACGGCCCCGGATTGCCCGGCAGTTCGTCGCTGTGGGTGCGCACGAATAGATCGTAGTAATGCGCGCTGATGCCTTCGTTGATGCTCTGGCTCGACGGCACCGCCAGCACTTCGCCGCCGCCGTCGGTGACGAAGCGGGCGATCTCGCGCGCCTTGTCCACCGTCGGCGCGCGCTCGTAGCGACCGAATTCGCCGAGCGAGGGCTGCGAACCCAGCAGCGTCCACGGCTGCGCGGCGTCGCCGCTGCGCTCGAAGGTCGCCTGCGACAGCGTCACCAGCGCGTCCGGCGCGGGCAGTTCCTCGTCGCGTTCCTTGCCGTACTTTTCCGGCGTGGCGTAAGCGAAACCGCTGTAGTAGCGCTTGCCGCCGAAGTCGAATTCGTAGCCGTACCAGAAGGTCGCGACCGAACCGTTGGCGACTTCGTACGAGTCCGAGCCGTCGCCGCGCGCGTCGTAGATCGCGTCGAGCACGGCGCCGGGCGACGGCGGGGCGATGGCGGGAACGGTGTGCTGAGTGTCGTGCATGGGCTTGGCGTCGGGTTGGGCGACGGCCTGGGAGGCCGCCGTGGAAGCGCTCTGCGCGGTCGCATCGGGCGCGGCGTTGCAGCCGGCCAGCGTCGCGATCAGCAGCCCCAGCGCGAGCGCGGCGTTGCAGCCGGCCAGCGTCGCGATCAGCAGCCCCAGCGCGAGCGCGGGCCGGAATCGCGGTGCGGGCGTCGGGCGCCGCGGTGCGTTCGCAGAGGTGATGGAGGTTTTGATCGGTTGCATGGATCGGGTGTTCTGATCGATGAGGTCGTCGCATCGGCCGTGGCCGGGCTCGCGGTCCGAGGCGGACGGGACGCGGCCGAAGCCGCGCGCAGCGCGCTCCCGGGCGACCGCCGCCGTGGCGACGCGTTGCGCGCGGATCGAAGCGATCCGTACGCGAACGCGTTGCCGCGGCTCAGAGGCCCTGGGTTCGGTTTCTCTGCGTGTCCTGGCTGGGCGCCGCTTGCGGGGCGTCGAGCTTGGCCTGATAGGTCGACTGCTCCAGCGGCTGATTCGCCGCTTGCTGCTTGTCGACGTGGAGGCGCTGATGGCCCGGATCGCTCAGCCCGCCCTGCACCGCGAACAGGCCTGCGCCGTTGGCGGTGGGGACGACGTGGTCGATCTGCTTGAAGCCGCCGATCTTGGCTTCGTAGGCCAGCGTGCCCGCCGTGCGCTCGAGCTCGTCGCGGTTCTTGAACGCGTTCGGGCCGAGCTTTTCCAGGCCGTCCACGGCGCCCTTGTACAGGCCGTGGTCGGGATGGGCGGGATTGGACAGCAGCGGCGATTGCGCCGCCTGCTTGAGCGCGTCGAGGGTCTTGGGGCCGGCGACGCCGTCCTCCTTGAGCCCGTGCGCGCGCTGGAAACCGCGCAGCGATTCGCCGGTGCGGTCGCCGTAGTCGCCGTCGGCGCGCAAGGGCTGGCCCTGCGCGTCGCGGTAACCGAGTTTGTTGAGCGCTTCCTGCATCGCGCGCACGTCCGCGCCGCGCTCGCCGTGCTTGAGCAGGCCGTCGGCCATCGCCGGCGCGTTCGCGCTCGCCGCCGGACGCGCCGGCTGCGGCTCGTCGCCGCGCGACAGCGTCTTCGGATCGCGCGCCATGTATTGATTCAGGCCGTCGCGATTGCGGGTGATGTCGTGCAGGTAGTCGTAGTTGCTGGTGCCGTTGGCGTCGCGCGTTGCGCGCCCGCCGGTGACCGCGGCCACGGCGCCGCCGTAACCCGCGATGTGGCGCGCCTTGAGGAAACCGGCGACCAATTCGGGCTTGGAGTCTTCGTCGAGCACGCCGGCCTTGAGCGCCTGGCGATAGGCCTGGTCGCTGTTGGTCTTGAAGGCCTTGTCCTGCAGCTCGGCCGAGCCCTTGTACTGGTCCAGGCTCAGGCCGTGGTTCCAGTTGGACTTGTCGTCGAGGAAGCGGGTCATGCCGCCGGCGCTCGCCCATTTCCATTCCGCGCCGCGCACGGTGGCAGGGTCGAAGCCGTCGCGTTTCATCGCGGCGTCGAGCTTGTTCTTGTCGACATAGCCGGCGTCGGCGAGCCAACCGGCTCCCGCTTGATAGCGACCGACGTAACCTTGCTTGTTGGTGATGGCCAGATCACCGCCGTTGCTCTCGGTCATGACCGTAGAAGCAACCAATCGCCGGGTCATCGCGTCGTCCAAGTTCGCGATCGTACCCTGGTGGTACTCGTGGGCAGTGGCCGCTGCCTTCTCACGTCTATCAGCCATGATGCTGTTCCTATATGGATAGACTGGATCGTTAAGTTGTGTGTGGTCCTTACCGGGACCGGGTACCGCAAGCCTCCGTCAGAGGCTTCAGAGCTCCTTACAGCGCATCGACGCGATCTTCTGCGCCGGCTTGGTTAGGGTGAACTGATACGTGGTGGTGCCGGGGCCTTGATTGCCGCCGTCGTCCACATAGCCCTCAGCATACACGATTTTCGTGTCTGTCAAGCGCAGCTCGAAGAACTGATTGGCCTGGGTGTTCTCGGCCGTGGTGCCGTAGTCCAACTCGCACTGTCCGGCGATCGGCTTGACCGACGCGCCCGCGCCGAACTGGCGCTGCAGCACTTCGAGGTAGTTCTCGTTGGCGTAGAACTTCACCAGCACCAGCGAATGCACGCGCTCGCCGTCCCCGTTCAGCGTGGCGCCAACCTCGCCTTCGTTGGCCTGACGGGTGCCGGCCTCGGCGCCGGTCTTGCCGTCGGGCACGTCGACCAGGCCGAAGCCGCTCAGCAACAAGGTGCCGGCGCGGTAACGCGCGTCCTCGGGCGACGTCGAATCGGGATTGTCCTGCGGCGCCGGGTCGCGCCAGTGCACGCCAGCGGCGCTCTCGAACGCCGACCACGTCGCGCCGCCCTGAGCGGCCAACACATCCAGCAGACCTTGCAGCGGACTCATCACCTGCTTTCCTTGCTCAACTTGCGCCGCCGCGGCGGCCGCCGGAGCCGCCGGCGCGGCGGCCGGCGAGGTCTGGGCGGACGACGGGGCCGAAGCAGGCTTACAGCCTACCATCAGGGCCGCGACGAGCATCAATGCGCAATGGGGCGAAAACTTCATGCGGACCTCGCCGACCTGCGGCGTGTGCGGTGTGGGTGTTTTATCACAGTTGCATGCAGGCTTGAGGAGGGTCGAAGTTCAACCTGCGCCATCGACGTCGAACGGTTACCGCAAGACGGCCCGGCGAAACAAGCCGCTGGCGAGCGTCGCACTCTCCGGCTCCAGGGAATTTCCAACCGTCGCGCAATGCGCGCAGCGCTCGGACACCTACCGGCCCCTTTGCGTCGGTCGCGAATAGCGCGGCCGCAATGACGCAGAGCCAACGATTGCCGCTTCGCCACGCCGCTATCTCCGCTCAGGCAAACTGCAGTCCGAAAAGAAAACTTTGCATGAAGTACCAGCGCCGCGCTCGCACTCGTCGATGGCCATTTTTGAGGCT
Organism: Lysobacter sp. K5869; assembly: GCF_018847975.1. Taxonomy (NCBI): domain Bacteria; kingdom Pseudomonadati; phylum Pseudomonadota; class Gammaproteobacteria; order Lysobacterales; family Lysobacteraceae; genus Lysobacter; species Lysobacter sp. K5869. The sequence goes on along the minus strand of NZ_CP072597.1, from coordinate 3,625,357 downwards.
TCTTCGAGAGTAGCGCCGCGAGCGGCGCTCATCTTGTTGTTGCCCCACGCCAGCACGCCGCACTGGTTCGAATAAGTGATCTGTATTTGGCAATCGGCGCCGCCCTTGCTCTTGCACTGGGCCAACGCGCCTTGCCTCGCCTTACGTTCGCTGGACATGCTGCCGACGATACCGGTGCTGCCTGAAGCGCTATCCGTAGCGATAGCGCCCCAGCGATCAGCCCACCGACTCCGTGGAACCGTAGGAGCCGGCGCCTCCGCGGGCGTTTGATACAACCCAGGAATGGGCATGCATTGAACACCATTAGGCGTGGTGGTCGGGATGTATCCGTCGCCGCAGCCTTGCTCGGCTCGTACATTTCCCGCTGCGATCATCGCGACCCACCAAGCAAGGACATGGAGCTTACGACCAGCTCTCCACATGCTCATCTCCTTCCCTGCGCCCACAGAGTCCGCAACGAATTTAAGCGAATAGCGCTCAGCGGACCATATTCCATGCCGCCTCCAATGCATAAACGCATCCCACAAACGACTTCGGCGCCCCAGAGGAGCGCCGAAGTCAAAACGAAACCGGATGATCGACTATCCGAGCAATTTCACTGAATCCGCACGGGTAAGCTGCAATCCGAGAAGAAGATTTCGCACTCGGTGCCCGCCTCTTGCCTGCACTGATTGAGCCCCTTTTCGGACGCTTCCTCGAGACTCGTCCCATTCGCCGTGACCATCCGGTTGTTGCCCCACGCCAAAACACCGCATTGATTGGCGTAAGAAATCTTCACCTGACAATCGCCGCCGCCCTTGCTCTTGCATTGAGCGACCGCGGCCTTCTCGGCCTTCTTCTGGCTGGACATGCTTCCGACAATAGCGGTCTTCCCGGAAGCGTTGTCCATCGCGATCGCGCCCCAACGGCTGGCCCAACGTATCGGCGGAGCCGGCGGCGGCGAGTCGGAACCCGGCGTTTCGCGATACAGCCCAGGAATCGGCATGCATTGGACGCCCGCCGGCGTGGTGGTCGGAACGTACCCATCCCCACACCCTTGTTCCGCGCTCACATTGCCACCGACAACGAGTCCCGCGACAACCAAGGCCAACGAATAGAACCAACGATTGCCGCTGCGCATGACTCGAATCTCCTATGAAACCGTTAGCCCGTCGGCCTGTTGGCGTACTGGCCAGGACCGCCCGGTTGCCCCGGCGCCGGCTGCGACACCTGCGGCTGCGGCGGCGTATATCCGCCACCGGCGGCTTGAGCCCTCGCACGCGCCTCAGCGGCTTTACCGAACGACTCACCACCGCTTTGGAACGAGTTGTACGGATTGAAGCTACCCAACACGCCGTTGAAGAACGCGCCCGCCATCGGCGGCGCGGTCACGATCAACGCCGACAGGATCGTACCCAAACCGCCCTGCTGCAGCGCAAGACTCATCATGCTTTCGTTGCTGTTGGTTAATCCCAACAAGTCCGTCGCCCAGAACGCGCTGCCTACCGCCAATACGAGATCGATGGAGATCGTCGTCATCACGATCAGCACGCCCATCGACATCATCGTGGCTATGCCATAGAACAACCATCGTTGGAACAAGGCCTTGGTTTGATCGAACAGCAAGCACAGGACGAAGAATGGCCCCAGTCCGATGAACAGAGCCATAGCGATCTTGTTCAACAGCATGGCGATCATGGCCATGATGACCGGGCCGCCGAGGCCGACGCCGATCATGGTCATCGCGCGGTTCTTGGTGTCGTTGACCATCGGGTCTTCGCCGACCTTGACCGAGCCGACCAGATCCAGACCGGCCTGCAGGATGCCGAGCACCTTGTCCATGTCCTCGTACGGACCTTCATCCGTGCGGCCGGTCACGACATTGCGCACCACGCCGCTCAGGCCGTCGGTCAGAGCCACGTAGTTGACGTTGACCGTGCCGGCCATGGTCACCGCCATGCCCACGATCAGGACCGACCTCAGCGAATTCACCACCAGCGCCATCATCGGCTCGCGCGATTGGCCGGTGGCGATGCGGAAGCCCTGGACGATGATCCAGAGGGTCACGATCGAGGCCGCTACGGCGCCGATGACCTGGGCCACTCGCTTGAGCAGGTTGCCCTGGAACTTCATGATCATCTTGTCGACGTGACTTTTGATCAGCGAGAAGAACTCCATGTTCTGCAGCTGCACGTGCAAGTCGAGCCAGTCCAGCAGCGAGCCGGTCCCCAGCGATACGGTGTGGATGTCCATACGTCTTTCCGTCTCCATCGGCGGGCCGGCGGCCCACCGCTACTTTGTCGTTGCTTCGTCCGCCACCGCTCCCCGCGGCGGCGATCCGAATTACAGGTCGCGCTTGCCGGCGACCGACAGCGCGCCCTTCAGCGCGACGCCCTGCACGACCTTGCCGATCGCCGGCAGGCCGAACGGGCCCTTCTGGCTCGCGCCCTCGTTGGTCAGCGCGCGCTTGGCGGTGGCGACCATGTCGTCGTTCAAGGTGTTGAGGATCGCGGTATAGGTATCCAGGGTGTACTTGCCGTTCTGGATATCGTTCTCCATCTGCGTCTGCAGACGGGCGATGTCGTTGGTGTTGGCGTCGAGCTTGCCCTTGTCCTGCGCGCCGGTCAGCTTCTCGCGCTGCTTCATCAGCTTCTGGATTTCGTCGTCGCGGGTCTTGACGTCCTTGAGCATCTTGACCATGGCGTTGAAGCGCAGATTGCTGATCTGCACGGACTTCTGGCAGATCGCAAGCTGCTGGGTCGCCACGTTGCTGCGGCCCTTCTCGCAGGCTTCGATGCCTTCGTTGGTGCCGCGCTCCTTGAACTCCGGATTGTCGTCGCGGAAGCCGGTGATCGAACCCAGATTGAAGTTGCCGGGATTGAGCTGGTCGTACTGCTTCTGCAGCGTGCTCAGCTGATCCTTGAGCTTGGTGTACTGGTCGGACAGGGTCTTGGCCGACTGCATCAGCTTGGCGTAGTTCATGCCCTGGGTGAACTCGGTCGCCCACTGCGCGTGCGCCGGAGCGGGCGCCAGCGCGACGCCGGCGGAAACGACCAGGGCGACGGCCATGGCCAGGGTGTGGAACGAAGAAGAGGCGGTCTGCTTCATGATCGAGATTCCTTGAAATTGAAAGACGGCAATCCGGTATCGTCCGGCGTCAAAGTTCCCGGGACTGGGCCAGCGACAGCCCTGCTTTGAGCGCCACGCCCTGCACCACCTTGCCCGCGATCGGCGGCAAGCCGAACGGGCCCTTCTGGTTCGCGCCCTCGTTGGTCAACGCCCTGCGCGCGGTCTTCGCCATTTGGTCGTCCAGCACCGCGATCATCGACGTGTACAGCTCCATGGTCATCAGGTAGTTCTGGCCGTCGTTGACGGTGCCCGCCTTGAGCTGCATGGAGGTATTGGTGTTGGCGATCAGGCGGCCGGCATCCTTGGCCCCGCTGATGCCGCCACGGTTGGCGCGGATGTCGGCGATCTTCTTATCGCGGGTTTCCGCGTCCTTGAACATCTTCACCATCAGGTTGTAGCGGCGATTGATCAGCTGCTGCTTCGCCTTGCAGATGTTGTATTGCTCGTCGGCCACGACGCTACGGCCCTTCTCGCCGCACACCGCGTCCACGCCTTCGCCGACCGGGCGCTCCTTGAGATCCTCGATCTGGACCCGCGTGCCGGTCATCTCGCCCAGGTTGAAATTGCCCGGGTTGAGCTGCTCGAAGCGTTCCTTGTTCTTCTTGACCTGGTCGATCCAGTTCTTGTACTTGGACACGTCCTGGGTGTAGCTGGACACCCACTCGACCTTGTTCAGGATCTGGGTCGGCTGGGTCATGCACGCGCCCATGAACTGCCAGTAGTAGTAGTTGAACGTGCAGAACGCCTGCGCGGGCCGCGGCACGAACATCGCGCCGGCGCCGAGCAACAGCGCGAACAGCAAAGCGGACGATTTGTGGTGCATCGTGACTCTCCTTGAGTGGCCGCCGCGGGCTCCCGGGCCAGCGGCGGTTACTGCGATACAGCCAATCCTTTCGGTTGTAACGTGGCCGGCGCCCGGCCCGGGTCAGGCCCGCGCGGTGCGCGACTCGGCCTGAACCGCCTTGCCCTTGCCCGAGCCCTTGCGGTTGGCGTAGAAGTCGGCTAGCCACTGCTCCGGGGTCAGGTCGTCCGGGCTGATCCCCGCCTTGTCGGCGGCGTTCTGCAGGACGCGGTGCATGATTTCGATGTTGTCGGTCGACGCCGAGATGACCGCCAGGGCGTCGTCCATGCCGCGCAGGTTGAGCTGGCACACCGTCGCCGCATGGCCCTGCTTGACCAGGAAGCAGCGCGAACGCTCGTCCAGGCTCCTCACCACTTCGTATTCCGCGTCGGTCAGCTTGAGGCCTTCGATGTAGTCCTCGCGGCTGGCGTTCGGGTTGGGCAGCAGGATCAGTGTCGCGGTCTGTTCGATCAGCGAGGCGGAGATGTCGCTGGCCAGCGCGTCCTCCGGGCTCTGCGTGGCGAAAATGCCCAGGCCGTTCTGCTTACGGATGGTCTTCTGCTTGTTCTTGGCGAATTCCTTGAGCGCGCCGCCGCCGTCCAGAATCTTCCAGAACTCGTCCATGACGTAGATTAGCGGGCGGCCGTCGATCAATTGCTCCAGACGGTGCAGCAAATAGTTGATGACCGGGACGCGCACCTCGATGTTGTCGATGACATCGGTGTAGTCGAACCCGATGATGTTCGCCTTCTCCAGGTTGATCGTGTCCACCGGATTGTCGAACACCCAGCCCAGCGAGTTGCCGGCGGTCCACTTGCGCAGGCGCGCGTAGAGGCCGTCGTCGCCCATGTTGGGCAGGCTCTTCTGGAAGTTGGTCATGCTGCGCAGGTGCATCGGCGTGTCGAGGATGTTCTCGACCGCGCGGAAGATGTCCTCGTCTTCGCGCGCCGAATACTGCGACTTGTTGGCCAGCACCTTGATCAGGTCGGCGAGGAACTGGACGTTGGTTTCGTTGTTCTCGCACTGGAACGGGTTGAAGCCGGTCGGCTGACCGTTGTCCAGCGCCAGATAGTTGCCGCCGCAGGCGCGCACGAAGATCTCCGCGCCGCGGTCCTTGTCGAAGAAGAAGATCGTCGGCGTCGGCTTGAGCTTCTGCACCTGGCTGAGCAGGAAGTTGATCAGCGCGGTCTTACCGGTACCGGACTTGCCGATCACCATGGTGTTGGCGATCGCCTTCTCGCCCAGCGAGTTTTCCGCCGGATGGGTGGCGTGGAAATTGAAGTAGTACGGCTGGCCGTTGGTGGTCTGCAGCGTGGTCACGCTGTCGCCCCACGGGTTGTTGTGCGGCTTGCCGGTGGCGAAGTTGTGCAGCGGCGACAGGCCGAGGAAGTTCAGCGAGCTGACGTTGGCCAGTCGCGTGCGGTACTTCCAGTTGGCCGGGAACTGCGAATAGAACGACGCGGTGATCGCCAGGTCTTCCTTGGCCGAGACGAAGCCGGCGTTGGACAGTTCCGCGCGCGCCGACGCCACCTGGGCCGCCAGCTTTTCCTGGCTTTCGGCGTAGATGGCGAAGGTGAAGTGGTACTCACCGAGCACGAAGTTGCCCGAGGCGAGCTGGTCCATCGCGTAGTCGAGTTCGACGATCTGGCTGACCGCCTTGTCGCCGGAGGACACCATCATGCCCTTGGTGCGGTCGAGCACCTTGAGCGCGTCATGGCGCCCCATCGGGCTGAAGGAGTGGGTGATGACGTATTCGTAGTCGAGGTACTTCAGGCCGTTGAGGATGCCCGGATAGGTGCCCTCGGCGTATTCCTTGACGTTCAAGATCGCGCCGAAGTGGTTCGCGCCGGTCGGCGTGGTCACCACGAAGTCGCCGGACTTGGCCGAGAAGGTCAAACGGCTCACCGGCAGGTAGTTGTAGACCGGCGCGTTGAGCACCGGCACCGGCTCTTCCAGGCGGTTGAGCAGGTAGCCGAAGAATTCCAGCGCCTCGGAGAACACGATGCCGTTCTTGGCCTCGTACATGCCCAGGCGGTAAGGCGCGTAGTCCTTGATCACCGCCTCGACGTTGCCGGCCAGCTCCAGCACCTTGGCGACCGACTGGTCCTGCTGTTCCTGCAGCACCTGGGCGCTGGCGGACTTCTCGACGAAGCGTTTGCTGCCGACCACCGGCCGGTACAGCATGGTCAGGTACAGCTCGTTCTGCATCAGCTTCTGCGCCGACAGCGAGGCGTAGTAGCCGTCGGACAGATCCTGATTGAAGAGCTGGCCGAACTTGTTCTCGGTGTTGATGCGGCGGCGGCGGCGCACGTCGTGCACCCAGAACGCCACGTTGGTGAAGTCCGGCGCGCGCAGGGTCTGCAGCAGCCGGTTGAAGGTGTTGTGGCGGTGCTCGAGCTCCCACTCTTCGCGGCCCACGAACGGCAAACCGCCCAGGCGCCAGACCAGCATGAAATCGCCGCCGGTGGTCTTGATCACGGTGGGCGCCACATGCGTGGACAGCGGAATGAATTCGCTGATGGGAGTATCGGGCGTGAACATGTAGAGGTCGGCGCTTCCGTGAGGTGGGTACGATCGGATCGAACGTCCGGCGCGGGGCTAGGGTTCCCGGACCGGGTGCAGCCGCCATGCGCGAGGCGCACGGCGGCTGCGGGTCAGTCTCAGCTTTTCTTGTCGCCCGGATTGCGATAAGCGTTGGGCGTGAACACCCACATGCCCTGGTGCTGCTGCAGATTCCTCATCCTGAAACGGAACTGCAGGCGCAGTCCGAGCAGGCGGAAGATCATTTCATCGCGACGCGCCATCTGGCGCATGATCACGATCACGATGGGCAGCGTCACGATGCAGTACATGTCGACGTAGAACGTAAGGAGCAGGCAAGCGCCCGCTCCGAACGTAAAGGGTACGTACGGCACCCCGATGAACATGGCCGGGCGGGTACAGCCCCGGAACAGCACGTTCTTATGCATAGTTCTGCAGGATGGCCGTCACCAGCGCCGAGCTGGTGTCGGTGCCGACCTTGTCGCCGATCAGCATCTTGGCCAGCTGGCCCGCGGCGCCGATCAGGAAGCCGCCGATCAGGACCGGCGCGACTTCCGACAGACGCTTGTGGGCGAACGCGATGCCGTAACCGGCGAAGATCACCGCGATGGTGACGATCGCGATCGAGGCGATGTTCAGCAGCGAGTTCAGGTTGTTCATGAAGCCGGAAACGCTCTTCTTGGCCTGATCGGCGGTCTGAGCGAAACCGACTTCCGGCAGCGCCAGCAGGGCGACGAACACGGCGGCCATGAGGAAGGCGGAAACGAAGTTCTTGACGTAGATGTTGGAATTCATGAGATATCCCTTCTGTTCGTTGTGGGCGAAATCGAGCTTGGAACGTAGGTGACGCGGTCGGTGGAGAAAAACGGTCGTGCTGATCTAATGACTAATGAGGAACGAAACGGTGGCTGAGCTGGCGTGAAGGTCCGGCGGAATCTGGGCCGGGAAAAGCGAACATCCCTGCTAGAAAACGAAGGCCTGGTCGCCTTGCGAAGGCGGCTTGGCCGGCGCCCTGCCCTGCGGCGCGGCCGGGCCGTGCATCAACGACACGCTGACCGGCTGCTGCGCCTGCACCTGCTGCGGCAGGGCCGCGGCCACGACCGGCGCGACCTGCATCGGCATCGGCTGGGCGGGCAGCGTCTGGGCGACGGCCATGGGCTGGGCCGCGGCGACCGGCATCGGCGCGGGCGCGGCCAACGCGGCGGCGGACAGCGCGGCCTGGGTCGCGGCCGTATCCGGCTCGCGCACGCGCGCGGCGACCATGGATTCGGCGCGGGCGACCGCGGTGCGCCGGCCCGGCGCGTAAGCGGCCGGCGCGGCGGCGGCGCCGGCCTTGGGATTTTCGATCACGGCGATCGCGCCCATTTCGGTCGCGCCGGCCTGGCCGTTGCGCATCGAGGCGTAGATCTTCTGCACGTAGCCGTGGCGGAAACCGGTGACGAAGTTGCCGGAGTAGTAGCAGCTGAAGGACTTGCCCCAATCCTGCGAGCGCTGGTAGCACTCGGCCAGGATGCGCGATCCGGCCTGCAGGTTCGGGCAGACGTCGAAAGCTTTCTCGTAGGAGTCCAGGCCGTACTTGCCGAGGTTGTAGCGATTGACCTGGGCGACGCCGATGGAAAAGTTGTAGCCCCGCCGCTCGAGCATGCGCACGGTGGCGACGGCTTCGGTCAGGGTCTTGGGCTGGCGCACCAGTCGGCCGCCCACTACGCCGATGGCGTAGGGATTGAAGGACGATTCCACGCGCACGACGTGGTGCATCACCTCGTGCGGAACCGCCAAGCCCGTGCAATTTGTAAGTTCGATCCCGGGCAACATTCCCTAGCTCCCCCCGTCCGCCAACCTTGGCGTCACTCCCCGTCCCTTATGAGATGGATAGCGACAAGGCTGCGAACCCAAATCGCCGACGTTATCATTCACGTTGCAGCCAGCTTTGTCAACGACACCCACCCGTACGGCCGTCTCAGTTCGCGGCCAACTGGCGTTCCGGGCTGAAGTCGATGCCGGTGATGAAACGCTGCCCCGCGTGCGCCTTGATGTGCACGACGATGTCGATCGTCAGCATCAACAGGCGCTTGATCACCGCGAACTCCAAACCCGACCCCTCGGCCGACGCCTTCACCATCAACGCCAACTGATCCCAGGTCTGCGCCGTGCTGCCAGCATGGCAGCTGGTGATGGAACCTGGATGACCGGAGGCGCAGTTTCGGATGAAGTAGAACGACTCGTCGCCGCGCAACTCGGCCAGGATGATGCGGTCCGGCTTCATGCGCAGGCACGCTTCCATACAACTCTTGGCCGTGATGTTGCTCGTGCTTTGTCCACCTTTCGAGTAGAGCAAGTGCACGACATTGGGCTGGGTGATGAAGAGCTCGCGAGCATCTTCGATGGTCACCAGACGCTCGTAGTCGGGAATGTGGCCGACCAACGACTTCATGAAAGTCGTCTTGCCGCTGCCGGTGGCGCCGGCGACGACGATGTTCTTCTTGTACTGCACCGCTTTCTTGAAGAATTCGGCGTAGTTGCGCTGGGCGCGGATCTCCAGCAGTTCCTTGTCGTGCTCGGTGATGCTCGCGCCCGACTCCAGGATCTGCTCGAAGAAACCGTCTTCCTGATACTGCTGCAGCGTCTTGTTGTGCTTGGACGGCAAACGGATGGTGATCGACACCTTGTTCGCGTCGCAGGCCGGCGGAATCACGAACTGCGCGCGCTGTCCGGTCGGGAAGGTCAACGAGACCACCGGATCGGCATCGGTGATGCGCTGTCCGGTGTTGCTCTCGTTGACCACCGCGGTACAGAACTGCCGAGCCCGCTCGAAGGTCAGGCTCGGTACGTCCAGGCGCTGCCAACCGCCGCGGGTTTCCAGGTACAGCTCGCCCGGGCGGTTGATGCAGATTTCCGTGACGTCCGGGGAGCTCATGTACTCCAGGATGCCGAGCACCTGGTACTGGTAGTCCAGGAAGTCGTTGGAAATCTGCGCGATCGGTGAATTATCCGAATCCATTGCCTGTAACCGCTCTGTTGCCTGTATCGATCAACGCAGGACCGGCGAGAAGTCCACGTCCTTGGCGACGTAGATGTTCACGATGGTGCCTTGGTTGATGGTGATCGTCGCCGGACGGTTGACGCTCTTGTCCAGGGCCTGGTTCGCCAAACGCTCCATGGCCTGGGCGGTGTTGCTCTCGTACGGCTGGGTGACCACGGTGCCGCCCTGGGTGACGGTGGTGCTTTCCGGACCGTTCTTCGCCGCCGCGTACTTGAACGCGTCGCTGATCAGGCTGATCAGCAGCGCCGAGGCGATGCGGCTGCCCCAGTGCGCGTCGTACTGGCCCGGGATGCCGGCGCCGCCGAGGTTGTCCACGGCCGGGCTGGCCATGTTGACGTCCAGGCCGGTCGGGGTGGTGATGCGATCCCACACCACGGCCACGCGCTTGCTGTCGGTGTTGCCGTTCTGGTAACGGCCGGACACCTTCGAGCCCTTCGGCAGCAGCAGACGGCGGCCGTTGACCGAATAGATCGGCTCGGTCACCACGCACGACGAGAAGCCGGGGATGTCGGTGACGATCCGGGTTTCCATCACGCAGCGGATGTAGGTACCGCGCAGCAGCAGCGTGTCGGGGTTGTACAGCGGCTGAGCCGAGGTCAGGCTGTCGCGGTCGGAGTTGGCCGCGGCACCCTGCCCGGCCTGGGCGCCGCCGGGCTGACCCTGCGCCGCGACCATCGCCAGGTACTGCTGGGTCGGATCGGAGGAGTTCTGGCCGCCGGAACCGCCCTGGCTCTCGCCGAGCATGCGGCGCTCGACCAGGCTGGGACCGCGCTCGACCGGCTGGCCCTCGCCTTCCTGCGGCTGCTGCGCCTGCTGCTGCGGCGGCTGAGCCATCGGGATCGGCTCGACCGGCACCGGATCGGGCGGCAACGGCGGCAGCTGCGGCTGCTGGGTCGCGACCGGCGCGTCCGGCACGCTGATGACTTCCTCGTCGACCTTCTTCGGCTTCTCTTCGCTGCTCGTGGCGCTCTTGAGCAGGAAGAACGCGACCGCCAGCAACAGCAGCACGATGCCGCCGAGGAACAGCAACGCCTTGCGGTTCAGACGCTGGACGTCGGAACTCTTGAGCATCGGCGCGTTGGCGTCCAGATCGGGCGCCGCGGCGGCGCCGCCGGCCTGACCGTAATAAGGGTTGGCGCCGGCGTAGCCGTAGCTGCTGCCGCCATCCTGCGGAGTGCCGTTGTCGGGCTGGCCCGGCTGATTGGGAGGCATGTTTTGGCTCATTTCTGCTTCTTCCTGCGCAGACCGACGACGTTCTTGCCGTGACGGATGGTCAAGTAGGGATACGTGCCGTGCACGATGATGGTGTTGCCCTCGACCGTGGTGTTGACCACGAAGTCTTCGCTGCCCTCGCGCTCGCGTCCGAACACGGCCGGGAAGTTGCCGGTCGGCAAATCCTTGAGCGCGTTGATCTTGATGTAGGTGAACTGGCCGTCGTCGTAGACGTTGGTCGGCACCAGCCAGGATTGCTTCTTACGGCTGGAGAACTGGTAATCGAAGTTGTACAGGCGGTTCTTGTCGAGCGTCGTGTTGAGCTCGGCCGTGGCCTCCTCGGTGCTTTCCTTGGCCGCGGAGAACTCGGTGCCGTTGGGATACACGAACTTGATCTTGTACTGCACGCCGGCCTGCTTGGCCTGCTCCAGCACGCGCCAGTCGGTCGCCACCACCTTCAGTTCCAGGATGTACGAGTGCGTCGTCGTCCGGATCATCATGTTGGTGTCGACGTCGACGTTCTTCGGCTTCAAATAGAAGATGTTGTCGCGACGGCTGAGGTCCCAACCGCTGCTGAAGCCGGTGCTGTAGTCGAGGATGTTCTCGCTCGGGCTCAGCTCGATCTGGGTGGTGATGCCCAGGCCGGTACGCACCTGATAGATGCGATTGGCTTCGTATTCGTATTCCTGCACCACCTGCGCCGAGGCAGGCAGGGCCAGGAAGGAGACCGCCAGCAGCAACAGGGCGGCCAGGCTTTGTTTACGCAAGCAATTCATCGGGTGCTGACTCCATTCGCAGTACCGGTCGGTGCAGGTGCAGGTGCCGCCGGCGCGCCGGCCGGATAGGCGGGATTCGGGGCCGGCGCGACGCCGGGTTGCTGCGGCGCGGTACCGGGCGGGTACGCGGCCGGCGCGGCGCCGGGCTGCTGCGGCACGCCTTGCTGCGGCACGCCTTGCTGCGGAACGCCCGGCTGCGGCGGCACCGTGCCCGGCGGGTACGCGGCGGGCGCGGCGCCCGGCGCCGGCTGAGCGGCGGCCGGTTGGGCCGTGCCCGAGCCGACCGGATAGTCCGGCGGCGGCGGCGGCGCCGGCGCGAAGTCGTTGTCGACGCGGTAGTTGCTGACCTGGAAGCCCAGCGGATTGAGGACGCGGTTGGCGTCGTCCATCTTCAGGTTGGACTTGTAGGTGTATTCGATCGCCGCGATCTTGCTGTCCATCGGCTCCTGGTTGCCCGTGTCCTTGTCGAACAGGGTGCGCTGGAAGCGGACGGTGGCGCTCTTGACCGCGGAGTCGCCGGAATGCAGCTGGATGCTGAGGATGCGCACGCGGATCGTCTTGCTCTTGCCGAACAAGGTGATCGGATTCTGCGGATTGCTGTTGCTGTAGACGATCGAGTACGCCTTGGTCACCTGCGGGGCGCCCATCGCGTACACCGTCGCCCAGTCGCGGTCGCCGATCTGCGAGAAGTCGTAGGATTCGCGCGCCGCCACGAAGTGCGAGATGTTGCTCTTATTGATCGCTTCGTTGGCGGTGATGCTGTTCTGGCTGAAGTCGTCGCGCAGGCGCGCGACCGTGGCCTGACCGGTGTAGGCGTCGGCCATGACCAGATACGGCACCTTTTCCTTCAGCGGCAGGAAGTAGAAGTAACCGCCGGCGAGGATCAGCGACATGATGACGGACGCGAAAGCGACCATCCACGCGCGTTTCTCGCTGCGCCGAGCGATGTCGGCGACGGTGACTTCGTAATTGACCGCCTTGGCGACCGCGTTCTCCACTTGCGGAGTAACGTTCTTGTTCTTTCCGAACATCTGTGCTGCATCCCCTGGGTTTGCGCTGCGCGAGCGGCGGAGCGCGCGCTCCGCTACCCGCCGTTGCCGCGACGCGCGATTACGGCGCCGGCGCGGCCGTGGCCGCCGATCCCGCCGACCGCACCACGATCTGCTCGCCTTCGCGGCTGATCGACACGCCGTGCCCCGCATAGGCGCTGTTGAGCTGCGAGACCGCGTCGGGCAGGCTGGTGGTGTTGATCTGGGACACGCCCTGGAACAGGGTGAAGTCGGAATAGTGCTGGTAATCCAGCTTCAGATTCGCGTCCTTCGCCCAACGGGTGAGCATGTTCTTGAGCGTGCCGTCCATCGGCGACGGGTAGTACACGTAGGACTTGTGCAGCGGAATCTCGTCGGGAACTTCCGCGTAGCGGTTCACCGGCTTCCAGCGGCCGCCGAAGTCGGGCGCCGGACGAGTGGCGCAACCCGCGAGGCCGACCGCCAGGGCGATCGCGATCCACAGACGCGGGCTGGTTGCAATTGAATTTCTCACGCTATCCCCTGCCATAGGTTGATCTTGTACGCGCAGTCGTCCGGTCGGAGCCGCGGCGCGGGCCATTGGGCCATGCGCGCGTGGCGTCCTCGTTGCGGTTATCGGAATTGCGGCGGCCAAACCTGGGCCGACCAAACTGAGACATAGGACACGCCTTGCGATCGAAGGCGTGCGAGTCCTGCCCCCTTTGCGCAAGGCAGCGACTGCATGACCGCGCCGGACGCGCGGCTCACGTAGATCGTTCTGTCCATGAACTCCCCATAGAAAACTACGGCTCTCTCCCGACCGCCTTAACGGCGCTCGTCCTCAAAGAGTAGACCGAACCTGAAGCTTACGACAAGACCGGGTGAGATATCCATCTCAAGAATGCAATTAAAGTGCGACCAAGCGCTTGATTGCTGCATCCAAAGTGGCCTGATTCTTGGCGAAACACAGCCGCACCATACGCTGCCCCACCGGTGGCGACTCGTAGAACGGCGACAGCGGGATCGCGGCGACGCCCTTCTCGATGGTCAGCCAACGGCAGAACGCGGCATCGTCGAGGTCGCTGATTTCGGAGTAATCGACCAGCTGGAAGTAGCCGCCCGGCACCGGCAGCGGCTTGAGCCGCGTGGTCAGCAGCTGCTCGCGGAAACCGTCGCGCTTGGTCTCGTAGAACGCGCCGAGCTGCCGGTAGTGCTCCGGTTCGGCCTGGATCATCTCGGCAAAGGCCCATTGGGCCGGAGCGAAACTGCAAAAGCTATTGTACTGATGGACTTTGCGCAGCTCGGCCGACAACGCCGGCGGTGCGATGCAGTACCCGATCTTCCAGCCGGTGCAGTGGTAGGTCTTGCCGAAGCTCGACACCACGAAGGCGCGTTCGCGCAGGTGCGGGTAGCGCAGCACCGATTCGTGGCGGCGGCCGTCGAAGACGATGTGCTCGTAGACCTCGTCGGAGATCAGCCACACGCCGGTGGACGCGACGATTTCGCTGAGCCGGGCGATGTCGTCGGCGTCGAACATCGCGCCGGACGGGTTGTGCGGCGAGTTGATCATCAGCAGGCGGGTGTTCGGGCCGATGGCGGCGCGCACCCGGTCCCAATCGACGGCGAAGGTGACCGGATCCAGCGGCACGTGCACGGCGCGGCCGCCGGCCAGATCGATCGCCGGCTCGTAGCAGTCGTAGCACGGGTCGAGCACCACGACCTCCTCGCCCGGACGCACCACCGCCTGGACCGCGTCGAAGATCGCTTCGCTGGCGCCGGAGACCACGGTGATCTCGCTGTCGGCGTCGGGACGGTAGCCGTAGCAGGCTTCGGTCTTGTCGGCGATGGCCTGGCGCAGCGCCGGCACGCCGGTCATCGGCGCGTACTGGTTCTTGCCCTCGGCCATCGCCCGCGCCAGCGCGTCGACCAATCGCTGGGGCACGTCGAAGTCGGGGAAGCCCTGGCCGAGGTTGACCGCCTGGTGCTCGAGCGCGAGCTGCGACATCACGGTGAAGATGGTGGTACCGACTTTCGGCAGCTTGGTGGCGAGGGTCATGGGCGAAGCGGGCCGCGCGATGGAAAGGACCGAGTGTACGAAAACCGTGTTGCCGCCGGTGAGACGCGGTGAGGCGGCGGCGATGACGCGTGGGCATGTGGCTATCGCCGCGCGCGACTGGACAGGCCGCGCGGCCCGCCCGTCGGCCGGATTTGCGCACGGCCGTGCCGGCCGCGACACTGGCCGCATGCGCGAACTGCAAGTGGTCGACGCCGCCGAACTGGCCCTGGCCTACGCCGCCGCCGAATACGCGGTGGCCTTGGACGGCGACGCCCTGCCCCTGCGCGTGGGCCGCCCCGCGCGCGACCTGGAAGCGTATTGGCCGGCCGGGCGCTATCTGTTCGTCAGCGCCTGGAACCCGGCCTCGCAGCCGCATTCCGACAGCGCCAACCAAGCCGCCGACGAGCGCCTGATCGCGCGCCTGGACGCCGCCGGCGTGCAGCGCCACGCGGCCTGGGCGCAGGATCAGGCCGGACGCTGGCGCGAACCCGGCTGGCTGCTGGCCGATCTGGACGACACCGCCGGCAACGCGCTGGCACGCGAGTTCGGTCAGGCCGGGGTGCTGGCGTGGCAGCGCGGCGAGCCGGTGCGGCTGCGCATGCTGATCGCGCGGCCGGACGAGGCCGCGGCGAGCGAGCATACGGAGTGGGTCGGCGACTGAGGCGGCGAGTTACTCCCGCCGCCGGACCTTCTTGATCGAATCGAGCCGCTCGCCCCGCCCTCAATCGTCGTCGCAGCCCATCTCGCGCCGCTCCCGCTCATGGCGCGCCTCGGCCTCGCGAGTGCCCTTGAGATTCTTGGACAGCAAATCCTGCCCCTCCAAGGACGCCTCCTCGACCACGAACAGCACATGCGCTCTCGCATCGGTGACGGCCTGGTCGCGCTCGCCGATCAGCACCTCGAACCGCCCATCGCCGGTGGGCCGCACCGGCCGGTGGCCTTCGAACTTCGCCGGCCCCAGGGGTTCGACGCCGCTGCTGCGCAGATGCGCCAGCGCCGCGGCGTCGTCGTGGCCGGTGGCGAGGTAGGTGCTTTCGTAACCCTCCGCGTCGATTCCCGGGCACGAGTACACCCGCGACTTCTTGAGCTTTTCGATCTTGTCCCTGGCCATGTCCCCTCGCGACGGCGCCGATCAGCCGCCGAGAGTGGGCGGGGCCGCCCCGCGCCGCAAGTCCCGGCGCGGCCCTCACTGAACACGGCGACTCGCATAAACTGCGCGATCCGCGGCCCGCCGGCCGCACGCCCGACGGTGACCGCCCTGCACTCCGCCGCCCCACCGCTGCTGCAAGCCCGCGGCCTGCGCTTCGCGCGCAACGACGAGCCTGTGTTCGGGCCGCTGGATTTCGCGGTCGAGGCCGGCGAGGCCTTGCTGGTGCAGGGCGACAACGGCGCCGGCAAGACCACCTTATTAAGAGTGTTGGCCGGGCTGCTGCGCGCCGACGACGGCCGGATCGCGCTGGAGGGCGAGCCGGCCGACCCGATGCGGCGCGCCCGCGCGATCGCTTATCTGAGCCACCTGCCCGGCCTCAAGGCCGACCTGACCGCGGTGGAGAACCTCGACTTCCTGTGCGGCCTGCACGGCCGCCGCCCCAGCCAGAACCCGGCGCGCGCGCTGGCCACGGTCGGGCTGGCCGGCTACGAGGACGCGCTGGCGCGGCAACTCTCGGCCGGACAGAAGAAACGCCTGTCGCTGGCGCGGCTGTGGATGTCGCCGGCGCCGCTGTGGCTGCTCGACGAGCCTTACGCCAATCTGGATCTGGAAGGCATCGAACTGGTCAACCGCATGGTCCAGGCGCATCTGCGCGAAGGCGGCGCCGCGCTGGTCACCACCCACGGCGCCTATGCCGCCCCGCCGGTGCGCACCCGCCTGCTGATGCTGGAGAAGGCCGCATGAGCGCGCCCGTCGAACCGGCCCGCGCCGCGTCGCCGTCCCAGGCCGCGCCGGCTCACGCCGCGCCCGCGCAAGGCGCGGCGCCCCATGCCGCCGCGCCCGGCCTGCTCGGCGCCGCCCGCGCGCTGATCGCGCGCGACCTGCGCCTGCTCTGGCGCCGCCGCGGCGATGCCCTGCAACCGGCGCTGTTCGCGTTGTTGATGGTGGCGTTGTTCGCATTGGCGCTGGGCGGCGATCACGCGGCGTTGGCCAAGGTCGCCGCCGGGGTGCTGTGGCTGGCCTGCCTGTTGGCCGGTTTGCTGGCGCTGGACAGCCTATTCCGCGGCGACGCCGACGACGGCTCGCTGGAACAATGGATGCTGGCGCCGGTGCCGCTGGGTTGGTTGGTGGCGGTACGCACCTTCACCCACTGGGCGACGACCTCGCTGCCGCTATTGGTCGCCGCGCCGGTGCTGGGCGAATTGCTGTACCTGCCGCGCGAGCAATTGCCGGTGTTGATGCTGTCGCTGGCGCTGGGCACGCCGGTGCTGAGCCTGCTCGGCGCGGTGGTCGCCGCGCTGACGGTCGGGATGCGGCGCTCTGGTATCCTCGTGGCCTTGCTGGCTTTGCCGCTGTACGTGCCGGTGCTGGTGTTCGGCGCCGGCAGCGTGGCGCGGGCGGCCCAGGGATTGGACCCGGTCGGCGGCTTGTTGCTGCTGGCCGCGATCCTGGCGGTCGCATTGCTGCTGGCGCCGCTGGCGGCGGCTGCGGCGATCCGCATCGCGTTGAACTGACGCCGCCGCGGCATAGTCGGACCTTCTGTCTTCAGCCCGCGCGCTTCCGGCGCGCCCCAACCGTCCAGGCCGCCGCGGCGACCCAGACGCCACACCGCGAACGAACCGCCGAATGAATCCGCTCGTCCTGTGGTTCCACAAACTCGGCTCGCCGCCCGTCTTCGACCGCTTCGCCGCGCGCTGGGCGCCTTGGGGTTACGGCCTGGGCCTGCTGGTCATGGCCTGGGGCATCTACGGCGCCTTGTTCGTGGCGCCGCCGCACAGCGAGCAGCTCGACGGTTTCCGCATCTTCTACATCCACGTGCCCAGCGCCTGGATGAGCCTGGCGGTGTTCGCGCTGATGGCGATCTATGCGGCCATCGCCCTGGTCTGGCGGATCAAGCTGTGCGAGATCCTGGCCATGGCCTGCGCGCCGATCGGCGCCGGCTTCACCCTGATCACCCTGGCCACCGGCTCGATCTGGGGCAAGCCGATGTGGGGCACGTGGTGGGAATGGGATCCGCGTCTGACCACCGAACTCATTCTTCTGTTTTTGTACCTGGGCGTGATCGGCCTGTACCACGCCATCGACGACCGCCGCAACGCGGCGCGCGCGGCCGGGCTGCTGGCCATCGTCGGTGTGGCGCTGCTGCCGGTGATCCGTTATTCGGTGGTGTGGTGGAACTCGCTGCACCAGGGCTCGACCATCAACATGTTCGGCCAATCGCACATGGACCCCAGCATGCTGCCGCCGCTGATCTGGCTGTTGATCGGCACCAAGCTGTGGTTCGTCGGCGCCCTGCTCGCCCGCGCGCGCGCCGACAACCTGCGCCGCGAATCGGGCAAGGCCTGGGTCGCCGAACTCGCGCAAGGCGCGCCGGCGGCGGAGAAGCGCGCATGACCCACGTCCCGTATCTGATCGGCGCCTACAGCGTGTTCGTCGTGGTGTTGGCCTGGGATTACCTCGCCACCCACCTGCGCATCCGCCGCGAACTGCGCCTCGCCCGCCAGCGCGCCGAGCGCGCGCAGGCCCGCCCCGCGTCGCGCGACGACGCCACCACCGAGTTGAGCCGATGAATCCGACCCGCCGCCGCCGTCTGCTGTGGGTGCTCGGGCTGGTCGCCGCCGCCGGCGCGGCCACCGCCCTGGTCGCCACCGCCTTGCAGCGCAACATCGCCTACCTCTACACGCCCAGCGAAATCCTGCGCGGCGAAGCCGGCGGGCATGCGCGCTTCCGCCTCGGCGGCATGGTCGCGGCCGGTTCGTTCCAGCGCGCGCCGGGTTCGCTCGACACCAGCTTCCGGGTTACCGACGGCGACGCGCAGATGCCGGTGAAGTACACCGGCATCCTGCCCGACCTGTTCCGCGAGAAGCAGGCCGTGGTCGCCACCGGCCGCATGCAGGGCGACACCTTCGTGGCCGAGGAGATCCTGGCCAAGCACGACGAGACCTACATGCCCAAGGAAGTGGCCGACAAGATGGGCCAGGCGCACAAGAAGCACGATGTCGCGGCGCCCGGCGGCAAGGAGGCCGCGCGTTGATCGCGGCGGACGCGGCCGCGCCGTCGCCGCACGCTCGCCGCGCGCGCTTGCGCGGCGCCCGCCGCGCGGACCTCGCCGGCCCGGTTCTTTCCCTCTTGCATAAGGCGCCGCTCCATGCTGCCTGAACTCGGCCAGATCGCCCTCATCCTCGCCCTGCTGATCTCGCTGCTGCAGGCGGCGCTGCCGCTGATCGGCGCGCAGCGCGGCATCGATTCGTGGATGGCGCTGGCGCGGCCGGCGGCGTATTCGCAACTGGTCCTGGTCGCGTTCGCGTTCGCGATCCTCACCCAGGCCTTCGTCGCCCAGGATTTTTCGCTGCGCTACGTCGCCGAGAACAGCAACTCGCTGCTGCCGGTGGCCTACCGCTACTCGGCGGTGTGGGGCGCGCACGAAGGCTCGCTGCTGCTGTGGGCGCTGGTGCTGGCGCTGTGGACCGGCGCGGTGGCGCGCTTCTCGCAGGCCTTGCCGGCGCCGGTGATCGCGCGCGTGCTCGGCGTGATGGGCATCGTCAGCGTCGGCTTCCTGGCCTTCCTGATCTTCACCAGCAATCCGTTCGCGCGCCTGCTGCCGGCGGTGGCGGAAGGCCGCGACCTCAATCCGCTGCTGCAGGATCCCGGCCTCATCATCCACCCGCCGATGCTCTACGCCGGCTACGTCGGCTTCAGCGTGCCGTTCGCCTTCGCCATCGCCGCGCTGCTCGACGGCCGCATCGACGCGCGCTGGCTGCGCTGGACCCGGCCGTGGACCAACGTCGCCTGGGCCTTCCTCACCCTCGGCATCGCCCTGGGCTCGTGGTGGGCGTACTACGAACTGGGCTGGGGCGGCTGGTGGTTCTGGGATCCGGTCGAGAACGCCAGCTTCATGCCGTGGCTGGCCGGCGCGGCGCTGCTGCATTCGCAAGCGGTGACCGAAAAGCGCGGCAGCTTCCGCGGCTGGACCTTGCTGCTGGCGATCGCCGCGTTCTCGCTGTCGCTGCTCGGCACCTTCCTGGTCCGCTCCGGCGTGCTGACCAGCGTGCACGCCTTCGCCGCCGATCCCTCGCGCGGCTTGTTCGTGCTGATCTTCCTCGGCGTCGTCATCGGCGGCTCGCTGCTGCTGTACGCGCTGCGCGCGCCGTCGGCGCAGGACGATCCGGGCAAGCCGTTCGAGTTCTCCTCGCGCGAAACCCTGCTGCTGGCCAACAACCTGCTGCTGACCACGGCCTGCGCGATGGTCTTGCTCGGCACGCTGTATCCGCTGCTCGCCGACTCGCTCGACCTCGGCAAGATTTCGGTCGGCCCGCCCTACTTCGCGCTGATGTTCGTGCTGCTGATGGCGCCGCTGGTGCTGCTGCTGCCGTTCGGCCCGCTGTTCCGCTGGCAGCGCGAACAGGCCTCGCGCCCGGCGGCGATGCTGGTGCCGTGGGCGGGCGTCGCCATCGGCGCGGCGATCGCGGCGTTCTTCCTCGCCCCGCAAGGCCCGCTCAAGGTCGCCGCCGGCGTCGGCGGCGCGCTGTGGGTCGCGGCCGGCACCGCGCGTTTCGTGTGGACGCGCCTGCGCGGCGACGGCGCCCGGCCCGGGGCCAAGCGCTTCACCGCCGAAATGCTCGGCATGACCCTGGCGCATTTCGGCGTCGCGGTGTTCCTGGTCGGCGCGTTGCTGGTCGAAGGGCTCAGCGTGCAGCGCGAAGTCGCGCTGGCGCCGGGCAAGAGCCTGGATCTGGGCCGCTATTCGTTCCGTTTCGACAGCGTCAAGCACAGCATCGGCCCGAACTACGAAGCCGATTACGGCACCGTCACCGTGTTCGACGGCGATCGCGAGCTGACCGTGCTGCACCCGGAAAAGCGCGCCTACGCCAGCGGCGGCCAGGTGATGACCGAAGCGGCGATTTCGCGCGGCGTCACCCGCGACTTGTACGTCGCGCTCGGCGAGCCGCTCGGCAACGGCGCCTGGGCGGTGCGCGTGCACATCAAGCCGTTCGTGCGCTGGGTCTGGCTCGGCGCGCTGATGATGATGCTCGGCGGCTTCGTCGCCGCGGCCGACCGGCGCTTCCGGGTCAAGGCCGACGCGCGCGCGGGCGCGGCGCCGCGGCCGCGCGAACCGATCGACGCCGCAGGCACCATCGCAGGAGAGCAACACGCATGAACACCCCCGCCCCCCACAACGGCGCGCGCCGCGACAAGGCCCGCTGGCTGCCGCTGGCGGTGTTCGGCGCGCTGGCGGTCCTGCTCGCGGCCGGCGTGTGGCTCAGCCGCAATCCCGACCGCGAGAAACTGCCCTCGCCGCTGATCGGCAAGCCGGCGCCGCACTTCTCGCTGCCGGTGCTGCACGAAGCCGGGCGCTTGCTCTCGACCGAAGACCTGCGCGGCGCGCCGTACCTGCTCAACGTCTGGGGCAGTTGGTGCCCGGCCTGCCGCGACGAACACCCGGTGCTGACCCGTTTCGCCGAAACCAAGCGCCTGCGCGTGGTCGGCTTCAACTGGAAGGACGAACACGCCGACGCGCTGCGCTGGCTGGAAGAGTTCGGCAATCCGTACTTCGTCGTGGTCGCCGATTACGAAGGCAAGGCGGCGATCGACTGGGGCATCTACGGCGCGCCGGAAACCTTCCTGGTCGACGCCCAGGGCGTGGTGCGCTGGAAGTTCGTCGGGCCGCTGACCGACAAGGTCGTCCGCGACGAACTGATCCCGCAGCTCGACGCGCTCGGGAAGACGCGATGAGCGATAGCCACCGCCGCGCCGCCGCGCGAGGCCGCCGCCGTGTCGTCGCCGCGCTGCGCAACGCGGCCGCCGCCGTCGCGTTGACGTTCGCGCTCTGCGCGCCGCTGTCGGCGCAACCGGCCAACGATCCCGCGCCGCTGCGCTACAACGATCCCGCCGAGGAACGCCGCTTCCACGACCTGGTCGCCGAACTGCGCTGCGTGATGTGCCAGAACCAGTCGCTGGCCGATTCCAACGCCCAGATCGCCCACGATCTGCGCCGCGAAGTGCTCGACCTGATGCGCCAGGGCAAGAGCGACGCGCAGATCAAGGAGTTCCTGGTCGACCGCTACGGCGAGTTCGTGCTCTACCGTCCTCGTGTTGAATCCAAGACCTGGCTGCTGTGGTTCGGGCCGGTGCTGGTGTTGCTGGCCGGCGGTTTCGTGGTGCTGCGGCTGGCGCGTTCGCGCTCGCACGCGGCCGGCCCGGACGACGGCACGCGCACAGACCTGGCGCGCAACGAGCGCAGCGACGAGGATCAGGAATGGTGATGGCGGTGACGATGGGTTCGGGTTCCACCGCGGTGTTCGCCGCGGCGGGCGCGGCGTTGGTGCTGTTCGTGCTCGGCTACGCGCTGCATCCGCTGTGGCGCGCGCGTCCGGCGCTGGGCGCGGGCCTGGGCGCGGGCCTCGCGCTGGCGACGCTGGCGCTGTACCTCGGCCTGGGCACGCCGCGCGCGCTCGAACCCGAACAACGCCGCGCGCCCAAGACCTTGGCCGACGCGGTCACCCAGCTCGAAGCCGAACTGGAACGCGACCCGAACCAGATCGAAGGCTGGCGCCTGCTCGCCAGCGCCTACACCGCCGAGGGGCTGGCGGTGAAGGCCCGCGACGCCTACGCGCGCGCGCTCAAGCTCGCCCCCGACAATCCCGACCTGCTCGCCGAAGCCGCCGAGGCGCGCGCCCTGGCCACGCGCGAGCGCCGCTTCGACGAAGACGCGGTGCGCATGCTCGAACACGCGCTGGAGCAACAGCCCATGCACCAGCGCGCGCGCTGGTTCCTCGGCATCGCCCAGCGTCAGGCCGACCGCCCCGGCGACGCGGCCAAGACCTGGGAACCGCTGCTGGCGGTGGTCCAGGCCGGCACCGCGGCCAGCCTGCTCGATCAGATCAACGGCGCGCGCAAGGACGCCGGCCTGGAGCCGCTGGCGCCGCCGAACGCGGGCGCCGCGGCCGGCAACGCGGCCGCGAGCGGCCCCGGGCTCAAGGTCCGGGTCGAACTCGCGCCCGCGCTCAAGGCCAAGCTGCCGGCCAGCGCCAGCGTGTTCGTGCTCGCGCGCCAGGACGGCGGCCCGCCGATGCCGGTCGCGGTCGAAAAGCACCCACTCGGCGCGTTCCCGCTCGAGGTCCGCCTGGACGACGGCGACAGCCCGATGCCGACGATGAAGCTCTCGCAGCTGCCCAAGGTGCAGGTGCTGGCGCGCGTCTCCGCGTCGGGCAACGCGATTCCGCAGCCGGGCGATTTGGCCTCGGCGCCGCAAACCGTCGCCAGCGACCGCAAGGACACCGTGGTCGTGACCATCGACCGCGTGGTCGAGTAAGCGCCGCGCCGGCAGCGAAGACTTCGGTCCCGGGACATGGCGCCGCGTTCGCACCGACCATCCCCGACGTCATAAGCGCCCGCGCACCGCAACGATCGGACGACTCCCGCCATATCGCGATAACGCAACCGCAGTTCCGGTCGCACCCGCGCCCCGCGACGATGGTTTAGGCTGCACCGCGACCGCCGCCGCGCCCCGCGCGCGGCCGCCGCACACGACCCACCCGTTCGCCAACGCCGGCCCGCGCCGGCCACACGAGCAAGGCATGACCGAATTCATTCCGCCCGGCACCCGCCACATCGACCTGCCCTCGCCGTTCCCGATGAAGCGCGGCGGCGCCCTGACCGGCGCGCGCATCGCCTACGAAACCTGGGGCGAGCTCAACGCCGCGCGCGACAACGCCGTGCTCATCGTCACCGGCCTGTCGCCCGACGCGCACGCCGCCGCCAACGCCGGCAACCCCGAGCCGGGCTGGTGGGAGCAGATGCTCGGCCCGGGCAAGCCGATCGACAGCGACCACTGGTTCGTGATCTGCGTGAACTCGCTGGGCAGTTGCAAGGGCTCCACCGGCCCGGCCTCCATCGACGCCGCCACCGGCGACCTGTACCGCCTGGAATTCCCCGAACTGTCGGTCGAAGACGGCGCCGATGCCGCCGCGCACGTGGTACGCGCGCTCGGCATCGAGCGGCTGGCCTGCGTGATCGGCAATTCGATGGGCGGCATGACCGCGCTGGCCCTGCTGATCCGCCATCCGGGCTTGGCCCGCGCCCACATCAACATCTCCGGCGCGGCGCGCGCGCTGCCGTTCTCCATCGCGATCCGCTCGCTGCAGCGCGAGGCGATCCGCCTGGACCCGCAGTGGAACCAGGGCCGCTACGACGAAGCGCACTACCCCGAATCGGGCATGCGCATGGCGCGCAAGCTCGGCGTCATCACCTACCGCTCGGCGCTGGAATGGGACGGCCGCTTCGGCCGCGTGCGGCTGGATTCCGACCGCCTCGACGAGGAACCCTTCGGCCTGGAATTCGAGGTCGAAAGCTACCTGGAAGGCCACGCCCGCCGGTTCGTGCGCCGCTTCGACCCGAATTGCTATCTGTATCTGAGCCGCTCGATGGACTGGTTCGACATCGGCGATTACTGCGGCGGCGGCGACGGCCTCGACAATGATGAACAGGTACTGCGCGGCCTCGCCTCGATCCGGGTCGAAAAGGCCCTGGCCATCGGCGTGCACACCGACATCCTGTTCCCGCTGCAGCAGCAGCGCGAAGTCGCCGACGGCCTGCGCGCCGGCGGCGCCGACGCGCGCTTCCTGCCGCTGGAGTCGCCGCAGGGCCACGACGCCTTCCTGGTCGACATCGGCCGTTTCGGCCCGGCCGTGGGCGGATTTCTCGCCGAGCTGCGGACGGGCGTAGAATCGGCGGCATGAACACCACCGACGCCCTGCCCGACCTGGATTTCCCCGGCCACGACAAGCTGGTCGCCGCCATCGACGCCGCGGTCGCCGCCGGCGACGAGCACGCCGTCACCGCGGCCTTGCGCAACACCCTGTGCAAGATGATCCGCGACCGCGACGTGAACCTGCCCGACTGCGTGTTCGACCCGATCGAAGACCACTACGCCCGCCGCGAGCTCTACCGCAGCCCCGAACTGGGCTACAGCGTGGTGGCGATGACCTGGGGCCCCGGCCAAGGCACGCCGATGCACGACCACAGCGGCCTGTGGTGCGTGGAAGGCGTGTGGGACGGCGAGTTGGAGATCACCCAGTTCGAGCTGCTCGAACGCAACGGCGAGAACTTCCGCTTCCGCGCCGCCGGCGGCATGCACGCCGGCCCCGGCAGCGCCGGCAGCCTGATTCCGCCGCACGAGTACCACACCATCCGCAACGCCAGCGCCGACGCGGTCGCGGTGTCGCTGCACATCTACAAGGCGCCGATGGAGTGCTGCTCGATGTTCGTCCAGCGCGAGGGCGAGTGGTTCCGCCGCGTCGACAAGACGCTGGCGACCGACGAAGCGGCTTGAGGCTGGGAGATAGCGAGTAGGAGGTAGGAGATAGCGGCAGCACGCTGTCCAGCATCTCCGCGATCCCCAATCGCCCCCACCTATCTCCTATCTCCTATTCGCTATCTCCTGCTACCAGCATGCTCACCGACCTGCTCCTCGCCGCCACCCACCACCTGCTGGTGTTCGCGCTGATCTCGATGCTGGTGGCCGAATCGGTGCTGCTGCGCGGCCCCATCGACGCCGCCGCGCTGCGCCGGCTGGCCGGGCTCGACGCCGGCTACGGCATGAGCGCGGTGCTGCTGTTGGTGGTCGGCGTGTTGCGGCTGATCTACGGCATCAAGGGCCACACCTTCTACGACCACAACCCGTGGTTCCACGCCAAATTCAGCCTGTTCGTGCTGGTGGCGCTGCTGTCGATCCTGCCGACCGTGCGCTTCATGCGCTGGCGCCGCGCGCTCAAGCGCGATCCGAACTTCCTGCCCGACCCGCGTCAGGTCGGTGCGTTGCGCCTGCTGATCCGGCTGGAACTGGTCGCCGTGGCCGGCATCTTCGTCTGCGCCGCGGCGATGGCGCGCTACGGCGGCTTCTGAGCCGCCCACCCGACTTCGCGCCGCATCGTTCGACGATGACCGAATCCCCCGCCGGCGCGCTCGATTTCGCCGGCCACATCCTGATCCTCTCCGGCCCGCCCGGCGCCGGCAAAACCACGCTCGCGCGCGCCCTCGCCGCGTTGCCCGGCTCGACCAAGGCGCATCTGCACGCCGACGATTTCTGGCACGCGATCAAGCACGGCGCGATCGCGCCGTTCCTGCCGCAAGCGCATGCGCAGAACGCGGCGGTGATCCAAGCGCTGGCCGCCGCCGCGCAGGGCTACGCCGCGGGCGGACTGCTGACCGTCGTCGACGGCGTGATCGGCCCCTGGTTTCTCGACGCGTTCCGCCGTCTCGCCGCGCCGGTGCATTACCTGGTGCTGCAACCGCCGCTGGACGCCGCGATCCGGCGCTGCCGCGAACGCGGCTACGGCCTCGACGACGCCGACGTCGTCGCCGGCTTGCACGCGCAACTGGCGGACCTGGGCGATCTGCGCGCGCACGCGCTGCCCACCGGCGACGCAGCGCCGGAGTCCGTCCTGAGTTCGGTCGTCGACGCCCTCGACAGCGGCGCGTTCGTGCTGCGCCGCTGAAGCGGCCGCGCGCTCGGCGCGGCCGCCGCGGCTCAGAACACTTCCTGCACCTGAGTCACCTTGCCGTCGCGCACGGTGATCAGCACGGTCTTGTTGCCGAGGAAATACTCCAGGCGCTCGCCCTCGTGCGCCCCGTACTTGTTCTCGATCGGCACGGTGCGACTGGGCTGGCCGGCCACCTCGAACACCCGGCCCACCGGATCGCCGACCCGCAGGATCTTGTTGCCGAAAGCGACGGACTGAGCGAAAGCCGCGAAGGACAGCGAAGCGAGCAGCGCGAAAGCGAGGATCTGGCGCACGGCAACTCCTTTGTAGGGCGCTTGGGGGAAGGACGCATGTTCGCGGATCGTACCCATCCCCTAAGCGGACGCGTACTTACAAATCACACTTTTAAACCCCGCGCGGCGAAACGCCTCAGGGCGAACAGTCGGGGTTCATCGGCACGGACGGGCGCCGCCTAACGGGCGCGGCAGGCATCGGGCCGAGGCCGCGAAAGGCGCGGCCGACCGTCCTGGGTCCGAAGAGCCGAAGCGAGCCCGGCGCGAGTCGGACGCGGGCGCTTGCGCGCGATCGCTCAGGACCTCGAACCCGCCCTCAGATCGGCGTCTGCTGCCCTACCGCATGCGCCAGATGCGCGATCGCCTGACTCATGCCCTCGCGGAACAGCAGATCCGGCGCGTTCGCCAGCTGGCGAGGATCGCGCACCGTGCCCAGCGCGCAGGACGAATCCCCCGACGGCACCCGTGCGATCAACTCCATCGAAAACTCGCGGTACGCCGCGCACTCGCCCTTCATCCGGGCCAGATCCTCGGCCATGAACTGCAGCTGCTGCTGCATGTACTGCATCCCCTCTTTGAGCTCCTGCAACGCGGCGTGTTCGGTCACGTCGTTCCCCTCGGGCAGGTCATTGGCCGGTTCAGACTAACTCAACGGATCGAGGAAGGAATGTGCGTTGGGGCCGCTACGGCAAAGCGCGCCGACACCGGCCACGGGAGGGCGTCGCGAGCGACCGCGGCGACACGCCAACCGCCTAGCGAGACGCCTAGCCATGCGGAGCGCGCCCAACCCGCCTGGCCTCTTACACTGGACCTCGCCCGCCCCTTCTCTGGGCGCACCTCCCCACCGAACCGCCGGCCTTCAGACGGCCTGAGCGCGCAAGCAGGAGCACCGCCGAT
This sequence comes from Lysobacter sp. K5869, assembly GCF_018847975.1. NCBI lineage: Bacteria > Pseudomonadati > Pseudomonadota > Gammaproteobacteria > Lysobacterales > Lysobacteraceae > Lysobacter > Lysobacter sp. K5869. The sequence goes on along the minus strand of NZ_CP072597.1, from coordinate 3,597,952 downwards.
GAGCGTCGTCGCGCTGATCAACCACCCGCAGACCGAGGAAGAGCGGCGCTTCAATATCCCGGTCATGACCGAGGCCGTCTGCCGGATCGTCGGACCCGTCGCGGAGCGGCTCGGGCTCGATCTGTGCGACAACTGGGGCACGTTCAACGAAGTCGGCCCGGGACAAGCTCCGGAGTTCTTCCGCCAGCTCGATTGTCTCGCCGTGGCGGTGGCCGACCAGGAACCGGGATTGCGGGACTACATCGAGCATCGCTTCAGCAACCTCAAGGAGCGAATGGCCGAGGCCGTAGAACGCCGCGCGGACGTGGAGTTCTACGTCGGTTGATTCGTCAGGATTAACCGATCTGCCAGGAGACTTCATTGAGCCATCTGCTCGAAAGCCACCGACTGCTTGAAGGCATCGACTCAACCAGTCTTCGCTTCAAGCCAAAAACCGACGAACCAATCGAAACGATGCTGGCCCTCAGCCGCCATCTGAGGGCGCTAAACCGAATCGAGGTAATTGAGCTTCGCAAACGCTTGAACGATAAGCTGAGCTTCAAACTCATGTACCTCAGCGTGCTTGCGGCGGAGAAATCGCTGAACTCGTCGCCTCTTGGCTGGCTGCACGCCGCGGTCGCCGCTCATGCATTGGAGGGGATGCGGATGGACTATCGCGAGAACTATCTTCGATTGGCCGATATCGCCCATGCGGCTCGGAAGGCGGGAGTCTCCGAAGCTCGCTTGTTGGAGCCCTTCAATGAGCAACTCGACGATAACGAACGCGGGTTGCTGTGGCGCGGCCTTGCGCATGGCAATGGACGGAAGATCGAAATTCAGGATGGGATCCATCGTTTTGCCGAGGCGCATCGATAAGCGCGCCCCGATGCAAGCCCCTTCATAATTCGAGCCACGCCATATTGGATTCGTCCAGGACGGATCTATCCTTTCCCAAGAGATCCGGTCGCCCTCACGAGAACGAAAATGCCTCGCTCGATCCTCCGACCAAAGCCCGGGACGCAGAACAGCGTTCAAGCGGCTGATAACGACTTGAGACTTCAAAGTGAGTGATTCCGGCCCCCATCGAATCCGTTCATCGGCCGACCGAATCGCGGCGGCGAACGCGCGTTTCGACGCCTATAAGGGGCCTAACGCGCTCGTCGAGGGAATTGGACAAGAGGTGGTTCTCATCATGCTCGATGGGCGCGCCCCGGAAGCGCTCGATGCCGATGAATTTTCAATGCTGCTGAAGGGATACAACTGGACGAGCGCTAAAGAAACGGCGTTTCTTCTGGCGAAACAGGCCGTTCGCCGATGGGGCGACCGCTTTGTGCCCGATCTCGCTTGCGAACTCCAACGCGCCTATCTCTGGAAGGATCTTGAACTGATCGCGCGCGCCGACGAACTGATCGCCGAGGGTTTGGGGCCTGCCTGGAAATGGCGTCTTTTTAAGCTCCATCGGCTGCTCAGCGAAGCGACGGAGCCCAGCGAAGAAGACTGGGCGCCAGGAGATCGCATAGTCAACGAGGAAGCGCTGGACGCTGCCGCGCGGGAACTGCAACTTGCCTTGGAAACCGCACCGCGATCCGCCTGGGGTTCTTTTGCGGAAATAAGTGTCTGGCTGGCTCCTATCTTCCACCAGCCGAAGTTCGCCGGCCTTCGAGAGAGGATGCGGATCGTGTGCGATGCGTCCGCCAACGATTGAGTCGACTTCTGCACGATCGCGACGGCCTGAATTGCTAACGGGCGACCATGAGGGCAACGGCTCTGACAGAGGCTCAGATGTCCCGAGGCGCCCCTCTCCCCACAGATGCCTCCGGCTTCGAGTGGTCAACAGCGGACTCCGACGAACTCCGGGCAATAAAAAGCCCCTAACGAGGGGCTTCTTTTTCTTATCCAGCGAACCGTAACGAATCGCTACGGCCGGCTTATTTTGTGCGGTGGTGGAAACCTCTAAAGACTTATAACACTTTGAATATTCGATGTTTTCGAAATTTGCAGCCGGCATCTTGCGCCCATAAATGCCCCCTCAGCGATTCGGCTAGAAGATCAGGTGTGGGCGGGCAACTCCCAGCGCGAAGCACCTTCCTAAACTGGCGATTTCGAACTTTTCTTAGTTGGCTTCTTAGACGCCTTACCCCACTCGTCCGCCTCGCGCTCCTCCTCGATGAGGGCCACGGCCTCACCAGGCTCATCGGCCTCTGGGAAGGTAATCGAGCGCAGGCGGCAGGGGTAGCGCCAGTGGCAGATCGGCATGGGCGGCATGGCACCGCCGGCCATCTCGCAGGTTGCGACTGACAGAGATACGATCGCCCTGACGTGGCGCGTAAGCGTCAAGCCCCATATCCCTACGCGAGCCGAAGTCGCTCCGCGGACCGGTTCACCTCAGGCATCAGACCGGATGACAAACTGCTTCTTAGCCCTTTCTGGCGAATGCGCGCCCTGGCCATCCAAGGATGAGCTAGTTCGGCTTCTTGTCGACGGTGGCTTGCACGTCTCGGAGGGCGAGTACTCCGTGCGCGTTGAGGGCGACAGCAATTTTGTGTTCCGGCAATGCTGTGGTGACTGTGGCGATAAGCCTTCGATCGACGCAGATTCCAACAACCGAGAAACGCTCATGCGGGATTCCATGGCGGTCTCGTCAGCTCTTGCGGCAGCCAGGATCAAGCACAGATTTGAGATCTACGACAGCGATGACAATTTTGTCGCCTATCTCCACTACAACTGGCCTGATGAGGATTGACAAGTCACTCAGGCCGAAGCCGCTTCCCGGCTGGGCTTAGTCGATGTGGCAGGTAGTTAGTGAGACACCTCGAGCTACTAGTGAATGAGCAGTTCCGAGGATATCTGTTTCGATTCAGACGCAAGGAGGCTCACCTAGATGCACACAAAGGAAGGCGCACATCTATGCATACCGACAAAGGCACAATCGGCTCACGGATCGCGGATGAAAGGGAAAGACTGGGTATGAACCAGTCGATCACGGCCGCAACGGGCCAGGTCAGCTTGCGCACTCAAGCGGCCTACGAAATGGACGAGTCAACGCCAGACCTCGCGTACATGGCATTGCTGGCCAGAGCTAAATTCGACCTCACTTACATCATAGCTGGCCGTCGCGACGACTCGATGGTCGGCAATGACGAATTGGATTTGCTCATCTGTTATCGCGCGGCATCGCCCGAGCTACGCCGAGCTGCAATTGCTGTTCTAAACGGCATGGCTGGTCATTCAACCGCTACGCCAAAGCGCTGAGCGAACAAGGCGCCGCCGCTATACATGGCGGCGCACGCGGCACTACAGCTGGCGACTCGCAGAAGCAGGATTGGTCCAGACCAGTGAGGCGCCCACTCATGCCGCTATCGATCCGACGCGCTAAAGTCCGAGCCGCGGATCTTTGCGACGCCCTCTACTTCAGCAATGTTCTGTACGGGCGCCGATCACTCCTCTATCGATAATTCAAGCAGGATATCCGCGTAGCCCGTTGCGCCATCGGAACGAGGCGCCTTCAACTGATCCAGTACATAGGCCATCTTCACCTTCTTTCCGACCTGGAACAATTCCAGATCGGTGGCGTCGTTCGCATATCGACTCGATATGCGAACTTCGCCATCCTCGGACACGCATTCGAAATCGGGTTCGCTGATGGCGTCGCCCGGCATTCCGGGAATGAACAGGCGGCGTATCGTGCCTGAAAAGAACACCACTTCCAGATCGCCGTCGATGATGGCTCGCCACCACTCTTTGCTGGCGAATAAGCCTTGCGCACCCGCAAGCCCGAGGTAGGGTTTGGAGTCGTCGAGAGTCGTCGCGCGGACACGGTCCACTCGCAGCGGGTTGTTCTTCAAGTCCTGCAAGAGGGTGTAAACGATCTTCATAGAAAATCAGAACCCGTCATATTCATCAAGGCCTTCGAATCGCCCAGGGTTTCGTAGAGATCGCGCAGCTTATCCGCAAGACCTCACATTGAACTCGCAAACGAACACGTCCTTGAGTTCGACCTCCTGCGCGCGCAGCGGAACCAGTTGAGGCCCTCCCTTACCGTCTTTGGCCCTGTAGGCTTTGACACCACAGTTTGACTTCGAGTTCTGGATGTCTAGAACCATAAACTCCGAGCCTTGGCCGTACTGATACTGAGCGCGGTAGACATCCGTGTAGTATCCCGGCCTCTTTTGACTCTCTCGCTCAAATTCCATCAAATAACCGGGCGCCTCCCTTGCTCGCGCCCTCGGCTCTTCTGCGCAAGGCAATACAACGAAAACGTAGCTTGGGCTTCCCTTGCTCCAAGTTGGATACAAGGTTGTTGGGGAGACAAAGAGAGGCTGCCCCATTCTGACTTCATAGCGGTCGGGCACAGTGCCGCCTGACGACCTTGTCGCGCGGAAAATCAATGGCGATGGCATCGAGGCATCGTCGTCCGACACGAATGCCAGAAGAGAGGATCTTGTGTAGGCCGCCACAGCGGCGGGGCTCCCGTTGTCGGCCGCGAAGACAGGAGTGGCGATAAAAAGCAGCGTGAATGACAACACCCGTTTCATCTTTGTCTCCGGGTAAACATGCCAATAGTCTAGCGGGAGTGGCAGGTCGGCATGGTAGAGCCGGCGGTCTCACCGTTTACGGCTGGCCTGATGGATGCGTCCACTACGTTGTCTCTTGGACAACATAGGGGGATCAATATGGCTGGTGAGCTGCGTTTGGAGATCTACCGAGAGGGCATTAAGGCGGGAGAAGAAGCGGGACTGGCGCGGTTTATATCCGCTCAATCTCCAACCTTCGGCCAATGGCGCTGGCGCATCAAGGGGAGGAACGGCGAGCCCGTTGCGAATGGTGGCGAGTCGTATCACAACAAGGCCGACATGCTCGCCATCTTGGAGAAGATCGTGAATCTCCGCGTGGTCGACGCACATGTGGTCGACGGCTAGGTATCGTCAATCGACATCGATTGGTTGTCCCGCGCGGGGTAAGGCCGGCCCAGGCCACCTGCATGCCATACGTCCCTGTCTATTCGCCGCGCGAAGGTCCGAGCCACGACGCTAAAGGATGCCCCTTGAGGTCGGAGAGACCTGAGCCGCCACCGATACGGGGCGAGCGTTCAACTTCGAGAAGCGCTGGGACGAGTTGATCGCCCAAGCGCCGCGAGGGACTCGTCGGCACTACGAAATGCACGGCGTCTTCATCGCCTAAGAGCCGCTTGCATTGAAGCGGCCGGGGTAGCCGAGCGGATCTCGTTCCTAACTCGAGCCAACGGGTCACCACCTAGCGTTCGGCGATGAGAGTAGTTCTTCATAAAGACCAAGGACTTCGTTGCCATCCACGCCGGGATCACTCATGGCGTACAGCGTCCCAAAGACCGCTTCGTATGCTGCGTCCTTCATCAGCAAGCAGATATCTTCCGCCGAAACACCGGCCGCCAAGGCTCGTTCGATGGCCGGCCCAACGCCCGCGAATGGACCGTCAGGCCGGCGCTTGCAGTTAGCGATGATGTTGTCGAGTGCGGTGGCGTCATCGAACGGATTGATGACTTCCTGCCACAGATGCGCGATCAGATCTTCTCTCGTCGGCACGTATGCCCCCGGCGTCACAGTGATTGAATTAGTCTAGCCAAGAAATGGACGCTGCCTGCATGATGAATCGCGTTTACGAAGCACGGCGAGGATGTCAGGAGCGGAAATATCCGCGATAGGACGGCTTCCGATCTCGTTCGAAGCCATCCCCAAAAGCCATTCGGCTTTGCCGTAGGTCACCGCGGCGAGCGTCTTCACCTGCAAAGCCAGTCACTCCTGAGCGATGGCCTTAAAGGTCGTCTCACTGGAGAGCTTGGCTAACGGACGGTAGGTCTGACGCTTGGCAGACGAATCCACCCGGTCCCAAATCACCATGCGGACTTCATCCCGCTTCTCGCGGGCTGCAACCAACGAGATCTCGGGATACACCCCAAGGCAAGACGCTTCTCCTTGCCGTTGATCCGGTACTTGAGGCGCCAATAGCGAGAGCCGTTGGACATCAACTCCAAGTACAAGCCGCCGCCACCGAACAGACGCACTGGCTTGTCGCCGCACTTCGCGTTCTTGATGGTCACCAAGGTGAATTTTCCGGCGTGCGCAGCCATGGGGGCATCGGCTCTAACAGGGGCTCAGATACCCCTGGGTGCCCCCTGCCCCCACATGCCCCCGGCTCAAGCGGTCTGCAGCGGTCTTCTACGAACTTCGGGCAACAAAAAAGCCCCTAAAAAGGGGCTTCTTTTCTTAACCAGCGAACCGCAACGAACCGCCACGGTCAGCATATTGGTGCCGGAGGTGGGACTCGAACCCACACGCTTTTAAGGGCGGCGGATTTTGAGTCCGCTGCGTCTACCGATTCCGCCACTCCGGCAGCGGGCCGGGAAGTATAACCGGCTCTCGGGCCGGCGTCTGCCCCCATCGCGATCAAGTCGGCCGTCGCGGTTCGCGGTCCTCGGCGTCCGCCGCGCCCGGTTCCGGGCGCTCGCAATCGCGGCGCTCCGACGCGTCGATATCGCCGCCCTCGCCCGCCGCGAGCGCGATCGCCGCGAGCGGCCACAGGCCGACGGTGCAACGGATGGCGGCGGCGGTGAGCATGGTCAGATCTCCGGGTGAGGACGGCGGCATCCCAGGCAGCGGCGCAGGCCGTCGCGGTGGCGGCGCGGCCGCGACAGCAGGCCGCCGCAGGCGCATTGCGGCTCCCTGCCGCGCTCCCAGCGCCACAGGCGCCAGAGCGAATGGACGAGCATGGCCGCGGCGATGCCGAGGCCGCCGACTTGCAAACACTGCGCCAGTCGCGCGTACGAACCGCCCGGCAGGCTGGACGCGGCGACCGCGTCGGCCGGCAGCGTGCCCACGGCGAGCGCGCCGGCGGCCACGATCAGGGCCGGCGCGAACAACTCCAACGACATCCTGGCGCCACGATTCATCGATTGCCTCTCCCCTGCGATCCGCCCGGCCCATGAGCCGGCTAGGAGAGCGGGGACAGGTCTCAGCCGATGAGACGGTGGCCAGAATATGGCCAGCGCGCGGCCGCGGCCTCTGCCATTGGTCCGGGGGCCCTTAGGCCGCATGCCGGTTGTGGCGCGAGCCGCGCTGTGAGCAACTATGCATAGCCGGCGGGACTAGAATGCGGGCCATGTGCCTGATCGCCCTCGCCTGGCAACACCATCCCCGCTACTCGCTGGCGCTGATCGCCAACCGCGACGAAGCCCACCCGCGACCGACCGCGCCGGCCGGCGCCGATCCCGACGATCCGCGCGTCTACGGCGGCCGCGACCTCTCGCAGGGCGGCAGTTGGCTGATGGTGTCCGACCGCGGCCGCCTCGCCGCGGTGACCAACGTGCGCGACGGGCGCCAGTTGGAAACCGCGCCGCGTTCGCGCGGCGCGCTGGTGCGCGAGTTCGCGCGCGGCGCGATGAGCGCGCGGGACTATCTGGAAACGTTGCGCCCGCAAGCCGGCCAATTCGGCCGCTTCAACCTGCTGCTGTGGGACGGCGAGGAACTGCGCTTCGGCAGCAACCACCCGCCCGCCGGCCACGGCCCGTTCCAAACCTTCGCGGTCGCGCCCGGCGTGCACGCGATGACCAACGGCGCCTTCGATGCGGCCTGGCCCAAGAGCGGCTTGGCCACGCGCGCGCTGTCGGCGTGGCTGGAATCGCCGGCGTCGCAGCAAGCGCCGTTGCGCCGCGACGGCGACGCGCCGTCCAGCGCCGATCCCGGCCTGGCGATGCTGCTGGCGGCGATGGCCGACACCACGATCGCGCCCGACGACGCCCTGCCCGACACCGGCGTCGGCCTGGAACTGGAGCGCTTGCTGTCGCCGCCGTTCGTGCTCGGCGAAAACTACGGCACGCGCTGCAGCACCATCGTGCTGATCGGCGAAGAAGGGATCGATTTCATCGAACGGCGCTATGGACCCAACGGCGCGGACGGCGGCGAAAGCGCGATACGCTTGCCGCTGCGCGCAGCGGGCGGCTGAGCGGGAATGCGGGCGCACGCGCCCGGACACGACCACACGCATTCGCTCAACCCAGCGGACGTTTAATCCGACCAGATGGTGCTGGCAGGAGTTTCACCGCATTGGCGGAGGATTCAACGGCTTGGCCGCGCTTCGCCTGCCGTTCCCGCCTTCGCTCCCCACGCCTGCAAACGGCTCTTTAATTCTTCGTTTACTGCGTTTCCGATCGCAGGCATCGATCCTTCTTGGCGCTGGCATTCGTCGATCGATGTTGCACGCACCCGCTCCGGGGGGATAGCCGGCGCCATTGAAGGTGAAGGCGCAAACGCAGGCCGTGTTGGATGGCTTGCGCTTCATAGTTCTCCGGCAGCAGCCGACTGGCACTCACGGCCACGCAGATATGGCCGTGCGAAAACACGCGCAAATGAGAAGACCCGGGCCTCGAGATGTTCCTCGGGTGTCCGGGTCTTCCGTTGTCGGAGCTACTTCAACGAACGGCTGTCCACTGGTTTTTCTCCGACGTGCGCAGAGTAGACACAGCGGCGTTACGTACCGGTCAAGCCGGTGTGAGCATGGCGCTAGCGCGCGGTCAGCGCGACGGGCACTGCGGCACCGGCGGCGGCGGACCGAAGTCCGGAATCACGCCAAGGTAGAGGTAATACGGAATGCCGCTGGGATAGTAGCGGCTGGGATCGCCCTTGCAGGTCTTCCAGTAAGAACCGGTGCCGTTGGTGCTGCTGGCGATGTCGCGATACAGCACGCCGTCCAGATAAGCGTCGCGCGGATACGCCGGGCGGGTGTTGTTGTTGGTGTCGAACAGATCGATCAGGCGGGTCAAGTCGTAGTGCGGATCCTTGTAGCTGCCGCAACGCACGCGGATGTCCTGGGTCGAGTTGTTGCAGCGGAAATACATCTCGGTCAGCGGCGGGCCGAAGCCGGTGGTGCGTTGGTGGACCTTGCGGCCGTCCAGGAAAATTTCGGTCTGGCCGAAGTTCTGCGTCTGCCAGTACGCCACCAGCGCCTGCTCGCTGGCGAACGGTCCCTCGTTGTACTGCGCCTGGGCGCAGGCGGCGTGCATCAGGCCTGCGGCGCCGATCAGCGCCAACGCGATCGCTTTGAACGTCATCGATCCTGTCCTCTGTTAATGCGGTTCGCGGCGCTCGTCGTGAGCGCCGGACCGGCGCGTCGCTGCGCCGGCGTCGAAGTACTCGCATTCCCCGAGGAAATCGGCTCACGCCGCGCCGCGGCCGCTCACCCCGGCCAGGGCCACCAGCCGCGTCCGGTCTGCGCGTAGCGATCGGCCGCGCGCTCGAAGCGGTTGCGCACGCTGATGCCGCCGCACAGCAGATACAGCGGCAGGAACAGCGGGCCGAGCACCATGTACTGATAGACGTGCGCGCGTTCGTGATCGGCCAGGCAGATCGGCGGCTCGTCGCCGTGGCCGGCGTCGTGGGCGTAGGTGTGGCACGGCGAATCCAGATCGCCGCCGGTGTGCAGGATCACGTTGCCCAAGGTGATCGCCCCGCCCGGCCCCCACGGCCAGTGGTGGAACACGAGCGCGAGATCGCCCCGGCGCAGCCGCGCGCGCGCGCCGAACGGCAACGCCAGCAGGCCGGCGATCAGGCCGAGCGCGCTGATCGGCGAAGTCCAGATCAGGCCGAGCGCGGTGCCGCCCGCGCGTGCGGCCGTTCGCAGCGCCGCGCCCAGTCAGCAGCCCTCTTCCGGCATCAGCAGCCACAGCACCAGATAGGCCAGCGCCACCGGCAGCACGAACGTGGCCAGGGCCAGCACGACGAAGCCGGCGCGCACCAGCACCGGGTTCCAGCGCAGGCGCAAGGCGAGCCCGCCGCACACGCCCGCGATCATGCGGTCGTGGCGCGAACGGCACAGGGTTCGGCGGGCGCGGCTCATCGTTCGCGGGCGTTCCGGCGGGGAGTCGCGGCCAGTCTAGCGCGTCGTCGCGACGGTGGCGTCTACGGTTTCGCCGCGCGTAGCTGAACGAGTTTGGCCTGCAGCCACGCCGCTGAGGTCGTCGCCGCGGCCCCGCCGCAACGCACGTGGTAAGGCTGGCCGCTGAAGCTGCTCTGGCTGGCGCCGCGCTCGATGAACAGCTCGGCGGTGTCGGCCAAGCCGCGCTTGCGCAGGTAGGCCAGCTTCTTGCGCAAATGCTCCTGCGCCTGGGCCGCGCCGTACCAGCTGCCGTTGCGCTCGAACTCGCAGCCCGAGCGGCCGAGCGCCTGGATCAATTGCTCGGTCTCGCGTTCGGCCTGGGCCGAAGGCGCGGCGTGGGCGGACGGCGCGGCGGCGAGCAGCGCGCTCAGCGCTGCGACGACAAGGATTCGTGCGTTCATGATTTTTGCGGAAGTTTGGCGAGCCAGCGGCCGATCACGCCGGTCCACAGTTCGTAGCCGGCGCGGTTCATGTGCAGGCGGTCGGCGACGAACAGTTCTTCGCGCGGCGCGCCGTCGGCGCCGAGCATCGGCGTGTATACGTCGAGATAGTCGACGCCGCGCACGCCGCGGGCGAAATCGCGGATCAGCGCGTTGGCCTCGCGCACCTGCGGCGCGATCGCCGCGCGCGAGGGGCTGGGCTTGATCGAGACGAAGGCGATGCGCGCCTTCGGCGTTGCGGCCTGGACCTTGCGCACGAACGCGGCGAAATCGTCGCGCACCTGGCGCGGGGTGCGGCCTTCGTGCAGATCGTTCTCGCCGGCGTAGAACACCACCGCGCGCGGCTGGTAGGCGTTGACGATGCGGTCGGCGAAGTAGACCGAATCGTAAGCGCGCGAACTGCCGTAGCCGCGGTTGATCGTGGCGACGCCGGGGAAGTCTTCGGCCAGCGTGGTCCACAGCCGGATCGAGGAACTACCGACGAACACCACGCTGCCCGGCATGCGGCGCACGCGCGCGTCGTCGGCCTCCCAGGCCTGCACGGTCGGCTCCCATTCGGCCGGATCGCGCGGCGCGGTGCCGGCGGGCGTGGGTGTGGCGGCGGCAGCGGCGGCGGCGCCGTCGTGCGGCGCGGTGGCGCAGGCGGCGAGCAGGATCGACAGCAGCGGCAGCAGGAAACGGCGCATGCGGGGCGGCTCCGCGGAGGGGACACGGGAGACTAACCCGGACGGCGTTAAAGCGGGCTGCATCGAATCGGGCCGCTCGCGGGCGCGGGCGAGCGTTCGTTCGTGGGCGCTTGGGCTCACGTGCTCACGTTCGCTCGCGGGCGGACGTGCGGATGTGCGGATGTGCGGACCCACGGGTGTGCGGGTGTGCGGGTGTGCGGGTGTGCGGGTGTGCGGGTGTGCGGGTGTGAGCTTGCACGAGCGCGTCCGCGCGGCAGCGGGACGCGCTCCCACGCGACAACGCGGCGAAGGCCGCGCCGTCGCGCCGCCCGCGCTCAGCGCGAGCGCTGGGTCAACCAGTCGTGGATCGCGCCCGGCACTTCGCGCTGGGCGCGGCCGGACACGTAGATGCCGATGTGCCCGCCCTTGAACGACAGTTCGCTGTAATCCTCGCTGCCGACCAAATCCTTCAGCGCCTTCGACGCGGCCGGCGGCACCAGATGGTCCTGCTCGGCGTAGATGTTCAGCACCGGCATATCGACATAGCCCAGGTCGACCGCGCGCCCGCCGATGTCGATGCCGCCGTTGACGAAGCCGTTGCCCTGGTAGAACTGCTTGATGAACTGGCGGAAGGCCTCGCCGGCCTGATCGGGCGAGTCGAAGATCCACTTCTCCATGCGCAGGAAGTCTTCCAGCGCGCGCTTGTCGTCGAGGATGTCGATCAGGCCGACGTACTTCTGCACGAACAGCCGCCACGGCTTGAGCGTGAGGTAGCACCAGTTCATGACGTCGGCGGGCACGTTGCCGAGCGTGTCGACGAACTGGTCCACGTCCAGGCCGCGGGTCCAGTTCGAGAGCATGTTGTCGCGGGTGTGGAAATCCACCGGCGTGACCATGGTGATGAGGTTGCGCACCTTGGTCGGGTTCAGCGCCGAATAGCACAGCGAGAACGCGCCGCCCTGGCAGATACCGAGCAGGTTGATCGCGTCCTGGCGGTATTCGCGGCGCAGGTGGTCGACGGCGCCGCCGAGGAAGCGCTGGATGTAATCCTCCAGTTCCAGATAGCGGTCGGAACGGTCGGGATAGCCCCAGTCGAGGATGTACACGTCCTGGCCGCGTTCGAGCAGGCCGCGGACGATGGATTTGTCGGCCTGCAGATCGACCATGTACGGCCGGTTGACCAGCGCGTAGGCGATCAGCAGCGGCGCCTTGGCGGTCGGCGCCTGCTCGCCGCGGAAACGGTACAGCGCGACCTTGCCGTCGCGCCAGACTTCCTCGCGCGCGGTGGCGCCGTAGTCGATGTTGTCGACCTCGTGCAGCGTCTCCAGACCGGCGCCGAGCTTGCGCTGGGCGTTGAGCGCTTCCTGGGCCAATGATTCGGCGGTGAAGTTGATCGGTGCGGTCATCTCAGCGCGCTCCCTGCTTGGCGGACTTGGCCGGCTTCACGGACTTGCCCGACTTCGCGGGCGCGGCGGCGCGCTTGGCCGGAGCGGCGGCTTTCGCGGCCGCGGGCTTGGCCGGCGGTTGCGGGCGGGCGATGGCGGTTTTCTTCGCGGCGGGCTTGCCGGTGGCAGGCTTGCTGGCGGCGGGCTTGCTCGCGGCGGCCGAACGGCTCGGCGCCGGCGCGGCGGCCTGGGCCGTGCGCGGCTTGGCCGCGGCGGCCTGCTTCGCCGCCGGCTTGGAAGCTGCCTTGGGCGCGGGCTTGGACGGCGGTTCGGCCGCGGCGTCGCGGCCGCGCGCGTCGAGCAATTCGTCGCGCAAACGGCGCAGCTCGCGTTCGAGCTGGACGATCTTGCGGTGCGCCGCGTCGATCTCGGTGCGGGTCGGAATGCCGAACTGGGTGCTGGCCTGCTCGATTTCCTTCTGCACGCCGCCGCGCAGGCGCATCTGCGAATTCACCAGCGCCGCGTAGGCGTCGCGGAAGCGCGGCGACAGCGCGATCTCGGCGTACGCGTCCTCGGCCGCGTCGATCCACAGATCGAACAAGGCGCGCGCGCTGCCGATCTGCCGGCCGGGCTCGCTGCGTTCGGCCAGCTTGTCCTCGAAGCGCTTGAACGCGTCCTGACCGGCTTCGGCCATCAGCGCGTTGTAGGCCTGGCTTTGCTGCTGATAGTTGAGATAGGCCTGGGCCAGTTGCTGCACGCGCTCTTGATGCTCGCGCGCGAAACCGAACGCGGGCAGGCCGAGCAGGCTGCTGCCGCCATCGCGCATGCGTTCCAGGAACGGCTTGACCTGTTCGACCCAACGGGCGAAATCCTGCTGGCCCGGGCCGCGCATCGCGCCGAACACGTCGGCGAAGGGATTGGCGCCCTGCCCGCCCAGCGCCTGCTTCCAGGCGCCGGCGATGTCGGCGGCGGAGGCGTCGCGGCCGGCGAACTGCGCGGCCAGCTTCTGGATTTCGCCGAACCAACCGCGCGCCTGACTGTTGAAGCGGTCGAGCGTGTCCTCGACCTGCGGCTGGGCGCCGCCGCGGGCGAGCTGCGACCACCAGTTCAGCGCCTCGTTCCAGCCCGGGATCGAGGGCTGCGCGGGCGGCTGCGGCGCGGCGCCGCGCATCATCTCGCCCCATGCGCCCCAGTACTGACGCGCGAGGCGCTCGAAGTCCTGCGGATTGAAACCTGCGCCGGCGCCGAAATCGCCGGGGTTGTTCGAGCCGAAACCGAAATTCGCCATCGCCGCCTCCAGGGTTTGCGCCGATGATAGCAACGGCGCGTTGCCGGGCGCTGCTTGTGCGCTGGGGCACATAACGGCGTGAATGCGGCGGTTGCGCGCGAGTTTCGACGATGCCGCGTAGGAGCGGCGCGAGCCGCGACCGCGAATCGCGGCGTCCGGCGCAAGATTGGAACACTGCGGTCGCGGCTCGCGGCGCTCCTACAGGAAGCGCGATGCGGAATCGCTCAGGGCTTCGGAATGTGCAGCGTCTTGCTGATCATCAACGAGCCCGACAGCGCGAACATCAGCACCAGCGGATGGAACAGCCACGGGCCGATGCGCACGCCGCCGAACCACAAATCCGCGCCGATCGCGCCCTGCCACGCCGCCACCGCCAGCACGATCACCAGCAACAGGCTGGTCGGGATCGGCGTGCCTTCGAAGTATTTGACCTTGCCTTCGTCGCCGGCCAGCGCTTCGGCGGTGACGTTGTAGCGCGCCAGACGGCTGACGCCGCAGCCGACGAAATAGCTCAACACCACCCAGTCCCACCCGCCCTGCAGGCCGCAGGCGTAGGCCAGCGCGGCCGGGGCGACGCCGAAGGAGATCACGTCGGCCAGCGAATCGAGCTCGCGCCCGAGCGTGGACGAGGACTTGCGCCAGCGCGCCACCCGCCCGTCGAGCGCGTCGAACACGAACGCCAGCGGGATCAAGGCCATGCCGATCATCAGGTGGCGCACCTGCCCGTCCTGCAGGAAGCGCATCGCGGCGAAGATCGCGCCGGTGCCGCAGAAGGCGTTGGCGAGGGTGAACCAATCCGCGAGGTGGAACTCGCGGAGCATCGAAAAGTGACGCGGCATGCGGAGCGACTCCGTGGCGGGCGGCCACGCGGCCGCCTGAGGGCGTTCAGCCTGCCAAAGCCGGCGCGTGCGCCGCAAGAGGCTGAAGTCGCAAGCGCGCCGCGCGCGATGCGTACGGCGCGGCATTCGCGACGCCGGGCCTGAATCCCGGCGCAATGCCGGCCGTGCGCGCCGGCTCGGTTCAGCGGTTTACATCGGCGCCGGCGCGTCGATCCGGCGGCTTACTTCGGCACCGCCAGATTCTGCGCCTGCAAGCCCTGCCCTTGCGCGCGCGGCACGGTGTCGATCACCGCGTCGCCCGGCAGCGCCGCGCCGCCGGCCAGATGCGCGTCGACCCGGTCCAGCGCCGCGTACACGTATGGCAGCAGCGGCAGGTAACGCGCGCCCAGCGTCGGCAGGCCGAGGAAGGCGTCGAAGTGCTGCACGTTCTTGACCTGCCAATAAGTCACCTGCGCCCCGGCCTTGCGCGCCATCGCCACGTACGGCGCGCTGCTGAACGCCGGCGGGATCAGGCCGTCGTCGAGGCCGTGCACCACCACCACCGGCAAGCCCTTGCGCGGCGCGCCGGCGCGGGTCTGTTCGACGCCCTTGCGCACGCGCTCGCCGGCCGCCTTCAGGCCGGCTTTGTCGGCGTCCGCGCGCAGCGGCTGGCCGGTCCACAGCTCGCGCAATCCGGCCAGCGACTGCAGGCGCGGCGCGCCGGCGGGGCCGAACAACTGCACGCCGGCACCGGGCGGAATGCCGCTGGCGTCGGCCCACCACGCCGCGCGTTCGGTTTCGCTGGCCGCGCGCGGCGCCGGCGGCGCGTCGGCGGCGGCGGCCGGCGTGGCGGTCGAATAGGCATACGCCACCCACGGTTGATTCGCCGCGCCGGTTTCGCGCGCGACCGGCGCGTAGCGGCCGTAAGACGAGGCGTAGGTCGCCGCGACCGCGCGCCACAGATCGAAGTTCACCGACAGCGCGCCGGCGCGCAGCGCGTCGTCGCTCCAGCCGTCGCCGCGCATGCGCTCGTACGCGGCCTGCGCGCGCGCGGCGGTGTCGCCGGCGCGCGCGGCGTCGCCGAGCAAGCCGTGTTCGGCGGCGAAATCGCAGAACGATTGCGCGCTGTCGCCGCTCAGCGGCGCCACCGGCATCGCGCCGAGCGGCTTGTGCAGCAGCGCGCACGGCATCAGCAGCGCGGCTTGGGTGGTGTAGTCGTACAACGGCCGCGCGCCTTGCACGTAGACGTTGGGTTCGCCGGCGACCACCGCGTCGAGCCACGGCTCCTCGCCCAACTCGGCCGCGCGCAGCACCGCGCCGCCGCCGTTGGAGATGCCGACCGCGATCACCCGGGTATTGGCCCAGGTGAACGGCGCGGCGTCGGGAAACGCGCGGTCCAGCGCGCGCAGCGCGAAGCGCGCGGCCTGCTGCACGTGGCGGCCCCAATCGGCTTCGGGGTTGTCCTGCGAATGCGCGTGCTTGAACGCGACGCCGCCGGCCTTGCGCGCCTGCGCGTCGGGCAGGAACGCCAGTTCGCCGTCGCCGGGCTTGCCGACGGTGCCGTCGGCGCGCACGCCGACGCCGGCGTCGAGATCGAAATAATCGGTGCCCGCGCCCTTGTCGGTGTAGGCGACCGCGCAGCCCTTCGGCAAACCCCAGGCGCCGGCCACGGCGATGGAACCGTAGATGCCGCGCGACCCCGACGAGGCGCTGACCACGACGCAGCGCTTGTCGCGGTCGAACCCGTCGGGCACCTGCACCAGCACGCGGTGCGGCTGATGCGCGCCGGGCACGCGCGCGAACGCGCTGTACTCGCGGCCGGGCACGTTGGCCAGGCTGCCGTAAAGTTCGCCGTAGCCGCCGCCGGGCGCGAGATCGGCGATGCCGCGCCAGTTCGACCACAGCGCGCGGCGGCGCAGTTCCGCGGCGCTGGGATGGGCGGCGTCGGCGAACGCCGGCGGCGTCATCGCGCGCAGGCCGTCCAGGCCGAGGCCGGCGGTCAACAAGTCGTCGCTGTCGCGGTGGTCGGTCTGGCGTTCCTGCGTGTACATCGCGACGGAGTCCTGTGCGGCCGGTCGGGCGGCTTTGCGCGCCGGGGCGGCGCTGGCGGCGCCGGCCGTGCAGGCCAGCAGCAAGGAGGCGGCCAGGGCCGCGGTGCGTAAGGTGTGGGCGCTCATCCGCGCAGGCTAGCAATCCGCCGGCGCGCGCTCATCGTACTTTGGTACACCTGCGCCCGGCGCCCGCGCGCGCCGCGCTCCCGTCCCGCTCCGGCCTGCTAGGCTAAACGCGATGCCGACCCTGCTGATCGCCGACGACCACCCGCTGTTCCGCGCTGCGCTGCGTCAGGCCGCCGCCGACGCGGTGCCCGAGACCGTGGTGCGCGAAGCCGGCACGCTCGACGACGCGCTGGCCGCGCTGGAAGCCGAACCCGGCATCGATCTGGTCCTGCTGGATCTGCACATGCCCGGCAACCACGGCCTCGCCGGCCTCGCCGCGATCCGCGCCCAGTTCCCCGGCACCGCGGTGGCCGTGGTCTCGGCCAACGACGATCCGCGCGTGGTGCGGCGCGCGCTCGACCACGGCGCCGCCGGTTACCTGCCCAAGAGCTCGGGCCTGGACGAACTGCGCGACGCGATCCGCGCGGTGCTGGCCTGCGAGCAATGGCTGCCGGCCTCGCTGCGCGCGGCGGTCGCGCGCACCCACAGCGAACGCGGCGACGCCGATCTCGCTTCGCGCTTGGCCAGTCTCTCGCCGCAGCAGTTCCGGGTCCTGACCCTGGTCGCGCAAGGCCTGCTCAACAAGCAGATCGCCGACCGCCTGGAAGTCCAGGAGCGCACGGTCAAGGCGCATCTGTCGGCGATCTTCGACCGTCTGGGCGTGCGCAACCGGACGCAGGCGGGCGTGGTGCTGCGCGAGCTGGAGCTGGCGGATCCGGCGCGGCGGATGGAGTAAGCGAGAGCAAGGGAATAAGGGAATAAGGGAATAAGGGAATAAGGGAATAAGGGAATAAGGGAATAAGGGGAACGAAGGGAACGGGGAATGGCGGGAACGCCGGTCTCGTCGGCGCTTCGACCGCGCCCGCCCCTCGATTCCCTCCATTCCCCTCTTTCCCTCCATTCCCCTCTTTCCCTTTGCTCCCTTCTTCCCGCTCTCCCGCCCTAGCCGCTCACCCACACTCACGTCAAGCTCTCCCGCCCTCACTCCAACCGCCGATGTTGTCCACACAGCCTGTGGACAAACCTGCGGACAGTGGGGGTCGGACAGGGCTGAAGCCTTTGTTACATAAGCGTTGCAACAGATTTGGCGAAAAAATCGCCAGCGGATTTCAGACGGCCGTCGCGGAACCGAAGTCGGGCCGTTCCGGCCGGCTTTACCCGTTCATCGCGCCGCGGCGGCGCCGGCGAGGAGCCGGTCGAGCACCGACTTCAGCGCCAGCGGCTTGACCGGCTTGGTCAGCAGCGAGCGGCCGGCCGCGTGCACCGCCGCGCGCACCTGCGCGCCGCCGTCGGCGCTGAGCAGCAGGCACGGCGGCGCGCCGAACTCGGGCTCCAGGCGCTGGGCCAGGGCCACGCCGGTGTCGTCGCGGTCGAGGTGGAAGTCGAACAGCCACAGCTGCGCCGGCGCCGCGCGCAAGGCCGCGCGCGCGCCGGCTTCGTCGGCGGCGGTGGCGACTTCGCAGCCCCAGCGCCGCAACACTTCGCCCAACGCCGCCAGCGCCTGCGCGTCGTTGTCGACCGCGAGCACGCGCAAGCCCGCGAACGCGCCGCGCGCGCCGGCCGGCAGCGGCGCCTGCGCCGCGCGCACCGCGGCCACGCGCACGCCGAACGCGGTGCCGCGGCCGACCCGGCTGCGCAGGCTCAACGGCGCGTCGAGCAACTGCGCGATGCGGTCGGCGATCGACAAGCCGAGCCCCAGCCCCTGCCCCGGCGCGTCCTGGCCGCGGCGGAATTCCTCGAAGATCGCCTCGCGCTGCGCCGGATCGATGCCCGGACCGGTGTCGTGCACTTCGATGCGCAAGCCGCCCGCGCCGCGGCGCACGCCCAGCAACACCCGCCCCTGCGCGGTGTAGCGCACCGCGTTGGCGAGGAAGTTCTGCAGCACCCGCCGCAGCAATTGCGGATCGCTGCGCGTCCACGCGAGCGTGGGCACGTAGCGGAAACGCAGGCCGCGCGCGGCGGCGATGGCGGCGAATTGCGCGGCGAGCGGATCCAGCACTTCGGCCAGCGGAAATTCGCGCGGTTGCGGCACCAAACCGCCGGCTTGCAAACGCGACATATCGAGCAGCCCGGTGAGCAGATCGCCGGTGGACTCCAGCGCGCCGCCGATGCGCGCGACGGTGTCGCGCTGGGCCGGATCGACCACCTGCTGGCTCAGCGCATCGGCGAACAACTGCGCGGCGTGCAAGGGCTGCATCAGATCGTGGCCGACCGCGGCGAGGAAGCGGCTCTTGGCCTCGTTGGCGCGCTGCGCTTCCTGCGTCGCGACCTCCAGATCCGCGGTGCGCTCGGCCACGCGCTGCTCCAGGGTTTCGTTGGCCTGGATCAATCCGGCCTCGGCGCGGCGGAACGCGGTGACATCGGTGAAGGTGGCGACGAAACCGCCGCCCGGCATCGGGTTGCCGCGGATTTCCAGAATGCTGCCGTCGGCGAGCACGCGTTCGGACAAATGCGCGGTGCCGGCGCGCATGTACGCCAGCCGCCGCTGCAGCGCGCCTTCCAGATCGCCCTGGAACGGCAGCCGGTGCATCGCCCAGCGCGCCAGATCGGCGATGGGACGGCCGACCTGCAACAGGTCCGGCGGGAAATCGAACAGTTCGGCGTAACGGCGATTCCACGCCACCAGATGCAGCTGCGCATCGACCACGCTGATGCCCTGGCTCATGTTCTGCAGCGCCGCTTCGAGCACGCGCTGGTTGAAGCGCAAATCCGCCGAGGCTTCGCCGACGATCGCCGCGACCGTGTCCAGATCGCGCCCGGCCTCGCGCCGCGCCGCGTCGAGCAGCACCCGCGCCGACGACGACCCCAGCACCGCGGCCAGTTCGCGCTCCACGCCCGCTTCCACCGCCGCCGCCACCGGCGCGCCGGTCGGCACGCCGTCGAGCAGCTGCGCCACGCGTTCGCGCGGCAGGAAGCGCAGGCCGGCGTCGCGCAGGGTCTGCGCGTCGAGCCCGCGGCGCGCGCGCTTGGCCGGCTCGCGCCGCCACAGCGCGGCCAGCACGGTGACCAGGGTGCCGACGAACAAGCTCGCGCCGACCGCGCGGCCGAGCCGGCTCCAACCGGTCAGACCGAACAAGCGCTCCGGCGCCAGCCATTCCATCCCCAGCGGCCCCTGCGCGAACCACGCCGGCGCGGCGCCGCGCACCTCGAACAGCATCGGCAGCAACAACGTCCAGCACCACACCGCGAAGCCCGCGGCGATGCCGGCGATGGCCGCGCGCGCCGGCGTCTGCGGTCGCCACACCGCGAACGCCAGCGCCGGCGCCAGCGTCGCCAGCGCCGAGAACGAGACCGCGCCGACGTCGGCCAATGCTTCGCTGCCGGCGATCAAACGGCTGTAGCCCCAGGCCAGCAGCATGATCGCGACGATGCCGCCGCGGCGCAGCGCCAGCACCCGTCCGCGCAGGTCGCGGTTGCGCGACCACGCGCCGCGCAGCAGGTTCGGCGCGAACCAGTGGTTGCCGATCATCAGGCTCAAGGTCAGCGTGCTGACCACGACCATGCCGGTGGCGGCGCTGAGCCCGCCGAGAAACGCGAACAGCGCCAGCCCTTGCTGGCCCTGCGCCAGCGGCAGCGCCAGCACGTACAAGTCCGACGGCACCTGCGAACCGAGCAGGCGCTGGCCGAGCATCGCCACCGGCAGCACCGGCGCTGCGATCAGCAGCAGGTACAGCGGGAACTGCCAGCGCGCGGTGCGCACGTGGCGCTCGTCGCGGCATTCGACCACGCCGACGTGGAACTGGTGCGGCAGGATGAACATCGCCAGCGCGCCGAGAAACACCAGCGGCGCGAAACCGCCGGCCGGATCGCCCGCCGGCGCGGGCGCGGCGGGCGCCGGCGGCAGCGCGTCCAGGCCGAGCCAGACGAAGCCGCCCAGCGCCAGCATCGCCGCCAGCTTGAACACCGACTCGAACGCCATCGCCAGCACCAGCCCGCGATTGTGCTCGGCCGCGCTGGCGCGGCGGGTGCCGAACAGCATCGCGAACAAGGCCATCGCCAGCGCCACGTACAGCGCGCTGTCGCGCCACGCCGGCAGCGCGGCGCCGTCGGTGGCGTGGGTGGTGAGCATGGCGAAGCTCATCGCCACCGCTTTCAATTGCAGGGCGATGTAGGGAATCAGGCCGAGCGCGGCGACCAAGGTCACCAACGCGGCCAGCCACGCGTCCTTGCCCAGGCGGGTGGCGATCAGATCGGCCAGCGAGGTCGCATTGGTCTCGCGCGCCAGCCGCACCAGCTTGACCATGAAGCCCACGGCCAGCGCGTAGAACAGGATCGAGCCGAGAAACGTCGGCGGCAGCGGCCAACCGTAGCGCGCGGCCTGGGTGACGGTGCCGTAGAAGGTCCAGGAGGTGCAGTGCACCGCCAGCGACAGCGCGTAGATGTGATGCCAGTGGCGCGCCAGCACCCCGGGCCGGCGTTCGGCGAACAGCGCAGTGCCGAACATCAACGCCAGCCACGCCAGACTGGCGAAGGCGACGGTGGCGAGGCTCAGCATGGGCATGAGGCGTGGCGCATCGGCGCAGGATAGCGGGGGCGCGGAGCGCGGAACAGCCGGCCGCTGGCGCGGTTGCGAAGGCGCCTTGTAGGAGCGGCGTGAGCCGCGACCCACCGCAGCGATTGACGTAAGCGCATCCGCCGAAGCCGGGCTGCGTCACGCGTTGGTCTGAAGGCGGCCGATTGCCGGTATCTTCGGGTCGCTTCGCTTGCGTTAGCGGCTTCGGTTGGTCGCGGCTTACGCCGCTCCTACAGTCGCTGCGTTGCGCATCGCGCGAACGTAAAAGCGAACGGGGCGTCCCTGCCCCGTTCCCAACCCTGGCGGCGCTCGGCATTCGCGCGCCGCCGAATAAACCGGGCCTGCGTCCCCAGGAACGCAGGCCCGACGCGGCGTCCCGGCCGCACTCCCCACGCTTGCTTGGAACGAATCAGAAGTCGTACTTGACCGTCACCGAGTACTGGCGCGGCGGACCGTAGAAGCCGGTGTAGACGCCCAGCGCCGAATTCAGGCTGTAACCGGTGGTGCGGTATTCCTTGTCGGCGAGGTTGCTGCCCTGCAGCGACACCGTCCACGGGCCCTTGCCCTTCCAGGTCACGCCGGCGTTGATCAGGCCGTAACCGTCCTGGGTGATCGGCTTGGCGCCGGTGCGCACGATCTCGGTGGTGGCGACCACTTCGCTCTGATAGCTGTAGCCCACGCGCGCCGACAGGTTGCTGCCGTCGGACAGGTCGGTGCGGTATTCGACGTTGAGCGCGCCGGAGAACTCGGGCGCGTTGGTGAATTCCTGTTCCTTGGCGATGTTGACGCCGGCGTACATGAATTCGTCGTACTTCGCGTCGAGCCAGGCGAGGTTGCCCGAGATCAGCCAGTTGCGCGTCGGCAGCCACTGGTACTCGACTTCCAGGCCCTGCACCGTGCCCTTGCCGGCGTTGGTGAAGTCGCCGAAGAACGCGTCGTTGGTGCCGTCGCCGTTGCTGTCGTAGGCGGTGAACACCGACAGCTGGATGTCCTTGTACTTGTTGTGGAAGTACGACAGGTTCAAGAACAGGCGCTGATCGAAAAACGCCATCTTGCTGCCGAGTTCGTAGCTGTCGACGACCTCGTCGTCGAACGGATCGGCCGAGCGCGGCACCGCCGCGGCCTGGGCGCGGATGTTGTAGCCGCCGGACTTGAAGCCGCGGGTGGCCAGGCCGTACAGCAGGATGTCCGGGGTGATCTGGTAATCCAGCGACACCTTCGGCGAGGTGTTCTTGAAGTTGATCTTGCGGTCGAAATTGGCCGCGATCACGCCGCTGGGAATGGTGAAGTTCGGGTCGCGATAGCCCTGGTTGAACACCTTGGCGCGCTTGTCCTCGTCGGTGTAGCGCGCGCCGACGTCGAGCTTGAGCTTGTCGGTCAGGTCGAACGTCCAGTCGGCGTAGAACGCCAGCGACTCGGTGTAGACCGTGCCCTGGGTGTCGCCGAAGCTGAGGTTGAAGAAGTTGTTGAGCACCTGCCCGCCGGCTTCGCCGTCGAAGGCGTAAATGCCCATGACGCCGCGGGCGCGGCCGCCGGCATCGTAATTGGCCTGCAGTTCGTGGCTGACCTGCTGATCGCTGTAGAACGCCTTCACGTCGGCGACCTTGTTCGGCAAGGTGTCGAAGTCGATGTTGGTCTCGGTGTCGGACTCGCGCTTGGCCAGCACGTACTTGAACGTCCAGTCCTCGTTGGCGCGCCAGTTCACCACCGCCGAAGCGCCCTTGATCGTGGTGTCGTTGATGTTGGGCATGCCGCTGCGGATGTCGTAGCGGCTGTCCAGCGGCGCGAAGCCCGGGGCGAAGCGGTTGGGCGCGAGCATCTTGGCGCCGCGCACGCCGGATTGGTCGTCCATCCAGTCGAACGCGAACTGGATGTCGAGCGAATCGCTGACGTAGGCGCCGAGGCTGCCGCGCAGCGCCAGCACTTCCTTGTCGCTGACGTCCTGGCCGGTGAAGCGGTTCTTGCCGAAGCCGTCGCGGTTGAGGCTGGCGACCGACAAGCGGCCGCGCAAGGTGGCGTCGCCGCCCAGGGTCGGGCCGCCGATCGGGCCGGCGACCGCGGCCTTGACGTCGAGCTGGCCGTAATTGCCGGCGGTGACCGAAGCGAAGCCGCCGAACTGGGTCGGCAGGCCGCGCGAGATGTACTTGATCGCGCCGCCGATGGTGTTCTTGCCGTACAGCGTGCCCTGCGGGCCGCGCAGCACTTCGATGCGCTCGACGTCGAACACGTCGAGCAGCGCGCCTTGCGGACGGGCGATGTAGACATCGTCCATGTAGATGCCCACGCCCGGGTCCACGCCCCACAGCGGATCGGACTGGCCGACGCCGCGGATGTAGGCGGTGATGGTGCTGCTGGAACCGCGTGCGGCGTAGATGGTCAGGTTCGGCACCTGCGCGTCGAGGTCGCTGAGATCCTCGATGTTGAGCCGGTCCAGCGCCTCGGGCGTGAACGCGGTGATCGCCACCGGCACTTCCTGCAGGGTTTCCTCGCGCTTGCGCGCGGTGACGGTCAGCCCGCCCAGGGTCTTGGCGTCGGTCGACGCCGGCGCGGCGTCCTGCGCCCAGGCCGCCGGCGCCAACAAGGCGAAGGCGACCGCGGTGGCGAGCGCGCCGCGGCGGGCGCCGCTGACGCGGGAGTGTCGGTTGATGCGGATCACGATGCTGTTCCCTCCCCCGGGAGTCGATGCTTAAGTCGATGCGAGCGTCGGCATGCAAAGCGCTGCGCCGCCGCCGGCGAATGCGTGCGCGGAAGTCGCGCGCGGCGTCGGCGCCGCGCAGTCCCCCGTCATGGCGCACAGCCTAGGAGCCGGCCGCCGCGCCCGGCAGCTGTACCTTCGGACAATGCCTGCCGCGCGGCCGCATTGCCGACACTGCGCGCAGCCGGGCCCGACGCCCGCGCCGCAATGAGGGGAATCCGAACCGATGGCGTTTTTGATCGTGCTGGCCGCGCTGTGCTTCCTGATGTACGTCGCTTACCGCGGCCACAGCGTGATCCTGTTCGCGCCGGTCGCCGCGCTCGGCGCGGTGTTGCTGACCGACCCGTCGCTGGTCGCGCCGATGTTCACCGGCCTGTTCATGGACAAGATGGTCGGCTTCCTCAAGCTGTATTTCCCGGTGTTTTTGCTCGGCGCGATCTTCGGCAAACTGATCGAGACCTCGGGCTTCTCCAAATCCATCGTCGCCGCGACCATCCGTCTGGTCGGACGCGAACGCGCCATGCTCGCCATCGTCGCGGTGTGCGCGCTGCTGACCTACGGCGGCGTGTCGCTGTTCGTGGTGGTGTTCGCGGTCTATCCCTTCGCCGCCGAGCTGTTCCGCCAAAGCGACATCCCCAAGCGGCTGATCCCCGGCACCATCGCGCTGGGCGCGTTCACCTTCACCATGGACGCGCTGCCGGGCACGCCGCAGATCCAGAACATCATTCCGACCGCGTTCTTCGGCACCAACACCTGGGCCGCGCCGATCCTCGGCTGCATCGGCGGCGTGTTCATCCTGATCGTCGGCCTGTTCTATCTGAACTGGCGCCGCCGCGCCGCGCTCAAGGCCGGCGAAGGCTACGGCACCGATCTGGTCAACGAACCCGCGCCGTTCGCCGGCGGCCAGCTCGCCCATCCCTTGATCGCGGTCGCGCCGCTGGTCATCGTCGGCGTCGCCAACAAGCTCTTCAGCGAATGGCTGCCGCAGGCCTACGGCAAGCAGCACAGCTTCGACCCGGCGGTGATCGGCGACGCCGCGCCAGTGGTCCAGGACGTATCCAAGATCGCCGCGATCTGGGCGGTGGAAGGCGCGCTGCTGCTCGGCATCGCCGCGGTGCTGGCGTTCGCCTGGAAGCCGGTGACGGCGAGCTTCGCCGAAGGCAGCAAGGCGGCCATCGGCGGCGCGCTGCTGGCGGCGATGAACACCGCCAGCGAGTACGGTTTCGGCGCGGTGATCGCAGCGCTGCCGGGCTTTTTGGTGGTCGCCAACGCGCTCGGCGCGATTCCCAATCCGCTGGTCAACGAAGCGGTGACCGTCACCGCGTTGGCCGGCATCACCGGCTCGGCCTCCGGCGGCATGAGCATCGCCCTGGCGGCGATGTCGGAGACCTTCATCGCCAACGCCCACGCCGCCAACATCCCGATGGAGGTGTTGCACCGCGTCGCCTCGATGGCCTCCGGCGGCATGGACACCTTGCCGCACAACGGCGCGGTCATCACCTTGCTGGCGGTGACCGGCTTGACCCACCGGCAGGCGTACAAGGACGTTTTCGCGATCACGCTGATCAAGACCGCGGCGGTGTTCGTGGTGATCGCGACGTTCTACGCCACCGGGCTGGTCTGAGGCGTGCCCCGTGTAGGAGCGGCGTAAGCCGCGGCCAACCGCAGCAACGCCCATACCACTCAACCCACCGAAGCCCGGACAATCGGGCTTCGGCCTTTTCCGCTTCACCGGGCTTCGGATCGACCGCTTGCGTACGTCGCTGCGGTTGGTCGCGGCTCACGCCGCTCCTACAGGCAGCCACGGTTACATCGTCCAGCGCTCTTGGGTATGCTTCGGCCTCGTTTACCCCAATGCAGGCAAGGAGCCCCACGTGACCATCGGCGAGTACTCGCAGATCTACCGCGGCAAACGCGTCGTCGAATTCCGCATGGGCGCCACGCCCGCCGGCGGCGACGTGGTCTACCGGCTGACCCAGGACTACGACAGCGAAGAGAGCCAGCGCGCCCTGCTCGACGATTTCCTGTCCAAGGTCGATCCGGCCGGGCTGGAAGCGCTGATCGTCGGCGCGTGGAGCGAGGCCCACGACGAAGGCCCGCAGGGGTATCTCGACGCGCTGATCGAATACCGCGCCAAGCTGCCCAAGCTCACCGCGCTGTTCATCGGCGACATGACTTACGAGGACTGCGAGATCTCCTGGATCATCCAGACCTCCTACAACCCGCTGCTGGCCGCGTTCCCGCAACTGCAGTCGCTGCGCATCCGCGGCTCCAGCAATCTGGAACTGCAGGCGTTCTCGCACGCCGCGCTGGAGGAACTGACGATCGAATGCGGCGGCCTGCCGAGCAAGATCGTCGAGGCCCTCGCCGGCTCCACCCTGCCCGCGCTCAAGCACCTGGAACTGTGGCTGGGCAGCGACAACTACGGTTTCGACGGCAGCGTCGCCGACTACCAGAACCTGCTCGAAAAGCTCGGCCCCGAGCGCCTGCGCTACCTGGGCCTGCGCGATTCGCAAATCAGCGACGATTTGGCCGTGTGGCTGGCGCAGCAACCGTGGCTGGGCTCGCTGCAGAGCCTGGATCTGTCGCTGGGCACCATCGGCGACGTCGGCGCGCAGGCGCTGGCCGAAAGCCCGCACCTGGGCGCGCTGGAACGCATCGACCTGAGCCATCACTACATCTCCGAGCAATGGCAGGCCAAGCTGCGCGCGCTGCCGTGCCAGGTGGTGCTGGACGATCCCGAAGAAGAGGACGACGGCGACCGCTACGTGGCGGTGTCCGAGTAAGGACGTGGCGCCGCCGGGCTGGCTGCTGATCGGTCCGCGCGACAGCCGCCGCCTGCGGGGGCTGCAACAGGCCCTGCGCGAGCGCGGCCTGCCCGCGGCCGAGGAACTGCATTACGAAGACCTGCTCGCCGCGCCGCAGCGCGCGGCCGAGCGCATCGACGCGCGGCCCGGCGCGCTGGTCAAGATCGAATCGCCGGGCGAAGCGCCGGCGCTGCACGCGGCGCTGATCGAACGCGGCTGGCGCGCGCTCGGCGGCGACGGCGCGGCGCCGCGGCCGCTGCGGCATGGCGAATTGGCGCATCAGCACTACTGGTACGCCGGTTTTCGCGCACTGCTCGACGCCCTGCCCGCGCGCGCCGGCTACCTCAATCCGCCCGATGACATCGCCGGCATGAGCGACAAACTCGCCTGCCAGCGCCGCCTGCGCGCGCAAGGCATCGCGATTCCGCCGCTGCTCGGCGAGATCGACGGCTACGAATCGCTGCAGGCGCTGCTGCGCGAACACGCCGCGGACCAAGTCTTCGTCAAGGCCCGCTACGGCTCGTCCGGCGCGGGCGTGTTGGCGTATCGGCGCAACCGATCGGGCGGCGAAGCGGCTTACGGTTCGGCCGAGCTGAGCGAAGACGGCGGCGAAACCCGCGTGTTCAATTCGCTCAAGCCGCGCCGTTACGACGACGGCGCGCGCATCACCCGGCTGATCGACGCGATCGCCGCGCAAGGCGCCTACGTCGAGCGCTGGATTCCCAAGCCGCGCGCGCCGGACGGCGACGGCGGCCATTACGACATCCGCGCGGTCGCGCTCGACGGTTTCCTGCGCCACCGCGTCGCCCGCGTCGGCTCCGGCCCGCTGACCAACCTGCACCTGGGCAACCGCCGCGGCGCATTGGCGCAGTGGCTCGACGACGCGGCCATGCACGCGCTGGAAATCGCCACCCAGCAAGCGGCGATGGCGTTCCCGCGCAGCCGCATGATCGGCTTCGACCTGATCCTGCGCGAAGGCCGCAGTTGGGTGCTGGAAGCCAACGCCTTCGGCGATCTGCTGATCGATCTGCCGTGGCAAGGCCTGAGCACGTACCAGGATCAGGCGCTGCTGCGCCCGGTGCCCGCGCCGTACTCGCCGCAAGCGCCGCACGCGCCGGAGCCCGCCCATGCCTGAGGCCGGCGCACGCTACGACAATCCCGATATGCGCGGCGTGGTCGGCCAGCGCGACTTGCTGCTGATCACGCTCGACACCCTGCGCTTCGACGCGGCGCAAGCCTGCTTCGACGCCGGCGAACTGCCGGTGCTGTCGCAGCACCTGCACGCCGGCGGCTGGGAGCGCCGCCACACCCCGGGCAGCTTCACCTACGCCGCGCACGCCGCGTTCTTCGCCGGCTTCCTGCCCACGCCCGCGCGCCCCGGCCCGCACCCGCGCCTGTTCGCGCTGGAGTTCGAGGGCAGCGAAACCACCGCCGCCGGCACCCATGTGTTCCGCGACCGCGCCGACATCGTCTCGGGCCTGCGCGACGCCGGCTATCACGCGATCTGCATCGGCGGCGTCGGCTTCTTCAACAAGCGCAATCCGCTGGGCTCGCAGTTTCCGAACCTGTTCGACGAAAGCCACTGGCATCCCGGCTTGGGCGTGACCGCGCCGGATTCGACCGAGCGCCAGGTCGCGCTGGCCTGCGAACGCCTGTGCAGCGACGAACTGCGCGACAAGCGCTGCTTCGTCTTCGTCAACGTCTCCGCCCTGCACCAACCCAACCGCCACTACTTGCCCGGCAGCGAAACCGACAGCTACGCCACTCACCGCGCCGCGCTGCGTTACGTCGATGCCGCGCTGGCGCCGCTGCTGGCCGCGCTGCGCGCCCGCGGCGGCGCCTTCGCCATCGTCTGCTCCGACCACGGCACCGCCTACGGCGAGGACGGCTTCCACGGCCACCGCCTCGCCCACGACACGGTGATGACCGTGCCCTACGCGCATTTCCTCCTCGATCCATGAACGCCGTCGTCCACGAACCCACCGCCCCGAGCCTGAGCGAGCTGCTGCGCCTGCCGCCGTATCAGGCCTATTCGTACTCCTACCCGCACAAGACCGCCTATCGCCCCCTGCAGCCGCCGCGCGATCTGCGCGAGCTGTGGGCCGGCGAAGCGCGCGATTCGCTGTTCCTGTACCTGCACGTGCCGTTCTGCAGCTACCGCTGCGGCTTCTGCAATCTGTTCGCGCTGGCGCGGCCGGAGCCGGCCAAGGTCGAGCGCTATCTCGAACAGATGGAGCGGCAACTGCGCGCCACCGCGCAGGCGCTGGGCGAACACCGCTTCGTCCGCTTCGCGGTCGGCGGCGGCACGCCGAGCTATCTCGACGCGGCGCAGTTGCGGCGCTTGTTCGATCTCGTCGAACGCCACGCGAACGTCGATCTGCATGCGATCCCGGCCGGCATCGAGGTGTCGCCGGAAACCGTCGACGCCGAGAAAATGCAGCTGTGCCGCGAGCGCGGCATCGACCGCGTCAGCATGGGCATCCAGAGCTTCAGCGAAGCCGAAGTGCGCGCGCTGGTACGGCCGCAGCAGCGCGCCACGGTCGAACAGGCCATCGCCGCGATCCGCGCCGCCGGCATCGCCACGCTCAATCTCGATCTGATCTACGGCATCGCCGGGCAAACGGTCGCCAGCTTCCTCGCCTCCGTCGACAGCGCGCTCGAACACCGTCCCGAAGAGTTGTATCTCTATCCGCTGTACGTGCGGCCGCTGACCGGCCTGGGCCGGATCGAAGCCAAGGCCGGCGCGCGTTTGCCGCTGCAAGCCGAGCCGATGGACGAGCGCCTCGCCTTGTACGAAGCCGGCCGCGACCGTTTGCTCGCCGCCGGCTACCAGCAAGTGTCGATGCGCATGTTCCGCGCGCCGCATGCGCCCGACGTTGCCGCGCCGGTGTATTGCTGCCAAAGCGACGGCATGATCGGCATCGGCTGCGGCGCGCGTTCGTATGCGTCGAGCCTGCATTACTCCAGCGAGTACGGCGTGGCCCGGCGCAGCGTCGCCGAGATCCTCGATCACTACCTCGAACGCGACGAAGCCTCCTTCGCGGTCGCCGACTACGGCATCGCCGTGGGCGAGGAAGAACGCCGGCGCCGCCACGCGATCCAGTCGCTGTTGATCCGCCCCGGCCTGGACCGCGCCGATTACCGCCGCCGCTTCGGCGCCGACTGCCTCGACCACCTGCCGCAACTGCGCGAATTGTTCGCCCACGGCCTCGCGGTCGAAAACGGCGAGCTGATCGAGCTCACCGACGCCGGCCTCGCCCGCGCCGACACCATCGGCCCGTGGCTGGCCTCGTCCGCCATCGTCCAGCGCATGCGCGACTACCGCCTGGGCTGAGCCATGCATCTGTCCGTGCTCTATCGCGGCCGCCTGAGCAGTTGCAATTACGATTGCGGCTACTGCCCGTTCGCCAAGACCTACGACAGCCGCGAAGCGCTGCGCCGCGACGCCGCCGACCTCGCCCGCTTCGTCGAGTGGGCCGGGCGGCAAGAGATGGAACTGTCGGTGCTGTTCACGCCCTGGGGCGAGGGCCTGGTGCGCCGCCACTACCGCGAGGCGATGATCGCGCTGAGCCGCTTGCCGCGGCTGCGCCGGGTCGCGATCCAGACCAATCTCTGCGTCGGCCTGCGCTGGCTGGAAGACGCGGATCTGAGCAAGCTCGCGCTGTGGTGTACCTACCACCCGACCCAGGTGACCCGCGCCGCCTTCCTCGCCCGCTGCCGCGAGCTGAGCCGGCGCGGCGTGCGCCACAGCGTCGGCATGGTCGGGCTGATCGAAGACCTCGACGAAATCGAGGCGATGCGGCGCGAACTGCCGGCCGCGACGCCGATGTGGGTCAACGCCTTCGACCCGCGCCCGCCGGATTACTACGACGCCGCGCAGATCGCCCGGATCGAGGCGATCGACCCGCACTTCCGCTACAACCTCGCGCCCTCGCCGAGCCTCGGCGCGCCCTGCCTGACCGGCGACACCGTGGTGTCGGTGGACGGCGACGGCGCGGTGCGCCGCTGTCATTTCGTCGCCGAGCCCTTGGGCAACCTCTACGACGGCAGCTTCGCCGCCCACCTGCGCGCCCGCGCCTGCCCGAACGCGCGCTGCGACTGCTACATCGGCTACGCCCACCGCCCGGACCTGCCGTTCCAGCGCGATTACGCCGGCGGCGTACTGGAACGCGTGCCCTCGTTCGTCTAGCTGTAGCGGCGGTCGCCCTCGCGGCCGCCCCGGGCCATCGACCCGCCGCCGCACCGAGCGGCCCCGGCCTCCACTTCCGCAAAGGACCGCAACATGACCGCCTCCCCTCTGTCCAAAGCCCTTCTCGCCGCCTTGTTGATTCCGGCCGTGCTCGCGCCGGCCTGCTTCGCCCCGGCCGAAGCCGCCAAGCCGTCCAAATCCAAGGCCGCCAAGGCCGCCGCGCCCAAGAACACGCTCAAGCCCGAGCAGGTCGCCGAGCTTTACGCGCGCATCGCGCTCAAGCACGACGCCGACGCGACCGCGCGGATCAACGACTATCTGCGCCCGCTGTACTCCAACGGCGAGAACGCGATCGCCCTGCACGACGAAGCCGGCATGGACGCGCAGTACGACGGCTTCGCCGACGCGATCCTCGAAGACATGCCCAAGGTCGACAAGAAGAAGGCCAAGCCGGCCTTGGCCGCGGCGATCAAGCGGGTCAACGTGCTCGCCTCCGGCGCCGAATGCCGCGGCGTGTCGAACCGCGAATACGCCAACGAGCACGTCAAGAACGCGCGCATCGCCGACGTCGCGATGGAATGCACGGTGCCGCTGATCGGCAAGCGCTTGCAGGAAGTGCTGGCGGGCAAGGGCGATCCGGCCAAGCTCAAGACCAAGAAGCTGCTCGAGGGCGTCGCCGAGTTCGACCGTTCGCTCGGCCAGGCCGGCAGCCACGCGATCGAGGCGACGATGACGCTGTACGCCGACGGCAAGGGCAAGCCGTGGTCGACCGGCGGGTATGAGGACATCGTCGAGACGGTGCACAACGGCATGTACGCGCCGGCGGAGTAAGGCCGGCGTTGCGGGAAGCGCGCATCGCCGCCGGGTGGCGGCGGTGCGGGCGGAGGTTCGCAGGCGCCCTGCGGTACGCAGCAACGACGGAGTTTCGGCGTAATCGCGTCGTCGCGGTCGCGGCTCGCGCCGCTCCTACAGTCGGAGACGAACCGTCCGCAACCCCTGTAGGAGCGGCGCGAGCCGCGACCGCGACAACGCACCCACGACGAATCTCCCCGCCCCGCCATCCGAGCCGACGATATTCGCCGGACAAAATAAAAACCCCCGACTCTTTCGAGCCGGGGGTATTTATTTGGCGTCCCCACGGGGATTCGAACCCCGGTCGCTACCGTGAAAGGGTAATGTCCTAGGCCTCTAGACGATGGGGACAAAGCTGGTTTGAAGTATCCCTGCGGCTTTTCGAAACCCTTTCACGCGTTCGAAAAGTTGGTGGAGCCAGCCGGGATCGAACCGGCGACCTCCTGCATGCCATGCAGGCGCTCTCCCAGCTGAGCTATGGCCCCACGCGCTGGAAACTCTCTGTGCAACATCAAAAACCCCAAAACCGCAGGGCTTCAACATAAAACCCCCTGGCCAGGGGGTTTTGTTTAAGTGGCGTCCCCACGGGGATTCGAACCCCGGTCGCTACCGTGAAAGGGTAATGTCCTAGGCCTCTAGACGATGGGGACAAACCTTTGAAACTTCATTCCCCTCGAAACCCTTTCACCAGTTCGAGGAGTGGTGGAGCCAGCCGGGATCGAACCGGCGACCTCCTGCATGCCATGCAGGCGCTCTCCCAGCTGAGCTATGGCCCCACGGGCTGGAAAGACGAACATCTTAGCGGGCGTTCAGCGAAGTCGTCAAGCGTTCATCGCTGAATTTTTTGCCGCTCCGTTGTGCCCTGCTCCGAGAGGATTGTCCTCATCGGGAGCCGGCGACACCGGGTCGAGTTCGACGGGGCGCAATCTTGTCATGCCATGCCCGCGTTCGGCTAGATACTCGAGCCACTTTCCTAAAAAAGTATTCATGCGCATGCGATGGCCGAGCACTTGCGCGGGCGGCGGGTACATGCCGATCACGTCCTGCCAGCGCCGTCCGACGTAGCAGTGCGTGGCTTCGAGCTGATGCGCGTCGTGGTACAGGCGCAGATACGCGGAAGGATCGGGCTCGCCGGTGAGCGGATCGAGCACCGCGTAGGTCAAGCGCAACTCGGTGGTGTAGCGATGCTGCTCGAGCACGTCCAGGCGCAGATCCAGGCCGTCGCCGACCTGCGACAGATACACGCCGCGGGCGAGCCCGGCGGGCTCGAACATGCGCGTGAGGCGTTCGTGATTCTCCGCGTACAGGCCCATCAGCCAGCCGAAACGGCTGAGCTTGGGGATGCGCGCGAAACGGGAGGCGGCTTGCGTCATGCACGCGATCCTACACGCCTGGAGGCGTTCGCGGCAGGATTGACGGAATGACGAAAAACCCTTAATTTATAGGCTCTTTCGCGATGTCGGCGGGCACGGCGGAATCGCTCCGCGAACGGCCGCCCCGCCCGCCTCCATTCAGCATCGCGCATCCCCACGACGTCCCTGCTCCGCCGCCTCGATGCGGCAGCCTCGCCCACGCGCATCGCGCCGGCCGCGACGCCGCGCGAACGCCATCGCACAACGCAAAAAAGCCCGGCTCGCCTGCGCGCGCCGGGCTTTTCGCATCGCCCAGGCCGCACCGGGCCTGAACGCCTCGTTCAGAACATCTCGCGATGGATCCCCAGCGTGGTCATCACCTTGCTGGCGATCTCCTCGATCGAGGTATGAGTGGTGCTGAGCGTGGGAATGCGCTCGGCGCGGAACATCGCTTCGGCCGCGGCGACCTCGCTCTTGCAGGTCTCGAACTTGGCATAGCGCGAATTCGGCCGGCGTTCCTGGCGGATCTGCTGCAAGCGCACCGGATCGATGGTCAGCCCGAACAGCTTCTGCCGGAACGGCCGCAGCCGCGGCGGCAGGCGGTCGTGTTCGAGGTCTTCCTCGGTCAGCGGATAGTTGGCCGCGCGCACGCCGTAGTGCAGGGCCAGATACACGCAGGTCGGGGTTTTGCCGGCGCGCGAGACCGCCACCAGGATCAGGTCGGCCTCGTTGTAGTCCACGCTCTGCCCGTCGTCGTGGGTCAGGGCGTAGTTCATGGCGTTGATGCGGCGGTGATAGGTGTCGAAATCGACGATGCCGTGGGCCTGGTTGATGCGGCGCTGGCGGGTCTCGTGCAGCTCGCGCTCCAGCGGCTCGATGAACGGCGCGAAAACGTCGAGCATCAGCGCCCCGCTCTCGGCCAGGGCCGCGCCGACCTCGCCGTCCATGCAGGAATTGATCACCACCGGGCGCACCCCGTAGCTCACCGCGGCCTCGCGGATCTTGCCGGCCGCCTCCTGCGCCCGCTCGACGGTATCCACGAACGCGATGCGGTCGGTGACGAAGCGGGTGTCGGTGAATTGGGTCAACAGGCTGTGGCCGATGGTCTCGGCGGTGATGCCGGTGCCGTCGGAAACGTAGAAGACCGGGCGGGTTCCTGCCATCGATAACCTCGTCTAAGAAAACGGTGCCAGTCGGAAAAAGCCCGGGGGCCAGTACAAAAAGCCCGCCGGATCAAGCTTGTATGCCCCGGACGCACGGGCGATCATATCGTCTTGGCCGCGCTCCCACGCGTCCTAGTCCCCCTCGGAGATAGTGTGTCTTGAACGAGAACATCCTCTGGCTGCACGCGCTGCGCCTCCACGACCTGGCCCGCGTCGGCGGCAAGAACTCCTCGCTTGGCGAGATGATCGGCAACCTGGCCAACCTGGGCGTATCGGTTCCCGGCGGTTACGCCACCACCGCCGAGGCCTTCAAGGCCTTCATCGCGCATAACGATCTGCACCAGCGCATCTACGACAAGCTCGCCACGCTCGACGTGGAAGACGTGCCGGCGCTGACCGCGGCCGGCGGCGAAATCCGCGGCTGGGTCATCGACGCGCCGTTGCAGCCCGATCTGGACAAGGACATCCGCGCGGCTTACCGCACGCTCTGCGACGAGAACGGCGGCGGCGACGTCGCCGTCGCGGTGCGCTCCTCGGCCACCGCCGAAGACCTGCCCGACGCCTCCTTCGCCGGCCAGCAGGAAACCTTCCTCAACGTGACCGGCGAAGACGACGTCGTGCACAAGGTCAAGGAAGTCTTCGCCAGCCTCTACAACGACCGCGCCATCGCTTACCGCGTGCACCACGGCTTCAAGCACGAGGACGTGTTCCTGTCCGCCGGCGTGCAGCTGATGGTCCGCTCCGACGTCGGCGCGTCCGGCGTGTTGTTCACCCTGGACACCGAGTCGGGCTTCCGCGACGTGGTGTTCATCACCTCGAGCTACGGCCTGGGCGAGATGGTCGTGCAGGGCGCGGTCAATCCCGACGAGTTCTACGTCTACAAGCCCACCCTGAGCCAGGGCAAGCCGGCGATCCTGCGCCGCGCCGTCGGCGCCAAGCAGCTGCGCATGGTCTATTCCAGCCAGCCCGGCGAGCGCGTGCGCACCGAGGACACGCCGGCCGAGCTGCGCGCGAAGTTCTCGATCACCGACGAGGACGTGCACGAACTGGCCAAGCAAGCGCTGGTGATCGAAAAGCATTACGGCCGCCCGATGGACGTGGAATGGGCGAAGGACGGCGTCAGCGGCAAGCTGTTCATCGTCCAGGCGCGCCCGGAAACGGTGAAGTCGCGCGCCAAGGCCACCCAGATCGAGCGCTACCAGCTCGGCCAGCGCGGCACCGTCATCGCCGAAGGCCGCGCCATCGGCCAGAAGATCGGCAGCGGCGTGGCGCGCGTGGTGCGCAGCCTCGACGACATGAGCCGGGTGCAGCCGGGCGACGTGCTGGTCGCCGACATGACCGATCCCGATTGGGAGCCGGTGATGAAGCGCGCCGCCGCGATCGTCACCAACCGCGGCGGCCGCACCTGCCACGCGGCGATCATCGCGCGCGAACTCGGCGTGCCGGCGGTCGTCGGCACCGGCAACGGGCTCGACACGATCAAGGAAGGCGAGACCGTCACCATCAGCTGCGCCGAAGGCGACACCGGCTACATCTACGGCGGCGCCCTGCCCTTCGAGCGCCACGTCGCCGATCTCGACAAGATGCCGCCGGCGCCGCTCAAGGTGATGATGAACGTCGCCAACCCCGAGCGCGCGTTCGACTTCGCCATGCTGCCCAACGCCGGCGTCGGCCTGGCGCGGCTGGAGATGATCATCGCCAGCCACATCGGCATCCACCCGAAGGCGCTGCTGGAATACGCCGCGCAGGACGCGGCGACCAAGAAGAAGATCGACGAGAAGATCGCCGGCTACGGCGGCGACCCGGTGCAGTTCTACGTGGACCGCCTGGCCGAGGGCATCGCCACCATCACGGCCTCGTTCGCGCCGAACCCGGTGATCGTGCGCCTGTCGGACTTCAAGTCCAACGAATACGCCAACCTGATCGGCGGCTCGCGCTACGAGCCGCACGAAGAGAACCCGATGATCGGCTTCCGCGGCGCCAGCCGTTACGTCGATCCGAGCTTCTCCGACGCCTTCGCCCTGGAATGCCAGGCGGTGCTGAAGGTGCGCGAGCAGATGGGCCTGACCAACTGCTGGATCATGATCCCGTTCGTGCGCACGCTCGACGAGGGCCGCCGCGTGATCGAGGTGCTCGAAAAGAACGGCCTCAAGAAGGGCGAGAACGGCCTGCAGATCATCATGATGTGCGAGGTCCCCTCGAACGCGCTGCTGGCCGACGAGTTCCTGGAGATCTTCGACGGTTTCTCGATCGGCTCCAACGACCTCACCCAGCTCAGCCTCGGCCTGGACCGCGACTCGGCGATCGTCGCCCAGCTGTTCGACGAACGCGATCCGGCGGTGAAGAAGCTGCTGGCGATGGCGATCTCGTCGGCGCGCGCCAAGGGCAAGTACGTCGGCATCTGCGGCCAGGGCCCGAGCGATCACCCCGATCTGGCCGAGTGGCTGATGCAGCAAGGCATCGAGTCGGTGTCGCTGAATCCCGACACGGTCGTCGACACCTGGCTGCGTCTGGCCAAGGTCAAGGCGCAGGCCTGAGTCCGGCATGGCGAAACCCGACGCCGCTCAAGCCGTGGCCGCCAAGACGCAGGCGTCCGAGTCCCTGTTGGGGCTCGGCGCCGGCTTCGACTTCGACAAGCTGATGCTATGGGCCCAGACCCAGGGCCTGAAGCTGCTGGCGTCGCTGGCGATCCTGCTGATCGGCCTGTGGATCGCCAAGCGCCTGTCGCGGGCGTTGGAGCGGGTCATGACCCGCGCCAACATGGAAGTCACCTTGCGCGGCTTCCTGCGCAACATCGCCTACGCGGTGATGGTGGTGGTGGTCGCGGTGGCCGCGCTGCAACAGCTCGGCGTGCCGATGACCTCGGTGCTGGCGGTGCTCGGCGCCGCCGGCCTCGCCATCGGTCTGGCGCTGAAGGACTCGCTGTCCAACATCGCCTCGGGCGTGATGCTGATCGTGCTGCGCCCGTTCCGCGCCGGCGACTACGTGCAGGCCGCCGGCATCGAGGGCACGGTCGAGCAGATCCGCGTGTTCCAGACCCGCCTGCGCACCGTCGACAACCGGGTGATCGTGCTGCCCAACAGCCTGATCACCACCGCGGTCATCATCAACTTCACCGCCAATCCCAAGCGCCGCATCGACCTCACCGTCGGCGTGGGCTACGACGACGACCTGCGCGTGGCCAAGGACACGCTGCTGGCGCTGGCCGCGGCGCATCCCAAGGTGCTCAAGGAACCCGCGCCGGAAGTGCTGGTGACCGCGCTGGCCGAAAGCAGCGTCAACCTGGAACTGCGCGCCTGGGCCAAGACCGGCGATCTGGTCCACACCAAGAGCGATCTGGTCGAAGGCATCCGCAACGAGCTGATCGGCAAGGGCCTCAACATCCCGTACCCGCAGCGCGATCTGCACGTCTACCACCACGACGCCGACGGGCGGCCGATCGGCGAAGTGCTGACCAAGGCGGTGGCCGACGATGGCGACGTGGCGGCGGCGGGCGCCAAGCCCAAGAGCTGAGTCGTTCGCCGGGGAGCGCACGCCCTCCCCCTTCGCCGCGCCAGTGGGTCTCCCCCTGTAGGAGCTGCGCAAGCTGCGACCAACCGCAGCGGTTGACGCCAGCGCAGCTATCCGAAGCTAGGCAAGCTCACGTTCCCCTTTTCTAACAACGCGTCAAAGCGCCGGCCGATTGACCGGGCTTCGGGCAGGCGCGCTTGCGTCAATCGCTGCGGTTGGTCGCAGCTTGCGCAGCTCCTACAGTCGCTGCGTTGCGGCCTCGCGCGAGGCCGTGGCAAAAAGCTCAGCCGCCGAGCCCGCCCAGCTTGCCCATGAACCCGCGGTAATGCCGCAGCTCGGCGATCGAATCGTGCACGTCGCTCAGCGCGGTGTGCTTGCTTTCTTTGTTCACCCCCGCCAGCACCTCCGGCGACCAGCGCCGCGCCAGCTCCTTGACCGTGCTGACGTCGAGGTTGCGGTAGTGGAAGTACTTCTCCAGCTTGGGCATGCAGCGGTGCAGGAAACGGCGGTCCTGGCAGATCGAGTTGCCGCAGATCGGCGAGGCGTTCGGCGCGACCCACTTCGCCAGGAACTCCAGCGTCAGCCGTTCGGCCTCGTCCATCGCCACGCCCTGCTCCAGCACCCGCTTCCACAGCCCGGACTTGCCGTGCTGGTTGCGGTTCCATTCGTCCATCGCCTGCAGCCGCTCCAGCGGATGGGCGATGGCGAGTTCCGGCCCCTCGGCGAGCACGTTGAGCTGGGCGTCGGTGACGACCGTGGCGATCTCCAGGATCGAGTCGCGGTCGGTGTCCAGGCCGGTCATCTCCAGGTCGATCCAGATCAGCCGGTGCTCGTGTCCGTGCCGCTCGTGTCCGGGGTGTTCGCTCATGGCCTCGCCGTGCGTATGCGTGTCGCGGCATGATAGCCCACCCCGCCCCGACGGCCGCGCCGCGATGACCGCCAACGCCCCCGACGTCCACTACGCCATCCTGACCGCGATGCTGGCGCCCGCGTTCTTCCTCACCGCGACCGCCTCGCTGCTGCTGTCGGCCAACAACCGGCTGGCCCGGGTCATCGACCGCGCCCGGGTGCTGCTCAAAGAACTGGCCGAAACCGAGGACGCCGAGGAGCGCGAACTGATCGAGCGCCACATCCTGCGCCAGAAGAAGCGCAGCCGGATCATCCTGCGCGGCAGCCAGCTGCTCTACACCGCGATCAGCTTCTTCGTCGGCACCAGCCTGACCGTGGCCGGCGACGCCGTGCTCGGCTACCGGTTGGGGCTGGTCCCGACCGTCCTGGCCGCGCTCGGGGTGCTGTCGATGTTCGCCGCCAGCCTGCTGCTGGCGCGCGAGTCCTCGCTGGCGGTGGAGGCGGTCAACGAGGAGATGGATCACGGCCATGCCAGCGCGGTGAAGCGCTGGGCGCAGCCGCCGCGGCGCTGAGCCGTCGGCGGTCGGCCGTGATCTTTCGATCCGCAGCCGGCCGAGCCACGCGCCACCGAGCGG
The DNA here is from genome assembly GCF_018847975.1 of Lysobacter sp. K5869. Taxonomy (NCBI): domain Bacteria; kingdom Pseudomonadati; phylum Pseudomonadota; class Gammaproteobacteria; order Lysobacterales; family Lysobacteraceae; genus Lysobacter; species Lysobacter sp. K5869. The sequence continues at coordinate 3,558,690 of NZ_CP072597.1, read as the reverse complement.
CGGCATGCCGATCGCCCCGCGGTCGAGACGCCGGCCCTGCGATAGCCGAAGCCCGAACCGCCGCCCTCCGCGCCGCCCGGCCGCGCGATGAGGCAACGCAACCGCAAAGCGCCCGGCCATCGCGCTTGCGGCATCATGGGGTCCGGGCCCGCTCCGCCCGCCACATCCGCCACCCGCGCGCCGCGCCTCCGCCATGACCGATCCGCTGCAACTGAGTACGCACTACGCCGTGGTCTCGGCGATGATCACCCCGGCGTTCTTCCTCACCGCCACCGCCTCGCTGCTGGTGTCGTCGAACAATCGCCTCGCGCGCGTGGTCGACCGCATGCGCCAGCGACTGGCGACGCTGGAGGAGACCGTCGACGAGGACGCGCGCCAGTACCTGGAAGCGCGCATCATCCTGCACCGCCGCCGCGTGCGCCTGATCCTGACCTGCCTGCAGCTGCTGTACGGCGCGATGACGGCGTTCGTCGGCACCAGCCTGGCCATCGGCATCGACCAGTTCACCGATTACCGCCTGCGCGGCGTGCCGACCGGACTGGCGATGTGCGGCGTGCTGCTGGTGCTCGCCGCCTGCATCAACATGGGCCGCGAGGCGCGCATGAGCGTGAGCATGCTCGACTCCGAAGTGAAGCGCGAGTTCGACCGCGACGCCGGGCGCAAGAAGCGCGGTTGAAACGCGGCGGGCCGCACCGCTCGCGGCAAAACGGCATTGCGTCACAACTTGCATCGCGGCGCGCCGCTGCGCGCAACGAAGTCCGCGTACGCAACTTTCGTGCACCTATGCGTTGCGCAGGCCATCGCGCGCATGGTCCGCGACAACGCGAACCCGAACCCGATCCGCGCCGCGCGCATCGCTGAGCGAAAGAGGCATCGTTTTCGCAATCGCTACGACATGGATTTAGCGCAAACGGTGCGCGCGAAATACAGGCGTATACACGATACCGCCGACGTCGTTTTCTGAACCGCGTGTCGCTCAGCACACGCCGATCAAGCGCCCCGCACACTTCGCAGCGTTCGCGCGCGACAGCTGTCCGACAGCAAATCCTTCTGCGACTGCCCGCACGAATCGCGACGCGGCGCGCCCGATATGCTGCGCCCACGAACGACACGAACCTGCAGCTCCGCGTGACCGACCGACTCTTCCGCCTCACGCGCGCAGCGCACCGAATCCACTCCCACCGTTTACCCACCGCATCGAATCCGCGCCGGCCTCGCTGGCCGGCCGCTCCGCTGCGCGCGCCGCGCGCGGCGTCGGCGCATTGTGAAAGAAAAAACGATGACGCACCCTGGCGGCCGCCGATCGGCCGCGGCTGCGCGCATCGGGCATGGAGCGCCTTACCGCATCGTCCGCGCCCGCGCGCGGCGGCGGCCTACGCATTCGTTCTTCAACGCGCTCCAGGGGAATAAATCCGATGTTTCTTCACTCGTTGCGGGTGCGCCTGCTGCTGCCCGTGCTGGCGCTGGTGCTGGTGTCGGTGGTCGTGCTGACCGTCGCGCTGGCGATGACTCAGGCGCGCCACGTGCGCGCCGATGCGTCGCAATCCATCGAACGGCGCACGCAAGCGCTGCAAAGCCTGTTCTCGGTCACCCGCTCGGTGATGCTCGACCGCACCCACGACGCCATGCGCCTGTTGCGCAGCGAAGGCCGCCGGCTCGGCGCGGCCACGCTCGGCGGCCGCGTCACCGTCGGCGGCCGCGCCGCCAACGATCTGGTGCTCGGCGGCGTGTCGCAGGCCAACAACTTCGCCCTCGTCGACGGCGTCACCGCCATCGCCCAGGGCACCGCCACCTTGTTCGCGCGCGACGGCGAGGACTTCGTGCGCGTCGCCACCAACGTGCGCAAGGACGACGGCAGCCGCGCCATCGGCACCCAGCTCGATCCGCTCGGCCAGGTGATTCCGCACATGCGCAAGGGCGAGGCGTTCTACGGCGTGGTCGACATCCTCGGCACGCCTTACGTCACCGGCTACGAGCCGATCTTCGCCGAGACCGACAGCCAGCGCGCGATCGGCGTGTGGTACGTGGGCTACAAGACCGATTTGAAGGCGCTGTCGGAAGTGGTCGACGCCAGCCAGGTGTTGGACTCGGGCTTCATCGCCGTATTCGACGGCAAGGACAAGCTGCGCTTCTCGTCCAAGACCGGCGCCACCAGCGATCCGGCGCTGATCGAGCGCATCGCTCACGAACTGCCGAGCGATTGGGTGGTCGACAAGCAGGAAGTGCCGGGCTGGGGTTTCAGTCTGGTCGCGGCCTATCCCAAGAGCGACGTGGACAGGGCGATCGCGCGCCAGTCGCTGTGGATCGGCGGCATCGGCCTGCTGGTGTGCGCGCTGATCCTGGGCCTGCAATGGGGACTGATCTGGAACCGCGTGCTCAAGCCGATCCAGCACCTCACCGTGGTCGCCGAAGAACTGAGCGTGGGCAAGTGGGGCCACACCATCGAGGAGACCGAACTCAAGGACGAAATCGGCAAACTCGCCCGCGCCATCTCGCGGCTGTCCTACAGCGTGCGCGTGGCGATGGAGCGGCTGGCCAAGCTCTCGCGCTGACGCCGCCCTTCCACGCCGAACCTAGGGAGTCAGGGAGCCCGGCATGAGCAACGAATTCCGCCCGTTGGTGCAGGTGCTGCGCGAGCTCAAGTCGCTGGCGCACAAGCGCTCGTCCGGCTTCGCCTACATCGTCACCGAGGACAACCACTCCTGCATCGTGCGCCTGCATCAGGGCCAGGTGCAGGAAGTGGTCTACCGCATGCTGCGCAACGAAGAAGCGGTGCAGCGCTTGTCGATGGTGTCGGCGGCCAAGGTGCGTTTCGAGAGCAGCGGCGTCGCCGCGCTGCCGCCCGGGCGCGCGCCGCTGAGCGAGGGGTCGGTGGAATGGATCCTCGGCGGGTTCGAGCACGATCTGGGCGGGCAGCAGTATCAGTACGCGCCCGCGGCGACGCCCTCGCCGCCGCCGGCGTCCAACGGCGCCGCCGCGCCCGCCGCGGCGGAAGCGATCGTGGTGAATCCGCATGTGCGGCAGGCGGTGGAGCAGGTCGCGCTGAATTATCTCGGGCCGATCGCCGGGATGCTGTGCCAGGAAGCCTTCGACGCGGCCGGCGGCGATCCGCAGCGGGCGATCTCGCAGCTCGCCGGGCAGTTGTATTCGCAGCAGGAAGCGCAGCGGTTCAGCGAGGAAGCGCGCAAGGCGTTGGCCGCGTTGCGTTGAGGCGCGCGGCGGTTGCGCGCGTTCGGGCCGGCGGTTGCGCGCGTTCGGGCCGGCGGTTGCGCGCGGATCGCGGGGTTCGTCGTTGGCGCGGTCGCGACTCGCGTCGCTCCTACACGGCGAGCCCGTAGTCGCGCCGAGCCCCTGTAGGAGCGACGCGAGTCGCGACCGCGCAGTCTCCGTTCGCGCAGAACCCCAGATCCGCGCTTACACCGGCTTGCCGCGCTTGCGCCGGAAATACGCGCTCAACCGCGCGCCGGCCTCTTCGCCCAACACCCCGCCCTGCACCATCACGCGATGGTTGTGGCGCGGATCGCCGAGCAGATCGAACACGCTGCCGGCCGCGCCGGTCTTGGGATCGAACGCGCCGAACACCACCCGCGCGACGCGCGCGTGCACCATCGCCATCGCGCACATCGCGCACGGCTCCAGGGTCACGTACAAGGTGCTGCCGATCAGGCGATGGTTGCCGATGCGCTGGCCGCCTTCGCGCATCGCCACGATTTCGGCGTGCGCGGACGGATCGTGCTGGCCGATGTTGCGGTTCCAGCCCTCGCCGAGCATTTCGCCGGCGGCCGACACCAGCACCGCGCCGACCGGGATCTCGTCGTACTCGCGCTCGGCGCGCTCGGCCAGATCCAGCGCGCGGCGCATCCAGTAGCGGTCGATCTCGTCCTGTTGGGGCTCGCTCACGTTGTTCGCGCTCCGGCGCCGCAGCCGCGCGGCGCCCGGAGACGATTATGGTGCAGCCGCGCGCCGGCCGCACCCGCCGCGCGCGGGCGGCGGGTGCGCAGGCGCGACGCGTTCGACGGATGCGGGCGCGGCGACCGCGCGCGCTCAGGCGGCGCCGCGCAGATAGTCCATCTTGCCCAGCGGCACGCCGAGGTGGCGCAGGATGCCGTAGGCGGTGGTGAGGTGGAAATAGAAGTTCGGCAGCACGAAACCGCGGATGTAGTCGCGGGCGACGAAGGTGAGCTCGCGGCCGCCCGGGCGGATCACGATCTCGCGCTCTTCCTGCCCGTCCATGCTCTGCGGGCTCACGCTGCGCAGGAAGTCCTGGGTCTTGGCGATGCGCTCGCGCAGTTCCTCCAGCGTGGTCTCGGTGTCGGGAAAGCTCGGCGGCGCGATGCCGGCCAGACGCGCGGCGCCGAACTTGGCCGCGTCGCTGGCCGACTGGACCTGGCCGATCAAGGTGTACATGTCCGGCGCGAGGCGGCCGGTCAGCAGCTGCGCGGGGTCGCCGCCCTGTTCGCGGATGTGGGCGACGCCCTTGTCGAGCAGGTGCGAGAGCACGTCGAGGCCGCGCTGGAACGCGGGCACGGAGATGTCGTAGAGCGAGAGGCTCATGGGGTTTCCTGTTTGCGTGGCGGGGAAACAGAAGTCGTGGACGACCCGCGCAGCGCGCGGGCCGGCCGAGTCTGAGCGCTTGCCCGGCGCGGGTCAATGAATTTACTATCGATCGTTATGAAATTCGGCGTTGCAAATCCGCAGCGATCCGGCGGCGGCTCCGTGCCCGCCGCCGAGGCCGTTTCGCCCCCCGGCGAAACGGTCGCGCCCGCGCCGCGCCGACCGCGCGGCCGCCCGCGCGGCTTCGACCGCGAGCAAGCGCTGGAAACGGCGATGCGCCTGTTCTGGCAGCGCGGCTTCGAGGCCACCTCGATCAGCGAGCTCACCGCCGCCGTCGGTGTCAGCGCGCCCAGCCTCTATGCGGTGTTCGGCAGCAAGGAAGAGTTGTTCCGCGCCGCGCTGCAGCGCTATCTGCAACAGTTCCGACTTGAGCGTGGACAAGCGCTGGCGCTGCCCGGATTGAGTGCGCGCGCAGCCTTCGAGCGCTTGTTCGACGCCATCGCCGACGGGTTCGCCGACTGCCCCGCCCGCTCGGGCTGCATGCTGGTGTCGGCCGAAACCGGCGGCTTCGGCGAGGCGGCGACGCAGTTGCGCGAGGAACTGGCCGCGCACCGCGCCGGCATCGAAGCGGGTTTCCGCGAACGCATCGAGCGCGGCCAGCGCGAGGGCGACGTCGCCGCCGATGCGGACGCCGCGGCGCTGGCCAAATTCCTTTCGACCGTGGTGCAAGGCTTGTCGATCCAGGCCCGCGACGGCGCCAGCGCGCAGCAGCTGCGCGAGGTGCTGCGCACGGCGCTGCGGATGTGGCCGGCGGCTTGAGCCGGCCTCGCTTCGCGCCATCGCCGCGCGAAACGCCGCGTCGTCGACGCGCGCCTGTCCGCGTGGCGTTGAGCGCAGCTCAGCGCTGCAAGTGGATCTGCTGCGCCGCCGCGGCCACGCCGGCCCGCGCCGGTACCCGCGCGAGCGTGCGCGGCAGCGTCAGCGCGCAACGCGCAGTGGTCGCGGCCGGCGCCGATGCCGCCACCGCGCGCGGCGTGCGCGCCACGGCCGCCGCGGCCGGTTCGTCGCGGATCGCGATCGACAACAAATGCGGCAGCGCCAGCAGCGCCGCGGCCAACGGCAGGTACCTGTCCATACGTATCTCCTGATCGGACTCGCGCCGGCGGCGGGGCAGCGGCCGGCTTACGACAAGACGACGAACCGGAGGGCGCGGATTCGACAACGCCGCCGGCCGGCGCGCGGGGCGAGCGCCGGGACTGCCTCCAGCGCGATCAGGCTACGGGGCATTGCGGCCTGGAATTGTCCTAATTCAGGCAATCGGCGCGAATCGTCGGGATCGGCATAGACAAGGGCGCGAAGCCGGCCCGAGGCGGGCCGGAGTCGGCGTGCGGGGCCATCGAGCGATACGGATTCGGCGCCGGTCGGGCTTCCTCGGCAAAGCGCCGTTTGAGCCGCCGTCGCAGGCGCCCACGCACGAGGCGGCACGGCGAATTCGCGCCGCGCACCCTCGCGCCGCCCGCAACGAAAAGGGGGCGGTCGCCCGCCCCCTTCGATCGCGCAACCCGGGCTCAGCAACCCGGCGTGCAGATCGCCCAGCAACGCGAATCGGGTTGGCTCTCGTCGCAGCTGCTGCAGCACGGCCGCGCGAACGCGGACAAGCTGACGGTCAGGCCGAACGCGAACGCACAGCAGGTCAGGAACAGCTTGGCGCGGGACATCCTCTGCATGACGCACTCCTGTCTTCGGTGGCGATGGCCGGGCGCGCGCATCCGGCGGCGCGCGGCGGAGAAGCCGGCGGCGGCTGCCGTCCGGCGCGAACGCCGCGGGTCCGTCCGCGGCCGTGCATCGCGCCCGGCGCGGGGCCGACAGGCGATGCGAGTCGATGGGGGCGAACGCCGCGGCGCGCGGCGGCGGGCGAGTTGAGTAAGAAATTCGACGCGGCGCGGGCGTTGCCCGCGCACCGGTAGGAACGGGCGCGCAAACCGATGCAAGAGGTCGCTGCGACTGCGGACATCCATGGTCCTCCGGCGTCGCGTCGCAGGCGGCCTGCGCGCGGACGAAGGCGAACGCTACGCCCGACGTCGCGACGGTAACGCGTTATCCATCACACAATGCGGCGCGGGCGAACGCGCGGGCGGCCACGCCGCGCTCGTGCGGCCGCGATGGGCAAGCATCGGCCGCGATGCGCACAGTTTTTCGCTCGCCGCAGACTCTTCGGCGCCGCGCAAAGCCTGCCGGCGCAGGGAATTGCCGCACTGCAAAACGCTCGCTGCGCATTCGGCATCGAAGCGCCGCGTCCGCTCGGCGCGCGCGCCGAGGAAGGTCCGCACCGCCGCGCGATCGCGGCGAAGTCCTGCGAACGCAGCGAGCGAGCCCGCGCCCACGACATCGCCCTACGCTCGATCCGCGCACCGCGAACACCGCCCGCGACCGAACGCCCGCAAACGAAAAGGCCGCGCTCGCGCGCGGCCTTTCGTCGCTTCAGCGAGCCCGCGGGCTCACTCCCACTCGATCGTCGCCGGTGGCTTGCCGCTGATGTCGTACACCACGCGCGACACGCCCGACAGCTCGTTGATGATCCGGTTGGACACCGTGCCGAGGAAGTCGTACGGCAAGTGCGCCCAATGCGCGGTCATGAAGTCGATGGTCTCCACCGCGCGCAGCGCGATCACCCACTCGTAGGCGCGCGCGTCGCCGACCACGCCGACCGACTTGACCGGCAGGAACACCGCGAAGGCCTGACTGGTCTTGTCGTACAGGCCGGCCTTGCGCAGTTCGTCGATGAAGATATGGTCGGCGCGGGCCAGCAGGTCGGCGTAGTCGCGCTTGACCTCGCCGAGGATGCGCACGCCCAGGCCCGGGCCCGGGAACGGATGGCGGTAGACCATCTCGCGCGGCAGGCCGAGTTCGACGCCCAGGCGCCGCACTTCGTCCTTGAACAGTTCGCGCAGCGGCTCGACCAGGCCGAGCTTCATGTCCTCGGGCAAGCCGCCGACGTTGTGGTGGCTCTTGATGACGTGGGCCTTGCCGGTCTTGCTGCCGGCGGACTCGATCACGTCCGGGTAGATCGTGCCCTGCGCCAGCCACTTGGCGTTGCCGAGCTTCTGCGATTCTTCGTCGAAGATCTCGACGAACAGGTTGCCGATGATCTTGCGCTTGGCTTCCGGATCGCTGACGCCCTTGAGCTTCTCGAAATAACGGTCGGCGGCGTTGACGCGCACGACCTTGACGCCCATGTGCTCGGCGAACATCGCCATCACCTGGTCGCCTTCGTTGTAGCGCAGCAAGCCGGTGTCGACGAACACGCAGGTGAGCTGATCGCCGATGGCCTTGTGCAGCAGCGCCGCCACCACCGAGGAATCGACGCCGCCGGACAGGCCGAGGATGACCTCGTCGCCGCCGACCTGCTCGCGCACGCGCGCGATCTGGTCGTCGATGATGTGCGCGGCGGTCCACAGCGTCTGGCAGCCGCAGATGTCGACCACGAAGCGGCGCAGCAGGGTCTGGCCCTGCTTGGTGTGGGTCACTTCCGGGTGGAACTGCACGCCGTACCAGCGGCGCGCGTCGTCGGCGAAGGCGGCGACCGGGATGCGGTCGGTCTTGGCGGTGACGACGAAACCGTCCGGCGCCTTCGACACGTGGTCGCCGTGGCTCATCCACACGTCCAGGCGCGGCGGCGAACCCGGGTGATCCTTGAGGCCGTCGAACAAGCGGTCCTGCGCGACCAACTGCACCTCGGCGTGGCCGAACTCGCGCTGGTCCGCCGCCTCCGTCGCGCCGCCGAGCTGCGCGGCCATGGTCTGCATGCCGTAGCAGATGCCCAGGATCGGCAGGCTGGCGTCGAACACTTGCTGCGGCGCGCGCGGCGCCCCCGGCAGCGTGGTCGATTCGGGGCCGCCGGACAGGATGATGCCCTTGGCGCCGTAGGCTTCGATCTCGGCCGGATCGTGGTCCCAGGCCCAGATTTCGCAATACACGCCGAGCTCGCGGATGCGGCGGGCGATCAGCTGGGTGTACTGCGCGCCGAAATCGAGGATCAGGATTTTGTCGCTATGGATGTCGGTCATGAGGCGGGGAATGAAGGGATTGAAGGGAACGAGGGGAATGGCGGGTGTCGGGGATGGGGGCCGCTGCGGGTCATACGCATCATGAGGAATGGCTGCCGGCGAATCCGCGCACGAACCAAAGCGATCGCGCGGCCGCCATTCCCTTCATTCCCTAATCCCTTTTCCCCTCAGCCGGCGCGATAGTTCGGCGGTTCCTTCGTAATCTGCACATCATGCACATGGCTCTCGCGCGAACCGGCGTTGGTGATGCGCACGAAGCTCGGCTTCTTGCGCATCTCCTCGATGGTCGCGCAGCCCACGTAACCCATGGTGGCGCGCAGGCCGCCGGCGAGCTGGTGGACCACGCCGCGCAGCGGGCCGCGGTACGGCACGCGGCCTTCGATGCCTTCGGGCACGAGCTTGTCGGCGTCGGAGGCGTCCTGGAAATAGCGGTCCTTCGAGCCTTGTTCCATCGCGCCGATGCTGCCCATGCCGCGGTAGCTCTTGTAGCTGCGGCCCTGGAACAATTCGACTTCGCCCGGCGCTTCCTCGGTGCCGGCGAACAGGCCGCCGACCATCACCGTCGACGCGCCGGCGACCAGCGCCTTGCCGATGTCGCCGGAGTAGCGGATGCCGCCGTCGGCGATCAGCGGGATGCGGTCCTGCAGCGCCTCGGCGACCATCGCCACCGCGGTGATCTGCGGCACGCCGACGCCGGCGACGACGCGGGTGGTGCAGATCGAACCGGGGCCGACGCCGACCTTGACCGCGTCCGCGCCGTGATCCATCAGCGCCAGCGCGGCATCGCCGGTGACGATGTTGCCGCCGATCACCTGCAGCTGCGGGAAGCGCTTCTTGACCCACTGCACGCGGTCGAGCACGCCCTGCGAATGGCCGTGCGCGGTGTCGACCACGATCACGTCCACGCCGGCCGCGGCGAGCGCTTCCACGCGCGCCTCGGTATCGCCGCCGACGCCGACCGCGGCGCCGACCAGCAAGCGCTCGGCGCTGTCCTTGGCGGCGTTGGGGTTGTCGGTCTTCTTCTGGATGTCCTTGACCGTGATCAGGCCGCGCAGCTCGAAGCCGTCGTTGACCACCAGGACTTTCTCGATGCGGTGCTTGTGCAGCAGCTGCAGCACTTCTTCGTCGTCGGCGCCTTCGCGCACGGTGACCAGGCGGTCGCGCTTGGTCATGATGTGGCGGACCGGATCGTCGAGCTTCTTCTCGAAGCGCATGTCGCGGCTGGTGACGATGCCGACCAACTGGCCGCCGTCGACCACCGGCACGCCGGAGATGTTGCGCGCGCGGGTCAGCTTGAGCACTTCGCCGATGGTGGTCTCGGGGCCGACGGTGAACGGCTCCTTGATCACGCCGGCCTCGAACTTCTTGACCTGGGCGACCTGGGCGGCCTGCGCCTCCAGGCTCATGTTCTTGTGGATGATGCTGATGCCGCCGAGCTGCGCCAGGGCGATGGCCAGACGGGCCTCGCTGACGGTGTCCATGGCCGCCGACAGGATCGGCAGGCGGATCGACAGATCGCGGGTCAGGCGGGTGGAGAGGTTTACGTCCTTAGGCAGGACGATCGAATGCGCGGGGACGAGAGACACATCGTCGAAAGTCAGCGCTTCAGCCTGGATGCGCAGCATAGGCGGGCCCGGGAGGATGAAGCGCGCCATTCTAACCCGAAAGCGCCCCGCTCCGCTCGCCGCGCGGACGGAAAGGGGCGTTCCGCGGGTGGGGTGCGCTGGGGCCGTTAAGCCTCGCGGGGCGGGCTCGGGACGCAGTCCGGCCCGGGCCGGCTTCGGGGGCGCAAACCTGCCGGCCGGAGCCGCCGCTCGGGCTTCGGCGGCGGGCGCCCTCGCCTGTCGGGGAGTTCAGCGTTCTTGCCTGCCCGTCATCCCCGCGAACGCGGGGAACCGGAGACCTCGCCCGGCCGTTTCCGAAAAACGGGCGCCGCGCCAAACCTCCGGCGTTCTCGCTCGAAACGCCCTGGATTCCCGCCTTCGCGGGAACGACGTGCTGAGACGTACGCGGTTACGCGCTGGGGTTCACCGACATCGACCGCAACCCCAACCGACCGGATCAGCCCCGCCCGGCCGCCTTGTCCGCCGCCTCGGCCGCTTCCAGCGTGTTCTGCATCAGCGTGGCGACCGTCATCGGCCCGACCCCGCCCGGCACCGGCGTAATCCAGCTGGCGCGCTCAGCCGCCGCCGCGAAACCCACGTCGCCGACCAGGCGGCCGTCGTCGAGGCGGTTGATGCCCACATCGATCACCACCGCGCCCGGCTTGACCCATTCGCCCGGGATCAGCCCCGGGCGGCCGACCGCGACCACCAGGATGTCGGCGTTGCGCACCGACTGCTCCAACACCGCCATCGGGGTGAATTTGTGGCAGCTGGTGACGGTGCAGCCGGCGATCAGCAGCTCCAGCGCCATCGGCCGGCCGACGTGGTTGCTGACGCCGACGATGGTCGCGCTCTGCCCGCGCACCGGGCGGTCGGTGTAGCCCAGCAGCGTGGTGATGCCGCGCGGGGTGCACGGGCGCAGGCCGAACTGGCGCAGCATCAGGTGGCCGACGTTTTCCGGGTGGAAGCCGTCGACGTCCTTGCGCGGGTCGATGCGGTGGATCAGCGCGGTGGCGTCGCGGCGGTCGGGCAGCGGCAGCTGGACCAGGATGCCGTGCACCTCGGGATCGGCGTTGAGCTTGTCGATCAGGGCCAGCAGCGCCTCGTCGCCGGGATCGGCCGGCAGGTCGTAGTCGATCGCGCGGATGCCGACCTTCTGCGCGGCGCGGCGCTTGTTGCGCACGTACACCGAGGAGGCCGGGTCGTTGCCGATCAGCACCACCGCCAGCCCCGGCCGCGACAGCCCCGCGGCGACGCGGCGGTCGACCTGGGCCTTGAGGTTGTCGAGCAGTTCCTCGGCGATGCGCTTGCCGTCGAGGATGCGGGCCGGGTGCGAGGGAGGCGTCATGCGGGCTCGGCTGCGGTAGAGTCGGGCCGCGCATTATCGCCGATCCGGCACCCCGAATTTCGCCGCGCCGCGCATTTCGCCCAGGCGCCGCGCGCCCCGCCCGACCGACCGCCGCACCGAGCCCCTTATGAGCCAGACCGATCCCGCCCCCGACGCCGACACCCTCGCCCTGCAGGCCGCCGCCTTCCGCCGCCTGCTCGCCCACCTGATGCACGAGCGCACCGACGTGCAGAACATCGACCTGATGATCCTCGCCGGCTTCTGCCGCAACTGCCTGGCGGACTGGTACCGCGACGCCGCCGTCGAACGCGGCCAGGCGATGAGCAAGGATCAGGCGCGCGAAGCGATCTACGGCATGCCGTTCGCGCAATGGAAAGCGCAATTCCAGAAGGACGCGACGCCGGAGCAGCTGGCCGCGTTCGAGGCCGCGCAAAAACGCCACGCCTGAGCGCGACTCAGGCCGCCCCTGCCCAACGTCGGCCCCGGTCTGCCCCCTGTAGGAGCGGCGCAAGCCGCGACCGCGACAGCCGAACGACCGCGCAAGCACGAAGCGCCCGCCCGCAACGCCGCGCAACACCGGCTTAGCCCAACGCCGCACCAGCTCCGCGCCGCCTCCCAAATCCCGTCATTCCGGCGAAAGCCGGAATCCATTTTGATCTTGCTCCTATCCCCGCAGCGCACCGCGCGAAGAGCAACAGCAAAATGGATTCCGGCTTTCGCCGGAATGACGGCGTCCAGGCGGCCGGCTTTGGTCGTGGTGCAGCGTTTGCTTCCATCCACGCAACGCACCGCGTGAACAGCAACAGCAAAATGGATTCCGGCGTTCGCCGGAATGACGGTGGTCAGGCGGCCGGCTTTGATCGCGGTGCAGCGACGGTCGCGACGCAGCGATGGTCGCGACGCAGCGATGGTCGCGGTGCAGACAACGTCCGCAATGAGATCGGCGCAACGGCCGCGATCGCGAGCACGCCGGCAACCGCCAACGCCCATTGACGCCGCCGCCTGCGGCCCCGCCGCGAACTACCCCACCCAAACCGCCCAACCTCAATCCTGCACCGGCTGCGGCTGCCCCTGCGGCTGCAACGCCGGCGCGTTCGGATTCGGACAACGCGGAATCCCCGAACCCACCACGCAGTTGATGCAGCACCCCGACGGTTGCGACGGCGGCGCCTGTTGCGGCGCGAACAACGGCTGCGGCGGCGCCAGCGCCGCCAGACTCGCGTCGGGCTTGAGCTTGAGCAGCGCCGCCCAATCGAGCTTGTTCATGTCGCAGGCCGCGGCGGTGTCGGGCGAACACTCCACCTGCGTCTCGCTGCGCAGCGGCAGCGGCCAGAACTGGCCGTTGCGGTTGACCGCCATCATCCGCATCGTCGCGCCCTGCTGGACGTTGCCGCCGATCAGATACGCCTTGCCGTCGTTGCCCGGATTGACCGCGACGACCACGTCGCAATGCATCGCCAGCGAACCGTTGCCGCCGTCGAGCGCGGCCATCAAGCCCTGGTAGCCGTACACGCGCGTGCTCGAACGCACCGCGCACAGCAGATCGCCCGGCGCCGGCGCCGCGCTCGCGGGGTCGAGATACAGGAACGGGCTTTGGTCCGGATTGCGGTAGGCCTCGCGCACATAGTCGTAATGGCTGGCCGAAGGACGGAAGCCGGGCACCGCGGCCTTCATCATCACGTAAGAGACGAACGCGGCCGACCACGGGTTGTCGACCAGGAACGCGCGGCAGGCCTGGGTCGAATACGCGCTGCCGTAAGGATCGAAGCACTGGCTGGCGCCGGCGAAACCGCTCATGCGCTGCAGCAGGCCGGTCTCGCGCCAATAGCCGGCGGTGCGGCGCCAGGTTTCGGTGGCGCCGTCGGCCAGGCGCGAGGTTTCCGACTCGCTCACCGACGCGCTCGCGAGCCGGCCTTGCAAGTCGATGAAAGGCCGGTACCAGAGCAGATTTTCGTTGCACGCGGCCGCGGCGATGCGGGTCGCGGCCTGCGCCGCGCCGCCTTGGTCGCGCAGGCTCGGGCAGACGTCGGCGGCGCGGGCGCCGGCCCATGGCCAGACCAGCGCGGCGGCAACGGCCAGGATGGGCAAAACGGAAGCGATACGGCGGGGCATTGGGGGCGTTCTCCGGTCCATCGAAGCGTTCGCGCGGGGGCGCGGAACGCCAAGCTTGTCATGCAGGAAGGTACGGCACGAACGCGACGAACCCGCCTGCGCCAGCCTAGCCGTCTTGCGTGCAAATCGCGTGAGCGCGAGACGACCCGACACCGCCGCCGCGCGCCGCTGGCGGCGCGCGCGTGTGCGGGGTATCGTCGCAGCACGCACTACGCGCCGCGCGGCCGCTTGCGGTCCGGCCGGCGCTTTCCCGCTCCGCATACGAAAGGCCCGCGAATCGATGGCACGCAATCCACGCTTGTTCCAGTCCCTGGCCGCGGTCGCCGGCGTCGCCGCCGCCGGCTACCTCAGCATCTGCGGCTGGATGTACTTCAAGCAGCGCGAACTGATGTACTTCCCGCAGAACACCCGCCTGGGCGCCGACATGACCGACTACACGGTCGAACGCGGCGACGCGGTGCTGCGCGGCTGGCGCCTCAACGCCGGTCGCGGCAAGGCGCTGATCTATTTCGGCGGCAACGCCGAGCGCATCGAGAACATGCGCGAAACCCTGGCGCAGTGGTTCCCCGACCGCACCATCTACCTGCTCTCCTACCGCGGCTTCGGCGCCAGCGACGGCGCGCCGGCCGAGCCGGAACTGTTCGCCGACGCGCTGGCGGTGTTCGACCAGGTCGCGCGCGAGCATCCGCACCAACCGGTCTCGGTGATCGGCCGCAGCCTCGGCAGCGGCGTGGCCAGCTACGTCGCCGGCAAGCGCCCGGTCGAACGGCTGGCGCTGGTGACCCCGTTCGACAGCCTCAGCGACACCGCGCAAGCGCATTACCGCTGGCTGCCCACGCGCTGGCTGGTGCGCGACCGCTACGACTCCATCGGCAATCTGCGCGGCTACTTCGGCCCGATCCTGGTCGTGCGCGCCAGCGACGACGACGTGATCCCGCCGGCCAACACCAGCCGGCTGGTGCATTCGCTGCAAACCCGCCCGCAAGGCGTGGAGGTGGTCCAGCTCAAGGGCGCCGATCACCACAACATCGGCGCCTACCCCGAATACGGACAAGCCTTGAGAGAGTTCATCGACTAGCGCGGGACTCTACGGGCACGGGCGACGCACGCGCCCGCCGATCGCCCGCGGCCGCTCGCGCCTCACTTGGAGGACGCAAGATGCAAATGCAGATGCAACGCCGGGCGATCCAACCCAATGAAGTGTCGTACGCGCAAGCGCACGAGATCAGCGGCTTCAAGCGTTTGTTGTTCATCAGCGGGCAGTTGCCGCAGTGCGAGAAATGCATCCTGCCCAAGGACTTCGAGGGCCAGTGCCGGCGCGCGTGGGCCAACGTCGAGCATCAGCTCAAGCAGGCCGGGATGGACCTGTCCAATCTGGTCAAGGTCACCACGTATCTCAGCGAACGGCGGCTGCGCGAGCGCAATTACGAGATCCGCCGCGAGGTGCTGGGCGAGTACACGCCGGCGCTGACGGTCATCATCGCCGACTTGTACGAGGAAGGCTGGATGGTCGAGATCGAGGCGATCGCGGCGGACTGAGAGGCAGGAGGTAGCGGAGAGGAGTTAGGAGATAGCGCAAGCGGCTTCGCTATCTCCTAACTCCTCTTCGCTATGCGCCGGTTTCCGCTCAGGGAACGCGGCACAGATCGCCGAAGGCGCGCGCCAGCGCGGTGCGGTGCAGTTCGTCCAATCGGTAGCGCTTGGCCGCGCGCTTTTGCGCGTCGAACGCGCGCTGCTCGCAGCGTTCGCCGCTCGCTTCGGTCAGCGCGGCGGGCAAGGCGTCCAAGAGTTCTTTGTTGATCGCGTCCAACTTGTCCCGGACCGGACCTAGGTCGACCGGTTGGCCCGCGCGCGCCGGCTCGGCCAGCAAGCGGTACTGCACCAGCTTGTTGGCTTCCATCTGCGCCTGGAAGAACGTCGCCGCGCGTTCGGGCGGCAGCGCGCGCGACGCGGCTTGCTCGCGCACCTTCGCCAACTGCTCGCTTTCGCGCTGGACGTCCTCGACCGGCTTGCCCGAAGCGCGCTTGCTCGCCGCGACCCGATCGGCCAGCAGGAGACGTTGCGCGCTGAGATCGGCGATGCGGCCGATCCCTGGCGCGGGCGCCGGCGGCGGCGATGCCAGCGCGGGCGCGGCGATCAAACACGCCGCTACGATCAGCACCGGGCGCAAAAGGTCGAAACCGCGGTGTGCGGGCATGCGGTGCGTCTCCTCGTTGCTCGCGCCGCGCTTACGGCGCGGCGCAGAAGGCTTGATAGTCGATATAACCGGGAAACGCGCGCCCCGCCGCGCACACCGGGCACTCCGGGTCCGGCCGCAGGCGGGTTTCGCGAAAGCGCATGCCCAGCGCGTCGAAATGCAGCAGCCGCCCGGCCAGCGATTCGCCGATGCCGAGGATCAGCTTGACCACTTCGGTCGCCTGGACCAAACCGATCACGCCCGGCAGCACGCCGAGCACGCCGGCCTCGGCGCAGTTGGGCGCGGCTTCCGGCGGCGGCGGTTCCGGGAACAGGCAGCGGTAGCACGGGCATGCGCCGCGATGGCGGCCGGCATCGAACAGGCTCACCTGCCCTTCGAAGCGGTGGATCGCGCCGTACACCAGCGGCTTGGCCAGCTTCACGCACGCGTCGTTGAGCAGATAGCGCACCGGGAAGTTGTCGGCGCCGTCGAACACCACATCGGCCGCGCCGATCAAGCGCTCGACGTTGTCGGAGGCGATGCGCTCGGCGAAAGTCTCCACCCGCAAGCGCGGATTGAGCGCCTGCAGCGCGATCTTGGCCGACTCGACCTTGGGCGTGCCGATGCGGTCCTCGGTGTGCAGGATCTGCCGCTGCAAGTTGCTGCGGTCGACCACGTCGTCGTCGGCCAACACCAGCGTGCCCACGCCGGCCGCGGCGAGATAGAACGCCGCCGGCGAACCCAGACCGCCGGCGCCGACCATCGCCACGCGCGCGGCCTGCAGCTTGCGCTGGCCGGCTTCGCCGACTTCGGGCAGGCGCAGATGGCGCGAGTAGCGGTCGTAGAAATCGATCTCGTCGGCGGATTGGTGCAGCTCCGCCAACGGCAGGCCTTCGGCGATCCAGCGCGCGGTGCCGCCGTCGACCGAGGCCACCCGCGCGTAGCCGGCGTCGAGCAAGGCCTGCGCGGCGCGCAGCGAGCGCGCGCCGCTTTGGCAGATCAGCACGATCGCCGCCTCGCGGTCGGCGACGGCGGCCGCGGGATCGGCCTCGAGCGCGTCCTTGGCCACGCCCAGCGAATGTTCGGCCTGCCCGGTCGCGCGTTCGTGCGCCTCGCGCACGTCGATCAGGATCGCGCCGGCCTGCTGGCGGGCGCGCGCCTGCGCGGGGGGAATCTGTTCGATGCTCATGCGGCGATTATCCGCTTTCGCGGGCGCGGGGGCAGTTGGATGCGGGGATGGAGTGTTGCGTGGGTTGGCGGGTGGCTTTGAGGCAAGGGGATAAAGGGAAAGAGGGGAATGGGGAATGGCGGGAGCGCGGGGCGGCCGCGCCCACTTCTTCGCCCTATAACGCGCGGTGGGCCGGAAGCAGGAGAATCAAGGGAACGAGGGGAACGGGAAATGGCGGGAACGCGGGGACGGCCACCCATTTCTTCGTCCTGTTCCGCCGTCGGAATGAGGAAACTCGAACACGAGACAGCGCCTTACCGGCGCGCCCACCCTTCCCCTCTTTCCCTTGATTCCCCTCATTCCCTACGACGAAGTCGAAGCACTCCCTCACCCGAGCGCGTACGGCCACACCTCCACCACCGCCCCCTCGCGCAACTGCTGCGGCCCTTCCGGCACCACCATCAGCGCGTCCGAATCGGCCGCCGCGCGCAGCCGGTGCGAGCCGGTGGCCGGGTTCGGGTCCGTCCACAGCACGCCGTCGTCGTCGCTGCGCAGGCGCGCGCGCACGAACTCGCGGCGCGGGTGGGTCTTCTCGATCCCGCCGACCAAGCGCGCGCGCAGCTTCGGCCGCGGCTCGGCGCGGCCTTGCAAGCCGTCGATCACCGCGCGTCCGAAGCTCAGATACGTCGCCAGCACCGACACCGGATTGCCCGGCAGGCCGAGGAAGCGCGCCTGATCCATGCTCGCCAGCAGCAGCGGCATGCCGGGCCGCATCTTCACCTTCCAAAAGTGGATCTGCCCGAACTGGCCCAGCACCGCCGGAATATGGTCCTTCTCGCCGGCCGACACCGCGCCGCAGGTGAACACCAGATCGAACGCGCAGGCGGCGTCGCGCAAGGCGATCTCGACTTGCTTGGCGTCGTCGGGCAGGCGCGGCCACGCGGTCGGCTCCAGGCCGTCGGCGCGCAGCAGGCCCATCAGCAGGTCGCGGTTGCTGTCGTAGATCTGCCCCGGCCGCAGCGGCATGCCCGGCTCGACCAGTTCGTCGCCGCTGGTGAACACCGCCACCGTCGGCTGGCGCCGCACCGGCAGCGAGGACAGGCCCAAGGACGCGGCCAGCGACACCCGCGGCGGGGTCAGCGTCTGCCCGGCGCGCAGCACCGTCTCGCCCTCGCCCACGTCCTCGCCGGCGTAGCGCACGTGGTGGCCGCGCTGGGTTTCGGGGACGAACACGCGCTCGCCTTCGATCCGCACGTTCTCCTTGATCGCGATGGTGTCGGCGCCGGCCGGCAGCGACGCGCCGGTGGTGATGCGCGCGCATTCGCCCGCGCCCAGGCGCAGGTCGAGGGCGAGGCCGGCGAACTGCTCGCCGATCAGGCGCAGTTCCGTCTGCGCGCCGTGCAGATCGGCGTGGCGGAAGGCGAAGCCGTCCATCGCGCTGTTGTCGAACGGCGGCAACGACAGCGGCGCGACCACGTCGCCGGCGAGCACGCGGCCGTGGCAGCGCGGCAGCGCGGGGTGTTCGGTTTCGAGGCGATGGGCGGCGGCGACTTCGGCGGTCAGGCGCATGGCCTCGTCGAACAGCAGGCCGGTGGGGAAATCGGTCATGGAAGGCTCGAACTCGGAAGGCAGGCCGGATCGCGCCGGCGCGGAGCGGTCACTCGGGCGCACCGGCGGCGATGCCGGCCGCGGCGAGGTCCGCGGGCGTATTGAGGTTGCCCAAGCGTAGTCCGGACAGGCGCAGCGCCGCCATGCCTAGCCCGGCCTGCAACTCGCGCACCGCGAGGCGCCGCTGCGCCAAGGCCGGCGCGAGCGCGGCGCGCAGCGCGGCCACGGGCCACAGCGCGAACAGCGGCTGCACGCCGTCGTCGTCGACGGCATAGGCGCCCTGCCCGTTCTGCGCGGCGGCCAGGGCGGACAGCAGCGCAACCTCGGCGTTGAGCGCGTCGACGGGAAGCGTGAGCAGCCACGGCGTATCGGCGGCGGCGGCCAGCGCGTCCACACCGCCGAGCGGGCCGAGGTCGGGCACGCGGTCGGCGACGGCGCGCAGGCCGTAGCGCGCGTAACGCGGCAGATCGCGGTTGGCGCTGACCGCCGTCGCGACGACGACCGGCGCGAACGCGCGCGCGAGCCGCAGCGCTTGCGGTTCGCCGTCGCGCAGCAGCCAGGCTTTGTCGATCCCGCCCAGCCGCGTGGCGCGGCCGCCGGCGAGCAGGCCTAGAGTCACGTCGGAGGGAGCGAGGAGCATGCGCGCATCGAAGGCTTGAGAGCGGCCATTGTGCGCGCTTCGGCGCGCTTGCGGCGGTGCGGGTGAGAAGAGCCGAGGCAAAATGGATTCCGGCTTTCGCCGGAATGACGGGATTGAGGGCATGCGCAGTCTCGAAACCCGTCGTTTGCGCAGTATCGGTGCTCGCGCGAAGAGCCGAAGCAAAATGGGTTCCGGCTTTCGCCGGAATGACGGGGCTAGGACTCGGTCGTAGTCTCGGAACCCGTCGTTTGCGCAGCATCCGCGCTCGCGCGAAGAGCCGAAGCAAAATGGGTTCCGGCTTTCGCCGGAATGACGGTGTCGGGGGCTGCGATGGCACTCCCCAATCCGTCATTCCGGCGAAAGCCGGAACCCATTTTGACTTTGCTCCGCGTTCCCTTCGCAAGCCGAACACCCAGCCAGCGAGCCCGCGCTTACTTCTTGCCCTTCACATGCCGCAGCAAGCGCTTCTTCTTCGCCACCTGCCGCTCGGTCAGCACGTTCTTCTTGCCTTCGTACGGGTTGCTGCCTTCCTTGAACACGAACCGCACCGGCGTGCCGACCAGCTTGAAGCGCTTGCGGAAGAAGTTCTCCAGATAGCGCTTGTAGCTGTCGCTGAGCGTGCGCAGGCGGGTGCCGTGGACGACGAAGGTCGGCGGGTTGAGCCCGGCCGGATGGGCGAAGCGCAGCTTGGCCACGTGCCCGCGCACCACCGGCGGCGGGTTGGTTTCATAAGCGATTTCCATCGCCTTGGTGACTTCGCTGGTGCCGATCTCGGTGGTGGCCGAGGCGTGCGCGCGGTGGATCGCCGCGAACAGTTCCTTCAGGCCCGAACCGTGCTTGGCGCTGATGCGCACCGGCTCGGCCCACTCGACGAAGGCGAGCTTGCGCTTGAGCAGGTTCTCGGTCTGCTGACGCTGGTATTCGGTTTGCCCGTCCCACTTGTTGACCGCGACCACCAGCGCGCGGCCGGCGTCGAGCGCGTAGCCGAGCACGCTGGCGTCCTGGTCGGTCACGCCCTCGGTGCAGTCGAGCATGACCACCGCGACCTGGCACTGCTCGATCGCCTGCAAGGTCTTGATGATCGAGAACTTCTCGACCGCTTCCTCGACCTTGGACTTGCGCCGCACGCCGGCGGTGTCGACCAGCCGGTACAGGCGGCCGTCGCGCTCCATGTCGACCGCGACCGAGTCGCGGGTGGTGCCCGGCACGTCGGAGGCGATCATCCGCTCCTCGCCGAGCAAGCGGTTGACCAGGGTCGACTTGCCCACGTTCGGGCGGCCGATGAAGGCCACGCGGATGCGGTTGGGGTCGTTGTCCAGTTCGGTCGTCGCGCCCTCTTCGGGCACGCGCGTCAGCACTTCGGCCAGCAGTTCGTCCAGACCCTGGCGGTGCGCGGAGGAAATGGCGACGGCGTCGCGGATGCCGTAGCGGGCGAAGTCGTTGATCGCCGCGCGCGCGTCGAGGCCGTCGGTCTTGTTGACCACCAGCAGGGTCGGCCGCGCGGTCTTGCGCAGCCAGGCCAGGATTTCGTCGTCCAGGGCCGAGGCGCCTTCGCGGCCGTCGACCACGAACAGGACCAGATCGGCCTCCTCGGCCGCGGCGCGCGCCTGACGCGCGGTGGCGCCGGCCAGCCCCTGCTCCTCGCCGGCGATGCCGCCGGTGTCCACCACCGCGAACGCGCGCTGGCCCTCGGGCCGGCACACGCCGTAATGGCGGTCGCGGGTGACGCCCGGCTCGTCGTGGACGAGCGCGTCGCGGCTGCGCGTGAGCGCGTTGAACAGGGTGGATTTTCCGACGTTGGGGCGGCCAACGAGGGCGACTAACGGAAGCATGATGGTTTGGAGCCGGGAATAAGAGGAAGAGGGAGCGGGCGATGGCGGCGACGCGGGCCTGGGGCCGACGCGCCGGCTATGCGGCCGTACCGGGCCGACATAGTGCCAGAGCGGGCGCGAAGCTGCCTTCGCGCCCTCTTCGCCCGCGGCGCCGGCCGACCCGGATGACGGATCGGGCCGCCGCAAACGAACGGCCCGGAACGGCTGAACGCCGCCCGGGCCGCGATGCTTCAGGACGCCGGGCGAGGCTTCGAGGACGCGGCGTCGCCGCCGATCCCCGCTCCCCTCGTTCCCGGCTCCCTGCTTTTACTGCAGCTTGAACGCGGTCAGATCGCCCTTGACGTTCTGCACGATCAAGATGCCGTCGGCCACGACCGGCGCCGCCTTGACCGGCTTGCGCCCGGCGCGTTCGCGCGCGGCGAACTCGCCGGTGGCCAGCTTCATCCAGTGCACGTAGCCCTTGTAGTCGGCGACCACGGCGTAATCGCCCTGCACCGCCGCGCCGCTGAGATCGCGGCGCGCCAGCGACGGCTGCGACCACAGCGCGCTGCCGCTGTTCTTGTCCAGGCCGTACACGGTGCCGGACGGATCGGCGACGATCAGCTTGTCGCTGGCCAGACCCAGGCGACCGACGCCGCCGTGTTCGCTGGCCCACATCGGCCGGCCGGTCGGCGCGTCGATGGCGACGGTCTGCTTCTTGAAGCTGGACACGTACAGCACCGCGCCTTCCAGCACCGGCGTGCCGTCGATGTCGGCCATGCGGTCGAGCTCGCTGCGGCCTTCGGGCTGCGCCACCGGCAGGTCCCAGGTGGCGTGGCCGTCGCTGGACGCCAGCGCCGCGACCGTGCCGTCGTCGTTGCCGACGAACACATAGCCCGGGCCGAGGGTCGGCGAGCTGTTGCCGCGCACCGACAGGATCGGCACGTCGCGGGTCCAGAACCAGCGGCGCTCGCCGCTGGCGGCGTCGAACGCGGTCACGCGGCCGTCGTTGGAGCGCACGAACACCATGCCCAGGCCGATCGCCGGCGCGGAGATGACTTCGTTGGGAACCTTGGCGGTCCACTTCTGGGTGCCGGTGGCGGCGTCGAGCGCGATCACCTCGCCCTCCAGGCCGCCGACCACGACCAGGCCGTCGCCGGCGCCGGGACCGCCGGACAGGCGGATGTCCTTGTCCTTCTTCTCGCGGTCCTTCTTGTCCTTGCGGGTCGGCACGAAGTGCCAGACTTCCTTGCCGGTCTGCAGGTCGTAGGCGTGCACGCCGCCACGGATCGCCGCGGCGTAGACGCGGCCGTCGGCCACCGCCGGACCCTGGCGCACGCCGATGCGGTCCTCGCCCTTGCCGGCGCCGGCCGACCAGATCTTGTCGACCTTGACGCTCGGCGCGAAATCGGTGAGCTCGGTCGGCTCGCTGGGCTTGGCGTCGTCCTTCTTCTTGCTACCGCCGAACCAGCCCTTGACCGTCGAGCATCCGCTCAGGGCGAACACGCACAACGCGGCGGCGGCGGCGACGCGCACATAGGCGCCGCCGGAAGACCTCTTCTGGGCTTGGATCATTAAGACTTGGCCTCGGGCTTGGCCGGCGTGCCGCCGGCTTCGGTGAGCTTGAGTTCGAGCAGGCGGCGGCGCGGCGAAGCTTCATCGAGCTTGCCCAACGCGGCGGTGTATTCCTTGCGCGCCAGATCCTGCTTGCCGAGCGCGAACTGCGCGTCGCCGCGCACTTCCATCGCCAGCGGCTGGGTCGACTGGGCCAGCACCTTGACCGCTTCGGCCGGCTGCTTGGCGTCGATCAGCAAGCGCGCGAGGCGCTGGGACACGATCTCGGCGATGGCGGCATCGCCGGTCTTGATCGAACGCAGGGTGGCGATGGCGGCGTCGCGCTGATCGGCGTCGACCTGCATCTTGGCCAGATCCAGCGAGGCCAGGGTGCGGTACATGCTGTCCGGCAGCGCCTGGACCTTGGCCGCGGCGGCCTTGTCCTTGGCTTGGATCGCGTCGACCGCGGCCTGGTATTGGCCGGCGGCGCGGACGCTGTGCTCGAGCTGCTGGTTGCCCCACCATTTCCAGCCGCCGATGGCGGCCAGACCGAGCGCGATGCCGCCGATCAGGCCCGCGCCGTTGGCGCGCAGCCAGGACAGCACGCGTTCGCTTTGTTCGTGTTCGTCGAGCAGGTCGTCTATCGCCATGATGCGCCGTGGTTGTGCTGCCTGGACGGCCCGACGCCGCGCGCGGCGCGGCAAGCGGGGCCGAACGGGCCGTTAGGGAAACAGGCCGGGGAACCGGACGCGTGGCGCCCGGTACGGAACGTTCGCGGACCCGCGGCGCGGGTCAGTCGGAGACCGGCGCGAGGGAACCGTCAGAGGATAGCGTAAAGCGCGCGACGTTCGCGCGGCTGAACGGCGTCAGATCGACCGGTTGGCCGGCGTTGAGGACTTCCACCGCCGAGGTGTTGCCGAGGCGGACGTTGGCGACTTCGCCCGGGGCGTAGTTGCGTTCCTGGCCGGCGCCGAGGATGCCTTCCTCGAGCTTGCGTCCGTCGTTGCCGACGATCTGCACCCAGCTGTCGCCGCTGAACTTGAAGGTCAGCGACTTCGCCGCGGCCGGCGCCGGCGCGGCTTGCGGCAGGCTCGGGCCGATGGACGCGATGACGGGCGTGCGCTGCGGCGGTTCGCTCGCCGGGCTCGCGACCTGGGCCGCATCGCCGGTCGGCACCGCGGCCATGTCCAGCGATTGCACGGCGGAGTTGCTGGCCGGATGGCGGGTGGCGATCCAGATCGGCACCGCGATCGCCGCGGTCATGACGATGTAGACGGCGCGGCGGGTGGTTTGCTCGAACACCCGGCGGTAGCGCGGGGTGTGGGTGTGGCTGATCAGTTCGGACGGAGCGGTCGAAGCGATCGGACTGGCGACCAGTTGGTCTTCCAGATCGATGCCGAGCAGGCGCGCGTAGCTGCGCAGCTGGCCGCGCACGAACACCGGCGCGCCGATGCGGGCGAAGTCGTCGCGTTCCAGCGATTGGATCGCGCGCGCCGGCATTTTCAGCTTCGCGGCCACGTCTTCGATGGACAGCCCCGCCGACTCGCGGGCCTGTTTCAGACGCGCGCCGCAGCTTCCGCCGACGTCAGGCGCGAATTCGTTCGACTGCATCATCACTTACCGCCATCCCCCGATTCGGAGCCCTGCGCGTCAGGGAACTCCGCCCTCATTCGCTGAACGTATCTCGCGGCGGCAGCCCTGTCGCCGAGTTTTTCTTCGATTTGTGACGCAGTCATCAGCGCTTCAGCTGAAATAGGCTCAACGGCCAGACGGCGTTCAGAAAAGGCGCGCGCCTCGAAGGCGTTGCCCAGGCGCAGCTGGCGCTTGGCCATCGCGCTGAGCGCGGTGGCGTTGTCCGGTTCCAGCGCGAGCGCCTGACGCAGGTCGCGCTCGGCGCGCTCGCCCTGCCCCGCGCGGTCGGCGCAGGCGCCGCTGTTGGCGAGCAGCAAGGAGAGGTCTTCGTAGGTCGGATCGACCCGGGCGCGATCGAAATAGCCCAGCGACTGCGCCGGCTGCTGGTTCGCGCACAGCCACACCGCGTAGTTGTTGAGCACCGCGCCGCGCTCGGGCGCCAGCTCGGCGGCCTTGCGGTAGTAACCGCCCGCCTCGGCGCTCTTGCCGTCGCGCTGGGCCAGCGCCGCCATCAGGCTGTAGGCCTCGACCGACTTGGAATCCAGCTTGAGCGCCTGGCGCAGCTCTTCGCGCGCCTTGGCGTCTTCGCCGCCCTGCAGGTAACGCTGCGCGGCCAGCACCCGGCCGCTGGCGGCGGTCGCGCCGCTGGCCGCGGGGCGGTCGCTCTTGAAGTTGTAGGTCGGGCCGGTCTGGTCGTAGCCCTTGCGTTCCATGTTGGGCTTGATGAAGGTCAGCCGGTTGCAGCCGGCGGTGCCGGCGAGCACCAGCGCGGACACCAGCGCGCCGCGCAACAGCCGTCGGCCGCGGGCCGAGAACGCCGGCCGGTCAAGCGGCATCGCCGATCTCCCCGCCGCCGCCCTGGCCGTCGTCGAGCCCCTGCGCTTGCAGGCGCTTGCGGAATTCGGCCTGACGCCGGGTGCGGTCCATCACTTGCCCCTTGAGCTGTCCGCAGGCGGCGTCGATGTCGTCGCCGCGGGTGCGCCGTACCGGCGCGATCATGCCGGCCTCGTTGAGCAGCTTCTGGAAGGCGCGGATGGCCGCGTCGTCCGGGCGCTCGAAACGGGTGCCGGGGAACGGGTTGAACGGAATCAGGTTGACCTTGGCCGCGTCCTTCATCTGCACCGCGTTGTCGAACTGGCGCAGCAGCCGCACCAGTTGCCGCGCGTGCTGCGGCTGGTCGTTGACGCCCTTCATCAGGGTGTATTCGAAGGTCACCGAGGTGCCGCGCTTGCGCAGCGCGTAGCGCACGCAGGCTTCCATCAATTCGGCGATCGGGTATTTCTTGTTGAGCGGCACCAGTTCGCTGCGCAACTCGTCGTTGGGCGCGTGCAGCGACACCGCCAGCGACACGTCCGACACCTCGCCGAGCTTGTCGATCATCGGCACCATGCCCGCGGTCGACAGCGTCACGCGCTTGTTGGCCAGGCCGTAGCCGAGGTCGTCGCGCATGATGCTCATCGCGCGCACCACGTTGTCGAAGTTCGCCAGCGGCTCGCCCATGCCCATCATCACCACGTTGGTGAGGCGGCGCTGCTGGTGCGGGACGTTGCCGAGGTGGCGCGCCGCGACCCACACCTGACCGATGATCTCGGCGGTGGACAGGTTGCGGTTGAAGCCTTGGGTCGCGGTCGAGCAGAACTGGCAGTTGAGCGCGCAGCCCACCTGCGAGGACACGCACAGCGTGCCGCGGCCCTTGTCGGGAATGTAGACCGCCTCGATCGCGTTCTTCGGGTCCATGCCGAGCAGCCACTTGTGGGTGCCGTCGGCGGAGGGCTTGTCGAACACGACCATCGGCGCGCGCACTTGCGCGTTGGCCTCGAGCTTGGCGCGCAGCGCCTTGCCCAGGTCGGTCATCTCGGCGAAATCGGTGACGTAGCGGTGGTGGATCCACTTCATCACCTGGTGCGCGCGGTAGCGCTTTTCGCCCAGGGTCTGTTCGAAGAAATCCTCGAGCTGGATGCGGTCGAGGTCGAACAGGTTGGTCTTGCCGTTGTCGGGCACGGCGGCGGGCTTGGCCGCCGCCATGACCGGAGCGGCACCGATCGGATCGGCGCCGGCCGCGGCGGAGACGTCCGCGCGCGCGGCGGTTTCCGTCTGCGGGTCGGCAGCGGAAGCGGCGTTCGCGTTGTCGCGGATATCGTTCACTGCGGTCTCGTGTGTGTCGCTATGGGCTCAGCGCGCGTAGACGTCGGTGGCCGGGAAGAAGTACGCGATTTCGATCGCGGCGTTCTCCAGGCTGTCCGAACCGTGCACGGCGTTGGCGTCGATGCTGTCGGCGAAGTCGGCGCGGATCGTGCCCGGCGCGGCGTCCTTCGGGTTGGTGGCGCCCATCAGTTCGCGGTGCTTGAGCACGGCGTTCTCGCCCTGCAGCGCCTGGATCACCACCGGACCGCTGATCATGAACTCGACCAGGGCGGCGAAGAACGGACGCTCGCGGTGCACGGCGTAGAAACCTTCCGCTTCCTGCTTCGACAGGTGCTTCATCTTCGAGGCGACGACCTTGAGGCCGGCCTTTTCGAAGCGGGTGTAGATCTCGCCGATGACGTTCTTGGCGACGGCGTCGGGCTTGATGATGGACAGGGTGCGCTCCAGCGCCATGGAATCTCTCCGGGTAGGCGGGCCGCTTGCGGTCGGCCCTGAGAATAACAGAAAACCCGCGACGGGACGCGGGTTTAGCCGATATGGCTGCGGTAATTCTACATGCAAGCGCGGCGATTCGGGAGAGGGGACGACGCGCGAACGGGAGGTTTCCCGCCCTCCCCGGCTTTGCCGTTCGCCGCCGTCGGCGGGCCGACATACGCCACCGGATTGACCCGGAGCCGCGCTCGGGACTAGCATCAAACAAGCGTTTGATTCATGCCTGCCTTTCCACCCGCTCAGGCCGCGTCCCGGAGTCGCCCGCCCGCATGTCCAGCACCGCCCATTTTTCGACCAAGGACCGGATCCTCGGCGCCGCCGAGGAACTGTTCGCCCAGTTCGGCTTCACCGGCACTTCGCTGCGCCAGGTCACCAGCCGCGCCGACGTCAACATCGCCGCGGTCAACTATCACTTCGGCAGCAAGGAAAACCTGGTCAACGAGGTGTTCCGCCGGCGCATGGACGAGATGACGACCCAGCGCATGAGCGCGCTCAAGGCCGCGCTCGCCGAGCATCCGGGCGAGCTGGAGCCGATCCTGGCCGCCTTCGTCGAACCCGCCCTGGCCCTGGCCCAGGACCGCAACGGCGGCGGCGCCTTCGTGCGCGTGATCGCCCGCGCCTACGCCGAGAAGAACGACAGCCTGCGCAAGTTCCTGTCCGACCACTACGGCCACGTCCTGCGCGAGTTCGCCAAGGCCATCGCCACCGCGGTGCCGGGGCTGAGCAAGGAGGAGCTGTACTGGCGCCTGGACTTCCTCGCCGGCTCGCTGACCTACGCCATGGCCGACTTCGGCCTGATCAAGCGTCCCGCCGGTGTCACCGAGCAGGCGCACCGTGAACGCGCCGCGCGCGAACTGATCCGATTCGCCGCCGCCGGCTTCAAGAGCTGAGCGGCGCGGGCGCCGGCCCCGGCGGGGGCCGCGCCGCCGGAGCCTCGCGCCCGGTCCCGTACGTCCCGCCGCTGAACTCCCCCGCCACGCACGCTTCGCTTTCCAGGCCGCCGCCCACCGCGGCCTGCTTCGATAAAACTCTATTCCTTCCAAGGAGTTGTAGACGATGTCCAACCAATTGCTAGTCCGTCGCGCCGCGGTCCTCGGGGCCGGCGTCATGGGCGCCCAGATCGCCGCGCACCTGACCAATGCCGGCGTCGACACGGTGCTGTTCGATCTGGCCGCCAAAGAGGGCGCGCCGAACGGCATCGTCGACAAGGCCATCGCCAACCTGACCAAGCTCAGCCCGGCGCCGCTGGCGAGCAAGTCGCTGGCCGAGCGCCTGACCGCGGCCAACTACGACACCGGCCTGGAGCAGCTGCGCGGTTGCGATCTGGTGATCGAAGCCATCGCCGAACGCATGGACTGGAAGCAGGACCTGTACAAGAAGATCGCCGACTACGTGCCCGAGCACGCGGTGCTGGCCTCCAACACCTCCGGCCTGGGCATCAACAAGCTCGCCGAAGTGCTGCCGGAGCAGCTGCGCCACCGCTTCCTCGGCGTGCACTTCTTCAACCCGCCGCGCTACATGCATCTGGCCGAGCTGATCCCGGCCAAGACCACCGACGCGGCAGTGCTGGAAGGCCTGGAAACCTTCCTGACCACGACCCTGGGCAAGGGCGTGGTGATCGCCAAGGACACCCCGAACTTCATCGGCAACCGCATCGGCGTGTTCTCGATGCTGGCCGCGATGCACCACACCGAGCAGTTCGGCCTGGGCTTCGACACCGTCGACGCGCTGACCGGCCCGGCGATCGGCCGGCCGAAGTCGGCGACCTACCGCACCGCGGACGTGGTCGGCCTGGACACCATGGCCCACGTCATCAAGACCATGGCCGACACCCTGCCCGAAGACCCGTGGCACCCGTACTTCAAGGCGCCGAAGTGGCTGAGCGCGCTGGTCGAGAAGGGCGCGCTGGGCCAGAAGGCCGGCGCCGGCTTCTACACCAAGAAGGGCAAGGACATCCTGGTGCTGGACCTGAAGGCGCAGGATTACCGCGTCTCCGCCGGCGAGCTCGACGCCGAGGTCGCGGCGATGCTGAAGGAAAAGGACCCGGCCAAGAAGTTCGCCGCGCTGCGCGCCAGCGCCAACCCGCAGGCGCAGTTCCTGTGGGCGGCGTTCCGCGACACCTTCCACTACAGCGCGTTCCACCTGGAATCCATCGCCGACACCGCGCGCGACGTCGACTTCGCCATGCGCTGGGGCTACGGCTGGTCGCTCGGCCCGTTCGAAACCTGGCAGGCCGCGGGCTGGAAGCAGGTCGCCGACTGGATCGCCGAGGACATCGTCGCCGGCAAGGCCATGGCCAGCGCGCCGCTGCCGAACTGGGTGTTCGACGGCCGCGACGGCGTGCACGACGGCAAGGGCAGCTACAGCCCGGGCCGCAACGCCCAAGTGCCGCGTTCGTCCAACCCGGTCTACGCGCGCCAGCGCTTCCCCGACGCGCTGCTCGGCGAGAAGTTCTCGCAGGGCCAGACCGTGTTCGAGAACGACGGCATCCGCTTGTGGGCCGATGAAGGCGACGACATCGCGGTGATCAGCTTCAAGACCAAGATGCACACGGTCAACGACCACGTGCTCAACGGCATTCAAGAAGCCATCGGCATCGCCGAGAAGAAGTTCAAGGGCGTGGTGATCTGGCAGCCGAAGGAGCCGTTCTCGGCCGGCGCCGACTTGTCCGGCGCGCTCGGCCTGCTGCAGGCCGGCGACATCCAGGGCTTCGAGGCGATGGTCGCCAACTTCCAGGCCACCAGCCAGCGCATCAAGTACTCGCTGGTGCCGGTGGTCGCGGCGGTGCGCGGCCTCGCCCTGGGCGGCGGCTGCGAGTTCCAGATGCATTCGGCGCGCGCGGTGTTCTCGCTGGAAAGCTACGTCGGTCTGGTCGAAGCCGGCGTCGGCCTGCTGCCGGCCGGCGGCGGCCTCAAGGAACTGGCGGTGCGCGCCTCCGACGCGGCCGGTCCGGGCGGCGACGTGTTCGCGCACCTGAAGACCGCGTTCGAGAGCGTGGCGATGGGCAAGGTGTCCACGTCCGCGTTCGAAGCGCGCGAGCTCAAGCTCGCCCGCGCCGACGATGTGGTGGTGTTCAACGGCTTCGAACTGCTGCACGCGGCCAAGGCGCAGGCGCGCGGCCTGGCCGAGGCCGGCTACCGTCCGCCGCTGCCGGCGCGCCGCATCCAGGCCGCCGGCGACGTCGGCATCGCCACCTTCAAGATGCTGCTGGTGAACATGCTGGAAGGCCGCTTCATCTCCCCGCACGACTACGAAATCGCCACCCGCATCGCCACCGTGATCTGCGGCGGCGAAGTCGACCGCGGCGCGCTGGTCGACGAGGAATGGCTGCTCAAGCTCGAGCGCGAGCACTTCGTCGCCTTGGCGCAGATGCCCAAGACGCAGGAGCGGATCGCGCACATGCTCAAGACCGGCAAGCCGTTGCGCAATTGAGCAGGGAATGAAGGGAAACAGGGGAGCGGGGAATGGATGCGCCCTCCTCTGCCCTGAATCTGCGAGCCCCCAAGTATTCGAGCGGTAGAACCGGAAGCGAGAAAGGAAACGGCAACGACCGGCAGCGACCCAACCTCGCGCCCCCGCCATTCCCTTAGTCCCCTCATTCCCCGTTCCCCGCTCCAACCAGCGAGACAACGACCATGACGAAACAAGTCCAAGACGCCTACATCGTCGCCGCCACCCGCACCCCGGTCGGCAAGGCTCCGCGCGGCGTGTTCCGCAACACCCGTCCCGACGACATGCTCGCCCACGTGCTCAAGGCCGTGGTCGCGCAGGCGCCGGGCATCGATCTGAGCCGCATCGACGACGCGATCATCGGCTGCGCCATGCCCGAGGGCGAGCAAGGCATGAACGTGGCGCGCATCGGCGTGCTGCTGGCCGGCCTGCCCGACACCGTCGCCGCGCAGACCATCAACCGCTTCTGCTCCTCCGGCCTGCAGGCCGTGGCGCTGGCGGCCAACGAAATCCGCCTGGGCAACGCCGATCTGGTTTTGGCCGGCGGCACCGAGTCGATGTCGATGGTGCCGATGATGGGCAACAAGGTCGCGCTGTCGCCGTCGGTGTTCAAGGACGACCATGTCGCCATCGCCTACGGCATGGGCATTACCGCCGAGAAGGTCGCCGAGGAATGGAAGGTCTCGCGCGAGGAGCAGGACGCGTTCGCCGCGGCCTCGCACCTCAAGGCGCTGGCCGCGCAGGCCGCCGGCGAGTTCAAGCGCGAAATCAGCCCGTACGAAGTGATTTCGCACGTGCCGGATCTGTCGTCGAACGCGATCAAGCTGCGCCAGTTGCTGGTCGAAAACGACGAAGGCCCGCGCGCCGACACCTCGGCCGAAGGCCTCGCCAAGCTCAAGCCGGTGTTCCGCAACGGCCAGTTCGGCGGCACCGTCACCGCCGGCAACAGCTCGCAGATGAGCGACGGCGCCGCCGCGATCCTCCTGGCCTCGGGCCAGGCGGTGAAGGATTACGGCCTGACCCCGCTGGCGCGCTTCGTCAGCTTCTCGGTCGCCGGCGTGCGCCCGGAAGTGATGGGCATCGGCCCGATCGCCGCGATCCCGAAGGCGCTCAAGCAGGCCGGCCTGACCAAGGACCAGCTGGACTGGATCGAGCTCAACGAAGCCTTCGCCGCGCAGGCGCTGGCGGTGATCCGCGACAGCCAGCTCGACCCGTCCAAGGTCAACCCGCTCGGCGGCGCGATCGCGCTCGGCCACCCGCTCGGCGCCACCGGCGCGATCCGCACCGCGACCATCGTGCACGGCCTGCAGCGCCGCAAGCAGAAGTACGGCATGGTGACGATGTGCATCGGCACCGGCATGGGCGCGGCGGGGATTTTCGAAGCGCTGTAACGCAAGCGGTTTCGCGACACGAAAAACCCCGGGATTTCCCGGGGTTTTTTGTTGTTTCAATTGCCCCCTGCAGGAGCGGCGCGAGCCGCGACTGCGCCAACGCAACCACGACGAACGATTCCGACGCCTGCGTCGCGGCAATGATCGGGGGCTTTTGTGCTGCTCGCGGCTTCCGTCGTCGTTGCGTTGGCGCGGTCGCGACTCGCGTCGCTCCTACAGGAAGCCACCGACGATTCGGAAAAACAAAAAACCCGGCGCCGGCTAAGCCATGCACCGGGGTCGCGCGACGCCACCCACAAGACAGGCGCGCGCGAACGACGAAACGGGAGCGCGTCGAAGCCTGCGCGGCCGCCGGCTCGCGGCGGCCGCGCGCGGGCGAGGCTTACTTCGGACAGGCGGTGAACTTGCCCTTGGCGTCGCGGCAGTGCTTGGTCTCGGCCTTCTTGGTCGCGCAGGCGATGAACTTGCCCTTCGGGTCGCGGCAGCGCTCGGTCGCGGCTTTGGCCGGGGCGGCCTTGGCCGGAGCCGCGGCGGCGGCGGGCGCGGGGGTCGCGGCCGGCTTGGCGGCGGGCATGGTCGCAGCGGGCTTGGCGGCCGGGGTCGGCTGCGCGGCGGGCGCGGGCTGCGGCGCGGCGATCGCGCCCAGGCTCAGGGACAGCAGGACGGAAGCGAGCGAAACGGCGAGCGTGCGGCGCATGGCGAGACTCCCAAGAAGGCGACCGGAATGTGGATCGCAGGGGGATGCTAGCGCCGCTGTGTGCGTCGGGGTGTGTTTGGGGGATTAAATTTACTTAATGAAGATGCGGCGTGGTTGTGGCTTCGCGGTCGCGGCTCGCGCCGCGCCTACCGTCGGTATCGCAGCAACGGGCTCGCCCTGCAGGAGCGGCGCGAGCCGCGACCGCGAAACCACGCCTGCGTCGCAATTACCGATGCCCGTCGCCGCTCGAACCGAGGCGCCCGCAACCTCACGGCCGCCCCACCCGCCTCACGCCAACCGCGTCCCGTTGGGCACCGGCCGCTCCACCGCGGTAACCACCACGCCCTCTTCTGTCGGAAACCCGGTCAGCAGAAACTCCGACACGAACG
The DNA here is from genome assembly GCF_018847975.1 of Lysobacter sp. K5869. Taxonomy (NCBI): domain Bacteria; kingdom Pseudomonadati; phylum Pseudomonadota; class Gammaproteobacteria; order Lysobacterales; family Lysobacteraceae; genus Lysobacter; species Lysobacter sp. K5869. Next base: position 3,525,852 of record NZ_CP072597.1, on the reverse strand, counting down.
GCCCGATCTGCTTCGGCGGAAAATTGATCACCCCGACGATCTGCCGCCCGACCAGTTCCTGCGCCGAATACAGATCGCGGATCTGCGCGCTGGTCTTGCGCAGCCCGTACGGCCCGAAGTCCACCCACAGCTTCCACGCCGGCTTGCGCGCCTGCGGAAACTCCTCGACCTGGGTCACCGTGCCGGCGCAGATCACCACCTTCTCGAAATCGCCCCAGGTGATCGGCTCGTGCGCCGGGGAGGCACCGTGTTCGTTCTCGCTCATCGATCGCGTCTCTCGCTCTTGTCCTTGAACCAATCCTTGAACTGCGCCCAGGCGTAGCTCGCTTGCGCCGCCGCCAGGCCCGCGGGCTTGAACGCCGACACCAGGCCGTAGCCGGACAGCTCGCGCCAGCGCTCGTCGCCGTCGGCGATGGCCGCGGCCAACAGCTCGCCGGCGAACGTGGTCGGCGCCACGCCGTGGCCGCCGAAGGCTTGCGCCAACCACAGGCCGTCGTCGATGCGGCCGATCTGCGGCATCTGGTGGCGGGCGTAGCTCATCAGTCCCGACCACGCGTAGTCGATGCGCACGCCCGACAGCTGCGGGAATACCCGCAGCACATCGCGATACAGCAGCTGCTGCACCTGCCGCGGCGAGCGGTCGCGCACCGAGATGCGCCCGCCCCACAGCAAACGCCCGTCGCGCAGCGGCCGATAGTAGTCGAAGGCGAAACGGCTGTCGTAGACCGCCGCGCGGGTTTGCAGCGCGCCGTCGAGCAGTTCGCCGAGCGGCTGGGTGACCATCACATACGTCGCGATCGGCATCACCGCCGCATCGACTTCGCGCCGCAGTCCGGCCAGATAACCGCCGCAGGCCAGCACCACTTGTTCGGCGCGCACTTCGCCGCGCTCGGTACGCACCCGCCAGCCTTCGCCGTCGCGCTCCAGCGCCAGCGCGGGCGAGCCTTCGTGCACGCGCACGCCCAGCACCTGCGCCTGCGCGGCGATGCCCTGGGCGTATTTGAGCGGATGGAAATGGAAGGCCTGCGGCTCGAACAAAGCGTCGTGGTAGCGATGGCTGCGCACGCGTTCGCGCAGGCGTTCGCGCGGCCACCATTGCCACTCCACGCCGAAGTGTTCGGCGAGCAGGCGCTGGCGCGCGCGCAGCACTTCGGGATCGGCGAACCAGTTGGCCCAGATCACCCCGGCCTCGGTGGCGTCGCAGTCGATGCCGTAGCGGCGGATGCGCGCGCGGATCAGTTCGACCGCGTCGAGCGTGCCCTGGTACAGGGCCCGGGCCCGCGCCGGCCCGAGCTCGCGCAGCAGCGCGTCCTCGCCGCGCGAGAAGCCGCCGAACACGAAGCCGCCGTTGCGGCCGGAGGCGCCGTAGCCGACCCGTTCGGCCTCCAGCAGCACGACCTCGCCGACGCCGCGCTCGGCCAGTCCCAGCGCCGTGTTGAGCCCGGCGAAACCGCCGCCGATCACGCACACCCGCGCCCGCGTCGGCTGTTCCAGCGCCGGCCAGTCGCGGTCGCTGGCGAGGCTGGCGCGGTAGTAGTGGTCGGCGAGTATGGACATGGGCGGACGACGGCGCTTTGATGGCGGCTCAGGACGCGGACGGGACGATCCGGCGCGGCCCTCGCGCAAGCGCGCCGCCGCCCGACCGCCGGACGAATTCGATGCAGACGATGGAAATCCACCGCGCCGACCTAGCCTACCGCAGACGCAGCCTGTGGCTGCTGCTGGCGATCGCCGCCGGCTGCGCGCTCGGGCTGTGGCAACTGCACGGCTGGCTGCAGGGCGTGCAGAACCATATCGCCGGCGCCGATCCGCTCGAAGCGCGGCGCTGGCTGCGACGCGCCCTGGCCGGCCTCGCGCTGGCGCCGGTAGCGCCGCTGTGGCTGTGGGGCCGCGGCCTGCGCGCGCTCGGCCGCGCCGCCGCCGAGCAACGGCGCTTCCCGCCGCGCGACTGGAAGACCTACCGCGACGTGCGCGTGCTGCGCGACGCCGCCGCCGACGCCTGGGCGCGGCGCACCGCGCGGTTGGGCCGGTACGCCCAGCATGCGGCACTGGCGTGCATCGCGGCGGCGCTGGCGGTGGGGTGGTGGTTGGCGTAAGCGCCCTGCCCTGGCGCGCGGGTTAGTGGCGCTCTGGCGGTCGTCGCTCGTATCGCCGCTTCCTGCCGCGCCCGATTGGCGCGGTCGCGGCTCGCGCCGCTCCTACAGGGGCTGCGGCCGGTTCCGTTTGCGACTGTAGGAGCGGCGCGAGCCGCGACCGCGACCTGACGACTACGCCGAAACCTTCACCGGCCCCGCGCCAACTCGCGCCTTGCGGGTGCGCCCGCCGCAAACGAAAAGGCCGCCGATCCTCGCGGACGGCGGCCTTCGTTGTCTTGCGCCGGCAAAACCTCAGGCGAGGTCTTCGACGCCAAGCTCGTTGAGCGCGTTCTGCATCATCTGCCGCGCCGAGTCGCTGAGCTTCTCGTGATCGAGCGCGTAGCGAATCGTCGCCTCGATCAGCCCGATGTGGGTGCCGCAGTCGAAACGCGTGCCCTGGAAGCGGTAGGCGTTGACGGTCTCCTGCTGCAGCAGCGTGGCGATCGCGTCGGTCAGCTGGATCTCGCCGCCGGCGCCCGGCGTGGTGCTTTCCAGTAGCTCGAAGATGCGCGGGTTGAGCACGTAGCGGCCGACCACGGCCAGATTGCTCGGCGCGACCTCGGGCTTGGGCTTTTCGACGATGGCGGTGATGCGGCCCTGGCGCGCGTCGAAGTTCGAGGTGGCGACGATGCCGTAGCTGCCGGTCTGCTCGCGCGGCACGTCCTGCACGGCGATGGTGCTGGCGCCGCTGGCCTCGGAGGCGTCGGCCATCTGCTTGAGCGCGCCCGCGCCGCCGCGGTTCCAGATCAGATCGTCCGGCAGCAGCACGGCGAAGGGTTCGTTGCCGATCACGTCCTTGGCGCACAGCACCGCATGGCCCAGGCCCAGCGCTTCGGCCTGGGTCACGAACACCGCGCGCACGCCGCGCGGCAACACGTCGCGGATCAGCTCCAACTGCTCGGTCTTGCCCGAGCGCTCGAGCTTGTGTTCGAGCTCGTAGGCCTTGTCGAAGTAATCGGCGACCGCGTGCTTGTAGCGGTTGGTGATGAACACCAAGGTGTCGCAACCGGCCTCGACGGCCTCGTCCACCGCGTACTGGATCAGCGGCCGATCCACGATCGGCAGCATTTCCTTCGGAACGGTCTTGGTCGCGGGGAGGAATCGGGTGCCGAGGCCGGCGACGGGGAATACGGCCTTGCGGATGCGTGCAGCCATTAAATCTTCCTGGCGTTACGGGCGGGAAAGGCCACCACGGTAGCCGATTCCTTGTAATCCGGGTGTTCGCCGATGGGCTGGAACTCCGGAACCGCGACGCGCAGCAACGCGCCCAGGGCGTCGCGGTCGTAGCGGATCGACGCCTCGCGCAGCTGCACCAGCGAGTGCTCCAGCGCGCTCATCGTCACCTCGCGCGGCTCGGCCTGCAGGATCTTGGGGTGCACCGTCGGGCGGTAGCGCTCGTCGGCGTGGAACAAGGTCTCGTGCAGCTTCTCGCCCGGACGCAGGCCGGTGTAGACGATGGCCACGTCGCGCCCCGGCTGCTTGCCGGCCAGACGGATCATCTGCTCGGCCAGCAGGCGGATCGGCACCGGCTCGCCCATGTCGAGGGTGTAGATCGCCTCGTGGGTGCCGATCGCCGAGGCCTGCAGGATCAGCTGGCAGGCTTCCGGGATGGTCATGAAGAAGCGGGTCACTTCCGGGTCGGTCACGGTGACCGGGCCGCCGGCGCGGATCTGCTCGCGGAACAGCGGCACCACGCTGCCGGCCGAATCGAGCACGTTGCCGAAGCGCACGGTGACGAATCGGGTCTTGCGCTGGTCGGCCAGGGCCTGGCAGGTCATCTCGGCCAGGCGCTTGGTCGCGCCGAGCACGTTGACCGGGTCGACCGCCTTGTCGGTGGAGATCAGCACGAAGGTGCCGACCCCGGCCGCGCGGCAGGCGCGGGCCACGGTTTCGGTCGCCAGCACGTTGTTGCGCACCGCTTCGCGCAGCTGCGCTTCCAGCAGCGGCACCTGCTTGTAAGCGGCGGCGTGGAAGGCGGCGTCGGGCTCGGCCAGCTTGAGCGCGTATTCGATCACCGCGCGGTCGCCGCAGTCGCCCAGGATCGGGATGAATTCGACGTCGGGGAAATCGCGGCGCAGCGCGGTCTCGCTGGTGACCAGGGCGAGTTCGTCGATTTCGATCAGGGCGATGCGGCTGGCGCCGTGGCGCGCGCACTGGCGCACCAGCTCCGAACCGATCGAGCCGCCGGCGCCGGTGACCAGCACCGAGCGCCCGCCGAGCCAGCCGCGGATCGCCTTCCAGTCCGGCAGCACCGGCTTGCGGCCGAGCAGGTCTTCGATCGCGACTTCCTTGAGTTCGCCCGGCAACGAACGGCCTTCCAGCACGTCCTGCAGGCGCGGGACCATGCGGAACGGCAGGCCGGTGCGCTCGCAGGCCATGACGATGCGCTGCATCGCGTTGGCGTCGGCCGAGGGCATGGCGATGACCAGCAGCTTGGCCGCGGTCTCGCGGGCGATGTCGGCGACGTCGTCGACCTTGCCCAGCACCGGCACGCCCTGGACCTTGCTGCCGCGCAGGCGCGCGGCGTCGTCGAGGAAGCCGATCGGGTGATAGGTGCCGAAGCGGCGCAGGTCGCGCACCAGCGCCTCGCCGGCGCGGCCGGCGCCGAGGATGAGGATCCGCACCGAGACCGCGTTGGCGCTGTCGATGCGGCTGTCCTTCCAGGCCCGGTACAGCAGGCGCGGCGCGCCGAGCATGCCCATCAGCACCAGCGGGTACAGCACCAGCACGGTGCGCGGCACTTGGTCGACGCGGTTGTAGAGGAACAGCCCGAGCACGATGGCGAACAGGCCGAGCATGCAGGCTTTGAAGATGTTCCAAAGATCGGGTACGCCGGCGAAGCGCCACAGCCCGCGGTACAGGCCGACCTGCCAGAACACCAGACCTTGCGCGGCCAGCACCAGGGCGATCTCGGTCGACCACAGCGGCAGCGGCGGCGGCTGCGCGATCACGCCGAAGCGCAGCTTGTGCAGCGCCTGCCAGACCAGCCAGACCATCGCGAGATCGTGCGCGACCACGGCCAGCCGCGGCAGGCCGCTCTTGAGTCGATCGCGCAATGAGCTCATTCCTGCCTCGCTTGTGAATCCGCGGTTCGGGCGGTTCGGTCGATGGAGTCCGGCCGCCCTACGTTGCGGACCGTTCGGTCCGCTGGATCAGCCACCAAAAAAAAGCGGCGGATATATACCATCCGCCTCCCATACACAGCATGAAACCGATCCGGACTTCGGTCACAAGGTGCAGCGAGACTAAAGACAGCAACGTGAAAATCGCATAAGCGAGGGTGACGCGGACATGCCCCGCGCGGCGCGCCCAGACCTGATAGGCGTGCTGGGTGTGCGGGGTCCACCAGCGTTCGCCGCGGCGCACGCGGCGCAGCAAAGTGAGGCTGGAGTCGACCATGAATGCGGCCAGCGGGATCAGCATCAGCGCGGCGTGCCATGCGTCCAGGCCGGTCGCGGCCAGGGCGCCGAGGCCGGCGACGGCGTAACCGATCGCGCCGCTGCCGACGTCGCCCATGAAGATCCGCGCGCGCGGAAAGTTGAACGGCAGGAAACCCACGCAGGCCGCGAGCAGGGCCAGGGCCAGCCAACTCCAGACCGGACCGCCGAATCCGGCCAGGGCCAGCGCGACCAGCGCGGCCTGCGAGGCAGCCAGTCCGTTGATCCCGTCCATGAAGTTCCACACGTTGGTCAGCCCGACCGCGAACACGAACGCGGCCAGGGCCACCCAGGCCTCGCCGCGCAGCAGCCAGATCCCCGCCGCCAGCACCGCCGCGGCCAGCACGTGCACGGCCAGCCGCAGCCACGGCGACAGCGGGCGGTGGTCGTCGACCCAGCCGATCGCCGCGACCAGCAGCAAACCGATCCCGAACGCCGACGCCAGCCCGGCGTAGGCGGGAAACTTCAGCGCCAGCGACAAGGTCGCCACCAGCAACGCGATCACGATGGCGATGCCGCCGCCGCGCGGCGTCGCCACGCTATGGCTGCGGCGTTCGCCCGGTTGATCGATCAGGCGGCTGCGCAACGCGTACGCGCGCGCGAGCCAAGTGCCGGCCGCGGCCAGCGCGGCGTGCATGCCGATCCACGCCCACATCGCTCAGACCACCGCGTAGTTGAGCAGCGGCTTGACCGTGCCCCACTCCTTGCAACTCGGGCATTGCCAGTGGTGGCTGCGCGCGCCGAAGCCGCAGCGGTTGCAGCGGTAGCTCGGGTTGCGCACCAGCAGTTGGTCGGTGATGTGCTTGAGGTCGTGCAGGGTCGCCAGCGGGTCGGCGCCCTCGGCCAGGGTCAGGTCGATCAGCGCCGCTTCGCCGCGCACCGACGGCCGGTCCTTGAGCTGGCGCGCCAGGTACGCGCGCGCCGCCGGCACGCCGTCCTCGGCTTCGACCATGCGGGTCAGCGCCAGCACCGGCGAGATGCCGCGGTAGTGCTCGCACATCTCAGCCAGGAACGCGCGCGCGCCGGTCGGGTCGCCGTTGCGCTCGTAGCAGCTCAGCAGCGCCGGCAGCACTTCGGGCAGGTAGTCCGGGTCGGCGCGGGCGACGCGTTCGAACGCGCGGATCGCCGCGGCGTCGTTGCCCGCCTCCACTTCGATCCGGCCTTCGAGCATGCCGGCGCGGACCGAGTTGGCGTCGGCCTCGTAGGCTCGCTTGACCGCGTCGCGCGCGGCCTGGGCGTCGCCGGCGGCGCGGTGACGGTCGGCGAGTTCGCATTCGAACTGGGCGATCAGCTTGCCCATCGGCTCGCCGGTGGCGGCCTCGAAGCGCTGGGCGTTTTCGATCGCCTTGTCCCAGTCGCGCTCGGATTGGTAGATGCCGATCAGATGGCGCAGCGCCAGCGGCGCGCGCATGTCCAGCGCGACCAGATCGCTGAACACCGTCTCGGCGCGGTCGAGCAGGCCCGAGCGCATGTAGTCCTCGCCCAGCGCCAGCAGCGCCTGGACCTTCTGCTGATCGCTCAGGCCCGGCCGCTGCACCAGCGCCTGATGCAGGCGGATCGCGCGGTCGACCTCGCCGCGGCGGCGGAACAGATGGCCGAGCGCGACCTGGGTCTCGAAGGTGTCCTTATCGAGTTCGGCGATATGCAGGAACAACTCGATGGCCTTGTCCGGCTGCTCGTTGAGCAGGTAGTTCAGACCGCGGAAATAGGTGGTGGACAGGTGGCTGACCTGATTGTCGCTGTGGCGCTCGCCGCCGCGACGGCCGATCACCCAGCCGCTGAGCGCGGCGATCGGCAACAACAGGAAGAACCAGAACCACTGACTGATGAATTCCATGCGCTCAATTCTCGGGAGCGGTGACGGCCGGCAAGGACGAACCGGCGGCGGCGCGTTCGGCGCGGGTCAGGCGGCGGCGCAAGGGCAGCACCACGCTGGCGCTGATCGCCAGCCCGCCGATCAGCGCGCCGGCCAACAGCGACACGATCAGGACGATGCCCAGCGAGGTCGCCGGGACGAAGCCGAAGCCCAGGTCGATGCTGACGCTCTGGCGGTTGAGGGCGCCCAGGACCGCGCCGGCGGCCAGGCACAGCACGGCGATGAGTACGCGGATCAGGCGCATGAGGACTCCCGGTGTTCGTGTACGCGCGATGCGTGCGGCAGGCTTAAAGAGTAGCCGACGCGGCGCGATGCCGCGTAGAGGGCGGCGGCGCGGCGGGACGACGGTCGCGGCGCAACGCGATGCCCGTCGCCGCGCGGGGCGGATCGGGCCGACGAAGCGGATCGGCTGCCGCGCGCGCGGACCGCCGTGGCGGCCGCCGGCGGCGACGGGCTCAGCCTTCTTCGTCCAGCGGGGTCACGCCGCTGACGCGCTCGCGCAATTCCTTGCCGGGCTTGAAGTGCGGCACGTGCTTGCCGGGCAAGGCGACGGATTCGCCGGTCTTCGGGTTGCGGCCCAGGCGCGGCGGACGGTAGTGCAGCGAGAAGCTGCCGAAGCCGCGGATCTCGATCCGCTCGCCGGCCGACAGGGCGCCGCCCATCATTTCCAACAGGGCTTTCACCGCCAGATCCACGTCGTCGCCCTTGAGGTGGGCCTGACGCTGGGAAAGGATCTCGATGAGCTCGGATTTGGTCATGCGCAGTGTTGCCTGGCCTTATGAAAAGGTCTTTGCTGAAGATGCGGCCTCGCGCCGCGCGCGATCCCCTGCCGCTTGCCCGAGCGTACGCCGGCCCTTGCCGGCCCGCCGGGCCAGGATGCCGCACCCCGGATGGCCGGAAGCGGCATCGCAAAATCGTGTGAAGCGCGAAACGGTGGTGCGTGGTTCGTTTGGAGCGTGGTTCGCTTGGAGCATGCTTCGTTTGGAGCAGAAGCCTGTGTCGCCCATCGTCCGACGGCGCCGGCGAGCGGCGCCGCGGAGGATGGCCGCCGCTCCGGCGAACCGGAGCGGCGGCGGTACCACGTGACGCGATTACTCGGACTTGCCGCTCAGGCGCTCGCGCAGCAGCGCGCCCAGGCTGGTGGTGCCGCTGGCAGCGTCGCCGGCGTGACGGTTGTAGTCCGCCATGGCTTCCTGCTGGTCGGCCTCGTCCTTCGCCTTGATCGACAGCTGCATGCTGCGGCCCTTGCGGTCGGTACCGATGATCTTGGCCTCGACGTCCTGGCCGACCTTCAGGTACTGCGACGCGTCCTCGACGCGCTCCTTGGCGATGTCGCGCGCGGCGACGTAGCCTTCGATGCCGTCGGCGAGTTCGATCACGGCGCCCTTGGCGTCGACTTCCTTCACCTTGCCCTTGACGATCGAGCCCTTGGCGTTGGAGGCGACGTACTGGCCCATCGGGTCCTGCTCGAGCTGCTTGACGCCCAGGCTGATGCGCTCGCGCTCCGGATCCACGGCCAGAACGACGGCTTCCAGCGTGTCGCCCTTCTTGTAGTTGCGGACCACGTCTTCGCCGGTGGTGTTCCAGCTGATGTCGGACAGGTGGACCAGGCCGTCGATGCCGCCGTCCAGGCCGATGAAGATGCCGAAGTCGGTGATCGACTTGATCTGGCCTTCGACCTTGTCGCCCTTCTTGTGGATGGCCGCGAAGGTCTCCCACGGGTTCGAGGTGACCTGCTTCATGCCCAGCGAGATGCGGCGACGCTCTTCGTCCACGTCCAGGACCATGACCTCGACCTCGTCGCCGACCTGCACGATCTTCGACGGGTTGACGTTCTTGTTGGTCCAATCCATTTCCGACACGTGCACCAGGCCTTCGACGCCCGGCTCGATCTCGACGAACGCGCCGTAATCGGTGACGTTGCTGACCTTACCGAACACGCGGGTGTTGGCCGGGTAGCGGCGGGCGATGTTGTCCCACGGATCCTCGCCCAGCTGCTTGAGGCCGAGGCTGACGCGGTTGCGCTCGCGGTCGTACTTGAGCACGCGGACGTCGAGTTCCTGACCGACTTCCACGACTTCCGACGGGTGACGCACGCGCTTCCACGCCATGTCGGTGATGTGCAGCAGGCCGTCGATGCCGCCGAGGTCCACGAACGCGCCGTAATCGGTGAGGTTCTTGACCACGCCCTTGAGGATCGCGCCTTCCTGCAGCTTCTCCATCAGCTGTTCGCGCTCGACGCTGTACTCGCTCTCGACCACCGCGCGGCGGGAGACGACGATGTTGTTGCGCTTGCGGTCGAGCTTGATGAGCTTGAACTCCAGCTCCTTGCCTTCCAGGTACGCCGAGTCGCGCACCGGGCGCACGTCGACCAGCGAACCGGGCAGGAAGCCGCGGACGTCCTTGATGTCGACGGTGAAGCCGCCCTTCACCTTGCCGCTGATGCGGCCGGTGATGGTTTCGTTCTTCTCGAGCGCCTGCTCGAGTTCGTCCCACACCATCGCGCGCTTGGCCTTCTCGCGCGACAGCACGGTTTCGCCAAAGCCATTCTCGATGGAGTCGAGGGCGACCTTGACTTCGTCGCCTTCGGCGACGTCGATTTCGCCGGCGTCGTTACGGAACTGTTCGATCGGCACGATGCCTTCGGACTTCAGGCCGGCGTTGATCACCACCACGTCGCCGCGGACTTCCACGACGACGCCGGTGACGATGGCGCCCGGCTTCAGCTTGGCCAGGTACTGCTGGCTCTGTTCGAACAGTTCGGCAAATGATTCGGTCATTGGATTGAATATCTCGGTTGAACACACGGATCGCACCGTTTGACATCGTTGCCGTCGTGGCAACGCAAGCAGAACGTGGTCGACCCACCCGTTATGTGATGCGATGCAGCCGCATCATGTGTTGTGGTTGATCCGGCGCGGGACTGCGCCGGGGCTTGTACGTTTGCAACGTTCCGCTGCGGAGGTTTCGTCGCGCCGCGCCGTTCAGCGCGCGGGCAGCAAAGCCAACACCTGTTCGACTACCGTGTCGATTCCAAGACCGGTGGTATCGATGCGGACGGCGTCATCGGCCGGGCGCAAGGGAGCCACCGCGCGCTGGGCGTCACGGGCGTCGCGGGCGAGAATCTCCCGCAGCAGACCGTCTAAAGTAACCGAAACCCCCTTGTCCTTCAACTGCTTATAGCGCCTTTCCGCGCGTTCGTCGGCGCTGGCGGTCAGGAACACCTTGTATTGGGCGTCCGGGAAGATGACCGTGCCCATGTCGCGGCCGTCGGCGACTAGCCCCGGGGGCTGCCTGAATGCGCGTTGGCGGTCCTTAAGCGCGGCCCGGACCTCGGGAATGGCGGCGATGGCCGAGGCGGCGGCGCCGGCGGTCTCGGTGCGCAGCTCGTCGGTGGCGTCGACCTGGTTGACCAGCACCCGCAGCTCGCCGGAGGCGTCGTCGCGGAAGCCGATGTGGGTGTCGAAGGCGCAGCGGACCAGGGCGGCCGGGTCGGCCAGGTCCAGGTCGGCCCAGCCGGCGGCGACGCCGACCGCCCGGTACAGGGCGCCCGAGTCCAGGTAATGCCAGCCCAGGCGCTGGGCGACCAGCCGGCTGATGGTGCCCTTGCCGGAACCGGAGGGGCCGTCGATGGTGAGGACGGGGACGGAGGAGTTCTGAGAAGATGCGCTATTCATGCGCCGCATTATGCGGCCGCGGCGCCCGCAGCGGTCCCGGCGAGCGCCCTCGCCCGCCGCCCGGCCGGCGCCGAACGCCCCGATCGCGGCCGATTTTTGCGTCCGAGTGCGCAACCACTTGATCGGCCGGCATTTTGTCCGCTAGAATCGCGGGCTAGCTTTTCCCAACCCATCCCATCCACTCAACCAGCCGAGATCTCTCATGAAGGTCCTGTCCTCTCTGAAGTCGGCGAAGGCCCGCCACCGCGACTGCAAAGTCGTTCGCCGCCGCGGCAAGGTCTTCGTGATCTGCAAGTCGAACCCGCGTTTCAAGGCGCGTCAGCGCTGATCCGCGGCAGCGGATGCGACATCCGCCGCCAGAGGTTCAAGTCGAAAGCCGCCGAAAGGCGGCTTTCTTCGTTCCAGCCCTCCCTCCACCGGCCGCGTTCGCGTCGTGGCCGGCCCTGTTTCGCCAAACCGTGACGGCCGCACCCTGCCGCTGAGCGTCACCTTGTGCCTAGAATCCCGCGTCCTTTGCCTAGGTGAATTCGCCATGAAGCTGCGCGTTGCCGTTGCACCCCTGCTCGCCCTGCTGGCCCTGTCCGGCGCCGCCTCGGCCGATACCCTGCTGATCCAGCGCGTGCAGCAAGAAAGCAAGGCGGCCCTGCCGACGCGCGGCCAGAGCATGGACCAGATCAAGGCGCGCTACGGCGAGCCGGCCCAGCGCCTGGATTCGCGCGGCGGCCAGAAGAAAGCCTGGCCGCAGATCAACCGCTGGGTGTATCCGGCCTTCACCGTGTACTTCGAGAAGAGCCGGGTGATCGACGTGGTGGCGAACAAGGCCGGTACCGGCGAAATCGGGCCGAAACCGCCTATCCTTTGAGGTTATGACCAACAACGCATTGCGCTTCCCCGCGGAGTGGGAACCCCAGTCCGCGGTTTTGATCGCGTGGCCGAACGCCGACACCGACTGGGCCGACCGCCTGGGCGAGGTCGAAGAGACCTACATCGCCCTGGTCGCGGCCATTACCCGTTTCCAGCCGGCGCTGATCTGCGTGGCCGACGACGACGTCCAGGCCTATGCCCGCGCGCGCCTGGCCTCGGCCCGGATCGACATGGACCGGGTGCGTTTCATCGACGCGCCCTACGACGACACCTGGCTGCGCGATTCCGGCCCGATCACGCTCAAGCGCGAGGACGGCGGTTTCCGTTTGCTGGATTTCCGCTTCACCGGCTGGGGCGGCAAGTTCGACGCCAGCCAGGACGATCTGCTGGTCGAGCGCCTGCATGAGCAAGGCGTGTTCGCGCCCGGCAGCGAGCGCGAGAGCATCGATTTCGCGCTGGAAGGCGGCGGCATCGAAACCGACGGCGCCGGCACCCTGCTGACGACCTGGCGCTGCCTGCACGAGCGCCACCCGACGCTCAGCCGCGAAGAGATCACCGCCAAGCTCGCCGGCTGGCTGCGCCAGGACCGGGTGCTGTGGCTCGATCACGGCTATCTGGAAGGCGACGACACCGACGCGCACATCGACACCCTGGCGCGCTTCGCCGCGGCCGACGCCATCGTCTACCAGGGCTGCGACGACCCGTCCGATTCGCACTACGCCGAGCTGCAGGCGATGGGCGCCGAACTGGCCGCGCTGCGCACCCGCGACGGCCAGCCGTACCGCCTGTTCGTGCTGCCGTGGGCGAAGCCGATCATCGACGAGGACCGCCGCCTGGCGGCCAGCTACGCCAACTTCCTGATCGTCGACGGCGCGGTGCTGATGCCGGCCTACGGCGACGCCGCCGACGCGGCCGCGCAGGCGGTGCTGGCGCAGGCCTTCCCGGACCGCGAGATCGTCGCGGTGCCATGCCGGTCGCTGATCTGGCAGAACGGCAGCCTGCATTGCGTGACCATGCAGTTGCCGCGGGGCGTGGTGGCGTAAACCGCTCGGCGCGAGGCGCGGTTGCGCTTCGCGCCGTTCCTTGCGCGCGGGTCTTGCCGCGCGCGACTCGTCCTCGCACGTGGCTCTTGCCGGCGCGCGACTCGTCCTCGCACGTGCGGTTCGTTGCGATTGCCGCATTCGCTGTTCGCTGTTCGCTGTTTGCTGTTTGCCATTCGCCGAGTTCGCCGGCGCTCGACCCGCGCGATCCGCGCGACCTCACAGCCCGCATCGCCTCTCTGACCCCGTCATTCCGGCGAAAGCCGGAATCCATTTTGATTTTGCTCGCCATGCTCGCCGCAGCAAGGCAACAGCAAAATGGATTCCGGCTTTCGCCGGAATGACGGGTGAGAGCAAGCCCGCTCAAGCCCATGGCGGTGCGCGGGAACCTCATCCGAAGCCGCGCGGGTTTGGTTCCGCCCCTTCCGCCCCGATCTCCACGACGCTGCCGCCCGCAGCGCCTCCCGTCACGGCGCGGTCCTACAATAGGCCCACGCCCCACAGCCGGACCCGTGCCCCCGATGAAGAAGACCACCCTCCCCGTCGCCCTGATCCAGGACCGCGACCACGGCTCGCGCGAGGCCAATCTGGCCAACATCGAGCAGCGCGTCGGCGAGGCCGCCCGGCAAGGCGCCAAACTGGTGCTGTTGCAGGAACTGCACAACGGCCCGTACTTCTGCCAGCACGAGTCGGTCAGCGAATTCGATCTGGCCGAAACGATTCCGGGCCCGAGCACGCAGCGCCTCGGCGCGCTCGCCAAGCAGCACGGCATCGTCCTGGTCAGCTCGCTGTTCGAGCGCCGCGCGGCCGGGCTGTACCACAACACCGCGGTGGTCTACGAAACCGACGGTTCCATCGCCGGCAAGTACCGCAAGATGCACATCCCCGACGATCCGGGGTTCTACGAGAAGTTCTACTTCACGCCGGGCGATATCGGCTTCGAGCCGATCCAGACCTCGGTCGGCCGCCTCGGCGTGCTGGTGTGCTGGGACCAGTGGTATCCCGAAGGCGCGCGGCTGATGGCGCTGGCCGGCGCGGAATTGCTGTTGTATCCGACCGCGATCGGTTGGGACCCGGACGATGCGCAGGACGAGAAGGACCGACAGCGCAATGCATGGATCCTCAGCCATCGCGGCCACGCGGTCGCCAACGGGCTGCCGGTGCTGAGCGTCAATCGCGTCGGTTTCGAGGCCTCGCCGCTCGGCGCGTCGGGCATCCAGTTCTGGGGGTCCAGCCACGTGCTCGGGCCGCAGGGCGAGTATCTGGCCGAGGCCAAGACCGCCGAACCGGAAATCGTCATGGCCGAGGTCGATCTGGGCCGCAGCGAGCACGTGCGGCGGATCTGGCCGTTCCTGCGCGACCGCCGCATCGACGCCTACGCCGACCTGCTCAAGCGTTACCGCGACTGATGCCGGCGCCCGCGTCCGCGCTGCGCCTGCGCGCGGCGGTCGAGTCCGATCTGGACGCGATCGCCGCGTTGTACGCGCGCGAGGTGCGCGAGGGCGTGGCGACTTACGAATACGAGGTTCCCGATTTGGCCGAGATGCGCCGGCGCTGGCGCGCGATCGCCGACGCGGGCTATCCGTATCTGGTCGCCGAACTGATCGAAGACGGCGCTGCGCGTTTCGCCGGCTACGCCTACGCCAGCGCGTACCGCACCCGCATCGGCTATCGCTGGACGGTGGAGAATTCGGTCTACGTCGAACCGGCCTGCCACGGGCGCGGCATCGGCGGCGCGCTGATGCGGCGTTTGATCGAGGACTGCGCCGCGCTCGGGTTCCGGCAGATGGTCGCGGTGATCGGCGACGGCAGCAACGCCGCGTCGGTGGCGCTGCACGAGCGGCTCGGGTTCGCACTGGCCGGCGTGTTTCCGGGACTGGGGCGCAAGCACGGGCGCTGGCTGGATACGGTGCAGATGGTGTTGCCGCTGGGCGACGGGAATGTCGGCGAGCCGGATCAGGACGTGCCGGGCTTGCGCTGAGCGCATCTGCGGCCGCCCTTGTGTAGGAGCGGCGTGAGCCGCGACCGCGGCAATGAATCCACGACGATTTTCGCGATGGCGCGGGCATTGGGTCCGAGCGCTGCGGATCGGTCGTGGGGTTTTCTGGGTTCGCCGGCGCGTTGTTGGCGCGGTCGCGGCTTACGCCGCTCCTACAAGGGGGGGCTAGCTTCGTTTCCGACTGTAGGAGCTGCGCGAGCTGCGACCGCGAAAACGCAGCTGCGACGAGCTCCGCGGGCTGCGCCGAGGCTTTCATCGTTATCGCGATGGCGCGGTCGCGGCTTACGCCGCTCCTACAGGGGCCGGCGGGGCTCTGGGGCTGGTAAAGGGGCCCGCGCCGCGCCGCCGGCCCGAAAAACACAATTTGAAACCCCGATGC
Organism: Lysobacter sp. K5869; assembly: GCF_018847975.1. Taxonomy (NCBI): domain Bacteria; kingdom Pseudomonadati; phylum Pseudomonadota; class Gammaproteobacteria; order Lysobacterales; family Lysobacteraceae; genus Lysobacter; species Lysobacter sp. K5869. The sequence continues at coordinate 3,510,445 of NZ_CP072597.1, read as the reverse complement.
CGGCGCTTTTCGGTCAAAAGAACAAGGGCGCCGCGGGTCGCCGCGCCCGGCGGCGGGAAGTTTCGGCGCCGGCCGGCCCATTGGCTCTCTCGAATCCGGCCGACGAACGGCTCCAATAAAACGAACGGACGTGCTAATTTGCGCTCTATGTCCTCCCTGACCGCTACCCACAAAGGCGCCGCCACGCGCGAAGCCATCCTCGACCAGGCCTACAGCATCGCCTGTTCGGCCGGGCTGGAAGGCTTGTCGATCGGCCCGTTGGCGGCCGCGGTGGGCATGTCCAAGAGCGGCGTGTTCGCCCACTTCGGTTCGCGCGAGGACTTGCAGCTGGCGGTGCTGGACAAGGCCAGCGAGCGCTTCGTCGCGTATGTGCTGCTGCCGGCGCTGCAGCGGCCGCGCGGTCTGGCGCGTTTGCGCAGCATCGTCGAATCCTGGTTCGACTGGTCGCGCCACACCGACGGCGGCTGCGTGCTGCTGGCCGCGGTCAACGAGTACGACGACCGCCCCGGCGCCCTGCGCGAGTGCGTGGTCGAGCAACAAAAGCGCTGGCACCAGGAACTCGGCCGCGCCGTGCAGTTGGCGATCGACACCGGCGAACTCGACGCCGAGACCGACACCGCCCAGCTCGCGTTCGAGATCTACGGGCTGGCCCTGGTCGTGCATCACGACGCTGGTCTGTTCGGTTACGACGCCGCCCTGGTCCGCGGCTTGCGCGCCTACGAGCGGTTGATCCGCTCCTACGCGGCCGCCGCTCTCCCCGCCTGAACCTTCCCGCCTGATCTGATCCTCTCCCACGAGGCCCGCCATGCCTACCGCTATCGGCAAAATTAGCACGACCGTTCGTCATCTTGCTCAGCTTTACGGCCTGCGCATCGGCTTCGCCGTCGGCGGCTGGCTCGCGCCGGACGCGACGATGCGCCGCGCCGCCGACCTGTTCTGCACCCCGTTCGCCTCCAGCCGCCGCCGCGCCTTGGCCGCGCCGACCCTGGAAGCGCGCGAGGAGCGCCTGCAGGTCGACGGCCACGCCATCGCCTGTTACGTCTGGGGCGATCCGCAGCGGCAGCCGTACGTACTGTTCGCCCACGGCTGGTCCAGCCACGGCACCCGCGTCGCCAAGTGGCTGCCGGCGCTGCGCGCGGCCGGGTACGCGGTGGTGGCGTTCGATCAGCTCGGCCACGGCCGCAGCGAGGGACGGCTGGCCACCCTGCCCGACTTCACCCGCCATCTGCATGCGGTCGGCGCGCATTACGGGCCGGCGGCGGTGGCGATCGGGCATTCGCTCGGCGGCGCGGCGACCTTGCTGGCGATGGCGCGCGGGCTGCGCGCCGAACGCGCGGTACTGATCGCGCCGGCGGCCGACCCGGTCGCCGCGGTCAAGCGCTTCGCCCGTTTCCTGTGGGTCGGCGAGGATCTGTGCCGGCGCATGTTCGCCTACTTCGAGGCGCGCATCGGCATCAGCTTCGATTCGCAGCAGGCGCACCGCAACGCGCCGAACATCGCCAAGCCGGCGCTGATCGTGCACGACCTGGGCGACCGCGAAGTGCCCTGGGCCGAGGGCGAGCGTTACGCGCGCTATTGGCCGGATTCGCGGCTGCTGACCACGCAAGGACTGGGGCACAACCGCATCGCCGACGACACCGCGGTGATCGCCGAGGTGCTGCGGTTCCTGCGCGGGGAGGCGGTCGGCGACAAGGTGGTGTCGAGCGGGAATTTGCCTTACGGGTTGGCGTAAGGGCGAGCTCCGCGCGGGGTGTTTCGCACGGATCTCGTGCGAGGCGTTCCGCGCGGATTGTTTCGCGAGCCGGGATCGCTTGCGGTGCCGCTCGCGGAATCGATCCCGCGAGCGCGGCGAGAAAAGCGCGGCATCTGCGGTACGCGCGCGAGGGCTCGATCCTTCGCTCAAGCGCGAACCTCCATCGCCGCAAGTTTCAGGGCAAGAACGAAGTCCCCAACACCGAAAAGCGCGCAGCGCTTGCGAGAGCAACATCGATCCCGATATCCCGCGCTCGAACCCGCGAGGCGCCGCCGCACGTCCAGAGCAAGCGCGAACCGGTCCGGCCGAAGCTCACCCCTCCCGCTTCGGCCGGACCGTTCGCCCCACGCGCGGCGCGATCCGCCGCGCGCGGGCTCGTCCATCGAATCCGCCGCGCAATCACGCGGCCATATCGACCGCGTCCGCGTTCGGATACGGTTCGCGCCACGCCGGCAGCGCCTCGATCCGCGCGGACCACTCGTCCAAGTGCGGGTAGTCGTGTAGCGGCAGTTGCGCGGCCCGCTTCCACGGCAGCATCGACGCCACCGAGAAATCGGCCACGCTCAAGGCGTCGCCGAGCAGGTAACGCCGGCCCTGCAGATGCCCATCGAGCACCTTGGCGAAGTTGCGCACGTGCTTGGTCGCCTCCTCGACCGCGGCCGCGTTGGGCTCGCCGAGGCCGAAAATCGCCTTGGCGACGCGCTCGAAGAACAGCGTGCCGGCGTGCCGGTTGAAATGGGCGGCGCCCCAGTGGATCCAGCGCAAGGCCTCGACCTGCTGCGCCGGCGCCGCCGGCCACAGCTCCGAGCCGGTCTTCTGCGCCAGATACGCCGCGATCGCCGGCGACTCCCAGATCACGGTGTCGCCGTCGACCAGCACCGGCACCTTGCCGTTGGGATTGATCGCCAGGAATTCGGGGCGGCGGTGTTCGCCTTGCTTGAGCTCGACCCGGACGAACTCGACCGGCGCGCGCAGGTGGCGGGCGATCGCGCAGGCGGTGCGGGCGTTGGGGGATTCGTAGTAGTACAGCTGCATGGGCTTCATCGCGGTGTCCTCGTGGCGTGGGAGTGCGGGGAGGTGCTGCGCGGACGATTCTGCGAGCCGGGTAAATATGTTCAAGAACATATTTAGAATCGTGCTAAACCGGTCCCCACCCCGCCCAAGGGCCCCGCCATGCCCTATACCAGCGAACACAAAGCCCAGACCCGCGCGCGCATCGTCGCCACCGCGCGGCGCCTGTTCACCCGCCGCGGCTTCGCCGAGGTCTCGATCGACCAGATCATGGCCGAGGCCGGACTGACCCGCGGCGGCTTCTACAACCACTTCAAGCGCAAGCAGGATCTGTACGCCGAAGCGGTCGAACACATCCTGGGCTGCATGCCCGGGCCCGACTGCGACGCGGCCCCGCCCGGGCCGGCGCATCTGGCGCGCGAGTACCTGTCCGACCGCCACGTCGCCGATTTCGACACTCCCTGCCCGCTGGTGGCGTTTTCCTCCGACGTCGGCCGCGGCGACGACTGCGTCAAGCGCGCCTACGCACAGGTGCTCGACAGCCTGATCGGGATGCTGCAGCACTCGCTCGGCCCCGGCGACGAGGCGCGCGAACGGGCGGTGGCGATGGCCACGCTGTGCGTCGGCGGCGCCTTGCTGGCGCGCGCGGTCGACGATCCCGAACTGGGCAAGGAGATCCGCGGCGTCGCCCTGACCCAGGTGCTGGCCCTGGTCCGAAGCGCCCCGCCCGCGGCCGCCGCCGGCGCGCGCCGGCGCCGCGCCTGAGCGCCCGGCGGCGGTTTGCCGGCACCTGCCGCAGCCTCTATGCTGCGGGCCTTTCTGTGCTCCGGCACAGCCGCCGCGAGCCGCCCGAACCCGCATGAACGAACCCCACCTCGTCCCCGACGGCCTGCACGGCCAACCGCACGCCATCGTCGAACGCGACGGGGTCCGCTTCACCCTGCTGGGCACCGCCCACGTGTCCCAGGCCAGCGTCGAGGCCGTGCGCGAGGCGGTCGGCAGCGGCCGCTTCGAAGCGGTCGCGGTCGAGCTGGACCCGCAGCGCCTGCAGGCGCTGACCGACCCGGACGCGCTGGCGCGGCTGGACCTGATCCAGGTGATCCGCTCGGGCAAGACCGCGCTGTTCGCCGCCAACCTCGCCCTCGCCGCCTACCAGCGCCGGCTCGCCGAGCAGCTCGGCATCGAGCCCGGCGCCGAGCTCAAGCGCGCGGTGACCGAGGCGCGCGAGCGCGAGCTGCCGGTGCACCTGATCGACCGCGAGGTCGGCCTGACCTTCAAGCGCGCCTCGCAGTCGCTGGGCTTCTGGGGCCGGGCCAAGCTCGGCGTCGGTCTGGTCACCAGCCTGTTCGCCGCCGACGAGGTCGGCGAGGACGAAATCGAGAAGCTCAAGCAAGGCGACATGCTCGAATCGAGCTTCGGCGAGTTCGCCAAGGAAAGCCCGCAGCTGTACGAGACCGTGATCGCCGAGCGCGACCGCTACATGGCCGCGCGCCTGCGCGAGACCGTGGGCGAGTCGCGCGAGGTGCTGGCGGTGGTCGGCGCCGGCCATCTGCAAGGCTTGGCCAAGCACTTGCGCGAGGATCAGGGCGACCCGGTCGCGCAGCGCAAAGAGCTGGAACAGGTCAAGACCAAGAGCAAGGTGCCGTGGGTGATGATCGCGATCACCTCGCTGATCCTGATCGGCATCGCCTGGGGCTTCTGGAAGGGCGGCGCGGCGATGGGCGCGGACCTGCTGCTGCAGTGGGTCATGTACACCGGCGGTTTGGCCGCGCTGGGCTGTCTGCTCGCCGGCGGGCATCCGCTGAGCATCCTCACCGCGGCGCTGGTGGCGCCGCTCAAGCCGTTCCGTCCGGGCGTGCCGGCCGGCGCGGTCAGCGCGCTGGTGGAAGTGCATCGGCGCAAGCCGGCGTACGGCGACTTCATGGCGCTGCGCGACGATGCGCAGACGGTGCGCGGGTGGTACCGCAACCGGGTGGCGCGGGTGGTGCTCAACTTCATGCTGACCAACATCGGCACCGGGATCGGGGTGTGGCTGGCGGGGTTCCGGATCGCCAGCAAGTTGGTGGGGTGAGGTTTTAAGACGCCGGGGCGAGAGGCGCGCGCGCCCTCGCCTTTCGGTGTGCGGCGCCGCGTTCGGCGGCGTTCGATGGGACGAATTCGACAGCGGCCGCGTGCGTTTCGCACGGGGAGTGTTTCGTCGTGGGTGCGGTTTCGCGGTCGCGGCTTACGCCGCTCCTACAGGTGCGGCGGCAGTCGATCGAGCGCGTGCGCAGGCCGCGCGGGAACGGTCGCGTCGCCTTTGCGGTGTCGCGGTCGCGGCTCGCGCCGCTCCTACAGTCGGCATCCGGACCTGCGCGAAAGCTGGCGCGCCCCTTGTAGGAGCGGCGCGAGCCGCGACCGCGTTGCGGCAGATCGCGCCGCAAGCGCGTCACCGCCTCAAGGGGGCGCGTCGCCCCCTTGTCGCTCAGGCCTGCGCCGTCGCCGCGCCGTTCGCGGCCACGCCGCGCGCGCGAAGCACGAGCTTGCCGCTGCCGGCGCGCAGGTCGTCGAGGATGGCGTAGATCGTCGGCAGGAACAGCAGGCTGACCACGGTCGAGAACGCCAGCCCGCCGGCCACCGCGCGCGCCATCGGCGAGTAAGCCAAACCGCCCAGCACCACGGTGTCGCTCAGCGAGATCGGGATCATCGCCAGGATCGCCGTGCCCATGGTCATCATGATTGGGCGCAAGCGCTCGCGGCTGCCTTCCACCAGCGCTTCGTTGCGGCTCAGGCCGCGCCGGCGCAGGTTGTTGATGTGCTCGACCATGACGATGCCGTTGTTCACCACCACGCCCATCAGCACCAGGATGCCGATGAAGGCCATCACCGTGAACGAGCTGCCGGTCAGCCAGAACAGCCAGAACACACCGAAGATCGAGAACACCACGCAGCTCATGATCGCCGCCGGGAACAGCAGCGATTCGAACACCGCGGCCATCACCACGTAGATCATCACCAGGGCGATGATGAGGTTGAACATCATCTGCTTGCCGGCGTCGTCGTCGCGCTCGAACGAGCTGCCGTCGAAGCTGTAGTTGTAGCCGGCCGGGAACGCGACGGTCTTGAGCGTTTCCTCCATCGCCTTGCGCGCCTCGGGCGTGGTGGCCTTGCCGTTGAGGCTGGCCTGAATGGTCAGCGTGGTCTGGCGGTTGTTGCGGTTGATCTGGCTCGCGGTCGGGCGCACCGCCACGTCCACCATCGCCAGCAGCGGCACGCTGCGGCCGTCGGCGGCGCGCACGGTGAACTCCGACAGGTTCTCGATGCCGTAGCTCTCCGCGCCGGCGAAGCGCGCCCACACCGGCACCTCGGTCTCGCCGCGCTGGAAATCGCGCAGCTGGGCGCCGCGCAGGGCCAGCCCGACGAAGCGCGAGACTTCCTCAACGCTGAAGCCGAACGAGGCCGCGCGCTCGCGGTCCACGCGCACGTTGAGCTCGGTGTTGCGGTCGCCGATGTCCACGCGCACGTCGCGCAGCTCCGGCCGGCGGCCGAGGATCGGCACGATATCGTTGGCCAGTTCGCTCAGGGTTTCGGTCGAATCGCCGACCAACTGCACCTGCACGTTCTTGTTGCCGTTCTGCCCGCCGCCCTCGTCCTGGCCCATGCTGATCTCGGCCTTGGCCGACTTCGGCAGCGCCTTGGCGATCTTCTCCACCAGCGGCTTGGTGTTCTCCACTTCCTCTTCGTGGAACTGCAAGCGGGTGCCGGCGTCGCCGCCGCCCTGCTCGCTGAAGAACGAGTAGATCTGCTTGAGGTGGTAGTCCTTGCGGTGCGCTTCCAGGTGCTTCTCGATCTTGAGGATTTCCTGCGACATCTGCTCGCGGGTGTAGCTGCCCTTCCAGTGGTACTGGATGAAGGCTTCCTTGCCGCCTTCGTTGCCGAACATGTCGAACTTGGTCTTCATCGCCGGGACCAAGCTGATCAGCACGACCAGGACGATGCCCATCACGCTCAGGCCGCGATGCTCCAAGGTCCAGCGCAGGAAGCGCGCGTAGGAGCGCTGCAGGCGCGGGATCAGGCCGCGGTCGCTGGCCACCGCCGGCGGGGTCTTGAGCCGCGCCGAGATCATCGGGATCAGGCTCACCGCGACCAGCCACGAGGCCAGCAGCGACACCGAGATGGTGATGGCGATCTGCGACATGAAGATGCTGATGTCGTTGGTTTCGCCGAGCAGGTTGGGCAGGAACACGATGCAGTGGCACAAGGTGCCGGCCGACAGCGCGATGGCGACGTGGCGGGTGCCCAGGATCGAAGCCAGCTCCGGCTGCTCGGGCATCTTCTCGCGTTCCTGGTAGATGCTCTCCACCACCACCACCGCGTTGTCCACCAGCATGCCCACCGCCAGCAGCAGGCCCATCAGCGACAGCACGTTGAGGGTCACGCCGACGAAGTGCATGAAGCCCAGGGTCATCACGAAGCAGATCGGAATCGCCAGGGTCACCATCAGCGTCGAGGGCCAATGGCGCAGGAAGAAGAACAGCACCGCGACCGACAGCAGCAGGCCGATGCCGCCGGCTTCGGCGAGCTCCAGCAGCGAGCTGGTCACGTCCTCGCCCTGATTGCGCACCACCTTGATCTCGATGTTGCGCAGCTCGGGTTGCGCGCGGATCGCCTCGACCTCGGCCAGCGCCAGACGCGAGACCTCGACCAGATTGGCGCTGCGCTCCTTGAAGATGTCCAGGCCGATGGCCGGGCGGCCGTCCAGGCGGCGCCCGGTTTCCAGCCGCGCCGGCTTCAGCCGCACGTCGGCGATGTCGCGCAGCTTCAGGCCGCTGGTGTTGATGCTGAGGTTGCGGAACTGCTCCAGGTCGGCGACCTGCCCGATCGGCTGCACGCGCAGGCGGCGGCCGCCGTCCTCGATCTCGCCGGCGGAAATGGAGAAGTTCAGCGCCTGCAAGCGCTTGGTCAGGGTGTTGAGATCGACGTCGTGGGCGACCATGCGGTCGGGCAGGATCGCGATCTCCACCTCGTTGGGCGCCGCGCCGCCGATCTCGACCTTGGCCACGCCCGGGATGCGTTCGAGCCGGCGCTTGAACTCGCGGTCGATCAGATCGTAGGAATGGCTCAGGTCCATGTCGCCGGCCAGACGCACCTGCAGGATCGCCTGATCGGCGCTGGACCACTTGAACACGAAGTAGCGCTGGAAGCCGTCGGGCAGGTCGTCGACGATCGCGTCGATGCGCTCGCGCGCGTCCGAGGCGGCGATGGCGACGTCGCGGTCCCAGTCCTTGAACTCCATCTGGATCGTGGCCGCGTCCGAGCTGGCGGTGCCGTGCAGGCGCTTGATCCCGGTCATCGTCGCCAGCGCCTCTTCGGCGGGGCGCAGGATGGTGCGTTCGACCTCTTCCGGCGTGGAGCCGTCGTAGGGCAGCTGCACCAGCAGGAACGGCGCGGTGATGTCCGGCAGCGACTCCAACGGCAGCCGCACGGCCGCGATCAGGCCGATCACGAACATCGACACGAACAACATGATGGTCGTGATCGGCCGCTTGATGCTGATCTCGGCGACGCCGCTCATGTCAGTGCGCCTCGCTCAGCGGGTCGTTGTCGTGGCCGAGCTTGTCCGCCACCGCTTCGTCGCGGCGCTTGGCCTTGCGCACGCGTTCGCGGTAGTAGGCGTCGCCGCGGCGGTCGAGCAAGTCGTACACCACCGGGATCACCACCAAGGTCAGCAGGGTCGACACCAGCAGGCCGCCGATCACCGTGATCGCCATCGGCGAACGCACCTCGGCGCCTTCGCCGGTGGCGATGGCCAGCGGCAGGAAGCCGAACAAGGTGCACAGCGTGGTCATGATGATCGGGCGCAGGCGCGAGCGCGCGCCCTCGATCAGCGCTTCGCGCTTGGCCATGCCGTGTTCGCGCAGCTGGTTGACCTTGTCGATCAGGATGATCGCGTTCTTCACCACCAACCCGACCAGCAGGATCAGGCCGATGAACACCACCACCGACACGGTCGAATTGGTCAGCAACAGCGCCAGCACCGCGCCGACCAGGGCCAGCGGGATGGTGAACAGAATCACGAACGGGTGCAGCAGCGATTCGAACTGCGAGGCCATCACCAGGTAGACGAGGAAGATCGCCAGACCGAACGCGAACAGCAGCGAGTTGATCGACTGCTGCAACTCCTCGCCCTGGCCGCCGATGTGCATGCGCACCTCGGGGCTCAGCGGCTTCTCGCGCACCATCTTCTCGACCTCGGCGATGGCGCCGCCCAGGTCGATGTCGCGCAGGTTCGAGGACACGATGGCCACGCGCACCTGATCGGCGCGGTGGATCTCGCTCGGGCCGGTGGTGGCGACCACTTCGGCCACCGACTCCAGCGTCACCGGGCGGTTGCTGCCCGGATTGACGATCAAGCGGCGGATGCTCTCGATGGACGCGCGGTCGGCCTGACGCGCGCGCACCAGCACATCGATCTTGCGGTCGCGGAAGCTGTAACGAGTGGCGACGTCGCCGCGCACCTTCTTCACCACCACGTCGGCGATGTCGCGCGTGGCCAGGCCGAGCGCGCCGGCGCGGTCCTGGTCGAAGCGGATCTGGATCTCCGGGAAGCCCTGCTCGACCGTGGATTTGACGTCGGCGAAGTGGGCGTTGCCGCGCAACAGCTTGGCCATGTGCTGGCCGGCGCGCTGGATGGTTTCCAGATCCTGCCCGCGCAGCTCGATTTCCAGCGGCGTGGAGAAGCTGAAGAGCTGCGGGCGGGCGAAGTCGACCTGCGCGCCCGGATGGGTGCGCATGGTCTGGCGCAGGCGTTCGGTTTCCTGCGCCTCGACCTGCTTGCTGCCGCCGTCGGCCATCACCACGGTGATCTTGCCGATGTTCTCGCCGCTCTCGGTCGGGTTCGCGTCCAGCCGCGTGCCGCTGCCGCTGACGCCGAACCAGGCGCGGATGCCGGGGTCCTTCTCGTGCTTGGACTGGATCTCGCGCACCAGCGAATCGGTTTCGCGCAGCGGCGTGCCCGGCGGCAGCTTGACGGTCATGTCGAAGCGGTCCTGGGCGAGCTGCGGGATCAGGTCGGCGCCGAGCAGCGGCACCGCCGCCAAGGTCGCGACGAAGGCCGCGCCGGCCAGGGTCAGCACCAGCCCGCGATGCGCCAGCGCCGCCGGCAGCAGCGTGAGGTAGCCGCGTTCGGCGCGGCCGTACGGCGCCATCGCGATGTCGCTGGCCTTGCCCATGACCGGGCCGACCACGGCGCCGAGCAGGCGCCAGACCCGCGTCACCGCCCAGGCGATGCCGAAGAACACCGAGCTGACCGCGATGCCGATGCCGCGCGGAATCCACGCCAGCACCCGCAGCAGCGGATTCTTCGGCTCCCAGCGCGGATGCGGCGGTTCTTCCTGGAAACCCAGCGCCGGCCGCCCGCGCAACGCGCTGAGCATCGGGATCAGAGTCATCGACACGATCAGCGAGATGCCGATCGCCAGCGCCACGGTCAGCGCCTGATCGCGGAACAGCTGGCCGGCGATGCCTTCGACGAACACCAGCGGCAGGAACACCGCGATGGTGGTCAGGGTCGAGGCGACCACGGCCATGCTCACCTCGCGGGTGCCGGCGACGGCCGCTTCCAGGATGCCCAGGCCGCGTTCGCGCGCCTTGGCGATGGATTCGAGCACGACGATGGAGTCGTCCACGACCAGACCGGTCGCCAACGCCAGGCCGCCCAGCGACATCACGTTGAGGCTCAAGCCGAGCCGGTCCATGAAGAAGAAGGTGGCGACGATCGAGACCGGCAGCGACAGGCCGATCACGAACGTGCTCCAGCCGTCGCGCAGGAACAGGAAGATGATCAGGATCGCCAGGAAGCCGCCGATCACCGCGTCCTTCTTGACGTCGGCGATGGCGTGGCGGATGAACTGCGACTGGTCGTCGATGGTGGTGAGTTCGACGTCCGGCGGAATCTGCGACTTGATCTGCGCCAGCCGCGCCTGCACCGCGTCGGCGGTGGCTACGGTATTCGCGTCGCCTTCCTTGTAGATCGCCAGCTCCACCGCTTCCTTGCCGCCCAGGCGGATGATCGACTCGCGTTCCTTATAGCCTTGGCGCACCTCGGCGATGTCCTTGAGCCGCACCGGCTTGCCGCCGGCGGCGACCGCCTGATCGCCCGAGTTGGCGCTTTCCACCGACGCCGCCGCGGCCATCGCGTCGGCCGAGCCCGAGGCCGCGGCCACGCGCGCCATCTGCGCGGCGGCCTCGGCCGCGGCGTTGCCGCCGGCCTTCTGCGTGGTCACCAGCATCTCGCGGATTTCCGGCACGGTCGCGAACTCGTTGACCGTGCGCACCAGATAACGCTGCTGCCCTTCTTCCAGACGGCCGCCGGAAACGTTGACGTTCTCGGCCTTGAGCCGCTGGATGACGGTGTCGATCGGCAGGTTGAGCTGGGAGATCTTCTGCTGGTCGATATCGACCTGGATCTCGTCCTCCAGACCGCCGCCGACCTTGACCGCGGCGACGCCGTCGACCGGTTCGAGCTTCTTCTTCAGATCGTCGTCGGCATAGCGGCGCAGCGCGGTGAGCTGGCGGATCGCCTCGCTGTCGCTGGCTTTTTCGCCGCCCTTGTTCGACAGCGCGATGCGCAAGATCGGCTCGGTCGAGGGATTGAAGCGCAGCAGCACCGGCTTCTTGGCCTCCAGCGGCAGCTGCACGACTTCCATCTTGTCGCGCACCTCCAGGCTGGCCTGGTCCATGTCGGTGCCCCAGGCGAACTCCAGCACCACGTCGCTCTGGCCGGTGCGCGAGACCGACTTGAGCTTGCGCAAGCCCTTGACCACGCCGACCGCTTCTTCCAGCGGCTCGGTGATCAGGGTTTCGATCTCGGTCGGCGCGGCGCCGGTGTATTCGGTGCGCACGGTCAGCGTGGGATAGCTGAGATCCGGCAGCAGATTGACCTTCAGACTGTTCAGCGCGATCACGCCGAACAGCAGGAAGGTGATGGTGACCATCGCCACGGTCACGCGGCGGCGGGTGGAGAACTCCACCAGATTGAAGGACGTCGCGTCCGGAAGCTGAGCCACAGCCGATCCCCGGTTTTCGGTTTGGATTGCGCGGCGCGGCCTTGGGCCCACGCCGCGACGTGGCGGCTCGCGCCGCCGTAGTCCCCGCGCGCGGCGCCGTCGAGACGCCGCTGCCCGGGCTTATCGCCGTGCGGCGCTTATTGCTTGACCGGCGCGGCGTTCGGCGCCGCGGCCGGCGCGGCGCTGGCGACCTGCTTGGCGTTGATCGCCAGCACTTCGCTGCCTTCGCGCAACGCGGTCTTGCCCGCCACCACGACCTGCTCGCCGAGCTTCACGCCGCTGCGCACCTCGGCCCAGGAGCCGTCCAGGTAGCCCAGCTTGACCGGCGTGCGCGCGACCTTATTGCCGCGCACCACGAACACCGCCGGATCGCCCTCGTCGTCGAGCAGCGCCGCACGCGGCACCACCAGCGCGTCGGCGCGGCTGTCGTAATCGATGCGCAGGCGGCCGAACATGCCCGGCTGCAGCACGCCGCCGCCTTCGAACGAGCAAATCACCCGGAAGGTGCCGCTGCCCGAATCCACCACCGGGGCGATGCGGTCGACCTTGCCGGCGAAGCTCTTGCCGGGCATCGCGTCCACCGTCATCTGCACCGGCTGGCCGGACTTCAGCGTGGCCAGTTCGCGCTCGGGCACGTTGAGCACGGCTTCCAGGTGCGAGGTGTCGACGATGCGGATGATCGGCGAGTTGATCTGGACGAAGTTGCCCGGCTTGATCGAACGCGAGGCGATCACCCCGGAGATCGGCGCCTCGACCTTGGCGTAGGACAGTTCCAGCATCGCCAGCCGGTTGGCCGCGCGCGCGTTCTCCATGTCGTAACGCAGTTGGTCGTTGTCGTTGGCGCTGAGCAGGCGCTGTTCGGCGAGCTGCCGGGAGCGGGCGTAGTTGGCCTCGAGCTTGCGCAAGGTCGCGCCGGTCTGCGCGGCCTGCTGCTCGGCGCGGGCCGAATCCAGCCGCACCAGCACCTGCCCGGCCTTGACCTGCTGGCCTTCCACGACCATCACCTCCAGCGCCACGCCGGAGGTCTTGGCCACCACTTGCGACTCGGCGCGCGCTTCCAGCGGCGCGGTGCCGGTGTAGCTGGCGGCGATCGCGCGCCGGCCCGCCACCGCCACTTCCACCGGCACGGCGTCCGAGACCTTGTCCTTGGCTTCCTTGGCCTGCGCTTCGGCGGCGCCGGCGCCGCCCTTGCAGGCCGACAGGCCCAGCGCGCAGGCCAGCGCGAGTGCCGCGAGCGCCACCGTGCGGTGCGCCGCCGGACCGCCCTGCCGGTTGTTGTCGAGTTGACGCATTCGAGACGACCCCAAAAAAAAGTGCTAGAAAATTCGACGGTTACCGGTCGTATGCCGGTGTTGTATATAGGTATATCACCGCCCCAGCGAGGCAACATCCGCCGAAGGTCATGATGACTGGAGCCACGGATCGGATCTGAGGCAAGGTGCGCGCAAGTTTCGTAGTGTCCGCGCGCTCCGACCGCCTTTTCGATCCGTCTGCGACCGCTCCCCGGACGGACGCCGCCGCGAATCCGCGACCGGCGTCAGTATGGATGCATCCAAGGACGGCTTCGTTGCAATCGCTGCGACGGCTATACTCGCCGACTTGTGCGCGGTCTTGGCCGCGCGGAGCCAGCCACCACTTTTCGCTAGCCACTCGAGATTGCGGACTACGACATGATGCGACCGCTGACGATCGCCTGCTGCTTCGCCCTGACCTTCACCCTGGCCGCCGCGAACGCCGCCGCCCAGGAACCCGCCAAGGCCGCGCCCGCGGCTCCCGCCGCCGCTGCGGCGCCGGCGGCCGCCGCGCCGGCCAGCGTCTCTGGCAACGCCCAAACCGGGCGCCAGCTCACTTACACCTGCCAGGGCTGCCACGGCGTCATCGGCTACAAGAACGCGTATCCGAACTATCACGTTCCCAAGATCGTCGGCCAGTCGCAGGAATACCTGGTCAACGCGCTGACCGAATACAAGAAGGGCGCGCGCAAGCACCCGACGATGCAGGCCCAGGCCCAGAGCTTCTCGGACCAGGACATCGCCGACATCGCCGCCTTCCTCTCCAGCGCCAAGTGAGCCGCCGACCCATGACGAATCCCAGCATCCTGCGCGGTCTCGCCATCGCCTCGCTCGCCCTCGCCCTGGCCGCCTGCTCCAACTCCGGCGACGCCCCGGCCGGCCATTCCTCGGCCGACCGCAACGAAGGCCACACGTCTTCGTCCTCGGGCCTGCCGTCCGGCAACCACGTCGCCGGCGAAAAGCTCGCCAGCACCAAGGGCAAGGCCACCGGCCAGTCCTGCGTGGACTGCCACGGCGCCGAAGGCAACGCCCCGATCGACCCGACCTACCCCAAGCTGGCCGGCCAGTACCACGACTACATCGCCCACTCGCTGCAGATGTACCGCGACGGCGACCGCGAACACGCGCTGATGTCGGCCCAGGCCAAGGATCTGACCGACCAGCAGATCGCCGATCTGGCCGCCTACTTCGGCTCGCGCGACAAGGGCACGCTGCACGATCTGCACGGCGTCCACTGAGCGCTCGCGCCGCCGCGCGGCGCTGGCTCGCTTGTACGAACGGCCCGCGCTCGCGGGCCGTTCGTTTTTGAGGGCTTCAGGGCCCTGCCGCGAGAAAACCCTGGATGCCCGCCTTCGCGGGCCTGACGGCGGATGGTTTCGCAGCCGTTGAATTAGCGCGAGCGTCGCCGCGCTCAAGACAAGAAACGCCATCCCCGCGAACGCGGGGATCCAAAGACTTCAGGGCCGTGCCGCGAGAAAGCCCCGGATGCCCGCATCCGCGGACATGACGACCTCCTGCGGTTTCGCGACCGTTGAACTCCGACGGACTCCGGTTGAATCCAGGCAGGCGTCGCGCGTCTTCCCAGAACGTCATCCCCGCGAACGCGGGGATCCAAAGACTTCAGAGCCATGCCGCGATAAAGCCCTGGATGCCCGCATCCGCGGGCATGCGCTCAGATCGTCGCGATCGATTCGCCCCAAGCGCCGCGAGTACGCAGCCGCGCCCTCCTACCTAACCCACTCGCGCCCTCACCCGCCCGGCGGCGGCCGCACGCTGCCGTTGTCTTCCTGCAGGTGCGGCTTGAACGGCACGTCCGGCGGCGGCCGCGCTTCGGCCGGCTGGTCGTTGAGGTTGGGGTCGCTGATGCCGCAGCCGCCGCCGAGCATCAGCAGCGCGACCGAGCATTGGATGCTCTTGCGGGTGCCCGGAATCGGGATCGCCACGTTCTTGATGCTGCGCCTCACCCACTCGGCCAGCAGGGTTTCGTCCGGCCGCCAGTACTTGTCGAGCGTGGTCGCTTCGTAGTCGGTCGGCTTGCGCCGCAGCCACGTGCCGGCGCGGTCGAGGTTCTTGATCTCCTGGGTGACCGTGCCCGGCGGGAAGCCCGGCGAGGCCGAACCCGGCGCGTCGGCGATGCGCACGCTGCCGTCGGGGTTGTACAGGCCGGGCGGGCCGCCCGGCCGGTTGCGCGCCGAGTCGCCCCAATCGTCGCCGCGGCGCGGAGTCGACCAGCTGCCGGGCGCGGGGGTCGGCTTGGGGCCGGCGCCGGCGGTCGCGGCCGGCGGCGCGGGCGTGGCCGCGCTGGGGCCGGCGGCGGGCGCGGCGGAGGCGGCCGGCTTGGCGTTGGACGACGACGCCGTCGCCGCCGCGCTCGCGCTGGGCGTGATCGAGGCCGAAGGCGCCGCGGTCTGCGCTTGCGCCGGCGCGGACGGCGCGGGCGTCGCCGCCGCGGGCGCGGGACTCAGCGCGGGCGTCGGCGGCGTCGGAATCTCGGCGACGCGCACCTGCGGCGCGGTCGAACTCAGCTGCGGCGTTTCCACCGGCCGCTGCGGCACCTCGCGCACCTGCAACTGCGGCAATTGCGCCGGCGCCGGCACATCGCGCACGGCGACTTCGCGCGGCTGCGTCCGCACGCTCGGCAGCGCGATCTCCCGCTGCGGCACGCGCAGCGACGGCGGCTGCACCGGCGCGGGCACATCGACGCTGCGCAGCGGCTGCTGCGCGGCCTGGATCTGCGGCGCGCGCACGCTGTCGTCGACGCGCTTGCGCGTCGGCGGCAGCACGAACACTTGCGGCGCGTCGGGGGTTTCCTTGCTGACCATCACCGGCTGCTCGACCGTCGGCGGCGGCAGCTGCGGTTCGGGCACGTCGCGCACCGCCACGTCGGGCAGCTGCGCTTGCAGTTGCGGCGTCGGCGGCGCGGCGACCGCGACTTGCGCGGGCGGCGACGGTTCGGCCGGCGCGGGCTGCGCGCTGGGTTGCGGCGGCGAAGGTTCGGCCGGCTGCGCCTGCGCGACCGGCTGCGGCCGTTCGCTGGGCTGCTGCGCGCCGCCGCCGGGTTCGGCCGGCGTGCCCTTGCCGACGTATTCGACCATCGTCACCGTCGTCTCGCCCGGCGGCGGCGGCCGGGTGGCGAAGTACTGCAGGTACATCAGCCACACCAGCAATCCGCCGAACAGCAGATGCCACATCAGCGAGACCACGCCCGCGCCCCAGCGCAGGCGGCGGTCCTCGGGTTCCGGCGGCAGCCATTGCTGGCGCCACAAGGTGACGAAGGCTTGCCAGCGGTTGAGCGCGGGCGTGCGCCGCGGCGCGGCGGCCAGCGGACGTTCGACGAACACCGCCATCCACGCCTCGGCGGTCGCGCCGGTCACCGCGCCGGGCCGCGCGCTCTGCGCGTCCAGCCAGCCTTGCCACTGCGCCGGGAATTCGCCGGGTTCGGGCGAGTCGCGGCGCAACGTCAGCCGCAACCGGCGCTGCAGGGCTTCGATGATCGATGCGGCGGTGGGCACAGGCGGCGCCGCGGCGGGGTCAGGCCGCGCTGTCGCGCGGAATGTACGGCGCCTGGCCGGTGTCGTGGTCGGTGGCGTCGCGCACCGCGGTCACGCCCGGCACCTTGCTCATCAAGGTGGTTTCGATGCCCTGCTTGAGGGTGACGTCGGCCATGCCGCAGCCGTGGCAGCCGCCGCCGAAGCGCAGCAGCACCACGCCGTCGGCGGTGACTTCCTGCACCGAGACGTGGCCGCGGTGCTGGGCGAGCTGCGGATTGATTTCGTTCTCGACGATCCAGTGCACGCGCTCGACCAGCGAGGCCGAATCCTGCGGCGCCTCGCCCTTGATCTTGGGCGCGCGGATCTGCAGTTGGCCGCCGGTGGCGCGGGTTTCGTAATCGATCTCGGCGCCGTCGAGGTACTTCACGCTGTCGGCGCGCAGCCACAAGGTGAAGCCTTCGCAGTCGATCGCCCACTCGTCGCCGGCCAGATCGGCGGGTTCGGCGAACTCCAGGCGCACGTCGGCGCGCGGCGTGCCGGGATGGACCGCCGACAAGCGCACGCCCAGGCCCGGCAAGGCCTCGCGTTCGATCAGCTTGCGGAAGTGCGCCTGGGCGGATTCGGAAATATTGATCATCGGGCTATTCTAACGGGGACGGCGCGGCCTGATGTCGCGCATGCAGCCTACGACCGCCGCGGATACGGTTCCATTCACATGGGGCCGGCGCGGCCAGACGCAACGCCGCGGCGCCCGCGCCCGGCCGCCAGGAGTCCCCCATGAACGACCTCATTCCCCTCGTCCAGGCCCATTGCGTCCTCCTGCGCGGCAGCGAGCACCGCTTGAGCGAAGCGCGCGTGCGCGAACTGCTGCCGCAGGTGCCGGGCTGGGAACTGGCCGAGGACGGCCACGCCCTCACCAAAACGTTCCGCTTCGACGATTACTATCGGACCATGGCGTTCGTGAACGCACTGGCGTTCATGGCCCATCGCGAGGATCATCACCCCGACCTCGGCGTGCACTACGACCGCTGCGTGGTGCGCTATTCCACCCACGACGTCGGCGGGCTGAGCGAGAACGACTTCATCTGCGCGGCCAAGGCCGAAGCCCTGATAGGTTGATCACGTCATGAAAGCGAATTTTCGCCCCCACGCCGCGCTCGCCGTGTTGGCCCTGAGCGCCGCCCTCGCCGGCTGCGGCCAGCGCGCCGCCGAAGAACCGATCATCCCGTCCACGCCGCTGCGCGCGGTCGACACGCCGCCGCCGGAGTATCCGCTGGAGATCGGCTGCGATCAGGTCGGCGGCAAGGTCGTGCTGCAGCTCACCGTCGGCCCGGAAGGCAAGCCGACCCGCGCCCACGTCATGACCGGCAGCGGCATCCCCGCGCTCGACGCGGCCGCGACCAAGGGCGTGCAGCGCTGGCGCTTCGAAGCGGCGACCCGCAACGGCAAGCCGGTGTCGACCGACATCCAGGTGCCGGTGACGTTCCATGCGCCGACCGAGCGGCCGGAGCATTGCGGGCAGGCCGTCAGCGCGCGCTGACGCGACGGCCCGGACCGTGCAACCGCCTCCGGCACCGCCGGCCGGTTGGGCCGAACGAATCGAGTGGACCGATTACGACGGCCTGGGCCGGCTGACGCTGCCCATGCCGATGCTCGGCGAACGCCACGAATTCGTGTTGTTTCCCGCCGACGGCGCGCCGTCGCAGGCGACCGAGCGCATGGGACGGACCATCGCCGATGTGCTCGCGCTCGGCGCGGCCGACCTCGCCGCGATCGAAACGCTGCTGTGGGAAGAGTGCCTGTTTTCGTTCCAGGTCGCCGATTACGGCGTCGACGCGCTGCCCGGCGAAAGCTCGCTGGATGCGCATCTGCGCGAGTTCGGCGTGAGCGGCCCCGCCGATGCGCTGGCCAAAGCGCGGCTGCGCGAGATCCAGGTCGACGACGGCTTCGCCGCGCGCTTCGCCCGGCTGCAATACCTCACCGTCGCCGACAATCTGGTCAGCGTGATCGTCAAGGACGGCCGCGTGATCGACTACGACGACGACGGCACCTATCTGCGCTGGTTCGAGCAGGACGAGCGTTACGCGCACAGGCGCCGGCAGAAGGTTCTGGCGTAACCTGCCGCCGCTTCGGCCGCTCAGCCGCCGAGCCGGTCCAACACCTCGACCAACTCCGGCGCCAGCGGCGCATTGAGCGAATACCGCTCGCGCCCGCCGTCGAGGGCGAACTCCAGAGTCGAGGCGTGCAGGAACAGCCGGCGCAAACCGAACTGATCGCGCAGCTTCTTGTTGACCTCGGCCTCGCCGTATTTATCGTCGCCGGCGACCGGATGGCCGATGTGCTGGGAATGCACGCGGATCTGGTGGGTGCGGCCGGTTTCGATCCGCACTTCGCAATACGACTGCCCGCCGCGCCGCTCCAACACCTTGAAGTGGCTCAGCGAGGCCTTGCCGTCGCGGTGCACCTGGACGTGGCGCTCGCCGCCCTGGCGCAGGCCGATGTGCAGCGGCGCGTCCACCGTCATGATCCCGTCGGGCATGCGCCCGGTCAGCAGCGCCAGGTAGCGTTTGGCGATACCGCCCTCTTCGCGCATCAGCGCCTGCATCTCGGTCAGGGCCGAGCGCTTCTTGGCCACGATCAGCAGGCCGGAGGTGTCGCGGTCGAGCCGGTGGACCAGCTCCAGGCCCTGGTTCGGGCGCAGCGCGCGCAGGGTCTCGATGGCGCCGAAACTGATCCCGCTGCCGCCGTGGCTGGCCACGCCGGAGGGCTTGTTCAGGGCCAGCAGGCGGGCGTCCTCGAACACGATCGAGCGCTCCATCGCGTCCAGGAAGCCCTTGGGCGGCGCCGGCTTGTCGCCAGCTTCAGTGAGACGAACCGGCGGGATGCGCACCTCGTCGCCGGCTTCGAGCTTGCGCTCGGCCTTGGCCCGCCCCCCGTTCACGCGCACCTGTCCGGAGCGGACCAGCTTGTAGATCAAGGACCTGGGCGCACCTTTGAGTTGGCCGAGCAGGAAGTTGTCCAGGCGCTGGCCGTCGCGATCGTCGGGCACGCGCACGGTGCGGGCGCCGGCATTGCCGGAGTTTGCTGATTGGGTCATCCCGAAGCGTTATCTGTTACACTCGCGACGCGAGATAAGGTTTTGATTTCGCTGGGAGTTGCACCCGGTCGTACGCCTCGCGGCGTGCGGCCCGGTACGGGGCCGAAAGCCCCTCCCGCGATTCCGGTCCGCGTCTAACCACTGCCCACGGGGCAGCCATGTTAGCAGCGACGGACCGGCGGAGCCCGCCCTCGCCGACGGACACCCCGTCGCGATGAACACCCGTGCGGCGCCAGAGTCCGTCCTCGAACACGAACGAGAGACCCCTCGAAGCAGCCGTCGCCCGTCCCGTGCGGCGTTCGCGCCGCCGGCCCGAAGTTGAGTAAAGGTATTGAGAGCGCTCCCGCGGCGTGCCGTGGTGATGTAGCGCTGGTAGTGGAGACCTCGCCGGCGCGGCGGGCGGCCCGGTTCGGGCGCCGAACGCGACGGCGCGGACTCAGTTCCCAGATAGCGAAACGCCACGGCGTTCCGCGCGGTAGAGCGCGCGAGGAACGCAACAATGAAGCGCATGCTGATCAATGCGACGCAGGCGGAAGAACTGCGCGTGGCCATCGTCGACGGCCAGAATCTGTACGACATCGACATCGAACAGCCGTCGAAGGAACAGAAGAAGTCCAACATCTACAAGGGCCGCATCACCCGGCTCGAACCTTCGCTGGAAGCGGCGTTCGTCGATTACGGCGCCGACCGCCACGGCTTCCTGCCGCTGAAGGAAATCTCCCGCGACTACTTCCAGCCCGGCGTCGACCACAACAAGGCCGGCCTGCGCGAACTGCTGCGCGAAGGCCAGGAGATCGTGGTCCAGGTCGATAAGGAAGAGCGCGGCAACAAGGGCGCCGCCCTGACCAGCTTCATCTCCCTGGCCGGCCGCTACATGGTGCTGATGCCGAACTCGCCCACCGCCGGCGGCGTCTCGCGCCGGATCGAGGGCGACGACCGCGCCGCGCTCAAGGAGGCGATGGACAAGCTGACCATCCCCGACGACATGGGCGTGATCATCCGCACCGCCGGCGTCGGCCGCGACGCCGAAGAGCTGCAGTGGGACCTGGATTACCTGGTCAGCGTGTGGAAGGCGATCACCGACGAGGCGCTGAAGAAGCCCGCGCCGTTCCTGGTCTACCAGGAGTCGCGCCTGATCATCCGCGCCCTGCGCGACTACATGCGCCCGGACATCGGCGAGATCCTGGTCGACACCGACGAGATGTACGCCGAGGCGCGCCAGTTCGTCGAGCAGGTGATGCCGCACAACCTGCGCAAGCTCAAGAAGTACGCCGACGACACCCCGCTGTTCAACCGCTTCCAGATCGAATCGCAGATCGAGAACGCCTACGAGCGCACCGTGCGCCTGCCCTCCGGCGGCGCCCTGGTCATCGACCAGACCGAAGCGCTGACCGCGATCGACGTGAACTCCGCGCGCGCCACCAAGGGCGGCGACATCGAAGAGACCGCGTTCAACACCAACCTGGAAGCCGCCGAGGAAGTCGCGCGCCAGATGCGCCTGCGCGACCTGGGCGGCCTGGTGGTGATCGACTTCATCGACATGTCGTCCAACCGCCACCAGCGCGAGGTCGAGAACCGCCTGTCGCACGCGCTCAAGCAGGACCGCGCGCGCGTGCAGATCGGCCGCATCTCGCGCTTCGGCCTGCTCGAACTCAGCCGCCAGCGCCTGCGCCCGTCGCTGGGCGAATCCAGCCAGCTGGTCTGCCCGCGCTGCGAAGGCCACGGCCGCATGCGCAGCGTCGAGTCGCTGTCGCTGTCGATCCTGCGCGTCGCCGAAGAGCACGCGATGAAGGAGAACACCGGGCAGGTGCTGGTGCAGGCGCCGACCGAGATCGCCAACTTCCTGCTCAACGAAAAGCGCCGCGCGCTGATGGAGATCGAGGCGCGCCACGACGCGCCGATCGTCATCGTCGCCGACGAGCACCTGGAAACCCCGCACTACGAAGTCACGCGCGTGCGCGAGAACGAAGTCGGCGAGGAAACCAGCAAGCCCAGCTACCAGCGCGGCACCCAGCGCAAGCTGCCGGTCCACGCGCTGACCAAGGCCCACCTCAACATTCCCGAAGCGCCGGCCGTCACCAACGTGCGTCCGACTCAGCCCGCGCCGCTGCGCGAGCCGCGCGAAGCGCAGGCCGCCGCGCCCGCGCCCATCCCCGCTCCGACGCCCGCGCCGGTGGCCGCGCCGACCCACTCGGTCGGTCTGGTCGAACGCATCCTGCGCATCTTCCGCGGCACCCCGCAGCCGGCTCCGGCCGCGCCGGAACCGGCGCGCGGCCAGGAAGGCCGCGGCAACGGCGGCCGCGGCGAGCGCAACGACCGCGGCAACGGCCAGCGCCGCAGCGACAGTCGCGGCAACGGCAAGGGCGGCCGCGACGGCCGCCGCGACGAGCCGCGCCAGCAGGATCAGCAGCGCCGCGAGAAGCAGCCGCAGAACCAGGGCCAGCCGCAGAGCGGCGGCCAGCAGGCGCAGCAGCAGGGCCAGCAGAAGCAGCCCAAGCAGCCGCAGGCGCAGGCGCAGAACCCGCAGCAGCAACAGCAGCCCAAGCAACCGCAGCAGCCCAAGCAGCAAGCTCAAGGTCAGGGTCAAAACCAGAACCCGCCCAAGCCGCAGCAGGACGCGGCCGCGCAAGGCGGCAACGCCAACGCCCAGGGCGGCAACGGCCAGCCGCGCCCGCCGCGCGAGCCCAAGCCGCCGCGTCAGGACGCCGCCGTCGCCGAGACCGCGGCCGCAACCGCCGCAGCGGCCGCTGTAGCGGTCGCCGTCCCGGCGGCCGTCGCCGCCACCGCGCCGGCCGCCGCCGCGCCGGTCGCTGCCGAAAACACCGTTAAGCCCGAAACCGCCGAAGCGGCCGTCGCCGCCGACGCGCTGGCGACCGGCGACACCCCGGCCGACGCCGCGGCCGATGCCGCCGGCGAAGGCGGCGGACGTCGCCGTCGCGGCCGTCGCGGCGGTCGCCGCCGCCGTCGCGGCAACGGCGAGAACGCCGGTGCCGAGGGCGGCGCCGACGGCGCGCTCGACGCCGACGGCGGGTTCGACGACGAAGACGACATCGGCGCCGAACCGGGCCAGCCCTCCCCGGCCGCCGCGCATCGTTCGCAGCCGGAGTTCGACTTCGACGACGTCGCGGCCGCGCCGCAGTCGCAGGCCAACGTCGCGGCCGCAGCCGCGGCGATCGCCGCCGCTCCGGTCCGCAGCGAAGCCGTCGCGCCGGTGAAGGCCGACGCCGCGGCGAACGAAGCCGCGACGCCGGTTAAGCACGAAGCCGCGACCGGTGGCGGCGCTGCGCCGGTTCAGGCCGAAACCGCCGCGGGCAGCCACGCCGCGCCGGCTAAGTTCGAAGCCGCCAGCGAGGCTGCGCCGGCCCAGTTCGAAACGGTTGCCCCGAGCCCTGCCGCACCGGCCGGGTTCAAGGCCGCCGCCACGGACGAGGCCGCTGCGGCTAAGGCCGAGGCTCCCGCCGCTCCGGCCAAGACCGAGGCCGAGGCTCACGCCGCTCCGGCCAAGGCTGAGGCCGAAGCTGACGCCGCTCCGGCCAAGGCCGAGGCGGAAGCTCACGCCGCTCCGGCGAAGTCCGAAGCGAGCGACGTCGTTGCCGCCCAGGCCGAAGACCAGAACGCGTTTGCGGTGAAGCACGAAGCCGCCGACGCTTTCGGCGCCAAGAGCGAAATCGCAGTCGCCGCGCAGCCGCAGGCGGCCGCCGTGTCGCCGGCATCCGCCGAGGCCGCCCCGGTCCAGACCGAAACCCCGGTCCGCGCCGAGACCGCTCCGGCCGCCGTCGCCGCCGAGCGCGCGATCCAGGCTCAGCCGCAGGCGGAAGCCGTCGCGGTCGTGCCGGTCGCCGCCGCGCCGGTCGAAGCCGCCGTGATCGAGCCGGCGACGGTCGAGCCGGCGGTGGTCGCCGAGCCGGCCCCGGTGTCCGCGCCGGTCGTGGCGGTCGCCGAGACCGTGCAGCCGTCCGAAGCCGAGTTGGCGCAGGCCGAAGCCGCGGCCCAAGCCGCCGCCTCGCCGGCCCGCGAGGCCGCCCAGGCCGTGCCGGGCTTCGCCTTCGCCGCGCCGCCGGAAGCCGCGGCCGCCGCGCCGGTCGAGCCGGCTCAGGCCAACGCCGACACCGTCGCCGACGAAGCCGCTTCGCTGCTGCCGCGCACCGGTGGCCTGTTCGACGGCCTGCCGCACCCGGTCGCGCCGGCGCCGATCGCCGACAACGCCGAAGCCGACGCTCAGGCCAAGGCCGAAGACGGCGGCGACAAGGACGACGGTTCGCAGGAACGCCGCGCCTGAGCGTGGGGGCGGTCCTCGCGGCCGCCCTGCGCTTTATCGGAATGAAAGAACCGGCCGCGAAAGCGGCCGGTTTTTTGTTGCCCGCCAGTTGCGTCGCCGAGGCTGGGCGATGCGAAGCGTCGCGGTCGCCGCGGGTTTGCGGTGGAGGCGCGCTAGGGTTGCGCGCAAGCGGCGGGCGCTGGGCGAGTGACTAGTGGCGGATGGCGGATGGCGGATGGCGGATGGCGGCGAGCAAAATCAAAATGGGTTCCGGCTTTCGCCGGAATGACGGTGTCGGGGGAGCGCACTCTCCAGTTCCGTCATTCCGGCGAAAGCCGGAACCCATTTTGACTTTCGCGCTTACCCCGCGCGCTCAGGAACTACCCGGCGAGGCCTAACCCCGCCCCGCCCTCACAACGAATGCGCCGGATCGGCCAACCCGTACTGCGCCGCCAACCGCGCCAAGGCGATGGTGTCGGTGATCGTCAGCTTCTCGAACAACCGCGTCTTATGCGTGTTGACGGTCTTCGCACTCAAGCTCAGGCGCTTGGCGATTTCTTCCTGGCGGAAGCCCTGCACCAGCAATAGCGCGATCTCCAACTCGCGCGGCGACAACTCGTCGAACGGCGACGCGCCGCCGTCGAGCGTGGACAGCGCCAGGTGCTGGGCGATGTTGCTGGCCAGATAGCGCTTGCCGCGCGCCACGTCGCGGATCGCGCGCAGCAGTTCGCTGGCGTCGCCGCCCTTGCCCACGTAACCGGAGGCGCCGGCCTCGAGCAGGCGCTTGGGCATCGGCCCGTCCTCGAGCACCGAGACGATGATGACGCGGGTGCCGTGGTCGCCCTTGACGATGCGCTCGGTGACCTCCAGCCCGCTGACGCCGGGCAGATGCAGATCGCACAGCACCACGTCGGGCTTGAGCTTGCGGATCAACGGCAGCGCTTCCTCGCCGCTCTCCACGTCGCCCAGCACTTCGATATCCGTCTCCGCCGACAGAATCATGCGCATGCCCGTACGCACCAGCGCATGGTCGTCCACGATGAATACACGGATGGTCATACCGTCCCCAGAACTGCCTTGAAGCTCATGCCCGTTTTTCGAAGCGGGGCCCGTTTACGCCAAGCCCGCAGCAGAGCCTGCATCAGGCTCCTGCCCGCGAGGCTACGCGGCGCCCCCTGGGCGCGCAAGGCATTGATATTTATTGGCTCACTGCCGGCGCCCGCACTCGCACCGGGCCCGTCATCGCCTGCGCCGAAAAGGCGCGCCGCGGCCGCCATGGCGCCCGCAACCGATGAACTGGGTCACAACTTGGCAATCCCTAGGCTGAGTTGCTAGTGCGAGCGTGCGGCAATGGTATCTCAGCGCCGCGCGATTGAACGCAATCGGCCGCGCAAAGCGGGAAAAAACCTGCGCTGCGCGGGCGGGCGCCGTTGTTGTCCGAAAACGGCCGGTCGCGCCGGCGCGCGCGTGCGAAGCTGGGCGCCTTCTTCCGCAAAGGCCGCCCGATGACCGCGCAAAACCAACGCGCCGAGACCTTCCACCGCCTGCACCGCGACGGCTTGCTGCTGCTCGCCAACGCCTGGGACGCCGGCAGCGCCCGCCTGATCGAAAGCCTCGGCGCGAGCGCGGTGGCCACCACCAGCGCCGGCGTCGCCTGGGCGCACGGCTTCGCCGACGGCGACCATTTGCCGGTGCCGCGCCTGATCGCCACCGTCGCCGACATCGCCCGCGCCGTGCGCGTACCGCTGAGCGTGGACGTGGAAGGCGGCTATTCCGAGGATCCGGCCGCCGTCGCCGACCACGTCGCTGGGGTGATCGACGTCGGCGCGGTCGGCATCAACATCGAAGACGGCGCCGCCGCGCCGGAGTTGTTGTGCGCCAAGATCGAACGGATCAAGCGCGCCGCGGCGAACCTGGGCGTGGCGCTGTTCGTCAACGCGCGCACCGACGTCTACCTGCGCGGGCTCGCGCCGCCGGAGCGGCGGGTCGAGGAAACCCTCGCGCGCGCCGCGCGCTACCGCGAGGCCGGCGCCGACGGTTTGTTCGTGCCGGGCCTGACCGAGGAAGCGCACGCGCGCGCCATCGCCGCCGACGCCGGGCTGCCGTTGAACCTGCTCGCGCGCGCCGCGCTGCCGCCGGCGGCGGAACTGCGCGACTGGGGCGTGCGCCGGCTCAGCGCCGGGTCGGATCTGGCCCAGTCGGTCCACGCGCGCCTGCGCACGCTCGCCGGCGGGTTCCTGCGCGACGGCGACAGCCGGCCGCTGGCGGCCGATGCGATGTCCTATCCCGAGCTCAACGCCTTGTTCGAAGGGCGCTGAGCGCGCGGGCCCGGAGGGCGGCGGGCGACGCGCCCGCCGTCTGCGGCTCGGGTTTCGCGACCTGCGCGCGCTCGCACCCGCCACGGCCCAGGTTTCGCGGCTTCGCTCGCGCCACCACCCGCTTCCGTCATTCCGGCGAAAGCCGGAATCCATTTTGATCTTGACTCTCGCCTGGCTTGCGAAAAGCAAAGCAACGTCAAAATGGATTCCGGCTTTCGCCGGAATGACGGAGTGAGGGGGCGCACCCACTGGTCGAACGGCGCCCGCAACACCGGATCCTCGCCCCACCCTCGCCGCATCGATCAATCGTCGGCGCCGAGCCGCCGCGCCAATTCGTCCCAATCGGCGACGAACAACACCGAACGCCCTTCGCCGCATTCGCGCACCCAATCGCGCAGCGGCCCGCTGTGCTGCAGATGCGCCTGGATGTCGCCGATCAGCGCCAGCTTGAGCCGATAGTTCACCGCCTTCTGCGCGACCTCGCCGGCGAAGCCGCTGGCAAGGCGGAAGAACGAAGGATCCAGCCGCGCCACTGGCAAGGCCAGCACCGTCGCGCCGGCGAACGAGGCTTCGCCGATCAGATCCGTGGCCGCGCGCGCGTCGGCGATGGCTTCGCCCGCCTGCGCGCACAGCAGCACGCGTTCGGCGCCCAACGACACCACGGTGAAGGCGGATTCTGCGGCGGCGTCGTTCACGGCGATCCCTCGATGCGAAAGCGGGCACGTTGCGGCAAGCCGCCAACCGGCGCAAGCGCGGCGGCGCTCACGCCTGTTCGCGCAACCACGCGGCCAGCGACGCGGCGGGCGAACCCGCGCGCGCGGGCGTCGGCGACAGCAAGTAGTAAGCGCTGCCGTCGGCGACGAATCCCAGCGGCGCGGCCAACACGCCCGAGGCGACCTCGTCGCGCACCAACTGCCACGGGCCGATCGCCAAACCGACGCCGGCCGCCGCGGCCTACAAGCTGAAGTAGAAGTGCTCGAACGTCTGCGCCGTGGCGTCCGCCGGCAACTTGCGCCGCGCCGCGCGCGCCCACGCGTCCCAAGCCCCGGCGCGGGTGGCGCTGTGCAGCAGGCACGAACCCGCGGCCAAGCGCGCGTTGCGCCCGCTGCCGCCGACCTGCGCGTCGCGATAGGCCGGGCTGCACACCGGGCCGACGCGTTCGTCGAACAGATGCAGCGCATGCACGCCGCGTTCCCAAGCGAAGTCGTTGCGGCGGATCGCCAGATCCACCTCGCCGAACCCGACCGGCCCGCCGCCCGCGACCAGTTGCAGCGCGATGCGCGGATGCGCGGCCTGCCACGCCGGCAAGCGCGGGATCAGCCAACGCATCAGCAAGCTCGGTTCGCACGACAACACCAGCGCCGGCTTGCGCGACGGCTCGCGCAGTTCGCGCACGGTCGCGGCGAGCAGCTCGAACGCGCCGGCCGCGGCATCGCGCAAGCGCTCGCCCGCGGCGGTGAGGTGAACGCGCTGGCTGCGGCGCTCGAACAAGCCGACGCCGAGCGCGTCCTCGATCGAACGCACCGCGCGGCTGAT
Source organism: Lysobacter sp. K5869 (assembly GCF_018847975.1). Lineage (NCBI taxonomy): Bacteria > Pseudomonadati > Pseudomonadota > Gammaproteobacteria > Lysobacterales > Lysobacteraceae > Lysobacter > Lysobacter sp. K5869. The sequence continues at coordinate 3,482,642 of NZ_CP072597.1, read as the reverse complement.
CGCGCCGTGGGTCAGATGCAGTTCCTGCGCCGCGCGGGTGAAGCTGCCCAGGCGCGCGGCCGCCTCGAAGCAGCGCAGTGCGCCCAGCGGCGGCAGCGCGGCCCGCGACCGCCAGGCAGGTAGTGAGCCGGGCTCACCATCGTCGTGAGGATTCATCGTTTGCGGCTCCGGGTATCCACGCCTAATTTAGCCGCCAACCGCCCTACCCGCGCGAACCGACCATGCAGGAACTGTTAGCCGTAGTCACCATCACCACTCTGGCGGTGATCAGCCCCGGCCCCGACTTCGCCATGGTCTCGCGCAACAGCCTGCTGCAATCGCGCCGCGCCGGCGTGCTGACCGCGCTGGGCATCGCCCTGGGCGTGTGGGTGCATGTGGGCTACACCTTGCTCGGGGTCGGGCTGGTGATCCGCGAATCGATCCGCTTGTACGCCGCGCTCAAGCTGCTCGGCGCGCTGTACCTGCTTTGGCTCGGAGTGAAGATGCTGCGCACGCGCGCCGCCGACGAACCCGCGCAGACGGCGCCGGCCGCGCAAGGCGACTGCGCCGCCCTGCGCACCGGTTTTCTCACCAACGCGCTCAATCCCAAGTGCACGGTGTTCGTGGTCAGCCTGTTCCTGCAAGTGGTCGGGCCGGACACGCCGTTGAGCGCGAAGCTCGGCTACGGCGCCTTCGTCTCCGGCGCGCATCTGCTGTGGTTCGCCCTGGTCGCGCTGCTGTTCTCGCAAGGCGCGGTGCGCGCGCGGCTGCTGCGCTGGCGACGGGGCATCGACCGCGCGTTCGGCGCGCTGCTGATCGGATTCGGCGCCTTGCTGGCGGGTTCGGCCTTGCGGCGCTGAGCCTGCCGCATACGTTCACGCCGCGTGCGACTGCCCGACCTCTTCCAGCAGCGCAAAGGCGACGGCGCGCCCGGCCCGTTCCGCGCCGGCCGGTTCGCGACCGCCCGTCGCCGCCCCGAACCGATAACGCCGAACCCGAAACCGGCCCCGCCGCCGGTTTGTATCGCAATGTATCCGCCCGCCCCCACGCCACAGTAGGCGACAAAACCGCCGCCGCGCCGACACGCTGCCGATACCCCGCCGCTTCGAAATAGCGCCACACCCACCGGGCGCCATCTTCAGGAGCGAATCATGCGGTCTTCCAGCGTTTCCCCCGCCATTGCCACCCCGCTGTTCTCGCGCGTCGACTCGGTCGGCGCCTGGATCGCGCCGGCCGCGCTGCGCGCGCTGCTGGCCTGGGAATTCGTCGAGTCGGGCCTGGAGAAGTTCAACGGCGAGAATTGGTTCGCCGAACTCGGCGACAAATTCCCCTGGCCGTTCTCGCTGCTCGGCGCCGACGCGTCGTGGTTCGCCGCCACTTGGCTGGAGTTGATCGGCGGCCTCGCCCTGCTGCTCGGCCTGGGCACGCGTTACGCCGCGTTCGCGCTGTGGGTGCTGACCGTGGTCGCGATCTACACCGTGCACTGGCCCGATCAGTGGTCGAGCCTCGCCGAGCTGTGGCAGGGCTATGCGATCAGCGACCAGGGCCACGGCAATTACAAGCTGCCGCTGATCTATCTGGCGATGCTGCTGCCGCTCGCGCTCGGCGGCGGCGGGCGCTTGAGCCTGGACCATCTGATCGCGCGCTCGTTCCGTTCTTCCTCCAGCGACGCCGCCGGCGACGGCCGCGTATGGGCGCTGGTCGCGCTCGGCTTCGGCCTGCCCACCGCGCTGCTGCTGCCCTGGCTCGGCGGCGCGCTGATCGTCGCCGCCGCGGGTTTGGCGATGGCCGCGACGCTGCGCCGCGCTACCCCGCAACACGCCGCCGCGCGCGGCTGACGCCGCAGCGCCGACCGACGCCGTCCCTGCCCGATTCCGCATCGCTTCCGCGCCGCCACCGCGGCGCTCTTTCCCGCGGCCCGTCCGCACCTTTCAGGAGTACCACCATGTCGCGCAACCGCAACCCCCACCCCGCCCGCGCTCTCGGCCTGCTCGGCGTCGCCCTCGGCGGCGGCCTGCTGCTCGCCGGCCAAGCCTTCGCTTCGCAGCCGCTGGCGCAGGGCTATCTCGTCTCCGCCGGCCACGCCGCGGCCAAGGCCGCCGAAGGCAAGTGCGGCGAGGGCAAATGCGGCGAAGAGAGCTTCGCCCAGACCGACGCCGATCACGACGGCAAGGTCTCGCGCGAAGAGTTCGTCGCCCGCGCTCCGGCCCGCGCCGCCGAGTTCGACGGCATCGACAAGAACCACGACGGCTCGATCTCGCTGCCCGAAGCGCTGGAATCGGTGAAGGCCGCGCGCAAGGCCGCCGGCAAGCCCATCGGCGAAGGCAAGTGCGGCGAGGGCAAGTGCGGCGGCAAGCACTGAGCCCGATCCGATCGCGTAACCCGGCCTTTTGAACCGCTTCGCCCCTTCCCTCTCCCTCCCCGGGGAAGGGGCGTTTTCTCCGCCACGCGAGCCCGCCATGACCGCATCCCACACGCCTTCGCACGCCGGCCTCGGCCTGCGCCGCGCCCTGCTCCCGCAGCTCGCGGCGATGGACGACGGCGCCGTCGACTTCCTCGAATGCGCGCCCGACAACTGGATCGGCGTCGGCGGCCGCAACGGCGCGGCGCTGGCGCAGCTGGCCGCGCGCTTTCCGCTGACCTGCCACGGCTTGTCGCTGTCGCTCGGCGGCACCGCGCCGCTGGATACGCAGTTGCTGAGCCGCACCCGCGAGTTCCTCGACCGCCACGACGTCGCGCTCTACAGCGAACACCTGAGCTACTGCAGCGACGACGGCCACCTCTACGACCTGCTGCCGATTCCGTTCACCGACGAAGCCGTGCGCCACGTCGCCGCGCGCATCCGCCAGACCCAGGACGCGCTGGGCCGCCGCATCGCGGTGGAGAACGTGTCCTACTACGCCGCGCCGCATCAGGCGCTGGCCGAGATCGACTTCATTCTGGCGGTGCTCGCCGAAGCCGATTGCGACCTGCTGCTGGACGTCAACAACCTCTGCGTCAACGCGCACAACCACGGCTACGACGCGCGCGCCTTCCTCGCGCGGCTGCCGGCCGCGCGCATCGCTTCTCTGCACATCGCCGGGCATTACGACGACGAAGGCGGCCTGAAGATCGACACCCACGGCGCGCCGGTGCGCGGCGACGTGTGGCAGTTGCTGGCGCAGGCCTATGCGCGCTTCGGCGTGCGTCCCACCCTGCTGGAACGCGACTTCGGATTCCCGCCGCTGGGCGAGCTGTTGGCCGAAGTCGAACGCATCCGCTCGCTGCAAGCCGCGGCCGAACGCGTCGCCGAACGCGCGGAGCCGGCCCATGTCTGAGCGCCTGCGCCGCCAACAGTTCGCCCTGACCCGGCACCTGCGCGATCCGAACCGCTACGCGCCGCCGCCCGGCATCGAGGAGCGCCGCCTGCGGATCTATCGCGAATTGCTGATCGGCTCGGTCGAAGGCCTGCTGGCCGGCGGTTTCCCGGTACTGCGCGCGACTCTCGGCGAGGCCTCGTGGCGCGCGCTGGTGCGGCGCTTCTACGCCGCGCACCGCTGCGCCACGCCGCTGTTCCCGCAGGTCGGCGGCGAGTTCGTCCAGTTCCTGCAAAGCCGCCGCGGCGCGGTGCGCGGCCTGCCGTGGCTGGCCGAGCTCGCGCATTACGAATGGGCCGAAGCCGCGGTGCTGTCCTGCGACGACGCGACGCCGGCGCACGACCGCGACGGCGATCTGCTCGCGGGCGCGCCGCTGCTCGCGCCGTGGGCGCAGCCGCTGGCCTATCGCTGGCCGGTGCAGCGCATCGGCCCGGAGTACCAGCCGCGTCGCGCGCCGAACGCGCCGACGCTGCTGCTCGTGCATCGCGACGGCGAAGGCGACGCGCAGTTCTCGGAGCTGGCGCCGCTGTCCTACCGCCTGCTCGATGCGCTGCGCACGCAGCGCCGCAGCGGCGCCGCGCACCTGCGCGCGCTCGCCGCCGAAGCCGGCGCGCCCGCCGACGCGTTGCTCGAAGACGGACGCATCGCGCTCGAACAGTGGCGCGCGCAAGGCGTCGTGCTCGGCACCGCCCACGACATCCCCGCTTCCCAACCGTCCGCCCCCAGGAGCCGCCCGTGAACCACCCTCGTCCCTATTTCAGCGGCTGGCCGCTGTGGAGCCTGATCGCCGTCGCCGTGCTGGCGATGACCGGCCTCACCGTCGTCTCGCAAGCCGACTTGGTAGAAGGCGTGCACAGCGCCGTGCGCGCCACCGCGCGCAGCTCGTTCGCGCTGTTCCTGCTGGCCTTCACCGCCTCGGCCTTCGCCACCTTGTTGCCGGGCCCGGCGAGTTCGGCGCTGCTGCGCGAACGCCGCTACATCGGCCTGGGCTTCGCGTTCTCGCACTGGGTCCACGCGATCGTCATCTACGCCTACGGCCGGCTCGCGCCGGAATTCTGGCCGAGCCGCACCGGCTTGACGAACGTGCCCGGCAGCATCGGCTACCTGTTCTTGCTGGCGATGACCGTCACCTCGTTCAAGCCGGTCGCGCGGCGCATGAGCGCGACCGCGTGGAAGCGCCTGCACACCGCCGGCATGTGGGTGCTCGCCGCGGTGTTCGCGCTGTCCTACTTCAAGCGCATCCCGATGAACCCGGCGTACGCGCTGCCGTTCGCCGCGCTGATCGCGGCGGTGGCGGTGCGGCTGGTCGGCAAGCTCTCCCTCGCCAACAAGCGCCGCCAACGCGCGGCGTCCCAACTGGCGGCCGCGCCGCGCTCGCTCTGATCGCCCCATCCCTCGTTCCCCGCTCTCCACCCCAACCAGGAATCGCAACCATGACCAACGCCCTCGAACAAACCCTCTACACCGCCCGCACCCGCACCACCGGCGGCCGCGACGGCAGCGGCCGCAGCGATGACGGCGCGCTCGACGTGCGCTTGTCCACGCCGGGCTCCAACCGCCCCGGCAGCAATCCCGAGCAGTTGTTCGCGGTCGGCTACTCGGCCTGCTTCATCGGCGCGATGCAGCTCGCCGCCGCGCGCCACAACGTGCGCCTGCCCACCGATACGGCGATCGAAGCCGAAGTCAGCCTCGGCAAGACCGACGGCGGCGCGCGCTACCAACTCGCGGCCAAGCTGCGCATCGCCCTGCCCGGCCTGGACGAAGCGCTCAAGCGCACGTTGATCGAAACCGCGCACGACACCTGTCCGTACTCGCGCGCCATCCGCGGAAACATCGACGTCGAGTTCGAGCTGATCTGACCTTTCCCCCCACTTCATCGAGACCCTTTCCATGCTCCGCACCGCGTTGTTCCTCGCCCTCGCCGCGACCGCCGCCGTCGCGCCCGCCACCGCCGCGCAGCCGCGCGAGCCCGATGCTCCGACCGCGATCCTCGTTCACGGCGCCTTCGCCGACGGCGCCAGCTGGGACAAGGTCGTGCCGATCCTGCGCAACTGGGGCATGCGCGCCGTCGCCGTGCACGAGCCGCTGAGTTCGCTGTCCGACGACGCCGATACCGTGCGCCGCGCGATCCGCGCCGCGCCGGGTCCGGTGGTGCTGGTCGGCCATTCCTGGGGCGGCAGCGTCATCACCGAAGCCGGCGCGGATCCGAAAGTGAAGGCGCTGGTCTACGTCGCCGCGTTCGCGCCGGATGTCGGCCAGAACAGCGCGGGCCAGGGCCAGGGTTATCCGCAACCGCCGGGGCTGTCGGGCCTGCAAGAGCGCGAGGGCTGGCTGTGGTTGAACGAAGCCAACGTCGTGCGCGATTTCGCGCCGGACCTGAAGCCGCGGCAAGCGCAGGTGCTGGCGAGCCTGCAGGCGCCGATCAAGGCCAGCGCCTTCGCCGAACCGGCGACGCAGGCGGCGTGGCGCGGCAAGCCGAGCTGGTACGTAATCGCGCGCAACGACCGCATGCTCTCGCCGCAGCTGCAGGCCGACACCGCCCGCCGCATCGGCGCGCAAACGCGCATCGTCGACGCCGGCCACGCCGTGCCGCTGGCGCGGCCGCGCGAAGTCGCCCTCGCCATTCTCGAAGCCGCCGGCATCCCCACCCAAGACCCAGCGCACAGCGGCGGCTGAGCCGTCGCGTCCGCGCCACCGGAGAACCGTCATGCTCAAGACTCCTTTCGCGATCAAACCGTTGTTGCTGGCGCTGAGCCTGTGTCTGGGCGCGGTGGCCTGCGCGCCCGGCGCGCAGGCCGAACCGGTCCAGCCGACCGCGCGCCAGCCGGCGCCGCCGGCGCCCGATTTCCAGGGCATCCACCGCTGGATCAACAGTCCGCCGCTGCGCATGAGCCAGTTGCGCGGCAAGGTGGTGCTGGTCGAGTTCTGGACGTACGCCTGCATCAACTGCCTGCACGTGCAGCCGCACGTCAACGAGTGGCATCAGCGTTATGCCGGCCAGGGGCTGGCGGTGATCGGCGTGCATACGCCCGAATACGAGTACGAGCACCTGAGCGGCAACGTGCAGGCGGCGGTGAAGCGCTTGGGCATCGGCTATCCGGTCGCGCAGGACAACGACTACGCGACCTGGAACGCCTACGGCAATCGGTTCTGGCCGGCGCTGTATCTGATCGACCGCGACGGGCGCATCGTGTACCGGCATTACGGCGAAGGCGATTACGCGCAGACCGAGGCGATGATCCGGGAGTTGCTGGCGCGGGGGTGAGGCACGACGGTTGTCCGGCGATCGTCGCGCTCCTCCCGCCGCGTCCGCGCCCCCTTACCCATCTGCGCTCCATTCCCCCGTCCGCACTCCCTCACCCGATCCGCACTCCCTCACCCGATCCGCACTCCCTCACCCCGTCATTCCGGCGAAAGCCGGAATCCATTTTGACTTTCGCTCCGCGCTTTCGTACGCGACCAGCAAAAAGCAAGATCAAAATGGGTTCCGGCTTTCGCCGGAATGACGGCCTGGGAGGATCGCGACTACAGAAAGCAAGATCAAGATGGGTTCCGGCTTTCGCCGGAATGACGGGTTTGGGAGGATCGCAACTACAGGGCGAGCGGAGCCGAGCCGCCCTCGCTCCACCCCGCCCAAGCGCATAATCGCCCCGCATCGCCCCGCATCGCCCCCGCATCGCCCCCGCATCGCCCCACAGGACCCGCAATGAAACCCAGCGACCACATCCTGATCGTCGACGACGACCGCGACATCCGCGAGATGATCGCCGACTACCTGCGCAAGAACGGCCTGCGCGCCAGCACCGCCGCCGACGGCCGCGAGATGCGCGCGGCGCTGGAAGCGCAGGACATCGACCTGATCGTGCTCGACCTGATGCTGCCCGGCGACGACGGCCTGGTGCTGTGCCGCAACCTGCGCGCCGGCCCGCACAAGGCGATCCCGGTGCTGATGCTGACCGCGCGCGACGACGCCACCGACCGCATCGTCGGCCTGGAAATGGGCGCCGACGACTACCTCGCCAAGCCCTTCGCGCCGCGCGAACTGCTGGCGCGGATCAACGCGGTGATCCGGCGCACGCGCATGCTGCCGCCGAACCTGCGGGTCAGCGAGGCCGTGCGCTTGATCGCGTTCGGCCGCTGGCGCCTGGACACCACCGCGCGCCACCTGCTCGATCCCGAGGGCACCGCCATCGCGCTCAGCGGCGGCGAGTTCCGCCTGCTGCGGGTGTTCCTCGACCATCCGCAGCGCGTGCTCAGCCGCGACCAGTTGCTCAACCTCACCCAGGGCCGCGACGCCGAGCATTTCGACCGTTCCATCGATCTGTTGGTCAGCCGCCTGCGCCAACGCTTGCAGGACGACGCGCGCGACCAGTCTTACATCAAGACCGTGCGCAGCGAAGGCTATGTGTTCTCGCAAGCGGTCACGCTGGTGGGCGAAGACGCATGAACGCGCCGGCCGCCGTCGCCGCCAAGCCCGCGCGCGGCTGGCTGCCGCGCAGCATGGCCTCGCGGCTGTACCTGATCCTGTTCGCCGGTCTGGCGCTGGCGCACACGCTCTCCTTCAGCCTGTTGTTCTACGAGCGCTACGTCACCGCGACCTCGATGATGCTCGGCAATCTCGAGCTCGACGTGCGCACCGCGGTCGCCGTGCTCGACCGCCTGCCCGCGGAGGAACGCGCGCAGTGGCTGCCGCAGTTCAAGCGCCGCACCTATCAGTACGTGCTCGGCCCCGGCGAACCCGGCGCGCCGCAGCTCAGCGAGCGCGCGCAGAACATCGCGCAGTTGATCGGCGGCGTGCTCGGCGCGCGCTATCCGATCCGCGCCGAAACCGTGAGCGAGCGGCCCGAGCGCTTCCAGGTCCACCTCAAGCTCAGCGACGGCCAGCCGCTGACCATCGACGTGATGCCCTCGACCATGCCGATCGCGCAATGGCTGCCGTATGTGCTGGCCGCGCAACTCGCTCTGCTGGTGCTGTGCGCGTGGCTGGCGGTGCGGCTGGCGACGCGGCCGCTGGAGCAGCTGGCGCAGGCCGCGCAAACGCTGAGCCCCGGCGGCGCCGGCAAGCGTCTGGGCGAAACCGGGCCGACCGAGGTCGCGCAGGCCGCGGCCGCGTTCAACGCGATGCAGGACCGCATCGCCGCCTACCTGCGCGAGCGCTTGCAGATCCTCGCCTCGATCTCGCACGACCTGCAAACCCCGATCACGCGCATGCGCTTGCGCACCGAGGCGATGGACGAGTCGCCCGAACGCGCGCGGCTGCTCGACGATCTGGAGCAGATCCAGCACCTCGTGCGCGAAGGCGTGGCCTACGCGCGCAGCGCCCACAGCACCGCCGAGCCGGCGATCCGGCTCGACCTCGACGCCTTCCTCGACAGCGTGGTCTGCGATTACCAGGACACCGGCAAGGACGTCGCCCTGTCCGGCCGCGCCGGCGCACCGATGGTCGCGCGCGCGCATGCGCTGCGGCGGGTGGCGAGCAATCTGATCGACAACGCGGTGAAGTACGCCGGCGCCGCCGAGGTGACCGTCGCGCCCGCCGACGGCGGCTTCCTGATCGAAGTGCTGGACCGCGGCCCGGGCATTCCGGTCGAAGAACTCGACGCGGTGATGCAGCCGTTCTATCGCCTGGAAGCCTCGCGCAACCGCGATACCGGCGGCACCGGACTCGGGCTCGCCATCGCCCAGCAACTGGCCTTGTCGCTGGGCGGACGCCTGAGCTTGTCGCCGCGCGACGGCGGCGGCCTGCGCGCCGCGCTGTGGCTGCCCGCGCAGGCGCACGACTGAGCCGCGACGGGTTTCATTCGTCGCGCAAGTACAAACGCAGCGGCTCCGGCGCCAACGCGGCGAGGAAGTCCGCTGCATCGAACGCGTCGCCGGGCGCGCGCACGCCGTGGCCGCGGCAACGCCCGTCGAGCGCGCGCTCCATCGCTTCGACCAGCAACGGCGCGGTCACCGCGTAGATATCGCGGCCCGACGCGCCGAGCCCGCGCGCTTGCCCGCCGCGCCGCACCCGCGCCTCGATCGCGAACACCTGCGCCGAGCGTCCGCTGTCGTCCGCCGCGACCGGCGCGGGCGTGGCCGGATCGCGCACGTCGCGCAGCGAGCCCGGATCGAGATAAGCGACCGCGCCGCGCGTGCGCAGATGCCGCGACAGCAAGGCGATCTCGCTCATCGGCACGGCCGCGACCGGCTGCGTGCCGAACGGCTCGCCGAAAGCCCAATCGCGCGTCGGCGACGGACTCGGCGCCTCGGCCAGGACGCCGTTTTCGATCACCAGGCGCTTGGCGGTATTGCGCTCGCCGGTGATGCGCGTGCCGGCGGTCGGATGCCAGCCGTCCAGCGCCACCGCGATCTCGACCGCGTCGGCCTGCGCCCAATCGCCCATCGCCGCGGTCGCGAGCAGATCGCCGAGGCCGCCGTAGAACGCCATCGCCGGAATCGCGACGATGCCGGCCGCGCGCGCCGCGGCGTCGTAGCGCTCGAACGCGGCCAGGACGGGCTGCTGCTCCGCGGCGGTGTCGAGATAAGCAATGCGGGCGCGCAAGGCCGCTTCGAGCAAGGGCGCGGCGGTATCGCCGAACGGACCGGCGCAGTTGAGCACGGCGGCGCAGCCGCGCAGCGCGGCGTCGAGCGAGGCCGGCGCGTCCACGCTCGCCACCCGCGTTTCGCTGTCCGGCCAATGCGCGGCCAGCTCCGCCAGCCGTTGACCGTCGCGCCCGCACAGGCGCGGCCGCCAGCCGCGCTCGCGCAGGCGCGCGGCGACGAAGCGACCGGTGTGGCCGTAGGCGCCGAAGACGGCGATGGCGCGCTCGTGTTGCTGGGTCATTGCGGAATCCGTGGGGCTCGTCGAAGTGGCGCACAGTTCAACCCGGGCCGGCCCGCCGCGCTGTCGGAATCTTTAGCGTCCGCGCCGCCGGTCGGTCCGCCGGCGTCTTCTCATCCGCCGCGCCGCGGCGGCGGTAGGATGCGGATCATTCCCCCGCCCCGATCAAGGAACGACGCCATGGCCGCGCTTTCGCCCCCGGTTCCGCAGCCGCTGCAGGATTTGCTCAAGGACTACCCGGACCTCATCGCCCGCATCGAGGGCGCGCTCGAAGGCGCCGCCGCCGATCCGGCCGGCGCGCCGCCGTTCGAAACCGCCAAATGGGCGCTGGAAGACCTGCTCAGCCGCTTCATCGCCGACGCCCGCGACGAACTCGACGCCGCCGAAACTCACGGCGACGCCGCGCGGATCGAACGCGCCGACGACAAACTCAACCTGATGTTCCGCGCCCGTTCGCCCGGCGTCGGCCTGCGCGACCTGTCCGAACTGCGCGCCTACTTCGAGCAAGCCAAGGAGCGGCAAGCATGAGCGTCCCCGCCGACCGTCTGGATCCGACGGCCCACGCCAAGATCCTCAAGAACCAGATCCTGCCCGCCAGCGGCATCGACCACGCCACCGCGCAGGCGCATCCCAAGGCGATCATCCTCGCCGGCCAGCCCGGCGCGGGCAAAGGCGGCCTGGTCGCGACCGCGACGCAGGAACTGGGCGGCAACGTCGTCCCGGTCGATCCCGACGCCTTGCGCGACTTCCATCCCCGGGTCAACGAATTCCGCGCCAACTCGCCCTACACCTGGGCCGACCACACCCACCAGGACGCCAGCCAGTGGGCCAAGGAACTGCGCGCGGCGGTGGTGGACCAACGCAAGAACATCATCATCGACACCACGCTCGGCAACGGCAACAGCGCGGTCGATCTGGTCAAGGACCTCAAGGCCAAGGGCTACGAAGTCGAAATCCGCGCCATCGCCACCCACAGCGTGGAAAGCGAGCTCGGCGTGGACGCGCGCTTCGCCGCCTCCTTGGACAAGAACGGTTTCGGCCGCTACGTGCCGGCCGAAATCCGCCGCGAGGTGTATCAGAACCTGCCCGGCAATCTCGACCGCGTGCGCACCGAGACCGGCACCCCGGTGCGCATCTTCAACCGCGAAGGCGTCGAACTCTACGACAGCCGGCTCAACACCCAGACGCCGGGCGAAGCGCTGCATCAGGCGCGCGAAGCGCGCATGCGCGATCCGGCGATCACCCAAGCCCAAGGCGAGCAATGGGCGCAGCGCCAGCAGTGGCACGAGCAACTGCCCGAGCGGCTCAAGGCCAATCCGAACATCGACGCCAAGACCGCCGAGCGCCTGCTCGCCGAACGGCAGGCGCTGAACATCGCCGACGACGTCGCCCAAGGCGCGCGCCAAGCCGCCGGCATCGACCACGCGGTGCGGGTGCGTCCGGGCGTGGTCAAAGGTTTGTCCGCGCTCGGCGTCGCCGCGACCGCCTACGACGCGGCGACCACCGGCTACCGCGTGCATCAGCTCAGCCAAACCGGCAACGAAGCCGGCATCCGTTCGGAAGTGGTGCGCTTCGGCGCGACCAACCTCGGCGCCTGGGGCGGCGCGTCGCTGGGCGCGTTCGCCGGCGGCGTGGCCGGCGTGGAAACCGGCCCCGGCTTGCTGGTCACCGGCGCCATCGGCGGCGTGGTCGGCGCGGTCGCCGGCAACGAATTGGCGCAGTGGCTGGAAAACCGCCGCATCAACCGCCAGGACGATCAGAACGGCAACACCTGGCGCATCGATCCCAAGCATCCCGACCAAGGCTGGCACCGCAGCGAAGACGTGGCGCGCACCGATCCGGCCACCGGCAAGGTCACCACCACCGAGCAGACCTTCGTCGCCTCGCCGGAACTGGCCAACTACCTCAACTACAAGGCCAGCAACGAGGCGATCCAGCTGCGTCTGGCCACGCCGCCCGCGCCGGTCGATCCTTATTCGATCCCCAGCGCCGCCGGCGACGCGCACAGCGCGAGCAAGACCGACTGGAAGCGCAGCGAAGACGGCAAGTGGAACCGCGAGATCGTCGACGGCTACGTCGAGCACGGCATCAAGCTCAGCCACCACGAAGCCGCCACGCCGCAGCGCGCCGCCGAACTGGACCGGCAATCGCAGCAAGTCATCGCCGACAACGCGCTGCGCACGCCCGCGGCGATGGCCGCGCGCTACGACGCGGCCTATGCCGCCTATGGCTGGTCCCAATACGGAAAACCGCCGGAACCGGTGGAGCACGCGCGCGGACAGGTCGAGTCCTTGCAAGCCTCCGACGGCGACGTCTACCGCCGCAACGACAAGAACGAATGGATCAGCAGCGGCTGGCTGTACGACAGCAAGGCCGACGGCAAGACCCGCCAAGAACTCGACGCCACCCAGACGCAGCTGCGCGCGGCGCTCGCGCAGCAACCGCAGGCGCCCGCGCGCGGCCCGGTCAGCGCGCACGACTCCCTGCGCGAAACGCTCGCCACGGTCTATCAAAGCGCCGGTATCGCGGTCACGCCACAGCATCTGGAGGCGGCGACGCAAGCGGTCGAACGCAAGCACGCCGAACAACACGTGCCCGCCGGCGGCTACGCCATCCAGGTCCAGGCCGCGCCGGGCGAACGCGCGCCCAGCGCCAACAGCCATCTGGTCACGCTGCAGGACGACGGCAAGGGCGTCTACGTTCCCAAGGCGACCACGACCGGCGCCGACATCGAACAAGCCAAGCGCAACCTGAGCGCCGCGCCCTCCGCCGACCTGCAAGCGCCGCCGGCCGATCACGCCGACCGCAAGCTGTTCGACGGCGTGCGCGTGCGCGCGCCGACCGGCGTGTCCAACGAAAAAGTCATGGAGGCGGTGGTCGCGGCCAAGGTCGCCGGCTACATCCGCGAGCCCGGCGACATCCAGCACGTCGAATCCGCCAACGGCCGCCTGTTCGTTTCCGGCAAGGTGCCCGGTTCGGTGGCGTCGGTGGAGCTGGCGACGCCGGCGCCGAGCATGCAGCAGTCGCTGCAGCGGTCGGAAGCGTTCGACCAACAGCACGCGCAGTCGCGCGAGCAGCACCCGCAGCCGTCGCAGAACCAGAGCGCGCCCGGCCAACAGCGCTGACGATCCGCGTTGCGCCGCCCTCTATCGACGGGGGCGGCGGCCGCGTTCGCGACAAGATCGCGACGCGCGCACGCCGATGAAAATCCATCGCGCCGGCGCCCGAATCGCCGGCCGTTCGCGACGGCCCGACGGCAGCCGGCTTGACCGCTCGCGTCCGCATTCGACGTTTGCGTTTCGATCCGACGCGCATCGCGCGCGCGATGCCGCTCACGCACCGTCTCCAACGTCCAAGACCCGGCGCGCGTCACGGCAAGTGCGATCGCGTCGGTTATAAGATTTGTTTTTACCCCACGCGTTTCACGAAACAAGGAAGCCATCACATGACGACCCTGTCGCCCCCCGTCCCGCAGGCCTTGCGGGAATTGCTGAAAGAGTATCCGGATCGACTCGACGCGCTCGCGGCCACGCTGCGCGATGCCGCGGCCCAGCCCAAGGGCAGCCCGCCGTTCGAGACCGCGGTGTCGGCGCTGGAAGACGCTCTCAGCAGCTTCATCTCCGAAGCGCGCGCGGAGCGCAACGCGGCCGAAGCCGGCGGCGACGCGCAGGCGCTGCAGCGCGCCGACGCCAAGCTCGATCTGATGTTCAAGGCGCGCTCCAAGAACGGCGGCTTGGCCGATTTGAATGAGCTGTGGAACCACTTCGACCTCAAGCGGGAGGCGCAAGCATGAGGCCTCTCGCCCCGCCGCTGGACGACAAGACCCATAAGGAAGAATTCGAGCGGCGCGTCCTGCCGAGCGTCAACTACGACAGCATCCCCTCCGTCCCCGAAGGCCAGAATCCCACGGCGATCATCCTCGCCGGCCAACCCGGCGCGGGCAAAAGCGGCGTGGCGGAGCGCGCGAAACAAGATCTCGGCGGCGGCATGAACGCCATCGTGGTCGATCCCGACGCGATGCGCGACTTCCATCCGAAAGTCGACGAGTTCCGCAAGGCTTCGCCGTACAACTGGGCCGACGACACCCACAAGGACGCCAGCCAGTGGGCCAAGGAATTGCGCGATAAAGCCATCGGCGATCGCAAGAACCTGGTCATCGACACCACCTTGGGCAGCGGCCCCAAGGCGGTCGAACTCGTGGAGGGGCTGCAAAAGGCCGGCTACAACGTCGAGATCCGCGCGCTGGCCACCCATCGCCTGGAAAGCGAGTTGGGCGTGGACGCGCGCTTCACCGGTTCGCTCGACCGCAACGGCTTCGGCCGTTTCGTTCCGCCGAACATCCGCGATCAGGTCTACCAGGATCTGCCTGCCAATCTCGATCACGTGCAGGCTCAGACCAAGGACCATCCGGTCCCGATCCGCATCTACAACCGCGAAGCGGACAAGCTGTACGACAGCACCGTCGACACCGATCGCTTGCCGAGCCAAGCGCTCACCGACGCGCGCGAGCAGCGCATCAAAGATCCGACCATCGCGGCGAAGCAGCATGAGGCCTGGAACGCTCAGGTCGGCTGGCACGCCAAACTGGAAGCCCGGCTGGCGCCGGATGCCGACCCCAAGCATCCGGCGAGCGATTGCCGCAAGCCGTTGCTGGACGAACGCGCCGACCACGGAATCGTCGCGGGCGTAGCCAAGAACGCCAGCGCGGCGACCCGCAACCTGGACGAGGTGCAAGACGCGGCCAGGATCGCGGCGCGCGCGCAAACGCCGTCGATCAGCATCGCGCCGGGCCTCTCCGTCCCGTCGCTCGCGTCCGCTCCCGGAAGCTCGCCGTCCTCGTCGTCGACCTCGATCGACCTGTCGCGCGCGCACCCGGACACCCAGGCGCTGTACGGCGAAATCCGCAAACAGTTGCCGCCGAGCGTCTCCGACCACAAGGCCTTGGAAGCGACGGTCGCCGCTCAAAAGCAAGGCGGGATCGGCACGGTCGATCAACTCGCCAAGGCCGATGTGGTCGGCGACAAGATCGTCGTTTCCGGCAAGACCGAAGGCTTCCGGGCCGTCGTCGAGGCCCATAAGGAAGCGCCGCCGACCAGCGAACTGCTGCAACAGGCGCCGAGCGGCCAAACGCCGCCCAACGCGCAGGCACAGCAGCAGGCGCAGCAGCAGCAAAACCCGAAGACGATGTGATCGGCCGAAGGCGGCGGGCCGCTACCGCCGCCGAAACGCATGAGGTGCGCGTCGCGCACCTCATGCGGATGCAACGCGGGTTCCCGCGCGCGCCAGAACCTGCGGCGAACTACCGTCCGCCGCGCGATCTTCGTTTCGGACTAGGTGGCGGAGAGAGTGGGATTCGAACCCACGGAAGGTTTGACCCTTCGGCGGTTTTCAAGTTTTGCGGAGGCTGCTTTTACCTAGCTTTCCGCTGCTTTGTTTAGCCCGCCACGCCTTTGTAAAACAACGGCTTATCGTCGTTGCATGTTTGGCGTGGCTTATCGTAACTTAGCCTAGATTGCTACTGGCGGCACCGTTGCGCGGCCTGTAGCGGCGCGCTTGCCTGCGAGCAAGGAACAGCAAGCCCGGAATTAGGCGGGCTTGCCAGCTAACCGATTGCTGCCCTTGTGGTTAGGTCGGTTGGGCTGGCTGCGGTCTAGCCCATTGCGAGCAGGCGCGAGCGTTGCGCGCAGCCCTCCAGCTACTATGCCTGCGGTGCTGGATCGGGCGCGGCTTGCGGTGCTGGTATTGGTGCAGGTGCCGACGTATCGACGTTGTGCGCTTTGAGGCATGCTTCGATGGTCTCGACAACGGTACGTGCCTTGAACACGATTCCGAGGTCGATCATCTCTTGTTGCTGCGCCATCGGCTGAACCTGTGTGGGAATCGGCACCGGAATGATCTGGTTCAGATGGGTGCGGAAGAACACTGCGGCGATCACGCCGACGAAGTAGAACCGAGTGCCAGCTACGAGGCCGCCTTCCTTGGTCGCCCATGATCCGTGATTCAGAATGAAGACCGGGCTGCCACTAGACCCACCGAACACCGACGCATCAATGAGAAAACGCGGCGTGCCCTCAAAATCCACTTCGATAGGACTGGCAGTAGTACCCCGGCGCGCAACTGGCAGAAGGTTCTTGCTGTCCCAGACACCATTCGGGTAGCCGATGAACGTCACGGACTCCACCGCATCCAGTTCCGTCACCTGCTGCGGCGTTGGAATCATGCTTGTATTCACGGCCCGTAGGAACAAGTCCGTGCCGTGCTGCTTCTTCACAAATTCAAGCAGTGGCGCCAGCGGACAAACGGCAATGTCGATATTCGCGTCTGGGTGACCAAACCACATCTTCGGCCAGTCCTGCTGCCCCATGTGCAGATTGAACCCGTCGCCAAGGGTGGGTTGCCCATCCTTCTGTTTCAGGAACGAAAAGCGCCCCTCTCTCATGCCCATCACGACATGCTTGTTCGTTGCGACGAACAGATACTCGTTGCCGCCAATCTTGTGATTGAAGAAGAAGCCCGTACCGGAACCCTGAGCGCCATTCGCCGCAACGGTGTCAATTCGCACCGTGGTGAAGAAGAGCTGTTCGGCGATGGTCTTGGGCTGCATGCACGCTCCCTGTGTTACGGCGCTGCGCTATTTTGATGGCGGTGGGTCAGGGATTCGAACCCTGGAAGGGGTCACCCCCTTGCTAGTTTTCAAGACTAGTGCCTTCAACCGCTCGGCCAACCCACCGTATTTCGTGACGTGCTAGGAATCCGCTAAACGGCGCAAGCCACAGCGCCAATGCGAACACACTAACACGTTGTTTTTACTTTGTTTTTTCTGCTCGCGCACCGCCTGAACATAAGTTTTCAAGACCGCTGCCTTAAACCACTCGGCCATCTCTCCGTAAACGCATCGTCGCCGGATCGTCCGACCCGGCCGCCGCCCTGCGCGGCGACGCGCCCGGCCTTGCGCCGGGCGCGGCATTGTCTCACGCCTGGGCGGCGATGTTGGGGCTCTTGTCGGCCTTCTTCGCGGCCTTGCCGGCGATGCTGTCGGGGCACGGCTGGCCCTTGATGTCGCTGCATTGCAGGCGCGCGGATTCGACCAGCGACGGCGCCTTTTCGGCGAGGAAGTCGATGAACACCCGCACCGCCGGCAGCAGGCCGCGGCGCGAGGCGAACACGGCGTGGAAGATGCCTTGCGGCAGGCGCCAGTTCGGCAGCACCACTTCCAGCTCGCCGCGGCGCACCGCTTCGGCGCACACGGTTTCCGGCAGCAGGGTGATGCCCACGCCCTGCTCGGCCAGCGCCATCAGCATCGGGAAATCGAAACCCATCACCCGCGGCTTGAGCTCGACCTTGCGCACTTCGCCGTCGGGACCGTGCAGTTCCCAGCGCTGGCGCGCGTCGTCTTCGCTGATGCTCAGGGTGACGTGCTCGGACAATTCGTCCGGGTTGGTCGGGCGGCCCATGCGGTTGAGGTACTTCGGGCTGGCGACCAGCAATTCCTGGATCTGGCCGAAGCTGCGCATCACCAGGCTGCCGTCGTCGTCGAGCTTGGAGCGCACGCGCAAGGCCACGTCCACGCCTTCGTTGATGATGTCGACGCGGCGGTTGCTGACGTGCAGTTGCACGCGCACCTGCGGGTACTTGGCCAGGAACTCGGGCAACAGCCGCGGAATGTGCTGCTGAGCCAGACCGACCGGCACGCTGACGCGGATCACGCCGCGCGGCTCGGCGCTGAGGCGGTCGACGACTTCGCGCGCGGCCTGCGCCTCGGCCAGCATCGATTGGGCGTGGCGATACACGCTGTTGCCGACTTCGGTGACCGCGAAGCGGCGGGTGGAACGCTGCAGCAAACGCACGCCCAGATCGGTTTCCAACTGGCTGATGCGCCGGCTCAGACGCGACTTGGGAATGCCCAGCGCGCGCTCGGCGGCGGCGAAACCGGCGTGGTCCACGACCATCGCGAAGTAGTACAGGTCATTCAGATCGTGCATGACGATAGTTCCAAAATTAGAACAGCGAGTGATATTGAACCAGCTTTATTCCATAGCCGCAACGATCCAGACTTTGCCTCAACGCGGCAACGCCCGCATCCGAACGACCCGACGAGGTCCCGACATGAAGCTTCTGCACATCGATTCAAGCGCTCTGGGCGCAAATTCCGTGACTCGCGAACTGTCCGCGGCGGTGGCGGCGCGCTGGCAGGACGATCTGCCGGGCCTGAACGTCGAACATCTCGATCTGGACGCCGACCCGATCCCCCATCTTACCGGGCGTTCCCTGGCAAAGGACGATCCGGCCGAATCCGAGCGATCCGAGCGCATCCTGCAACAATTCCTGGAAGCCGACGTGATCGTGATCGGCGCGCCGATGTACAACTTCGGCATCCCTTCGACGCTGAAAGCGTGGATCGACCGCGTGGCGGTGGCCGGCAAGACCTTCCGCTATACCGCCAATGGCCCGGAAGGCCTGGCCAAGGGCAAGAAGGCCATCGTCGCCAGCGGCCGCGGCGGCCTGCACAGCGGCCAGCCGAGCGACTTCCAGGAGACCTATCTGCGCCACGTGCTGGGCTTCATCGGCGTCACCGATGTGGAATTCGTGCGCGCCGAGGGCGTGTCGTATTCGCCGCAGCACCGCGCCGACGCGCTGGCCGCGGCGCATGCCTCGATTCCGCGGCCGCAGCGTCTGGCGGCCTGAGCACGGCGTGCTTCGGCCCGCCCCCAGGGCCGAAACGGACGCGACCCGATTACGGCGTACCCCTCCCCCACGCCGGCATTGGCCGGGCCCCCACGGGCCCGGCTTTTTTATTGCGCCGGCCACGGTGGCCGAGGCCGGGCGCGCGGCCCGCAGCGACCGCTACGCCACCGACAGTCAGGCCTCGCCGGCCTCGCGCGCGGCGGGCTCGGCCGCGGGCGCGGCTCCAGGCTGCGCTCGCGAAACCCAGCGGCGGGCCAGGCGGAACCCGCACACCATCGCCGCCGCCGCGCCGGCCGGCAGCGACAGCAGGATCAGGAAAAAGCCGGCGTCGCTGACGTCGTTGCCGAGCGAGAAAACCGAACCCGCGATCAGCGCGATCGAGGCGGCGCCAAGCGCGACGCCGGCGACGACGCCGAGCAGCGCGCGCGCGAACAGGCGCGCGTTCGTCAGCGGCTCGGCGCGGCGGCGATTGGCCGCGCCGAGCGCGGCGTACTGCACCGCGCTCCATAGCGCCAGCGCGAGCAGGACCTTGCCCGCGATGAGGAACATGAAGAACAACGACTCCATGCCGCAACCCTCCTTGGTGCCGCGTGGCGCGGGCGGCGGCGCCGAGATCGTTCCGCCCGGTTCGGTGTCGCTTTATGCCGCGCGATCCGTTTCGCCCGGATCGGTGTTGCCAGGAGCGGACTCGCTCGGGGCGATCTTGCTCGGGGCGGTCTTGCTCGAATCGGTTTTGCTCGAATCGGTTTTGCTCGAATCAGCCTTGCCCAGAGCGGAGCCGCTCACAGCAGCCCCGCCCGGACCGAACCCACTCAGGCCAGCACCTCGACCCCGCCCATGTAACGACGCAGCGCCTCGGGCACCGCGATCGAACCATCGGCGTTCTGATAGTTCTCCATCACCGCGATCATCGCCCGGCCGATGGCGACGCCGGAGCCGTTGAGCGTGTGCACCGGCTCGGGCTTGCCGGTGGCTGAGTTGCGCCAGCGCGCCTGCATGCGCCGGGCCTGGAACGCCTCGCAGTTGGAGCACGAGGAGATCTCGCGGTAGCGGTTCTCGCTCGGCAGCCACACTTCCAGGTCGTAGGTCTTGGCCGCGGAAAAGCCCATGTCGCCGGTGCACAGCAGCATGCGGCGGTACGGCAGGCCGAGGGTTTCCAGCACCACTTCGGCGCAGCGGGTCATGCGCTCGTGCTCGGCGTAGCTGTCTTCCGGGCGCGCGATGGTGACCAGTTCGACCTTCTCGAACTGGTGCTGGCGGATCATGCCGCGGGTGTCGCGGCCGGCGCTGCCGGCTTCGGCGCGGAAGCACATCGAGTGCGCGGTCATGCGCAGCGGCAGCGCGCCTTCCTCGACGATCTCGTCGCGCACCACGTTGGTCAGCGGCACTTCCGAGGTCGGGATCAGATAACGCTTGCTCGCCGCCTCGCCCTCGCCGACCACGGTCGCGAACAGGTCGTCCTCGAACTTGGGCAACTGGCCGGTGCCGCGCATCGAGTCGGCGTTGACCAGTAGCGGCACGTTGGTTTCCTGGTACTCGTGTTGTTCGACGTGCAGATCGAGCATGAACTGGGCCAGCGCGCGGTGCAGGCGGGCGAGGCCGCCGCGCAGCACGGTGAAGCGCGCGCCCGACAGCTTGGCCGCGGTTTCCGAATCCAGCCAGCCGTGGCGCGCACCGAGTTCGACGTGGTCCTTGACCTGGAAATCGAATTCGCGCGGGCTGCCCCAGCGGCGCTCCTCGACGTTGCCGCTTTCGTCCGGGCCCAGCGGCACCGATTCGTTGGGCAGGTTCGGGATGGTCAGCGCGATCGCCTCGATCTCGGCCTTGATCTGGTCCAGCCGCGCTTCGCCGCGCTTTTGTTCGTCGCCGGAGGCCGACACCTGCGCCATCAGCTCGGCGGTGTCCTCGCCCTTGCTCTTGCGCTTGCCGATTTCGGCCGACAGCTTGTTGCGCTGCGCCTGCAGCTCTTGGGTGCGCACCTGCACCATCTTGCGTTCGCTTTCCAGCGAAGCCAGCGCGTCGGCGTCCAGGGAATAGCCGCGGGTGGCGTGCAGGCGGGCGGCGACTTCGGCGGGTTGCTGGCGCAGCAGGTTCGGATCGAGCATGGCGTAGCCGGTAGGGATGCGTGGCGGGAAGAACCGCAGATTATCGCGTCGCGCGGGCTTTTTCGCGAATCGCGAGCTTCCGGCGCGGCGCGCGCGCGTCGGCGAGGCCGACGCGGCCGGGCGTTTCGTTGCAGAATGCACGCCATCACGCATTGGACTTGCGAGCCTGCCGCCCCATGTCGACGCCCTCCCCCGCACCGCGCCGTTCCTTCGATTTCGCCGCCTGGATCCCCTCGGGCAAGGCCTGGCTGTGGGTGTTGGGCGCGTTCGCGATCGGCTTGGCGCTGTTCGCCTGGGTCTGGCAGAGCAATCGCGGCAAGGACGATTTCTACCGCGCCGGCGGCACCCCGCCGACCAGCGAGCAGCCGTTCTACGCGCCGCTGCCGGCGCCCGCGGCGGCCGACGGCAGCGCCGCCCCCGCGCCCGCGCCGCAGCAGGTCCCCGAGGCCGCGCCGGCCGCGGGCGACGAGCGCCCGCAACTGGTCGAAAACCCCCACCCGCCGGCCCCGCCGCAAGCCGCGCCGAGCGCGCCGGCACCGGCGCCGGCCGCGCCGAGCGGCGCCCACGTCGGCGCCGCCCCGCTGCCGGGCAACCGCGCCCCGCAGTACCCGGCGGCCTCGCTGCGCCGCGGCGAAGGCGGCACGGTGCGGGTGCAGGTGCAGATCACCGAACAAGGCGAGGTCGCCGAGGCCGAAGTGGTCCAAGGCAGCGGCTCGCGCGCGCTCGACCGCGCCGCGCTGAGCGCCGTGCGCGGCTGGCGCTTCAAGCCCGCCACGCGCGGCGGGCGCCCGGTGGCGGATACGGTGTTGGTGCCGGTTACGTTCAATCCGAATCAGTGAGGCTTTGGTGCTGGGAGATAGCGGTTAGGAGTTAGGAGTTAGCGAAAGCGGCTTTTGCTAACTCCTAACCGCTATCTCCTAGGCTTGAACGGGTACTGAACCAAAATCACCCACCGTTCACCCGCGGGTAACGCCGCCGCTTCGAAGCTCGCCCTCCGCGAACCGTCCCCCGGGTTCGTCGCAAGGAGGTCGGCATGAGCACTGCATCACATTCCATCGAATCTCAGGCGCATCAATCCGACGCACCGCAGGCCGCTACCGGCGAATCCGCGGGCCGCACGGGCTTGTGGTTGTTGCTGATCCTGTTGGGTTCGGCGTTCTTGGGTTGGTATCTGTACGGCAAGCGGCCGGCGCCGCCGATGTCCGCGCCGCTGGCGCCGGTGCTGGCGTTGCCGCCGGTCGAACGCACGCCGGCCACGGGCGAGGACGCCGCCGGCAAGGCCAACGCGGCCGCGAGCAAGAACGTCGCCAAGGCCTCGGCGGAGAAGAAGGCCGCGCCGGCCAAGCCGCGCGCCACCGACGCGGTGGCGCTCGCGCGCAATCCGGCGCCGCGCTACCCGGCCACGGCGCTGCGCCGCGGCGAAGGCGGCACCGTGGTGTTGCGGGTGAACGTCGGCGCCGACGGCCGCGCCGACGAGGTCGCGGTGACCCGCCGCAGCGGTTCGCGCGATCTCGACCGCGCCGCGCTGAGCGCGGTGCGCGATTGGCGCTTCAAGCCGGCCACGCGCAACGGGCGCGAAGTGGCGTCGGTGGTGCAGCAGCCGGTCGAGTTCCGGCCGCTGCAGTGAAAGACTCGTCCGCGGCCGAGTCGTTCGGCCATAAGGGCGAATCGACGATCGCGGCTTAGACTCAAAAAGAACGGCGGCCTCGAGGCCGCCGTTCTTCGTTCGGGTTCGGCTGCAACGGCCCGCGGCTCGCACCGCGAACATCAGCCGCGAACCTCAAGCCGCCGCGCCGACCCGCATGCCCGCTTTCGCGGCCAGCGCCTCGAACCCCGGGAACGACGTCGCCACATTGGCCACGTCGCCGATGCGCACCTCGCCGGAAGCCAGCTGCGCCGCCACCGCGAAACTCATCGCGATGCGGTGATCGCCGTGGCTCTCGACCGCGCCGCCGGCGAACGAGCCGCCGTCGATGATCGCGCCGTCGGGCGTTTCCTCGATCTTCGCGCCGAGCGCGCGCAGGCCCGCGGCCATGGTCGCGATGCGGTCGGACTCCTTGACCCGCAGCTCCGCCGCGCCGCTGACCACGGTGCGGCCCTGCGCCACGGCCGCGGCGACGAACAGCGCCGGGAACTCGTCGATCATGTCCGGCACCAGCGCCTGCGGCACGTCCACGCCGCGCAGGCGCGCGTAGCGCACGCGCAGGTCCGCGACCGGTTCGCCGCCTTCGCTGCGCGGGTTCTCTTCGACGATGTCCGCGCCCATCAGACGCAGCGCCGAGAGCAAGCCGGTGCGGCGCGGATTCATGCCGACCGCTTCGAGCAGCAACTCCGACCCCGGAATCACGCTCGCGGCGACCAGGAAGAACGCCGCCGAGGAGAAGTCGGCCGGCACCGCGACATCGGTCGCGCGCAGCGCGTGGCCGCCGCTCAGGCGCGCGTAGCCGGGCGAGAACTCGATCGGCCAGCCGAACGCGGCGAGCATGCGCTCGGTGTAGTCGCGGGTCGGATGCGGTTCGTGCACCACGGTTTCGCCCTGCGCGTACAAGCCGGCCAACAGCAGCGCCGACTTCACCTGCGCGCTGGCGACCGGCAAGGTGTATTCGATGCCGGCGAGCGCGCGGCCGCCGTGGATGCGCAGCGGCGGCAAGCCGCCGTCCTCGCTGTCGATGCGCGCGCCCATCGCCGCCAGCGGCTCGGTCACGCGGCGCATCGGCCGCTTGGACAGCGAGGCGTCGCCGATCAGCACACTGTCGAACGCCTGCCCCGCCAGCGCGCCGGCGAGCAGGCGCATGCCGGTGCCGGCGTTGCCGCAGTCCAACGGCGCGTCGCTGCCGCGCAAACCGCGCAGGCCGACGCCGTGGACGATGCGCTCGCTCGCACTCGGCGTTTCGATGCGCACGCCGAGCCGCTCGAACACGCGCGCGGTGGCGCGGGTGTCCTCGCCTTCGAGAAAGCCGGTGACGCGGGTGACGCCTTCGGCCAGCGCGCCGAGCATCACCGCCCGGTGCGATACCGATTTGTCGCCCGGCACCCGGATCGAACCGCGCAACGGGGCGCCCGGACCGGCGGTCCAGGCCTGGGAAGATTCGCTCGCGCTCATGCCAGCACTTCGTCCAATGCCGCCAGCAGGCGGCGGTTCTCGTCGGCCGAACCGACGCTGATGCGGATGCAGTCGCCCAGGCCGTAGCCGCCCATCGGCCGCAGGATCACCCCGCGCTCGACCAGCGCGGCTTCCACCTGCGGCGTGCGCGCGCCGAATTCGGCCAGCACGAAATTGGTCTGCGAGGGGAACGTGCGCAGGCCGCGCTTGCGCAGCGCCTCGTCGAGCACGGCGCGCTGTTCGGCGTTGCGCGCGCACGCCCAGCGCAGATGATCTTCGTCGCCGAGCGCGGCTTCGCACGCGGCGAGCGCGGGGCCGTTGACGTTGAAGCTCTCGCGCAAGCGGTCCATCACCGCGATCAGGCCCGGCTGGGCGATCAGATAGCCGACGCGCAAACCGGCCAGCCCGTAGGCCTTGCTGAAGGTGCGGGTGACGGCGACGTTGGGATACCGCGCCAGCACGCTCAGCGCGCTGGCGTAATCCGGCGCGTCGGCCATTTCGGCGTAGGCCTCGTCCATTACCACGATGACGTGCGGCGGAATCTTGTCGAGGAACGCGACCAACGCGTCGCGGCCGAACCAGGTGCCGGTGGGATTGTTCGGATTGGCGATGTAGACCAGCTTGGTGTCGGCGCTCACCGCCGCGGCGATGGCGTCGAGGTCGTGGCCGCAGGGCATCGCCGCCTCGCGCGGCAGCGCGTCGACGATGTTCATGCGCGCGCCGGCCGCCTGGGTGGACAGCGCGAACACCGCGAAGCCGTAGCGCGAGAACACCACCTCCTCGCCGGGGCCGGCGAACACCTGGCCGAGCTGCATCAGCAGTTCGTGCGAGCCGTTGCCGAGCAGGATCTGCTTCGTGTCGACGCCGTGCTTGCGCGCCAGCGCGCGCTTGAGGTCGCCGCCGAGCGGATCGGGATAACGATGCAGCGCGTGCAGCGAATCCAGGATCGCTTCGCGCGCGGCCGGCGACGGGCCGTAGGGATTCTCGTTGGACCCCAGTTCGACCAGATGCGCCTCGCCGTACTGGCGGCGCAGCGCGACCAGATCGTGGCCCGGATCGTAGGCCTTGAGCCGCTGCACGCCCGGCTGGGCGCGCGCGGCGAACCACGCCTCGTCGAACGCGGGCGCGCCCGCGTCCGACGGCGCTTGCGGGGCCGGCTGGCTCATGCGATCGCCACCGGGTAGGAGCCGAGCACCTTGACCTCGTGCGCCAGCTCTTCCAGTTCCTCCAGCGCTTCGCGCATCGCGTCTTCCTGCACGTGGCCGCCGATGTCGACGAAGAACGCGTACTGCCAGCGGCCGGTGTGGCCGGGACGCGATTCGATGCGGTTCATGCTCAGCCCGCGCTTGGCGAACGGCGAGAGCACGTTGTACAGCGCGCCGGGCTGGTCCTTGATGAAGATCAGCAGCGAGGTGCGGTCGTTGCCCGAGGGCGAGAACAGTTCGCGGCCGATGACCAAGAAACGCGTCGTATTGTCGGGACGGTCCTCGATCGGCCCCGCCACGCTGCGCAGCCCGTACACGTTGGCCGCGGCGACGCCGGCGATGGCCGCCGCGTCGTCGGCGTTGCGCGCGCGGCGCGCGGCCTCGGCGTTGCTCGACACCGGAATCTTCTCGGCCTTCGGCAGGTACTGGCGCAGCCACGCCTTGCACTGCGCGAACGACTGCGGATGCGAGTAGACCCGCTCGATGTCCTCGATCCGGCCGCTGCGCGAGAGCAGGTGCTGGTGCACGCGCAGCTCGACTTCGCCGCAGATCTTGAGCTTGGAGGTGAGGAACATGTCCAGCGTGGACTGGATCGTGCCCTGGGTGGAGTTCTCCACCGGCACCACGCCGAAGTCGGCGCTGCCGGCTTCCACTTCCTGGAACACTTCCTCGATGCTGGCCAACGGCAGGCCGTGGATCGAATGGCCGAAGTGCTTGTACACCGCCTGCTGCGAGTGCGTGCCTTCCGGGCCGAGGAAGCCGATCTTCAGCGGCTCCTGCTGGGCCAGACAGGCCGACATGATTTCGCGGAACAGCCGCACCAGCACTTCGTCGTTGAGCGGGCCGTCGTTGCGGTCCACCACCCGGCGCAGCACCTGCGCTTCGCGTTCGGGGCGGTAGTAATCGACCGCGGCGGCCAGCTTGCCCTTGGCCTTGCCGACTTGATTGGCGAACTGGGCGCGCTCGGCGATGAGCTGCTGGATGTGGCGGTCGATGCCGTCGATGCGCGTGCGCAGCGTGGCGAGGTCGGGGACGCCGGCGGCGGGCTCGGCGGCCGCGGCCGGCGCCGCCGCTTCGGCCTTGGCCTTGGGCTTGGCGGCGGCTTTCTTCTTGTCCGCGCTCTTGTCGGCGGCGGCCTGGGTCTTGCCGGCGGCCGGCTTGGTCTTGCTGGATTTGGTGGTCATTGCCTTAAGTCTTGTCTACGGCGACCGCAGCCGGCGCCCGCTCGGGCGCCGGCCAGCGCGGTCGCTCAGCCATGTCTTTGTTGGAAGTCGCGCATGAACGAAGCCAGCGCCTGCACGCCCGCCTCCGGCATCGCGTTGTAGATCGAAGCGCGCATGCCGCCGAGGGCGCGGTGGCCCTTGAGCGAGATCAGCCCGGCCGCTTCGGCTTCCTTGAGGAAGGGCTTGTCCAGCGCTTCGTCCTTGAGGAAGAACGGCACGTTCATGCGCGAGCGCACGGCCGGGGCGACTTCGTTGCGGTAATAGCCGCCGGAGTTGTCGATCACGCCGTACAGCAGCTCGGCCTTGCGCGCGTTGCGCTGGGCGAACTCTTCGACGCCGCCTTCGGCCAGCATCCACTTGAACACCAGCCCGGCCAGATACCAGTTCCAGGTCGGCGGGGTGTTGAGCATGGACTCGCCCTTGACGTGCGAGCGGTAGTCGAAGATGTCCGCGCGCGGCTGGCCGGCGCGTTCGAGCAGGTCGCGGCGCACGATCACGACGCTGACGCCGACCGGGCCGAGGTTCTTCTGCGCGCCGGCGTAGATCACGCCGAACTTGGACACGTCCACCGGCTCGGCGGCGATGGACGACGAAAAGTCGGCCACCAGCGGCACGTCGCCGGTGTCGGGGATATCGCGGAACTCGACGCCGTGGATGGTTTCGTTGGCGGTGTAGTGGACGTAGGCGGCGTCCTTACTCAGGT
Source organism: Lysobacter sp. K5869 (assembly GCF_018847975.1). NCBI lineage: Bacteria > Pseudomonadati > Pseudomonadota > Gammaproteobacteria > Lysobacterales > Lysobacteraceae > Lysobacter > Lysobacter sp. K5869. The sequence goes on along the minus strand of NZ_CP072597.1, from coordinate 3,455,460 downwards.
TCCATTCGGCGCGCGCCGGAATGTCGCGGAAACCGCCGGCCTCGCCGTTGGCGGCCACGTTCGCGCTCACATAAGGCTTGACCTGCTTCAATGCGGTCTTGCCCCAGTGGCCGGTGACGACGTAGTCCACGGCCTGGCCGGGGTTGGCGAAGTTCAGCGCGATCAGCGCCTGCTGCGCGGTCGCGCCGCCCTGCAGGAACAGCACGGCGTAGTCGTCCGGGATCGACATCAGCGCGCGCAGGTCGCGCTCGGCCTCGGCGGCGACCTGGATGAATTCGGGCCCGCGGTGGCTGAGTTCGACGATCGAGGCCCCGGCGTTGTTCCACTCCAGCAGCTCCGACTGCGCCTGCAGCAGGACCGGTTCGGGCAGGGTCGCGGGACCGGCACTAAAGTTGAAAGCGCGGGACATCGGTAGCTCCGTGGTGTGAGGGGGTGGCCCCGCAGTATGCCGCAGTGCAGCACCGTGTGTACGTGTCGTTACCCGCGCAACTTTTGCCGCTCAAGCCGCCTCTAGGGAATGAAACGGTCGCTAAGACGTCATACGACCGTACCCACCCGGCGCCCCCTGCCGCGAAGCCTTCGGAGCCGTCCCATGTCGTTGCGCGATGCCCTCAACCTGCCCGCCTCCCAGATCACCGACGAGGCCGTCTACCGCGACCGCCGGCGCCTGCTGGCGGCCCTGGCGCTGAGCCCGGCCCTGGGCCTGTCCGGCTGCGCCGGCGCCGAGGCCCCGCCGCCGTCGGCGGCCAAGCCGGCCACGCCGGAACAGCTCAAGGCCGGATTCCGCACCGACGAGACACCGACCACCTACGCCGACATCACCAGCTACAACAACTTCTACGAGTTCGGCACCGGCAAGGGCGACCCGTCGGCGGCGGCCAAGACCTTGCGCCTGAGCCCGTGGACGGTCGCGGTCGGCGGCCAATGCGCCAAGCCGGGCAAATTGTCGCTGGAGGACCTGATCAAGGGACTGGCGCCGCAGGAACGCATCTACCGCCTGCGCTGCGTGGAGGGCTGGTCGATGGTGATCCCCTGGCTCGGCGTGCCGCTGGGCGAGGCGCTCAAGCGCTTCGAGCCGAACGCCAACGCCAAGTACGTCGCCTTCACCACCCTCGCCGACCGCCAGCAGATGCCCGGCATCGGCTATCCCTCGATCAACTGGCCTTACCGCGAAGGCCTGCGCATCGACGAAGCCATGCACCCGCTGACCCTGCTCGCCACCGGCCTGTACGGCAAGCCGCTGCCGCAGCAGAACGGCGCGCCGCTGCGGCTGGTGGTGCCGTGGAAGTACGGCTTCAAGAGCATCAAGTCCATCGTCGCCATCACCTTCGTCGAGCGCCGCCCGGCCACCGCCTGGAACTCGCTGCAGCCCGAGGAGTACGGCTTCTTCTCCAACGTCAATCCCAGCGTCGACCACCCGCGCTGGAGCCAGAAGACCGAGCGCCGCATCGCCGGCACCGGCAGCAAGCTGTTCGCCGAACGCATTCCGACCCGGCTGTTCAACGGCTACGGCGAGCAAGTCGCCAGCCTGTACGCCGGCATGAACCTGAAGACGTGGTTCTGAGCATGAGCGACGCCGTTCCCGCAGCCGCGGCGCCCGCCGCGCGCCGCACCGCCGCACCGCGCAAGACCCCGCCCGGCGTGATCGCCGCCAAGACGCTGGCGCATCTGCTGGCGCTGACTCCGGCCGCGATCCTGGCGTGGCAGATCCGCGCCGAATTCCTGACCGGCAGCGGCGGCCTGGGCGCCGACCCGGTGGCCGCGATCGAACACCGCCTGGGCCTGTGGGCGCTGCGTTTCCTGATGATCGCGCTGGCGGTGACGCCGCTGCGGCAACTCACCGGCCAAGCCGTGCTGCTGCGCTTCCGCCGCCTGCTGGGCCTGTACGCGTTCTTCTACGCCAGCCTGCATCTGGCCGCCTATCTGGTGCTCGACCTGCGCGGCTACTGGACCCAAATCTTCGAGGAAATCGCCAAACGTCCCTACATCACCGTCGGCTTCGCCGCGTGGCTGCTGCTGGTGCCGCTGGCGCTCACCTCGACCCAGGGCATGATGCGGCGCCTGGGCCGGCTGTGGGGGCGGCTGCACCAGTTGGTTTACGCCATCGCCGTGCTGGCGGTGCTGCACTTCTGGTGGCTGGTGAAATCCGACATCCGCGAGCCCGCGCTGTACGCGGGCATCCTCGCGGCGTTGCTGGGGTGGCGGGTGTGGAAGCGCGTGTCCAAGCCCAAGCCGAAACGGCCGCAACCCGTGTAGGAGCGGCGTGAGCCGCGATCACGGGGCCGCAAGGTTTCGATGTAAGCGAGAGGTCGCGGTCGCGGCTCGCGCCGCTCCTACAGGGAGCGATCGAGAGTTCCGCGCGTCCCGCGAGATTCCAAGCCCAACGCGAAAACGGCCGCAGCCGACGGTAGGAGCGGCGCGAGCCGCGACCGCGCGCTCACACATCGCGCCGCAAGCACGATGCCGCCGCTACCCAACGCCGCCCGACCCCGAAGCGCTCCGGCCTTACCGCACCCCGTAAAGCAGCAACAACCCCAACAACCCCGCCATCACCACCGCCGCCAGCAACAGCCACGGCATGCGCCGCACCGACGAGGGCAGCGCCGAAGGCGGCGTGGCCTTGTCTTCGTTGGCCGCCTGCTCCTGCGCCAACTGCGCCTGCAGCGCATCGGCCGCGCTCAACCGCCGGGTCGGCGCTTCGATCACGAAACGGTGCTGGCCGTCGAGCAGCAACTGATCGCCCGGCTTGAGCAGCGCATGCCGCACCGGCTGGCCGTTGACCACGCTGCCGTCGAGCGAACCCACGTCGCGCAGCACCACGCCGTCGGCGTGCGCTTCCAGCCGCGCGTGGCGATCGGCGAAGGCCGGTTCGTTGATGCGGATGTCGCAGTCGCCGGCGCGGCCGATCACCTTGGGCTGTTCCAGGGTGTAGCAGCGGCCGTGATGCACGCCGCCGACGCCGCGCACGACCATGCGCGAATCGGCCGGAATCTCGACCCCGAACGGCGGCGCCGGCTCGGGCTTGTCGGCCACCAGCAGCAGCTCGACGCCGTCGATGAAGATCGCGTCGCCGGGCCGCAGCATCGCCATGCGCCGCACCGGGCGGCCGTTGACGTGCAGCCCGTGCAGGCTGTCGCGCACCTGCAGCCACACGCCGCGGCGGTCGACGCTGAACTGCGCGATGGCCGCGTCCGAGTCCTCGACCAGCACGGTGCGGCCGGCCGAATCGCGGCCGATGGCGTGCACGCCCGGCTTCAACGCCAGGTCGCCGTGCTCGCGGTTGGGGTATCGCAGTTTAAGGACGCTCACCCGGCGGGAATCTAGCAGGTTGCAGCGCCAGGCACACCCTGCTGCGAACCCAGGCGCGCGCGGCGTGTCCGGCATCGCTATCGCCGACGCCGCGGCGGGCTTGGATGCGCCCGTCCCTGCCCGCACAATAGCCGGCTTCCAGGGAGACCCAGACATGTCCAGCATCGATATCCGCCACCCGCATTCGCTGGCCCCGGCCAAGGCGCGCAAAGCCGTCGAAGAGGTGGCCAAGAAGCTCGCCGAACGCTTCGACGTCGAATACAACTGGGACGGCGACGTGCTCAACTTCGCCCGCAGCGGCGTCGACGGCAAGATCGCGGTGGCCCCGGAGCATCTGCGCGTGACCGCGCAGCTTGGGTTCCTGCTCGGCGCGATGAAGGGGCCGATCGAGGCCGAGATCCGCCGCGTGCTGGAAGAGAAGTTCAAGTAAGCGCATGACCCGCGCCCGCCTGACCGAACTGCGCGACGCGCTGGAACGCGAAGGCTGGCGGATCGAGGGCGAGTTCGGCGCCGACGAACTGTTCTACGTCGAGCGCGACCGCATCGTCTGGCAGCTGAGCCGCGGCGACGCGCGCGAACGACTCGATTTCGTCCTGTTCGCCGCGCTCGGCGGCCCGACCGAGCGCCTGGCCGACCTGGCCCACGTCGACGCGCAGCCGAGCGGGCAGCGGCTGTACTTCGACAAGATCCGCAGCGCGCAGTGGCGCGAGAATCTGCCCGCGTTCGTGCGCGCGCTGGGCTGAGCCGAACGCAAGCCCCTGTAGGAGCGGCGTGAGCCGCGACCGCGGGGTTGCAGGTTGCGCCGTAGGCGTGGTGTCGCGGTCGCGGCTCGCGCCGCTCCTACAGGGGGCGGACGCGGCATTCGCGGACGCCGAGCCCGGGGCGCTAATCCAAATCCGGAAACGGATCCTCGTCGCCGTCGAACAGACGCTGCGCCACCTCGCGCTCGTCCGAACCGATCTCGGCGATGAACTCGCGCACATCGCCCAACTGCGCGAACGCGGCGAAGCCGCGCTCCAAAAACCCCTGCAATTCCGAGAGCCCGGCCGCCTTGGCCGGTCCGCGCGAGAGCTTGAGCAAGGTCAGGATGCCGGGCATCCGCACCGCCTTGCCCAGCCCCAAGCCGACGTGTTCGATCAACACGATCTGATGCTCGCGCAGCCGCGGCAGCCCGCAGGCGCGATACGCCTGCGCGTACAGCGCGCCGTCGAGCTTGCGCCGGCGCGGCGCCAGCTCGTGCAGGCGTTCGCTGATGCGCAGGTCGAAGGCTTGGGTCAGCAAACCCAGCTCGATCGCATCGGCCACCGTCGCCAGCAACGGCCCGGGCAGCAGCTTCTGCATCATCGGCAACACCCGCGCGATGTCGGCGTCGCGGCGGCTGAAGTCGCGGTCGTTGTAGACGTCGCTGAGGAAGAACTGCGCCGCCGGACGCCGGCGCGGATCGCGCAGGAACCGGTCGAAACTGGCTTCCAGCCGGCGCGCCTGCCATTGCCGCAGCTCTGGCAGCCAACGCAGGCGGTTGCGCGGCTCGCGCTCGGGATCGTGCAAGGCCTGATGGCGGGTCAGCAGGCAGGCCATGCGGCGGCTGAGGTCGGATGTTCTGGACATCGGGGCCGATGATCGCGGCAGCCCCGCAAGCCCGCAAGCACCGCTTTCAAGCACCGACGAAGCATCGGGTCCGGGAGCCTCCCCACGGACCTTGCCAAAGGCCCGCGTCCGTGGGGAGGCTCCCGGACCCGATGCGCCCCCCCCGAAGCGCGCCCCTTCGACCTTCGTACACCCCCGCTGGACGCCTCGCCCCGCTCGGCTACACTCGACCGACTACCGCCAGGGCCGTGCCGCCGATCACATGCTGTCACTTCATTCCGCCCGCCACCGGGCGAGCCGCAAGCCGGCGGCGAAAGGAAGCAAGACCCGCGGCGCCGCCAAAACCACCGCGAAACCCGAGACCGCCAAGAACGGCACCGCCCGCGGCGACGGCCCGCGCATCGGCCTGGCCATCGCCGGCGGCGGCCCCATCGGCGGCATGTACGAACTCGGCGCCCTGCGCGCCCTCGACGAAGCCATCGAAGGCCTCGACCTGACCCGCCTGGACTGCTACGTCGGCGTCAGCAGCGGCGCCTTCCTCGCCGCTGGCCTCGCCAACCGCATGGACACGGCCGAGATGTGCCGGATCTTCGTCACCGGCGACAGCGCCGACGTCGAATTCCGCCCCGAAACCTTCATGCGCCCGGCCTTCGTCGAATACCTCAAGCGCGCCGCCAGCTTTCCGCGACTGGCCACCGAATGGTGGCGCGAACTGCTGTTCTCGCCGCTGGAAGCGCGCTGGTCGGACCTGATCACCCGCTTCGGCGGCCTGATCCCCAACGGCCTGTTCGACAACAGCGAAGTCGAACGCTTCCTGCGCGAAGTGTTCACCCGCCGCGGCCGCAGCAACGACTTTCGCGAACTCGACGCCGAGCTCTACGTCGTCGCCGTCGACATCGACAGCGGCGAAGCCGTGCGCTTCGGCGACGAAGGCTGGGACGACGTGCCGATCTCCAAGGCCGTGCAAGCCAGCGCCGCCCTGCCCGGCCTGTACCCGCCGGTCGACATCGAAGGCCGCCACTTCGTCGACGGCGCGCTGCGCCGGACCATGCACGCCTCGGTCGTGCTCGACCGCGGCATCGACCTGCTGATCGGCCTCAACCCGCTGGTGCCGTTCAACCACAACCACGGCGCGGCGGTCAGCGAAGACAACAGCCTCGCCGCCGGCGGCCTGCCCGCGGTGCTGTCGCAGACCTTCCGCACCCTGCTGCAATCGCGCATGCAGGTCGGACTGGCGCGCTACGCCCAGCAGTACCCCGACATCGACCAACTGGTGTTCGAACCCAACGCCGAAGACCGCGAACTGTTCTTCACCAACGCCTTCAGCTTCTCCGCGCGCCGGCGCATCTGCGAGATCGCCTACCGCAACACCCTGGCCGACCTGCGCGCGCGCGCCGAACAACTGGCGCCGATCCTGGCCGCGCACGGCCTGCGCCTGCGCGAAGAGGTCCTGGCCGACCCCGAGCGCTCGATCCTCGACGGCATCGCCCCGCCCGCGCGCGACAGCGAAACCACGGCGCGGCTGCGGCGCGCGCTGGACGATGTGGATCGCCTGGTCGCGCGCAAGCGGCCGCGCAAGCACGCCTGAAGCCAGAAGTTAGCGGATAGGAGTTAGGAGATAGCGAAAGCGCTTTCGCTATCTCCTAACTCCTATTCGCTATCTGCTGCTCCTCGCTGGTGTGAATACTCTAGACAGCGAGCCCATCGTGACGGCACAGCACTAATCCCACTCACAGGACGTCCATGGCCGCCAAGTTCAAGAAGACCGCGAAGAAGACCTCGGGCAAGACCCGCTCCGCCGGCGCCGCCGGCAAGGGCGCGGGCGCGCAGGAACAGGCCGAGCGCCTGTCCAAGACCCTGAGCGAATCGGCGCAGCAGATCTGGTTGGCCGGCGTCGGCGCGTTCGGCCGCGCTCAGGCCGAGGGCACCAAGCTGTTCGAAGGCCTCGTCAAGGAAGGCCTGAGCCTGGAGCAGACCGCGCGCAAGTTCACCGGCGGCCAAGCCGGCGCGCTGCGCGATGCGGTCGAGTCCAAGGTCGGTCAGGCGCGCGAGCGCGCGACCGACACCTGGGACCGCCTGGAGAAGGTGTTCGAGGAACGCGTGCAGCGCGCCCTGGTCAAGCTCGGCGTGCCGGGCCGCGACGATCTGGCCGAACTCAGCGAGCGCGTCGACGCGCTGACCGCCGAGCTGCGCCGCCAGGGCGGCGCCGTCCCGGCCCGCAAGGCCGCCAAGAAGACCGCCGCTGCGCCCAAGAAGGCCGCCGCCGACAAGCCGGCCAAGGCCAAAGCGCCGCGCAAGGCCGTGGCCAAGCCCAAGCCGCCGGTCGCCCCCTGAGCTTCACGCCGCGGCCGCGTCGGCGTCCTAACCGCTGACACGTACCCGCGCTATCACTACCGCTCCACCCGCTTCACCGCCTCGCGCCGCCTCGGCGCGAGGCCCGCTTAAGCCCGCCAGTCCGCGCTTCCGTATGCTCCCCTCCCCTTACGGTTTCGGACTGGCGGGCTTTCTTATGCCTGCGGAATGACCTCAGAACACGGGCTTTGCGCTGGTTTTGCGCGCATTTCACGCCCGCTCCGCCGTTACGTTCTGTCATGAACGGCAAACTCCGCACACACCGTTTTCGCGACGAACGTCGCATTTCGTGTGGAGTTCACATGTCTGAAGCCGTATATCCTCAGCGTCTTTTATGGGCCTAGCGTTGCATGTCGAGTTTCTCCCTGTGGTCCGCTGCCGCCGTCGCGCTCGCGATCGGGCTGGGGTCCACCGCCTACCTGTGGTCGTACCGCCGCCATCGCACTGAAGTCGCCACCGGCATCGCCGGGTTGGCCAAGATGCGCTGGCGCGAATTCGCGCGCCTGATCGTCGAGGCCCTGCGCGAACGCGGCTTCGAGGCCGAATCGGTGGAGGAATCGCTGGCCCGCGGCACCCAGGCCGAACTGCGCCTGGTGCGCGCCGGCAAGCCCTGGCTGCTGTCGTGCAAGCTCGGCGACGGCGATTACAAGGTGCCCGCCGCGACCGTGGCCGAACTGGCCGACGCGGTGCGCTTCCACGGCGCCGCCGGCGGCCTGCTGGTCACCACCGGCCGCTTCGACACCCACTCCGAACGCGTCGCCGACGGGCTCGATCTCTACAGCGGCGAGGCCTTGTGGGAACTGGTCGAACCGCAGCTGCCCGCCTCGACCCGGCACGAAGTCATCGCCGCGGCGCAGAAGCGCAGCATCCAGACCATCGTCGGCGCCTGGGGCGCGGCGATCGCGCTGGGCCTGATCGTCGGCTTCGTGGTGCCGCAGATCCTGCCGGACGACGAAACGCCCACGCCGGCCACGGCGCAAGCCCCGGCCGACAACGACAGTGGCGACGCCGCCGAACCGGCCCAGCCCGCCGCCCCGACGCCGGCGCCCGAACCGTCCCACGCGCCGCCGCCGGAAACCCATACGCCGCCGGCCGTCGCCGCGACGCCGGCGCCCGCCGCGCCCGCCGCGCCGCATCCGGCCGCACCCGTGCCGTCGGCTTCCAGCGGCGACGCATCGGCCGACCGCGCCGAAGTGATCCGCACCGTCGCCCGCCTGCCCGGCACCGAACGCGCGCTGTGGTCGACGCCGTCGAACCTGCTGATCTACCGCCTCACCGACGCGGAGAAACAGGACGTGGACGCGATCTGCCAAGTGCTGGAGCGCTATCCGGAACTGCGTTCCTCGCGCGTACAGTTGCAGCCGCCGCCGGGCAGCAGCAGCCGGGTGCGGTTCTTCCAGTGCAAGGCGTATTGAGGCCTTCGTGAGCCTCGCGTAGGAGCGGCGTAAGCCGCGACCGCGGGGTTGCAAGCTTGCGTCGCAAGCGTGGTGTCTTGGTCGCGGCTTACGCCGCTCCTACACGGAGCGGACGCGGCATCATCGAGTGTCGAACAACAAGAAGCCCGGCCATGCCGGGCTTCTTCTTTTTGCGCGGCGAATCGTCGCAGCCCCTTGTAGGAGCGGCGCGAGCCGCGACCGCGACACCGCGCTGACGACGCGGCCTCGCGGCCCCGCGGTCGCGGCTTACGCCGCTCCTACGGGGAGGCCATGCGACCTGCGCTGCGCGCCGAAACGACGAAGCCCGGCGAAATCGCCGGGCTTCGCGCGCCTTGGCTTACGCCGCGCTCACCAATGCACGCCGCGCATCAACGCCGCGAACGCGATCTGCTCGTTGCTCGCATGCTCGTCCTTGAGCCCCTTGCGGTCGCCCTTGGCCGCGGCCGAGTCGGGGAACAGCTCGAACGCGGTGCTCATCACCACCTCGTACGCCTTCGGCGCCAGCGCGTTGACCACCGAGGCGAAGATGCCCAAACGCGTGGCGATGCGACTCGGCTTTTCGATGATGCCCTTGACCACCAGATCGGCGGCCTCGTCGGGCGTCAGCGTCGGCACGCTGTCGTACATCTTGGTCGGCGCGATCATCGGCGTCTTCACCAACGGCATGTTGATCGTGGTGAAGCTGATGCCCTTGCCCGACAACTCGCCCTGCGCGCAGCGGCTGAACGCGTCCAGCGCGGCCTTGGAGGCCACATAGGCCGAGAACCGCGGCGAGTTCGCCAGCACGCCGATCGAGGAGATGTTGATGATGTGGCCCTTGCGGCGCTCGGTCATCTTCGGCATGAAGCCCATGATCAGGCGCAGGCTGCCGAAGTAGTTGAGCTGCATGGTGCGCTCGAAATCGTGGAAGCGGTCGTAGCTGAGCTCGATCGAGCGGCGGATCGAACGGCCGGCGTTGTTGACCAGGATGTCGACGTGGCCGTGCTCGGCGAGGATGGTCTTCACCAAGCGGTCGCAATCGGCCATGTCGGCCAGATCGGCGGTGTAGGCGAACACCTTGCCGCCGGTGGCCTTCATCGCGTCGCGCGCCTTGAACAATTCCTCCTCGCCGCGCGCAACGATGACCGTCACCGCACCCGCCGCGGCCACCTTCTCCGCCGTCGCCAGACCGATGCCCGAGGAACCGCCGGTGATCACCACGACCTTGTTGCGGACCTTGCCCTTGAGCGTGCGGTCGACGAACAGATCCGGGTCGAGGTGGCGTTCCCAGTAATCCCACAAGCGCCACGCGTAATCGTCCAGACGCGGCACCTTGATCCCGCTGCCGCGCAGCGCGCGTTCGGTCTCGCGATTGTCGAAGCGGGTCGGATAGGTGATGAACTTCAAGGTTTCCTTGGGAATCTTGAAGTCGCGCAGCAGCATGCCGACGAAGCGCCGCACCGGCGGCAGGTTGCCGACCGCGCCGCGGATGCCGCTGGGCACGAAGGCGAACATGCGCGCGTCGATGCGCATGGTCATCTCCGGCGTGTGGCCGGCGCGGGCGAAAGTGTTGAGCACCTCGCCGACGCGCTGCGGCTCCGGGTCGGTCAGATGGAAGCAATGGCCGTCGAGCTTGGGCTTGTGCGCGATGTGGTCCATCGCATCGACCACGTAATCGACCGGAATGATGTTGATCCGCCCGCCCTCGACGCCGAGCATCGGCATCCACGGCGGCAGCATCTCGCGCAGCTTCTTGAGGAAGGTGAAGAAGTAGTACGGACCGTCGATCTTGTCCATCTCGCCGGTCTGCGAATGGCCGACGACCATGCCGGGGCGGTAGATCCGCCACTTGATCCGCTTCTCCGCGCGCACCAGCCCTTCCGAATCGTGCTTGGTGCGCAGGTAGGGATCGTCGAGGCCCTCGGCTTCGTCGAACATGTCCTCGCGGAACACGCCCGGGTACATGCCAGCGGCGGCGATCGAACTGGTGTGGTGGAAGCAGCCGACGTTGAGCGCGGCGCCGAGGTCCAGCGCGTGCTGGGTGCCGTCGATGTTGGCCGCGCGCTGCGCCTGCGGACTGGCGGTGAGATCGTAGATCGCCGCCAGATGGAAGAAATGCTTGATCTTGCCGTTGAGCGCGCGGATCTGCGCCGCGGTCAGCCCGCACTTGGGCTGGGTCATGTCGCCCGCCACGGGGATCACCCGCTTGGGATCCCAGCCCATCTTCTTGGCCGTGGCCTCGAACTTCTTTTGCGAATCCTTGCGCACCAGCACGTGGATCGTGCCCTTGCGTTTCAGCAGGTTGCCGACAAGGAAGCGACCGATGAAACCCGTCGCGCCGGTGACGAAATAGCTCATACCCCTCTCCTGGATGGCCCCGATCGGCCGCCGTCGCGGCGGCATGCCGCTACGGTGCCAGAGCGCGGGCGCGGTAACAATTCCTTTCCGTATTGACCCACCCCGATACGCATGGTGTGATGCCGCCTCACCCTGGTGCCCAGGAGAGGCCCGCCGTGTCCGATATCCAAGCCGCATTCGAACAAGCCGCCAAGGACGTCCAGTCCCTGCCCGATCGCCCCGACAACGACACGCTGCTGCGCCTGTACGCGCTGTACAAGCAGGGCGCCGAGGGCGACGTCAGCGGGCCGAAGCCCGGCTTCTTCGACTTCGTCGGCACGGCCAAGTACGAAGCCTGGGACAAGCTCAAGGGCACCGATCAAACCGAGGCCAAGAAGAAGTACGTGGACCTCGTCAAGAAACTGCGCGGCTGACGCCGCGCCGCGCCCGCCCTTCCCCCGCCGGCCGCACGATGGCGAAACAGACCCGCCAACGCATCCTCGATGCCGCGTTGATCATGTTCAACGCGCAGGGCGAACCCAACGTCACCACCAACCACATCGCCGACGAGCTGGAGATCAGCCCCGGCAATCTGTACTACCACTTCCGCAACAAGGACGACATCATCGAGCAGTTGTTCGCTCGATTCGAAGAGCGCATGGACGCCGCGCTGGCCGCGCCGCAAGGGCGCCTGCCGGGGCTGGAAGACATCTGGCTGCAGCTGCACCTGGTGTTCGAGTGCATCTGGGATTACCGCTTCCTCTACCGCGACCTGGTCGAAATCCTCAGCCGCAACCGCCGCCTGCGCATGCGCTTCGCGCGCATCCTCAAGCGCGCCGATGAGCAGGCGCATCTGGTCATGCGCGGGCTGTCGCAGGCCGGGGTCATGCGCGCCTCGGGCGACGAACTGGCGGCGACCGCGACCAACGTGCTGGTGATCGCGACGTTCTGGCTCAACTACGCCGCCGCGCGCGGCGACAAGGACGAGCACGCGGCGATCCGCGACGGCATCGTCCAGGTGATGATGCTGCTGTCGCCGTTCCTGCGCGACGCCGAGCGCTTGCACCTGAACACGCTGATCCGCGCGTATCTGGACTGAACATCCGCGGCTGAACGCGGCAGCCGGCGCGACACCGGCTTCGGCAACGACGAAAAAGGGCGCCTCGCGGCGCCCTTTCTGCTTGCCTCAGGCCTTGCGCGCGCGGCGCGCGGCCGGCTTGCGCGGGGCGCGACGCGGCGCGGCCTTCTTCGCCGCCGGCTTGCGGCCCTTGCGCTGCGCGCGCGGCTTGCGCTGGCCCTTGAGGCCGAGCTTGTCGAGCACCGGCGCCAGCCGCGCCTCGACCTCGGCGCTGAACTGCACCACCTTCGGCTCGACCTGACCGCGCACGTTCTCGATCCCGCCGACCACGTTGCCGCGCGCGTCCGAAGCCAGATCGCGCACGCGCCGCTGCAGCGCCTCGACCTGCCCCGCCGCGCGGCCGGCGCCGGCCAGCGCTTCGCGGCGCGCGACCACCGCCAGACCCAGCCCGGCCAGCCACAGATGGCGCAGCGTGGTGGCCTGCGTCGTGGTCGGATTGGCCGCCGCCTGCTTGTTGCGTTTGCCCACTGCCATGCTTGCGCTCCGTCGACCGCCCGGAATGGACGGTTTCGCCCGCGCACTATCGCCAGCGCGCCTTGAGCAATGGCACTAGCCGCGTCGCCGGCGCACAGCGCGCCCCTCTTGCCAGCGCCCCCGCCGCGGCGGGATGCTGCCGGTCCGATCCCGTTGGAACAAGGACAGTACATGGCCGCCAAGACCGCCTGGGCCGCTTTTCCGCACGACGCCAAGGCCTACGCCTACGCCGGCGACGCCCTCAAGAAAGCCTGGCCCAAGCTGCACGCGGGCGACGCGGAACCCTTCCCCGACGCCAAGCGCGCCGCCGCGCTGATCAAGGCCGCCGGCAAGGCCGCGCCCAAGGGCGTGGACGCGGACGCGCTGGCCGAGGCGTTGCAGGAGGCGTGGCGCGCGTTCCATCGCGGCGACTTCAAGACCGCTTTCGACGCGGGCGAGAAACTCGGCGCGGTCGGCGCGTCGGTGGCGGTCAAAGCCTTGGGCATTCATGCGACGTATCTGGTCGAGGACGAAGCCGAACAGCTCAAGCGTTACCAGCAAGCGGCCAAGGTCGCAGAAGCCGCGGTCGCCGCGCTGCCCGACGACGCCAACAGCCACTACCGCTACGCGTTCGCGCTCGGCCGCTACAGCCAGGGCCTGAGCATCGCCAAGGCGCTCAAGGACGGCATCGCCGGCAAGGTCCGCACCGCGCTGGACGCGACCCTGGAACTCGAACCCAAGCACGCCGAAGCGCACACCGCGATGGCGCTGTACCACGCCGAGATCATCGACAAGATCGGCGGCATGATCGGCGGCCTCACCTACGGCGCCAAGGCCAGCGAAGCGGAGAAGCACATCAAGACCGCGCTCAAGCTCACGCCGGATTCGCCGATCGCCCATATCGAACACGGCAATGTGCTGATGCTGCTGCACGGCCACAAGCAGGAGGCCGCGGCCGCGGCGGCGTACGAGAAGGCCGCCAAGCTCAAGCCCGTCGATGCGATGGAAGCCTTGGACGCGGCCTACGCCAAGGAACAGTTGGAGTGAACGCCGCGCCGATGCGCGCGCTGGAGCCGGCGCGCGCATTCGGCTAGGATGCGCGGCCGCGCAGCGCAGCCTTCAGCTTCGTGCGCCGGCGACCGGCCCGCTCGACGGGGCGGCCGACCGGCCCGGTTTGCGGCCCGGCGCGCGGCAATCGGCCCGTTTCAGCCTGTTTCGCCCCGTTTTCAGGGCGATCCGCGGCGAAGACGGCCCCGCTCCGGCCCCGTTTTCGCAGACGAAACCCGGCCGGACGGGACATCCGAACATCGACGGCCAAAAGGCTTGTCAGTTCGCGAAGGCCCGATTACAATTTGCGACCCGATTACATCGGGCGGTTAGCTCAGCGGTAGAGCATCGCCTTCACACGGCGAGGGTCGCAGGTTCGAACCCTGCACCGCCCACCAGTTGCAAGAAACGAGCCGGCGAAAGCCGGCTTTTTTCGTTGCGGCGCGGCGCGCGCGTCGTTTTGTCGTCGCGCGAACATGCGCTCATGCGTGCTCATGCGTGCTCGTGCGCTCTCGCCGACGCGCTCGCTACGTCCGCCTTCGTCCCGAGGAGTCCGTCATGACCGACGCGCATCGCGCCCCTACTCGCCTCTATCACAACCCGCGCTGCTCCAAGTCGCGCGGCGCCCTGGAGCTGTTGCGCGAACGCGGCGTCGAGCCGGTGGTGATCGCGTATCTGGAAACGCCGCCGGACGCGGCGGAACTGCGCGAACTGCTGGGCTTACTCGGCATCGGCGCGCGCGAACTGCTGCGCACCGGCGAAGACGAATACAAGCAGTCCGGGCTCGACGATGCCGCGCTGAGCGAGGACGCGTTGATCGCGGCGATGGTCGCGCATCCGCGGCTGATCGAGCGGCCGGTGTTCGTGCACGGCGGACGCGCGGTGATCGGCCGGCCGCCGGAGCGGGTGTTGGCGCTGTTGTAAGCCGCGGGCGGCATTCGGGCTCGACGACGCAAAAGCAAAATGGATTCCGGCTTTCGCCGGAATGACGGGATTTGAAGCTGCGCAGCTTCGCGATCCGCCATTCCGGCGAAAGCCGGAACCCATTCAACTCCCGCCATTCCGGCGAAAGCCGGAATCCATTTTGACGTTGCTCTTACGCGAGCGACCGAACGCCGCCCGCCCCCATCGCCACCGCGCCGCCGCCGCGCGCCGCGGCCCGCGCGATCAAAACGACTTGCTCGTCCGCATCGCCAACACCCGCTCCGGCGCCGAGAACGAATCGCTGCGCGCGCCCGCCCAGAACGACTGGAACACCGCGTGCGCCGGAATCTTGCCGAGCAGGTCGCCGGGCGCGAGAAAGTTGTAGAGCGCGCCGAGCGAACGCACTTCGGTCGGCGTGACCCGGCGCAGGATGTGCTCGGGCCCGATCTCCGAGGTATGCCGCAGCCCCGCCGCGCACAGCAAATCGCGCAGTGCCTTGAGCGTGTTCTCGTGGAAGTGGAACACGCGCGCGGATTTGTCCGGCACGTCGAGCTTGCCCCAGCGACTGGGATCTTGCGTCGCGATGCCGGTCGGGCACCGGTCGGTGTGGCAGCTCTGCGCCTGGATGCAGCCCAGCGCGAACATGTAGCCGCGCGCGGCGTTGCACCAGTCCGCGCCCATCGCCAAGGTGCGGGCGATGTCGAACGCGCTGGTGATGCGCCCGGCCGCGCCGACCCGGATCTTGTCGCGCAGCTCCAGCCCGACCAAGGTGTTGTGCACCAGCATCAGCGCCTCGTGCATCGGCACGCCGACGTGGTCGATGAACTCCGCCGGCGCCGCGCCGGTGCCGCCCTCTGCGCCGTCGACGACGATGAAGTCCGGCAGCAACCCGCTTTCGTGCATGGCCTTGGCGATGCCGAACCACTCCCAGGGATGGCCGATGGCGAGCTTGAAGCCGACCGGCTTGCCGCCCGACAGTTCGCGCAGCCGCGCCACGAACTTCAGCAGCCCCAACGGCGAATCGAACGCGGTGTGCGCGGCCGGCGAGACGCAGTCCTGGCCCATCGGCACGCCGCGCGTGGCCGAGATTTCGGCGCTGACCTTGGCCGCCGGCAATACGCCGCCGTGGCCGGGCTTGGCGCCTTGCGAGAGCTTGATCTCGATCATCTTCACTTGCGCGTCGCCGGCGTTGGCGACGAAGCGCTCTTCGCTGAAGAAACCGCGCTCGTCGCGGCAGCCGAAATAGCCCGAGCCGATTTCCCAGACCAGATCGCCGCCGTTCTCGCGGTGATACGGCGAGATCGAACCCTCGCCGGTGTCGTGATAGAACCCGCCGAGCTTGGCGCCCTTGTTGAGCGCGCGGATCGCGTTGGCCGAGAGCGAACCGAAGCTCATCGCCGAGATGTTGAACACGCTGGCCGCGTACGGCTGCGCGGTGTTCTCGCCGATGGTCACGCGGAAATCGTGGGCGACGTGCGCGGTCGGCGCCAGCGAATGGTTGATCCATTCGTAGTCCAGGCCGTAGACGTCGACCTGACTGCCGAACGGGCGCACGTCGTTGACCGACTTGGAGCGCTGATAGACCAACGCGCGCTGCTGGCGCGAGAACGGCACCTCGGCGGTATCGGCCTCGATGAAGTACTGGCGCATTTCCGGGCCAATGGATTCCAGGCCGTAACGGAAATGCGCGAGCACCGGGTAATTGCGGCGCAGGGTGCTGCGGGTCTGCAGCAGGTCGGCGGTGCCGAGCGCGGCGATCGCGCCGAACGCGGCCACGCCCCACAGCCAGTACGGGTGATGCAGGAAAACCAGAACCGCGCAGACCAAGGTCAGGATCAGGCTGGCGACGTAGACGGCATAGCGCATCATGGCGATCGGAGAGTTCACGGGCTGGGGCCGAGCATAACCGCGGCCGCGTGCAGGGTCTGTACGGGGCCGGGCGGTTTTTGGCTGGCAGGCGCCGATGGGCCGGCGCGTTTCGGCATCGCGGCTTTGCGCGATGAGCGCTCGCGGGCGCAGTACGGCCGGCGCGGGCCCGCGGGACGGTTCGCGCTGAAGGCTCTGGCTCCCCGCGTTCGCGGGGATGACGTGCTTGGCGGGAAGCGTCCGGTCTTACGCGGCCCGCGCTCCCGGACAGCGACCTCTACTTGCGACAGCGCACTCGCGGCGAGGCCTTCAAGCCCGCGGCCTCACAGCCGCCCGTCGACCTCGTCGCGCGGATACAGGCTCTTGATGTCGTACAGCAGCGCCCCGGGTTTGCCGTAGGCGCGCGCACCGGCCGCGCCGAGGGTGCGGAACTGCTCGTGCGCCACCGCGATCACGATCGCGTCGTAGGCGCCGCGCTCGGGCGCCTCGACCATGTCCAGGCCGTACTCGCGCCGCGCTTCCTCGGCGTTGGCCCAGGGGTCGCAGATCTCGACCCGGGCGCGGTACTCGCCGAACTCGCGGGCCAGATCGATCACCCGGGTGTTGCGCAGGTCGGCGCAGTTTTCCTTGAAGGTCAGGCCGAGGATCAGGATGCGCGAACCGGCCACGGCGATGCCGCGCTGGATCATGCGCTTGATCACCTCCGCCGCCACGTGCCCGCCCATCGCGTCGTTGATGCGCCGGCAGGCGAGCAGGATGTCGGGGTAATAGCCCGCGCTTTGCGCCTTCTGGATCAGGTAGTACGGGTCCACGCCGATGCAGTGGCCGCCGACCAAACCCGGGCGGAACGGCAGGAAATTCCACTTGGTCCCGGCCGCTTCCAGCACCTCGGTGGTGTCGATGCCCAGCCGCTGGAAGATCAGCGCGAACTCGTTGATCAGCGCGATGTTGGCGTCGCGCTGAGTGTTCTCGATGACCTTGGACGCCTCGGCCACGCGCAGGCTGGAGGCGCGGTGGGTGCCGGCGGGAATGATGCTGCGGTAGAGCGCGTCGACGCGCTCGGCGGTCTCCGGGTTGGAGCCCGAGGTGACCTTGGGAATATCGACCAGCTTGCGCTGGCGGTCGCCGGGATTGATCCGCTCCGGGCTGTAGCCGGCGAAGAAATCCTCGTTGCAGCGCAGGCCCGAGACGCGCTCGAGTTCGGGAATGCAGATCTCCTCGGTGGCGCCGGGATACACCGTGGATTCGTAGATCACCGTGTCGCCGCGCTTGAGCACGCCGCCGAGCGCGCGGCTGGCGAGGATCAGCGGGGTGAAGTCCGGGCGCTTGTGCTCGTCCACCGGCGTGGGCACGGTGACCACGAAGGTGTCGCGGTCGTCGAGGTCTTCCAGCGAGGCGCTGAAGCGCAGGCGCGAGGCGGCCTGGATTTCGGCCGCGTCGTGCTCGTGGTGGCGGTCCTCGCCGGTGCTGAGCTGGGCCACGCGCACCGGGTCGATGTCGTAGCCGACGGTGTCGTAGACCTTGCCGAACTCCAGCGCCAGCGGCAGGCCGACATAGCCCAGGCCGATCACGCCGATGCGCGCCTGCGCGATTGAATCGAGGTGTGCTGCCATGGTCCGCCCGGGTCCGCGCTGAGTACGTCGGCCGGATTCTAATGAACTGCGGCGCGCGGCGCAGGCCTGGCGCCGCGCTTGCGCGCGCGGCGTCTCAGTCGGCCGGCGGGGAAGCGGCCTGGCCGGCCCGCAGGCCGAACGCCGCCGCGACCGCGGCCAGATGCGCCCGCGCGCGGCCGCCGTCGCATTGCAGGCGCACGATGCGCTCGTCGCGGTACTCGATCAGCAGCGCGCTGCCGTCGGCCTCGCATTCCCAGATCGACAGCTCGCTGGTCGGGTTGAGGTAATGCCAGCCGCCCTCGCCTTCGCTCAGGCCGTCCCACAGCGCGTCCGACAGCGCGGCGTGCGCGGCGAACGCGTCCCAGCCTTGCGCCGGGGCCCAGTCGTCCCAGGCCGGCGCGCTCATTCCTCGGCCACCTCGACCGCGTTGCGGCCCAGTTGCTTGGCCCGGTACAGCGCCGCGTCGGCGTGGCGCATCCACATCGCCGCGGTGTAGCTCTTGGCGCCGGTGCCGGCCACGCCGATGCTGACCGTGCAGCGCAACTCCGGCGCGTCGTCGAAGCGCGCTTCCTCGACCGCGCGGCGCAGCCGCTCGGCGATGGCGCGGGCGCTGTCGGCGTCGGTGTCCATGAGGATCAGCGCGAACTCGTCGCCGCCGATGCGGCTGGCGGTGTCGGTCATGCGCGCGGCGCGGTGCAGCACGTCGGCGACCCGCCGCAGCACCGCGTCGCCGATCAGATGGCCGTGGTAATCGTTGATCTGCTTGAATCGGTCCACATCGATCACCACCAGCGCCGCGCGCTTGTTGCTGCGCGCGCAGTGGGTCATGGTGGCGCTGGCCGCGTCGTCCCAGTGCAAGCGGTTCTGCAGCCCGGTCAGCGGATCGGTGCGGCTGAGCAATGCGAGTTGGCGGTTCTGCCGCACCACCTTGCGCGCCAGCCCATACGCCGCGCTGCTGATCGCCATCGGATAGACGAACATGAAAGGCAGGCAGGCCAGGATCACCAACATCGAACTGTGCGGCGCGAAGCCGAAGCCCAGCGCGGTCCACGCGACCAGACAGGCGACGGCCTGCGCGCTGGCGGTGCGCACCAGGAAACGCCAGCCGCCGACGCCGATCTTGTCGGCCGACAGCATCACCGCCAGCAAGGCGCTGGGCACGACGTTGAACTGCATCACCGCGATCCACACGCCGCCCAGGACCGAGTCGATCACCAGATTGCGGTACTCGCTGAATTCCGGATCGCGGCTGCGCGAAGCGGTGAAGTAAGCCGCCGGCGGCCAGAGGAAACCGTTGGCGAACAGCGCCGCCCAGACCCACCACGCCGCGCCTTGTTCGTAGAGCGCGCCGCCCACCGCGAAGAAGCCGAAACCCAGGCCCAAGGTGCGCATTTGGTAGATGCGCCGGACGAAGCGCAGATGCTCGCTGGCGCGGCTGGGGTCGTAAGCGCTGTCGTTCTTTGCCGTCACGCGCGCTCCCACGGCGGTCGGTTGCCCGCGCGGCGTGGGCGCGGCGGGTACAGCCTGCGCCCGCGCGGGTGAAGGCGCAAGACAGACGGCGGCGGCGCATCGGCCCAATCCCGCACGCCCGCGCATGGCCCCGCACGGTCGTGCCGAACGCGCGGCGGCGGCGGCCGCGGCCCGCAACCGAAACTTGGCGGCAGCGTCCAACGGTGCGCGCGATCACTGATTCAGCTTGTTTTACAGGCATTTCTGCCGATTTTCGCGGCGGCGCCCGCGCCTACAGTGGACCCGGGCCAACCCCGCCGGCATCGCCGATCCGCCGTACGCGCGCATGCGATGCCCCTTGCTTCGGACCGGGCCCGGCCCGTCCCCGCCGCCCTTCGCGGCCTATCCAACGTGAGGACTTCGCCGATGTCGTACCCGACCTTGCCACGCCTCCACGCCGCTGCCCGCGCCCTGCGCCCGCTCGCCCTGGCCACCGCCGCAGCCCTGGCCGCGGTCTGCGCCGCGCCCGCGGTCGCCGCCACCGTCAATATCGCCGGCCTGCAAGCCGGCGGCAGCTACGATCAATTCATCGTCAAATACCGCGCCGGCAGCAGCGCCCGCGCCAGCGCCGCCGAGTTCGACGCCGCGCTCGGCCGCGCCGCCGCCGCGTTGCCGGCGGCCAAGGGCCAGCCGCGCCTGGGCCTGTCGCACCTGCGCCGCATGTCGATGGGCGCCGACGTGATCCGCGCCGACCGCGGCCTCGACCGCAGCGACGCCATCGCGCTGATGAAGCGCATCGCCGCCGACCCGCGCGTGGAATACGTCGAACCCGACCTGTTGATGAGCGCCCAGCTCACGCCCAACGACACCCGCTACAACGAGCAGTGGCATTACGCCGACAGCGCGGTCGGCATCAACGGCCCCAGCGCCTGGGACAAGGCCGACGGCGCCGGCGTGGTGGTCGCGGTGGTCGACAGCGGCTACCTCTCGCACACCGACCTCAACGCCAATCTGTTGCCGGGCTACGACTTCGTCGCCTCGGTCAACGGCCTCGGCCTGGCTTGCCTGTTCGCGGGCTTGCCGTACAACTGCGGCGGCGGCAACGACGGCAACGGCCGCGACAACAACGCCACCGATTCGTCCAACGTCAAGCACGGCACGCATGTGTCGGGCACCATCGCCGCGGTCACCAACAACAGCGCCGGCGTGGCCGGGGTGGCGCGCAACGCCAAGATCCTGCCGGTGCGCGTGCTCGGCAACAGCGGCGTGGGCGCCACCTCCGACATCGCCGACGGCATCGTGTGGGCATCCGGCGGCACGGTCAGCGGCATTCCGGCCAATCCCAATCCGGCCGACGTGATCAATCTGTCGCTCGGCGGCGCGCAAGCCTGCACGCAGACCCTGGCGTACCGCGACGCGATCAACGCCGCGACCGCCAACGGTTCCATCGTCGTGGTCGCCGCCGGCAACAGCAACAACGACGTGTCCGGCTTCACTCCGGCCAGCTGCCCGAACACCATCACCGTCGCCGCCAGCGACATCAACGGCAACCGCGCGTGGTATTCCAACTACGGCGCCGGCATCGACATCACCGCGCCGGGCGGCGAAACCTGCTCGCCGGCGGCCGAGTTCCTCGCCCTGGGC
Organism: Lysobacter sp. K5869; assembly: GCF_018847975.1. Classification (NCBI taxonomy): domain Bacteria; kingdom Pseudomonadati; phylum Pseudomonadota; class Gammaproteobacteria; order Lysobacterales; family Lysobacteraceae; genus Lysobacter; species Lysobacter sp. K5869. The sequence continues at coordinate 3,434,326 of NZ_CP072597.1, read as the reverse complement.
GAATCGGTCAGCGGCAAATGCACGCAGAACCACGCCAACCGCGGCGTGCTCTCGACCGTCGACGCCAACGGCTACGACTTCTATCAAGGCACCTCGATGGCCGCGCCGCACGTGGCCGGCGTGGTCGCGCTGATCAAGTCGGTGAAGCCGGCGCTCAACACCGCGCAGGTGCAAACGATCCTGACCAACACCGCGCGGCCGATCGTTGCGGCCAAGTGTCCGGGCGGTTGCGGGCCGGGCTTGATCGACGCCAATGCCGCGGTGACCGCGGCGCAAGGGCCGTAAGCGCGGCGTCGGCGCGAGGCCGCGCCGCCGGCCTCACGCTCGCTCGCGTAAACCCTCGCCCGGCCGGACTTTTCCGCGCCGGGCGATTGCGCGCAAGGAAGCGCTTCCCCATTCACACTTCACGCAACGCGCATCATCCGTAACGGACAACTAACATCGCCGTGGGCTAGGGTGCGCGCACAGGGGTTCCTAAGCGGAGCCAGAGCGATGACGACCACCCTGCAAGGCCGCCCCACTCCGACCACGCCCGGGCTGAGCTATTGGGCCAGCCACTACCGCGAAGCGGAGTTCTATCGCGAAGGACTGCATTTCAGCGATTACGCGCCGGCGTTCTATGTCGGCATCTCGATCCAACTCGAACACCCCGACCGCGATTTCGACGATCCCGGGCTGGACTTGCGCGGGCGCTATCAGCGCATCCGCCTGGGTTCGGCCTTGAACTGGGAACAGGCGCAGGGCGCGGCGCGCTCGGCCTGGCAGCGCGCGCGCAGCAATTCCGAGGATGCGCGCCGGCGCATCGCCCAGCGCATGGCGGAGTTGGCCGCGCAGGCTTGAGGCGCGGCCGATGATCGTAAGAACGCCCGCGGCGCGCCGCGGGCGTTTTCGTGAGCGGGTTCCGCGATGCAGCGCTCGCAGCCGCAGCCGAAGACCGCGCATGTTCGGCGGCGGCGAAACAAAACCAAGCGCGCGCTCGCGGGCATGGCGGGCAGGAAGACGGCTAACGTCGCGATTCGGCGGACGCGCGGCTTCGGCCTCGACCCACGCCGCCCCGCGCGCTCAGCCGGTGAACTCGACCAGCGTGTGATCCTCGCCGGCCAAGGCCTCGTCGATGATCGGCGCGATGACCTTCCAATCGCCCTTGGCCAGGCCCGCGCCGATCAGCGGATAGCCGATGCGCTGGCCGTGGAACTCGCGCGCGATCGAACGCATCGCCCGGCCGATGGCTTCGTAGTCGGCGAGCACGCCCTCGCCTTGCCAATGGAACTGGGTGTAGGCGTTGACGACGACGAAGCGGTGGCCGTTCTCCTCCACTGACGCCTGACTGTAGGTACCGAGCTTGCCGCGATCCGCCGGCACGGTGCGCTGATCGGCGTCCCAGGCGGCGGGGAAACGCTCGCGGATGCTCAACGCGATGCCACGGCCCATGCGGCATTGGCAATTGCAGCCGTGGACGATCACGTCGAAGCGGCCGTCGGCGGCGAGTTGCAGCAAGTCGCCCTGGATGATCTTCATGGTCTTCCTTGATTCGGGAGGAGAGCGATATCGGCGCCCGCGGCTCCGCGAACGCCGGCGAGTTCCCTGTAGGAGCGGCGCGAGCCGCGACCGCGACGACGCGACTATTGCGCGAGTTTCGACGCAGTTGCGTTGTCGCGGTCGCGGCTCGCGCCGCTCCTACAGGAGGACAACAGACGGCCTCGTTAGAGTTTGAAGCGTCCGCCGTCGACGCGCAGGATTTCGCCGGTCACGTAAGGCGCATCGCGCAAATACATCGCCGCGCCCACCACGTCCTCGACCGCGCCGATGCGGCCCAGCAGCGTGCGCGCGGCGATCGCGTCTTCCTGTTCGGCGCGCTGCGCCGGATCGCGCACCGAGGGCAACACCGTGCCCGGCGCCACCGCGTTGACCCGGCACGGCGCCAGTTCCGCCGCCAATCCGCGCACCAGCCCGGCGCCGGCGGCGCGGCTGACCTGATACGCGGCGTGGCCGGGAAACGAGCGGTCCAGATAGGTGTCGAGCAGCATCACCACCGAACGCAGCGGCCGCCGCGCGTGCAGGCGCACCGCCAGCTCCCACGGCGCCAACAGATTGACCTGCAGTTGGCGGGCGAAGCGCTCGCGCTCGTCGGCGCTGGCGCTGCCCGGGCCGGCGTCGGCAGAGAGCGCGTTCCAGGCATGGCCGCGCTCGAACAGCGAGGCGCTGAGAATCAGATGATCGATGTCTTGCGCCGGCAGTTCGGTCAGCGGCTCCTGCATCTCCCAGCACCATGCCTCGACCGGCGCCGAATACGGCTCGGGCGTCGCGGCCGCGCTGCGGCGGTGCGCGACCACGCGCTCGCCGCGCGCGAGGCAGGCTTCGGCTAAGGCGCGGCCGATCCGACGCGAAGCGCCGGTGACCAAGGTCGTGGTCGTCGCGCTCATCAACCGGTCTCCCGTTGGCCGTCGGCCGCACGCAATTGCGCGGCGCGTTCGAGCAGATAGCGGCGCACGAAAGCCGCGCCGGCGTACGCGTAGAAGCCGTGTGCGTTGTCTTCGCCGCGGAAGCCGCGCTGGCGCTGCAGCGCGTCGAGCGCGGCTTGCAGCGGCGGCAACGGCAACTGGCTCAGGCCATGGAACAGATAGCCGCGGCCGGGATCGTAGCGCGCCTGCCAGCGCGACCCGCCGGCGTCGAGCGCGCCGAGCAGATCGATGTCCAGCGGCACCGGCATGCGCCGGCGCGGATCGCGCTCGCGGCCGAAACCAGCTTCGATGCGCTTGAACCGGCGCTCCAGCGCTTCGGGCTGCGACGCGCCCTGCCACTCCACCGCCAGCACCAGATTCAAGGTGGCGCCGCCGGCGTGCAGGCGATGGCGATCGCCATAAAGCTCCGACGCCGCGGCCAGCGCCGCATCGGGTTCGGCCAGCAACTGCGCGGCGGCGTCGAGCAGATTCTCCGCGCGCGGGCCGTCGCTGGCGCCCAGGCAGATCAGCGCGGTCCAGCTCATGCGCGCGGCGCTCGCGTGGACGGCGGAATCGGTGTGGGCATGGCGGCGCTCCCTGGCATTCGGCGGCTCCTGCGCCGCGGAAACGGCGGCGCGTGCGGGCATTGTAGCCGGCCGCCGCGACGGCGCCGTGGCGGCGGTTCAGGCCACCGGATAGGGCATGTCGTCGAAGCGCTGCGGGTGATAGCCCTTGACCCCGACCTCGTGCGCCAACGCGCTGCGGAAGTCCAGCCCGCGCTCCAGGCAATCGAGCACGTAATCGAAGCCGTAGCGCGGCTCCCAGCCCAGATCGCGGCGCGCGGCGGCGTTGACGTAGACCCGGTCCAGATGCGGAAACAGCTTCCAGCCTCGCGCCGCGTACAACTCGGCGCAACGCGGGAACAAGCGCCGCACCACGGCCGCCGCGTCGACGCTGAGTTCGGCCAGATGCTCGCGCGCGAACGGCGTGGTCGCCGAGACGATGTAGCGGCCGAAGCCCAGCGCCGGCGCGCGTTCGATCGCGCGCAGATGGGCCTGGGCCACATCGTCGATATCGGCGCGGCGGTACAGCAGTTCGTTGGCCTGGCTGTTGGCGGTGTCGTACTCGCCGCGCCGCGCAGCGTCGTCGTCGTCCTCGGGGAAGAAGCGCGAGGTGCGCAGCACCAGCACCGGCAGCCTGTGGCGGCGGTGGAACAACTCGCACAAGCCTTCGGCGGCGACCTTGGTGGCGCCGTAGATGTTCTTCGGAATCGGCGCCACGCGCTCGTCGATCCAGGTCGCCGGCTCGCCCGGCGCCGGCGTCAGCGCCGCGCCGAACGCGCTGGTGGTGCTGGTGAACACGAACGACTCCACGCCTTGCTCGCACGCGGCCTGCAGCAGATTGAGCGTGCCGGTGATGTTGGTGTCGACGAAATCCTGATAGCTGTGGGTGGCGACATGCGGCTTGTGCAGGGTCGCGGCATGGATCACCCCGCTCGCCCCGCGCACAGCCTCAGCGACGAACTCGCGGTCGGCGATCGAGCCGACCCGGTCGGTGAACGCCGAAGGCTTGATATCGATGCCGCGCGCCTCGCGGCCCTGAGCGCGCAGCAGGCGCATCAAACCTTCGCCGAGGTGGCCGGCGCTGCCGGTGACGATGAGCGTCATGCGATGGACTCTTGGTCGGAATGGCGTAAACGCCGCCGCGCCGGCGTTGCGGGCAACGTCGGCGCGAGGGCGGGAGTATGGCCTCAGGGTACAACCGCCCTCCTCCTGAGACCACCGACAAGTGTCACACCGCGCTGCGCGCGAGCCGCTGCGGACCGTCGGCCGCGATACGTTCGAAACCCGAATCCAGGGCCACGAACATGGCCCAGCGGTCTTGGCCGCTCGCCGCCGCGGCCGCTTCGATGAAGCGTTCCTCCAACTCGGTCTTGCGCACGCCCTTCCACAACTTGTCGGCGAGCGCGACGGCGAGCTCTTCCAGTCGGCATTCCATCGCCGCCCATCGCGCGTGCGACAGGCAGACCCTCGCCAGTTCCGGCGATACGCCCGCGTCTCGCAACATGGCTTCGCCGCTGGGCTCGTGCTCGCTGCCCGGACCGTGCAATTCGGCCGGATGGCGAATCTTGCCGGCGTCGTGCAAAACGATGCCCGCGCGGACGAAGGCTTCATCCACTTCGATGGCTTGCTCGCGCAGCAAGGCCAGCAGTGCTTCGCCGGCCTGGCTGACCAACTCGACGTGGCGCTGCAGTCGCGCCGGCGCGCCGAGGGAGCGGATCAGTCGCATGGCTTGTTCGGTATCGGCGGGAAACATACGGACCTCGGCGGCGGGAGGGAAGCCATCTTGACGCAAAACCCGCGCGAATCCGGCCACGTCGGCAATCATCGCGAGGGCTCCGCCGCCGGCGACGCCGCCTCCCCCGCCGCGCGGATCATCAGCGCGTGCAGATGCTGGTGATGGCTGCGCCAGCCGTCGCCGTCGAACAGCGCGAACCAGCCCAGTTGCAGCAGGCTGCGGCCGGTGTCGTTGCGCGAGACCAGCACCAGGTGGCGGCGCGCGTCGACGATCATGAACTGCCCGCCCCAGCCGTCGGCCCACACGGTGTCGGCGTCGCGGTCGAGCCACCACAGGTAGCCGTAGGCGTCGAACGGATCGCGGTCGGGCACGGGCGACCAGGCGCGGGTGCTGTCGCGCACCCAATCGGCGGGGACGATTTGGCGCCCGTTCCAGCGGCCCTGGTCGGCGTAGAGCATGCCGAAGCGGGCCAGATCGGCGGCCGACATGAAGATCACGAACTGGCGGTGTTCGCTGTAGGACGGTTGGTCGTAGATCACGTGCGCGGCCTTGAACGCGGTCATGCCCAGCGGCCGCGCGATCCATTGCTCGAGCGCCTCACCGATGCTCAGGCCGGTGCGCCGCTCGAAGATCGTGCCGAGCGCGTTGAAGTCCCAGTTGTTGTAGTAGAAGAACTCGCCCGGCCGGTGCGAGCCGCGGCGCGGGCGACCGTCCTTCATGCCCTGCGCTTCGCCGGCCGCTTCGATGTAGATGCCCGAGCGCGACATCAGCAGGTCGCGCACGGTCGCGGTTTTCTCCATCGGCGTCAGCGGCACCACGCGGTCGTCGATGCCGAGTTCAGCCAAGGTCTGCTCCGGCCGCACATAGCCGCGGGCGATGGCGATGCCGTACAGCGCGCTGAGCAGGCTCTTGCGCACCGAATGGGTGTTGATCGGCAGATCGGCCTCGCCCCAGCGCGCGAGTTCGCGGCCGCGATGCAGGGCGACGAAGGCGTCGAAACGGGTGTGCGCCGGCAGATAGGCATAGGCCTCGCGCACCGCGGCCGGATCGGCCGGACGTTCGCGCGGCAAGGGCGTGGCGGTGGCGTTGGCTGCGCCGATGCGGATCGCCGGCCACGCGGCGATGGCCGCGGCCGTAGCCGCGGCGAGGGCGAGCGCGGCCAGCAGGACGCGGGCGAAACGGTTTCGGCGGATCATCGGCGCGGCTCCGGGACGGGGTGCGGCGCAGTCTCGGCCGCGGCCGCCGCGTCCGGCAGATAGCGCAAGTCAGCCGAAGCGGTGACGAAAGTCATCGATTCGCCCAGGAGCCGGCGCCGCGCTTGTACCGGCCCCGCGCCGGCGCGAAGCTGCGCCCATGTCCGCTATCGCGCCCCTGCGCCACCCCGTCGCGATCCTGGCCGGCCTGCTGGCCTGGGCCGCGGTCGGGCTGGAACTGTGGACCGGCCCGGTGCAGGCCACCGATGCGGCCGCCGGGCTGCCGGTGGCGGCGCTGGCGCGCGGCCTGCATCTGGGCTTCGGTTTGCTCTACGCGGTGTCGCTGCGCTGGCGCGCGCGCGGCGCGCGGCTGGCCTGCGCGGCGGCGCTGTGCGCGCTGGCGCTGACCCTGGTCGCGCTGTACCGCTACAACTCCGCGGCCGCGCTGCTGATCCTGCCGATGCTGGAATTCGCCGCGCTGCTGCCGCTGCCGGCCTTGACCGCCGCCTATGCGCTGAACAACGCCGCGCTGCTGGCGATCGTGCTGCTCTGGCGCGGCATGGACGCGCCCTACACCCACGTCGCACTGCACGCGAGCCTGCAGCTGTTCGCGATCCTGCTGGTGCGCGCGCACCGGCGCAGCGAAGCCGCGCGCGCGGCGCTGGCGCGCACCCACGCCGAGCTGCTGGCCGCGCGCGGGCTGCTGGCCGAGACCGCGCGCAGCGAGGAACGCCTGCGCCTGTCGCGCGAACTGCACGACGTGGCCGGGCACAAGCTCGCCGCGCTCAAGCTCAATCTGGCCGCGCTGCAGTACAACCGCGACCTCGACGCGCCGGCCGCGATCGCGCTGTGCGCGCGGCTCACCGACGAACTGCTCGACGACCTGCGCGCGCTGGCGCGGCAGCTGCGCCTGCACGACGGGCTCGACCTCGGCGCGACCTTGCAGCGCGTCGCCGCCGCCTTCCCGCGCCCGCAGGTGCATCTGCGCATCGAGCCGGACGCGCGCGCGGCCGACCTGGAGCAAGCCGAGGCCTTGCTGCGCGCGTTCCAGGAAGGCCTGACCAACGCCGCCCGCCACGGCGAAGCGCGCAACCTGTGGGCGAGCCTGCGCCGCGACGGCGAGCGCCTGCTGCTGGAACTGCGCGACGACGGCCGCGGCCACGGCGAACTGCGCGCCGGCCACGGCCTGACCGGCATGCGCGAGCGCTTGCGCGCGCTCGGCGGCGACCTCGACGTCGGCCGCGACGCCGACGGCGGCGTGCGCCTGCTCGGCTGGCTGCCGGCGCGATGAGCGCGCTGCGGCCCGCGCGCTTGCGGCTGGCGCTCGCCGACGATCAGGCCTTGGTCCTCGGCGGCTTGAAAGCCCTGCTCGGCGGCTTCGCCCGCTTCGACATCGTCGCCGAGGCCGGCGACGGCGAAGCGCTGTTGACCGCGCTGACCGCGACGCCGGTGGACGTGGTGCTGTGCGACATCCGCATGCCGCTGCTCGACGGCTTCGGCGTGTGCGAACGGCTGCGCTACGCGGCCGGCGCGCCGCCGGTGATCTTGCTGACCACCTTCGACGATCCCGAACTGGCGCTGCGAGCGGTCGCCAGCGGCGCGCGCGGCTTCTTGCTCAAGCACGCCTCGCCGATGGAACTGGTCGACACCATCGAAGCGGTCGCCGGCGGCGAACGCGCGCTGTCGCCGCTGTCGACCGACGCGGTGCGCGAGCGTTACGCCTACGCCGAACGCAGCGCGCCCAGCGCCGGCTTCAACAAGCGCGAGTTGGCGATCCTGAGGTTGTTGGCGGGCGGGTACACCAATCGCGAGATCGGCCAAGCCATCCACGTCACCGAAGGCACGGTGAAGAATTATCTGATCGAAATCTTCGACAAGCTCGGCACCCGCGACCGCACCCGCGCGGTGCTCAAGGCGATCACCTTGAAGATCATCTGAGCCTGCGCGGGCACGGCGTACAGCGCCGGGCCGTGCGGCAGTGGGGCGGCGACGGATGACCAAGGCGCGGCGGCGGCCCGTTCGCAGGGCCGGATCGTCCGCCTCCGGGCGAAAACCCGCGGCCGCGAAGGCTTACCCGCGAACGCCGGCGTCGCGGCGATGCCCCGCCACGAACCGGCCATCGGCCCCGATGCCGCCGGTCCGAATCCCCGCGCCCCGGCCCCGACTGTCAAACATAGGTCATACATAGGCCATACGCTGCCCGCGAATAAGGAGGTTCGCCAATGAGGAAGATCCTCGGCCCCGCGTTCGCGGCGGTGTTGTTGCTCGGCGTCATCGCCGGCATCGTGGTGTCGTTCAACGGCAAGCGCGCCGACGACCGCGCCGACGCGGCGGCGCGCAAACAAAGCGCCGATGCCGCCGCCCGGGTCACCGTGCGCGTGCTCACCGGTTCGGAAAAGCTCGATTTCCTGCGCGACCCCGAACTCGCCCAGGCCTTGCTGGCCGACAACCTCGTGCTGGACGTGCAAAAAGCCGGCTCGCGCGAGATCGCCACCCGCCCGGACCTGAAAAGCTTCGACGTCGCCTACCCCGCCGGCACCGCCGCCGCGCGCAAGATCGCCGACGCCACCGGTTCGCGCCGCATCTACAACAGCTTCTACACGCCGATGACGGTGGCCAGCTGGAAACCGCTGCTGCCGACCCTGGAAGCCAACGGCATCGTCGGCAAGCGCGGCAACGCCTACTTCATCGTCGACATGCGCAAGCTGGTGGCGTTGATGGAAAGCGGCGCGCGCTGGAAGGACTTGCAGCCCAATCCGAACTACGCGGTCGGCAAATCCGTGCTGATCACCAGCACCGACGTGCGCACCAGCAACTCGGCGGCGATGTATCTGGCGCTGGCGAGCTATCTGGCCAACGGCGACGACGTGGTCGCCAGCGAAAGCGCCGCCGATCAGGTCGCCGACCGGCTCGTGCATCTGTTCTCCAAGCAGGGCTATCAGGAATCGAGTTCCTCCGGCCCGTTCGAGGACTACGTCACCATGAAGATGGGCAAGTCGCCGCTGGTGATGATCTACGAGCAGCAATTCCTGGAGTACGCGTTCAAGCACCCGCGCGTGGACCCGGAGATGGTGCTGCTGTACCCGCAACCCACGGTGCTGACCAAGCACACCCTGGTCGCGCTCAGCGACAAGGGCGCGCGCTTCGCCGAGGCGTTCGAGCGCAATCCCAAGGTGCGCGAGATCGCCGCGCGCTACGGCCTGCGCGGCCCCGACAACGCCGCCTTGTTCGCCGACGCCGCCAAGCGCGGCATCGAGATGCCGCAACAACTGGTCGATGTGGTCGATCCGCCGACCTACGACCTCCTCGAACGCATGATCGGCCGCATCGAATCGCGGCTGGGCCACTGAAGGAACGCCGCCATGAGCACGACCCAGACCACCGCCCTCGCCGAACCCGTCGCCCCGCTGACCCTGGAAATGCCCGAGCCGGCGATGACCGTCGCCGAGCCCGACCAGGCCGCGGCGATGATCCCGTTCAAGGACGAAACCCGCACCCAGGTGCTGTCCCAGGCCGACCAGTTCATCGCCGACCTGCTCGCGCTCGACCCGCAGTCGGAAGACTTCCGCAGCCGTGTGGACAGCGCGTTCCGCCTCGGCCGCAAGGAAATCGGCGACAGCACCTTGCTGACCAACAAATTCCTCGACCGCAACTTCGTCGCCGACGCCGACAGCCCGGCGTTCAAGGTGATGAGCGAGATGCGCATCCTGTTCGAGGACCTCAACCCGTCCAAGGAAGGCGACCTGCTGGCCGCGCACAAGCTGCTCGGCCTGATTCCGTTCGGCAACAAGCTGCGCGCTTACTTGCAGCGTTTCGACTCGGCCGGCGAATCGATCCGCAAGACCATCGACAACCTCTACGGCGTGCAGGACGAACTGGCGCGCGACGATCAGGCGCTGTACGCGACCATGCAGAAGCTGCTGGAAGCGCTGACCCGGCTCAAGGCCGCCGACGTGTTCGCCGAGCAGCTCGACGGCAAGCTCAGCGCGGCGCTGGAGTCGCTCAAGGCCTCCGATCCCGCGCGGGCCAAGGCCGTGGAGCAGGAAGTGCTGTTCTACGTGCGTCAGGCCAGCGTCGACATCAAGACCCAGATCCTGGTCTGCATCAACGGCTACAAGATGCTCGAAGGCCTGCGCAAGACCGGGCGCGAGCTGCGCAACGGCTGCGACCGCATGGCCACCATCGGCATGTCCAGCCTGTCGATCGCCGCGACCCTGGCGCGCGCGCAGGGCTATCAATTGCAGGTGATGGACGCGCTCAAGTCGTCCTCGCGCGCGATCGAGGGCCTGATCGCCTCGACTTCGGCCCAGTTCGGCCAGCACGTGGACCGCGTCGCCGAGTTCCAGAGCAATCCGCTGATCGGCGTGCAGACCTTGCAGAACGCCTTCGACACCACCTTCGCCGCGCTCGACCGCATGGACGAGTTCCGCAGCAAGGCGATCGGCGCGATGGGCAGCAACATCGAACAGCTGCGCGGCCTGATCGCCAAGGGCGAGGCGCGCATGAACCGCGAACGCGAGGCGGTGACGGCGGTGCAGCGCAGCATCGCCGCGCCGTCGGGGCCGGTTTCGCTGTAACCCGGCCGCGCGTCCCCCAATGACCCCGCACCTTCCCCGCCCCGTCGTTCCGGCGAAAGCCGGAACCCATACCCCTCACACCGTCATTCCGGCGAAAGCCGGAATCCATTTTGATCTTGCCGTTGCTTCTGCCTTCGCGAGTACGAAAAAGAGCAACGTCAAAATGGATTCCGGCTTTCGCCGGAATGACGGGGTGGAGGGTATGGACTCCAGCTTTCGCCGGAATGACGGGGTGGAGGGCATGGACTCCAGCTTTCGCCGGAATGACGGGGTGAAGGGTATGGACTCCAGCTTTCGCCGGAACGACGGGGTGGAAGGCTCGGTTTCGGCGGTTCGCGTTCCCACCGTTGCAGCGTCAGTAACCACCCGCCACAGGAAGGCCCACATGACCCGATTCGCGCACCGCGCCCTGCTCGCCTTCGCCGCGCTGCTGCTCGCGTCCTGCGGCGGCGGCAACGGCTCCGGCGACAACGCCGGCGACGGCGGCGCCGCCCGCGCCGACGATGCCACCGCCTTCACCGTCCTGGCCGGCTCCGAACTCAAGGACGTCGACACCCAGCTCGGCGACGAGATCGCCAAGGCCACCGGTGTGCGCCTGCGCTTCACCTACGCCGGTACCCTCGACGCCATCGACCGCCTCGCCGCGGGCGAAAAGTTCGACGCGGTCTGGGTCAGTCACGGCAAGTATCTGGCGATGAATCCCGCGCTCAAGCAGCGGTTGCTCGCGCAAGAAAAAATCATGCTGTCGCCGGTGGTGCTGGGGGTGAAGGCCTCCAAGGCGCGCGAGCTGGGCTGGGACAAGAGCGATCCGACCTGGAAGGACATCGCCGAAGCCTCGCGCGCGGGCCGCTTCAGCTTCGGCATGACCAACCCGACCTCAAGCAACACCGGCTTCACCGCGCTGATCGGCATCGCCGCCGCGCTGGCGGCCAATCCCGATGCGCTGACCGAGGCCGACGTCGCCAATCCCGCGCTCAAGGCTTTTTTCCAGGGCCAGCGCATGACCGCCGGCTCGTCGGGCTGGCTGGCCGAGGCGTATGCGCGCGAGCAAGCCAAGGTCGACGGCCTGATCAATTACGAATCGGTGTTGCTGAGCCTCAACCGCGACGGCCGCCTGAGCGAACCGCTGAGTCTGGTCTATCCGAAGGAAGGCATCGTCACCGCCGACTATCCGCTGATGCTGCTGGAGGCCGGCAAGCGCGCCGACTACGACAAGCTGATCGCGTTCCTGCGCTCGCCCGCGTTCCAGACGCGCTTGTCCGCGGCCACGCTGCGCCGGCCGGTCAATCCCGAAGCGCAGGCCGCGGCGGCGATCCCGCAGCGCACGCTGATCGAACTGCCCTTTCCCGGCCAGCCGCAGGTGATCGAAAGCCTGCTGCAAGGCTTCCTCGCCGACATGCGCATTCCCGCGACCTCGCGCTACGTGCTCGACTTGTCCGGCTCGATGGGCAACGACGGCCGAATGGAAGCGATGAAGGCGGCGATGACCACCCTCGCCGGCGGCAGCGCCGACAGCCTCACCGATCGCTACGCGCGCTTCCAAAACCGCGAGCGCATCGGCGTGCTGACCTTCTCCTCGCGTCCGGGCCGCACCCGCTCGTTCGACATGGGCGCCGACGCCGCCAGCAACGCCGCCACGCTGTCCGCGATCCGCGCCGACATCGCGCCGATGCGCCCCGACGGCGGCACCGCGATCTTCGACAGCGTGCGCCAGGCGCTGCAAGAACTCGCCGCCGACAAGCGCGCCGCGCGCGAGCCGCGCTACTACACCGTGGTGCTGATGAGCGACGGCGAGAACACCGAAGGCAGCGACCTGCGCGAGTTCCTGGCCTGGCACGCCGCCCAGGACGAGGCGCTGCGCTCGATCCGGGTGTTCCCGATCCTGTTCGGCGACGCCGATCCGGACGAAATGAAGGCGCTGGCGCAAGCCACCGGCGGCCAGGTCTTCGACGCCAAGAGCAAATCGCTGACCTTGGTGTTCAAGGACATCCGCGGATACCAGTGATGACGCTGCCGGTCGCTCCCACCACGCCGGGCCTGGGCCAACGCCTGCGGCTGTATCTGTACGGCAACCGCAACATCGCCGGCTGCGTGTGCGGGCTGATCGGTTTGAGCTTGCTGTTCGCCGGCGTGATCGATCGCGGTTGGCCGCTGATCGTGCTCGGCCTGTACGGCGTCGGCGCGCTGGCGTGGCCGCGCGACCGGCTCGGCGAACGCATCGCCGAAGCCGAGTTGCCGGTCGAGGCCTTGATCGAACACCTCGACCGCTTGATCGGCGAGGTCGCCAAGCGCGTGCCGGCCGAAGCGCTGGCGAGCTTGCGCAGCATCCAGCAGACGCTCGACGAATTGCTGCCGCGCCTGCGCGAGTTGCGCCAATCCGGCGCGCTGTCGGCCTCGGCCGCGTTCGCCGTGCAGGAAAGCCTGCGCCGCTATCTGCCCGACATGCTCGGCGGCTATCTGAAACTGCCGCCGGTGTTCGCCCGCACCCAGGCGCTCAAGGACGGCCGCACCGCGGCGCAGACGCTGTCGCAGCAACTGGCGCTGCTCGATCAATCGCTGCAGCGCATCTCGCGCGAAGCCTTCGCCGGCGACGCCGAATCGCTGCTGCTGAGCGAGCGTTTCCTCAAGGAAAAATTCGACGCCGCCGCGGCGTTCGAGTTGGCCTAGGCGCGCGGCGATGGCGACCGACCACGACGCGCTGTGGAAGATCCGCCAGTCGCTGGCCGACGAAGGCCGCCTGCCCGGCCGGCGCGCGCCGCTGGAGCAAGCGCAGCTCGAGGAAATCGCCTGGCGCATGCTGCGCGCCGGCGTGCAGCCCACGGTCGAAGGCATCCGCGCGGTGTACGGCAGCGGCTCGCCCAATCGCCTGCACCCGATGCTGCGGCGTTTCTACGCCGGCCTGGCCACGCGCCTGCAGCTGGCGCCGGTGGCCGAGGACGTGCCCACGCCGTTGCGGCAACTGTGGTTGCAGGCGCTGGATCTGGCCAGCGACGCGGTGCGCGAACGCCACGATGCGCAGGCCGAGGAACTGCGTCTGCGCGTGGCCGAGTTGGAAAAACGCGAAGCCGCGCTGGAGCGCAAGCTCAAGCGGCTGCGGCGCGAGCACGGCGAAACCCGCGGCGACGCGCCGGCGGAGTGACCGCCGCGACCCATCCGCGCGTCATTCGCGGCTCTGCCGCAACTGCATCGGCGTAATCCCGATCAAACGTCGCATGCACCGCGCCATGTGGCTGGCATCGGCGAAGCCGGTTTCCAGCGCGATTTCGCTCAATCCCGTCGCGCCGTCGAGCACCCGCTCGCGCGCGCGCTCGACCCGCCGCGCCAGCACGAAGCGATGCGCCGGCACGCCGGTAGCGCGTTTGAACAGCGGCTTGAAGTGCGACACGCTGAAACCGGCGACGGCGGCGAGTTCGGCCAAGCTCAGATCGGCGTCGAGGTGCGCTTCGATGTAGTCGATCACCCGCCGCAAGCGCCATGCCGGCAACGCCCGCACGGGCGCGCCGGACGCGGCCGCGAAGCTGCGCTGTTGCAGCGACAGCAGGCGCGCGGCCAAGGCGTCGGCGAGCGCATCGACGAACAGGCGTCCGCTCGGATACCGGTCGCGGTCCTCGGCCTGCATCATCGCGCCGATGCGCTCGATCTGCGGATCGCGCAGATGCGCGGCCGGCGCCAGTTCGATAGGGCCGCCGCCGGAACCCATCGCTTGCGCGGTGTCGTCGAGCAGCTCCGGCGTCATCCGCAGCAGCAGCGAGATCGCCGGCCCCGACATGGTCCAACGGGTGCTGCCGTTGGCCGGCGACACGCAGTACTGGCCTTGCAGACGCACGCCGCTGCGATCAAAGCGTCCTTCGCGATAGCTCACCGGCACCGGGCCGCCCTGGTGCAGGCACAGCACATGGCGAGGATCGAACGGAGTGTCGAACAAGCCCTGCGGCACCGGCACGGTCAGCACGTCCAGGCGCGGCGCGCCGAAATCGGCGTGTTCGCGCGGCTTGGCGGCGCGCGGCGGTTCGGGATAGCACGAGGGACGGTCGGCCATGCGGCGATCCTCGGCCTGGGCGGCCGCGGCCGACAGAGGCGAAAGTCATCCTTTCGTGCTGACGGCCGGCCGTTTCTGCGCGCGCTGCGGGCGCCTGGACGCGAGGCTGGGCGCCTCCTCACGGATCGCCGCGATGCGCCGACGAACGTTTCCGCAGCTGACTGGGGCGCCGCCCGCCCTGCGCCGAGCGGCCCTTCCCTGAAGAGCGCCCCGACCGCAGCGCCGAACCGGCGCCGCGGCAGCGACGCGACGCCCGACTCTCCCCTTCCCCAACCGAGCCCGACTACCGTGCGATTGCTCACTTCTCTCGCTGCCGCCGTTCTGACCTTCTCGCTGTCCACCTTCGCCGTCGCCGCGCCCATCGCGCGCGAGGCCGCGCGCGAACGCCTCGACCATACGCTGCTGTGGGGCCGCAGCCTCGACCAGATCGTCGCCGCGATGACGGTCAAGCTCGGCTTCCAGGTCGCGCCCGGCCGCGAACAGGACGGCCTGACCAACCGCTATGTGCGCCTCGACGACGAACGCTTCATCGAACTGCTGGCGCTCAACGGCAACGGCCGCGCGCTCGATCCCGGCGCGCAGGCCGATCAGGCGCAACTGCGCGGCGCCGCCGGCGCGCGCATGTTCGGCCTCCACACCGAAGCGCTCGACGCCGCGCGCACCGCGTTGCAAGCGCAAGGCATTCAGACCACGCCGGTGTTCTCCGCCGCGGCGAACGACCCCGACGGCACCGGCCCCGGCACCGCGCCGCGCTGGAGCCTGTTCGCGCTCGATCCCTCGCCGCTGTCGAGCCGCTTGTTCTACATCCACTACGCGCCGGTGCGCGCCGACATCGCCGCCGACCGCCGCATCGCCCGCGAGCATCCCAACGGCGCGCGCGAGTTGTCGGGCTTGTGGCTGCTGTCGGCCGATGCCGACGCCGACCGCGCGCAACTGGCCAAGCTCGGCTACGACCGCGCCACGCCGGTGCGCCTGCCGCAGATCGCCGCGCGCGGGTACTGCGTGGCGGTCGGCCCGACCCGGCTGCTGGCCTTGCAGCCCGACGGCGACGGCGCCGCGGCCGAAGCGCTCAAGCGCGGCGGTGCGCAGATCGCCGGGATCAGCCTCGGCGTGAGCGATCTCGACCGCGCGCAGCGGCGGGTCGAGCGCGGCTACGAACAGACCTTGACGCGTTACGCCGGGCTGTCGGGCGCGTCGTTCCTGGCGCCGAGCCAGGACGATCTCGGGCTGTGGATCGAGTTCCATGAGCGCGGCAAGGCCGGCGCGGCTTGCGGCGCGGTCGCCGGCGGCTGAGCCGCGTTCCGCGCGGCCGGGGTGCGGCGATGCGGGCTGCGGTGACGCGGGGCCGCCGCGCCGCGGAGCCGCTGCACCGCCGTTCGCAGCGTCGCCGTATCGCGGCTTGATCGCAGCGAAGCGCTGTCTCGTCGCAACGTCGCCGCCGCGTCGAGCCGCGGCCCCACGCTGCGCTGTATCGCGCCGCGGCCGCGCCGAGCGCGGCCGCGGCGCCGAAACCGGCCGCCCCGCCCGGCGAACCTGCGCCGCGGGCGGATCGGCTAAACTAGCCCCGTCACCGCATCCTGCCCGGATGGCGAAATCGGTAGACGCAGCGGACTTAAAATCCGCCGGCTTCGCGGCCGTGCCGGTTCGAGTCCGGCTCCGGGCACCAGCGTCCGCGCCGTTGCGGCGCTTGCGATCCTTCCGTATCGATCTTCATCGCGCCGCGCCGTCGCTGGCGCGTCGCGTCCGCGCATCCGCGAGGCCGGACAAATTTTTCTAGGGGCAAGCGCGAGAAGCATTTTCTGGTTCGCGGCCGACGCGCTGTCTACGCTTGCGCCCGACGGCGAATCCATCGCCGATGCGTCGCCAGACGCCCGCATCCCGACGCACTCAAGGAGCTTCGCGTGCGCTTACGCCTCTGCCTCATCCTGTCGCTGCTGCTGATCGGCAGCGCCCACGCCGGCACCGTGCTCAGCGTGCCGCCCGAACGGCCCGAGCGCGACCGCACCTACGTGTTCTATCTGCACGGCCGCATCGTCGAGGACCGCGGCGTGCGCCCGGTCGATACGCGTTTCGGCCTGTACGACTATCCCGCCATTCTCGATGCGCTGTCCGCGCGCGGCGCGACCGTGGTGTCCTCGCAACGGCCGCACGACGCCGACGTGAACGAATCCGCGGGCCGGGTCGTCGCCCAGATCGAAGGCCTGCTGCGCGCGGGCGTGCCGGAGCAGCGCATCGTCGTGGTGGGTTTCTCCAAGGGCGGCATGATCGCCACCCATGTCTCCAGCTTCCTGCGCCGCCCGGGCGTGCGCTACGTGCTGCTGGCGGCGTGCTGGGACCGTCAGGACGAACCGCAGCTGCGCCTCACCGGCCGGGTGCTGGCGATGCGCGAAACCAGCGACGATCTGGCCGGCAAAAGCTGCCGCTCGCTGGCCGAACGCAGCGAGCGCCCGGTGTCGTTCGAGGAGTTGAGCCTCTCCACCGGCAAGTCGCACGGCGCGTTCTACCTGCCGCGGCGCGAATGGCTGGAGCCGGCGCTCGATTGGATTCACGCGCCGGCGCAAGCGCCGCGCGACGCGGGTTCGTGAAGGCCCGATCGGACCGATCGGCGGCGATGTGGCGGCGCACGCGCCGTCACCAATCGCGCGTGGCGATCAATTCCTCGACATCCGCCTCGAACCCGTAGGCCTTGGCGATCGTCTCGAAATCCAGGCCGATGTTCTCGCGCGCCGCGGTTTCGATCTCGCTGTCGTGTTCGTAGAACTCCTCGGCGAGCGCGTTGAACTCATCGGTCGCCGCGTGCGTCAGCGCGTACAGCGCATCGAGCGATTGCGGCTTTTGCGCTTCGATGGCTTCGCACAAGCGAATGAGGATCTGCCGTCCCTTCTGCACCAACTGCGGCGGGAAGTAAGCGTCGCGCTGCATCTCGGCGAGGAAGTCGTACTGCTGCAGCTGCGGGTTGGCGATGCTCATGCGGCGGTCCTTGCGTCGGTCGATGGCGCGAGGATACGACGTTGGGACGACGCACGGCATCTCGCGAACGAGAGCCTCGCGCGAGCGCGGCGCCGTCGCCGCGGAGCGACGAAAAGAGCACCGGCCTTCTAAGCCGATGCGCGCTCGGCGTCGCTCGCCGGCATCGCCATCCGGATCGAACGCACAAAGAAAAAGCGGCCGGCTTGCGCCGACCGCTTCGTTTGCTGCATCCGCGCCGCCCTGGCGTCGCGTCGGTTTGGAGCGGGAAACGAGACTCGAACTCGCGACATCTACCTTGGCAAGGTAGTGCTCTACCAACTGAGCTATTCCCGCTGATTTTCGCCCTTCCCGCGAACCGGACGACGCCGCGCCGGGGAAAGAAAAGGCGTCCGGCCGAACCGGGCGCCTTGGGTACCGCGGATGCGTCGCCGGGGCGACGCATCGGATTGGAGCGGGAAACGAGACTCGAACTCGCGACATCTACCTTGGCAAGGTAGTGCTCTACCAACTGAGCTATTCCCGCTGATCTTGCTGGCGGCTCCGGTCGATGGCGCTGACCGATGCCGCGATGTTTGGAGGCCGAGGTCGGAATTGAACCGGCGTACGCGGATTTGCAGTCCGCTGCATAACCACTCTGCCACCCGGCCGGTGACGTCCACACATGTTGCCTTAACACTACGGCGGCTGGCAATCCCGAACTTCGCGGACGACGCGGCCTTCGTCTAAAAAAACAAACCCCCGCGAGGGGGTTTGATTTCAAAGCGCTTCGTTGCCGAAACCCTTTTCAAATCTGGAGCGGGAAACGAGACTCGAACTCGCGACATCTACCTTGGCAAGGTAGTGCTCTACCAACTGAGCTATTCCCGCTGAGGGAAGCGATATTTTAGGCATCGAAAGAAAACTGTCAACTGCTTTCTTAACGGGGGCCGGGCGAGAAAACCCGCGACGACGCCCTGCCCCGATGCCGGAAAACGGCCGATGGCGCCGGAAACCGGCGCCGGGCCGCCTCAGCGCGGACCGCCGGTGTCGGCGCTCATGATCGGCCACGCCGCGCGCAGATACGACAGGCCCGACCACAAGGTCAGCAGCGCCGCGGCCGCCAGCAGCCATTCGCCGATCTGGAACACCGGCAGGCCGAGAATGCGTTCCTGGTACAGCAGGCACACCAGCGCCACCATCTGCACGATGGTCTTGATCTTGCCGATCGCGGCGACCTTGACCGCCGCGCGCTGGCCGAGCTCGGCCATCCACTCGCGCAGCGCCGAGACCGCGATCTCGCGGCCGACGATGACCGCGGCCCACAGCGTCATCCACACGGTCGGGTGCTTCTGCACGATCAGCAACAGGGCCACGGCGACCATGAGCTTGTCGGCGACCGGATCGAGGAAGGCGCCGAAGGCCGAATATTGGTCGTAACGGCGCGCGATCCAGCCGTCGAGCCAGTCGGTGACCGAGGCGAAGGCGAAAATGAACGCGGCGGCGAAATTGGTCCAGGTGTAGTCGAGAAAGAACACCACCACCAGCACCGGGATCAGCACGATCCGCGCCAGGGTCAGCATGGTGGGTATGGTCAACTTCATCCTTCGCTCCGCTTGGGTTCCGCCGGCTCGGCGGCCGCACGCTGCTTCTTGCCCTTGGACGCCTTGGGGGCGTCCGTCGTTCCCGCTCCCGCCGCCGCGGCGGCCGCCGGGGCCTCGTCCGGCGCGTCCAGGCCGTGCAAGGCGGCGTAGATGCGCTCGGCCAAGGCCTCGTTGACGCCCTCGACCCGGGAAATCTCCTCGACCCCGGCGGCCTTGAGCCCGCCCAGGCCGCCGAAATGCCGCAACAGATTAGCGCGTCGGCGCGGGCCGATGCCGGGAATATCTTCCAGCCTACTGCTGTTGCGCGCCTTCTGCCGGCGCCCGCGATGGCCGGTGATGGCGAAACGGTGCGCCTCGTCGCGGACCTGCTGGACCAATTGCAGCGCCGGCGACTCGGCGCCGGGGTGGACCGTGCGCCCGTCGGGCAGCAGCAGTTCCTCGTCGCCGGGACGCCGCGCCGGGCCCTTGGCCACGCCGACCAGGATCACCCCGTCCACGCCCAGTTCGTCCAGCGCGGCGCGCGCTTGCGCGACCTGGCCGGCGCCGCCGTCGATCAGCAGCACGTCCGGCATCACGCCGTCCTCTTCCACCGCGCGGCGGAAGCGCCGGGCGATGGCCTGATTCATCGCCGCGTAGTCGTCGCCCTCGACGATGCCGGCGATGTTGTAGCGGCGGTACTGGCTGCGCACCGGGCCTTGCGCGTCGAACACCACGCACGAGGCGACCGTGGCCTCGCCCATGGTGTGGCTGATGTCGAAGCACTCGATGCGCTGCGGCAACGCCGGCATCTTCAGCAGGTCGCGCAGCGCTTCGGCGCGCAGTTGCTGGGCGGCGTGGCTGGTCATTTCGGTGGCCAGCGCCATTTCGGCGTTGCGCCGGGCCAAGTCGAGATAACCGGCGCGTTCGCCGCGCACGTTGCTCTTGATCTGCACGCGGCGCTCGCCGGCGGCGGAGAAGGCTTGCTCGAACAGTTCGCGGTCGGGCAGATCGCGGTCGAGCACGATCTCGCGCGGCGGGGTCTGCTCGCCGTAGTACTGCGAGATGAAGGCGGTCAGCACTTCCTCGGGGTTGTCGCTGCCGTTGGTCTTCGGGAAGAACGCGCGGGTGCCGAGGTTGCGGCCGTCGCGGAAGGCCAGCAGCAGCACGCAGGCGGCGGCGCCGGACATCGCCAGCGCCAGCACGTCGAGGTCGGCGGCGCGGCCGTCCACATACTGGCGCGCTTGCAGGCTGCGGATGCTGGCGATCAGGTCGCGCACGCGCGCGGCGTCCTCGAAATCCAGGCGCGCGCTGGCCGCTTCCATGTCGCGGCCGAGTTCGTCGGTGAGCTCGTCGCTGCGCCCTTCCAGGAACAGGCTGGCGCGGCGCACGCTTTCGGAATAGTCGCGCGCCGGCACCAGCCCGACGCAGGGCGCGCTGCAGCGGCCGATCTGATGCTGCAGGCACGGCCGCGAGCGGTTGCGGAACACGCTGTCCTCGCAGCTGCGCAGGCGGAACAGCTTGTGCATCAGGTTGAGCGTGTCGCGCACCGCGCCGACGCTGGCGTACGGGCCGAAGTAGCGTCCGGCGACCGCGCGCGGGCCGCGGTGCATGGCGATGCGCGGCCACGCCTCGCTGGTCATCAGCACGTAGGGATAGCTCTTGTCGTCGCGCAGCAGCACGTTGTAGCGCGGCTTGAGCGACTTGATCAGCTGGTTTTCCAGGATCAGCGCTTCGGCCTCGGTACGGGTGACCGTGACTTCCATGCGCACGGTCTGGGCCAGCATCGACATGATCCGCGCCGATTTGGGCGTGGCGTTGAAGTAGCTGGAGACCCGGTTCTTGAGCGCGCCGGCCTTGCCGACGTAGAGCGCCTTGTCGTCGGCGCCGAGCATCCGGTAGACGCCGGGCGCGGTGCTCAGCTGCTTGACGAAGGCCTTGCCGTCGAACGGCGCGGGCTTGGCGGCGGGCGGGTCGGCGCTCATGCGCGCGCGCTCCGGGGCATGGCCGCGCGGATGCGGCGAGGCGCGACCGCGCGTGCGCGGCGGGGCGAAGGAGCGGAAGCGATGGCGGGCGTCGCGGGAGAAAGCATCGGCGGCGGCTGGCGGCCGGCACGGCGGCCGGCGGATCGGGGCGGGAACTGAATTGGGTCGATTATGCGCGAGCGCAAGGGGCGGCGATGGGATGGGCGGCTGAATGCGTTGGTTTTTTTGCCGCGGCGGTAGGGCGCGGGCGACGCTTTAGGGCCGAAGTCGTCCGCTCTGGCGGACCGCCCTCGCGGAAAGCGTCGAGTCGGGCGGTTCTACGGTCCATCCATAACGACGGGACTTCCGCCCGGCCTCTCCGGCGCAAGCGCCGGCGCGGGAGTCGACAAGCAAACATCGAAAAACTCCTGCCTGCGCAAAGCCGTGCGTCGGTCGGGAGAGGTTTGCCCTTAAAACGCTTCGTCTTCGCGGGCAGCGATCCGATAGAAGAGCAGCGAGCCCGGCGGAGCGCATCCCTCGTCGAAGCGGCGCAGCGCAAGCGCCCGGATGCCGCGATCCGGCGGGACCGCATCGAACCGGCAGGCCGCTCGCGTCGAAACCGCGCGGCGGCCACGCGGACGCGTCGGCGCCGACACGGCAATCCGGCAGCAAATCGTCGCACGCGAAGGCACCGTCCCGCCGCGGAGCTGCATCGCCTGCATGGTTTTGCGCTTCGATACGAAGCGGCCCGGTTCGGCAGGAAAACCGCACGCCGCTCCCACCGCACTCAACGCAGCTGCAACTCCCGCCGCAGCCGCGCGATGGCGCCGTCGGCGGCGCGGTCCAGCAGTTGGAACACGTGCTCGAACTGCGCAGGACCGCCGGTGTAGGGATCGGGGATTTCGCTGTCGGCGACGGTGCCGCACCAATCGAGCAGCAACGCACTCTGGGCGGTGGCGTTCGCCGGCGCGCGGGCGCGGACGTCGCGCAGGTTGGCGCGGTCGGCGCACAGCAGCCAGTCGCATTCGCGGTAATCGGCGGCGGCGAGTTGGCGCGCGCGCAGGCCGGAGATGTCGACGCCGTGCTGCGCGGCGTTGGCGATCGAGCGCCGGTCCGGCGGTTCGCCGATGTGCCAGTCGCCGGTGCCGGCCGAGTCGAGTTCGATCAGGCCGCGCAGCGACGAGGCCTCGATGCGCGCGCGCAGCACGCCCTCGGCCACCGGCGAGCGGCAGATGTTGCCCAGGCACACCACCAGCAAGCGCACGGCTCAGCCGCCCTCGCCTTGCGCGGCCAGGAAGGCCTCGGCGCGGGCCAGATCCTCCGGCGTGTCCACGCCGGGCGGGAACGCCTCGGGCGTGATGCCGACGGCGATGCGGTAGCCGGCTTCCAGCGCGCGCAACTGCTCCAGCGATTCGATCTGCTCCAACCGGCCCGGACGCATCTTGGCGAACTTGCGCAGGAAGCCGGCGCGGTAGCCGTAGATGCCGATGTGGCGCAGCCATTCGCCGCCGCCGGGCATGCGCTCGCGGTCCTTGGCGAAGGCGTCGCGCGGCCATGGGATCGGCGCGCGGCTGAAGTACAAGGCGTCGCCGTTGCCGGCGCGCACCAGCTTGACTGCGTTGGGGTCGAACAGGGTTTCGACCTCGGTCACCGCGACCGCGAGGGTCGACATCTCGGCGCCGCTGTCGCGCAGGGTCTCGGCGACGGCGACGATGCCGGCGGCCGGGGCGAAGGGTTCGTCGCCTTGCAGATTGACCACGACGGTGTCGTCGCGCCAACCGGCGAGGTCGGCGCATTCGGCCAGACGGTCGGTGCCCGAGGCGTGGTCGGGCGAAGTCATCGCGATCTGCACGCCGCTGTCCTTGAGCGCGTCGGCGATGCGCGCGTCGTCGGTGGCGATCCACACCTCGCGCGCGCCGGCGGCGAGCGCGCGGCGGGCGACGTGCAGCACCAGCGGTTCGCCGGCGAGCTCGCGCAGCGGCTTGCCGGGCAGACGCGAGGCGGCGTAACGGGCGGGGATGGCGACGACGAAGTCCTGGCTCATGTTCGGCTCCGGAGCGGTGAGGCGTGGCGCTTGATGCGAGGTGCGAGGTGCGAGGTGCGGTGTGCGGTGTGCGGTGTGCGGTGTGCGGTGTGCGGGTCGAGTATTGCCGATTCGGCGTGATGGTTGCGCGGCGCGGAAGCGGGTGGCGCGGTCGGCGAAGGTTCGCGGTCGCAGCTTGCACAGCTCCTACATGGGCTACCCGTAGGAGCTGCGCGAGCTGCGACCGCGCCAATGCGGTTACGGCGTCACTTGCGTTTGAGCGCCTGCAGCTTGTCCAACAACGACACCCAGAACGCCTCCGGCAATTCGGCCCGCACCGGTACGCTGTAGTACGACTCCGGATCGAACCCGCCCTGCCCGTCCAGCGGGATCTTGACCGCGTCCTTCTCGGTCATCAGCACCGGCAGCTTGCTGCCGAAGGCGAAATCGGCGGCGGCGTAGCGGTGATGGTCGGCGAACGCGTGCGGAACCACGGCGATGCCGAAACCGCGCAGCATGGCGAAGTAGCGCTCCGGGTCGCCGATCCCGGCGACCGCGTGCACGCGCTGCCCCGCGAAGCCGTCGAGCTTGAGCGGACGCGCGCCGAGCAGCGGCAGCGCTTGATCGGCGACCAGACGCATCGGCCATTCGCCGAAGCCGGCGTTGGCCGCCGCTTCGCCGGGCGCGGGCTGCGGCAGGTTGACGACGCGGAAGTCGCACTGCGCGCCGCGCTCGGGCGGTTCGCGCAGGGGACCGGCCGGCAGCAACTGGCCGTTGCCGTAGCGGCGGCGGCCGTCGACCACTTCGATTTCGATATCGCGCGCCAGCCGGTAGTGCTGCAGGCCGTCGTCGCAGATCACCAGATCGCAACCGGCCTCGGCCAGCGCGCGCGCGGCGCTGGCGCGGTCGCGGTCGGCGCGGACCTTGGCGCCGGTACGGCGCGCGATCAGCACCGGCTCGTCGCCGCCGACGCGCGCGTCGGTGTTGCGCTCGACCCACAACGGCGTCGCGGCGTCGTCGCGGCCGTAGCCGCGGGTGGCGACGCCGGGGTTCCAGCCTTCCTGCCTGAGGCGCTGGACCAACGCGATGGTCAGCGGCGTCTTGCCGGCGCCGCCGGCGGTGATGTTGCCGACCACCAGCACCGGCACGCCGGGATGGCGGCTGCGCTTGAGGCCTTTGCGGTAGAGACCGCGGCGCAGGCTGGTGACGGCGCCGTACAGCGCGGCGAGCAGGCGCGCGTGCGCCGGCACCGGGCTTTCGTCGTACCAGTAAGCCGGCGGGCCGCCGCGGTGTTCGGTGGTCATCGGCGCGCGCTCCGAGGGGCGGTGCGTCGGGCCGGGACACAACGATGCGCCGCGCGCCGCGCCGCAGCGATGTCCGCCGCACCGTAACGAGCGTCTTCGTTGGCGGCAACGTCGACCGCATCGCGGCCGCTCGCGCGCGCGAACGCTTGCTTCGCGCGGCGCGCCGCCGAATCCGCAGCGGCTGGCCGCACCGCCACCCGACCGGTCGCACGATCCGCCGAGCATTCGAGCGCGCCCTTCATTCGGCCTCGCGGAACTGCATGCGGTGCAGATGCGCGTACAAGCCGCCCTGCGCGAGCAGTTCGCTGTGCGAGCCGCGCTCGACGATGCGGCCCTGATCCATCACCAACACCTGATCGGCGTGTTCGATGGTCGACAAGCGATGCGCGATGACCAGCGTGGTGCGGTCGGGCATCAGCCGTTCCAGCGCGTCCTGGACCAAGCGCTCGGACTCGGTGTCGAGCGCCGCGGTGGCTTCGTCGAGGATCAGGATCGGCGCGTCCTTGAGCATCGCGCGGGCGATCGCCAGACGCTGGCGCTGGCCGCCGGAGAGCTTGCCGCCCTTGGCGCCGATCGCCGCGTTCAAGCCGTCGGGCAGCTTGTCGACGAACTCGGCCGCGTTGGCGCCCTGGATCGCGCGCTCCAGCGCGGCCGCGTCGACGCTCTGCATCTCGCCGTAGGCCACGTTGGCGGCGATGGTGCCGTCGAACAGCATCACTTGCTGGCCGACCAAGGCGATCTGGCGGCGCAGGTCGGCCAGCTTGTAGTCGGTGAGGCTGTGGCCGTCGAGCAGGATCTGCCCGGCCTCGGGATCGTAGAAGCGCGGGATCAGCTTGATCAGGCTCGACTTGCCGCTGCCGGAGCGGCCGACGATGGCGGTGACCGTGCCCGGCCGGGCGATAAAGCTGATGTCGCTGAGCGCCGGACGCTCCTGGCCCGGATAACGCGCGGTGACCTCGCGGAACTCGATCAAGCCTTGGCTGCGCGCGAGATCGCGGCCGCCGCTGTCGGGCTCTTCGGCCGCGTCGAGCACCTCGAACAGGCGCTCGGCCGAGGCCACGCCGCGCTGGAGCATGTTCTGCACGTTGGTGAGCTGACGCAGGTTGGGGATGATCGCCATCATCGACACCATCAGCGTCACGAAACCGCCGGCGTCCAGGCGCCCGGCGAAGGCCTCGCGCCCGGCCACGAACAGCAGCATCGCCAGGCCGACCGACCCCATCAGCTGGACCATGCCCGAGGCGATGGAGCGCGTGGATTCGACCTTGAGGCTGAGCTTGAGGTACTGATCGGCGATGGCGCCATAGCGGTCGAGCTCGGACTTCTGCGCGCCGTAGATCTTCACTTCCTGCTGGTTCGACAGCGCCTGATCGGCGGCCAGCAGCAACTGCGCCCCGCTCTCCTGGATGCGGTGGCTGATGCGGCGATAACGGCGGCCGACCTTGTCCATGACCCAGGCCAGCGGCGGCGCCA
Organism: Lysobacter sp. K5869; assembly: GCF_018847975.1. Classification (NCBI taxonomy): domain Bacteria; kingdom Pseudomonadati; phylum Pseudomonadota; class Gammaproteobacteria; order Lysobacterales; family Lysobacteraceae; genus Lysobacter; species Lysobacter sp. K5869. Next base: position 3,408,488 of record NZ_CP072597.1, on the reverse strand, counting down.
TCAGGAACACCGCAACGGTGACCTGCCAGCTCGTCCACAGCATCACCACCAGCAGCGCCAGCGCCTGGGTCGATTGCTGCACCATCACCTTCAAAGCGTCGACCGAGGCCTGCGCGACCTGATCGCTGTCGGAACCCAGCCGCACCAGCATCGACGGCACCGGCTCGCTGTCGAAGCGCGAGCCCGGCAGGCGCAGGTACTTGGCCAGCACCTGCACGCGCAGATCGCGGGCCACGCCGCGACCGGACTTGGCCATGTAGTAGTCGGTGATGTAACCCGCGATCCCGCGCAGCACGAACAGGCCGACGATCGCCGCCGGCAACCACACCGCCACCGTAGTGTTCTTGGCGATGAAGGTCTGGTTGATGATCGGGTCCATCAACTTGGTGAAGCCCGCGCCGGCGACCGCTTCGATCAGCATGCCGATGCCCGCCAGCCACAGCAGGCCGCGGTAAGGCAGCGCGAAGCGGAGCAGGCGGCGGTAGGTCTGCCACGGCGAGGCGGTCGCGTTCGCCGTCACCGCGTCGCTCCCGGGGACGCCGCTGCCGCGGCGGGCTTGGCGGCGGTCGGCGCCGGCGGCGCGGTCGCGCTCATGATCTTGCGGAAACCGAGCTGGCCGAGCGCGTCGTAGACGGTGACCACGGCCTGATACGGCGTGCGCGCGTCGGCGCGCAGCATCACGGTGCGGTCGCGGTTGTCGCCGGCGACCTCCGCGATGGTGCTCTTGAGCGATTCCAGATCGTCGCGCAGCACCTCGCGGTCGCCGACGAAGTAACGGCCCTCGGCGTTGACCAGCACCACCAGCGCCTGGCTGGCGTCGCCGGACGGCTCGCCGGTGGCGCGCGGCAACTCGAGCTTGAGCACCGAGCGCGCGTCGAAGGTGGCGGTGACCACGAAGAAGATGATCAACACCAGGATCACGTCGATCAGCGGAACCAGATTGATCTCCGGCTCGTCGTCGGCGCGGTGGTCGCGGATGCGCATGCGGCGGCGCCTCAGCCCTGGCCGCCGGCCAGACGCACCGGGCGCGGCTCGCTGGCGCGGCCTTCGCCGGGATGCTGCTGCAGCACATCGACCAGGGCGATGGCCTCGTGCTCCATCGCCACGATGTATTCGGACACGCGGCCGCGGAACCAGCGGTGCGCGATCAGCGCCGGGATCGCCACGATCATGCCGGTGGCGGTGCACACCAGCGCCTTGCCGATGCCGCCGGCGAGCTGGTTGACGTCGCCGATGCCGTGGTCGTTGATGACCAGGAACATCTGGATCATGCCGACCACGGTGCCGAACAGGCCGAGCAGCGGGCCGGCCGCGGCGATGGTGCCGAGCGTGTTCAGGTAACGCTCCATGCGGTGGACCAGATGCCGGCCCACGTCCTCGATGCGTTCGCGGATTTCCTCGCGCGGGCGGCCGCGCACGTCGAGCGCGGCGGCGAGCAGCGCGCCCAGCGGCGCGGTCGAGCGCAGCGACTCGATGTGGGCCGGGTCGAGCTTGCCGCCGGCGGCCCAGGCGCGCACTTCCTGGCCCAGGTTGGGCGGCAGCACGGCGCGCCGGCGCAGGGTCCACAGCCGCTCGATGATGATCGCCAGGGCCAGGGCCGACAGGATCAACAACGGAATCATCGGCCAACCGCCGGCCTTCACCAGTTCCAGCACTCGCGAACCTCCGGCCCGTGGCCGACTTCAATCCGGCCGATAGGATAGCCCAGGCGCGCGCCGGCTCGCGTCCCACAGCCTTGGGTGTGCCTGACGTCGCGTTTCCAGGCGCGGCCCGGGCCCGTCCCCGCCGGACGGCGCGCGCAGCCCGATCCGCAGGGCGCCGCCGGCGGCGGTGTCGGCCACCTCCGCCCCGGCCCGGCGCCAGCGCTCGACCACCGCCGCGCGCGGATGGCCGAAGCGGTTGCCGTGGCCGCTGGAGACCAGGGCGTAGCGGGCGCCGGTGGCGCGCACGAAGGCCGGATCGGAGGATTCGGCGCTGCCGTGGTGGGCGACCAGAACGACGTCGGCGCGCAAGGTGTCGTCCGGCGATTGCGCGGCGCGCCGGACCAGATCGCGCTCGATCACCTCGCCGATGTCGCCGGTCAGCAACGCGCTGCCGTGTTCGCTGTCGATGCGCAGCACGCAACTGGATTCGTTGCGCAGGTAGGGAAAGTGCGCGGGCGGATGCAGAAAGCGCAGGCGCACGCCGTCCCAGCGCCATTCGCGGCCGGCTTCGCAGACGTGCGGCTGCAGGCCGCGCACGGCTTCGCCTTCGATGCCGGACGGCGCGAATCTGAGCGGCGCGGGGAAGGCGCGCAGCACCGCGGCCCAGCCGCCGGCATGGTCTTGATCGCCGTGACTGGCGACGGCCGCATCGAGCCGGCGCACGCCGAGCGCGTGCAGCGCCGGCGCCACCGCGCGCTCGCCGGCGTCGAAGCCGTCGCGCACCGCGGGGCCGGCGTCGAACAGCAGGCTGTGATGAGCGGTGCGCACCAATACCGACAGCCCCTGCCCTACGTCGATTACGACCAGTTCGGCCTCGCCCGGCTCGGGCAGATGCCGGTCCGGGTACAGCAGCGGCAGCCATAGCAACAGCGCCAGCGCTTTGCCGGGCGTCCCACGCGGCAGCAACAGCCAGAACGCGCCGAGCAGGGCCAGCGGCAGCGCGAACCAGCGCGGCTCGGGCAACCACCACAGCGCCAGACCGCTGCCGGCCAGCGCTTGGAATCCGGGCCAACCGGGCTCGAAGCAAGCCGCCGCCCAGCGCCAGGCGAATTCGCCCGCACCGGGGTGGACGGTTTCCAGGCCCGTGCCGATCAGCGCCAGCGGCACGACGATCAGACTCCACCAAGGCACCGCGATCAGATTCGCCAGCGGCCCCGCCAACGACGCTTGTCCGAACAGCGCCGCGCACAACGGCAGCAAGCCCAGGCTGGCCACGCCCTGGGCCGAGACGAAGCCGCCCAAGCGCTCGCGCCAGCCGCCCTCGCCCGCCGCCGGCAAACACCACAGCAGCCACGCGACGCCGAGGAAGCTCAGCCAGAAACCGGCGCCGAGCAGCGCGAGCGGATCGGCCAGCAATACCGCGATCGCCGCCAGCGCCAAGGCATCGACGCCGTGGACCGGCCGCCGCATCAGGCGCAGGGCCGCCACGATCGCGATCATCAGCCACGTGCGCACGGTCGGCAGCGCGAAACCGGCCGCCGCGGCGTACAGCAAGCCGCCGAGCATCGCCGCTATCGATGCCGCGACGACCGCCGGCACGTAACGCCCCAGGCGCGGCCACAGCCACCACGCGCCGCGCGCGAACAAGGCGAAGAAACCGGCAACGAGGCCGACGTGGAAACCGGAAATGGCGATCAGATGGGTGAGGCCGTCGGCGCGCAGGACGTCCCAATCGGCATCGTCGAGACCGCGCGTATCGCCGAGCGCAAGTGCGCGCACGAAGCGCGATCCGGGCGTCGTCACCGCCGCGGCGATGCGCGCGCACATGGCTTCGCGCCATGCGTCCAGGCCGGAGGGCGGCGCGAGCAAATGCGCGCCGACTTGCGGATCGCGCAGATAGCCGTTGGCGCCGAGCCGCTGCGCCAAGGCGTACTTCTCGGCATCGGGACCGCCCGGGTTGCGCAAGCCGCGCGGCGCGCGCACCCGCGCCTGCAGGCGCCAGCGCTGGCCGGCCTTGAGCGCGGCGCGCGCGGCGGGATCGTCGTCGTACCACGCGAGCCGCAGCAATCGTCCGCGCAAGGGCTCGGGTTGCGACGCATCGCCGTCGACGCGGAAGCGGAATTGGCTGCGGCGCGGCTCGTGCTGGGGCAAATCGACGATGCGGCCGCTCAGGACGACGTCGCGCTTTTCCCAGTTCGGCGGCAATTGCAGCGACAGCGCGTACGCCGCGTGCAGACTCGCGAGCGCGAAGCCGAAGACGAAGGTTGCGAGCGTGCGGGCGCGCCGCAGTCGCCACCAACCGGCGGCGGCGAACGCGGCAAGCGGCGCCGACGCCTGCCAAGGCAGCAACCCCGGCCAAGCCAGTGCGGCGCCGATGCCGGCCAGCAAGGCGAGCGCTACGAGTTTTCCGAACGGCGGCGTCCTTGCCGCATAGAACATGGCGATACTCCTTCGCCGCTGAATTGGATTGCGCCGCCGGGTCGCGCTCCGGCTGCGGAGTCGCATTCGCTTCGGTCGGCTCAACGAATCTTAGGGCCGCGGCCAGTCGGCGGACATTGCTAAAAATCCGAACGGTGGGTAGGCCATCGACGCGGATGCCGGTCGGAGCCTTCATGCCCGCGATCACGCGGACGATCGCGCAGCGCAGGCACGAATCGTCGCCGGAGCGAAGCCGCTCGCATCGAAGGTTTCGGCGTCGGCGTGTTGTCGCGGTCGCGGCTTGCGCCGCTCCTACAGTCGGGTTACGCGGCTGGCGCGGAGCGGGCGATCAGACTTCGCCCGCCGCCAATTCGCGCAGCTTGCCTTCGTGCAGCTCCATCACCCGATCCAGGCGCCGCGCCAGACGCCGGTCGTGGGTCACCATCACCAGGCTCGTGCCCTGATCGCGGTTGAGCGAGAGCATCAGCTCGAACACCGTCGCGGCGGTCTTCTCGTCGAGGTTGCCGGTGGGTTCGTCGCCCAGCACGCAGGCCGGACGATTGACCAGCGCGCGCGCGACCGCCGCGCGCTGGCGTTCGCCGCCGGACAGTTCGCCCGGCTTGTGGCCCAGGCGATGGCTCAGGCCGACCGACTCCAGCAGCGCGGTCGCGCGCTGGGTGGCTTCCTTCACCGACGGCGAATCGCGGCCGCCGAGCAGCACCGGCAGCATCACGTTCTCCAGCGCGGTGAATTCGGGCAGCAGGTGGTGGAACTGGTAGACGAAGCCCAGCGCGCGGTTGCGCAGCAGGCCGCGCGCGCGGTCGGACAGCGAGTTCATGCGCTGGCCGGCGACGTAGACCTCGCCCGCGGTCGGCGTGTCCAGGCCGCCGAGCAGGTGCAGCAGCGTACTCTTGCCGGCGCCGGACGCGCCGAGGATGGCGACGGTCTCGCCGCGGCGCACGTCGAAGTCCAGGCCGTTGAACACCGGCGTGTGCAGCTTGCCTTCCGAATAGGTCATCGCCAGACCCTGGCAGCTCAGCACGGTCTCGGCGGCGGACGCGGAGGCGTCCGCGCGGTTCGCGGTGGCGTCATTCATAGCGCAGCGCCTCGGCCGGGGCCGTGCGCGCGGCGCGCCAGGCGGGATAGATGGTGGCGAGGAACGCCATGGCCAGGGCGACGCAGGCGATGATGGTCACGTCGCTGGTCTGCAGATCGGTCGGCAGGCCGGTGATGTAGTAGACGTCCTCCGGCATCAGCTGCACGCCGAGCACCGTCTCGATGGCCTTGAGGATGCGTTCGAGGTTCAAGGTCAGCACGATGCCGCCGATCACGCCGATCACCGTGCCGATGATGCCGATCAGCGTGCCCTGGACCACGAAGATGCGCATCACGCTCATCGGCGTGAGACCGAGGGTGCGCTGGATCGCGATGTCGGCCTGCTTGTCGGTGACCAGCATCACCTGCGAGGACACCAGATTGAACGCGCCCATGGCGATGATCAGCGACAGCAGGATCGCCATCACCGTCTTCTCCATCTTCAGCGCGCGGAACATGTTGGCGTTGTCGCTGCTCCAGTCGCTGACCCGGTACGGGCCGCCGAGGTTGACCGACAGCTCGCGCGCCACATCCCAGGCCTGATCCATGTCGTGCAGCTTCAGGCGCACGCCGGTGACGCCCTCGCCCATGCGCAGCACGCGCTGCAGGTCCTGCATGTTGACCACGGCCAGACCGCGGTCGAATTCGTTGTAGCCGGCCTCGAAGATGCCGCTGACGGTGAAGCGCTTGAGCTGCGGCATCGCGCCCATCGGCGTGCTGCGGCCGTCGGCGGTCATCACCACCACGCTGTCGCCGACCTGCGCGCCCATCCACAGCGCCAGTTCCTTGCCGAGCACGATCTTGAAGCTGCCCGGTTCCAGCGCGTCGAGCTTGCCCTCGACCATCCTGTCGGCCAGCACCGAGACGCGGCGCTCCAGCGCCGGATCGATGCCGCGCACCACCGCGGGCTGCTGGCGCGCGGCCGAGAGCAGCGCTTCCTTCTCCACATAAGGCGCCGCGCCGGCGACGCGCTTGTCGGCCATGGCCAGATCGACCGCGTGGCGCCAGTCCTCCAGCGGTTCGCCGTAGGCGCTGACGGTGGCGTGGGCGGCCATCTGCAGCATGCGGTCGCGGATTTCGCGCTGGAAGCCGCTCATCACCGCCAGCGTGGTGATCAGCGCGGTCACGCCCAGGGCGATGCCGGCGATGGAGGCGAGCGAGATGAAGGAGATGAAGCCGTTGCGGCGTTTGGCGCGCAGGTAGCGCAGGCCGATGGCGACGGAAATGGGTTTGAACATGGAGCCCGGACTGGGAGATGGGGATCGGGGATCGGGAGGGAATCGGCGGCGGAATGCGGCGCTGCCGCTCCTACGTTCGCGTTCCGGGTTCCTGAGCCCCGCTCATGGTGCCACCGAACGCGCCGTGGGCGCAGCGTTTGCGACCGCGGCGGCCAGCCGGAGTTCACGACGGGCGCGGGCGTCCAGGCGGTCGGGCCACCACAGCAGGCGGCCGCGGGCGCCGTCGGCGGCGCGGAACTCCAGCCTCGCCAGCGGCCCGCGCCAGTGCAGGCGCGCCCGCGCGAGGGGCGCGCCGTCCAGCCAGACGCGCGGACCGGCGAAGCGCAGCCGGCGCGGCGGGCGGCGCAGTTCGCGCCGGGCCAGGGCCGCGCCCCACCCCGCCGCGAGCGAGGCGACGGGCCAAGCCAGCCACGCCGGCAGTTCGCTGGCGAGCGTGGCGCAGGCGGCCAGCCAGCCGATCAGGACCAGCCCCGCGGCCAGCAGCCGCGACGGGCGCCAGACGACGCAACCGGGCGCGAGTTCGTCGGCATGCGACGCAAGCGCGCATTCGGCCGTCCGACGCTCGACGAATTGGCGCGCCACGCGCGCGGCCGTCGAACGCGCTACCCGCCGTCGCGCCACGCGCGCGACCCTCCATCGTTCGACCAACCATCGCGCCGTGCGCCGGCTCAGCGCCGCCGCGTCGCGCGCGCAAGCCGATCGAACCGCCGCCGCATCGCGCGCGCCGACCCAGCCCAACCGGCCGCCGCGTCGCGCCGCCTCACACCGGGATGTTGCGGATCTTCTCCACCAGCCCCTGCAACCGCGCATCCTGCGCTTCCTCGTGGCCCATGAACCAGTGCCAGAGCTTATCGTCCTCGGTTTCCAGCAGCCGTAGGAAAACCCCGCGCTCGTCTTCGGAAGACTGCCGCCACACGCGGTCGAGATAACGCCCGAGCAATTGGTCGAGCTCGCGCATGCCGCGGCGGCAGCGCCAGCGCAGGCGGCGCAGTTCGAGTTCGTCGCGCTCTTCGGCCGAGGGGGTGTCGCTCATCGTGTTCTCCTGCGATTACCGGTCCGCGCGCGTCACTGCGTCAGCAAGCCGACGCCGATGCGCGCCCACAACGCCCACAGCGCCAAGCCGCCGGCGGCGTAGGCGTAGAAGCGGTGCATCACTTTGTTGTAGCCGCACTGGATCGCGCTGTGGGCGATGCGCAAGGCGACGAACAGCCACGCCAGCGCCAAGGTCGCCGCGTCGTCGAAGCCGTTGAACGCGGCCACGGTCAGCGCGAAATAAAACAGCACCGGCAGCTCGAACAGGTTGCGGAAATTGTCCGCCGCCTTGGATTCGGTCAGCTTCGCCACCGCTTGCGCCGAGGTCGCCACCGCTTGCGGATGGATGCGGTCGCGCCGCATCTGGCCGATGCGCACGTAGAACATGCGCAGCCACACCGCGCAGGTCAGCGCGGCCATCGCCAGCGCGGGAAGGAAGATCGCCTTGCTCTGCATCGTCGCTGCACTCCGTGGCGGGCCGCGCGGGCGCGGCGGTGGATGGAGCGCGGCGAACCGCGCCAGCGCGCATCCTCCGTCAAACGCGGCGCCGCCGCCACTGCACCTGCGGCCGATGCGCGGCGCCAACGAAAACGCCGCCGCCCGCGATGCGGACGGCGGCGTCAATGTCGCTCAAGACCCGCGCCGACAAGCCGGCTCGGAATCAGACCCGGCGCTGCAGCATCAGCTTCTTGATCTCGCCGATGGCCTGCGCCGGATTCAAGCCCTTCGGGCAGGTCCGCGCGCAGTTCATGATGGTGTGGCAGCGATAGAGCTTGAACGGGTCTTCCAGATCGTCGAGGCGCGCACCGGTGTCTTCATCGCGCGAGTCGATGATCCAGCGGTAGGCCTGAAGCAGGATCGCCGGACCGAGGTAGCGGTCGCCGTTCCACCAGTAGCTCGGGCAGCTGGTCGAGCAGCACGCGCACAGGATGCATTCGTACAGGCCGTCGAGCTTCTCGCGGTCGGCCGGGGTCTGCAGGCGCTCGCGGTCCGACGGGGTCGGGCTCTGGGTGCGCAGCCACGGGCGGATCGAGGCGTACTGGGCGTAGAAGTGGGTCAGGTCCGGGACCAGATCCTTGACCACGTCCATGTGCGGCAACGGATAGATCGGCACTTCGCCCTTGGCGTCGCCGCAATCGGCGATGGCGCGGGTGCACGCCAGGGTGTTGGTGCCGTCGATGTTCATCGCGCACGAACCGCAGATGCCTTCGCGGCAGGAGCGGCGGAAGGTCAGGGTCGGGTCGATCTCGTTCTTGATCTTGATCAGCGCGTCCAGAACCATCGGACCGCACGAGGCCAGATCGACCTCGTACGTATCGACGCGCGGGTTCATGCCGTCGTCGGGGTTCCAGCGGTAGACCTTGAAGGTGCGCGGCTGCTTGGCGCCCGGCGTCGCCCAGTGGCGGCCCTTCTGGATCTTGGAGTTCTTCGGCAGTGAGAATTCGGCCATGTCGGCGGCTCCTGATCAGTAGACGCGCTTGGCCGGCGGGATCGATTCGACATCGCCCGTCATCGGCTGCATGTGGACGGGGCGGTAGTCGATGCGGGTATTGCCCTTCTCGTCCACCCAGCACAGCGTGTGCTTCTGCCAGTGCGCGTCGTCGCGCTCCGGGAAGTCCTCGTGCGCATGCGCGCCGCGCGATTCCTTGCGGTTCTCGGCCGACACGATGGTGACCAGCGCCTGATCGAGCAGGTTGGCCAGCTCGAAGGTTTCGATCAGGTCCGAGTTCCACACCATCGAACGGTCGGTGACCTTGACGTCGGCGAACGAGGCATGGATGTCGCGCATCTTGGCCACACCTTCGGCGAGGGTCTGGCTGGTGCGGAACACCGCCGCGTCGGCCTGCATGGTGCGCTGCATCTTGTCGCGGATGACCGAGGTCGGCGTGCTGCCGCTGGCGTTGCGCAGCTTGTCCAGGCGCGCCAGGGCGACGTCGCAGGCATCGGCCGCGAGCGGCGCCTGCTTGCCGTCCGGAACGATGGTTTCGGCGCAGCGGTTGGCGACCGCGCGGCCGAACACGACCAGATCGAGCAGCGAGTTCGAGCCCAGGCGGTTGGCGCCGTGCACCGACACGCAGGCGGCTTCGCCGATCGCGTACAGGCCCGGGACCACCGCGTCGGGGTTGCCGTCGCGCAGCTGCACCACTTCGCCGTGGTAGTTGGTGGGGATGCCGCCCATGTTGTAGTGCACGGTCGGAATCACCGGGATCGGCTGCTTCTCCACGTCCACGCCGGCGAAGATGCGCGCCGATTCGGCGATGCCCGGCAGCTTCTTGTGGATGACTTCCGGGCCGAGGTGGGTCAGGTCGAGCAGGATGTGGTCCTTGTGCTCGCCGACGCCGCGGCCGTCGCGGATTTCCATGGTCATCGCGCGGCTGACCATGTCGCGCGGGGCGAGGTCCTTCACGCTCGGCGCGTAGCGCTCCATGAAGCGCTCGCCGCTGCTGTTGCGCAGGATGCCGCCTTCGCCGCGCACGCCTTCGGTGATCAGGCAGCCGGCGCCGTAGATGCCGGTCGGGTGGAACTGCACGAACTCCATGTCCTGCATGCCCAGGCCGGCGCGCAGGGCCATGCCGCCGCCGTCGCCGGTGCAGGTGTGGGCCGAGGTGGCGCTGAAGTAGGCGCGGCCGTAGCCGCCGGTGGCCAGCACCGTGCCCTGCGCCTTGAACAGGTGCAGGGTGCCTTCGGCCATGTCCAGCGCGAGCACGCCGCGGCAGGCGCCGTGCTCGTCCATGATCAGGTCGAGGGCGAAGTATTCGATGAAGAACTGCGCGTCGTGCGCCAGCGACTGCTGGTACAGGGTATGCAGGATCGCGTGGCCGGTGCGGTCGGCCGCGGCGCAGGTGCGCTGCGCCGGCGGGCCCTTGCCGAACTTGGTGGTCATGCCGCCGAACGGACGCTGGTAGATCTTGCCGTCGTCGGTGCGCGAGAACGGCACGCCGTAGTGTTCGAGCTCGATGATGGCCGGAATCGCTTCGCGGCACATGTACTCGATGGCGTCCTGGTCGCCCAGCCAGTCCGAGCCCTTGACGGTGTCGTAGAAGTGGTACTTCCAGTTGTCGTCGCCCATGTTGGCGAGCGCGGCGGCCACGCCGCCCTGCGCCGCCACGGTGTGCGAACGGGTCGGGAACACCTTGGTGATGCAGGCGGTCTTCAGGCCCTTCTGGGCCAGGCCGAAGGTGGCGCGCAGACCGGCGCCGCCGGCGCCGACCACGACCATGTCGAAGGTGTGTTCGTGAATCTTGTAGGCAGAGGCCACGGATCAGGCTCCCAGCGCGATGCGGATGATGGCGAGCACGCTGGCCAGGGCCGCGAGTGCGCAAACGAAAACGACGGCGATCTGCGAAGCGACCGCCAGGCCCGGGGCGTGGACGTAGTCCTCGATGACGGTCTGCAGGCCGAGCTTGGCGTGCCAGAACATCGCCACGACGAACGCGCTCAGCAGCACCGCGTTGCAGGGATGGGCGACGCTGGCGCGGACGCTGGCGTAGTCGCCGCCGATCCACGACACGATCAGGCCGATCACGTACAGGCACAGGAAGATCAGCGCGATCGCGGTGACGCGCTGGACCACGAAGTGGTGCGTGCCGTCCTTCGCCGAACCCAGTCCGCGCGCGGACTTGAGCGGGGTGCGCAGTTGCTTTTGGCTGAAGATGCTCATGCGCCACCTCGCGACATCATGGCGACGACCCAGATCGCGGCGGTCAGCAGCAGGCTGCCGATGACGCTGATCCAGCTGTTGCGGACGAAGGACTGGATCTTGTAGGCGTAGCCCGCGTCCTGGATCAGATGGCGGATGCCGTTGATCAGGTGGAAGGCGAAGGCCCAGGTCCAGCCGAACAGGATCAGGAAGCCCAGCGGCGAGCGCGCGCAGGCGGTGAAGGTCGCCCATGCGTCCGGCCCGGCGGCCAGGGCGGTCAGGCCCCAGGCGATCAGCAGGGCGCCGATGGAAAGGATGACACCGGTCGCGCGGTGCAGGATCGAGGTCACCATCTGAACCTGCCAGCGGTAAACCTGCAGGTGTGGCGACAAAGGTCGTTCGCGGTTCGCCATGAGGGTATGGCAATCTCGGCTGGGCGGCGGCGCCGCGTGGCGGGGGGCGTGTGGAACGCCGGTGTGGGGTGCTGTTGAAAAACGAGCCGAGCGGACTTATCGACTAGAAGTCGATGCAACGTCCGTTCTTTTCCCAGTCGCCGTAGCGGGTCGGTTCGAGACCCTCGCGACCACCGTGCTCCTTCGGAAGCGGCTGCTTGTCGGCCGCATCGTCGGGAACGTCCTTGGCGGAAGGCGAGTGGCCTCCCGTTTCGGAAACGGGAGTCGCCGGGGTCTCGGACGCGTCGTCCGAACGTGCTTCCGGGGTGGTTTCGCCTATCATCACAGCGTTAAATATTAATTCCCGGCCCCCATGCCTGACAACCCGCAAGCCTTGCCCGGACAGGCCTTCGCCCTGCCCGGCCAGCGACTCATCGCTCTGGAGGGCCGCGACGCCGCGGCTTTCGCCCAGGCGCAGTTCATGAACGCCGTCAAAGCCTTGGCCGACGGCCACTGGCAATGGAGCGGCTGGCTCACGCCCAAAGGCCGCGCGATCGCCCTGTTCGCCTTGCTGCGCCTGTCCGATCAGCGCATCTGGCTGGCCGTGCCCGATGCCGACGCGGCCGCGCTGGTCGAGGCGCTCAAGCGTTTCGTGTTCCGCAGCAAGCTCGCGCTCGGCGTGCGTGAAGATCTTGTGATCGAAGGCCGCTTCGGCGCGCCCGAACGCGCCGCGGGCGCGGCCATCGCCGGCGACGGCGACGGCCCCGTCGAAATCGATCTCAGCGCGGACGGCGCCGCGCGCGCTTTGCGCATCGTGCCGGCCGCGCAGGCCGCGGCCGCCGACGCGGCGCTGGCCGCGCAGTGGGCGCTGGCCGATCTGCGCCACGGCCTGCCGCGCCTGCCCGCGTCGCAGGCCGAGCAATGGACCCCGCAGCAGTTGTCGCTGGACCGGCTGCGCGGCTACAGCGTCAAGAAGGGCTGCTATCCGGGCCAGGAAATCGTCGCCCGCACCCATTTCCTCGGCAAAGCCAAGCGCGGGCTGGCGCTGTTCGCCTGCCCCGCCCCGGTCGAGGCCGGCGCGGAAGTGCGCGGCGAGAGCGCGGCGCTGGGAACCGTGGCGGCGAGCGCGAGCGACGGCGCGACCCATCTGGCGTTGGCGGTGTTGCCGCTGGAGCGCGCGGAAGGCGCGGCGTTCATCGACGCACAGCCCGTGCAGGAAATCCCCCTGCTCGACGGACTGGCCCGCTAACTCCCTGAAGGAGCGGCGCAAGCCGCGACCGCGCCAATGCAATCGCGGCGCGAATTGCCTATCTCGAACGTCGTGCCGCGTGCGACGGGATGGAGCGTGTCGTCGTAGTTGGATTGGCGCGGTCGCGGCTTACGCCGCTCCTACGCACGGGACGTGCGCAGCCGCGACGCGGCGGGCTACAACCCGCCCTCGCCGCTCGTCGCCTGCGCCAACGCATCCCCGGCATGGTCGCGCTGCGACCGCCAATGCTCGTGCCAGGCCTGGAACATCAGCACGTTCCACAAATGCGTGTGCCAGCGTTTCTCGCCGTCGACGAAGGAGCGCCACAGTCCGGCGACCAGATCGACGTCGAAATAGCCTTGCGCGCGCAGCGTGTCCGGATCGAGCAAAGCCTCCGCCCACTCGCGCAGGTCGCCGCGCAGCCACTGCGACACCGGCGCGCCGAAACCGCGCTTGCCGCGGTCGACCATCGCGTCGGGCAAATAGCGCTTGAGCACGCGCTTGAGCAGATGCTTGCTGCCGCCGTCGTCGCCGCGCTTGTAGTGCAGCGGCAGCGACCAGGCGAACTCGGCCACGCGCGTATCCAGCAGCGGCGCGCGCGCTTCCAGCCCCACCGCCATGCTGGCGCGGTCGACCTTGCACAGCAGATCGTCGGGCAGGTACACGCTGTAGTCGGCCAGCATCATCGCGTCGGCCGCGGTGCCGTGGCCGTCGAGCGGTTCGGCCAAGTCGTACAGCGTCGGCGGCAAGCGCGCGCCCGGCACCGCCGCCTGCGGGAAGCGCCAGCGTACGATGCGGTTGCGGTAGACGTCGCCGATCCCGCGCGCGCCCATTTCCGCGGCGAACGCGGCGAACCCGCCGGCGCGCGAGGCTTCGCCGTGGCCCTGCGCGCGCCCGGCCAGCCAGCGCCGCAGCGGCGCCGGCACGCGGTGCAGCAGGTTGAGATTGCGCAGCGCGCGTTCGTAGCGCTTGTAGCCGAAGAACAATTCGTCGCCGCCGTCGCCCGACAGCGCCACGGTGACCAGATCGCGCGCCAGCTTGCACACCAGCGCGGTCGGCACCTGCGAGGCGTCGGCGAAGGGTTCGTCGAACATCGCCGGCAAGCGCGGCACCACCGCCAGCGCGTCGCCGCCGCTGACGTAGAGCTCGGTGTGCGCGGTGCCCAGATGCCGCGCCACCTCGAGCGCAAGCGGCGCCTCGTCGTGGTGCGAGCCTTCGAAGCCGATGGTGAAGCTCTGCACCGGCTTGGCGCTGAGCGCCTGCATCAGCGAGGTCACCACCGACGAATCGGTGCCGCCGGACAGGAACACGCCGACCGGCACGTCGGCGACCATGCGCAGGCCGACCGCTTCGCGCAGCAGTTCGTCGAGGCGATCCTCGGCCGCGTCGATGTCGCCGTCGAACGGATCGGCCAGCGCCGCGCGCATGCGCTCGGTGGCGTCCCAATAGCGCCGCTGATCGCGCGCCGGATCGTGCCCGCCCGCGCCGCGCGCGACGCTCGCCGCGTCGAAGCGCGCGATCGCGCCGGGCGCGAGTTTCCAGGTATCGGCATGGATGCAGTACGGCGACGGCACGTAGTCGTAACGCAGCAGCAGCGCCAGCGCGTCGCGGTCGACGCCGTTGTCGAACTGCGGATGCCGCCACAGCGCCTTGAGTTCGGAGCCGAACACCAAGGTGTCGCCGGCCCAGCCGTAGTACAGCGGTTTCTTGCCGACCCGGTCGCGCGCCAGCCACAGCTCGCCGCGCTCGCGGTCCCACAAGGCGATGGCGAACATGCCGTTGCAGCGCGCGATCGCCGCCTCCACGCCCCATTGCGACACCGCCGCCAGCAGCACTTCGGTGTCGGAATGGCCGCGGAAGCCGTGGCCCAGGCCGAGCAGTTGCTCGCGCAGTTCGGCGAAGTTGTAGATCTCGCCGTTGTAGGCGATCACGTAGCGCCCGTCGGCCGAGGGCATCGGCTGATGGCCCAGCGGCGACAGGTCGAGAATGCTGAGCCGGCGATGCGCGAGCGCGACGCCGGCCTGCGGATCGGCCCAGACGCCGTCGTCGTCGGGGCCGCGATGGTGCAGCGCCTCGCCCATCGAAGCGGCGAGCGCGTGCAGGTGCTCCTGGTCGAGATCGTTGCGCGGACGCAGCAGTCCGGCCAGTCCGCACATCGGCGTCAGCCCTTGGCCAGCGCGTCGGCGGCGCGGACGATGTCGTCGTCGCCCGGGATCACCAGGAACGCCGCGCCGGCCAGCGGGGTGTAGGTGTCGACGCCGACCACGCGCTGCATCGGCACGCCGCCCAGGCCGGCCTCGGCCAACGCGGTGATCACGCCCTCGCCCACGCCGGCGCTGCGGCGGCCTTCGTCGACCACGATCACGCGCTTGGCGCCGCGCGCTTGCTCGGCGATGTACGCATCGTTGAGCGGCACCAGCCAGCGCAGGTCGACCACGCGGGCCTTCCAGCCGTGGCTCTGCTCGATCTGGCGCGCCGCGCGCAAGCTCATCGGGACACCGTTGCCGTAAGTGAAGATCACCAGATCGTCGCCCTCACCATACACCCGGCCCTCGCCCAGCGGCATGGCCTGATCCGGCGACGGGTACGAGGTCAGCCACTGGCCGTCGCCGGCTTCGTACAGGTCCTTGGTCATGTACAACGCGATCGGCTCCAGGAACACGGCCACGCGGCCGTCGACCTTGGCCAGCGCGGTCAGCGTGCGCAGCATGGTCGCCGCGTCGTCGCCGCGCGAGGGGCAGCCGACCACGAGGCCGGGGATGTCGCGCAGCGCCGTGATCGAGTTGTCGTTGTGGAAGTGGCCGCCGAAGCCGCGCTGATAGCCCAGGCCGGCGATGCGCACCACCATCGGGTTCTGATACTGGTTGTTGCTGAAGAACTGCAGCGAGGCCGCTTCGCCGCGCAACTGGTCGCAGGCGTTGTGGAAGTACGCCAGGTACTGGATTTCCGGGAACGGCAGCAGGCCGACGTTGGCGAAGCCCTGGGCCAGGCCGAGGATCATCGTCTCGTCGAGCAGCGTGTTGAACACCCGGCGCGGACCGAACGCCTTCTGCAGGCCCTTGGTGACGGTGTAGACGCCGCCCTTCTGCGCCACGTCCTCGCCGAACAGCAAAGTTTCCGGGTACTTCGCGAACAAATCGTGCAGCGCGTTGTTGATCTGGATCGCCAGATGCCGCGGCGGCTGCGCCTCGGGCAGCTTGGCTTCGCCGCCGAAAGCCTGCAGGCGGCGCTCGGCGTAATCGGCGCGTTCGGCCTCGGCCTGGACCGCGGCCGGCGTGTACGGCGCCAGCGGCGCGATCACGTGCGCCAGGGTTTCGATCTTCGGCCGGCGGTCGGCCTCTTCGGCCGCGGCGAAGCAGCGCTTGCGCGTGGCTTCGTAGAGTTCGAGCACCTCGTCCTTCGACATCAGGCCCGATTCCATCGCGATCGCCGCCGAGCGCAGCAGCGGGTCGCTGGCCTCAACCGCGCACAGTTCCTCGACCGAACGCCATTCGATTTCGAAGTCGGTGCCGGCGTGGCCCATGATGCGGGTCGTGCGCAGGTGCAGGAAGGTCGGGCGGCGGGTGCTGCGGCAATGCTCGACCGCGCGCTGCACGTCGCCGTAGCCGTTGGCCAGATCCAGGCCGTCGGCGGTGAAGTAATCCAGCCCGTCCATCGTGCGGAAGCGGTTGCCGATCCAACCGCCCGGCGTCTTCACCGAGATGCCGATGCCGTTGTCCTCGCACACGAACAGCACCGGCGCCGGCAGCTTCTGGTAGGCGGTCCAGGCGGCGGCGTTGAACGCGGTCTGGGCGGTGGCGTGGTTGGCCGAGGCGTCGCCGAAGGAGCAGATGGCGATGCTGTCGTCGGGGATCGGCAGGTTGTGGCCGAGGCGGCGCGCGGTTTCCACCGCGACCGCGGTGCCCAGCGCCTTGGGCAGATGCGAGGCGATGGTCGAGGTCTGCGGCAGCACCCACAACGGCTTGCTGCCCCACACCTTGTGGCGGCCGCCGGAGGCGGGATCTTCGGCGCTGGCGGCGAAGGACAGCGCCGAATCCATCACCGGATCCATGCCCGGCAGCTTGCGGAAGCGCTCGGCCATGAAGCCGCCGCTGCGGTAATGCAGGAACGCCGGATCGGTGTGGCGCGCCGCGCGCGCGACCATCGCGTTGCCTTCGTGGCCGCTGGAGCCGATGGTGTAGAAGACCTTGTTCTGCACGCGCAGCACCCGCGCCATCAGATCGAGGTGGCGGCTGATCAGCTGCGATTCGAACAGCTCGCGAAAGCCGCGCGCGTCGAGCGCGCTGCCGTCGAGGATGGCTTCGTTCGGCGCCGGACGCGCGTCGCTGCGGCCGTTCCAGGCCTTCACGAATTCGACGAAATTGACGTCGCAGATCTCGGCCCGGTTGAGCCCCTTCATGCGCGCCGGAATCGGGCTGGCGACCGGGTTGAAGTTCGGCATCTGGCTGAAGATCGAAGACTGCGGTTGCGCTGACATCGGAGACTCCGCCGCCCGGTTCGGGCCGGCACGATTAGGGGGAATTCAGGGGGATGTGTTGCTGGCGGCGATGCGTTGCGCGGCCTGCGCGTCGGGTTCGGGCAAGCCGACGAAGCCCGGGGTGGCGCGCACCCGCGCCAGCCATTCGCGCACCGCCGGATACGCGTCCAGGGCGACGCCGCCGTGCGGGGCGACGTCGGTGTAGGCGAACAAGGCGATGTCGGCGATGCCGTAGCCGTCGCCGGTGAACCACGCGTTGTCGCGAAGATGGCGCTCCATCACCGCCAGCGCCTGATGGCCGCGTTCGCGCAGCGCGGGCAAATCGGCGCGGCGCGGCGAGTCCAGCGGCGTCCAGCCGGCGATGAAGCGGGCCACGGCGATGCAGGGCTCGTGGCTGTATTGCTCGAAATTCATCCAGCTCAGCGCCTGCGCGCGCTGCCACAGATCGGCCGGCAGGAATTCGCTGCCGTCGGCGAGGTAGTAGAGGATCGCGTTGGATTCGCTGAGCGTGCGGCCGTCGCCGAACTCCACCACCGGCACCTTGCCGTTGGGGTTGAGCGCGAGGAACTCCGGCGTGCGGGTTTCGCCGCGGCTGCTGTCGACTTCGACCCAGCGATAACGTTCGCCGAGTTGTTCCAGCAGCAAGCGCAGCTTGTGGCAATTGCCCGAGGGCGAAAAGCCGTGGACGGTGATCATGCCGACGGCGTCCCGGCCTTGCGCCGCGCGCGCCACTCTTCGCGGCTTTGCCCCCACACTTCGATTTCCTTCTCGTGGAAGGGTTCGGGCAAGCGGTCCTGGCGCAAATAGCGCGAGCCGAGCTTCTTGGCCACGCCCTTGGAAGCGAGGTTGTCGGAGTCGATGGTGTGGATCACCTCGCTCCAGCCCAGGTGATCGAAGGCCCAGTCGATAGTCGCGGCCGCGCCTTCGCTGGCGTAGCCCTTGCCGCCTTCGCTTTCGAGAATGCCCCAACCCACCTCGGTGCCCGGCCAGCCTTCCGGCTGCCACGGGCCGAGCCGGCCGATCCAGCGGCCGCTGGCTTTTTCGTAGACCGAGAAGAAGCCGTAGCCGAGCGCGGCCCAGGAGCCGATCACCGACATCATCCCGCGCCAGGCCACCGGCCGCGGCTGCGGGCCGCCGATGTAGCGCAAGTACTCGCCGCCGGCGGCGAACGCCGCCCAGGCGTCGAAATCCTCCAGGCGCGGCGGGCGCAGGAGCAGGCGCGGGGTTTCCAGTTCGATGTCGGCGATCGTCATCATGGATTCGGTTGTCCCCTGGGCTCGCTAGCCTTCATGAAGCCCCGCTCCCGCTTGCGGGAGAGGGGTTGGGGTGAGGGGCGCGAGGCGCGCCCTCATCCGGCCCTTCGGGCCACCTGCTCCCGCAGGCGGGAGCAGGAAACGCATCGCGCTCCCGCGAACGGGAGCGCCGGATCAGAACGCGTTGATCCCGGTCAGCTCGCGGCCCACCACCAGCTGGTGCACGGTCTCCGTGCCCTCGTAGGTGATGACCGATTCCAGGTTCAGCGCATGGCGGATCGCGCCGTGCTCGGTGGTGATGCCGGCGCCGCCGAGCAGGTCGCGGCATTCGCGCGCGATGTCGATGGCCATGCGGCAGTTGTTCCACTTCGCCAAGCTGACCTGGGTCGGCTGCATGTTGCCGGCGTCCTTGAGGCGGCCGAGCTGCACCACCAGCAACTGCGCCAGGGTGATGCGGCGGGCCATCTCGGCCATCTTGATCTGCGCCGACTGGGTCGCCGCGACCGGGCGATCGAACAGGATGCGTTCTTTGGTGTAGCCCAGCACTTCGTCGAGGCAGGCGATGGCCGCGCCGATCGGGCCCCAGGTGATGCCGTAGCGCGCCTGGGTCAGGCAGCCCAGCGGGCCCTTGAGGCCTTTGACGTTGGGCAGGCGGTTGGCGTCGGGCACGCGCACGTTGTCGAAGAACAGCGACGAGGTCACCGACGCGCGCAGGCTCATCTTGTGCTTGATTTCCTGGGCGGCGAAACCGGGCATGCCCTTCTCGACCACGAAGCCCTGGATGCCGTCCTCGGTCTGCGCCCAAACGATGGCGATGTCGGCGAGGTTGCCGTTGGTGATCCACATCTTGGAACCGTTGAGGATCCAGTCGCCGCCGTCGCGCTTGGCGTTGGTCTTCATGTTGGCCGGATCGGAGCCGCCGTGCGGCTCGGTCAGGCCGAAGCAGCCGATGATCTCGCCCTTGGCCATGCCCGGCAGCCAGCGCAGGCGCTGCTCTTCGCTGCCGTAGGCGTAGATCGGGTACATGCACAGCGAGGACTGCACGCTGACGAAGCTGCGGATGCCGCTGTCGCCGCGCTCGAGTTCCTGGCAGATCAGGCCGTAGCTGACCGCGTTGAGGCCGGCGCAACCGTATTTTTCCGGCAGCGAAGAGCCCAGCAGGCCGAGGTCGGCGATTTCCGGGATCAGCTCCTTGGGGAAACGGCCTTGGTCGAAGGCGTCGCCGATGATCGGAATCACGCGCTCGTCGGTGAAGCGGGCCACGGTGTCCTGTACGGCGCGCTCCTCTTCGCTGAGCAGGGAACGGACGTCGTAAAGATCGTAGGGATGCAGGGCCATGGCGCGCTGGAGACCTGTTTTGGGCAGAAAGACGGCCATTGTAATGGGCGCGCGAAGCCGGGGTAAGGCCGGGACAGGCGAATGATCGGGAACGCGGCGCGGAAACGGCGAACGTAAGCGGTTTCCGCGCGCGCCGGCGCGCGTTCGCCGCGATGCGCGAAAGGCCTGTTTTCAAGGCGTTTTCTTCACCCCGCGGGAAACCCGCCGCGATCGATTCCGCGCACCGAAAATCGCTCGGCGCGATAAACGAAATCGCCGCGTCCGCGCGCGCGCCGCAGAAAAATTATTCTTTAGCGCCACCCTTCGCGCAAAAAAAAACGGAGCCGGCGAACCGGCCCCGTTTTTGCGATGTCCGATCCGCTCGCGCGGACCCGGCGGAACTCAGCCGCGGCTCGGCGCGGCCAGCGCGGCGGTCTGGGTCACGACCTGGCCGTTGACCACCGGCAGACGCTGGGTCGGACGCTCGTCCATGCGGACGGTCTGCTCCTGGCCCTGGTAGCGGTAGGTCACGTCGTAGCCCACCACCTTGTTTTCCGAACCCAGCGAGATGCGGCTGCCCGGCTTGGACTCGGTGCGCATGGTGCCGGTGGTGCCGTCCGGATTGCGGTAGGTCACGTTGTAGGCGACCACCTTGCTCGACTGCGAGGTGTCGGAAATGGTGTGGCACTGGCGCTCGGTGCGGTTCACCACCCGGCCGCCGACGTGGTTGCGGTCGATGCGGTTGCCGACGAAGCCGCCGGCCACGGCGCCGGCCGCGGTCGCGGCCTTGCGGCCGTTGCCCTTGCCGATCTGGTTGCCGAGCAGGCCGCCGACCACGGCGCCGACCACGGTGCCGCCGACGTTGCCGTCGCGCTCGGGCAGGCGCTCCTGCACGACCACGTCCTCGCACACTTCGCGCGGGGTCGAGACGGTGTTGGTCTCGCGCACCGGGTCGGTGCCGATCACGGTCGCGTAGAGCTTTTCTTTCTGGTTGATCGGCTTGACGTTGACCACGTCGGCGTAATCGACCTGCGGCTGGGTGTTGATCGCGCCGCTGGAGGCGAGGTCGCCGGCCGGGGTGGCGCCGTTGACCGCGCCGGGCACCGGCTGGAGCGGGGCCGGGGTCAGCGCGGCGGCCGGAGCGGCGGGACCGCGGAAGCTCTGGAAAGCCGCTACCGCCACGCCGCCTACCAGCAGCGACGCGATAGCGACGGCGATCATATTCTTGTTCATTTGGAGCCTCCTGCAGCGGGGGAACCGCGGTGGTCGTCGGTACGATCCTTACAAAACGTAAAGATCGCGTTGGGCGAGCTAATTCCACCACCGGAAAGCTGAACCGGTGCCTATTGAATCGGGGCTTTTTCGCGCCAATCTGTCCGAGGAATGAACCCCGCGCCGGCCGCGTGCTAGCGTGTTTGCCAACTGCATCACAAGCCTTTCACCGCCATGGCCAATCCGCTGCTCGCTCCCCTGATGGGTTTCCTCGGCCGCCTGAGCTATCCGCGGCTGTTCCTGCTCACCGCCGGCCTGTTCGCGCTGGACCTGGTGGTGCCCGACTTCATCCCCTTCATCGACGAACTCCTGCTCGGCCTGGGCACCTTGCTGCTGGCCAACTGGAAGAAGCGCAAGCAGCCGCAGCCCGGCATCGAGCCGCCGCCGGCCTCGCGCTGACGTGCTGATCGATAGCCACTGCCACCTCGACGCGGCGGAGTTCGACCCGGACCGCGCCGAAGTCGTCGCGCGCGCCCGCGCCGCCGGCGTGAGCGCGCAGGTGGTGCCGGCGATCGACGCCGCCGGTTGGCCCAAGCTGCGCGAGGTCTGCGCCGCCGCGCCCGGGCTGCACCCGGCCTACGGCCTGCACCCGATGTTCCTCGATGCGCACTGCCGCGAGCACCTGCCGCTGCTGCGCGAATGGCTGCAACGCGAGCGGCCGTGCGCGGTCGGCGAGTGCGGGCTGGATTACTACGTCGAAGGATTGGATCGCGAGACCCAGTCGTTCTACTTCGACGGCCAGCTGGAACTGGCGCGCGAGTTCGACCTGCCGGTGATCGTGCACGCGCGCCACGCGGTCGATGCGACCCTCGCCGCGATCCGCCGCGTCGGCGGGTTGCGCGGCGTGGTCCACAGCTATTCGGGCAGCGAAGAGCAAGCCGAGCAGTTGTGGAAGCTCGGCTTCCTGCTCGGCCTGGGCGGGCCGGTGACCTACGAGCGCGCGCAGCGGCTGCGGCGGATCGTGGCGACGATGCCGCTGGAGTTCCTGCTGTTGGAAACCGACGCGCCGGATCAGCCCGATGCGGGGATCCGCGGGCAGCGCAACGAGCCGGCGCGACTGACCGGGATTTGCGAAACCATCGCGCAATTGCGCGGGACGACGGCCGAAGAAGTGGCGCAGGCGACGTCGGCGAACGCGCGGCGCTTGTTCGGATTGGATTCGTAAGCGCCGCATCGGAATCGAAGCGATTCCCGCGAGCGGCGACGGCGACGCGGCGGCGTTCACGCGAACCGCTTTAGTTCCGACACCTTTCGACCGACTACCGGCCTCGGCTCAATCCTTCGTCGCCTTGGGCTTCAGCAGAATCTCCAACGCCCGCGCCACCGCTGCGAACGCGAACACGCCGGTGATGTGGGTCGCCGCGCCGAGCCCGGCGCCGCAATCGAGCTTGAGCGCGGCGTCGCCGTCGAGCTTGGGCCGCAGCCCGCACACCGTGCCGTCGGGCTGCGGGTACTTCACGTTCTCCAGCGAATAGATCGCCGACACGCTGAAGTAACGGCCCGCGTTTTTGGGGAAATTGAATTCGCTGCGCAGCTTCTTGCGGATCAGCGCCAACATCGCGTCGTGCTCGGTGCGCGAGAGATCGCGTATCCGCACCAAGGTGGGATCGGTGCGGCCGCCGGCCGAGCCGACCACGATCACCGGCAGCTTGCGCCGCCGGCACCAGGCGATCAGCTCGACCTTGCTGCGGAAGCTGTCGCAGGCGTCGAGCACCAGATCGAAGCCGCGGTCGAGCAGCTCGCTGAGGTTGGACGGGGTCAGGAAGCTCTGCACCGCGTCGACGTCGATGGCCGGATTGATCGCGCGGCAGCGCTCGGCCATCGCCTCGACTTTGGCCCGACCGTACTGGCCGGCCAGCGCCGGCAGCTGGCGGTTGGTGTTGGACACGCACAGGTCGTCGGCGTCGATCAGGGTCAGGTGGCCGATGCCGGTGCGCGCCAGCGCCTCCACCGCCCACGAGCCGACCCCGCCCATGCCGACCACGGCGATCCGGCACTGGCGGAAGCGGGCGACGGCGCCCTGGCCGTAGAGCCGGTCGATGCCGGAGAAGCGTTCTTGCCACACGGCATCGGCGTCGGCGGAAGACACGGGGGATTCGGAAGCGATGGCGTTCATTGCGCCTATTGTAAGCGGCGCGGCCGCGTACGCCGCCGCGGGGCGTGGAAAACAGCGGGCCGCCATCGCGCCGGCGCGATGGCGTCGCGAGCCGCGGGCGCTGCGCGACGCGCTCGCCGCCGGCCCCGCGCGACCGGCGGAACCGGCCTTCCGCGAGCGCCGGGCGCCCTGCCCCATCGCTCCTCCCGCCCGCGCTTCGCCGCGCCCCGCGTGATCTCAAGCTCACAAGCGCCCGTGCTATCGTGCCGCGATCTTGGATGGAGGCCAGGCAATGAGCGACACCCAGCCCACCGCCGCCGCGCCGAAGCGCAAAGGCAATGGTTCGAAGTATCTGTTCCTGTTTTTGATCGGCCTGGTCGGCGGCGTCATCGCCACGGTGATGACGATGAACGCCTTGAACCAACGCAAGGACCATTTCCCCGACAGCGTCATGCACGTGCAGGCCTGGCATCTGGGCGAGCTCAACGGCAAGGTCAAGCAGAACCGCTGCGCCGCCACCGACACGCTGCCGCACATCAAGGCGCTGCGCACGATGGCCGACGATCTCGATCCGGCCTTCCCCTCGCTCAAGGACGATCAGCGCTTCTCCCAGCATTCGGCCAAGATGCGCGCCGCGCTCGACAACGCGCTGACCAATCCGCCGGTGAGCTGCGCCGGCGTGACCACGGTGGCCGAGCAGATCGGCGAGGCCTGCAAGGCCTGCCATCAGGACTTCCGCGGCTAAGCGCGCAGCGCACCGCGGCGACGCCACGACGGCGCGGCCCTCAGCGGTCGCGCCGTCGTCGTTTGCGGCGCCGCCGCATCGATTCCGCGTCGCCCGCGGCCCGGCGTCGCGCTAGCTGAACGTGCACTCAAACCTGTGCCCGATCGGCACCGGAATTGAACACCCGTTCACGTGACGGCTTTTAGCTTGGCAGGCGCGTGGCGACGGTTCGCCACTACCCATCGCATACACGCAGGAGCCTGCCATGAATACCAAGAACATCCGTTTGCTGGGCGTCGCCGCGGCGGCTTCGCTGGCCCTGGCCGGCTGCGCCACCTCGGGTTACGGCGGCGGCGGTTATGGCGGCGGCGGTTACAACAATTATCCGCAGCAGCCGCAGCCGGGTTACGGCGACCAGAACCGCTGCTACGACTGCGGCGTGGTCACCCGCATCGAACAGATCAGCACCCAGAGCACCGCCCCCAGCGCCACCGGCGCCGTGCTCGGCGGTTTGGTCGGCGCCGTCGCCGGCCGCAAGATCGCCGACGACCACACCGACAGCACCGGCCGCAAGAACACCGCCACCGTGGCCGGCGCGGTCGCCGGCGCGGTCGCCGGCAACGCGATCCAGAACCGGGTCGGCGCGCCGAGCTACAACGTCTACGTGCGCATGGACGACGGCCGCACCCAGGTCGTCACCCAGAAGAACCTCGACGGCATCCGCGAGAACACCTACGTGCGCGTCGCCAACGGCCGCGTCTACGTGCGCTGACCGCCGCGCGCCGTCGGGCGCGATGAAACAATGTAACGAGAAAAAACGGCCCGCATCACGGGCCGTTTTTTTATGTGTCCGCGATGTTTCAACTCCACCACCGTCATCACGATTAGCGGCGGAACTATTGCCCTAATCGCCCTGCGCGTCGGCCGTCGCCTGCGCTAGCGTCGTTGCGCCCCGCTTCGCGGGCCTCGTCATCGCAAGATCAGGAGATCGGAATGAAACTTCGCTTCGTGCATGTGGTTTCCGTGGGCGCCGTGCTGTCCGGCGCGATCGCCGCCGCCGTCGCCACGCCGCCGTCGGCCGGACAGAACAATCCGCTGCGCGTCGGCATCGTTGCCGCCACCGGCGGCGCCGACGATTTCCTCGGCGCGGTGGAGATCAGCATCACCAACACCGGCAAGAAGGCCGTGCGCCTGCCGAAGTGGCAGCTGCCGTCGGACGAGTTCGACGCCAAGCTGTTCTCGATCAGCTACAACGGCGAGCCGGTCGCGTACGAAGGCAAGATGGTCAAGCGCGGCCTGCCGAGCGCGGCGGACTTCGCGATCCTGCAGCCGGGCGAAACCTATCGCCGCACCGTCGATCTGTCCTCGGGCTACGACCTCTCGCGCACCGGCCAGTACGTGGTGACCTTCCGCGCGCCGCTGCAGCACGCTTCGACCTCCGACCGGGTCATGCTGCATCAGGCCAACGGCCTGCCGATGAGCGCGCAGAGCGCGCCGCTGCAGCTGTGGGTGGACGGCATCGACCAACTCGGCGGCGCCAAGCTCGCCGCGGCCAAGAAGCCCGACGCCGGCGCGACCGCGGTGGTCAACGGCGTCAACTACGTCGGCTGCACCACCTCGCGCACCAGCAGCGCCGGTCAGGCCGTGGTGCAGGCGCGCGCCTACGCCGAAAACGCCAAGGGCTATCTCAACGGCGGCACCGTCGGCCCGCGCTACACCACCTGGTTCGGCGCCTACACCTCCAGCCGCTACTCGACCGCGCGCTCGCACTTCCAGGCGATCGACACCGCGCTGGATCAGAACAGCGGCCAGATCACCATCAACTGCGGCTGCACCAGCAGCGCTTACGCCTACGTGTATGCGAACCAGCCGTACCAGATCTACGTGTGCAACGCGTTCTGGAACGCGCCGCTGACCGGCACCGACTCCAAGGCCGGCACGCTGGTGCACGAGATGAGCCACTTCACCGTCGTGGCCGGCACCGACGATCACGCCTACGGCCAGTCCGCGGCCAAGAGCCTGGCGACGAGCAACCCGACCAACGCGCTCGACAACGCCGACAACCACGAGTACTTCGCCGAGAACACCCCGTTCCAGAACTGAGCGTCGCTTCAGAACCGATCCGGCGCACGCGGCGAACGCCGCGCCGACGCCGACGACGGCCCGCCTCGCGCGGGCCGTTTTTTTTTGCGGGTCTTTTTTTTCGGCGCGCCGCAACCCCGCTCGCGCGCTCGGCGCGTTGAAAGACATCAGAGCCGGCGCGGGAGGCGCGAGGTCCGCCAGGACGGCGGCGAAGGCGGCGCGGGAACGAGGCCCGCGCGCGTCTTCGACGGCAGGCTCGGCGCGCCCGGAGCGGCGCGCGGCGTGACCGGCGCGCGGCGGGACGGGTCGCCGGGATCGCGAGGCCGGCACACGGACGTGCGGGCGGCCAGGGACGGCCGTCGCGGCGCGCGCGGGGACCAGGACGGTCCTCGCGCCGCGTCGGTTTCGCGATGGCGGCGCGGAGGCGTTCTTGCCGGGTCGTCGCATCGCTCACGGCGAACGGCGGCGCGCATCGACGCATGACCGGATCGGTACCGGCGCCGCGCGGAAAAACGTATTTGTGATACCCATCGAAAGTATACGTAAAGAAAAACCCGGCCTGAGCCGGGTTTTTCTTCGCGGCCGCCCGGATATGCGGCGCCGCAACATAAAGCCTGACGCGAATTACATCGGTTCGACCGCGTCGGCCTGCAGGCCCTTCTGGCCCTGGACGACGGTGAACGATACCTTCTGCCCTTCCTTCAGGCTCTTGAAGCCCTGGGTCTGGATCGCGCGGAAATGCACGAACACATCCTCGCCATTTTCGCGGCTGATGAAGCCAAAACCCTTGGCGTCGTTGAACCACTTGACGGTTCCGATCTCTTTATTACCGGACATCGCGACTCTCTCCTTGAAACGTGGTGTTGTTAGCGCGAACTAGCGCGTGCTGGTTGCAAGGAGGAAGCGAGGTGCAACGATGTAGCGGATCGGTGGATCAACCGCATCGGGCCACGATTCACGGTGACCCTTGGCAAACGCAGCGCCCGCAACGTACCCCGACATCGGCCAAAATGCAAACCACTGCGGACCGCCCGTCCGGACAGGGAGAAAGCATGAATCTGGACACGTTTTATTACATCTTGGCCGCGGTGCTGGTGATCCTCGGAATCGTCGGAACGATACTGCCGGCGCTGCCCGGCCTGCCGCTGGTGTTCGGCGGGATGATGCTCGCGGCCTGGGTGTCCGGATTCGAGAAAGTCGGTTGGATCACCCTCGTGGTCCTGGCCGTGCTGACCGTGCTGTCGATGGTGGTGGACTTCGCCGCCACGGCGATGGGGGCCAAACGGGTCGGAGCGAGCAAGCTGGCGATCGTCGGCTCGGTGATCGGCACCTTCGCCGGCCTCGCCTTCGGCCTGATCGGCGTGTTCGTCGGCCCGTTCCTCGGCGCGCTGATCGGCGAATGGATCCACACCCGCCAGCTCGATCAAGCGACCAAGGTCGGCATCGGCACCTGGGTCGGCATCGTCGTGGGCACGGTGTTCAAGCTCGGGCTCGCGTTCGCGATGGTCGGCGTGTTCGCGGTCGCGTGGTTCTTCTGAGACCGCGCGGCCGGACCGCCGAGCCACGCGAGGTTCACACTCCATTCGCGCCGCGATGCAAGACTGCGGCGCTTCGCGCAGCCGCCCGTGCCGCTGCCGTCCCGCGCCTTCGTTCGACGGACGCGCCCCCGACGCAGGACTCCGCCATGCCCTACGCCCGCACCTTGCTGTTGACCGCGCTCGCCGCCACGCCGTGGCTGGCGGCCGCGCAGACCGCGGCGAAAGCCGCCACACCCGAAGCCTGTCTGGCGATCGCCGTCGACGCCGACCGTTTGGCCTGCTACGACGCCGCGCTCGGCCGCCAGGGCGGCGACGTGCGTCAGGCCGACATCGCGGCCAAGGAAGCCAAGGCGATCCAGCAGAACCTGGAGCTCAGCGACGAGTTGGCCGGCAAGCCCAAGGCCGGCGTGGTCGAACGCGCGCGGCAGGCCGCCGCCGGCAGCGTGTTCGCGCACGACGCGCCGTTGAACGACGCCATCGCCAACGCCGGCAAGGGCGGCCTGCTCGACAGCCGCTGGGAGCTGGCCAAGGATTCCAAGCTCGGCCTGTTCAATTTCCGCGCCTACAAGCCGGTGTACCTGTTTCCGGTGTTCTGGAACGATTCGCCGAACGTGCGGCCGCACTCGCCCAATCCGCGCAACACGGTCGCCGAGCCGCAGTCGCTGGACAAGGTCGAGGCCAAGTTCCAGATCAGCTTCAAGACCAAGGCGGTGGAGAATCTGTTCGGCGACAACGGCGACATTTGGATGGGCTACACCCAGTCCTCGCGCTGGCAGGTCTACAACGGCGAGGATTCGCGTCCGTTCCGCGAGACCAATTACGAGCCGGAAGTGTTGCTGGTGTTCCGCAACAATTACCGCATCGGCGATTGGAAGGGCCGCATGTTCGCGGTCGGGCTCAACCATCAGTCCAACGGCCGCGCCGATCCGTTCTCGCGCAGTTGGAACCGGGTGATGTTCAACATCGGCCTGGACCGCGAGAACTGGGCGCTGATGCTGCGGCCGTGGTACCGCATCTCCGACGGCAACGACGACGACAATCCCGACATCGAGGATTACATGGGCCGGGGCGATCTGACCTTGGTCCATCGCCGCGGCGGCCACGAGTTCTCGCTGATGGCGCGGCATTCGCTGCGCGGCGGCGACCGTTCGCACGGGGCGCTGCAGTTCGATTGGGGGTTTCCGATCCACAATCAGCTGCGCGGACATCTGCAGATCTTCGACGGTTACGGCGAGAGCCTGATCGATTACAACCACAAGGCCACCTACATCGGCTTGGGCATTTCCTTGCTCGAGTGGTACTGAAGCCCTTGTAGGAGCGGCGCGAGCCGCGACCGCGGCAACGCAACCACGCCGTAATTTTCGTCGTAGCTGCGTTGCCGCGGTCGCGGCTCGCGCCGCTCCTACAGGTAGCGCGCGCAACTGCCGGCGAACTCGAACCCGCAAACTGCGACGCCGTCCGCCGTGGCCCGCGCGGCGCCCGCGCTACCCTGGCCCGCTCGAACGGAGACCCCGATGAAGATGCGGCGCATCCTCTCGCTGGACGGCGGAGGCATCCGCGGGCTGGTGAGTTGCCATTGGCTGGCCGGCGTGGAAAGCGCGCTGGCGAAAGCGGGAAAGACCCCGGCCGGGAGCAAGACCGGCCTGCTCGACAATTTCGATCTGCTCGCCGGCAGCTCGACCGGCGCGCTGGTCGCCTGCGGGCTCGCCGCCGGCTTCACCCCCGATACGCTGGCGCAGTTGTACCGCGATCAGCGCCACACGATTTTTCCCAACCTCGCCGGGCGGCTGTGGTCGCGCGCCAATCGCTTGATCAGCGACGGCATGTCGGCGCCGCGCTACGACGGCCTGGGCATCGAGCAGGTGCTGCGCCGGGTGTTCGGCAAGACCACGCTGGGCCAGCTCAAGCGGCCGGTGCTGGTGACCAGCTACGACACGATTTCGCGCACGCCGGTGATCTTCAAGAGTTTCGATCCCAAGCACCGCGATCTGCCGGTGTGGGAAGTCTGCCGCGCGTCCACCGCCGCGCCGACGTATTTTCCGGCGCATCCGATGCGGGTCGAGGACAAGGACTGCGCGCTGATCGACGGCGGCGTGGTCGCCAACAATCCCACCGCCTGCGCGATCGCCGAGGCGCTGCGCAAGGACGCGCGGGTCGACAACAGCCGCGATCTGGTGGTGCTGTCGGTCGGCACCGGCGAGCGCACGCGCAGCATCGATCTGCAATCGGCGCGCAGTTGGGGCGCGCTGGAGTGGGCGGTGCCGATCATCGACGTGCTGTTCGACGGCAATACCGATTCGGTGGATTACATCGCCCGGCAATTGGTCGGCGACGGGTATTACCGGATGCAGGCGGAGCTGCTGGTGGGGTTGGACGATCTGGACGATACCAGCGAGACCAACGTGCTCGCGTTGGAGACGTTGGCGAAGGAGTATTTGACCCGGCCGGCGACGAAGAAGCTGTTGGGGCAGTTGGTGAAGAAGTTGTAGGTGCGGGGGCGGGTCGAGCTTGCGCGGTGGTTGTGTTGGCGTGGTCGCAGCTTGCGCAGCTCCTACAGGTAGCCCATGTAGGAGCTGCGCAAGCTGCGACCGCGAATCCGCAGCTACGGCGAAACGTTCGACGCAGTTGCGATGCTCCGGTCGCGGCTCACGCCGCTCCTACGAACGCCGCGCGGAAACGACGACGCCCGGCGGGTGCCGGGCGTCGGGGGTATCGCACGGTGGCCGGGCTTACTCGACCACGACCGGAATCTTGCCGATCCGCGACTGCCATTCCTTCGGGCCGGTCTTGTGCACCGACTCGCCGGCGCTGTCGACCGCGACCGTCACCGGCATGTCCTGCACGGTGAATTCGTAGATCGCTTCCATGCCGAGGTCGGCGAAGCCGACCACGCGCGAGGCCTTGATCGCCTTCGACACCAGATACGCCGCGCCGCCCACCGCCATCAGGTAGACCGACTTGTGCTTCTGGATCGCCTCGATCGCGGTCGGGCCGCGTTCGGCCTTGCCGACCATGCCGAGCAGGCCGGTCTGCGCCAGCACCTGTTCGGTGAACTTGTCCATGCGCGTGGCCGTGGTCGGGCCGGCCGGGCCGACGACTTCGTCGCGCACCGGATCGACCGGGCCGACGTAATAGATGAAGCGGCCCTTGAAGTCGACCGGCAGCGGCTCGCCCTTGTTGAGCATGTCGACGATGCGCTTGTGCGCGGCGTCGCGGCCGGTCAGCAGCTTGCCGTTGAGCAGCAGCACTTCGCCGGGCTTCCAGCTGGCGACATCCTCGGCGGTGACGGTGTCGAGATCGACGCGGCGGCCCTTGGACGAGTCGTAGGTCAGCTTCGGCCAATCTTCCAGCGACGGCGGGTCGAGCATGACCGGGCCGCTGCCGTCGAGGGTGAAATGCGCATGGCGGGTGGCGGCGCAGTTCGGGATCATCGCCACCGGCAGGTTGGCCGCGTGGGTCGGGTAATCCTTGACCTTGATGTCGAGCACCGTGGTCAGGCCGCCCAGGCCCTGCGCGCCGATGCCGAGCGCGTTGACCTTCTCGTACAGCTCCAGGCGCAGCTCTTCGGCGCGATTGCTCGGGCCGCGCGCTTGCAGGTCGGTGATGTCGATGGGCTCCATCAACGATTCCTTGGCCAGCAGCATCGCCTTCTCGGCGGTGCCGCCGATGCCGATGCCGAGCATGCCCGGCGGGCACCAGCCCGCGCCCATGGTCGGCACGGTCTTGAGCACCCAGTCGACGATGGAATCGGACGGGTTGAGCATGGCGAACTTCGACTTCGCTTCCGAACCGCCGCCCTTGGCCGCGACGATCACGTCCACGGTATTGCCCGGCACGACCTTGACGTTGACGACCGCGGGCGTGTTGTCTTTCGTGTTGGCGCGCTTGCCGGCCGGATCGGCCAGCACGCTGGCGCGCAGCTTGTTGTCGGGGTGGTTGTAGGCGCGGCGCACGCCTTCGTTGACCATGTCCTCCACGCCCATGGTCGCGCTGCCTCCATCGGCACCGCTCCAGCGCACGTCCATGCCGATTTCCAAGAACACGGTGACGATGCCGGTGTCCTGGCAGATCGGCCGGTGGCCCTCGGCGCACATGCGCGAGTTGATCAGGATCTGGGCGATGGCGTCCTTGGCCGCCGGCGACTCCTCGCGCTCGTAAGCGGCGGCGAGGTTCTTGATGTAGTCGACCGGGTGGTAGTAGCTGATGTACTGCAGGCCGTCGGCGACGGACTGGATCAGGTCGTCCTGGCGGATGACGACGGGGCCGCGCGAGGCGGCCGAAGACGGAGTTGCGGTCACGGCGGGCGTAAAGGCTGGCGGTGGGGGCGTCCATTCTACCCGGCTGGCCGGCCGCTGCCCCACGATGGCGCTAACTTGTTGATCGGGAAGGCGCCGGCCGCGTTGCAGCGGCTAAAGCCAAGGCTCGCGCTCACGCGATCTGCTCAACCCCCGCCGGGTTTTTCCTCGTCGGCCGCTGCGCCCCGCAACCCCAGTCGGTCGCTCGCCGGGCCGGTCATCGCCCACAGCACCAGCCAGACGATCAGCGCGCTCGCGCCGATGCTCAACAGGCAGATCGTCCGGCGTTGCTCGTCCAAGACCATCATTACCGCGGCCGGATACCACTCCCGCCCGGAGGGCGCGAACATTGTCGCCAACACCAGCGCATGCGGCAGCAGCCGCCACGGGCGCGACGGGATCAATCGCGCCAGAAACCAGGTCAACGCATAGATCACCGCGAAGCCGAGGTAGAAGGCGACCACGATGGCGTAGAAGAGGCTGGCAAAATCCGAGGCCCTGGCTTCGGGATGTGCGACCGCGATCGCGACGACCGCCGCAGCGCACGCCCGCTTTCCCGTCGTCCACGCGTCACCCATTCCCGCCTCCCTGCTTCGTCGTTCGCCCCGGAAACGACGCGACGATGCGCGCCACAACGGGAACTCGGATGCGACAAGCGCAACTGGCGTTTCCGCCCGTTCCCGGCGTCCGGCATCCCGGTCCGACGCCAACCTACGCCAGCGGCAGCGCGGATGCCACGCACCGCAATCACCGCACAACGCGCGGTCATCCGCCCGTGCCAGACTCCCGACGTCCGGCGCCTCGCCACCCCTCGCCATCGGCCGCGATCGCCGCATCGGCGCGATCCGCGCGCCGCCCTCGCCCTCCAGGAACCGCCATGCCCATCCTCAGCCACAACCCGCCGGAACTGTTCCCGCCCTATCGCGGCTACAGCCACGCCACCGAAGTCGCCGGGCCGGCGCGCCTGCTCGTCGTCAGCGGGCTCAACGGCTATCTCGCCGACGGCGCGACGATGCCCGAGTCGTTCGAAGCCCAGGGCGAGCTGATCTGGCAGCACCTGGGCACGCTGCTGCGCGCGGCCGGCATGGACTACGCCAACCTGATCTCGCTGCGCACGTATCTGGCCGACCCGGCCGACGACGAAGCCAACGTGCAACTGCGGCTGAAGTACCTCGGCGGCCACCGCCCCTCGTCCACGGTCGTGTGCTGCCGCCTGCTCGATCCGCGCTGGAAGCTCGAAGTGGAGGCGATGGCCGCGGTCTGAGCGCGGACGGACGGCGCGCCGCGAGCGCCGGCCGCCTCGCCGCTTCACGCCGCAGGCGGCACAATCGCGGCCATGCCCTCCTCCGCCGACACCGCGGCGCCGCGCGCGCCGCACAGCCACGCCGGCAAGCCCAGCCTGCGCGAGCGCTTCGCCGCGCTGCGCAATCTGCCGCCGTTCCTCAGGCAGATCTGGGCGACCAGCCCGACCCTGACCCTGATCACCCTCGGCCTGCGCCTGATCCGCGCGCTGCTGCCGATCGCGACCTTGTACGTCGGCAAGCTCATCATCGACGAAGCGGTGCGGCTGGTCGCCTCCGGCCTGCACGTCGATTCGCTGGCCCAGGCCTGGAGCGGCGGTCGGCTCGACACCCTGGCCGCGCTGTTGCTGCTCGAATTCGGCCTGGCGGTGGGCTCGGACCTGCTCGGGCGCGTGGTCAGCTACGGCGACCAGATGCTCTCGGAGCTGTTCACCAACGCCACCAGCGTGCGCTTGATGGAGCACGCCGCGACCCTGGACCTGGAGGATTTCGAAGACCCCGACCTGCAAGACCGCCTCGACCGCGCGCGCCGCCAGACCGTCGGCCGCATGAGCCTGATGAGCCAGTTGTTCGGGCAGGTGCAGGACACCATCACCGTGATCAGCTTCGCGGTCGGCCTGTTGGTCTACGCGCCGTGGCTGATCGCGCTGCTGGCGGTGGCGCTGATTCCGGCCTTCGTCGGCGAAGCGCATTTCAACGCGCTGAGCTATTCGCTCAACTACGCCTGGACGCCGGAGCGGCGCCAGCTCGAATACGTGCGGCAGATGGGCGCGAGCGTGGAAACGGCGAAGGAGGTGAAGATCTTCAACCTTCATCGTTTCCTGATCGCGCGCTATCGCCAGTTGGCCGACAAGTTCTTCGCCGCCAACCGCGCCCTCGCCCGCCGCCGCGCGCTGTGGGGGACGGTGTTGGCGGGGTTGGGGACGTTGGGCTATTACGTCGCGTACGGCTATATCGCGTGGCGTACGGTGAAGGGCGATTTCAGCATCGGCGACCTCACCTTTTTGGCCGGTAGTTTTCGTCGACTGCGCCAATTGCTGGAAGGGCTGTTGGTCGGTTTCTCGCAAGTCGCCGGGCAAGCGCTGTACCTCGACGATCTGTTCTCGTTCTTCCGCATCCGCCCGGAAATCGCCTCGCCTGCCGATCCCGCGCAAGTGCCGCGGCCGATCCGGCGCGGCTTCGCGTTCGAGAATGTCGGCTTCCGCTATCCCGACGCCGAACGCTGGGCGCTGCGCGGAGTCAGTTTCGAGCTGCGCGCTGGCGAAGTGCTGGCCCTGGTCGGCGAGAACGGCGCCGGCAAGACCACCTTGGTCAAACTGCTGGCGCGGCTGTACGACCCGGACGAAGGCCGCATCCTGCTCGACGGCCGCGACCTGCGCGAGTACGACCTGGACGAACTGCGCGCGAGCATCGGCGTGATCTTCCAGG
The DNA here is from genome assembly GCF_018847975.1 of Lysobacter sp. K5869. Lineage (NCBI taxonomy): Bacteria > Pseudomonadati > Pseudomonadota > Gammaproteobacteria > Lysobacterales > Lysobacteraceae > Lysobacter > Lysobacter sp. K5869. The sequence continues at coordinate 3,373,999 of NZ_CP072597.1, read as the reverse complement.
ACTTCGTCCGCTACGACCTCACCGCCGGCGAAAACATCGGCGTCGGCCAGATCGATGCGATGGGCGACGCCGAACGCATCCGCGAGGCGGCGCGGCGCGCGATGGCCGACGAGGTCATCGACGGCTTGCCGCGCGGTTACGACCAGCCGATCGGGCGGCGCTTCAAGACCGGCGTGGACCTGTCGGGCGGGCAGTGGCAGAAGATCGCCATCGCCCGCGCCTACATGCGCGATGCGCAGGTGATGATTCTCGACGAACCGACCGCGGCGCTGGATGCGCGCGCCGAGTTCGAGGTGTTTCAGCGGTTCAAGGAGTTGTCGCAGGAGAAGACCGCGGTGTTGATCTCGCACCGGTTCTCGAGCGTGCGCATGGCCGACCGGATTCTGGTGTTGGCGCAGGGGCGGTTGGAGGCCAGCGGGACGCACGAGGCGTTGTTGGCGCAGGGCGGGCGGTATGCGGAGTTGTTCGAGTTGCAGGCGGCCGGGTATCGGTAAGTCGCATCGGCGCGTGAAGATTCGCGGTCGCGGCTTGCGCCGCTCCTGCATGGGCCACCTGTAGGAGCGGCGCAAGCCGCGACCGCCATACCGCATCCACCGCGCAAGCGCACAAATCGCCAACAAAGTCGAATTGTCCCGTGCTCCGCGCCGGGCTATGGTCGAGGCCACGTTCTCACCGTTTCGGAGCGATCCATGACCGCCTCCCTACCCCGCGCCGCCCTCGCCGCCGCGCTGCTGCTCAGCCTCGCCGCCTGCCAGCGCGGCAACGACGCCAACGCCGCCGCGCCCAAACCGGCGCCGGCGAAGGCCGAAACCTATTCCTCGCCGAGCAAGCTGGGCGACGTGCGGATCACCGAAGTCGCCAGCGGTTTCGAGCATCCGTGGGCGGTCGCGCTGCTGCCCGACGGCGGCTTCCTGGTCACCGAACGGCCGGGCCGTCTGCGCCGCGTAAGCGCCGACGGCGCGGTCTCCGCACCGCTGAAGAACGTGCCCGAGGTCTGGGCGCAGGGCCAGGGCGGCTTGCTCGACGTGGTGCTGGCGCCGGATTTCGCGAGCAGCCGACGCATCTATCTGAGCTACGCCGAACCCGGCGCGGACGGCAGCGCCGGCACCGCGGTCGCGTCGGCGACGCTCGGCGCCGACGCGTTGAGCGAGGTCGAACGCATCTATCAGCAGCAGCCCAAGCTGGTTGGCCCGAATCACTTCGGTTCGCGCATCGCCTTCGACGGCCAGGGCCACGTGTTCATCACCCAGGGCGAGCGCCAGCAGCGCATGGCCGCGCAGCAGCTCGACAAGCTGCAAGGCAAGCTGGTGCGGCTCAATCTCGACGGCAGCGTGCCGGCCGACAATCCGTTTGTGGGTCGTAGCGATGCGCGCCCGGAAATCTGGAGCTACGGCCATCGCAACATGCAGTCGCTGGCGGTGGATCCGCGCACCGGCACGCTGTGGGAAGCCGAGCACGGCCCGCGCGGCGGCGACGAGATCAACCGGCCGCAGCCGGGCAAGAACTACGGCTGGCCGATCGTCACGTACGGCATCGACTACAACGGCTCCAAGATCGCCGAGGCCGAAGGCAAGGAAAAACCCGGCATGGAATCGCCGTATCACGTGTGGGAAGTCTCGCCGGCGCTGTCCGGCATGGCTTTCTACACCGGGCACGCGGGCTCGGCTTGGAACGACAGCCTGTTCCTCGGCGCGCTCGCCGATGGCAGCTTGATCCGGCTGAGTCTGGACGGCGACAAGATCGTCGAGGAAGAGCGCCTGCTCAAACCGCTGGGCTGGCGCATCCGCGACGTGCGCGTGTCGGCCGACGGCCAGGTGTATGCGCTGACCGACGAGAACGACGGCAAGCTGCTGCGGATCGAGCCGCCGAAGGCGAAATGACGCCGCGCGCGTTCGCGAACGCGCGGGCCTGAGCTCGCCGTTCGCGCCGCGCGGCATCGAAGGAGACGCGCGATGGAGCGATACACCGGCGGTTGCCTGTGCGGCGATGTCCGCCTCGAGGCCTTCGGCCGTCCGTACCGGGTGGCGCTGTGCCATTGCCTGGATTGCCGCAAGCATCACGGCGCGCTGTTCTACGCGGCGGCGATCTTTGCCGAGACCGCGGTGCGCATCGAAGGCGAAACCCGCGCCTACCAGGACCGCCACTTCTGCGCGCGCTGCGGTTCCTCGGTGTTCGCGCGGTGCGGGGACGAGATCGAGGTGCATCTGGGCGCGCTCGACGCGCCGGACCAACTGAGGCCGACTTACGAAAGCTGGACGGTCCGCCGCGAATCGTGGCTGCCGCCGTTTCCGCTCGCCAAGCGCTACGAGCGCAATCGCGAAGCGACCGGCCGCACCGAGGAATAAACCTCGCCGCAACGAAAAAGCCGCCCCGAAAGGCGGCTTTTTCGCAGTGCGCGAACGCGCGGCTCAGGACTTCTGCTTGGCCCGCGCGAACGCGTCGGCCAACGCCCCGCCCAGCGGCGCCGAGCCCTTGCCCGGCGGCGCGAACGAACCGCCGCGCGGCTGCGGCTGATCGCGGCGGTTGCCGCCGCCGCGCGGGCCGCGGTCGTTGCCGCGCGGCTCATTGCCGCCGCCGCGTTCGCCCGGCGCGCGCGGCGCGGGCACCGCGTCGTCCAGGCGCCGGGTCAGGGCGATGCGCTTGCGCGGGATGTCCACTTCCAGCACCCGCACCTTGACCACGTCGCCGGCCTTGACCACGTCGCGCGGATCCTTGACGTACTTGTCCGACAGCGCCGAGATGTGGATCAGGCCGTCCTGGTGCACGCCGATGTCGACGAACGCGCCGAACGCGGCGACGTTGCTGATCACGCCTTCCAGGATCATGCCGACCTTGAGGTCCTTGAGGTCCTCGACGCCGTCGGCGAACTTGGCCGCCTTGAACTCCGGGCGCGGATCGCGGCCGGGCTTTTCCATTTCCTTGAGGATGTCGCGCACGGTCGGCACGCCGAACTTCTCGTCGGTGTAAGGCTCCGGCTTCAGGCTGCGCACGAACTGCGGATCGCCGAGCAGTTGCTTCACCTCGCGGCCGCACTGCTTGACGATGCGCTCGACCACCGGATACGCCTCCGGGTGCACGGCCGAGGCGTCCAGCGGCTCGTCGCCGTCGACGATGCGCAGGAAGCCGGCGCATTGCTCGAAGGTCTTCTCGCCCAGGCGCGGCACCTTGAGCAGTTCCTTGCGGGTCTTGAACGGGCCGTTCTCGTCGCGGTGGCGGACGATGTTCTCGGCCACGGTCGAGGACAGGCCCGAGACCCGCGCCAGCAGCGGCGCCGACGCGGTGTTGACCAGCACGCCGACCGCGTTCACGCAGTCCTCCACGCGCGCGTCGAGCGCGCGGGCGAGGCGGTATTGGTCGACGTCGTGCTGGTACTGGCCCACGCCGATCGCCTTGGGTTCGATCTTGACCAGCTCGGCCAGCGGATCCTGCAGACGCCGCGCGATCGACACCGCGCCGCGGATGCTCACGTCCAGGTCCGGGAACTCCTTCGAGGCGAATTCGGACGCCGAATACACCGACGCGCCGGCTTCGCTGACCACGGCCTTGCTCAGCTTGGCCTCGGCCATGAGCTTGATCAGGTCGCCGGCGAGCTTGTCGGTCTCGCGCGAGGCGGTGCCGTTGCCGATCGCGATCAGCTCGACGCCGTGCTTGAGGCACAGCGCGCGCAGCGTGTGCAGCGACTGGTCCCACTGCTTGCGCGGCTCGTGCGGGTAGATGGTGTCGTGGGCGACGAACTTGCCGGTGGCGTCGACCACGGCGACCTTGACGCCGGTGCGCAGGCCCGGGTCGAGGCCGAGCACCGCGCGCGGACCGGCCGGCGCGGCCAGCATCAGGTCCTTGAGGTTGTCGCCGAACACGTCGATGGCCTCGGCTTCGGCCTTCTCGCGCGCCTGACCGAACAGGTCCAGCAACAGGTGCAGGTGCAGCTTGGCGCGCCAGGTCAGGCGGCAGCAATCGAGCAGCCAGCGGTCGGCCGGACGGCCCTGATCGCGGATGCCGGCGTTGACCGCGACGCGGCCCTCGCCTTGCTGGTGGCCGGCTTCGGCGTCGCTGCCCGGGTCGAGGTCGAGGAACAGGATTTCCTCGCGGCGCGCGCGGAACAGCGCGAGCAGGCGATGCGAGGGGATCTTGGCCAGCGATTCGGCGTGGTCGAAGTAATCGCGGTACTTGGCGCCTTCGTTTTCCTTGCCCTCGGCCACGCGCGCGCGGATCACGCCGACCTCGGTCAGCCAGCCGCGCAATTCACCGACCAGCTTGGCGTCTTCGGCCCAGCGCTCCATCAGGATCGCGCGGGCGCCGTCGAGCGCGGCCTTGACGTCGGCGACCTGCTTTTCTTCGCTGACGAAACCGGCGGCGTAGTCCTCCGGCTTGAGCATCGGATCGGCCAGCAGCGCGTCGGCCAGCGGCTCCAGCCCGGCTTCGCGCGCGATCTGCGCCTTGGTCCGGCGCTTGGGCTTGTACGGCAGGTACAAGTCTTCCAGCCGCGCCTTGCTGTCGGCGGCCTCGATGTCGGCGCGCAGCTCGTCGCTGAGCTTGCCCTGCTCGGCGATGCTTTCCAGCACCGCGGCGCGACGGTCTTCCAGCTCGCGCAAGTAGCGCAGGCGCGATTCCAGATCGCGCAGCTGGGTGTCGTCGAGGCCGCCGGTGACTTCCTTGCGGTAACGGGCGATGAAGGGAACCGTCGCGCCCTCGTCGAGCAGGCCGACCGCGGCCTGGACCTGCGACGGCTGGGCGGCGATCTCGCCGGCGATGGTCAGGGCGATCTTGCGGGCGATCTGTGCGGACTGCGCGTTCTGGTCTTGCATCGTTTCCAATCGTCTAGCCCCGACCGCGGGGCGCGCGGGGATTGTCGCAATGCTGGGGGGGATGGGGAACCCGTTGACAGGAGAGGGGAAAGGGGGAATGAGGGGAACAGGGAATGGTGGGGTCGCCGCGCTGTGGGCGGATCGTCGAAAGGGGGCCCTATGAGCCGCCACGTCCTCGCCCTTCCCCGTTCCCTTCATTCCCCTCTTTCCCCCGATCCAGAGACGCCCCGCCCTTCCCTGTTCCCCTCTTTCCCTTCTTTCCCCTGCCCCAGATAAGAATCGCTCTCATCCCATCGAGTACACTAGCCGCCCCGCTCCACCACCCCACCGCGCAATGTCCTCCGCCTTTGGCACCGAGACGGTGCTGGACGTCCGTCACTGGACCGACGACTACTTCAGCTTCACCACCACCCGCGACGACGGTTTCCGCTTCGAGAACGGCCAGTTCGTGATGATCGGGCTGCAGGTCGCGAACGAGAGCGGCGTGGTCAAGCCGCTGCTGCGCGCGTATTCCATCGCCAGCGCCAACTGGGAGGAGCAGCTCGAGTTCTTCAGCATCAAGGTGCCGAACGGCCCGCTGACCTCGCGCCTGAAGTCGATCCAGCCCGGCGACAGCGTGCTGATCGGGCGCAAGCCCACCGGCACCTTGCTGATCCACGACCTGCATCCGGGCCGCAATCTGTATTTGCTCGGCACCGGCACCGGCTTCGCGCCGTGGCTGTCGGTGATCAAGGATCCCGAGACTTACGAGCGCTTCGACCACGTGGTGCTCTGCCACGGCGTGCGCAGCGAGCAGGATCTGGCGTACCGCGACTACATCGTCCACGAACTGCCGCAGCACGAGTTCCTCGGCGAGCAGATCGCCGCCAAGCTCAAGTACTACCCGGCGGTGAGCCGCGAGGACTTCGTGTTCGACGGCCGCGACCAGCGCGGCCGCCTGACCCAGATGATGGATTCGGGCCGGATGATGGAACAGCTCGGCCTGCCGCCGCTGGACGCCGAGCACGACCGCGCGATGATCTGCGGCAGCCCGCAGATGCTGGCCGACTTCCGCGAACTGCTCGACCGCCGCGGCTTCGCCGCCGCGCCGCGCATCGGTACGCCGGGGCAGTATGTGTTCGAGCGTGCGTTCGTCGAGAAGTGAACGCGTGGGCCGCGCGCTCGTCGCCGGCCTGATGCTCGCGTTCGCGGGCGCGCCCGCCTGGGCGCAGGCGCCCACGGCCGCGACCTCGGTCCGCGCCGTTTCCGCGACGCCTGCCACGACGGCCCGTCCCGCGTCCGCCGCGCCCGCGCTCGGCGAACCCGCGCCGGATTTCCTGGGCCTCGACCGCCGCGGCCAGCCGGTCAAGGTCAGCGATTACCGCGGCACGCCGGTGGTGATCAGCTTCTGGGCCGGCTGGTGCGCGCCGTGCCGGCGCGAACTGCCGATGCTTTCGACCCTGCAGCGCTCGGTGGGCCGCGAGCATCTGCAGGTGATCGCGGTCAATCTCAACGAACCCAAGCGCGATTACGAAGACTTCCTGCGCCTCAACCCGTCGCTGGACCTGAACTTCGTCCGCGACCCCGGCAGCGCCGCGCGCTACTACGGCGTGCGCACGGTGCCGAACCTGTTCGTGGTCGACCGCGACGGCACACTGGTGCAGGCGCACCGCGGCTATTCGCCTGAGAAGATCGAACAGTTCGTGCGCGAACTGGCGCCGCTGCTGCCGCCGCAAGCCGCGCGCAAAGCCGCCCCATGACGCCGCGCGGCGACCGCGCCGCGCCCTACCCGGCCCGCCGCTCGCGCCGCAGCGCCCCGCGATAGCGCCGGCTGCACGGCACATGGCTGCCGTCGCGCATGGTGATGCGGGCGTCGCCGCTCTCCAGCGGTTCGATCTCGCCGACGCAATCCAGGTTGACGATGTAGCTGCGGTGCACGCGCGCGAACCGGGCCGGATCGAGCTGGCCCTCGATCGCCGCCATCGTGCTGCGCAGCGGGTAGTCGCGGCCGCGCACGCGCAGGTTGACGTAGTTGGACGAGGCCTGCAGCCACTCCACTTCGTTGGCCGCGACCAAAAACTCTTTGCCGAGCTTGCGCACCAAGAAGCGCTCCGGGCGCTCGGCCTGGGCCGGCGCGGGCAGATCGTCGGGCGGCGCCAGCACGCTGGCCTCGCCCTGCAAGCGCCGCAGCAGCAGCCGGTAGCCCTCGATCCACAGCACCATGTAGCCGTAGGACCGCGCGTCCTTCAGGTATTCGTAGACCAGATTGAGGCCCCAGCCGCCGAGTTCGTAGCGCTCGCCCAGGCTGGCGTAGACCGCCTGCCGGATCGCGACCATGCCGACCACGTGCAGCACCGACCAAGCCACGCTGGCGAGCAAGTGCAAGGCCAGCGCCCGGCGCCAGCCGTCCAGCTGCAGCGGCACCACGCGGGTGAACCAGACCAGCGCCGGCACCAGCGCCAGCGCGGTCGCGCAGCTGCTGGTCTCCCACACCAGCGGCGCCCAGTCGGGGATGTGGAGGCCGTAGCGGTGGATGTCGATGATCGCGGTCAGGGTGCCGGCAGCGGCGTTGACCGCGAACAGCGCGACCCAGAAGGCGATCTCGGCCGGCCGGCGCCAGGGCCGGTAACGGTCCCAGGCGCTGCGCTCGGGCGCGGCGGCGGACGGGACGGCGGCGAGGGGCGCGGGCGCTTCGGCGTTCATGCCGCGCATTCTCGCCCGCGACCGGCCCGGGACGGCAACCGGCCGTCCCCACGGACCGCGTCCCGTCCCCGCCTCGCCCCGTCCGGTCACCCCGCGATGCCGCGCAAGTGCTTGAACGCGCAAGGTTCGCTCCTCTTCCCAGCGCGAGCCGACCATGCAACGCCGCTACGACATCGACGCCCTGCGCGCCCTCGCCTTCTGCCTGCTGATCCTCTACCACTGCGCCATGCTCTACGTCGCCGACTGGGGCTGGCACCTCAAGAGCCCGCACCTGTCGCAGGGCTTGCAGTGGCCGATGCTGCTGGTCAACCGCTGGCGCATGGACCTGATCTTCCTGATCTCCGGCCTGTCGGTGCACTTCCTGCTGCGCGGCACCGGCGCGGGCCGCTTCCTGGCCCAGCGCAGCTGGCGCCTGCTGCTGCCGCTGACCTTCGGCTGCCTGTTCGTGGTGCCGATCCAGCCCTACGCCCAGGGCGTGGCCAACGGCCTGGTCGAACCGGGCTTCGGCGCGTTCCTGCTGCGCTACTACCAATTCAAGCCTTGGCCGCAGGGCGCGTTCGACGGCTGGCAGTACGGCTTCACCTGGAACCACCTGTGGTACTTGGTCTATCTGTGGGTCTACACGGTGGCGCTGACCGCGCTGCTGCCGCTGCTGCGCAGCCGCGCCGGCCAGCGCCTGCAAGCCGCGCTGGCCTCGTTGCGCGGTTGGGCGCTGCTGCTTTTGCCGGCGTTGCCGCTGGCGCTGTTCTCGATCCTGCTGCAGCCGCATTTCAAGGACACCGGCGACCTCATCCACGATGGGTACCGCCACTCGATCTATTTCACCGTGTTCCTCTACGGCTACTGGCTCGGCAACGACGCCGGCCTGTGGGCCGAGCTGACCCGCCTGCGCCGGCGCACGCTGGCCTTGGCGCCGCTGCTGTTCGCGGTGTACGTGGCGATGCTGACGCTGTTGCCGGAAGACGTGCCCGACAGCGTGCAGTACCTGATCTGGACCTTGCGCAGCGTCTACATCTGGACCGCGCTGTGCGCGATCCTGGGCTGGTCGCATCGCTTGTTGAACCGGCCGCTGCGCTGGCTGCCGTGGGCGACCGAGGCGGTCTATCCCTGGTACGTGCTGCACCAGAGCCTGATCGTGCTGATCGCCTACTGGGTGCTGCCGCTGAAGTTCGGCCCGGTGGCGGAACCGGCGATCGTGCTGACCGGCACCGTGGCGGGCTGCTTCGTGCTGCACGAGATCATCCGGCGGGTGCCGCTGTTGCGGCCGTGCTTCGGGTTGAAGGCGCGCAAGGGGCGCGCGGCGGCGCCGGCGAGCGCCGGACCGGCCGTGGCGCCGGAACCGGCTTGAAGCGCGAAGTCGTTCCTGGCGCGCCGCGACGCAGGCGCGGCGCGCTCGCCTGCCGTCCTGCCCGCGAAAGCGGGCATCCAGAGCTTCACCTGCGGCGCGCCCCCGCCCGCCTCAAGCCGCCAGCGCTTTCTCGATATCCGCCACGATCGACTCGGGCTTGTCCGTCGGCGCGTAACGCTTGAGCACGCGCCCGTCGCGACCGACCAGGAACTTGGTGAAGTTCCACTTGATCGCATCGATGCCGAGGAAGCCGCCCTTCTCGTCCTTCAGCCACTTCCACAGCGGATGCGCCTTGTCGCCGTTGACGTCGACCTTGGCGTACATCGGGAAGGTCACGTCGTAGGTCAGCGAACAGAATTCCTTGATCTCCGCCTCGTCGCCCGGCTCCTGATGGCCGAACTGGTCGCAGGGGAACCCCAACACGTCGAAGCCGCGGGTCTGGAAGTCGCGCTGCAATTTTTCCAGGCCGGTGTACTGCGGGGTGAAGCCGCACTTGGAGGCGACGTTGACGATCAGCAGCACCTTGCCGCGGTAGCGGTCCAGCGACTGGTCGTGGCCGTCGATGTCGGTTGCGGAGAAATCGTAGGCGGTGGTCATGGCGGCGCTCGCGGCGAGGAGGGGCGGTGGCGGAACGATAGCGCGTCGGCGCGGGCTTTGTCCGCCGCGCGGCGCGGACGGCCACGGCGGTCACGCTTCGCTTCGGTGACGCGGGTCCGCCGCCGCGCGCGAGGCGCCGCGCAAAAAAAACGGCCCGCCGAAGCGGGCCGTTTTCGCGAAGGTTCGCGAATCAATTCATGCGGACGCCGACGCGATCAGAACTGCGCCTTGAACTCGACGCCGACGATGCGCGGATCGTTGACGAAACCGACCAGGTTGTTGAAGTCGATACCGCCGACCGCGCGCACCTCATCGAGGATGTTGCGGCCGTACAGGGCGACGTCGTAACGGCCGTTGTCCCACATATAGCCCACGCGCAGGCCGCCTTCGGTCAGCGACTTGCCGCGGAATTCCTTGGCCTCGTACAGGAAGAAGTTCACTTCGCTGCGGTAGGACCAATCGGTGAACACGTAGAACTCGTTGCCGTTGGCCAGCGGCAGGCTGTAGCGCGCGGTCAGGTTGTAGACCCACTTCGGCGCCTGCGGCAACGGGTTGCCGTCGATCGCCGCCAAGGTCTGGCCGTTGCGCACCACCAGCGGATCGGTGACGGTGCAGCCGCCGCCGCACGGAGCGACGAACAGATTGGCGTCCTTGATCTCGGTGTCGTTGTAGCTGGCGCCGAAGGTCACCATCAGGTTGTCGGTGACGTACGCGTCGAAGTCGACTTCCACGCCCTGGCCGACGGTCTTGTCGGCGTTGAGCAGGATGGTCTGGTTGAGCGCGCCGCCGACGGCGTTGATCTGCTGGTTGTCGACGTTGTAGCGGAACAGCGCCACGCCCAGGCGCGCGCGCTTGTCGAACAGGTCGGCCTTGACGCCGGCTTCGTACGAAATGACCTTTTCGGCGTCGGCCACCGACGGACGCGGCGGGGTCTGGAACAGCAGGCGGCCCTGGATGCTGGGCGCGCGGAAGCCCTTGGCGACGCGGGCGTACAGATTCACCGCGTCGGTGGCCTGGAACACGCCGCTGACGTCCCAGCTGACGTCGTCCACATCGGTGTTGACCTTGAACGGGCCCGACACCGGCGCGCCGAACGGCGCGCTCTGCAGCACGCTGGCGCTGAAGTCCTTCTTGTCCTGGGTGTAGCGCAGGCCGCCGCGCAGCTTGAAGCGCTCGGTCACCGCGTATTCGACCGAACCGAACGCCGCCCAGGCCTTGTTGCGCTGCTTCTGCTGCGCATGGCCGGCCTGCACGCCGCCGCCCAGGGTGTCGTAGTTCAGGCTGTCGACGGTGATGTCTTCGTCGAAGTAGAACAGGCCGGCCTGCCAGTTGAACGGGCCGGAGTAGTTGGATTCCAGGCGGAATTCCTGGGTGATCTGGCGATGGTCGGGCAGACCGTCGGCGGATTCGGCGGTGAACGGAATGCCGGCCGGGGTGCTGCCGCCGGGCAGGAACATCGCGCCGATGCCGCCGTCGATGTCGCCGCGGCTGATCGAATCGGCGGTCTCGTAGCCGGTGATCGAGTACAGGGTCAGTTCGTTCGACAGGTCCCAGCTCAGCTTGGCGCTGGCGCCGAAGGTCTTCAGGCGCTGGTAGTTGCGGCCGTCGATGCCGACCTTGTCGACGTCGAAGCCGTCGAACAGGTCGTTGGTGCCCTTCTTGAACAGCATCGCGCGGAACAGGCGCGCGGTGCCGTTGAGCCGGCGCGCGTGCACGTTGAACAGCGCGTGGAAGGTGTCGCTGCCGTCGTACTGCAGCTGCAGGCGCAGCGCGGATTCGTCGTAGCCTTCCAGCTTCTTGTTGGTGCGCGCGTTCGGGTTGGTGTTGTCGACCCAATCGTCGCGGCGCTGGAACAGCGCCGAGGCGCGGCCGGACCAGTTCTGGCCGAGCGGGCCGCTGATCGCGCCTTCGAAGTTGGTGGTGCCGTAGGTGCCGTAGGAAATCTGGCCGTAGCCTTCCAGCTCGCGGGTCGGCTTGGCCGATTCGAACTTGACCACGCCGGCCGGGGTGTTGCGGCCGAACAGCGTGCCCTGCGGGCCGCGCAGCAGTTCGACGTTCTCCAGGTCGAACACCGGGAAGCCCTTGAGCAGCGGGTTCTCGAGCACGATGTCGTCGTACACCAGCGACACCGGCTGGGAGGCGTTCAAATCGAAGTCGGTGTTGCCCAGGCCGCGGATGTAGAAGCGCGGGAAGGCGCGGCCGAACGAGGATTCGATGTTGAGGCTGGGCAGGCGGCCGGACAGGAAGCGGATGTCGCCGCCGCCGGAGCCGAGCACGTGCAGCTTTTCGCGGTCCACGGTGGTCAGCGCGACCGGCACGTCCTTGGCGCGTTCGACCTTGCGCTGCGCGGTCACCATCAGCGCGTCGAGGGTCTTGGCTTCGCCGGCGGCGGGAGCGGCCGCGGCGGGCGGGGCGTCCTGGGCGAAGGCGACGGAGGAAACGAAGGTCAGGCCGACGGCCAGGGCCAGGGCATGACGACGGGGAGCACCAAGGTGCTTGGACATGGTCGGGTTTCTCGGTGGACGAGGCGCGCGCGGCGCCAGTGCTTGGGAAACCGCCGCGGCGTGCGCTCCCGGCGTACGGGGGATGGGGCGCGGGCTGACGGCGATGGTCGATCGGACCGCCCCTTGGCGGCCGTTGACGCGGATCGGCCCGCGCCGTGGTCGGCTCATTGACCGGCGAATGTTACCAAATCATTAAAGAGCCTGTACTCGAACGGGGGCAAGCTGGGGATGGCCCTATTCGGATCGGCCGCTTGGGCCGGGCGGCGGCGCGGCAGTGTGGAAACGAACGCGCTACCCGCCCGTCGCGCTTACTTCGCCGACACCACCTTCGCCGGCGGCGCGAACGGCTTCACCCCGAGCTCGGCGTACACCTCGCTCGGGTAGTACGCGGTCTGGCCCTGCAGCACCAGCGAAATCTTGCGCAGGTCGCCGATGTCGCGGGTCGGATCGCCGTCGATCAGGATCAGGTCCGAACGCTTGCCGGCCGCGACCGACCCGCGGTCGGCGTCCACGCGCGCGACCTTGGCCGCGTTCCAGGTCGCCACCTGCAGCGCCTGCGCCGGGGTCAGACCGGCGCGCACGTACAGCGCGAGTTCGTGCTGCAAGGTGAAGCCGGGCACCTCGTCGGTGCCGGCCAACAGCGGTACGCCGGCCTTGTAGGCGCGGCCGACGAATTCCACCGCCTTGTCGTAGGACTTGTTGTAGCGCTGCCAGGTGGCGTCGTCGGGAATGTTCATCTCCGCCGCGCGGCGGCCGCGCTGCACGTCCGGCGGCAGGTGCGTGTCGACCGCGGCGAAGATCGGCGACAGTTCGCCTTCGCGCTGGTGCAGGAATTCGAACGTCGCCAGGGTCGGATCGATCGCGATCTTCTTCGTCGCCAAGGTGTTGATGAAGTCCTGCACCGGCTTGGAATCCAGGTCCAGGTCGGCGGCCTTTTCGGCCACCAGATAGAAGCGCTGCAGCGTGCGCGTGTCGGTCTTGTCGTCGACGAAGAAGTTCAGCAGCAGCTGGTTGATGTGCTGGATTTCGTCGAAGCCCTGATCGACCACGTCCTGCGCGCGCAGGAACGCCGGCACGTGGCCGCTCACGCGCATGCCCTTGCTGTGCGCGTAGGCGACGGTGTCGCGCAGCACCGCCTTGGGGAAGGAGTTGTAGATCTTGATCTGCGGGTAGCCGTGCTCGTGATACCAGTCCACCGCCTGCTTGGCTTCGTCGAGGTTCTTGATCACGAAGCCGTTGCGCGCGGAGTAGTTGCTCTCGCCCTCGATGAAGCCGGCCGGGACCACGTTCGGCGACATCAGCGTGCCGCCCTTGATCTCGCCGATCATCTGCTGCAGCGTGGCGTTGTCGTTGCCCATGTCGCGCACCGTGGTCACGCCGGCGGCGATGTTGAGGCCGCCGTCCCAGCGCGAGACGTGGCCGTGCATGTCGAACAGGCCCGGCAGCAGCGTCTTGCCCTTGCCGTCGACGGTGCGCTCGGCCTTGACGTCCTTGCCCGCCTTGCCGACCGAGACGATCTTGCCGTCGCGCACCAGCACGTCGGTGGCCGCGCCCAGCGTCGCCTTCTCGCTGTCGAACACGCGCACGTCGCGGATCAGCGTGGTGCCGGCGAAGTCGTGGCCGAGCTTCTTGCGCAGGTCCACCAGCAGCTCGCCTTCGGCGGCTTTCTGCTGGGTTTCCAGCGCGCCGGCGTTGGCCTGCCAGCCTTCCTCGATCAACTGCAGGAAGCCGGGATAGATCAGCGCGAACACGCGCGGCTGGGCGTCGTTGGTGGCCCAGACGAAGTTGGGGGTGAAGCCCTGGCCGGTCAGCGCCAGCAGTTGCACGGTCTGGCTCTTGCCGTCGCGGGTCACCTTGGCGTCGCCGAGCTTGCGCGCGCTCAGGCTGCCGCCCGGCAGCAGCGGCAGCTTGCCGTCGGCGCGCTTGGACAGCGCGCCCAGCGCCACCGACATGCCGGCCGGGGTGCCGCCCAGCGGCGAGTACAAGCCGGTGCCGGACACCTTGATTTCGCCGTGGTCGGACTTGCTCTTCCAGCGCGCGGTGTCGCCGTCGCGCTCGAAGCTCTCCTCGACCTTGGCGCCGAAGGTCGAGGTGCCCTGCACCGCGTAGCGGCGGTAGGTGCCGTCCTCGGCCAGGGTGTAGGTTTCCTTCAACTCGGGGCCGCGGCCGTTGTCCTTGAACACGAAATCGACGGTGTAGGTGCCGTCGTCGGCGCGCGTCACCACCTGCTGGCCGGCCTGCTTGCCGCCGTCGACCAGGGCCAGATAGCGCGTGGTTTCGGCCGCCAGCGCGGAGGCGCTGAGGCTCAGCAGCAGGGTCAGGGCGAGGGTGCGGCGCGGCAGGCTCGGACGCGGGAAGGTCATCGGGGTTGGGCTCGCTGGGTTGGGTTGAGGAACGAGTGAAGAGGAACGAGGAACGTAGTCGGGGCGTCGGGGCTCAGTCTTGGCTGTGGGTAATCATCAGCACATAACCGTCGGGGTCGCGCGAGCGGAATTCGCCTTTGGGGCGGTAGAACGGGTAGCCCATCGGGCCGGCTTCGTAGCCGGCGGCGATCACGCGCTCGCGCATGGCGTCGACGTCGTCGCAGTAGACGTAGAACAGCACGCCCTGGACGCCGTCGTCGATCGGACCGTCGGCGCGCACCAGCATGAATTCGGCGCCGCCGGGGTTTTGCATCCGGGCCCACACCACCTCGTCGCCGCATTCGGGCGTGCGGTGGACGTTGCCCATGAAGAAACCGAGCACGGCGTAATACTCGGCGGCGCGCGCGACGCTGACGACGTGCACCATCGGCACGAAGGCTTGCGCATTGGGGGTCTGGCCCATCCTGGCGGCTCCCGGCGTGAAGTCGCCGGAGTGTAAACCGCCCCGCCCGGCCCCCGCCCGGGCGGTTGGTCATGCGCGATCTGCCGGTTTCTCCCCTGCGGCGCCCGCCGCGCGCGGCCTATGCCTTTCGTCATGGGCTGGCCCGGGAGCCATCGGGTAGGCTTCCAGGTTCCCTTTGACGAGGTTGAAGCACATGAAGCACCCGCTCGCCGTGGCGCTGGCCGTGGCCCTGATCGCCACCGTCCCCGGCCTGGCCCACAATGCCCAGGCCCAGGCCAAAACCGATAAGACCGTGACCGACAAGACCGAGAAATCGACCGCCGACGCCAAGACGAGCGCGAATCCGTTCTTCCAGCCCAGCCCGCTGCCGCTGCACTTCCCGCAGTTCGACAAGATCAAGGACGCCGATTTCGCCCCGGCCTTCGATCGCGGCATGGCCGACCAGCTCAAGGAAGTCGCGGCCATCGCCGACAACCCCGAGCCGGCCACCTTCGACAACACCATCGTCGCGCTGGAGCGCTCGGGCCAGATCCTGAGCCGCAGCGTCTCGACCTTCTTCAACCTCGCCGGCACCGACACCAACCCGACCCGCGAGAAGCTGCAGCAGACCTACGCGCCCAAGCTGGCCGCGCACCGCGACGCGATCTCGCTGAACCCGAAGCTGTTCGCGCGCATCAAGGACCTGTTCGACAAGCGCGCCTCGCTCGGCCTCGACGCGGAGAGCGTGCGCCTGATCGAGCGCTACCACTCCGATTTCGTGCGCTCCGGCGCCAACCTCGACGAGGCGCAGAAGACCAAGCTCAAGGCGATCAACGCCGAGCTGGCCGAACTGGGTTCCAAGTTCAGCACCAACGTGCTGGCCGAGGTCAAGGATTCGGCGATCGTCGTCGACACCAAGGAAGAATTGAACGGCCTGTCGGACGAGCGCATCGCCGCCGCCGCCGAAGCCGCCAAGGGCCGCGGCCTGCAAGGCAAGTACCTGCTGACCCTGCTCAACACCACCGGCCAGCCGCCGGAAACCGACCTGACCAACCGCGCCCTGCGCGAGAAGCTGCACAAGGCTTCGGTGATCCGCGGCAGCCGCGGCAACCAGTACGACAACACCGCCATCGTCTCCAAGGTCGTCGCCCTGCGCGCCGAGCGCGCGAAGATGATGGGCTACCCGAACTACGCGGCCTACGTGCTCGAGGACGAAACCGCGAAGTCGCCCGAGGCGGTCAACAAGATGCTCGGCCAGCTCGCTCCGGCCGCGGTCGCCAACGCCAAGCGCGAGGCCGCCGACCTGCAGGCGATGATCGACAAGGAACAGGCCGCCAAGGGCGAGAAGAGCTTCCAGCTCGAGCCGTGGGACTGGGCGTTCTACGCCGAGAAGGTGCGCAAGGACAAGTTCGCATTCGACGAAGCCGAGCTCAAGCCCTACTTCGAGATGAAGAACGTGCTGGAAAACGGGGTGTTCTACGCCGCCGGCCAGCTCTACGGCCTGAAGTTCAAGCAGCGCACCGACCTGCCGCTGTACCGCGACGACGTCAGCGCCTACGACGTGTTCGACGCCAACGGCAAGCAGCTGGCGATCTTCATCGCCGACATGTACGCGCGCGATTCCAAGCGCGGCGGCGCGTGGATGAACTCCTACGTCGAGCAGTCCGAACTGTTCGGCACCCTGCCGGTGGTCGCGAACCATCTCAATATTCCCAAGCCGCCGGCCGGCAAGCCGACGCTGATGACCTGGGACGAGGTCACCACGATGTTCCATGAGTTCGGCCATGCCCTGCACGGCATGTTCTCGAACGTGAAGTACCCCTACTTCTCCGGCACCAGCGTGCCGCGCGACTTCGTCGAGTTCCCCTCGCAGGTCAACGAGATGTGGGCCGACTGGCCGTCGGTGCTGGCCAACTACGCCAAGCATTACCAAAACGGCCAGCCGATGCCGAAGGAATTGCTCGACAAGGTGCTGGCGGCGTCGAAGTTCAATCAGGGTTTCGCCACCACCGAATACCTCGGCGCGGCGATGCTGGACCAGAACTACCACCAGATCGGCGACCTGTCGAAAGTGCCGGCGGCCAAGGACGTGATCGCGTTCGAAACCGCCGCGCTCAAGCAGGACGGCATTTACTACCCGCCGGTGCCGCCGCGTTACCGCACCACGTATTTCAGCCACATCATGGGCGGGTATGCGGCCGGTTATTACGCGTATATCTGGTCGGAAGTGCTCGACGCCAACACCGTGGAATGGATCAAGCAGCACGGCGGCCTGACCCGCGAGAACGGCGACCGTTTCCGCGCCACCCTGCTCTCGCGCGGCGGCAGCAAGGACGCGCTGCAGCTGTTCCGCGATTTCTCCGGCCACGAGCCGCAGATCCAGCCGCTGCTGGAACGCCGCGGCCTGACCGCGCCGGCCACCCAGCCCGCGGCCAAGGGCAAGTAAGTCCCGACGGCCTCGCCGGGCCGGCCTCGCGCCGGTCCGGTCCGCGCGCCGAACACCCGCCGGGCCGGCTCCGCGCCGGCCTCGCGGGCCGGCCGAAATATCCGCTGAAACCCCGCTGGACCGGCTTCCGCCGGCCCGGCGCAAAAAGGGCGGCGTACCGTGTCCGGTGCGCCGCCCTTCTTGCGTTGGAGCGCACAAGGACCTCATTCGATCCGTTATCACGATCTAAATATTGAGCATTAATTGCCTGTTTTTAGAGGACTTTTGGCGAATAAAGATTTATGTCACATTAGATTCCAATGGACCCCCACTAACCTGATATTGGATATCGACGGCACTGTTTTTACTCACATAAAACAGCTTGAAGTTCGATCAACAGGGGACATCAGGATGGCCGCCATTTCACCAGTCCACCCCGGCTCCGGCGCCAACGGCGCCGACCACCGCAACAGCCGCCGGGTCGCCGTCGTCGAACGCGACCCCCACCTGCGCCAGCAGATCCAGCACTCCCTGCTCAGCCGCCAGTTCGCCATCGTCGAATGCGCCAACGCCACCGCGTTGTACCGCAACCTGCTGAGCGCGCCGTGCGACATCGCGGTCATCGCCAGCGACCTGCCCGATGACAACCCGCGCAACGTCGCCCTGCATCTGCGCCAGCATTCCGACATCGGCATCATCGTGCTCGATGCCGACGCCGGTTACGGCGGCCAATCCGACCCCTACCACGAGATCGCCGACGCCTGTTTCCGCAAGCCGGTGGACCTGGACGGCCTGGCCACCGTCGTCACCGCGATGCACAGCCTGCAGCACCACATGCGCGCCCTGCCCACCCGCACCGGCGGCGGCCAGCCCGAGTGGGAGCTGGCGTTGGACGGTTGGACCCTGCGCACGCCCGACGGCGCCAGCATCGACCTCAGCGCGCCCGAACGCAGCGTGTTGCTGCGCCTGGTCAACACCGGCGCCGGCGGCCATCCGGTGTCGCACGACAGCCTGATCGGTTCGCTGACCAACGACGTCTACGACTTCGATCCGCATCGTTTGGAAATGCTGATCTACCGGCTGCGCAAGAAGGTCGCGCTGATGAGCCCGCTGCCGTTGCCGCTGCGCGCGGTGCGCGGCATGGGTTACCTGTGCACGATCGTGCGCGCGAACGGTTGAAGCGCGCGATGCCGGCGTGAGCCCGGCGCTTGAACGCGAAACGACGGCGGCTTCGGCCGCCGTTTGCGTTTTTCGCCGTCGCACGCGGCGATGCGTAATGCGATGGTGATCGCAAGTGAGCGAGAGTGAAGCAGCATGAGTGCTTTGTTAGCGAACGCTGCCTAGCCTGCATTCGCCGATGCGCCGCTCGCGCCAGCGAACCCGGACGGCACCGGCACCGGGGGAATCAGGACTCATTCGATCACGGCCGCAAGGCGGCCGCGCCGCGCGCCTGGCGCCCGCGATGCCGATCGGCTCGCACCCGACATCCGCACGACCCGACGGAGGCCGCCATGATCCAGCGCCACCCGCGTCACGTCCGCTCCCGCATCGCCCACGCCGATCGATCCCTTTCCCTCACCCCTCTGCGCGCCTCGCTGCTCGCCGCCTGCGTGGCCCTGGCCTTGCTCGCGCGTCCGGCCGCGGCCGCCGAACCCGCGGCGGGCGATGTCGCCGCGACCGAACTCGCCGCCGCCGAAACCGCCGCGACGACGGCGAGCGAGGACACCGCCGCGCCCTCCGCCAGCGACACCGATCCCTTCGCCAGCCCCGCGCCGTTGCTGCCGCTCGTGCTCGACGGCATGCCCAACGCCGACACCTGGAGTTCGGCCAGCGCATTCGACGGCGGCATGGTCTCGCCGATGAGCATCATCGAACCGCCGCCGGCGCTCAACAACACCCTGCCCGGCTTGGTCCAGTACCTCAACAACTGGCTGCTCGGCGCCGACTACCAAGCCTGCGGTTTGCTCGGCACCGGCTGCCTGACCATCGACCGCGCCAACTTCAACTACTCCTACCTCTCGCTGATCCTCAATCTGGTGCAAGCGCCCAACGCGGTCGACCTGGACGGCAACCAGCCGGCCAACCACCTCACCCTGATCGGCGCGGTGCAATCCGACAGCTACATCCAATTCCAGGACAGCAACTACTTCGGCAACAACAACAACGCTTCGTGCGTGGTGATCGGCCTGGCCTGCACCTGGCACACCAACGCCGCGCAGAACAACCAGGTGCTGATCGGCGACGGCAGCTACGCCAACGGCTCCAACACCATCGTCATGGGCACCAACGCGCGCCATCAGCTGCCGACCATCAGCGCGGCCGCGGCCGGCTTCACCGGCGGCCCGGACACCAACTACGCCGCGCGCTTGGGCAATTCGGTGCTGATCGGCGACAACAGCTTCGGCAACGCCGACCGCCAGACCATTCTCGGTTTCGGCGCCACCTCCACCCACGCCAACAGCGTCGCGCTCGGCGCCGGCTCCTCGACCCAGGTCGGCGCACAGACGGGATACACCGCCTTCGGCCTCGCCGCGCCGCAGACCTCGTCCGGCGAAGTCTCGATCGGCGCGGCCGGCGCGCCGCGCAAGCTCACCAACCTCGCTCCCGGCAGCATCGGCACCGACGCGGTCAATCTGGCCCAGTTGCAGGGCGCGTTGGCGACCGCGGCGAGCGATCCGTTCTCGGTCAAGTACGACGATCTCGGCGGCGCGCCGAACTTGCAGAGCGTCACCCTGCAAGGCGCGGGCGGCACCGTGGTGTCCAACCTGCGCGCCGGCGCGGTCAATCCCGCCAGCACGCAGGCGATCAACGGCTCGCAACTGTTCGCGGTCAGCCAGTCCAACGCGCAGCGTTTGGGCGGCGGCGCGGCGGTCGCGCCCGACGGCACGGTGACCGCGCCGAACTATGTCGTCGCCGGCAACGGCTACAACAACGTCGGCGCCGCGCTGGCCGCGCTCGACGGCAACGCGCAGAGCCTGGACGCGTTCGCGGTGCAGTACGACGACGACGGCGCCGGCAACCCGAACTACGCCGCGATCACCCTGCGCGGACCGGCCGGCACCGGCACCACGCTCGGCAATCTCGCCGCGGGGCAGATCGCCGCCGGCAGCCTGCAAGCGGTCAACGGCGGACAGATCTTCGGCCTCGGCACCGGCATCGCCAACATTTTCGGCGGCGGCGCCGGCTTCAACGCGGGCGGCACGTTCACCGCGCCGAACTACGTCATCGCCGGCAACGCCTACACCAACGTCGGCGCCGCGCTGAGCGCGCTCGACAACGGCGTCAACGCCGGCAACGCGTTCGCGGTGCAGTACGACGACGACGGCGCCGGCCATCCCAACTACGCCGCAATCACCCTGCGCGGACCGGCCGGCACCGGCACCACGCTCGACAACCTCGCCGCCGGGCAGATCGCCACCGGCAGCCTGCAAGCGGTCAACGGCGGGCAGCTGTTCAACCTCGGCACCGGCATCGCCAACATCTTCGGCGGCGGCGCGGTGTTCAACGCCGGCGGAACCTTCACCGCGCCGAGCTACGTCATCGGCGGCAACACCTACAGCAACGTCGGCGCCGCGCTGACCGCGCTCGACAACGGCCAGAGCAACGGCAACGCCTTCGCCGTGCAGTACGACGACGACGGCGCGGGCCATCCGAACTACGCGGCGATCACCCTGCGCGGACCGGCCGGCACCGGCACCACGCTCGACAACCTCGCCGCCGGGCAAATCGCCGCCGGCAGCCTGCAAGCGATCAACGGCGGGCAGATCTTCGCGATGGGCGATTCCATCGCCTCGATCTTCGGCGGCGGCTCGCTGTTCAACGGCGGCGTGTTCGGCGCGCCGAGCTACACCGTGCAAGGCGGCAGCTACAGCAACATCGGCGCCGCCTTCGCCGCGGTCGATGCCAGCCTCACGAATCTCAACAACCGCATCGACAATCTACCGCCGGCGACCACGCCGGATCCGCGCATCGCCATCGACGGCACCGGCAACGCCTCGGTCGCCAACGGTTCGCGCGGCGTCGCGGTCGGCGCCAGCGCCAGCGCGGGCGGCGACCATGCCACCGCGATCGGCGGCGACAGCTACGCGGCCGGCGCCAACGACACCGCGATCGGCGGCAATGCGCGGGTCAACGCCGACGGCAGCACCGCCTTGGGCGCGAACTCCACCGTAGCCGCCGGCGCCACCAACGCGGTCGCGGTCGGCGAAAGCGCCAGCGTCAGCGCGTCCGGCGCGGTCGCCCTCGGCCAGGGCGCGGTGGCCGACCGCGCCGACACGGTGTCGGTGGGCAACGCCACGCAGAAGCGGCAAGTGGTCAACGTCGCCGCGGGCACGCAGGACAACGACGCGGTCAACGTCGCCCAGCTCAAGGCCTCGCAGAGCGGCACCGTGCGCTACGACAGCAATCCCGACGGCAGCGTCAACAACACCCAGGTCACGCTCAACAACGGCGGCGCGGCGGTGACGATCCGCAACGTCCGCGCCGGCACCGCCAACACCGACGCGGTCAACGTGCAGCAGCTCAACGAAGGCGTGAACCGCGCGATCAGCACCTCGAACCAGTACACCGACAACTGGGGCAACAGCCTGCGCCGCGAGATCGGCCGGCTCGACGACAAGGCCAGCGCCGGCGTCGCCTCGGCGATGGCGGTGGCCGGGTTGCCGCAGTCGTACATGCCCGGCAAGAGCATGGCGGCGGTCGCGGCCAGCAGTTTCCGCGGCGAAAGCGGCTTCGCCATCGGCATTTCCACCATCAGCGAGGACGGGCGCTATGTCTACAAGCTCTCGGGCAACAGCAACTCCAAGGGCGATGTCGGCGTGACCGTCGGCGCCGGCATCGTGTGGTGACCGCGCCGGCCGCCGGATGCGCGCCGACGCGGCTTCGCCGCTGAACACTGGGACCTCCCCCCGGCGACCCGCCCGCCCCCCGGCCCGCGGGAAGCCAGCCGCCCGGAGCGATCCGGGCGGCTTTTTATTTGCAGGCCGAAATGGAGAGAGTCGGGAACGGCGAGCGCGCGGAATGCCCGGATCGGCGGCGGTGAGGCGGCGTGAGCGGGCTTGGTTTAGGCGGGGTGCGTCGCTATTTAGTCGGAAGTTTTGAACGATGCTGTGGTCATGAGCGCTACGCCCGATCCGTCCCACTCCGACGCCGCCCAACGCCTGCGCGATTGGCTGCGCCCGCACCGCCGCGTGTTCGTGCTGACCGGCGCGGGCATCAGCACCGGCTCGGGGATTCCGCATTACCGCGACGAGAGCGGCGCGTGGCAGCGCAAGCCGCCGATCGATTTCCGCGCCTTCACCGGCGACGCCCGCGCGCGGTCGCGCTACTGGGCGCGCAGTTTCGTCGGTTGGCCTTCGTTCGACGGCGCTCAGCCCAATGCCGGGCACCGCGCGCTGGCGCGCTGGCAGCAACGCGAGCCGGCGCATGCGCTGGTGACGCAGAACGTCGACGCCCTGCACAGCCGCGCCGGCAGCCTCGACGTGGTCGATCTGCACGGCCGGCTCGACGAAGTGGTGTGCCTGGACTGCGGCGCGCGCCAGCCGCGCGCGCAGGTGCAGGAGGAACTGGCGCGGCGCAATCCGGACTGGCAAGGGCTCGGCGCGGTCGCCCTGCCCGACGGCGACGCCGATCTGGAAGGCCTGGAGTTCGAGCGCTTCCAGATCCCGCCCTGCGCCGCCTGCGGCGGCATGCTCAAACCCGACGTGGTGTTCTTCGGCGAAAACGTCCCGCGCGCGCGCGTGGCCGCCGCGCAGCAATCGCTGGCCGCGGCCGACGCGATGCTGGTGGTGGGGTCGTCGCTGATGGTCTATTCCGGCTTCCGCTTCGCCCGCGCGGCGCGCGAGGCGGGGCTGCCGCTGGCCTTGCTCAATCGCGGGGTGACGCGCGCGGACGAGATCGCGACCTTGAAGCTGGAAGCCGATTGCGGGGCGACCTTGGATGCCGCGCTGGCGTAGTTGCGATTGCTCCCTGTAGGAGCGGCGCGAGCCGCGACCGCGACAACGCGACTGCGCCGAAACTGTCGTCGTCGTTGCGTTGTCGCGGTCGCGGCTCGCGCCGCTCCTACAGGGGGATACGCACCAATGCCGGCGTTTATTTGGCCGGCACGGCGATCTTGCTCTGTTCCAGGAACAGCTTGCGCGCGGCCACGCCGATGTCGGGGTTGTCGATGAAGAAGCCCTGCACGCCCAACCCGTACAACTGCAGCGCCTCACCCAGCGCGCTCTGGTCCACGCCGTTCGCGGTCTGGGTCAGGAACGGTTCCTCGGCGCGCACGGTGTAGGGATGCACTTGCAGCCCCGCCGCCAGCGCGCGGCCGAGCACGGGATGGATGTAGCCGGTGTTGCGCGTGCTCAGCAGCGCATGGCCGTCGCCGTCGGCGTCGCGCTTGGCCGGCAGCGGCGCGCGTTCGATCAGGCTGCTCTTGGACGGGCCCAGGCCGGAAACGTAATGCGCCTTCATCCACGCCAGCGCCGCCGGTTCGGTCAGCGCGCCGTAGTTGATCGCGCTCAGCCCGCCGGGAACGATCAGCTCCAGCTCGGCGCCGTAGATGCGGTCCACGTCGGCGCCGGTGCGCAGGTTGTAGACCAGATCGTAGGGCGCTTCCTTGGCGAAATCGCCGTACAGCTGCACCAGCGGCAGATTCACGCCCGCCTTGGGCATGATCTCGCGCTTGAGTTCGATGAGGTTGCTCACCTCGAAGCTCTGGATGTAGACCCGGCGCGGCTCGGTGAACCCCTCGGCGACCAAGGTCTCGATCAGCTTGCGGCCCAGCGAGAGATGGATCGGGCTGCCGTCGAGATGCTTGCCCTCGCTGGCGAACCAGGTCGGGTGCTTGGTTTCCGGATAGATGCCGATGGTGCGGCCGTCGCGGCTCTCGGCCTTGGCCAGCGCGATCACTTCCTTGAACGTGGCGATCGGGAACTGGCCGTCGTAGCGCGCGTTGCCGGCGCGGATCTGCGGGATGCGTTCCTTGGCGCGCAGCGTCTTGAGCTCGGCCAGGGTGAAGTCTTCGGTGAACCAGCCGGTGAGGGCCTGGCCGTCGATGGTCTTGCTGGTCTTGCGGTCGGCGAACTCGGGATGCGCGGCGACGTCGGTGGTGCCGGAGATTTCGTTCTCGTGGCGCACCACCAGTTCGCCGTCGCGGGTCGCGACCAGATCCGGTTCGATGAAGTCGGCGCCCTGCTGGATCGCCAGACGATAGGCTTCGAGCGTGTGTTCGGGGCGATAGCCGCTGGCGCCGCGGTGGGCGATGACGATCAGGCCGTGCTGGCCCAGCGGTGCGGTGTTCGGGGTTTGGGGCATCGAGGGCGTCCGTTCGGGCGCGGCCGCACCGGCGGCGGTGGCGGCGAGCAGCAGCGCGAGCGCGGCCAGCGGCCGGCGCGGGAAGTTCAGTTGCAGCATCGGTGGAATCCTAAATCGTGGCAAGACGGGATGCACGGCGACGCGGCCGTGCGCTCAGCTTGCCCGAGCCCGATGACAACCGCTGCCGCCGCGCGCGCGGGCGCGAGCCGTCGCTGAGCGCCCCGCCCTGGCCGATGGCTGCGCGCGCGGCCGCGCATCGCGCGCGGCGCGCACAGGGCGGGCGCGGCGGCCCGCGCCGCGCCCGCCCGTCCCCCAACGCTGGAAATCGCGCACGGCCGTGCGCCGTTCGCGTCGATTCGCGCTCATCCGCGTGGAATCCGCCGCGTTCCGCGCAACGCGTGCGCCGCCCGCGACGAACCGCCCGCCCACCGCGCCGGCGCGAACGTTCGTTCGCGCCTGCCGCGCTTACGCCGCGACTTCGCTGACCCCGGTGATGGTCACCAGACCGTCGGCCACGGTCATCGTGATGCGGTCCGGCGAACTGTTGCCGCCGGGCAGGACGGTGATCGCATTGGCGCCGCCGCCGCGCTGGGCGATGAAGCCGTAGCTCTCCAGCAGCTTGATCCACACCGCGATCTGGTCGGTCTTGGCCGGCCCGTTCGGATCGGTCTTGGGCACCGAAGTCTGCTCGGCGATGGCCGCGATCGCCTCGATCGCCGCGGCGTCCTGCACCGGCGCGGACAACTGCTGCATCTGTTCGTTGGTGACGTGATTGACGAATAAGTAGGACATGGACACTCCTGGGCGATGCGCGGGAAACCGCCGCGCCTGCGGCGCGCCCGCGGACCGGACGCCTAGGCCTGCTCAACGCGCGGGAGACGCCGGCCGTGAAGCCGGCGCGGTCCTCCCGGCGGTTACGCGCGGTCCTCGGCGACGATCCGCCGCCGGCCACGATCGCGAACGGTCGCGCAGGACGGGTTCCGCCCGCACGCGGCAACGCCGACGGCGGCGAACCGCCGCAACGCGAACGCGCGCGGCGGGCGGCGCGGGACGCGACGCCCGCTCGCGAGGCCCGCTCCGCACGCAGGCCTCGCCAGCGCCGGCGAGCGCAGTTCGAACGCCGAGCCCGACGCGGCCCGCGCTGCGGGCCGAAGCCGAGCGCCGCGGCGACCGACGCCGGCGCGATCGCGACGAGCGCCGCGCCGGCCGCCGGTCCGGCCGCGCGGCGCCCCGCGCCGCCCGCGCGGCCTCAATGGCTGGCTTCGCCCACCGCGACGATGGTCACCGTGCCGTTGGCCACGGTCATGAAGATCCGGTCCGGTGCGCGCTTGCCGCCCGGGTAGATCTCGATCATGTTCGCGCTGGTCTTGACCTTCTGCGCCACGATCCGGTTGGTGGCGAGCAGCGCCAGCCACTGGTTGACCTGGTCGCCGGCCACCGGCGCGGTCATCCCGGCCAGGGTCGAGATGGTCTGCAGCACCGCCTCGGCCTGTTCGGGATCGGCGAGCTTCTGGATTTTCTTGTCGCTGACTTCGTTGACGTAGACGTAAGGCATGCGGGCACTCCTGACAGCGCATGATCGAGGCCCGCCGCGCGACCGCGGCGGGCCGGTCCGACGCCGCCGGTGGCGGACGCCTCGATGGCGATGAACGTCGCCCGCGCCGCCGTGTGAACCGACGGGCGCGACACCCGCGGCCCGACGTCCGTCGGCGACCATGCGCCCCCGTCCGCCGCCGGCCCGCGCAGCCGCTATGATTCGGCGGTCATTCGTATCGGAGCGCTCGATGAGCCTGGTCGCCAAGATCCTGCGGCACAAGTCGGTGGAACAACTACAGGCGGAGGCCGGCAAGCGCTCGGACTTCCGCCGCGTGCTCGGGCTCTGGCAGCTCACCGCCATCGGCATCGGCGGCATCATCGGCGTGGGCGTGTTCGTGCTCGCCGGCCACGAAGCGGCGGCCAACGCCGGCCCGGCGGTAGCCCTGGCCTTCCTGATCGCCGGCATCGCCAGCGCCGCCGCGGCGCTGTGCTACGCCGAGTTCGCCGGCATGATCCCGGTCACCGGCAGCGCCTACACCTACAGCTACGCCACCCTGGGCGAACTGGCGGCGTGGCTGATCGGCTGGGACTTGCTGCTGGAGTACGCGCTGATCGTGGCGGTGGTGGCGATCGGCTGGTCCGGCTACGTGCAGGTGCTGCTGGAGGGCGTCGGCATCCATCTGCCGGTGTGGGCGCAAGGCGCCTACGGCACCGGCGAGGGCCGGTTCTTCAACCTGATCGCCGCGCTGGTGACGCTCGCCGTTTCCGCGCTGCTGGTGTTCCGCACCGAATGGGGCGCGCGCTTCAACACCTTGATCGTCATCATCAAGGTCCTGGCCGTGGTGCTGGTGATCGGCGTGGGCGTGTTCTACATCAACACCGC
Source organism: Lysobacter sp. K5869 (assembly GCF_018847975.1). Classification (NCBI taxonomy): domain Bacteria; kingdom Pseudomonadati; phylum Pseudomonadota; class Gammaproteobacteria; order Lysobacterales; family Lysobacteraceae; genus Lysobacter; species Lysobacter sp. K5869. The sequence continues at coordinate 3,347,112 of NZ_CP072597.1, read as the reverse complement.
CAACTGGGTGCCCTTCATCCCCGAGCGCATCGTCGACGAACAAGGCGTCGGCCACTTCGGCTGGAAGGGCGTGGGCACGGCCGCGGCGGTGGTGTTCTTCGCCGTGTTCGGCTACGACACCCTGACCACGGCGGCGGAGGAATCCAAGAACCCGCAACGCGACCTGCCGCGCGCGGTGCTGCTGTCGCTGGGCGTGTCGATGGTGCTGTATCTGGCGGTGTCGCTGGTGCTGACCGGCATCGCCCACTACTCCACGCTCGGCGGCGACGCCCCGGTGTCCGACGCCTTCGCCGCGCTGGGCCTGCCGTGGATCGCCAAGGCCATCGCGTTCTCGGCGGTGATCGGCATCGCCAGCGTGCTGTTCGCCTTCATGCTCGGCGCGGCGCGCATTTGGTTCTCGCTCTCGCGCGACGGCCTGCTGCCGGGCTGGTTCGCCAAGATCCACCCGAAGTACGGCACCCCGCACCGCCCGACCATCGCCCTGGGCGTGTTCACCGCGCTGGTCGCCGGCTTCCTGCCGATCGGCGAGGTCGCCAAGCTGGTCAACATCGGCGTGCTCTCGGCCTTCATCATCATCTGCGCCTCGGTGTGGGTGCTGCGCGTGCGCAAGCCGAACCTGGAACGCAGCTTCCGCACCCCGCTGGTGCCGCTGATCCCGATCGTCGGCATCGCCTTCTCAATCTGGCTGCTGGCCGAGCTGGCGGCGATCACCTGGCTGATCTTCCTGATCTGGGTGTCGTTGGGGTTGTTGGTGTATTTCGGGTACGGCATTCGGCATTCGAAATTGGCGCAGGAATCTTGAAGCGGGAGATAGCGGATGGGAGGTAGGAGATAGCGAAAGCCGCTTTCGCTAACTTCTATCTCCTATTCGCTATCTCCTATTCGCTATCTCTGATCGTCCGCTATCTCTGATCGTCCGCTATCTCCGATCGTCACCGCGGCGCGACGTATCCCCCCGGCACCCCGTCCGGCGACAACACCAACTGCCACAGCTGCGCATGCCGGGTGCGGAAGGTCGCCATCGAGGCGGCCAGATAGAACCGCCACATGCGCCGGAAACGCTCGTCGTAGCGCGGGTCCAGTTCGTCCCAGACCGCTTCCACGTTCGCGCGCCAAGCCTGCAAGGTCAGGTCGTAGTCGGCGCTGAAGTTATGCCAGTCCTCGATCACGAAGCGGTTTTCCGCGTGTTCGGCGATCTGCCGCGCCGAGGGCAGCATCGAGTTGGGGAAGATGTACTTGGCGATCCACGGATCGGTATGGCTCACCGATTTGTTGCCGCCGATGGTGTGCAGCAGGAACAGGCCGCCGCCTTCGCTGGCGCGGTCCAGGCAGCGCAGCGCCACGTCGAAATAGGCGGCGTAGTTCTTGACCCCGACGTGCTCGAACATGCCCAGCGAGAAGATCCGGTCGAAGCGCTGGTCGAGGTCGCGGTAATCCTGCAAACGGATTTCCACCGGCAAGCCGCGGCACAGCTCGCGGGCGAATTCGGCCTGCTCGTGCGACACGGTCACGCCCACGCCGACGATGCCGTAGCGCTCGGCCGCGAATTTCAGCGCCTCGCCCCAGCCGCAGCCGATGTCGAGCACGCGCATGCCGGGCTTGAGGCCGAGCTTGCGGCAGACCAGATCGAGCTTGGCTTCTTGCGCCGCGTCCAAATCGCGCAGCGGCTGGCCGCTGCGGTCGCGCCAATAGCCGCAGCTGTAGACCATCCGCTTGCCGAGCATCGCGCGGTAGAGATCGTTGCCCAGGTCGTAATGGCGTTCGCCGACGGTGAAGCTGCGGCGGTGGCTTTGCAGATTGATCAAGTGCGCGCGCAGGCCGTCGAGGAGCGCCGTCCAGCCGTGCACCTGCTCGTCGACGTGGGCGCGCATCAGCCGCTCCAGCAAGCCGTCGAGCGACTGCGCGTGCCACTCGCCGTCCATGTAGCTCTCGCCCAGGCCGAGCGAACCTTGCGCGATCACCCGCGAATAGAACGCCTCGTCCTCGACCTGCATGTCCCACGGCCGGCCGCCGCCGATGCGGATGTCGGCCTGCTCCAGCAATCCTTCGACTCGTTTGTGCAGCGACGCAAGCGACATGGCGACCTCGTGCTCGGGGCGGGGGACGCCCGGTGGGTGCTCGATCTGCTTTTTTTCCGGCGTTCCGGGCGTACCGAATCCGGCCCGCCGTTTTCGCCGCGCGCCGGCGGCGCGCAGCCTCGTCCTGAGACGGCATGGCCCGCGGGCGCGGGCTTCCTGCGGCGCCCCGGCGCGCCTGCCGGGCGCGCGGCCGGCGCCGCGAAGTCACGATAACAAAGGGCGCGCGGCGGCGATGTGCCCGAACTTGCCGGCGCCGCCGAACGCTGCGTTGCCGCCATGGCGACAGCGGCGCGGGACGCGGTGGCGGCGGCTCAGGCGCCGCCGAGGAACAGGCCGCGGTAGGCCGGGGCCAGATGCGGCAACAGCACCGAGGCCGGCACTTCCACGGTCTGGGTGCCGTCGGAGTACGGGCCGACTTCGTACGGCGCGAACACGAACTTGAGCGCGCTGAGCTTGCCGTCGGCGCCGCGCACCGGCTCGAACATGGCGAAGTTGGCCGGGTCGGCGGCGGTGCCGTCGTCGATCATGCGGCCGCCGGTTTCGATCTGCTCGGCGCGCACGGCCGGGGCCAGATCGTCGGCGTCGATGCGCTGCGACAGCGCGGAGTGCAGTTGCTCGCGCACGTACTGCGAGATCGCGGTCCAGCCGGCCTTGTCCGGCACCAGTTCCTGCGCGGTCAGCCGCTTGTTCTGCTTGGGCAGCCAGACGAAGCGCGCGATCAGCGGCGCGGCGTGGGCGCCGCCGGTGTAGCTGCTGCCGTCGGCGGAGACCGCCATCAGGTCGGGCGAGTCGATCACGTCGTCGAAGGTCAGCGACAACTCGTACGGCGAGGGATTGTCCTTGGCGGTGCGGCCGCCGGCGGCCTCGACCAGTTCCGAACGCGCGTCGTCGGCGTAGCGCTTGAGTTCGCGCGCCAGCCCCGGGTACTTGGCCGCTTGGGTCGCGTAGGTGATGCCGACCACATAGTCCGGCGTGGTCTCGACCACTTCCTTGAGCTCGACCGGCGCGTTGGCGGCGTCGGCCACCGGCGCGGGCAGCGCCGCGGTTTGCGCGGGCGCGGTCGATTGGCTGGTCGCGGGCGTGTCGGCTTCCTTCTTGCAGGCCGCCAGGGCCAGGGCCAACACGCAGACGGCGGTGACGCGCTTCATGCAGCGATCCTTATCTCGAGGGTGCGTCCGTGGGGTTTGCGCGCGACATTATCGCCCAAGGCGTGACGCCGGCATCTAGGCCGCGGCGTCCGCGATGCGTTGTGCGGCCCGCGGCCGCGCGCGCGTTTGCCCGGCGTTCACCACTGCGTGCGTTGCGGCAGCAGGCCTTGCAGTTCCGGATCGGTGAGATTGCGCCACTGGCCCGGCTTGAGGTGGCCGAGCTTCACATTGCCGATGCGCACGCGCAGCAGTTGCTTGACCCGGAAACCGAAATGCGCCGCCATCAGGCGGATCTGCCGGTTGAGGCCCTGCACCAAAACGATGCGGAAACCGAAGCGGCCGAGCTTGCCGGTCTTGCACGGCAGCGTGGTCTGGCCGTGGATCGGCACGCCGCGGCCCATGTTGCGCAGGAATTCGGGGGTGACCTCATGGTTGACCGCCACCAGGTACTCCTTTTCCAGCTTGTTCTCCGCGCGCAGGATCTCGTTGACGATGTCGCCGTTGCTGGTCAGCAGGATCAGGCCTTCGGAATCCTTGTCCAGGCGGCCGATCGGGAAAATGCGGCGGTCGTGGCCGACGAAGTCGACGATGTTGTCCTTGACCCCGGATTCGGTGGTGCAGACCACGCCGACCGGCTTGTTGAGCACGATGTAGACGTGCTGGCGCTTGCCCTTGGCGGCGACGCGCACGCGCAGGACCTCGCCGTCCACGCGCACCTCGTCGCCCTCGCCCACTTCGCTGCCGACCCGGCCGCGCAGGCCGTTGACGGTGACCCGGCCCTCGGCGATGAGGCGGTCGGCCTCGCGGCGGGAGCAGAAACCGGTGTCGCTGATGTGTTTGTTCAGGCGCATGGGCGAAGCATGCCGGAAAACCGGCCTGCGGAAGGCGTGGGGGGCGCGTAGGCTGGCACAGTCGCGCGGCGATGGCGAGTGCGGCGGGGGCGAACGGCTCAGGTTCGGCGGATTTTGGCGAGGATTCGGCGGGGTCGGCGACGGATTCGCCGCGGATCGCGCTGCGAGCCGACTCGGGCCGGGCCGGGTTTGCGCTGCCGGCTGCTCGTGGCGGCGCAGCCGCTTTGCGCTGGAGCGCGGTTTGCGGCGCGGTCGGATCGAGCCGGAATCGGGCTCGGGCCGTGGTGGAACTGCGCGGGAGTCCGGCTCGCGGCATCGCCGGATCGAGCTGGAATCACGGCTGGGGATGCTGCCGAATTGCGCCGGAGACCGGCTCAAGCCGAGGCCCGATCGCGCTGGAATCAGGCCGGCTGCGGCTTCGCCGCCATGGCGCCGGCCGGGCCGGCTTGCGCGAAACCCGGGAACGGCGAGGACGCGATGCGCCGGCCGCGACGCCGCTGCCGGCGCCGGACCTGGCGTCTTGCGGCCGCAATCAGGCCAGCAGCTGCGAATACTCCGGATGCCGCTCGGCCCAGGCCGCGGCGTAGGAACACGCCGGGCGCACCTTGTAGCCCGCCCCGCGCGCGTACTCGAACGCGGCGCGGACCAGATCGCTGGCGATGCCGCGGCCGCCGATGGCGTCGGGCACGCCGGTGTGGGTGATGACGAGTTGGTCGCCGCGCATCTGGTACTCCAGCTCCGCTTCGACGCCGTCGACGACGGTGGTGAAGCGTTGCTGCGCGGGATCGTGGTTCACGGGAACGGGCATGGTCGGGTCCTGTGCGAAAGCGGCGCGCCGCGCGGACGCGCCGATGCCGGCACCGCCCGCGCGGGCGATGCCGGCCGGAACGGCTCAGCGGTTGTCGCGCTTGCCCTGGTTGTGGCGGTCCTGGCTGCCGATCTCGCCCTGGATCGCGTCCATGCGGCTCTCGGCCGCGTGCAGTTCGCCGGCCTTGTGCGCCGCGCTCTCGGACTGCGGACCCGGCGCCGGCGCGTGGCCGTGGCCCGGATCGAGCTGCTGCCACGGCTGCGGTTCGCGCGCGGCGTCCTGCTTGGCCTGGAGCAGGCGGCGGGTGTTTTCCAGCGCTTGTTCGGGGGTGATGTGGGCGGGAGCGGCGTCGGCGGACGCGGTGTCTTCGCCGTCGCCGGCGTCGGACGAGTCGCCGGCGTCGGACGAGTCGCCGGCGTCGGACGAGTCGCCGGCGTCGGCGTCGGCGGACTCGGACGATGCCGCCGCTTCGGCGGCTTCGTGCGGCTGAGTCTGTTCGGCCTCGTCGCTGCCGGCTTCCAACGCGGTCTCGGCGGCGCCCTGCGCGACCGTGCTCGGCGCGGCGGCGGCGTCATCGGCGCGATGCGCTTCGGCCTGCAGCGCCGGCGCGGCGGCTTCGGCCGCGGCACCGGCGGCGACCAGCGAACCGGCCGGCACCGACGAAGGCGCCTCGGTCGCGGGCGTCGCGGCGGGCTTAGGCTTGGGCTTGCGTTCGGCCTTGGGCTTGGCCGGCGCGACGGCGGCCGGTTCGGCGAACAGATCGCCCGAACGCTTCGGCTCGTCCTGCGCGGTCGGCGCCGGCGCCGGCGCGGGCTTGGGCTCGGCGCGCGGACGCGCGGGCTTGGCGGCGGCGGGCTTGGGCGCGGCGACGGCATCGGCCTTCGGCTCGGCGGGCTGCGCGGCCTTCGCCGGCTTGGCGGGCTTGGCCGGAGCGGCAGCGGGCTTGGCCGCGACCGCCGTCGGCTGGGTCGCCGCGGGCTTGGTTGCGGCCGGCTTGGTTACAGCAGGCTTGGTTACAGCCGGCTTGGTTACGACCGGCGCGCTCGCCGCCGGCTTGGCGACAGCGGCGGACTTGCCGGCAGCAGGCTTGGCGACGACAGACTTGGCGACAACAGGTTTGACGACGGCGGGCTTGCTCGCAACCGGCTTGGCCGCCGGCTTGCTCGCGACAGGCTTGACCGCGACGATCTTCTTGGTCTCTACGACCGGCGATTTCGCCGGCGCGGCGGCGCGCGCGGCCCGCTTCGGCGCCGCCGGCTTGATGGCCGGCTTCTTGGCGACCGGCCGGGTCGCCGCTTTCTTGGTCGCCGACTTCTTCGCCGGCGCCTTGCCCGCGACCTTCGCGGCCGACGCCTTCTTGACGATCTTCTTCGCCGACTTGCCGGCGGCGACCTTCTTAGCGCCGCCCTTCTTGACGACTACCCGCTTGCCCGCGGCCTTCTTCGCCGCTTTCTTGGCGACCGGCTTCTTGGCAACGGACTTGGCCGTTTTCTTGGCGACCGGCTTCTTAGCGACGGACTTCGCCGCCGTCTTCACGATCTTCTTCGCCGCGGCCTTCTTGCCCGCGACCTTCTTCGCGGCCTTGGCCGCCGGAGTCTTCTTCGCGACCTTGCCGGCCGCGACCTTCTTGACGATCTTCTTCGCCGCCAGCGGCTTGGCCGCGGTCTTCTTGGTCTTCTTGACCGCGCTCTTGCCGGCCTTCGCGGCCGTCTTGCCCGCGGCGCGCTGGCGCGCCGGCGCGGCGGTTTTGCTCGCGGATTTCTTGCTTGCGGACTTGCCCGCCTTCTTGCTCGCCATGCTTGACTCCTCGTCGAGTGTTTGCGAATGCGCGAATGATAGCGGCTGCCCCTGCGACTACATCAGCCTGTGTGCTGTCGACCACACGCCTCGGTGTTATCACGCGCCACCTTCATGCGGAGTGAGCGGACGTGAGAGATCGCCGCATCGCGTCAGCCGACTGATCTTGCCCGGCGTGTGTTGACGTCTCGCGTCACTTTTCGCGCGCGCAAGCTAGGGAAAACCCTGGCATGGAACCTGCGTAGAACTGTGAGTAAGTCCACAGTTACGACGAAGGGGAATCCAATGGCTCGCCACATCGACCGCTACAGCGACGACGTCCACAGCAACGCCGTCATCGCCCGCCTGTTCGACCTCGCCCGCAACGGCGAAGGCGACGACGCCGAGTTGCGCGAACTCGACGCGCAGATCCAGGCCGGTCTGGCCGCCGCGTACGGCGAAGGCGAGTTCGAGCTGGAAGGCTCGCTCGCCGCCTGACCCGCCGCGCGACCGCGCTCGCCGCGGCGCGACAAACGACTCGGGCCCGAAGTCCGCCCCGCCGATGCGGGAGGCCTTCGGGCCCGGTGTTTTTTGCGGCAGGCGTTTCGTGGAAGCGGCTGCGGCCCCGCTGGACTCCGGTCCGGCCGCCGCCTCGCGGCGCCCGGAACCGATGCCTCAGCCGAAGAACCCCGGCCCGCGCGGGCTGGCCAGCCGCTCCAGGAATACCAGCGCGACCCGCGGCTCCATCAGCAGCATGAACAGCAGGCCGTAGATCGCGCCGGACAGATGCGCGCTGTGGTTGATGTTGTCGCCGCCGCGCTTGTCCATCCAGTACGAATAGCCGATGTAGGCGATGGCGTAGACCACGGCCGGCACCGGCACCACGAACACGATGATCCAGCTCCACGGGTCGAGCAGCACGAAGGCGAACAGCACCGCCGAGACCGCGCCGGACGCGCCCAGGCTGACGTAGCCGGGATCGCGGCGGTGGCGCAGATAACTGGGCAGGATCGCGACCACGATCGCCGACAGGTAGAACAGCACGAACATCCCCGGCCCGACCAACTGGGCGAACACGTTCTCGACCGCGCGGCCGAAGAAGTACAGGGTGATCATGTTGAACAGCAGGTGCATCCAGTCGGCATGCACGAAGCCGTGGGTCAGCAGCCGGTCGTACTGGCGGAAGCGCTCCACGCCCGGCGGCCACAGCACCAGCCGCTCGTACAGGCGGCGCTTCTGGAAGGCCTGCCACGTCACCAGCACGGTCACGGCGATCAGGACGAAGGTGATCATGGTCGGGTCGGGCTCGCGGGTAAGAAGAATTCGGAAAGACGGGCGCGGCGGAACTCGGAACGCCGGGCTACGGCGCCCGGCGGGCCGCGGTCACGCGGCCCGGTAGTGGTCCTGCATCGGATAACGCCGCGCGTACAGGGCGAAGGCCGCCGCCGCCACGAACGCGAAGCCGGCGAAGAAGAACATCAGGAACGCGTTCTCGCTCAGCCCGGTGGCGGCGATGTGCGAGGTCACCGCCTCGTTGCGCACCGCGGCGTTGGTCAGCATCACCCACAAATTGCCGAAGGTGCTGGTCAGGTACCACAGGGCCATGATCACACCCTTCATCGACGGCGGCGCCTGGCTGTAGGCGAACTCCAGCGCGGTCGCCGACACCAGCACCTCGCCGAAGGTCAGCAGCACGTAGGGAAGGATCTGCCATGCCAGCGACATGGGGTGGCCGGCGTCCATATACAACTGCAGCACCGCCGCGACGATCCACGACAGGCCCGAGACCGCGATGCCGAAGCCCATCCGCCGCAGCGGCGTGGGGTTGATCCCGATCCGGCGCAGCGCCGGGTACAGCACCAGGTTGTTGAACGGGATCAGCAGCATCACCAGCAGCGGGTTGATCGCCTGCATCTGCGAGGCCGCGGCCTTGGCCCCGCCCTCGCCGGAGATCAGCCAGCTCGGCCACCACCACAGCTCGGTCGGCACCACCATGCGCTGGCCCTGCAGCACCCAGGTCGAGGCCTTCTGGTCGAACAGCGACCAGAACGGGGTGACGAAGGCGAACACGATCAGGATCCGCAGCACCGCGCGCACGCCGTCCACGGCCGCGTCGGGATGCGCGCCGCGCGCGCGTTCGAGCTGCAGCGAGATGCCGTAGCCGCCGAAGCCGATCAGCAGGCCCAGCGCCATGCACGCGCTTTTGACGAAGCCCAGGCTCGGGATCAGCGCCAGCGCGCCGGCCGCCAGGGCCACGCCGATCGCCGCCACCGCCACGCCCGGATTGCCCTGGCCGGCGGCCTTGGCGCGCAGCGCGGTGCGGGCGACGTTGAAGAACGAATCCGGGTCCGGCGCGCTGCGGGTCGGCGGCACCAGCACGTAGCGCTTGCGGCCCAGCCAGAAGATGAAGGTGGCCAGGAACATCAGCGCGCCGGGGATGCCGAACGCCACCGAGGGGCCGTACTCGCGCAGGAAGATCGGCATCAGCAAGGACGCGAACAGCGAGCCGAAGTTGATCGTCCAATAGAACGCGTCGAACACCAGCTTGGCTTTGTGCTTGTTGCTCTGGTCGAACTGGTCGCCGCAGAACGACACCACCAGCGGTTTGATGCCGCCGGCGCCGAAGGCGATCAGGAACAGGCCGGTGAAGAAGCCGGTCTGGTTGTGCTCGAACAGCGCCAAGCAGGCGTGGCCGGCGCAGTAGATCAGCGAGAACCAGATGACGGTGTTGTACTTGCCGAAGTAGCGGTCGGCCAGCCAGCCGCCGAGCAGCGGGAAGAAGTAGGTGCCGATCATGAACGTGTGGAACACGTCCTTGGCCATGCGCTCGCGCTCGGCGAGGTCGCCGGTGGAGGCCATCAGCAAGGTCCCGACCAGGAACGCGGTCAGGATGTTGCGCATGCCGTAGAAACTGAAGCGCTCGGCCGCCTCGTTGCCGATGATGAAAGCGATCTGGCGGGGCATCTTGCCCTGCGAATCGGCGGGGACGGTGGCGGCTTGGGTCATCTACGGCGGTCCTCTCGCCGACTCCTCGTCGGCGCTGCTTCGTTGGGGCGCACGTCCATTGCGGGGCCCAGCCGACGGCCGGGAGGTCCAGCCCCGCAGAGTACCCCATCGCCCGCGCGCCCGGTTTGGCCGGCGCGGTCGCCTGCGCGCCGCCCCTGCGCCGCAGCAACGGCCGGCGGCGCGGGGCGAACGCCCGTTCAGATCGCCGGGTCGCCCACGTCCAGCCGGTACTCGAAGTTCTGCCGCATGGTCCCGTAATCGGGATCGTCCGGGTTGCCGTAGTTGGCGCCGATGCTGAGCCGGTGCGCCCCCGGCGCCAGCGGTGGCAGCAGCAGCCAATAGCCGTCGGCGGCGGCGCGGACCACGCCGCGGCGGTCGTCGGGGCCGGTGTCGTCGCGCTCCGCGCCGGGGTCGAAGCAGCGCGAGGTCAGCCGCGCCGGGCGCGCCAGCGGCTTGCCGTCGAGCAGGACCACGGCGCTGACCAGGTAATCGTTGTTGACTGCGGCCCGCTGCTTGACCTCGGCGCAGCTCATCGCGTCCTCGCCCAGGCGCGGCCCGTGGAAATACATATTGATGACCGGAACCAGCAAGTGCTTGCCGGCCGGCACCCGGCAACGGCGCTCGGCGTCGAAGCTGCCGTCGGTACCGGCGAGGAACCAGACCGGGCCGTCTTCGTCCTGGTGCATCGCGCAGCGGCGGCCGTCGCGGTCCAGATAAGGCTGGCGGCCGGCCGGGAAGCTGTGCGCCCAGCGCCACCAGCGGATCGTCCACTCGGCCGCGGACGCGCCGCCGATCGTAGCGGGCGCGGCGGCGCTCGCGCGCGGCGCGGGCGCGGCGGCGCTCGCGCGCGGCGCGGGCGTGGCGGGCGCTCGCGAGGCGGGCGCCGCGATGGCGAACGGCGCGGCGAGCAACGCGGCCGCGGCCAAAACGGCGGCGGCGCGGCGGCCCTGCGCGAGACAGGCGGGGTGATCCATTCGTTGTCGCTCCTTAATCGTTGATCGTCAGCGCGCGGCCGCGCTCAAGCCCACTCTTCCAAGCCTTCGCGCCGGTACAGCTCGGCGAAGCTCGGCCGCGCCTTCATCCGCCGCGCCAGCTCGCCCAGATGCGGCCACTCGTGCGCGGGACGCGGCAGCTTGCGGGTCCAGCGCATCAGCATGGTCAGATAGAAATCCGCGGCGCTGAGGCGTTCGCCGAGCAGATACGGCCCGTGCTCGCGCAGATGCGCGTCGAGCCGCTCGCACGCCGCCTCGATCCGCGCCTGCGCGCCGCAGCGCACCGCGTCGTCGTCGGCCTGCAGATCGCCGGGATACCACCACAGGCGCAACGGCGCCTGCAGCGACGCGGTGAGGTTGAACATCCACTGCAGATATTCGGCGCGCCGCGGGTCGTCGAGGGAAGGCGCGAACGCGCCGTCGCCATGGCGGTCGGCCAGAAACAGCGTCAGCGCCGCGGCCTCGTAGCGCGGCTGGCCGTCGACCAGCAAGGTCGGCACCACGCCGTTGGGATTGAGCGCGAGATAGTCCGCGCCCTTGTGCTCGCGCCCGGCCATATCGACCGTGCGCAGCTCGTGCGGCAGGTCCAGTTCGATCAGCAGCCAATGCACGACGAGGCTGGCGGTTCCGGGCGAGTAGTACAAGGCGTACATGCGCGATTCCTGAGCGGCGGCGGATGCGCAGTCTAGGCGATGGCGCCGGGCGCGCGCATGACGGCTGTCATCTGTCAACGGCAGGCCGCTTCGCGCACAGGCGGGGCGCGGCGCGATCCCGTACATTAGCCCGCGCGCCGCGTCCGCCGCGGCGCGCTCCGCCGCCGGCACGGATCCGTCCGGCGCCCGCCACGCAAGGAGTGTCCGCATGCGCTTGCCCGTCGCCCTCGCCGCCCTCGCCTTGCCGCTGTGCTTGAGCGCCTGCGATTCGTTCGAGCGCGCGCTGGAACAGGCGTCCAAGCCCGGCGACACCGACGCGCCCGCGCAACCCGCGCCGCCGCAGCCGGCGCTGGATCCGAGCCAACCGGCCGAATCGAGATACGCCGCGCAGCCGCAGCCCGCCGCGCCGGCGAACGCGGCGCCGGCCGACATCGCGCAAGCCCGGGGCGCCGCCGGCAAGACCAAACCGTTCGCATTCGAGCCGCCCGCCTCCGCGCGCAACGACGACGGCCCCAGCGACTGCGCGTTCGGCGGGCTGCCCGCCGGCACCCGCGTCTACGCCGCCGGCGCCTACAGCGGCCGCAAGCTGGGTTTCCAGATCGACCAAAGCGGCCACGAAGCCACCCAGATCGACGTCGCCGTCGACGACGACGCGCCGGTGGCGCTGCTGCTCGGCGCGTACGAGCCGACGGTGTGGAATATCGGCTGGTCCAAGCGCACGCGCATCGTCGCGGTGCGGGTCGGCGGCTATCACCGCCAAGCCGTGACCGGGCTGCCGGCGGGCGTGCCGCTGCGGGTGTCGAGCTACGACAACCGCGGCGCCTGCGGCTATTTCTATGTCGACGCCACCGGCGCGGCCAAGCTGTCCGCGCTGGCCCAGAGCACCTTCGCCCTGCCGCTGACCAGCATCCACATCGCCCAGCAGGGCCGCGCCCAGATCGGCCCCGGCAACGGCGTCTGGATCACCGATTCCGCCGCGCCCGCGCCGCAGATCTTCCGCATCGCCGATTCGCAACTCGCCGGCCCCGCCGGGCTGCAGCACGCGGTCGACGCCGGCCTGCTGCGCCCGGCCACGCGCGCCGACGGCGACAAGTGGCTGGCCGCGCAGGCCGCGTCCGCGCCGGCGTTGCCGCCGGTGATCGGCGCGCCGCCGCGGCGCATGGACCTCTACAACGCCTTCGTGGTGCTCAAGCCGATGCGCCTGCCCGCCGGCCTGTACGGCGCGCACTCGGCGACCTTCTTCGTGCCCAAGGGCGTGAGCCGGCCGAGCGGCGAACTCGGCCATTCCACGCTCTACGACTTCAACACCCTCGCCTGCTCGGGCGTGCAATGCGCGCGCGAGTGACGGCCGTTCCCCGAATCCGTTCCGCACCAAACTGGAATCCGCAATGACCCGCCAGCCCCAGTTCCGCACCGCCGCCCTGCCCTTCGCGCTCGCCCTCTCGCTCGCCGGCGGTTTCGCCGCGCCGGCCTTCGCCGACGAGGCGCCGATCAGCACCGTCTCCGAGCGCAGCGGCTTCGTCAAAACCGGCCGCTACGAGGAAGTGATCGCGCTGTGCGCGCGCTTCGCCCAGCGCTATCCCGACGCGGTGCGCTGCGAAGATTTCGGCGTCACCCCGGAAGGCCGGCCGATGAAGGTGCTGGTGGTCACCCGCAGCGGCGCGTTCACGCCGGAACAGGCGCAGGCCAAAAACCTGCCGGTGATGCTGATCCAAGGCGGCATCCACGCCGGCGAAATCGACGGTAAGGACGCGGGTTTCCTGGCCTTGCGCCAGGCGCTCGACGGCGAAGCCGCCAAGGGCGCGCTGAGCAAGCAAGTGCTGCTGTTCGTGCCGGTGTTCAACATCGACGGCCACGAGCGCTTCGGCGCCTGGAACCGTCCCAACCAGCGCGGCCCGGAGGAAATGGGCTGGCGCGTCACCGCGCAGAACTACAACCTCAACCGCGACTACCTCAAGGCCGACGCGCCGGAAATGCAGGCGATGCTCAAGCTGGTGCAGCGCTGGGATCCGCTGGCCTACATCGACCTGCACGTCACCGACGGCGCCAAGTTCGAGCACGACGTGTCGATCCAGGTCGAACCGGTCCACGCCGGCGACGAAGCGCTGCGCAAGGCCGGTACCGCGCTGCGCGACGGCACCATCGCCCGCCTTTCCAAGCAAGGCTCGCTGCCGCTGCCCTACTACCCCTCGTTCGTCGAATCCGACAACCCGGCCTCCGGCTTCGAGGACGGCGTGCCGCCGCCGCGCTTCTCGCACGGCTATTTCTACCTGCGCAACCGCCTGGCGATGCTGGTGGAAACGCACTCGTGGAAGGACTATCCCACGCGCGTGCGGATCACCCGCAACGCCATCGTCGACGTGCTCGATCTGGTCGCCGCCAACGGCGCGCAGTGGCGCGGCGAAGCGCTCGCCGCCGACCGCCGCGCGCAGCAGCTCGGCGGGCAGAACGTGGCGCTGGACTACAAGGCCGGCGACAAGAGCCGCACCGTCGCCTTCCGCGGCTACGAGTACACGCGCACGCCGTCGGAGGTGTCCGGCGCGCTGATGACGCGTTACGACGAGACCAAGCCGCAGGTGTGGAACGTGCCGCTGAAGTACGACATCCAGCCCGCGCATCAGGTGCCGGCGCCGCGCGGCGGCTATCTGGTGCCGGCCGCGCAGGCGGCGTGGGTGGCGGCCAAGCTCGATCAGCACGGCGTCGAATACCGCCGTTTGGACGCGGCGCTGAGCGGCGCCCAGGTCGAGGCCTTCCGCGCCGACAAGGCCGAGTTCTCGCCGCAATCCAGCGAAGGCCATCAGCGCAACGCGCTCAGCGGCCAGTGGAAGAGCGAGCGCCAGGACTTGGTCGCCGGCGCGTTGTTCGTGCCGATCGCCCAGGCCAAATCGCGTCTGGCGATGGCGTTGCTGGAACCGCAGGCGCCCGACTCGCTGGCCGCCTGGGGCGAGTTCAACAACGCGTTCGAGCGCAAGGAATACATGGAGGACTACGTCGCCGAGGACGTGGCGCGCGAGATGCTCAAGGACCCCAAGGTCAAGGCCGAATTCGAGGCCAAGCTGCGCGACGACGCCGCGTTCGCCAAGAGCCCGCAGGCGCGGCTGGACTTCTTCTATCGCCGGCATACCGCGTGGGACGAGCGCTACAACCTGTATCCGGTTCTGCGCACCGACACGGCACCGCGTTGATCGCAATCCTGTAGGAGCGGCGCAAGCCGCGACCGCGACACCGCGCCTGCGACGCAGCGCCGGTGTCGCGGCGAACCTTCGCTTTTGTAGGAGCGGCGTGAGCCGCGACCAACCGAAGCCGCGTACGCAAGCGCAGGATCCGAAGCCGACAGCGCTCGGCCGCTTAGCGGTCCAGCGCTTGGAGAGCTTGGCTTCTACCACTACGCTTTCGTACGTCGCTTCGGTGGATCGCGGCTCACGCCGCTCCTACAGCGAGCCATCGCGGCGATCCGGCAGCTTCGCGTTATCCTCGACGCATCGCCGCAACCGGGAAACGCCCCATGTTTCCACGCCGCCTGTTCCTGATCGCCCTCGCCGCGGCCGCCCTCGCCGGCTGCGCCGCGCCGCCGAAGCGGCCACCCGTCGCGGACCGCGTCCCCACCCGCGAAGTGCGCGTGCTCACCCTCAACCTGTGGCACGACAAAGGCGATTGGCCCAAGCGCCGCGCGTTGATCGTCGAGGAGGTGCGCCGCCTGAAACCCGACCTGATCGCCTTGCAGGAAGTGCTGCAACGCCCAGGCCTGCGCAATCAGGCCGAGGACTTGGGCGAAGCGCTGGGCTACCGGGTGAGCTTCGTTTCGGTCGATCCGCCCGACGCGCCGCGCCGCTACGGCAACGCGATCCTGCTCGCGCGCGCGGATGCGCAGACGCAGGAGCACAAGCTCGACCCTTTGAACGATTACCGCACCGCCGCGCACGCGCTCGCGTTCGGCGACGCGCGGCATTCGGGCGTGGATTTCTACGCCACGCACTTGCACAACGAACGCGGCGGCGGCGCGATCCGCCGGCGCCAGATCGACAGCCTGCTCGGTTTCGTCGATGCCACCGCGCGCACCGGCTATACGATTCTCGCCGGCGACTTCAACACCGACGCCGACGCGCCGGAGTTGGCGCCGCTGCGCGCGCGTTACGCCGACGCCTTCGCCGCCGCGCATCCCGATCTGGCCGGCGACGCCCGGCGCGCGAGCACGCTCAATCCGGCGTACTTGCCGGCGCAGCGGATCGATCATGTGTTCTACGACCCGAACGCGTTCGCGGTGACCGAGGCGCGGATCGTGTTGAACGAAAGCCGCGACGGGGTGTGGGCGTCGGATCACTTCGGCGTCTTCGTGCGTTTGCGGCCGTTGCGGGCGCGGGCGCAGGAGATGCCGGGGTTTCGGTGAGGAATGCGATTGAGGTTCCGCTGGCGTTCCGAGGCGCGAGGCGTCGGGGGAGCGCGATGGAACGGCAAAGTCGAAATGGGTTCCGGCTTTCGCCGGAACGACGGGGTGGTGGATTCGCTGGGTTGGGCGGGGGCGTGTCTGGCGACGACGGGTCGCGTCGGCTTGCGCGGCCGCGCGGGCTTCGATGAAGGCGAACAGGGAGCGTGCGGCCGCGTCCGTCGGACCCGTCGCGCGGTACGCGCCGACCGATTCACTTAGCCATGTACTTCCAGTTCCGCATCTTCCCTTCCGCCATCCACTCCACCGCCTGCGCCACCCGCGCGCGCCGGGTTTCCTCGCGCTTGGCGGTCTCCACCCACTCCACGTACTCGCGCTGCTGACTCGGCGGGAAGCCGTCGAAGGTCTTGCGCGCGGCGGCGTTGGCGGCGAGCGCCGCGGCCAGATCGGCGGGCGGCGACGGCGGCGGCTTGGGCTGCGAGGTCTTGGTCGGCGGGCGCTTGGCGCCGGTTTCGATCAGCGCCATCGCGCGCTTCACCAGCGCGGCGAAGTCGCGGCGGCCCGGCAGGTCGGCCAGCGCGGTCAGGCGTCCGAACTGGCCCATCGCGTCGCTGCCGGCCGACTGTTCGGCGCCGACGATGTTCGCGCCCTGCCAGAAGCCGAAGCTGGCGTGCTGCTTGAACGCGGCCATGCCGCAGAGAATCTTGCCGCGGTAGACGAAGTTGGGCATGCCCCATTTGATCGCCTCCTCGACCTGCGGGCAGGCGGCGTGCACGCGCTCGCGCAGGTCGCGCAGGATCGGCTGCGCGAACGGGGCGGCCTTGGCGATGTAGGCGTCGATGCGCGGGTCGCGCGGGGAAGCCGAGGCGGCGGGAGCGGCCGGTTTCGCGGCGGGTTTGGGCGCGCCCTGCGCCGACTTGCTCGCGGTTTTCTTCGCGGCCTTCGCGGGCGTGTTCGCGCTTTTCTTGGAGGCGTTCGCGGGCGTGTTCGCGGCCGCGGACGGCGCGGCCTTCTTGGCCGGCGCTTTCTTCGCGACGGCGGGCTTCGCAACAGCCGGCTTAGGATCGCCCCGTTTCGCCGCGACCTTCCTAGCCGCCGCCGCTTTTCCGGCCGCCGGCTTCGCGCCCGCCTTCTTCGCCGCGACGGCTCGCTTAGCGGCCGCCGCTTTCCCACCCGAACCCGATGCGCCCCGAGCCATGACCCGCACTCCGTGCCGAAGACGGCCCATTCTGCGCCGCCCGCGCGCGCCGGCTCAATCGCCGCGCGTCGTCCGCTTCAATCCGGCAGGCGCCATTCGCCGAGCAGCGAATATTCGTTGCGCCGGCCCAACTCGCTGTGCAGCAGCACGAAACGGTCGATGCGCCAACGCAGCGGCTCGACCGGCGTCGTCGCCAAGCCGCGCTCGGCCTGGCGGACGATAGTGACGTGCGGCGCGTGCGCGCGATGGCTGGCGACGACTTTCACCCCGTGCTTGGCCAGGGCCACGCCAAGGCGATCCCACAGCAAGGTCAGCCCCGGATCGGGCTGCGCGCTGCCCAGCCACCACGGGATATCGCGATTGGCGAAACTGCCGGCGCGGTCGAGGACGAGATCGAACGCAGCGGTCCGCACCGTCGCCGCCGCGGCGGCGGCGCGTTCGGCCAGCGACTGCGGCAGTGGGTCGAAATCGCCGAGAAATTGCAGGGTGAGGTGATAGCGGTGCGCGCCGATCATGCGCCCGCCGGGCCGCTGCGCCGCCTCCAGCGCCTGCGCGCGTTCGCGGATGCCCGCGCGGGTGTCGGCGTCGGGCCACAGGGCGAAGAACAAACGGTGCAGTTCGCCGGGCTGGCGCGGCGCGGGGTCGCCGAATAAAGAAGACTGATGCATCGCCGAAGTCTAACCGCACGCGGCGCGCGGCCGAAGCCGCGCGCCGCGCGCTTGGACGGAACTCAGAACCCGGCGATCAAGGCTTCGGCTTGGCCTTGTCGTCGGCGTAAGTGCCGGCCGGTTCGGCTTCCAGCTTGCGCGTATCGGCGCCGAGGATCTCGGCGGCGACGCGGCGCACCTGCGCCGGATCGGCCTTGCGCAGATCCGCGTCGGCCTTCGGCCCGAGCGCGGCGACGACGTCGCCGATCACCTTCTTGTTGGCGTAGGGATGCGGGTGGTCGATGTCGTCGTCCTGGCTGCGGTAGAAGCGGTCGAGCAGCTTCTCGCGGCTGGTGTCGGCCTTGGCCAGTTCGACCAGCTTGGCGCGGTACTCCAGGCGCCACGCCGGCAGCTTGGGCCAACGGTTGAGGTCGGCGAAGTGCTGCGCTTCGTGGCCGAGGAAGCTGACCTTGAAGTCTTCGCCCTGCAGATCGCCGTAGGCCTCGCGCACCGCATACAAGCCTTCGGGCTTGGCCCAACCGGCCGCGCCGGTGACGCCGCAAGCGGTGTAGTGGCTCCAGCCGCGGCTGATCCAGCCGTCCATCACGAACACCTTGACCGGCTGCTGCACGCCGCCCGGCAGGTCGACGGTGTAATCGCGCACCTCCTGCCCGCCCCACAGGAACAGGTCGTACAGCGGCGGGGTGCGGCCCTGCAGCGGATGCAGGCCGCGCTCGCGCAGACGCGCGTCGAGCTTGGCGTACAGCGCCTCGAAGGCCTCGTCGCCCTCGCCCGGCGGCGGTTCGCCGATGGCCGCGGCCAGTTCGTTCTTGAGCTGGCGGTCGAGCTGGGCGCGCTGCTGCGGCTCGCGCACCGCGTGCCACCAATAGCGCTGGTAGATGTCGAGCACCTTGGCCGCGAACTCGTCCTTCGGCGCGCCCACCGCCGGCGGCGGCGCGGCGCGGTCGTGGCGTTCGATCATGCACTGGCGGAAGCTCGCGTCCTTGCCGTCGAACTGTTCGGCCGGCGCGGCCTTGAGCGCGCTCAGCGCCTCGGGCACTTCGGCGCGCAGCGAGGCGCCGAGCGCGCGGTTGACCGCGTCGGCGGCCAGCGGGCCGCTCTTGGGCGACAGCGGCGCGGCGGTCGCGCCGATCATCCAGCCGATCAGCACCGGCAGCGCGGCGGCGGGCAGCAGGGACAACATCGGGGTACGGTTACGCATGGGGGGACTCCGGGCTTCGCGCGGTGGGCTGTTGCGGCCATTAAGCCGCGAGCGCGGCCGGCGAATCTTGTACGTACTTGATCTGTCCCTTGCGCAGGCGTCCCTGGATCAGTTCGTCGCGGACCGGCCCGCGGTCGAACAGCAAGCCCTGCGCCAGTTCGCGGCGCAATTGCAGCGGCGTGCAGCCGGCGTGGGCGACCACGATCCGGTGCAGATGGCTCTGATCGGCGAACCCGGCCGCGGCGGCGACCTCGGCCAGCGGCATCGGCGCGCCCATCAGCTGCAGCGCGCGGCGCCAGCGCGCTTCGCGCCGCAGCGCGCGCGGCGACATGCCGAAGCTGCGGCCGATCGCGCGGCTGGCGTGCTCGGCCGAAACGCCGAGTTCGCGCGCCAGTTCGGCGATCTCGCGTTCGTCGTCGGCCATGCGCCGCAGCAGTTCGCCTTGCCAATCCGGCAGCGCCGCCGCGGCCTGCGGCGCGGCGCAGGCCAGCAGTTCCGACAAGCGCTGCGGCGCGCGCTCGAACACCTCGCGCGCCTCGCGCAGGTCGTGCACGCGCCAGGCGCGCGCGGCGAAACCGGCGTCGGCGAAACCCGCGGCGGTAATCGCGCCCGGCGTCAGACCGGCGCTGAGTTCCAGATTGATCGCGCTGGCGCCGCTGCGGCCGAAGCGGTCGCCATGGGCATGGAACGGCGGGTGCAGGATCAGCGTTCCCGGCGCGCACGGCAGCGGGCCGTCGAGGCTGGACTCGGTGTAGTCGCCGTCGAGCACCAGCGCCGCGTACGGCTCGCGGTGGCGATGCGTCGCCAGCGCCTCGTTGCGTTCGTGGCGGGTGCGGTAAGCCGTCATGGGCGCGCCGGCGCGGCGCCGCGGGCGAGGTAGTCGGCCAATCCGCCCAACTGCAGCCCCTGCACCTTGTCGACCACCGGCGCGAACTTGGACAGATCGTCCGGCGTGTAGCCGCCGGCGCGATAGAACAGCACGATGCGGGTGCCGCCGCCCTGGCCCGGGCTGAGCCGGAATTCCATCGCGCCGTTCAAGCCCATGCCCTGCAACGGGCCGAGCCCGCCGAGCAGGCGCAAGGTCTTGCCGGGTTCGACGAAGCTCACCGTCATGTGCTGCGCCTGACGCCGGCCGTCGCCGCTGCGTTCGCAGAAGCAGCCGCCGGCTCGCGCGTCGATCGACAAGGTCGAATCCCGGCCCCACCAGGTGTGGTCCTTCGGCCACCAGCGGTCGACGTCCTGGGTCAGCGCCTTCCACGCGGTGTCGGCGTCGACCGCGACGGTGCGCTCGTTCTCGACGGTGAAGCCGTTGGCGGCCGAGTCCTTGACCGCCGCGGCGGCGGACGCGGCGACGGCGGCGAGGCAGATCGCGATCAGGGCGTGGCGGACGGTGCGCATCGGCAGGCTCCCGCGCCGCGCTGGCGGCGCCGATGCGCGAATTAGGAACCGCGGCGGCGGCCGCCGCAATGGCCGGAAGTTGGGATGCGTTCGTGCGAAGACGACGCCCGCTTGGGGAGGCGTGCGGCCTGCGTCGGCACGCGAGGCGTCGGCGAACTCGGCGGTACCGGCGGCGGCCGACCGTATCGCCACCCGTCGTGCAGGCAGCGCCGGTGCGAACGCCTGCGAACCGAACCCGCCGCGAAGCTTTCGCGGCGGGCGTCGCTCGACCGTCAGCCGTCCAGTTCGACCCAGCGCGAATACGCGTGGTCGAGCTCGGCCTGAGCCTTGGCCAGCTCGGCGTTGTGCGCGTTGATCGCCGCGCTGTCGCGCTGATAGAACGCGGGCTGGTTCATCTGCTCGCCCAACTCGGCCAGCTTGGCTTCCAGCGATTCGATCCGCGCCGGCAGCTGCTCCAGTTCGCGCGCGTCCTTGTAGCTGAGCTTGCGCTTGGCCGCGGCCGGCTCGGGCGGCGGCGGCGCGGCCGCGGCGGGCTTGGCCATCGCCGCGGCGGTGGACTTGGCCGGCGCGGCGCCGACCGGACGCTGGCGCAGCCAATCGCTGTAACCGCCGACGTACTCGCCCACCCGCCCCCCGCCTTCCATCACCACGGTGGAGGTCACCACGTTGTCGAGGAAATCGCGGTCGTGGCTGACCAGCAGCAGCGTGCCCGGGTAATCGCCGAGCAGCTCTTCCAGCAGCTCCAGCGTTTCCACGTCCAGGTCGTTGGTCGGTTCGTCCATCACCAGCAGGTTGGACGGCTGCGCGAACAGCTTGGCCAGCAGCAGGCGGTTGCGCTCGCCGCCGGACAGGCGGGTGATCGGCGCGCGCGCGCGTTCCGGGGTGAACAGGAAATCCTGCAGATAGCCGATGATGTGCTTGTTCTTGCCGCCGACTTCGACGTACTCGCGGCCTTCGGCGACGTTCTCGATCGCGTTCCAGTCCTCGCGCAAGGTCGCGCGGTACTGGTCGAAATAGGCGATTTGCAGATTGCTGCCCAGGCGAACTTCGCCCGCCTTGGGCGTCAGCTCGCCGAGCAGCAGCTTCAGCAGCGTGGTCTTGCCGCTGCCGTTGGGGCCGATCAGGCCGATGCGGTCGCCGCGGAACACGGTGCTGGAGAAATCGCTGAGCATCGGCTGGCCGCCGTAATCGAAGGCGACGTCCTTGGCCTCGATCACCTTGCGCCCGGATTGCTCGGACTGGGCGAACTCCATGCGCACGTTGCCGACCGTGTCGCGGCGCTGGGCGCGCTCGTTGCGCATCGCCTTGAGCCGGCGCACGCGGCCTTCGTCGCGGGTGCGGCGGGCCTTGATGCCTTGGCGGATCCACACCTCTTCCTGCGCCAGCAGCTTGTCGAAGCGGGCGTTTTCCTGCGCTTCGGCGTTCAGGCGCTCTTCGCGGCGGCGCAGGTAGTTGTCCCAGTCGCCGGGCCAGCTGGTGACGCGGCCGCGGTCGATCTCGACGATGCGGGTCGCCAGCGCGCGCAGGAAGCGGCGGTCGTGGGTGACGAACAGCAGCGCGCCGTTCCAGGACTTGAGGAATTGTTCGAGCCAGTCGATGGCTTCGATGTCGAGGTGGTTGGTGGGTTCGTCGAGCAGCAGCAGATCCGGCGCCGAGACCAGCGCGCGCGCCAGCAGCACGCGCCGCTTCATGCCGCCGGACAGGCCGGTGAACATGGCCTCGCCGTCCAGGCCGAGCCGGGTCAGGGTTTCGGTCACGCGCTGGTCCAGCGCCCAGCCCTCTGCGTCCTCGATCTTGGTCTGGACCTTGGCCACGGCGTCGGCGTCGTAAGGCTCGGCGTGGCTGAGATGGTGGAATTCGGCCAGCCAGTGGCCGAGCTCGCCGAGGCCGTCGGCGACCACGTCGAACACGGTGCCGGTGGCGCCGGCCGGGACTTCCTGCTCCAAACGGGCGACGCGCACGCCGCCTTCGCGGCGGATCTCGCCGTCGTCGGGCTGCAATTCGCCGGCCAGCAGTTTCATGAGCGTGGACTTGCCCGCGCCGTTGCGGCCGATCAGGGCGATGCGTTCGCCCGCTTCGATGGCCAGTTCGACGTTTTCGAGCAGGAGTGGGCCGCCGACGCTGTAGTCGGCGTTCTGTACGGTGATCAAAGGCATGCGCGCATTCTAGCCGGCGCGGCGGCCCAGCGCCGCGTCGGCGATGCGATCGGCGCGCGCCGTCAGGTGCGGGCCAGCAGCGGAAACCGGCTGTGCGGGCCGAGCCGGGACGGGTCGAGGCCGCGCAGGAACAGGCCGGCGTCGCGGTCCGGGCCGCTCGGGCGGGCTTGCGGCCACAGCGTTCGCGGGTCGAAACCGAAGCGCAATGCGCGGATCGGGCGCTCGATCAGGCGCGGCAGCGCGGCGGCCAGCGCCGCGTGCGAGGGGGCGGCGGCGAACACGTCCTCGACGGTCAGCACGCCGTCGTCTTCCTGGGCGAAGACGACCGTGTCGGCGTCGATCCGGAACAGCGGCGCGGAGTAGCCGTTGGCGGCGTACCAGGTCGCGGTGCGGCCGTAATCGCGGGTGGCGAAGCCTTCGCTCGTCGGCGCGGCGCGCGCGGCCAGGGCGAGGAAGGCGTCGCGCGTCGCCGGATCGGCGAGATCCAGCCGCGGCGCGCGGCGCGGCGCCGGCTCGGCGATGTAATCGGCCTCGAATTCGCTCTGCGGCGCGGGGACGAAACCGAAGCGCGGGTAGAACTCCAGCACGCTGTCGTTGGCGAACAACAGCGCCGGCGCGTCGCCGCACGCGGCCAGCGCCGCCTCCATCGCCCGCCGCGCCAAGCCGCGACCGCGCGATTCGGGCAAGCAACCGACCGCGCCGAACTGGAACGCGACGATCTCCTCGCCGTCCACGATCAAGCGCTGACGCATCGCCGAGGCGTTGGCGACGACGCGACCGTCCTCGAACAGGCTGTAGGCGAGATAGCCCGGCGCCCACTGTTCCCACTCGCACCAGCGGCGGAAGTCGGCTTGGGTGAAGACGCGCGAAACGTAGTCGCAGTAGGCCGGGTGCAGGGCCGTGTCGGTGTGGTCGAGGATGCGCAGGGTCGGTTGCGGCGACATGGCGCGATTGTGCGCCCGATCGCTTGCCGCGAGCGTGTCGTTTTGTATCGGAGCCTCCCTGTAGGAGCGGCGCGAGCCGCGACTGCGAGAACGCAACTACGCCGCAACTATCGGCACAGCTGCGTTCTCGCAGTCGCGGCTCGCGCCGCTCCTACAGGTGGATTTCATGGAGTTACGAGCTGCACGACAGCATCGAGCAACCCGCCCGCTCGCGCGCCCAATCCGGCCGCTTGGCCGCGAACGCCTCGCGTCCGGGCTGGTCTTCGTACGGCCGGCGCATCACGTCCAGCAACTCGCGCACCCCGCTCGGGTCGCCCTGCTCGGCGCGGTCGATGGCCTCTTGCGCCAGATAATTGCGCAGCACGTAACGTGGATTCGCCGCGTCCATGCGCGCCGAACGCTCGGCCGCGGAGGAACCGTCCTCGCGCGTCCGCGCCGCGTAGCGCGCGAGCCAGTCGCGCAGCGCCGGCCCGGCCTCGTCGGCGCGCGCGGGGTCGTAGTAAGCCTCGTCCAACGGCGCCGGATCGGGGCGTTCGTCTTCGACGGCGATATCGGCCAGCGCGCGATAGAACATCGTCATATCGACCTCGTTCGCCTGCAGCCAGCCGCGCAACTCCTGCATCAACGCGACATCGCCGTCGTTGCATTCGCGCAGCCCCAGCTTGCGCGCGATGCTGTCGCGCTCGGCTTCGTTGTAGACCTCGACATAACGCCGCAACCCGTCCTGCAAGGCTTCGGTGGCGATGACCGGCGACAACGCGCCGGCCAAACGGCTCAGATTCCAATACGCGACTTGCGGCTGCTGGCCGTAGCGATAGCGCCGGCGCCCCGCGTCGGTGGTGTTCGGCGTCCACTCCGGATCGTAGTTGTCGACCCAGCCGTACGGGCCGTAATCGATGGTCAGGCCGAGGATCGACAGATTGTCGGTGTTCATGACGCCATGCACGAACCCGACCCGCATCCAATGCGCCATCAGCGTCGCGGTGCGCTGCGCCACTTCGCCGAACCACTGCGCGTAGGCGTTCTCGCCGCCGTCGGCCAGATGCGCGAAATCGCGGCGGATGCAGAAATCCACCAGTTGCTTCAACAGCGCCGTATCGCCGCGCGAGGCCGGCAGTTCGAAATTGCCGAAGCGGACGAACGACGGCGCCACGCGGCAGACGATCGCGCCCGGCTCGGCCTGCGGATGGCCGTCGTAGAACATGTCGCGGACCACCGCCTCGCCGGTGCCGACCAGGCTCAGCGCGCGCGTGGTCGGCACGCCGAGATGATGCATGGCCTCGCTGCACAGGAATTCGCGGATCGAGGAACGCAACACCGCGCGGCCGTCGGCGCTGCGCGAGTACGGCGTCGGCCCGGCGCCCTTGAGCTGCAGTTCCCAGCGCCGGCCGTCGTCGGCGACCGCCTCCCCCAGCGAAATCGCGCGCCCGTCGCCGAGCTGCCCGGCCCAGGCGCCGAACTGATGGCCGCCGTAATTGGCCGCGTACGGCTGCATGCCCGGCAACAGCGCATTGCCGCCGAACACCTGGGCGAACGCGTCGCTGGCGACGTCGGCATCGCCGAAGCCCAGCGCCGCGGCCATTTCGGCCGAATGCGCCAACAGCGTCGGCGCCGCGACCGGGGTGGGATCGACCCGCGAGTACAAAGCGCCGTGGACTTGGCGCACGCCCGGCGCGGTGTCCGGGTCGCCCGGTAGGTCGCGGACGAAGGCATTGTCGAAGCGCAGTGCGTGCATGGCGGCGGAGGCGGTGGCGATAGGCCGAAGATGGGTGCCGGCGGCGGCGAATCCAAGCCGCCGGACGCGGCGCCGGCTCTGCTCAGCCCAGCAGCGAATACGGCCCGCCCTTCTCCAGCGCGCGCTGGTAGGCCGGCCGCGCGCGGATGCGCTCGACGAAGGCTTGCATCCGCGGCCGTTCGCCGCCCGCGCGCGCCGCCGCGGCCTCGACCGGGAAGCTCATCTGGATGTCGGCGGCGGTGAAGCGGTCGCCGGCGAACCACTCGTGCTGGCCCAGTTCGCTTTCGATATAGCCCAGATGCAGCGCCAACTGCGGCCCGACGAAGGCACGCATGGCCTTGTCGGCGATCCCGCGCGCCACCGGCTTGGCGAAGAACGGCATCGGCGCCGACTTCAGGCGCGAGAACACCAGACTCAGCAACAGCGGCGGCATCGCCGAGCCCTCGGCGTAGTGCATCCAATAGCGGTAACGGCGGCGTTCTTCGCCGTCCAGCGGCTGCGGCGCCGGCGAGACCGCGTGGCCGCTGTCGTAGCGCTCGCACAGGGTTTCGATGATCGCCGCCGATTCGGCCAGCACCTGCCCGTCCAGTTCCACCAGCGGCGATTTGCCCAGCGGGTGGATCGCGCGCAGTTCCGGCGGCGCCAGCATGGTCTTGGCGTCGCGCTGGTAGCGGACCACCTCGTAGGGCAGCTCCAGTTCCTCCAGCAGCCACAGCACGCGTTGGGAGCGGGAATTGTTGAGGTGATGGACTTTGATCATGGCCGGCGGCGTCGGTGGGCGATGCCCGCATGGTACCGGGCGCGGACGCCGCGGCCATGACGCCGGCGCGCCGGGGCCGCACAATGCGCGCTGCTTCCCCGTCTTTCCGCCATGACCAATACCCCCGCCGCGCCGCAAATCTGGGTCGACGCCGACGCCTGCCCCGTCGTGATCAAGGACATCCTGTTCCGCGCCGCCGAGCGCGAGCGGATCGCGCTGACCCTGGTCGCCAACCAGTGGCTGCGCACGCCGCCGTCGCGCTACATCCGCGCGATCCAGGTGCCGTCCGGGGCGGACGTGGCCGATACCGAGATCGTGCAGCGGCTCGCGGCCGGCGATCTGGTGGTGACCCAGGACATTCCGCTGGCCTCGCTGGCGCTGGCCAAGGGCGCGGTCGCGCTGAACCCGCGCGGCGATCTGTACACCCGCGACAACATCGCCGAGCGCCTGTCGATCCGCAATTTCATGGAGGAACTGCGCGGCGCCGGGGTCCAGACCGGCGGCCCGCCGGCGCTGCACGCGCGCGACCGGCAGGCGTTCGCGGCGCAGTTGGACCGATGGCTGGCGCGGCGGGCGCGTTGAGGCGGCGCGGACGCGGTCAATCGATCCGGTAGCACTCGCCCGCGATCCCGTTTTCGACCCACGCCCGTTCGACCCAGGTGTCCTTGAAATGGCGGCAGAAGAAGCGTCCGAACACGCTGCCGTCCAGATACGCGACGGCCGCGACGACGGCGAGCGCGACGGCCGCGAACGCAAGCGCGTAACGCGAGGCGCGCACGTCAGGCCTTGCGCGCGGCGACCAAACGCGCGCTCGCGGCCACCGCCGCCAACGCCACGCCGAGTACGGCGAACGCCACCGGCAAGCTGCTGATCTTGGCGATCCAGCCGATCCCGGCCGGGCCGATCAAAATACCGGCGTAACCCAGCGTGCTCACCGCCGAAATCGCCGCGCCCGCGGGCATGACCTTCTGCCCGCCGGCGGCGGTGAACAGGATCGGCACGATGTTCGAGCACCCCAGGCCGATCAGCGCGAAGCCCAGCAGCGTCGCGCCGACCCACGGCAGCGTCGCCGCCAGCGCGAAGCCCGCCGCCGCGCAGACGCCGCCGAAGGCTAGCACCGGACGCGGCCCGAAGCGCTGCACGATGCGGTCGCCGTTGAAGCGGCCCACGGTCATCGCCAGCGCGAACACCGCATAGCCCAAGCCGCCGGCGCTGGCCTCGACGCCGCGCTGCGACACCAGCAGCAACGCGCTCCAGTCCAGCATCGCGCCTTCGGCCAGGAACACGATGAAGCACAGCGCACCGACCAGGATCACGATGCCGTGCGGCAACACGAACATCGAACCGCCGTGGCCGTCGTCGCCGTAGCGCAGCAAGCCGCGGCTGCCGGCCAGCGTCAGCAGCGCGAGCAGCACCGCCACGCTCAGCGCGGCCACCAGCGGCGTCGCCTGCAGCCACAGCAAGGCGCTGACCACGGCCGCGCCGGCGATGCCGCCGACGCTGAAAAACCCGTGAAAACCCGACATCAGCGCGCGGCCGCTGGCTTTCTCGACGATCACCGCCTGGATGTTGATCGCCACGTCGATCGCGCCGATCGCCGCGCCGAACGCGAACAGCGTCAGCGCCATCGCCGGCACGGTGTGCAGGTGCGCGAGCAGCGGCAAGGTCGCGGCGACCGCGGCACTGGCCAACAAAATCACCTTGCGGCAGCCCACCCGCGCGGCCAGCGCGCCGGTCAGCGGCATCGTCGTCATCGAACCGGCGCCGAGCGCCAGCAACAACAGGCCGAGCGTGCCTTCGTCGATGCCGGTGCGGGCCTTGGCGTAAGGCACCAGCGGCGCCCACGCCGCCATCGCCAGACCGGCGATGAAGAAGGCGATGCGGGTGGACAGGCGTTCGAGCGCGCCGGGGGTGTCGCCGCGGGCGACGGTGGCGTCTACAGGGTACGAATCGCTCATCTGGGTCTCTTTGAAGTTCGAGGTGCGATGTGGAGCGGTCTGCGATGCGCAGCGTCGGGGTCGAACACCGTGACATGACGACCGTTCGCGGCAGGTATGCGTTGCGGATGCGCAAGCCGCGCTTTTGAATCCGCGTCGGCGAGCGGCCGTCACGATCCGCGTCGCGAACGCGGACGCCTCGCGATGCATCCGCCGCGCGGAAACCGAAGCGTCCGGCCTGAAAGTCCTCCCACGTTGGAGGGGATGCAGCGACGCTGCCGTGGGAGGACTTTCAGGCCCGATGCTCCGCATTTAGGCCGCGCCCCGCCCGTTGCGCCGACCAGCGAGAAACGAGCGCGCAGAAACGCGCACGCAGAAACGAGAAACGGGCAAGGCCGAGGCGTCGCGCCGCAGCGAACAAGCTCGCCCTCGCTTTACTCGCTCCTCACTCCTCTCCACTCGCTCCCCGCTCCGCCCGCACCACCCGCGCGCCCTTGGCCGCGAACGCGCGCGCCTGCGCCGCGTCGCCGCCGTGTTCGATCACCAAGGCCGACACCGCGTCGGCGGCCAAGACCGTGTACGGCGCGGCGGTGCCGAATTTGTCGTCGGTCACCACCACCGCCACCGCGCGCGCGGCGTGGGCCGCGGCTTGCTTGAACTGCGCGTCCTCGTAGTCGCGCGCGCTGATGCCGGCCTCGTGGTCGGCGCCGCAGACGCCGAGGAAGTACCAGTCGCTGCGGATCGTCTCGACCTCGCGCAGCGCGCCGGCGCCGAGCGCGGCGCCGATGCGCGGCTGGATGCGGCCGCCGACGACGATCAGTTCCAGGTCCTCGCGCGGCGCCAGCAGCGCGGCGATGGCCGGGGCGTTGGTCGCCACGGTCAGGCCGAAATCGGCCGGCAGCGCCTGGGCGATGGCGATGTTGGTCGAGCCGGCGTCGAGGAACAGCACCTGCCCGCGCTCGATCAGCCCGACCGCGGCGCGCGCCAGCGCGGCCTTGCGGCCCGGCGCCTGGGCGCGGCGCTGGTCCAGGGTGCCGCGGTCCGGCGCCACCGGCAGCGCGCCGCCGTAGACCCGCCGGCATTGCCCGGCCGCGGCCATTTCGCGCAGATCGCGGCGGATGGTGTCGTGCGAGACCTCCAGTTCGCGCGCCAGATCGACCGCGATCACCCGGCCCTGGGCCAGCAAGCGCTCCAGGATCAGGCGATGGCGTTGCTGCGGCAGCAGTTCTTCGGCGGGCATCGGCGGCTCCGGATCGTTCACGATTCGACTCAATCGTGCACAATCGTGCACACACGTGCAAGCCCAACCCCGGCAGCCGGCGGAAACGGGCAAATCCGGCACAGCCGCGACCCGGCCCTCGCCGAGCCGCGGACAAGGCATCGCCGCGATGCGCTTTCGCGCAGTTTTTCCGCAGCGCACACGCATTTCGCCGTCCGGCGCGACGCGCGAGCCCACGACGGCGGGTTCGCGCCTGCGCCGCATTCATCGAGCCGTAGCTCCACCCGCATCGGAGTAAACTGATCGGTCATCCGACCGGCCCCGCCGGCGCTGCTAGAGCCTCGACATGAGCGCCGACACGCCCATCGACACCCCCTCCTCCCCCAAATTCACCGACCTCGCCCTGTCCGAGCCGCTGCTGCGCGCGCTGGCCGACGTCGGCTACGAATCGCCCTCGCCGATCCAGGCCGCCACCATCCCGCCGCTGCTGGAAGGCCGCGACGTGCTCGGTCAGGCCCAGACCGGCACCGGCAAGACCGCCGCGTTCGCGCTGCCGATCCTGGCCAACATCGACCCGGCCCAGGCCAAGCCACAGGCGCTGGTGCTGGCGCCGACCCGCGAGCTGGCGATCCAGGTCGCCGAGGCGTTCCAGAAGTACGCCACCCACCTGCCCGGCTTCCACGTGCTGCCGATCTACGGCGGCCAGAGCTATTACCCGCAGCTGCAGGCGCTCAAGCGCGGCGTGCAGGTCGTGGTCGGCACGCCCGGCCGCGTGATCGACCATCTCGAACGCGGCTCGCTCGACCTGTCGCAGCTGCGCTGCCTGGTCCTCGACGAAGCCGACGAAATGCTGCGCATGGGCTTCATCGACGACGTCGAGAACGTCCTCAAGAAGACCCCGGAAACGCGTCAGGTCGCGCTGTTCTCGGCGACCATGCCGCCGCAGATCAAGCGCATCGCCCAGACCTACCTGAAGAACCCGGTCGAGATCGCGATCAAGTCGACCACCACCACCTCGGCCAACATCCGCCAGCGCTACTGGTCGGTCAGCGGCGTGCACAAGCTCGACGCGCTGACCCGCATTCTGGAAGCCGAAGCCTTCGACGCGATGATCGTGTTCTCGCGCACCAAGCTCGGCACCGAGGAACTGGCCGAGAAGCTGATGGCGCGCGGCATTTCGGCCGCGGCGATCAACGGCGACGTGCAGCAGGCGCAGCGCGAGAAGACCATCCAGAACCTCAAGGACGGCAAGATCGACGTGCTGGTCGCCACCGACGTGGCCGCGCGCGGCCTCGACGTGGAACGCATCAGCCACGTGCTGAACTACGACATTCCCTACGACACCGAGAGCTACGTCCACCGCATCGGCCGCACCGGCCGCGCCGGGCGCAAGGGCGAGGCGATCTTGTTCGTGACCCCGCGCGAGCGCGGCATGCTGCGCGCGATCGAGCGCGCCACCCGCCAGCCGATCGAGCCGATGGAGCTGCCGAGCGTGGAGACGGTCAACGAGCAGCGCGTCTCGCGCTTCCTCGGCCGCATCAGCGAGGCGCTGGAAGGCGAGGAGCTGGGCCTGTTCCGCGATCTGGTCGAGCGCTACGAGCGCGAGAAGAACGTGCCGGCGGTGGAGATCGCCGCGGCGCTGGCCAAGCTGGTGCAGGGCGACAACCCGCTGCTGCTGACCCCGCCGCCGGCGGTGCCCAAGTACGCCCGCGAGGAGCGCGACGGCCCGCGCGAGCACCGCGGCCAGGCCACGCGCAAGTTCATCGAGCGCGACAACGCATCGAACTCGGGCGC
Source organism: Lysobacter sp. K5869 (assembly GCF_018847975.1). Lineage (NCBI taxonomy): Bacteria > Pseudomonadati > Pseudomonadota > Gammaproteobacteria > Lysobacterales > Lysobacteraceae > Lysobacter > Lysobacter sp. K5869. Next base: position 3,316,406 of record NZ_CP072597.1, on the reverse strand, counting down.
GCACCGCCGCGAGTCCCGCGACGATCACCGCCGCGACGACAACCGCCGCGAAGCGCCGCGCTTCGAGCCGCGCGCGCCGCGCGAGGAGCGTCCCGCGCACCGCCACGAGGATCGCCAGTACACCCCGCCGGGCGCGCCGCGTCCGCCGGTCAACCGCGCCGAAGCCTTCTTCGACGACGACGCGCCCGCGCCGCGTCCCGCGCGCGCTGAGCGTCCCGAGCGCGCGCCGCGCGAGGGCGGCGACGTGGGCATGGAGACCTTCCGCATCGAAGTCGGCCACGCCCACGGCGTGCAGCCCGGCAACATCGTCGGCGCCATCGCCAACGAGGCCGATTTGGAAAGCCGCTACATCGGCCGCATCGACATCCGCGACGAGTACACCCTGGTCGATCTGCCCGAAGGCATGCCGCGCGAGCTGATGGAGCATCTGAAGAAGGTGCGCGTGGCCGGTCAGCCGCTGCGCATCCAGCGCGCCGGTCCGGGCGACGCCGAAGGCGGCCGCGGCGGCCGCGGCGCCGGCCGTCCGCCGAGCGGTCCGCGCGGGCCGAAGCCGCACGGCGGCGGGCCGCGCAAGCCGTTCAAGCCGCGCGGGCCGCGCTGAGGCCGGTGCGGGGCGCACGCGGCGAAGTCCGCGTTCGTCCCGCGCAGCCCCGGACGCAAAGCTTCAACAAGCTCGCCCCCGCGAAAGCGGGGATCCGCGGACCTCGATCGTTCCCGCACCGAAATCCCGACATCCCCGCCTTCGCGGGGACGACGGCGCGCAAGCGCGCCGACGGACCGGAACGGCGCCGCGCCGAAAAAAACCAGAAGTCATAAGCCGCGACGCCCCGCAAGCCCGCGCGCTTTGGCATAGTCGCAGACGTAAGCCGCCGCTACGCCGCACATGTCCCGCATCCTGGTCTTCCAACACGTCGCCGCCGAACCGCTGGGCACGCTCGACCCGCTGATCCGCCGCCGCGGCCACCGCGTGCGTTTCGTCAATTTCCACCGCGATCCCGGCGCCGAGCCCAATCTCGAACGCTATCGCGGGCTGATCGTGCTCGGCGGGCCGATGAACGTCGAGGACCGCGCCGAGCGCGCCCACCTCACCACCGAGCTGCGCGCGATCGAATCCATGCTCGAACAGGGCAAGCCGGTGCTCGGCATCTGCCTGGGCGCGCAATTGCTCGCGCACGTGCTCGGCGCGCCGGTGCGCAAGCACCACGTGCCCGAGATCGGCTGGTACCCGCTGCACAGCACCGACGCCGGCCGCGACGACGCGGTGCTGGCGCCGCTGGCCGGCTCCGCGCCGGTGTTCCAGTGGCACCGCTACAGCTTCGAGATCCCGCAGGGCGCGCAGCATCTGGCCCGCACCGACACCTGCGAGCAGCAGGCCTTCCGCTGGGGCGACAACGCTTACGGCTTCCAGTTCCACCTGGAAATGGACGTGCCGCTGATCGAACGCTGGCTGGCCAATCCCGCCTATCGCGCCGAACTGGCCGAACTCGGCCACGACACCAGCGAAGACGCGATCCGCGCGCTGACCGCGCAGCACATCGCCGGCATGCAGCAGCGCGCCGACGCCGTGTTCAACAACTTCCTCGACCTGATCGGCCGCCCGCAACGCCGCTACACCCTCCCCTCGCGCGAGTGGATCTGACCCCAGCGACCTACCCGTAGGAGCGGCGTAAGCCGCGACCGCGAACCCCCGCCAACGCCGAACCCCTCGTCGCCAGCGCCGCCCGCCCACAGCGCCGCTACACCCTGCCCTCGCACGAGTGCATCCGAGCTCCCGCCGACCTACCTGTAGGAGCGGCGCAAGCCGCGACCACGCCCCCCCGCCAACGCCGAAGCCCCCATCGCCACCGCCGCACCTCCACGCGCGGCGCCCAAGTCGCCCCCAACGCTACAAACTCAACCCACTGTCGAACCGCCGCTCGCCGCCCTCGAACGGATCGACGAACCGCAACGACCGCGCCAGCAACTTCAACGGCCGGTCGAAATCCTCCTCGCCGCGCGGCTGCAACGGATAGAACCGGTCGCCGACGATCGGCGCGCCGAGCGCGGCCATATGCACGCGCAGCTGATGCTTGCGCCCGGTGACCGGCTGCAGCGAGTAAGTCCACGCCTCCTCCCCGCGCGCGACGACCTCGATGCGAGTCTCGCTGTTCGCCTCGCCCTGCCCCTCGCGCATCAGGAAAAACGGCTCGCCCGCCTCGATCCGCGAACGCCGCACCAGCGGAAAGCTCAGCCCCGGCAACGGCGGCGCCAGCGCGAGATAGCGCTTGTCGATCCGCCGTTCGCGGAACAGCGCCTGATACGCGCCGCGGCTGGCCGGTTCGCGCGAGAACATCACCAGCCCGGCGGTGGCCGCGTCCAGCCGATGCAGCGGCGCCAGATCCGCCTCGCCCAAGCGCCGCTGCAACCGCCCCAGCAAGGTTTCGGCGACGAAACGGCCGGACGGCGCGACCGGCAGAAAGTGCGGCTTATCGACGATCAACAGGCGCTCATCGCAGTGAACGATGCGCTCCTCGAACGGAATCCGCGGCTCGTGCTCGACTTCGCGGAAATACAGGATCTCCAGGCCGACCTGATACGGCGCCTCCGCGCTCAGCGGCCGCGCATCGCGCGCGTCGAGCACACGGCCGCGGGCGAAACGCTCGCGCCAGCGCTCGCGACCGATCGCGGGGAAGCGCGCGCACACGCCGTCGAGCAAATTCGTCCACAGCCCGGGCGGCAACTGCAGGCGGCTCGGCGGCACGGCGTCGGGCGCGCGGTCGCGCCGGTCCGGGTCGCACGAATCCAGGTCGAACGGCGCATCCGGCGGCGGAATCGGCATGCGACCATCATCGCGCACTTCGCCCGCGCGCGCCGCAGCGCGAACCCGTCCACACCCGCGACGAACCGCCCACGCCGATCATGACGCCGACCGCGCCCGCCTCGCCCGCCGAACAACGCCTGGACCTCATCGACGCGCTGCGCGGCTTCGCCCTGGCCGGCGTGCTGTTGTCGAACCTGCGCGATTTCAGCCTCTACGCCCTGCTCGACGAAGCCGCCGCGCCCGTCGGCGAGCGCTGGCTGCGGATGGCACTGGCCGCCTTGCTCGACGCCAAGGCGATGACCGTGTTCGCGCTACTGTTCGGGGTCGGCTTCGCGCTGCAGCTCGAACGCGCCGGCCACAGCGCGCAGGCCAAGCGCCGCTACGCTTGGCGGTTGTGCCTGCTGCTCGGCTTCGGCCTGCTGCACGCGGCGTTCTGGTACGGCGACATCCTGCGCTACTACGCCGTGCTCGGCCTGTTGCTGCTGCCGCTGGCGCGTTGGCGACCGCTGGCGCTGGCCGCGCTCGGCGTGGTGATCGCCGTGTTCGCCAGCGCCTTGCTGCAGCCGTGGATGAAACCGTGGACCGCGCAGTTCGCGCCCGCGGCGCAAGCCGCCGCAGCCGCGCGCACCGCGTTCGAGTCGCCGTCGTGGCCGGCGATGCTGGCCGGCAACCGCGGCTACGACCTGTGGGTCCACGCCACCGCCTGGAGTCTGCCGTTCTTCACCCTCGGCCGGCTGTTGCTGGGCATGGCGCTGGGCCGCGCCGGCTGGCTGCAGCGACCGCAACAGCATCTGCGCGCATGGCGCCGGCTGCTGGCGTGGACGCTGCCGCCGGGGCTGATCCTCGCGGCGTATTTCCTGTTTCGCGATTTCGGCGGCCTCGGCCCTGAGCTGTTCGGCCTGCACGGCGGCGCGGCGCGCGCATTGAGCCGGCTGCTGCGCAATCTGGCTTATCTCTCGCTCGGCCTGGGCTATGTGGCTGCGTTCGTGTTGCTGTTCCAGCACCCGCGCGCGCGGCGCGGGCTGGCATGGCTGGCGCCGGTGGGCCGCATGGCGCTGACCAACTATCTGGCCCAGACCGCGTTCGGGCTGGCGCTGTTCTACGGGATCGGCCTGGGCCTGGGCCCGCGCTACGGCCTGTACGGCGCGCTGGCCGCGTTCGCCCCGATCTTCGCCGCGCAGACGGCGCTGAGCCACTGGTGGCTGCGCCGCTTCCGCTACGGCCCGCTGGAATGGCTGTGGCGCTGCCTGACCTACCGCCGCGCGCTGCCGTTGCGGCGCGCGCCCGAGCCCGCGCCGGCCGCGGCCTGATCCGCACCGGCTCGATCCGAACCGGCCCGATCCAAGCCCGCGCCGGCCCGCGCGGGTAGAATGCGCGCTGTTTTCCCGCAGGCTCCGCCCATGGCGACCAACGCCACCATCGTCAAGATCGAACTGCAAATCAGCGATATGGACCGGCACTACTACGCCAACCATCCGCTGACCCTGGCCCAGCATCCTTCGGAAACGCCGCAGCGGCTGATGGTGCGCACGCTCGCCTTCGCCCTGAACGCGCACGAGCGGCTGGAGTTCGGCCCCGGGCTCAGCGCCGAGGGCGAGGAGCCCGAGATCGCGCTGCGCGATTACACCGGCGACATCGAACTGTGGATCGACGTCGGCCAGCCCGACGAATCGCGCATCCGCAAGGCCTGCGGGCGTTCGCGTCAGGTGGTGGTGGTCAACTACGGCGGCAACGCGGCCGACCTCTGGTGGGACAAGAACGCCAACGCGCTGCAGCGGCTGAAGAACCTCAGCGTGATCGATATCGACAGCGCCTCGGTCGAGGCGATGGCGGCGATGGTCGAGCGCAGCTTCCGCCTGGATTGCCAGATCCAGGACGGCGAAGTGACGCTCACCAGCGACCGCGACAGCCTCAGCCTGACTCCGCGCCTGCGCCTGGAATCGGCCGCGCGGGCGGCCTGAGATGGCCGAGCGTTTCGACGCGCTGATCGTCGGCGGCGGCGCCGCCGGCCTGATGTGCGCGCTGACCGCCGGCCGCCGCGGCCGGCGCGTGCTGCTGATCGAGCACGCCAACAAGGTCGGCAAGAAAATCCTGATGTCCGGCGGCGGCCGCTGCAATTTCACCAACACCGGCGCGACGCCGGCGAACTATCTTTCGGCCAACCCGCACTTCTGCAAATCCGCGCTGGCGCGCTACACGCCGTGGGATTTCATCGCGCTGGTCGAGAAACACCGCATCGCCTATCACGAGAAGGAACTCGGGCAGCTGTTCTGCGACATCTCGTCCAAGCTGATCGTGAAGATGCTGGTGGAGGAATGCGAAGCCGCCGGCGTGCGCATCGAGACCGGCTGTTCGATCGAACGCATCGCCCACGCCGAAGGCGACGGCGACTTCCGCCTGCACACCGCGCGCGGCGCCTTCGCCGCGCCGTCGCTGGTGATCGCCAGCGGCGGCCTGTCGATTCCGAGCATGGGCGCGACGGGTTTCGGCTACGAAGTCGCCAAGCGCTTCGGCCACGAACTGCTGCCCACGCGCGCCGGCTTGGTGCCGCTGACGCTGAGCGGCAAGCATCAAGAGCGTCTGGCCGATCTCAGCGGCGTGTCGCTGCCGGTGACGGCGAGTTGCAACGGTCGCGAGTTCAGCAATCAACTGCTGATCACCCACCGCGGCGTCAGCGGCCCGTCGATCCTGCAGATTTCCTCGTACTGGCAACCCGGCGACAACCTGCGCCTGGACCTGCTGCCCGGCCACGACGCACTGGACTGGCTGCAGCAACAGCAGCGCGAGCGCCCCGCCGCGGAGCTCAAGACCGTGCTCGGCGACGCGATGCCCAAGCGCTTCGCGCAACGTCTGTGCGAGCACTGGCTGCACAACAAGCCGGTCAAGCAATACAACCTGCCGGAATTGAAGCAGCTGGCTGCGACGCTGTCGTCGTGGCCGTTGGTCGCGAGCGGGACCGAAGGCTACCGCACCGCCGAGGTCACTTTGGGCGGGGTGAACACCGACGGCGTGTCCTCGAGCACGATGCAATCCAAGCTCGTGCCGGGCCTGTACTTCATTGGCGAAGTGCTCGACGTGACCGGCTGGCTCGGCGGCTACAACTTCCAGTGGGCATGGGCCTCCGGCAACGCCGCCGGACTGTCGGTCTGACCCGAAGCGCTTGTAGGAGCGGCGTAAGCCGCGACCGCGGCAACGCAGCTACGACGCAACTTTCGGCGCGAGCGGCTACGGCGCGGTCGCGGCTTGCGCCGCTCCTACAGGGGCTTCGGCTGGTTTCGTAGTACGACTGTAGGAGCGGCGCGAGCCGCGACCGCGGCAACGCAGCTACGACGAGACTTTCGGCGCGAGCGGATACGGCGCGATCGCGGCTTGCGCCGCTCCTACAGGGGCTTCGGCTGGTTTCGTAGTACGACTGTAGGAGCGGCGCGAGCCGCGACCGCGGCAACGCAGCTACGACGAAACTTTCGGCGCGAGCGGATACGGCGCGATCGCGGCTTACGCCGCTCCTACACACGCTCCAGGCGAGTCGCGCCGGCAGCCGACGGCGCGCGCCGGCTCAATCGTTCTCGACCGCCTCGCCGAACAAATCGTGTTCGTCGCTGCCCATGATCTCGACATCCACGAACTGCCCCACGCGCAAACCGGCGCTCTCGCCGTTCTGGATCTGCACCAGGCCGTCGATCTCCGGCGCGTCGGCCATCGAGCGCGCGATCGCCAGTTCGCCGTCGATGGCGTCGACCAGACAACGCTGCCGGCTTCCGACCTTGGCTTCGAGCTTGGCCGCGGAGATCTCCGCCTGCCGCTCCATGAAGCGCGCCAGACGCTCTTGCTTGACCTCTTCGTCCACCGGGTCGGGCAGGTCGTTGGCCTGGGCGCCGTCCACCGGCGAATAGGCGAACGCGCCGACGCGGTCGAGCTGGGCTTCGTCGAGGAAGTCCAGCAGTTCCTCGAACTCGGCCTCGGTCTCGCCGGGGAAGCCGACGATGAAGGTGCTGCGGATCGCGATGTCCGGTGCGATCGAGCGCCAGCGTTGGATGCGCTCGAGGGTCTTGTCGACCGCGCCCGGGCGCTTCATCAGCTTGAGCACGCGCGGGCTGGCGTGCTGGAACGGGATGTCGAGGTACGGCAGCAGCTTGGGCATGCCGTTGGCGCCGTTCTCCGCCATCAGCGGAATAATGTCGTCGACGTGCGGATACGGGTACACGTAGTGCAGGCGGGTCCAGATGCCGAGCTCGCTCAGGCCTTCGCACAGCGCCTTCATCCGGGTCTGATAGGCCTTGCCGCGCCACTGGCGCTCGGCGTACTTCACGTCCACGCCGTAGGCCGAGGTGTCCTGCGAGATCACCAGCAGTTCCTTGACCCCGCCCATCGCGAGTTTTTCGGCTTCGCGCAGCACGTCGTCGACCGGGCGCGAGACCAGATCGCCGCGCATCGAGGGGATGATGCAGAAGCTGCAGCGGTGATTGCAGCCTTCGGAAATCTTCAGATATGCGTAGTGCTTCGGCGTGAGCTTGACGCCGATGCCGTCGTCGCGGCGCGGGACCAGATCGACGAAGGGATCGTGCTTGGGCGGCAGCACCGAGTGCACCGCGCTCATCACGCTGCCGTAGTCCTGCGGGCCGCTGATCGACAGCACGTCCGGGTGCGCTTCGCGGATCAGTTCCGAACGCTTGCCCAGGCAGCCGGTGACGATGACCTTGCCGTTCTCGGCGATGGCCTCGCCGATCGCGTCCAGCGACTCGGTCACGGCCGAATCGATGAAGCCGCAGGTGTTGACCACCACCACGTCGGCGTCGTCGTAGCTCTGGACGATGTCGTAGCCCTCGACCCGCAGCTGGGTGAGGATGCGTTCGGAATCGACCAAGGCCTTGGGACAGCCCAGGCTGACGAAACCGACTTTGGGATTGAGCGGGGCGCTGGCGGACATGCTGGCGGGAAACCTGACGTGAATGGACCTGAACGAACGCGGCGGGCGGCGATGGCGCGCCCGGGCGTGCGGCGGTGCGATAAGGGCGCGAAAGGCGCTCGGGGGCGCGGATTATAGCCTGCGGGGCTAAACTGCCCGCGAATCGGATCCGTTCGCGCACATTCCCCCACAAGGAGCTTGCCCCCATGGCTCATTGGATCGATCTGGACACCCCCGCCGGCCCCGTCCGGGCCTGGCGCGCCGACCCCAGCGGGGTGCCGCGCGGCGGCGTGGTGGTCCTGCAGGAGATCTTCGGCGTCAATCCGCACATCCGCGCGGTGACCGAGCGCTTCGCCGAGGCCGGCTACGCGGCCCTGGCCCCGTCGGTGTTCGACCCGGTCGAGCGCGACGTCGAACTGCCCTACGACCCAAGCGCCCATGCGCGCGGCGTCGAGCTGCGCAACGCGGTCGGCTTCGACCGCGCCAGCGACATCGCCGGCGCCGCCGTCCATCTGCTGCAAAGCGAAGGCCTGCGCACCGGCGCGGTCGGCTTCTGCTGGGGCGGCACGCTGGCGTTCCTGGCCAACACCCGCCACGGCGTGCCGGCGGTGAGCTACTACGGCGCGCGCACCCTGCCCTTCCTCGGCGAGCCGCTGCGCGCGCCGATGATGTTCCACTTCGGCACCCGCGACGCCAGCATTCCGGCCGAGGCGATCGAGCGCCACCGCGCAGCGCTGCCGAACGCGCCGATCCACACCTACGACGCCGACCACGCCTTCAACCGCGACCTCGGCGATCAGTACGATCCCGCCAGCGCCGCGCTGGCGTGGACGCGGACCCTGGACTTCCTCGCGGACGCGCTGAAATGAATCCCTGGCACCTGCACCCGCAACTGGCCGACGACACCCATCCGGTCGCGCAATTCGATTTGTGCGAGCTGCGGTTGATGGACGACGCCAACCATCCCTGGCTGATCCTGGTGCCGCGCGTGGACGGCGCGGTCGAGTTGATCGATCTCGACGAAGCGCAGCAGCTCGCGCTGACCCGCGAAATCGCCGCCGTCAGCCGCGCGCTGCAGGCCGCGTTCAAGCCGCACAAGCTCAACGTCGCCGCGCTCGGCAATCTGGTGCCGCAGTTGCACGTGCACGTGATCGCCCGTTATCGCGAGGACATCGCCTGGCCGCGGCCGGTGTGGGGCATGGCCACCGCGCAACCGTATTCGCCCGAAGCGCTGGTGGAGCGCCTGCGCGTGCTGCAGGACGCGCTGGCGCGGTGAGCGCGCGCGCGACGCCGGCCGTGGCGACGGTGGAATTCGAAGCGCTGGCCGACGATGCGTGGCTGCTGCGCCTGGGCGAGCGCATCGACGACGCGCTCAACGCGCGCGTGCACGCGCTGGCCGCGCGGGTGCGCGCGCAGGCGCCGGCGTGGCTGCGCGATCTGGTTCCGGCTTACGCCAGTCTGGCGGTGTTCTTCGATCCGCACGCGGTCGAAGCCGAGGCGGTGCGCGCGTGGCTGCTGCGGCATTGCAACGAATCGGCGGACGACGACGCGCGCGGCGGCGCCGCGCGCACGGTCGAGATCCCGGTCGCGTACGGCGGCGAGTTCGGCCCCGACCTCGACGCCGCCGCGCACGAACTGGGCCTGTCGCCGCCGCAACTGATCGAACGCCACAGCGGCGGCGATTACCGCGTGGCGATGATCGGCTTCGCGCCGGGGTTTCCGTATCTGTCCGGGCTGGAACCGGCGCTGGCGCTGCCGCGGCTGGCGACGCCGCGCACCCAGGTCGCCGCCGGCAGCGTCGCCATCGGCGGCGCCCAGACCGGCATCTATCCGCGCCCCGGTCCGGGCGGCTGGCGCTTGCTCGGACGCACGCCGCTGCGCCTGTTCGATGCCGCGCGCGACACCCCGAGCCTGTTGCAGCCCGGCGACCGGGTGCGCTTGCGTCCCATCGGCGCCGACGAGTTTCATGCGCTCGAAGCGGGCTCGCCCGAAGCCGCGGCGCGCCAAGCCGGCGCGCCGAACCCCGCAACGCCCGCGCCGCGCGGCGCCGGAACCGTTGCCGACGCGGCCCGGACCCCGGCCCGATGACGTCCGCGCCGCGCCAGGACGACTGGATCGACGTGCTCGCGCCCGGCGCGCTGAGCTGCGTGCAAGACCTCGGCCGCGACGGCTGGCGCCACCTCGGCGTCGGCCGCGGCGGTGCGCTCGACCCGCGCTGCGCGATCCTCGCCAACGCCCTGGTCGGCAATCCGCCCGCCGCCGCGGTGCTGGAACTGGCCCTGCACGGGCCGACCCTGCGCCTGCGCGCGCCGGCGCGGGTGGCGCTGCTCGGCGCGGCCTGCGAGCTGCGCTTCGACGGCCAACCGCTGCCCGCCGCGCGCCCGCTCGATCTGCCGGCCGGCACCTTGTCCATCGGCGGCATGCGCTCCGGCGTGCGCGCGTGGCTGGCGGTGGCCGGCGGCCTCGCGGTGGCGCCGGTGCTGGGCAGCCGCGGCACCGACCTGCGCGGCGGCTTCGGCGGACTGGACGGCCGCGCGCTGCGCGCCGGCGACCGCGTGCCGCTGGGACCGCGCCGCGCCGAACGCATCGACGCGCCGCGCGCACCGGGTTGGTGGATCGATCCGGACTTCGGCGAAGACCCGCACGCGCCGATCCGCTACGTACCGACCCGCGCTCCCGCCCTGAGCGAGACCGCGCTGCGCTTCGGCGACAGCGGCTGGAAGGTCGAGGCGGCCAGCAACCGCCAGGGCCTGCGCTTGAGCGGCGACGCGCTCGATGCCGGCACCGCGGCCGGCGGCCGCGTGTCCGAACCGGTCGCGCCGGGCACCATCCAGCTGCCCGCCGACGGCGGTCCGATCGTGCTGCTCGCCGACGCGCAAACCGTCGGCGGCTACCCGCGCCTGGGCCACGTCATCGCCGCCGACCTGCCGCGGCTGGCGCAGGCCCGGCCCAATACGAAGTTGTACTTCCGCGCCTGCGACGAAAACGAGGCGCGCGCCGCGCGCGTCGCGGCCGCGGCCGAACTGGCGCGCTTGCGCTGGGCCATCGCCGACCGCGTCGGCGCGGCTTGAAGCCGCTCGCGCGCGCGCCGACGACGGCGAAGCCGAACGCGGTTTATCGCGAACAATCGAAACTCCGCCGACTCCGCTATCGAAACCGATGCGGATTTTTTGCGTATCGAATCAATAAGAATGCCGCTGCGTGCATGCCGCTGCGTGGCTTCGATGTGCGGAATTTCGAAATAGCAGCACCAGAAAAATGCCAACCGGCAATTGCATCCTTACCACATGACGATAAGCAATATCGCCGTCTCAATTTTTCGGATAAACCGTTATCGACAAATCCACACGATTGGCGTATTTCTTTGCGGACTCGACCGCCAACCGCGAAGTCGGTGCTAACGAGAATCCCATCGTCCAGCCGAAATTAAACCGGACATGACTCAAGAAGGCCCCTCGCGCGATACCACCGCTCCACCGGCAACGGACGAATTCGAGTTTCCGCAAGCGACGCTGGACTCGGTCACCCAACTCATCGTCGCGGCCCAAAGCGGCCAGCCCGGCGCTTGGGACCGCGTCTACACCCTGCTCTACAAAGACCTGCACGAAGCCGCTTCGCTGCAGATCCGCCGGCGCTGGCGCCGCGGCAGCAAGCGCTCGGCGACCTCGCTGATCAACCGCACCTGGCTGCGCTTGAATCAGGACAAGCTGACCCTCAACAACCGCCAGCACCTGCTCGCGGTGCTGTCGCAAGCGATGCGCTACGCGCTGCTCGACGAAGTGCGCCGGCTCAAGCGGCTCAAGTACGAGGAAAGCTACCTCGCCGACCGCGCCGATCCGCATTACGAACCCTCCTACGATCCGGACCTGGATCAGTTGCTGACCATCGACCGCGCGCTGGAAGCGCTCAGCGCGGTCGAGCCGCGGCTCACCCAACTGGTGGAGATGCGCTACTTCGCCGGCATGAGCGATATCGAGATCGGCGAAGTGCTGGGGCTGACCGACCGAACCATCCGCCGCGACTGGCGCAAGGCGCGCGCGTTCCTCGCCGCGCACTTGCGCGGCGGGCCGGAGCTGGACGGCGAGGACGACGCCGCCTGAGCGCGCGCCCGCGCCGCCGTCCCCGCCGCGCGAGCTTGCGCGCATGACCGCCATTTCCGCCCGCGCCCTGCAGTTGTTCGACGAACTCGTCGAGCTGCCGCCCGCCGAACGCGAACGCCGTCTCGCGCAGTGGGCCGACACCGACCCCGATCTGCACGCCGCGCTGCGCGCGCTGCTCGACGCCGACGCCCAGCCCGACGCCGGCGTGCTCGACCGCTCGCCCGCGCGGATTCTCGCCGAGCGGCATGCGCGCGCCGAACCGGCGCCCGCGCCGCCGTGCGCCGATCTGCGCGTCGGCGCGCGCCTGGGCGCGTGGCGCATCGACCGCCTGATCGGCCGCGGCGGCATGGGCGCGGTGTACGAGGCGCATCGCGACGACGGCCAATACCAGCAACGCATCGCGCTCAAATGCGTGCGCGCCGAACTCGATTCGCCGCGCCTGATCGCGGCGATGCGCGAGGAACGCAACCTGCTCGCGCGGCTCGACCATCCCGGCATCGCCGCGCTGGTCGACGGCGGCGTCGACGGCGACGGCCGGCCCTGGTTCGCGCTGCGCTACGTCGAAGGCGAGCCCATCGACGCGTGGTGCGACCGGCGCCGGCTCGGCGTCACCGCGCGCGTGGATTTGCTGCTGCAGGTTTGCGACGCGGTCGCCTACGCGCATGCGCAAGGCGTGCTGCATCGCGACCTCAAACCGTCGAATGTGCTGGTCGCCGCCGACGGCCGCGCGCAATTGCTCGACTTCGGCATTTCCGCCCAACTCGGCCCGCTGCGCGAAGCCCAGGGCGACCTGCCCGCGCTGACGCCCCAATACGCCGCGCCGGAAGCGCGCCTGCACGGCGCGCAAGGCCCGGCCACCGATCTGTACGCGCTGGGCGTGCTGACCTATCGCCTGCTCAGCGGGCAATGGCCGACGCCGCTGCACGGCCTGCGCCCGCTGTTGCACGGCGCCGACTCCGGCGACGCGCTGGCGATGGCGCAGTTGCTGGAAGACGCCGACGACGCGCCCGCGCATCTGCGCGGCGCCGCCGATGCGCAGGCGCTGGCGCGGCGGCTGCACGGCGATCTGTCGGCGATCGCGCTCAAAGCGGTGGCCGCGCGCGCGCAGGACCGCTACGCCAGCGTCGCCGAATTCGCCGACGAGTTGCGGCGCTGGCGCGAAGGCCGGCCGGTGCGCGCGCGTCCGGGCACGTGGCTGTCGCGTTCGCGCAAATGGCTGCGGCGCAATCCCTTGGCCGCCGGCTTGAGCGCGGCGCTGTTCGTGGTCGCCGCCGCCGCCGCCGGCGGCGCGTGGTGGCAGCACCGGCAAGCCGCGCGCGAAGCCGAAGCCGGCGGACAGGTCGGCCGCTTGTTCGCCTCCACCGTCGGCACGGCGACGCTGTCGGGCCTGGGCAGCGCGCGCTTTTCCTCGCGCGCGCTGCTCGAACGCACCGAGCGCGAACTGCGCGCGCTGCCGCTGGCCGATCAACCGGCCTTGCGCGCGCACGCGCTGGCGACGCTGGCCGACGGCTTCGCCCAGATCGGCGATTACACCCACGGCGCGCGGCTGGCCGACGAAGCGCACCGGCTCTCCGGTGATGCCGGCGATCGCGACGAAGACGGTTTCGTGTTCGGCACGCAGATGGCGATGCTCAATTACCAGGGCCGGCACCGCGAAGCGCTGGCGATGGGACAGGCGCGGCTGGGCCGACTGGACGAGGAAGGCCCCGCGTTCGAGCCGGCGCGCATCGCCATCGGCGCGGAACTGGCGCGCACGCAATGGGCGCTGGGCGACACCGCCGCGGCGCTGGCGCGCGCCGACGATCTGGTCCGCCGCGCGCAGGCGTTGGGCCCGGGCCAAGCCGCGATCGCCGCGCGCGCGCTGATCCTGCGCTCGGGCTTCCGCCGCGATCTGGGCCGGCTGGCGCGCGCGGAAGACGACGCCCAGCGCGCGCTCGCGTTGGCCGGCCCGATCGACCGCCGGCTCGCCGACAACGCGCTGGAAGGCCTGGTCGACGTGCAGCGCATGCGCCTGAGTCCCGACTTCGCCGGCAACGCCCAGCGCCTGCTCGACGAGCGCCGCCGCGGCCTCGGCGCGGACCACCCGGAAACCGGCGCGGCCGAAGTCTTCGTCGCCTTGAGCCAGTTCCCGCTGGTGTCGCGCGAGTCGGCGCTGGCGACGTTGGACAAGATCGAAGCCGGCTACGGCCGCGGCCATCCGGTGTATGCGCTGGCGCTGTCGCGGCTGGCCTGGACCGCGGCGCGCGACGGCGACGAGGAACTGCGCATGCAGCGCGAAGCGGTGGCCACGCTCGCCCGCGCCCGCCCGCACAGCGCGATGCTGTTCAACGCGCGCAGCAATCTGGCCAAGGTGCTGATGGGCCGGCGCACGCCGGCCGCGCCGCCGGGGTTCGACGAGGGCGTGCGGGTGCACCAGCAGAACATCGTCGAACGCGAGCGCGCCGGCATGCCCGCGTTCGCCGACCGGCTGTCGCTGGGCCTGATCCTGTCCGAGCGCGGCCGCGACGCGCAGCTGCCGATCGCCGACGCCGCGCTCGACGCCGCGCTGCGCGCCGCGCCGAGCTATTACTCGCCCGGCGATCTCGAACTGCTGGACCTGAGCCTGCACCAAGGCATCGTGCGCTATCGCCAGGGACGCCGCGCGGACGCGGACCGGATCTTCGCGCGGATCCTGGCCGACGTCGCCGCCGCGCCGCCCTTGGCCGGGCTGCCGCGCTATCGCTTGGATTTGTTCGGGATCCAGGCGCTGCTGTACCGCGCGACGTATGCCTTGGAAACCTGCCGCTTCGCCGACGCCGCTGAATTCCTGCAGCGCGCGCAGCGCACGCGCGAAACCATGACCGAGGTGGATCGCAAGGCCCGCGGCGAGGAGATCGCCACGCTCGAACGCGCGCTGCGCGTCCGCCGGCTGCCGGCTTCGCCGCCGTTCGTGCGGCCGGCCGGCGTGCGCGGCGACGCCAAGGACACGCCGATCGTCTGCCCCGCGGGCGCGGCGGCGCACGCGGCGGCCGCGCCCGCGGGCCGGCGCGCGTGAGCGACGCGCTCGCCCGCGCCCTGCGCCTGTTCGACGACTACGCCGACCTGCCGGCGCCGGAACGCGAACGCCGGCTGGCGGCGCTGGCGGCGAGCGATCCGCCGCTGCACGCGGCCTTGCGCGCGCTGCTCGACTCCGACGCGGCCGAGGACGCCGGCGTGCTCGACCGCTCGCCCGCGCAGATCGTCGCCGAGCGCCAGCCGCGCGCCGCGGCCGCCGCGCCGAACGACGGCGCGAAAAGCGACGAGGGCGCGGAAAGCGACGAGGACGACGAAGACGGCGGCGCCGACCTGCGCGTCGGCGGCGCGCTCGGGCCGTGGCGGATCGAACGCATTCTCGGCCGCGGCGGCATGGGCACGGTGTACGAGGCGCACCGCGACGACGGCGAGTTCCAGCAGCGCGTGGCGATCAAATGCATCCGCAGCGGCCTGGAATCGCCGGAGCTGGCCGCGGCGTTCCGCGAGGAACGCAACCTGCTCGCGCGCCTGGACCATCCCGGCATCGCCGGCGGCACCGACGCGGACGGACGGCCGTGGTTCGCGCTGCGCCGGGTCGAGGGCGAGCCCATCGACGCGTGGTGCGAGCGCCGACGGCTGAGCGTCGGCGCGCGCGTGGACCTGCTGCTGCAAGCCTGCGACGCGCTCGCCTACGCCCACGCGCAGGGCGTGCTGCATCGCGATATCAAACCCTCCAACCTGTTGGTCACCGCCGAAGGCCGGGTGCAGTTGCTCGACTTCGGCATCTCCACCCGCTTCGGCGGCGAGGACGGCGCCAGCGCGCATCTGGCGGTGACGCCCGACTACGCCGCGCCGGAAGCGCGCCAGCACGGCACCCACGGCCCGGCCACCGATCTCTACATGCTCGGCGTGCTCAGCTACCGGCTGCTGTGCGGGCAATGGCCGACGCGCTTGCACAGCCTGCGCGAACTGGTGCCGATCGCCGCGGCCGGCGCGCCGGAGCCGATGGAACGCCTGCTCGAAGGCGCCGACGGCGCGCTCGCCCGCGGCCGCGGGCTCGACGACGTGCCCGCGTTGCAGCGCGTCCTCGCCGGCGATCTGTCGGCGGTCGCGCTCAAGGCGGTGGCGGCGCGGCCGCAGGACCGCTATCCCAGCGTCGCCGAATTCGCCCGCGACCTGCGCGCCTGGCGCGAGCACCGCCCGGTGAGCGTGCGCCGCGGCGGCTGGCGCGAACGTGCGCGCAAGTGGCGGCGGCGGCATCCGGCGGCGGGCTGGATGATCGCCGCGCTGTTCGCGGTGGCGCTGGCCGGCGGCGCGGCGGTGCTGTGGCAGCACCAGCGCGCGCTGCGCGAAGCGCGCGCCGCGCAGAACGTCGGCCGCTTGTTCGCCAGCATTCTCGGCAGCGCGACCCAATCGGGCCTGGGCAGCGTGCCGTTTTCTTCGCGCGCGCTGCTGGAACGCACCGAACGCGAGCTGCGGGCGATGCCGCTGGCCGACCAACCCGGGTTGCGCGCGCGCAGCCTGGCGACGCTGGCGCGCGGCTACGCGGTGATCGGCGACTACCGCCGCGCCGAGGGACTGGCCGGGGAAGCCGAACGGGTCTTGGGCGACCGCGAAGACGACGACGGTTTCGTCGCCGCCACACGCCTGTCGATGCTCAATCTGCAAGCGCGCTCGGCCCAGGCCGAACGCCTGGCCGGCGAACGCATCGCCGCGCTCGACGGACGCGACGACGAGGCCGCGCGCGCCTCGCGCATCGTCTTCGGCGCGGAACTGGCGCAGGCGCAATGGAACCTCGGCCGCACCGCGCAAGCGCTGGCGACCTGCGACGATCTGGTCCTGCAGGCCGAACGCCTGGGCCGCAGCCACGAGGAATTGCTGGCGCAGACGCTGATCCTGCGCTCGGAATTCCAGCGCCGCCTGTGGCGCGCGGCCGGCGCCGAAGCCGACGCGCGCCGGGCGATGCGGCTGGCGCGGCCGCTCAACCCGGTGCTGGCCGACGACGCGCTGGAGCGCTACATGCGCGCGGTGCAATTGCGCGGCGCCGCCGAGGCGCCGGCGCTGGCGGCCGAACTGGTGCACCGGCGCATCGCCTCGCTCGGCGCATCGCACCCCAAGACCGCCTACGCGATGATCCGCGCCGACGTGTTCGATTCGCCCGATCAGCCCAGCTACGACCTCGGCCGCGCGCTGGCCTCGATCCGCGCGGCCTACGGCGCCGACAACCCCGCCTATGCCAGCGCCTTGTCGACCGCCGCGTCGCGGCTCGCGCGCGACGGCCGCGAACGCCGCGCGCTGATGCGCGAGGGCGCGGCGACGCTGGAAAAGACCATGCCGGCGGAGAGCGAGATGCGGCTGTCGGCGACCTTCAACCTGGCCCAGGACCTGATCCGCCGCCCCGACGCCGATGCGCGGCGCGACCGCGCCGAAGGCTTCGCCCTGCTGCGCCGGAACATCGACGCCCGGCGCCGCGCGGGGCTGCCGACCGTCCTGGAGGGCTTCCTGCTGATCGACGGCTTGTCCGACTACGGCGACGACGCCGCGCTGCCGGAACTGGGCTCGCGCCTGGACGAGTGGCAACGCGAGCTCGCCGCGGTGTTCCCGCCCGACAACTACCGCTTCGATTACCTGCGCTTCCAGCGCGCCAAGCTCGACTTCCGCCGCGGCCGCTACGACGAGGCCGGGCGCGGCTTCGCCGAGTTGCTCGAGCGCGAGCGCGCCTTCCTCGCCGCCGACGGCCGCGGCGACGGGGCGCTGACCGATCAGCACCAGCGCAGCGGCCGCGCCGTCGCGGCGCTGATGTACCGCGGCCTGCTCGCCTTCGCCCGCTGCCGCCCGGCCGATGCGGACGCGTCGCTGGAGCAGGCGCTGCGCTTGGCCGAACGCACGCGCGACCACCAGCCCGAGCTGATCGCCGCCGCGCGCACGTTCCGCGACGCCGCGCGCCAGCGGCGGCTGCCGGCGGCGATGCCGGCGTTGCTCAGCGACGGCGACCGCCAGCGCCTGGACCGCGAGCTGCGCCGCTGCGGCGCCCGCGCGCGCCCCTGACGCGGCCGCGCCGCCTGCCGCGCACATGTCGAAAGTCACTGTGCAAGCGCCGCCCGAGCGCACAGGATGGTCGGCCGTAACGCTCCGCCGACGCCGCGACCGCGGCGTCCGCCCTGGCCACCCGGAGACCCCCGCAATGCGCCGTAGCCTGCGTCTGCTGTCC
This sequence comes from Lysobacter sp. K5869, assembly GCF_018847975.1. NCBI lineage: Bacteria > Pseudomonadati > Pseudomonadota > Gammaproteobacteria > Lysobacterales > Lysobacteraceae > Lysobacter > Lysobacter sp. K5869. The sequence continues at coordinate 3,298,398 of NZ_CP072597.1, read as the reverse complement.
CTGTCCGCCTGTGTCGCCGCCGCCCTCGCCGCCGGCTGCAAATCCGAAACCGCCCCGCCCGCCGCCACCGGCGACGCCGCCGCCCCGGCCGCGGCCAAACCGGCCGCCGGCGCGGAATGGAACGCCGCGGTCGACGCCTTCCTGCAGGGCTACTTCGAGCGCAACCCGGTCGCCGCCGCCAGCGCCGGCAAGCACGAGTTCGACGGCAAGCTGCCGGATTACGCGCCCGAGACGCTGCAGCGCAACATCCAGTGGCTGCACCAGCAGCGCGACGCGGTGGCCGCGTTCGGCGACGACCGCCTCGACGCCGCTCAGCGCTTCCAGCGCGACTACGTGCTGGCGACCATCGACGGCCAGCTGTTCTGGCTGGAAGACTCCGGCTTCGCCACCAAGAACCCGGCGTTCTATCTCGGCGACGTCTCGCCGAGCATGTACCTGACCCGCCCCTACGCGCCGCTGGAACAGCGCATGGCCGCGTTCGCCAGCTACCAAGAAGCGCTGCCCAAGGCCGCCGAGCAGATCCGCGCCAACCTCAAGGGCCCGCTGCCGGCGACCTACATCGACCTGGGCGTGATGGGCTTCGGCGGCATGGCCGCGTTCTTCAAGAGCGACGTGCCCAAGGCCTTCGCCGAAGTGAAGGACGAAGCGCTGCAGAAGCGCTTCGCCGCCTCCAACGCCAAGGCCATCGAAGCCATGCAGGGGCTGGCCGATTACCTCAGCCAGCAGAAGCCGCAAGCGACTCAGGACTTCGCCCTGGGCGCGGACAAGTACGCGCGCATGCTCAAGGCCACCGAGGGCGTGGACCTGCCGCTGGATCAGCTCAAAGCCGCCGGCGAAGCCGACCTCGCGCGCAACCTCGCCGCGCTCAAGAGCGCCTGCGAGGCCTACGCCAAGGGGCTGAGCCTGCAGGCTTGCGTGGACAAGGCCGGCGCCGACAAGCCGGTCGGCGGCGCGGTCGAAGGCGCGCGCGCGCAGCTGGCCGGGCTGCGCCAGTTCGTGGTCGACAAGGATCTGGTCTCGATCCCGGGCACCGAGCAAGCCAAGGTCGAAGAAGCGCCGCCGTTCAACCGCAGCAACTTCGCCTACATCGAAATTCCGGGGCCGTACGAGAAGAACCTGCCCTCGGTCTACTACATCGCCCCGCCCGATCCGAAGTGGCCCAAGGCCGAGCAGGACGCGTACGTGCCGGGCAAGGCCGACCTGCTGTTCACCTCCGCGCACGAAGTCTGGCCGGGCCACTTCCTGCACTTCCTGCACGCCAACCGCTCGCAGTGGAAGTTCGCCCAACTCTTCACCGGCTACGCCTTCACCGAAGGCTGGGCGCACTACACCGAAGAGATGATGTTCGACGCCGGCCTCGACGGCGCCACCCCGGAAATCCACATCGGCCAGCTCACCAACGCGCTGCTGCGCGATGTGCGCTACCTCTCGGCGATCGGCCTGCACACCGGCGGCATGACCGTGGCCCAGTCCGAGCAGATGTTCAAGGACAAGGCCTTCCAGGACCCGGGCAACGCGCGCCAGCAAGCCGCGCGCGGCACCTACGATCCGGCTTACCTCAACTACACGCTGGGCAAGCTGATGATCATGCAACTGCGCGAGGACTGGACCGCCGGCCACGGCGGCCGCGCCGGCTGGAAGGCTTTCCACGACCAGTTCCTGAGCTTCGGCGGCCCGCCGATCCCGCTGGTGCGCGCGCAGATGATGGGCGGCAAGGCCGAGACCAAGCTGTGGACCGCGCCGGCCGCCGGCGCGCCGACCACCGCGCCGGCCGCGCCGACGGATGCGGGCGCGCCGACCACGCCGCCGGCGCCGCCGTCCGGCGAGGCCAAAAGCGCGAAGTAAGCGCGCACGCATCGCGACACGAATCGATTTGGCGAGATCTTTCGCTTGGAACACGGGGCCGTTCGCGGCCCCGCTTTTTTATCGGCGTCAGAACCCGGCCAACAGGCTGAAACCGAAGGTCACGTCGGCGGTGGGATACCCGCGCGGCTTGGAAATCGGCGCGCCGGCGAACAGGTCGTAGTTCAAGCGCTTCCACGCGCCGCGCACGCCGAGCGCCGCGCCGGCCAGATCGTTGCCGATCAATCCCGCCGCCGACGGCCCGCCGACCCGGCCGTAGTCCACGCCCAGGTACAGCTCCGCCCCGCCTTGCGGCAGCGCCCAGCCCAGATCGTTGCGGATCAGCCAGCCGCGGTCGCCGAGCAGGCTGGTTTCGCCGTCGAAACCGCGCACCGAATAACGCCCGCCGATGGCGAAGCGGTCCTGCGCGGTCAGCGGTGTACGGTTCCACTGCCCGCGCGCCAGGCCGACATAGCGCAGACCGTATTCGCTCGCGCCCAGGCGCAGCTTGAACGGCAGCGAAAAATTCAATTCCGCCGCGATCAGCTTGAAGCGCGAGGTGCCCTCGCCGAACGGCTCCTCGGGCGCGGCGATGGAACCGAACGCGCCGGTGCCGCGGCGATAGGACAGATTCGCTTCCAAGGTCGCCTTGCCGACGAACTCCTTGTGGTTGAGGCTCAGCTCCCAGCCGCCGACCGTGCGCCGCTGCACCTGGATTTCGGTGTCGTCGACGAAGTTGTGCGAGGCGCGCCGGAACGCGCGCAGCGCCAGCGCGGTCTTGCGCTTCTGATCGCGATACAGCAAGCGCGAGAGCCGCAGTTCGGCGTTGTCGCTTTCGCCGGAATACTCGTAGCTCTGGCTGAGCCCGGCCACCTTCTGGTGATAGCCGCTGCGCGAACCGGTCGCGCCCAACGCCCAGTAACCGTACGGCAGCGAGTAATGCACGGTGCGGCTGTCGGTGCCCTTGTCGGCGCCATGGAACAGCGGGCTGGCCAGCGAATGGTTGTAGCTGACGTAGAGCAGATCGTTGAGCCCGAACGGATTGTCCAGCGACGCGGTGACCCCGCCCTGATTGCGCCCGGTGGCGTCGGTGCCGCTGTCGTCGGCGCTCAGGGTCAATCGCCATTGCTTGGGCTGCACGTACTGCACGACCAGATCGCTGTCGCCCGGCTTGGCGTCGGCGGCCGCGGACGGCTCGATGCGGATGTCGGCGTCGGCGGTCGGGGCGCGCTTGAGGTTTTCCAGGCCTTGCTCGATGTCGCGCAGATTGAGCAGGTCGCCGGGGCGGGCCGGGATCGCGGTGGCGAGCAAGGCGCGCGCGCCGAGCAGCGGCGAGGCCGAACCGTCCTTGAGCCGGATCGCCGCGATGCGCCCCGGGATCACCGTCAGCGTCAACTGCCCGGAGGCCAGATCCTGCGGCGCGGCCAGGATGCGCGTGGTCACCCAACCGCGTTCGATCACGTTCTGCTGCGCGCGTTCGAGCACGGTGTTGATGCCGGCCGTGCCCAGGCACCGGCCGATCGGCGAATCCTCGCCGTCGGCGCCGGACAGATCGGCCACCGCCCACTGGAAACGCTGCGCCTGCTCGCCGGTCAACACCACCCGGTCGATGCGGAAACACGGCGACTCGTCCTGCGCGATGCGCGCCGCCGGCGCCGCCGCCGGCGTGGGCAAGCGCTCGTCGACGCTGCGCTCGTTCTGTTCGCGCAGGGCGCGTTCGCGTTCTTGTTGGCGTTGTTGTTCGATGATGGGTTGGGGGGCGGTGGCGGTTTGGGCGGCGCTTTGGCCGACGGCGGCGAGCGCGCAAGCCAACAGCGTCGCGCGCGCGCCGGCGCCGCGCGGTTTATCGCTTCGGGACGTCTTCAAATCGCGTTCCTGCCCAGCCCTTGGTTCATATGCTGTCGCAACCCGGGGATCATTGCTTGATCGCCCCCGGCGCTCGCGGCAGTACGACGATGTTGTACAACGACGATGTCCCGCGCGTCATTTTGCGAGCGTTGTCCAATGTCGAAAGGCGCGGATTGGAGGTCGGCCCGACGAACAACTGAACCTGGAAGGTGCGCCGGTCGATCTGGTCGATAGCGGAAATCCGAGCCGGTTCGGACAGATTCTTGTCGGCGAGGATATAGGCACGCATCGCGTCCAGATTCTTGATCAGCTGTTGTTCGCCGGTGTGGCCTTCGCCGAAGGCCGTGATGGCGTCCATGCGCCCGGACTTGTCCTCGACCAGAACCAATTGATAGCCGCCTTCCGGCGTTTTCTTGATATAGGAAGGGTCGAAGCCGTTAGCGTTGGACGACCGGGTATCCAGTATCGTCACCACCTGTTCGGTCGACAGGATGTACCGCACCGCGGCGCGCTCATGATCGACCGATTGGGATCCGATCAGATCGTTGGGATTCGTCGGCCCCCAACTGAATTTCTCGGTGGCCAACACCACCGGGATCGAGGTTCCGCTGGAATCGCGCATCGGCATGATCACGTAGCCGGCCGGCGCCGGCAACGCGGGAGTCGTGGCCGGAGGCGTTTGCGTGCCGGGCCGCGGCACCGGCAAGCCGGGGCCGGGAACGGCCACGGGCACTTCTTCCAGTGGTTCGTAGACTCCGGTTTCGGGATTGCGGCGAAGCATCACCGGGCCGCGGCCGGCGACTTCGACGTCGCGGTCGCCGACGCGGACCGAGCCCACGCTCGTCGGGGTCGGCGCCGATGTCGGCGCCGGCGGCCGCAGCCCACCGACCGCTCGCACCGCGAGCGGCACCGCGATCTGCACGCTCGCGCTGATCCCCGTCAGCGTCCAGTAGCGGGTGGCGCGATCGTCGAGCGCCTGCTGCACTTTCGCATCGCAGGCGCCGCTGCTGATGCCGACGCAGTAATCGCGGCGGAACTGCGCGACCTCGGTCGCCTGCTGCACATCGGTCCCGCCGATCGCGCCGACGCCGCCGACCGTGCCCAGCAAATTGACGTTGTTCTGCCAGCCCTGGAACACCTTGGACACATCGCCGTAGCCGAACGGAATCGCGTCGTCGACCGCTGCGGCGGTCGCGGCCTGCCCTTCCAGCGCCGCCACCGCGGCGACGTCGCCGGCGCGGATGTAGGCGCGCACCTTATCGATGTTTTGCTGCGACAGCGCCATGTAGCGGCTGGCGATCGCCTTGATCTGTTCGTCGCCGCAGGCGTTGCCCTGGGCCTTGCAGTCGTCGAACTCGCGCTTCATCTGCGCGACCTGATCGTGCTTGAGGAAGTTCTGCGCGGTGCCGTTGCTGGCCACCGCCGCGTTGATCTCCACGTCGGTGCGCCCGCCGGCGGCGGTGCCGACGGCGACGCCGAGCAAGGTCGAACCGATCTTCATCAGTTCCTTGAACGTGACGCTGTCGCGCTCGACCCCAAGGCCCAGCAGCAGCTTCGCCATCTCCGGCGCCAATTGTTCGTTAAGCGCGCCGGTGGCCGCACCGGCCACAAGATTGCCTTGTGCGATCTTGGCCTGAATGAAGCCGGCCAGACTATGCATCGCCGTCTTTTCAATCGAGCCGTCGGCCCAGGAGCTGATCTTGCGCGCATCTTCCTTGGCCAACTCGGCGCGCTTGTTCTCCTGATCCTGCAGCTCCTTGTTCAACGCGCCGCTGATGTCGCCGATGGCGCCGGAAATCACGCCGCCGACCTTGTCCGCCAGCGCCTGACGCTCGGCCGCCTCTTTCTGCCGCTTGGGAATCTCCGCGGCTTGCTGCAGGGTCAGCGTGTTCTTGAGCGGATCGTGCGCGGTCTTGGGGTCGCGCGCGGTGACCGTCGCGACGGTCTCGGCGCTGCGGCCGTCGATTTCGGCGTTGCCGGTGCCGGTGACGACGACGCGGCCGGGGCCGATCACGCTCAGGGTCTGGCTGCGCTGCTCGCCGTCGGCCGGCAAACCGTTGCTGCCGGCGGCCAGGTTCGAGCGCACATTCCTGGACGCGTTGGAGATCAGCTGATCGCTGAGGCTCGGGCCCTGGACATAAGCGTTGGAGCCGGAACTGAAGCTCAGGCCCAGACTGGTGCTGGAGGAGTTGGTGTTCTGCAGGTTCTGCAGGTCGCGGCTGGTCAGGCTGGCGGTGGTCAGCAGATTCTTGTCCGGCGCCGCGGTGCTGACGATGGCGCCGCCGACCAGATCGGTATTGCCGCGCACGCGGATGTCGTAGCCGCCGCTGCCGGCGGTGATGCCGCTTTGGCCGCCGGCGCTGCGGTAGTTGTGATCGACCGATTCGCTCGAATACTTGATGCTCGCGCTGTCGATGAACTGGCCGTAGCAGATCGGCGGAATGCACAGGCTCAGGTCGAGGCCGCGGCTGCTCTTGTCGCTGGAGAACTGGGTGACGTCCTGCAGCGTTTCGATGTTGAGATCGCGGCCCACATCGAGCTTGACGGTTTCTCCCGCCAACTGCGCGCCGCGCAGATTGGTGTCGCGGCCGCTCTTGATGGTCAGCGAATCGGTCGCGGTCACCCGGGTGTTGTCGTGGACGACCTCGAAGCCGGTGGTGCGGCCGCGGCTGCCGCCCATGCTGACTTGGATGCTCACGCCGTTCTGCGAGCCGAAGCCGAACGTGGCGCCGCCGCCGAAGGAACTGCCGGAACTGGTGCCCAGGGTGGCCGAGGTGTTCTGCGCCGCGAACAGGTTCACGTCGCGCGCGGCGTCCAGGAGGATGTCGCTCGCCTGCAGCTTGCCGCCCTGGATATTGATGTCGCTTTCGCGCGCGGTGATGTCGATGCGCCCGGCCTGGATCTCGGTGCCTCGCTGGCGGGTGCTGGCGCTGGCGCTGTCCTCGCGCGAGCGGGTGCGGCTCTCGCTGACGCTGACGCCGAACGCCGCGCCGGACGGCGAATTGGCCATCGCCGCGTCGGTGCTGCCCGCGGCCACCGCCTTGTCGATCGCCGCCTGATCCACGCCGCCGGCGACTTTCTTGCCGATGCCGTCGTTGGCGAATTTGTAAGCGTCGTAACCGGCCTTCAGCGCCGCCGCGGCTTGCTCGCGCTCGTCGGTGGAAGTGCGCGCCTTTTCGATCTGCTTGTACAGCGCGGTGATCTTGCCGCCGACGGTGCCGGACAGTTCCGCGCCGACGGTGTGGCCGGTGCTTCGGCTGTGCTTGGTGCTCAGCTCGGTGGACGTCGCCGCCATCAGGTTGACCGCGTTGCCGGAAATGCTGACCCGGTCCTTGGCCAGCAGGTTGGCGCCCTCGCTGGTGACGTTGCCCTGCCCCGTGCCGCGGTACTTGCCGTCCACGCCGGCGATCAGGGAAACGCTGCCGCCGGTGGCGCTGATCGTGCTGGTCACCGCCTTGCTGGTCTGGCCGGTGCCGTCCTCGCCCTTGTACGTGCGGCTGTACAAGGTCTGGCTGGGCGCCGCGCCCGGCTTGAGGTTGCGGCTGAGGTCGTTCTTGTCGCTGGCCGCGATCGTGTTGTTGGTGTCGTAGGCGGCCAGGATGTCGATATTGCGGCCGGCGGCGATGGCCACGTTGCGGTCGGCCAGCACTTTGCTCGCCACGATCTGCGCGTCGCGGCCGGCGTCGATGCTGATGTCGGCGCCGGCGATGGTGCTGCCGACCTGGCTGACGCCGTTGCCGATCTTGTACTGGCTGGCCTTGTTGCTGGTGTAGTTGATGCCCTCGGCGATGCCGCGCGACAGCCCGCTGCTCTTGCTGGAGGAGAAACTCGCGGTCTGCTTGTACTCCTGCGCGCTTTCGATGCGCACGTCGCGGCCGGCGCTGAGCACGGCCTGACGTTCGGCCGCGACTTCGCTGCCGCGCACGATCAGGTCGTTGCCGGCCGAAAGGATCACGTCCTGGCCGGACAGGCGGCTGCCGATCGCGCCGACGCTGTTTTCGACGTCGAGCTTGGAACTGCTGCTGCGCACCAGCATCTTGCGGCCGGAGGACTCTTGCGTGGTCAGCACCGAATCGGCGCGGGTGCCGACATCGATGCGGATGTCGTTGCCGGCGTTGACGGCCAAGGTTCCGAGCGCGCCGACCTGGGCGGCCCGCGCGTTGACGTCGTGGCCCGCGGCGATCGCGACGCTGCCGCCGCCGAGAATCGTCGAGCCGACCTCGTTGGTGTGCGCGGCGATGCCGCTGGCGCGGGTGTTGCCGCTGCGGCCGGTGGCGTAGGCCGAATAGCCTTCGGTCACCGTGCCCAGATTGACGTCGCGCCCGGCGTTGACCAGGGTGCGGCTGCCCGCGCCGGCGTTGGCCACTTGCGCGGCGGCCAGATTCACGTCGCGGCCGGCCGAGGCCAGCAAGATCCCGCCGGGATTGGCGACGTAGATGCTGGCGACCCGATCGATGTTGCTGCCGGTCAACAGGCCGGTCGCATCGCGGGTGGTGGTGCGCAGGTTGATGTCGTTGCCCGCCGTCAGGATCGCCGCATCGCGCGCGGTGATGCTGCCGCCGAGGTTGTTCAGATCGTTGCGCGCGTTGAGGTTGACCTGGCCGCCGTCGAGGCGCCCGCCGAGGTTGTCGATGTTCTGGGCGTTGATCGCCAGCAATTGGCGCCCGGCGATGGTGCTGGTGTTGACCAGGTCGCCCGCGCTCTGGATCCGCGTCGTGTTGCCGCTGAGCAAGGCGCCGGAGCCGTCGATGTCGCCCGGCCGCACCCGCACGTACACCTGCGGCACCAGCACGCGTTGGGTGCCGCCGTCGGGCAAGCTCACGGTCTGCTCGACCAGCCAGACGATGTCGCTGGTCAGCTGCGCCATCTGCGCCGCGCTCAGCGCCACGCCGGGGCGCAGACCGTACTGCGCGGCGAAGGTGGCGCCGGCGTTCATCAGCGCGGCGTATTGCGCTTCGTCGCTGCCGAATCCTTCCAGATAGCGGTAGCCGGTGAGCTGGGCGATCTGTTCGCGGATCAGCTTTTGTTCGTAGAACCCGTCGCCCAAGCGCTTTTGCGTCAGGTTGCCGTCCATGCCGAGCCGGCTGAGCAGATAGTCGCTGCTGAGCCAGCGGCGCTGATCGGTGAAGCGCGGATCGGTTTCGATCAGGTAACGGCTGGCCGAATCCGGGCGCAGGCCGAACAGGCTGGCGCGCGGGACCGTGGCGTCGGGCGAACGAGTGCGCACGACCATCGGCACGGACGCCGCGCCGTCGGTGCCGGCGCCGCCGGCCGCGCCGTTGGCGGCACCGGCCGCCGCGCCGGATGCGCGGGAGACGCCGCCGACGTTGGCGGGCACTTCGATCATGGCCTGCGCGCCGGCGCCGCCGACCGCTCCCGCGCCGCCGGTCGCGGCGTTCACGCCGGTCGCGCCGGCGGCGCCCGGGTTGTAGCCCTGCACCGCGTTGACGTTGCGCTGCGGCTCGTACTTGTTGAGCTCGAAGGTCTCGTTGATGTCGGACAAAGCCCCGCCGCCGACCAGCTTGCCTTCGTGGTTGATGACGGTGAAGACCCGCTTGATGTTGCGATCGCCGTTGAGCCCCTCGTTCGAGATCCCGCCGACGGCGACCAGATCGCCGCCGGCGACGATCCGGCTGCTGCGGTTGTGCACGCTGCCGTCCAGCAGCATGTCGCCGCCGGAGACGATGCGCGAAGGATCGGCGTCGACCGCGGTGTCCTCGGTCACCGCGTAAACCGTGGTCCAAAGACCGTAGCCCTCGCTGGACAGCAGGCGGCCGGGCGTACCGTCGGGATTGCGCTCGTAAACGAACGGCGAACCCGGCGCATAGATGACTTCCTCCGGCAGGTACATGCGGTCGCCGCCGATCGGCGCGATCGCGATCAGCGGCGGCTTGGCCGGATGGGTCGTCGGCCCCTTGCGCAGGTGCACGTCGTGATTGTTGATCTGGGCCATGGCGATGGCCATGTCGCCCAGCGACTCGATCTCGGCGCTGAGGTTGTTGAGCGTCGCGCCGCGGCCGGTGGCGCGGCGCTGCGCGTCGAGCGCGCCGCCGATGACCATGTCGCCACCGCTGAAGATCAACGCATGCTCGCGGTTGTTGATCGTCCCCGCGCCGATGTCGAGGTTGGCGCGCGCGGCGATGGTGCCGGCCTTGATCGCGCCGCCGACGGTTTCGGCGTCGTTGTTGATCGTGCCCGCGCCGATCGACACGGTGTCGCCGTAGATGCGGCCGGTGCCGATGTTGTCGAGCGTGCCGGCGTCGATGCGGGTGTCGCGGCCGTCGATCAGGCCGCGGTTGACGACGTGGCCGGCGCCGACGACGGTGGTGCCGCCGACGATCTCGGCGCCGGCGCGGTTGTCGAGGGTGGCGGCGTTGACGGTTAGGGTCCGGCCCGCCGCCAGCTTGCCTTGTTGGATCAAGGTGCCGGCGGTGGCGTAGCGCAGGTCGCCGTTGGCGGCGACTTCGCCGGTCTGGGTCACGTCGCGGCTCAGCGCGATGCTCAGGTCCTGGTTCGACAGCACCCGGCCGTCGCCGCTGAAACCGGCCGCGTCGATCAGCAGGTTCTTGTCGGCGACCAAGGTGCCGCCGGTGTTGACCAGTTCCAGCGTCTTGGCGCCGGGGATGGCGCGGTTGGGGTCGAGGATCGCCAAGGTGTCGCCGGCCGACATCAGCCCGCCGCCGTTGTCGATCCGGCCGCCGCCGACGAGGGTGGCGTTGCGGTCGGCGCGGATCGCGCCGTTGCGGTTGTCCAGCGCGCTCGCCACGACGATCACGTCGCGCCCTTCGATGCCTTGGCCGGCGCCCTGGGTCGCGGCGTTGATCACGCTGCCGGCTTGCAGCGAGGCGATGCCGAGCGAGCGGATCAGTGCGCCGGTGTTGTCGATGGCGCCGGCGCGCAAGGTCAGATCGCCCTTGGCCAGGGTCTGGCCGCCGCGGTTGTCGTAGCCCGCGCCGTGCGTGTCGACCACGACGCCCGCCTCGCCCAGCACCGTGCCGCCGTCGCGGTTGAGGAACGCGCCGGTGTCGGCCTGCAGCGCGCGCTTGGCGGCGATCGAGCCGGCGCGGTTGTCGAACGCGCCGGTGACGAGCGTCAGCGTGTCGCCGCTGCTGATGCCGCCCTGCCCGTTGAAGCCGCCGGCGGCGTGGGTGTTGGTCAGGCTCGCGCCGCCGGTGTCGATGCGCAGCGCCTTGCCGGATTGGATCAGGCCGGTGTCGTTGTCGAGCGCGCCCGAGCGCAGGTCCATGCCCTGGGTCGCGGCGATCACGCCCTTGCCGCGGTTGTCCAGCGCCTGGCCGCGGGTGTCGATCGACACGCTGTCGCCGAACACCTGCCCGCCCACGTTGCTGAAACCGCCGTTGTTCAAGGTCACCGCGCCGCCGGCCTGCAGCTTGCCGCCGTCGTTGCGCGTCGCCGACGCGGTGGCGACCTGCAAGCCGCCGCGCACCGCGGCGAGGGTGCCGCCGCTGTTGTCCAGGCGCTCGGCCGACAAGCGCGTGTTGCCGTTGGCCGCGAGCGTGCCGCCGGCGTTGCTCAGCGCCGTGCGCGCGTCCACGTCGAGATCGCCGACCGCGGCGATGCGGCCGCCGCGGTTGTCGATCGCGCCGGCGCGCAGCAGCGTGTCGCGGCCGGCGGCGATGTCGCCGTTGCCGCCGTTGTCCAGGGTCTGCGCCACGTCGATGCGCAGATCGGAGTTTTCCGCCGCGCGCAGGCTGCCGCCGCGGTTGCTCAGGCTGTTGGCCTGGATGCGCGCGGCGGCGTTGGCGGCGATCGCGCCTCCGTCGTTGTCGAGCGCGCCGGCCACGCTCACCCGCGCTTCGCCGTCGCCGCTGTGGACGATCTGGCCGCCGCGGTTGCTCAAGGAACCGGCCTGGATCGACACCTGCTTGGCGCCGGCCTTGCCGCCGTCGTGATGGAACGCGCCGCTCAGATCGACCAAGAGCGCGCCGTTGGCGGCGATCTGGCCGTTGTCGCCGTCGAAACGGCCGCCGGCGATCTTCAGCGCGCCGCTGCCGGCGTGCTCGATCTTGCCGCCGGCGTTGCCGATGCTCGCGCCGAGCAGGCTCAGATCGGTCGCGTTGACGGCGATGCGGCCGCCGTCGTTGCTGAGCGCGCCGCGCGCGGCGATGAGCGCGGCGGCGGTGCCGGTCTGGACGATCTCGCCGCCTTGGTTGTTGCGCACGACGCCGGCGCGCAGATCGAGCTGTCCGGCCTGCAGCCGGCCGCCTTCGTTGAGCAGCGATTGCGAGTCGGCGGCGTCGGCCTCGACGCTCAGGCGGCCGCTGGCGACCACGTTGGCCTTGCGCGCGTTCACGTCGCCCTGGCGCGCGCGCAGGACCACGTTCGCGGCGCTGGTCTGGCCGCCGGACACGTCCACGCCAGCGCCGCCGTCGAGCGTGGCGCCGCCGGCCGCGAGTTGGGTGCCGTGCGCGGCCAACGCGCCGCTGGTGCGCACGCTGAGATCGCCGGCCGCGCCGAGCTTGCCGTCGGCCTGCACGCCGGCGCCGAGCACGCCGCCGGCGCCGCCGCTCAAACTGCCGGCGGACAGGTTCAGATGACGCCCGGCGGTGATCGCGCCGTCGTTGCTCAGGCCCGCGGAGAACGTCAGCGACGCGTCGTTGCCCGCGCGCAGCTGGCCGCGGTGGCTCGCCTCGCGCGCCGTCACGCTCAAGTCGCGCGCCGCGGCGATCTGGCCGTCGCCGTTGTCGAACGCGCCGGCGAGGCTCAGGCGCGCATCGCCCTGCGCCGACTGGATCGCGCCGCCGGCATTGGCGAGCGCGCCGGCGGCGAGCGCGAAGTCGCGATTGGCCGCGAGCGTGCCGCCGCGGTTGTCGACCGCGCCGGCCGCCGCGATGGCGAGCGTCCCGGTCGCGGTCAACGCGCCGCGCGCGTTGTCGAAGCGGCCGCCGGCCTCCAGCGCGGCGTCGCCGCCGCTGCTCAAGCTGCCGCCTTCGTTGAGCACGTCGCCGCTGGCGGCGATGTTCAGGCGGCCGGCGTTGAGCTTGCCGCCGCGGTTGTCGAACTGCTCGACGCGGGCGTTGAACGCCTCGCTGACGTCGAGCGTGCCGCCGCGGTTGTCGAAGCGCGGCTGGATCAGGTTCATGCGCGCGACGCTGAGGCTGCCGCCGCGGTTGTCGAGGTCGGCGCTGTTGAGTTCGATCGCGCCGCCGAGGTAAATCCGCCCGCCGTCGTTGCGCACCGCCCCCGCCGCCGCGATCGCGCCGGGCGAGGCCGGCACGTACGGCGGCACGACGATGCCGCCGCCGGGTTCGCCGCCCGGCGTGCCCGTGCCGGGCGTCCCGCCGCCCGGGGTGCCGCCGCCGGGCGTGCCGCCACCCGGCGTGCCCGGATCGGTGCCCGGGTTCGGCGTCTGCGCGATCGGCTCGCGGCCGATCGTGCCGCCGGCGTTGCTCAGCTTCGGCGCGTTCAACACCAAGCCCGCGGCGCTGGTCTGGCGCAAGGTGCCGCCGCGGTTGTCGAGATCGCCGGCGGCGCTGCCCAGGTCCAGCCGCCCGCCTTCGATGACGCCGCCCTTGCCCGCCGCCGCGTTGCTCAGATCGCCTTGGGTGGCGATCTTGAGGTTGCCGCCGCTGGACACGCGCCCGCCGTTGCTCAGCGCGCTCGCGCTGAGGTTCGCGTCGCTGGCGCCCTGCAGCGTGCCGAGGTTTTCCAGGCGGCCGGCGCTGGTGACCACGAGTTGCCCCGCGCCCGCCAACGCGACGCCGGCTTGCGCGGCGGCCTGCACGGTGCCGGCGTTGCGCACGCCCAGGCCCGCTTCGGTGCCGATCAAGGCGATCTTGCCGGCGTACATGCCGCCCAGCGCGGCCACGTCGAGCGCGTAGGCCGGCGCGGCGCCGCTGCCGGCCACGGTCTCGGCCACGCGGTGATCGGCGTCGATGCGGTTGGCGCCGGTCACCACCTTGAGCTCGCCGGCCCAGATGCCGGCGTTGGCCTGCACCGCGCGCGCCAGGATCGCGGCGTAATCGGTGCGGCTCAGGTCCAGGCCCTTGCCTTCGATGCGGATCGTGCCGCCGCGCACCAGGAAGCCGTCGAGCCCGCCGATCGCGCTGAGCTGCGGCGTGCCGGTGGTCAGGGTGGCGCGGCTGGCGTTGATGAAGCCGCCGCCGTCCACCGAGATGCCGGCCGGATTGGCGATCACCACTTCGGCGCGCTGGCCGGCGACTTCCAGATAGCCGCGCAGGCGGCTGGGATCGCCGCCGTTGACTTCGTTGAGGATGATCCGCGCGCCGCCGCCGGCCAGATACGGATTGCCCTGGACCCAGCCGCCGAGCTGGGTCTGCGCGTTGGTGCGGCTGTTGTTGAGGATCGCGCCCTGCGCGTCGACGTTGAACTGCTGATAGACGTTGCGGCTGACGCCGGCCGCCGACGGGGTCTGGATGTTCACCAGCGGCACGCCGTTGGGCGCGGTCAACACCACCGGCCGCTGCCCGCCGGGCGCGTCCGGCGCGGCCACGATCTGGCTATGGCCCGGCGGCGCGGCCAGCGCCGCGCACAGCACCGCGAGGGCGGCGGTCAGCGGCTTCAAGGCAGGCCGGCGCGCCGCACCGGCGCGATCGGTACGGGGCAACAAGCTGGGCAGAGGGGTCATAACAGTCGTCCATGAGAGTCGTCGGTGGAGGCGCGGGCCACGGCCTGGGCCGGTCGCGCTCACCTGACTAGACGAACCTCGCTGCGCACACCCCCACGACTTCGCGCGGCAGTGCGGAAATTTTTATCGATCCGTGAGTGCAATCACGTCCGTTCTCACGGGGCATCTTTAATGAATTCAATGAACTACGCGGCCCGATCGCGGTACGGGCGGCGTCCGATTTCCCCGCGGGCTTGGGAAAAACCCCGCCGCCCCACTAGACTGCGGTCGCCCTGTACCGGCGCCAGCGGCCGGTACGTTTTCCAGGAACCAGACTCACCCATGAAATCCCACGTCGTCGGCGCCCTGATCCTGATCGTCATCGGCACCTTGTTCCTGCTCAACAACCTGGGCTTCACCAATCTCAGCGTGACCAAGCTGCTGGTCACGTGGTGGCCGGCGATCCTGATCGCGGTCGGCCTGGGCCTGCTGTTCAAGCGCAACTGAGCGCGGCCGCGGGCCGCACGCGCAACGCCTCATGTCCGCACGCATCGACTTCAATTGCGATCTCGGCGAAGGCTGCGGCGACGACGCGGCGATCCTGCCCTACGTAAGCTCGGCCAACATCGCCTGCGGCGGCCATGCCGGCGACGAGGCGACGATGCGCGAGACCCTGCGCCTGTGCCGCGCCCACGGCGTCGCCGCCGGCGCGCATCCGGGCTATGAAGACCGCGAGCATTTCGGCCGCCGCGCGCTGGCGCTGTCGCGCGAGCAGGTGGCGATGCTGGTGACCGGCCAGCTCGCGCGCTTGGCCGCCATCGCCGCCGACGAAGACATGGTGCTGACCCACGTCAAACCGCACGGCGCGCTCTACAACCTCGCCGCCGACGACCGCACCGTGGCCGAAGCCATCGCCGCCGCGGTGGCCGAATTCGATCCGCGCCTGATCGTGTTCGGCCTCGCCCAATCCGAACTCACCGACGCGGCGCAGCGGCTGGGCTTGCGCGTCGCCCACGAAGTGTTCGCCGAGCGCGGCTACGCGGCCAACGGCCGCCTGCTGCCGCGCGGCCAGCCCGGCGCGGTGATCGAATCGCTCGACGAGGCCATCGCCCAGGTGCGCGAACTCGCCCTGCACGGGCGCGTGCGCGCGGCCGGCGGCGACACCATCGCCCTGCGCGCCGACACCTTGTGCCTGCACGGCGACCGCAGCGACGCGCCGCAGTTCGCGCGCGCCGTGCGCGCGGCGCTGGAGGCCGACGGCGTGAGCGTCGCGGCCTGGTGACCGCGGCGGCGCGCACGGCGAAGGATCGCTCGCACCCGACTCTCCTTCCGCCACGCGAGGACGCTGCCGCATGAACTATTGGCCCCTGATCGGCGTCGCCGCGCTCGCGCTCGGCTTCGTGCTGCGGCTCAATCCGGCCTTGGTGGTGGTCGCCGCCGGCTTCATCACCGGACTGGCGGCGAAGATCTCGCCGCTGGAGGTGCTGGAAGTGCTCGGCAAGGCCTACACCGAGAAACGCTTCCTGCTGCTGTTCCTGCTGACCTTGCCGGTGATCGGCCTACTCGAGCGCCACGGTTTGAAGGAACACGCGCAACGCTGGGTCGCGCGCTTGCGCGGCGCGACCATGGGGCGGCTGTTGATCGCCTACTTGCTGATGCGCCAGCTCGCCTCGGCGGTCGGCCTCAACAGCCTGGGCGGCCATCCGCAGACCGTGCGCCCGCTGCTCGCGCCGATGGCCGAGGGCGCCGCGCAAGCCGGCCACGGCGATCTCGACGAGGACGCCCGCCAGCGCATCCGCGCGATGGCCGCCGGCACCGACAACGTCGGCCTGTTCTTCGGCGAGGACATCTTCATCGCCTTCGGCGCGGTGCTACTGATCCAGAGTTTCTTCACCGAACACGGCTTGCGGCTGGATCCGCTGCACATCGCGCTGTGGGGCATCCCGACCGCGATCTGCGCGTTCCTGATCCACTGCATCCGGGTGCTGCGCTTCGAGCGCGCGCTGGTCCGGCGCTTGGCGCAGCAGCGCGCGGCCGAAGTGGCCGCGCTCGCCGATCAGGCGCGCGACGCATGATCGGCCTGAACTTCGTCTACTGGCTGCTGGGCCTGTACTTCGGCGCGTTGGCCTGGCGCGGCGCGCGCGACGCCGGCAATCCGCGGCGCTGGACCACGGCCGCGTTCTGGGGCCTGATCGCCGCGCTGATGGTCCTGGCCGAGCACCTGCCGAACACCGTCGTCGGCGGCTGCGTGGTCGTGCTGGCGCTGCTGGCCGGCTTCGGCGGCCTCGGCCGCGGACGCTACGCGGAAACCACCCAGGAAGAGAAAACCGGCGAATCGCTGCGCCTGGGCAATCGCCTGTTCTGGCCGGCGCTGCTGATTCCCGCGGTCACCTTGGCGGTCGCGCTCGGCCTGAAATACGTGCGCATCGGCGAGCGGCCGCTGCTGGAAACCGCCAACATCACCCTGATCGGCCTGGCCTTCGCCTGCATCGTCGCCCTGCTCGCCGCCTGCCGCTTGACCCGGCAGACGCCGTGGAGCGGCGTGGAGCAATCGCGCCGGCTGGTCGACGCGATCGGCTGGGCCGCGCTGCTGCCGCTGCTGCTGGCCACGCTCGGCAGCGTGTTCGAGGCCGGCGGCGTCGGTCAGGCCGTGGCCGGCGTGGTGCGCATGGCGATTCCGGTCGACAACGCCTTCGCCGTGGTCGTCGCCTACGCGGTCGGCATGGCGCTGTTCGCGGTCATCATGGGCAACGCCTTCGCCGCGTTCCCGGTGATGACCGGCGGCATCGCCCTGCCCTTGTTGGTCGGCCACCACCACGCCGATCCGGCGCCGCTGGCGGCGATCGGCATGCTCTCGGGCTATTGCGGCACGCTGTTCTCGCCGATGGCGGCCAACTTCAATCTGGTGCCGGCGGCCTTGCTCGAACTCAAGGACCCGTACGGCGTGATCCGCGCGCAGTGGCCCACCGGCGCGGTCCTGCTGGCCTGCAACGTGCTGCTGATGTATTGGATCGCGCTGCGATGACCGCCGATGTCCACAACGGCGATTTCGCCGACGCGCCGGTGCTGCTGACCGGCTTCGAGCCGTTCGGCGGCGAAGCCGACAATCCGAGCTGGGACGCGGTGCGGCGCCTGCACGGCGAGCGCATCGGCGGCCGCCGCGTCGTCGCCGAACGCTTGCCGGTGGCGTTCGGCGCGTCGCTGCAGCGCTTGCGCGAATGCCTCGACGCATCGCGCCCGGCGCTGGTGCTGTGCGTCGGCCAAGCCGGCGGCCGCGCGCAGTTGTCGATCGAACGCGTGGCGATCAACGTCGACGACGCGCGCATCGCCGACAACCTCGGCGCGCGGCCCATCGACGAGCCGGTGATCGGCGACGGCCCGGCGGCGTACTTCAGCACCCTGCCGATCAAGGCGCTGCGCGCGGCGCTGCTGGATGCCGGACTGCCCGCGGAGATCTCCCAGACCGCCGGCACCTACGTGTGCAATCACGTGTTCTACGGGCTGATGCACGAACTGCACCGGCGCGGCGACGCGCGGGTTCGGGGCGGCTTCATCCACATTCCGTATTCTCCCGCGCAAGCCGCGCGCCATGCCGGCGCGCCGAGCCTGGACGCCGACAGCGTGGTCCGCGCCCTGCGCGCGATGGTCGAAACCGCGCTGGCGACGGACGTCGACCGCCGGCTCGCCGGCGGTGCGGAACACTGACCGTCGCTTGCCGGCGGTGCGGAACACCCACCGCTGGCTTGCCGGCGGTGCGAAACACCGACCACCCGCTTGCCGACGGCGCGGAACAGCGACCGTCGGCTCGCGGGCGGCGCCCGACACCGACCGCCGCTTCGCCGACGGTTTCGCCCCTGCAGCGCCGCCGCGTCGGCGGCGCCCAACATCGACCGCGGCCGCCCCGGCCGCCTCGCCGGAGACCCCTCATGCAACGCCTTTTGCTCGCCGCCCTGCTCGCCGCGGCCGCTACCGCGCCCGCCCACGCCGGCTTGTTCGACAAGAATCCCGACCAGGTCGCGCAGGACGCGGTGAGCAAGAACCTGCGCGCGGTGACGCTGTGGGTCGACGCGACCTGGGGCTTCCGCAACCAGGGCGCGGCCAACGCGCTCAGCCGCGCGCACCAGGCCTTCGCCACCCGCGGCTACGACGTGGTGAGCGTGGAGCCGTACATCGAGAACGGCGATCTGCAAGGCTTCTTCGTCACCTACCAGAAGCCGCGCGAGTAACGGGAGCTCCCTGTAGGAGCGGCGTAAGCCGCGACTGCGACACCACAGCTACGACGACAGTCTCGACGTAGTCGCGATGTCGCAGTCGCGGCTCACGCCGCTCCTACCGCGCGAAATCGAGACATAAAAAAAAAGCCGGCGCATCGAGCGCCGGCTTTTTCGTTGCCGCATCGCGTCGCTGAAATCAGCGCGCGACCACCACGCGGGTGCCGGCGATCTGGTCGTGCAGGCAGCGACGGTCTTCGCGGAAGATCATCAGCACGTCCACCAGAATGACGATCGGGCCCAGGCACGGAATCAGGCCGACGCCCTGCTGGAACAGATAGCGCTTGCCCATCAGCGTGGCCAGGTCCGGCTTGTTGCCGTCCTGGTCGACGATCTTGATCTTCATGACCTTCTTGCCCCAGGTCTGGCCGTTCTGGCTCAGGGGCAGGTACTGCACGGCGAAGAACAGCAGCAGGCCGCCGATGCCCCAGGCGATCTGCAGGCCGTACGGCTGGTGCCCGCTCTGGGCGGCTTCCATGACCGCGTTGAAATAGCCGCCGATGAACATCAGCGGCAGCATCACCACCATCATGATGACGCCGTCGATGATCGCGGCGACCAGGCGGATGCCGCGGTCGGCCAGCTCGTCATCGCCGCCGCCCGGCGCGGTCAGCTGCGATTGCGGGCTCTGGTAAGGGTTTTGCGGGTCCATTCGACTACTCCTTGCAGGGGTTTTGGACGGGTCCGCGGGATTCCCCGTCGCGCGGCCCGGGTTTGGGGCTCGGGAAAGATAACAGGCAAAACCGGGATCGGCTGCACCGATCACAGTCTTTTTGCCGAAGCCGCCCGGGCGGCGAATCGGGCCGGCGCGAGCTTGCGCGCGCGCGGCATCCACACCGCCCGGTATGGGCGGCGCGCATTCGCTGGAAGAAGACCGCCGCGAAACGCGGCGATCGCAGAGAACTCAGCGGCGCGGACCGAGCCCGCGCCAACGACCGCGTTCGCGGACACCGCGGCCGTGCGCGCCGCGGCGGCGAGCGCCGCACAGGACCGCGCGGCGCGCGGCCCGGTTGCGCGGATCAGGTGCGCGGCAAGGTCACGCCGACCTGGCCCTGGTACTTGCCGCCGCGATCCTTGTACGAGGTGTCGCAGACTTCGTCGGACTGGAAGAACAGCATCTGCGCCACGCCCTCGTTGGCGTAGATGCGCGCCGGCAGCGGCGTGGTGTTGCTGAATTCCAAGGTCACGTGGCCTTCCCACTCCGGTTCCAGCGGGGTCACGTTGACGATGATGCCGCAGCGCGCGTAGGTGCTCTTGCCCAAGCACACCACCAGCACGTCGCGCGGAATGCGGAAGTACTCGACCGTGCGCGCCAGCGCGAACGAGTTCGGCGGGATGATGCACACGTCCGATTCCACGTCGACGAAGCTGCCGCTGTCGAAATGCTTGGGATCGACGATGGTCGAGTTGATGTTGGTGAACACCTTGAACTCGCGCGAGCAACGCACGTCGTAGCCGTAGCTGGAGGTGCCGTAGCTGACGATGCGCTGGCCGTCGGCGGACTGCTTGACCTGACCGGGTTCGAACGGCTCGATCATGCCGGCGGGCCGTTCGGACATGCGGCGGATCCAGCGGTCGGACTTGATGCTCATGCGGTGTTCCTTACGAAGGCGCGGCCGAGGCCGCGCGGTAATCATTTGGGGGGCCGGCCGCGAGGGGCGCCCGGTCCCGGATTGTACGGGCTGCGGCACGGCGCGGCGGTCGCGGGCGACCCGCCGAAACCGCGCCGCGCTTACACCAGCGAGGCGGAAATCGACGGCGCCACCCGCGGCCGCCGCGCCAGTTCCGCGGCCAGCCGGCGCGCCGCGCCGCGGTAGGCGCGCGCCGCCGCCGAATCGGGCTGGGCCGCGACCAGCGGCACGCCGGCGTCGCCCTGCTCGCGGATCGCGATCTCCAGCGGCAGGCTGCCGAGCAGCGGCACCGCGTATTGCGCGGCCATGCGCGCGCCGCCGCCTTCGCCGAACAGATGCTCGGCGTGGCCGCAGTTCGAGCACACGTGCACGGCCATGTTCTCGATCAGGCCCAGCACCGGCACTTCGACCTTCTCGAACATGCGCAGCGCCTTGCGCGCGTCGAGCGTGGCCACGTCCTGCGGCGTGGTCACGATGACCGCGCCGGCGACCGGAATCTTCTGCGCCAGGGTCAGCTGAATGTCGCCGGTGCCGGGCGGCAGATCGACGATCAGGTAATCCAGTTCGCCCCACTGGGTGTCGTTGAGCAGCGTGGTCAGCGCCGAGGTCGCCATCGGGCCGCGCCAGATCATCGGCGTGTCCTGTTCGACCAGCGGGCCGATCGACATCGCCTCGATGCCGTGCGCGCGCAGCGGCTCGATGTGCTTGCCGTCCGGGCTGTCGGGCTTGCCGTGGGCGCCGAGCATGGTCGGTACGCTGGGGCCGTAGATGTCGGCGTCGAGCACGCCGACGCGGGCGCCGTCGCCCGCCAACGCGAGGGCCAGATTGACCGCGGTGGTCGACTTGCCGACCCCGCCCTTGCCGGAACCGACCGCGATCAGATTGCGCACGTTCGCCAGCGGCGACAGCTTGGGCTGGACCGCGTGCGAGACGATGCGCGAGATCAGTTCCAGGCTGGCCAGCGCCAGCCCTTGCGGCGCCAGCGCGGCGGCGATGGCCGTCTCCAGCCCGGCGCGCATGCCGTCCAGGGCGAAACCGGCGGTGATGGACACCGCGACCCGGCCCTCGGCCGCGCCGGCGCGCACGCGCGCGCCGCTGTCGGCCAGGCTCAGGTCGGTGTCGGGCAGCGGCAGCGCCGCGATCGAAGACTGCAGTTGCTCGCTCATGCCGGCGATCCGGCTGGGCGCGGGGTAGGTAGGCGCATGGGGACTCGATACAGGGATGCCGCGTGGCGGCCGGTCTACATGTTAAGGCTTGCGCGCAATCGCGTCCGCCCGCTCGCGGCGGGGCCCGCGGCCGGCGCCTGGACAGGCCCGTCGCGAAAGCTGAATAAAACAACTTAAAATTGCCAATTCGGATTCCGCCGCATTGCTATCTGTGACTTAGCTACAGATTGATTACATAAAGCCGCGCAACGCGATTTTGCGTTCGACCGCCGCCTATAGACTAACAAACCATTAAATTCAATCAGTTGAAACAACAGACGGCGCAAAGTGAATGGGCCGCCCCGGCCAGAAAGCGAACGTTATCGTCGTGTTAAGTTCAGTTTCGTAAAGGGATCGTTAATGCCCAGGAAGGCAACCAAAACACGTAGATCGACCCAGAAAGTCCGCTTTCGCGCTTCACTTCTCAGCTAGGGGATTCATTCATGGCAGCACTCAACTCGTTCGGCCTGCATCGCAGCAGGCTGACGGCAGCGCTCGTTTCCGCGATCGCCTTCACCGCCGCCGGCGCCGCCAGCGCCCAGACCGCGGCTCCGGCCGAAGGCGCGGCCGCCTCGCCGACCGACATCGACGCGGTCACCGTCACCGGCTCGCGCATCAAGCGCATCGGCTTCGTCACCCCGTCGCCGGTGATCGGCATCAGCTCCGAGGAAATCCGCGCCACCGGCGCGGTGACCATCGCCGACCTGATGACCACCCTGCCGCAGCTGTCGGCCACCTACACCATGGGCAACTCGACCCGCTCGATCGGCACCGCCGGTCTGGGCCTGCTCGACCTGCGCGGCATGGGCACCACCCGCACCCTGGTGCTGGTCAACGGCCGCCGCCACGTCGGCGGTCTGTCGGGTTCGACCGCGGTCGACATCAACACCATCCCGGTCGAGTTGATCGAGCGCGTGGAAGTGATCACCGGCGGCGCTTCGGCCGTCTACGGCGCCGACGCGGTCGCCGGCGTGGTCAACTTCATCATGAAGAAGAAGTTCGAAGGCTACGAGCTGCGCGCCCAGACCGGCGACGCCAGCGAGGGCGACTTCAGCCGCTCCTTCGTCAGCTTCACCGGCGGCAACGAATTCGCCGGCGGCCGCGGCAGCGTGGTGTACTCGGCCGAGTACAGCAAGCAGGACCGCTTCGGCCGCAACGACCGCAAGATCGGGCGCGAAAACCTGATCAGCATGCCGAACCCGAACTTCGACCCGAAGCTGCCGCCGAGCCAGGACAACCCGCAGCGCGTGTTCATGGGCCCGGGCGGCAACTCCAGCATTTCCTACGGCGGTACCTTCAACGCCGGCGGCAAGCGCTACCAGTTCAACCCGGACGGCACCTTCCGCCCGACCCGCTACGACGGTCCGCGCGACGGCGCCAACACCTGCGTCGACTGCGACTTCGTCGACCTCAACGGCGTCGCCGACCTGCAGCCGGGCTTCGACCGCTACAGCGTCAACACCCTGGTGAACTTCGATATCAACGAGAACCACAAGTTCTTCTTCGAAGGCAAGTACACCAAGACCGAGTCGGACTTCCTGTCGCAGCCCAGCTACGACCAGCCGCTGCGCATCCGCCGCGACAACGCTTATCTGTCGCCGCAGCTGGCCGCGCTGATGGACGCCAACGGCCTCAACAGCCTGACCGACCGCGACAAGATGCTGCAGGTCTCGCGCTTCAACGTCGACGCCGGCCGCCGCGGCGAGAACGTCGAGCGCACCACCCAGCGCTACGTTCTGGGCCTGGAAGGCTACCTGAGCGAGAACTGGACCTACGAGGTCTCGGCCAACTACGGCAAGACCGAGATCGACCGCCTCAACCTCAACAACCGCATCAACGACCGCTGGCAGGCCGGCATGGACGTGGTGCGCGACGGCAGCGGCAATCTGGTCTGCCGCACCACGCTGGACCCGAACGCGATCAACCCGAACACCGGCGTGCGCTACCTCGACCTGTCGCGCCAGGGCTGCGTGCCCTTCAGCGTGTTCGGCGACGGCGCGGTCAGCCGTCAGGCGGCGGATTGGATGAACTACGACGCCAAGAACCGCACCCAGCTGACCCAGAAGGTGTTCAGCGCCTCGGTCGCCAACAGCTCGGTGTTCGAGCTGCCGGCCGGCGGCGTCGGCTTCGCCGGCGGCGTGGAATGGCGTAAGGAAAGCAGCGAAGAGCGCACCGATCCGCTGGCCGCGCAGGGCCTGACCTTCCTCAACGCGATCCCGAGCCGCAAGGGCGAGTACAGCGTCAAGGAAATCTTCGCCGAAACCACCATCCCGCTGTTGGCCGATCTGCCGGGCGTGCAGCGCCTGAGCATGGACCTGGCCGGCCGTTACTCCGACTACAGCACGGTCGGCGAGACCAAGACCTGGAACGTCGGCCTGGATTGGGCGATCAACGATTCCTTCCGCGTCCGCGCCAGCCTGGCCCAGGCGGTGCGCGCGCCGAACATCGGCGAGCTGTTCAACCCGCAGACCCAGAACTTCGCCACGATCAACGACCCGTGCGAAACCCGTCCGGGCCGCCGCAACTCGGTCAACACCGCGGCCGATCCGGCGCTGCGCGCGCGCAACTGCGCCGCGCTGGGCCTGCCGGCGAACTTCCAGAACGAGTACGGCGGCAACTACCCCGGCGTCAGCGGCGGCAACCCGAACCTCGACGTGGAAGAAGCGCGTTCGTTCTCCTACGGCTTCGTCTGGCAGCCCGAGTTCATCCAGGGCTTCGGCCTGTCGGTGGACTACTGGCGCGTCAACCTGAAGGACGCGATCGGCGCGGTCAGCGCCGAGCAGCTCGCGACCCGCTGCGTCGACTCGCCCGGCGGCGTCGGCAACGGCTTCTGCTCGATGATCAAGCGCGCTCCGGCGGGCGGCTACGTCGATCCGCAGGGCCGCACCTTCCCGGCCGGCTCGATCTACAACTGGACCGCGCTCAACGAGAACCTCGCCCGTTCGCGCCGCGCCGGCGTGGACATCGAAGCCGACTACCGCTTCGAGATGTTCGGCGGCCAGGCCTCGCTGCGCTTCGTCGGCACGCGCCTGATCTCCTCGCGCGAGTGGGCGTTCCAGGAGTTCCCGAACGAGTACCGCGAATACCTGACCTACGTCAGCGATCCGCGTTGGCGCGCCACCCTCAACGCCAGCTACAAGATCGGCAACTGGCGCGCGAGCTGGGACATGCGCTACATCGACGGCAACCTGCGCGTGGAGCCGTGGAGCTACCAGAGCAACCCGGGCCAGGTCAGCCCGATCCGCAACGGTTCCTACACCTACCACAACCTGCAGGTCGGCTATAAGGTCCCGAACACCGGTCTGGACCTGTACGTCGGCGCCGACAACGTGTTCGACAAGGATCCGCCGCTGAACTACTTCGGCGAGCTGGCCGCCAACTCGAACTACGACACCATCGGCCGCTACGTGTACGCCGGCGCGACCTACAAGTTCTAAGGTCCGCGCAGTCCATCGTTCGAACGTTGCAGCGAAAAGCCCGGCGCACGCCGGGCTTTTCGTTTTCCGGCGGCGGCGCGTTCGCGGCCGCCGCGCCGGTTCGGCCGCGCACAGGCTGAACGCGCGCCGCGCGGCTTCCATACCTGTGCGGATGCGGTATAAAGAACCTCGTCCCGCCGCGCCGGCCCACGGCGCGCGGCCACCACGCTAACGTCTCTGGGAGGGGATACATGCGTAAACAATTGCTCGCCCTGCTGCTGCTCGCGCTGCCGGCGGCGGCGTTCGCCCAGGTTTCGCCGCTCGGCACCTGGACCACGATCGACGACAAGACCAACAAGCCCAAGTCGGTGGTCGAGATCTACGAGGCCAAGGACGGCAGCCTCGCCGGCCGGGTCAACGAAGTGCTGCAGTCCGAGCGCGGTCCCAACCCGCTGTGCGACAAGTGCGACGGCGAGCGCAAGGGCAAGCCGGTCAAGGGCATGGTCATCCTGTGGGGCATCCGCAAGAGCGGCGACACCTGGGAAGGCGGCAAGATCCTCGACCCGGCCACCGGCAAGATCTATTCGGTCAAGGTGACCCCGCAGGACGCCGGCAAGAAGCTGGAAGTGCGCGGTTTCATCGGCTTCTCGCTGATCGGCCGCAGCCAGACCTGGATGCGTCACGAATAAGTCCCGGCCGGTCCGTGCGTTTACGGAAACCCGGCCTTGGCCGGGTTTCTTGCTTTTAGGCTCGGGCGATTCCGGCCTTGGCCGGGTTTCTTGCTTTTAGGGCCGGGCGCTTGCGGCCTTGGCCGGGTTTCTTGATTTTAGGGCCGGGCGATTGCGGCCTTGGCCCGGTCTCCCGCTTTCGAAGCTCCCCGATTCGGCGATGCCCCGGTTTCTCGCTCGCGGGCCCAGCCGATTCCGGCCTCACCCCCGCTTTCTTCGCTTTCGCCCCACCGATTCGTTCTGCACAGGCAAGGCCCGAAGGCCTTTCCACGCGTTCCACCCACTCCGCCACGGCCGAGCGCCGCGGCGGCCCATGCCATAATTCACGACCACCCACGGCCACCCCCGCCATGACACGCGAAATCGTCGTCTCCAACGCCCTTCCCTACGCCAACGGCGACCTGCACCTCGGCCATTTGGTCGGCTACATGCAGGCCGACATCTGGGTGCGGGCGCAGCGCATGGCCGGCCACACCGTCCACTACATCTGCGCCGACGACACCCACGGCACGCCGATCATGCTCGGCGCGGAAAAGGCCGGTAAGACGCCGGAGGCCTACATCGCCGAAATCCAGGTCCGCCACGAGCGCGACTTCGCCGATTTCGGCGTGGCCTTCGACCATTACGACTCCACCCACTCCGCCGCCAACCGCCAGTTGACCGAGGCGATCTACGCGCGCCTGGACAACAACGGGCACATCGGCCGCCGCTCGGTCGCGCAGCTGTTCGACCCGGTCAAGCAGATGTTCCTGCCCGACCGCTACGTCAAGGGCATCTGCCCGAACTGCAAGACCCCCGACCAATACGGCGACAACTGCGAGAACTGCGGCGCGACCTACGCGCCGACCGACTTGCTCGAACCGCATTCGGTGGTCAGCGGCGCGACGCCGGAGCTGCGCGAGTCCGAACACTTCTTCTTCGAGGTCGGCCACTTCGAGACGTTCCTGCGCGAATGGCTCGCCGGCGACGTCGCCACCGCGGGCATCCGAGCCAAGCTGCACGAATGGCTCGACGCCGACGGCGGCCTGCGCGCCTGGGACATCTCGCGCGACGCGCCCTACTTCGGCTTCGAGATTCCCGGCCACCCGGGCAAGTACCTGTACGTATGGATCGACGCGCCGATCGGCTACCTCAGCAGCTTCCAGACGCTGTGCGAGAAGCAAGGCCTGGATTTCTGGTCGTATCTCGCCCGCGACAGCCAGGCCGAGTTGCACCACTTCATCGGCAAGGACATCGTCACCTTCCACGGCCTGTTCTGGCCGGCGGTGCTGCACGGCGCGGGCTTCCGCGCGCCGACGCGGCTGCACGTCAACGGCTATCTGATGGTCAACGGCGAGAAGATGTCGAAGTCGCGCGGCACCTTCATCCAGGCCCGCACCTATCTCGATCAAGGCCTGGATCCCGAAGCGCTGCGCTACTACTTCGCCACCAAGACCACCGGCGGCGTCGAGGACATCGACCTCAACCTCGCCGACTTCGTCGCGCGGGTGAACGCCGACACGGTCGGCAAGTTCGTCAACCTCGCCAGCCGCTGCGCCGGCTTCATCGAAAAGCGCTTCGCCGGCCGTCTCGCCGACGCGCTGCCGGAGCCGGCGATGTACGCGCGCTTCGTCGAGCAGATCGCGCCGATCGCCCGCGCTTACGAGGCCAACGAAGCCGCGACCGCGCTGCGCCTGACCATGGCGCTGGCCGACGAAGCCAACAAGTACATCGACGAGCGCAAGCCGTGGGTGCTGGCCAAGCAGGACGGCGCCGACGCCGAACTGCAGGCGGTGTGCACCCAGGGCCTGAACCTGTTCCGCGTGCTCGCCGCCGCGCTCAAGCCGGTGCTGCCGCGCGTGGCCGCGCAGAGCGAAGCCTTCCTCGCCGCGCCGGTGGCGCGCTGGAGCGACCTCGACCAGCCGCTGGTCGCGCGCGACATCGCCGCTTACGTCCCGTTGTTCACCCGTATCGACCCGAAATTGATCGAAGCCATGATCGAAGCCAGCAAGGAATCCCTCGCCGCCGCCGCGCCCGCCAAGAGCGAGGCCGCGAAGGCCGAAACCGCCAAGCCCGCGGCTGCGGCCGCCGCGCCCAAGCCCGCCGCCGCGGCGAGCGACGGCCCCGCCACCATCGCCATCGACGACTTCGCCAAGCTCGACCTGCGCGTGGGCAAGGTGCTGGCCTGCGAATTCGTCGACGGCTCCGACAAGCTGCTGCGCTTCGAGCTCGACGCCGGCGACCTGGGCAAGCGCCAGATCTTCTCCGGCATCCGCGGCTCCTACGCCGAGCCCGAGAAGCTGATCGGCCGCAGCGTGGTGTTCATCGCCAACCTCGCCCCGCGCAAAATGCGCTTCGGCCTGAGCGAAGGCATGATCCTCTCGGCCGGCTTCGACGGCGGCGGCTTGTTCCTGCTGGATGCCGATGGCGGGGCGCAGCCGGGCATGCCGGTGAGGTGAGGCTGGAAGGTAGCGGTTAGGAGTTAGGAGATAGCGAGAGCAAGCAGCCGCTTCTAGATTTTCGCTAACTTCTAACGCCTATTCGCTAACTCCTGCTCTTATGGATCTAACCGAACGCCTAGACCGCCTGCTGCCGCAAACCCAATGCGGCCAGTGCGGCTACGCCGGTTGCCGACCCTACGCGGAGGCGATGGCGCGCGGCGAAGCCGACGTGGATCGCTGCCCGCCGGGCGGCGACGCCGGCGCGCGCGCGTTGGCGAAGTTGTTGGGCGTGGCGGCCAAACCGTTCGACCGCGAACGCGGCCGCCATCTGCCGGCACCGCCGGTGGCGCTGATCGTCGAAGCCGATTGCATCGGCTGCACCAAGTGCATCCAGGCCTGCCCGGTCGACGCCATCGTCGGCGCGGCCAAGCACATGCACACGGTGATCGAACCGCTGTGCACCGGCTGCGAGCTGTGCGTGCCGGCGTGTCCGGTGGATTGCATCGTGTTGGTCGCGCCCGCCGCTTAGGCGCGCTCGCGTCGTTCAACGCGTTGCCGGCGATCTACCTGTAGGAGCGGCGTGAGCCGCGACCCAACGAAGCGATTGAATACCATGCGGGCTCCGAAGCCCGGATGGATGAGCCTTGATCCTGCGAAAACGTCGCCGAAGTTCTCGGCTTCTGATGATTCGCTTGAATACCACGCAGGCCCCGAAGCCCGGATGGATGAGGGTTGATTCTGCGAAAGCGTCGCCGGGGTTCTCGGTTTCTGATGGTTCGCTTGCGTTAGTCGCTTCGGTTGGTCGCGGCTTACGCCGCTCCTACACGTAGCGCGGGACGCTACGTCGCATCCGGATTCAGCGCTTGGGCTTAGGCTCGACCGTCTTGCTCTCGCGCGGATCGTCCGGCGTCAACCGCACCGACGGCGCCGCCGCCGGCACGAGCGCGGGCATCGGCGCGAGATCCGGCGTCCCCGCCGCGCACGCCGAGCAGATCCGCTCGATCTTGTAGCCCTTCGCGCGCAAGCGCTCGACCAAACCGTCGCCGCCGAGCAAATGCAGGCTGCCGACCACGACCAGCGTGTCGCCCTTCTTCTGATCGTCGAGCAGCTTCTGGATCTGCGGCACCCAGGCTTCGTTGCGCTCGACGTTGACGATGCGATAGGTCTGCGGCGTCTTCTGCTGCATCTCCACCCGCGCCTTCTCGTCGAGCTTGGCGAGGTCCGCCTCGCGCCACGCGGTGTGCATCTCCTCGAGCATGCCGGGCACTTCGGTCGGCTGATCGAGGAACTCGCGCAGCGCCTTGACCTGCTCGTCGGCGGGACTGGCGTCCATCACGTCGAGCTGGTGATCCATGCTCTCCAGCCCCGCCGCGCCCTTGCCGGCCTCGGCGGCCTGACGCATCAGGTATTGGTCCAGGCCCAGCTGCGGGCTGAAGCCCAGCGACTGCGACACGCCCAGCACCAGCGACAGATTGACGAACCACGGCTCCAGCGCGTCGACCTGACTCAGCGAGCGGCCGTTCTTGGCCAGCACGCGGTTGAGCTTCTCGCGCAGATCCGCCGGCAAGGCCTGGCTGAGCGTGCGCCCGTCCTCGAAGCGCGCGCGCTGCATGAAGCGCTGGCCGACGCTCGGATCGAACATCTCTTCCGGCGCGACCTCGAACACCAACTTGTCGGACGCGGCGAACGCGCGGTCGATGTCGGAGGACAACGGGTAATCGTCGGCGCGCAGCAAGTGGAACGAGCCCAGCAGATAGACCGCGTTGTCGGCGTCCGACACCCGCCACAGCAGCGGCACCGGCGGCGGCTTGGCCGCGGCCTTGGCCGCCTGCGCGACCGCGCCGGTCGCGGTGGCCGAAGTCAGCGGCGCGCTCAGCGCGACCGCGGCGCACAGGGGCAGGACGAACAGCTTGAGCAACCGCATGGGGCGACGAAGACCTCGGATGAGCAGGCGGCGGCCGCGGCGCGATGCGGCGCGCGGCGCGAGGAAACGGGCGCTCAGTGTAAGCCGTCGCGGTTGGGGTTCGTATTACGAAGCCGTAAACGCCCGCGGCCGCACAGCGGCGCGGCGCGGGGCTGGGGAATTCGCCCGCGTTCGTTGCCGCGAAGTCTGAGACGGGCTTCGGCGGAGCATGGCGCTGAAGGCTCGGGATCCCCGCTTTCGCGGGGATGACGGTGTGGGACAGACGCGGCGAAACCCGCCTAAGGTGTGGGACAGACGCGGCGAAACCCACCTAACGTCATTCCCGCGAACGCGGGAATCCAGGGATTTATCGCGACAGGACTCTGAAGTCTCTGGATCCCCGCCTCTGCGGGGGTGACGGTCCGGGATAGACGCGGCGAAAGCCATCTGAGGTCATTCCCGCGAACGCGGGAATCGAGGAATTTATCGCGACAGGACTTTGAAGTCTCCGGATTGATCTCGCGCCGAAACAACGCGAGCCCCCTCAGGAAGCCGTCGCCGCCGCCTTCTCCGCAGCCTTGTAAGCCTTCTCCCCCGCCGTGATCTCCAGATCCAGCCGGTTCCCCTCCGGCGGCAGCGGGCAGGTCGCGAACGGGGTGAACGCGCACGGCGGGTTGTAGGCCTTGTTGAAATCGACCGTCACCTTGCCCTGCAGATTCGGCCGCGCCACGTCGAGGAAACGTCCGGCGCTGTAGCTGCCGTGGCCGCTGGTGCGGTCGGCGAACACCAGCATCAGTTCTTCGCCGCCCTGGTCCAGCGCTTCGATGCGATAGGTGCGGCCGTCGCGCTCGAACTCGACCGCGCCGGGGTTCGGCGTGGGTTCGATCACGCCGATGATGTTGGCGACCTCGATGGTCTGCCCGGCCGGATGGGCGACGAACTTGGCGCTGAGCTTCCAATCCTGCTGCACCGGCCAGTAGTCGATCCCGCCGAAGCCGGTGCGGCTGGGCGCGTCGGCGTGGCGCACGCGCAAGTACAGATTGCCGCCGCGCTTGATCGCGGTCAGCACGCCCTTGCCCTCGTCGAAGCCGATCCGGGTCGGGCCGGCCGGCGAATCGTCGGCCAGCAGCACCGCCGCGCCCTTGAGCGGTTGTTCGTTGAGGGTCAGCGCCAGCCCGCGCTCGGGCACGAAGCGCAGCCGGCCCTTGTCCAGACTCAGCAACCCCAGATGGCCGGGACCGACGCTCAGGCGGATGCCGTTGTCCGAATCGCTGCCGAAGTAATGCGAGCCGGCCTCGATCGGATGCAGCCCGACCAGGCTGGTCCAGCCGTCGGGCTTGAGCAGTTCGGCGCTGCGCTGCTCGCGCCACAACTGCTGATCGCGCTTGAAATCCTCGCCGGCGTGGGCGACGCGCTCGGCTTCCTTGGCGCGCTGCGCCTTTTGTTCGGGCGAATCGCAGGCGGCCAGCGCCGGCAGCAGCAGCGCCGCGCACAGCAGCCCGCGCCACGGGAACGCGACGGGCGGAACGGTCACGGCAGGCGAACGGACAGCGGCGGTCATCAGCGCCCTCGCAAGAACCAGCGGTCGATTTCCGACAGGGTGAAGCGGGCCCAGGTCGGGCGCCCATGATTGCATTGCCCGGAGCGTTCGGTCGCCTCCATTTCGCGCAGCAAGGCGTTCATTTCGGGCAAAGTGAGACGGCGATTCGCGCGCACCGCGCCGTGGCAGGCCATGGTCGCCAGCAACTCGTCGCGGGCCGCGCCGACCCGGCGCGATTCGCCGTGTTCGCGCAGATCGGCCAGCACGTCGCGCAGCAGCGCCTCGACGTCGCCGTGGGCGAGCAGCGCCGGCACCGCGCGCAAGGTCAGCGACTGCGGGCCGGCGCGGGTGACCTCGAAGCCCAACGCGATCAACGTCGCCTCTTCGCGCTCGGCGACTTCGGCTTCGCGCTCGGACACCGCCAAGGTCGCCGGCACCAGCAGCGGCTGGGTGCGCAGGCCTTCGCCGTCGTGGGCGGATTTGAGCTTTTCGTAGCCGATGCGCTCGTGCGCGGCGTGCATGTCGACCACGATCAGGCCTTCGGCGGTCTCGGCCAGCACGTAGATGCCGTGCAACTGGGCGATGGCGTAGCCCAGCGGCGGCAAGCTGTCGTCGTCGCTGTGCGGCAGCGCGGGCGCCGACGACGGCGCGGCATAGGCGCTGCCGCCGCCCGACGCGAAACCGCCCGAAGCAGCGCCGCCGTTGTGGCTGCCGTAAAGCGCGGCGTAACCGGCCTGCGTCTCCTGCACGCGAAACGCCAGCGGCGCGGTCGGACGGTACTGATACATCGTCGCCTGCGACGGCGCCGCGGCGGCGCCGGCCGATTCGCCCTGCGCGGCCGGATGACCGCCGGCGCCGAACTCGCCGGTCTGCGCCGACGGCAAGCTGCCGGCGCGGGTTTCGGCCAGCGCGTCGTTGAGCGTGCGATAGACGAAGTCGTGGATCAGCCGCGCGTCGCGGAAGCGCACCTCGTGCTTGGCCGGGTGCACGTTGACGTCGACCCGGCGCGGATCGAGTTCCAGGAACAGCACGTACGCCGGCTGCCGGCCATGGAACAGCACGTCCGAATACGCCTGCTTCACCGCATGCGCGACGCTGCGGTCGCGCACCGCGCGGCCGTTGACGTAGAGGTATTGCTGATCGGCGCTGGCGCGGTTGTACGACGGCTGCGCGATCCAGCCGTGCAGGCGCAGGCCCGCGCCGCTGTGGTCCACGCGCAGCGCGTTGCGGGCGAACTCCTCGCCCAGCGCTTCGCCGATGCGCACGTCCGACAGACCGATGTCGACCAGATCGCCCTCGCCTTTCCAGCGCCGGGTCGGCTTGCCGTTGTGCGAGACGCGCAGTTCGACATCCGGCCGCGCCAACGCGAGCTGGCGCAGCCATTCTTCGATGTGGCCGAGTTCGGTGCGCTCGGCCTTGAGGAATTTGCGCCGCGCCGGCACGTTGAAGAACAGGTCGCGCACTTCGACCGTGGTGCCTTGCGGATGCGGCTTGGGCGCGATCTCGCCGACCCGGCCGCCGTCGATTTCCAGCACCGCGCCGCGGTCTTCGCCGATGCGGCGCGAGGACAGCGAGAAGCGGCTGACCGAGGCGATCGACGGCAGCGCTTCGCCGCGGAAGCCGAGCGTGGTGACGCCTTCCAGATCGTCGAGCGAAGCGATCTTGCTGGTGGCGTGGCGCGACACCGCCAGCGGCAGTTCGTCGGCGGCGATGCCCTTGCCGTCGTCGCGGATGCGGATCAGGCGCACGCCGCCTTCTTCCAGATCGATATCGACCCGGCGCGCGCCGGCGTCGAGCGCGTTTTCGACCAATTCCTTGACCACGGACGCGGGCCGTTCGACCACTTCGCCGGCGGCGATCTGGTTGATGAGGGTGTCGGGGAGCTGGCGGATGGTCACGGCGGCGTTCCGGTGCGCGCAGGCACCGCGGGGGATTGGGAATCGATGATAGCCGCTGCCGCCGCGGCTCCGCGATCCGCATCCTGCGCTCTCAGCGTTGCGCCGGCGGCGAGGCTGCGATGGTTCCGGCAGCAAGGACGGCGGCCCGAAGGAAAACAGCCGGACCAAAGTAGCCCGAACGAAAGCGGCCCCGGGATCGCCGGGGCCGTCGAAGTCTGCTGTCTGAGCGCGCCGCTAGTTAGGGGCTGCCGCCAAAACCGCCGCCCTGCGGCGGCGAGCCCTGCTGGGCTTCGGCGCGCGCGGCGTACAGCGAGCCCGGCGGCGGCTGGCGGGTGAAGTAGTTGTTGATCCCGCCGAGCACCGCGCGCGCCAGCGCGCGCTGGTGGCCCGGATCGGTCAGGCGGCGCTCTTCGTCCGGGTTGGAGATGAAGTTGGTCTCCACCAGCATCGCCGGCATGTCCGAGGTGCGCAGAACCGCGAAGTTGGCCTTCTCCACGTGCGGCTTGTGGTTGTTGCCGACGTCGCGCAGGCCTTCGAGCACGTGCGCGGCGGCGTCTTCGGACGCCTTCATGTGGCCGCTCTGGGTCAGGTCGAGCAGCACCGAGGCCAAGGTGTTGTCGGTCTGCTGCAAGCGCACGCCGCCGATCAGGTCGGAGGCGTTTTCCTTGTCCGCCAGCCAGCGCGCGCGCTGCGAGGTCGCGCCCTTGAGCGAGAGCACGTACACCGAGGAGCCGCGCGCGCTGCGGTTTTCCGCGGCGTCGGCGTGGATCGAGACGAACATGTCGGCCTTGGCCTGACGCGCCAGCTGGGCGCGGCGCGGCAGCGGGATGAACACGTCGGTGTCGCGGGTCATGTAGGCCTTCAGGCCCGGCGTGGCGTTGATCTGGCGCGCCAGTTCGCGGCCGATGGCCAGGGTCACGTCTTTCTCGCGCTTGCCGCCCTGGCCGATCGCGCCGGGATCCTGGCCGCCGTGGCCCGGGTCGATGGCGATGATCAGCGGGCGCATGCCGCGGCCGCGCATCACGTCCTTGAGCGTCTTGACCGCGCCGGCCGGCGGCGCCGGTTCGGCGGCGGCCGGCGCGCTCGGGGCGGCGGCGGTCGCAGTAGCGTTGGCGGCGGCCGAACCCGGCATCGGCGTCGGCACGCCGGTCGCGATGCGGGTGGGCACGCCCGTGGCGATGCGGGTCGGCACGCCGGTGGCGACGGTGGTCGGCACCGGCGCCTGCGCGGCCTGCTCGAACACGGCCTGATTGGCGGCTTGATTGACGGCCTGCTGCGCGGCCGGCGGCGGCGCGGCGGCGGCCACGGCCGGCGCCTGCGCGCCCGGCGGCTGGCCGGTCGGCGCGGCATGCGCGCCCGCGCCGCGCGCGGCGAGTTCGGAAATGAGCTTGCTGGTGGCGGCGTTGGAGGCGAGCGCCGGATCGGCCGGTTCGGCCGCGGCGTTCGGCGCGTTCGGCGCCGGCACGGAGGCGAAGCCGGTCGCCGGCTCGGCGACCGCCGGCCTGGATTCGACGGACTTGGGCTCGACGGTCTTGGGTTCGGACGGCTTGGGCTCGGCCGCCTTCGGTGCGGCGGCGACCGCGGCCGCGGGCTCGCTGCCGTCGCCCGGCCATTCCAGGATCAGGCGCGGACCGCCCGGCCCCTGCTCGATGCGCGGCTTGAGCACCGACACCGGCTGGGCCAGATCGAACACGATGCGCGCGGTGCCGGGCTGCGGCTCGCCGCTGCGCACGGATTTGACCAGGCCGGAACCGGCGGGAAGCTTGACGCCCTTGCCCAGGCGCGAGGCCGGCAGATCGACCACGAGGCGGTCGGGGCCTTTGAGGCTGATGACTTTGTACTGGCCGGCGCCGTCGAGGACGATTTCGGCGCGGGTGCCGGTGGCGCCGTTGCGCAGTTCCAAGCCTTTGATTTCGCTGGCATGCGCGAGATTCCAGGCCAGCGCCGCCAGCAGCGCCAGGCCCATCAGGACTTTCTGAACGGTGGCCCCTTTGACTCGCATGGGCGTAAGTCAAGCACCGGGATCGTGGAATTGCAAGTATTTTTTCCTTGCAAATCCGGTACCTGCCGCTACTTCCTAGGGAATCGTTCAGGAGTCGGCCGCAAGCGGCTCAGTTCCCGTCGCCGCCGCCAGCGCCGCCAGCCAGGCCCGCCCCCCGACGCTGGCCGCGGCCAGCCGGACGCCGCGCCCATCGCCGTCCACGGCCAGATCGATGCGCAGATCGGCCGGCGGCAGCCAGCCGCGGCCGCGTTCGGGCCACTCGATCAGCCACAGCGTGGCCTCGCCGCCGTCCAGGCCGAGAAATTCGAGTTCGCCGGCGTCGCCGATCCGGTACAGGTCCAGATGCCAGGCTTCGCCGCCGTCGGACAGCGGGTAACGCTCGACCAAGGTGTAGGTCGGGCTGCGGATCGCGCCTTGCACGCCGAGCGCGCGCAGCAACGCGCGCGCCAAGGTGGATTTGCCGGCGCCCAGATCGCCGTGCAGGTGCACGTGCAACGCGGGCGCGTCTGCCGGCAGGCGCGCGCGCGCGGACGCGAGCGCGGCGCCGAGCGCGTCGGTGGCGTCGGCGTCGGCCAGATGCAAAGCGAGTTCGGAAGCCGGTGCGGAAGTCATCGCGCGCATCATCGCTCATCCGCGCGCGGATTGGCGCAGCGGCGCAGCCACGGCATCAGGTCGCTCGGCAACAGGCCGCGTTCGCCGCCGTCGCGCGCGGCATGATCGCCCGCGACCGAATGCAGCAACGCGCCGCAACCGGCCGCGTCGAACGCGTCCAAACCTTGCGCGCGCAAAGCCGCGATTACGCCGCTGAGCACATCGCCCATGCCGCCGACGGCCATGCCCGGATTGCCGGCGCCGATCACGCGCACGCCCTGCCCCGGCGCATGCACCAAGCTGCCCGCGCCCTTCAACACCACCGCGCAGCGATAGCGTTCGCTCAACGCGCGCACCGCAGCAAAGCGGTCGGCCTGCACGCGCGCGGTGTCGCTGCCGAGCAGGCGCGCGGCTTCGCCCGGGTGCGGGGTGAGGATGCAATCGGCCGGCAACGCGCGCGGTTGCGCGGCGAGCAGATTCAGCGCGTCGGCGTCGAGCAGCAGCGGTTTTCCGCTGGCGAGCGCCGCTACGAACAAGTGCGCGCCCCACTCTTGCGTGCCCAGGCCCGGGCCGATGGCGATCACGTCGGCCGCGTCCAGCGCGGCGCGCGCGTCTTCGCTGGATTCGACCGCGCGCGGCATCGCTTCGGGCAAGCGCGCCAGCAACGGCGCGACGTGATCGGCGCGGGTCGCGGCATCGACCAGCCCCGCGCCGCTGCGCAGCGCGGCCTGCGCGCACAGCATCAGCGCGCCGCCGTGGCCGTGATCGCCGCCGATGCACAGCACGCGGCCGTTGCGGCCTTTGTGGCTGTCGCGCCGGCGCGGGCGCAGCCAGCGGTTCAAATCCGGTTCGCGCAGCCATTCGGCGACCGGATACGCGCCGTACTGCGGCACGCGCAAGCCCAAGTCCGCGAGCGCGAACTCGCCGGTGTAGTCCAGCGCCGCACCGGTGCGCAACCCGTGCTTGCGCGCGATGAATTCAAGGGTGCGCTCGGCGACCACCGCCGCGCCCGCCACCGCGCCGCGGTCGGCATCCACGCCGCTGGGCGCGTCGAGCGCGAACACCGGTGCGCCGTGCGCGTTGATCGCCTCGATCAGCGCGCTCGCCGCGGCGTCCGGCGCGCGCGACAAGCCGATGCCGAACAAGGCGTCGACGATGGCGTCGGCCTCAGGCAGCGTACCGTCGAATTCGATCGCCGCGCCGCCGGCTTCGGCGTATTCGGCCGCCGCGCGTTGCGCGAGTTCGCCGCGCGGCGCGTGTTCGCGCAAGCGCACGACCGTCGCTCGCCGGCCGTTGCGTAGCGCGTGGGTCGCCATCACGTAGCCGTCGCCGCCGTTGTTGCCGGGGCCGCAGACCACCAGCAGCGAATAGGCCTGGGTCCAGCGATCCAGCCATTCGCGCCACGCGGCCTCGCCGGCGCGGCGCATCAGCTCGAAGGCATCGCCGAGTTCGTCGGCCGCCGCGCGCTCGATCCAGCGCAGCGCGGCGGCGTCGTACAGCGGCGTTTCGGCGGCGCGGGCCGCGATGCCGGCGATTTCGGAGGACCGGGACATGCCTGGATTCTATACTTAGCGCATCGTGAGCCAGATCGACGCCAGCCCCAGTTCCTCCGACGCGCCCGGCGATCCCGCCGGCCGGCCCGCGCCCGACTATTCGGCGCTGGCGCGGCGCATCCGCGAGCTGGCGGGCGAATTCGGCTTCCAGCGCTGCGGCATCAGCGGCGTCGAGCTCGGCCAGGACGAGGCGTATTTGCTGGATTGGCTGGAACGCGGCCTGCACGGCTCGATGGACTGGATGGCGCGCCACGGCGAATTGCGCGCGCGCCCGGCGCAGTTGCTGCCGGGCACGGTGCGGGTGATTTCGGTCGGGCTCGACTACGGCCGCCGCGACGACGACGACGCCTGGGCCACGCTGGCCGACGGCGAGCGCGCCTACGTCGCCCGCTACGCGCTCGGCCGCGACTACCACAAGCTCATGCGCCAGCGTCTGCAACGGCTGGCCGAGCGGCTGGCCGAACTGGTGGGGTCGTTCGGCCACCGCGTGTTCGTCGATTCCGCGCCGGTGCTCGAACGCGCGCTGGCGCGCAACGCCGGGCTCGGCTGGATCGGCAAGCACACCTGCCTGATCGACAAGGACGGCGGCTCGTGGTTCTTCCTCGGCGAGATCTACGTCGACCTGCCGCTGCCGGTGGACGCGCCGGCCAGCGCGCACTGCGGCACCTGCGTGCGCTGCATCGACATCTGCCCGACTCAGGCCATCGTCGCGCCGCACCGGCTGGATGCGCGGCGCTGCATCGCGTACCTCACCATCGAACACGAGGGCGCGATTCCGCTGGAACTGCGCGAGCCCATCGGCAACCGCATCTTCGGCTGCGACGACTGCCAGTTGGTGTGCCCTTGGAACAAGTTCGCCCGGCGCAGCGACGAGCCGGATTTCCGCGCGCGCAACGATCTGGACCGGGCGACGCTGGCGCAGCTGTTCGCGTGGGAAGAGGACGAATTCCTGCGCCGCACCGAAGGCTCGGCGATCCGCCGCAGCGGGCACGAGCGGTGGTTGCGCAATATCGCGGTGGCGCTGGGCAATGCGCCGACAACGCCCGAGACGATCGCGGCCTTGCGTTCGCGCCGGGAGCATCCGAGCGAATTGGTGCGCGAACACGTCCAATGGGCGCTCGCGAAGCACGAAGCCGCCCTGTAGGAGCGGCGTGAGCCGCGACTGCGGCAACGCAACCATGACGGACCTTGCGGCGTAGTTGCGTTGTCGCAGTCGCGGCTCGCGCCGCTCCTACAGGGAGCAGACCCAGCATTACCTAGGCCCAAAACGACGAACGGCGCCGAGGCGCCGTTCGTGGATGCGTATCGCGACGGCTTATCCGCGCAACCGCGCCAACAACTCGCGCGTCACCGGATCGTCCGCCTCGACCTCGCCGGCCAGCGCCGGCAGCAGCTTGCTGGCGACCTGCTTGCCGAGCTCGACGCCGAACTGGTCGAACGCGTTGATGCCCCAGAACACCGACTGCAGATACACGCTGTGCTCGTACATCGACAGCAGCGCGCCGAGCGAGGCAGGGGTCAGCGCGTCGAGCAGGATCGTCGTGCTCGGACGGCCGCCGGCGTAGGCGCGGTGCGGGTCGTCGCTGCGCTGGCCGTTGGCGAAGGCCTCGGTCTGCGCCAGCAGGTTGGCGTGCAAGGCGCGATGGTTCTGCGGGTACGGCGCGTCGCTGCGGACCACGCCGATGAAGTCGGCCGGAACGATCGACGTGCCCTGGTGCAGCGCCTGGAAGAAGCTGTGCTGGGTGTCGGTGCCCGCGCCGCCCCACCACACCGGCACGGTGTCGCCGTGCACCGGCGCGCCGTCGAGCTTGACCGACTTGCCCAGGCTCTCCATCACCAACTGCTGCAGATAGTTCGACAGCAGCTTCAGGCGTTCGTCGTAGGCCAGCACCGCCTGAGTCGCGTAGCCCTGGCCGTTGCGGTTCCAGATCGAGGTCAGCGCGTGCCATGCGGCGAGGTTGCGCAGCAGTTCGGTCTGCAGCACGTGCGCGTCCATCTGCGCCGCGCCGGAGAGGAATTGCTCGAACGCGTCCATGCCGATCGCCAGCGCGATCGGCAAGCCCACCGCCGACCACAGCGAATAGCGGCCGCCGACCCAGTCCCACATCGGCAGGATGCGCTCGGCCGGAATGTTGAAGGCCTGCGCCGGGCGTTCGACGTTGGCGCTGATCGCGTACAGGCGCGAATCGTCGCCGAGCCAGTCGCGCAGGATGCCGCCGTTGAGCAGCGTTTCCTGGGTGCTGAAGGTCTTGGAGATCAGCAGCGCCGCGGTGCGCTGGGGATCGAGCCCCGCCAGCGTGCGCTGGGCCGCGTGGCCGTCGACGTTGGACAGGAAGTGGACGCGGAAGCGGCCCGGCTTCGGTCCGCTCAACGCATCGACCGCGAGCCGCGGGCCGAGATCGGAACCGCCGATGCCGACGCTGACGATGTCGGTGACTTCGCTCGCCGCCAGCTGCTCGATCGTCGCGCGCATCTGCGCGCGCGCCTTGAGCGCCTGACGGTGCGCGTCGTGGGCGATCGGCGCGTGGGAGAAATCGCCGCGCAGCGCGGTGTGCAGCGCCGGACGGCCTTCGGTGACGTTGACGGTCTGGCCGTCGAACAGCGCCTGCAGGCGCTCGCGGCTGCCGGCCGCCTCGGCGGCGCGGAACAGCCAGGCCAGCGCGTCGCGGTCGTAGCCCTGGCGGGCGAAGCTGGCGTAGACCGGGCCAACCTTGAGGGCGAAGTCGCCGGCCCGGGCGGGGTCGGCGGCGATCAGCTGGGACAGCGGCGTGGCAGCGACGCGCCCGACCTCGGCGCGCAGCTCGTGGAGTCGGGAGTCGTCGCTCATCGTGCGTCGGGTCTCAGGCGGCCTGGGCCGGCATCGAATGGTTGGTGTGGGTGAGCTGGTTGTCGCGGTCCACGTAGACCAGGGTCGGCTTGTACTTGGCCGCTTCGGCCTCGTCGCAGATGCCGTAGGCGCAGATGATCACCAGATCGCCGGGCTGGGCCTTGTGCGCGGCCGCGCCGTTGACCGAGATCACCCCGCTGCCCTCTTCGCCGCGGATGGCGTAGGTGGAGAAGCGGTGGCCGCTGTTGATGTTGTAGATGTGCACCATCTCGTACTCGCGGATGCCCGAGATGTCGAGCAGGCGGCCGTCGATCGCGCAGGAGCCTTCGTAATGCAGCTCGGCGTGGGTGACGGTGGCACGGTGGATCTTGGCCTTGAGCAGATTCAGTTGCATGTCGGTCACTCGTGGGCCCGCGGAGGCGCGGGCGCGAAGGGTTTGAAGTCTAGCAGCGCATGGCGCG
The DNA here is from genome assembly GCF_018847975.1 of Lysobacter sp. K5869. Lineage (NCBI taxonomy): Bacteria > Pseudomonadati > Pseudomonadota > Gammaproteobacteria > Lysobacterales > Lysobacteraceae > Lysobacter > Lysobacter sp. K5869. The sequence continues at coordinate 3,257,674 of NZ_CP072597.1, read as the reverse complement.
CTGCAACATGGTGCCGGAGAGGTTCGGCCGGAACACTGCTTTTCCGCTCGGTTCCGGCCCGCAGCCGCACCGCCGCCCTGTTCAGGCGGTGAATTCCAGGTTGTCGATGAGACGCGTGCGGCCCAGGCGGGCGGCGATCAGGGCCACCCGCTCGCCGTCGCCGGCCTCGCCCGTCTCGGGCAGGGTCAGGTCCGGGCGGCGCAGGGCCGCGTAATCGACCTCGAACCCGGCCTCGCCCAGGCGTCGGGCGGCCTCGGTTTCGACCGTCTCGCGCCCCTGCCCGGCCTGTGCGGCTTCGCGCATCCATTGCAGGGTGCGGTGGATCTCGGCGGCGCGCGGGCGTTCGGTTTCGGACAGGTATTGGTTGCGCGAGCTCATCGCCAGACCGTCGGCCTCGCGCCGGGTCGGCGCGGCGACCAGTTCGATCGGGAAGGCCAGGTCGCGGACCATGTAGCGGATCACCGCGAGCTGCTGGTAGTCCTTGCGGCCGAACACCGCCACATCCGGACGCACCTGATTGAACAGGCGCGCGACCACGGTGGCGACGCCGTCGAAATGGCCCGGGCGGTGCGCGCCCTCCAGGGTTTCGGTCACGCCCGGCACGACGATGCGCACGGTGCGCTCGGCGCCGTACGGGTACATGGTGTCGACCGACGGGCGCCACAGCAGGTCGCAGCCGGCCGCGCGCAGGCCTTCGGCGTCGGCTTCGGGAGTGCGCGGGTAGCGGCCGAAGTCTTCGTTGGGGCCGAACTGGGTCGGGTTGACGAACACGCTCGCCACCACCCGGTCGGCGCGCTCGCGCGCCAGACGGATCAGCGAGTGGTGGCCCTCGTGCAGGTTGCCCATGGTCGGGACGAAGGCGACGCTGTGGCCGGACGCGCGCCAGGCCTGCAGGGTGGAACGCAGGGCGCCCAGTTGATCGACGGTCAGCATGCGGTAACTCGATGAGTGACGGCGCGGTCCATGCGCGACGGACCGGCGCGCGCGGCGCCGGCTGGAAAGCGGGAACGGGGCGGATCTGGGGCCGGCGGCCCTGAATATCCAGATTCCGGACGTTCAGGGCGCCGCTGCCGCGCGGGCGCGTTCAGTCGTAGGAATGCGCCGCGTCGGGGAAGCTGCCGTCGCGCACGGCCTGTGCGTACGCGGCGAAAGCGCCGGCAACCGAGCCGCCTTCGGCCAGGAAGTCCTTGACGAACTTGGGCCGGCGGTGCCCGGAGTTGACCCCGAGCAGGTCGTGCAGCACCAGCACCTGCCCGTCGCAGTGCGGGCCGGCGCCGATGCCGATGGTCGGGATGGCGAGGTCGCCGCTGATCGCCTGAGCCAGCCCGGTCGGCACGCACTCCAGCACCAGCAGCGCGGCGCCGGCCTCGGCCACCGCGCGCGCATCTGCGCGCAGCTTGGCCGCGGTGGCGTCGTCGCGCCCTTGCAGCTTGTAGCCGCCCAGGCGCAGCACCGACTGCGGGGTCAGGCCGAGGTGGGCGCAGACCGGGATTTCGCGTTCGACCAGAAAACGGATCACCTCGAGCTTGTGCCCGGCGCCTTCGATCTTGACCATCGCCGCGCCCGCGCGCAGCAGCGCCACGGCGGCGTCGAGCGCGCGCTCGGGCGTCGCGTCGGAGGCGAACGGCAAGTCGGCGATCAGCAAGGCCTTGGACAGGCCGCGGGCGACGCTGGCGGTGTGGTAGGCCATATCGGCCACGGTCACCGGCAAGGTGCTGTTGTGGCCCTGGGAGACCATGCCCAGCGAGTCGCCGACCAGGACCAGATCGGTGCCGACGGCGTCCATGGTGCGGGCGAAACTGGCGTCGTAGGCGGTCAGCATGACCAGCTTGCGGCCTTCGCGCTTGGCGTCGGCGAGCATGGGCACGGTCCAGGCCTTGCGCTTTTCGGAAGGCGAGGCATCGGTCGGAGCCGAGGTGTACATGGGCGGAAGTCCGGTGGCGACGGACGTGATGGGGAGGTCGCCTAACTTAGCAGGTTGCCGCCCCCAGGCGACCCCTGCCCGCGCAACGCTGTCGGGCCGCCACGCGCGGGCAACCGCGCAGCCGCGTGCGAGGGCCGGAATCGCCCGAAGCGGTCAACCCCGTTCGCCGCGCGAACCGGTGGCCCCTTGTAGGAGCTGCGTGAGCTGCGACCGCGACAATGCAGCTACGGCGAAACCCGCCTAACGGGTCCGTTCCCGCCAACTCGACGTTGAATTTTCCAACGCTCGACGAGGGCGCGGCCTGCTGCGTTCGCGGGCGCAGGAAAAACGCGCCGTGGTTGCGTTGTCGCGGTCGCAGCTCACGCAGCTCCTACCGCGAGCGACCGGAGCCACGCGGGCGCTCAGCCGCCCTCGCCGTCCGGCAAAGCCTCGATCCCGCCCAACTCGATCCGCGCGAGCGCCTCGCGCGCCGGGCCGACGCCGGGAATCGACACCTGCGGCGCGATCTCCACCAACGGCGCCAACGCGAACGCGCGCTCGTGCAGATGCGGGTGCGGCACGTGCAGGCCGGCTTCGGCGATCACCGCCTCGCCGTACAACAGCAAATCCAGGTCCAAGGTGCGCGGGCCCCAGCGGTCGCTGCCGTCGGCGCTGCGCGCGCGGCCGGCGTCGCGTTCGATGCCGAGCATCGCCGCGAGCAGTTCGCGCGCCGGCAGCGCGGTCTCCAGCACGGCCACGGCGTTGAGGAAATCCGGTTGATCGATGCGGCCCCAGGCCGCGGTGCGATACAGCCTGGACGCGCGCAGCAGGCGCGAGTCGGGCAAGCCGGCGAGCGCGCGCAGAGCCGCGCGCAGCACCGCGGCGCTGTCGCCGAGATTGCTGCCCAGGCCGATGTAGGCGGAAACGGTCGAAGTCATGGGCGCTACGCGAACGGACTGCGGGCCGGCGCGGCCGTGTCGGTGCACGGTTCGCGAACGGCGACGCGAAAATCGATGGAACCGCTACGGGCTAAGATCGGCCGACAAAGGCCGACCGCACCTATACCGGCCGAACCGGCGACGCCCCGCGCCGCCGATGCGCCGCGACGGTTTACTCCGCCGCGTTGCCGACCGGCGCGCCGCGACGGCGGCGGCGGCGCTTGCGCGGAGCGCGGCCCTCGCCGCCCTCCTCGTCGCCGCCGTCCTCGCCCGAGCGCGCCTGCGCTTCGGCCTGCGCCAGCAACTCGTTCGGATGCTGCTGCGCCTCGCGCCAGAACTCGACGTCGCCGACGTGCTCGTCCGACGCGGCGGTGCGCAGGGTGAGGAAATCGAACGCGGCGCGGAAGCGCGGATGCGAGAGCAGGCGGAACACGCGCTTGCGCTGGCGCTGCTGGAAACGCGATTGCAGCAGCCAGATTTCCTGCATCGGCAGCGAGAACCGGCGCGGCAGCGCGATGGTCGCGAGCTGGTGCAGGGTGACCCGGTCGGCGGCGCGGCGTTGCGCCTCGGCGGTGTGCACGCCCTGCGCCTGCAGGCCCATGAGGTCGCGGCAATACGCCGGCCACAGCAGCAGCGCGAACAGGAACGCCGGCGACACCGGCTCGTCCGCGGCCACGCGCGCGTCGGTGCCCTTGAGCCCTTCCAGCACCATGCGCCGCAGCGCGCCGCTGCGGTTGGACTTCAGCGCCGCGGCGCTTTCCGGCAGCAGCGCCGGCAACAGGCCGTAGCGCTCCAGGCCGAGGAAGCTTTCCACGGCATGGCCGGACAGGAACAGCTTGAGGCATTCCTCGAACAAGCGCGCCGGCGCGGCTTCGGCCAGCAGCGGCGCCAGATGCGGAATCGGCTCGGCGGTGCCGCGCTCGATCTCGAACCCGAGCTTGGCCGCCAGACGCACCGCGCGCAGCATGCGCACCGGGTCTTCGCGATAACGCGTTTCCGGATCGCCGATCAGGCGCATCAAGCGGTTCTGCACGTCCTCGAAGCCGCCGACGTAATCGCGCACCGAGAAATCCTCGACCGCGTAATACAGCGCGTTGGCGGTGAAGTCGCGGCGCACCGCGTCGTCTTCGATGGTGCCGTAGACGTTGTCGCGCAGCAGCCGGCCGCCGTCGTCGGTCTCGCGGTCGCCGCTGCCGTCGTCGCTGTTGGCGCGGAACGTCGCCACCTCGATGATCTCGCGGCCGTAGACCACGTGGGCCAGACGGAAACGCCGGCCGATCAAACGGCAATTGCGGAACAGCCCCTTGACCTGCTCGGGCGTGGCGTCGGTGGCCACGTCGAAGTCCTTGGGATGGCCGCCGACCAGGATGTCGCGCACCGCGCCGCCGACCAGATAGGCGCCGAAGCCGCTGTCGCGCAGGCGGTACAGCACGCGCAACGCGTTGGGGCTGATGTCCTTGCGCGAGACGTTGTGCTGATCGCGCGGGATCACCCGCAGCGATGTCGGAATAGAGGATGAAGAGTTGTCGGCTTGCATCGAACGCGGACGCGCCGCCTTATCTGGAAAGAAAATTCGTGGGTCGGGCCGTTGCCGGAGGCCACAGCGGCGCATATACTAGCAGGCCGCACAGGATTGAGAGACTGGGCGGTCCGCCAGGAAGCCTCCGGTCGCCGGAGCCCCCGGCCGGAAGCACCAACGCTCCCTTCGTCTAGAGGCCTAGGACGTGGCCCTCTCAAGGCTAAAACACGGGTTCGAATCCCGTAGGGAGCGCCATCCAAGCGACCTCGTCGCAGAAAAAGCCCGCCTCGCGCGGGCTTTTTCGTTTAGCGACGCAGGCCGCATCCGGCGGGCTTGCGAACGCGCCCGCCGCCCCCCCACCGGCGCCAGGTCGCGGCCGCGGGCGGACCGGCGGCGCAAAACCGCGCCATCGAACAGTTCCGTCCGCGACGTTACCCAGCTCCCAGCTTGCGCAAGACGCCGCGCGCGGCCTTGGGCCGGCGCGGCGCGAGTGGCTACACTATCGCCCGCCCGGCCTGCCCCGATCCTCGCGCTCCGGAAACACTCACAGGACCCAGCCATGCCCTTCGTCGTCACCGAGAACTGCATCAAGTGCAAGTACACCGACTGTGTGGAGGTGTGCCCGGTGGACTGTTTCCACGAAGGCCCGAACTTCCTGGTGATCGATCCGGACGAGTGCATCGACTGCACCCTGTGCGAGCCGGAGTGCCCGATCAACGCGATCTACCCCGAGGACGACGTGCCCGCCGGGCAGGAAGCCTTCGTCGCGCTCAACGCCGAACTCGCCAAGGCCTGGCCGGTGATCACCACGCGCAAGGACAGCCTCGCCGACGCCAAGGAGTGGGAAGGCAAGACCGGCAAGATCGACCTGCTCGAGCGCTGAGTCCGCCGGCGCCCGTCGCGGCGCCGCGAAAAAGTTCCGCAACCTGCTGAATCGCCCGGGTTTTCGGCGCGGATGCGTTCATCCGCGCGCGCCTAGACTGGCCGCGGTCCTCTATCGCCGCGCCGCCATGTCCAAGCTCCTGCCGTTCGGCCTGCTGCTCGCGTTGTGTCTGACTCCCGCCGCGACCGGCGCCCAGCACCGCGGTTTCGATCTGTCCCAGCTGGATCTCTCGCAACTCGACCTGTCGCGGCTCGACCCGGCCGCGATCATGGCCAGCGCCAACGACACCTTGATGCGCGCGCCCGACGATCGCATCGACGGCCTGTTCCAGGCCTTGCGCAGCGCCTCGCGCGACCGTAGCGATGCGGCCACCTTGTGCGCCCTGTTCGACCCGCAGGCCGACCGCAGCGCGCAGGCGCTGATGGCGGCGGCGCAGCGGCTCAGTCCCGACAGCCACCAGCGCTTCGGCAACGCGCTGATCGAGATCGCCGCCAGCGGCCTGCAGAGCCCGCGCCAGCCTTACGACGCCGCCGGCGCCAAGCAATCGCTGAAGTCGGCCGCGGCCAAGGCGATGATCCTGCACGACGGCTTCGGCGCCGGGCTCAACGCCGACGGCATCGACGAGACGTCCAAGCAAGCGCGCTGCCAGTCCTTCGCCTGGCTGCTCGATGCGCTGGGCGAACAGCCGTTGGCGCAGCGCGCGGGCGCGATGCGGCTGATGTTGAACGAAGGCATGAGCCGGTTGGCGGTGCGCTGAGTCGTAGCGGCGCGCGACCCAGCGCCTCGCGTTGCAGCCGTACCGCGCCGCGCGCTGCGCGAAAAGGCCTTAAAACCGGCGATTTCCGACTCGGCCCGCTACCCACCCCGCAAACGAAAACGGGCGCCTCGGGCGCCCGTTTCCGCATTCGGCCGAAGCCGGACGATCAACGTCCGCCCAGCGCCGCCTTCAGATCGGCGATCAGCTTGGTCGGGCCCGCGCCCGACGCCGGCAGGCCGCGCGGATCGACCGCGGACACGTAGGCGCCCGCCTCGACCGCGCTGACGCGGATCAGGAAGTTGGCGTTCTGGTAGTTCACGTCGTACGCGCCGAGCAGCTGGGCGCGGCTGGCGATGGTCAGGCCCTCGGTCTTGCCGAGCGCTTCGCCGACCTTGTTGAAGGCGTCGTCGCGGTTGCCGCTGACGGTGAAGCCCAGCGCCGAGGACGCCGGCGCGCCCGGCTGGGCCTGGGTCGGACGGTTGGCCGAGGCCGTGGCCGAGCCGCCCGGGATCGCCATGGCGCCGTCGGTGCGCGGCTGGTCGAGGTCCGGCGGCACTTCCAGCGGACGGTTTTCCGGCGCTTCGGCATAGAGCTTGTTGCCCTTGCGGAACCAGCTGCAGCCCGAAGTGGCGACGACCGCCAGGAGCAGACCGGCGACGACCGCACGGGACAGGGAAACGTTGGAACGCATGGGCATCTCCTGCAAGGGTTCAGGCCGCGAGATCGGCGCGGCTCAGGTGTTCGAGTTCGGCGGCGAGGGCCGCGGTTTGGCGCGCCGCGTCGGCGTGCGCGGCCGACAGCGACTGCAACGGCAGGCGCAGGCCGTGGCCCAGGCCTTGCGCGGCCAGCAGCGCCTTGACCGGGATCGGGTTCGGCTCGACGCCGAGGAAGTCGTAGGCCGGGCGCAGGCGCGCGTCCCAGGCCTCGGCCTCGGCGCGCTTGCCGGCGCGGGACAGGTCGGCGAGACGGCGGAACGCCGCCGGCATCGCGTTGGAACCGACCGAGACGATGCCGTCGGCGCCGGCGAGCATGGCCCGGCAGGCGGTCGGATCGTCGCCGCTGAGCACGGCGAAGGCGTCGGACTTCAGCGCCAGCAGCTCGCTCATGCGCTGCGGATCGGACACCGCTTCCTTGATGCCGACGATGCGCTCGTGCGCGGCCAGTTCGGCCACGGTGGCCGGCAGCAGGTCGCAGCCGGTGCGGCCGGGCACGTTGTAGAGCACGATCGGCAGCGCGCCGTCGTCGGCGATGGCGCGGTAATGCGCGAGCAGGCCGGCCTGGGTCGGGCGCACGTACGGCGGCGCGACCACCAGCGCCGCGTCGGCGCCGAGCGCGGCCACGCGCCGGTTCAGTTCGATGGTCTTGGCGGTGTTGGACAGGCCGGTGCCGGCCAGCACCGGGATGCGCCCGGCGACGAATTCCACCGCCGCGCGCAGCAGCGCGTCGTATTCCGCGTCGTACAGCGCCGCCGCCTCGCCGGTGGACCCCGCGACCACGACCGCCAGGGTGCCGCCCTCCAACTGTTTCGCCAACAGCGAGCGCCAGGCGTCCAGGTCGAGTTCGGCGGACGCGGTGAACGGCGTCGCCAGCGCGGTGATGCTGCCGGTAAGTCGCAAGGTGGAACCTATCAGAGGTGGCGGCCGCGGACGGACGCTGGGGGCGGACGGGACGGCCCGGGGACCGCGAGCGGACCCGGCGCGGCGGGGCCGGCGCGGGCGCGGTCGGGGCGGTCCCGAAGCCGAACTGCGAAACGTATTGCGCAAAGCCGGGCCTGCGGGCGCGAAACCGTGCCGCCGGACGGCCATACACCGGGCGATGTTACTTGCGGCGCGAAAGCGCGGGCAAGTATGCTGACCCGCAGTCGCTGCCCGCGTCCGGGCCGCCGTTCATTCTCCGAGCCGACATCGCTCCCCTTGCAGGCGCCGCCTTGACCGATTCCGCTTCCCGGCCGTCGCCGAACGAAAACCACCTCCTGATCAACGCCTATACGACGCATCCGGAGTCGCCGCTGTTGTCGGTGACGCGCCGGATCGCCGATTCGGGCTGCAATCTCGTCGACGCGCGCCTGTCCACGGTCGGCCGCGACGTGTCGGTGACCGCGCTGGCCCAGGGGTCCTGGGATTCGGTGGCCAAGCTGGAAGCCATGATGGCCCGGCTCGAGCGCGAGGAAGGCCTCAAGCTAGTGTGGTACCGCACCGGCGCCAAGCAGGTGCAGTCCAGCCTGCTGCCCTACATCGTCGAAGTGGTCGCCGCGGACAAGCCCGGCATCCTGTTCCAGCTGGCCGACTTCTTCGACCGCCAAGGCATCACCATCGAAAGCCTGCACTGCTCGCGCTACCGCGCGATGCAGACCGGGGCGGACATGTTCTCGGCCCAGATCACGATCGGCGTGCCTTCCAGCATGCACATCGCCGCGCTGCGCGACGATTTCCTCGAGTTCTGCGACCACTTGAACCTGGACGCCATCATGGATCCGATGAAGTTCTGACGGTACGCTCCCCATCATGCTCGACACCGGCGATCGCGCTTACGGCGGCAAAGCCCCCCACTACGACCTGGCCCTGTCCAGCGGCGAAACGGTCAAGCTCAAGGACTACGCCGGCGGCTGGCTGGTGCTGTACTTCTACCCGAAGGACAGCACGCCCGGCTGCACCACCGAAGGGCTCGACTTCAACGCCCACCTGGCCAAGTTCAAGAAGCTCGGCGCCACGGTGCTGGGCGTGTCGCGCGATTCGGTCAAGTCGCACCAGAACTTCTGCGCCAAGCAGGGTTTCCAGTTCGACCTGATCAGCGACAAGGACGAAACCTTGTGCAACGCCTTCGGCGTGATCAAGGAAAAGTCGCTGTACGGCCGCAAGTACCTGGGCATCGAGCGCAGCACCTTCCTGATCGATCCCAAGGGCGTCATCGTGCAGTCATGGCGTCCGGTGAAAGTCGCCGGGCATGCGCAAGCCGTACTCGACGCTCTCAAGGAACACGCCGCCCAGTGAGGCCGCCCCTTTTCCCGACGCGCCGCCGTCCCGCCCCGCGGGCCACGGCGGCGCCGCCGTGCGCGCACGCCTGCGCGCCGGTGCGCAGCCACCCGATTCCTTTTCCCCCGGCGTGCCGCCACGCCACTCTCCCGCGGAGTTGTCGATGACACGAAGCAAGCGCATCTACGTGCTGGATACCAACGTGCTGATGCACGATCCCACCGCGCTGTTCAAATTCGAGGAGCACGACGTCTACCTGCCGATGCAGGTCATCGAAGAGCTCGACAACGGCAAGAAAGGCACCTCCGAAGCCAGCCGCAACGCGCGTCAGGTCAGCCGTTTCCTCAACGAGCTGATCGAGGCCGAGGGCACCGACAAGATTTCCAGCGGGATCTCGCTGGTGCGTCCGCAAGGGCTGCAACTGCGCGGCGCGCAGAGCATCGGCAAGCTGCGCTTCCAGACCGATTCCTTCGACGCCGGCAAGCGCTTCGGCACCGTCATCCCGGACAACCAGATCCTCGGCGCGGTGCTCGCGCTCAAGGAAAGCGACCCGGGCGCGCCGGTGGTGCTGGTGTCCAAGGACATCAACCTGCGGATCAAGGCGTCGATCGCCGGGATCGTATCGGAAGACTACGAAAACGATCGCGCGCTCGACGACTTCAGCCTGCTCTACACCGGCGCCACCGCGCTGCCCGAGGATTTCTGGCAGCGCCACGGCAAGGATCTGAAGTCGTGGACCGAAAAGGGCCGCACCTTCTACGAGATCGGCCGCACCGAGAACGACGACTGGTATCCGAACCAGTTCCTGTACCTGCCGGGCGACGACGAGTCCGAGCTCAAGGTCACCAAGGTCGGCGAAGAGCGCGTGACCTTGCAGATCGTCGACGACTTCCGCCATCACCAGCACGCGGTGTGGGGCATCAGCGCGCGCAACCGCGAGCAGAACTTCGCGCTCAACGCGCTGATGGATCCGGAGATCGATTTCGTCACCCTGCTCGGCACCGCCGGCACCGGCAAGACCTTGCTGGCGCTGGCCGCGGGTCTGGCGCAGACGATGGATCAGCAGCGCTACCGCGAGATCATCATGACCCGCGCCACGGTCAGCGTCGGCGAGGACATCGGCTTCCTGCCCGGCACCGAGGAAGAAAAGATGACCCCGTGGATGGGCGCGCTGACCGACAACCTGGAAGTGCTGACCCACAACCAGGACGGCGGCGCCTGGGGCCGCGCGGCGACCAACGACCTGCTCGCTTCGCGGATCAAGATCCGCTCGATGAACTTCATGCGCGGCCGCACCTTCCTCAGCCGCTGGCTGATTCTGGACGAGGCGCAGAACCTCACCCCGAAGCAGATGAAGACCCTGATCACCCGCGCCGGCCCCGGCACCAAGATCGTCTGCCTGGGCAACGTCGAGCAGATCGATACGCCGTACCTGACCGAAACCACCTCGGGCCTGACCTACGCGGTCGACCGCTTCAAGGGCTGGGCGCACAGCGCGCACGTCACCTTGCGCCGCGGCGAGCGTTCGCGTCTGGCCGATTACGCTTCGGAAGTGCTGTAAACGATGCAGGCGACGACAAGGACGTCACCGACGGCACTGCGATTCGCGCTGGCGGCATTCGCCGTGTTGCTGCTGGCGCGGATCGGGTTCGAGTACTGGGCCGACGATTTGCAGGCCTCGCCGCTGGACGCGCCGCTCGCGGTCGCCGACGGCGGCGCGATCGACCAGCGCATCCGCCTGCGCGCGCGCGACCACTATCAGATGCAATTGGTTTTCCGCAAACCAGCGGGCGACGGGCAACGTTTGCGCGAACTGCTCGAAGCGCCGGTGCTGCGCGACGGCCAGCCGGTGTCCGAAGGCGTGGCGGTGCCGCTGCGCTGGTCGCTGAGCGAGATCGACAGCGGCCGCGTCGTCGCCCAGGGCGAACCCGTCGCCGACGGCTTGAGCGGCTGGGGCAGCGACGATTTCTTCCGCACCGTAACCAGTTTCTCCGCGCGACCGGGCTGGTACCGGCTGCAAGCGCAGGTAACGCGGCCGGTGCCGGAACTGGCGGGCGTGCCGACGCGCCTGCACATCGGCCTGCACCCGAAGGCCACCGGCAGCGCGCAGACCGAATGGGCGTGGTTCGGACGCCTGATCTGCGTGTTCCTGGACCCGCTGATGGCGCTGGCGGCGTTGGCGCTGGCCGGGTGGACGATCCGCGACCTGATCGTCCGCCGGCGCGCGACCGCGTCCGCCGCCGCGGCCTGAGCATCGCGCCCAAGCCCGCACTGCCGCGCCGGGCGCTTTTCGCTACGCTTGCGCCATGAGCGCATCCTCCATCGTTTCCGCCCTGACCATCGCCGGCTCCGACTCCGGCGGCGGCGCCGGCATCCAGGCCGACCTCAAGACCTTCGCCGCGTACCGCGTGCACGGCCTCAGCGCGCTGGCCGCGCTGACCGCGCAGCACACCCGCGGCGTCAGCGCGGTGCACGTGCCCGACATCGGTTTTCTGCGCGCGCAGATCGACGCCTGCTTCGACGACTTCGACGTGCGCGCGGTCAAGCTCGGCATGCTCGCCACGGCCGAGGTGATCCACGCCGTGGCCGATGCGCTGGAGCATTACCGGCCCCAGTGGTTGGTGCTCGATCCGGTGATGGTCGCCACCTCCGGCGCGCGCCTGCTCGAACCCTCGGCGCTGGACGCGCTGCGCACGCGGCTGCTGCCGCTGGCGAGCGTGGTCACCCCCAACCTGCCCGAAGCCGAATTGCTGATCGACGCGCCGATCGCCGACCGCGACGCGATGCGCGACGCGCTCGACGGCCTGTTCGCGCTCGGCGCGCGCGCGGTGCTGCTCAAGGGCGGCCACCTGCCCGGCGACGGCGAGGTGGTCGATCTGTTCGCCGCGCCCGGCGCCGCACCGCGCGAGATCGCGCATCCGCGCCTGCGCGTGGACGCGCACGGCACCGGCTGCACGCTGGCGTCGGCGGTCGCGGCGAATCTGTGTCTGGGCCGTTCGTTGGAAGACGCCAGCGTCGCCGCGGCCGACTACGTGCACGTCGCGCTGCGCCAGGGTTACCGGCCGGGCCGCGGCGAGGTGTTGGTGCTCGATCATTTCGGCGCCGCGCCGCATGGCTGAGCCGACGCGCATCGAACAACGCTCGCTGGCCTCCGGCGACGGCTATCGCTGGTCGTTGGCCTGCACGATTCCGCCCGCTCCCAGCGCCAGCCTGTTGTGGCTGCCGGCGCTGGGCGTGGCCGCGCGCCATTACCAAGCCTTCGCCGACGCGCTGGCCGCGCGCGGCATCGCCGTGTTCGTGCACGAATGGCGCGGCAACGGCAGCAGCAACCTGCGCGCCAGCCGCGACAACGATTGGGGCTATCGCGAACTGCTGCTCGACGATCTGCCGGTCAGCGACGCCGAAGTCGCCGCGCTGCTGCCGGGCGTGCCGCGCATCGTCGGCGGCCACAGCCTCGGCGGGCAGATGGCCTGCATGCGCCTCGGGCTGGCCGCGTTGAGCGGCGATCCGAACATTCCGACTTCGCTGTGGCTGGTCGCCAGCGGCGCGCCGTATTGGCCGACGTGGCCGATGCCGACGCGTCTGGCGATGCCGCTGATCTATCGCTTCCTGCCGTGGCTGGCGCGGGTCAACGGCACCCTGCCCGGCCGCCGCATCGGTTTCGGCGGCACCGAAGCGCGCAGCCTGATCCGCGACTGGGGCCGCACCGCGTTGAGCGGCGTGTACGCGGCGCGCGGCGTCGAGGCGGACATCGAGGCCGGCATGGCGCAGGTGCGCGTGGACGCGCGCGCGGTGCGCATGGTCGAGGATTGGCTGGTGCCGCGCGCCTCGCAGGATTTTTTGCTCGGCAAGTTGCCGCTGGCGCAGGTCGAAGCGGTGGAGCTGGGTGCGCGGGAGTTGGGCGTTGCGGCCGATCATTTCGCGTGGATGAAGCGGCCTGATGCTGTGGTCGCCGCGTTGTTGCGCTAGCTCCCTGTAGGAGCGGCGTGAGCCGCGACCAACCGAAGCGACGCACCAATGCGCTGTCGCCGAAGCCGAAAACAATCGGTCGTAGCCTCCGACGCGCGTACAGTTGCCGGTCTTCGGCGACAGGCGTGGTATTTCGTCGCTTCGGTTGGTCGCCGCTCACGCCGCTCCTACAGGAACACTGCCCGCATTTACGCCGCCGGCGCGATCTTTTACGCCGAATTTACGCAACGACGCCGATCACGAAATAGCGGCTTTACGCCCGCCCTTCCGAGAATGAACACGTGGCCGAACCGGCCTCGTACGCTCCTTCCCGGATACTTCCATGTCGTCGTCGCATCACCTGTTCCGCCGCCGCGAAGCCGCCGCGCCCTTGCTGCTGGCCGCTTGCGCCGGCCTCGGCCTGCTCGCGCTGGGCGCGAACGCGCAGGCCGAAGAAACGCGCTCGTCAGAGCCGCCCGCTTTCACTCTCAGCGGCTCGGCCGCGCTGACCAGCGACTACGTCTGGCGCGGCAGCTCGCAGAGCCAGGGCGACCCGGCCGCGCAAGTCGGCTTCAAGGCCGCGCACCGCAGCGGCTTCTATGCCTCGGTGTGGGGCTCGGGCGTCGAATTCGCGCCTGAAACCCACGCCAGCAGCGAACTCGACTTCACCGTCGGCTGGGCCGGCAAGATCGCGCCGGACTGGGCGCTCGACGTCAACGTCCTGCACTACCGCTATCCGTCCACCACGGTCGATCTGAACTGGACCGAGCTCAACGGCACGGTGACCTATCGCGACAACTACTGGCTGTCGCTGGCGTATTCCAACGAAGCGCTCGGCAGCAAGGACCGCGGCGTCTATTCGCAGCTCGGCGCGCGCTTCCCGGTCAACGATGCGTTGCGCTTCGAGGCCGCGGTCGGCCACTACTTCCTCGACGACGTCTACGACCGCAGCTACACCCACGGCCAGCTCAGCGCGATCTGGGCGTTCAAGGCGCCGTTCGAGCTGCGCCTGACCGCGCACGGCACCGACCGCAACGCCGAGCGGATCTTCGGCGATTCCCTGGCCGGCTCGCGCGTGGAAGCCGCGATCCAGGCGTCCTTCTGACAGGAGACACGACCATGCCCGGCTGGCTCTCGATGCTGTGCGCGATTTCGGTCCTGGTGGCCGCCGCGTACCTGCTCTACGTCGTGCTGCGCCCCGAGGATTTTTGACGGCGCGCCCGCGGCGCGAGGAACGCGCCGCGGTTCCACTCCTTAGCGCGACCGCCGCTTGAGCGGTCGCGCGCTGGGCCGTCGCCGCGCCGGATGCGCGGCGCCGCCCTCATCACCGTCCGGTGTTCGTCATGATCGAAATCTTCCTCGTATTCGCGCTCGCCATCGGCCTGGGTTGGCCGCTGGGCTTGTATCTGGCGCGGGTCATGCGCGGCGACCGCTCGCGCCTGGACCCGCTGTTCCTGCCGCTGGAGCGCGCGATCTACCGCGCGCTCGGCACCGACCCGTCGCGCGGCATGAGCTGGCGCGGCTACGCGCTGGCGTTCTTGCTCAGCAACGCCGTGCTGGCCGTGCTGGTGTGGGCCTTGTTCATGACCCAGGCCTGGCTGCCGTTCAATCCCGACGCCGCGCCCAACATGCGCTGGGACACCGCGCTGCACACCATGGTGTCCTTCCTCACCAACACCAACCAGCAGCACTACTCCGGTCAGGCGCAGCTGAGCTATCTGTCGCAGATGGTCGGCATCGTCGGCCTGCAGGTGGTGACGCCGATGATGGGCTTGGCGATCGTCGCGGCGACCCTGCGCGGCTTGTTCGGCGGCCGTCAGGCGATGGCGAATTCCGCCGCGCCGGCGCGCGAAGGCGAGACCCGCGACCTCGGCAATTACTGGGCCGACGTGACCCGCGCCACGCTGCGCTTCATGATTCCGCTGTGCTTGCTGTGGGCGCTGTTGCTGACGTGGCAGGGCGTGCCGTCGACGTTGCAGGGCGGCGCGACTGTTTCGCCGCTCGATCAAAGCGTCGAGCTGAAAGCACAGAAGATTCCTGTAGGGCCTGTCGCGGCCATGGTCGCCGCGAAGCAACTCGGCACCAACGGCGGCGGCTGGTACGGCCCCAACAGCACGGTCGCGCTGGAAAATCCGACGCCGTTCTCCAACCTGATCGAAACCCTCGCGCTGATCCTGATTCCGGTCGCGGTGACCTTCATGATCGGCCCGTTCACCGGCCGGCGTAAGCTCACCGCGCTGGTGTTCGGCAGCATGTTGCTGATGTCCACGGTCTCCACCGGCTTGTCGGTGTGGTCGGAAGCGCATTCGGCCACCACCACCGACATCGCGCTGATGGAAGGCAAGGAAACCCGCTTCGGCGCCAGCGATTCGGCGCTGTGGTCGGCGCTGACCACGCAAAGCAGCAACGGCTCGGTCAACGCCATGCACGACTCGCTGGCGCCGCTGACCGGCGGCATGGCGATGGTCAACATGCTGATCAACGCGATCTGGGGCGGCATCGGCTGCGGCCTGCAGCAGTTCCTGGTGTATCTGCTGCTGTCGGTGTTCCTTGCCGGCTTGATGACCGGCCGCACGCCGGAACTGTTCGGCCGCAAGATCGAAGCGCCCGAAGTGCGCCTGCTGGCGTTGCTGATCCTGCTGCAACCGCTGGTGGTGTTGGGCTTCAGCGCGATCACCCTGGCGATTCCCTCGATCACCGGCAACTCCAATCCCGGCTTCCACGGCATCGGCCAGGTGTTCTACGAGTACACCTCGGCATTCGCCAACAACGGTTCGGGTTTCGAGGGCTTGGGCGACGCCACGTACTGGTGGAACCTCAGCTGCGCCGCGGTGCTGGCGCTGGGCCGCTACCCCGCGCTGATCGTGCCGCTCGCCGTCGCCGGCCTGCTTTCGCGCAAACGCGTGGCGCCGGAAAGCGGCGGCACCCTGCATGCGGAAACGCCGACGTTCGCCCTGACCTTGATCGCGGTGATCGTGATCCTGACCGTCCTGCAATTCATGCCCGCGTTGGTGCTCGGCCCGATCGCCGACCATCTGACGCTCGCGGCCAAGGCTCTGTGAGGTAAAGCCTTATGAACAACAACACACACTTGGGCGCCCAGCGCCGCAGCGGCGCCGTCGCCGGCCTCGACGCCGCCGGTTTCCGCGCGGCGATCCGCGAATCCTTCGTCAAACTCGCTCCGCACCACGCCGTGCGCAGCCCGATCATGGCCGTGGTCTTGCTCGGCACCGTGCTGTCGGCGCTGATCACGCTGTTCGTCCCGGGCAACACCGCGTTCGGCGCCGCGGTCACGGTGATCTTGTTCGTGACCGTGCTGTTCGCCAACTTCGCCGAAGCCGTCGCCGAAGCGCGCGGCCGCGGTCAGGCGGCGTCCCTGCGCGCCGCCCGCCGCGATCTGGTGGCGCGAAAGCTCGACACCGTCGGCCGCAACGAAACCCGCGTCGCCGCTTCGACGCTCAAGCCCGGCGACCGCGTCATCGTCTCGGCCGGCGAGTTGATTCCGGCCGACGGCGAAATCGTCAAGGGTCTGGCCACGATCAACGAATCGGCGGTCACCGGCGAATCCGCGCCGGTGCTGCGCGAGGCCGGCACCGACCGCTCCGGCGTGATCGGCGGCACCAAGGTGCTGTCGGACGAGATCGTGGTGGAAGTCAGCGCCGAACCCGGCCAGAGCTTCCTCGACCGCATGATCGCGCTGGTGGAAGGCGCCAACCGGCAGAAGACGCCGAACGAAATCGCCCTGACCATGCTGCTGGCGGCGATGACGCTGACCTTCCTGATCGTGGTCGCCACGCTGCCGTTCTTCGCCCAGTTCGTCGGCGCCAAGCTCGACCCGCTGCTGCTGATCGCGCTGTTGGTCTGCCTGATCCCGACCACCATCGGCGGCCTGCTCCCGGCGATCGGCATCGCCGGCATGAACCGCGCGCTCTCGGCCAACGTGTTGGCGAAGTCGGGCAAGGCGGTGGAAGTGGCCGGCGACGTCGACGTGCTGCTGCTCGACAAGACCGGCACCATCACCCACGGCGACCGTCAGGCCACCGCGTTCCATCCGCTCGCCGGCGTCGACCGCTCGCAACTGCGCGACGCCGCCCTGCTCGCCTCGCTCGCCGATCCCACCCCGGAAGGCAAGTCCATCGTGCGTCTGGCGCGCGAGCAGCACAGCGCGGTGCCGGAGCCCGAGCGCGCCGATTATCTGCAGTTCACCGCGCAGACGCGCATGTCCGGCGTCGATCTGCCCGAGGAGTATCCGGGCGGCGCGCGTTCGATCCGCAAGGGCGCCGGCGACGCCATCGGCAACTACGTGCGCTCGCTCGGCGGCGACGTCGCCGCGGAACTGGCCGCGCGCATCGAACAAGTCGCGCGCGGCGGCGCCACCCCGCTGGTGGTGGCCGAAGGGCGTTACGTGCTCGGCGTGGTCGAGCTGTCGGACGTGGTCAAGCACGGCGTCAAGGAACGCTTCGCGCGGTTGCGGGCGATGGGCGTGCGCACGGTGATGATCACCGGCGACAACCCGCTCACCGCCGCCGCCATCGCCGCCGAAGCGGGCGTGGACGATTACATCGCCGAAGCCCGGCCCGAGGACAAGCTCGCCCGCATCCGCGCCGAGCAAGCCGGCGGCCGTCTGGTCGCGATGGTCGGCGACGGCACCAACGACGCCCCGGCGCTGGCGCAGGCCGACGTCGGTCTGGCGATGAACTCCGGCACGCAGGCGGCCAAGGAAGCCGGCAACATGGTCGATCTGGATTCGGATCCGGCCAAGCTGCTGGCGGTGGTCGAAGTCGGCAAGCAGCAGCTCATCACCCGCGGCGCGCTGACCACGTTCTCGCTGGCCAACGACGTGTCTAAGTACTTCGCGATCCTGCCGGCGCTGTTCGCCGCAGCGATTCCGCAGATGGCCGCGCTCAACATCATGCACCTGTCGAGCCCGACCAACGCGGTGCTGGCCGCGCTGATCTTCAACGCGATCATCATCCCCGCGCTGATCCCGCTGGCCCTGGCCGGCGTGCGCTTCAAGCCCGCCACCGCGGTCGCGCTGCTGCGCCGGAACATGCTGGTCTACGGCCTCGGCGGCGTGCTGCTGCCGTTCGCCGCGATCAAGCTGATCGACCTGGCGCTGTCGGCGATTTTCTGACTCACCTGAGCCCCTCTCCCGTCCGCGGGAGAGGGGTCGAGGCGAGGGCTCCACCCTCGCATACCAAGGAACACCGCAATGAACACCCAACCCACCTGCGCCCCCAGCATCGACGACCGCCTTTCCCTGCGCGCCCCGCTGCTGTACGCCGCCATCTCGCTGCTCGGCTTCGGCCTGGCCTATTCGCTCGCCGGCACCGCCCTCGGCCGCGTCGCGTTTCCCGCGCAAGCCACCGGCTCTATCGTCGAACAAGGCGGCCGCGCCGTCGGTTCGGAACTGGTCGCGCAACCCTTCGCCGACAAGCGTTACTTCCAACCGCGCCCTTCGGCCGCCAAGTACGACCCGATGTCCGCATCCGGTAGCAATCAGGCGCGCAGCAACCCCGACCTGCGCAAACGCCTCGCCGAGGAAACCGCAGCGATCGCCAAGCGCGAAGGCATCGCCGAGAGCGCCGTCCCGGCGGAGCTGGCGACCCAATCCGGCGGCGGCCTGGACCCGCACATCTCCCCGCGTTCCGCCCAGGTGCAAGCCGCGCGCGTGGCCCAGGCGCGCGGGTTCGACGCGGCACAAGTCGAAGCGCTGATCGCGCAAAACACCGAAGCCCCGCAATTCGGCGCGCTCGGCGAGCCGAGGGTGAACGTGCTCAAGCTCAATCTGGCGCTGGATGCGGCCGCGGCGCAGAAGCGCTGATGCGGCAATGCGGTAATTCGCCCGCCATCCTCGGCACTCCTCCCACCGTCATTCCGGCGAAAGCCGGAATCCATTAGCGGTTGCCTTTGCCGTTGCTGTTCGCTTTGACGCATCCCCGCCCGAAGCACACGCTCCGCAGCCCCGAAGGGCGTGCGCATGGATGCGCACGCGCGCCATGGGTCAGGATGACCCTTATGGCGCGGCCCCGCGTCGCTGTGAGCCCTAGTGGCTCTTGATTCGAAAACAAGGAAAGCGCCTTTCTTTGGTTACTTTCTTTGGCAAGACAAAGAAAGTGACCCGGCCGCTTGCGGATGGAACGCTTTGGATTGTCGCTTGTCGTCACTCGTTGCTTCGGAAAGAGCAAAGCCGACGGCAAAGTCAAAATGGGTTCCGGCTTTCGCCGGAATGACGGTGGGTAGGGTGTCCGCCATCGCCACCTGCGAGAAACGCAGCTCACACTCCGTCATTCCGGCGAAAGCCGGAATCCATTTTGATGTTGCTTCCCCTTCCTCACCGCAAGAACGCGCGACGACAAGCGAAGATCAAACGCTAAGAGCTTTCGTCCGCAAGCGGCCGAGTTACTTTCTTTTGTCAGCGCGACAAAAGAAAGTAACCAAAGAAAAACGCTGGTTTTAGAGTCAAGAGCCACTAGGTCCAGCACCCGGCGCGGGGCTGCGCCGTAAGGGGCATCCATGCCCCTACGGCGCACGCGCGCATCCATGCGCGCGCCCTCCGGGGCTTTGGAGCGTGGGCCTCGGGTGGGGATGCGTCCAAGCGAAAGGCAACAGCAACAGCAACGGCAACGGCAACGGCAAAATGGACTCCGGCTTTCGCCGGAATGACGGTAAGTGGGATTCGGCGTAGTTGCGTTTTCGCGGCCGCAGCTCGCACCGCTCCTAACAGGGACTCCAGCCGGTTTCGTTTCCGACTGTAGGAGCGGCGCAAGCCGCGACCGCGCCAATACAACCACGACGAAAACCCATCGCCCCTCCGCAATCGCGGCTCACGCCGCTCCTACCCCCAACCGAAAACCCACACGCCACTACACACCCCTCCCCCCCCAAGCGCACAATCCCCGCATGAGCGACCCCCGCAGCGCCCAAGCCGATGCCCTCATGGGCGAACTGCAACGCCAGGGCGCCGGCCGCCTCACCATTTTTCTCGGCGCCGCCCCCGGCGTCGGCAAGACCTACACCATGCTCGGCCGCGCGCGCGAACTGCAGCGCCGCGGGATCGACGCGGTCGTCGGCATCGTCGAAACCCACGGCCGCGCCGAAACCTCGGCCCTGGTCGAAGGCCTGGAGGTGCTGCCGCGCAAGCGCAGCGACTACCAAGGCCGCACGCTCGAGGAAATGGACCTCGACGCGCTGATCGCGCGCAAGCCCAAGGTCGCCCTGGTCGACGAACTCGCCCACCGCAACGCGCCCGGCAGCCGCCACGAGCGGCGCTGGCAGGACGTGCTGGAACTGCTCGACGCCGGCATCGACGTCTACACCACGGTCAACATCCAGCACCTGGAAAGCCTCAACGACGTCGTCCACCGCATCACCGGCGTGCGCGTCAGCGAAACCGTGCCCGACGCGCTGTTCGACCGCCTGCGCGACATCGTCCTGGTCGATCTGCCGCCGCGCGAGCTGATCGAGCGCTTGCAGCAAGGCAAGGTCTACGTGCCCGAACAGGCCGCGCACGCGCTGCAGGCCTTCTTCTCGCCGTCCAACCTCACCGCGCTGCGCGAGTTGGCGATGCAGACCGCGGCCGATCGCGTCGACAGCGACCTGCGCGAGGCGCAGACCGCGCGCGGCCTGCCCGGCGTGCCGCTGCGGCGCGCGGTGATGGTGGCGATCGACGGCCTCGGCCAGTCCGAATATCTGGTGCGCGTGGCCCGGCGTCTGGCCGAACGCCGCGATGCGCCGTGGCTGGTGGTCACCGTGCAGACCGGCGGCTCGCCGGACCCGCAGCGCCAGAGCGAACTCGACCGCGCCTTCGCCCTCGCCCGCCGGCTCGGCGGCGAGGCGGTGGTGCTGCACGGCAACAGCATCGTCGATGCCTTGCTCGATCATGGCGAACGCGCCGGCGTCTCGACGATCGTGCTCGGCCGCACCCGCGAGCGGCCGCTGGCGCGCATGGTTAACCGCACCCTCACCCAGCAGTTGATCCAGCGCGGCGCGCACTACGAACTGACCATCGTCAGCACGCCCGAGGCCCGCGCCCGCGCGCGCCGCTCGCTGCGCGAGAACGGCGGCCGCCTGCGCGGCCTGCTGAGCCGCAGCGACGCCGCGCTGGCCGTGGTCGCTGTGGCGGTGGCCACGGTGCTGGCATGGTTTGCCGAACGCTGGATCGGCCTGGACGATTTGTCGCTGGTGTTCATCGTCGCGGTGGTCGTCGTCGCCGCGCGCACGCGCATGACCGCGGCGGTGCTGGCCTCGGCGCTGTGCTTCCTCGCCTACAATTTCTTCTTCATCGAACCCCGCTTCACCTTGCTGATCGGCGCGCGCCGGGGCGTGACCACGGTGACGCTGTTCCTGATCGCCGCGCTCGTCGCCGGCCGCCTCGCCTCGAAGCTGCGCATGCAGGTGATGGCGCTGCGCGCGGCCAACGCGCACGCCACCGAATTGCAGACGCTCGGGCGCGAACTGGCCACCGCCGCCGACGCCGGTCAGGTGATGCGCGCCGGCAAGCGCGCGCTCAAGCGCTCGCTCGGCGCGGAAGTGTTCGTCTACGTCGGCAAGGCGCCGCTGGCCGGCGCGCATCTGCCCGAGCTCAGCGACAAGGACCGCGCCGCCGCCGACTGGGCGCTCAAGCATCGGCAACAGGCCGGGCGCTACACCGACACGCTAGCCGGTTCGGAATGGTGGCTGCTGCCGTTGACCGGCGACGCCGGCGACAAGCCCGCGACCGGTCTGGTCGGCCTGCGCCTGCCTGCGTCGCTGACCCGGCTCGGGCCCGAGCAACGCCGCCTCGCCGAGGCGATGACCGACGACATCGCGCAAGCGGTGCTGCGCACGCGGCTGGTCGCCGACCTGGAAGATTCGCGCGTCAGCGGCGAAACCGAGCGCTTGCGTTCGGCGCTGCTGTCCTCGGTCTCGCACGATCTGCGCTCGCCGCTGGCCTCGATCATCGGCGCGGCCAGCAGCCTGGACAACTACGCCGACGCGATGCCGCGCGAGGACCGCCACGCCTTGCTGGAAACCATCCGCATCGAAGGCGAGCGGCTCGACCGCTACATCCAGAACCTGCTCGACATGACCCGGCTCGGCCACGGCGGCCTCGCCCTCAACCGCGACTGGATCGGCGTGGACGAGCTGATCGGCTCGGCGGTGACGCGCTTGCAGCGCTACGAGCCGGCGGCGCGCTTCGACGTGCGCTTGCAGCCGGGCCTCGGCCCGATCTGGGTGCACCCGGCGCTGATCGAACAGGCCTTGTTCAACGTGCTGGAAAACGCGGTGAAGTTCTCCCCGAGCGACGCGCCGGTGACGATCGAGGCGCGCCGCGTCGACGGCGAGCCCGGCGGCCCCGAGCAAGTGCTGCGCATCGACGTCAGCGACCGCGGCCCCGGCATTCCCGAGGACGAACGCGCGCGCATCTTCGACATGTTCTACAGCGTCGAGCGCGGCGACCGCGGCCGCCAAGGCACCGGCCTGGGGCTGGCGATCTGCCAGGGCATGATCGGCGCCCACGGCGGCAGCGTGGTCGCCCTGCCCGGCCAGCCCGACGCCCAGGGTCGCCGCGGCACCACGATCCGCATTACCCTGCCGCCCATCGAACCCGAACCCAAGGCCGACGCCGCCTCCGCGCCATGACGCAGGATCACGCCCCCTCCGCCTCCGCCGCGCCCGCGCGCGTGCTGGTGATCGACGACGAACCGCAGATCCGCAAGTTCCTCGACATCGCCCTGCGCGCGCAAGGCTACGTCGTGGATCTGGCCGACACCGGCAACGCCGGCCTGGAATCGCTGGCCACGCGCGGCGCCGATCTGGTCGTGCTCGACCTCGGCCTGCCCGACCGCGACGGCCACGACGTGCTGCGCGAGCTGCGGCAATGGTCGAGCGTGCCGGTGATCCTGCTGACCGTGCGCTCCAGCGAGGCGGAAAAAGTCGCCGCGCTCGACGGCGGCGCCAACGACTACGTGACCAAACCCTTCGGCGTGCAGGAACTGATGGCGCGCGTGCGCGCCTTGCTGCGCGCCCACGGCCCGCAGGGCGAAACCCTGCCGGTGTTCGACGACGGCCGCCTGCGCATCGACCTCGCCCGCCGCGAAGTCCACCTCGACGGCGAACCCGTCGTCCTGGCGCGCAAGGAATACGCGCTGCTCGCCCTGTTGTTCCAACACGCCGGCCGGGTGGTGACCCAGCCGCAGCTGCTGCGCGAACTGTGGGGCCCGACGCATCAGGAAGACACCCACTACCTGCGCATCCTGGTCGGCAAACTGCGCCACAAGCTCGGCGACGACGCGGCCGCACCGCGCTACATCGCGACCGAGCCGGGGGTGGGGTTGCGGTTCATCGACAAGCACTGAGGCGCGTTGGAGGCGCGATTCGCGCCGAGCCCCGCTCCCCAGTTCGTATCGCTCCTGCATGGCCTACCTGTAGGAGCGGCGCAAGCCGCGACCGCGCACGACCACGCTGCTGCGAAGCCTCCGTCAGGGAGCGAAACTACGCGCTTTCGTACGCGGAACAAGTCAGCGCGGACGCCGCGCGTCGAGTGGCATTTCGCCCTCGCATTGGCGCTGTAGCTTCGGTTTCGCGGTCGCGGCTTGCGCCGCTCCTACAGGTAGGCCTTGCGGGGGCGGCGCGCTCCCATGGCGGTCGGAAAACGGCTGCGCCGATGCAGAGGAACCGGCATCGCTTCGCGCGCCAAGGTCCGGGCCGGCATAGAAACGCGCGACGACTTACAACACCCGCGCGGACGCAAACGCGCCCTGTTGCGAACGCGACGACGCGCCGACAGCAAGCGCAATTTCGTTACCGGCGTCGGCCGCGCGATGTACGAAGGTTGGACAAAGAAAAAGCCGGCAATCTCGCGATTGCCGGCTTCTTAATGATGGCGCGCCCGGAAGGATTCGAACCTCCGACCCCCAAGTTCGTAGCCTGGTGCTCTATCCAGCTGAGCTACGGGCGCCTGAGTGCAATTATGACGTGTATTTCGTGCGGCGGGAAGCTCTATCGCAACATCGCGACGGCAATGCGACACATCGAGTAAGAATTCTTCCGAACGCGGATGCATCGACGCATCGAGATCGCTGCGCGACAGCGCATCACATCGATGTCGATGCCGTTCTACGCAACGAACGCATGCCTCGTCGCATGCCGACGAAGCACGGGACGACATCCGTTACGACGACGCGACATCGCAGGCCGCTCCGACGCTCCGACGCTCCGACGCTCCGACGCTCCGACGCTCCGACGCTCCGACGCTCCGACGCTCCGACGCTCCGACGCTCCGACGCTCCGACGCTCCGACGCTCCGACGCTCCGACGCTCCGACGCTCCGACGCTCCGACGCTCCGACGCTCCGACGCTCCGACGCTCCGACGCTCCGACGCTCCGACGCTCCGACGCTCCGACGCTCCGACGCTCCGACGCTCCGACGCTCCGACGCTCCGACGCGTATCGCTGGAATCCGGACAAAAGAAAAAAGCCGGCAATCTCTCGATTGCCGGCTTCTTAATATGGCGCGCCCGGAAGGATTCGAACCTCCGACCCCCAAGTTCGTAGCCTGGTGCTCTATCCAGCTGAGCTACGGGCGCTTAGTTGGAAAATTATGACGGACAAACTGCCTTCCGTCAACATTTTTCAAACTTCTCTTACCGACCTGTCCGATGGCGCCTTGGACGAGCTGGCAAATAAAAGCCGCCGTAGGCGGCTTTCGGTACAACTGGCGGAGAGTGAGGGATTCGAACCCTCGATAGAGTTTTTGACCCTATACTCCCTTAGCAGGGGAGCCCCTTCGGCCACTCGGGCAACTCTCCGCATCTATGAAGCGATGCGGGCCGCAATCATAACGGCTCGCCTGAATTACAGCAACGCTTCAGGCGAACTTTTTTACTTAGCCGCCCGTGTGTTTGCCCGAATCGTCCGACGCGTCCTCGCCGCGCTGAATGCGCTGGTAAATCTCCTCGCGATGGACCGCGACATCTTTAGGCGCGGTAATACCGATACGCACCTGGTTACCCTTGACGCCGAGCACGGTGACCGTCACCGAGTCGCCGATCATCAGGGTTTCGCCGACGCGACGCGTCAGGATCAGCATTGAAAACCTCCTCGAGCCGGCACCCTAGGCACCGGCGTTGGCATTCTCTCCACGCGGAAGAATGCTGCAATTTGTACACAAACGTGAACCATCTTAGCGACCGGTCAAACCCGGTCGCAAGCGATAGCAGTCACTGTTCGCCATTCAGACTAGCTTACTCTCAACCCACTGCGCGACGCCCGCAAGAGCTTGGACCAGGGCCGGGCCGTCATCGCCGCCGCCCTGCGCCATGTCCGGTCGGCCGCCGCCTTTACCGTTGATCTGACTGGCCACGTGCGAGAGGAGTTCCCCCGCCTTGACCTTGCCAGCCGCGCTTCCGTTCACTCCGGCGACCAAGGCCGCCTTACCGTCGCTGGCGCCCGCCAGCACGATCACCGCATCGCCAAGCTGCTGCTTGAGGCGGTCGACCGCCTCGCGCAACGCCTTGGCGTCGAAACCTTCCAGCCGGGTGGCCACGACCTTGACCGCGCCGATCTGCGCCGCGGACGCGGCGAGGTCGGCGGCGGCGCCGGAGGCGGCCTTGGCCTTGATCGATTCGAGCTCGCGCTCGAGCTTCTTCTGCCGGTCCAGCAGCGCGCGCAGCTTGTCCGCCACGTCGGCCGGGTTGCCGCCGAGCAAGCGCGCGGCCTGCTCCAGACGGCCTTCCTCTTCGGCCACGTAGTCCAGCGCGCCCTGCCCGGTCACCGCCTCGATGCGGCGCACGCCGGCCTGCACGCCGCCTTCGGCGACGATCTTGAACAAGCCGATGTCGCCGGTGCGCGACACGTGGGTGCCGCCGCACAGCTCGGTCGAGGCCTCGCCCATGCGCAGCACGCGCACGCGATCGCCGTATTTTTCGCCGAACAGCGCCATCGCGCCGAAGTCGATGGCTTCCTGCATGCCCATCTGACGGACTTCGGCTTCGTAGTTGTGGCGCACGTCCGCGTTGACCTGGCGCTCGAGCTCGGCGAGTTCGGCGTCGGTCAGCGGGTTGAAATGGGAGAAGTCGAAACGCAGGCGGTCCGGCGCGACCAGCGAACCCTTCTGGGTGACGTGCTCGCCGAGCAGGCGGCGCAGGGCCGCGTGCAGCAAGTGGGTCGCCGAGTGGTTCAGCACGGTGGCGGCGCGGCGCTGGGCGTCGACCGCGCCGAGCAGGCGGTCGCCGACCTTGAGGCTGCCCGCGGTCAGCACGCCGACGTGGCCGTGGAACTGGCCGGCGAACTTCAGCGTGTCGTCGACGCGGAAGCGCGTGCCGGCTTCGTCGAGTTCGCCGGTGTCGCCGACCTGGCCGCCGCTTTCGGCGTAGAACGGGGTGCGGTCGAGAATCACCGCGCCTTCGTCGCCGATGCGCAGCTCGTCGACCGCGACGCCGTCGCGCAGCAGCGCGACGACTTGCAGGCCGCCTTCCATGAGGCGGTCGTAGCCGAGGAATTCGGTCGGCGCCAGACGCGCGGCGACTTCGGCCGGCATCCCGGTCTTGTTGATGAAGGTGCCGCCGCCGTTGCTCTGCTGTTCCGCCATCGCCTTGTCGAAACCGTCCATATCGACGGTCAACCCGCGCTCGCGGGCGATATCCGCGGTCAGATCGACCGGGAAACCGAATGTGTCGTACAAGGTGAACGCATCGCGTCCGGAAATGACGCCGCCATCTGCGGAGCGAACCGCGATGTCGTTGAAGATACGCATGCCGTTGCCGAGCGTATTGGCGAAACGTTCTTCTTCGGCGCGCAGCGCCTGGGCGACGAACTCGGCCTTGGCGGCCAGTTCGGGATAGGCATCGCCCATCACCTCGACCAGCGCCGGCACCAGCTTGGAGAAGAACGGGCCCTTCTGGCCGAGCATCCAGCCGTGGCGCAGGGCGCGGCGGATGATCCGGCGCAGCACGTAGCCGCGGCCGTCGTTGGACGGCAGCACGCCGTCGACGATCAGGAACGAGCAGGCGCGGATGTGGTCGGCGATCACGCGCAGCGACTTGTTCTCCAGATCGGCGGTGCCGGTGGCTTGCGCCGCGGCAGCGATCAGATGGCGGAACAGGTCGATCTCATAGTTGCCGTGCACGCCCTGCAGCACCGCCGCCAGACGCTCCAGGCCCATGCCGGTGTCCACGCACGGCGCCGGCAGCGGCACCAGGGTGCCGTCGGGCTGGCGGTCGAACTGCATGAACACCAGATTCCAGATCTCGATGAAGCGGTCGCCGTCTTCATCCGGCGAGCCCGGAGGGCCGCCGGCGATGTGGTCGCCGTGATCGTAGAAAATCTCGGTGCAGGGTCCGCAGGGGCCGGTGTCGGCCATCTGCCAGAAATTATCCGAAGCGAACGGCGCGCCCTTGTTGTCGCCGATGCGCACGATGCGCTCGGCCGGGATGCCCATCGTCTTGTTCCACAGATCGTAGGCTTCGTCGTCGGTGTGGTAGACCGTGACCAGCAGGCGCTCGGCCGGCAGCTTCCACACGCCGGTCAGCAGTTCCCAGGCCCAGGCGATGGCGTCGGCCTTGAAGTAGTCGCCGAACGACCAGTTGCCGAGCATCTCGAAGAAAGTGTGGTGACGCGCGGTGTAGCCGACCTGGTCGAGGTCGTTGTGCTTGCCGCCGGCGCGCAGGCAGCGCTGCACGTCGGCCGCGCGCACGTAGCCCGGCTTCTCGCTGCCGAGGAACACGTTCTTGAACTGGACCATGCCCGAGTTGGTGAACAACAACGTCGGGTCGTTGGCCGGCACCAGCGGAGCCGACGGCACGATGGTGTGGCCTTTGCCCCGAAAGAACTCGAGGAAATCGCTGCGGATTTCGGTGGTCGTTTTCATGCCTGGGGGAAGATTCGCCTGGTCGGGAGCGGAGCGCTCGACCGAACCCATGCCACCACGATGGGGGCATCGACTGGAACAGGCAACCCGGGACCCGAAAGCGGCGTAGCCTAGCAGGCCGGAGGCTCTTGTGCGCAAGGCTCGGCAGGAAAAGTGCCTGAACGTTCAGTCCGATGCGTACGAACGGCTGGCGATGCGAATGGTTTCCATCTCGAAGCCCCGCCGCATCAGCAGATCGGCGGCTTTTCGGCGCCGCGCCGGGTCGTCGCCGTAGTCCTCGCCGAAGCGGCGCCGGAGCAGGTCGCGGGCGTTCTCCAGCCAGTCGCCTTCGAAGGCGTCCATGGCCGCGGCGATGGCCTCGCCGTCGAGCCCGTGGGTGCCCAATTCGGCGCGGATGTGCATCGGGCCGTAGCCGTTGTTGGCGCGGCTGCGGACCAGGGTCTCGGCGAAGCGGGCGTCGTCCTGCCAGCCGGCTTCGGCGAGGCGGTCGACGGCTTCGGTCACGGCCTCGCGCTCGAGGCCGCGCGAGGTCAGTTTGCGGGTCAATTCCTTGCGCGAATGCTCGCGCCGGACCAGCAGGCCGAGCGCGCGCTGGGTCGGGCTTTGCTCGCGCGGCGCGCGGCGGCGTTCGCGGCGCGAGGGGCCGCTAGTACTTTGGTCGAACAGGTGGCCGTCGCCGTCGGCGAACGGGTGTTCGAATGAGGATTCGGGCGGAGATTGCGCGGGGAACAGGCCGGGATCGGCCTCGCGTGGGGAGCCGTCGTCGGTCGAGGCCGACGAAGGATTGCGCCCGCCATCGCGGTGGCGATCGCGATCGTCGCGATTGTGTTCGCGACCGTGCGCGCTGCGAGCGCCATGGCCGCCGCAGTGGTCGCGACGCTCGCCGCCGTGGCGGCCGTGCGCTTGGGGAGGCGCGAACAGGCTCGCCTGCCCGGATTCGCTGTCGGTTGGATCCGGCGGACTCTCGCCCGATCCCGCGCCCCATGCAGTACCCGGACGATCCGCCGCATCGGAAAACAAAGACTCGCGGGAAGGCCGATCCGCCTCGGCGGACCGGCTCCCGCTTTCGATCGCGCGCATCCGAGCGCGCAGTTCGTTCAGACGCTCCGCTCCACGGCCGGGCGAGGGCTCGCCACCCTGCCCGGCCGTGCCGCCGGCATCACCACCATGACGCCGTCCGTCATCCCGATCGGAACTCATTGCAAGGACGATTCGCTAAGCGACCCGGCGAGGATCAATCCTCGTCGCTGCTCTCTTCGCGCGAAGCCTCGGCCGGCACGAACTTCTCGCGCAGATTCGCTTCCAGCCGCTGGGCCATTTCGGGGTTTTCCTTGAGGTACTGGCGGGCGTTTTCCTTGCCCTGGCCGATGCGTTCGCCGTCGCAGCTGTACCAGGCGCCCGACTTCTCGACCAGCTTGGCTTCCACGCCCATGTCGATCAGCTCGCCCTCGCGCGAGATGCCTTCGCCGTAGAGGATTTCGGTGACGATCTGCTTGAACGGCGGGGCCATCTTGTTCTTGACGACCTTGATCTTGGTCTGGTTGCCGATGATCTCGTCGCCCTTCTTGATCGCGCCGATGCGGCGGATGTCCAGGCGCACGGAGGCGTAGAACTTGAGCGCATTGCCGCCGGTGGTGGTTTCCGGGCTCTGGCCCGGCATCATCACGCCGATCTTCATGCGCAGCTGGTTGATGAAGATCACCAGCACGTTGGAGCGCTTGATGTTGCCGGTGAGCTTGCGCAGCGCCTGCGACATCAGGCGGGCCTGCAGGCCCGGCAGCTGGTCGCCCATTTCGCCTTCGATTTCGGCCTTGGGGGTCAGCGCGGCGACCGAGTCGACCACGACCATGTCCACCGCGGCCGAGCGCACCAGCATGTCGGCGATTTCCAGCGCCTGTTCGCCGGTGTCGGGCTGGGAGACCAGCAGGTCGTCGATGTTGACGCCGAGCTTGGCGGCGTAGATCGGGTCGAGCGCGTGCTCGGCGTCGATGAAGGCGGCGGTGCCGCCGTTCTTCTGGCACTGGGCGATGGCCTGCAGGGTCAGGGTGGTCTTGCCCGAGGATTCCGGGCCGTAGATTTCGACCACGCGGCCCTTGGGCAGGCCGCCGATGCCCAGAGCGATGTCGAGCATCAGCGAGCCGGTGCCGACGACCTCGGCGGCTTCGACCGGGCGGTCGCCCATGCGCATCACCGAGCCCTTGCCGAATTGCTTTTCGATCTGGCCCAGGGCGGCCGCAAGCGCGCGCTTCTTGTTCTCGTCCATCGCTGTGTTCCTTAAGTCTGTCGTGGTGGGGATACGTTAGAGGGCGCGTATCGCAGAGGCTGAGATCGTGGCGCCGGGAACCAAATTATCCGTCGAAGCGGCCGTGCGCTGCCGGGCGGTTGCCGGCGCGGGGGTCGGATTTCCCCGCGCCAGCGCAGCGGAAATCGTCTCGTCCAGGCCGCGCAGCGCGGCGTCGGCGGCCGCCACCGCGGCGCAGTCGCGCGCGGAGCCGTAGCGGTCGAACAAGCGGGCGCTGGCCATGGCGAGGGCGCTCAACGGTTGGGCCGGACCAGCCCGCAATACAGGCCTTCGATGGCGAAGTCCTGATCGGGCAGCACTTCGATCGGCGCGTAATCGGGATTGCGCGGCAGCAGGCGGATGCGGTCCTTGCCGATCTTCAGCAGCTTGACGGTGATCTCGTCGTCGATGCGCGCGACCACGATCTGGCCCGAGCGCGCGTCGCGGGTGCGGTGTACGCCGATCAGGTCGCCGTCGAAGATGCCCTCGTCGCGCATCGAGTCGCCCTTGACCTTGAGCAGGTAGTCGGGCGACGGGAAGAACATGTTGCGGTCGAGCAGAACGTAGTTGTCCGGCTCGATCCCGGCGGCCGAGCCGATCGGCGCGCCGGCGGCGACCCGGCCGAGCACCGGCAGGCGCAGCGCGTCCTCGTCGAAGGCCTGCGCGGGCGCGGCGACCAGCCCCAGCTCGCGCTGCGCCTGCGGCGGCGGCTGCAGCACGCGGATGCCGCGCGCGCGCCCCGGCAGGCGCTCGATCGCGCCGGCCGCCTCGAGCGCCTCGAGGTGGTACTGCGCGGCGCGTACGCCCTTGAAGCCGAAGGCGCGGGCGATCTCCGTCTGCGACGGCGGGAAACCCTCGGCGTCGATCCGTTCCGCGATCAGCGCGAGGATGGCTTGCTGGGTGTCGGTCAGAGTCATGGTTAGTAGTATTACTACTAACAACCGGGACGGGCAAGGCCGTTCGTCCGCGAATTAATTGACTAAGTCAAATATCTGCCGCACCCTGCCCGCTCGCCCTTTTTCGCGAGCCGCCGCTCATGACGCCCGAGATCGCCCCGGCCCAAGTCGATGCCGTCCGCGCCTTCAACCGCTTCTACACCCGCCGGATCGACGTACTGCGCGAGGACTTGCTCGACAGCCCCTACACCCTCACCCAGGCGCGGGTGCTGTTCGAGCTGGCCCAGCGCGAGCCGGTGGCGGCGCGCGAGATCGGCGATACGCTGGGGTTGGACCCGGGTTATCTGAGCCGGATCGTGCAGAGCTTCGTCGAGACCGGCTTGGTCGAGAAACAACGCTCCGAACACGACGCGCGCAGCTTCGCGCTGAGCCTGACCGCGCCGGGCCGCGCCGCCTTCGCCGCGCTCGACCGCAGTTCGCACGAGGCCACCGCGACCCTGCTGGCGGCGCTGTCGCCGCTGGACCGCGACCGCCTGCTGCGCGCGATCGCCGACGCCGAGCGCGCGCTGACCCCGCACGTGCTGCCCGCGCCGCAGCGGCTGCGCGTGCGCGAGCACGGCACCGGCGATATCGGCTGGGCGATCGAGCGCCACGCGCGGCTGTATACCGAGGAATACGGCTGGAATCAGGAGTTCGAGGCGCTGGTGGCGAAGCTGTTCGCGCAGTTCGCCGGCGGCCGCGATCCGGCGCGCGAGCGGTGCTGGATCGCTGAGATCGACGGCGAGCGGGTCGGCTGCGTGTTCGTGGTCGCCAACGCCGACGACGCGCGGGTCGCGCAGTTGCGCTGCTTGCTGGTGGATCCGCGTGCGCGCGGGCTCGGCGTGGGGCGGCGTTTGGTCGAGACCTGCATCGCGTTCGCGCGCGAGGCGGGGTATCCGCGGATGCGCTTGTGGACCAACGATATTTTGCTGGCGGCGCGGCGGATCTACGAGAGCTTCGGGTTCGTGCTGGTGGAAGAGAACCGGCACCACAGCTTCGGCCACGATTTGGTCGGGCAGATTTGGGAGCTTTCGCTGGAGTGAGGCGCGGCCGCGTCTGGTAGGAGCGGCGTAAGCCGCGACGCGGCCGCATCGGCGGCCGAGGCGATGGCGGCCGCCGGCGTTGTCGTCGCTGCGTTGCGCGTTCGTCGCGGTCTTGTCGCTGCGCGGTCGCGGCTCACGCCGCTCCTACAGGGGATCGCGCGGCCGCTTGCGGTCGGCGGGCAGCGAAAGCGGGCGCGTTGAATCGGGGCGGGACGGATCGCCGCCCTGCCCCGCTACGGATCAGGACGCCAGCGTTTCCAGCCCTTGCAGCGCCGCCGCGACGGTCTGCCGCCGCACCGCTTCGCGGTCGCCGTCGAAACGGAAGGCTTCGGCGCGCGGGTAGCCGCCGCGGCGCTTCCACGCGACCCACACCGTGCCGACCGGCTTGTCCTCGGTGCCGCCGCCGGGGCCGGCGATGCCGGTGACCGCGACGGCCAAGGTCGCGCCGGTGTTGGCGAGCGCGCCGGAGACCATTTCGATCACGGTCTCGCGGCTGACCGCGCCGTGCTGTTCCAAGGTCTGCGGGCGCACGCTCAACAGCGCTTGCTTGGCTTCGTAGCTGTAGGCGACCAGACCGCAGCCGAACCAGGCCGAAGAGCCGGCGATGTCGGTCAGGGTCTTGGCGATCCAGCCGCCGGTGCAGCTTTCGGCGGTGACCAGCATGTGGTGGTTGCGGCGGGCGGTTTCGCCGATGCGGGCGGCCAGCGTCTGCAGCGCGGCGTCGGTGGTGTCGGCGGGGTCGATGGCGGGGGTATGGGCGCTCATGGGCGCCACTATAGCGGGCGTGGCGGCGAGGGCTTTGCCGGGTGGGTCGGTCGGGCTTGCTGGGTACGGAGGGGGTTGCGTCGGTTGCGGGAGGCGCTTCGGCGGTCGGGGGTGCCGTGTCGCGACTTGCGTCGCTCCTACAGGGGGCTTCGGGTGGTTGCGATCTGCCTGTAGGAGCGACGCGAGTCGCGACTGCGGGGTGGCAGGTCGCGGCGAAAGCGGCTTGTGCGGTTGCGTCAGTTGCGGGCGTGACCTCGGCATTCGGTACGGCCGCGTCGCGGCTTACGCCGCTCCTACACGGGCTTCGGTGGACTGCGAACTGGCTGTAGGAGCGGCGTGAGCCGCGACCGCGGGGTAGCAAACCGCGGCGAAAGCGGCTTGTGCGGTTGCGCCGGCTGCATGGATGGCCTCGGCCGTCGATGCCGCCGCGTCGCGACTTGCGTCGCTCCTACAGGGGCTTCGGGTGGTGGCGATCTGCCTGTAGGAGCGACGCGAGTCGCGACTGCGGGGTGGCAGGTCGCGGCGAAAGCGGCTTGTGGGGTTGCGTCGGCTGCATGGATTGCCTCGGCCGTCGATGCGGCCGCGTCGCGGCTTACGCCGCTCCTACACGCGCCTCGAATCAATGCGTCGCGGTCGCCGGGCGATGCGCACTCAGCAGCGGCTGCAGCGGAACTTGCCAGATGTTGTAGAGCGCGTTGTCCCAGGTTTGGATGCGGGTCAGATCGGCGCGGGTCTGTTCGCGGGTGCGCGGATACGTCACCGGTTCGCTGCGTTCGCTGCTGAAGTAGAGCGTGCTCAGATCGGGGCTCAGGCGCGGTTCGGCGTCGGAGCCGGGGCTGTTGATGCGCTCGCCGAGCCATTGCGGCGCGCTCCAGCCTTCGCCGTCGCGGAAGGCGACGAACAGGTCCATCGAGGCGGTGGCGGGCGCGCGGCGCGAGCCGAAGATCAGGAAGGATTGGTCGGGCGCCACGGCCGGATCGACGTCGCTTTGTTCGCCGCCGCTGAACGGCAGCGGCTGCGGCTCTTCGTAATCGCCGTCGCGCAGGCGCGCGCTGAACAACTGGAAATAGCCGGTCTTGGCGTTGGGATGCATGAAGTACAGCGTGCCGTCGGCGGCGACGCTGGGCGCGTAGACCGAATCGCCGCGGTTGATCCGCTCGGGCAGGCGCTCGGGTTCGCTCCAACCGTGCGCGGTGCGGCGCACGCGCCACAGCGCGCTGCCTTTGCCGGGCCAGGTCTTGCCGTTGTAGTGGCCGTCGCGCGGTTTTTCGCCGGGATGCGCCGGGCGGTTGGAGACGTAGATCAGATAGGAGCCGTCGGGCGCCATCGCCGGTTCCATGTCGGTCCACTCGCCGGAGAACGACGCGATCGCCGGTTCGCTCCAACCGCGCGCGCTGCGACGGGATTCCATGATGACGGCGACTTCGGGCGCTTGCCGTCCGAAGTACACGGTGGCGCCGTCGGGCGAAAACGCCGGCGCGGCGTCGTGGGCGGGACCGGAGATAACGCCGGGGGAGAAGATCGTCGGCGTCGGGTCCGGCGTGGCGGCGAACGCGGCGGGCGCCGACAGCCACATCAGGCTCAACAGGCAGGCGCGCGTACGCGGGGAAACGCTCATGCGGGGACACTCCGGGACGGAAGCGAACGGCGCGTTCGCGGGCGGCGCCGTTCCCTGGCCGGATTCGCGGCTCACGCTAGGCGCGCGCGCGGGGTTCGGCATGTGCCGCTGGTCATTGCGGAATCGCGGGATTTTTGCGGGGTTTTCGTTGAGGGCGCGGCGCGATTGGGTTGCGTGGGGCGCCAGTGATTTATGTCAGTGCGATTGGTTGCGCTGGGTTGGAGGCGCGGTGCGGGTGCCGGCGACGAGTTGTTCGGCGACGGCGGGGGTATCGGCGGTTGGGGTACCGCGTCGCGGCTTACGCCGCTCCTACAGGCGGCGATCTGTGCGGTAGGAGCGGCGTGAGCCGCGATCGGCGTGGCTGCTCGCGGCGCGACGACGAGGTCGGTGCGGATCGTGCGTCGACTGCGCCGGTTGTCTCGGCGTCCGCGGTGGCCGCGTCGCGGCTTGCGCCGCTCCTACAGGGGGCTGCGGAGGGTGGCGATCTGTCCTGTAGGAGCGGCGCGAGCCGCGACCGCGCAGCGGCCGCTCTCGGCGCGACGATGAGGTCGGTGCGGACCGTGCGCCGCCCGCACCGATCGCCTCGGCATTCGCGCTGGCCGCGTCGCTCCTACACGGCCCGCGCGCAGGTTTCGGCGCGGCCGCGCGCAGCGCGCGCGACCGCCCTCGCCCGCGGCGATCCTCAGTACATCACCCGCAAGGTCACGCCGTAGGTGCGCGGCGCGCCGAGGAAGGCGTTCCACGAGCCGGTCTGCAGCGGCGCGTCGAAGCCGACTTGCTTGTATTCCTCGTCGAACAGGTTCATCGCCCAGGCCTCGACCATCCAGCGCCGGCTCTTGGCGCCGATGCCCAGGCGCGCGTTGACCACGGTGTAGGCGTCCTGCGCCTTTTCCGGGTCGAGGTCGGAGCCGGTGTTGTAGTCGGAGGAATACTTGGCGCCGATGTTGAAGCGGCCGATCAGCTCGGGGCCGAAGTCCCACTGGTAGGTCACCGCGGCTGAGGCCGACCACAGCGGCGCGAAGCTGGCGCGCGCGCCGGGCAGCTTGGCCAGATCCGCGTCGGGCAGCGGGTCCTTGCCGTACTTGGTGTCGGTGTACATCAAGCCGCCCTGCAGCATCAGCCCCTTGATGCCGGTCTGCCACAGCACTTCGGTGTCGATGCCCTGGGACTTCACTTCGGGAATCGAGCGCACCACGAAGCTGGTGCCGAGGAAGCTGTTGAGCTGGAAATCGCTGTAGGTCTGATGGAACAAGGTCGCGTTGAGCAGCAGGTTGCCGCCGGCCCAGGTGGTCTTGGCGCCGAGCTCGAAGCTGTCGACGAACTCGCCGGGGAACGAAGTGTCGTTGACCGGCGTGATGCCGGCCGTGCCCGCGGACAAACCGTTCGAGGACTGCACGCGGTCGAGGTTGAAGCCGCCAGCCTTGTAGCCGCGCGCGGCCGAGGCGTAGCCCATCACGTGCTCGTTCCAGCGGTACGCGGCCTTGATCGTGCCCGACCATTCTTTCTCGTCGCGCTCTTGGTTGGTGATCCGCCCGTCGTGCAAACGGTTGGCCCAGGGCAAGCACATGAAACCGATCACCTGCGGCACCAACGCGTTCACCGCCGCCAGCGGCACGCCGCGCGCGGCCAACGCCTGCCCGACCCGCTGCGGATTGGCCAAGCCCGCGCCGCAACCTAACCCGCCATTGGGATTGCTGTAGACCGAATCGAGTTCCTTGTTCTCCTTGGTGTAGCGCAGGCCCAAGGTGAGATCGAGTTTGTCGGTGGCGTGCCAGGTGTTGTTGGTGAACAGCGCGACGCTCTTGCTGTTCTGCTGATAGCGGTCGAGCGCGCCGAGCCCGCCGAAGCTGCTGCCGAACGGGCGGCCGGTGGCTTGCGAGAGAAAGGTCGCGGCATTCGCGGTGTTGACCACGCCGGCCGGGAAGCGCGCGGCGATCTGGCTCAGCACCGCGGTCGACAGATACGGCTCGTAGGCCGCGCCCAGGCTGTAGGAATCGTGGCGCTTGAGGTCTTCGTCGGAATAGAACAAGCCGACCATCCAATCGACTTTGTTGGTCGCGCCGGTCAGGCGGAATTCCTGGCTGAACTGCTTGAAGCCGGTGAACGACTCGTCCTCGTTCGGATTGCGGTAGATCATGTCGGCGGTGGAGAAATCGAAGTCCAGGCCGTTGATCGCCTGCCAGTCGCGCGCGGCGGTGATCGAGGTCAGGGTGGCGCCGCCGAACCACGGGGTGATCCAGTTGATCTCGGCGGAAACGCCCTTGTCCTTGATGTCCTGCGTGGTCGGCCGGTTGCTCCAGGCGCGCCGCGCGAACGGATCGGCGACCGGCGCCACGCCGGTGCCGCCGGCGAGCGCGTTGATGATCGCCGCGGTCGGCCCGCGCACCGTGGTCAGGCCGACGCAGCAGTTCTCCTCGCGGCTGGTGAAGTCGGCGATCAGGTTGATGTCGAGGTTCTCGGTCGGCTCGAACAGCAACTGGCCGCGCAAGGTGTGGAAGTTCTGGTCGCCGTCCTCGCGTTCGGCGCGCGGGCCGCGGCCGGTTTCCACGTCGACGAAGCCGTCGCGCTTGCGCTTGGCGCCGTAGACGCGGAACGCGGCGTGCTCGCCGATCGGCGTGTTGAACGAACCGGCCGCGCCGAGCGCGCCGTAGTTGCCGAAGGTCAGCTCGCCCTCGGCCGTGGTGTCGTAGTCGGGGCGGCGGGTGATGACGTTGATGACGCCGGCCGAGGTGTTCTTGCCGAACACCGTGCCTTGCGGCCCCTTGAGCACTTCGATCCGCTCGATCTCGCCCAGATCGCCGAAGCCCACGCCGTTGCGCGGACGGTAGACGCCGTCGATGACCACGCCGACCGAGGATTCCAGGCCGGCGTTGTCGCCGACCGTGCCGATGCCGCGGATGCGCGCCACCGTCTGCACTTCGCTCTGGGTGCTGGTGACGGTCAGGCCGGGCACCAGCAGTTGCACGTCCTTGATGTCGCGCACGCCGGTGTCGCGCAGCAGTTGCTCGGGCAAGGCGGTGATCGAGATCGGCACGTCCTGCATCGCCTCCTCGCGTTTTTGCGCGGTGACGGTGAGACCGGCCAGGGTCTTGGCCTCTTCCTCCTGCGCCGGCGCAGGCGCGGACGGTTGCGCCTGCGCGGCGGCGGACGCGGCCAGGCTCAGGGCGACGGCGAACGACAGGGCCTTGCGGCCCAGCGGGCGAGCGATCATCAGGCATTCCCCTCTTTAGCGACGTTTCGGCGAAAACGCTGGACTTCGATGTCTCACGATGACGTTGGCGCGCGCACCCGCGCGATTCCGCGCACTCCCCGTGCGCGGGGCATCCACGACGTATACGCGATCGGCGGGGGAAGTCGGCCGGGTTGCGCGGGATGCCCGATGGGGCTGGAAATTAGCACGCTGGATGCACGCGTCATGCCGCGTCGCAGCACCTTTGTGTCGGCAAACAATTGCGCCGGAGATTGGCGCACGAACGTTCGGAAAAGTTCGTGTTCGAGGGGATGCTCTCGAGATCGCGCGCGGTCGCTTGCTGGCGACTTATGAGGGAAGCGCGACGAGGCTTACCGGTCGTCATTCCCGCGAAGGCGGGAATCCAGGGCTTTACCGCGACATGGCTCTGAAGCCTCTGGGTCCCCGCCTTCGCGAGGGTGACGGCTTGGGAGAGGCGCGCGGAACGGCGCGCGAACTCGCAACGGGGACGACGCGGAAAACGCGGGCCGCGCCAGCGCAGCCGCGACGCGGAACGTCGCGAACGCGAACCCGCCCGCCGCCCTACTCGCGCACCAACGTCGACTTCCCGAACAGGCTCTCGACCAGATCGATCGCCACCAACGCCGTGGCGTTGTCGCGATCCAGGATCGGATTGAGTTCGACGATGTCCAGCGAGCCCATCCGCCCGCTCTCGGCGATCATCTCCATCGCCAGTTGCGCTTCGCGGTAGTTCGGCCCGCCCGCGACGACGGTGCCGACGCCCGGCGCGATGCTGGGATCGAGGAAGTCGACATCGAAGCTCACGTGCAGATGGGTGTCCTCGTCGATGTCGGCCAGCGCGTCCTCCATCACCCGCTTGATGCCGATGTCGCCGATCCGGCGCATGTCGTACACCGGCAAGCCGTGTTCGCGGATCAGTTGCTTCTCGCCCGCGTCGACCGAGCGCGTGCCGATCTGCCGCATCTCATCGACCTGCATCGCCGGCGCCTCGCCGCTCAGATGAGTCAGTTCGCGCGGCCCCAGGCCGATCAGGCACGCCACCGGCATGCCGTGCAAGTTGCCGGTAGGCGTGATGTCGTTGGTGTTGAAGTCGGCGTGCGCGTCCAGCCACAGCACGCGCAGCTTCTTGCCTTGCGCGCGGCAGTGCTGGGCGACCGCGGTGATCGAGCCCAAGCCCAGGCAATGATCGCCGCCGAGCAGGATCGGCATGCGGCCCATGTCCAGTTCGGCCGACACCGCGTCCATTACCTGGCGGTTCCAGGCGACGACTTCGTCGAGATGGCGATAGCCGTCGACCGGCCCGGTCCACGGATTCGGCGGGCCGTCGAGGTTGCCGCGATCGGCCACGTCCACGCCGAGGCCGTGCAGCGCTTCGCGCAAGCCGGCGATGCGCAGCGCCTCCGGGCCCAGGCGCGCGCCGCGCTCACCGGCGCCGACATCGGTCGGCGCGCCAATCAACGAAACCGCAGGTGCAGTGCTCATGAGAGTTCCCGGGCGGCCGCCGCGGCGGCCGCTTGCAATGGATGAATGAGGGTTCGGCGCCGGCGCGCGCGCGTCCTCGCGCGCCCGCCGGCGCGGCGCTCACTTCTCGACGAAGGCGCGCTCGATCACGTAGTCGCCGCGCTCGCGGGTGCGCGGCGAGGCGACGAAGCCGCGTTCGTCCAGCAGCGCGGCGATGTCGGCGAGCATCTGCGGGCTGCCGCACAGCATCACCCGGTCTTCGGCCGGATTCAGCGGCGGCAGGCCGAGCGCATCGGTCATCGCGTTGGAGACGATGCCGTCGGTGAGCCGGCCCCGGTTGCGGAACGGCTCGCGCGTGACCGTCGGGTAGTAACGCAGTTGCTGCCGCACCGGCGGGCCGAGGAACTCGTGCTTGGGCAGTTCGCTCTCGATGAAGTCGGCGTAGGCCAGATCCTCGATGCGACGCACGCCATGAGCGAGCACCACGGTCTCGAAGCGCTCGTAGGTGTCGGGATCGCGCACGATGCTGAGGAACGGCGCCAGCCCCGTGCCGGTGCCGAGCAAGTACAGGCGCTTGCCGGGATTGAGGTCGTTGAGCACCAGCGTGCCGGTGGGCCGGCGGCTGACCAGGATCTCGTCGCCCAACTCGATGTGGCGCAGGCGCGAGGTCAGCGGGCCGTCGGGCACCTTGATGCTGAAGAACTCCAGATGCTCTTCGTAGTGCGCGCTGGCGATCGAGTAGGCGCGCATCAGCGGGCGGCCGTCGATCTCCAGCCCGACCATGACGAAGTGACCGCTGTCGAAGCG
Organism: Lysobacter sp. K5869; assembly: GCF_018847975.1. Taxonomy (NCBI): domain Bacteria; kingdom Pseudomonadati; phylum Pseudomonadota; class Gammaproteobacteria; order Lysobacterales; family Lysobacteraceae; genus Lysobacter; species Lysobacter sp. K5869. Next base: position 3,217,782 of record NZ_CP072597.1, on the reverse strand, counting down.
GAAGCCCGGATCGCGGGTGGTGCGGAAGCTGAAAAGGCTGTCGTTCCAATGCCTGACTTCGATGACGCGTTCGGTCGCCAATTGCATCTGCGTGACTCCTCCATGGAAGGGCGAATCGGGTAAGGCGGCCGCGCGGCGGCGGACGCCTCGCGCGGCGTCCGCCGCAATCGAATCGTCATCGCGCGGACGCGGCCCGGTCATTGACCGCCGCCGCGGTCGCATCCGGCGCGACCCGGGCGCCGCGCGACGGCGGGGCAATACCAGCACATTATTTTTTCCGGAGGGAAACGGATATTCCAAAGGACGAACCGCGTCGCAAGATAATCGGGCCTGCGCCTTTGACGGCGCCTCCGCCTTGCCGCGAATATGCGCCGGCATTATCTGCAGCATTCGTTTCGGCCGCACGCCGAACGCGCCAGCGCGTATCCGGCGCCCATCCGGGCCGACCATAACCAAACCTGCCGGGAGGATCGCATGGACGGTTCGACGGGATCGCTTGCGCCATACATATCAACGAGTTGGCCTAAACGCCCAATGCTTCCCGGTCGCGGCGCGGCGGCGGTCTCATTATCGAACCGCGCCTGCATTCTCATTTTCTTATAGATAATGGAAAAGAAAATGACAGGATTATCTGAGCGCACTTTACACGCGCGTGTTGCGTCGCAGCAAAAGCGTGACGGCGGTAAGCAGGATCGGCCCGGACCGAAACCCGGCGAGAGCGTCCGCGGCGGGAACGCCGACCCGGTCACGCCGCCGCCGGCGAGGCGATCGGATTTTCTCCGGCATTGGGCCCACCCGCTGCTGATGCTGGCGGTGGTCGCCTACGCATACGCCGCGATCGCGCGCGGCTGGGACTTGGGCAACGCCAACTTCGCCTTCGTGCTGCTCACCGTCGGCTATCTCGCGCTGCTGGAGCGCTTGATCCCGTACGAACGCCGTTGGTGGCCGGATCGGCGCGAGTGGGGCCTGTACGGCGTCTACTTCGTCCTCACCGTGGTCGGCGCCGCGCTCGCGCAAATCCCGTTGATGGCGGCGTTGACCGCGCTGGCGCCGCTGCATCCGAGCTGGCCGCTGTGGGCGCAGATCCCCGCCGCCTTGTTGGTGAGTTCGCTCGCCAGCTACGCCGTGCACCGCGCCGGCCACGACATCCCGCTGCTGTGGCGGCTGCACGGCGTGCATCACGTGCCCGACAAGGTCAACGTCGGCAACAACGGGGTCAACCACGTGCTCGACGTGACCTTGGCCCAGTTCGTGGTGCAACTCGCGCTGGCCTGGGCCGGCTTCTCCGCTCACGCGCTGTTCGCGGTCGGCCTCTTCGTGATCGCGCAAGGCTATTTCGTCCACGCCAACATCGACGTGCGCATCGGCTGGCTCAACCACTTGCTCGCCAGTCCCGAACTGCACCGCATGCACCACAGCGCCGACAAGGACGAAGCCGGCCACTTCGGTTCGGACCTGTCGATCTGGGACCGCTTGTTCGGCAGCTACACCTGGCGGCCCGGCAAGCGGCCGCGCGCGATCGGCCTGTTCGCGCCGGGCAGCTTTCCCGACAACCGCGCCCTGCTTTCCACCTTGTTGCATCCGCTGCGGCCGCGGCGCTATCCGCCGCCGGCCCCGCCGTCCGCCCCGCCTTAGACGCTTTGTTTCAGATCCGCCCGAGCAAGACCCGAAAAGACCCGCAAGACGACCCGACGACCCGATCACACGGCCCGCCGCGCTCGCGCGTGGACGCATCTCCAAGGAATCGACCATGACGGACTCCAGCAAGAAGCCCTCCTCCAGCGAAGTCCCCGCGCGCGACGACGCCGCGCACGAGGCCCACGACGCCGCCGCACGCGGGCAATCGGCCGCCGGCCCGGTGGCGATGGAGGACCGCATCGCCATCATCGGCATCGGCTGCCGCCTGCCCGGCGGCGCCAGCGACTACCGCGCGTTCTGGCAGAACCTCGTCGACGGCAAGGACTGCCTCACCGACACCCCGCTCAACCGCTACGACGTGCGCACGCTCGGCAGCCGCGACAAGAGCAAGCCCGGCCGTCTGGTCGGCGGCCGCGGCGGCTACATCGACGGCTTCGACGAATTCGATCCCGCCTTCTTCGGCATCAGCCCGCGCGAGGCCGACTACATGGATCCGCAGCAGCGCAAGCTGCTGGAAGTGGCCTGGGAAGCGCTGGAAGACGGCGGCCAGAAGCCGGGCGAACTGGCCGGCCAAGAGATCGGCGTGTTCGTCGGCGCGTTCACTCTGGACTACAAGATCGTCCAGTTCGCCGACCTGAGCTTCGACACCCTGGCCGCGCACACCGCCACCGGCACGATGATGACGATGGCGTCGAACCGCATCTCGTACTGCTTCGACTTCCGCGGCCCCAGCCTGTCGATCGACACCGCGTGCAGTTCCTCGCTGGTCGCCGTGCATCTGGCCTGCCACAGCCTGCGCCGCGGCGAAACCAGCCTCGCCCTGGCCGGCGGCACCCTGCTGCACATGACGCCGCAGTACACCATCGCCGAAACCAAGGGCGGGTTCCTGTCGCCGGAAGGCAAGTCGCGCACCTTCGACGCCGCGGCCAACGGCTACGTGCGCGCCGAGGGCGTCGGCATCGTCGCGCTCAAGCGTCTGGAGGACGCGCTGCGCGACGGCGATCCGATCCACGCGGTGATCCTCGCCACCGGCGTCAACCAGGACGGCCACAGCAACGGCATCACCGTGCCGAACCCCGACGCGCAGGTCGCGCTGATCCAGCGCGTGTGCGGCGAAGCCGGGATCGCGCCGGGCAGCCTGCAGTACATGGAAGCGCACGGCACCTCGACCCCGGTCGGCGACCCGATCGAAGCCAAGGCGCTCGGCCGCGCGCTCGCGCAGGGCCGCGAGCCGGGCAGCGAGTGCTACGTCGGCTCGGTCAAGACCAACATCGGCCACACCGAAGCGGCGGCGGGCGTCGCCGGTCTGATCAAGACCACGCTCGCGCTCAAGCACAAGCAGATTCCGCCGCACATCAATCTGCAGACGGTGAACCCGGACATCGATCTGGCTTCGATGCCGTACAAGATCCCGACCCAACTCACGCCGTGGCCCGCGCACGCAGGCCCGGCGCGCGCGGCGGTGAACTCGTTCGGCTTCGGCGGCACCAACGCGCACGTGGTGCTGGAAGAAGCGCCGCCGCGCGCCGAAGACGCGGCCGCCGCCGAAGACAAGGCGCCCGCCGACATCGGCGGCTACAACCTGCTGCCGCTGACCGCGCGCGACCCGGCCGCGCTGGCCGAACTGGCCGCCGGCATCGCCAAGGAACTCGAACGCGAAGGCGACGAGGCGGTGTCGCTCGACGACCTCGCCTACACCCTCGCCCACCGCCGCCAGCATCTGGAATCGCGCCTGACCTTGGTCTACGACAGCCGTGAGGCGCTGCGCGAACGCCTCGCCGCGGCCGCGGCCGGCGAAGCGCATCCGCTGGTGCTCGCCGACGACCGCCGCGGCGCGACTGCGCCGAAGCTGGCCTGGGTGTTCACCGGCATGGGCCCGCAGTGGTGGGCGATGGGCCGGCAGTTGTTCGAGAAGGAACCGATCTACCGCGAGACGATCGAACGCTGCGACGCCGAGCTGCGCAAGCATGCAGACTGGTCGCTGATCGAGCTGCTCAACGCGGCCGAAGCCGATTCGCTGATGAGCGATACCTGGCTGGCGCAGCCGGCGAACTTCGCCGTGCAGATCGCGCTGGCGGCGATGTGGCGCGCGCGCGGCGTCGTGCCCGACGCCATCGTCGGCCACAGCACCGGCGAGGTCGCCGCGTTCTACGAGGCCGGCGTCTATACCTTGGAACAAGCCGTGCGCGTGGTCGTGCACCGCAGCCGCCTGCAGCAAACGCTGGTCGACACCGGCAGCATGCTCGCCGTCAGCCTCACCGAAGCCGAGGCGCTGCGACGGATCGCGCCGTACGGCGACCGCGTCTCCATCGCCGCGGTCAACAGCCCCGCCGCGATGACCCTGGCCGGCGATCAGGACGCGCTGGCCGAAGTGGCCGCGCAGTTGCAGGCCGAGCAGTTGTTCGCCAAGTTCCTGACCGTGCGCGTGCCCTACCACAGCGCCAAGATGGATCCGATCCGCGACGAGTTGCTGGCCTCGCTCGAAGGGCTGGCGCCGCATCCGGCGAAGCTGCCGCTGTATCTCACCGCCAAGCCCGGCATCGCGACGGGCCGGGAGCTCGACGCCGACTACTGGTGGGCCAACGTGCGCAACAGCGTCGGCTTCCGCGCCGCCATCGACCTGATGGCCGAGAACGGCTACGAGCTGTTCCTGGAAATCGGCCCGCACCCGGTGCTCGGCCATTCGATCAACGAATGCTTCGCCGCGCGCGGCGCCAGCGCGCGCAGCGTGCCCTCGATCCGGCGCCAGGAAGACGAGGCCGCGCGCTTCGCCGCCTCGCTGGCGACCCTGCACAATCTCGGCGTCGCCATCGACTGGTGGTCGCTGCATCCGCGCGGATCGCAGATCGCGCTGCCGCGCTATCCGTTCAAGCGCGATCGCTATTGGGTCGAGCCGCGCCCGGTCGAACAGATCCGCCTCGGCCAGCTCGATCACCCGCTGCTGGGCCGGCGCATGGCCAATGCCGAACCGACCTGGGAAGCGCGCCTGGACGCCGAACAGCAGCCCTATCTGCAGGACCACCGCATCCAGGGCAACGTGCTGTTCCCCGCCGCCGGCTACATCGAAATGGCGGTGCAGGCGGTGCGCGCGATGACCGGCGGCGCCAGCGCCGCGATCGCCGATATCGAACTGCGCAAGGCCATGTTCCTGTCCGACGCCGAGGCGACCACGGCGCAGCTGTCGTTCTCCTCCGACGGCGCCGGCTTCAACATCTCCACGCTCGGCGCCGACGGCGGCGAACGCACCGTCCACGCCGCCGGCAGCGTGCGCGCCAGCCAGGGCCGCCGCGCCGCGCCGGCGCTGGACGCGCGCGCGGTGCGCGAGCGCAGCCCGCTGTATCTGGCGCGTTCGGCCTGCTATCAGCAGCTGGGCGAGATGGGCTACCACTACGGCCCGGCGTTCCAGGGCATCGAGGAAGTCTGGATCGGCCAAGGCGAAGCGCTCGCCAAGATCGTGCCGACCGAACAACTGCTCGGCGGCGCCGCCGATCACCACTTCCATCCGGCCATGCTCGACGCCTGCTTCCAGGCGCTGCTGACCCCGCAGATTTTGCAGCGCCAGCTCAGCGAAGGCGGCGTCGCCGACACCGGCATCCGCCTGCCGCTGTCGATCCAGGAAGTGCGCAGCGAAGCCATCGGCGAGCGCACGCTGTGGGTGCATGCGCAGATCACCTTTGATGGCGGCGACGAATTGATCGGCGACATCCTGGTCTACGGCGAAGACGGTCGCGCGCTCGGCAAGGTCGCCGGCTTCCGCGCCGCCAACGTCGAGAACGCCAGCGCCAAGGTCGGCCTGCCGACCATCGACGGCTGGCTGGCCGAAACCCAGTGGCACGAGATCGCCGAGAGCGACGCGCAAGCGCCCGAACAGACCGAGGCGGGCGCCGAGGAACCCGACGGCTGGCTGATCTTCGCCGACGAACACGGTCTCGGCGACGAACTCGCCGCGCTGGCCGAAAGCCGCGGCGAGCGCGCGCACCTGGTGCGTCCGGGCAAGCGCTACAAACTGGAGAAGGATCTGCACGAATCCAGCGTCGCGCCCGGCGTGGCCAAGGATTTGCAGCGTTTGTTCGCCGACCTCGACAAGGCCGGCGCCGGCCGCTTCGGCCGCATCGTGCACTTGTGGAACCTCGATCAGCCCAGCGTCGACGAAGCCGATACGCCGGCGCTGCAGAACGGCAACAGCCGCGGCGCGTACTCGCTGATCGCGCTGGCGCAGGCGCTGAGCACGGCGCATCCGCACGGCAAGCTGCACATCGTCACCCGCGGCACCCAGGCGGTGAACCGCGGCGATGCGGTCGAGCCGCTCGGCGCGCCGGCCTGGGGCATCGGCCGCGTGCTCGGCTATCAGGAACTGATCGCCCAGCGCGGCAAGCTGGTCGATCTGCCGCTGCGCGCAGGCCACGACCCGGTCGAACGCGTCGCCGAAGCCGCGCTGCTGCGCGCCGAACTGCTGCGCGCGGACGAAGACGAAGTGGCGCTGCGCGACGGCAAGCGCTACACCGGGCGCCTGCTGCCGGCCGAAGGCCTGACCAAGCCGCTGCCGCTGCGCCTGCGCAGCGACGGCGCTTACTTGGTCACCGGCGCGTTCGGCGCGCTCGGCCGCCTGCTCTGCCGCACCCTGGTCAAGCGCGGCGCGCGCAAGCTGATCCTGGTCGGCCGCACCAAGCTGCCGCCGCGCGCGCAGTGGCGCGACACCGATCCGGCCAGCGCCGCCGGCCGCGCGGTGCGTTTCCTCAAGGAACTCGAACAGCTCGGCGCCGAGCCGATCCTGGCCCAGCTCGACATCACCGACGAAGGCGCGCTGCGCGGCTGGCTCGCCGATTACCGCCAGCGCGAGCTGCCGCCGATCCGCGGCGCCTTCCATCTGGCCGGACAGGTGCGCGACACCTTGCTCGCCGACATGCAGCGCGACAGCTTCGATCCGGTGTACGAACCCAAGGTGATCGGCGGCTGGCTGCTGCACAAGCATCTGGCCGACCAGCCGCTCGACCACTTCGTGCTGTTCGCTTCGATCGCCTCCATCGTCACCACCGCCGGCCAAGCCAACTACGCCGCCGGCAACGCCTTCCTCGACGCGCTGGCGCATCATCGCCGCGCGCAAGGCCTGCCCGCGCTCGCGGTCGATTGGGGTCCGTGGGCGACCGGCATGATCGAAGAACTCGGCCTGATCGAGCATTACCGCAACAGCCGCGGCATGAGTTCGCTCTCGCCCGACGCCGGCATGGACGTGCTCGAACGCGTGATCGGCCAGGACCGCGCCCAACTGCTGGTCGCCACCGTGGTCGATTGGCCGATCTTCATGGCGTGGTATTCCTCGCCGCCGCCGCTGATCGAGGAACTGGCCAAGCTCGGCGCCGGCAGCGGCGCGGCCGAGCACGGCAGCTTCGTCGAAGCCTTCCGCGACGCCGATGCGCTGACGCGCTGGAGCCTGCTGAGCGAGCGCTTCCACGGTCTGATCGCCCAGGTCATGCGGGTCAAGCCCGAGCAGATCGACGCCGAGGCCAGCCTCAACGCGCTCGGCCTGGATTCGCTGCTGGCGATGGAACTGCGCGCGCGCATCCACACCGAGCTCAAAGTCGCGCTGCCGGTGGTGACGCTGCTGAGCAGTTCGACCATCGGCACCTTGACCGAGCAGTTGCACGCCGGTCTGGTCGAGTTGGTCGCCGGCGACGGCGACGACGACGGCGCCGCCCAGTTCGAGGCGCACACCGACGAAACCCGCTACCCGCTGACCCAGAACCAGAACGCGCTGTGGTTCCTCAAGCAGCTCAACCCCGACGGCTTCGCCTACAACATCGGCGGCGCGGTCGAGGTGCGCACCGAGCTGCAACCCGAGCTGATGTTCCAGGCGGTGCGCGAGCTGATCGCGCGCCACCCGAGCCTGCGCGCCAACTTCGTGCTCGACCGCGGTCAGGCCGTGCAGGTGATCCGCCCGCACAGCGAGGCCGACCTGGGCCTGTTCGACGTGCAGGACAAGAGCTGGGACGAGATCCACCAGCAAATCGTCCGCGAGTACCGCAAGCCCTACGACCTGGAGCACGACCCGCTGGTGCGCTTCCGCTTGTTCAAGCGCGGCAAGGACCGCTGGGTGATCATGAAGGCGGTCCACCACATCATCTCCGACGCGATCTCGACCTTCACCTTCATCGAGGAACTGCTGTCGATCTACGAAGGGCTGCGGCGCAAGGAGAAGACCGAACTGGCGCCGGTGCGCGCCAAGTACCTGGACTTCCTCAACTGGCAGAGCAAGTTCCTGGCCTCGCGCGAGGCCTCGAAGATGCTGGAGTACTGGAAGTCGCACCTGCCGGCGCAGGTGCCGATCCTGGCGCTGCCGACCGACAAGCCGCGCCCCATCGTGCAGACCAACAACGGCGCCTCGGAGTTCTTCGTGCTCGACCGCGAGCTCAGCGCGCGCATCCACACCCTGGCGCGCGAGCACGGCGCCACCGTGTTCATGGTGTTGATGGCGGCCTACTACGTGCTGCTGCAGCGCTACACCGGCCAGGACGACGTGATCGTCGGCAGCCCGGTGATGGGCCGCACCCAGGAAGAGTTCGCCCAGGTCTACGGCTACTTCGTCAACCCGCTGCCGCTGCACGTGGACCTGAGCGCGCAGCCCAGCGTGGCCGAGCTGATCGCGCAGGTGCAGCGCACCGTGCTCAACGGCCTGGACAACCAGGAGTATCCGTTCGTGCTGCTGGTGGAGAAGCTCGGCCTGCAGCACGATCCGAGCCGCTCGGCGGTGTTCCAGGCCATGTTCATCCTGCTCGCGCACAAGGTCGCGACCGAGAAGTACGGCTACCGCCTGGAATACATCGAGCTGCCGGAAGAAGAAGGCCAGTTCGACCTGACCTTGTCGGCCTATGAGGACGAAGCCGATGGCCGGTTCCACTGCGTGTTCAAGTACAACACCGACCTGTTCCTGCCGCAGACCGTGCAGCGGCTCGCCGCGCACTACGTCAACCTGCTCGACGGCCTGACCCGGCTTCCGGCGCAGGCATCCATCGCCGAACTGCAATTGCTCGGCCGCGAGGAGCGCGCCGACGTGCTCGGCCGCTGGAGCGGCGCCGACGACACCGTCGTCGCCGACGCGCCGGTGCACGCGCTGATCGCGCGCGCCGCCCAGGCCGCGCCCGAAGCGCTGGCGGTGGCGGTGCCGAGCGAACGCGGCGACACCCGCCGGCTCAGCTACGGCGAGCTGGAGCGCCGCTCCAACCGGCTCGCGCGCAAGCTGCGCGAACTCGGCGTCGGCGGCGGCTCGGTGGTGGCGCTGTGCCTGGACAAGTCGCCCGAACTCGTCGTGACCCTGCTCGCTGTGCTCAAGGCCGGCGGCGCGTACCTGCCGCTGGATCCGGACTACCCGGCCGAACGTCTGGCCTACATGGCCGCTCACGCCGGCGCCAAGCTGGCGGTGATCGACGAGGAGCGCCGCGAACGCCTGGCCGGTTGGGACGGCGACGTGCTGACGCCGGACGAACTGCAACTGATCGCCGACGCCGACACCGACGCCTCGCCGGTCGATGTCGCGGTGGCGCCGTCGGATACGGCGTACGTGATCTACACCTCCGGCTCGACCGGCAAGCCCAAAGCGGTGCGGGTCACCCACGCCAACTGGGCCTCGGCCTATGCCGGCTGGCGGCGCGAGTACGCGCTCGACCGGACCCGCGCGCACTTGCAGATGGCGAGCTTCTCCTTCGACGTGTTCGCCGGCGATTTCGCCCGCGCGCTGTGCTCGGGCAAGACCTTGGTGCCGGTAACGCGCGAACTGCTGTTCAACACTCAGCGTCTCTATAAGGCGATGGTCGAGGAACAGGTCGACGCCGCCGAGTTCGTGCCGGCGGTGGTGCGCGGCCTCATGGATTACTGCGAGCGCGAAAACCTGCGGCTGGACTTCATGCGTTTGCTCGTGGTCGGCTCGGACGTGTGGAAGGTCGAGGAGTACCGGCGCCTGCGCGCGCTGGCGGGGCCGGACACGCGCACGATCAATTCCTACGGCCTCAGCGAAGCGACCATCGACAGCACCTGGTTCGAGGGCGACGCCGCCGATCTGGAAGGCAGCCGCATGGTGCCGATCGGCCGGCCGTTCCCGAACACCGCGCTGTACCTCCTCGACGAGCGCCGTCAGCCGGTGCCGGCGGGCGTGGCCGGCGAGCTGTGGATCGGCGGCGGCGGCGTCTGCGCGGGTTACGTCAACGATGAGGAACAGACCGCGCAGCGCTTCGGCGAACTGCCGCTGGGCCGCGACGGCGCCCAGGTGCGGGTCTATCGCACCGGCGACCTCGCGCGCTGGAGCGCCGACGGGCAGGTGCAGCTGATCGGCCGCGCCGACGGTCAGGTCAAGGTGCGCGGCCATCGCGTCGAGATCGGCGAGATCGAATCGCAGCTCGCCGCATGGCCGCCCATCGCCCAGGCGGTGCTGACCGTGCGCGAGGACGCGCGCGGCGAGTCCGCGCTGTGCGCCTACTGCGTCGCCGCCGACGCCGGCGAGACCTTGAACTGGCGCGCGCTGCGCGAGCATCTGGCGCAGTACCTGCCGACCTTCATGATCCCCGCGCAGTACGTGCAGCTCGACGCGCTGCCGCTGTCGGGCAACGGCAAGGTCGATCTGGCCGCACTGCCGGCGCCCGACGCCAACGCCGCCGCGGCCGCGTACGAGCCGCCGCAGACCTTGTTCGAAACCCGCATGGCCGAGCATTGGAAGCAGTTGCTGGGCCTGCAGCAGGTCGGCCTGCACGACGACTTCTTCGAGGTCGGCGGCAGCTCGATCAAGCTGATCGAACTGATCTACAACCTGCAGAGCGAGTTCAACATCGCCATCGAGGTGAGCCAGCTGTTCAAGCTCACCACCCTGCACGGCATGGCCAAGACGGTGGAAGCGATCAGCCTGGGCCGCGTCGCCGGCGCCCAGCCGTATCTGCGCTTCAACGCCGGGCGCGGGCACGAGCAGACCATCTTCTGCTTCCCGCCGGCCGGGGGCCACGGATTGGTCTATCGCCAACTCGCGGTGCATCTGCCCGAGTACGAGTTCGTTTCCTTCAACTACCTGCTCGGCGACGACAAGGTCGCGCGCTACGCCGACCTGATCGAGAGCATCCACGCCGAAGGCCACTGCACCTTGTTCGGCTACTCGCTCGGCGGCAACCTCGCCTTCGAAGTGGCCAAGGAACTCGAACGCCGCGGCCGCGAAGTGCCCAACGTGGTCATCATGGATTCCTACCGCATCCCGGAATCCTTCGAACTGGGCAACGAGCACTTCGAGGCGTTCGAGCGCGAACTCACCGAGCATCTGCGCAAGCACACCGGCTCGGAGCTGCTCGCCCACGACACTCTGGAGCAGGCCAAGGACTACATCCGCTTCTGCAGCCAGACCCCGAACCTGGGCACCATCGCCGCGCCGGTCAGCGTGATTTCCGACGAGGACAAACTGGTGTTCTACGGCACCGGCCAGCGCGGCACCTGGCACGGCAGTTCGCTGACCCGCAGTCAGGTGTTCCGCGGTTACGGCAAGCACGCCGACATGCTCGATGCCGACTACATCGAGAAGAACGCGGCGCTGGCGCGCGGGATTCTGGTCGGAGAAGCGGGCCATGCGTGAGACCGGCCCCGATTGGAGCGCGCGCGGGCCGTCTGCGGACGGCAAACCGCGGGCGATCGTCATCGGCGGCGGCGTCGGCGGCATGTCCGCCGGCGTCTACGGCCAGATGAACGGATTGCAGACGCGCATCTTCGAATCCCACGTGCTGCCGGGCGGTTGCTGCACCGCCTGGTCGCGCCAGGGCTACATCTTCGACTACTGCATCGAATGGCTGATCGGCACCGGCGCCGGCAACGACGCCAACCGGGTCTGGCGCGAACTCGGCGCGCTCGACGGCAAGACCGTGCGCGACTTCGACATGTTCAATAAAGTCGTCGACGAACACGGGCGCTCGGTGACGTTCTACAACGACCCGGACCGGCTCGAAGCGCATCTGCTGGAAATTTCTCCGGCCGACGCCGAGCCGATCAAGGCCTTCTGCGCCGACCTGCGCCGCTTCGTCAAGATCGAGCTGTATCCGTTCCTGACTCCCGACCCGCTCAAGAGCGTCGGCGAAAAGCTGCGCACGCTGCTGAAGATCCTGCCGGCGTTCCGGCTGTTCTGGCGCAACGGCGCGACCCCGATGCACCGCTTCGCCGACCGCTTCCAGGACCCGCTGCTGCGGCGCGCGTTCCGCAACATCTTCTATCAAGACCCGGAAACCTTTCCGGTGCTGCCGTACCTCTACAACATGGCCTGCGCCCACAACAACAACGCCGGCTTTCCCGAGGGCGGCTCGCTCGGGCTGTCGCGTTCGATCGAGGAGCGTTACCTCGCGCTCGGCGGCATCCTCAACTACCGCTCGCGCGTGGACAAGATCCTGGTCGAGAACGACCGCGCGGTCGGCGTCGAACTCAAAGGCGGCGCGCGCCACTACGCCGACATCGTGATCTCCGCCGCCGACGGCCACACCACGCTGTACGGGATGCTGGACGGCAAGTACACCAGCCCGGCGATCGACAAGCTCTACGGCGAGATGTTGAACAAGCCCGGCGAACTGTTCCCGGCCGTGGTCTCGGCCTTCGTCGGCCTGACCGGCGATTTCGATCCCGAGGATTCGCACAGCACCACCTATTTCCTCAGCGAGGAAGAAGGCAAGCAACTGCCGGGCGCGATGCAGAACAGCATCGTCGTGCAGCTGCGCTCGCGCTATTCCGACGGCTTCGCCCCCCCCGGCCGCGCGGTGATCCACTGCACCTACTTCAGCGATTTCCACTACTGGCGCACCTTGCGCACCGAGGACCGCAAGCGTTACTGGGCCGAGAAACGCCAGGTCGCCGATTTCGTGCGCGGCTTCCTGGAAAAGCGCTATCCCGGCATCGGCGAGCGGATCGAGCTGGTCGACGTGGCCTCGCCGGCGACGACCAAGCGCTACACCGGCAACAGCAACGGTTCGATCCTGGCGTGGAAGGCCTTCAGCGACGCCGAGGAACTGGCGAACACGCTGGTCAACCAGGGCCGCATGCAGTTGCCCGGGCTCAAGGGCTTCTACATGGCCGGGCAATGGGTCGGCCTGGGCGGCCTGATCCGCGCCGCGTCCACCGGCCGCTTCGTCATGCAGTACATCTGCCAGGAGCTCGGCCGCGATTTCCAGGCCTTCGAAAGCCGCGGCGCCGAACGCTGGCACACCGGCAAGCTCGGGCACTTCCCGCAATTGGACAAGCAGGCGCCGCTGGACCGTCCCGCGCGCGCCGCGCACGCCGCCGACGCTGTGCTGGCGTCGAGCGCCTCCCCCGCCTGACAGGAGCCCGGCCATGGCGAGCAGCAAGCGAGAAAGCATGATCATCATCGGCGCGGGATTGGGCGGCCTGTCCACCGGCTGCTACGCGCAGATGAACGGCTACAAGACCCAGATCTTCGAGATGCACGAAATCCCCGGCGGCTGCTGCACGGCCTGGGAACGCGGCGATTTCACCTTCGATTGCTGCATCAGCTGGCTGCTCGGCAACGGCCCGGGCAACGAGATGCATCAGATCTGGCTGGAACTGGGCGCGCTGCAAGGCAAGCAGATGCGCCACTTCGACGTGTTCAACATCGTGCGCGGCCGCGACGGCCGCGCGGTGTATTTCTATTCCGACCCGGACCGGCTCGAAGCGCACCTGATCGAGCATTCGCCGGCCGACGCCAAGCTGATCCGCGACTTCGTCAAGGGTTTGCGCAGCTTCCGCAAGGCGCTGGCGGTGTACCCCTTCCTCAAACCGGTCGGGCTGATGGGGCGCTGGGAGCGTTGGAAGATGCTGGCGTCCTTCCTCCCTTACTTCAACGCCATCCGCAAGTCGATCAGCGTGCTGATGACCGACTACTCGGCCAAGTTCAAGGACCCGCTGCTGCGCGAGGCGTTCAATTTCATCCTCTACGAAAAGCACCAGAACTTCCCGGTGCTGCCGTTCTACTTCCAGCTCGCCTCGCACGCCAACCTGTCCGCCGGCGTGCCCGAGCACGGCTCGCTGGGCCTGGCGACCTCGATCGAACAGCGCTACAAGCGCCTGGGCGGGCAAGTGCATTACAACGCCAAGGTCGAGGAAATCCTGGTCGAGGACGACCGCGCGGTCGGCATCCGCCTGAGCGACGGGCGCGAGATCCGTTCCGACATCGTGGTCTCCGCCGCCGACGGCCAGACCACGCTGATGAAGTTCCTCAAGGGGCGCTATCTCAACGAGACCTACCGCAAGCTCTACACCCAGACCATCGCCGAGCCGCACATGGTCTTCCCGGGCTACTTCATCACCTTCCTCGGCTTGAACAAGCCCTTCCCCGAGGGCGAGCCCTGCGCCACGTATCTGCTCGACGACGAGGAAGCGCAGGAGATGCTCGGCATCCGCCATCCCAGCATCAACGTGCAGTTCCGCAGCCAGCATTACCCGGAGCTGGCGCCGAAGGACCATTGCATCGTCTATGCGACTTACTTCTGCGACATCGCGCCGTGGCGCGCGCTCAACGAAGGCCCCGAGCAAGTCAGCCGCAAGCGCAAGGGCGAGGAGCTGCACACCTTGCCGGTGCGGCGCGGCCACGAGTACCACGCGGCCAAGCGCCGGGTCAGCAACGCGATGATCCGCTTGCTGGAAAAGCGCTATCCGGGGCTGAAGGATTCCATCGTCGTGCGCGACGTCTCCAGCCCGCTGACCCAGGTGCGCTACACCGGCAACTACGACGGCACCGTGCTGGGCTGGCAGCCGTTCGTGGAAAGCGGCGAGACCATGGAGGAGGAGATCAAGAAGCACGGGCCGGTGATGGAAGGGCTGTCGAACTTCTACATCTCCGGCGTGTGGGCCACCACCGGCGGCCTGATCCGCGCCGCCGCCGCGGGCCGCCACGTCATGCACTTCATCTGCAAGGACGACGATAAGGACTTCACCGCCAGCATCGACGACCACGCGCCGCTGCCCACGCATCTGATCCATGCGGTGGGGCCGTCCAAGCCCGCGTACTCGCCGCCGAGCGGGTTTCCGCAGTTGGTGACCACGCGCGCGGCGAGCACTTAGCGGCGCGCACGGCGTGCGTGCGGCGCGCAGCGGAGGCTTCCGCTCGCGCCGTACGCACGCCGCGATGCAACGAGCCGCTGTTGCGATCGTCCTTTCGTCTCTCCTTCCCGCATCACCGCCAGGACCGGCCATGACTTCCGCCCCGCCCGCCCCCGCCGGCCATTCGCGCCTGCTGACCGGCCTGCTGCTCGCGCTGTTCCTCGGCGCGCTGGAGCAGACCATCGTCGCCACCGCGCTGCCGGCGATCGTGCGCGATCTGGCCGGCTTCGACCTGCTCGGCTGGGCTTTGTCGGCGTATCTGCTCGCCACCGCCGCGGCCACGCCGGTGATCGGCAAGCTCAGCGACCTGCACGGCCGCCGCGCGCTGCTGCGCGCATGCATGGCGCTGTTCGCGCTCGGCTCGACCGTCTGCGCGCTGGCCCCGGACATGCGCACGCTGATCGCCGGCCGCGCGATCCAGGGCGTCGGCGGCGCCGGATTGATCGTAGTCGCGCAGGCGGCGGTCGCTCAGCTCGCGGGGCCGGCGCAGCGCAGCCGCTACGCCGGCTACTTCGCCCTGGTGTGGGCGGCGGCCGGTTTGATCGGCCCGCTGCTCGGCGGCGCGCTCAGCGATTGGCTGCACTGGCGCGCGATCTTCTGGATCAACCTGCCGCTGGGCGCGCTGGTGCTGTGGATCGGCGCGCCCGGCCTGCGCGCGCTCGGCCGCGGCGACGGCGCGGGCCGCATCGACCCGGCCGCCACCGCGCTGTTCGCCACCGCCACCAGCGCGTTCTTGCTGGCGCTGTCGTGGGGCGGCGCGCGCCATCCGTGGACGTCGATGCCGGTGCTGTCGAGCCTCGCCGTCGCGCTGATCGCCGGCGCGGCCTTCTTCGCCCGTCAGCGCGGCAGCGCCGATCCGCTGCTGGCGCCGGCGTGGCTGCGCGATCCGGCCATCGGCCCGGCGCTGGCCGCGAGCCTGCTGTTGTACGGTTTCTACATCGCGGTGGCGGTGTTGATGCCGGCGTACTGGCAGCTCGGCCACGGCCTGCGCCCGGCGCTGTCCGGCGCGCTGCTGGTGCCGGCGCTGCTCACCGGCGCGATCGGCGCGCTGCTCGGCGGCCGCAGCGTCGCGCGCAGCGGCGACTACAAGCGGCCGGTGCTGCCGGGCCTCGCGGTCGCGGCGCTGGCCTTCGCCGCGATGGGCGCGCTGGCGACGCAGTTGAGCGCGTGGATGGCCAGCGCGCTGCTGGCCTTGGTCGCGTTCGGGCTCGGCCCGTGCATGGCGACGATCAACGCAGTGGCGCAGAACGCCGCGCCGGCGCGCCAGCTCGGCGCGTTGACCGGAGCGATGGCGCTGAGCCGCACGCTCGGCACCGCAGTCGTGGTCGCCGCCGCCTCGGCGATGATCGTCGCGCGCGTGCGACACGGCGGCGGCGCGCTGATGGGCGCGCTCGGCGCCGAAGGCGCGGTCGCGCGCGCGCTGCCGGCGACGACGCGCGCGCTGCTGCGCGGCGCCTTCGCCGAACTATTCTTCGCCGCGGCCGCGGGCATCGCCTTGTCCCTGCTGTGCTACGCCTGGATCCGGCCGCGCGACGCCTCGCCCGCCGAATTGGCCGAAAGCGCGTCCGGTTCGTGACGCAGTGCACGCCCGCAACGCGACCGCAACCGTTTCCTAGGGTCGTTCCTAGCTGTCCCCGCGCGGCCGCGGCCACTGCAATGGCTGCGAGCCCCGCGCCGCGCGCGTTCCCCCACGCCGCGCCGGCGCACGACCAGGAGACCGCCTCATGGACAGCGTCAACGGCACATCCGGCACTTCGGGCAGTTCCAGCGCCCACGACAGCCAATCCGCATCGCTCGGCGCGCAGTCCGCGCCGACCGCCGCGGACACCCGCGAACAGGAACTGAGCGACGAGTTGGAGAACAACCCCGACGCCGTCGCCGCGCTCGGCGCGCTCACCGCCAACCCCAGCTACGCCCAGCTCAGCGTCGAGCAGCAAGTCGCAGCGCTCGACGCGTTCAACGCCGCGCCCAATCTGGCCACGGCGACCTATCTGCAAGGCGCGGCCGAACAGACGCTCGATCCTCAGGCCACGCCGAGCGCGTTGACGCCCGACGCCGGCACGCTGACCTTGGACGGGCAGACCTACAGCATCCGCAACGGCGAGTTGATCGGCGCCGACGGCCAGGTCGCCGGCAGCATCCGCAACGACGGTCAGGTCCAGCTCAACAGCGACACCGCGCCGCGCAGCGTCTACGACGACATCAACACCCGCGTGCAGATGCGCGAGCTCGGTCCGGATCAGCAGATGCACGATCTGGTCAACCTGCACGCCGCCGATCCCAACGGCCGCCTCGACAACCCCAGCATCAACCGCGAGATGGCGCGGCTGGCCACCGAAACGATTTCCCGCGCGCGCCGCGAGGCGATGGACATGCGCGTGGTCAGCGACTTCCGCAGCGTCGAGGAACAAAACGCGCTGTACGCGCAAGGCCGGACCGCGCCGGGGCGCATCGTCACCAACGCCACCGGCGGCAGTTCCTGGCACAACTACGGGCTGGCGGTGGACGTGGCGTTCAACAACGCCAACGGCCAGCCCAGTTGGCCCGACAACGCCCACTGGGACCGCTACGGCGAGCTCGCCGTGGCGCGCAGTCTGGAATGGGGCGGCAACTGGCGCGGCATCACCGACCGGCCGCATATCGAATATCACCCCGGGCTCGGCGCCGGCGAGGCGCGCACGATGCTGCCGGCCTATCGCCAGGGCGGATTGCCGCAAGTCTGGAACAACCTCGGCCTCGGCGGACCTTGAACCGGTCGCCGCGGTATCGGCGCGCGGCATCGCGCGAGCGTCGGCGCAACGCGCTTGCGGCGCTCGCGCCGGCGCACGGCGCGCGGCCGCCGCACCGGTCGCGCGGGAGGAATGCACCGCCATGACTTCGCCATCGCCGCGCCGCGCGCTCTGCCTCGCCGCGCTGATCGCCGTCGCGCCGGCCGCCGCGCTCGTCCGCGCCGCGCCACCCGCGCACGCTACGCAAATCGCCGCGCCGCGCTTGCCGGCGCAAGGCCCGCTCGCGTTCCATCCGCACCGCGACGAACTGGCGTGGGCGCAGGGCCGGGACGCCTACCGCCTGAATTTGGCCGACGGCCGCCGCGAACGCCTGCGCGCGCAGGCCGACATCGCCGATCTGGCGTACGCCGACGACGGCGCGCTCTGGCTCGCCGCCGGCGCGCCGGAACGCTGGCAGCCGGGGCGGCGCCTTTGCCGCGGCGACGGCGCCGACCTCAGCCGCGCGTTCGGCGCCGACCGCGACGGCATGCGCATGGCCAGCTACGGCTACGCCGACGGCCAAGGACCGATCCGCCATCAATACTGGTTCGACCCGCGATGCCGCGTGCGCCGCGACAGTCTCGCGCCGCTGCCGCCGGGCGTGGACGACAGCGCCGCCGATCCGGGCGAGGCGCCCGCGCCCGGCGACCGCCGCGACGCCGCCTTGCGCGGCGCCGCGCGCGCGGCCGCCGACGGCACCGTCGCGGTATCGCGCGACGGCCGCTGGCGCGTGGTCGAGCGCGGCGGCGAACGCCGGTTGGAGCGCACGCGCGCGGCCGACGCCGACGGCGACTCGCGCTGACGCGCCCATCGATCGTGCCGCCATCGCGCGGCGCTCGCGCGAGCGACGCGCCGACTAGGGTCGTTCCTAGCTGGCGCCGCTCGCGCCGTTCGCGTGCAATGCCGCGCTTCGCGTGCGATCCTCGCCGCGGTCCGGGGGGGACGTTTCGCACATGCACGCATCGCACCACGCCACGAACATAGACGCATAAGCGCGCTCGAACGCGCACCGCGGCCGCACCGGCCGCCCCGTCATACTTTTCGGTATCGCATGAAAACGACCCTCGGCGTAGCGCTTACGCCTCCCACCGCGGCCGCGCTGATCGCCGGCGCCTGCTTGCTCGCGGCCGCGTTCCTGCCGTCCTGCCACGCTCGCGACAAGCGCTTGCTGCCGATCGCGCTCGCGCCGGCTTCGGCGTGCCCGCCGAAGCCGGCGCCGAAGCGCGAACCCTTGATCGATCCGCTCGACGAAGCCTACGAAGCGGCGCAAGCCGCGCACGGCGCGCCGGTCGCCGCGGCCGTGGTCGACGCCGGCCACGCCGCCAGCGGCCAACCCTGAGCGCCGCGTTCGCGTCGAGGCCGCGCGCCTACGCGGCCTCGGCCGCGCGCGCCAAACGGCTGTGGCGGATACCGTATCCGAAATACACCGCACACCCGATCAGCAGCCACGCCGCGAAACGCTCGTAGGTGACCCACGGCAAGCCCGAGATCAGCCACAGCGAAAAGCCGATGCCGATCAGCGGCACCCACGGCGCGAACGGCGTGCGGAACGGCCGCTCCAGATCCGGCCGAGTCCGGCGCAGCACCAGCACCGCGCTGCAGATCACCACGAACGCGCACAGCACGCCGATGTTGACCAGCTTGGCCAACTCTTCCAGCGTGAACAGCCCCGCCGCCAGCGCCGCCACCGCGCCGATCAGCCACGTGGTGCGCCACGGCGTGCGCCAGCGCGGATGGGTCTGGCCGAACCAGCCCGGCAGCAAGCCGTCGCGCGCCAGCGCGAACCAGATCCGCGCGCCGGCCATCAAGTTGGCGAAGATCACGCTGGTGATCCCACACACCGAGGCCAGCGAGATCGCCACCATCACCTTGGGCAAGCCGATCGCGGCGAAGGCGTTGGCGACCGGCGCATCGTTGCCGAGCGTCGCGTACGGCACGATCCCGGTCAGCACCAGACAGATGCCGACATACAGCGTCATCGCGATGGCCAGCGACAACACCACCGCGCGCGGCAGATCGCGCTGCGGGTCGATCGCCTCCTCGGCCGCGGTGGTCATCATTTCGTAACCGAACACGGCGAAGAACACGATCGAAGCGCCGGTCACCACGCCGCCGAAGCCGAACGGCATGAACGGCTGCCAGCGCGCCGGATCGACGAAGGCCACGCCCGCGGCGATCACCAGCGCGGCCGCGGCGATCTTGATCGCCACCACCACGGTGTTGAAGCGCGCGCCGGCTTCGGTGCCGAACGCGAGCAAGGCGGTGATCGCCACCGCCACGAACACCGCGGGCACGTTCAACACCTGCCCCGGCTTGTCGCCGAAGTACGCGCCCTGCGCCCACAGCGGCAGTTCCAGCCCGGCCGCGGCCAACAGCGCCTGCACGTAACCCGACCAGCCCACCGCCACGACGGATGCGATCAGCGCGAATTCGAGCAGCAAATCCCAGCCGATCAACCAACCGGCGAACTCGCCGAGCACCGCGTAGCCGTAGGTGTAGGCGCTGCCCGACACCGGAATCAGCCCAGCGAATTCGGCGTAGCACAAGGCCGCCGCGGCGCTGGCGACGCCCGCGATCAGGAACGACAGCACCACCGCCGGCCCCGCGTGTCCGGCGGCGACGGTGCCGGTCAGCACGAAGATGCCGACGCCGATGATGCCGCCCAGGCCGATCGCGGTGAGATGCCACAGGCCCAGCACCCGCCTGAGCTCGCCGCGCACCTGCGCCTGACGTTGCAACTGTTCGACCGACTTGCGGCGCAGCATGCGGGCGGCGAGGCTCATCGAAGCTCCAGCGGCGACAGGTCCGAGCGATGCTCGCACCCGCGGCGCGCGCCGGACTAGTCGCGCTTGCGCGGCTGGAATGCGGAAGTCCGCACAAACGGGGCGGCTCTGCCCGTTCAGTCCGTTGTCGCGCCGACCGCGCGCGCCCGGCGCTTACCCTGCCGCGAGCAAACGCATCGCCAGCCACACCGGCACGCCGAGGTAGAACGCCGCGCGCCCCAGCCATTCCATCGCGTCGCGCACGTCGGCCGCGTGTCGGGCGCGCACCGCGGCGGTCAGCAGAACCGTCGCCTCGATGACGACCCGCAACACCGCCGCGAACAGCATCAGTCCGATCGACCACGACGCCCACCAGATCAGCAAGCCGGTGAGGTACGCCCCGAGCCCGTAGCTGTAGTACTCGCCGAACGCGCCGCCGAAGGCGATCACCTGATGCAGGCGGAACGCGACCAGCGCCAGCAGCAACGGGAACAGCGCGAATTTCGCCAGCGGGTGATCGAGCCGGCGGCGGCGCGCATCGGCGCGGGCCTGGATCAACTCGGCCCAGGCCGCGGCGTGGCGGCCTTCCCAGCGGATCGGCACGCCGGTCGCGGCGAGCAGGCGCAGCAAGGACTGCGGGCGGGTCAGCGCCAGACTGCGCGTCCACCACGGCCCCGCGGCCAGCCGCACATCGACGCCGCTGCCGGGCAGCGGCACGCGCCACGGACGCAACGCGGCGAGCGAGGACACCGGCAGTTCGATGCGTTGCCGGCGCTGCTCCAAGATCCACACCCCGCCTTCGACCCGCGCCTTCGCCGCGAACGCGCGCCCGATCGCCCACGCGGCCAGCATCGGCGCGAGCACGCCCGCGGCGAACCAGCGCAGTTGCTTCACCGATTGAATCTGCAAGCCGGTGCGGGTCAGCATGTCGAAGGCCAGCCACGCCAGCCCCAGGCCCGCGCCCACGCGCAGCGCGCCGACCAGCGCGCGCCACCCGGGCGTGAGCGCCACCACGTCGACCACCGTGTCGTCTCGCGCCGCCGCGCCGGCGCGGCGACGCGAGGCGCGCCACGCCGCCAGCGCGGCCAAGGCCAACAAGAACGCCGCGCCCGCGCGCCCGACCCAATCGCCCCAGCGCACCATCAGCGTCGGCGCCGGATCGCGCGCGCTGACGAACGCCGTCAGCACCGCTTGATCGCCCATCGACGTGTTCGCCAACACCTCGCCGGTGTCGTCGATGATCGCGCTGAGCCCGTTGCTGGTCAGGCGCGCCTGCGGCAGCCGCGTTTCGATGCTGCGGAACGCCGCCACCGCCAGATGCAGGCGCGCGCCGGCGGGATAATCGGTGAACCAGGAATCGTTGGAAATGCCGAGGATGGCCTGCGCACCGAGCCGCGCGCCGTCGAGGGCCAGGTCGGGATGCACATCGTCCAGGCAGATCAGCGGCACCACGTTGACCTCGCGCCCGTCCGCGCTGCGCAGCGGCAGCACGCGCGCGCCGTCGCCCGGACGCCAGCCGCCGGTCCACGGCAGCGCGCGCCGCAGCCACGCGCCGTCCAGCCACGGCGGCACGTATTCGGTCAGCAGGAACGGATAGGTCTTGCGATAAACGCCGAGCAGCCCCTTGCCGGGTTCCAGGAACGCGGCCGCGTTGTACTCGCCCTGCGCATCGCGGTCGTAGGTGCCGAACACCAGCGGCACCCCGGCGGCGTCGACGAAACCTTGGATTTCGCGATCCAGCGCCGCGCCGTCTTCGCTGCGCGGATGGCCGAAGCTGGTCGGATACACCGTCTCCGACCACAGCAGCACGTCGGCGCCGTGGTCGCGGATCGCCGACCACGACAAGGTGTAATGCGTGTCGAGCACCTTGCGCACCACCGCGTAGGCGCCGATCTCCTTACGCAGCCGCTCGTAATCGACGATGCTGGCCTGGATCATCGCCACGCGCAGCGTCGCCGCGTCGTCGGCGGGCGGCGCTTGCAGGTCCGCGCGCCGCACCGCGCCGTAACCGCTCAGGCCGGCGACGATCAGCGCGCCCAGCGCCAGCGGCCGCAGCGTCGCGCGCAGGCCGCGCCCGCGCTGCGCGACGGCGAACGCTACCGCTTCGTTGACCAACAGCAGCAGCAGGGTCAGGCCCGCGGCGCCGCCAAGGTCGGCGCCCTGCCGCAACAGCGCGGACGGAAACAGGCCGTGCCCCAGCGTGTCGCCCAACACCTTGGGCACCAGCCATTCGCAGGCCACCCACGCCGATGCCGCGGCCAAGGCGCGCACCGCCGGCCCGTGGCGGCGCCCGGCCCACCGCCGCACCAACACGAACGCGAGGAACTGCGGCTGCGCCAAGGGCGCGAGCAGCAGCAACGCCACCGTTGCGGTCGTCGCGCCCATGCCGGTGTAAGCGCCGATGGCCGCGCCGAACCAATAGAACACCGCCGCGACGAAGGCCACGCTCATCAGCGCGCCGTTCGCCAGCGCGCGCGGCCACGTCGTGTCGCGGTCCAAGGTCAGCAACCACGGCACCAGCGCGACGAAGCCCAAGACCCAGGCGTAGCCGCCGCGGGCGTACAGGCCGAGCAAGACAGCGGTGGCGAGCAAGCCGGCGAATCCGCGCCAGCGGGACGAAGACAACCGCTCCAGGATCAAGTCGAAACGCTCCGTGTCGCGGTGGTCAGTGCTGGGTCGGAATCCGGATCGGCCGCAGCGGCAGCCCGGGCGGCGCGAGTTCGGGCGGCACGATGCGGTCTTCCGGCATCGCGACGGGCCGGCCCTTGGCGTCGCGCAAGGCGAAGCCCGGCGCGAACATCAGCACCGGCTCGATCGGCACGCCTTCGTCGGTGACCTGATGATGGCGGACGTAGCCTTCGGGCAATGGGTAATCCGCGGGCACCGCGAGCCCCATCAATGGCGGGCTGGTGCCTGGCGGATTGAACGCGCCGATACCGGTGCGCACGCCGGCCTGCTGCAAGGCTTGAATGACTTGCGCGCCGCTGGGTTCGGGGTCGCCGGGCTTGAAATACGCGGCGAGATCGTCGGGATCGTTGCTCGGCACGGCGGGCTCCTGCGGCGTCGCGTGCGGACGCGACGGCGCGCGGCCCACGGCCGGCGCGGAGGCGATGCCGCGATCCAGCGTCTGCGCCGGCAACTCCGCGGCGCGCGCGCTGCGCACCGACGCGGGCTGCCACCACCACCCGGCCACGGTCACCGCCATGGCGGCGGCGATCCAAACCGCCGTGCGCCGCCCGCTCTGGGCGGGCGGCGCTTTGGCGATCACGCGCTGACCCTCGCCGTCCGCGCGGGACGGCGGGGTCTGCTCAGGGCGGCGTGCGGTCACGACGCGATGCTCCGCCGCGCGTACGTCACGGGTTCGCCGGCTGGTAGACCGACAACGCCCAGCCCATGCGCTCGTGGCCGTACTGGTTCCAGATCGGGCTGCGGCCGTTGGTGTAGCTCGCATTGCGCGCCGCGCCGCTGCCGGTCGTCCCGCCCCACAGGCCGGCCGACACGGTGCCGCCGGTGTAGGTCGGATGGGTGTCGTCGGACTGGATGTAGTCGTAGGAGCTGGCGGACGACACGAACTTGGTGTTGGCGTCGCGCAAGGTCGCGCGGAGCGTCACCGAGGTGCGGGTGATGTAGCTGGATTCGCTTTCGCCGGACACGTAGCGCAGCGCGTCGGCATCGATCTGGCCGTCGCCGTTGCTGTCGTAGTCCGCGCCCATGTACTGGGCGAAGCTGTCCGCGCACTGGAAGCCCTTCTGGCGCGCGTACTCGCACATCCAGTAGTTCATCTTGGCGATCGCCGGCAGGAAACGGTCGCGCAGGCTCACCGTCTGGCCGGTGGCGGCGTCGGTGCACGAGCTCTGCACGTTGTCGGCGGCGTAGCCGGGGTAGTACAGGTTGGAGACGATCTTGAGCTTGGTGTTGGCGTGCGCGTTGGCGTTGATGTAGTCCATCGCCGCGGCCACGTAGGTCTTGCACGAGGCCACCGCCGAATCCAGCACGCTGTAATCGCAGGTGCCGGTCTGCGACTTGAACGCGGTGCGCGCCTGCAGGCCGTCGTTGCCGCACATCTCGAAGCTGACCACGCGGGTCGAGGCGGCCTGCATGTAGGAGCGCTCGGCCACGATCTTGTTCTCGTAGACATCGCGCGCCACCGCGCCGGACTTGGCCCGGCGGATGTTCTCGATGTCGGCGTTCCAGCGCGCCGACAGGTATTCGGCGTCGACCGTCGGCGCCGAATACTTGGCCGCGTTGCTGATCGAACCGTTGTAACCGGCGAAGATCGAATCGCCGTAGGCCACGCTGCGATAGGTGGTGCTGGTGCCGGCCCGATCGATGGTCCACGACACGTTCTGATTCAGGGTGTTGGCCATGGCCGGGACCGACAGCGCCAACAGCGCCGCAGCCGGGAGCAGCCGCCCCGCGTTGGAGCGGAACAGAGTCTTCATCCTTAATTCCCCTTCAAGGTGATGTTCGCCGCGGACGCCCGCGGGCGTCCGATGAGAAAACGCGAAGTTCTTCACGACGGCCGCGACCGGCGCGAACCGGCTCGCGACAAGGGTGTTGGGAACTGCGCGGATTGCCCCCCTGCCATCGCCCCCGGACGCTAGCGTACGGTTTCGAGGGCACGCAATGTGCGCTGCAACAGCCGCGTTGGGCTGCATCACGTTTTCGTACTTGCGGTGGATGAAGAGCGTAAACGGCGGTGTGCGGCGACACGGTTCGCAGCGGTCGCGCGGATTCGTGCGCCGCTGCGTTGGGATGCGTGCCGCGTCGTTGTGTGGGTCGCCTCGACTGGGGTGTCGCGCTGCGCCGAGCGCGTGACGTTGCAAGAGCGGCATCGCAATCTCCGGCGCCGGCGACGCGGCGCCCCTGCCGCCGCGCGACCGCGCCCGCCGCCTCGGACGGCGCCTCCATCGACGCAAGTCGTCCGCGCGATGCCCGCGAACGGCGGCGTCGGCCGATCGCCCCACGCGGGCGCGTTCGCCTCCCGAAATCGAGCGCCCCCCCTGCGCGCCGGCCCTCTCCGGCCTTTCCCGCCAACACCCGCACGCCCCGCGCGCCGCGCCGACGCGCCCCGTGTCCCCGCCTCGGCTACCATGTCGGGCCGGCTGGCCGCATCCGCGCCCCCCGCCCCCATCGCTACACCGAATCGCTCAATGTCCGACTCTTCCGCAACGCCGCGCCCTGCCGCCAACGGCTCGGCCGAACACACCCCGCTGATGAAGCAGTTCTTCGCCGCCAAGAGCGAGCACCCCGACGTGCTGCTGTTCTTCCGCATGGGCGATTTCTACGAACTGTTCTACGACGACGCGCGCAAGGCCGCGCGCCTGCTCGACATCACCCTGACCCAACGCGGCGCCTCGGCCGGGCAGCCGATCCCGATGGCGGGCGTGCCGCACCATTCGGCCGAAGGCTATCTGGCGCGTCTGGTCGCGCTGGGCGAATCGGTGGCGATCTGCGAGCAGATCGGCGATCCGGCCCTGGCCAAGGGCATCGTCGAACGCAAGGTGGTGCGCATCATCACCCCCGGCACGGTCACCGACGAGGCGCTGCTGAACGAGCGCCGCGACACCTTGCTGCTCGCGGTGTCGCGCGGCAAGCACGGTTGGGGCCTGGCCTGGGCCGATCTGGCCGCCGGCCGTTTCCTGGTCAACGAAGTGGCGACCGAGGATGCGCTGGAAGCCGAACTGGCGCGCTTGGAACCCGCCGAAACCCTGATGCCCGACGAAGACGGCTGGGCGCCGTTCGTGGCGCAGCGCAGCGGCGTGCGCCGGCGCGCGCCGTGGCTGTTCGACGTCGACAGCGGCCGCCGCCAGTTGCTGCGCTTCTTCGGCCTGCACGATCTGTCCGGCTTCGGCCTGGAAGACAAACCGCTGGCGGTCGCCGCCGCGGCCGCGCTGCTGGGCTATGTGGAAGAAACCCAGAAGCAGCGCCTGCCGCATCTGACTTCGATCGCGGTGGAGTCCGGCGACGGCGCCATCGCCATGAACGCGGCCACCCGCCGCCATCTGGAACTGGACAGCCGCATCGACGGCGACAGCCGCACGACGCTGCTCGGCGTGCTCGACAGCACGGTCACGCCGATGGGCGGGCGCTTGCTGCGGCGCTGGCTGCACCGTCCGCTGCGCGACCGCGAAGCGCTGCGCCACCGCCATCAGGCCGTGGCCACGCTGATCGAAAGCCGCGCCGGCGACGACGTGCGCGAACGCTTCCGCGCGCTCGGCGATCTCGAACGCATCCTCTCGCGCATCGCCCTGCGCAGCGCGCGCCCGCGCGACCTGTCCACGCTGCGCGACGGCCTGGGCCTGCTGCCGGACGTGCGCGGCGTGCTGCGTCCGCTCGACGCGCCGCGCCTGACCGCGCTGGCCGACGAACTCGGCGAACACGACGCCCACGCGCATCTGCTCGCCGAAGCGATCGTGCCGCAGCCGCCGGTGCTGGCGCGCGACGGCGGCGTGTTCGCGCCCGGCTTCGACGCCGAACTCGACGAACTGCGCACGCTCTCGACCAACGCCGACCAGTTCCTGATCGACCTGGAAGCGCGCGAGCGCGCCGCCAGCGGCATTCCCACGCTCAAGGTCGGCTACAACCGCGTCCACGGCTATTACCTGGAAATCAGCAAGGCCCAGGCCGAGAAGGCGCCGACCCACTACACCCGCCGGCAGACGCTCAGCAACGCCGAGCGCTACATCACCGAAGAGCTCAAGCAGTTCGAGGACAAAGTGCTGTCGGCGCGCGAACGCGCTTTGTCGCGCGAGCGGCTGCTGTACGAACAGTTGCTCGACGCGCTCAACGAGCGCCTGGAACCGCTCAAGCGCTGCGCCGCGGCGCTGTCGGAACTCGACGTGCTGTGCGCGTTCGCCGAACGCGCGTCCAGCCTGGACTGGTCGCAGCCCGAGCTCAGCGACGCACCGGGCCTGTGCATCCTGCGCGGCCGCCACCCGGTGGTCGAGGCGGTGCGCAACGATCCGTTCGAGCCCAACGATCTGGTGCTCGACGACAGCAACGGCCGCCGCATGCTGGTCATCACCGGCCCGAACATGGGCGGTAAGTCGACCTACATGCGCCAGAACGCGCTGATCGTGCTGCTCGCGCACATCGGCAGCTTCGTGCCGGCTTCGCGCGCGGTGCTCGGTCCGGTCGACCGCATCCTCACCCGCATCGGCGCCGGCGACGATCTCGCCCGCGGCCAATCGACCTTCATGGTCGAGATGAGCGAGACCAGCTACATCCTCCACCACGCCACCGACTGCTCGCTGGTGCTGATGGACGAAATCGGCCGCGGCACCTCGACTTACGACGGCCTCGCGCTCGCCGAAGCTTGCGCGCGCCATCTGGCTCACCACAACCGCGCTTACACCTTGTTCGCGACGCACTACTTCGAGCTCACCGCGCTGGCCGAACCGGGCAACGGCATCGCCAACGTGCACCTCGACGCGGTCGAGCACGGCGAGCAACTGGTGTTCATGCACGCGGTCAAGGACGGCCCGGCCGACCGCAGCTTCGGCTTGCAGGTGGCCGCGCTCGCCGGCCTGCCCAAGTCGGTGGTCAAGCAAGCGCGCGGCCGCCTGATCGAGCTGGAAAACCAGGGCCGCGACACGCCCAAGCCGTCGTTCGCCAAGGCCGCGCTGGACGCGCCGCAGCAGTTCGGCCTGTTCGCGCCGCAGTCCTCGGCGGCGTTGGACGCGCTGGCGGAGATCGAGCCGGACGAACTGACGCCGAAGCAGGCGTTGGAGGCGCTGTATCGGATCAAGGCGTTGAGCTGAGCGTTGCGGGCCGAGCCCGGCGGCGGATGCGCCGTTGCGTCGTTCCCGCGAACGCGGGAACGCGGGGCACGCGCTGAAGCCTCTGGATCCCCGTGTTCGCGGGGATGACGGCTTGAGAGCGCTCGCTGCGCAACCCACCCACCGTCATGCCCGCGAACGCGGGCATCCAGGGCTGCATCGCGACACGACCGCGAAGCCGCCGCCGGCTACCGCGCCGAACGCCCTCCCACGCTGCAGCCTGCGTCGCGAACCCCACGCCGCCCAGCCGTTAAACTTCGCTACGGAACGGACACCGGAGCGCATGTGGAAGCCTTGTTATTCCTGGTCGGCATCGTCGCCGGCCTGATTCTCGCCCGCCTCTATCGGCCCGCCGCCGCGCCGCAAGCCGCGCCGGCGGCGCTCGCGAACCCGCCCGAACCCGCGGCCGCGAGCGACGACGACGCCAAGAGCGCCGAAGAATCCGTAGCCGAGCCGGTACCGCCCGCTCAGGACGCTCCTCAGGACACCCCGCAAGAACGCCTGTTCGCGCTGATCCGCCGCATCGACGCGGTCGACGAGCGCATCCAGCGCCCGCAGGACCTGCTGGCCCTGCCCGAGTTCCACCAAGGCATCGAACTGCTCGCCAGCGACGCCTTCGGCCACGAAGACCTGCTCCGCCAACTCAACGGCACCGGCTACGTGCTGCAGTCGATGATCGTCAAGGCCGCCTCGCGCCGCGGCGACATCCTCGCCGACGCGCTGATCGAACCCGCCGGCCAATACGGCGGCTATCCGCTGCACTTCCTGATCGAACACCTGCAAACCCTCGACGGCGCCGAACTGCTGCCGCAGCTGATGCGCCACGCCCAGCCGTGGTGGTGGGAATTCGCGCCGATGCGCCAGCAGCTGCGCGATTACCTGCGCTGGGCCGGCGATTACGGCCACGCGCCGCCCGCGCCGAAGCTCGATGATCTCGACGAGAATCAGGCCAAGCAACTCGGCGAAACCCTCAAGCGCTTCGACTCGCCGCTGCTGCGGCCCTTGCTGGAGGAAGTCGAGCGCTCGGCCAACGCGCGCCGCGAAAGCCGCGTGCTCGGCGCGTTCGGCCGGGTCAATCCGGCGCCGAAGACGGCCGCGCCGATCCTGCACGATGCGCTGCGCGAGCAACTGGACCGGTTGCAGGAATCGTTGGGCGGGAAGGATTCGGCCTCGCTGTTGGTCAGCGGCGAACACGGCGTCGGCAAGAGCGTGCTGATCGATCTGCTGTGCCAGCGCCTGCAGGCGCAAGGCTGGCTGGTGTTCGAGGCCAGCGGCGCGGAAATCCTGTCCGGCCAGTCCTACATCGGCGAGTTGGAAGAGCGCGTGCGCGAAATGCTGTCCGTGCTCAACCGCGACAAAGCGCTGTGGCGCGCGCCGGAGTTCTTCGAACTGCTGTCCAAGGGCGCGTACAAGCAAGACCCGACCGGCGTGCTCGATCTGGTCCTGCCGGCGATCGAACGCGGCCAGCTGCGGGTGATCGGCGAAATCACCCCGCGCCAGCTGGCGCAGTTGCAAGTGGCGCGCCCCGTCGTCAAGCACCACTTCGACATCCTCACCGTCGCCCCGCTCGACCCGCTCGCGCTGGCGCCGCTCGCGGCCGAATGGGCGCGGCAGGAAAGCGAGCGCGCCGGCCGCGAAGTCGCCGACGCGCGCACCCTGGCCGAAGCCGCGCGCATGGCCGCGCAGTACTTCCCCGAACAGCACGAACCCGGCCGCCTGCTGCGCCTGCTCGACGACGCGCTGCGCGGCGCGCAGGCGCAACAGCCGCCCGCGCTGCCGATCGACGGCGAGCGCCTGCTGTCCACCATCGCCCAGCGCAGCGGCCTGCCGCTGGAAGTCATCGACGACCGCCAGAGCCTGGACCTGGAACGCCTGCGCGCATTCTTCCGCCGCCGCGTGCTCGGCCAGGACGAAGCGGTCGACGCGCTGCTCGACCGCATCGCCATGCTCAAGGCCGGACTCACCGACAACGGCCGCCCGATCGGCGTGTTCCTGTTCGCCGGCCCCACCGGCACCGGCAAGACCGAACTCGCCAAGGCCTTGGGCGAGTTGCTGTTCGGCAGCGACGAACGCCTGCTGCGCCTGGACATGAGCGAGTTCCAGTCCGAGGACTCGGCCTGGCGCCTGACCGCCGACCAAGGCGGCGCCGGCGGCGTGCGCTCGCTGACCTCGCGCATCCGCGAGCAACCGTTCTCGGTGGTGCTGCTGGACGAATTCGAGAAGGCCCATCCGAAGGTCTGGGACGTGTTCCTGCAAGTGTTCGACGACGCGCGCCTGAGCGACAGCAGCGGCCACACCGTCGACTTCCGCCACAGCATCATCATCCTCACCAGCAACGTCGGCTCGACCATTTCGCGCAACGCCGGCCCGGGCTTCACCTCGGTGCGCGGCGGCTATTCGCGCAGCGCGGTGGAGAAGGCGCTGTTCGAGACCTTCCGCCGCGAATTCATCAACCGCCTCGACCGCGTGGTGCTGTTCAGCCCGCTCGACCGCGCGCTGATGCGCGAGATCCTGCACAAGGAACTCGGCCGCGTGCTGACCCGCCGCGGCCTGCGCAACCGCGATTGGGCGGTGGAATGGGAGCCCTCGGCGATCGAGTTCCTGCTCGACCGCGGCTTTACGCCCGACCTGGGCGCGCGCCCGCTGCGCCGCGCCATCGAGCATTACCTGCTGGCGCCGCTGGCGCGCAGCATCGTCGAACACCGCGCGCCGCAGGGCGATCAGTTCCTGTTCGTGCGCAGCGCCGGCGACAAGCTCGAAGTCGAGTTCATCGACCCCGCGCCGGCCGCGCCCGCGCGCAGGCCGGCGCCCGCGGGCGAACCCGCGCCCGCGCACGGCGAGGACGATCTGCGCGATCTGGTCTACGCGCCCGCGGCCGACGCCGGCGCCGTCGCCCGGCTCGACGCGCGATTGGCGGCGCTGGAGGAAACCGTGCTCGGCGCACCCTGGCGCGGCGAGCGCGACGCCGATTACGCGCGCATGGCCGCGGCCGGTTTCTGGGAATCGCCCGAACGCCACGCCACGCTCGACCGGATCGAACGCCGCGACCGCATCGAAAGCGCGCTCGACACCGCGGTGCGCCTGCAGCAGCGGCTCAGCCGCGACGGCGGCAACGCCAGCTTCGCCCAGTCGCTGGCGCAGTTGCTGTTCCTGCTCGGTTTGGCGGTCGATGCGCTGCGCGCCGGCCGGCCGCAGGACGCGCTGGTCGAAATCGACCTCAGCGAATCGGCGCAGCAGCGCCAGAACGAGGATCTGCGCCAATGGTGGCAACGCGTGCTGGCGATGTACCAAGCTTGGGCGCAGCGCCGCAACATGCGCGTGCAAGTGCTGCGCGAGGATCGCGAACGTTGCAGCGCGTGGCTCGCGGTCAGCGGCTTCGGCGCGTTCGATCTGCTGCAGCACGAAGCCGGCCTGCACGTGTACGAAGACAAAGCCGAAGAAGCGACGCAGCGGCTGTCGGTGCTGGTGCAGGTCGCGCCCGACCTGCCCGGCCGCGCGCGGCAAGCGCAGCACGCGCCCGACGGCGAACGCCGCATCGCCCGGCGTTATCGGCAGGCGCCCGCGCCGCTGGTGCGCGACGGCGTGCGCGGCTGGCGCAGCGGGCGCTTCGATCGGGTGATGGCGGGCGAATTCGATGCGATGGGCGAGGATTGAGGCTGCTCGTGGCGACGCTGGGGCGGCTTGATCGGATCGCGTTGCGTTCGTCGTAAGCGAAGGGGCGCGGTCGCGGCTTACGCCGCTCCTACAGGTGCTTCGGATCGATCCCGGCTACCTGTAGGAGCGGCGTAAGCCGCGACCGCGCCCTCGCCCTCGCCGGCGCGCGCCGCGATCGGCGCAAGCTCACTCCAACGAACAAGCCGTAGTGCATTCCCGATACATGCGCCCGCAATGCCGGGTGCTGCCGTTCCCGGCCTGGGCGATGCAATCGTTCAACTGTTCCTGGCACGCGCTGTAGCAATCCGGGTCCGCGGCCGACGCCGTCGTCGCGCCGAACCCCAACCCGAACGCCAATGCGGCCACCGCCGCCCAACGCATCTGCATCCGCTTCATCGCCTTGCCTCCCTGGACCGGTGAATCGCCGATGCGCCGGCCGACGCGGCCGACGCTGGCCGCAGTCTAGGCACGGCCGCGCGCGCCGCGATCATGCTGCGCGGCAACAAGCGCGGCGTTTCGTGGCGCCCGTCCGCCACGCGTCGCGATTCCCGCGCGCGGTCACATCGCCGCCATCCCCGGCCCCGCATCATCGCGGCGCGATGCGGGCGGCGGGAGCTGGCTGCCATAGCCGACTCCTATCGAATACGTCGAAAGGATCGATTTCACATCGGAATCGAGCCGGCCTATCGTCGCGTCTATCCCCCGCCAGCGCGAGCCAGCGATGAGCCAACCGGACGAGCCAACTTCGCGCCACTCCCTCGCCGTCCGGCATCGACTTCGCCTTCGCGCGCGAGCGATCTCCTCGCGCGGCCTCGCCTCCCCTCCTCCTCCCACACACCCGCCCTAACGCGCGGCCGCCGTCGCGCGCACCGCATCCGTCGGATCCACTCCAGTCAAAGGCACGCACCCATGTCAAACGAAAGCAAATGCCCGTTCAACCACGCCGCCGGCGGCGGCACGTCGAACCGCGATTGGTGGCCCAACCAACTCAGCCTCAAGATCCTGCACCAGCAAACGCCCGCGACCGATCCGATGGGCGAGGACTTCGATTACGCCGCCGCGTTCAAAACGCTGGACTTGGAAGCGGTGAAGAAAGACCTGCACGCGTTGATGACCGACTCGCAGGAATGGTGGCCGGCCGACTTCGGCCATTACGGCCCCTTGTTCATCCGCATGGCCTGGCATAGCGCCGGCACCTACCGCATCTTCGACGGCCGCGGCGGCGCCGGCGCCGGGCAGCAGCGCTTCGCTCCGCTCAACAGCTGGCCCGACAACGGCAACCTCGACAAGGCGCGCCGTCTGTTGTGGCCGATCAAGCAGAAATACGGCAACAAGATTTCCTGGGCCGACCTGCTGATCCTCACCGGCAACATCGCCCTGGAGTCGATGGGCTTCAAGACCTTCGGCTTCGCCGGCGGCCGCGCCGACGTGTGGGAACCCGAGGAAGGCGTGTATTGGGGCGCGGAAACCACCTGGCTCGGCGACAAGCGGTACACCGGCGACCGCGTGCTCGAAAACCCGCTCGGCGCCGTGCAGATGGGCTTGATCTACGTCAACCCGCAAGGCCCCAACGGCAATCCCGATCCGGTCGCCGCCGCGCGCGACATCCGCGAAACCTTCGCCCGCATGGCGATGGACGACGAAGAGACCGTCGCCCTGATCGCCGGCGGCCACAGCTTCGGCAAGACCCACGGCGCCGGCCCCGAATCCCACGTCGGCCGCGAGCCCGAAGGCGCGGACCTGGCCGAACAAGGCTTGGGCTGGACCAGCACCCACGGCAGCGGCAAGGCCGGCGACGCCATCACCAGCGGCCTGGAAGTCACCTGGACCAGCACGCCGACCAAGTGGAGCAACGAGTTCTTCGCCAACCTGTTCGGCTACGAATGGGAACTGAGCAAGAGCCCGGCCGGCGCGCACCAATGGGTCGCCAAGGATCCCGCCGCGGCGAACAAGATTCCCGACGCGCACGATCCGAACAAGCGCCGTCCGCCGACCATGCTCACCACCGACTTGTCGCTGCGCCTGGATCCGGCCTACGAAAAGATTTCGCGCCGTTTCTTCGAGAACCCCGATCAGTTCGCCGACGCCTTCGCCCGCGCGTGGTTCAAGCTGACCCACCGCGACATGGGCCCGCGCGTGCGCTATCTCGGCGCGGACGTGCCGGCCGAAGAACTGATTTGGCAGGATCCGATCCCCGCCGCCGATCATCCGCTGATCGACGCCAACGACATCGCCGCGCTCAAGGCCAAGATCCTCGCCTCGGGCTTGTCGGTGCCGCAGTTGGTCTCCACCGCCTGGGCCTCGGCCTCGACCTTCCGCGGTTCCGACAAGCGCGGCGGCGCCAACGGCGCGCGCATCCGTCTGGCGCCGCAGAAGGATTGGGCGGTCAACGATCCGGCGCAATTGGCCAAAGTGTTGGCGACGCTGGAAGGCATCCAGAAGGACTTCAACGCGGCGGCCGGCGGCGGCAAGAAAGTCTCGCTCGCCGACTTGATCGTGCTGGCCGGCGCGGCCGGCGTCGAGAAGGCGGCCAAGAACGCCGGCGTGAGCGTCGACGTGCCGTTCGCGCCGGGCCGCATGGACGCCAGCGCCGAACAGACCGACGTGCACTCCTTCGCCGTGCTCGAACCGCTGGCCGACGGCTTCCGCAACTACCTGCAAGGCAAGTACGCGCCGACCGCCGAGGCGCTGCTGGTCGACAAGGCGCAGTTGCTCAACCTCACCGCGCCGGAGATGACCGTGCTGGTCGGCGGCCTGCGCGTACTCGGCGCCAACGCCGGCGGCAGCAAGCACGGCGTGTTCACCGACAAGACCGACGCCTTGAGCAACGACTTCTTCGTCAACCTGCTCGACATGGGCACGGTGTGGAAGCCCACCTCCGACGCGCAAGACACGTTCGAAGGCCGCGACCGCAAGACCGGCGCGCCGAAGTGGACCGGCACCCGCGTCGACCTCGTGTTCGGCTCGCACTCGCAACTGCGCGCGCTGGCCGAGGTGTATGCGAGCGGCGATGCCAAAGAGAAGTTCGTGCGCGATTTCGTCGCGGCTTGGAACAAGGTGATGAATGCCGATCGCTTCGATCTGAAGCAGTAAGCCACGACCGCCGCATCGCGCGGCGGCCGCAGTAACACAACTTGCGCAGCACAAAAGCCCGGCGGTACCCGCCGGGCTTTTTCTTTCAAATCGCCCGCAACTTGGCCAACTCCCTGTAGGAGCTGTGCAAGCTGCGACCAACCGCAGCGACGCAGCCCCGCCGCTCTCTCCCGAAGCCCGCAACCCTCAACTCGTCATTCCGGCGAAAGCCGGAATCCACTAGCTGTCGTTGTTGTTGTTGCTGTTGCCATTGCTGTCGCTCTTCGCTTTGACGCATCTGCGACCAAAGCCCACGCCCCGCAGCCCCGGAGGGCGTGCGCATGGATGCGCACGCGCGCCATGGGTCAGGATGACCCTTATGGCGCGGCCCCGCGCAACTGCGAGCCCTAGTGGCTCTTGATTCGAAAACAAGGAAAGCGCCTTTCTTTGGTTACTTTCTTTGGCAAGACAAAGAAAGTGACCCGGCCGCTTGCGGACGGAACGCTTTGGATTGTCGCTTGTCGTCACTCGTTGCTGCGTTGAAGGCAAAACCGACGGCAAAGTCAAAATGGATTCCGGCTTTCGCCGGAATGACGGTGGGTGGGGTGTTCCGCCACGCGCGAGAAACGCAGCTCGCACGCCGTCATTCCGGCGAAAGCCGGAATCCATTTTGATGTTGCTTACGCTTTCTCTGGCAAGAGGCGCACGACGACAAGCGAAGATCAAACGCTAAGAGCTTTCGTCCGCAAGCGGCCGAGTCACTTTCTTTGTCTTGCCAAAGAAAGTAACCAAAGAAAGGCGCTTTCCCTGTTTTCGAATCAAGAGCCACTAGGTCCAGCACCCGGCGCGGGGCCGCGCCATAAGGGTCATCCTGACCCATGGCGCGCGCGCGCATCCATGCGCGCGCCCTCCGGGGCTGCGAAACGATGATCTCGGGCGGAGATACGTCCCAGCCAAAGGCAAAGGCAAAGGCAAAAGCAACGGCAAAATGGATTCCGGCTTTCGCCGGAATGACGGGGGAGCCCTCGCCATTCCAACGAAAGCCGCACCCGTTTTTCGATCTCTCCTCGATCTCCCGGCAGCGCCGAACGAGCACTCGGAACAACGCATCCGCAAACACCCAGTCCGCGTGCTTTAACCCCCAAACCCAATACCGCCTTCAAACAAGCTCACACTTCCTCCGCCCCTCAAACACCCCCAAGCACTCCCCTTCCGCCCACCCGCTCCACCCCGCCCCCAAGCATCACTCCGCACTAACAACCCAGCGCTAGCATCTGCACTCCCCGTACACCGGACACTAACGATGAGCGCCTCGCTGACCGACGACCTCCTCAACCAGCTCCAAGGCCAGCCGCTGGCGCAAATAGGCAGCCAACTCGGCCTGTCCGAATCGCAAACCCAGGGCGCCGTGAGCCAGGCGCTGCCGCTGCTGCTCGGCGCGCTGGGCCGCAACGCCAGCCAGCCCGAAGGCGCGCAAGCGCTGTTCGGCGCGCTGCAGCGCGACCATGCCGACGCGGCCGGCGGCGGCGCCGCGGGGCTCGACCTGGGCAGCGTGCTCGGCGCAGTGCTCGGCGGCGGCGGCGGTCGCCAGACCGACGGCGCCGGCATCCTCGGCCACATCTTCGGCGGCCGCGAGGACACCGCGGCGCAGGGCCTGGGCCAGAGCACCGGCCTCGGCGGCGGCCAAGCCAACACGCTGCTGAAGATCCTCGCCCCGATCGTGCTGTCCTACCTCGCCCAGCGCATGTTCTCCGGCGGCAATCAGGCTGCGGCCAGTCCGCAGCAGCTCGGCGACGCGCTCGGCCAGGAACATCAGCGCATCCAGCAGCAAGGCGGCGCCGGCGGCCTGCTCGGCGCGGTGCTGGATCAGGACGGCGACGGCCAGCTCGGCCTGGGCGACCTTCTCAAGATCGGCGGCAGCCTGCTCGGCGGCAAGCGCTGAGTTTCTTTCGCCCGGCGCGCGCACCGGGATTCGCCGAACGGCCGCCTTGCGCGGCCGTTCGTGTGTCTGCGTCGAGGGGTATCGCGGCTGGGCGCTAAAATCTTCGGCCACGCTCGCGCCGGGATGACACGCGGAAAAAGATGCCACGAATCCACCTGTCGTCGTTCCCGCGAACGCGGGAACCCAGGGCGTTATCGGGGCACGGCTCTGAAGTCTCTGGCTCCCCGCTTTCGCGGAAATGACGAACGGAAAGAGACGCCGCGAAAACTACCGCCATCGTTCCCAAGCGAGAGAACCCGGCGCTTCGTCGCAACGCCCCTCACCCGCTACAACGCGTCGATATCCCCCAACGCCTTGATCAACCGCCGCGCCCGCTTATCCGGCTTGGTCTCCGGCGCCCGATACCCGTTGCGCTCGGCCGCGCGCAGCGCCCTCGCCTGCTCGCGCGCCAAGCGCGAGGCCTCGGTCTCGGCATAAAGCGTCTGCGCCACGCTGGCCGATCCGCGCGTGTCGCTCAGACCGGTCACCGCGATCTCGAAGTGTTCCTCGCCGCGCGCCACTTTCAGCGCATCGCCCAGGCGCACCGCGCGCGAGGCCTTGGCGCGTTGGCCGCCGACCTCGACCTTGCCGGTCTCCACCGCCTGCCGCGCCAGCGCGCGGGTCTTGAAGAAGCGCGCGGCCCACAGCCACAGGTCCAGCCGCACCGTCGCCTGCACCGGCGAATTCGTCGTTTCGTCTTGCTTGCTCATTCTGCTTCAACGATACCACCGCGCGCGTTGCGCCGATGCGACGGCGCCGTCCGTCGCCGCCGCGCGGCGCAGGCGCGTGCAGATATCGACCGATCGCGCCACGCTTCGCGCATTCGCCGACGACGCGCTAACCCCGGCGCGCGTCATACTGCCGCCCTCGCCCGCCCCGCCCCGGAACCGACATGGCCCCCAGCGCTCCCCGCGGCAGCCACCTGCTGACCGAAGGCCCGATCGGCCGCACCATGATTTCCTTCGCGCTGCCGATCATGGCCGGCAACGCCGCGCAATCGCTCAACGGCTCGATCAATTCGATCTGGGTCGGCCGCTACCTCGGCGAGGCCGCGCTGACCGCGACGGCCAACGCCAACAACATCATGTTCTTCCTGATCGGCTCGATGTTCGGCATCGGCATGGCGGCGACGATCTTGATCGGCCAAGCGACCGGCGCGCAGGACACGGCCAGGGCGCGCCGGATCATGGGCACCAGCGCGAGCTTCTTCCTCGGCTTGTCGGTGGCGATCGCGGCGATCGGCTGGTTCTTCGCCGACGCGATCCTGCGCGGCATGGGCACGCCGCCCGCCGCGCTGCCGCTGGCCGAACGCTACCTGCGGGTGATCTTCCTCTCGATCCCCTTCATCTACGCGTTCGCGTTCCTGTCCTCGGCGCTGCGCGGCCTCGGCGATTCGCGCACGCCGTTCCGCTTCCTGTTGATGTCGGTCGCGCTCGACATCGTGCTCAACCCGCTGCTGATCTTCGGCTGGGGGCCGGTGCCCGCGCTGGGCATCGCCGGTTCGGCGCTGTCGACCTTCATCGGCCAAGGCCTCAGCCTCGCCGCGCTGCTGATCCACCTGCGGCGCAAGCGC
The DNA here is from genome assembly GCF_018847975.1 of Lysobacter sp. K5869. Classification (NCBI taxonomy): domain Bacteria; kingdom Pseudomonadati; phylum Pseudomonadota; class Gammaproteobacteria; order Lysobacterales; family Lysobacteraceae; genus Lysobacter; species Lysobacter sp. K5869. The sequence goes on along the minus strand of NZ_CP072597.1, from coordinate 3,179,455 downwards.
CACGTGCTGTGGCTGGGCCGCGGCGACGCGCATCTGCTCAAGATCGATCCGGCGGTGCTGCGCGCGCTGATCGTCAAGGGCGTGCCGATGGGCCTGCAGATGGTGCTGATCTCGCTGGCGATGATCGCGATGATCCGCTTGGTCAACGCCCACGGCACCGCCATCGCCGCGGGCTACGGCGCCGCGCTGCAGCTGTGGACCTACGTGCAGATGCCGGCGATGGCGATCGGCGCGGCGTGTTCGTCGATCGCCGCGCAGAGCGTCGGCGCGGGGCGCTGGGACCGGGTCGACGCGGCCGCGCGCACCGGCACCTTGTTCAATTTCCTGATGACCGGCGCGCTGATCGCGCCGCTGATCCTGTTCGACCGCTACACCCTGGCGCTGTTCCTGCCCGACGGCAGCGCCTCGTTCGAGATCGCGCGCCACCTCAACCACATCGCGGTGTTCTCGTTCCTGTTCTTCGGCGTGACCTTCGTGCTGTCCGGCGTGGTCCGCGCCACCGGCGCGGTGATTCCGCCGCTGCTGATCCTGGGCTCGGCGCTGTGGGGCATCCGCGTGCCGTTCGCGACGTTCCTGCAGCCGGTGCTGGGCATGGACGCGCTGTGGTGGAGCTTTCCGGTCAGCGCGCTGTGCTCGATGCTGATGGCGATGGCGTATTACCGCTGGGGCGGCTGGCGCAAGGCGCGGATGATGGCGCCGCCCGAGCGCGTGGCCGCGCCGGTGGCGACGCAGACCATCGCCGCGCCGGCGGAAGTGCCGGCCTCGCCGCCGGCACCGGTGGCCGATGCCGCGCCGGAGGCGGAGCCGTCGGCGCGCTGAGCGCGGCTCGCGCGTTCGCCGCGCACGAAGGCGCTGCGCGCGGGTTCGTATCGCCCGCTCGCGAAGGTTTTCGGTGGATCGGCGGATCGCCGCGACACTGGTCGAGCGCGGTCGTTCGCCGCGTCGCCCTCAGGTCGGAAGCCAGATCGGTTCGAGCGACTCGCCGTCAGATCTCTTCCAACGCCAGAGTGAACACCCCGGCTTCGCCCTGATCGAAAGCCGCGCGCCAGATCCGATAGCCTTCCAGATCCTCCTCGCGCACCGGCATGCGCCCGATCGCGCGCGGCCGCGCCTCGGCCACGCGCGTGCCGACGATGGGAAAATGGCCGAGCAGGCGCACGGTCTTGAGTTCGGCGACGTCGTCGCGGTCGTCGCGCCGCACTTCCTCGGCGGTGTGGGTGTCGAACTTGCGCAGCGAGAACGCGTCGCGCCCGTCCGGCAAGGCATCGATGCGCTGCACCCAGAAAAAGCCCCAGGTGCCGTCGCTGCGCGGATAGGTGCAGATGTCGCCTTCGGACAGGCCAGGATTCATGGACGCTCCCGCCGCGGGGGCGGCGCGATTGGAGAACGCGGCGGGCGGTGCCGCGAGGCGAATCTAGCGCGATTCGCGCGCAGCGCACAGCGGCGCGCGCGGCCAGGGAACCGGCCCTGCGCGGCCAAGCGGCGCGGTCGCGCTAGGCATCGCACGGGAGCGCCGCGTAGAAAAGCAACTGCGCATCCTCGTCGACGTGCAGCACCCAGTCCGCGGCCGCGTCCTGGGACGGCTCGGGGGCGATCAGCAGTTCGCGCAGGTCGCCCTCGGCCATCGCGGCCGCCAGATACTCGATCAGCTCGCGCTTGCGCGCGATCGCGAAGGCGCCGACGAAACGACGGGCCTTGCCTTTGACCGACACCCGCTTGTGCGCCACGCGATAGCGGCCCTCGGCAATCGCCGCGGCGAGCGCCGCGACCGTTTCCAGCCGCCGGATCGGAGCGCCGCACTCGAGCGCCGCGAGCATGCGGAAGAAGATCGCGCCGGCGGCTTCATCGGATAAGGGCGCGCCGTCTTCGTCGCGGCGCAACGAGTCGAATCGAAAACGATCGCGCAATGCAGTGCTCTCCTGAAGCGCGCGAATCCGGCCGCGCCTGCCGCAAATGCAAACGGCCGCCTTTCGGCGGCCGTTCGCGACGCTGCTCGGCGAGCCGGATTACTCGGCGGCCGGCGCGTTCTTGGCGCGCGCGTAAGCGGCCAGGTCTTCCTTGATGCGGGCCTTCTTGCCTTCCAGGCCGCGCAGGTAGTACAGCTTGCCGGCGCGGACCTTGCCGCGGCGCTTGACTTCGACCGAGTCGATCACGGCGCTGTGGGTCTGGAACACGCGCTCGACGCCGTAGCCGTGCGAGATCTTGCGCACGGTGAAGGACGAGTTGAGGCCGGCGTTCTTCTTGCCGATGACCACGCCTTCATAGGCCTGGACGCGCTCGCGGTTGCCTTCCTTGACCTTGACGTTGACGACGACGGTGTCGCCCGGGCTGAAGTCGGGCAGCTTGCGCGCAATCTGCTCGGCTTCGAAATTCTGGACCAGCGTGTGGATGGAGGGCTTGTTCATGGCTATGGCCTGTTGGATTAGTTGTTGCGCGAGTGCACGTGGACCCGCGTCATGGCATGGATACAGCTAAGCGGCTAATTATAACGGGATTTTTTCGGCCGTGGCTAGGGCTCAGGCGTCCTGGCCGGGTTCGGCGGCGCCGGCGCCGGCTGAATCGGGGCTGGAACCGGTTTCCTTGGCCTTGCGGGCCGCCGCCAGTTCGACCCGATAGGCCTCCAGCAGCTTGCGGTCGGCCTTGGACAGGGCCGCCTCGTTCAGCAAATCCGGGCGGCGCTGCCAGGTCCGGCCCAGCGATTGCTGCCGGCGCCATTGGGCGATGCGGGCGTGGTTGCCCGACATCAGCACCTCCGGCACCGCGCCCAGTTCGTGCTCGACCGGGCGGGTGTAGTGCGGGCAATCCAGCAGCCCGTCCTCGAAACTGTCCTGCACCGCCGACTCGGCGTCGCCGAGCGCGCCGTCCTGCAGGCGCGCGACCGCGTCGACCACCACCGCCGCGGCCAACTCGCCGCCGGACAGCACGTAATCGCCGATCGACAGCTCCTCGTCGACCTCGGCGCGGATCAGCCGTTCGTCGACGCCTTCGTAGCGGCCGCACAACAGAATCAGCCGCTCGTGCCCGGCCAGTTCGCGCACCTTGGCTTGGTCCAGGCGCGCGCCCTGCGGGCTCAGGTAGATCACTCGCGCGGGCGTCGGATCGGCCGCGCGCGCGGCGCCGATGGCGGCGCGCAGCGGGTCGATCAGCATCACCATGCCCGGCCCGCCGCCGAACGGACGCTCGTCCACGCGGCGGTAATTGCCTTCGGCGTAATCGCGCGGATTCCAGCCGTGCATCGTCAGCAAGCCGCGCTCGCCGGCGCGGCCGACCACGCCGAACGCCGCGCATTGCGCGACGAAGTCGGGGAACAGGCTGATGACGTCGATGCGCATGGGCCAGGAGATAGCGGATAGGAGTTAGGAGACAGCAAGAGCCCAGAGCCTAGCGTTCGCTATCTCCTAACTCCTATCCGCCATCTCCTAGAAATCGGGATCCCAATCGACGGTCACCCGCCGGGCCTCGAAATCCACCGACAGAACATACTGCGGAATCACGAACGGGATCATCCGCTCGCGTTCGTCGTCGCGCGCCACCAGTACGTCGTTGGCGCCGGTCGCGAACAGATGCGACACGCGGCCCAGGGCGACGCCTTCGGTGGTGACGACGTCCAGGCCTTCCAGATCGACCCAGTAGAACTCGCCTTCGCGCGGCGGCGGCAGGGCCGAGCGCGGGACGTAGATTTCGGTGCCGTGCAGCGCTTCGACCGCGTCGCGGTCGGTCACGCCCGGCAGATTGGCGACCAGGTACTTGCCGCTTTCGCGGCCGCGCACGCCCGACAATTCGCGCTCGCCGCCTTGCGGATCGCGCACGATCCAGGGCTGGTAGCGGAAGATCGCGGCGCGCGGCTCGGTCCAGGACTCGAGCTTGGCTTCGCCGCGAATGCCGAACGCGCCAAGCACCCTGCCCAACAGGATGCGGCGCGAGGATTCGCTCATAAGATGCGAAGAGGGCCGCGCGCGAGGCGCGCGGCCCGCCGGCTCAGGCGGCCGGAGCGGCCTTGACGGCCTGCTTGTACAGGTCGGCGACCTTGTCGGTCAGCTGGGCGCCGTTGCCGATCCAGTGCTTGACGCGCTCGAGGTCGAGCTCGACGCGCTTCTCGTTGCCGGCGGCGACCGGGTTGTAGAAACCGACGCGCTCGATGTTGCGGCCGTCGCGGGCGCTGCGGCTGTCGGTGACGATGATGTGGTAGAACGGACGCTTCTTGGCGCCGCCACGGGTCAGGCGAATCTTGACCATGAGGGTTGCTTTCCTGTGTTGCCCAGCCGTCGGAATGACGGGGTAAGCCGGCGATTCTAGCCCATCGCGCCAGTCAGGCCAACCCGGGCGGTTCAGGCGGCCCCGAAAACCCCGCCGATCTGGCCCCACTCCGCCCGGAATCGACCCGGGCCGTCCCCGAACGGCCTGCGCGCCGCCCGGCTCCGGCCCGGCATCGCCGGGCTTCCCTGCCCTCGCCTCGCCGCGACCCGCTTCCGGCGGGATCGCGGCGCGGACGGCGCCCTCCTGGCGCCGCCCGCCGCGGCCGGATCGCCCCCGACGCCGGCCGCGCTCACCTCATCGGCGGCCTCAGCGCTTGTAGCGGATGCCGCCGCGCAAGGCGGTCGAACCGGCCTCGCAGTGCTGCTCGAAGTCCGCCGACAGGCCGGCGACCAGGCGCGTGGCCGGATCCACGTCGACGGCGTTGATCGTCACCGTGCCCGACACCCGGTTGCAGCCGCGGCCATTGCCGCCGAAGTCGAAGCCGAAGGTGTTGGCGTCGCCGAAGCGGCTGATCGGGTACGTGCCCGGACGCAGCGTCTGCCCGGTCGGCGGGCGCAGGATCGCCATCCACGAATCGCGCTGGCCCGAGGCGGTGTAGATCAGATAGCCGTCGTTGCCGGACACGGCGAAGGTGCTGGTGTCGCCGGCGTAGTCCTTGCGCACGCCCTGGCCGACGTAATCGCCGACATCGCTGTTGAGCGACAGGCTCAGCGGCTGCGCGTTGTAGCGCAGCTTCGCGGTCAGCTGCGGCGCGTTGTCGCGTTCGCAACGCTGCAAGGCGGTGGCTTCCAGCGCGGCGATCGCGTCGTTGGCGCCGTATTCGATCTGCTGGATGTAGACCGAACCCCACACGCTGTTGCAGCCGCGGCCGTTGCCGCCGATGTCCAGACCCGGCGAACGGCCGGTGCGGAACGCGGAACGTTCGCCGAGGAAATAGCGGCCGGGCTGCAGGCGCTGGCCGCGCGGCGCGCTCAGTTCGATCGACCAGTTGTCGCTGCCCTTGGTCACGTTCATTTGCAGCGCTTGCGCGTTGCCGCTGACGGCGATGTTCGCGTCGGCGCTGGCGTAGGCGCGGGTCTGGCCCTGGCCGATGTAGTCGCCGGTGTCGCTGACGAAGGAGTACGAGGTTTCGGCCCAGGCCGCGGGCGCGGCGGCGAGGCTGGCGACGGCGAGCGCGAGCGCGCCGCACATCGTCGAGAGTCGGGGCATTGAGCGATCTCCATGATCTGTTTGCGGCCGTGCGGATGCGCGGCCGGTCCTTGCGGTGGTGGTGCGGGGTGAGGCCGAGGACGGCCCGCGGCGGAGGTCGGCGCGGGCGTGGTGCGCGGGTGTCGCTGCGCTTTCGCGGTGCGTGTTGCGTTGCGTGCCGGGTGATGCGCTTGCCGTGCTGCGGAGAGAAGTTTGACGCGCGGGCATCTCGCACGAAGAGAACGGCGCGGGCCGTTGGTCGGCGATGCGTGGGAGCGTGGGGTCGCGGTGCGCGCGACGGGGATGTTGGCGCGATACGGGTTCGCGGTGGCGGTGCGCGCGTGGGGAAAACGGCGTTTTTCGTGCGGGTTGTGGTGGCGACGGAATCGGCGGTTGCGTCGTGGGCGCGGTGGCGCGGTCGCGACTGCGTCGCTCCTACAGGGCGACGATGGGATTGTGCGGTCGTCGTGTTGGCGGCGGAGGAATCGGGGGTTGCGTCGTGAGCGCAGTGGCGCGGTCGCGGCTTACGCCGCTCCTACGCGAAGCGGGTGGACTATGCGGCGGCGGAAACGAAAACGGCGGCCCGAGGGCCGCCGTCGTGGTTCGCGCCGAGCCGCTCGCGATCAGCGGAACGGCATACCGCCGCGGCCGCCCATCATCCCGCGCATGCCGCGCATCAGGCCCTTCATGCCGCCGCCGGAGAGCTTGCTCATCATCTTTTCCATCTGCTGATACTGCTTCATCAGCTTGTTGACGTCGGCCGGGGTCAAGCCCGCGCCCTTGGCGATGCGCGCGCGGCGCGAGCCGTTGAGCAAGGTCGGGTTGCGCCGTTCCTTCTTGGTCATCGAGTTGATGATCGCGACCATGCGCGGCACTTCCTTGCCGGTGATCTGGCTCTTCACCGAATCCGGGATCTGGCCCATGCCCGGCAGCTTGTCCATGAGCCCGCTCAGGCCGCCCATGTTCTGCATCTGCTCGAGCTGGTCCTTCATGTCGTTGAGGTCGAACTTCTTGCCCTTGGCGACCTTCTCGGCGAGCTTTTGCGCCTTGTCCTTGTCGACCTGCTGCTCGACCTGCTCGACCAGCGACAGCACGTCGCCCATGTCGAGGATGCGGCTGGCGACGCGGTCGGGGTGGAACACGTCCAGGCCGTCGGGCTTCTCGCCGACGCCGATGAACTTGATCGGCTTGCCGGTGATGTAGCGCACCGACAGCGCGGCGCCGCCGCGGGCGTCGCCGTCGGTCTTGGTCAGCACCACGCCGGTCAGCGGCAGCGCTTCGCTGAAGGCCTTGGCCGTGGTCGCGGCGTCCTGGCCGGTCATCGAGTCGACCACGAACAGGGTTTCCACCGGCGAGACCGCGGCGTGCAGCGCCTTGATCTCGCTCATCATCGCCTCGTCGATGGCGAGGCGGCCGGCGGTGTCGACCAGCAGCACGTCGACGAAGGACTTGCGCGCATCCGCGATGGCGGCGCGCACGATCTCTTCCGGCTTCTGCGACGCGGCCGACGGGAAGAACAGCACGTCGACCTGTTCGGCGAGCTGCTTGAGCTGCTCGATCGCGGCCGGACGGTAGATGTCGGCGGAGACCACCATCACCTTCTTCTTGCGCCGTTCCTTCAGGTGCTTGGCGAGCTTGCCCACGGTGGTGGTCTTGCCCGCGCCCTGCAGGCCGGCCATCAGGATCACCGCCGGCGCCGGCACGTTGAGGTTGAGGTCGGCGGCCTGCGAGCCCATCACCGCGGTCAACTCGTCGCGCACGACCTTGATCAGCGCCTGGCCCGGAGTCAGCGACTTGAGCACTTCCTGGCCGACCGCGCGCACCTTGATGCGCTCGATCAGCGCCTGCACCACCGGCAGGGCGACGTCGGCCTCGAGCAGAGCGATGCGCACCTCGCGGGTGGCTTCGCGGATGTTCTCTTCGGTCAGGCGGCCGCGGCCGCGCAGGCGCTCGATGGTGCCGGAGAGGCGTTGGGTCAGGGATTCGAACATGGCTGGGGGCCGGGGGCTGCAACGACGGGCGGGCAGTATAGCGGGGCAGGAGATAGCGGATAGGAGGTAGGGGGCAGCGAAAGCCGGCCCCCACTACCTCCTACCTCCTATCCGCTATCTCCTGCCCTTATGCCAAACTCCCCCGATGACAATCGTTCTCATCGCCATCGCCCTGTACCTGACCGCGACCGGCCTGCTGATCTCGGCGGTGCGCCGCGACGGCGGCCGCGGCGCGCGCGGGTGGCTGCTGCCGGCCAATCTGGCGGTGCTGCTGCACGGCTTGGCCCATCTGATGGCCTGGCGCGGCGCCGGCGGCGCCGACCTGCATTTCTTCGCCGCGCTGTCGCTGGTCGGGCTGGGCATGTCGGTGCTGACCGCGATCGTCGGCGCGACCGGGCGCATGGCGGCGCTGGGCGTGGTGGTGTTCCCGCTGTCGGCGCTGATGCTGCTGCTCTATCAACTCTACGGCCACGTCCTGCACCCCGAGCCGCTGGACTGGCGCCTGCAGTTGCACGCGTGGATGGCGCTGCTGGCCTACGCCACCCTGGCGGTCGCGGCGCTGCTGGCGATGATGCTGTGGCTGCAGGAACGCGCGCTGCGCCGGCGCGAATTCCACGGCTGGCTGCGCGCGCTGCCGCCGCTGGTGGAACTGGAGAGCCTGCTGTTCCGCACCATCGCGGTCGGCTTCGCCCTGCTCACCGCGACCTTGCTGACCGGCGTTTTGTTCGTGGAGAACCTGCTGGCCCAGCATCTGGTGCACAAGACCGTGCTCAGCGTGCTGTCGTGGCTGGCCTTCGGCGGCTTGCTGCTGGGGCGCTGGCGCTACGGCTGGCGCGGGGTGATCGCGGTGCGCTGGACCTTGGCGGCGATGGCGCTGCTGGTGCTGGCGTTCTTCGGCAGCAAGTTCGTGCTGGAACTGGTGTTGCGGCGGGTTTGACCGCCGCGGATTCGAGCACGGCAGCCGGCACGGCCGGCGCAAGGAAAGCGGCATGGGCAACTGGATCAAATCGCTGTCGGACCGCAGCGAATTCGTCGGCGTGCTGGTGCTGGCCTTCGGCCTGCCGGTGCTGTCGAGCCTGAGCGCGGCGTTCTCGCCGCAACCGGCCGGCGGCCCGCAGCCGGTCGATCCGAACTGGCTGGCCGGCGTGCTGTGCATGGAAATTCCGATCCTGGCGATGATCGGGCTGTTCCTGCGCGAACGCGGCTGGACCTGGGACCGGCTCGGCCCGCCGCCGTCGTGGCGCGACGTGCTGCCGGGCCTGTCGCTGACGCTGGGCACGGCGCTGCTGTTCTGGGTGCTGCAGGCGGTCGCCGCCAGCGTCGGCCTGCCCACCCCGCCGCCCGCGGAGGCCTTGCCGGTGCAAGCGGGCATGAGCTGGGGGCTGGTGCTGGCGGCCTCGGCGGTGAACGGCTTCTACGAGGAAGCCTTGGTCTGCGGCTATCTGATCAGCGCGATGCGCGACAAGCGCTCGATGTGGACGGCCATCCACCTCAGCACCGCGATCCGCGTGGCCTACCACCTCTATCAAGGCGAGGTCGGGGTCATCAGCATCGTGCCGATGGGGTTGGCCTACGCCTGGCTGTACGCGGTCACCGGCCGGCTGTGGCCGCTGGTGCTGGCCCACGCCGCGCTCGACGTGTGGGCCTTGAGCGCGGCCTGAGCCCCGCGCGCCGGTCGCCCGCGGGCTCCCGCTCGTCGGCGGCGCTTGACCGTTCTTGGCCTGTTGCGGCGCAACAAATCGTGCCGGCGGCGCAACGGTCAGTATTCGACCGCTTCGGTCACAACTTCACGACCCGACCTAATCGTCTTCTAAATCAATCGCTTGGCCGAAGCGAACGGTCTGGGCGCCCTTGCGCACGCCCGTTCGATACTTGCTGAATGGGGATATTGCTAGCTCAATATTTGCATTGACAACTATTGCGCGGGCGAGCACCATGCCGCGCCATGACGACCCCGACCCCCACCCAGCCCTGCTCCACCTCCAACCTCGGCCTGCTGTTCCGCCAAGTGCGCGACGCGATGTGGGCGCAGATGGAGCGCGAGCTGGCCCAGGCAGGCCACGATCTGACCTTCAGCCAGTTCATCACCCTCAAGGAGTTGGCCATCGGCACCGCCGGGGTCACCGAACTGGCGCGGGCGGCCCAACTCAATCCGGGCGCCATGACCCGCCTGCTCGACAAGCTCGAAAGCCGCGGCCTGGTCGCGCGCGTCGCCGACCCGGACGACCGCCGGGCGCTGAACATCCACCTGACCGAAGCCGGCGCCGCGATCTGGGCCGACATCGACCAGTGCGGCCGGCGCGTGCGCGAGCGCGCGATGTCCGGCCTCAGCGACGCCGACCGCGAACAGCTCTACCGCTTGCTCGAACAGGTCCGCGACAACCTCTCCCTTTCCGGTTCCTGAGCCATGTCCGTCCACGACACTCGCCCGCGCCGCGGGCTGCTTTACGTGCTCACGCCGCTGGCCGCGGCGCTGATCCTCGCCGGTTGCGCCAGCACCCGCGGCCTGGAGCCGTCGGGCCGCGCGCTCGACGCCGACAGCCTGCAGGCCAAGCGCAGCCTCGCCGCCGCCGATCTGTCCGCCGCCGCGTTCCCGAAGCGCGACTGGTGGACCGCGTTCGGCGACGCGCAGCTCAACAGCCTGATCGACGAAGCCCTGGCCGGTTCGCCGAGCCTGGACGCGGCCGACGCGCGCGTGCGCCAGGCGGTGGCCCAGGCCGGCCTCGCCGACGCGGCGCGCAAGCCGACGCTCGGCGCCAGCGCGCAGTACTCCGGCGCGCACCTGCCCGAGACGCTCGCGCCGGAGCCCATCGGCGGCAAGTACCTCGGCGCCGACGTGCTGATGCTGAGCTTCAAGTACTCGCCCGATTTGTGGGGCGGCAAGCGCGCGCGCTGGCAAGCCGCGCTGGGCCAGTCGCGCGCGGCCGAGGTCGAAGCGCAGGCCGCGCGCCTGACCTTGTCGTCGAACATCGCCCGCGCCTACGTCTCGCTGGCGCAGGCGTTCGAGGCGCAGGACGTGGCCAAGGCCGAGAAGCTGCGCTCGGACAAGCTGCTCGGCCTCGGCCAGCAGCGGGTCAAGGCCGGTCTCGACAATCAACTGCAGATCCGCAACGCGCAGAGCGCCAGCGCCAGCGCCGACCAGCAGATCCAGGCCGCGCAGCAGCAGATCGACGCCGCCCGCAACGCGCTCGCCGCGCTGCTCGGCAAGGGCCCGGACCGCGGCCTCGACATCGCCCGCCCGAGCTTGCTCGCCAAGACCGCCGCCGGCGTGCCCGACGTGCTGCCGAGCGAACTGCTCGGCCATCGCCCGGACGTGGTCGCCGCGCGCTGGCGCGTGGAAGCGTCCTCGCACGGGATCAAGGCGGCCAAGGCCGACTTCTATCCCACGGTGAACCTCAGCGCGATCGTCGGCCTCGCCACCGCGCACCTGTCGGACCTGTTCACCGCCCAGGCGCGCCTGTACCAAGGCGGCCCGGCGATCAGCATGCCGATCTTCGACGGCGGCCGGCTGCGCAACGAACTGGCCGGCAGCGACGCCGACTACGACCTCGCGGTCGCCAACTACAACCAGAACCTGATCGGCGCGCTGCGCGAAGTCGCCGACGCGGTGCAGTCCTCGCGCTCGCTCGACGGCCAGTTGGTCTCGGCGCAGCAGGCGCGCGACGCCGCGCAGCAGGCCTGGCAGATCGCCGCCACGCGCTACCGCGCCGGCCTGGGCACCCAGATCGACGTGCTCAGCGCGCAGCGCCCGCTGTTGCAGCTCGATCAGCAACTCGCCTCGCTGCGCGCGCAGCGGCTGGCCGCGCAAATCGACCTGGACCGCGCCCTCGGCGGCGGCTTGCAGCTGAGCCCGCCCGATCCGGTCGCCGCGACCGTCCCCGACGCTTCTTCCGATAACAACGCTATTGCCAAGGCCCCCACGCCATGACGACCGAAGTCAATCCCAATGCCGGCGCGGCCGCGCCCGCCGCGCCGAAGAACGGCAAGCGCCGCAAGGCGCTGCTGATCCTGCTCACCGTGGTGGTGATCGCCGCGGTGGCCTGGACGCTCTACTACATGCTGGTGCTGCGCTGGCATCAGGACACCGACGATGCCTACGTGCAGGGCAACGTCGTCAACATCACCCCGCAGGTGCAAGGCACCGTGGTCAGCATCGGCGCCGACGACGGCATGAAGGTCGCCGCCGGGCAGGTGCTGGTGCAGCTCGATCCCAACGACGCGCAGGTCGCTTACGACCAGTCGGTCGCCAACCTCGCCAACACCGTGCGTCAGGTGCGCGGCTTGTTCAGCGCGGTCGACGCCGGTCAGGCCGATCTGTCGGCGCGCGAAGTCGCGGTGCAGAAGGCCCGCGCCGACGTGAAGCGGCGCGAAGGTTTGGTCGCCGGCGGCGCGGTGTCGGCCGAGGAACTGGCCCACGCCCGCGACGAACTGGCCTCGGCCGAAGCGGCGTTGTCGTCCTCGCGCGGCAGCTTGGCGCGCAACCGCGCGCTGGTCGATGCGACCACCGTCGCGCGTCAGCCGCAGGTCGCCGCGGCCGCCGCGCAGCTGCGTCAGGCCTATCTGAACCTGCAGCGTTCGGCCATCGTCGCGCCGGTCGGCGGCTACGTCGGCAAGCGCAACGTGCAGCTGGGCCAGCGCGTCGCGCCGGGCACCGCGCTGATGACGATCATCCCGCTCAGCGAAGTGTGGGTGGACGCCAACTTCAAGGAAACCCAGCTCGCCAACATGCGCATCGGCCAGCCGGTGGATCTGCACTCGGATCTGTACGGCAGCAAGGTGCGCTTCGACGGCAAGGTGGTGAGCCTGGGCCTGGGCACCGGCAGCGCGTTCTCGCTGTTGCCGGCGCAGAACGCCAGCGGCAACTGGATCAAGATCATCCAGCGCGTGCCGGTGCGCATCGAGGTCGATCCCAAGCAGTTGGCCGAGCACCCGCTGCGCCTGGGTCTGAGCATGCACGTCGACGTCAGCATCCGCGACCAGAACGGCGCGGTGTTGGCCGCCGCGCCGCCGGCGAAGCCGGTGCTGAGCACCGACGCCTACGCCAAGCAGTTGCACGACGCCGACGCGATGATCGACAAGATCGTGCGCGAGAACCTGCCGGGCGTGCAGCACGGCTGAGCATGGAAGCGGACGGACGCGCGCGCTGCGCGTCCGCCCGCATTGCGGCGCGGGCCGCGTTCGCATCGGCCGATGTCCCCTCCCCCGCATCGGGATCGAAGCCAGCGCGTTCCGCCGCCGCAAGGCGCAGGCGAGCACCTCCCCCACGTCGTTCTCGCCTGCGCTTCCGTTCTATTTGTCGATGACCGAAGCGACGCAACCTCGGGCTCCAACCGAAGCCGCATCGCGCCCAGACCGTCATTCCGGCGAAAGCCGGAACCCACCGAAGCGACGCAACCCCGGCCCCAACCGAAGCCGCATCGCTCCAAGACCGTCATTCCGGCGAAAGCCGGAACCCATTTTGATTTTCCCCACCGAGCTTCAGAGGCAACAGCAAAATGGATTCCGGCTTTCGCCGGAATGACGGAATAGGGAGATCCGTCAGGTTCGAGTTCCCACAGGTTCGAGTTCCCATCCGCATGGGTTCCGGTTTTCGCCGGAACGACGGGATAGGAAGAGTCCGTCAGGTCCGAGCTCCCATCCCTCCACGCCACCGCACCGCCAAGCCACCGCGTCACCGCACCACCGCGATTCGCGGCCCCGCGCCCCCGCGCGGCCCGTCCTGAAGCTTCAGGCATCCGAACCCACAGGCACGTTCCATGTCCGCCACCACCGCTAATGCCGGTCCCGCCGCGCCGCCGGCGCCGCAAGCCGCTTTCAAGCCGCCGAACATGGCGCTGACGACGCTGGGCCTGGCCCTGGCCTCGTTCATGCAGGTGCTCGACACCACCATCGCCAACGTGTCGCTGCCGACCATCTCCGGCAACCTCGGCGGCAGCGCCAATCAGGCCACCTGGGTCATCACCTCTTTCGCCGTCAGCAACGCCATCGCGCTGCCGCTGACCGGTTTCTTCACCCGCAAGTTCGGCGAACGCAAGCTGTTCATGTGGGCGACGATGCTGTTCGTGATCGCGTCCTTCCTGTGCGGCCTGGCCAACAGCATGGGCCTGCTGGTCGCCGCGCGCGCGCTGCAAGGCTTCGTCGCCGGGCCGATGTATCCGGTCACCCAGGCGCTGCTGATCTCGATCTATCCACCGCACAAACGCGGGCAAGCCATCGCGCTGCTGGCGATGGTGACCGTGGTCGCGCCGATCGCCGGCCCGATCCTCGGCGGCTGGATCACCGACAACTACAGTTGGGAGTGGATCTTCTTCATCAACGTGCCCATCGGCATCTTCGCCAGCCTCGTGGTCGGCAATCAGTTGCGCGGCCGCCCGGAGCGGCTGGACAACCCGAAGATGGACTACATGGGTCTGGCGATGCTGGTGATCGGCGTGGCCGCGCTGCAGATCATGCTCGACCTGGGCAACGACGAGGATTGGTTCAACTCCACCACCATCGTCGCGCTGACCATCGTCGCCGTGGTCGCGCTGGCGGTGTTCGTGATCTGGGAACTCACCGAGCGCGATCCGATCGTCAACCTGCGCCTGTTCCGCCACCGCAACTTCGCCAGCGGCACCGCGGCGATGGTGGTGGCCTACTCCGCGTTCTTCGCCATCGGCCTGCTGGTGCCGCTGTGGCTGCAGCGGAATTTGGGCTACACCTCGATCTGGGCGGGCTTGGCGACCGCGCCGATCGGCATCCTGCCGGTGTTGCTGACGCCGTTCGTGGGCCTGTACGCGGCGCGCTTCGATTTGCGCATGGTCGCCACCGGCGCGTTCATCGTCATGGCGGCGACCAGCTTCGTGCGCTCGGGCTTCAACCTCGACGTGGACTTCCAGCACGTCGCCCTGGTGCAGCTGTGGCAAGGCCTGGGCGTGGCGCTGTTCTTCATGCCGGTGCTGACGATCCTGCTGTCGGACCTGGAGCCGCATGAGATCGCCGCGGGCTCGGGCTTGGCGACGTTCGTGCGAACGCTCGGCGGCAGCTTCGCCGCCTCGCTGACCACCTGGGCCTGGAACCAGCGCAGCACCATCCACCACGCGCAGCTGACCGAGCACATCGGCGCCTACGATCCGCAGATCCAGCAGACCGTCGACCAACTCGGCCGCGGCGATCCGACCCGCGGCGCGCTGGCGCTGAACCAGATGATCTCGCAGCAGGCCGCGCAGATCGGCTTCAACGAGATGCTGTACCTGATCGGCATCCTGTTCGTCGTGGTGACCGCGTTCGTGTGGCTGGCCAAGCCGCCGTTCACCGCCAAGGCTGGCGGCGGCGCCGCGGCGGCCGGCGGGCACTGAGCCGCGCCGCGCCATCCAAGCATGCGAACGGGCCGGACTTCCGGCCCGTTCGCTTTTCGGGACTTCGTTCGGGCCGGCCGCCGGCGCATCGCCGGCGCATCGCCGGCGCGTGATCCTTTTTCCCGCCGCGTTGCGAGTGTAGGAACGGCGCAAGCCGCGACCGCGAACCCGCTCCCACGGCGTCGCCCGGTTTCGCGGCGGCCGCCGCCGACCGCGCGCCCACTTCCGGGACGCGCGAACGCCCTAAGGAGAGAGCTTCATGAAGACCCGCTCGCGCAAGCTCGGATTGCTCGCCTTCGCCGCCATGGCTTTCGGTTTCGCGTTCTCGATGAGCGCGGTGGCCGGCGTGTGCAACACCTGCTGGAACCGCTGCATCGCCCAATACGAAGACTGCAAGCAGCAGTACGGCGACGGCTGGGCCTGCTCCTCGCAGTTCACCCAGTGCGGCCGCGATTGCGGCTGCATGATGCCCTGAGCCGGGCGCGCGGCAGGCCGGGCCCTGCGGCCTGCCGCGCTTTCGTTCCGATGATCCCGCCCGCCTCGCGCGCGCATGCGCACGCCCTCGCCCGCGCGTCCGCTCAGGCGTTCGCGCGCACCGACTTGGGCCTGGCTTCGCTGCGTTCGGCGGCGAAGCTCTCGCCCGCCTCGCACGGCGACACCGCTTGCTTGCGCACGAAGCGGCGGCGCGCGTCGTGATAAGCGCGGTCGGGACCGAAGAAGTTGCGGTACATATGCGCCAGTTCCTCGGCGCCGTAGCTTTCCAGCGGCTTGCGCCGTTCGTCCTCGGCGCGGCGGCGGCGCTTGAGGGTCAGCGCCTTGCGGCAAGCGCCCGGTTCGGCCAGACGCTCGGCGCGCTGCTCGACATGGGCGAGGAAATCCGCGCCGCTGGCACCGAAGGCCGCGTCAATCAGGCCGATGCGCTCGGCCGCGGGCGCGCCGATCGGACGCAGCCCTTCGGTCAGTTCCTGCGCGACGGTCTCGCCGACCCGGCGCGGCAGCAGATAGGTCCAGTACTCCGAACCGTACAAGCCGCCCATCGCCTTGTAATGCGGATTGAGCACCACGCCGCGCCGCGCCCAGACGTGATCGGCCGCCAGCGCCAGGATCGCGCCGCCGGCGCCGGCGTTGCCCTGCATCGCCGCAACCACCAGATGCGAATCGGTCAGCACGATTTCGCGCACCAACGCGTTCATCGCCAGGATGTTGCGCCACGATTCCAACGCCGGATCGGCGGCGGCCTCGATGGTGTTGAGGTGGATGCCGTTGGACCAGATATCGCCGCCGCCGAGCAGCGCGATGGCGCGGGTCGGACGCTGGCGCGCGTGCAGGAACGCGGTGCGCAGGCGGTCGCACTGCAAGGTCGACATCGCGCCGTTGTAGAAATCGAAATGCAGGTAGCCGACCGCGCCGACTTCGCGGTAGCGGATCTGACGGTAGCCGTGATCGCGCCGCCCGGCCACCGAGGTCGCCGGCTTGAGCGCGCGCGCGGCCACGCCGCGCAGGCGCGCCTCGCCCAGCGTCTGGGTCGCCGGCAGCTTGATCCCGTCCTTGTCGCGCAAATGGCTCAGCCACAGCGCGCCGTCGCCCGTGGCCACGCACACCGCGCCTTCGCGGCGGCCGAGCAGTTCGCCCGGACGGCCGCGCAGCGAGGGTTCGACGTGCGCGCCGAACACCTGACAACGCAGCCCGGCGATCTCGCCGCGCGCGCCCGGCGCGCTGTCGCCGCAGCGGATCCGCGCCAGCAGCGCGGCGTTGTCCATCTCCCAGTCCAGCGCGCGGTCGGCCGGGCGCATGCCCGGGCGCAAGCGGCCGCGCACGTCGGGATCGGCGTAATCCAGCGGCTGCGGCGCGAAGCCGCCGGTCTCGAACCGCTCCACCGCCTGCAGCAAGGCGCGCACCGCCGCGTCGGTGACTTCGTGCCGGTACAGCTCGCTCTTGGACGCGCCGCGCACGGCGAAACCGGCGCTGGCCCAGATATCGCCCGCGTCCATCTCGGCCGCGGCCTGCAGCACGGTGACGCCCCATTGCGGCGCGCCTTCCAGGATCGCCCAGTCCAACGACGACGGCCCGCGGTCGCCGACGATGCCCGGGTGCACGATCAAACAGGTGTGGCGCGTCCAGAGGTCTTCGGGGATCGCCGACTTGAGCATCGGCGCGACGATCAGTTGCGGACGTTCGCGCGCGACCGCCGCGCGCATGGTGTCCGCATCGGCGGCCATCTGCACGGCGACCTCGTGGCCCGACTCGGTGAGTTCGGCCCAGGCGCGCTGAGCCAGCCCATTGAACGCAGTGCATAAAAACAAGATGCGCAGCGACATGGATCCATCCCCCCTGCCACCTACGAAGTCTCGAATGTGTGCCAATGCATGTTCATAAACATGAGCGGTCATCACAAAACCTTGTCGCCTCGCGCTGGCCTTGCGTTTCTTCGACGTCCATCGCCGTTCCACAAGAAAGTCGTCGCGAAAGTGCCGTGCGGTGGCCGCCCCTCTCGTCGCACCGCGTTGGTCCGAGCCGTCGCGCCGCGCGCGACCCGCGGCGCCGGGCGCCGCCGTCACCCGCTCACGATGAGCGTTCGTCCCATCGCACAAGGAGAGATCGATGTTCAAACCCACCCGCCGCGTCCTCGCGGCCACCGCGTTCTGTTTCGGGCTGGCGTTTTCGCTGAGCGCCGTCGCCACCGCTTGCGAAGACTGCTACCGCAATTGTCTGGTCGAGCGTTCGGCGTGCCGCGCCGCCGGCACGCCGTCGGAGCAATGCCTCGCGGCGTACGCGGAATGCCGCCGTCTGTGCAACTGCCGACTGCCCTGATCCGACCCGCCATCCCAGGAGACTTCGATCATGTTCAAGCGCACCCGCGTCTTCGCCGTCGCCGCGTTCGGCTTCGGTCTCGCGTTCTCGTTCGGCGCCTTCGCTCAGGCGGAGGATTGCCAGGCGTGCACGGACGAGTGCTACGTCCAGTACGAGCAGTGCAACTCCGACGGTTATCCGTTCTGCAAGACCAACCTGCGCGCGTGCATCCGCGCCTGCGGCTGCACGGTCTGATCCGACCGCGCGACGCCGGCCGGGGCGAGCGTTCGCGTTCGCCCCGGCCGTCGCGCGGCGCGGCGGCGTTCGCGCAAAGCCGTGCCGCAACGCAGCGTAAGCCGGGGCCGCGCGCGGGACGCGCCGGCGACGCACGCCGCCGCGCCCCGCGACGCGCCCGCATTCCGCAACGCGCATCACATCCGCCGTGCCGACGGGACATGGAACGCGCGCGGCGCGGTGATATAACCGCACAGCGCCCACAGACGGGCACAGGGAGGAACAGTGATGTTGACCGCTACGCGCCGCGCCCATGCCGCCGCACTGGCCGGCTTCTGCTTCGGCCTCGCGCTCTCGCTGAGCGCCTTCGCCGCCCGCACGCCCGAAGAATGCTCGCTGTGCTGGCAGGACTGCATCGCCCGCTTCGAGCAATGCCGCGCCGACGGCGGCGGCACCGCCTGCTTCCGCTTGCGCCAGACCTGCGTCAACGCCTGCGGCTGCCGCGGCTGAGCGCCGCCCGCGCCTTCATCACCGCCGGCGTCGCCGACGCCGGCTTTTTCCATCTGCGATCCACCGAGGACAAGGAATGAACTTCAAGTCGATCCTGACCACCATCCTGGTCGTGGCCCTGGCCTTGGGCCTGGGCGTAGGCGCCGGCTATCTGGTGCGCAACAGCGGCCTGATCGGCGGCGGCGGTGGCGGCGTGGACGTCGAACAGGGCGACTATTCGGCCGTCTACGCCAAGGCCGGCGGCGACATCGTGCTCTACACCTTGTCGACCTGCCCGTTCTGCCACAAGGCCAAGGACCTGCTGGACAAGCGCAACGTGCGCTACGTCGAGCGGGTGATCGACAAGGACGAGGTCGCGCGCAAGGAAGCCGACGGGCTCAAGATCAAGAGCGTGCCGGTGATCTATATCGGCGATCAGAGCATGCGTGGGTTCGATGAGGCCAAGCTGGTCGAGTTGCTGCAGAAGCACGGCAAGACCGAGGCCAAGAAGGCCTGATTCGAGCAGGTTTGATTCGAGAAGGTTTGATTCAAGGGGGCCCGATTCGGGAAGCCCGAAACCGGCAGCGGCGATGGCCGCTGCCGGCGCTGCGAACGAAACGCGCGGGCCGACGGCTCAGGGCGTCGTCCGCAAGCGTTTGATGAAGAGCGCGTCGGTCGTGTAGTAGTGCTTGACGCCGAGGTAAAGCGCGCCGTCGCCGGCCGGCTTGAGCGCGACCGTCGCGGTGTTGTCCGAACTCGACTGCGCGAACGGCGCGGCCCACCATTGCGCGCCGGTCGTCGGCGAGTAGCCGATCGCCGCGGGGAAGTACTTGCCGTCGGCGCCGGTCGCCCAACCCGCGACCTGCACGCCGGTCGCGTCCACGGCCAGAGCGTAGGCGCTTTCCTTGCTCGCCCACGGCGACTGGCTGATCGCGCGCCACACTTCGCCGCCGTTGACTCCGGAGTACTTGACCGTCGCCATCCGCCAGTTCGACTCGGGCGCGTTCCACCAGCTCGCGCCGGCGACGTAGACGTCGTCGTTGGCGTCGATCGCCACGGCCTTGGGTTGATCGTCGCGCGAAATGCCCGCGTCGAAGCGCGCGACCCAGCGCTGCGCACCGGTGGCGCCGTCGTACTTGATCGTGGCGAAGTCGCGGAACCGCTCGCCGAAGGAATCGCCGGTCACCACCGGATCGCCCTGGCTGTCCACGGCGATGTCCATGCCGAAGTGCGCCACCGAAGTGCCCCACAATTTCGGCGCGTACAGCGCGACCCACAACTGCGCGCCGGTGGCGCCGTCGTACTTGATCGTGGCAACGTTGCTGAACTGCGAACTGCCGGAGGCGCCGGTGACGAAGACGTTGCCGTTGCGGTCCAGGGCCACGGCGGCCGGCGCGTCGCCTTCGTTGGTGACCCGCCCGTAGGTGCTGGCCCACAACTGCTCGCCGTCGCTGCCGCGGTACTTGACCGTGGCGTAGTCCGTGCCGATCTGCCGATTGCGCGCCGTGCCGATCACCACCACATCGCCGGCCGCGTCGATCGCCAGGGCGGCGCCGTAACCGCCTTCCACGTCGCGCCAGCGCCGCTCCCACAACTGGCGGCCGTCGGCGCCGGAAAACTTGATGGTGAGGAAGGTGGGCCAGCCGCCTTGCGAGGACGCGCCGGTGACCACCGGATCGCCGTTGGGGTCGACCGCCACCGCGTAGGCGTAGTCGAAGCGCCGCTCCGGGCCGTTGTTGCTGGCCTGCCACAACAGTTCGCCGGAGGCGGACAGTTTGCTGACCGTCCACACCGTGGCGGGGCCGAGCGGGCGGTAGCCGACCAGGTAGACGTTGCCGGCGGCGTCGGTGGCCATCGCGTTCTCTTCGACCGGATCGCAGCACGAGCCGTAATGGCTGGTGCTGCCGTCCAGGCGCGGCGAAGTCCATTCCACGACCGGGGATTGCGCCTGAGCCGCGCTGGCGATGGCCATGAGCGCGGCGGACAAGATGATGCGGGAGTTCATGCGTGCGTCCTTTGCGATGAGGTGTCGAAGCGACATTGGCGTCGCCGCACCAGTATCGCCACGCCGTTTGCGCAGACTGCGAACGCGGACGCGAAACCCAGGCTTGGCGCGAACGCGGACGCACGATGCGTTCGCGGCTCATCGCGCCGGACGCTCGCGACGTGGTTCGCTGGCACGGAGCGAACCGATGCGGAGCGTTCGTACACCGGCGCAGACCGGTCGGTGCGAAACGTTCGTGCGCCGGCGCAGGCCGGATCGGTGCGGCGCGTCCTTGTCGCCGGAGCAGGCCGATGGAGCAGACCGGTTCAGCCGGCGCGGCCCGATCGCGCTATCCGCGCGAGCCCGCTCAAAGCGCGTCGATCGCCTCGGCCAGACGCTCGACCGCGATCACCTCCATCTCCCCCACCCGGCCGCCGCGCGGCGCGTTGCTCTTGGGCACGATCGCGCGCTTGAAGCCGTGGGTGGCCGCTTCCTTCAAGCGGTCTTCGCCGTTGGGCACCGGCCGGATCTCGCCGGACAGGCCGACTTCGCCGAAGGCGATGGTCTGCTCGGCCAGCGGCTGATCGCGCAGCGAGGACAGCACCGCCAGCAGCACCGGCAGGTCGGCCGCGGTTTCCTGCACGCGGATGCCGCCGACCACGTTGACGAACACGTCCTGGTCGCCGACCGCGACGCCGCCGTGGCGGTGCAGCACCGCCAGCAGCATCGCCAGACGGTTCTGCTCCATGCCCACCGCGACCCGGCGCGGGTTCGACAGCGGCGAGGAATCCACCAGCGCCTGCACTTCCACCAGCAGCGGGCGGGTGCCTTCGCGGGTCACCATCACGCAGCTGCCGGGCTGCGGCGCGCGGCTGCCGGAGAGGAAGATCGCCGACGGGTTGGGCACTTCGCGCAGGCCCTTGTCGCTCATCGCGAACACGCCGAGTTCGTTGACCGCGCCGAAGCGGTTCTTGAACGCGCGCAGCACGCGGAAACGGCTGCCGCTTTCGCCCTCGAAGTACAGCACCGCGTCGACCATGTGTTCCAGCACGCGCGGGCCGGCGATGCCGCCTTCCTTGGTGACGTGGCCGACCAGGAACACCGCGGTGCCGGTTTCCTTGGCGTAGCGCACCAGCCGCGCCGCGCTCTCGCGCACCTGGCTGACCGAGCCGGGCGCGGCGCCGAGCTGTTCGGTCCACAAGGTCTGGACCGAGTCGGCGACGATCAGCGCCGGTTTCATTTTCGAGGAGTGTTCGAGGATGCGCTCGACGCAGGTCTCGGCCAGCGCGTGCACGCCGTCGAGCGGCAAGCCCAGGCGCGCGCCGCGGCCGGCGACCTGCGACAGCGATTCCTCGCCGGTGACGTACAGGCCCGGCATCGTCTGCGCCATGCGGGTGATCGCCTGCAGCAGCAGCGTGGACTTGCCGATGCCCGGATCGCCGCCGACCAGCACCACCGCGCCGTGCACGAGGCCGCCGCCGAGCACGCGGTCGAACTCGCCGATGCCGGTGGTGACGCGGGCTTCTTCCTGATGGGTGACGTCCTTGAGCGCGGTCACCGCCGGCGCGTCGGCGCGCCCGGCCCAACTGGTGCGGCGGCTGGCGGCGACGTTGGCCGCGCCGGCCTTGGCCGCCGGCTCGACCACGAATTCGCTGAGCGTGTTCCAGGCCCCGCATTCGCCGCACTGGCCCTGCCACTTGCTGTAATCGGCGCCGCACTCGGAACACACGTAGGCGGTGCGCGCCTTGGACGCGGCGGACTTGGCGGGGGCTTTGGACATGGCGGACGGCGGCTGCGCGGGTAAAGCGGCACTTTAGCCGCTGATCGTCGCAGCGTGCGAGACGGGACGCGGCGGCGCGGCGGATTCCTACGCCGGGGCGGGAGGGGGTGCGGGTGGGTTTCGTCGCAGGGGACGGTTCGTGGTCGCGGCTTGCGCCGCTCCTACAGGTAGCCCGGATCGATCCGCAGCCCCTGTAGGAGCGGCGCAAGCCGCGACCGCGCCACCGCGCTTACGACGTCGCCTCGCCGGACGAAAACGCCCCCGCCGCTCAAGCCGCGATCGGCCGATGCTGCTCCGGATAAATCGCGCGCAAATGCTGCTGCGGCACCGCCAGCAAACCGCTGACGTCGGTGGACGCGACGATGCTGTAGCCGCGCGCGTCGATGTCGTTGCCGATCGCGCGCCAGTCCAGCATCGGCCGCGCCATCGCGGTGTCGATGGTCCAGCCGAAGCGCAGCGCGCCTAGCGCCTTCATTTCGTCCAGGGGCAGCCAACTGTCGGACGGCGCGACCACATACCCCTCGTTGTCGCCTACCACGAATACGTCTACGCGCATTTTCGTCATTGCCTGTGTCGCCTGTGTCGCGGGCCGGCGCATGGTGTCCATCGAAGCGATAAAAAAGAGTGAAGAAGGAATAGCGAATTGGTGAAGACCGATTCGGCGCCTAGTTTGAGTTCACCTTCTATGCACGGCGATGACAACCGGCGGGGCGGCGCAGCCTGAACGGCAACGGTCGCAACGGCCGCGACGCGCGTCCGTCGCCGACGAGCGCGAAGGCACTCAACAAGTGAGATACGACTGCGTTTAAATGCGCACGAGAGGCGCATCGTTCGCGCCGGGGCAGCGGCCGCGCAGGGGAGCGCGCGGTCCGCGGCCCGACCGTTTCGCCCGACCCACCCGACCCGACCTCCACGGCCCGCGACCCGGGCCGCGGCACCCGCTGCCGTCCGGCGGCGTTCACCAAGGAATCCGACATGGAGTTTTCCGCGCAAGGACTGTCCCGCCCCTGGATCGGCGGCGGCGCGATCGCGACGCTCGCCCTGGGCATCGCCGCCGCGCTGTCGCACGGCGCCGCCGATGCCGCCGCCCCCGCGCTGCCGCCCGAACTGGCGCGCGGCCTCGCCGCCCACCCGCGCGAGGCGCGCACGCAGTTGCCCGACGGCACCTGGCTGGTGCTCGAACGCGACGGCGGCGCGCTCAGGCAGGTCGAGGACCGGATCGACGGCCGCACGCTGCGGCGCTGGCCGCTGGCGTCGGCGCGCCGTTACGCCAGCCTGAGCCTGCTGCCCAGCGGCCGCGCGCTGCTGTGGGGCGGCGTGGACGCGAACAACCGCCTGCAAGCCGGCGGCCTGTGGTTCGACCCGGCCGCGCGCACGCTGACCACCGCCTACGAGGTACCGCTGTCGCCGCGCGCCGGCCACGCCGCCAGCGTGCTCAGCGACGGCCGCCTGCTGTTGACCGGCGGCTGGACCGCATCGGCCGAGGCCGGGGCGCGTTCGGAACTGTGGGACGAACGCGGCGGCGCCGCCGCGCCGGACGCGCAGGCGCCGGCGCGGCTGGGGCATCGCAGCCGGGTCGAGGCCGACGGGCGCGTGCGCTTGTCCGAGGGCGTCGACGCGCATGGCCGCGCGCAATCGCGCGACCAGCTTTACGACCCCGCGCAGCGCGCGTTCGCCGCCACCGATGCCTCGCAAGACGCCAGCGCGTCCGCGGCCGCGCCGCGACTCAGCGGCTCGACCCCGCGCGACCGCGCCCGCGACGTCGCCGCCGACGCGCGCCTGTCGCTGCGCTTCAGCGAACCGCTGCGCGCGAACGAACTCAACGCCGCCAACGTCACCCTGCTCGGCCCCAACGGGTTCGCCGCGGTGCGGGTCACGCCGGCCGAAGCCGGACGGCTGCTGTTCGTCACGCCGCACCGGCGCTTGCAGCCGAATGCCGAGTACTCGCTGCTGGTCGACGGCGCGCACGCGCGCAACGGCCAGCCGCTGGCGCCGACGCTGATCGACTTCGCGACCGGCGCCGACGCCGGCGAGCGCGCGCCGGCGCGCGCGGCGAACGAGGCGCCGGCGAAAACGGCGACGGCTAAGGCGGCATCCGCGGGCATCGTCGCCGCTCCTGCGCAAGTCGCCGCGCCGCGCAGCGCCGCCACCGCCGCGAAAGCGCAGCCCACCGCGACCGCCGTCGCGCCGACGCCGTTGTCGGTGACGCTCGCGCCCGAAACCGCGCAAACCATCGCCACCACCCTCGCCGATCAAACGGTGAAGTTGAACTTCGGTTCCTCCAGCGCCACGCCGGTCGATTACGGCCTCGGCCTCAGCGATCTGGTCGTCAGCGGTTCCAGCGAGCCGGCCACCGTCACCTACACGCTGCCCGGCCGCCCGCCGGTCAGCCTCGCCTGCGCCGCCGCCAACAACGGCTGCGGCATCGACTTGCCGGGACTGCCGCGCGGCGGCTACAGCGTCGCCGTGCAGCCGCCGGCCGGCGCGACCTTGAGCTTCAAGGCCGGCCTTTACCGCGACGCGCTCTACAACGTCCAACTGCCCAGCGCCACCAGCGTCTCGGGCCTGCGCCGCGGCCAGAACGCGCGCATCGCCTTCGACGGCACCGCGGGCTACGTGCTCGGCCTGCGCGTGATCTCGCAAACCACCGTACCGGCCGGGCGCGCGGTCAACTACAGCCTGCTCGCGCCCAACGGCAGCGTGCTGCTGCAAAAGACCGTGAGCCTGCGCGACGGGCTGGCGAAGCAGACCTTGCCCACGACCGGCCGCTACACCGTGCTGATCGATCCGCGTTACGGCGAACAGGTCAGCGCGCAGGTGTCGCTGGGTCCCAGCAACATGGTCGAACTCGACGGCGACGCGCTGGTGCGCGCCAACGCCGCCGCGCCCTCGCCGATCACCTTCGAAAGCGAAGGCGGCAACCACGTCGGCCTCGGCCTCACCGGCCTGAGCGTGGCCAACGGCAGCACGCTGAGCTTGAGCGTGTTCGGCGTCAGCACCCAGTGCGACGTCGCTTACGGCCGCTGCGACCTGAGCCTGCCCGCGCACCCGGCCGGCGTGTACGTCGCCGAAGTGCGGCCTTCCGGCAGCGCCAACGCCGCGGTGAGCTACCGCGCGACGCTGAGCCGGCCCAAGACCGTGCCGCTGAGCGCGAGCCAAGCCACCGACGTCGTCGTCGACCGCCCGGGCCAGATCGCGCGCCTGGAGTTCGACCTCGCCGCCGGACAGAACGCGCAAGTCAACATCGCCGCGCCCGTCACCGTGCCCGCGCAGGCGGGGCTGAACTATTTGCTGCTCTCGCCCACCGGCGCGGCGCTGCAGAGCAGCCTCGGCTCCGGCGCGCGCAGCTTCAGCGTCGAAAACGCCGCGGCCGGCCGCTACACGCTGGTGATGGACGCGCCGCGCGGCGAAACCTGGAGCGCGCAGGCGAGCCTGGAAGATCCGTATGCGGCCACGCCGATCGATTCGGGCTCGGTCGAACTGCGCACGCAAGGCGCCAACGGCGCCACGACCCTGAACTTCGCCAATCCCTCCACGGCCGACATCGGCCTCGGCCTCAGCGGCATCGCGTTGCTCGGCGCCGACGGACCGATCCGCTTCGCGGTCGCCGACGCGCAAGGCCGAACGGTCGCCGCGCAGGATTGCACGCCGACGCCTTACCTGACCGATTGCGAGATGGACCTGCCCGCGCTCGCCGCCGGCCGCTACACGCTGCGCGCCACGCCGCCGGCCAGCGCGACCGCGATGCGCGTGCTCGCGACCCTCAGCCGCGACGCGACCGCCACGCTTGCGCCGACCCAGCCACTGAACCTGCAGATCGCGCGCTGGGGCCAAAACGCGCGCGTCGCCGTCGCCGGACGCGCCGGCGCCACGCTCAACCTGAGCGTGAGCTCGCAAGTCACCGAACCGGCCGGCGCGCTGGTCGCCTACACCGTGCGCGCGCCGGACGGCCGCGTGCTGGCGCAGAACTCGGTCGGCGCCAACGGCAGCGGCGGCGTCAGCGTGCGCGACTTGCCCAGCGACGGCGATTACCAAGTGTTCGTCGATCCCGGACAAGCCGCGAGGCTGTCGGCGCAGTTGGCGATCGTCGACGATTTCAGCGCCGACCTCGTCGCCAACGCCGATCCGTTGAGCCTGCGCTCGCAGCTGACCGGGCAAACGCTGCGCCTGAATTTCCAAGCCGCGCAAGGCGCGCGGCTGGGCTTGGGCGTGGACGCGCTGGACGGCGTGTCGATCCCGTTGTGGGTGCGCGTGCGCAACGCCGCCGGCGCGGCGATCGCATCGACCACCTGCGACGCGCTGACCGGCAGCTGCGCGCTCGACCTCGACGGATTGGACGCGGGTTCCTACGTCGCCGAACTCGAACCGGCGCCCGGCCAGGCGCCGTACGGCGCGCGCGTCAGCCTGAGTTCGGATCAGGAACACACGCTGACCCTGGCCCAACCGCTGGCGCTGAACATCGAACGCTGGGGCCAGAACGCGCGCCTGTGGTTCCAGGGCGAAGCCGGCCAGTACCTGACCTTCGCCGTCAGCGGCCACAGCCACGGCGGACAGCCGCCCGGCCCGCTGCCCGCGCACCGCTTCGCCTACACGGTCTACGGCCCGGACGGCGCACAGGTGATGCGCGGCGAAAGCGAAGGCGATGCGTTCCTGCGCTTCGGCCCGCTCGCCGCCAGCGGCGCGCATTACGTGCGGGTCGATCCTTTGCAAGGTGATCCGATGAGCGCGCAAGTCCGGCTCGACCTCAACCCGGACTTCGGCCTGCTCGAAACCGACGGCGCGCCGCTGCGCATGGCCGCCGATCACGCGGGCCAAGCGCTGCGTTTCGGCTTCGACGTCGCCGCCGACAGCGCGCTGTCGCTGGACGTGGCCGCGGTCGCGCCGGTCGCCTCGAGCGGCTTCGAATTTCGCGTGGTGCGCGGCAACGACCCGGCGCTCGAAATACCCTGCGGCGAAAACGCGCTGGGCTGCACCCTGCCGTTGAACGCGTTGCCGCCCGGACGCTACCAAGCGAGCTTGATCGACACGACCCAGACCTCGCCGCAACCCTTCGCCATCGACGCCACGCTGAGCACGGTGCGCGTCGGCGACTTGACGCCGAGCGAGCCGTACCCGCTGCAACTGCGCAGCGGCCAACCGGCGCGGCTGCGCCTGCCCGGCAACGCGGGGCAGCGCTGGATCCTGTCGGCCAGCGATCAAGTCACCACGCCGGCCGCGGCGGTGGTGTCCTACCGCGTGCGCGGCCCCAACGGCGCCGTGCTCGACGCCGCGCAAACCAGCGATGCGAGTTTCGCCAAGACGCTGCCGCCGTTGCCGGCGGATGGCGATTACACGGTGGAAGTCACAGCCGCGCCGGGCGTCGCCGTGCAGACTTTGCTGCGTTTGGATCCGGCGCCTTGATCGATCCGCGCCCGCGCCTACCCGGCGCGGGCGCGGTGGCGTGGCACCGAAATCCGGGGCTCGCGCATCTGCTTTTGTTTCGCGCGCCGCAACACTGGCGGCCTCACGGCGGCAGTGGCGCAATCGTCCTGGAATCGGGCTGATGGACGACCGAACTCCTTCCTGCTCCGCGGGCTGTACTCGCAGCTGATCCTTTCGGGCGTGGTGATGCGTGCCTTGAACGCGATGGCTTGGCGGGAGGCTTTGGCGTGCGAGACGGGACGCGGCGGATTCTTGCACCCGGACGGGATGGAGGCGCGGGTGGGTTTCGCCGCGGCGGCAGGTTCGCGCTCGCGGCTTGCGCCGCTCCTAGGGGCTGCGGATCGATCTGAGCCGCCTGTAGGAGCGGCGCACGCCGCGACCACGTCACAACACCTACTGCGTCGCGTCACCAGACGAAGACGCCGCACCGCCGCTCAAGTCGTGCTCGGGCTCGCGACAAATCGCGCGCAGATGCTGCTGCGGCAGCGCCAGTAAGCCTTAGAGCCGGTGGACGCGGCGATGCTGTAGCCGCGCGCGTCGATATCGTTGCCGATCACGCGCCAGTCCAGCATCGGCCGCCCTATCGTGCTGTCGATGGCCCAGCCGAAACGCGGCGTGCCTAGCGCTTTCATTCCGTCCAGGGGCAGCCAACTGTCGGACGGCGCAACCACATACGCCGCGCTGTCGCCTGCCGCGAATACGTCTATGCGCATTTCGTCATTGCCTGTGTCGCGGGCGGCGCATGGCCCCCATCGAAGCAAAAAAAGTGAAACCGCAATGGCGAATCGGTGAAGGCCGATCCGCCGCCTAGTTCGAGTTCTCCTTCTATGCGCCGCGATGGCAAGCGGTCGGGGCGGCGCAGTTTGCGCTGCGGCGGTCGCAGGACCCGCAACCGGCGGCGGCTCGAGACATCGCCGCCGATACCGTCGAGCCACAAAAAAGCCCCGCCGAAGCGGGGCTCAATGAAAACTTACGCGAGGGCGTTCCGCCGCCGGGGCGCATCTGACGCCCCGGCGGCCGATGCCTCAGCCGGCGTTACAAGACCAGGCCACCCGCCGAGCGCTGGGTATGCTCGAACTCCGCGAAGCCAGACGCGACACCCAACAACCCGGCGGTCGAATCGGCTTGTGCGTCGCGCGTCGCCGGCGCGACCGCCAACGGCTGCCCCATCGCCACGATCAGCGACTGCAACTCGCGTCGCACCACCGTTTCGCTGGGCTGATGCGCGCTCCATTCGCGCCACGACATCGGCTTGTCCGCCTCCGGCGCGTACGCGGCGGAAGCGGCCTGCGCGGGCGGCGCGGCATTTGCCGGGGTCCCGCCGACCGCGGCGGCGACATCGTCCTGGTTCCAGACGGTGCCGTCGGCGAAGCGGATGCGTTCGATGGCGTTGGGCAAGCTGCCTTGGCTGTGCGAGACGAAGTAGGACGCGACGGTGACCGCGTCCGTGCCGTCGCCCAAGGCCACCCGCAGATCGTCGCCGATCCGGGACAACTGCAATTCCGTCGCCGAGATGCCGGCCCCGAACACGATCTCGTCGATATCGCCCGCAGCGCCGGCATCGACATAGTCCGAGATCCGGTCGTGGCCGAAGCCGCGATCGAACAGGTAGGAATCGCTGCCGGCGCCGCCGAACAGCGCGTCGTTGCCGGAACCGCCCACCAGCGCGTCGTTGCCGGCATCGCCCGACAGCAGGTCGTCGCCATCGCCGCCCTCCAGGCGGTCGTTGCCGTCCAGACCCGACAGCACGTCGTTGCCGCCGAGCCCGGACAGGACATCGTCGACGGCGAATCCGGCGATGGTGTCGTTGCCGCTGCCGCCGGTGGACAGACGCTGGCGGACCTGCTCATAGCCCCACTGGCTGCCGTCGTCGAAACGGAACACGTCGATCGCGAAGGTGTCGTGCGCGCCGCTGGCATCGAAATACTCCTCGATGATCAGCTGATCGGAGCTGTTACGGCGACTGAGGATCAAGTCGCGGCCGTCGCGGCGCAGCGCGATGTCGTCTTGGGCGATGCCGACGCCGAAGCTGACCGTGTCGGTGGTGGCTTCGCCGCGGCGTTCTTCGCTTTGGCGCCAACGGCCTTCCGACAGGATGCGATCGCGGCCGAAACCGACGCCGAAGTAGAAGGTATCGCTGCCGCTACCGCCCAGCAGAGTGTCGTCGCCTTCATCGCCCGCCAGGTAGTCGTTGCCCTCTCCGCCCTCGAGCTCATCGTTGCCCTCATCGCCCCACAGCTTATCGTTGCCCTCGCCGCCGGAGAGTCCGTCGTCGCCGAAGCCGCCGAACAAGGTGTCGTGGCCGCGGCCGCCGCCCAACTCATCGTCGCCTCCCTTGCCGTCGAGGAAATCGTTGCCCGAGCCTCCGTACAAGTAGTCCGTCGCGATGCTTCCGTACAGGCTGTCCCAGCCCGAGCCGCCGTAGAGCTGGCTGCCGTACAACCCCGCTTGCAGGTAATCGTCGCCAGCGCCGCCGAACAGACCGTCGTCGTAGGTGCCGCTGAAGAGCCTGTCGTTGCCCGCGCCGCCGGAAACGCCCTTAAAGCGCGCATCGGTCGTCATCTCGTCGTCTTCCGACGAGCCCAGATCGGTATAGAAGCGATGATCGTTGTAACGGATGTCGAAGCCGTTGGCGTCTTCCTCGGGGTCCGGATCGGGCGCTTCGGTGGACGAAGCCAGCCGGTTAGCGATCTGCGCGGTCGTCCACACTGTTCCGTCGGCGAAGCGGATCGCGTCCAGCGCCATCGCGGTTTCGCCGTCGGCCAAGAAATGATCCTTGATCGTGACGCTGTCCTCGCCGCCGGAAATGGCCACGATCAGATCGTAGCCGCTGCGCGAGACGACGATGTCCGCGGGAGCGATGCCGTCCTTGAGCTGGAGCGTATCGACGTCGTCCAACGCGCGGTAGTAGCCCCACTCGTAGACGACGGTGTCGCGGCCGTCGCCCCGGCCGAAGCGGTAGGTATCGTTGCCGTAGCCGCCGTAGAGTTCATCGTTGCCGCTGCCGCCGTCGAGGACGTCGTTGCCGCTTTCTCCGCTCAGCGCGTCGTTGCCGTCGCCGCCGGTCAACGTGTCGTCGCCGTCGCCGCCGAGCAGGCGATCCGCGCCCGCGTCTCCGTACAGGCGATCGTTGCCGTTGCGGCCTTCGATGACGTCGTCGCCACCGCCGCCATCGATGCGGTCGCCCGACTCGAAGCCGACGATCCTATCGTCGCCCGCGCTGCCGGCCAGCAACCGCGCCCGCACGTCGGCCGCGGTCCAGCGGGTGCCGTCGGCGAATGCGAACTCATAGGTCGACCCCGACGCGGCATCGTCGACGAAGGCGAAATCGCCAACGTACAACACGTCCTCAGTGCCGACGATGCTGACCTTCAACCCCCAGCCGTCGGTTTCGAATGCCAGGTCCTGGGCCGAAATGCCCGAACCGAGTTCGATCACACTGAGCTCGCCCGGACCGCTGTCGCCGATGTTGTCTTCGCCGGAGCCGCGCCCGAACCGGTAGACGTCGCGTCCCGCGCCGCCGTAGGCGAAGTCGCGGCCCGCGCCGCCCTCCAGCACATCGTCGCCGGCGCCGCCGTACAGGCGGTCGTCGCCCGCCTGACCGAGCAGCGTGTCGTCGGTGTCGAAACCGAGCACGTCGTCGTTGCCCGAGCCGGTGGCCAAGAACGCCGAGCGGATCTGTTCCCGGTTCCAGACCGTGCCGTCGGCGAAGCGGATCTGCGCGAGACGCTGCCCATCGAGCTGCAGCACATCGTCCGTGCCCAGAATGCGCAGTGCGTGACCGTCGCTGTAGTACTTGGAGACCAGTGCGATCTGATCGGGAGCGATGTCGGGTCCGAGCTGCAGGATCGAATCGTCGTCTTGGTCTCGGATCTGGTCCATGCCGTAGCCGCGGCCGAACACATAGGTGTCGGTACCGTCGCCGCCGAGCAGGGTGTCGTCGCCCGCGCCGCCGTCGAGCCTGTCGTTGCCGCCCGCGCCATAGAGATAGTCTCTCCCCAGTCCGCTGGACAAGACGTCGTCGCCGGCTCCCCCGATCAGCGTATCGTTGTCTTCGGTCGCCGACGTGCGCATCAGCTCGGCGATCTTTTCGGCGCCGTAGACGCTGCCATCGGCGAAACGCAGCTGTACCGGCATCGACCCGTTCAGGGTCAGGCTGTCGGAGCCGCCGCGCAGCCGCACCGATACGCCGGGCTGGTCGTAACTCAAGCCCTGCAGGATCAGGTTCGACAGGGTCACGCCTTCGGCGAACTCGATCACCGCGCCGTCGCCGGCGTCGGTCGCATAGTCGTTGCCGTAGCCGATGCCGAAACGGTAGGTATTGCGGCCCTCGCCGCCATCCAGACTGTCGTCGCCGGCACCGCCGTCGAGGACGTCGTCGCCGCGGCCGCCGAACAACTCGTCGTCGCCGGCTTCGCCGAACAAGCGATCGTCGCCGACCTGCCCGCGCAGCGTATCGCGACCGCCGCCGCCATGGATCACGTCGGCGCCCGCATAGCCGGACAGCGATTCGCCGTTGTCGCTCCCCTGCAGGACCAAGCCGGGACCTGCGGCCCGCTCGGCGATGTCCGCGCCGGTCCACGCCGTTCCGTCGGCGAAGCGGATCTCGGCGATAGCCTGCTCCGGACGCGAAAAGTAGTCGCGTACGGTCAGCACCGAACTGTCGTAAACGTTGCGCACGAGCAGATCGCCGCCGACGCGTTCCAGTTCGACTTCGTCGGAGTAGGCGTCGAGTTCGACGACGTCGTAACCGCTCTCCTGGCCCGCCTCGACCGAGTTGTCGATCACGTCGTTGCCGCGGTCGTAGCGGTAGGTGTCGTTGCCGGTGCCGCCGCGCATGACGTCGTTGCCGTAGACATCGGCGCCGCTGCGGAATTGGCCGCCTTCCAGGATGTCGTCGCCGGCGCCGCCGTCGATCACATCGTCGCCTTCGGTGCCGTACAGCACGTCGTTGCCGCCACGGCCGGACAGCACGCCCGGATCCGCGTCGCCGTCGTCGCCGTACAGGATGTCGTCGCCTTCGGTCGCCAACTTGCCGTTGGCGCTGAGGAACGAGGCGACCCGCTCGCGGTCCCAGACCGTACCGTCGGCGAAACGGAAGAACTCCACAGTCAGATCCTGGTAACCGTTCGCAAGCGCGCCGTCCGCATCCTGCATGGAACGCGCCGCCGCCAATGCCGGCGGACCGCCGCCATCGTCGCCGCCGCCGTTGCCGTCGTCGCTCCAACCGAAGTAGTGCGGAATGCGCAGGACATCGTCCGTACCGACGATGGACAGCACCAAGTCGTTGTTCTCGCGGCGCAAAGCGATGTCGGATTCGGCCACGCCCGCGCCGAACTCGACCACGTCGATGCCCTCCGACAGCTCATTCAGCACTGCGATGTAATGCTCTTGGCCCCACTCGCCGTGCGAAGCGGGCAGCACGCGGACCAAGGAATCCTGGCCGGAACCTCGGCCGAAACGGTACACGTCGTGACCACGGCCACCGATCAGCACATCGTCGCCGGCGCCACCGTCGAGCACATCGTTGCCGGCCGCTCCGTCGAGAGTATCGTTGCCGTTGCCACCGGCAACCACATCGTCGCTAGAGAAAGCGACGAGGGTATCGTCGCCGTCGCTGGAGCGCAGGACCGCGGCCTTGACCGCATCCATGTCCCAGGACGTTCCATCGGCGAAGCGGATCTCGTCGACCGCGTAGGCCGAACGCCCGTCGTCGGCGAAGTAGTTCTTGATGGTCACGGTGCCGCTGCCGTCGGCGAGGGACAGCACCAGATTGTCGCCGTTGCCCTCTTCCACCACGCGGCGCAGCAGCACTTCGGAGGGCGCGATGCCTTGACCGAACTGCACTACGTCGTAACCGCCGCCGTTGTCTCCGTTGACGTCGACATTCGAGATGCTGTCGTTGCCGAAGCCGCGTTCGAAACGATAAGTGTCGCTCCCCCGGTTTCCGATCATCGCGTCGTCGCCGGCGCCGCCGATGAGGATGTCGTTGCCGCCCTCTCCCCGCAGAAGATCGTTGCCGGCACCGCCGAGCAAGGTATCGTCGCCCTCGCCGCCGTTGACGTCGTCGTTGTCGTCGCCGCCGTCTAGGGTGTCGTCGCCGTACCAGCCATACATCGTGTCGTTGCCGGCACCGCCGTTCATACGGTCGTTGCGGTACGTGCCTCGATAGTCGTCGCCGCCGAGCGAACCGTTGTAGCCGTACACCAGCTCGGTACCGTCGAACGACAACTGCACCCCGTCGCTGAACTCGACGACATGGCGACTTCCGGCGGCCATGAAGCCGGACAACAGCAGCCGATCGGTTCCGCCGAAACTATCGAACAGCAGCACCAAGTCCTGCGGCCCGCCGACGCCGAAGCGCAGATTCGAACCCTTATAGGGGAACTCGAACCGGATGGTGTCCGCGCCCGAGTCCGAATCCTCGAGGCCCAAAACCGCGTCGGTACCGAAGCCGGCGTGGAACACATAGGCATCGTTGCCAGCGCCGCCGTCCAGGGTATCGTCGCCCTGTCCACCGGTGAGCGTGTCGTTGCCGCTGCCGCCGCTGAGGAAATCGTTGCCGCCCGATCCGTACAGCGTGTCGTTGCCGCCCTGGCCGTAAATATTGTCGGCGCCTTCGGTTCCGTAGATGACGTCGTCGGTATCCTGTCCGATCACCGGCGCGGCGACATTGAGCTGATCGCGCAGTTGCTGGTAGCTCAGCGACGTGCCGTCGAGGAAGTTCAGACTGATGTCGGCGTCCGGACCGAAGAAACCGACGATGGCGACGGTATCGCCGGTCGTCGTGACGGTGATGACCAAGTCGGCGCCGACGTTCTGGTAGTACAGATCCGACGCCGAAATGCCGCTGCCGAACTCGATCCGGTCGCTGCCCGGCTGATTGCCGCCGATCACGATGCGGTCGTGACCGAAGCCGGACTCGAGCGAATAGCGGTCGTTACCGCGGCCGCCGTTGAGTTGATCGTCGCCCGCGCCGCCGATCAGCAGGTCGTCGCCGTCCCCGCCTTCGAGCGTGTCGTTGCCGACATCGCCGGAGAGCACGTCGTTGCCGGCGCCGCCATCGACATAGTCCGCGCCATCGCCGCCGGACAGGCGGTCGTTGCCGCTGAAGGCACGCTCGAAATCGTCGCCGAACAGCACATCGTCGCCGGCGCCGCCGTTCAAGGTATCGTCGCCGCCCAGGCCGTACAGTCGGTCGTGACCCGCGCCGCCGTCGAGATAATCCTTGCCGTGTTGCGCGGCCGCCAAACCGGTATCGTCGCCGACGAGCAGATCGTCGCCGTCGCCGCCGAGCAGTTGGTCGTCGCCCGCATCGCCCCAGGCCGAATCGTTGCCGCTGCCGCCGTCGATGGTGTCGCGGCCTTCCCCGCCCTCGATCGTGTCGTTGCCGCCGCCGCCGGCGAGCACGTCGTCGCCCGCCTCGCCGAACAGCTTGTCGTCG
The DNA here is from genome assembly GCF_018847975.1 of Lysobacter sp. K5869. NCBI lineage: Bacteria > Pseudomonadati > Pseudomonadota > Gammaproteobacteria > Lysobacterales > Lysobacteraceae > Lysobacter > Lysobacter sp. K5869. The sequence continues at coordinate 3,144,540 of NZ_CP072597.1, read as the reverse complement.
CCCTCGCCGCCGAGCACGGTGTCCGCACCCGCGCCCGCGAACAACTCGTCCTTACCGATTCCCCCGTCCATGAGGTCGTTACCGGCTTCGCCGAACAAGCGATCGGCACCGTCGCCGCCGTAGAGCGCATCCGCTCCGTCGCCGCCTTGCAGTTCGTCGTCCCCGGCTCCGCCGAAGAGGATGTCGTCGCCGGCCTGGCCCGCCAGCAGATCGTTGCCGGTACCGCCGTCGAGCGAGTCGTTGCCCTCGCCGCCCTGCAGCTTATCGTTGCCGGCGCCGCCGAGCAGGGTGTCGTTGCCTTGGTCGCCGGCCAGAAGATCGTCGTCCTCGCCGCCATCGAGCGAATCGTTGCCGCCGCCGCCCATGAGTTGGTCGCGGCCGGCTCCGCCGCTGAGGCGGTCGTCGCCGTGGAAGGTCAAGGCCAGGTCTTCGGTCGCGGCATCGCCGACCAGAATGTCGTCGCCGTCGCCGCCGACGATAGTGTCGGACCCGCCCCAACCCCAGATCCGATCGTTGCCGGCGCCGCCGTCGATGTCGTCGTCGCCGTGCTGCGCACCGGCGGTCACGCGATCGTCGCCCTCGATGTAGTCGTTGCCGTTGCCGCCGCGCAAGGTATCGCCGCCGGCATTGCCGAAGATCTTATCGTCGCCGTCGCCGCCGTCGATGACATCGTCGCCCGGCGCTTCGCGAACCGCGTCGGTGGCGTTGGGATCATTGTCGTAGCGATCGCCGTACAGTTCGTCGTCGCCCTCCCCGCCCGAGATGATGTCGCTGCCGCCCTGCCCGTACACCTTGTCGTTGCCCGCGCCGCCGAACAACAGATCGTTTCCGGTCACTTCGATCTCGGGCGCATAGCTGTCGAGGCTGCCGCGGATGCGGTCGCCGAAGATGACATCGTCGCCCTCGTCGCCGCTGATGTGGTCGCCGTCGCTGCCGCCGGCCAGCACATCGTTGCCGGTGCCGCCCTTGACCACGTCGGCGCCGCCGCCGGCCTCGACGATGTCCGAACCGGCGCCAGCGTCGATGTAATCGCCTTCGTCGCGACGCTGATCCGGGTTGTAGTAATAGTTCTGGGCAAAGCCCTCGAGCAAGGCGCTGCGATAAAGCGAGGTAGCATCGTTCTTGTCGGCGCCGTTGCTGCGCAACATCCAGGCCGCCCCTCGAGCGACGAAGCTGTCCGGGTACTGCGCAGCCATTTCGGCGAGATAGTCGGCCGTGGGCACGTCCTCATAGCCCCATTCGCGCTGGACCCGAACCGTCGGCGCCCAGTTGACGCTCATGTCGGATTCGCTGATGAAGTCGTTGCCGTCGCCGCCGTGGATGATGTCGGCGCCGGCGCCGCCGGTGATGTAGTCCGCGCCGTCGCCGCCGTCGAGCTCATCGTTGAGATAGCCGCCGGAGATGCTGTCGTTACCGCCGCCGCCGCCGATCCGATGGCGCCGGTCGAAGTGGTTGACCCACTGCGATTCGTCGATCGCGTGGGTGTCCAGCGCGTCCGCGCCGCTGCCGCCGGTCTTCTCGATCCAGCCGTCGCCGGGGTTGGTCGGATTGGCGGCGAAACTCAAGCCCAGCGCGCCGTCGACCCAGTCGTTGATGACGATGTTCGCGCCGGTGGCCACCACCGAGATCACCAGGAACGTGCGCCCGTCGTTCTCGACCTTGGTCACTCGGAACTTACCGTCGGCGCGCTTCCAGGATGCGTCGGAGACGCGCTCGAAGCCATCGCTCGACAGCGCCTCGCCGTCCACGATGACGCGGCCGGCACCGTCGGAGTCGACGATCGTGTCGGTCGCGCTCGAATCCGCGGACGAGAAGTAATAGCTGTCGTTGCCCGCGCCGCCTTCGAGATAGTCCGCGCCTTCGCCGCCGCGCAGGCTGTCGGAACCGCCCTGTCCGTACAGACGATCCGCGCCGCCGCCGCCGACGATCTCGTCGTCGCCGTCGCCGGCATAGATGATATCGGCGCGCCCGCCACCTTCGATCCGGTCGGCGTAGGCGGTGGCGCGAATGGTCTCCACGCCTTTCACCAGCAGACCATTAGCGCTGGAAGAAGCGCTTTTGAGCACGGCGGCGCCATCGCCGTCGCGGCCGATATCGACGGCCTCGGACATTCCTCGCAGATCCAGCACGTCGCCGGTGCGGCTGGAGTTGCCGCCCATGTCAATCCATTCCAGGCCTTGCAGCTTGCTCGCGTCTAGGCTGTCGATCTTCAGCGTGTCGCTGCCGCCGCCGAGCGTCAAGCGCTCGACGCCGAACACCTGCGCGTTAGGCACCGCCATGGACTGCAGATTGCCGTCCGGGTCGCTTTCGAAACCGCTCTGCTCGATTTTGAACTTGTACTTGTAGGCCGCGTCGCCAGCCAGACCGGCATCCAGGACCACGCGCTGATCCGCGAACAGCGAGCGATAATCGACTGTGTCGATGCCGTCGCCGCCGTCGATCAGGTCGCGCCCATGCGAGGCGAGAATGGTGTCATCGCCTAGCCCTGCGTTAATAATGTCGTCGCTGAAGGTTCCGGCGAGCGTCTTGTCGTCCTGGTAGCTTCCCGCGATAAAGTTTTGCCCGGTAAAGGTGGCTTCGAAGAAATTATAGTGATCGAACAGCAATTGCTCGCCGATCTTGTAATCGTTTTCGCCGAGACCGTAGTACTTGTTGAAAAACTCGGTTGTTTCCTTAATAAGGTCTTTCTGATCTCCACCCGGAAGCTTTGCGAACAGACTCATTATGGCATCCCGCAGATTCCCCCGCGCCGAACTCTGCGCCGCCGCGCGCGATGCCGACATAGCGGCGATGAGGTCGTAAGTCCCCTCAAGCTGCTTTACGACCGTTTTCTTATAAATCGGATTCCCGTTCTCGTCCACGCCGGACTGGATATCCGCCTCGACTCGTTCGCGAGACAGCAAAAGATCACGATAGAAATTATCGCCACCGAGGAACGGGAACAGCAATGTGCCGGCCCAAGGGGCGTAATCGCCACCGACTATGGGGCCGAGCTTCTCGAACACTGAGGACGCGGCCGCACCGGCATCAATGGCCCCCAGACCTTTGAGATCAGGCAGTCGTCCATTGTAATTAATCAGGTCGGAGACAAGATTAAGCGCGATCATGTTCGACGCTTTTTGGTTTAACTCCTCCGCCTTAGCGCTCTGATCCGCCTCGGTGTCGCCTTCCTTGCCGCTCGGCGGCCCAATCCGCATTTTGTATTGAATCTTGGTGTAATCGCGAATGAAGTCCGCGTAGAAGCCTTCTGCGCGATTGATATCCACAGCGCCTGCGATCCATTGCCACACGGACTCGTCGACACCGTCCTTCCGGACCAACTCTGTTTTGGTTATGAGCGATCCGGCCGGACCATACGTCGTCGTAGTCACGGTATCGCTTATGAATCCGAGTATCATCTGATACATCGGAGTCCCCAGACCCAACTCATCCACTTTATCTTCAAATCTTTTCTGCTGGACCTGATACAGCTGGCCAAGCTGATTCAGCTGATCCGCACTGAGCGAAAATCCGCCATAGCCACGATCATAGGTAACGTTAAGAGTCACTTTCCTTGTCCTTGGTAAGTAAAAAATATATGGATACAGTGATCAGCGGTATTCGCCGACGCGTAGCGCATCCACTTTTCCCCTCAAAACCCGATCAACGCCAATAAGCTTGTCGAGCGGCAACTCTTTTCTGTTGAAACGATATTCCAGACTTACGCTCGCCCCCAATCTATAGTTAACCCTACAGTCGTCCGAAGAAATGCTCGGACCGAAGCCGCAAAGAACGACATAAATTCGCCCCTCCGGGGCCGTATAGACATCCAATCGTGCGCGGTAGGCCGTCGGCCGTTCTTGTTGTGCGAGCAACTGGGGCTGTCCGCATGTCTCGAACCCACCCGGCACCGTCAAGCAGCGCTCCCCAGGGGATTGGTTGCGCACCAGATAAAGAAATGAATCTTGCAGCGCAGGCGCGCCGTCCGCGATTCCCACCAACGCCAGATCCTGGACACGCCTCACCTCGGGAAAATGAGGTTCGCTACTTGCCGCAGTCAAAAGTTCGGTCAACCCTAAATTCTGGACGGGTCGGGGCTTCTCGACGCATTTCCCCAGGTCGTCTTCTTGTTCGGTCGCTGCCCGCACATCGCCGGATACATGTACACGGGCGGCCGGTGCCCGAGGAAGCTTGAACAGTGTCTTGCCCACCGTTACGTAGGCCCAGGACTCATCGCGTCCCCGTGGGCAAGCGACCTTCGGCATATGCACCGGCGCGACCTTTTCTTCGTCGGCGATATCGCGTTCGCGCTGCACGTCACTACATGCGCAAAACAACGACAAAAGGCCCATCCCTATTGAAGCTCTAAATACAACGTTGCTGGACATAGCCCTTCTCTTTGGCCGGCTTCGCGCTTCGCAGCATCCTTGTCCCGCCTCACCGCTCCCGCAACGCTTCGCCCGTATGCTGCCGCAGCGGACTAAGCACGTAATCGATCACCCGCCGCTTTCCCGTGCCGATCTCCACGCTCAGGGCCATGCCCGGCGTCAGCCGCACCTCGACGCCGTCGATGTTCAACGAGGCCTTCGACAGCCGCACCCGCGCTGGAAACACCAGACCGAGCTTTTCGTCCTGGGCGGCGTCGTGGGAGACGCTTTCGACGGTGCCGGTCAGGTAGCCGTAGCGGGTGTAGGGGAAGCTTTCGATCTTCACCGTCGCGGTCTGGCCGGGGCGCACGAAGCCGATGTCCTTGTTGAGCACGGTCGCCTCGACTTCCAGCGCTTCTTCCGACGGCACCACCGCCAACAGCGGTTGCGCCGGCGTGACCACGCCGCCAACGGTATGCACGGCCAACTGCTGCACGGTGCCGGACACCGGCGCGCGCAGTTGCATGAGCCGGTCGCGCTGGCCGGTCTTGGCGACTTCCGGCGCGAACTGCTGCACCTGTTCGCGCGCCTTGCGCAATTCGTCGAGCGTCTGCTGGCGCGTGTCTGCGATCAGCACTTTGAGCTGCTCCTGCGCGCCGGCCAACGCCGACTGGGTTTCGTGCAAGCGGCTGCGCTGCGCGGCAAGATCGCGCTCGGCGGCGATGCGCTCCTGCTCGCGCAGCAAGTATTCGTGGCGGCCGACGTATTTCCCCTCGACCAGCCGCCCGTAATCCTCCGCGCGGCCCTTGGCGATGATCGCGTTCTGCTCCAGCGGGCCGATCATCGAGCGCACCGTTTGCAGCTCGGCCTGGCGCTGGCCGACCGCCGCCTCCAGGTTGCTGCGCTTGGCGGTGAAGGCCTGGAATTCGCTGGTCGCCAATTGCTGCTCGGATCGGAACCGCACCGGCGGCAAGGAAGCATCGGCCGACAGCGTCGGCTCGCCGCGCCCGTCCAATGCCGCGGCCAACGCGCTCAGCCGCAGCTCCGCCAAACGCGCGTTGACCAAGGTTTCCCCGGCTTTTTCGTAATCGGCCGCGGTCGCGGTGGCGTCGAGTTCGATCAGCAACTGGCCTTGCTTCACCTGTTCGCCGTCGCGGACCAGGATCCGACGCACCACCGAGGTTTCGGCCGGCTGCACCACCTTGGTCCGCGAACCGACCACGGTCTTGCCCTGCGCCACCGCGACGATGTCCAACTGGCCGATGCAGGCCCACAGCAAGGCGATGGCGAACAGCGCCACGATCGCGCGCATGGTCCAGCGCGGCAGCGGCGATAGCGGCGTCTCGATCAGTTCCAGATGCGCGGGCAGGAACGCCAGTTCGTCGGCGCTGCGCGGCGGCGCGTCGAAGCTATGGCGCACCGACCAGGCCGCCTTGAAGACTCGGGCGTAGCGCGCGGCGAAATCGCCGACGCCTTGAAAGATATGTTTCATGGCGGCTCAGCCCTGTTGCAAGCGGTGCAGGTAGGCGTAGTGGCCGTCGGCCCGCGCCACCAGTTCGGCGTGGCTGCCGCTTTCCACGATCCGCCCCTTCTCGACCACGACGATGCGGTTGGCGCGGCGAACGGTCGACAGTCGATGGGCGATGATCAGTACCGTGCGGCCCTTGCAGATAGCCTGCATGTTGCCCATCACCGCATGCTCGGACTCGTAGTCCAACGCGCTGGTGGCTTCGTCGAAAATAAGGATGCGCGGGTCGGTCACCAGCGCGCGGGCGATGGCGATACGCTGGCGCTGGCCGCCGGAGAGACCGGTGCCATGCTCGCCGACCTTGGTGTCGTAACCTTCGGGCAGTTCGACGATGAACTCGTGCGCGCCGGCCAGCTTGGCCGCATGGATGACCCGCTCGATCGGCATGCCCGGATCGCTGAGCGCGATGTTCTCGCGCACCGACCGGTTGAACAGGAAGTTCTCCTGCAGCACCACGCCGAGTTGCCGGCGCAGCCAGGCCGGATCGGCCAAGGCCAGATCGTGGCCGTCGATCAGCACCCGGCCGCGTTCCGGCACGTACAGCCGCTGCACCAGCTTGGTCAGCGTGCTCTTGCCCGAACCGGAGCGTCCGACGATGCCGATCACCTCGCCCGCGGCGATGTCCAAATCGATGCCTTGCAACACTTCGGGCACGTCGGGGCGATAGCGGAAGGCGACGTTCTCGAAGGTGATGCGGCCACGGATCGGCGGCAACGCCATGCGGCTGCCGGGCAGTTCGGTGCGGGTATTGAGGATGTCGCCCAGACGCTCGACCGAGATGCCGACCTGCTGGAAGTCCTGCCACAACTGCGCCAGCCGGATGATCGGCGCGGCGACCTGACCGGACAGCATATTGAAAGCGATCAGCTGGCCGATCGACAGCTCGCCGCGGATCACCAGCTGCGCGCCCCAGTACAGAATCGCGACGCTGACCAGTTTCTGCACCAACTGCACGCCCTGCTGGCCGATCGTGGCCAGACGCGTGACCCGGAACGCCGCGCCGACGTAGCCGGCCAACTGGTTGTCCCAGGTGCGGGTCACGCGCGGATCGACCGCGTTGGCCTTGATCGTGCCGATGCCGTTGACGGTCTCGACCAGGAACGACTGGTTCTCTGCGCTGCGGGCGAACTTTTCGTCCAGGTGCTTGCGCAGCACCGGCGTGATCGCCGCCGACCACAGCGCATACAGCGGCAGCGAGATCAGCACGATCAGAGTCAACCAGCCGCTGTAGTAGAACATCACCGCCAAGAACACCACGGTGAACAGCAAGTCCAGCACGCTGGTCAATGCCTGACCGGTGAGGAAGGCGCGGATGTTCTCCAGTTCGCGCACCCGGGCGATGGTCTCGCCGACCCGGCGCGATTCGAAATACGCCAGCGGCAACGCCAGGATGTGGCGGAACAACCGCGCCCCCAGCTCGACATCGATCTTGCTGGTGGTATGGGCGAACACGTAGGTGCGCATCCCCGACAGCAGCACATCGAATACGGCCATGGTCGCCAGGCCGATCGCGATCACGTGTAGGGTGGTCATGCCGTTGTGCACCAGCACCTTGTCCATCACCACCTGATAGAACAAGGGCGTGACCAGGGCGAACAGCTGGATGAACAAAGAAACGACCAGCACTTCGGTCAGCAGCCGGCGATACTTCACCACCGCCGGCACGAACCAGCTGAAATCGAACTTGGCCAGTTCCCCCAGCACGGAGGCGCGCGACGCGACCTGCAACAAGCGGCCGGCGTAGCGCTCGGCGAACTCGGCCCGGCTCAGTTTGAGCGGACGTTTCTGTTCCAGGTCGTGAATCAGCACCGCGTCGGGGCCGACCTTGGCCACGACGAAGGCCTCGCCGTCCGGGCGCAAGGCCAGCGCCGGCAGGTTCGCCTTGTCGATGCGTTCGAGCGGCTGGTCGCCGATCCGCGCCTTCAGCCCCAATTGCTTTGCCGCGAGCAGCAAGCGGGTTTCGTCGAATCCCTCGCCGCCGACCGCGAATTGGTGCTTGAGTTGCGCCGCGTCCGCCGCGATGCCATGAAACTGGGCCAACAGGACCAAACCGGCGAGCGCGCGGTCCTCCTGTTCAGACGTCTTGCCCGTCCCCACGACGGCAAGCGCCGCACTTCCTTGCGACATTGCTGACTACCTACTGCTAGAAAAATTGGGCACCACCAGGGTGCCATCCCCGAACATAATCAGCGTCACATCGGGATGAGCGGCCGTCAATCGACAACCCTGCTTTTTGCAATCGTTCATACGATTCATCTGCACCCCGCGGAGCGACTCACGCCACGTCCATGGACTGCACGAAAAACATGCTAAGTGCCGGCTTTATCAAGAGTTGAGATTGGGGCGGGCGTCGCTGCGAAATCGAACGCAACCGCCGCGTTCGGCCGCCTGGCGCCACCGGTCGACGACGAAAGGCCGAGGGCCAACGAAGTGCCGCCTTGGCTGACCGCGTGCGCGCTCAGGGCGGCGCCGCTATCGACTGGATCCAAGCCAACGGCTCGATCGGCTCCGCAGCGCCGCCCCCTGCCGGTCGATGGCGATCGTTCGGCAGAACCTGCAGCCGTTTCAGGCGCCGCGCGGCCGAGCGCGCGACGGCTTGCCTTGCCCGACCACGCTGCGATACTGCGCCGGCGACGCCACCCGGCCGCATTCCCGCATCGGAAGCCACGCTCATGGAAGAAACCGCCCGTCCACGCTCATCCGAGCTTCGCCGCCGCGGCCTCGCGCTGCTGCTGACCGCCGCGACGCTTGCGGCCGCTCCGGCCGCCCTGGCCAGCGGCCACCTCCCCGGCCAGCCGATCGAGCCCAAACGCTTCCCCGACTACGCCGCCTGCAAGGCCTTCCTCGAACAGACCGCGCGCGAGGACCGCGCCCTGGCCGAGGCGCAGCCGCGCGACACCGAACCGGGCACGACCCGGCAGGTGTTGGTCATCAGCGACGGCGTGGTCGAGCGCGGTCCGGGCCAGGCCGAATACCGCGTCCAGACCGGCCCGCAGTTCCGCCGCCGCGACGAGGCCAACGCGGTCATCGTCACCAATTTTTCCTACGACGAGCGCAGCTACCGCTGCAGCGGCGGCGAGTTGAGCGGCGAAACCGGGGCGCGCGGGTTCTATCAGCCCGGGTACGAGGCGATCCCCGCGCCGGCGCGCTGAAGGGTTTCGCGCCGCGACAGCGGGGGTGTCGGGAGCCGCGCGCGGCGGCTGGCGCGCGAGGGCTCGCCGGAACCGGCATCCCCCGGCGCGCCTGGCCTCCGCCATCGGTGCCGCGCGCGGCGCATAAAAAAACGCCCGGCGCGAGCCGGGCGTTTTTCTTCATCTGGTGCCGGAAACAGGAGTCGAACCTGCGACCTACGCATTACGAATGCGCCGCTCTACCAACTGAGCTATTCCGGCGAGGACGGCAATTCTAGGGGGCCGGGGTGGTCCGGTCAATTCGGACAAGAGCGCAATCCGACGCCCCGGGCCGGGCGCCGGCCTGTCCCGGGGTTCGCGGGCGGGTCGTGGGCCCTGGGGCGCGCTACGCGCTTACCCCGCAAGAACGAATCGCCCGCCCCCCGCGAGCGAGCCCGATCACAACCCGCAAGGCGACGGCAGCTTCGGGTTCTGCTCCTTGACGTTGTCGATGTACGCCACCTTCTTGCCGCGCATATCGGCGACCCGCGCTTCCACGTCGGCGGTCGCGAGCGCCGCGCCCTCGTGGAAGAACACCCAGTCGATGTCTTCGCGGTATTCGCGCAGTTCCGGCGAATCCACCGGGCCGAGCGAGCCGTCCGCGCCCTTGGGCATGAACCACAGGTTGAAGTTGATCGACATGAAGTCTTCCGGGTACACCGCGCTGCTGTGTTCGGAGAACAGCTTGCCGTCGACGTAGTACTTCAGCTGCTTGTCGGCGACGGTGAGCACCAGGGTATGCCAGCCGGCGTAGCTGCCTTCGTGGCGGGTGAATTCGTTGACCTTGGTCCACGGCTCGAGTTGGAAGGTGTCCCAGCTCGTGGTCCACATCGCCGGCTTGGCGTTTTCGCCCCAGCCGCCGTTGGGCAGGTACTCGAAGTCGGTCTCGCTGTAGTTCTTGTCCATCGGCGCCTTGAGCGGGCTGATGGCGTAGAAGGTCTGGATGACTTCGTCGCCGTCCGGCCCCGAGTTCGGTTCGTCGCGGAAGAACACGCGCGCGGCGTAAGTGCCTTCGCGGTACTTGCGCGCGTGGCAGAACTGGGTCTGACGGGTTTTCTCGCCGGTGCCGTCGGTCACCGAGCTCATGCGCACCGCGCCGGCGGCGGTGTCTGGAATGTCGGAGTGGAACGACAGCCCTTCGGCCGACCACGCCGCGCCCTTGATGCCGGGGTGGCCGGTTTCGGTGCGCGCCTTCCAGCCGTTGGCGTTGAACGCGGCCATGTCGGCGTAGTTGAAGTCGTCGAAGAACACCGGATCGCTCGTCGCGGGCGCGGCGGGCGCACTCGCGGCTTGCGCCGGTTCGGCGGGTTTTGCGCTCGTCGGATCGTTGCCGGCGCTGCAGCCGGCGATGATCAGCGAGGCGACGAGAATGCTGACGCGAAACGTACGGCGCTGCCCCATGGCGTTGTCCTTCTTCGTGGCCGGTCGTGGTGGTTGGATCGCAGCCGGTAAACCTCGCGCACTATAGACAACGTTGTCAAACAGGCCCGAGCCGGGCCGTCGCCATAAATACTCAAAAACACAAAAAGGCCAGGGAAAGTCGATCTCGGGACGAAATGACCTGAGCGGACAAAGCTGCAGCCTGCGCCCTGCGTTTGCGCAGCCCGCACCGTGGCGCCCCGCCCTGCCCGCCGAGCGGACGCGCGGCGCCCGATCCGATCTCATCGCCCGGCCCCTCGATCCGACCGCTCGTTCGCGCGCGACGGCGCCGAGTCGCGCGCGTTGTCGCCGCGCGCTGAGCAAACGCGGCGGTGCCCGGCTATCGATGGATCGTTGCGCGTCGCGTCGCGTCGCATCGTTGTTGTCGTTGTCGCTGTCGCATCGAAACAACGACCGCGACCGAACGCAACCGATCTCCAAACATCTCTAAAAACAGCGCAACCCACGCCATCGAACCGCCCGCACGCGCAAACCGCGCCCTCGCCCGCCGCCAACGCGCAGCGCAACAACAGCGCTAATCGGATCACACCACGTCGCGCGCGCGTTTGCGCGAGAGCGCTGCGCCGCGCACGTCGATTGCGCTAACGGCTTGCCGCTTTCGCACATCGCCCACCCGAATGTGCGGTTTTGCGGCCGCGCCCGATTGCGCGCGACGGGGCGATCGCCGAGTCTCGCCGCGCGGTCGAGGATGCAGGGGGCCGCCGACCGCTGCCCATCTCACGCAGCAGGAGCCCCCCCATGATCCGTTCCCACGCAGTCCCACGCGCGCTGCCGTTCGCCATCGCCTGCGGTCTGTCGCTCGCCGCGCTGGCGCCCTCGGCGCTGGCCAAGCTGCCCGACGGCGCGCTCGATCCGGCGTTCGGCCGCCGCGGTCTGGTCGTCACCGATTTCCCGGTCAACGACGACTTCGTCCGCGCCGTGGCGATCCAGTCCGACGGCAAGATCCTCACCGTCGGCGAAGGCGGCGGCGACGAGCCGCTGCACCGGAATTATCTGCAGTGCCGATTGCTGCGCTTCGATGCCAGCGGCAAGCTCGACCCGAGCTTCGGCGCCAACGGCGAGGTGCGGATCAAGCTGCGCTCCGACGCCAAGCCCGCGGCCTGCCGCGCGCTCGCGGTGCAGGCCGACGGCCGCATCCTGGTCGCCGGCGGCAACAAGGGCGATGCGCTGTTGCTGCGCTTCCTCGCCGACGGCAAGACCGACCGCAGCTTCTCGCGCGACGGCGTGCAGACGCTCGACGTCGGCGGGCTCGACGAGTTCTACGGTTTGGCGCTGCAGGCCGACGGCCGCATCGTCGCCGCCGGCAAGCGCTTCGATGCCGGCACGGGGCAAGACGCGGTGGTGCTCGCGCGCTATCGCGGCGACGGCCGCGCCGACAACGGGTTCGGCCGCAAGGGCGTGGTGGTGACGCCGCATCCCGAGCAGGCTCAAGGCGCGGGCGCACAGCACGTGCTGCTGCAGCCCGACGGCAAGATCGTCGTCGCCGGCGGCGGCGGGCGCTGGAATCTGATCGCGCGCTATCTCGCCGACGGCCGCCCGGATCCGGGCTTCGGCAAGGACGGCAGCACGGTGGACCGCATCACCGGCCTCGACGCCGGCGCGCAAGGCCTGGTGCTGCAGGCCGACGGCAAGTTCCTCAGCAGCCATCCCATCGTCGCCGGCGGCGGCGTGCGCGGCACGCTGCTGCGCCACAACGCCGACGGTCGCCTGGATACGACTTATCACCGCCCGGATCTCGACGTCTCCGGCCGCTTGGCGCCGCAAGCCGACGGCCGCGTGCTCGTGGTCGGCAACACCGCCGGGGCCGCGCCCAAGCCCGGCCGCTTGCAGCGCGTGAATCCGGACGGCTCGGTCGATACCACCTTCGCGGTCGCGCCGATCGACTTCGGCGGCAACGAGGATTACTTCATCGATCTGGCCGTGCCGGGCAGCGGCCGCATGGTGGTCGCCGCGTGGCTCAGCGACGAGAACCGCATCGGCCTGGCGCGCGTGGCCGCGACCACGTACTGCCTCGCCGACCCGGTCAATCCGGGCCGCTGGATCGGCTTCAGCGAAAGCGGCTGGTTCGCCACCGTCGACAGCGGCGTCGGCGGCAGCGGCCAAGGTTTGGTCGCGCAAGGCCGCCTGCGTTCGGCGCAACCGCCGGGACGGCCGGCCGGCCGCGTGCTCAGCGCCGGCGGCCCGTCGCCGGCGGCGTATCGGGTCGACGCTTTCGCCGTCACCGGCGACGTGCGCGGCTTCGGCTTCGCCAACGTGGTCAAGCGCGGGCAGGCGCCGGCGGTGTACGGCCTGATCGATGCGCAGATGAACGACCCGGCGTGCAAGATTTTGCCGGGGCGCTGATCCGCTGACGAGGGCGCGGCGGCCGGGGCTCGACGCCCCGCCGCCGCGCCGTTCCCTCATGCGCGCGCTGCGCGGGTTCGCGTTGCGCGCTTGCGTACGTGCGCGAGCGCGATGCCCGCCTGCGAGCGCCCGACCCGGCGCGGCGCGCACCGTGCGCGCCGCGCGCCCTCGCCCAGGAGTCGCGATGCCCGCCCCTCCGTTCCGCTCCCCGCTGCGCGCGATCGCGCTGTCCGCCGCGCTGCTCGCCGCGTCGCTTCCCTCCATCGCCGCGACGCCGCGCGACGGCGCGCTCGACCGCGGCTTCGGCCTCAACGGACTGTCGAGGCCGTTGAGCGGCGACAGCGAAGAAGGCCTGGACGCCATCGCCGTTCAAGACGACGGCCGCGTGCTCGCGCTCAGCCGCGATCACAAAGGCCCGGTCGGCACCTACCGCTGCCGCCTGCTGCGGCTGCGCGAGGACGGCCGCATCGACACCGGCTTCGGCCGCGACGGCCAAGTGCGTTTCGGTCTGCCGTTCGGCTCGGGCTGGTCGTCGTGCGACCATCTGGCGCTGTTGCCCGACGGCAAGATCCTGATCGTCGGCAGGCTCGAATCGCAGCCGATGCTGATGCGCTTCAACCCCGACGGCAGCGCCGACACCGACTTCGGCGACGGCGGCATGGCCGTGTTCGACACCGGCATCGACTTCGGGCTCGCAGCGTTCGCGCGGCAAGCCGACGGCGCCATCGTCCTGGCCGGCACCGGCGGCTATCCCGCCGCGCCGCGCCACGGCTATGCGGTGGCCGTGCGCCTGCGCGCCGACGGCAGCGCCGACACCGGCTTCGGCGTGGGCGGCGTCAGCATCACCGACTTTCCCACCGCGCGTTACGGCGGCTACATCGAACACGTGGCGCTGCAAGCCGACGGGCGCATCGTGATGGCCGGCACCGTGCAGGAGCGCGGCCTGCTGTTGATGCGCTTGCGCGCCGACGGCCGCCTGGATACCGAATTCGGCCGCGACGGGCGCGTGGTCGAGAGTTATCGATTCGCTTCCTACGGCATCCAGGGGTTCGCGCTGCAAAGCGACGGCAGCATCCTCACCAGTCACGACGTATGGCCGTCCGCTCCCCATCTGCCTTGGCGCGGCACCGTGGTGCGGCACCATCCCGACGGCCGCTTCGATTACCGTTTCCGCCGGCCCGACCTGGAATCCCCCGGCCGCTTGACCGTGCTCGCCGACGGCCGCGCGACGGTCGCTTACTACCGCATCGGCGAAACGCCGCGCATCGGCATGCAGCGCTTCGCCATGGACGGCTCGGTCGACCCCGCGTTCGTGTTAGAGCCCTTCGACACCGGCGACGTGTTCGCGCGCGTGCGCGAAATCGCGGTCGACAACGGCGGACGCATCGTGCTCGGCATCGATTCGGGCTCGTTCGACCAGTACACGATCGCGCGCGTGCACAACCGCACGTACTGCTTCGCCGATCCGGCCAACCCCGGCCGTTTCCTCGGCTTCAGCCCGAGCGGCTGGTTCGCCAGCGCCGACAGCGGCGTCGGCGGCAGCGGCGCCGGCGTCGCCGCGAAAGCGCGCCTGCGCCGGATCGACTTGCCCGGGCAAGCGCCGGCCTATGCGTTGAGCGCGGGCGGGCCCGCGCCGGCGGCGTATCGCATCGACGCGTTCGCGCGCATCGACGGCGACGGCCGCGGCTCGGCCTTCGCCAACGCGGCGGTGCGGCGCGAGGGCGACGGCTACGATCCGGGCCGTTACGCCTTGATCGATCCGCGCACGAACGACAGCGCGTGCCGGTTGCGTTCGGGGCGCTGAGCGCGCGCGCAGTAGGAAATCGAAGCCGTAAAAAGCAACGGCCGGTCCTCATCGGACCGGCCGCGTCGTCAGCGCGTCGAGCGCGCGGCGCTCAGTTGATCAACTGCAAGCGCAATTCCTTCGGCAACGCGAACACCATGTCCTCCGGCTCGCCGTCGAGCTCGGCCACGTGCGCGGCGCCGAGTTCGCGCAGACGCTCGATCACGCCGCGCACCAGCACTTCCGGCGCCGAGGCGCCGGCGGTGATGCCGATGCGTTGGCGGCCCTCGACCCAGCGCGGGTCGATCTCGATCGCGCCGTCGATCAGATACGCGGCCACGCCCTCGCGCTCGGCCAACTCGCGCAGGCGGTTGGAATTGGAGCTGTTCGGCGAGCCGACCACCAGCACCAGATCGCAGCGCGCGGCGAGTTCGCGCACCGAATCCTGGCGGTTCTGGGTGGCGTAGCAGATGTCGTCGTTCTTCGGGCCCTGCACCGCGGGGTACTTGGCGCGCAGCGCTTCGATCACGCTGCGAGTGTCGTCGACCGACAACGTGGTTTGGGTGGTGTAGGCCAGATTCTCCGGCTGATCGACCTGCATCGCGGCGACGTCTTCGGCGTCCTCGACCAGATAGATGCGGCCCGAACCGGCCTCGCGCTTCCACTGGCCCATCGTGCCTTCGACTTCGGGATGGCCTTCGTGGCCGATCAGCACCACGTCGCGCCCGGCGCGGCAGTGGCGCGAGACTTCCAGGTGGACCTTGGTCACCAGCGGGCAGGTCGCGTCGAACACCTTGAGCCCGCGCCGTTCGGCTTCCGCGCGCACCGCCTTGGACACGCCGTGGGCGCTGAAGATCACGGTGGCGCCGTCGGGCACCTCGTCGAGTTCCTCGACGAAGATCGCGCCGCGGTGCTTGAGGTCGTCGACGACGAAGCGGTTGTGCACGACTTCGTGGCGCACGTAGATCGGCGCGCCGAGCGTCTCGATCGCGCGCTTGACGATCTCGATGGCGCGGTCGACGCCGGCGCAGAAGCCGCGGGGGTTGGCGAGCAGAACGTCCATAACGCGATTGTACTCCGGTCCCGGCAGGCGGGCTGACGCGATGAGCGGAAGTGAGCCGGCGGCAGCGGAACGCGGCGTTGCGCGCGATCCGCCGACGCTCAGGCCTTGCCGGTTCCGGGCGGCCGCGGTTCGGCCTCGGGCTTGCTGAACAGCCCGAACGCCGCGATGCCGATGGCGCCGCCCACGATGGCCGCATCGGCGATGTTGAACGAGGGCCAGTACCAGGTGCGCCAGTACCACTGGATGAAATCGACCACGTGGCCGTGCAGCAGGCGGTCGATGACGTTGCCGATCGCCCCGCCGATCACCAGCGAGTACGGCAGCGCGGTCTTCCACTCGCCGCGCGGCGTGCGCGCCAGCCAGCGCGCCAGCAGGCCGCTGATGCCGACCGCCAGGACCAGGAAGAAATACTTCTGCCAGCCGCCGGCGTCGCTGAGGAAACTGAAAGCCGCGCCGGTGTTGTAGCTGCGGTACCAGTTCCAGAAACCTTCGATCACCACCACGGGGGTGTATTCCGGCAGCGAGGCCAGCACCCAGTTCTTGCTCCACTGGTCGAGCGCGATCACCGCGATCGAGACGATCAGCCAGGGCAGCGCGTTCTTGGCGGGGGTGCTTGAGGTCATCGGGTCTTGGGGTCGTTATGAATCGGAAATCGAGGATCGGGGATCGGAAGACGGCGCGCGCATCGCTGCGCGCGCCGCGGCCGCATCAGAACCAGCGGCGCTCTTCGCCCGGGCCTTCGACGTTGCTCACGCAGCGTCCGCACAGTTCCGGGTGCTTCGGGTCGGCGCCGACGTCGGCGCGGTAATGCCAGCAGCGCACGCACTTGTGCTTCGCGGTCTTGGCCGTCAGCACCGCGATGTCCTGGATGCCGTCGTCCGCCACCACCTCGACATCGCCGCTGATGAACAAGAAGCGCAGTTCGTCGGTCAGCGGCGCCAGCCAGTTCTGATCGGCGACGCCGCAACGCAAGGTGATCTCCGCCTCCAGCGCCGCGCCGATCTCGCCGGCCGCGCGCATCGGCTCGAGCGCGCGGGTGACGTTCTCGCGCAATTCCAGCAGGCGCTTGAAGTCCTCGTCCGACAGCGCCGCGTCCGCCGGCAGCGGCGCCAGGCCGTCGTACCAGGTGGCGAACAGCACGTTGTCTTCGCGCGGGCCGTGCTCGGTGTTGGCCGGCAGGTGGCGCCACATTTCGTCGGCGGTGAAGGCCAGGACCGGCGCGATCCAGCGCACGAACGCCTCGGCGATGCGGTACATCGCGCTCTGCGCCGAACGGCGGCCGCGCGAATCCTCGCGCATGGTGTAGAGGCGGTCCTTGGTCACGTCCAGGTACAGCGAACCCAGGTCGACGCTGCAGAAGTTCGACAGCAGCTGCACGATTTCGGCGAAATCGTAGCTTTCGTACGCGGCGGCGATGCGGTCCTGCAGCTCGCTGGCGCGGTGCACGATCCAGCGGTCGAGCGCGACCATGTCGTCCAGCGCCACGCAGTCGCGCGCCGGATCGAAACCGCTGAGGTTGCCGAGCAGGAAGCGCGCGGTGTTGCGGATGCGGCGGTAAACGTCGGCGTTCTGCTTGAGGATCTTGTCCGACACCGACATCTCGGCGCTGAAGTCGGTCGAGGCGACCCACAGGCGCAGCACGTCCGCGCCCATCGCATCGATGACCTTCTGCGGCACCACCACGTTGCCGAGCGACTTGGACTGCTTCTTGCCTTGCTCGTCGACCGTAAAGCCATGCGTCAGCACTTGCCGGTACGGCGCCACGCCGTCCATCGCCACGCCGGTCAGCAGCGCGCTGTGGAACCAGCCGCGGTGCTGGTCGGAGCCTTCCAGGTACAGATCGGCCGGCTTGCGCAGGCCGTCCTGCGGCCGCTGCGCGAGCACGCACTCGTGGCTGGCGCCGGAATCGAACCAGACGTCGAGGATGTCGGTGACCTTCTCGTAGTCGCCGGCCTCCTCGCCCAGCAACTGCTCGGCGGTCATCGCGTACCACGCGTCCACGCCCTCGCGCTCCACCGCGTCGGCGACCTGACGCATGATTTCGACCGTGCGCGCATGCGGTTGGCCGGTCTCGCGATGGAAGAACAGCGCGATCGGCACGCCCCAGTAGCGCTGGCGCGAGATGGTCCAGTCCGGACGGCTCTCGATCATGTTGTAGATGCGCGACTCGCCCCAGCCCGGGATCCAGGTCACGCCCGGGATCGCGGCCAGCGCGTCGCGGCGCAGGCCGGCCTGCTCCATCGAGATGAACCACTGCGGCGTGGCGCGGAACACCACCGGCGTCTTGTGCCGCCAGCAATGCGGATAGCTGTGCTTGATCTTGCCGCGCGCCAGCAGCGCGCCGTTCTCGCGCAGGATCTCCAGCAGCAGCTCGTCGCTCTTGAAGATGTGCTTGCCGGCCAGGACGTGCTCGCCCGCCGGCGGCGTCGACGGCAGGTACAGGCCGCGCGCGTCGACCGGATTGATCTGCGCGGCGGTGTAGCGCGCGATCAGGCCGTACTTGAGCGAGACCGCGTAGTCCTCCTGGCCGTGGCCGGGCGCGGTGTGGACCGCGCCGGTGCCGGCGTCGGTGGTCACGTGATCGCCCAACAGCACCGGGATTTCGCGCTCGGCGTAGAACGGATGGCGCAGGCGCAGGCCTTCGAAGACCTCGCCCGGATGCGAGGACCAGTCGCGGGTTTCGACGCTGTGGCCCTGCTTGAGCGCATCGACGTTGGCGATCGCGCTCAACACGCTGGCGGTCAAGTCGTGCGCCAGCAGCAGATATTCCGGACGCTGCGCCGGTTCCTTGAACAGCGATTCCTCGCCCGGCTCGATCCGCACCAGCGAATACTCGACGTTCGGACCCATCGACACCGCCAGGCTCGCCGGCAGCGTCCACGGCGTGGTCGTCCAGATCGGCACCGACAGCGGGCTGCCGTCGTCCTCGATCCCGAACGCGTCGAACACGCGCTTGCGGTCGAGCACCGGATAGCGCACGTAGATCTGGGTGGATTCCTTGTCGTGGTATTCGATCTCCGCCTCGGCCAGGGCCGAGCCGCAGTCGAAGCACCAATGCACCGGCTTGGAGCCGCGCACCAAATGGCCGCGTTCGACGATCTTGGCCAGCGACCGCATGATGTCCGCCTCGTAGCGGAAATCCATGGTCAGGTACGGGTTCTCCCAATCGCCGATCACGCCCAGGCGCTTGAAGTCGCGGCGCTGCAGCTCGATCTGGCTGGCGGCGTATTCGCGGCACTTGGCGCGGAACTGCGCGGCGTCGAGCTTCTCGCCGACCTTGCCGTAGGTCTTCTCGACCTTGGTCTCGATCGGCAGGCCGTGGCAATCCCAGCCCGGAACATAGGGCGCGTCGAAGCCGGACAGCAGCTTGGACTTGACCACGATGTCCTTGAGCACCTTGTTGAGCGCGTGGCCGATGTGGATCTCGCCGTTGGCGTACGGCGGGCCGTCGTGAAGCACGAAGCTGCGCTCGCGGTCCTTCACCTTCGCGCGAATTCGCTGATACAGGCCTTCGCCTTCCCAGCGCGCCAGCGTCTCCGGCTCGCGCTTGGGCAGGTCGCCTCGCATCGGGAATTCGGTCGCCGGCAGCAGCAAGGTGGCCTTGTACGGGTTGCCGGCGGCGGGTTGGCTCGGGTCGTTGGTCACAGCGGGTCTCGGACGGGATCTTCGGCGGAGTGAATGGCGCTAACGGTTCGCGCTAAGGGGTCAAGCGGTTTTTTCGGCGGCGGCGGGCGCGCGCTGCGGATCGGGCGGCGTAGCGGGATCGAGGCGGCGGCGCTGCGCGTCGAGCGCCAGCAGCTCGCGCGCCTGTGCGGCGTCGCGGTGCATCTGCACGGTCAGCGTCGCCAGATCGGGGAACTTCAGTTCGGCGCGCAGGTGGGCGACGAATTCGACCTCGATCCTGCGACCGTACAGGTCGCCGTCGAAATCGAACAGATGCGCCTCCAGCAGCGGCTCCACGCCGGCCACGGTCGGGCGCGTGCCCAGGCTCGACACCGACGGACGCGGGCGATCGCCGATGCCGTGCACCCAGGTCGCGTAGATGCCCGACAGCGCCGGCGTCTTGCCGCCGAAGCGCAGGTTGGCGGTCGGAAAGCCGAGGGTGCGGCCGAGCTGCTGGCCGCGCACGACATGGCCGCCAATGGCGTACGGCCGGCCGAGCAAGCGCGCGGCGGCGGCGAAGTCGCCGGCCAGGATGGTTTCGCGGATGCGGGTGCTCGACACGCGTTCGCCGTCCAGGTGCACCGGCTCGATTTCGTGCGCGCCGAAGCCGGCGGCCTCGCCCATGCGCCGCAGCAGTTCGATGTCGCCGCCGCGCGCCTTGCCGAAGCGGAATTGCGGGCCGACCCAGACTTCGCGCGCGGCCAGCTGCTTCACCAGCACGCGCTCGACGAATTCCTCGCCGCTCCAGCTGCTCAGCTCGCGGTTGAAGCGCAGCAGGCCGACCTGATCGGCGTCCAGCGCCAGCAGGCCGGCGGCCTTGGCCCGCGGCAATAGCAAACGCGGCGGCGGCGCGGCCGGGGCGAAGAACTCGCGCGGCAGCGGCTCGAAGCTCAGCGCCACCGCCGGCACGCCCAAGGCGCGCGCGCGCGCTACCGTGTGGCGCACCAGCGCGCGGTGGCCCAGGTGCAGGCCATCGAAGGCGCCGATGCAGACCACACTGCCGTGCGGGCAACGCGTCCCGCGGTCGACGTCTCGAAACAGCCTGCTCATTCGGATTCTGGCGTGGCGACCCGGTCGCCCGGGATACGGCTTGAAGGATGAATCAGGAAGTATAGCCGCCGGCCGCCGCTCTCAATGGCATCGAACACCGCCGGTTCGACGCGGTTGCGCGCGGAGCCGGCGACGAACCGCGCGGGGGCGGCCTCGCCGCGGCCCGGATCGCCGCGCCGCGACAGGCCGGGAGCCGCGCCCGGGCCCGCGATCCGTCGCCGCCTTCGGCCTCAATGCCCGCGCAGATCCCGCGGCCGGATGCCCTGCAGCCACAGCAGCGCGCCGTACACCGCGCCGCCGGCGCCGACCACCACCGCCAGCTTCCAGCCGCGCTCCCACCACGGCCAGCCGGTCCAGCCCGGCCACAGCCACAGCAGGAACAGCACCACCGCGCTCAGACCCGCGCTGGCCACGCCGATCTGGCGCAGGAACCGCCCCCAGCCCGGCTGGCGCTGATAGACCCGGGCCCGGCGCAGATACCACGCGAGCTGCAAGGCATTGGTCCAGCCGGCGATGGCGATGGCGAGCGCGAGGCAGGCATGCGCGCCCGGCACCTCGCCCAGCGCCTGAGTCAGCCCCGCCCCGCGCGCCAGCGCGGCGCGGCCGGCGTCGCTGAAATACACCGCGAGCAGCAACAGGCCGACCGTGGACAGCAGGTTCACCGCCACCGACACCACCGCCGACTTGACCGGGGTCTTGGTGTCCTGGCGCGAATAGAACGCCGGCGCCAGCACCTTCACCAGCAAGAACGCCGGCACCGCGGTGGATTGCGCCATCAGGCTCAGGCGGATCATCTGGGTGTCCTGCGGGGTCAGCCGGCCGTACTGGAACAGCGCGGCGATCAGCGCCTCGGCGCACAGCACCAGGCCCAGGCAGGCCGGCACGCCGATCAGCAGGCACAGGCGGAAGCCCCAATCCAGCGCCTTGGAATAGCCCACGCTGTCGGTCGCGGCATGGCGCTTGGACAGATGCGGCAGGATCACCGTGCCGATGGCGACGCCGAACATGCCGAGCGGGAACTCCAGCAGGCGGTCGGTCAGGTACAGCCAGCTGACGCTGCCGACGATCAGGAACGAGGCCAGCGCGGTGTTCAGCAGCAAGTTGAGCTGGGCCACCGACGAGCCGAACAAGGTCGGCACCATCAGCTTGAGGATCTTGCGCACGCCCGAGTGCTGCCAGCCCCAGCGCGGCCGCGGCAGCAGGCCGAGCTTGGCCAGCGCCGGCAACTGGAACACCAGCTGCAGCACGCCGGCGAAGAACACGCCCCAGGCCAGCGCCAACACCGGTTCGGCGCCGAACGGCCGCATCAGCGGCGCGGCGGCGGCCGCCGCGGCGATCATCGAGATGTTCAGCAACACCGGCGACAGCGCCGGCACCGCGAATTTCTCGTAGCTGTTGAGCACCCCGCCGACCAGCGAGGCCAGCGAGATGAACAAAGCGTACGGGAAGGTGATCTGCAGCATCTGGGTCGCCAGCCGGTACTGCTCGCCGCCCGGGGCGAAGCCCGGCGCGAACACGCCCATGACCCAGGGCGCCGCCAGCACCACGACCGCGGTCAGCACCACCAGCGCCGCGGTCAGGGTGCCGGTGACCCGGTCGATCAGCTCCTTGACCGCCGCGTGGTCGTGCTTTTCCTTGTACTCGGCCAGGACCGGCACGAAGGCCATCGAGAACGAGCCCTCGGCCGAGAGCCGGCGCATGAAGTTCGGAATTCTGAACGCGACGAAGAAGGCGTCCATCGCCGGGCTGGCGCCGAACTGCCAGGCGTAGACTTGGTCGCGGATCAGGCCGGTGACCCGCGAAATGAAGGTCATCGCGCTGAACACCACCGAGGAACGCAGCAGGCCGCCCTTGCTCATGCCCGCCCTCCCCGGCCCGGATGCCCGGCCCGGCTTTGCCGCAAACCCACCGGGTTGACGCAAGCCCCTGAATCGCCCATACTTTTGGGTCTGATTTTCCGCAACTGCGCAAGACCCGGTTTCGGCCAACGTCCGGCGCTGCGTGTTTCGTCCAGTTTCATCAACCCGGCTTTCATCAAAGCTTCCAACCTAATTTTCAGGAATTCACCGTGGCAAACATCAAGTCCGCCAAGAAGCGCGCCAAGCAGACTGTCGTGCGCAACGCCCGTAACGGCAGCCAGCGTTCGATGCTGCGCACCGCTGTCAAGAAGGTGCTCAAGGCCCTCGGCGAGAACGACGCCGCCGGTGCCAAGTCCGCTTTCGACGTCGCCCAGCCGATCCTCGACCGTTTCAGCGCCCGCGGCCTGATCCACAAGAACAAGGCCGCCCGTCATAAGAGCCGCCTGGCCGCGCGCATCAAGGCGCTGGCTACCGCCGCTTGATTCGCCGCCCGCCAGGGCAGCGATGAACACAAACCCGGCCTCGGCCGGGTTTTTGTTTGCCTGCAATTTTTTCGCCGCGGCCGCACCCTGCCCGCCCGCGCGCAAGCGCAGCGATGCGCAAGCCGGGGCGGCCACCAACGCGGACATGCCGCGCATCTTCGGCGCGGCGAGTGAAGCGAGATTGAAGCCGGCCGCGCGGCGCGCGCGCACGGCGACGCCGCGACGCCAACGGCGCCGCGACGAGTTCACGTTTTGACGATGCTGAGCCCGAGGCTCAGGGCGCATGGCCGGCGGCGGCGTTGGCGGCTTCCAGCGCCTCTTCGCGCTGACGGTCGAAGAAGGCCATCACGTCGAGCATGATCGGCCAGGTGCCTTCGCGGCTGATCGCCGAGACCACGTACCAGCGATCCTTCCAGCCCAGCTCTTCGAGCGTCGCGCGCAGGATCTCCTCGCGCTCCTCGTCCAGCAGCAGGTCGGACTTGTTGAACACCAGCCAGCGCGGCTTATCCAGCAATTCGGGATCGTGCTTGCGCAGTTCGTTCTCGATCGCGCGCACTTGCTCGGCCGGGCTCAGGCCTTCCACCCCGCCCTCCATCGGCGCGATGTCGACGAGGTGCAACAACAAACGCGTGCGCTGCAGATGGCGCAGGAACTGCGCGCCGAGGCCGGCGCCGTCGGCCGCGCCTTCGATCAGACCCGGAATGTCGGCGATGACGAAGCTGCGGTGCGCCTCGACCGCGACCACGCCCAGATTCGGATACAGCGTGGTGAACGGATAATCCGCGACCTTCGGCGTCGCCGCCGACACCGCGCGGATCAGCGTGCTCTTGCCCGCGTTGGGGAAGCCGAGCAGGCCGACGTCGGCCAGCAGCTTCAACTCCATCTTGAGCATGCGCTCCTCGCCCGGCAGCCCCGGCAGCGCCTTGCGCGGCGTGCGGTTGATCGAGCTCTTGAAATGCATGTTGCCCAGGCCGCCCTTGCCGCCGCGCGCGACCAGCAGGCGGTCGCCGTGCGCGGTCAGGTCGCCGATGACTTCGTCGGTCTCGACGTTGGTGACCACGGTGCCGACGGGCACCACGATGATCAGATCGTCGCCGCCCTTGCCGTAGGCCTGGCGGCCCATGCCGTTCTCGCCGCGCTGGGCGCGGAACTGCTTCTGGTGGCGGAAATCGACCAGGGTGTTGACGTTCTCGTCGGCGACCAGCCACACGCTGCCGCCGGCGCCGCCGTCGCCGCCGTCCGGCCCGCCCAGCGGAATGAACTTCTCGCGGCGGAAACCGACGCAGCCGTTGCCGCCGTTGCCGGCGATGACTTGGATTTCAGCTTCGTCTACGAGTTTCATGGCAAGGGCTAAGAGCGGGAATGGGGAATAGGGATTGGGGAACTGAGGATTCGTTGCGGATGGGAGTTTAACCGCAGGGGAACTGGCGCCAGAAGAATGCGGCGTAGGGAAAGGCTGCGCGCGACCGCAGTTCCCCGACCCCGCACTCGAACTCGCTTTTCCTTCCCCGCTCCCAAACGAAAAACCCCGCCGAAGCGGGGCTCCTCGCGGCAACGTCGCGGCGCGATTACTCGGCGGCGACGACGCTGACGGTGCGGCGGCTCTTCGGGCCCTTGGTCGAGAACTCGACCTTGCCGTCGATCAGCGCGAACAGCGTGTGGTCGCGGCCGAGGCCGACGTTGGCGCCCGGGTGGAACTGGGTGCCGCGCTGACGCACGATGATGTTGCCGGCTTCGATGGCCTGACCGCCGTAGATCTTCACGCCCAGGTACTTCGGGTTGGAGTCGCGGCCGTTGCGGGTGGAACCTACGCCCTTTTTGTGTGCCATGGCAGCTGCTCCTTACTTGTTGTCGCCACCGGCGATGCCGGTGATCTGGATTTCGGTGTAGTGCTGACGGTGGCCCATCTGCTTGCGATGGTGCTTGCGGCGGCGGAACTTGACGATGCGCACCTTGTCGGCGCGGCCGTGGCCGACGACCGTAGCGGTGACGGTGGCGCCCTTGAGCGCGTCGCCGACCTTGATGCCTTCGCCGTCGCCCAGCATCAGGACGGTGTCGAACTTGATTTCGCTGCCGGCTTCGACGTCCAGCAGCTCGACGCGGAGCGTCTCGCCTTGCATCACGCGGTATTGCTTACCGCCGGTGACCAGAACTGCGTACATGACCAGATTCCTCTGTAGTTATTTTGGTCCTGCGCCGCCCAGGGATGGACGGACAGAAGCGGAATTCTAGGCGCTTCAGCGAGTTACGGCAACCGCACGGGTTCGGGGAACTCGGGCGGGCGCCTACTGCGGGCGTTCAATCCATTAAAATCAATTACTTACGCAAAGACCGGTTCACCCCGGGGCGCAACCGCCCACCCCGACTCAGCCGCCGCGCCCGCCTGAATGCGCCTGAGCGGCGATCCTGGCCTCGCGCGACCGCCCCTGCCCCCGTCCCGCCGTTTCGCGGCCGGCACCGCTTCGATGCGGTTCCGAGTTTGCTGCGATCGAGTCTCCTGGCACATCGCCGCCGACCTCAGCGCCGCCGTTCTTCAATCCTCCGACCGCATCGATTCCGACCGACCGATCGGCCGAATCCACCGCATCGATGCGAACCTGCGGCGAACATCGCCCGCGCGCATCGACGCCGCATCCGAACAACGCGCGACGCCTCACCGCCACGATTCCGCAATCGAAAATAAATTCGCGCGCCAACGCCGCACTCGCTCGCACGTCGTCGCAACGCAGCGCAAGAAAAGTGGCGTCGCTCAAGAAAATCGCCCGCAGCGCATCAGAAAGCGCGGCGACGAAGTTCACACTTCCGAAAGAAAATTTTTCGCGGGAAAAATCCGCGCGCGCCGTCGCGCCGAACGGCGGACCGGCGAAAACGCCGGAAAATCCAGGCCTGCGCGCATGCCGCGGCGAAGGCGCGCGAAATCCATGCGTCGCGCGTATGTGCGCGCAGTCGCATTCATCCCGCTAGCACAGCTTCGATGACACTTGCACGTCGGCCGCGCGCTCAATTAGCTTCGGACGCGAGCGACTTGCAGGGGGTCGCGCGACATGGATCGGCACCGTCCTTGCGCAGCGCGTGCGACGCACGCGCGCCAGCATGGTGCAGTCGCGTCATCGGGGACGTCCTGCATGGGCTTGCAGTCTTCAGCTTGTTTTCTCGTCGTCAGACCGGTAGTCGGCGCAGCGCCCCGACCCTGCGCCCACGCACGCCACGCACGTCCCGCGTTTTCCACGCCGCCCGCGGCGCATGGAAGCGGACGAGCGCGCGCGACGCACATCGCGGCAACGCCGGCCTAGCGCCGCGCGGTCCGCGCTCAGGAAGTCCCGCGGCGGCGTCCCGCACGACGCCCGCGGACCAAGGCCCGACGCTCGACAGGGGATGCGAAGGGGATCATGCGCAACGAAGGATCAAGGAAGTTTGTCATGACTCGCAAAGCACGTTCGATGAAATGGACCGCTCTGGCGCTGGCGACTGCCGTGGTGATCGCCCCGGTCGCCTATTCCGGCGGCAAGCTGCCGGCGTTCAACAAGGTGCCGTCGGCCAAGGCCGCGGCCTCGCCGAAGGCGGCCAAGCTCGCCACCGCCAAGCAAACCCCCGCGGCCACGTCCAGCCGCTTCATCATCACCCGCGCGCCCGGCGCGTCGGCCAAGCTCAGCGCGGCCGCGTTGAATCAGCAGTACGCCAAGGCCGTGTCCGCGCTCGGCGTCGGCATCAAGCCGCTGCGCACGCTCGCCACCGGCGCGCAACTGATCAAGACCGACACGCCGCTCGATGTCGCCGCCACCAAGGAACTGGCGATCGAGCTGATGAAGAACGATCCGAGCATCGTCGAAGTCGTCCGCGACGAACTCAAGTTCCCGACCATGGTGCCCAACGATCCGGGCTACGCCCAGCAGTGGCATTACAAGAACGGCCCGGGCGGCCTGAATCTGGAACCGGCCTGGGACCTCGCCAAGGGCGACGGCATCGTGGTCGCGGTGCTCGACACCGGCATCACCCCGCACAGCGATCTCAACGCCAACATCCTGCCGGGCTACGACTTCATCGAAGACACCGAAGTCAGCGTCGACGGCGACGGCCGCGACGCGGATCCGAACGATCCGGGCGATTGGCACGACGGCTCGTGCAACATCTTCGGCATTCCCGAGGACAGCAGCTGGCACGGCACCCACGTGGCCGGCACCATCGCCGCGGTGAGCAACAACGGCGTCGGCGTGGCCGGCGTCGCGCCGAACGCCAAGGTGCAGCCGGTGCGCGTGCTCGGCCGCTGCGGCGGCTACACCTCCGACATCATCGACGCGGTGACCTGGGCCTCGGGCGGCAGCGTCGCCGGCGTGCCCGACAACGCCACTCCGGCCGAAGTCATCAACCTCAGCCTCGGCGGTTCGGGCGCGTGCTCGGCGGCCGAGCAGACCGCGTTCGCCGCGGCCCGCGCGCGCGGCACCACGGTGGTCATCGCGGCCGGCAATTCCGGCGGCGACGTGGCCAACTTCTCGCCGGCCAACTGCGACAACGTGATCGCGATTTCCGCGGTCGGCCCGACCGGCGCGCTGGCGAGCTACTCCAACTTCGGCAACAAGATCGACGTCGCCGCGCCCGGCGGCTCGGGCGCGCAGCCGGCGGCGGACAACATCCTGTCGACCTTGAACCTGGGCCTGCAGGGCCAGGAAGGCGAAGGCTATGCGTGGATGGCCGGCACCTCGATGGCGTCGCCGCACGTGGCCGGCGTGGTCGCGCTGATGCAGTCGGCGGCTTCCACGCCGAAGACTCCGGCGGAAATCGAGAAGATCCTGGTCAACACCGCGCACGTCGGCGGCCAGCCGGGCGGTTGCAGCTGGAGCAACTGGTGCGGCTCGGGCATCGTCGACGCGCGTTACGCCGTCGCCGTCGCCAAGGGCACCGAGGCGCTGCCGCCGGATCCGCAGGCGCCGGAACCGGAACCGGCGATCGAGCTGGAGAACGGCGTCACCGTGACCAACATCGAGGTCGGCGCCAACGGCATCCTGCGCTATCAGCTGCTGGTGCCCAACGGCGCGTCGAACCTGCTGTTCGCGCTGTACGGCGGCACCGGCGATTCGGACATCTACGTCAAGTACGGCGCCGAACCGACCAGCACCTCCTACGACTGCCGTCCGTTCACCTCGTCCAACAACGAGACCTGCTTCTTCCCGACCCCGAAGGGCGGCGTGTGGTACGTGCAGGTCAAGGGCTACCGCGCTTCGGCCGGCATGTCCCTGTACCCGAGCTTCGTCGACGCGAACTATCCGCGCCGTCTCGACGCCAAGGCCAGCGCGCAGGCCAACCACCGCACCTCGGTGAACCTGTCGTGGGAGAAGGGCAAGAAGAACATCGACATCTGGCGCAACGGTGCGATCCTCAAGACGGTTCGCAACACCGGCGCCAATACCGATACCTTCCGCATCATCGGCAGCGGCACCATGAGCTACAAGGTGTGCAACAACGGTACGCAGGAATGCGCCGATCCGGTCGAGATCACCTACAACTCGAGCCGCTGATCGCAGCGCGGTAATCCGCGAAGGGCCCGGTGCGCCGGGCCCTTCGTGTTTGCGGCGACGCAGGCGGTGGAAGTCGCCGCGAATCCAGGGCGCCGGGAACTTGCGCGTAGCCGCGCACTCCATTGAACTCGTCGACTGCCGATCCATCGCGTTCCGTCGCCTCGCACTTCGCTCTATCGCATCTCGCTCCAACGCACGCAGCCCCATCGCAAGTCGCCCCTCGCAAACCGGCCGCACCGCACGGCGACTCGCCGCACGCGCCGCGCCGCTCGCATCGTTCCCCCGCATCGAACCGCCCGCGCCACCCCGTTTTCTCGCAGCCCCGTCCAGCGGAGACTCCATGCGCATCGCCCGCACCGATCGAACCCACAACATCCGAACCGCCCGCTCCGGCCTCCTCGCCGGCGCCGCCCTGCTCGCCGCCCTCGCCGGCCTGAGCGCCTGCAACCGCGACCCCGCGCCGGCCACCGACGCCGCGCCCGCCGCCGACAGCGCCGCCGCGCCGGCGCCCACGCCGATTCCGCCGGTCGAAGCCAAGCTCGGCCTGGCCAACAACAACGGCGCGATCCGCTACGACGGCCGCGTCGACAGCGAAGCCACGCACAAGGCGCTGAGCATCGCGCTGACTCAGGCCTACGCCGGCCAGATCGCCGGCGACCTGGAAGTCGGCAAGGCGGTCAAGCCGGCGCCGTGGCAAGACAAGCTGCCGCAGTTCGTCGCCGCGCTGACCATGCCCGGCGTCGCGGTCACCTTCGAAGGCCAGAGCGTCGAGCTCAGCGGCCAGGTCAACGACGCCGACCGCGCGCTGCTGCTCGAGAAGGCCAAGACGCTGTTCCCCGGTTTCCGCTACGGCGGCCTGTTCGAGGGCGTCGGCGGCGAGGCCGCGTCCAGCGACGCCGCGGCGCAGGCGCTGGCGGCGCTGGTGCCGGGCAAATCCGGCGCCGGCGACATCGTCCAGGCCTTGAACAAGATCGAGGTGCGCTTCGAGGAAGGCGGCGCGCGCATCGCCCCGGCCAGCCTCGACATCCTCAGCCGCGCCGCCAAAGCCATGGCCGCCGGGCCGAAGGACGCGCGCTACGAAATCGTCGGCCCGGGCGGCGGCGCCGGCCAGCCGACCGACAACGAGG
Source organism: Lysobacter sp. K5869 (assembly GCF_018847975.1). Lineage (NCBI taxonomy): Bacteria > Pseudomonadati > Pseudomonadota > Gammaproteobacteria > Lysobacterales > Lysobacteraceae > Lysobacter > Lysobacter sp. K5869. The sequence goes on along the minus strand of NZ_CP072597.1, from coordinate 3,115,173 downwards.
CGCTGTCGCGCCAGCGCGCCGAGGCGGTCAAGGTCCAGCTGATCGTCGCCGGCGCCAACCCCGGCGCGCTCGATACCCGCGGCGAAACCGGGGCGACGGCGACGCCGGTGCGTTTCAATCAGGTCAAATAGCGCCCTGAATCGAACGGGGCGTTCGCCGCCCCGGCCGGCCCGGAACGGCCGAAACTGAACGAAAGCGACAAACGCGGCCAAGGCCGCGTGGTCGCCGCGGCGCCGTCGGGCCGGCGGCAGTCGGTCCGGATCATCGCGATCCCGGCGTGGAACCTCGAACCCGAACCGCGCCCGCGCCCTTGCGGGCCGCGCATTTCCGCGTCCCGCGCCGCGCCGCCGCGCGCCCGTCCCGCCGCCCGCCGCAACGCCCGAGCCAAGCCCCACGGGCCTGCGATGACATCGCCCGCGACGCCCGCCGCATCTTCCGTTGCGCGGATTTGCCCCCATCTTCCCCACTCGATACGCTCCCCTGTTCGCCGTCGCCTTCCGCGCCGGCGACCCTCCCCCTTGCAGGCACCCGATGGCGCTGGACTACATCCGCATCCGCGGCGCGCGGACGCACAACCTCAAGAACATCGATCTCGATCTGCCGCGCGACAAGCTGATCGTGATCACCGGACTGTCCGGTTCGGGCAAGTCCTCGCTGGCCTTCGACACGATCTACGCCGAAGGCCAGCGCCGCTACGTCGAATCGCTGTCGGCCTACGCCCGCCAGTTCCTGTCGGTGATGGAAAAGCCCGATGTCGACCACATCGAAGGCCTGTCGCCGGCGATTTCGATCGAGCAGAAATCCACCTCGCACAACCCGCGTTCGACCGTCGGCACCATCACCGAGGTCTACGACTACCTGCGCTTGCTGTACGCGCGCGTCGGCAGTCCGCGCTGCCCGGATCACCACTACCCGCTGGAGGCGCAGACCGTCAGCCAGATGGTCGATCAGGTGATCGCGCTCGATCCCGAACAGCGCTACATGCTGCTGGCGCCGGTGATCCGCGAGCGCAAGGGCGAGCACGCCCAGGTGTTCGAGCAACTGCGCGCGCAGGGCTTCGTGCGCGTGCGCGTGGACGGCACCTTGTACGAAATCGACGCGGTGCCGCCGCTGGCGCTGCGGGTCAAGCACACCATCGAAGCGGTGATCGACCGCTTCAAGCCGCGCGAGGACATCAAGCAGCGTCTGGCCGAATCCTTCGAGACCGCGCTCAAGCTCGGCGACGGCATGGCCCAGGTGATGTCGCTGGACAACGCCGAGGCCGCGCCGCTGCTGTTCTCGTCCAAGTACAGCTGCCCGGTCTGCGATTACTCGCTGCCCGAACTCGAACCGCGCCTGTTCTCGTTCAACTCGCCGATCGGCGCCTGCCCGACCTGCGACGGCCTGGGCGTGGCCGAATTCTTCGACCCGGCGCGCGTGGTCGTGCATCCCGAGCTCTCGCTCGCCGCCGGCGCGGTGCGCGGCTGGGACCGCCGCAACGCGTACTACTTCCAGCTGATCCAGTCGCTGGCCAAGCACTACAAGTTCAACGTCGACACGCCGTGGCAGTCGCTCAGCGCCGCGCAGCAGAAGGCGGTGCTGTACGGCAGCGGCGACGAGCTGATCAGCTTCAACTACATCACCGAGAACGGCGGCCGCAGCCAGCGCAAGCACCGCTTCGAAGGCATCGTGCCGAATCTCGAACGCCGCTACCGCGAGACCGAATCGGCGGCGGTGCGCGAGGAACTGGCCAAGTTCATCAGCCAGCGCCCCTGCCCCGACTGCGCCGGCGCGCGCCTCAACCGCGCCGCGCGCAACGTGTTCGTGGCCGAGCGGCCGCTGCCGGATCTGGTGGTGCTGCCGGTCGACGAAGCGCTGAACTTCTTCAAGACCCTGCAGCTGCCGGGCTGGCGCGGCGAGATCGCGATCAAGATCGTCAAGGAGATCGTCGATCGCCTGCGCTTCCTGGTCGACGTCGGCCTGGATTACCTGACCCTGGAACGCAAGGCCGACTCGCTCTCGGGCGGCGAAGCCCAGCGCATCCGTCTGGCCAGCCAGATCGGCGCCGGCCTGGTCGGCGTCATGTACGTGCTCGACGAGCCGTCGATCGGCCTGCACCAGCGCGACAACGAGCGCCTGCTCGGCACCCTGACCCGCCTGCGCGACCTCGGCAACACGGTGATCGTGGTCGAACACGACGAGGACGCGATCCGTCTGGCCGACCACGTCGTCGACATCGGCCCCGGCGCCGGCGTGCACGGCGGCGAAGTGATCGCGCAAGGCACGCTGCACGACGTGCTCAAGGCGCCGCGTTCGCTGACCGGCCAGTACCTCAGCGGCAAGCGCAAGATCGACATCCCGAAGAACCGCCACAAGCCCAACCCGAAGACCACGCTGCACCTGCGCGGCGCCACCGGCAACAACCTCAAGGACGTCGATCTGGCGATTCCGGCGGGCTTGCTGACCTGCGTCACCGGCGTGTCGGGCTCGGGCAAGTCCACCCTCATCAACGACACGCTCTACGTCATCGCCGCCAACGAGCTCAACGGCGCGGCGCAGACGCCGGCGCCGCACAAGTCGGTGGAGAACATCGAGCTGTTCGACAAGGTCGTGGACATCGACCAGTCGCCGATCGGCCGCACCCCGCGTTCCAACCCGGCCACCTACACCGGCTTGTTCACGCCGCTGCGCGAGCTGTTCGCGCAGGTCCCCGAAGCGCGCGCGCGCGGCTACTCGCCGGGCCGTTTCAGCTTCAACGTGCGCGGCGGCCGCTGCGAGGCCTGCCAGGGCGACGGCCTGATCAAGGTCGAAATGCACTTCCTGCCGGACGTGTACGTGCCCTGCGACGTCTGCCACGGCAAGCGCTACAACCGCGAGACGCTGGAAGTCCTGTACAAGGGCTACAACATCAACGACGTGTTGGAGATGACGGTCGAGGCGGCGCTGGCGCTGTTCGAGAACGTGCCCAGCATCGGCCGCAAGCTGGAAACGCTGATGGACGTGGGCCTGAGCTACATCAAGCTGGGCCAGAGCGCGACCACCCTGTCCGGCGGCGAGGCGCAGCGCGTCAAGCTGTCGAAGGAACTGTCGCGCCGCGACACCGGGCGCACGCTCTACATCCTCGACGAGCCCACCACCGGCCTGCACTTCCACGACATCGAGCATCTGCTCGCGGTGCTGCACCGCCTGCGCGACGACGGCAACACCGTGGTGGTGATCGAGCACAACCTCGACGTCATCAAGACCGCCGACTGGGTCATCGACCTGGGGCCGGAAGGCGGCCACCGCGGCGGCACCATCCTCGCCACCGGCACGCCCGAGCACATCGCGTCCCTGGCGCACTCGCACACCGGACGCTTCCTGGCGCCGCTGTTGGGCATGCCGGTGCCGGGCGAAGTCGGCAGCGACAAGCGCGCCGGCAAGGCCGCGAAGGCGCCCGCCAAGACCAAAACCAAGACCGACGCGCCCGCCGCGCGCGCCAAGAAGAAATCCGCCGCATGAGCGACAGCGACAACGAAAGCCAGCCCAAGGCCGCCAAGGCGGCCGGCAAGAAAACGGCGCCGCGCAAGCGTGCGCCGCGCAAGCGCAAGACCGAAGCGGCCGCGCCCGCGCAGAACGCCGCCGAACACAAGGTTCAAGCCTCGGGCGACGCTACCGCCGCCGCGGCGCCGGTAGCGGCCGCGGCCCGCACGGAAAAGGCCGCCAAGCCCCCGCGCGCGGCGCAGCAGCCCGCTCGCGCGCAGCCGGAACCCACGCGTGCCGACGACGCGGCGCCGGCGCAGCCTCAGCCGCCGGTCGTCGCCCAGTTGGTCGAATCCGTCGCCGTCGCCCCCGCCGCGCTGATCCGCGTGCCGTTGTCGGTGCGCTGGCGCGATCTGGACGCGTTCAACCACGTCAACAATTCCAAGTTCCTCAGCTACCTCGAGGAAGCGCGCCTGCGCTGGATGGTGACCCTGCCGGGCCACGGCATGGACGAGCACGTCGCGCCCGTGGTCGCGGCCGCGCATCTGAACTACCGCCGCCCGATCGAGTGGCCGAACGAGATCGACATCGAGCTGTTCGTCGAACGCCTGGGCAACACCAGCCTGAGCATCGGCCACCGCATCGTCGGCGCCCACGACCCCAGCGCGCTGTATTGCGAGGGCAACGTGGTGATGGTGTGGATCCACCGCGAAACCGGCCAACCGGCGGCGTTGCCGGAACCGGTGCGCGCCGCCTGCTCGCCGCGCTGATCGGTAGCCCCCTGTAGGAGCGGCGCGAGCCGCGACCGCGACAACTCAACTACGCCGAAACTTTCATCGTAGTTGAGTTGTCGCGGTCGCGGCTCGCGCCGCTCCTACAGGGAGAATCCAGACAACGCCTCATGGCGCGGCCTTACGCACCTCGAACTCGCCGAGCAGCGAGCCGCCGTCCTTCAATACGAATTCCACCGCCACCCGACTGCCTTCCTTGAGCGGCGCATGCGGCTGCATCAACATCAGATGCATGCCGCCGGGCTTGAGCACGGCCGCGCCGTCGGGCGCGATGCGCAGTTCCGGCAGTGCGCGCATCTTGCTGATGCCGTCGACGATGCGGGTCTCGTGCAGCGACACGTCGCCGAACGCCGCGCTCTTCGCGCCGACGATGACCACCGGCTGCGCGCAGCGGTTTTCGATCCGGCCGAAGCCGGCCATCATCGGCATCTGCATCGGCGGCAAGCGCACCCAGCCCTCGCGCACCTGCGCCACACAGCCCTTGTTCGGCGCGGGCGATTTCGCCATCGCGCCATTCATCGCCGACGCCGCGGCCAAGCACGCCGCCAGCGTCAACCCCGTTCGGATGCGAGATACGTTCATCGGCCTATCATACCCCCCGGCTATCAAGCCCCGGCCATCAAGGACATGACGATGAACCAGCCGTTGCGCCTGCTCGCTCCCGCGCTCGCCGCGGGCCTCCTGGCCGCCTGCGGCGGCGCCCCGTCCGGCGACCGCGCCGCCGCGCCCGCCGACGGCGCCAAGCCGAACGCCCAGGGCGCCAAGCCCGCCGCCACGCGCGACGGCGCGCTGCGCCTGAGCGTCTACAGCGGCGACTACGAAGCCCTCGCCAACGTCCGCGCCGCCAGCGCCGGCATGCCGGGCTACGCCCTGGTCGCGCGGCCGCTGCGGGTCGCGCTCAAGCGCGGCGCCAACGCGCTGGAAGAAACCCCGCTGCCGCCGTCGATCGACGTCGAAGCCGCGACCCTGACCCCGCGCACGCCCGGCGTCGGCATCGTCGCCCAGCGCTACGTGGCCGCGGTGTCGGGCGCGCAGAACATCATGAGCGGCGCGATCGGCCGCAAGGTGTCGGTCGAACACACCGCCGGCGGCGCCAAGCAGACCGACAGCGGCGTGCTGCTCGCGGCCGGCGACGGCCTCACCCTTGCGCTCGACGACGGCCGGATCAAGGTCGTCCGCAGCTACGACAGTTTCAGTCTGGTCGACAACGACGACGCATTGCCGCGCCAGTCGGCGCTGCAATGGACGGTCGAAGCCACCCAAGCCGGCGACGCCGAATTCGAGCTCAGCTATCCGATGGGCGGCATGGCCTGGCGCGCCGAATACCAGGCCACGCTCGCGCCGGGCGCGGGCTGCTCGCTCGCGCTCGACGGCGCGGCCCTGGTCGCCAACCGTTCCGGCCGCGGCTTCGAGGGCGCGCGCTTGAGTCTGGTCGCGGGCGAACCCAACCGTCAGCGCAATCTGGCGGGGCTCGACGTCGTCCAGGTCACCGGCAGCCGAGTGGCCTACGCCGAAGCAGCGCCCGCTCCCGCGCCGCCGATGCCGCTGGAACGCGCCGCCGGCGAACACCACGCCTACGACTTGCCGCAGCCGGTGACCCTACGCAACGGCAGCACCGAACGCATCGCGCTGTTCCCGCGCAACGACCAGGTCAAGTGCGAGCGCATCTACGCGCTCGACGCCAGCGGCGTGGGCTGGGAGCCGCCGCAGCCGCTGATCGAGCGCAGCTACTCCGGACAGACCGGCGAGCTGCCGGTCATGAACAAGGTCGAATTCGTCAACGATCAGGCTTCGGGACTCGGCCTGCCGTTGCCGGCCGGTCGCCTGCGCGCGTTCGACGGCGGCGATTTCCTCGGCGAATCCACGCTCGACCACACGCCCGCCGGCGCCGACATCAAGCTCGCCCTGGGCAAGGTGTTCGACCTGACCGCCAAGCGCGAGGCCACCGATTTCCGCCTCGACCGTACCGGACGGACGATGACCGAATCGTTCTCGATCGAGATCAAGAACGCGAAGAAGACCGCGGCCACGGTCCGCGTCACCGAACCCTTGCCGCGCTGGAGCGATTGGGAGATCGTGTCGTCCAGCCTGCCGGCGAAGAAGAAGGACGCGCGACACGCGCAGTTCGAGGTGGACGTGCCGGCGCAAGGCGAGACCAAGCTGACCTACACCGTGCGCTACCGCTGGCCCCAGGACGTCAAACCATGAATTGCGTAGAAACCCAGACCCACGGCGACATCGTCGAAATCAAGCTGGCGCGCGCGCCGGTCAACGCGCTCAACCCGGCGCTGTGCAACGCCGCGCGCGAGGCGGTCGAGCACGCCATCGGCCACGGCGCCCAGGGCATCGTGCTCAGCGGCGGGCCGAAGGTGTTTTCCGCGGGCCTGGACGTGCCGTACCTGCTGTCGCTGGGCGATCAGCGCGATCATCTGCTGCTCGCGTGGCAGTCGTTCTTCGGTCTGGCGCGCACGCTGGCTTCGGCGCAGGTGCCGGTGGTCGCGGCGATCGCCGGCCACGCCCCGGCCGGCGGCTGCGTGCTGACGCTGTGCTGCGATTACCGGGTGATGGCCGCCGGCGATTACCGCATCGGCCTCAACGAAACCCAGGTCGGACTGGTCGCGCCGGAAGGCATCCAGCGGCTGATGCGGCGCGTGGTCGGCACCTACCGCGCCGAGCGCCTGCTGGTGGCCGGCGCGATGGTCGACGCCGACACTGCGCTGCGCATCGGCCTGGTCGACGAGTTGGTGGAGATCGACCAAGTCGCCGCGCACGCGCGCGAGTGGCTGCAGCAACTGCTGAGCCTGCCGCGCAGCGCGATGCTGCAAACCCGCGCGCTGGCCCGCGCCGACCTGATCGAGGCGCTGCGCCCCGAGCACATCGAACTCGATCGCTTCGTCGATTCCTGGTATTCGCAGGATACGCAGACGGCGTTGAAGGCGTTGGTGGCGAAGTTAGGCAAGTGAAACAGGAGTTAGCGGATAGGAGTTAGAAGTTAGCGGGAGCAGGCTTTCGCTATCTCCTATCTCCTACTCGCTATCTCCCGCTTCAAAGCAGCCAAACCTCCACCCGCTCATTGCGATACCGCGCCAGCCGATCGCGCGCGCCCGCCACCGCCAGCGCGCTGCCCATGCCGCGCGCCACCCGCACCTTGATCCCGCGCGACACCAATTCCTGCGCGACCAGGTCGGCGCGGTCGTTGCTCATCATCATCGAGGCCATCGGCGAGCCCGCGCTGGCGTCGGCGAAACCGATCACCAGCACGCTGCGGCCGCGGTTCGGCGGCAGGCGCATGAAGCTGCGCAGGCGGTCGAGGTCGCGCACCGCGCGGCTGTCGTAGACGCTGGCGGCGACCGCGCTCTCGCCGGAGCCGGCGAAGTTGAAGCGCAGGCTCAACGGCAGGCGCACCGCGTTCTCGACCATCTGCCGGTATTCCACCGGCCCCAGCGTCACCGGCCGGGCGCGGCCCGGCACCAGGGTCACCGCGACGTGGCCGGCCTGCGCGACCGCGCGCTGGCCGCCGCGGCCCATCGCGTACAGCGCGAAGCTGCGGCTCAGCGCGCCCATCATCTGGCCGCCGTAAAGATACAAGCGCCGGCTCAGCGGATAGTCCTCGCTGAGCACGTCGGTGCGGGTCGGCGCGACCGCGCGGCCGCCGTCGGACACCGCCACCGGGCGCGTGCCGGCGCCGTAGCTCTCGCCGATCGGAATCAGCCCGACCGCGAACGGATCGGCGGCGACCGCGGCGACCAGCGCGCGCGCGTCGGGATGCACCTGCGCCTCGCCGAACGCGCTGCCGCGCATGACCTTGTCGTTCATCAGATCGCGCACCGCGCCGGCGCTGGCGTCCAGATGCAGATGCACCTCGCCGCCGCGGCCGCCGAGTTCGCGCCAATCGCGCGAACGCCCGGAAAACAGCGCGCGCAATTGCTCCATGTCCAAGCGCGCGATCGGATTGGCGCGATTGACCACCACCGCCACGCCGTCGAGCGCGACCACGAATTCCTGATCCTGCGAGGCCAGATCGCCGAGCTGCCAGCCCGCGTCGAGTTCGGCCGCGCTCGGCCGCCGCGACATCATCGCGATCTGCGCGTTGCCTTCGACCAGATCGGCGAAGCCGTGCGCCGAGTCGCTGGCGGCGATCTCCACGATCAGCGGCTGGCCGTCGCGGCTGGCATGGATCTCGGTCAGCGCCGGCCGCGGCTTGCGCACCTGGATGTCGCGATAACCGATATCGCGCAGCCACGCCTGCGCCACGCCCGGCACCAGCGCCTGCGCCAGGGTGTTGGAGCCTGCGACGCGCACCCGCTCGGCCTCCTGCGCGGGCGCCGCGGCGGCGAAGACGAGCGTACAGACCCACAACAGCGACGACACCGCGGCACGCAACATGGCGCGCTCTCCCCTGACGAGCGAATTGCGCGCAAGGATGGGAACGGGATGTGACGGGTCGGTTACGCGACGCGCATCACTTATATAGCGTTATGTAATGCACCGATTCCGCATGGAATGGCGACGGTTTTCTCATGATTCCGGTGCGACTCGGGAATCGTGGCGAGGCCTGTTTGGGAGTCTGCGTTGCCGCGGAAACTCGGCGAACTCCGCCGTCGCCACGCTCACTGAGGCGGATACAGCCGGGGATTCATCGCGGCACGGCGCTGAAGTTCTCGACCTTTTCGGCAACGACGACGCGGGTAAGCGGAATTCACTCGTCCCCGGTCGCCACCGGCCTGCGCGGATCCTCGATCCACCCGCTCCACGACCCGGTGTACAACCCGGCGCCGTCGAATCCCGCATGCGCCATCGCCAGCAAGTGGTGGCAGGCGGTCACGCCGGAGCCGCACATCGCCGCGACCTGCGCAGGCTCGCGCCCCTGCAGCAACGGTGCGAACTCCTGCGCCAGCGCCTGCGGCGACTTGAAGCGGCCGTCTTCGAGATTGAGCGAGAACGCGCGGTTGCGCGCGCCGGGCACGTGGCCGGCGACTTTGTCCAAAGGTTCTACGTCGCCGCGGAAACGCTCGGCCGCGCGCGCGTCGATCAGCAAGCCGCCGGAATCCAGCAGCGAACGCACTTGTTGCGCGTCGAGCAAGCGCTGCGCCTCATAACTGGCCGCGTACTGCGTCGGTTGCGGCGCCGGCACCGCCGCGTCGGTCGGCAAGCCGAGCTTGCTCCAGCGCTGCCAGCCGCCGTCGAGCACGGCGACGCGGCGATGGCCGAGCACGCGCAGCAGGAACCACAAGCGCGAAGCAGCCAGCGCGCCGTCGGCGGCGTCGTAGACCACGACCTGATGCCGCGGCGTCACGCCCCAGCGGCCGAGCGTGGCGACGAAATCGGCCGCGTCCGGCCACGGGTGGCGGCCGCCGCCGGGCTTGCGGTGATCGGACAGGTCGCGATCGAGATCGGCGTAGCGCGCGCCGGGAATGTGCGCGTCGCGATAGGCCTGCTCGCTCGCCGCGCGGTCGCTCAGCGAGGTGCGCGTGTCGATCACGATCAGATCCTCGCGCCCCAGCGCCGCGGCCAAGTCTTCGGCCGAAACCAGGGTGGTCCAGTCGCTCATCGCACGGCCTCCAGGCGTTGTCGCAGGTTGAGCAGCATCGACGCGGTCGCGCCCCAGATGCGCTGGTCGGGCCAGCGGTATTCCAGCACGTGGCGCGCGCGGCCCTTGTATTCCAGAGTGCGGGTGGTGAGGTTGTCCGGCTCCAGCAGGAACGCCAGCGGCACCTCGAACACTTCGGCCACTTCGGCCGGATCGGGCTTGGCGACGTAGGCGGGATCGAGCGTGGCCACCAGCGGCAACACGCGGAAGCCGGTGATGGTCACCAGCGGATCGAGAAACCCCAGCGGCGCGATCAGGGCCGGCGGCACGCCGATTTCCTCGAAGGTTTCGCGCAGCGCCGCGGCGACCGCGTCTTCGTCGTCGGGCTCGATCCGCCCGCCGGGAAAGCTGACCTGACCGCCGTGCTGGCGCAGGCCGTCGGTGCGCCGGGTCAGCAACACCTGCACGCCGTGCGGGCGCGGCACCAATCCGACCAGCACCGCCGCCTGCGCGCGCAGCGCGTTGTCGGGCAGCAGGCCGTGCAGATCGTCGAGATTCCAGCCGTCGTCCTCGGGCGCGGCGTCGAGCGGATGCAGCGCCGCCAGCAGGCGGGTGCGCGCGCGCGAATCGCCGGCGAGGAAGTCGGAACCGAAGTCGTTCGCCGGAGTCGCGGCGTCGCTCACGCGCGGCCCGATTCGCGCTGCGGCAGCACGTGTTCCATCAGGCGCAGGCGCTCGTCGTCGTTCATTTGCGACCAGCGCGCGATTTCGGCGGTGGTGCGGTGGCAACCCAGGCACAGGCCGTCGTCGCCGAGTTGGCAGATGCCGATGCACGGGCTCAGCACTGCGCGGAAAGTCGTCATATCGTCCACCGGGGCCATGCCGCCATTTTGCATCGCGGCGCGGCCGGGTAAAGCCTCGCCGCGAAGACGGGCGCGGCCTGCGAAAAAGCGCGGACGCGGCGATCGCGCGCGGCCGCATCCCCCGCCCCACAAACGACTTGCGCCGGACGAGCCGGCGCAAGTGCGTTGCAGCGGAAAACCAAAACGCCGGTCTTACTTGACGCTGACCAGCTTGATCTCGAACTGCACGGCCACGTTCGGCGGGAACGGAGTGCGCGGGTCGGCGCCGTAGGCCTGGGCGGCCGGCAGGGTCACTTCCCATTTCGAGCCGGCCGGCATCTGCAGCAGCACGTCGCGCATCGCGGCCATTTCGATCTCGCTGACCTTGATCGACGGGATGTTGTTGGCCGGACGCGCCTGCGCCGGACGCTCGCCCCACGGGAACGGACCGGCGACTTCCAGGGCCACGGTGCTGGCCTGGGTCGGCTTGGCGCCGGTGCCGGTTTCGATCACGCGGTACTGGGCGCCGTTCGGCAGCGCCTTCACGCCGGCCTTGCCCTTGTTGGCGTTGACGAAGGCGTCGCTCTTGGTCTTGTTCTCGGCAGCGGCCTTGTCCCACTCGGCCTTGGCCCGCTCGGCCTGACGCTTCTGCATGTTCTGCACGGCGGTGCGCAGCTGGTCGACCGGCACCGAGGGCTGCTTCTTGGCGTAGCCGTCTTGCAGACCCTTGATGATGGTGTTCACGTCGACCTGCTCGCCGCTTTCGGTGGCGTTGCGGCCGAGGTCGTAACCGAGCGCATAGCTAAGCTTGCCCTTCTCGGAAGAAGTGTCCTGCGCGACGGCGTTGCCGGCGGTCAGAGCCAGGGCCGCGACGGCGGCAGCAATCAAACGCAACTTCATTCGATGAAATCTCCGGTAATGGCACGGGGCGACCTGCGCCGCCCCGATCAGCTTTAGGGACACCTTCCAATGCCCCGTATGTAGTGTCGCTCGGGTCGTAAGCCCCCGAGTGGACGGGTTAGGATACCGGCGGCAGCGCTTAACCGCTACTGACGCCAGCCCGCTCTGACCGCGCCGCGGGCGCGGAGTTCAACGCCCGTCGCATTCCCCCCAAGCCCCTGAATTCTACGGCCATCACATGACCGAATCGCCCCTGCTGATCGCCGATCGCGGCGCCGTGCGCCAGATCACCGTCAACCGCCCGGACAAGCTGAATGCGCTCAACGCAGCCACCCTGGACGCCCTGCTGGCCGCCTTCGAGGCCGCCGCGGCCGATCCGACGGTGCGCGCCGTGGTCCTCACCGGCGCCGGCCCCAAGGCCTTCGTCGCCGGCGCCGACATCGCCGAAATGAACGGCCTGACCCCGGTCCAGGGCCGCGATTTCTCCTTGCGCGGGCAAAAGCTCATGCGCCGGATCGAAAAAATGCCCAAGCCGGTGGTGGCGATGGTCAACGGCTTCGCCCTCGGCGGCGGCCTGGAACTGGCGATGGGCTGCCATCTGCGCATCGCCGCCGACAGCGCCAAGGTCGGCCAGCCGGAGGTCAATCTCGGCCTGATTCCGGGCTTCGGCGGCACCCAGCGCCTGCTGCGCCTGGCCGGGCGCGCGGCGACCCTGGAACTGTGCCTGCTCGGCGCGCCGATCGACGCGGCGCGCGCGCAGCAGCTCGGCATCGTCAACCGCGTGGTGCCGGCGGCCGAACTGGAAACCGAGACCTTCAAGATCGCCGAGCAACTGGCCGCGTCCGCGCCGCTGGCGCTGCGCGGCGTGCTCGACTGCGTCGCCGTCGGCGGCGAATGCGGGATCGAGGAAGGCCTGGAATACGAAACCGCGCAGTTCGGCCTGATGTTCTCGACCGACGACATGCGCGAAGGCACCGGCGCGTTCCTGGAACGGCGCAAGCCGGCGTTCGTCGGCCGCTGAGCGGATGAGCGCGGACGCCTCGCCGGTGTGCGTGTGCGGCTGCCTCGAGGCGGCCGGCGCGCGCGCGCATGCGATCGCGCGCGCGCTCGCCGGCGACGATCTCGACGGCGCGATCGCGCTCGGCTTGCTCGACCCGGGTTTCGATGCGGACGGCGTTTGCGCCGCGTGCGCGCCCGAGTGCGCGCAACGCAGCCGCGAGGCGCGCGACGCGCGGCTGCGCGCGCTCGCCGCGCGCGAGCGCTACCGCGCCCGCGACCGCCGCCTGCAACGCCGCGCCGAGGAACGCGCGGCGCAGCGCGCGGCGCCGTCCGCGCCCGCGACACAGTCGCAATCGACCGAGCCGGCCGCCGCCGCGCCGGCATCGCCGCCGCGCCCCGCGCTGCCCGGCGGCGCCGCCGCCGCGTTGGCGCGGGCCAAGGCCAAAGCCGCGCAACGCGGGACCGACTGATGCTTTCCCCGCGCGAACCGCGCCGCGGCGCCGGTCCGCACCGCACGTTTTCTTAAGACCCGACCCGCATGCCCAAGAAGACCGCGCCCGCCGCCCGGCCCGCCACGTCCTCCCGCTCCGTCGCCGGCAAGCGCGCGACGAAGAAGACCGCAGCGAAACAAACCGTCGCGCGCGCCGACGACCGGCGAGCCGCCGGCAAGAAGGCCGTGGCGAAGAAAGCCGCCACGGCTAAAACCGTCGCGGCCCAAACCGCCGCCAAGAAAGCCGCCGCGAAGAAAACCGCCGCCGCGCGCCCCAGCGCGCGCGTCGACGCTCCGGTCAAAGAGCGCCCCGGCGCACAGATGAAACCGGCGCAGATCGAAGAAATGTTCGCGCGCCTGCAAGCGCTCAACCCGCACCCGGTCACCGAACTCGAATACGCCACGCCGTTCGAGTTGCTGGTCGCGGTCGCGCTGTCGGCGCAGGCCACCGACGTCGGCGTCAACAAGGCGACGCGCAAATTGTTTCCGGTCGCCAACACGCCGCAAGCCATCGCCGATCTGGGCGTGGACCGGCTCAAGCCGTACATCGCCACCATCGGCTTGTTCAACACCAAGGCGCAGAACGTGGTCGCGCTGTCTCAGCAATTGCTGGAGCGGCACGGCGGCGAAGTCCCGCGCGACCGCGCCGCGCTCGAAGCGCTGCCCGGGGTCGGCCGCAAGACCGCCAACGTCGTGCTCAACACCGCCTTCGGCGAGCCGACCATGGCGGTCGACACGCACATCTTCCGCGTCTCCAACCGCACCGGTCTGGCGCCGGGCAAGGACGTGCTCGCGGTCGAGCACAAGCTGCTCGAAGTCGTGCCGGAGCACTATCTGCAAGACGCTCACCACTGGCTGATCCTGCACGGACGTTACGTTTGCAAGGCACGAAAACCGGATTGCCCGCATTGTGCGATTCGTGATCTTTGTCGCTTCCCGGACCAGACGCCCGGCGAGCCGGAGCCCGTAGCCGTTTGATCGCAAAGGATATTTCGGCAGCAACCTGACAGTTGTAATGGCGTCATCCCGCAGTCACGCCCAAGAAATAAGTCAGTCCTGTCACATTTACGCAACTTTCACACTCTAGCCTGCGCGCCATCTTTCCACGCCTCAGGGCTAGACCAATGAAACTCTCGCGCACCACCCTCGCTGTTGCGTTGCTCGCCGCGCTGGCCGCGCCCGCCGCGCACGCCGAAATCGCTCTGGACGTCATCGGCGACTCGGAAGTCACCTTCGAAGGTCTGGTCCAGGCGGATTACAACGACTTCAACAGCGACGTGCTGAACCTCAACGGCGACGTGCCGGACGGCAAGGACACCGACCAGGAACTGCGTCGCGCCGAACTCGTGCTCAAGGGCAAGGGCCCGGGCAACTTCGAGTGGGTCGCCGGCTACGACGCCAAGGCCGACAAGTTCCTCGACGTCAACCTGAAGTACAAGATCGGCGGCGACGGCAACCACTTCGTGCAGTTCGGCCAGTTCAAGCAGCCCAACAGCATGGAAGAGCTGTCCTCGACCAAGAACAACGATTTCATCTCCAAGGCGATGGTGACCAACACCTTCGGCATCGCCCGTCGTCTCGGCGTCGCCTACAGCTACGGCACCAACGACTGGAGCGTCACCGCCAGCTACTTCGGCGACGAGCTGACCCGCAACCAGAAGCACGGCAAGGGCTACGGCCTGCGCGGCACCTTCGCCCCGATCAACGAGAAGGGCAACATCCTGCACCTGGGTCTGTCGTACGTGAACCTGGACGCGGAGCTGGAAGGCAACACCGGCGTGCTCGACAACAGCTCGCGTATCCGCACCCGTCCGCAGGCCGATCTGGCCGCCGGCCGTCTGGTCGATACCGGCACCCTGACCAACGTCGACACCCAGGCCATCATCGGCGCCGAAGCGATGTACGTGCACGGTCCGTTCAAGGTCCAGGCCGAGTACATGCGCAGCACGCTCGACCGCTACAAGACCACGACCCTGACCGGCAAGGACTTCACCGCCGACAGCTGGTACGTCAGCGGCGTGTGGAACATCACCGGCGAAACCTGGGGCTACAAGTCGGGCACCCCGACCACCCCGCTGCCCAACGAACCGGCCAGCGGCATGTGGCAGGTGGGCATCCGCTACGACAAGATCGACCTCAACGACGGCAGCCTGCGTCCGGGCGCCACCCCGACCGCCGCTCCGATCGTCGACGGCGTGCTCGGCGGCGAGATGAGCGCCTGGACCGTGGGCGTGAACTGGTACTGGCGCTCGAACTTCAAGTTCATGCTGGACTACTCGATCGTCGACAGCTCGCGCTACATCGGCAAGACCAGCGCGACCTACTCGCAGAGCCCGCAGTACAACAACCGCACCTTCAACCGCGTCGTCGACGACAGCCCGAACGTGGTCAGCGCGCGTCTGCAGTTCTACTGGTAATCCACGCTCCAACGCCGCCCGCGCTTGCATGCCGCGGGCGGCGACTCTCTCTCCCCCTCGATCGAGTTGATCGTAAGGCGCGGCTCAGGCCGCGCCTTTCTTTTTTCGCGCGATCGGATCGCCGCGAAAAACGGGTGTTCCCTGTAGGAGCGGCGTAAGCCGCGACCGAGGCACCTCGCTTGCGACGCAGGCGCGATGTCTCGGTCGCGGCTTACGCCGCTCCTACGGTCGGGAACGCGACGGTCCGGCGATCTTGCGCGGACGCGAAGAGCTTGCTTGCGTCGTAAGCGCGGTATCGCGGTCGCGACTTGCGTCGCTCCTACAGTCGGGAGCGTGACAGCGCGGCGATCTTGCGCCGGTGCGGACGCTCGCGTGCGACGCAGGCGCGGTGTCGCGGTCGCGGCTTACGCCGCTCCTACGGTCGGGAACGACACCGCGCGGCGATGAAAAAAACGGGCGGCGGCCCCACGCCGCCGCCCGTTCGACATCGCGCCAAACGCGCGATCAGAGCATTTTGCCGGGCGAGTAGTGCTTGGAGCCGCTCGGCACGCCGTCGACGTACTCCTGGCTGTAGCCGCGGTACGCGGGTTCGCCGCTCACCGTGCCTTGCTGTTCGGCGCCGTGGTAGGTGCCGGTCAGCGGTTCGCCCTTGGCGTCGGTGCGGATCGCCAGGCCGTCGGCGGTGACGATCTCGCTGTCGGCCGGGTAGCCGTTGGGCGCGACCTTGGCCTGGTACGGCGCGCCGACCGGCGCGCCGTCGCGCTGGTTCTGGAACGTCGCCTTGCCGTCGGCGCCGACGGCGCTGGTCTGCATCGGGCCGGTGTCGCTGAAGGGGCGCACGAACACCACTTCGCCGGGATAGATCAGGTCGGCGTCGCGCGTGCCCGGGTGCGAGGCCGGATCGAGCGACCACTGCGGGTTGTCCTTGAGCAGTTGTTCGACCGAGGTGCCGTTGCGCGCGGCGATCGCGCTGAGGTTGTCGCCGGGCTCGACCACCAGCGGGCGAGTGCCGTCGGGGGCCTTGACCTGCCCCGCTTCGACCTCGGCCTTGGTGTTGACCAGCGCGTTGAACTGCGCGGACGAGGGTCCGGCGTAGTCGGGACCGTTCAATGCCATGTTCGTCTCCGTGCGTTGGGTGGGGGGCTCCGTTGCCCGCGCTCACCTTGACCGCGCGGTGTCACCTCGTCAGCTAGGAGTTTCCCTAGCTTCGGGCCGTTCGGCTCCGTGGCGAACCGATTGGCCCTTGCCCGCCAGCGCGCCCCAGCCCCGTTCAGTCGCGGCCGGCGCCGTCCGTGCCGCTTCCTGCTCCGCTGACACGGAAATGTCACCAAACCGTTATGAAATAGCGCGCAGGGCGGAACGTGTCCGCACTCACACTCCAGGGAAACCCATGCACAAGCTCCTCAAGCTCCGTTTCGCCGCGCTCGCGCTGACCACCGCTTTCGCGCTCAACGCTCAGGCGGCCGACGTGACCGGCGCCGGCGCGTCGTTCGTCTACCCGGTGATGTCGAAGTGGTCGGCCGATTACGCCAAGGCGACCAACAAGAAGGTCAACTACCAGTCGATCGGCTCGGGCGGCGGCATCGCGCAGATCAAGGCCGCGACGGTGGACTTCGGTTCCTCCGACGCCCCGCTCAAGCCCGAGGAGCTCGCTAAGTTCGGCCTGGCCCAGTTCCCGTCGGTGATCGGCGGCGTGGTGCCGGTGATCAACGTGCCGGGCGTGGCTTCCGGCGCGATGAAGCTCGACGGCGCGACCCTGGCCAACATCTTCCTCGGCAAGATCACCATGTGGAACGATCCGGCCATCGTCGCCCTCAACGGCGGCCTGAAGCTGCCGGAGAAGAAGATCACCGTCGTGCACCGCTCCGACGGTTCGGGCACCACCTTCAACTTCGTCAACTACCTGTCGAAGGTGAGCCCGGAGTGGAAGTCCTCGGTCGGCGAAGGCACCGCGGTCAAGTGGCCGACCGGCATCGGCGGCAAGGGCAACGAAGGCGTCGCCGCGTACGTCAAGCAGATCCAGGGCGGCGTCGGCTACGTCGAACTGTCCTACGCGCTGCAGAACAAGATGTCGTACTCGCGCCTGAAGAACGCCGACGGCAAGTTCGTGCTGCCGACCGACGAGACCTTCTCGGCCGCCGCCGCCAGCGCCGACTGGGCCAACGCGAAGGACTTCTACCTGGTCATGACCAACGCGCCGGGCGAGAACTCCTGGCCGATCACCGCGACCAACTTCATCCTGATGTACAAGCAGCCCAAGAACGCCGACGGCGCCAAGAACGCCAAGGAATTCTTCAAGTGGGTCTACGCCAACGGCGATGCGCAGGCCAAGACGCTCGACTACGTGCCGCTGCCCGACGCGCTGGTCAAGCAGATCGAGACCTACTGGCAGAGCAACATGAACTACTGATCGGCCCCACGGCGGTCGGACCGGGGGGTTCTCGGTCGCCGGACGGACGGATCGCGCAACGGGCCTTCGGGCCCGTTGTTTTTTGGCGGCGCCGAAGCGGTGTGGCCGGCGGCGGCATCCGAGTCCGCACCCGCCGGTTCGGCTCGGGTCGATCCAACCGCCGGCCGCAAGCATGAAACGCTTCCCACGGCCGCCGCGAATGCGACCCCGGACCGCCGCCGGCCCGGACCGCGGACGCTTTGTTACCGCCAAACCGGGCCAAAACCCCGCAAAAACGCCAACTTGGACACCCCTGCGCGGCTTTCACTACAGATTCGTGACGAATCGATGTCATAGCGGTGTAACAAAAAGATCATCAAATGGCGCCACCCAGCCGGCGCCCAGCCGGCCTCCCTTTCATGGAGCACCGCATGAAATCGTCGGCCCGCATCGCCGTCCTCTCCCTCGCCGTCGCGCTGGGCCTCGCCGCCTGCGGCGGCAACCAGCAGAACCCGGCCCCGGCCGGCGACGCCAAGACCGACGCCGCCGCGCCCGCCGGCGATAAGGTCGCCGCGCAGATCACCGGCGCCGGCGCCACCTTCATCTATCCGCTGCTGTCGAAGTGGTCGGACGACTACAACAAGGCCACCGGCGCCAAGGTCAACTACCAGTCGATCGGCTCCGGCGGCGGCATCGCCCAGATCAAGGCCGCGACGGTCGATTTCGGCTCCTCCGACAAGCCGCTGCCGAGCGAAGAGCTCGCCGCCGCGGGCTTGGGCCAGTTCCCCTCGGCGATCGGCGGCGTGGTGCCGGTGGTCAACGTCGACGGCATCGACGCCGGCAAGCTGCGCCTGACCGGCCCGCTGCTGGCCGACATCTTCATGGGCAAGGTCGCCAAGTGGAACGACGCGGCCATCGCCGCGGCCAACCCGGGCACCGCCCTGCCGGACCTCAAGATCAACGTCGTGCACCGCTCCGACGGTTCGGGCACCACCTTCAACTTCTCCAACTACCTGTCCAAG
The DNA here is from genome assembly GCF_018847975.1 of Lysobacter sp. K5869. Taxonomy (NCBI): domain Bacteria; kingdom Pseudomonadati; phylum Pseudomonadota; class Gammaproteobacteria; order Lysobacterales; family Lysobacteraceae; genus Lysobacter; species Lysobacter sp. K5869. The sequence goes on along the minus strand of NZ_CP072597.1, from coordinate 3,096,353 downwards.
GTCAGCCCGGATTGGAAGACCAAGGTCGGCGAAGGCACCTCGGTGCAGTGGCCGGGCGGCGTCGGCGGCAAGGGCAACGAGGGCGTGGCCTCGTACGTGAAGCAGATCAAGGGCTCGATCGGCTACGTCGAGCTGGCCTACGCGCTGCAGAACAAGATGGCCCACACCCAGTTGCAGAACGCGGCCGGCCAGTTCGTCCAGCCCAGCGCCGAATCCTTCCAGGCCGCGGCCTCGACCGCCGACTGGGCGAGCGCCAAGGACTTCAATCTGGTGATCACCAACGCCTCCGGCGAGAAGTCCTGGCCGATCACCGCGACCAATTTCATCCTCATGTACAAGACGCCGAAGGACGCCAAGCGCAGCAGCGACACCCGCGCGTTCTTCAAGTGGGCCTTCGAGAACGGCCAGTCGCAGGCGCAGGCGCTCGACTACGTGCCGCTGCCGCCGGAGCTGGTGAAGCAGATCGAGGCGTATTGGGGGGCGGAGTTCAAGTGACGCATCGGCCCGCGCCCGCGCAAGCGGGCGCGGCTTTGCCGATGCGTCATTCCCGCGAAAGCGGGAATCCAGAGACTTCAGCGCCCTGCCTCCTACCCGGAGCGCCACGTCGCGATAGAGCCCTGGATCCCCGCTTTCGCGGGGATGACAGCAGGTAACAAACGCAGCGCCTGACAGTTCACCGGCTTCGACATCCAACGCCCCACGCCGAAACCGACCGCGCCGCACCCAACGCACCACCCGACAGCCAGCCCCCTTCCCACGCGTGGCCCCGCCGGACTCTTCTCGCAAATGAACGCGACCGCCCTACCCGCCCAGACCGGCCACTCCGCCCGCGACGTCAAAGACGCGCGCCAGGACCGCCTGTTCCGCTACGTCCTCACCGCCACCGTCGTCTTCGTCCTGTTCGCCCTCGCCAGCGCCGCGCTGTCGATGCTGTGGGGCGGCCGCCACGTGCTGGAAGAAGAAGGCCTCGACTTCTTCATCACCGCGCAGTGGAACCCGGTGGAGAACCACTACGGCGCGTTGGTGCCGATCTACGGCACCATCGTCACCGCGCTGATCGCGATGGTCATCGCCGTGCCGGTGAGCTTCGGCATCGCCTTCTTCCTGACCGAGGTCGCGCCGCGCTGGGCGCGCGGCCCGATCGGCACCGCGATCGAACTGCTCGCGGGCATTCCCTCGATCATCTACGGCATGTGGGGCCTGTTCGTGCTGGTGCCGGTGATGACCGAATACGTCACGCCCTGGCTCAACGACCACGTCGGCACTTGGCCGCTGATCGGCCCGTTGTTCCAAGGCCCGCCGCTGGGCATCGGCATGCTCACCGCCGGCATCGTGCTGGCGATCATGGTCATTCCCTTCATCTCCTCGGTGATGCGCGAAGTGTTCCTGACCGTGCCGACGCGGCTGAAGGAATCGGCCTACGCGCTGGGCTCGACCAAGTGGGAAGTGAGCTGGGACATCGTCCTGCCCTACACCCGCTCGGCGGTCATCGGCGGCATCTTCCTGGGCCTGGGCCGCGCGCTCGGCGAGACCATGGCGGTGGCCTTCGTGATCGGCAACTCGGTCAACTTCTCCGCCTCGCTGCTGGAGCCGGGCACCACCATCGCCGCGCTGATCGCCAACGACTTCGGCGAAGCCACCGAGACCTACCGCTCGGCCCTGCTGCTGCTCGGCTTCGTGCTGTTCATCGTGACCTTCGTGGTGCTGGCCGCGGCGCGGCTGATGCTGCTGCAACTCTCGCGCAAGGAGGGCAACTGATGAGCGCCGCCGCTTCCAAGACCGACGCCGACCTGCAACGCCGCCACCGCGTCGCCGATTCGCTGTACGCGCGCCGCCGGGTGATCAACGCGCTGTCGGTGCTGCTGGCCTGCGCCGCAGCGCTGTTCGGCCTGTTCTTCCTCGGCTGGATCCTCTACACCCTGATCTCCAAGGGCATCGGCGGCATCAACTGGGCGCTGTTCACCCAGAACACGCCGCCGCCGATGCAGGAAGGCGGCCTGCTCAACGCCTTCTTCGGCAGCGCGGTGATGTGCCTGATCGCCATCGTCATCGGCACCCCGCTCGGCATCGCCGCCGGCACCTGGCTCGCCGAGTACGGCGCCGGGCGCAAGATCGGCACCGTGGTGCGCTTCGTCAACGACATCCTGCTGTCGGCGCCGTCGATCGTGCTCGGCCTGTTCGTCTACACCCTTGTAGTGATGCAGACCGGCGGCAACTTCTCCGCGCTCGCCGGCGCCATCGCCCTGGCCTTCATCGTGCTGCCGGTGGTGGTGCGCACCACCGACGAAATGCTGCGGCTGGTGCCGCCGCAGATGCGCGAAGCGGCGCTGTCGCTCGGCGTTCCGCAGTGGAAGGTGATCGTGCAGGTGCTCTATCGCAGCGCCTCGGCCGGCATCGTCACCGGCGTGCTGCTGGCGCTGGCGCGCATCAGCGGCGAAACCGCGCCGCTGCTGTTCACCGCCTTCGGCAACCAGTACTGGAGCCACAACGTGCTGCAGCCGATGGCGAGCGTGCCGGTGGTGATGAACCAGTTCGCCGGCAGCCCCTACGAGACCTGGCAGACCCTGGCCTGGGCCGGCGCCCTGGTCCTCACCTTCTTCGTCCTGATCGTCAGCCTGCTCGCCCGCGCGCTGGTGCTGCGCAAACGGATTTCCAATGACTGACCTCTCGAACACTCCCGCTGAAGCCCGGAACCCGGTTATGAATGACGCTCGCTCGTCCGACGCCCGCCTGTCCGTCGCCACGCCCGGCCGCGAGGCCGTCGGCGCCAACCCGGTCAAGCTGGCCGCGCGCGACCTGAACTTCTATTACGACAAGTTCCACGCGCTCAAGTCGATCAACCTGGAAATCCCGGAAAAGCAGGTCACCGCGCTGATCGGCCCGTCGGGCTGCGGCAAATCGACCCTGCTGCGCATCTTCAACCGCATCTACGCGCTGTACCCGAAGCTGGAAGCGCGCGGCCAGGTGCTGCTGGACGGCGAGAACATCCTCGACCCGAAGTACCCGATGAACCGCCTGCGCAGCAAGGTCGGCATGGTGTTCCAGAAGCCGGTGCCGTTCCCGATGACGATCTTCGAGAACGTGGCCTACGGCATCCGCCACCACGAGAAGCTGTCGAAGTCGGAAATGAACGACCGCGTCGAGCACGCGCTGCGCCAGGGCGCGCTGTGGGACGAGGTCAAGGACAAGCTCGGCCAGAGCGCGCTGGGCCTGTCCGGCGGCCAGCAGCAGCGTTTGTGCATCGCCCGCGCGGTGGCGCTGAAGCCGTCGGTGCTGCTGCTCGACGAACCGACCTCGGCGCTGGATCCGATCTCCACCAGCCGCATCGAGCAGTTGGTCGAAGAGTTGAAGAAGGACTACACGATCGCCATCGTGACCCACAACATGCAGCAGGCCGCGCGCGTGTCCGACTTCACCGCCTTCATGTACCTCGGCGATCTGATCGAACACGGCCCGACCGAGCAGATCTTCTCCAAGCCGACCAAGCAGCAGACCGAAGACTACATCACGGGTCGGTTCGGCTGAGGGCGCGGAGCGGGGAATGAAGGGAACCAAGGGAACAGGGAATGGCGGGGTCTGTCGCGTTCTCGTTCTCGTCCCTCCTCGCTTCGGCGCCGCTGCGATTCCGATGATCCTGCTTCCCCGTCCCCCTCATTCCCTTCATTCCCGGCGGTAAAAGCGCCATGAGCAACCAGATGCACGACCACATCGTCAAGAGCTACGACGACGAGCAGCGCCGACTGCTCGACGAAACCCTGCGCATGGGCGAGATCGCCGCGGCGCAACTGGAATCCGCGCTCGACGTGGTCCAGCGCCGCGACGACAAGGCCGCCGAGCGGATCATCGCCAACGACGAAGCCATCGACGCCCTGGAGCAGGAAATCAGCCACGACGTGATGAAGCTGGCGCTGCGCGGGCCGATGGCGCGCGATCTGCGCGAGATTCTGGCGGCGATCCGCATCGCCTCGGACATCGAGCGCGTCGGCGACTACGCCGCCAACGTCGCCAAGCGTTCGACCGCGCTGAACCTGTCGCCGCCGCTGCCGCACGTGGCCGGCCTGCACGCGCTGGGCACGCTGGCGGTCAAGCAGCTGCGCGACGTGCTGGTGGCGTATCGCGACAACGACGTCGAGCTGGCGCAGAAGGTGCGCGACCGCGACGCCGAGGTCGACACCGCCTACACCGGCCTGTTCCGCGAGCTGCTGACCTACATGATGGAAGACGCGCGCAGCATCACCGCCTGCACCCATCTGTTGTTCATGGCCAAGAACATCGAGCGCGTCGGCGACCACGCCACCAACATCGCCGAGAACGTGTGGTTCCTGGTCAAGGGCGACGAGCCGCTGCCGCCGCGCGACAAGCGCGACACCACCAACACCACCGCGTCGGTCTGAGATCCGGGCGCCGCGCGCGCCCGCTTCGATCCGACGTGCGGCCGACGACGGCCCGCCGCGCACCGCGCGGCGGGCCGTTCCGTTTGCGGGCCGCCCTCGCGCGCTGATGCCGCGCTGCGGTGCAACATGCGGCGGGAGCGAGCCGCGCCGCGCTCGCGCCGCCCGTCGGCTGCGCGACTCTCGCCGAATCGCGGCGATCCGCCCCGCCCCCGCTGCAACCGTTTTCAAGCGCCGCCGCGCTGAATGCGTTGTGAATCGCGCTGCAATCGCGCAACACGGCCGCGAATCCTTGCGCACTGCACCCCACTCTTGATCCATAGCCGGCAAGCCCTTGCCGGGTATATTCCACCTTCCACGGAGGAACCGCCGCCACATGACGCTGTCACTGGCCAATGGAGATCTGGCCGCCGCCCGCGCGGGCGACACGGCCGCACTGGAGCGGGTGCTCAAGCACTCGCGCCAGGACCTGCGCCGCTACGCCGAATTCCACTGCGTCATCAACGACGTGGAGGACGCGGTGCAGGAGAGCCTGATCGCGGTCTCGCGCAAGCTGCGCGACCTGCGCGTGCTCGAATGCTTCGTCTCCTGGACCTTCCGCATCGTCAAACGCGAGTGCAACCGGCTCAAGCGCGGCCGCCGCCTGCTCAGCGGCCAGCCGATCACCGAGGAAATCGCGCCCGTCGTCACTCCCGAGCCGGCCGAATGGCGCCACGACGTCGCCGCCGCGCTGGAATCGCTGCCCGCGCACTACCGCCAAATCATCCTGCTGCGCGACCTGGAAGGCCTGACCGTGGCCGAGATCGGCGAGGAACTCGGGATCAGCCGCGAGGCGGTCAAATCGCGCCTGCACCGGGCCCGGGTGCTGGCGCGCGAGTATCTCTCGCCGTGACTGCATCCGCGCCGCGGCCCGCGCCGTATCCCTGCCCAGAACCCAGCCCGCGCCGCCGACCGGCCAGGGCGCCAACGCTGTCACCCCGCAGTACCCCGCAATCGCACTAAGCTCCGTACCGTTTCAGGCACTACGCTGTTTTCGCTTACCGCGGGTACTGCCCGCCTACACAACACCGGCGGAGCATCCGCCCGTCGCCACCAGGAGAGAACGCATGTCCAAGAAAATCAACAAGCCCGTCGCCCTCGCTCTCGGCGCCACCCTGCTCGGCGGCCTGAGCCTGTCGGCTTCCGCGTTCGCGATGAGCGACCTGTCGCAGGGCTACCTGCTCGGCGCCCAGCAGGCGCAGACCGCCGAGAAGGCCGCCGACGCCAAGGCCACCGACGCGGCCAAGAAGGCCGAAGGCAGCTGCGGCGCCGACAAGAAGAAGGCCGAAGGCAGCTGCGGCGCCAAGAAGGCCGAAGGCAAGTGCGGCGCCGATAAGAAGAAGGCCGAGGGCAAGTGCGGCGCCGACAAGAAGAAGGGCGCCGAGGGCAAGTGCGGCGAAGGCAAGTGCGGCGCCGACAAGAAGGCCGCCGCCCCGGCCGCGAAGAAGGCCGCGGAAGGCAAGTGCGGCGAAGGCAAGTGCGGCGGTTCGATCTGATCGCGGCACGATGAGGCCTGGATCGGCATGCCCGACGCAACGACTTCGTTGACTCCCGATGCCGTCGGTCTCGGCCTGCGGCGGGCCCTGCTGGGCCCGCTGCAGTCCGCGCCGCATGCGCCGGGCGCCGCGCGCGATTTCGATTTCCTCGAAGTGGCGCCGGAGAACTGGATCGGCGTCGGCGGCCGCTACGGCGAGCAACTGCGCGAGCTGTCCTCGCGGTATCCGCTGGTCTGCCACGGCCTGTCGCTGTCGCTGGGCGGCACCGCGCCGCTGGACGAGACTTTCCTCGCCCGCGTGCGCCGTTTCCTCGACGAGCATTCGGTCGCCTGCTACAGCGAACATCTGAGTTACTGCAGCGACGACGGCCATCTCTACGACCTGCTGCCGATTCCCTTCACCGAGGAAGCCGTGCATCACGTCGCCGCGCGCATCCGCCGCACCCAGGACATCGTCGGCCGCCGCATCGCGGTGGAGAACGCCTCCTACTACGCCGCGCCGCATCAGGAAATGAGCGAAATCGAGTTCACCCGCGCGGTCCTGGCCGAGGCCGATTGCGATCTGCTGCTCGACGTCAACAACGTCTACGTCAACTCGATCAACCACCGCTACGACGCGCGCGCGTTCATCGCGGCCATGCCGCACGAGCGCATCGCCTATCTGCACGTCGCCGGCCATTACGACGAAGCCGACGATCTGAAAGTCGACACCCACGGCGCGCCGGTCAAGCACGAAGTCTGGGACTTGCTGGCCGACGCCTACCGCCTGTTCGGGCCGCGCCCGACCCTGCTGGAACGCGACTTCAACTTCCCGCCGTACGAAGAGCTGGTCGACGAACTCGGCATCGTGCGCCGGATCCTGCGCGAGACCGCGCCGGCCGCGCGCGAATCCGCGTCCGCCCGCCGCGCCCGCGCCTGAGCCCATGAGCGACGCCCCCTCGCGCCTGCGCGCGCAACAGTTCGAACTGACCCGGCATCTGCGCGATCCCGCCACGAGCCCCGCGCCCGGCGGCATCGAAGACCGGCGCCTGGGCATTTATCGCGACCTGCTGTTCAACAACATCCTGGGGCTGCTGTCGGGCAACTTCCCGGTGATCGAGCGCACCTTGGGCGAGCAGCGCTGGGAACGCCTGGTGCGCGATTTCTATCGCGACCACCGCTGCCACACGCCGCTGTTCGCCGAGATCGCGCGCGAGTTCCAGCGCTATCTGCAGGAACTCGACGAGATCGATCCGCCGTTCCTGCTGGAACTGGCGCATTACGAATGGGTCGAGCTGGCCTTGCAGCTTAGCGAAGCGAGCGCGCCGCGCGACGACACCGGCCTCGCCGACGCCGACCTGCTCGAGCGCGCGCCGCGCCTGTCGCCGCTGGCGTGGCCGCTGGCCTACGCTTGGCCGGTGCACCGGCTCGGCCCGGACTTCCAGCCCGCGCAGCCGCCGCCGGCGCCGACCTTGCTGCTGCTGCGGCGCGAAGCCGACGGCGAAGTGCGTTTCTCCGAACTGAGCCCGCTCGCATTCCGCCTGCTGCAACGGTTGGAAGAATCGCCGGAACTGAGCGCGCGCGAGCAACTGCGCGCGCTGGCGGCCGAAGCCGGCAGCGACGACGCGGCCGCGTTCCTGGACATGGGCGCCGCCCTGCTGCGCCAGATGCGCGCCAACGCCGTGGTCTATTTCTGACCCAAGCCCCCTCTGTAGGAGCCGCGCAAGCCGCGACCGCGCCACCACAACCTCGACGCGACCGGCCAATGCCCGCGAAACCTCCATGCGACGCGGCTTCGCGCGCCGCCGCACTCGCCGCGCGCGACGGCCCCACCCCGCCCTCCGGCGACCGCCGAGCCCCGATTTGCTAGGCTTCCCGCCATGATCGACCCCGGCCCCGCCCCCAGCGCCGCCCCCGCCGCGCCCGTCCCCGCCACCCTCGCCACCCGCTTCCGCGGCTACCTGCCGGTGGTCGTGGACGTGGAAACCGGCGGCTTCGACTGGAACAAGCACGCCCTGCTCGAGATCGCCGTGCAGCCCATCGAGCTCGACGCCGACGGCCGCCTCGTGCCCGGCGAGATCGCCAGCTCGCACGTCGTGCCCGCCGCCGGCACCTTGATCGACCCCAAGTCGCTGGAAGTCACCGGCATCGACATCGACCACCCCTTCCGCGGCGCCAAGCCCGAGCGGCAAGCGCTGGAAGCGGTGTTCGCACCGGTGCGCGAAGCGGTCAAGCGCCACGGCTGCCAGCGCGCCATCCTGGTCGGCCACAACGCCCACTTCGACCTCAACTTCCTCAACGCCGCGGTCGCCCGCAGCGGCCACAAACGCAACCCGTTCCACCCCTTCAGCGTGTTCGACACCGTGACCCTGGCCGGCGTCGCCTACGGCCAGACCGTGCTGGCCCGCGCGGTGCAGGCCGCCGGCTTCGAATGGAACGGCCAGGAAGCGCATTCGGCGGTGTACGACACCCAGCGCACCGCCGAGTTGTTCTGCAAGATCGTCAACGCCTGGCCGGCGCGCGGCGGCTGAGTCGCCGCGGCGGCGCTGCGCGGCTCGCGCGGTCGCTCGGTGCGTAACCCGATGATCCGCCCTCACCCACGCTCACCCGCACGACACGATTTCGCGCACCGGCATCGCCACGCTGCAGCGCGCGGCAGCGTGGAGCGCCACCGGCACGACTGACCTCGCTCCGCGGCCACGTTGCGAAAACGCAACATCCCCACCTTGGCCGCCCGCCCCCGGCGCCCCCGTTCGATGGAATGCGCGGCCCCCGCCGCGCGCGGCGAACGCCGCGATCCACGGATGGGGAGGACAGGATGTTCGCTTTCGACGACGAGCAGTTTCTCGACGGCTACCGCCGGCGCTTCGGCCCGCTGCGCGACGATCTCGCGCAGGCGCTGCGCTTTCTGATCGGCCGGATCGAGCAGGACGCCAGCTTCAGCGTCAATCCGGTGCACCGTTACCAGATCGCGTATTGCTTGGCGACGTTCAAGTGGGAAACCGCGCACACGCTGCGGCCGATCGACGAGTTCGGCAGCGACGAGCGGTTCGAGAAGCTCTACGGCCCCGACACGCGCATCGGCAAGGCGCTGGGCAACACCAAGCGCGGCGACGGCGCGCGCTTCCACGGCCGCGGCTATGTGCAGCTCACCGGACGCACCAACTACGACCGCGCCGGCAAGTTCCTCGGCGTGGATCTGGTCGCCAAGCCCGAGGACGCGAAGAAGCCGGAGATCGCCTACGCCATCGCCATGCAGGGCATGAAGCAGGGCTGGTTCACCGGCAAGAAGCTCGACAACTACTTCAAGCCGGGGCAGTTGCCGAACTACGAAGAGGCGCGGCGGATCATCAACGGCCAGGACAAGGCGCAGACCATCGCCGACATCGCGCGGCGTTTCGACGAGTTGTTGGTCAACGCGCTGGAGTGATGCGCGAGCGAACGACGTGCGCCGGCGCTCAGCCGGCCGCGTCGCGCGGCAGCGCCATGTGGATCAGCGGAAACGGCTTGCCCTGCCCGTCCAGCGGCGAACGGCCGGTTTCGACGAAGCCGTAGCGGCGATAGAACCCGTGCGCCTGCGGGTTGTGTTCGTTCACGTCGACCGTCAGCGCGCCGCGCAGGTGGCGCGCGTGATCGAGCAGGCGCGTGCCGATGCCCTGCCCGCGCCGCGCGGGCTCGAGGAACAGCATTTCCACTTGCGCATCCGCCAGACCGATGAAGCCGGCCAGGCCGTCGGCGTCTTCGTACACCCACAGTTCGACCGCGTCGAAGTAGATGTCGCGCACTTGCGGGCGCAGTTCGGCGATGTCGGTTTCGCTGAGGAAATCGTGGGTGGCGCGCACCGAGCGCTCCCAAAGATCGAGCAGCGCGGGATGGTCGTCGCGGCGGCGTTCGCGGATGGTCATGGATCGTCCTGGGAAACGAACGCGGCGCCGTGAGAGCGGCGCCGCATGCGGGCGATGATGCCGGCGCGCGGGCGTCGATGCCAGCGCGCGAGCGGTTTTTAAGCCAGTTTCAGGCCGACCAGACCGGCGACGATCAACACGATGCTGGCCACGCGCAAGGCGTTGGCCGGCTCGTTGAACAGCACGATGCCGAGGATGACCGTGCCGACCGCGCCGATGCCGACCCAGATGGCGTAGGCGGTGCCGACCGGCAACGACTTCATCGCCAGACCGAGCAGGCCGACGCTGATCGCCATCGACGCGACGGTGCCGACCGACGGCCACAGGCGGGTGAAGCCTTCAGTGTATTTGAGGCCGATGGCCCAGCCGATTTCGAACAGGCCGGCAAAGACGAGAAGAACCCAAGGCATGATGCAGCTCCCATGACGATGGGGCCGTCCCCGGATGTAACGCGCGCCGCAGGGGTGGAACTGGCTGCGCGGACCCGGGCCGTCCCGGGTCGGTCGGGGCGCATTATATCGGCGCGGTCGTGGCGGGGGCCGCGCGTGCGGCCTCGGGGTCAGCGGGGGGTTACCTAGGTAGGCGCGGCGTTCACGAGGGCGCGATCGCGGCTTCGGGGCGAAAATAACCGGGGCCGAAGATCCCTGCCACGAGGCTGGGCGACAAAGCGCTCAGCGCGTCGTAGCAGGGATCTTCGGCCCCGCTGTCTTCGGATCGGACGCCCCAACCAGCCGCAACCCGCCGTCTTAGCCGCGCTGCCGCACCGCCTCGAACAAGGTCACGCCGGCCGCGACCGACACGTTCAGGCTTTCGACGCCGCTGGCCGCGTCGCCGCCGGGCATCGGGATGCGCACCAGCTGATCGCAGGTTTCGCGGGTCAGTCGGCGCAGGCCGTCGGCTTCGCCGCCGAGCGCCAGCGCGACGTTGCCGCGCAGGTCCAGCGAATACAGCGAGGCCTCGGCCTCGCCGGCCAGGCCGTAGATCCACACGCCGAGCTTCTGCAGCTCGCGCAGGGTGCGCGCGAGGTTGGTCACCGGAATCACCGGCACGCTGTCGGCGGCGCCGGCCGAAGTCTTGCGCACGGTGGCGTTGACCTGCACCGACTTGTCCTTGGGGATGATCACCGCGGTCGCGTTGGCCGCGGCCGCGCTGCGCAGGCAGGCGCCGAGGTTGTGCGGGTCCTGCACGCCGTCGAGGATCAGCACCAGGGCGCGGCCCTCGGCGGCCTCGATCAGGCCTTCGAGCTCGTTCTCGCTCCAGGTCTTGGCCGCGGCGTAACGCGCGACCACGCCCTGATGGCGCAGCCCGCCGACCACGCCGTCCAGCGCCTGGGTCGCGACCCGGCGCACGTCGATGTCGGCACGGCGCGCGGCGGTCTCGATCTCGGCCAGACGCGGGTTCTTGGCGCCGGCCTCGATCAGCACCTCGCGCACGTTGGCCGCGTCGTGCTCGATCGCGGCGGAGACGGCGTTGATGCCGGCGATCCATTGTTTCTGGCTCATGGGGAATCCGTGTGGGCGCGGGGCCCGGTAAGGCTTGGGGCGGGAATTCTACGGCATGGGGCCGGAGCCCCTGTAGGAGCGGCGCGAACCGCGACTAACCGCAGCGGTTTACGAAAGCGTTCGATCCGAAGCCTAGCCCCCGTGAGCACGCCACCATGGGCCTTTCCGATCGCCGGCCGCTTCGGAAACCGGCGCTGACGTACACCGCTGCGGTGGGTCGCGGCTCACGCCGCTCCTACACAGGGGCTTCGGCCACCTCAGTACTTCTGCTTGACCCGCTTCGCCGGCTGGCCGCGCGGCGGCAGCGGCTTCGCGCCGCGCTCCTCGTCGACCAGCTTGAAGTCGATCTTGCGGTCCTCGACGCTGGCCTTGAGCACGACGATGCGGACCCGGTCGCCGAGCCGGTACTCGCGGCCGGTGCGCTCGCCGGCCAGGGTCTTGCGGATCGGGTCGAAGTGGTAATAGTCGTGCGGCAACTGGGTCACGTGGACCAAGCCGTTGACCTTGGAATCGTCCAGTTCGATGAACAGCCCGAAGCTGGTCACGCCGCTGATGACGCCGTCGAACTGGCCGCCGACGTGCTGCTCCATCCACGCCGCGCGGTAACGCTCGTCGACCTCGCGCTCGGCCTCGTCGGCGCGGCGCTCGCGTTCGGAGCATTGCAGCGCCAGCGCGGCCATCTGCGGCGGCGAGTACAGATACGACGAGGGCTTGGCGCCGCGCAGCGCGTGCTTGATCGCACGGTGCACGAGCAAATCCGGGTAACGCCGGATCGGCGAGGTGAAGTGGGCGTAGGCGTGCAGCGCCAGACCGAAGTGGCCGGTGTTCTCCGGCGCGTACACCGCCAGGCTCTGGCTGCGCAGCAGCACCGATTCCAGCAGCGCGGCGTCGGGACGGTCGCGGATCTTCTTCAGCAAATGGGTGAAGTCGCGCGGCTCGACCTGGCTCCAGGCCGGCATGCGCAGCTTGAATTCCTTGAGGAACTCCTGCAGATCGGCGTACTTCTGCTCCGGCGGCCGCTCGTGCACGCGGAACGGCGCGGGAACCTGCTTGGCCATGAGGTACTTCGCGGCCTCCACGTTGGCCGCGATCATGCATTCTTCGATCAGCTTGTGCGCGTCGTTGCGCTGAAGCATGCCGGCCTGCACCACCTCGCCGTCCTTGCCGATCACGAAGCGCACTTCGCTCGACTCGAACTCGATCGCGCCGCGCTGCTGGCGCGCCTTGACCAATACATGGAACAGCTGATGCAGGCGTTCGATGTTCGGCAGCAGCGAACCGATCTGCGCTTGAGCCTCGGCCTTGGCTTCTTCGGGCACGTCGCCGACCGCGTTCCACACCGTGGTGTAGGTCAGCCGCGCGTGCGAGTTCATCACCGCTTCGTAGAACTTCGATTCGGTCACTTCGCCGTCGTGGCCGATCTGCATATCGCAGACGAAACACAAGCGGTCGACCTTCGGGTTCAACGAACAAATGCCGTTCGACAGCGTCTCCGGCAGCATCGGCACGACAAAGCCGGGGAAGTACACCGAGGTCGCGCGCTTTTGCGCCTCGTCGTCCAGCGGCGTGCCGGGACGGACGTAATGCGAGACGTCGGCGATGGCGACGATCAGGCGGAAGCCCTTGCGGTTGGTCTCGCAATAGACCGCGTCGTCGAAGTCCTTGGCGTCCTCGCCGTCGATGGTGACCAGCGGCACCGCGCGCAGATCGACGCGTTGCTGCGCGACTTCTTCCGGCACCGTCAGCGGCACCGCCGAGGCTTCGTCGAGCACCGCCTGCGGGAACACGTCGGGAATTTCGTGGCCGTGGATCGCGGCCTGCACCGCCAGCGAAGCGGTGAGCTTCTCGCCGAGCACCGCGAGCACGCGGCCGATCGGCGGACGATGGTGATCGGGCGCCTGCACCAGCTCGCACACCACCAACTGGCCGTTCTTCGCGTCCATGCGCGCGTCCGGCGGAATCTGCACGTTGCGCTGGATGCGGCGGTCGTCGGGCACGACGTAGCTGATGCCTTGTTCGAGGGTGAAACGGCCGATCAAACGATTGAGCCGGCGTTCGAGCACTTCCACGATCGCGCCTTCGCGGCGGCCGCGGCGGTCCACGCCGGTGACGCTGGCGAGCACGCGGTCGCCGTGCATGGCCTTGCGCATCTCGAACGGCGGCAGGAACAGATCGTCGCCGCCGCCGGATTCCGGGCGCAGGAAGCCGAAGCCGTCGGGATTGGCGATCACCACGCCGGGAATCAGGTCCATCTGCGCGGCGGGGGCGAACTCGCCCTTGCGGTTGAGCAGCAACTGGCCGTCGCGCAGCATCGCCGCCAGACGCTTGCCCAGCGCGTCGGCGCGCTCGGGTTCGGTCAGGCCCAGGCGCTGGCCGAGCTCGTCGGCGCGCATCGGGCCGTCGGCGCCGCTGAGCGTCTGCAGGATCAGCTCGCGGCTGGCGATGGGCTGGGCGTAGCGCGCGGCTTCGCGTTCGGCGTGCGGATCGTGATGCGGGCCGCCCTGGGCGACCGGCGGCGCGGCCGGGACGCGCTTGCCGCCGGCGGGTTTGCCGGCGGGCGCCGGCGCGGCGGGCTTGGGCTTGCCGCGAGCGCCCTTGCTCGGGCCGTGCTGGAGATTCTCGGGCAGCCACGCGGGGCGCGGTGCCGGGGTCTTGCGGCCGCCCTTCTTGCCGCCCGGGGCGGCGCTGGCGGAGGCGGATTGGCCGGTCTTTCCGGTCTTTTTGTTCTTAGTCGTCTTTTTGGTCATGGCCGCTATGGTCTCACATCGCCATGAACGCGGCGTCTGGGCGGCCCGGGGCGCGGGCGAACGGCGCATCGACATGGCGCGAACGGTCGGCCGCGACCGCTCGTCGGACGTCGCGACGGCGCGTGCGAACCGGCCTTTCGGCGAAGCCCGCGCGCGGCGTTCGGCGCGCGACGAATCGACGCGTCCGCCGCGCGCCTCGCTGCACCGCGCCATCGCATCCGCGCAACGCGTCGGTTTCCGTCTGCGACGCCGCGCGCGTTCGCGCGCGAGCGAACGCGCGTGACGAAGCGTGCAACTGTGATCGCATCCGCGCTTGGCCGAAACGGTTTCGCATGCGAGCGCTTGTACTTCCCCGGCTTGCGCGAAGCCCGCCGGAGCGCACAAAAGCGCGCGCGACGGCGGCGCTAGGTTGAGGCCGTCCGCTCTCCTCGTGGACGCCGCGGCGCGACGCCGCCCTCTTCTCTCCGCCACTTCCGACAAGGAAACGCACGATGATCCGCAAGAATGCTCTGACCCTGGCGCTCGTCGCCGGGTTGTCCGCGGTTTGCTCCGTCGCCGCCGCGAAATCCCCGGTGGCCGAAATGGATTCGGCGCCGGTCGTCGAATCGCCCGCCGCCGGCGCGATGGGCGCCGCCGAATTCGCCTCCTCGGCCAAGGCCAGCGCGCCGCGCGTGGTCAGTCTCGGCCAGCCGACCAGCCTGGACGCGTCCGCGCTGAAGAACCGCCGCGTCGCCCAGGACAAGAACGGCGATCCGCTGGAGATCGGTTTTTCGCGCAACATCGCACGCAGCGCGGTGGATCTGAACACGCTGGCGTGGCAGCCGCTCGCCGACGGCGGCCGCGCCGCGCGCTTCGAAGTGTCCTCGGCCGGCGCGGTCGCGCTGCGCGCGGGCCTGTCGCTGCGCGGCGCCGGCGCGAACGCCGCGACGCTGCACTTCGCCGGCAGCGACGGCCGCGTGTTCGCCCAGCGCGGCGCCGACTTCGCCGGCAACGAGCTGGGTTGGTCGCCGGTGGTGGAAGGCGACACGATGACCGTCGAACTGGTGCTGCCCAAGGGCGTGAACGCCCGCGCGCTCAAACTCAAGCTGCCGCAGCTCTCGCACCTGGACATCAGCCCGGCCGCGACCGAGCGCCAGATCCAGGCCAAGATCGGCGAGAGCGATTCGTGCGAGAAGGACATCGTCTGCCGCGCCAGCCCGCCGTCGGGCTTCGTCTCCACCGCCAAGTCGGTGGCGCGCATGACCTTCACCACCAGCAGCGGCACCTACCTGTGCACCGGCACGCTGCTCAACAACAACTTCTCGCCGAAGAAGCGTTTGTTCTGGACCGCGGCGCATTGCATCAGCACCCAGACCGTCGCCAACACCTTGCAGACGTATTGGTTCTACGACGCCACCACCTGCAACGGCAGCGTGGTCAACCCGGCCTACACCACGCTGAGCGGCGGCGCTTACCTGCGCCACGCCAACACCACGCGCGACACCTCGCTGCTCGAACTCAAGACCGCGCCGCCGTCGGGCGCCGTCTACGCCGGTTGGTCGAGCGCGGCGATCGCGTCCACCGGCACCGCCATCGAAGGCATCCACCACCCGGCCGGCGACGTGAAGAAGTACTCGCTGGGTTCGGTGACCGGACTGTCGACTTCCATCGACGGCAAGTCGCCGCTGTACCGCGTGGTCTGGAACACCGGCGTCACCGAGGGCGGCTCGTCGGGTTCGGGTCTGTTCACCGTCACCAGCAGCGGCGGCTATCAGCTGCGCGGCGGTCTGTACGGCGGCACCTCGTACTGCAGCGCGCCGCGCGATCCGGATTACTACTCGCGCTTCGCCGATATCTATTCGAGCGTTTCGCAGTATTTCAATCCGTAAGCGCTGGTTTTTAGCCCGCACACCGGCCGTCGCCCCGCGCGACGGCCGGTTTTGCTTTGTGTAGGAGCGGCGTGAGCCGCGACCGCGACATCGCGCATACGACGCGAGCCGGGAGGAGCGCGGTCGCGGCTCGCGCCGCTCCTACAGGGGCTTCGGGGCCGCTCGTCATAAACCCTTTATCTACATATTGCAGGTTATGCGGAATTGACCTAGCCTGCGAGACGCACCCGAACGGCAACGGCCCCGCATGCGTCTGGAACACCACGAATTCCGCGACATGGATCTGGTCGGCGGCGACCCCGCCCTGGATCTGGTCAACACCGTGACCGCGCGCGATACCCTGCCGCGCGATTGGCTCGACGAATACGCGGCGCTGCTGCGCTGGGCGCGCAAAGCCGCGCTGATCCTCGATGCGGACGCCGAAGCGCTCGCGGCTCAGGCCGACGCGGCGCCGTCCAAGGCCGCCGCCGCGCTGGCCCGCGCCAAGCAATTGCGCGAAGCCTTATGCACCGCGCTGTACGCGCTGTCCTCCGGCGCCGAGCCGGCCGAGGCGGAACTCGAAACGCTGGATCAGGCGCGGCTGGCCGCCTCGCGCGCCGCGCGGCTGATCTCGCGCGGCGGACGCCTGCAAACGCAGTGGTCGGCCGAACGCTCGGGGCTGGACCTGATCGCGCACGTGGTCACCGCCTACGCCATCGAACTGCTCAAGGACGCGCGCCTGGACCGGCTGCGCGTCTGCGACGGCCACGATTGCGGCTGGGTGTTCGTCGATACCTCCAAAAGCGGACGGCGGCGTTGGTGCGACATGGCGACCTGCGGCAACGTCGCCAAGGCCAAGCGCTTTCACCAGCGCCACAAAGAATGAAACGGCGCGGCCGCGCGCGATAACGCGGCGGCTCGGATCCGCGCGCCACCCCACGGAGCCGCCGATGTCCCGCCCGTCCCGCTTCGCCGTTCCGACCGAATCGCCCGCGCGCTGGCTGCCGATGGCGATCCTCGCCGCCGCCTGCGCCAGCGTGCTCGCTTACCCGCGCGCGCCCGCCGCGACGCCGCAGCGCTGGGCGCCGGCCAACATCGCCAGCGATCAATACGAATCCTCGCCGACCTTTTCGCCCGACGGCCGCGAGCTCTACTTCATGCGCAGCGACCGCAACTTCGCCCAGTGGCGCATTCTGCGCTCGCGCTGCACCGACGCCGGCTGGTCGCCGCCCGAATCGCCCTCGTTCGCCGCCGGGCGCGCCGGCCTCGATGCCGACCCGTTCCTCGCCGACGACGGCCGTCGGCTGTACTTCGTCTCCGCGCGCCACGACCCGAACGGCGAAGACCTCGACATCTACTACGTCCAGCGCGAACCCGGCGGCGATTGGGGAGCGCCGGTGCGCTTGCCGGCGCCGGTGAACTCGCCCGCCTCGGAACTGCTGCCGCGCGCGCTCGCCGACGGCCGCTTGCTGTTCGGCTCCTCGCGCGAGGGCGGGCTCGGGCAAGGCGATCTGTACATGGCGACGCCGGGCGCGGACGGCGCGTGGCGGGTGCGCAACCTCGGCGCGCCGGTCAGCAGCGCGGCCAACGAGTACGAAGCGGACCTCTCGCACGACGGACGCGAGCTGGTCGCGGTGACCGACCGCGGCGACCGTTCGCATCTGTATCGCTATCGGCTGGAGCGCGGACGCTGGCGCGAACTGGGCAAACTGCCGGCGCGCCAGGACGTGTTCCAGGTCGGCCCGCTGCTGTCGCCGCGCGGCGACCGGTTGTTGTTCGCGCAGGCCGACGGCGAACGCTCCGGCGAGTTCTTCGTGCTCGATCTGCGACCCGGCGCGGATCGCCACTGGCCGCCGGAGTGCGTGGCGAAATCCGCCGCCAACGCCGCGATCAAGTAGCCGGCAGCCACGCCGCGACGCTGCCGACCATGCCGCCGATCGTCGCTGCGCCGGCCAACACCAACCCCACCACCCGCACCGCGATGCCCGCGCCGATCGGCCGCTGGACCACGAACGAGCAACGCTGCTGCGCCTGCGCGGACATGCCCTCCACGCTCAGGCTCAACTCGGCGCCGCGCGCCAGCTCGAACCCACCCACGCTGATCCGCGTGCTGCCCAGGCCGCTGACCTTGGTGCGGCTGAGTTTGCGCCGGATCGGCACCAGCTCGCCGCCGGCGTCGCGCAGGCTGTAGCGCACGCCGAGGAAGTCGGCGCTGAAGGTGCGCCCTTCCAGGCACAGGTCGTAAACGCCGGCCTCGGGCACGCGCAGGCGCTCGCCGCTGCGCGCGGGCGCGCGGGCGACGACCGCGCCGTCGGTCAGCCGCAGCAACGAACCGATCGTCCGCACCAAGGCGGCCAGCCCCGCCGCGAACAGCAGCGGGAACAACACGCCCCATACGTTGAAGCTCATCGCCGGTCTCCCGCCGCCTCGCGCCCGCTCACGCCGAAATGCCGGGCACGTGTTCTTCCTCGTCCTTCGGCGCGGCCCGGCGCGGCTTCGGCGCTATCAACGGCGTCTGCTGCATGTTGCCGTACAGCAGCGACAGGCCCGCGCGCACGCCGTCGACCAGTTCCAGTTCGAAACGCTCGGCATCGCGGCGGCGGATGTCGGCGACCACTTCGGCCGCCTCGTCCGCCGATACGCCCAGCTCCACCAGCGCCGCCTCGCCGAAGCGCATCGCCGACTCGAAGGTCTCGCGGATCTGCAGATCGACCCCGGCGTGCACCAGTTCCAGCGCATGCTCGCGGTCGAAACTGCGCGCCAGCACCCGCGCCTGCGGGAACTCGTGGCGGATCAGCTGCGCGGTGGTGGTGGCCGCGACACGGTTGTCGATGCAGATCGCGATCAGCTGCGCGCTCGCCGCGCCGGAGGCGCGCAGCACGTCCAGGCGGGTGCCGTCGCCGTAGTAGACCTTGAAGCCGAAGGTCTGCGCGCTTTCGATCATCTCCACGTCGGTGTCGATGATCGCCACCTCCACCCCGCGCGCCAGCAGCGACTGCGACACCACCTGGCCGAAGCGGCCGAAGCCGATCAGCAGCACGCTGCCGCTGAGGCCGTTGGGTTCGTCCACGCCTTCCAGCGACAGCGCGGTCTTGGGCGAGAGCTTGCGCAGGGCGATGATCGCCACCGGCGTGAGCACCATCGACAGCACCACGATGGCGGTGAGGTTGGCGCCGATCTCGGCCTGGATCAGACGCGCGTTGACCGCCGCGGAGAACAGCACGAACGCGAATTCGCCGCCTTGCGCCATCAGCACCGCGCGGTCCAGGGCTTCGGTGTGGCAGGACTTCAGCAGCCGCGCGACGATGTAGATGCACACCGCCTTGACCAGCATCAGCGCGAGCACGCCGCCGACGATCAGCGGCCAGTTGGCGGCGACCACTTTCAAATCCAGCGACATGCCCACGCTGAGGAAGAACAGGCCGAGCAGGATGCCGCGGAACGGTTCGACGTCGGCTTCGAGCTGATGGCGGAAGCTGGATTCCGACAGCAGCACGCCGGCCAGGAACGCGCCCATCGCCATCGACAGGCCGCCGACCTGCATCAGCAGCGCCGCGCCCAGCACCACCAACAGCGCCGCCGCGGTCATCACCTCGCGCGCCTTGGCCGCGGCGAGGATGCGGAACATCGGATTGAGCAGCCACACGCCCGCGCCGATCAGCGCCGCCAGCGAGGCCAGGGCGATGCCGATGTCGGCCCAGCGCGAATGCGCGACGGCGGCCGCGGCGTTGGGATCCGGCGGCGCCATCAGCGCGACCAGCGCCAGCAGCGGCACGATCAACAAGTCCTCGAACAGCAGGATCGAGACGATGCGCTGGCCGCGCGGCAGGGCCAGATCGCCGCGCTCGCCGAGGATCTGCATGACGATGGCGGTGGAGGTCAGCACGAAGCCCATCGCGCCGATGAAGGCGACCACCGGCGGGAAGCCGAACGCCAGTCCGACGCCGGTCATCGCCGTGGAGCACAGCAGGATCTGCGCGGTGCCCAAGCCGAAGATTTCGCGGCGCAGGCTCCACAGGTGCGAGGGCCGCATCTCCAGGCCGATGATGAACAAGAACATCACCACGCCGAGTTCGGCCACGTGCAGGATCGCCTGCGGGTCGGCGAAGAAGCCCAGCCCGAACGGGCCGATCAACAGGCCCGCGGCCAGATAGCCGAGCACCGAGCCCAGGCCGATGCGCTTGAAGATCGGCACCGCGATCACGCCGGCCGCCAACAGCACCACCACCTTGACCAGTTCGCTGCCGCCTTGCGCTTCGGCCGCCATCGCACGCTCCTTACCGCGCCGCCGGCGCGTCGTTCGGGAAACCGGCCGCAGGGCCGGGGCCACAGCCTAGCAGGCGCGGGCGCACGGCGATGCGCACGCGGGCGCGCGCGGCATTGCGCGTATGATCCGCGCGATGCGCCCGCGCCCCGCTCCGTCCCGCCTCCCGCCCTGGTTCCGCAACGCCGTCGCGGCCGCCGCGCTGGCCGGTCTCGCCGCCGGCGCGAACGCGGCCGACCCGACGCAAAGCCAGGGCGACGGCACGGTGACCGTGCTCAGCGCCACCGTCGCCGACCAACGCATCGAAGGCGCGAGCGTGGAACTGCGCCGCGACGGCCAGCCCGCGCTGAGCGCGAACAGCGACGCCGACGGCCGCGCCGCGTTCGACCCGGCCGCGCTGCGCGATCCCGCCGCGCGCCTGAGCATCCGCAAGCCCGGTTACGCCGAACTGCTGGCGCAATGCCCCTGCGGCGGCGACCGTTACGCGCTGAGCCCGGCGCTGGCCAGCCTCGACGGCCTGCGCGTAGTGCTGAGCTGGGACGCGCCCGGCGTCGATCTGGACGCGCATCTGAGCTTCCCCGGCAACCACGTCTATTTCCAGCGCCCGCGCGGCGCCGAGGCGCGCCTGGACCTGGACGCGGCCGACCGTCGCCGCCCGGAAACCGTCACCATCGCCCGCCGCCGTCCCGGCGAAACCTACACCTACGCCGTGCACGACTTCGGCCACCGTCAGCGCCCCGACAGCGACGCGCTCGCGCGCAGCGGCGCGAAGGTCTACGTCTACGTCGGCCAATCGCTGATGCGCACCTACGCCGCGCCGGCCCAGCCCGGCAACGTGTGGACGGTGTTCCGCATCGACGGCGAAGGCCGCTTCGAGGAGATCGACCGCATCAGCGCCAGCCGCGCCGGCGCCGACGCGCTCGGCGCGGAGCTCGCGCTCGCGCCGGGACAGCCGGCGCCGCTCGCCGCGGTCGAAGGCGAGGACGCCGCGGCCGCCAATCAGCGCGGCGAAGCGGCGTACCGCGGCGGCGATCTGATCGGCGCGATCGCCGCGTACCAGCAAGCGATCGAACTCGATCCCGGCTATGCGCTGGCTTTCAGCAATCTCGGTCTGGCCTATGTGCGCAAGGGCCGCGCCGCCGAGGCGATCTGGGCCTCGCGCCGCGCCATCGCCCTGGCCAAGGGCGCGGGCGCGGCGACCATCCGCGCCGGCGCGTACTACAACATCGGCAAGCTCTACGAACTCGACGGGCAGTACGAGCGGGCGATGTCGAACTATCTGGCGGCGCGACGCGAGAAGCCGGACAAGAGTTACGACGAGGCGTTGCAGCGCGTCAGCGGGTATTGAGGCCGCGGGCGGGCGCGAAAACTCAGCGGCCGGCCGCGCGGCGGATCGCGTGGGGCCGGGTCGGACAAGCAGATCGAGGAAATCATGGATTCGATGCAAAACCCAACATCGCCGCCGCGTCGGGCGCCGAAGGAATCGGTGTCCGCGACGCAAGACTTCGCGCCCGCCCGCCCCTGTTCTTCGCAACCGAACGCATCGCCGCGCCGCTTCGCCGCGCGCGCCCGAGCGCTCGCCGTCCGCCTGCGCGCATGCGCCGGCCTCGGCGCGCTGTGCGCGCTGCTCGCGGCGACGCCGCTGCGCGCCGCCGGTCCCGCCGAAATCGCCAGCGCCGACCGCGCCGCGTGGCCGCGCCCCATCGACTCGCCGGCCGCGTTCGACCGCGCCTCGCGCGCCGAGATCCTCGCCTTCGCCCACGAACTGAGCCTGTCGGAACCGCTCGACGACGCGGCCCTGGCCCAGCGCCTGCGGCTCAAGCAGATCGACCGCGCCAGCCTCGACAAGATCCGCGCGCGCTATTGGCAGCGGCTCGCCGACAACTACCGTTTGGCCTCGCGCGCCTGCGCGCCGCGCGAGCCGTTCTGCGCGCCGGCCGCCGACGCCGACGCGCTGCGCAAGCTCGCCGCGGACTTCGACGCCGCGCCCGCGCCGGCGTTCGCCGCCTGGCGCGCCGACGCGGCGCGCTTCCACCGCATCTATCTCGACGAACAGCTGCGGCTGGCCGCGCTGTTCCCGCGCACCAGCAGCGAGATCGACACCTACTCGGCGCAGGAACTCGACGGCAGCGAACTGCCCGACCGCCAGTTCCTGCTGACCTTCGACGACGGCCCCACCGCCGTCGGCGGCAACACCGACGCCTTGCTGCGCATGCTGCGCGAGAACAGGCTCAACGCGACCTTCTTCGTGCTCGGCCAGCAATTGCAGCCGCGGATGAAGTCCGAAGCCCCGGCCAAGACCTACGCCGGCATGTGCGTGGCCTCGCACGGTTGGGAACACCAATCGCATTCGCGCTGGCCGCAGTGGCAGGATTCGGTGATCCGCAGCAGCGCGCTGATCCGTCAGGAAACCGGCGCGCTGTACCGCCCGCTGTTCCGTCCGCCCTACGGCCAGCGCCGCGCCGACAGCGGCGAGTTCTTCCGCGAGCAAGGCCTGCGCGTGGCGCTGTGGACCATCGATTCGCAGGACTGGAACGCCAAGGTCGACGCCGGCCAAGTGCAAGGCCGCCTGCTGAGCCTGATGCTGCTGTGGCGGCACGGCACGATCCTGTTCCACGACATCCACGACAAGGCCCGCGTCGCGGTGCCGTGGCTGCTGCGCCAGACCCGCGGCGCCGGCGTGCAGTGGGTCGATTGCCGCCGTTACCCGTCGCCGTAGCGATTCGCGCGGGGTGAGCCGGTTTTCGCGGATTTCGCGAGTGAGGTAGCGGCGCCGCAACCCATGCGGCGCCGGCTCCGCGTTCGACCGCCGCGCCCGCGGCCGGCGGACGCGGCAGCGATCCTCACTACCTGACAGGGAAATCCCATGCGCATCACCCGCACCGAACTCTTGCTCGCCGCGACCTTGGCCGCCCTGCCGCTGTCGGCGCTCGCCTCGCCGCCGCCGAGCGATTGGCAGAACGCGCCCGTGTGCAACGGCAAGTACAGCGCGCAGATGAAGCACACCTTCTACCAAACCGCGACCACGGCCGGCGTGCGTACCGAAGCCGGCGTCGCCCGCAATCCGTTCGCGCAAGGCTCGTTCCCGGCGCCGAGCTATTACCTCGCCGAAGCCGAAGTCTCCAGCCGCAGCGACGCGCATCCGGACTGGGTCACCGACGCGCAGTCGCGCGACGGTTACGACAGCTATTCGAGCGAACCGGCGCAAGTCGGCACGGTCGTGTTCAAGAACGCCGGCTGCAAGCTGGTCGGCACCGCCCGGGTCAGCGTGCAGTGCCCGGGCAGCGCCGCCATCGAAACCAAGACCTTCACCCGTACCTGGGACGGTTGCGGCCTGTAAGCCGGGCTCGCGCGGGCGCCGCCAGCGACTCGGCGGCGCCCGCAAACCGGCTCAGGCCAACGCGGCCTGATGCACGCCGGCCACCGCGCGGCCCGAAGGATCGGCCGCGTTGGCGAACGCCGCGTCCCAGGCGATCGCCGCCGGCGAGGAGCACGCGATGGACTTGCCGCCCGGCACGGTCTGCGCGCAGGCCTCGCCGGGGAAGTGGCGGTCGAAGATGCTGCGGTAGTAATACGCTTCCTTGGTCTGCGGCGTGTTGACCGGGAAGCGCACCGCCGCCGCGGCCAGATCGCGCTCGCTGACGTGGGCCTCGGCGTGGGCCTTGAGCCCGTCGATCCAGCCGTAGCCGACGCCGTCGCTGAACTGCTCCTTCTGCCGCCACAGGATCGAATCGGGCAGATAGCCTTCGAAGGCTTCGCGCAGAATCGATTTCTCGATCTTGCCGGCGGCCTTGTCGACCATCTTGGCCTGAGCATCGATGCGCATGGCCACGTCGAGGAACTCCACGTCCAGGAACGGCACGCGCGGCTCCACGCCCCAGGCCATCATCGACTTGTTCGCGCGCAGGCAGTCGTAGCTGTGCAGCGCATCGAGCTTGCGCACCAGCTCTTCGTGGAACTCGCGCGCGTTCGGCGCCTTGTGGAAGTACAGATAGCCGCCGAAGATCTCGTCGCTGCCTTCGCCCGACAGCACCATCTTCACCCCCATCGCCTTGATCCGCCGCGCCAGCAGGAACATCGGCGTGGACGCGCGGATGGTGGTGACGTCGTAGGTTTCGATGTGGGCGATCACGTCCGGCAACACGTCCAGGCCTTCCTCGAAGGTGTAGGTGAAGCCGTGGTGCACGGTGCCCAGCGCCTGCGCGGCGATTTCGGCCGCGGCCAGATCCGGCGAGCCCTCCAGGCCGATGGCGAAGGAGTGCAGGCGCGGCCACCACGCCTCGGACTGATCGTTCTCCTCGATCCGGCGGCGGGCGAAGCGCGCGGCGCACGCGGCCACCAGCGAGGAATCCAGGCCGCCGGACAGCAGCACGCCGTAAGGCACGTCGCTCATCATCTGCCGGTGCACAGCGCGCTCGAAGGCTTCGCGCAGTTCGCGCTTGTCGGCTTCCACGCCCTGCACGGCGTCGTAATCGCGCCACGGCTTTTGGTAGTACTTCACCGCCACGCCGGCTTCGCTGTCGTAGTAGTGGCCGGGCGGGAACGGCGCGACGTCGTCGCACAGGCGCGCGATGGCCTTCATTTCCGAGGCCACCCACAAGCGGCCGTCGGCGTCGTGGCCCCAGTACAACGGGCACACGCCGATCGGATCGCGCGCGATCAGGCAGCGGCCGCGCGCGCCGTCCCACAGCGCGAAGGCGAAGATGCCGTTGAGGCGGTTCAGCAGTTCGGCCGGCTCCAGGCCTTCGCGGTACAGCGCGTTGACCACTTCGCAGTCGGACTTGGTCTGGAATTCGTAGGGCGTGCGCAGTTGCTGTTCGAGTTCGCGGTGGTTGTAGATCTCGCCGTTGACCGCCAGCACCAGTTCGCCGTCGGCCGAGCGCAGCGGCTGCGAGCCGCCGGTGGGATCGACGATGGCCAGGCGCTCGTGCACCAGGATCGCGCGCGGTTCGGCGTGGACGCCGGACCAGTCCGGGCCGCGGTGACGCTGCTTGGCCGACAGCGCCACGGCCAATTGACGCAGCGGCCGCACGTCGGCGCCGGCGCGGAAGTCGAACAGTCCGAGGATCGAGCACATCGGGGAATCTCCAGAGGGTTTGAAGCGGTGGGAGTGGGTTTTCGGAAGGCCGGAAACGACGAAGCCCGCGCTGGTCGGCGCGGGCTTCCTGTGCGATTTAGCGTGTGTTGCGCGCGCTAATCGCCGGCCCGCGGGAGGCTGGCGTTATTGCGATTATTGTTGTTGCGCGCATTCGCCGCGGCCGCGCGCGAGCGGCCGCGGACGGCGGCGCTGCTGAGTTCGGCGGTGGCGGCGAGGAAGGTCACGGGTCGATCCTGCTTGAGGATCGGCATGGATGCAAGCGCCGCCGGTCGATTCGCGCGCGCCGCGTCCGGTTTCGCGACGCCGGCGCGCGATTCTCAGGCCGCCCCGATCTGGCCGGACGCCCTACCCCGCCGCCGCGCCGCTGCGCCGGGTTCGATTCGGCTAAGCTCGCCGGCACGGAGGACCCTCATGGCCAAATGGATCAAGCGCGCCGTGCTCGCGCTGTTTTGCCTGTTCCTGCTCGTCGCCGGCGGCGCCTGGTGGCTGCTGCGCGGCAGCCTGCCGCAATTGGACGGAACCCCGGCCCTGACCGGCCTGTCGGCCCCGGCCAAGGTCGAGCGCGACGCGCTCGGCGTGGTCACCGTCGATGCCGCCAGCGAAGCCGACGCGATGCGCGCGCTCGGTTACGTCCACGGCCAAGAGCGTTATTTCGAGATGGACCTGTTGCGCCGCACCGCCGCCGGCGAGTTGTCGGCGCTGTTCGGCGAACGCGCGCTCGACTACGACCGCAGCCACCGCGTGCATCGCCTGCGCGCGCGGGTGCAGGCGCAGCTCGGCGCGTTCACCGGCGACAAGGCCGCGCTGCTGCAGGCCTACACCGACGGCGTCAACGCCGGCCTGCACGGGCTGTCGCGCAAGCCGTGGCCGTATCTGCTGCTGCGCGCGGAACCCGAACCGTGGACGGTCGCCGACTCGGCCTTGGTCGGCTACGCCATGTACTTCGATCTGCAAGGCGGCGACAACGCGCGCGAGTTGGCGCTGTCGCGGATCCAGCCGCACGTGCCGCCGGCGCTGTTCGCGCTGCTGACCAATCCCGGCAGCAGCTGGGACGCGCCGCTGTACGGCGCGCCGTTCGGCGACGCGGCCCTGCCCGGCCCCGATCAGCTCGACCTGCGCAAGCTGCCCGCGCCGCCGCCGGGCGCGCTGGTGCCGCTGCCGTTCCTCGACGAGATCGGCAGCAACAACTTCGCCGTCGCCGGCAGCCTGACCCAGGACCGCCGCGCCATCGTCGCCGACGACATGCACCTGGGCCTGCGCGCGCCCAACATCTGGTTCCGCGCGCGCCTGCGCTATCCCGATCCGCGCGCGCCCGGCGGCCGGACCGACGCCGCTGGCTTCACCCTGCCGGGCCTGCCGGCACTGGTGGTCGGCAGCAACGGCCATGTCGCCTGGGCCTTCACCAACAGCTACGGCGATTGGGCCGACTGGTCGCTGCAGCCCGGCTGCGCCGCCAACGCCCGGCCCGGCGCTTGCGCGGGGTTGAAGACGTACGAGGAATCCATCGCCATCGCCGGCCGCGCGCCGGAGAAGTTCACCGTGCGCGAGACGCCGTGGGGCCCGCTGCTGCACGACAACCCCGACGGCAGCGCGCTGGCGCTGCGCTGGAGCGCGCATTTGCCGGGCGCGCTCAACATGGGGCTGACCGATCTGCTCCACGCCAGCTCCGTCGACGACGCGCTGCAAGTCGCGCGCACCGTCGCGCTGCCGGTGCAGAACCTCGTCGTCGGCGACCGCGACGGCAAGATCGCCTGGCGCTTGCTCGGCCCGATTCCCGAACGCGAAGGCAGTTGCTCGGCCGCGACGCTGATCGAGAACGCCGACGCCGCCGGCCGCCCGCTGCCGGCGCCGACCTGCCCGCCGTGGGCGATCCAGACCGCCGACGCGCCGAACCTGATCGCGCCGCCGTCGGGCCGCTTGTGGACCGCGAACACGCGCACGCTCGAAGGCCTGGAGCTGGAACGCATCGGCCAGGGCGATTACGTGCTCGGCGCGCGCGCGGGGCAAATCCGCGACGGTTTGTTCGCCAAGCAACGCTTCACCGAGCGCGATCTGCTGGCGATCCAGCTCGACGACCGCGCGCTGTTCCTCAAGCATTGGTGGGAGCTGCTGCGGCAGGAAGGCGAACGCGCCGCCCAGCGCAAGGACCGCCCGGCGCTGGCCGCGCTCGCGCAAGCCTCCGCGCGCTGGGAAGGCCGCGCCGAACCCGGTTCGGTGAGTTACCGCCTCGTCCGCGACTGGCGCCGCGCGGTGT
The DNA here is from genome assembly GCF_018847975.1 of Lysobacter sp. K5869. Taxonomy (NCBI): domain Bacteria; kingdom Pseudomonadati; phylum Pseudomonadota; class Gammaproteobacteria; order Lysobacterales; family Lysobacteraceae; genus Lysobacter; species Lysobacter sp. K5869. The sequence continues at coordinate 3,068,832 of NZ_CP072597.1, read as the reverse complement.
TCACCCGCATCGCCAACGGCCTGACCGCGCCGGCGCAGTCCGCGCTCGGCGCGCAGTTCGAGATGCCCGATCTCAAGCAGATGGAAGGGGTGATCTGGCCGCTGCTGACCCAGCGTCCCGCGCATCTGTTGCCGCGCAACGAGGAGTCGTGGGACGGCCTGCTCGAACACGCGGCGCAAGACACGCTGGCCGGTCTCAACGTAAAGCCCGGCGCCGACGCCGCCGCGCAACTGGCTCAGCGCACCTGGGGCGAACACAACACCGCTTCGATCTGCCACCCGCTCGCGTCCGCCCTACCCGGCTTCGCCCGCCGCGCGCTGTGCATGCCGCCGGACCAGCTGCCCGGCGACGCGGCGATGCCGCGCGTGCAGCGCCCGAATTTCGGCGCCTCCGAACGCATGGTGGTGTCGCCCGGCCACGAAGCCGACGGCATCGTGCACATGCCCGGCGGCCAGAGCGGCCACCCGCTGTCGCCGTTCTGGGGCGCGGGGCACGACGATTGGGTGCACGGCCGGCCGACGCCGTTCTTGCCGGGCGCGGCGAAATACACGATGACTTTGGAGCCGGCGAAGTAACGACCGCCGGCGACGTTTCGCCGGCTACCTGTAGGAGCGGCGCAAGCCGCGACTGCGGGAACGCAACGACGACGACAGTTGCGACGTAGCTGCGATGTCGCGGTCGCGGCTCGCGCCGCTCCTACAAGGGGCGGCCGCTGCTGCGCTCAGGCCATGAGGCGCTCGATCAACGCCAGATACAGATCCGGCAGCGCCTCCAACTCCGCCACCGACACGTTCTCGTCCACCTTGTGGATGCTCGCGTTCACCGGCCCGATCTCGATGCACTGCGCCCCCAGCGGCGCGATGAAGCGCGCGTCCGAAGTGCCGCCGCCGGTGCTCTCTTCCGGCGCCGCGCCGGCGAAACCCGCCAGCACCTCGCGCGCGGCCGCGCGCAGCGGACCTTCCGGCGTGTAGAACGGCTCGCCGCCGCGGAACCAGGTCAGCTCGTACTGCAGGCCATGCGCGCGCAGCACCGCTTCGCATTCGCGCTCCAGCCGCTCGGCGTTCCAGCTCGGGTTGTAGCGCAGGTTGAACAGCACCTGCAGCTCGCCCGGAATCACGTTGTTGGCGCCGGTGCCGGCGTGGATGTTGCTGATCTGCAGCGAAGTCGGCGGGAAAGTCTCGTAACCGTCGTCCCAGCGCCGCGCCGCCAACTCCGACAGCGCCGGCATCGCCTGATGGATCGGGTTGCGCGCTTTTTCCGGATACGCCACGTGGCCTTGCACGCCGATCACCTTGAGCGTCGCCGACAAGGTGCCGCGCCGCCCCACGCGCAGCAGATCGCCGAGCGTGCGCGTGGACGAGGGCTCGCCGGTCACGCACCAATCGATGCGTTCGCCGCGCGCGCGGAAGGTGTCGGCGACGCGGCGCACGCCGTCGATGGCGTCGCCCTCCTCGTCCGAGGTCAGCAGCAGCGCGACCCGGCCGCGATGGCGCGGATGCGCCGCCGCGAAGCGCTCCAGCGCGACCACGAACGCGGCCACGCTGCCTTTCATGTCGGCCGCGCCGCGGCCGTACAGCACGCCGTCGCGGATCTGCGGCGCGAACGGATCGCTGGCCCAGCTCTCCACCGGGCCGGACGGCACCACGTCGGTATGGCCGAGCAGCACCAGGGTCGGCCCGTCGCCGTCGCCGTGCGTCGCCCACAGATTGTCGACCTCGCCGTAGCGCAAGCGCTCGCAGGCGAAACCCGCTTGTTCCAACCGCTGCGCGATCAGTTCCTGGCAGCCCAGATCGGCCGGCGTCACCGACGGCCGCGCGATCAGCTCGCAGGCCAGTGCCAGCACCGCGCTCGGCGCGCCGGGCGCGCTCACGAGCCGATCCCGAAGCGCTGCTTGAAGCCGTTGTCGCTGAAGCCTTGCGTCACCTTGCCGTCGTCGGTGACCACCACCGGCCGGCGGATCAGTTGCGGATATTCCTTCAGCAACAGCTTCCACTCCGCGTCCGAGGCCGGCTCCTTGCGGTTCGGCGGCAGCGTGCGCCAGGTGGTCGAGGACTTGTTGATCAAGGCCTCCCAGCCGCCGAGCTGGTCCTTCCACTCGATCAGCGTTTCCGGCGATTGGCGGTGGTCGCGGTAGTCCACGAACGCATGGGCGACGCCGAAGCGGTCGAGCCACTTGCGGGCTTTCTTGCAGGTGTCGCAGTTGTTCAATCCGTACAGCGTGGTCATGACGGCCTCGTCGATTCTTGCTTGAGCAGAGCGATCCGGTCTTCGAGCTCCTTGGCCAGCGGGTGGCGGGCGAAGGGAATCCAGCTCGAATCGGATATCGGGGGAGAAAAAACGATCTTGTCGCCGAGTTTCCCCGGAGCGCGCAAGACCAAGGTCAGGCGGGTCGGATTCGAGTTGCGGGTGACGCGGACCTTCACGACATCGCGCAACATCACCGTCTGCTGAAGTCCGCCCTTGTGGACGACGAGTTTGTCGCCGCCGTCGAACACTTCGTCGGCCAAGTCCCAAACGTATAAGCGGAGGATGACCAATCCGAACAAGATCATCGCCGCGGCCGCGATCAACGGCTGCCACACGAACGGCCGTTGCGCCAAGGAGGAAAACAACATCACCCCGACGATGCCGAACCAGAAGATCGGGAAGATCGTCTTGGAGAAGTAAGTCATCGACGAAGAAATTCGGCGCATGCCCGTGGTCATGATCGACTCGGATAGTTGGGGAAAACGCGCATCAGCGCGAACGCACCCGGCGGGCGATCCGCGCGCCCAGATCGGCCGAAAGGAGAGCGCCCGCGTAAACGCCGAACATAATCCCGCAGATCGGCTCACCGTGCGCGCGAGGCGCTCTCGCCGCCCCGCACGCTGGCGCAACTCATGAGCGCCCTCGCCCGATGCGCTCGCGCAAATCGAGATAGACGCCGTTGCCGCCGAAGCGGCTCAGCCAGAAATTGCCGCGCGGGATGAACATGATCCGATCGCCCAGCCAGCCCGGCTTGCGCAGCTTCAGCACGATCCGGTCCGGATTGCTCCAGTTCCGGATGGATACCTGCTCGATGTCCGCCAACAGCACAATGGCCTCGACTCCGCGCAAGCGCACCTTCAAGCGATCGCCGGCGTCCACTACTTCGTCGGCGGCGTTCCAGGTACTCATGAACACCAACACCAGAAGCAGCGCGCAAGCGCAGACCATCAGCGCGCGAGTTTCGACCGAGTCCACTCCCGGCGGCCAACCGTATGCGCTCAGACTTCCCACGAAGACGATCAGCGGCGGCACGCCGCCCCACTTCCACACAGGCGTCCACCGCGAAGAAATGACGCCACGCGCCAGCGCCATAGCCGTCAGTCCGCCAACCCGCGCAACAACTCATTGATGCTGGTCTTCGACATCGTCTTCGCATCCACCTGCTTGACGATCACCGCGCAATACAGCGAATGCGATCCGTCCTTGGCCGGCAGCTGCCCCGACACCACCACGCTGTACGGCGGCACGTAGCCGTAGCTGATCTCGCCGGTGGCGCGGTTGTAGACGCGGGTGCTCTGACCCAGGAACACGCCCATGCCGATCACGCTGTGGTGGCCGACGACGAAGCCTTCGACCACTTCCGAGCGCGCGCCGATGAAGCAATGGTCTTCGATGATGGTCGGCGAGGCTTGCAGCGGCTCGAGCACGCCGCCGATGCCGGCGCCGCCGGAAAGATGGCAGTGCTTGCCGACCTGCGCGCAGGAACCGACCGTGGCCCAGGTGTCGACCATGGTGCCTTCGCCGACGTGCGCGCCGATGTTGACGAACGAGGGCATCAGCACCACGTCCTTGCCGATGTACGCGCCGCGGCGGGCGATCGCGCCGGGCACGACGCGCGCGCCGAGCTTGCGGAAATCGGATTCCCCAAAACCTTCGAAGCGCGCCGGGACCTTGTCCCAGAACGGCGCCGGATCGGCCTCGACCACCTGCATGTCGTTGACCCGGAAGTACAGCAGCACCGCCTTCTTGAGCCACTCGTTGACCTTCCAGCCGCCCTTGCCGTCCGGCTCGGCGACGCGGAATTCGCCCTGCTCCAGGCCCGAGATCACCCGCTCCACGGTCGGACGGGTCGAGCCTTCGACTTCGTCCGGGGTCAGCATGGTGCGGCGCTCGAAGGCGCTGTCGATCATGAACTTGAGTTCGTCGGCGCCCGGCGCCTCGGGCTTCTTCACCGCCTTGACGGCCTTCTTGGTTGTCTTCTTGACCGTCTTCTTCGCGGCGGGCTTCTTGGGGGACGAACTCATCGGCTTTCTCCTTCGAGGCAGGCCAGCAGCGCGTCGCGCAGGGCCTGCTGTTGCGTTGCATCGAGCGCGAGATCGCGCTCGTCGGTGATCTGGAACACGTCCTCGGCGCGCTCGCCGAAGGTGGCGATGCGCGCGTCGTACACGCGCAGCTTCTGCCGGCGCAGCGTCTGCGCCACATCGGCGAGCAAGCCCGGACGGTCGGTGCAGACCAAGCTCAGCATGGTGCGCGGCTTGGCCTGGTCGTGCTTGTCGTAGACGGAAAATTCGATCTGCGGCGCGATGCGGAAGTGGCGCAGATGGCGCGGCTGCGCGCGCCGCGCCGGACGGATCTTCTCCAGCGGCCCGGCCAGCGCCGCCGCGAGCCGGCGCTCGACGTCCTCGGCGCTGGGCGGCTGGCGCGGATCGGTCGGCACCACTTCGAAGGTGTCGAAGATCGCGTTGTGCGGGCCGTCGAGCACGCGCGCTTGCTGGATCGCCAGACCGAGCCGGTCGAGCGTGGCGACGATCGCCGCGAACAAGCCGTCGCGGTCGGGCGAATGCACGAACACTTCCAGCGCGCCGGCATGGGCGCCGCCGTGCGCGCTGACCGGCCGCGCGCGCACCCGAGTGTCGCCGAGCGCGACGCCGCGCAAGGACGCCGCCTGCCACGCGATCTGATCGGGCCGTCCGCGCTGGAACGCGATGTCGGGCATGCGCGCGAACAGCGCGGCGATGTCCTCGTCGCGCGCGCCGAACGCGGCCAGCATCGCGTGCGCGGCCTCGCGCGTCTCGGCCGCGCGCTCGGCGCCCGCGACCGGATGCTCCAGCCCGCGGCGCAGCGCCAACCGGGTGGCGGTGTAGAGATCGGCCAGCAGCCGGTCCTTCCACGCGTTCCACAGCTTGGGCGAGGTGCCGGAAATATCGGCGCAGGTCAGCAGGTACAGATGATCCAGGTGTTCGCGGTCGGCGACCTTGCTGGCGAAGCGGTGGATCACCTCGGGATCGGCGATGTCCTGCTTCTGCGCGGTCACCGACATCAACAGATGTTGGCGCACCAGCCACTCGACCAGCGCGGTGTCGGATTCGCTCAGCCCGATGGCGACGCCGAACGCGCGCGCATCGTCGCCGCCGAGTTCGGAATGATCGCCGCCGCGGCCCTTGGCGATGTCGTGGAACAGGCCGGCCAGCAGCAGCAATTCGGGCTTGCGCAAACGCGGCCAGACTTCGTGCGCGATGCTGAAGCGCTCGTCCGCCACGCCGGAGGCGAAGCGCGCCAGATTGCGCAGCACCGCCAGGGTGTGCTGGTCCACGGTGTAAACGTGGAACAGGTCGAACTGCATGCGCCCGGAGACTTTCGAGAACGCCGGAATCCAGCGCCCCAGCACGCCCAGGCGGGCCATGCGTTCGAGCGCGTGCACCGGATGCGGGCCGCGCAGGATTTTCAGGAACCGTTCGCGCAACGCCGGCTCGGCCTGCTCGAAGCTCGGCACCTGGGTCAGCGCTTCGGCCAGCGCGCGCGCGGTGCGCGAATGCAGGCCGCGGATTTCGTCGTGCGCGGCCCAGGCCGCGAACAGCGCGAACACCTCGGACGCGTCGTTCGGCCAGTGCGCGTCGCGCGCGGCGATGTAGTCGCGGCGCAGTTCGAAGGCTTCATACGGCGCGCCCAGCGGCACCGGCGCGGCCTCGCCTTCGATCTGCTCCTCGAACCGCTGCAGCAGGCGCTCGCCGATGCGCTGCACCAGCGCGGCGCTGCGATAGAAGCCCTGCATCATCTGTTCGACGGCGAGATTATCGGCGCTGTCGACGTGGCCCAGGCGCTCGGCCAGCACTTTCTGGTAATCGAAGCGCAGCCGTTCCTCGCGCTTGCGCGCGACCAGATGCAGGCCGAAGCGCAGCCGCGACAGCGCACGGCGCTCGCGTTCCAGCGTGGCCCATTCGTCGGCGCCAAGTTGGCCGATGGATACCAGCGATTCCAGATCGGACGTGCCGATGATGCGCAGCGCCATCCAGTGCAGGCTCTGCACGTCGCGCATGCCGCCCGGGCCTTCCTTGAGGTTGGGCTCGAGGTTGTCGGCGGTGTCGCCGTAACGCGAATGGCGCTGGCGCAGTTCGTCGCGCTTGGCGACGAAGAAGTCGCGCGCCGGCCACACCTGCGCCGGCGCGATCGCCGCTTGCAGGGCCATGCGCGCGACCGCGTCGGCGGCGATCGGGCGCGCTTCCAGCATCGCGGTGAGCACGGTCAGGTCGCTGCCGGCTTCGGTGCATTGCGCGGCCGAACGCACCGCGTGGCCGACCGGCAAGCCGGCGTCCCACAAGGTGGCGAAGAAACGGCCGAGCTGTTCGGCCTGCGCGGCCTGTGCCTCGGGCTCGGCCAGCACCAGCAGATCGATGTCCGATTGCGGGAACAGTTCGCCGCGGCCGTAACCGCCGACCGCGAACAGCGACAGCAGCGCATCGGCGGCGATGCAGGCCCGCCACGCCGCGCGCACTTGCGCGTCGACCGCGTCGGCGCGCGCGCGCAGCAGTTTGTCGATGTCGGCGTCGCCGCCGTTGTCGAAGCGATCGGCCAAGGCCGCGTCGACCGTCGCCAGCGCGGCGCGGATCGCGGCGGGACTGCCGGGCGCGGCAGCGGCGGCGTCGGCCGCCGCCACGGGCGTCGCCGAGCGTTCGTCGGCGACGGGGCCGGTCATAGGTCGTTGTCGTCGCCGGGCACGCGGGTCAGGATTTCGACGCCGTCCTCGGTCACCGCGACGGTGTGCTCCCACTGCGCCGACAGCTTGCGGTCCTTGGTCACCACGGTCCAACCGTCCGGCAGGGTCTTATGCCGGTAGGTGCCTTCGTTGATCATCGGTTCGATGGTGAAGGTCATGCCGGGCACCAGCTTGATGCCCTCGCCCGCCCGGCCCACGTGCAGCACCTGCGGTTCTTCGTGGTAGACGCGGCCGATGCCGTGGCCGCAGTAATCGCGCACCACGCTGAAGCGCTCGGCTTCGGCGTAGGTCTGGATGATGTGGCCGATGTCGCCGAGCGTCGCGCCGGGCTTGACGAAGCGGATCGCGCGGAACATCGCCTCGCGGGTCACCTCGACCAGACGCTTGGCCATCACCGAGGGCGTGCCGGCGTAATACATGCGGCTGGTGTCGCCGTGCCAGCCGTCCTTGATGACGGTGACGTCGATATTGACGATGTCGCCGTCCTTGAGGATCTTGCCGTCGCTGGGAATGCCGTGGCAGATGACGTTGTTGACCGAGGTGCACACGGTCTTGGGGAATCCCTTGTAGCCGACGTTGGCCGGGATCGCTTTCTGCACGTTGACGATATGGTCGTAGCAGATGCGGTCCAGCTCGCCGGTGCTGACGCCCGGCTTGACGTAAGGGGCGACGACCTGGAGCACTTCGGCGGCCAAGCGGCCGGCGACGCGCATCTTCTCGATCTCTTCGGGGGTCTTGATGGAAATGGCCATGGCGGCATTATCGCTCATTCAGGCGATCGGGATCACCGCACCGTACGGTCCACAGCGTGCCGGGACGGGGGATTGAAGCGATCTCAGGCTTGCCGGAGACCATGAGGGCGCGTCGGCTGCCGTTTCGCCCCAGATATCGCCGCGATTGGGCCGAAATCATCGACCCGCAAGCCCTCCTAGGCGCTCCAAGCGAGCCCGCCCAGCGGCAAAGTTGCCCTAAGCCCCCACCGCGGCTACAATTCCGCGGCTCTGCGACCGGACCGCTCATTCCCGAGCCCCGATCTCAGCCGTCCACGCCGGACGTCACCGGCGAATTCACACCTGCCGCCATCCCCCGTGCCGGGGTGCCGCCCAAGGTTCGGAGCCGCAAGCTCCGCCCCGCAGCGGTTCGGACACGGAAGCGACAGGGAGGCCCAACCCCGGAACCTCGCGACCGCGGCTCGCCGCGGCGCAGCGCCCTCACCTATCCGGGCGCCGGTTCCACTGCCTTCGGAGTTTTGCAATGCCCCAGATCACCATGCGTCAGATGCTGGAAGCCGGCGTCCACTTCGGCCACCAGACCCGTTACTGGAACCCCAAGATGGGTCCGTACATCTTCGGCGCGCGCGGCAAGATCCACATCATCAACCTCGAGAAGACCGTTCCGCTGTTCAACGACGCGATGAACTTCATCTCGGGCATCGCCCAGAAGCGCGGCACCATCCTGTTCATCGGCACCAAGCGCTCGGCGCGCGAGTCGATCAAGGAAGAGGCCGAGCGTTGCGGCATGCCGTTCATGACCCAGCGCTGGCTGGGCGGCACCCTGACCAACTTCCGCACCGTCAAGCAGTCGGTCTCGCGCTTGAAGGAACTGGAAGCCGGCGAAACCGACGGCACCTTCCAGAAGATGGTCAAGCACGAAGTGCTGGGCCTGCGCCGCGAGCGCGACAAGCTGGAAGCCTCGCTGGGCGGCATCAAGGACATGAACCGTCTGCCCGACGCGCTGTTCGTGATCGACATCGGTCATGAAGACATCGCGATCAAGGAAGCCAAGAAGCTCGGCATCCCGGTCATCGCCGTGGTCGACACCAACTACAACCCGGAACTGGTCGACTACGCCATCCCGGGCAACGACGACGCCATCCGCGCCGTGCAGCTGTACGCCCGCGCCGCCGCCGACGCCGTGCTGGAAGGCAAGGCCGCCGCGCCGAGCGCCGGCGTGCGCGAGGAAGAGTTCGCCGCCGCCGACGCCGGCGACGAAGCCGGCAAGGACGACCGCAAGGCTCCGCGCGGCCGCGCTCCGGCCAACAAGAAGCCGGCCGCTCCGGCCGCCGCCAAGCCGGACGCCGCTGCGGCCGAGTAATCGGCCCGCAGTCGCCGCACCGTCATGCAGCCGCGCGACACTGCGCGGCTGCGACACCCGCATCCGCTCCCGTAGGAGCGGCGTAAGCCGCGACAAACGAAGCTCCGCGCGCATTCGACGCTGATCGGCCCGTATCGGGCCCCGGCCGCGCGCGACCCGAGGCGAAAGGCTGGCCGGACATCATCGCTCCGGCCGATTTCGTGGCACCACACCTCTTCGCTTGCCTCGCGGCTTACGCCGCTCCTACGACGAGCCACACGAATACCCGAGGTAATCTCATGGCTGAAATCACCGCTTCCCTGGTCAAGGAACTCCGCGAGCGCACCGGCGCCGGCATGATGGAGTGCAAGAAGGCCCTGACCGAAACCAACGGCGACCTGGAAGCCGCCGTCGAGTGGCTGCGCAAGTCCGGCGCCGTCAAGGCCGAGAAGAAGGCCGACCGCGTCGCCGCCGAAGGCCGCATCGCGGTCGCCCAGGACGGCGGCAAGGCCGTGCTGGTCGAGATCAACTCGGAAACCGACTTCGTCGCCAAGGACAGCAACTTCCTGGCCTTCACCGACGCCGTCGCCCAGGTCGCCCTGACCTCCGGCGCCGCCGACGCGGAAGCCCTGAAGGCCGCCAAGCTGCCGACCGGCGAAACCGTCGAGGAAACCCGCGCCGCGGTCATCGCCAAGGTCGGCGAGAACCTGCAGGTGCGCCGCCTGGTCCGTCTGGACAGCGCCAACAACGTCGCGGCCTACGTGCACGGCGGCAAGATCGGCGTGCTGATCGAACTCAAGGGCGGCGACGCCGAACTGGCGCGCGGCATCGCGATGCACGTCGCGGCGATGAACCCGCCGCACATCAAGGCCTCCGACGTTCCGGCCGAGTTCGTGGCCAAGGAAAAGGAAATCGAGCTGGCCAAGATGTCGGAGAAGGACAAGGCCAAGCCGGCCGACATCCTGGAGAAGATCATCAGCGGCAAGATCGCCAAGATCGTCAACGAGGTCACCCTGTACGGCCAGCCGTACGTGCTGAACTCGGACCAGACCGTCGAGCAGGCGGTCAAGGCCGCCGGCGCCGACGTCGTCAGCATGACCCGTCTGGTCGTGGGCGAAGGCATCGAGAAGCAGACCGACGACTTCGCCGCCGAAGTCATGAAGCAGGCGGGTCTGGCGTAAGCCGCCCTGCCCGCTTCGGGCTAGACGAAAAAGGCCGCGGATTCCGCGGCCTTTTTCTTTGCGCAAACGCGCGGCGCGAGTAACGGGAAAAAGCCGGAGCGCCGCTCGTTGCTCTCCGCTCGTTTCCGGCGGCACGCGCCCGACTTAGCCCGCCATCAGCTCGATCCACTTCCCGTGCACCCAGCCCGACTTGCACGGGCCGCGATACGGCTGCCGCTTGGCGATCGGCGACGTCGCGCCGCAGCGGCCCAGGCTCGAATCGCTGTAGACCACCGCGATCCACTCGCCGCGCTGGTCGCACATCAGCACCTCGCGGTTTTCGCTGAGCTTGTCGGTCATCGCATACGCCGAACCCGGGCCGTCGCGCACGGCCAGGAAGCCGTCGCCGCCGACCTTGAGGCCGTGCACGCGGCCCAGCGAGCCGCAGGCGTCGAGGATCGCGTCGCCGCCGACCTCGACCGGCACCGCGTGCGGCGGCGCGGCCAGCGTCGAGTTCACCGACAGCGTCAACGCCAGCGCAAGCAGCGCAGCCTTGCTCGATTTCATCGCAGTCTCCTTCGACGCCTCAGCCGGCGACCACTTCGATCCAGGCCGTGTTGACCCAGCCGGATTTGCACGGCCCGCGATACACGCGCGCCTTGGCGATGGCCGAGCTCACGCCGCACACGCTGGCGTCCGCGCCGGCGTCCACATAGACCACCGCCGTCCAGCGCCCCCGGCTTCCGCACAGATAGACCGAGCGCCCGTTGCCGAGCTTATCGAGCATCGGATAGTCGGCGCCGGGCCCGGCGCGCACGGCCAGGAAACCGTCGCCGTCGGCCTTGAGCCCGCGCACCTGCCCCATCGAGCCGCAGGCGTCCCATTCCTCGCTGCCGCCGACTTCCACCGGCACCGCGCGCGGCGGCGCGGCTCCCGCCAACGCCGCCGGCAACAACGCGCCGCACACCACCATCGCAACGAACTTCATCGCAGAACTCCTTTTCGCGTCGAATCCATCCTCGCCCGCGGTTTCCCGCGATCAGGCGGTGTGCTGGAAATAGACCTCTTCGTACGGCTGCACCACCACCCAGCCGGTGCCGGCGAACTTGAGCTGGATGCTCTCGCCCGAGCCGCGGCCGAACAGCGTGCCCAGCGAGATGTCGGTGACGATGTCCGGGCTCAGGCCGCCCGACCAGGCGACGGTGGCGTTGGGATCGGTGAAGACCGGCTGGTCCGGGGTCACCGCCAGGGTCAGCGGCTCGTAATGCGAAGTGATCGCGACCACGCCGGCGCCGCTGAGCTTCACGTTGAACAGGCCGCCCGACATCATCCCGGCGACTTTGCGCATCATCTTGATGTCGGACTGGATGCCGTCCTGGAAGGCCAGCACGTCGTTGCCGTTGACGAAGATCGACTCGCCGTTCAGGCGCAGCAGGGTGATCTTCTTGCCGGCGTCGGCGATGTAGACGCGGCCCTGTCCTTCCATCTTCATCAGCTGGGTGCCTTCGCCGCTGATCGCCTTCTTCAGCAGGCTGGTCAGGCCCTGCTCCATCAGCCCCTGGCGCACGAACTTGACGCCGCCGCGGTAGGCGACCATCGAACCGGCCTTGGCCCAGACCCGGCCGTCGAGCTTGACCTCGAGCATGTACGGGCTTTCCAACTCGAACGTCTCCGGGCTCAGATCCTTCTGCTTGGAGCTTTCGAGGAATTCGTTGAGGTTCTTGATCGTCACGTAGCCAACTCCTTGGGTAGTGCGCGGCGCGCCGGGGGCGGCGCCGGCCGCGGCGGTTCCTGGATGGACCTGCGGCGGCGATCATACAGGCTGGGCAACGGGCTGAACGACGCCCGCACGCGCCGGCCGCCGCGGCCGCGAACCGCTGCCGGCGGCCCATTCCCGCACGCCGCGGGCGCCGGGCTTGAGCTACAATTCCGCCCGTTTTCCGCCTCCCCCGAGATCGCTCATGTCCCAGCTCGCCTATCGCCGTGTCCTGTTGAAACTTTCCGGCGAGGCGTTGATGGGGGACGAGGATTACGGCATCGACCCCAAGGTCATCGGCCGGCTCGCGCGCGAGGTCATCGAAGTGCAACAAGCCGGCGCCGAAGTGGCGCTGGTGATCGGCGGCGGCAACATCTTCCGCGGCGCGGGCCTCGCGGCCGGCGGCATGGACCGGGTCACCGGCGACCAGATGGGCATGCTGGCCACGGTCATCAACGCGCTGGCGATGCAGGATTCGCTGGAAAAGCTCGGCGCCAAGGTGCGGGTGATGAGCGCGATCAAGATCAACGACGTGTGCGAGGACTACATCCGCCGCCGCGCCATCCGCCATCTGGAAAAGGGCCGCATCGCGATCTTCGCCGCCGGCGTCGGCAGCCCGTTCTTCACCACCGACTCGGGCGCCGCGCTGCGCGCGATCGAGATCGGCGCCGACCTGCTGCTCAAGGCGACCAAGGTCGACGGCGTGTACGACAAGGATCCGAAGAAGCACAGCGACGCGGTGCGCTTCGACAAGCTCAGCTACGACGAGGTGATCACCCGCGATCTGCAGGTGATGGACACCGCCGCCTTCGCCCTGGCGCGCGATAGCGAACTGCCGCTGCGCATCTTCGACATGGGCCAGCCGGGCGTGCTGTTGAGCATCCTGCGCGGCGAGAACATCGGCACTTTGGTGCAGGGCCGCAGCCACTGAGGCCGGCGCGGCGCGAGCGCCGCGGCATTCGGATAAAGAGACGGCCTCGGGCGCGCTGCGACCGGGGCCGTTGCCTTATGCGGGGGCGCGTTCGGCCAGGGGTGCTGCACAGCATCGGTTGGGGTGGAGGTCGCCGGCCTAGGCGGACAGGCGGCCGTCGACAGGTTCGATCGATGAACGCGCCGGGCGCAGACCGGTCGGCCCGCTTCGCGCGTCCGGCCCGGCTCAGCTGCCTGCGTCGGCGAGTTCGCGCTGCGCCTCGCGCTGCGCCTGCTGGGTCGCGCGCAGCGCCTCCCGGGCGATCTGCTGGCTGTCGCGCGCGGCCGCTTGGTGGGCGTGCGCATCGGCCTGGGCGCGGCCGATGGCCACCGCCGTGTGGATGTCGATATTCGGATCGACCTTGACCTTCACCTCGACCTCTCGCGTCGCGCGCATCGCCCTGTCCATGGTGGCGCGCAGCGATGCGCTGTCGGCCATGCTCGAGCGGACGTCGCGCTGAACCTGAGCGACGACGATGGCGTGGCGCGCGCGCTGGGCGTCGCGCGCGGCTTGTTCGCGCGCGTCGCGGCTCGCCTGATCGGCGTTGCGCTGCGCCTGCTCGGCGTCGCGCCGGGCTTGTTCGCCGTTGCGGCGGGCCTGTTCCGCATCGCGGCGCGCTTGTTCGCCGCCGCGCTGGGCTTCGAGCGCATTGCGCCGGGCCTGCTCGCCGTTGCGCCGCGCCAGTTCCGCGTCGCGGCGCACTTGCTCGCCGTTGCGCCTGGCTTGCTCGCCGTTGCGCTTGGCCTGTTCGCCGTCGCGCAAAGCCTGTTCGCGCGCCCGCTGGGCTTCGCGCTTGGCCTGTTCGCCGTCGCGGCGCGCCTGCTCGCCGTTGCGCCGCGCCTGTTCGCCTTCGCGCAGGGCCTGCGCGCGCGCCTGCCCGGCTTCGCGCACGGCCTCGTCGGCGTCGCGGCGCGCTTGCTCGGCATCGCGCATCGCCTGGGCGTGATCGCGTTCGGCCTCGGCGCGCGCGCGCGCCGCCTCGATGCGGGCCTGGCGCGCTTCTTCTTGCGCCTCGCGGGACGAGTCGGCGGCTTCGCGCATCGCCCGGTCGGCCTCGCGCATGGCCTTGGCGGCTTCGATTTCGGCCTTGCCGGCGTCGACCTCCGCCTGCGCCGCGTCGCGCTGCAGACCGTCCAAATGCGTGCGGGTCGCCGCGTCGCGCACCGGTTCGTAGCGGCCGTCGTCGTACACGCGGAAGTACTGGCCGTCCTTGATCGCCCACACCTTGGGATCGCCGCCGTCGTTGATCTCGGTGATGCGTTGCTCGCCGGAGGCGGTCTTGCGGTGGTGGATGGTGACGTTGGACTGCGTGTGCGTCCGCGTGCGGGCGCTGCCGCTGGCCGCGACGCTGGCCACGGCGACGCCCAGCGTCGCCTCTTCGGCCGCGGCGGTGACCTTGTACGGCACCAGTCCCAGCACGGCCACGGCGACGGCCAGGGCGACGCCGCCCAGGCGCGCGGGGGAAGTCGAGTTTTGCAGCATGGTCAGTCTCCGTTTGAGCACGGTGTAGGTGGGCGACGCGCCGGCCAGGGCGGCCGCCGCGCGCGGCGCCACGCCCAGGCGCAGCAGCAGCCGGCCGTAGTCGTGGGCGGCGTAGCGGCGGCTGTCGAGCACGGCCGCGTCGCAGGCTTGTTCGCGGGCGATCGAATACTCGCGCGCGATCAGATGAGCGAGCGGATGGAAGAAGAACAGGTGCCGGGCCAGCGCCGGCGCCCAGCCCCACCACAGGTCGCGACGACGCAGGTGGGTGAGTTCGTGATGCAAAGCCATCGCCAGTTCGTCGTCGCTCAGCTCGGCGAGTTGCCGCTGCGGCAGCAGCACGGTCGCCGGCGGGCCGACCAGTTGCGGCGAATCGATCTGCGCCGAGACGCGCAGCGGCGGCAGGCGGCGCAGGCCGAGGCTGGCGCCGAGGCTGCGGTAAGCGTCCAACGCCGGCGCATGCTCGCAGTCGCGCGCGGCGGCGACGCGGCGGCGCATGCCCAGATAAGCGCGCGCGCCGATCGCCGCCAGCACGATCACGCCGGCCAGCCACAGCGCGGCGAACAGCGCCGGCCACGACAGCCACTCGGGGCCCGGCGCCGCGGCGGACGGCGTGGCGGCCAGATCGGCGCGCGCGGCCAGATCGCGGGTCACCAGGAACGGCAACTGCGCCGACGGCGACAGTTGCGGCGCCGCCGGCGCGGCCGCGGCTTCGGCCGCATCCAGCCACTGCGCCGGCAGCAGCCGCAATTCCAGCGGCGCCGGCCACAACATGCCGAGCAGCAACTGCATCGAGGCGCACCACCACAGCCAACAGCGCACCGCCGCGCTAGGGCGCAGCCAGCGCACCAGCAGCCAGATCGCCGCGACCAGGAACACGGACTGCAGGCCGGCCGCGAGCAAGCGCGGCAACACGGTTTCGCCGATCCAATCCAGGTTCATGTCAGTCCTCCTTGCGCCGCGCTTGCAGATCGGCGACCAGGCTTTCGAGTTCGGCCAGTTCCTGATCGCTGACCTGCGCGCGTTGCGACATCCACGCCACGAACGGCGACAGCGAGCCTTGCAGGGTGTTGGCGACGAAGCTGCCGACCGCGCTGCGCATCACGTCGTCGGCCGGGGTCTGGGTGGCGTAGCGGTACACGCCGGCGACCTTGCGCCGGCGCAGGTAAGCCTTGGCGCGCAGCCGCTCCATCATCGTCAGCACGGTCGAGCGGGCCAGCCCGCGCGCCTCGCCGAACTCGGCCGCGACCTCGCCGACCGAAGCGTCGCCGCGTTCGGAGATGTGGTTCAGCAGCGCCAGTTCCTGGTCGCCGATCGACTTGCGCGCCATCCCGATCCCTCGTAGCTACAGTTGTAGTCAATGTGCCGTTGACTACAGCTGTCGTCAACGTGACTGAAGTCATGGGCCGGGCGGACCGCCCGGCCCCGCCCGCGGCCGTAAGGAGTGGGATTCGCCGAAGCCCGCCATGGTTTAACCGCGGCCGCGCGCGGGCTGTAATAGTGTTCGCGGCGGCGGCCGTGACAGCATTCGTCCATGCACTCGCACAGCCATTCCCACGGCGGCCACGGCCACCATCACGGCCTCGAAAGCGGCACCCGCGCGTTCGCCGCGGTGACCCTGATCAATCTGGCCTACACCGCGCTGGAAGCCGGCTACGGTTTCTGGACCAACTCGCTGGCGCTGCTGTCCGACGCGCTGCACAACCTCGGCGACGTGGTCGGCCTGGGCCTGGCCTGGGGCGCGGCGGTGCTGGCGCGGCGCTTGCCGACCGAACGCCACACCTACGGCTGGCGCCGCGCGACGCTGTTGTCGCCGCTGGCCAACGCGCTGCTGCTGGTGGGTTTCTCCGGCGCGCTGGCGTGGGAGGCGATCCGCCGCTTCGACGCGCCGCCGGCGATTCCGGCGCTGCCGGTGATCGTGGTCGCCGCGCTCGGCATCGCGGTCAATCTCGGCGCGGCGTGGCTGGTGCGCGACGGGCACGAGCACGACCTCAACCGCCGCGGCGCGTTCTTGCATCTGATGGCCGACGCCGCGGTGTCGCTGGCGGCGGTGCTGGCCGGCGCGGGCATGTGGCTGACCGGCTGGGAATGGCTGGATCCGGCGATCGCCCTGCTGATCGGCGCGGTGGTCGCGGTCGGCGCGTTCGGCCTGCTGCGCGAGAGCTTCAACGCGGCGATGGACGCGGTGCCCTCGAACATCGACCGCAACGAGGTGGAAACGCTGCTGCGCTCGCAGCCCGGCGTACTGACCGTGCATCACGTGCACATCTGGTCGCTGGGCGCGGGCGAGATCGCGATGACCGCGCACATCGTGCGCCCGGACGACCGCGACCACGACGTCTTCATCGACCGGCTCAACCGCGAGCTCGACCAACGCTTCGGCATCAATCATCCGACCTTGCAGGTCGAGCACGGCGGCGCGTGCGAGCACGACCGCCACGACCGCGCGCCGCACGGGCGCGGCGCGCATGCGCATCACGGGCATGGGCATGGGCATGGGCATGGGCACGGCGATCATGAGGGGCACGGGCACGCCGGCCACGATCACGGCGAGCATGCCGGCCATGCGCACGATCATGCTGGGCACGATCACTCCGCGCACGACCACGGCCACGCCTGCGGCGGTCACGCTCATGCCGGCCACGGCCACGACGACGACCACGACGACGCCACGCGCGCCGCCGACGCGCGCGAACGCGAGCGCGAACGCCACGACCACCCGCGCCAGCACAGCCACGACCCGCGCGGCTGAGCGGCTGAGCGGCTGCCGCTGCCGCTGCCGCTGCCGCTGAGCATCGATGCTGCAACGCAGCGCGAACTCCCGGCGCGAACCGCGGCCCGGCCGCGACTGAACGCCCGCCTCGCCGGCGCGCGCGCCAAAACGTGATCGCCGACGCGTCCCGATCCGCCTGCGGCGCCGTCGCGGGCGTCGCCGTTCGCGGCCGCCGAGAGCGGAAACCGCACAAAACCCCAGTCCGAACGCGCCTCGAAAACCGCTCCGATACGCCGGTTTTCTCCCGCCGCGCGAGCCCGCGAACCGGCCCCGACGAGCGCCCGCGCGCCCCCGCTCCGGCCCGATGAGGTCCGCAAAACCCGCCCGAGCCCATATAATCCCGCGATTACCCTTGCAGTTACCGTTACGAAAGGACCGGAGCCGGCGATGCTCAACGACATCAAGAAAGACGCACAGAACCGCATGGCCAAGAGCGTGGAAGCCTTCCGCCACGATCTGACCAAGGTCCGCACCGGCCGCGCCTCCACCGCGCTGGTGGACCATCTCAAGGTCAACTACCACGGTTCGGACATGCCGTTGAATCAGGTCGCCAGCGTCCAGGTCAGCGATGCGCGCACCCTGACCATCACCCCGTGGGAAAAGCAGATCGTCGGCGCGGTCGAGAAGGCGATCCTCGCCTCCGACCTGGGCCTGACCCCGAACACCGCCGGCACGGTCATCCGCATCAACCTGCCCGCGCTGACCGAAGAGCGCCGCAAGGAGCTGACCAAGGTCGTGCACAGCGAGAGCGAGAACGCCAAGGTGGCGGTGCGCAACATCCGCCGCGACGCCAACCATCAGGCCAAGGAACTGCTCAAGGACAAGAAGGTCACCGAGGACGAGCTGCGCGGCTTCGAAGGCGACATCCAGAAGATCACCGACAACGCGATCAAGGACGTCGACGGCGTGGTCAAGGCCAAGGAACAGGAATTGATGGCGGTCTGACGCCGCGCGCGGCGGCCCGCGACTGAACTTCCGCGCGATGCGCGGGTCCAGTCCCCGGGTCCGCCGCCGATCCGCCGCGACGCCCGCGCCGCGGCGCGCGTCCGCTCCGTTCCCCGCCCTTCCCGCCTGAGGTTCCCATCATCGGCGCCATGCCTTCCGAGCCCGCCACCGCCGCGCCCGCACGCATCCCGCGCCACCTCGCCGTCATCATGGACGGCAACGGCCGCTGGGCCGAGCGCCGGCGCCGGCCGCGCATCATCGGCCACCGCGCCGGCGCGCGCGCGGTCAACGTGTGCATCGATTTCTGCATCGAGCGCGGCGTCGAGGCGCTGACCCTGTTCGCCTTCTCCAGCGAAAACTGGGGCCGGCCCGAGGACGAGGTCGGTGGCTTGATGAAGCTGTTCCTCAACGCGCTGGAGCGCGAGGTCGAGGAACTGCACCGGCGCGGCGTGCGCGTGCGCTTCATCGGCGAGCGCGACCGCTTCTCCGACAAGATCCGCCAACGCATGGCCGCGGCCGAGCGTCAGACCCAGGCCAACACCGTCCTGCACCTGACCATCGCCGCCAGCTACGGCGGCCGCTGGGACATCGCCCAGGCCGCGCGTTCGCTGGCCCAGGACGTGGCCGCCGGCCGGCTGGCCGCCGAAGCCATCGACGAGAACCTGCTGGCCGCGCGCATGTGCCTGGCCGACCTGCCGCCGCCGGACCTGTTCATCCGCACCGGCGGCGACACCCGCATCAGCAACTTCCTGCTGTGGCAGCTGGCCTACACCGAACTGTGGTTCACCGAAGCGCTGTGGCCGGAGCTCGACGCGGCCATGCTGCAGCGCGCGCTGGACGAATTCGGCGGGCGCGAGCGCCGCTTCGGCCTGACCGGGGCGCAGATCGCGGCCCAGACCAACGAGACCGTTGAATGACCAAAACCCGCCTGCTCGCCGCGCTGGTCATGGCGCCCGTGGCGATCGCCGCGATCTTGCTGTTGCCGACCCCGTGGTTGATCGCGGCGGCCGCGGTCGTGTTCCTGGCCGGGCTGTGGGAGTGGTTCGATCTGGCCGAGATCGAGGACACCCTCTCGCGCACCGTGCTGCTGGTGGTGCACATGGCGCTGATGGTGGCGATCGTGTGGGCCTCGCGCGGCGGCGGCGCCGGCGATCCGGCCCAGCCGCCGTCGATGGTGCTGTTCAAGATCGCGTCCCTGGTCGGGGTGATCTGGTGGCTGCTGGCCCTGCTGTGGCTGCAGCGCTTCAATTTCGCCAGCGACCACCGCACCTACGCGCGCATGTTCAAGCTGGCCGCGGCCGCGCTGAGCGTGATTCCGGCGTGGTGCGCGCTGACCTGGATCCACGCCGACGGCCCCAACGGCCATTGGTGGCTGCTGACCGCGCTGGCCGTGGTCTGGGCGGCCGATTCGGGCGCGTATTTCGCCGGGCGCAAGTTCGGCATGCTCAAGCTGGCCCCGCGGGTCAGCCCGAACAAGACCGTCGAAGGCCTGATCGGCGGCGCCGTCGCCGGCATCGCCGCCGGCGTCGGCTTCGCGCTGCTGGCCGGCGCGACCACCGCGCAACTGCCGTGGGTGGCGCTGGTGGCGCTGGTCGCGGTGCTGTTCTCGGTGGTCGGCGACCTGTTCGAGAGCTTGCTCAAGCGCCATGCCGGGGTCAAAGACTCCGGGCACCTGATTCCGGGCCACGGCGGCATCCTCGACCGCGTCGACGGCGTGCTCGCGGCGCTGCCCGCGTTCGCCCTGGGCAAGGCCATCTTCGGGTTCTGAGCCGATGACGCTGCCTATGCGCAAGGTCGCCGTGCTCGGCGCCACCGGTTCCATCGGCGCTTCGGCGCTGGACGTGATCGCCCGCCATCCGCAGGCGCTGCAGGCCACCGTGCTCGCCGCCGGCGGCAAGGTCGAGGCGCTGCTGGCGCTGTGCGAGCGGCATCGTCCGCTGCACGCGGTCATCGCCGATCCGGCCTGCTACGACGCCCTGCGCGACGGCCTGCGCGAGCGCGGCCTGCCGACCCAGGCGCATTGCGGCGGCGAGGCGCTGGTCGAACTGGCCGGCTCCGACGCCTGCGACACCGTGGTCGCGGCGATCGTCGGCGCCGCCGGCCTGGATTCCACGCTCGCCGCCGCGCGCGCCGGCAAGCGCCTGTTGCTGGCCAACAAGGAATCGCTGGTGCTGGCCGGCGAGCTGCTGATGCGCGCCGCGCACGAGGCCGGCGCGAGCATCGTGCCGATCGACAGCGAGCACAACGCGATCTTCCAGTGCCTGCCCGACGCCCACGCCCACGCCGGGCTCAAGCGGATCCTACTGACCGCCTCCGGCGGGCCGTTCCGCGGGCGTACACGTTCGCAATTGGGCGAAGTCACCCCGGAGCAGGCCGTCGCCCACCCGAAGTGGTCGATGGGCCCGAAGATCTCGGTCGACTCGGCCACGCTGATGAACAAGGGGCTGGAAGTGATCGAGGCCCACCACCTGTTCGGCCGCCCCGGGCTGCCGATCGAGGTGCTGGTGCATCCGCAGAGCCTGGTCCATTCGCTGGTCGAATTCGTCGACGGCTCGACCTTGGCCCAGCTCGGCCTGCCGGACATGCGCACCTCGCTGGCGGTCGGTTTCGGCTGGCCGCAGCGGATCGAGTCGGGGGTGTCGGGGCTGGACCTGCTCGCCCACGGCAAGCTCGAATTCGAGCGCCCGGACCTGGACGCCTTCCCCTGCCTGCGCCTGGCCTTCCAGGCCCTGGCCGCCGGCGGCACCGCGCCGGCCACGCTCAACGCCGCCAACGAAGTGGCCGTTTCAGCCTTTCTTCAGCGGCGCGTAGGCTTCCTAGCGATTCCCGCGCTGGTCGAGGACACCCTCGCCGCGCTTCCGCCCACCCCGGCCAGCTCGCTGGCGGCGCTGCGCGAGGCCGATCTCCAGGCCCGCCGCCACGCCGAGCAGGCGATCGGCCACGCCGCCCGACCCTGACCCGACACGGCCATGAGCGAAATCCTGGGCTCCCTGTGGTGGCTGATCATCAGCATCGGTTTGCTGGTGACCTTCCACGAATTCGGCCACTTTTGGGTCGCCCGCCGCTGCGGGGTCAAGGTGCTGCGCTTCTCCATCGGCTTCGGCAAGCCGCTGTGGATGCGGGTCGGCAAGGACGGCACCGAATACGCCATCGGCCGCATCCCGCTCGGCGGCTACGTCAAGATGCTCGACGAGCGCGAGTACGAGATCGGCGAAGCCCTGCAGCCCTACGCCTTCAACCGCAAGCCGGTGTGGCAACGCATCGCCATCGTCGCCGCCGGTCCGGCCGCCAACCTGATCCTGTGCGTGGCCTTCCTGTGGGGCATGTTCGTGATCGGCCGGCCCGATTACGCGCCGGTGGTCGGCAGCGTGTCGGCCATCGCCGCCGAATCCGGGCTGCGCCGCGGCGACACCATCGAATCCGTCGGCGAGCGCGCCACCCCGACCTGGAGCGAGGTGCAGATGGCGCTGATCCCGCACGCGCTCGACCGCGACGACGTGCCGGTCAAGGTCCGCGCCGAGAACGGCAGCGAGCTGGTCCGCACCCTGCGCCTGTCCCATCTGCCGGCCGAATTCGACCAGCGCCGCGCGGTCCAGGTGATCGGTCTGGCCGGCCGCCACGAGATGATTCCGGCGGTGATCGGCCGAGTGCTGCCGGACATGCCCGGCTGGCGCGTGCTGGCCGAGGGCGACCGCATCACCGCCCTGGACGGCGACCCGATCCCGAGCTGGAACGACCTGCCCGCCGCGGTCAAGCGCCTGGGCGAGCGCGGCGGCAAGGCGATGATCGAAGTCCAGCGCAACGGCGACCGTCTGGCGCTGGAAATCCAGCCGGCCTGGATCGAGCGCGACGGCCGCTCGTTCTGGGGCTTCGGCGTCGAACCAGCCAATCCGCCGGTGCCCCAGCGCGACGCGGTGCTGCGCTACGGCCCGCTGCAGGCGTTCCCGGCGGCGCTGCGCGAGAGCTGGCATCAGGCCAGCGAGCTGTACGCGATGATCGGCCGCGCCTTCACCGGCCGGGTCTCGCTGCAGAACACCGTGGCCGGCCCGGTCACCATCGGCCGCGCCGCCAACGCCTACGCCAACAACGGCCCGGCGTGGTACCTGCAGCTGCTGGCGATGCTGTCGCTGAGCCTGGGCATCCTGAACCTGCTGCCGATCCCGATCTTGGACGGCGGACACCTGCTGTATTACCTTATCGAGCTTGTTAAGGGCAGCCCAGTCAGCGAGCGAGCCATGGCGGCCGGGCATTTCGTCGGTCTGGCGTTGATCGCGAGCCTCATGGGGCTGGCGTTCTACAACGACATCTTGAACAACCTGGTGCGCTGAATGCCGGCCTGACGCTCGCTCCCTCGCTTCGCCCCGCTTTCCAAGCACGCTTCCCTGCCCGCTTCGCCCCCTGCCAGCGCCTCAGCGCGGCAAACAGCCCCCAACGGACGTAATGATGACGCGAATTCCTAATCGCCGCCTGCTCGCCCTCGCCCTTGCCACGGCAATGACCTCGGCCCCGGCGATTCCCGCGATGGCGCAGTCCGCCGATCCGTTCGCGCTGGGAGGCGGCGCCAAGACGCCGGCCGCCGGTTCGTTCACCGTCAGCGACATCCGCATCGACGGCCTGCAGCGCATTTCCGCCGGTACGGTCTTCACCTACCTGCCGGTCGAGCGCGGCGACACCATGGACAGCGCCAAGGCCGGCGACGCGATCCGCGCGCTGTACAAGACCGGCTTCTTCGAGGACGTGCAGCTCGACCGCCAGGGCACCATCCTGGTGGTGACCGTGACCGAGCGTCCGGCGATCAACAAGCTCACCCTCAGCGGCAACAAGGACATCAAGTCCGACGACCTGCTCAAGGGCCTGAAGGACATCGGCCTGGCCGAAGGCGAAACCTTCGACCGGCTGGCGCTGGACAAGGTCACCCAGGACTTGGCGCGCCAGTACAACAACCGCGGCAAGTACAACGTCGAGATCACCCCGACCGTGGCGCGGCTGGACCGCAACCGCGTCGACATCACGATCAACGTCAAGGAAGGCAAGGCGGCCAAGATCCGCCACATCAACCTGATCGGCAACGACAAGTTCGAGCAGAAGGACATCCTCAACGGCTGGGAGTCGCGCGAGCACAACTGGCTGAGCTGGTACCGCCGCGACGATCAGTACTCGCGCGAGAAGCTGTCCGGCGATCTGGAAAAGCTCAACGCCTACTACCTCGACCGCGGCTACGTCGATTTCAGCATCGACTCGACCCAGGTCTCGATCAGCCCCGACCGTCAGGACATGTTCCTCACCGCCGGCCTGAGCGAGGGCGACCAGTACAAGATCGCCAGCGTGCAGGTCACCGGCGACACCATCCTGCCGAAGGAAGACATCGAGAAGCTGGTCATCGTCAAGCCCGAGCAGATCTTCTCGCGGCGCTTGCTGGAGATCAGCTCCGACGCGATCACCGCGACCCTCGGCAACGTCGGCTACGCGTTCGCGCAGGTCAATCCGATCCCGGACATCAACCGCGAGAACAAGACCGTCGGCATCAACATGCAGGTGGTGCCGGGTCCGCGCGTGAACGTGCGCCGGGTCATCTTCAAGGGCAACACCCGCACCGGCGACGAGGTCTTGCGCCGCGAAATGCGCCAGTTCGAGGGCACGTGGTATTCGCAGGCGGCGATCGACCGTTCCAAGATCCGTCTGCAGGGCCTGGGCTACTTCGAGACCGTCGACGTCGAGAGCAAGCCGGTGCCCGGCAGCAACGATCAGGTCGACGTGGTCTACAACCTCAAGGAAACCACCTCCGGCAGCTTCGTGTTCGGCCTGGGCTATTCGCAGCTCGGCAAGCTGACCACGCAGATCCAGCTGTCGCAGAACAACTTCCTCGGCAGCGGCAACCGCGTGTCGGTGCAGGCGCAGCGCAGCTACTACCAAGAGCGCTTCGACTTCTCCTACACCAACCCCTACTTCACCGACGACGGCGTCTCGCTGGGCTACAACCTGTCGTGGCGCAAGTTGGACTACTCCGACTTCAACACCGCGCAGTACTCCACCACCAACGGCACCGCGCAGGTCGTGCTGGGCATTCCGCTGACCGAGACCGACGCCATCACCGGCCTGGTCGGCATCGACAGCAACGAGATCCTGATCGGCCGCAGCTACACCCCGCAGAGCATCGTCGATTACCTCGATGCGCTCGGCCACCGCACCTTCAAGGCCTGGCGCGCGCAGATCGGCTGGGGCCGCAACAGCCTCAACCACGCGCTGACCCCGACCGCCGGCACCCAGCAGCGCCTGTGGCTGGAAGCGACCCTGCCGGGCTCGACGGTCGAGTACTACAAGATCAACTACAGCTTCTCCAAGTTCTGGCCGCTGTCGCGCCATCTGGTGCTCAACACCCGCGCCGAACTGGGCTACGGCGACAGCTACGGCAGCGACACCAGCCGCGTGATCGACCGCGACGGCCCCGGCCCGCTGCCGCCGGAAACCATCACCGCGACCGGCCTGCCGTTCTTCGAGAACTTCTACGCCGGCGGCGTGCGTTCGGTGCGCGGCTTCACCGACAACACCCTGGGTCCGCGCGAGGCCTCCAACAACGGCACCTACGCGCAGCCGCTGGGCGGCGCGTTCAAGACCACCGGCTCGCTGGAAATGTACTTCCCGACCCTGCTCGACACTCCGGCCGCGCGCGTGTCGGCGTTCGTCGACTTCGGCAACGTCTACAAGGACTACGACGCCTTCGACGCGGGCGAACTGCGCGCCTCGGCCGGCATCGCGCTGATGTGGCGCTCGCCGATGGGCCCGATCTCGATCAGCTACGCGTTCCCGTTCAAGAAGCAGGACGACGTGCTCGACGTCAACGGCAAGAAGACCGGCCGCGGCGACGAACTCGAGCGCCTGCAGTTCACCTTCGGCGGCACGTTCTGAGCGCGGCCTCGCGGCCGCATCCTGGCGTGAATCCGGTTTCCTACACCGCGTCCGAACTGGCCGAGCGCTTCGCGCTCGGCCTGCACGGCGACGGCGACATCCGCGTCGCCGGCGTCGGCACCCTGGCCAAGGCCGGGCCGGCGCAATTGGCGTTCCTCGCCAATCCCAAATACCGCTCGCAGCTCGACGGCAGCGCCGCCGGCGTGGTGGTGATGCGCGAGGACGCGGCCGCGGGTTACCCCGGCACCGCGCTGATCGCGCGCGATCCCTACTCGGCCTTCGCCAAGATGTCCGCCCTGTTCGAGCCCAAGCCCGAACGCCCGGCCGGCATCCATCCCTCCGCGGCCATCGATCCCAGCGCCGAAGTCTCTCCGCTCGCCCACGTCGGCCCGTTCGTCAGCATCGGCGCGCGCAGCCGCATCGAAGCCGGCGCGATGCTCGGCCCGGGCTGCGTGATCGGCGACGACTGCATCGTCGGCGAAGGCTGCGAACTGGTCGCCCGGGTGACCCTGGTGACCCGGGTGCGGCTGGGGCGGCGCGTGCTGATCCACCCCGGCGCGGTGCTCGGCGCCGACGGCTTCGGTTTGGCGATGGAAGCCGGGCGCTGGCTCAAGGTGCCGCAGCTCGGCGGCGTATCGATCGGCGACGACTGCGAGATCGGCGCCAACACCACGATCGACCGCGGCGCCATCGAGGACACCGTGCTCGAAGAGGACGTGCGCCTCGACAACCAGATCCAGATCGGCCACAACGTCCACATCGGCGCGCACAGCGCCATGGCCGGCTGCTCGGCCGCGGCCGGCAGCGCCAAGATCGGCCGCTACTGCCTGATCGGCGGCGGCGCCGGCGTGCTGGGCCATCTGGAAGTCTGCGACAAGGTCACCATCACCGCGATGAGCCTGGTCACCCGCTCGATCCGCGAGCCCGGCGAGTACTCCTCCGGCACCCCGCTGATGGACAACCGCAGCTGGCGCAAGAACGCCGCGCGCTTCAAGCAGCTCGACGCGATCGCCCGGCGCACCCGCGGCGGTTCCGACGCGGACGAGGGCTGAGCCGCCCGCCCGGTCGCGCCGGGCTCCATACGGTGCCGCCACACCCGCCGGGGAAACTGCGGGACAATGACGGTACCGTGTCACACCACAAGGGCCGCCACGCACGGCGGCTGCGAGCACAGGACGTGCGATAAAGGACGAAAGACAAGATGAGCCAGACCCTGCAACTCCCGCTCGACGTGCCGGCGATCCAGCAACTGCTCCCGCACCGCTACCCGTTCCTGCTGATCGACCGCGTGCTGGAACTGGAACCGCACAAGCGCGTGCTCGCCATCAAGGGCGTGAGCTGCAACGAGCCTTTCTTCAACGGCCATTTCCCCGGCAACCCGGTCATGCCCGGCGTGCTGGTGATCGAGGCGCTGGCCCAGGCCGGCGGCCTGCTGACCCAGGTCTCGCACGGCGGCGTCGCCGCGGGCCGCTCGTTCTATCTGGTCAAGGTCGACAACGCCCGCTTCTCGCGCATGGTCGTGCCCGGCGACCGCCTGGAGCTGGAAGTCGATCTCAAGCGCATGATCCGCAACATGGCCTTGTTCCGCGGCGTCGCCCGCGTCGACGGCTGCGAGGTGGCCAGCGCCGACATCATGTGCGCCGAAGCCAAGGACTGATCCGATGAGCGCCACCATCCACCCCACCGCCTTCGTCGATCCCGCCGCGAAGCTCGGCGACGGCGTCGTGGTCGGCGCGTTCTGCTACATCGGCGCCGAGGTCGAGGTCGGCGACGGCACCGTGTTCGGCCCGCACTGCGTGGTCCACGGGCCGACCCGGATCGGCCGCGACAACCGCTTCCACGCGCAGTGCGCGATCGGCGGCGACCCGCAGGACAAGAAGTTCGCCGGCGAGCGCACCGAACTGGTAATCGGCGACGGCAACAGCTTCCGCGAGTTCGTCACCGTCAACCGCGGCACCGGCAGCGGCGGCGGCGTCACCCGCATCGGCGACCGCAACTGGCTGCTGGCCTACACCCACGTCGCCCACGATTGCCGCATCGGCAACGACTGCGTGTTCTCCAACAACTCCACGCTGGCCGGCCACGTCACCGTCGAAGACCACGTCATCATGAGCGGCTTCTCCGGCATCCATCAGTTCTGCCGGGTCGGCGCGCACGCCTTCATCGGCATGGGCGCGCTGGTCAACGGCGACGTCGCGCCGTTCCTGATGGTGGCCCAGGACGGCTACGGCCGCCCGCGCGGGATCAACGCCGAAGGGCTCAAGCGCCGCGGTTTCGGCCCCGAGCGCATCGCCGCGATCAAGCGCGCCTACCGCGCCGTCTTCATGTCCGGCACCTCGCTGGAGGAAGCGCGCGCCAAGCTCGAGGAGCTCGCCGCCGACAGCGTCGACGTGCGCGCGCTGCTCGACTTCATCGGCACCGGCGAGCGGCCGCTGCTGCGCTGAGGCGGCGATGAGCGCGACGGTCCAGCGCCTGCGCATCGGCCGGACCGTCGTCGCCTACGACATCGACGGCGCGCCGCACCGCGCCGAAGCCGCCGAACTGTTCATCGACGAACGCCCGCTCGCGCACTGGCTCGGCCTGACGCGCGATCTGGGCAACAGCGATACCGATCTCGACCTTGCCCTGCCGCCGGCGCTGGCCGAACGCGGCCGCGCCGCGTTCCTGGGCCTGCAGCCGGCGCACAACCAGTTCGGCTCGGGCCGGCTGGTGCTGTATCGCTGCCACTGCGGCTGCGACTACTGCGGCGTGATCTCCTGCATTCTGGAGCTTGACCGCGATCACGTCGTTTGGCGGCAAGTGACGCGCGAGGACGATACCGGCCCCATGGTCGGGCCGAATCCGGGCGAGAATGGCGGCGACGAGACCGCGGCGACCTCCGCGTCCGCCCCGCCCGGTCCGCTGCGATTCGTATTCGAACGCAGCCAGTACGAACTCGAACTGGAACGCCACTTCCAAGAGCGCCCCATCCCCCGATGAACGCCGCGACCGCCGCTCCCACCGCCCCCATCGACGAAATCTTTCCCGCCGCGCCGCCTCCGCCGCCGCGCTTCGCCCTGATCGCCGGCGAAGCCTCCGGCGACCTGCTCGGCGCGGGACTGATCCAGGAACTGCGCCGGCGCTATCCCGGCGCCGAGTTCGTCGGCATTGGCGGCGAGCAGATGCGCGCGGCCGGCATGGACACCTGGTTCGACGCCGGCGAACTGGCGGTGATGGGCTTGGTCGAAGTGCTCAAGCACCTGCCGCGGCTGCTGCGCCTGCGCCGCGACGTGCGCCAACGCATCCTGGATTGGAAGCCCGACGCCTTCATCGGCATCGACGCGCCCGACTTCAATCTCGGGGTCGAGCGCTGGCTCAAGCAGCGCGGCGTGCGCACCGCGCACTACGTCAGCCCGTCGGTGTGGGCGTGGCGGCGCAAGCGCGCGCAGAAGATCGGGCTCAGCGCCGACCGGGTGCTGTGCCTGTTCCCGATGGAGCCGCCGATCTACGCCGAATACGGCGTGGACGCGCGCTTCGTCGGCCATCCGCTCGCCGACGAGATGCCGGTGCAGCCCGACCGCGACGGCGCGCGCATGACCCTCGGGCTCGACGACGAAGCGCCGATCCTGGCGATGCTGCCGGGTTCGCGCGTGGGCGAGATCGAAACCCTGGCCGCCGATTTCATCGCCTGCGCCGCGCTGCTGCTGGCGGCCGAACCGCGCCTGGGCATCGTCGCGCCGATGGCCAGCGCGCGCGCGCGGGCCGCGTTCGAGCGCATCCTCGCCGCGCATCCCGACGGCGAACGCGTGCGCCGCGCGCTGCGCATCGTCGACCGCGGCGCGCGCACGGTGATGGTCGCCAGCGACGCGGTGCTGCTGGCCTCGGGCACCGCCACGCTGGAAGCGATGCTGGCCAAGCGGCCGATGGTGGTGGCCTACAAGGTCTCGCCGCTGACCTACACCCTGGTCAAGCGCCTGGGCATGCTCAAGGTCGACCACTACGCGCTGCCGAACGTGCTCGCCGGCGAAGCCGTGGTGCCCGAGCTGATGCAGCACGACTGCACCCCGGAAAACCTCGCCGGCGCGACCCTGCGCTGGCTGCGCGACCCCGCCGCGAGCGCGGCGCTGCTGCCGAAGTTCCAGCGCATCCACCTGGAGCTCAAGCGCGACGCCTCCGCGCGCGCCGCCGACGCCATCGGCGAGTTGATCGGCGAAGGCGCGGGCGCGAAACCGTCCGCGAGCCCGTGATTTAAACTCCAGGAACGAGCGACGAGTCGCGGCGACCGGCCGCCTCGTCGCTCCGCCCGCTTCGACTCGTTCCTCTTCACTCGTTCCTCTTCACTCGTTCCTCTTCACTCGTTCCTAGCCCTTGGACATTCCCACCGCCCCCACCCGCCGCAAGCCCCGCCTCATCGCCGGCGTCGACGAAGCCGGCCGCGGGCCGCTGGCCGGGCCGGTCGCGGTGGCCGCGGTGATCCTGCACCCGCGCCGGCGCATCGACGGGCTGGACGATTCCAAGAAGCTCACCGAGGCCAAGCGCGAGGCGCTGTTCCCGCTGATCCAGGAACGCGCGCTGGCGTGGCGGATCGAGTTCGTCGAGGTCGAGGAGATCGACCGCATCAACATCTTCCAGGCGACCATGGCCGGCATGTGCCGCGCGCTGACGGGCTTGAACCCGCAAGCGGATCTGGCGCGCGTGGACGGCAACCATCTGCCCAAGGGCCTGCCCTGCCGCGGCGAGGCGCTGATCGGCGGCGACGCGATCGAGCCGGCGATCATGGCCGCCTCGATCCTGGCCAAGGTCGCGCGCGACCGGCTCATGCAGCAATTGCACGAGACCTGGCCGCACTACGGCTTCGACCGCCACAAGGGCTATTCCACCGCCGCGCATCTGGCCGCGCTGCAGGCGCACGGGCCGTGTCCGCAGCACCGGCGCAGCTTCGCGCCGGTGCGCGACGCGTTCGTGCAGACCGAGCTGTTCTGAACATGGCCGCGGCCGACGACGCGCCCGCGCCGCGGGTGTTCGCGCAGTTGCTCGGCCGCGACGCGCACGCGCGCCTGCGTCCGGCGGTGCGCGAGTTCCACGAGGCCGGCGACGGCGTCTACGCGGGCGAAGCGCTGGTGCGCGGCGCCGCGCACGCGCCGGCGCGTTGGCTGCGTTGGTGGTTCGGGTTTCCGGTGCCGGCCGAACGCACGCCGGTGAGTCTGCGCATCGAAACCCGCGACGGCCGCGAGCGCTGGCACCGCCGCTTCGGCGCGCGCCGCTTCGCCTCCTCGTTCCATCCCGGCGCCGATGGGCGGCTGGCCGAAACCTTCGGCCCGTTCCGCTTCCGCTTCGCCCTGCGCGAAGACGCCGGCGCGCTGCATTGGGATTTCGCCGGCTGGGCGCTGGGCCCGCTGCCGCTGCCGCGCGCGCTCGGGCCGCGGATCGTGTCGTGGGAGGCGCAGGACGAGGACGGCGCGCTGCGGTTCTTCTCCCAGGCCGATTTCCCGCTGCTGGGGCGGCTCATTCACTACGACGGCCGGGTCCGCCGGGTCGACGCCGCCGACTGAACGCCGCGCCGTCCGCCTGAACGCTCAGGCGTGCCACAGGTCACAACGACTTCAGACCCTCGCGCGCAGACTCCGCCCAGGCGCATCGTTGGCCACGCTCCCAACGCACCGGTCCGCGTCGTTTTCCGGCCCGCGACGCGGACCTCCCCGCCCCCCGAAACGGGCCGGCCGCGAGGTGTCCCATGCGCATGCCTCACCCCACCCGGACCGCCGAGCCGCTGCCGTTCGAGCGCGCCCCGCCGTCGCACCACCACCAGCCCTACGAGCCGGCGATGGTCCTGCGCCCGGCCGCGATCGCCGCCTTCGACGCGCTGGTCCACGAGATCCACCCCGACGCCGCGCGGGTCGACGCCGACCGCCTGGAGCGCCTCGCCGGCTGGCTGGCGCAACTGCCGCCCGCGCAGGCCCGCCACGCCATCGACACCCGCCTGCGGTGCCTGCAGGACCTGCGCGCGATGGCCGCCGACCCGGCCTGGGATTGCGATTCGGCGACGCGCCGGCGCCTGCAGCGTTTGTTCGCCTACGTCGACCAAGGCGAGGACCTGATCGACGACCGGGTGCCGCTGCTGGGCCTGCTCGACGACGTGCTGCTGATCGAACTGACCTGGCCGGCGTTCGCGGCCGAAGCCGAGGACTACCGCGACTTCCGCGCCTATCTGCAGGTCGAACACCCGGCCGGCGACGCCGGCGAGCAGCGCGCGGCCTGGGTCCGCGACCGGCTGGCCGAGTTGGCCTTGCTGCAGCACCACGCGCGGGTCAGCGACAGCCATTACGCCAACGGGCGCACGCCGGAGCCGGTGTTTCGGGTGACTTGAGCGGGTTGGCGGCCGAGCGGCCCGTCATCGGGGCGTCGCGTGCGCGGCGCCTCGCGGCTGTGGCTGCGCCGGCGAGTGCGGTCGCGCCGTAGTTCGGATTGTCGCGGTCGCGGCTCACGCCGCTCCTACAGGCGGCTTCGGCCGCAACGGACTCGCCCTGTAGGAGCGGCGCAAGCCGCGACGCGCCACCCAACCCCGCATTCCCGCTCGCCGCGACATTCCCGCCCCACGCTCGCACCCGTTCCATCCGAAGCTACCTGCAGGAGTGGCGCAAGCCGCGACGCGGCCAATCGTCGGCCGAGAAAACCCGCAGCCGAGCCGCACCGCCCGACCTCGTATCCCCACCCGCCGCGACGCTCCACGGACAAACGCATACCCCCTCCGCCGCACCGAAACCACAACCGCCCAAAACCGCACAACGCCGCCGCCAGCCCCACCGCCAGCCACTCGTTCCTCGTTCCTCCCCGCTCGTTCCCCGCCCCACCCCGCTGTCAAGCCTTGCCCCAAACCACCGTACTGATACCCTGCAATCCGGCACTTTCCCCGCCGTGCCGACGGCCGTCCCGGGCTCTCGCCGCCAAGGCGCGAGGCTCACGGCACGATCTTCCCCGGCACGGCCGCAGACCCGGTACGCATGTCCGCTCCCTTCGTTCATCTCCACTTGCACAGCGAGTACTCGCTGGCCGACTCGACCCTCCGCATCGGCGATCTGGTCAAGCGTTGCGTCGCCCTCGGCCAGCCGGCCGTCGCCCTGACCGACGTCGACAACATCTTCGCCGCGGTCAAGTTCTACAAATCCTGCGAAGGCGCCGGCATCAAGCCGATCATCGGCGCCGACGTGCACCTCGCCGACGGCAACGAAGCCGCCACGCGCATGACCCTGCTGTGCCGCGACCGCGGCGGTTACCTGAGCCTGTCGCGCCTGCTCAGCCGCGCCTGGATGGAAGGCCACCGCACCGAAGGCGTGGTGCTGCGTCCGGAATGGCTGCGCGAGGACAACGACGGCCTGTTCGCGCTGGCCGGCCGCAACAGCCTTGGCGGACGCTTGGCCGCGACCAACCGCGAAGAACTCGCCCACGCCTGGCTGGTGGATTGGCAGGGCGTGTTCGGCGACCGCCTGCACCTGGAACTCACCCGCACCCAGCGCGACGGCGAAGACGCCTTCAACGCCTTCGCCCTGCACGCCGCGAGCAAGCGCGGCCTGCCGGTGGTGGCCAGCAACGACGCGCGCTTCCTCGACCGCGACGGCTTCGACGCGCACGAAGCGCGCGTGTGCATCGCCTCCGGCCGCGTGCTCGACGACCCCAAGCGCCCGCGCGACTACACCGAAGAGCAATACCTCAAGACCAGCGAGGAAATGGCCGCGCTGTTCGCCGACGCGCCCGACGCGATCGACAACGCCCTGGCCCTGGCCACGCGCTGCAACGTCGAGCTCAAGCTCGGCGAATACGCGCTGCCGGCGTTCCCCACGCCGAGCGACCACACCATCGAATCGTGGTTGCGCACGCAGTCGCGCGAAGGCCTGGCCAAGCGCCTGGAGAAGAACCCGCTCGCGCCCGGCAAGACCCGCGAGGAATACGACCAGCGCCTGGACGTGGAG
The DNA here is from genome assembly GCF_018847975.1 of Lysobacter sp. K5869. Lineage (NCBI taxonomy): Bacteria > Pseudomonadati > Pseudomonadota > Gammaproteobacteria > Lysobacterales > Lysobacteraceae > Lysobacter > Lysobacter sp. K5869. Next base: position 3,035,863 of record NZ_CP072597.1, on the reverse strand, counting down.
CTGGACGTCATCATCAAGATGGGCTTCCCCGGCTACTTCCTGATCGTCGCGGACTTCATCAACTGGGCCAAGGACCACGAGATCCCGGTCGGCCCGGGCCGCGGTTCGGGCGCCGGTTCGCTGGTGGCGTGGGCGCTGGGCATCACCGATCTGGACCCGCTGCCCTACGACCTGCTGTTCGAGCGCTTCCTCAATCCCGAACGCGTGTCGATGCCCGACTTCGACATCGACTTCTGCATGGACCGCCGCGACGAGGTCATCGACTACGTCGCACGCAAGTACGGCCGCGACCGCGTCTCGCAGATCATCACCTACGGCACCATGGCCGCGAAGGCGGTGGTGCGCGACGCCGGGCGCGTGCTCGGCCATCCCTACGGCTTCGTCGACGGCATCGCCAAGCTGATCCCGATGACCTTGGGCATCTCGCTCGACGACGCGCTGGGCGAATCCGAGGCGGCGGCGAAGAATCCGGAACTGGCCTCGGCCGACCTGATCCAGCGCTACCGCAACGAAGACGACGTGCGCGACCTGCTCGACCTGGCGCGCAGCCTGGAAGACCTGACCCGCAACGCCGGCAAGCACGCCGGCGGCGTGGTGATCGCGCCGAGCCCGCTGTCGGATTTCTGCCCGCTGTTCGCCGAACACGACGGCGAGGGCCGCGGCCGCAACCCGGTGACCCAGTTCGACAAGGACGACGTCGAAGCCGTCGGCCTGGTCAAGTTCGACTTCCTCGGCCTGCGCACGCTGACGATCATCGATTGGGCGGTGCGCGCGATCAACAAGCGCCGCGCCAAGGAAGGGCTCGAACCGCTCGACGTCAACGCGCTGGAGCTGACCGACAAGCCCACTTACGAACTGTTCGCGCGCGGCGACACGGTCGCGGTGTTCCAGTTCGAATCGCGCGGCATGCGCGAGCTGCTCAAGCGCGCCAAGCCCGACACCTTCGAAGACATCATCGCGCTCGCCGCGCTGTTCCGTCCCGGCCCGCTGGGCTCGGGGATGGACAAGGACTGGGTCGACCGTAAGCACGGCAACGCCGAAGTCACCTATCCGCACGACTCGCTGGAACCGGTGCTGGCGCCGACCTACGGCGTCATCGTCTACCAGGAACAGGTGATGCAGATCGCCCAGGTCCTGGCCGGCTACACCCTCGGCGGCGCCGACATGCTGCGCCGCGCGATGGGCAAGAAGAAGCCGGAGGAGATGGCCAAGGAGCGCGCCAAGTTCGAAGCCGGCTGCGCCGAGCGCAACATCCCGGCCAAGCAGGCCAGCCCGATCTTCGACTTGATGGAGAAGTTCGCCGAGTACGGCTTCAACAAGTCGCACTCGGCCGCCTACGCGCTGGTCGCGTATCAGACCGGCTGGCTCAAGCGCCACTACGGCGCCGAGTTCATGGCCGCGACCTGCTCGTCGGACATGGACAACACCGACAAGGTGGTGAACTTCCTCGACGAAGCGCGGGTGATGGGCATCACCGTGCTGCCGCCGCACGTCAACGAATCGGAGTACATGTTCGAGGCGATCGACGCCAACACCATCCGCTACGGCATCGGCGCGGTGAAGGGCGTCGGCCGCGGCGTGTGCGAGGCGATCGTGGAAGCGCGCCGCGCCGGCCCGTTCGTCGACCTGCTCGACTTCTGCAAGCGCGTGGACAGCGGCAAGCTCAACCGTCGCGCGCTGGAAGCGCTGACCCACGCCGGCGCGCTCGACGGCCTGGGCAAGAACCGCGCGAGCCTGATGCTGCAGCTGCCCGAAGCGATCAAGGCCACCGACCAACTGGCGAAGGAACGCGCGGCGGGCCAGGTCTCGCTGTTCGGCGGCTTCGAAGCCGCCGCGCCTGCGCTGCACCTGGACCTGCCGGAAACCAACGAGTGGCCGCTGGCGCAGATCCTGCACGGCGAACGCGAAACCCTCGGCCACTACCTCAGCGGCCATCCCTTCGATCCGTACCGCGACGAGCTGCGTTCGCTGGTCGGCACCGACCTAGGCGAGCTCGAAGGCATCTGGGAAAAGCGCCCGGAAAGCGCGCGCAGCGGCTGGCGTCCGGAACTGGAAGTGATCGTCGCCGGCCAAGTCGTCGGCCTGCGCAAGAAGGGCGACAGCCAGATGTTCGTGCAGATCGAGGACGGCCGCGGCCGCCTGGAGTGCGCGTTCTTCTCCGAGACCTACAGCGAATTCGCCTCGATGCTCGCGCGCGACCGCCTGCTGGTGATCCAGGGCGGCCTGCGCGAGGACGCTTTCAGCGGCGGCTTCGCCCTGCGCGCGGCGCGCTGCTGGGACTACAACGCGGTCTGCGCCAAGCACGCCCAGCGTCTGGCCCTGCGCCTGGACCTGCGCGTGCCCGGCACCTGGCAGCGGGTCGACGCGCTGCTCGCCAAGCAACGCCCCGGCCCGACCCCGATCCGCCTGGACCTGCTGCGCGACGGCGCGGCCGGCATGCTCGACCTCAACGGCCCGCAGTCGGTGCGCATCGACGCCGAGCTGACCGGGCTGCTGCGCGCGCAGCCCGGGGTGAAGGCGGTGAAGCTGACGCTGTCGAAGCCGTGGGCGCGGTCCGGGGGCGATTGAGGCGGGAACGAGCGGAGAGAAACGAGGAACGAGTCGCCGGATCGGCTCGTTGCCGGGCTCTCCACGCCATCGCACCCGCCTTGGAGAAACCGAGCAACGAGTACGCCCCCACCCGTGCCGTTCGTTGCTCGTTCCTCTCCACTCGTTCCTCAGTTTCCGTACCCACCCCATGCCTATCGGTACGGTCGCGCCGCCTGAGCTAGACTGTCCCCTTCCCCGGCCCATGGCCCACGCATGAACCCGAACTACCTCGACTTCGAGCAGCCCATCGCCGACCTGGAAGCCAAGATCCAGGAGCTGCGCCACGCCAGCAGCGGCCCGCAGGTCGACATCGACTCCGAAATCCACGCGTTGCAGGACAAGCTGCGCTTGCGCACCGCGCAGATCTTCCGCGACTTGTCCTCGTGGCAGATCTCCCAGCTCGCCCGCCACCCGGCCCGGCCGTACACGCTGGATTACGTGCGGGTGATGTGCGACGAGTTCCAGGAACTGGCCGGCGACCGCGCCTTCGCCGACGACAACGCCATCGTCGGCGGCCTCGCCCGCATCGGCGGCCGCAGCGTGGTGGTGATCGGCCACCAGAAGGGCCGCGACACCAAGAGCAAGATCAAGCGCAACTTCGGCATGCCGCGCCCCGAGGGCTACCGCAAGGCGCTGCGCCTGATGAAGCTGGCCGAACGCTTCGGCCTGCCGCTGCTGACCTTCATCGACACCGCCGGCGCGTGGCCGGGCATCGACGCCGAAGAGCGCGGCCAGTCCGAAGCCATCGCCCGCAACCTGATGGAAATGGCCGGCCTCAAGATCCCGGTGATCTGCACCGTGATCGGCGAAGGCGGTTCCGGCGGCGCGCTCGCCATCGGCGTGGGCGACCGCACCTTGATGCTGGAATACAGCACCTACTCGGTGATCACCCCCGAAGGCTGCGCCTCGATCCTGTGGAAGACCGCGGAAAAGGCCAAGGACGCGGCCGAACAGCTCGGCCTGACCGCCAAGCGCCTGTCCGAGTTGGGCCTGATCGACAAGATCGTGCGCGAACCCATCGGCGGCGCGCACCGCAATCCCAAGCAGATGGCGACTCGCCTCAAAGCGGTGCTGCTCAACGAACTCGACGCGCTGGAAGGCGTGCCGGTGGACGAACTGCTGCAACGCCGCTACGAGCGGCTGCGCGGGTACGGCGCGTACGAAGCCGCGTAAGCGCGGCGGCACAACACGGAGAGCCACGGATGGCGCTGAGCACCTTCTTCAAGTGGGCCGGCGGCGGCGTGGTCGCCGTCATCGCGTTGTTGTGCCTGTTGTTGCAAGGCGCGTATTGGTACGGCGCATCGCTGCTGCCGAAGGAGTTGCCGCAACCGCGGCGCGAGTATCCGGCGTTGGCGCGCGAAACCTTGTGGCGGACGCTGGGCGGCGGCGATGCCCCGATCTCGGCCCGAAGACTCAATGCCTTCAGCTACGCGAGCTTGATATTCGAGTCGCTCGTCCCCGTGTATCTGACGCGAGGCGGCGAATCGCTCGCCATGCCCGCCGATCTGGAACTGGTGGAGCGAGCTTCCAGCGCGACTCGCGGGGCGATCGACGATGCGCGACGCGCCCGGATCCCCTCGCCCCCACCGACACCCGGCGGCTCCAACGCGGAGGCGCTGCAACAGATCAGCAGCGACCTCGTGTTCGAATCGAGCGCGCTGTTCATTCGTACCAGTCGGGAATGGCCGGCGGAACGCATGGCCGACATCGTGCTGGACCACGGCGGCTACGGCCGCGGCAGCGAGAACCTCGAACAGGCCGCCCGCGCTTATTTCGGCGCCGATGTCGGCGAGTTGACCCGCGACGAACTGCTTTCGCTGATGACGCTGCGCTATCGAGTCGTGCCCATGGACCCGTATTGCCAACCGGAACAGTTCCGCGAGCGCTATACCGAGCGGATCAAGTACGTCTCAGCGTCCGGCCTCCCGAGCGCGACCGCCCTGTCGCTGCCGCGCCTGAAGCCCATCGACTGCACCCGGCCGCAATGACCCCGCACGCGCCCCGGCCGAGTGCACGCGGCGAGGCTGCCGCAGTCGTCCCAAGGCGCCGCTTGAAACGCGCCATCCAGCTTCTGGCCGCGACCGCGCTCATCGCTGTCGCCGCACCGTTCACGCTGCTCTACGCCATGTACTGGCACGCGCTGAAGGATCTGCCCGAACCGCTGCCGCAAGCGCAACGCGCCTATCCCGACGCGCTGCGGAAACTTTACTGGACGCTGCACGACGGCCAAGGCCCGATCCAAGTGAGGCGCATGAGCCCGCCCGGTTTCGCCTGGGAGCTGTTCGCCGCGAGCGCGAGCGAACGGGTCGAGCGGGTGCCGGCCGATCACCAACTGCTCTATCGCGTCGCCAGCACGATGCAGGCGCGGCTGCTGCCGCACGGCACGATCTCGCGTTGGCATCTGACCAATGCCGCGCTGACCATCCACTTGAGCCGCAAGCTCGAAGCCGCGCAGTTGATCGACTACGTGCTCGATCAAACCCGCTTCGCGGCCGACGCCGGTGTCGGCATCGAAGCGGCCGCCCGCCACTATTTCGATCTGCCCTTGCAAGCGCTGTCGCCGCAAGAACAACTGGCGCTGCTGATCCTGGATCGCGGCCCGTCCTACTACGACCCGGCCTGCCATCCCGAGCGCTTCGCCAAGCGCTACGCCTACGCGCTCGGCAAGACCGGACTGGCGTCCGCACAGGCGATGCCCGAACGCTTGCGACCGGGCGAGTGCAAGCGCCCGATCGCGACGCGTTGAACGAAAAACGCCGCGCTCGAATGCGCGGCGTTTTTCGTTTCCCATCTGGAGCGAATCGCTCTCGCCGACGCCGCACCGGTCGGCACCCTGCCCGACCGGCGCGCGCACCGCGGCCTCAGTGCTCCAACACGCTGATGCTGGTGTTGTAGACCGAATCGGCCGTCCACGGCGAGCGGTTGCCGACGCCGAGCGAGAACTGCAAGGTCTTGCCGCTGATGTCGCCCAGATCGAAGTAGCGCATCGGCACCAACGCGCCCGGGCACCAGCTGCGCGGGTTGGTCGTGTTGTTGTTGCGGAAGATCCCCGGATTGCCGCGCGGGCTGTATTGCTCGTAGGTCGCGCAGTCGATCTTGGTGCTGAAGGTGGCGATCTGGGTGCCGTTGAACTTCACGCTGACGTTGGTGTTGGTGTATTCCTGCCCGCCCGAGGACGCGCCGTAGCCGGCGATGCTGACCGCCAGCGTGGCGATGCCCAGGTTCGCGCTGTGCGACACCGTGCCCGTGGCGATGGTGTCGTCGGTCTCCGGCGAGCGCGACAGCAGGCTGATCACGTCCGGATCGGCGCCCGCGGTCAGCGTTTTGCGCGAGACCAGCGCCAGCGAGTACTTGAAGCCGACTTCGGCGATGGCCGGGTCGGTCACGCCGTGCTGCTGGCAGGCGTCGCTGCCGTACTGCGGATTGGAACCGCCGCTGATGCCGACCCAGATGTCGCGGTCCGGATTGGCCAACGCCGCCGCGTACGGATCCATCGGCGCGTCGGGATACACGCGCGTCGCCTTGGCGCCCTGCCACATGTCGCTGAAGGGCGAGATGAAGTCGGTGAAGGTCGCCCGCGGCGTGTCCACGGTCGGCGTCTGCCCCTTCGGCAGGCTGATGAAGAACGCCGAGGCGAAGCGGTCGTAAGGATCGCACTGGGCGTGATAGGTGATGCGCAGCGCCACGTCGTCGCCGATGCTGGCTTTCTCGGTGTCGCTGAGCTTGCGCGCGAACTCGGTGCCGCGCTTCCACATCAGCACGCCGGCCGGCGGCGTGTAGGTGGTGGGCTCGGTGCTGCGGTAGATGCCGAACTGCGGCACTTGGTCGAGCACCAGCACCACCTTCTCCGGCGCCGCCGCGGTGTCGTGCGCCTCGAATTCGTAGATGCGCGCGGCCGAGTCGCTGGTCTGGGTCGGCGTGGTGATGTTGAGCCGAGCGTAGCGCGCCGCAATCGCGCCGACGCTGTGGGTGGTGACATTGTCGGTGTTGTTGCTGACGGTGACCGCGGTGGTCCACGCCGAGCCGTCGGCCGAGGTCTGGATGTTGAAGTTGCGGGTGTTGTACGTCGCCGCCTCGCCGCCGGCGCCGGCGTGCTTGACCACGAAGCTGGCGATGGTCTTGCTCGCGCCCAGATCGACTTGCAGCCACTTGCTCGACGCCGACGAACAGAACTTGTCGGAATTGCCGCCCGACACGCTGCCGTTGACCGCCTTGGCCGGCGTCTCGTTGGCGTTGCACGCGGCCGAGCCGGTGGCGGGTTTGTTCAAGGCGAGATTGGCCGCCGACGCGGCGCCGGCGAAGCCGAGCGCGAACAGGCCCGCCGTGCAGGCGGCGCGTCGCGCGTGCTTCAAACACAGGATCGATCGCATGATGACTCCCGATAGCATGAGTGCCGAAGGACGCGGTCGCGCGCGGAGACCGCGGATCGCGAGCGCGTTGCCGTTGCGCAGAGAATGTCTGCTTGTCAAAAAAATGCGGAAAAATCCAAAACTCCGCACAGGGTGGCGCGTGATTCGGAGCTCGCGGAATCGCTGGACCGCGCCCGATGCGATCCGCGTTCGCGCATCATTGCAAACGCGCGCGCCGCGGCTTTCCCTGCACCGGAACGAAAGCGCCGACACCGTGTGATGTCTTGCACAGATCAAGATAAAAGCGCGCCGTTCGAAAACCTTGGCGCGCATGAATGCCGCCGATCGCGTCGGCGCCCCACGCGAAAGAACCGTGGAATCCCCTGTAGGAGCGACGCGAGTCGCGACCGCGAAAACACGACGGCTGCGCAGGTTTCGGCGCAACCGCGTTTTCGCGGTCGCGACTTGCGTCGCTCCTACCTCCGGCCCGCGGACAAAAGCCGTACAACGAAAAACGCCGACCCGAGGGCCGGCGTTCGCGTGGGCAGCGCCGTCGCGCGCCGCTCAGTTCCAGGCGCGCTGGTACTGCTCCGGCACGTGCGTCGTCGCGCCCAACTCGCGCGCGGCGCGGTGCGGGAAGTACGGATCGCGCAACAACTCGCGCGCCAGCAGCACCACATCGGCTTCGCCTTGGGCGACGATGTGCTCGGCCTGGGCCGCGCGGGTGATCAACCCCACCGCGCCGGTGGCGATGCCGGCCTCGCGGCGGATGCGCGCGGAGAACGGCACCTGATAGCCCGGCTCGTCGCCGGGGATGCGCGCGTTCGGCACCAGCCCGCCGCTGGACACGTCGATCAGATCGACGCCCAATTCTTTCACCGTGCGCGCCAGTTCCACGCTCTGCTCGATGTCCCAGCCGCCCTCGGCCCAATCCGTCGCGGAGATGCGCAGCCACAGCGGCAAGCGCTCCGGCCACACCTCGCGCACCGCCGCCAGCACTTCGCGCAGCAGGCGGGTGCGGTTCTCGAAACTGCCGCCGTAGCGGTCGTCGCGCCGGTTGCTCAGCGGCGATAGGAACTGATGCAACAGGTAACCGTGCGCGGCGTGGATCTCGACCAACTGGAAGCACGAATCCAGCGCGCGCTGCGCGGCGGCGGCGAAATCGTCGACCACGGTGCGGATCTCGATCGGCTGCAGTTCGCGCGGCTCCGGCGCGCCGTCGCGGAACGGCAGCGGCGAGGGCGCGACCGGCGTCCAGCCGCCGTCCTCGGGCCGCACCGGCTGGCCGCCGAGCCACGGCGCGGCGACGCTGGCCTTGCGCCCGGCGTGGGCCAGCTGCACGCCCACCGCGGCCTCGCGCGAGCGCAGGAAGCAGGTGATGCGGTGCCAGGCCTCGGCTTGCGAGGCGTTCCACAGACCGGTGTCGGCCGCGGAAATACGGCCTTCCGGCGACACCGCGCAGGCCTCGGTCAGCACCAGCCCGGCGCCGCCGACCGCGCGGCTGCCCAGGTGGACCAGATGCCAGTTGTTGGGCAAACCGTCGCTGGCCGAGTACTGGCACATCGGCGAAACCGCGAGGCGGTTGCGCAAGGTCAGCGAGCGTTGCGACAGCGGAGCGAAAAGCCGGGACACGAAGGGATTCTCGTAATGGGGAGTGCGAATCAAGGTATAGGCGGCCCGCCGCCGCGGCAGCATCACGCGTGGGTTGCTGCGTCCCGTCGCCGTGGCACCATGCGCGCATGCACGTATCTCACGCCGATGCGATCCCCGCCGCACTCGCCGCCTTGCCGGCGGCGCCGCTGTGCGTGGGCTACAGCGGCGGGTTGGATTCCAGCGTGTTGCTGCACGCCCTGGCCGCCGCGCCGGCCGCGCGCGCGCGCGGGCTGCGCGCGTGGCACGTCCACCACGGGCTGCACGCCGACGCCGACGCCTGGGCCGCGCACTGCGCGCGGATTTGCGCCGGATACGGCCTGGAACTGAGCGTTTCGCGGGTGTCGGTTGCGCGCGGCGGCGGCGACGGCCCCGAGGCGGCGGCGCGCGCCGCGCGCCATGCCGCGTTCGCCGCGGATTTGGGCGCAGGCGAGGTGCTGGCGCTGGCCCACCATCGCGACGATCAGGCCGAAACCCTGCTGCTGCGGCTGCTGCGCGGCTCCGGCCCGGACGGTTTGGCGGCGATGCGCGAATGGCGCGATTGCGGCCGCGGCCGCTTGTGGCGGCCGCTGCTGGCGCTGCCGCGCGCGGCGCTGGAGGCGTACGCGCAGCGGCACGGGCTGGAATGGATCGACGATCCCAGCAACGAAGAAGAACGCTACGACCGCAATTTCCTGCGCCATCGCGCGCTGCCGCTGCTGCGCGAGCGTTGGCCGCAGGCGGACGCGACGCTGGCGCAGTCGGCGCGCTTGCAGGACGAAGCCGCGTCCTTGCTCGAGGCCGACGACGCCGCGGCGCTGGCGCAGGTGCGCAGCCTCGACCCGCACGCACTCGCGCGCGAGGGCTTGCGCGCGCTGGCGCCGGCGCGGCGCGCGCGGGTGCTGCGGCGCTGGATCGCCGCGCTGGAGCTGCCGCCGCTGCCGGCGCAGGGCGTGGCTCAAATCGAACGCGAATTGCTGCCGGCGCGCGCCGACGCCGAAGCCGAATTCGCCTGGAACGGCGCAGCGGTGCGCGCGTGGCGCGATTTGCTGTACGCGCAATGGCAGCGCGCGCCGTTGCCGCGCGAATGGCGCGTCGAGTGGGACGGCCGCGCGCCGCTGGCGCTGCCCGGCGGCGGCCGCTTGCGGCTCGACGGCGCGGCCGCGTTCGATGCGCCGCTGATCGCTTGCGCGCGCGCCGGCGGCGAACGCATCGCCTTGCCGGGGCGCGCGCATCGCCACAGCCTCAAGCACGCGCTGCAGGCCTTGGGCGTGCCGCCGTGGGAGCGCGAGCGGTTGCCGTTGTTGCTCGACGACGACGGCGACGTGTGGGCGGCCGGCGATTTGCTGTATTCGGCGCGGTTGGAAGCGTGGCTGCGCGAGCGTGGGGCGCGGTTGGAGTGGGTGGCGTAGCGAATCGGGGTTGGCGTCGTTGGCGCGGTTTCGCGGTCGCGGCTTGCGCCGCTCCTACAGGGCAAGTCCGAAACGGCGCGATCTCCCTGTAGGAGCGGCGCAAGCCGCGACCGCGAATCCGCGACATCCAGCGCAACCGCCGCGATCGCCGCATCCGCACCGCACCCGCGACGCATCGCCGCACGCTCTTCACCCCACGCGCATTGACCCCGCCCGCCCCCCGGCTCACACTTTCCCCATGCCCCGCAAAACCACCACCGAAGCCTCGCCGGTCGCCGATTTCGAGCAGTCGCTGGACGCGCTCGAGCAACTGGTCGAGAAGATGGAACACGGCGAAATGAGCCTGGAGGAGTCGCTGGCCGCTTACGAGCGCGGCGTCGGCCTCTACCGCCGTTGCCAGAGCGCGCTGGAGCAGGCCGAACTGCGCGTGCGCCTGCTCACCGATCCGCAGGACCCGGCCGCCGCCGAGCCGTTCGGCAACGCCGGCCCGCCGGGCAGCGACGTCGATGCCTGAGCCTCGCGCCGCCGCGCACGCCCGGCCCGATCCCGCCTCCGACCCGCGCGCGCTCGACGCCGTCCTCGCCGCCTGGCGCGAACGCGCCGACGCCGCGCTGGCGCGCGCCCTGCCCGATTCGGAAGCCGAACCGCGCCGCCTGCACCAAGCCATGCGCCACGCCGTGCTGCTCGGCGGCAAGCGCATGCGCCCGTTGCTGGTCTACGCCAGCGGCGCGCTGTTCGAGGTCGCCCCGGCCGTGCTCGACGCGCCGGCCGCGGCGGTCGAATACATCCACGCCTATTCGCTGGTCCACGACGACCTGCCGGCGATGGACGACGACGCCCTGCGCCGCGGCCAGCCGACCGTGCACGTGGCCTTCGACGAGGCCACCGCGATCCTCGCCGGCGACGCGCTGCAGTCGCTGGCCTTCGCCACCCTCGCCGACACCGACACCGCCGATGCGATCCGCGTCGACCTGCTGCGCACCCTGGCCCAGGCCGCGGGCGTGGCCGGCATGTGCGGCGGACAGGCGCTGGACATCGACGCCACCGGCGCCGGCGTGCAGCTCAGCCTGCCGGCGCTGGAGCGGCTGCATTCGCTCAAGACCGGCGCGCTGATCCGCGCCAGCGTGCGCATGGGCGCGCTGTGCGGCGGCGCCGACGCGGCCGCGCTGGCCGCGCTGGACCGCTACGCGCGCGCGCTCGGGCTGGCGTTCCAGGTGCGCGACGACATCCTCGACATCGAAGGCGACAGCCAGACCCTCGGCAAGACCGCCGGCAAGGACCTGGCCCAGGACAAATCCACCTTCCCCGCCCTGATCGGCCTGGACGCCTCGCGCGCGCGCCTGGACGAACTCGGCGCGGCGATGGGCGAAGCGCTGCAGCCGTTCGGCCCGCGCGCGGCGGCGTTGCACGCGCTGGGGCGGTTGGCGATCGAACGCGATCGCTGAGGCGCCGCGCGTTTCCAGGACGGGAACATGCACCTGCTGATCCGCGACATCTCCCCCTACACCGGGCCGGATTTGCTGCTGGGCGCGTTCGCGACCGCGGCGGCCGCCGAACAGGCGCGCGAAGAATATATGAGCGAGATCGCCGGGCGCGATCCTTGGGCCGAGCAGGCCTATCGCTCGGTCGACCCGGCGCGCGACGTCCGCGTCCAGCCGATCGAACACCGCGGCGAAGGCGACGACGACACGATCCACGTCCTGGTCGAATACCGCGAAGCGATGGGGCAGATCGTCGCCGGCTTCCTGACCGCATTCGCCGATCCGTCCGCGGCGGACGCCGCGAAAACCGCGCTGGAAGAGAACGAACATTCGTGGGCGAACTACGCCGACATCGAAACGCTGACGTTGGGCGACCGCCGTTGGCGGCATCCGGGCTTCGATCGGCCGCCGGCGTGAGCGCGCGGCGCTCCTGAGCGGGCGCGAAACGCGCTCGGAATTGCACGCAATAAAAACGGGCCGAAGCCCGCTCCCCAATCGCACGCAAACAAAAAGGCGGGCCGAAGCCCGCCTTTCCGCATGCTCGACGCGAACGTCGCCGCGCGCTTACTTCACCAGACGCAGGGTGAAGGGATAGCGGTAGGCCTCGCCCTTGTTGGCGGCCAGCGCGGCCATGATGGTCAGCACCAGCCAGGCGATGCCGACGACGGCCATCACCAGCAGGCCGATCAGCACCAGGGTCAGGATGCCGCCGACGATCATCGCGATCAGCACGGTGATGTTGAAGTTCAGCGCTTCCTTACCCTGGTCGGCGACGAAGGGCATGGTGTCCTTCTTCATCAGCCACACGACCAGCGGGCCGAGGATGGTGCCGAGCGGGATGATCAAACCGACCAGCGTGCTCAGATGAGCCAGCATGCCCCAAGTCTTTTCGTCCTGACTGATATCGTTCATTACGCTTCCCCTACGTGTTTGGATGGAGGTGGTGGTCGAAGTTCCCGCGGCCCTGCCCCGGTCCCCTTGGCGGGCATCATAAACCTTTATTCATCACAGATTAACCACGCCGGAGCGCAAGGTTCGCAGCCGCCGGCGCAACGCGCGGCGGGGACGGCAACGGCCATGGCCGGCGCGCGGGCGGCGCCGGTTTCGGTATCGGAAAAGCACTGGCGTGCGAAGAAAGCCGCGCCGCGCGGCGAATGCCGGTGGCGCGCGGCCCGCACGGGGTGAAGCGCGTGGCGCGCGGCCGGACGCTTTATCCGGCCGGCCCGACGCTCAAGCCCGGCGCCAGTTCGCCAGCGACGGCAACGCGCGGCTGTCGGGAAACACCTTGCTCTCCACCGCCGCCTCGGCCAAGCCGAGGTGCTCGCCGAGCACGCTCTTGAACACCGCGCGCAGGTCGGTGGTGGCGCGCAGGTCGCGGCCTTCGTTGAGCTGGTTCGGGCCCAGCCCCGGCCAATCGCCGCCGATGCGGCCGCCGCGCACCGCGCCGCCGCACAACAACGCCATGCCGCCGGTGCCGTGGTCGGTGCCCTCGGTGCCGTTGAGCGCGGCGGTGCGGCCGAACTCGGTGACCACGGCCACCACGGTGCGCGGCCACAGCGCGCCGAAGCCCTCGCGCGCGGCGGCCAGCCCTTGATCGAGCTCGCCGAGCTTGCGCTGCAACTGCGGCGCCTGATTGCGGTGGCTGTCCCAGCCGCTGTCCTCGACGAAGCCGATGCGCGGGCCGTCGGCCGCGCCCATGCGCTGCGCCGCCACCCGCATCGCCTCGGGCAGCGCGAACGCGCCCTTGCCGTCGCGCTGCATGCCGACGCTGCTGGCGGAGCGCTCGAAGGTCTCGCTCAGGCGCGGGTCGGCGGCGTACAGCGGCTGCAATTGCTGCAACAACTGCGGATCGACCGGCCGCGGCAACGGCGGCCACCAGTTGCTGGCGCGGTCGCTGCCGCGCATCGCCAGCGGCATCACCGCCGCCACCGCCAGCGCCGACTCGCTCGGCATCGCCCGCACGCAGCGGCCGAGCCAGCCGTCGCGCGCGCCGTTGGGCGTGGCGGTGCCGTTCTCCAGGCAATCCTGCGCGTCGAAGTGCGAGCGCTGCCGGTACGGCGGCGCCACCGCCACCAGCGGCAGCAACTGCCCGGCGCGGTACATCGCCGCGGATTCGCGCATCGCCGGATGCAGGCCGAACAAGCCGTCGATGCGGATCGGATCGGCGACCGCGCCGTCGCGGCGCAGCGTCGCGTAGGCGGGATCGGCGTACGGCGGCAGCAGGTGCAGGCCGTCGAGGCCGCCGCGCAGCAACACCAGCAAGAAGCGCGTGTCGTGCCCGCCGGCCGCCGCGGTGATGCGCGGGAACAGGGTCAGCAGCGCGCTGGCGCCGAACGCGGCGAGCAGGCCGCGGCGTTGCCCGTCGATTTCGCTCAAGGTCTTGTCGCGTTCCATCTCACACTCTCCATTGGAACGCGGGGCTGGCGAACAGCAGCGAGTAGCCGTCGCTGGCCGAACCGGCGCGGCGCAGGCCGATGGCGAAATCGCCGCTCACCGCCTGGCTGCCGAGCACGTCGAGCGCGCGCTGGTACGGCGTAGTGCCGCCCGAATCCACGCGCGCGGCGAACAGCTGCGCGGCCTGGATGCGCTTGAACAAACCGTCGGGGCTGCTCCAATCGGCGGCGGTGTCGGGAAAGCCGGCCGGCGAGCGCGGCGTGAACACCGGTTGGCCGAGGCTGGCGAGCAGGCCGACCAGCGCGCGCGCCTGATCGTCCACCGCCAGTTCGCCGGCGCGCAGCGCGGAGATCACGAAGTCGTTCGGCGTCTTGAACTTGCGCGCGTCGGCCGACCAGGCGTGGTCGCTCTCGATCAAGGCGCGGTAGAGCGCGCGCAAGTCGCCGTTCTCGCGCAGATAGGCCTGGGCCATGCGCTCCACCAGCGCCGGCGGCGGCTGGTCGGCGACGAAATGGCGGGCGAGCTTGAAGCTCAGATGGCGCGCCGTGGCCGGATGCCGGGCCAAGTCGGCCAGCACCGCGCGGCCTTGCTCCTGCCCGCCCTCGGCGTAGCCGCGGCCGAGCACGCGGCGCGCGCCGGGCTCGTGCGCGTTGGCGCGGAACACGAACGCCTGCGAGGCGTCGTCGTCGCGCGGGCCGGGCGTGCTCCAACCGGTGATCGCGCGCGCCAGTTCGATCACATCGTCCTGGCGATAGCCGCCGTCGACGCCGAGCGTGTGCAGTTCCAGGATTTCGCGCGCCAGATTCTCGTTGAGCCCGCGCTTCTCGCGCCCGAGCTTCTGCGCGCGCATCGCCGCGCGCGAGTCGTCGCCGATCGAGGCGGCGTTGTCGAGGTAGCGCAGCATCGCCGGGTGGCTTTCCACCGCCAGCAGCATGTCTTCGAAACGGCCGAGCACGTGCGGGCGGATCGCTTCGCGCTCCATCGAGCCGGCGTACAAGCGCGCGTTGCCCTTGTCGATGGAGACGGCGAAGTGGTTCGACCAGAACTGGGTCAGGCGCTCGACGAAGGGCGCGTCGGTGTCGGCGGCGTGGCGGTAGCGCGCGGCGAATTCGGCGAGCTGTTGCCGGCGCAGTTCGCGGCGCAGGTTGTCGCTCGGGTCGGCCGCGCCGCGCGCGGCGGCTTGGCCGTCGCGCGCCTGCGCGGCGCGGCCGCGGCGGCGCGCGGGCGCGTCGGCGTCGTTGCCGGATGCATCGTTGCCGGGCGCGGCCATCGCCGGCGCCCCGGCCGCCATCGCCGCGCCGTTGTCGGCCGGCGCGGGCTTGGCGTCGTCGCGTTGCGCGCGCTCGGCGCGATTGAGCTGTTGCTGGCGGAACTCCAGACGCATCGTCTCGACGCTGCCGGGCAGCCCGGCGAACGCGTCGAGCGCGGGCGGGCGGCGCAGCTGCGCGAGCAGCGCTTCGCGCCCGTCGCCGCCGCCGCGCTCCAACTCGCCCGGGCGCGCGCCCAGTCCGAAACGATTGGCGGCCGTGGCCTTGCTGGCGCTCATCGGGGTTCCCGGCGGGTGGACTACCCGTTGGAAACGGCCGTGCGCGCGCCGGGTTGACAGGCGCGGCGCCTGTTCAGCGGTCGCGGTGGGGAATCGGTGCGGGTTTCGCTAACCGGCGCACGAAAGCGCGGCGGTGCTCGTCGCGAGGGCGCTCGCGGGATTGGCCGCGCCTCTTCAAGCCGTCATCCCCGCGAAAGCGGGGATCCAAAGACTTCAGCGTCGTGCCGCCACGAATCCCTGGATACCCGCCTTCGCGGGCATGACGACAGGTCGTTTCGTCGCAAGGGCGTTAGCGGGAGTCGCCGCGCCTCTCCAAGTCGTCATCCCCGCGAAAGCGGGGATCCAAAGACTTCAGCGTCGTGCCGCGATGAATCCCTGGAGGCCCGCCTTCGCGGGCATGGCGACAGGCGGGATTCGCAACCGACGAATTCCGCCGCCCCTCAAACGCGGCGCGCCCTCACTCGCCCGCCACCGTCATCTTGCCGACCAGGATCGACCCGGTGCGCACATGCGAGCGCAGGTCCACGTCGTTGCCCACCGCCTCGATGCTCTCGAACATCTTGCGCAGGTTGCCGGCGATGGTGATGCCGTCGACCGGATACTGGATTTCGCCGTTCTCCACCCAGAACCCCGCGGCGCCGCGCGAGTAATCGCCGGTGACGGCGTTGACGCCCTGCCCCATCAGTTCGGTGACCAGCAGGCCGCGGCCCATCTGCCGCACCAGCGAGGCGAAATCGCCGGCGTTGGCGGCGACCAGCAGGTTGTGCACGCCGCCGGCGTTGCCGGTCGTGGTCAGGCCGAGCTTGCGCGCCGAATAGCTGCCGAGCACGTAACGCTGCAGCACGCCGCCGTCCACCAACATCGACTCGCGCGTCGCCACGCCCTCGCCGTCGTAAGCGGTCGAACGCAGCGCGCGCGGCAGGAACGGGTTTTCCCGGATCGAGAACCACTCGGGAAACAGCTTCTGCCCGGCGCTGTCGAGCAGGAAGCTGGCGCGGCGGTACAGCGCGCCGCCGCTGACCGCGCCGATCAAATGGCCGATCAGCGAACGCGCGCTCTCGGCGGCGAACAGGATCGGGTAGTCGCCGGTGGCGATCTGGCGCGGCGCCAGCCGCGCGACGGTGCGCTCGGCGGCGGTGCGTCCGACCGAGACGGCCGACTCGAGGTCTTCGGCGTCCACGCCGAGGGTGTACCAGCCGTCGCGCTGCATCGCGTCGCCGCGGCCGGCGATCAGCGAGACGCTGAGGCTGTGCTGGGTGCTGCGCTCGCGGCCGAGGAAGCCGTGCGAGTTGGCGTACACCGCCAAGCTGGCGCCGGTGCCGACCGAGGTGCCGTCGGAATTCTCGATGCGCGCATCGAACGCGCGCCCGGCCGCTTCGCTGGCCAGGGCCAGCTCGATCGCGCGGTCGGCGTCGATGTGCCAGGGATGCCAGGTGTCGAACTCGCGCGCGCCGGGAGCCATCAGCTCGGCGTCGGCGAGGCCGGAGGCCGGGTCGTCCTCGGTGTAGCGGGCGATCGCGCAGGCCTGGGCGACGGTGGCCTCCAGGCTCTCCTCGCGCAGGTCCGCGGTGCTGGCGGTGCCCTTGCGCTGGCCGAAATAGACGGTGACGCCGATGCCGCGGTCGCGGGTGGACTCGACCGTTTCGACCTCGCCCATGCGCACGTTGACGCTGAGGCCGGCGTCCTCCGAGCACGAGACCTCGGCCTGGCTCGCCCCGCGCTCGCGGCAGGCGGCCAGCAGGCGCTGGGACAGCTCGGCCAGCGCGTCCAGGCGCGCCTGCGGGTCGGCGAAGGTGTGGGCGGCGGCGGAAGTGAGGGCTTGCGCGTTCAATGGCTTATCCTAGTCAGTGGCGGCGCGCAGGGCGCCGCCGTCGTAATGTTCAGTTTATCGAGGTAAGTGCGATGCGCGGCAGAGACGAAGACACCGGCGAATTTTTCAGCCCCAGCCGCAGCCAGAACCGGCGCGAGGCGCTGGAGGTGCTGGCGCTGGCGGAAAAACTGGTGGCCTTGACCGAGGCCCAGCTGGCCAAGCTGCCGGTGCCCGAGGCGCTGCTGCCGCACATCCGCGAGACCAAGCGCATCACCGCCCACGTCGCCCACAAGCGGCAAATGGCGTTCCTCGCCAAGCAGATGCGGCGCGAGGACGAGGACGCGCTGGAAACGCTGCGCGACGCGATGGACGAGAACGGCGAAGCGGCGCGGCGCGAAGTCGCGGCGATGCACCGGGTCGAGCAATGGCGCGAGCGCCTGCTCGAGGACGGCGACACCGCGCTGGCCGGACTGCTCGACGAATACCCGCACGCCGACCGCCAGCGCTTGCGCCAGTTGGTGCGCAACACCCTGGAAGAGCGCAAGCGCAACAAGCCGCCGCATTCCTTCCGCGAGCTGTACCGCGAGCTGCGCGCGGCGATCCTCGGCGGCGATGCCGACGCCGACGAAGCCGGCGACGAGACCGCGCACGACGACGAATAAGCGCGGCGCGCGGGCTCAGCCAAGGCGCGCACGAGCCGTCGCGGCGACGCGATGCGCGGCGTCGCGCATCGCCACTGCAGGCCTCACGACTGGGTGCCGCCCACGGTCAAGCCGTCGATCAGCAGCGACGGCTGGCCGACGCCGACCGGCACGCTCTGCCCGTCCTTGCCGCACACGCCCACGCCTTCGTCGAGGGCGAGGTCGTGGCCGATCATGCTGACCTTCTGCATCGTCTCCGGGCCGTTGCCGATCAGGGTCGCGCCCTTCACCGGCGCGGTGATCTTGCCGTCTTCGATCAGATACGCCTCGGTCGCCGAGAACACGTACTTGCCGCTGGTGATGTCGACCTGCCCGCCGCCGAAGTTGACCGCGTACAGGCCCTTCTTGACCGAGCGGATCATCTCTTCGGGGTCGTGGGTGCCGGCCAGCATGTAGGTGTTGGTCATGCGCGGCATCGGCAGATGGGCGAAGGATTCGCGGCGGCCGTTGCCGGTCGGCGCCATGCCCATCAGGCGGGCGTTGAGCGTGTCCTGCATGTAGCCGACCAGCACGCCGTCTTCGATCAGCGTGGTGCAATTCGTCGGCGTGCCTTCGTCGTCGACGTTGAGCGAGCCGCGGCGGCCTTCGAGCGTGCCGTCGTCGACGATGGTCACGCCCTTGGCGGCGACGCGCTGGCCCATGCGGCCGGCGTAGGTCGAGGTGCCCTTGCGGTTGAAGTCGCCTTCCAGGCCGTGGCCGACCGCTTCGTGCAACAGCACGCCGGGCCAGCCGGAGCCGAGCACCACCGGCATCACCCCGGCCGGCGCGTCGACCGCGTCGAGGTTCACCAGCGCCTGCCGCAGCGCTTCGCGCGCGAACTGTTCCGGCTTGCCGTCGGCGAGCAGCTCGGCGTAGCTGTAACGACCGCCGCCGCCGGCGTAGCCGCTTTCGCGGCGGCCGTTCTGCTCGACGATGACCTGCACGTTCAAGCGCACCAGCGGGCGCACGTCGGCGGCGAGCACGCCGTCGCTGCGCGCCACCAGCACGGTGTCGAGCACGCCGTTGAGGCTGACCATCACCTGGCGCACGCGCGGATCGGCGGCGCGCAGCAGTTGATCGAGCTTGCGCAGCGCGTCGACCTTGGCTTCGTTGGACAGCGAATCGATCGGATCGTCGCTGCGGTACAGCGAGCGGCCGCCGCCGCGCACCAGCGCGCGCGGCGTCTGCGCGCCGCCGTCGCGGGCGATCGCGCGCGCCGACTTGGCCGCGCCGAGCAGCGCCTCGCTGTTGATTTCGTCGGAGTAAGCGAAGCCGGTCTTCTCGCCGCTGATCGCGCGCACGCCGACGCCTTGTTCGATCGAATGCGCGCCGTCCTTGACGATGCCGTCCTCGACCGACCAGCTCTCGCGGCGCGAATGCTGGAAGTAGAGGTCGCCGAAATCGATGCCCGGGCCGAGCAAGGCGCCGAAGCTGCGCTCCAGGCCGCTGGCGTCGAGCCCGGCGGGCAGGAGGAGGCGGGATTCGGCGATCTGGATCGGCAGGGTCATGGGCGAACCGTGTAGGCGGGGAAAGGGCATCTTAGGCGGCCGCGGCGCGGCTGTGGCGGCGCGGGCGCGGGATTGGGACGAATAACGAGATAGTGGCGATGGGCGCGCGGATCAATAGGCCGGATCGGGCGGTGCGCGGTGGGCGCGGCTCCAGGGGGGCGGGGCCGCCGCGAAGCAGCGGGCCGGACGGCGCACCCATGGCAGCCGTCAAAGCCGCGGTGCGCTCGTGGAGGGCTGGAAGCCGGATGCCCACCAGAACCCGCGGCGAACCACGGAGCCTGGAGGCTCGCTTAATCGCCCTGCCCGCACGCGCGGCTCCGGCCGCAGCCCAAACCGGCTTGCGCGGGCTCGGCGCGCGGCGCGCGCGGGAGGAGCGTCCAACCCAAGACCTTCGCGTCATCGGATCGCGCCGATCCGAAACGAAGGCGGAACCCCGCCCTAGCCCGCCGGCGGCGCCGGCCTGGCCTCGGCCCGGGTCTGCTCGCGCGTCACCACCTCGACCTTCGGCTCCTTCCACGGCCCGGTCACCCGGTAGGTGCGCGAAGTCAGGCTGCCGAGCGGCTTTTGCAGCACCGCGTTGGCCGCCGCGCCGATCGCCGCGCCGACCGGGCCGGCGGCGAGCGCGCCGACCGCGGTCAGCACGTTGGCCGCCTTGGGCCGCACTTCGATGGTTTGGTCGTAGCTCTGCGCGCGCAGGTCGGCGGCGCCGCGGATGGCGATGCTCGCGGCCGGGCCGTCGATGCTCAGGTCGTCGCTGCGCGCGCTGCCGTTGCCGAAGCGCACCGTGCCGCCGACGCGGTCGAAGGCGAAGCCCTTGGCGAACAGGTCGCGGAAGTCCAGGGTCAGGCGGCGCGGCAACTGCGCCACGCTGAGCAGGCCGAGCATGCGTCCGGCGCCGGGTTCGATCTCGATCAGGCGGCCGTCGCGCATGTCCAAGTTGAGCGTGCCTTCCAGCGAGCCCAGCGCGATGCCCGCCGGCGTGCCCGGCCAGCCCGCGTCGAGCCGCGCCTTGCCGCGGCCGCCGCCGATCTGGCCGCCGAAACCGAAACCGCTCATCAACGCGCCGACGTCGCCGCTGTCCACGGTCGCGCTCAGATGGGTGCGCGCGTTGGCGCCGCGGCCGGTCCAATCGCCGCTGAGGTCGATCGACTGCTTGTTGCCGCGCGTGCTGATCTGATCGATGCGCATGCCCGCCGGAGTCGGCCGGGTGCGCACGCTGGCGCTGCCGAGCGCGGCGCTGCCGAAGCGCAGTTCGGCGATGTCGATGTTGAGCGCGGGAATCTTGGCCGGGTCCATCGACGCGTCCGCCGGCTTGGCCGCGGCCTGCGCGACGGGCGCCGCATTCGCCGCCGCGGCGTGGGCGTTGCCGTTCGCCGCCGCGCTCGCGCCGGCGTTGCCCGCGTCTTGCGAACCCCAGTGCACGCGCGCGAACTTGCCGGCGATGGTGCCGGTCTCGTTGGCCGGAATCATCACCGCGCCTTCCAGCGCCGCGCCCTCGGCGCGCACCGCGGTCGCGCCGCGCGCCGCCGGCACCACCACCAGACGGGTGTTGGGGAACACGCCGCCGAGCAATTGCAGGCGTTGCGCGGTGACGTCGATGCGCTGCAGCGGCAAGCTGTCGTCGGACCCGTCGCCGTGCGCGAGCGCGATCCAGTCGATCGCTTCCAGCGTGTCGGTGCGTCCGCTCACCGCCAAGCCGTTGGCCGGCGGCAGATCGTCGACGCGATTGGCGCCGAGCACCACGCGCACGCCGGTCTTGTTGTTGGTGTTGCGCGCGCGCAGCGCCAAGGTGTTGCCCAGCGCCACGCGCACGTCGCCGCTGCCCAGCGGCAACGGGGTTTCGACGCTGGTCGCCAGCGCCGCGCCCGCGGCCTTGTTCAACGGCGGCGGCAGGGTCAGCGCGGTGCCGATCAAGTTCGATTGCAGGCGCAGCATCGTCGGCGCAGCCACGGCGGGCTTGCCCGCGACGGCCGGCGCACTCCGCGGAATCGAGATGCCCACCGTCCACAGCGAGCGCCCGTCCAGATAATTCTTCAACCACGCCAGGCTGTCGGGGCCGCGCGAAATCAAATCGTCGGCGCCGGACATCGCATCCAGCCCGGCCTCGAACGCGTTGCTCTTGTCGCGCACGAACTCCTCGCCGGCGCGCAGCGACAGCTTGCCCGGCGCGCCCTCGTGGACCACGTCCAGATCCTCGGCGCGGAACCCGCCGCGGCTGAAGTCGGCATGGCCGCGCACTTGCTCGAACGCGACCTTCCAGCGCGGATCGGCGAGCTTGGCCTCGCTCAGCTCGACCCCGCCGTTGAGCGTGGTGCGCCCGCCCTCGCGCAGCGCCAACTGCATGTCGAACGCGACCGAGGCCGGTCCGCTGGCGCGCAGGTTGTCGAGGGTGTCGGCGTGTTCCTTGTGCAGCGGGCTCTGCCGCAGCAGCGTTAGCAATTGCGAGGCTTCCGACGCGGTATCGGCTTTCACGTACAGCACGCCGTCGTGATAGCTCTCGATCCCGGCCTGCACCTTGCGCACGCCGACGCCGGCGATCTTGCCGCTGCCGTCGACGCTGAAGCCGTCGCCGACGAAGGCGATGTCGGCGTCGAGCCCTTCCACCGCCGGCCAATCGGGCTGGAACTTGACGGTGGCGCCGCGCAGCTTGCCGCCGGCGTGGAACAGGCCGTTGTTGTGGTTGAACGGCCAGTCGTCGAGATCGCCCGACACCACCGCGTGCGCGTCGACCAAGGTGCCGGCGACCAGCGCGGTGTCGAGCCAGTTCAACAGACGCTGCGACATCTGGCTGCGGATCCAGAACCCCTTGGCGGTCGGCAGCTTGATCGGATCCAGATCGGCGGCGATGTCGATCCACGGCCGCGAACCGTCGCCCTGCCACCACATGCCGCCGCGCGCGCGCACGCCGACGTCGCCGTCGATGCGCAGCGCGGTGGTGCCGACGCGCCAGCCGCCGCCTTCGCGCCAACCGCCGACGCTGCCGCTCAGCTTAAACGTGTGCACCACGCCGAAGCCCGACGGCCAGTCGAAGCGCATCGGCGCGTTTTCGTCGAGATCGAAGGCGAAACCGTCGGCATCGGCCTGGAAGCTGCCGGCCAAGCCTTGCAGGCCGGGCGAATGGCCGACCGGATCGAAGCCCAGCGCGTCGACGCGGGCGCTGGCGAACATCGGCCCGCCGCGATGGCCGTTGACCGCGATCGCGCTCAGCGACGCCCGCGGCTTGGCGGTTTCGAACCAATGGCGCAGACGCTCGGGCAGCGCGTCGCTGAGCGCGGCCACCGCGATCAGCGGGCCGGCGTCGATGCGGTCGGCGCGCAGCGCGTAACGTTCGCCGCCGGCCACGGCGAGGCCGTCGAGGCTCTGCACGTTCTGGCCGCTGCCGATGCGCAGCTTGGACGCGTCCAGGCGCCAACCGGTGTCGGTGAGGCGGTAATGGGCGAGCGTTTCGACGTGTTCGAATTCGATGCGCGCCGGCGGCGCGGATTGGCTCGCGGCGGCGTTCGCGGGCGCGCTTGGCGGCGCGGCGCTGGCGGCCTGAGTCGTATTGCTCCGACTCGCGCTGTTCTGGTTCGCGGCGTTCTGAGCGGCGTCGGCCGGATTGGCGACGATCCGATTCGTGCTGCTCCGGTTCGCGATCACCCCGTTCGCGCCGGCCTGATTCGGACCGGCCTGATTCGAACCGGTTTGATTCGGACCGGCCTGATTCGCACCGGCCTGACTCGCGCCGGTTTGATTCGCACCCGCCGACGTGGCGCCCGCCGCCCCCGGCATGCTGTTGGCCACCGCCGCCACCGGCGCGGCCGCGGCGGCGAGCGCGGCCGGCACCGAAGCCGACGCCGCGCTGCGCTCGGCGCGCAAGCCGACCCGGTCCAGCGCGGCCGACACCATCACGCCCGCGATCCGATGCCCGCGCAGGTCGGCCCAGGCTTCCGCCCGGCCCTGCCCCGACTCGACCCGGATGCCGGCGACTTTCAGCAACGGCGACCAGCCCGACAAGTCGGCGCGGGTGGCGCCGGCATAGGCGCGGCCGTCGCCGCGCTTGCGGTCGAAATCCGCCACCACGTCCAGCGGCGTCGACGGCGAACCGGCCACGCCCACGCTCGGCCACGCGCGCGCGCCGGCGCGCACGCGGTCGCCGTCGACGCGCAGGCGCAGGTCGATCTTCGGCACGCGCGCATCCACGCCCAGGCTCGGCGCGATCACCGCCAGCTTGCCGTCGATGACCTGCAGCTCGCCCAGGCCTTCCAGCGCCGACAGCGGATCGCCCTGCTCGGTCTGTTCCTGCCCCGGCAAGCCGCGCACCTTCCAGCGGCCGTCGTCGGCGCGCTCCAAGGTCAAATCCAGGCCGCGCAGGCGCAGTTCGGAGAACGCCTGCCCCGGCAACACGCCGGCATACAGCGACACCAGCATCTCGGCGTCGCCGATGTTGAACGCCTGCGCGCCCTCGCCGATGCGCAGCCCGTCCAGGCGCAGCAGCGGCCCGCGCCGGGTCCATTGGGTCTCCACCCGGTCGAACGCGACCGGCCGCCCGGCGCGCTGGCTCAGCCACGCCGCGACCTTGTCCGGATGCCGCTCGGCCAGCGGCAGCAACTGGCTCGCCACCGCCAGCAACGACGCCACCAGCACCAGCACGACCGCCGCGCCGTAGAACACGGCACGGCGCGCGAGGCGCAGGCGGCGGCGCAGGGGGGTAGGCATCAGCGGCCCGCTCCGCGTGCCGCGGAGCGCAGGGAATCAGGGGAACAGGGAACAACGGGGAATGGAGAGGACGCGCGCGCGTCCTGCGAACGCGGCAACGCGGAACGGCGCCCGCCATTCCCCGTTCCCCGTTCCCTGTTCCCTGCCTTAAAGCAAAACCACATCGAACTGCTCCTGCGCATACTGGTCGTCGGCCTGGAACCGGATCGACTTGCTCAAAAACTCTTCCAGTTCCGCCACCGCCGCCGACTCCTCGTCGGTGATCCGCGCCACCACCTTGGGCGAGGCGATCACCAGCAGCCGCGCCGCGTCGAACTGGCGCACCTGACGGACGATGTCGCGGAAAATTTCGTAAGTCACCGTCTCCGGCGTCTTCAGCGTGCCGCGCCCGCCGCACTCGTGGCAGGCCTCGCTGAGCTGGCGCTCCAGGCTCTCGGTGGTGCGCTTGCGGGTCATCTCCACCAGCCCCAGCGGCGAGAAGTCGTACACCGTGGTCTTGGCGTGGTCGCGGGTCAGCGACTTCTCCAACTGCCGCAGCACCTGGCGCTTGTGCTCCTGGTCGGTCATGTCGATGAAGTCGATGATGATGATCCCGCCCAGGTTGCGCAGCCGCAATTGCCGGGCGACCGACTGCGCCGCCTCCAGGTTGGTGCGGTAAACGGTTTCCTCGAGGTTGCGTTGACCGAGGAAGGAACCGGTGTTCACGTCGATGGTCGTCATCGCCTCGGTCTGGTCGATGACGAGGTAGCCGCCGGACTTCAGCGGCACCTCCTTGTCCAGCGCGCGCTGGATCTCGTCCTCGACCCCGTACAGGTCGAAGATCGGCCGCGCGCCGGTGTAGTGCTCGATCTTTTCCGCCAGCCCCGGCATGTACTGGGCGGCGAAGCTGCGCAGGCGCTCGCTGGTCTCGCGCGAGTCGACCTTGACCTTCTCCACGTCGCGCCGGATCAGGTCGCGCACCGCGCGCAGCGGCAGGCTCAGGTCTTCGTAGACGCGCTCGCCGACCTTGCTGCTGCGCGATTTCTCCGCGATCAGCGCCCAGGCCCGGCTCAGGTAAGCGATGTCCTCGGCCAGCGCTTCCTCCGGCTGGCCCTCGGCGTTGGTGCGCACGATGTAGCCGTGCTGCTCGCCGGCCGGCGCCTGCGCGGTCACCAGCGCCTTCAACCGGGCGCGCTCGCCCTCGTCCTCGATCCGCGCCGACACCCCGACCACGCGGGTGCGCGGCAGCAGCACCAGATAGCGCGAGGGGATCGACAGCTGCGTGGTCAGGCGCGCGCCCTTGCTGCCGATCGGGTCCTTGACCACCTGGACCACGATTTCCTGGCCCTCGCGCAGCAATTCGGCGATCGGCCGGGTCGGCGCCGGCGGCAGCGGCGCTTCCTCGCCCTCGCCTTCGTTGCTCTGATTGGGGCGGACGATGTCGGCCGCGTGCAGGAACGCCGCGCGCTCCAGGCCGATCTCGACGAACGCCGCCTGCATCCCCGGCATCACCCGCTGCACCTTGCCCTTGTAGATGTTGCCGACCACGCCGCGGCGCCAGCCGCGCTCGATGTGCAGCTCCTGCAGCATGCCGTTTTCGACCACGGCGACGCGGGTTTCGCGCGGGGTGACGTTGACCAGGATCTCTTCAGTCATGAGGGGGCGCGGGTCCGTTGGCGCTGCGTAGGCGGGGAATGAGGGGAACGGCGGGGCTAAAGGCGTGCGGGCGGGTACGGCGATGGGGTTGCTATGGAACGCGCGCGGCCGGCCGAGTTCGGCCGCGCGCGCGACGGCGTTCGGCGCGGTTCAGGCGCTCAGGCCGAACTCGCGCAGCAGCCGCGCGGTTTCGTGCAGCGGCAGCCCCATCACCCCAGAGTAGCTGCCCGCCAGCCGGGTCACGAATACTTCGGCGCCGCCCTGGATGGCGTAGGCGCCGGCCTTGCCCATCGGCTCGCCGGTGGCGACGTAGCGTTCGATCTCGCCCGCGTCGAGCGCGGCGAAGCTGACCTCCGACACCGACACCGCCTGCGCCTCGCGCGCCGGCGAGACCAGCGACACCGCGCTGATCACCTGATGGGTGCGGCCGGACAGCCGCCGCAACATGGCGCGGGCATCCTCGGCGTCGCGCGGCTTGCCGAAGACCTCGTCGTCGAGCACCACCTCGGTGTCGGCGCCGAGCACCACCGCGGAGGGGTTGGCGACCACCTTGAGCAAGCCCGCGCCGGCCTTTTCGCGCGCCACCCGGCGCACGTACTCGGCCGCCGGTTCGCCGGGCTGGCGCTGTTCGGGCACATCCAGATCGATAAGGCCGTATTCCAGGCCGAGGCGGCCGAGCAATTCGCGTCGCCGCGGCGACTGGGAGGCTAGATAGAGCATGCGCGAAAGCATAACCCGCGCTGACTGAGCGCCAGCCCACGCCGAACCCGGCAAACCCCGTAACGAATCACGGTTCGTTAACCGATTCAGCAAGACCCTTACCTCGTCCCTCAAGGAGTTGCACATGACCCGGTCGTCGTCCTCGTCGCTCGTCCGCCTGCCGTCCCTGTCCCGCCTGTCGTTGCGCCCGCTGGCGCTCGCCGCCGTTCTCGCCTTCGGAGCCGCAACCGCCATGACCGCGTCCGCGCAAACCGCCCCTTACGTCGCCACCGACGGCACCCTGCTCTCGGTCTCGGCCGAATCCGTCGCCAAGCGCACGCCGAACATCGCCACCGTCTCCACCGGCGTGGTCACCCAGGCCGCCGACGCCAACGCCGCGATGCGCGCCAACGCCGAGCAGATGGCCAAGGTGGTCGCCGCGATCAAGGCCGCCGGCATCGCCGAGCGCGACATCCAGACCAGCGGCATCAACCTCAACCCGCAGTACCGCTACCAGGAAAACCAGCCGCCGCAGATCACCGGCTACCAGGCCAGCAACAACGTCAACATCGTGATCCGCGACATTTCCAAGGTCGGCAAGATCCTCGATTCGCTGGTCGCCACCGGCGCCAACCAGATCAACGGCCCGACCTTCGACCTCGACGACAAGGACAAGGACGCCGCCTTCGACGAAGCCCGCCGCGGCGCCATCGAGAAGGCCCAGTCGCGCGCCGAGATGTACGCCAAGACCCTGGGCATGAAGGTGCGCCGCATCGTCAGCGTCAGCGAGGGCGGCCGCTTCGCCCCGCCGATGCCGATGCCGATGATGGCCATGCGCATGGAAAAGGCCGGCGCCGCCGCCGACACCTCGGTGTCGCCGGGCGAGAACAGCCTGTCGATGAACCTCGACGTCGTGTTCGAGCTGGGCAAGTGAGATGAGCCGGGAGAAGCGCACGCCGGGCACCGCCGACCCGCGTCCGGGCCGCGCGCCGGGGTATCCCGAGCCGCAGCCGCAGGACCGCGAGGACGCCAAGCGGCCGAAGCGGCGCGAGCCCGATCCCGATGAGGGCGGGCTGGAGCGGGCGCCGGAGGACGGCGACGGCCAGTGAGCTTCGATCCGGTTCGAGCAGAAAGACGAGGCCCGCGCGAGCGGGCCTCGTCGTTTTTATAGGCGGTGCGGACGGGCGGCGTTCGCATATGCGTGCGAGACAGATGTCCGGCGCTCGGGCAAGTGGCCAAGCGCACGAATCGCGGTGGTACGTTGCCGTTCATTCAGCGAAAAAGAGCGTCGGGCCGTCGCGTCGGAACAAGCACGGATGCCGCCGAATCGACGGAAATGCGAGCACGAAGTCCGACGATGAGAACCGCCCTCATCGGCGACCGAACGCGCCGCGCGCAGCCTCTTCCCACCAAAGTCGCAAACGAGAACCGCTTGCATCCCCGCCGGCCGGCGGCGCATTTTTGAGACGCGGCACCGTTTTCAGC
The DNA here is from genome assembly GCF_018847975.1 of Lysobacter sp. K5869. Classification (NCBI taxonomy): domain Bacteria; kingdom Pseudomonadati; phylum Pseudomonadota; class Gammaproteobacteria; order Lysobacterales; family Lysobacteraceae; genus Lysobacter; species Lysobacter sp. K5869. The sequence goes on along the minus strand of NZ_CP072597.1, from coordinate 3,007,948 downwards.
AGTAACCCCGCTGGCGGTTCCGGGCCGTTGTCAGAGCTGTACGACACACTCAAGGAGGATGCCCATGGTTCGCACGCTCCCATCCCACCACCCCGCCCGCCAGCCCCTGGACGGCACCCGCATCGCCGCCAACGCCGGCGCCATCGCCTTCAACGCGGCCATGCTGATGTTGATGCTGGCGCCGCTGAGCGCTCCGCAGTTGGTCACCCAGCAGCTCGAGCAGTTGCCGACCATCGAAATCCTGTCCCGGCCCAAGCCGATCGACCCGCCCCCGCCGCCGCCGAAGGACAAGCCGCTGCGGCAAGTGGTCAAGGACCCGCCGCCGCGGGTGCAGCCGGTCGTGCAGCAGAACGTGGCGCCGCCGCCGGAAGTCGTCGTCGATCAGCCGGCGATGCCGATGGATTTCCAGGGCGTCGAACAAGTCGCCATCGCGACCCCGCCGCCGGTCAGCAACGTCGGCCGCACCCTCGAAGGCGCGACGCTGCAAGTGCTGCGCAACCCGCCGCCGAACTACCCCATCGAAGCGGTGCGCGCCGGCATCACCGGCACGGTCGAACTGGAAATCCTGGTCGGCCTCGACGGCAAGCCGGTCGACGTGCTGATCGTGCGCAGCAGCGGCAACCGCGCGCTCGACCAAGCCGCGCGCAAGGTCGTGCTGCAGCGCTGGGCGTTCCAGCCCGCGATGGAAAACGGCCAACCCGTGCAGGCGCGCGGCCGCGTGCCGATCGAGTTCAAGCTGGACAGGCAATAAGCCGTCTCGCGCTGCGCGAGCGGCGCGCGACGACGCCGGCACCACCGACAAGACCCTCGCTTCGGCGAGGGTCTTCTTTTCGCGATTAACCCCGCATCGAGCGAAACAATCCCAGCGACAGATCGCTCCCGCACTCGCTACGCGCCGTCCCGTTTCCCCCTGTAGGAGCGGCGCGAGCCGCGACCGCGAATCCTCACCTACGACGACCCGCCGGCAACGCCCCGCCTCTCGCAAACCGCACGCTCCACCATCCAATCCCGCCGACCGAACGCCTCACGCGCGGTGATACGGATGATTCGCCAACAACGCGGCCGCCCGATACAACTGCTCCGCCGCCACCAACCGCACCAACATATGCGGCAGCGTCAACGGCCCCAGCGACCACTGCTCGTCCGCGCGCGCCAACACCTCCGGCGCATGCCCTTCCGGCCCGCCGATCAAGAACGCCAGATCGCGCCCCTGCCCGCGCCAATGCTCCAGCCGCTGCGCCAACTGCTCCGAGGTCCACAAGCGCCCGCGCCCCTCCAACACCACCACGCAGGCGTTCTTCGGCAGCGCCGCGAGCACGCGCGCGCCCTCGTCCGCGGTCGCGCGCACCGCGTCGCGGCCCTTGCCGCGCAGGCCGGGTTCGATCTCCACCAGTTCCAGCGGCAACCAGTGCGATAGGCGCTTTTGGTACTCGCCGAAGCCTTCCGCGACCCAGCGCGGCGCGCGTTCGCCGACGGCGATCAGTTTGCTTTTCATGCGGGCATGGTAGCTCGGGGGTGGTGGGGGCGGCGTTCGGCGGCGCGTTGGGGCCGGTGATCGGAATCGCGGCGGTGGGTGGTTACGCGTGGGGATGAGCGGCTTCGGGGCGGTGCGTGGTATGGCGTCGCTTCGGTTGATCGCGGCTTACGCCGCTCCTACCGCCGCTTCGCGACGGCCTGGCTTCATGTAGGAGCGGCGTAAGCCGCGACCGCGAATGGGCCTGCGACGAAGGTTCGTCGTCGTCGAATTGTCGCGGTCGCGGCTCGCGCCGCTCCTACAGGGAGGAACGCAACCACGTCGAATCGACTGTAGGAGCGGCGCGAGCCGCGACCGCGCAAACGAAGCTACGACGCCGCTAGCGGCGCGCACCAAAAACGCGATGACCGCGACAAAGAATCGCCGCAAAAACAAAGGCCCGGCATTCGCCGGGCCTTCGTCGAACGACGATGTCGAACGAACCGCGCCTCAGCGCAGGTTCTCCTCCATCACCTTGATCACCATGCGCTTGCGCAGCGCCGAGGTCAGTTCGGTCACCTCGTCCACCGCGGTCGCCTGGCCCGACTGCGTGCGCAGCATGTCCAGTTCCGACGGCTTCAGCACCGACTTGTCGCCCGGCGCGACCTTGGTCACCGCGAACAGCACGTAGCGGCCGTCGGGCAACTTGGCCTTGCCGCCGGCGCTCTTGCCCTGCGCCGGCGCGCGCACCGCGAAGATCGCTTCGGTCACGTCCGGCGGCAGCATCGGCATGCCGCGGGCGACGCCCGGCAGATCCTGCGGCGCGGGCAGCTGCTTGGACGCGGCCACCGCGGTCAGCGTTTCGCCGCCGTCGATGCGCGCGATCAGCGCGTCGGCGTCCTTCTGCGCGGCCTTGGACACGCGGTCGGCGCGGATCGCGGCGATCACCTTCTCGCGCACCTGCGCCAGCGGCTGCGCGCGTTCGGGCGTGTGCGAAACCACGCGGATCAGCACGCTGTGGTCCTGACCGATGTCGATCGGATCGCTGACGGTGTTGTCCTGGATGCGCGCATCGGTGAACGCCGCGCGCACCACCGCCGGATTCTGCGCGATGCCGGTGTTGGCGGCGGCGTCGCGGGTCACCACGGCCATCTTCTGCAGCGGCACACCGACCGCCTTGGCCGGAGCTTCCAGCGTGGTCGGGTTCTTGTAGACCAGATCGACCAGCTTGGCCGAGAACTCGTTGAACGCGCGCTCGCGGGCGCCTTCGCTCTCCTCGCGCGCGAGGATCTCGCGCACCGCCTCGAACGGCTGCTGCGAGCCGCTCTTGAGTTCGCGCACCTGGATGATGTGCCAGCCGCCGTCGGCCTTGACCGGATCGCTGATCTGGCCGACCTGCAGCTTGCCGAACGCGGTCTCGTCGAACGCGCCCGGAATGTCGCCCTTGTTCATCCAGCCCAGGTCGCCGCCGGCGGCCTTGGAGCCCAGGTCGTCGCTGTTGGCGCGCGCCAGCGCGGCGAAGTCGGCGCCCGGCGCCTTGGCCTGCGCGGCGATCTGCTTGGCCTTGTCCTCGGCCGCCTTCTGCGCGGCGGCGTCGGCGTTGGCGGCCACGTTGATCTGAATGTGCGAGATCAGACGCTGCTCGGCGGCCAGGAACTTCTTCTGTTCTTTTTCGTAGCGATCGCGCAGCGCCTGCTCGGTCGGCGGCGCCGGCGGCGGCAGGGTCGCGCCGTTGAGCTCGACGTACTCGATGCCCACGCTCTCGGGCGAACGGAAGTCCTTGCCGTGGCCGTCGTACCACTTCTGAATGTCGGCCGCGCTCACCTCGGCGGTGTCGGCGGCCGGCGCCGGCAGCTCGACCAGGCTGATGTCGCGCTTCTCGCCCAGCAGCTTGATCAGGCGATCGGTTTCGCCGGAGGTGACGAAGCTGCTGTCGGCCAGGCTCGACGGCAACAGGGTTTCCTGCAGGCGGTCGCGCACGAACTGTTGGAACTGGGTCGGCGTCTGCGGCGGATTGCGCATCTGCAAGCCGAGGATGTAGCGCTCCTGGCTGAACTTGCCGCTGCCGTCCTGGAAGTCCGGCACCGACTGGATGGTCTTGATCACCAGCGCGTCGCTGACGGTCACGCCGTCGACTTCGGCGGCGACCTTGCGGATGCGTTCGTCGATCAGCGCGTCGAGCACCTTGCGCTTGCTCTCGGGCTTCTCGAATTCGCGCGCGTCGAAGTTCGGGCCTTGCTGGGCGCGGGCCTGATCGCGGGCGCGGTTGAAGCGCTCGTCGAATTCGCCGCGTTCGATCGCTTCCTTCTTCCACAGCATCGACGCCGGCCACCACGACGGCGCCGAACGCCACCACGACGGCGCGATCTCGATGCGCGCGACCGCGTTGTCGGTACGCTGCACCATGTACTGCTCGATGCCGACGAAGGCGAAGGGAACGATCAGCAGGCCTAGGATCACGGTGGCGATCCAGCCCGAGGTCTTGTCGCGGAGTGTCTGCAGCATGTCCGGGTCGGGTTAAGTCGTAAGCCGGACAGTTTAGCGCGGTTCCGCGGCCTGGGCGGCGCGGGACGACGGATGTCGCATTCGGGCGCGGGCCGGGGCCGGGGCGCGGCCTGGGCGCAGCGGCGGGGCGGCCCCGACGGCGGACGGCCCCGCCGAGGTCGCGCGAACGTTCGCGCGGATTATCCGGTCGCCGATCGGCGCGGCGAAATCAAAATGCGGAAAAAAGAAAAGGCACCGTTTCCGGTGCCTTTTCGGTGCAACTGGCGGAGTGGACGGGACTCGAACCCGCGACCTCCGGCGTGACAGGCCAGCATTCTAACCGACTGAACTACCACTCCGCGCTTTGAAACTCCGGCCTTCGATCCGTACCGCATCGCGACAAAATCGAGAGCCCTCACTTATATAAAAACGAAGGCGCCGTTTCCGGCGCCTTCGGCAAAACTGGCGGAGTGGACGGGACTCGAACCCGCGACCTCCGGCGTGACAGGCCAGCATTCTAACCGACTGAACTACCACTCCGCGTATTTTGAAACTTTACTACCAAAACCCGTTTTCGGAAACCCGTTTCTCGCTAAACCCGCTTTTTTAAGCGGAAAAAGCAACGGCAGACAGACCAGCGACTCTGGTGGGTGCTGAGGGTTTCGAACCCCCGACCCTCTCCTTGTAAGGGAGACGCTCTACCGCTGAGCTAAGCACCCGAATGACTTGGGCTAACTGCTTGGGTTCCGATGGCGATGACTGCATCGCCGCCGAGTTGGTTAGTTTACGGCATCCTTCAGCGCTTTGCCAGCCTTGAAGGAGGGATTCTTCGACGCCGGGATCTTGATGGTCTCGCCGGTCTTGGGGTTGCGGCCCTGGCGAGCGGCGCGCTTGCGCACCTGGAAGGTGCCGAAGCCTACGAGCGTAACAGTGTCGCCCTTCTTCAGCGCCTTGGTGACGACGTCGATCAGCGCATCGACGGCGGCGGTAGCGTCGGTCTTCGACAGCTCGGCGGTTTCGGCGACGGCGCTTACGAGTTCGGCCTTGTTCATTATTTTTTTGACTCCCTGTGCGGTTGCGACCGCGATGTTCTGAGAATCGGAGCATCGCCGCAGGAGGCGTGCGTCCGATCAAGCGTGCCGCGCAGAAGTTGTGCTTGTGGATTGGGGCTGCGCGGTTGCGGTCGTTATACCAGCGGCCTATAGGGGGCGCAAGCGCGAAAGCCAACAGCGGCGCGGCTTTCAGCGTTTTTCGCGCCCCCGTTCGGCGGCCTCCGACCGGCGGCGGAAGTCAGTGCTTGACGTCGGGTTGCGGGGTGCTCTTGCCGCTTTCGCGCACCGGAATTTCGCCCTCGCCTTGGCCCGACGCCGCCGCCGGCGCGGCCGCGATCGGACGCTCCAACGCGATGTCGAGCACCTCGTCGATCCAACGCGCCGGAATGATCTTCAGGCCCTGGGTCACGGTCTTGGGCAGATCGGCCAGATCCTTGCGATTCTCTTCCGGAATGATCACGGTGCGGATGCCGCCGCGCAGCGCGGCCAGCAGCTTTTCCTTCAAGCCGCCGATCGGCAGCACGCGGCCGCGCAGGGTGATCTCGCCGGTCATCGCCACATCGGCCTTGACCGGGTTCTTGGTCAGCATCGACACCAGCGCGGTGGCCATGCCGATGCCGGCGCTGGGGCCGTCCTTCGGCGTGGCGCCTTCCGGCACGTGCACGTGCACGTCGTGCTTCTGCAGGAATTCCACATCGATGCCGAGCCGCTCGGCGCGCGCGCGCACCACCGACAAAGCCGCCGACACCGATTCCTTCATCACGTCGCCGAGTTGGCCGGTGAGGATCAGCTGGCCCTTGCCCGGCACCAGCGTGGCTTCGACCTGCAGCAGATCGCCGCCGACCTCGGTCCAGGCCAGACCCGTGACCAGGCCGATCTCGTTCTGTTCCTCGGCGCGGCCGAAATCGAAGCGGCGCACGCCCAGGTACTTCTCCAGGTTCTTGGAGGTGACGTTGACCGCGCTGTCCTTGCCCTTCTTCGCCGGCTTAGGACCGGCGAGCGCGATTTCCTTCACCACCTTGCGGCAGATCTTGGAGATCTCGCGCTCGAGATTGCGCACGCCCGACTCGCGCGTGTAGTAGCGCACGATGTCGCGCACCGCGCTTTCGGCGATCTTGATCTCTTCCGGCTTGAGGCCGTTGTTCTTGATCTGCTTCGGCAGCAGGTAGCGCATCGCGATGTTGAGCTTCTCCTCCTCGGTGTAACCCGGGATGCGGATCACTTCCATGCGGTCCAGCAGCGGGCCGGGAATGTTGAGCGAGTTGGAGGTGGCGACGAACATCACTTCGCTGAGGTCGAGGTCGACTTCCAGGTAGTGGTCGTTGAAGGCGTTGTTCTGCTCGGGATCGAGCACTTCCAGCAGCGCCGAGGACGGATCGCCGCGGAAGTCCATCGACATCTTGTCGATTTCGTCGAGCACGAACAGCGGGTTCTTGCTGCCGACCTTGTTGAGGTTCTGCACGATCCGGCCCGGCATCGAACCGACATAGGTGCGGCGATGGCCGCGGATCTCGGCCTCGTCGCGCACGCCGCCGAGCGACATGCGCACGAACTTGCGGTTGGTGGCCTTGGCGATCGACTGGCCGAGCGAGGTCTTGCCCACGCCAGGCGGGCCGACCAGGCACAGGATCGCACCCTTCATGTTCTTCACCCGCGACTGCACCGCGAGGTATTCCAGGATGCGTTCCTTGACCTTCTCCAGGCCGAAGTGGTCGGCGTCGAGCACGTCCTGCGCGGCCTTCAAATCCTTGCGGATCTTGCTGCGCTTCTTCCACGGCACGCCCAGCAGCCAGTCGAGGTAGTTGCGCACCACCGCGGCTTCGGCCGACATCGGCGACATCTGCTTGAGCTTGTTGAGTTCGTTCTTGGCCTTGGTCTCGACCGGCTTGGGCATGCCGGCCTCGGCGATCTTGCGCGCGAGCTCGTCGATGTCGTTGGGCGCGTCGTCGATCTCGCCGAGCTCCTTCTGGATCGCCTTCATCTGCTCGTTGAGGTAGTACTCGCGCTGGCTCTTCTCCATCTGCGACTTGACCCGGCCGCGGATGCGCTTTTCCAGCTGCTGCACGTCGATTTCGCCGTCGACCAGACCGACCAGCTGCTCCAGGCGCGCGCCGATGGCGTGCGTCTCCAGCAGCTTCTGCTTGTCGCCGATGCGCACGCCCAGGTGGGCGGCGACGGTGTCGGCCAGACGGCCGGGTTCGTCGATGCCGGCGAGCGTTTGCATCAGCTCCGGCGGCAGCTTGCGGTTGGTCTTGACGTACTGCTCGAACAGGCCCATCAGCGAACGCGCGATCGCTTCGACTTCGCGCTCTTCGCGATCGATTTCCGGCTCGACCACGACCGCGTGGCCGGACAGCGCGTTGTCGCGCTCGGCGACCTCGTCCACGCGCACGCGCGAGACGCCTTCGACCAGGACCTTGATGGTGCCGTCGGGCAGCTTGAGCAATTGCAGGACCTGGGCCAGGGTGCCGATCTCGTAAAGATCCTCGGCGCCCGGGTCGTCGGTTTCGGCGGACTTCTGCGCGACCAGGAGGATGCGCTTGTCCGATTCCATCGCCAGATCGAGGGCGCGGATCGACTTGTCGCGGCCCACGAACAGCGGGATCACCATGTGCGGGAACACGACCACATCGCGCAGCGGCAACACCGGCAGGGTCATGGATTCGGCGGAGGACTGGGTCATCGGGGCTCTCGACTGCGTGGGGTGAGGATGCCGGGGCATCCAGGCTCCCGTTATGGGGGTGGCCGCCCGGGAGCGCAAGCAAAGCCCGCCGGGCGACCCGCAGAATCGATAAAAACCGCTTTTGAATCATAAGCTTGTGATACAAAGCGGGGTTCGGGATGGAGTATTCCGCCCATCCGCCCGCCCGGACGCCGCCGATGCAACGACTGCAGGACGCTATCGATCAGTACAACGCAAGCCGGACCCGCTGCTGGGACCACGACTACACCACCCTGCTCGCCCCCGGCCCGGCCGCCGAGGCCGATCTCGCCCGCCTGCGCGAGCGCGAGCCGCGGCCGCTGCCGGCGGAGCTGGAGGCCTTCTACCGGCGCTTCGGCGGCCTGCACAACCACCACAACACCGAATCGCACTGCCTGGAACTGCCCGCCCCCGCCGCCCTGGCCGAAGGGCTGGAGCGGGCCGACGAATGGCAGCGTATCCGCTCGCTGGGTTTGGTCGATGTGATCGTCCACAGCTGGGGCAACGACCGCTACGAATTCGAGCCCGGCGAGGCCTTCGCGCAGGCCGAGCTGGACGCGCTCAACGCCGGCTACCGCTGTTTCGGCTGGTACCGCACCGATACGGTGTCGGAGAGCGCGTGGTACGTGTACGCAGATGCGCAAGAACGCTTCGGCGCGCTGTATTACGACCAGGACGGTTTCGGCCACGTCGAGCGTTCGCTGCGGGCGATGCTGGCGGCGAGTCCGGCGCGGCAGTCGCTGGAGGAGGTGTTGTGCGAGGGCGTCGAGCGCGCGCGGCAGGCGATGATCGAGTGGCACGGGGACGGGAGCGAGGACGCAGACTCGGCTTGAGCGAAGCCGCGGCGCGGCCTTCGACGAACCTCGAGGCTCAGCCGGAACCGCGGCGCCAGGATGCGCCTCGCGCAGCGCGCGGGTAACGCTCGTACATGCGCGCCCGCGCGGACGCGCGCGACCCCAAGGCGCCGCGCCGCAATCGCGAGCGCGCGAAATCCGCGGCCCCAAAAACGATCGCCCCCGCACTGGGCGGGGGCGAAGGTCTTACTCGGCCGAAGCCACTTTGGGCTGAGGCTGCGCCGGCGGCGTCTGGTAGATCAGGTACGGCTCGGACTTGTGCTCGATCACCGACTCGTCCACCACCACCTTGCTGACGTTCTCCAGCGACGGCAGTTCGTACATCGTGTCCAGCAGCACGGACTCGACGATGGTGCGCAGGCCGCGCGCGCCGGTCTTGCGCTTGAGCGCCTTCTTGGCGATGGCCGAGAGCGCGTCGGGACGGAATTCCAGCTCGACGTTCTCCATCTCGAACAGCTTGCGGAACTGCTTGGTGATCGCGTTCTTCGGCTCGGTCAGGATCGAGATCAGCGCCGGCTCGTCGAGCTCCTCGAGCGTGGCGACCACCGGCAGGCGGCCGACGAACTCGGGGATCAGGCCGAACTTGATCAGATCTTCCGGCTCGACGTCGGCGAGGATCTTGCCGATGTCGATCTTGCGCTCGGCGCTCTTGACCTTGGCGCCGAAGCCGATGCCGCCGGCCTCGGTGCTGCGCTGCTGGATGATCTTGTCCAGACCGGCGAACGCGCCGCCGACCACGAACAGGATGTTGCGCGTGTCGACCTGCAGGAATTCCTGCTGCGGATGCTTGCGCCCGCCCTGCGGCGGCACGCTGGCGATGGTGCCTTCGATCAGCTTCAGCAGCGCCTGCTGCACGCCTTCGCCGGAGACGTCGCGGGTGATCGACGGGTTGTCGCTCTTGCGCGAGATCTTGTCGATTTCGTCGATGTAGACGATGCCCTGCTGCGCCTTCTCGACGTCGTAGTCGCACTTCTGCAGCAGCTTCTGGATGATGTTCTCCACGTCCTCGCCCACGTAACCGGCTTCGGTCAGCGTGGTGGCGTCGGCGATGGTGAACGGCACGTTGAGCAGCCGCGCCAGCGTTTCGGCCAGCAGGGTCTTGCCCGAACCGGTCGGGCCGACCAGCAGGATGTTCGACTTCGACAATTCGACGTCGTCGTTCTTCTGCCGGCTCTCGATGCGCTTGTAGTGGTTGTACACGGCGACCGCGAGCGTGCGCTTGGCGCGCTGCTGGCCGATCACGTACTGATCGAGCACCTCGAGGATCTCGCGCGGCTTGGGCAGGTGGCTGCGCGCCGACTGCGCCTTCTCCTCGAGTTCCTCGCGGATGATGTCGTTGCACAGCTCCACGCACTCATCGCAGATGAACACGCTCGGGCCCGCGATCAGCTTGCGGACTTCGTGCTGGCTTTTACCGCAGAACGAGCAATACAGGATCTTGTTGCTGTCGCCCGTGCTGCGTCCTTGTCGTTCGTCGGTCATGCTTGATTTGGCCCGTTGGTGCTCAGTCTTGTGGTGCGCGTTGGCTTCTTAATATGCCCAAAACGCCTGGGCGGCAAGCGCCGCCGAGGCGGGTTCAGGCGGCTCGGCCCGAGAATAGCACAGCGTCCCGGGCCGCCTCTTTCGCCGTATATCGTAATGCGATCAAGGGTTTGCGCGCTGTGTCGGCCCGCCCGGCGGCGTGCTTACGAGGCCTGGATGGTCTCGTCCGGACGGCGCTCGAGCACCTGATCGACCAAGCCGTAATCGCGCGCGGCCTCGGCGCTCTTGAAGTTGTCGCGCTCGGTGTCGCGGGCGATGGTCTCCAGCGACTGGCCGGTGTGCTTCGACAGGATTTCGTTAAGGCGCTGACGCAGGGTCAGGATCTCGCGCGCGTGGATGTCGATGTCGGTGGCCTGACCCTGGAAGCCGCCCAGCGGCTGGTGGATCATCACCCGCGAATTCGGCAGCGCCAGGCGCTTGCCCTTGGCGCCGGAGGCGAGCAGCAGCGCGCCCATGCTGGCGGCCTGGCCGATGCAGATCGTGCTCACGTCCGGCTTGATGTACTGCATGGTGTCGTAGATCGCCATGCCGGCGGTGACCACGCCGCCCGGGGAGTTGATGTAGAAGTTGATGTCCTTCTCGGGGTTTTCGGCCTCGAGGAACAGCATCTGGGCCACGATCACGTTGGCGACGTGGTCGTCGACGCCGCCGACCAGGAAGATCACGCGCTCTTTGAGCAGGCGCGAATAGATGTCGTAGGCGCGCTCGCCGCGGCTGGTCTGTTCGACCACCATCGGCACCAGATTCAGGGCTTTGGTTAGGTTGTCCATGCGTAAACGGCACCTGTGGCTGACATAGGGGGGGGCGCAGGGGTTGCTTGCGCGGTTGAGCCCAACTTGGGGCCGGCCGCGTCGCAGCGCAAGAGGCGCGATTGCCAAAAACGCGCGGGGCGGCGGGCCTGAGCGCGATCCGGCCCGCCCGAAGCGCGATCCGGCCACGGCCCGGCCATCGCGGCGAAGGCCCGCGCGGCGGGCGCGGGCCTTCAAAACCAAACGGCCCGCGGCGAGGCCGCGGGCCGGGGCGATCGGTCAGTTCGGCCGGATCGCGTCGCTGAACGCCAGCGCCTGCTCGGTGTGCTGGGCGCGCTCGGCGATCCAATCGATCACCTGCTCTTCCATCACCCGGTTCTGCAGGCCGGCCATCAGCTGCTGGTCGTTGCGGTACAGGTCGATCACCTGCTGCGGCTCCTCGTAGGTCGAGGCGATCAGGCGCAGGGTCTCGTTGACGCGCTTGGCTTCCAGGCGCAGATCGTTGCGGCGGGCGATTTCGCCGACCAGCAGGCCGACCAGGACGCGCTTGCGCGCCGAATCCAGGTAGTTCAGGTGGGCGTCGTCCGGCGCGGAGATCTGGCGGCCCTGGCGGCGGGCCTGCTCGACGGTCTGCCAGACCATGTTGCGGGCTTCCTGCTCGACCAGCTTCGGCGGCATTTCCACCGACTCGTAGGCCTTGACCAGCTGCTCGCCGACTTCCTGGCGCAGGCGGTTCATCAGCGAACCCTTGAGCTCGCGCTCCAGGTTGGTGCGGATGTCGGCGCGGAACTGCTCGGCGTCGCCGCTGCGCACGCCGAAGCTCTTGATGAACTCGGCGTCGACCTCCGGCATCACCGGCTCGGAGACGTGGTTGAGCTTGAGGTGGACGTTGGCGGTCTTGCCGGCGACCTCGGCGGCGCGCCAATCGGCCGGGAATTCGACCTGGGCGACCTTCTCCTCGCCGGCCTTGACGCCGACCATGGCGTCTTCCAGCGGCTTGAACATCGCGCCGGAGCCGATCTGGGTGCTGCCGTACTCGGCGCCCTCGGCCGGCAGGCGGATGCCGTCGATTTCGGTGAAGGTCTCGACTTCGACCACGTCGCCTTCCTGGGCGCCGCGCTCGACCGACTTCAGGGTGCGGCGCTGCAGGCGCAGGTTCTCGATCATCGCGTCGATGTCGGCGTCGGAGACCTCGGCGGTGTGGCGCACGATCTCCAGCTTGCTGACGTCGATGTCGCCGAAGTCCGGCACCACTTCGAAGGTGGCGACGTAGGACAGCGTGCCGTCGGTCTCGCCGGCCGGCTCGATGTTCGGGTTGCCGGCGATCTGCAGCTGCTCCTTGCGGATCGCGTCGCCGAAGCTCTCGCGCAGCATGCCGTCGAGGATTTCGGCGCGGACCTGGGCGCCGAAGCGCTGCTCGATGATCTTGGCCGGCACCTTGCCCGGGCGGAAGCCCTTGATGTTGGCGCCGCGCGCGATCTCGCGCAGGCGGCCGCCGACCTGGGTTTCCAGGTTTTCGGCCGGGAGGCTGAAGGTCAGTCGGCGCTCCAGCGAGCCCAGCGATTCGAGCGAAACTTGCATATCCACTCCTGCGACCGCGGCACCCGCCGCGGCGACGATGTTGTTGATCCGGTCCGGCCGCCGGCGGGACGAAAGCTCGCCGGCCAGCGGAACTTGCTAGTTTGGCCGATTACGCGCTGGGCTGCCAGCACCGTGAAGGCCCGGCGGGCCGTGGGTCGCGGGTTTTGGGGTCGCTGGCGGGTTTTGCGGGGCGTGTCGCAGGCTGCGGTGGGATTGAGGCCGGCGGCGAAGGGGCGCGCGGTCGGCGAAGGGCACGACGACGGGGATCATTTAGCCGGATGGAGGACGCCGACCTGCGTCAGGACGCGCCGCTCCGGGATTAGACGGCTCTGGACTCGGGCCGAACGCAGCGGAACGTCGCTGCGAAGAACCCTGCCCGGCCACGGCGACCGATTCGAGCGAGGGCTTTGCCGCGAGCACGCCGGGCCGTCGCGGCAGCCGAGTATCCAACCGATGCCGCAGAGAACCGCGCCGGCTGGAGCGGCCGGCCATCGAAGCTCAGCGTAGCGGCTGTGTTCTCTGCCGGACGCCGTGGTGCGAAAGGCGGGACTCGAACCCGCACGCCTTGCGGCGCTGGAACCTAAATCCAGTGCGTCTACCAATTCCGCCACTTTCGCGATTCGCCGGCGCGAGGCCGGGCCCGCATTCTAACGGCGCGCCGGCGCAAAGCCGAGCCCCGCGCGCCGCCCGCCTCACGCGCCCGCACGCGCGCAAGCCGGCGACCGCCGCGCGCGGCTATGCTGCGCCCTTCCCCACCGCCTGCGACCGCCATGCGCGAGCTGTATCCCGAGATCGAGCCTTACCGCACCTACCGCCTGGCCGTGGACGCGATCCACGAGCTGCACGTCGAAGAATGCGGCAACCCCAACGGGTTGCCGGTGCTGTTCCTGCACGGCGGCCCCGGCGCCGGCGTGTCGCCGTATCACCGCCGCTTCTTCGATCCGGGCCGCTACCGCATCGTGCTGTTCGATCAGCGCGGCGCCGGCAAATCCACGCCGCACTCGGAGTTGCGCGACAACACCACCTGGGATCTGGTCGCCGACATCGAGCGCATCCGCGCGATGCTCGGGATCGAGCGCTGGATCGTGTTCGGCGGCTCGTGGGGCTCCACCCTCGCCCTGGCCTACGCGCAAACCCACCCGCAGCCGGTGCAGGCGCTGGTGCTGCGCGGCATCTTCCTCGGCCGGCCGCCGGAGCTGCGCTGGTTCAACGAACTCGACGGCGGCGCGCGCTGGGTCTTCCCCGAACGCTGGCAGCGCTATCTCGACTACATCCCCGAGGAAGAACGCGGGCAGATGATCGAAGCCTATTGGCGGCGCCTGGACAGCCCCGACCCGCAGGTGCGGCGCGAAGCCGCGCTGGCCTGGAGCGACTGCGAAGGCGGCAGCACCACGCTGCTGCACGACCCGTACGAACCCGGCGTGCACGGCGACAGCGACGCCGCGGTCAGCGTGGCGCGCGCCGAAGCGCACTACTTCCGCCACGACGTGTTCCTCGAACCCGATCAACTGCTGCGCGACGTCGGCCGCCTCCGCCACATCCCCACGACCATCGTGCACGGCCGCTACGACATGATCTGCCCGGTCAAGAACGCGGTCGATCTGGCCGCGGCGTGGCCGGAAGCGCAGCTGCGCATCGTGCTGGCCGGGCACAGCGCGGCCGATCCGGCGATCGTGGATGCGCTGGTGACGGCGACGGACGGGTTGCTGGAGCGCTTCGGCGGGCGCTGAGGCGCTCGCTCGCGCGGCCGTCCGCGGCCGCGGTCGGTGCGCTCACGACCGCGGCATCGGCGAGGCGAGGCGCTCACGCGTGCGCCCTGCCCGTCTGGAACGAAGAGCAGGACCTGCCGGCGATCTTGCCGGCAGGTCCGCCGTTTGCGCGAGCGCTTCAAGCGCGATGGCGCTCGGCGCCCGGCTCAGCGAGCCGAAACCCGAGCGCCCTCGCGGATCGCGACCGCGCGAACGCGATCACTCGATGCAGTGACCGCCGCCGACCGGGCAAGCCCTGACGAACACCCACTTGTGGTTGCTGCAGGTGTAGTAGTAGCGCCACCCGTTCTGCACGATGGTGGTCGCGGCCCCGTTGGGGCTGCAGTACTGGCCCGCGACCTGCGCGTTGGCCGCGCCGATGCCGACCGCCAAGCCCACCACGAACACCGCCGCCGTCGCCGCTTTCATCATGGTCCGCTTCATGTACTTCTCCTTTTGATGATGATGTCGCTGGATTCGCTCCCACGCTCCGCGCGGACGCAAGCAGCGGCCGTGCAAGAGCCGGGCGACGGGCCGCCAGCGATTCGGCCCGCGCCAAGGAGATCGGTGCGTCGTGGGGGAGTGGCGCAACAGCGGAAACCGGCCGAGGCAAACGCAGCGGCTTCGCAGGTTCAGGGATAACCGATTTCCCGCGCGCTGTCCGACGCCCCGGCGCGGGGATCACATGGAAAACGTGATGGTTCCGCGCAGTTTTTCGGCCGCGGTCGACACGATGCGCATCGATGGCCGGCAGCCGCGCAAAGGCCGGCCGCGACGACGGCCCGATCGGCCTCCGTCCGCCGGCGCCTCCGACGGACGGCCGCGAAACCCGCGCACACCCTGCATCGCGGCGTCGCCGAACGGTCTTATGCTTCCTCCGATCTTCCCTTCCGGTATTCCGATGAAGCACGCCCTGCTCGCTTTGTGCCTGCTCAGCCCGGCCGCGCTGGCCTGCGACACCTCGCACCTGTCGCTGTCGGGCGCGCTCAGCGTGACGACCTGCTCGCCGAAGCAGGGTTCGACCGACTGCGTCGACTCGAGCCGGGCGCTGTCCGAGTACATGGACGCGGTGCCGGACGACGATTCGCTCTTCACCATCGGCCTGCAATCGAGCCCGTGGCATATGTACGACGGATCGATGCGCATCCTCACCGCCGAGGACGTGGCCGCCGCCGTGAAGTCCCGCCTCGACGGCAAATTCAAGCGCGTCGAACTGATCGGCTCGTGGACCGGCGTATCGCCGAAGCCGGGCGCGCCGTCGCTGGCCGAGCGCGTCTCCAAGGCTCTCGACGGTTTCCCGGTCAAGGGCGAGAACGGTTTTCTGTGGATGAAGAAGGACGGAACCCGCCGCACCACGCGTCAAGCCTTCACTATGCGCGAAGGCGCCGGCTCGTATTTCCTGCCCAAGGGCGACGAGTTGTTCGTCCCGCTCGTCGCCGGCTGGCCCGCGTTCGTCGAGGACCGAATTCCCGAAGACGACGCCGAGATGCTGATGCGCGCCGCGGCCGGCTGGGACGTCTTCTTCCTGTGCCCGGACAAAGCGCTCGCCGGTCTCGAACATGCCGCGAGCAAGGGCAGCGCGGTCGCCGCCTACAACGCGGCGCTGATGCGGCTGGAACGCGGGGAGCGCGCGCCGGCGCTGGCGCTGCTCGAACGCGGCGCGGCGCTGGGCGATGCGAAGTCGCGCACGCGGCTGGACGCGGAACACGCGCGCAAGTAAGTCGCGGATCGGACATCGCCGGCTCGCGCTTAGGCGCGAACGGACAGACGCCGGCCGAAGGCGAGAGCGAGGATTCGCCGCGCGCTCGTCTGGATCAGCGTTGCAGCCACGGCGGCGGCAAACCTCCGCCGTATCGGCGCCGCCGCAGGATGCGGCGCCCGGCCTGCGCGGCACAGATCGCGCCGCCCGCCAGGAACGCGAAGCCGAGGTAAACGCCGACGCTCAGATCGCGCTGCCGGCCGGCCACGATTTGTTCGTACGTGCGCACCGGCCGGCCGTCGGCGGACAACTCGCGCACGGCGATGTAGTGCCGCCAAGGCCACGGCGGCGCGCTCGAATCGGATGCATCGAACCCCACCTCCACGTTCGCGCCCTCGCGGCTCAACGCGGCGTGGACCGCGTCCCAGCCGCCGCCCCAGGCGGGATACGAGAACCGCCGCGGCGAACCGCTCAGACCGAAGTGGAGATCGTGCCGGCTCCGCTCGAACCACTCCACGCGCCCGGACGCGCGCGCGAGCTGCGAGCGCGGCGGCGGACCGGGCTCGGTCGTGCAGACGTACACGATGGCGGCGCCGGCCGAGAGGCTCAGCAGGCAGGTCGCGATCAGCTTGGAGATGCCCGACTCGCCGCGCATCCTCAGCGCGCGCTCCGCGACGCAGCGGTCGACGACGCACGCCGACGGTCGCGCAGATAACTGCCCAGGCCGACGCCGAACGTCGCCGCCAGCGCCAGCAGCGCGACGTCCACGGCGATGTCGAGCGCATCGAAGGGCGCGAAGAACACGCGCGGCCATGCCGCGGACACGGCCCACAACAAGACCAACGACAGCGCCGTCGCGACGAACGCAGCCCACGCGGCACTGGCGATGGGACGCACGGCCGAACCGGCCGCCATGCGGGTGAACACCGCCAGATACACCGCGAACGTCGCCGCCATCCCGATCGCTTCGATCCGCGCCGCATCGGCCGTGTCGTCGCTGGAGAACAAGCCGCAGGCGAAACCCACGGCGGAACTGCCGATCAGCAACGCCAGCGAATATCCGGCGATGCGCTTCCACGCCATGCCGGCGCGCTCGATGCCGCTCGAATCCATTCCGCAATCCTTTGACCGCCACTCGCGCGAACGCGGACGTTCGTCCGCAAAAGAAAAAGGACCCGGCTTTCGCCGAGTCCTTTTTTGTTTGGTGGGCCGTCAAGGATTCGAACCTTGGACCTATTGATTAAGAGTCAACTGCTCTACCAACTGAGCTAACGGCCCGGTAAAACCGAGGAGCGGAATCTTACACAACAACTCCGCTCCGCACAACACTTTCGTTACAACAAATTTCGTCGCAACGATTTAGATGGGGTGGCTGAGGGGACTCGAACCCCCGACATCTGGAATCACAATCCAGTACTCTAACCAGCTGAGCTACAGCCACCATCGAACACTTACTAGCCGCGCATTGTACCGCACGACGCTTGCGAATTTGGCGCGCCCGGCAGGAATCGAACCTGCAACCACCGGCTTAGAAGTCAGATAGTCAGTACTGCACTATCAAGAGCTTATGCCTTCCGTTTTTCAGGAGGGCATCCCGTGGAACATGCGCCGGAGCGACGCGAGCCGCGTATTTTTCAGGAGTCGGGGCCAGGATGCAAGCCCCCACGTCATCGGCCGTACTGGAGCTGTTCCCGGGTCCGTCGCGACATGGTCGGCCTGTGCCGGCGCTTGGGCACCTCTGCCGCGATTCGGTCGGCATATTTGCTCACCCAGGTTGCAATCCAGCGGACGGCCCCGGCCTCGGTCTCCAAGTCCTTCCAGCGGCTGACCTTCAGGTACTCGCGATAGGGGCCGGTGCAGGCCTCCCATCCCCTGCCCCGCTGCCGCGGCAGGGTCAGCGCCACCCACACCTCCCGCTCAAAGACGATGATGTGCGCGTCGCGGAAATCGGTGTGCGCTGAGTTCGCCCATTCGAAGCGGGGCGGCAAGGCGTAGGGTTGGCGCAACGACGGGTCCATGCCGGGCATCGTAGGCCCGGCAATCTCAGGCGCTGCGACCGACCGTCAGGGGGCGCGCATTCCAAGCTGTACGGCGCCGGCGGCCGTGGCCTCGGTCGCCCAGGTCAGCGACGAGGGCAGGAAGAAAAGCCGCTGTTCGCCGCCGTTGGGCCGGCCTTCCAGCGCGAACCAGCCGGTGCCGCCGTCGCCGCCGGGGAAGTATGGCAGGCCGGGGTCGGTTGCCGGATCGGGGCCGAGCCAGCCGCTCGCCGCGCGCAGCCACAGCTCGCCGGTCGCGCGGTCGATCAGCACGCCGAAGCGGCTCACGCCGCTCGCCAGCGAGCCTGCGCCGGGGATTGTCGCCAGCGCGGCGCTGTTGTGGCGCAGCTCCAGATCGGCGAGGTCCGCGGAGACGCGCAGCGCGATGCTGTTCGCGTCCAGGCCCAGCTCGCCGCCGAAGTAGAAGCCCTTTGCGAATCCGAACGTGCCGCCGCCGTTCAACAGCACCGAGAACTCGACGTAAGTCCGAACGATCGGGATCGCGTCGCGTGTGCGCGCGGAGAGAATCGCGCCGCCGGCCGCCACCTGAAAGCCGCCGCTGTCCACGGTGCCGCCGAAGAACGGGAACGACGAAGTGCCGTTCTCATGCAGGCCGGTGTAATAGGGGCCGATGTCGGCCGCGGCCAGGTCGCCGGTGACGACGTTGGCGCCGTACTGCGTTGGGGTCAGCGTGATCGCGCCGTTCGCCGTTTCGGTGATCGGCAGCCCCTTGCACTTCGTGTTGAAGCCGTCGATCTTGACCTGGCCGACACCGAGCTGCACGAACAGGATCGGCTTGTTCGCGGTGAATGCCGCCGCGTCGATCACCGTCGACTCGGCCGAATCCCACAGCACAACAGCAGTGTCCGAGTACATGGGGACGCCGTAGCCGCCGGCGTTGCTGCCGGCCGTTGTCACCAGCTCGGCGGCGCGCGAGAGCTGATAGGTGCCCGCCCCCGTGCGGCGCAGCGCGTTGGTGCCGTCCGCGTAACTGAGGTAGATCGCCGCCTCCGGCGCCGGCGTCAGCGAGCCGTCCGGGTTGTAGGCGTTGAAGTCGACGGTGCCCGCGCGCTGCACGTCGTTGGTCAGCAGGACGTCGGTCTCGGTCTGCGCCACACCGATGCCCGGCGCGGTCCCCACGGGGCTGATCGACAGGGTGTTGTCCGCGCGCATGTAAACCGGATACCCGGCGTAGAAGCCGCCGGCCGGGTCGGTGTAGACCACGCCCAGCTTGACCGTCACCGGATCACCGGCGGTGGCGTCGTCGGCCAGCACGCCGACGCCGACGGTTCGGCCGCCAGGATCGGGGGCGTTCGTGCGCGCGATCGTCGCCGGGTCGCCTAGCTCGACGGTCAGGCGCACCAGGGTGCCGGCCGGGATGTTGGTCAGCGCTTTCGCCTGGATCGTCTGCGCGCCGCCGGCGTCGGGCGTCGCCCATTCGACGTTGTAGTCGGCGCCGTCGACCTTGCGCAGCACCTGGCCGGCCGTGCCGCCGCCGGGCAGCAGGCGCAGCGCGTGCGCGGCGAACCATTGGCCGATCTGCGTAAACGCGAGGGAAAGATTCACGGCGGGTTGTACTCGTTGAGCAGCAACTGCAGGTAATCGGGGCCGGTCGTTTCCAGGGCAGCGACCGCGCGCGCGTCGGTGAAGTAGAGATTGCCCAGCCCTTCGGCCAGGTCGTCGGTCGTAGCCGCGCTGGTCCCGGCCAGGCGCCCGTAGGCGTCGCGCACGAACTTGCGCAGCTCGCCGCCGCCGGCGTCGGCCAGTTCGGCCAGGGCGACGGTGATGACGCCTGAGCCGTCGCCGGCTTCGGTCAGGGTGATGCCCTCGCCGGGCAGGAACGCCGACGCGATCGTGCGCCACCCCTTCTCGCCGATCGGGCCCGTGCCGTAGTAGCTCGTCGGCAGCGGCGCCTCCTCGTCGCCGACCAGAGACAGGCGCACCAGGCCGGACTCGAGCGTGCCGGAGTAGTCCACCGAAAACTCGCCCTCAACGCGGGTGTCCTTCGTCAGAAACGAACCGGTCGCAACCGGCGGCAGGTTTTCCAGCGTTCCGTCCGGCGAACCGAGCTTGACCAGCAGCGCGCGGAAAAACGCCTTCACGTCGCCAAGCGACACCATGTCCCCGATGCGCGACAGGATGCGGAACCAGGCGAACGTCGGACGGCCGTCCGTTTCGACCAGGCGCTCGCTGGACGTGGGGAATCCGCCGGCCATTACGGATTCACCGTCACCAGGCCGAGTGCCAGCCAGCGCAGCGGGATCGCCTGATTGAAGCGCGAGGCGTTGTTGCCGAAGTCCTGCGAGTCGAAATGAAACCGAACGCGATCCGGCGCCAGCACCGGAGTTGCCTTCGCCGCGATCAGGCCATTCGACGTGAGCGCCGCGGACTCGATGATCGCGTCCGCCCAAATCGCCGAGCTGTTGAACGCCGTCGGCAGGACAACGTCGACCGCCGACTGGCGTTGACCGGTGTTCGGGGACGAAGCCGCCCCCCACTGCAGCATGACCTTCGTCGGGCTGGAGGCGATGCCGACGCGAATGCTGCCGGCGTCGCGGTCGCCGACGATGACGATGTCCGGTGCCGGCGGGGCCGGGATGTTCAGCGTCTGCCAGATTGGGTTCGTGCCGTCGGTGAAGAGTGCCTTGCCGCCCTGGCCGGCCATGTCCGGCAACTGGCGGATCAAGTCCCACAGGAGCAGCGCTCCATCGTTGAACAGCGCCGCGCCCGCCTCCAGCGGCGTCGGAATCTGCAGGCTAGCGCCGCCGGCCGGCTGGATGTTGTCCAGGTCGCGGATTTGGGAGCCGTTGGCGTCCAGCACGCGCACCCGATACGCGCCGGAGCCCCAGCAGTCGACGGCGAGCCGCCCGGCGGCGTCGAGCGTGATGGTGCTGCCGTTGGACACGGCCAGGTCGGGGCCCTCATAGACAGCCCTGGGATTGCTGGTCCCGGCCTCGTAGAACCGGACTTCGCCGCCCGCGGCCGGCGCGCTGCTGTTCTGGTTGAAGAACGTCTGGAGGGGGTCCAGGACTCGGAAGCTCGCCATTTCGGGGTCTCCAGAAACGAAAAGCCCGGCGCTTGGCCGGGCTTGCGGGGTGTGCGGTAGGATTGGCGCGCCGGCGCCGCGGGGCGCCCTGGGCTACGGGTGCGTCATGGATCAGAAAAAGGACTGGCTAGACCGGGCTCGCGAGCCGAACACCGGCTCGTGGCAGGCGGTCGGATTCGTGGCCGCTCTCCTACTGTTAGTTGCCTGTGCGGGCGCCATTGCTTTCGCGGTACTGCGCTTCTAGCTGATCCGCGGCCTGGACTAGTTCCGCGTCACCTTGCCGCTGGCCAAGAGCGCGCAGAGACTGAATCGATGCGAGCGCAGCGCCCGCAGGAACCGCCGTCGTGTTTGCGAGCCAACGCACAAAATCAGGGTCGGTCAGCTTTCCGCCCAAGTAGCGAGCGACGGCGCCGCCGCCGATAACGCCGCCGGTGGAAATGAGCGTCGGGTCGAACATGGAAGCAACAAGGCTGCCGCCGTAGGTCAACGCTGCGGCCCTGTCGGCGGTTCCCGACGGATTCGCGTAGACCCTCGCGCCTTCCTTGATGTTGCTGGCGACTCGCGCGACGCGATCCATGTTCGCGCTGAAGTCCTTGCCGTAGCGATCGAAAAGCGCGGCCCGGGCTTCCTTGCTGAGCCTGTTCCAGTTGGTCATGAACGTGGCAGCGCTGAACACGTCGCCGGCCGCATCTTGCCCGCCCGGAGTGGCCAGGCCCATGCGCTTGATAACCGAGGCGGTAACAGCGCGCTGCCCTTCTTTCGGCAGCGACTGCATCACTGCTCGCAACGTCGTGCCGCCGTCGCGCGTTCCGCTCAGCGCAGCGTTGAACACCGCCTCGGGGCCGCCGTTCTTGTCCACGACGTGCACGATCGCGTCCATGCGGCTAATCAGGTGCTTGGTGTAGTTGTTGGCCCGCGTCCAGGCGCGCACGGCTTCGGGGCCGGCCTCCTCCGCGGCGACGCGCATGTCCTGCGCGAGCGCACCATATAGCGCGCGCCACTTGCTGCGCGGGACGTCGGACATCAGCCCCGCGTTTTCGATTTCCTGCCCCACCAGCGTGCGCAACTTCTTCAGGGCCTCGTAGGGCAACTTCCCGTCGGCCTTGCCGTTCAACAGCGCGAAAATCTCGTTGTCGATCTCCGGCTTTCCCATCTCCGGGTACGGCACGAATTCGATGGGCTTCTGGCCCAACGCGGTGCGCAACACGTTCTTGCGCTGGATCTCGGCCGCAACTTCCGTGTTGATCCGCGCGATGTCATCGGTCTGGGCCTGCAGCGTGCCGCGCGCGTCGTCGATCACCTGCGGCATGCCCGGCCGGGTGCCGACCGCCTCTGCGCCCCAGGCGTCGCGCTGTAGCGCGCCCTCGATGTTGCGAATCCGCGCGTTCTGAAACAGCGGCGACAGGTTCGGCGCGCCGGGGATGGCCGGGTTGATCTCGGGCAGCGCGCGCTCGGCGTTCGTGATGCCGATGCGCTTGGCCGGGTCGATCTGAGCGTCCAGGGTGTCATACAGGCGCGTCTGCACCGCCTTGGTCTGTTCCTTGAACCCGCCCTCGCCGGTGATGCCGCGGTCGATCGCGCGGCCGGCGCGCTCGGCGCTGGCGCGCGGCGACAGCCGTTCGGCCGCGGCCTGCAGGCCGGCGCCGATGTCGTCGGCTTGGCCCTCGGCGAAGCGGTTGACCACGCCGGCGCTGGTCGGGAACTTCGACAGCAGGTTTTCGCCGCCCTGGATCAGCGCGTTGCCCGAGGCCTGGCCGACCGAGGGCGTGGCGCCCACCGCGGCGAAGTCGTCGATGGCCTGCTGCATTCCGGCGCCGGAGCGGCCACGCACCAGGCCGCGTAGGCCAGCGGCGCCGGCGGCGGCCAGGCCTGCCGGGGTGAGCGCCCCGGCCAGCCCGGCCAAGGCCTGCCCGCCAGGGCCGAATCCGGCCTCGCGAGCGGCGCCGGACGCCAGCGCGCCGCCGCCGGCCGCGATGGCCTGCTGCACCGGCTGCGCGGTCAGAAAATCCCCCATGCGGGCCAGGGCGTTGCCGGTGGTCGGCGCCGCGGCAGCCGCGCCCGCGCCGCGCGCGGTCTGCAGGAGCGTGCCGGCGCCCATCGTCAGGGCTTGGCCGGTCAGCGCCCGGCCAACGTCGCCGGCGACGCGCTCCTCGGCCGTTTCCGGCTTTGGCACGCCGATCCCGTCCAGGATCATGTCGGAGACGTCGCGGGCGCGGGCCTGGCGGGGAAAGTAGCGCTCACGCTGCCCGGTGATGAGCGAGTTCGTCGTGGGGCCCTTCTCGCCCAGCCAGTTCACGCCATCGGCGATAGGGTCGTAAAGGATGCCGACCAGGTCCGCAGCGCCTTCGACCACGTTCCTAGTACCGAGCCCCAGCACCTCGCGAACGAAGCGCTGGCCGGCCGTCCGCTGCTTCGGCGCCGGCGCGGCGCCAGTGCGATCGGTGGACGACACGCCCGCGCGGACGTCGTCGAAGGCGCCCGCAGGCGCCGCCAGCGAATCGCGGGTGGTGGCGTAGGCCTGCGCCAGTCGGCGGGCGTCCTCGACGTTTCCGGCCGCGTCCGCGGCGCGCAGCGCGGTTTCGATCTGCTCCAGCGTCGCCATCAGCGCACCCCGTACTTGCTCAGCAGGTCATCGACACCGCCACCGGCCGCGGCGCCGCCGCTGGCGCGTGCCGGCGCGGCCGCGGCGGCCGTGGGTGCCGCGCTCAGCTTGGCGCGGACGATGCGGTCGATGTTCGCCAACTTGTTCGCGCGCGCCTGCGGCGTGTCGGTGCGAGTCGGGACCATCTTCAACAGCAAGTCCTGATCCTTGTCGGTGAAGGCGCCTTCGCCGGCGCTGCGGAAAAGCTGCTTGAGAATCGGCGCCATCGCGGCGACGGCGCCCTCGGCGGTCTGCTGCCCGGTCGTCACGGCGGGCAGGCGGCCAAGCAACGGCCCGGTCTCGGTCCCGGACAGGCCTTCGCGCAGGCCCTGCACGGCCGTTTCGTACATGCGGAGCGCGGCCGAGCGGTCCTGTTGGGCGTTCGCGCGCTCGGCCTGATTCTTGGCCGTCGCCTGCGCGCCTGCCGTGGCCGCCTCGCGCCGGGTGACCTTCTCGGTCATTGCGTCGTAGTTCGCCAGGTCGGCGGCATTGCGACCGGCCTGCTCGGCGTAGGTACGTTCGGCCGGCGACTGGCCGACGCCCAGCTCGGGGCGGCCCGAGGCGCGCGCAGCGGCCGCCCGCGGCGGCAGTTCAAGGTGAACGTGGTCGCCCTCGTCGATCGCTTCGAACCCCTGGCGCCGCGCTTCCGCGATGAAGGCGGCCTTCTGGCTGCCGTCGACGACGAAGTCCGCCGCGGTCCCGCTCAGGTGTTGGCTGTTCGGGACGCCGCCGACCTCGCGATTATGCTGCGGCGAGCGCGTGGTGCTGGTGATTCGCGTGCCCGGGAAGGCGCTCCCCAGCGCGGCGAAGGCCTGGCCCATGTCGGCCGGCATGGCGATGGGCGTGGAGAGATTCGACGCCGCGCCAGCGCCGCCGGCCGCCGGCGCCTGGCCGGGGTTGAGCGCGCCAGCGGCCCCCAGCGGGGCGAAATCGCCCGTCGCCTCGTCGTAGACCTCGACCGCGCCGGTGCGCGGATTCTTGCGCACCATGCGCTCGCGGCCGTCGGGGCCCTTCATCAGTTCGAAGCCGAAACCGCCGGTTGCGGCGCGGCCACGCATCCCGAGCGCTACCTGGGCGGCCTGCTGGTACTCCGCCGTGCCCGGCGCATAGCCGGCAGCGCGCGCGGTCATGTCCAGCTCGCGGAAGCCCGTGGGCGTACCCTGCGCGCCGAGCGAGGCCTGCACCAGCGCCTGCGCGGTCTGGTCGATCAGCGACGCCGTTTCGGGCGTGTAGGCCGGCGGCGCGTCGGTCATGCCGAAGCGGCGCATGGTCGGGACCATCTGCTGATAGAGGCCGGCGCGCGCCTGCTGCGGAGAATTGACCAGCACGCGCGCCATGTTGAACAGCGTCTTGTTCCGGCGCTCTTCGTCGAAGGCTTCCTGCTGGCCGAGCTGCTGGCCGTACTGCACGCCGGCGCCGGCCTGGACGGCCTCCATCTGCCCCAGCAGCGCGTTGCGCGCCTCGGGCGCGGCCTGGAAGGTCTGCTGCGAAAGCGCGTTGAGCTGGTTCTGGCGCTGCTCGCCCTCGCGCTGCAGGCGCTGGCGCGTGCCGAACTCCCAGCCCTGCTGCATGGCGCCCGGGATGTCGGGCAGGAGAAGTTGTGCCATTTTCGCGGCCCCTTAGCCGTAGCGGTACTTGGGAATCTGGATTTGCGGCGTCTGCAGCGCGATCGGCTGCCGCGTCACCGCGCCGATTTGGTTGTTGCTGCCGTAGGCGGATTGGCGGTTCGCCATGTACTGGCCGGCCAGGCCGGTCAGGCCTTGCAGGGCATTTCCCATGACGTTCGCCTTGTTGATCGCCGCATCCGAGCCGGCCTGACCCTGCGCGCCGTACAGCCCGGCCATCGCGTTCGCGTTCTGCTGGCCGAGTGCGCCCGCGCCGGTGGCCGCGTTCTGGCCCATCTGCGCCAGGCCCATCAGGGCGTTCCGGTAATTGCCGAGCTGGCCGGCCGCCAGGTTCTGGCCGAAGCGCATCAGGTCGGCATCGGTGCCGCCGCTACGCAGCCCGCCGCGCGCAGCGGCGGCGCGCAGCAGCGCGTTCGTCCCCTGCTCCTGCGCGGCCTTGTAGTCCGGCGCGTTGTAGAAGTCCGTGTAGTTGCCGTCGTTGACGGCCTGCAGTCGCATCAGCGCGTTGTTGCCCGAATTCAGATACGGCGTGATGTTCTGCTGGAACTGCTCGCGCGCGGCGCGCTGCTCGGCCAGTCCGGCGTCGGCGGCGCGGCCGCTTGCGCGCGCCGCGTCCTTCGCCCCCTTGTTCGCGATCATGGCGCCGCCGACGGCGCCGACGGCGCCGATCGCGGCTGCGGTTACGACGCCCATTAGTCGATCCTCTTGGTAAAGCAGGTTTCGGAGTGCGCGTAGCCCAGCCGCTCGTACAGCGCGGCCGCCTGCGGCGGGGAATTGACCAGGTGCAGCATCTGGACCGAAAACGCGCCCGCAGCCTTTGCGGCCGCATCCACGGCAGCAAGCAGGGCCTTGCCGACGCCGGCGCCCTGCGCGGCTGGATCGCACCACCACATCACCTCGTGGGCCGTCCTGTACGCGCCGTTGAACATGAAGGGCGCGAGCACCAGGCCGACCATGCCGACCAGGCGGCGGCCATCGTCGGCGACGAGCAGAATTCCGTTTTCCTGCATCAGCCGCGCGATCGCCTCAACGGTGACGGGACAGAACGGGATGCCCGCCGCGGCGTAAGGGGTGCTGGGATAGAAGTCCGCGCCCATGCCGACGATGGCCGGGATGTCGCCGGCCTCGGCCTTTCGAATGTCCATCAGGAACCCCGCAGATTGAAGAACGCCACCGCGATCAACCGACCGTCCTCGGGACCGGCGCCGAAGGCGGCGAAGGGGAAGCGGCTGTGGAACAGCGCGCTCTCGTAGATCACGGCGCGGTTCATGCGCAGCTCGGCCAAGTCGATGCGGCGCCAGGCCTCGGGCCGGTCCCAATCGCCCTTGACCTGCTCCCACAGCGCGACGTCGCCCGGATCGAGCCGATGCGCGCCGGTGGCGCGGTGCCGCCAGAATGCGGTCCCGCCGTCGCCCTCGCACAGGTACAGCACCAGCGCGTGCGTGCCGAACCCGATGTCGCTATGAACGGCGGCGTTCGGCAGCTCGCCGCCGAAGTTCAGACGGAATCCGGTCAGCAGCATTTCGACCGGGCCCACCGCGGCTTCCAGCGCGGGCACGAGTCCAGGCACCTCGGTGATGCAGACGCGCCGGTAGGTCTCACCGTCCGGCGCCTGCACGTCGGTGTACGGCGAGCGCAGCGCGAGCGCGCGCACGGCCTCGCCGTCGGGCAGAAAGTTGTCGACGACGATCACGACCGGCCCCCGCTCGCCTTCCACGCCGCGGCGATGATGTCGCGCTTCGCCGGGCTGCTGATGCGGACCTTCCATACCCGCTCCCGGGTCATGCCGAGTTGTCGAAGCTCAACGGTGCGGCGGTACTCGCCGGCCTGGCCGATGGAGACCATCGCCGGATCGCTCCAGTTGTGGCCGCCGTCGTCGCTGTAGCTGATGCTGCAGAAGTGATCGGACACGCCGACGTCGGCGCGGCCCACGTCGATTTCCAGGCGCACGCCGTCGACGATGATCGGATTGCCGTAAGCGTGGCTGACGGCGGTGACGCGCTCGGCGACCAGCGGTGCGCCGTCTTCGGTCATTTCGTCCCAATCCAGCTCGTAGAGCTTGCCGTTCGAAAAATCGCCGCCGTACCACTTCCGGCGCCACGACGTCAGCGTGTTGAGGCGCCAGCGGTTGAGGCCGAAGGACTGCATCCGATGCCATTCGCCCGACAGCACGTCGTAGCCCCAGGTGTGGCCGTCCGGGAAGGTCAGATAGAAGACCTTGTGCCCGCGGTCTTCGAACACCTGGGCGAAAGCGTTGGACCAGTTCAGGCCCGAAATGGCCTGCTCGATCGCAGACGTGCTAATTCGCACAGGCGAATTGCCCTGCAGGCGGTACACGTTGCCGTCGTTTCCCAGCCAGTAAATCGAGTTGTCCATGCGCGCGCGGGCGTGCGGCGCGGCGCAACCGATGTCCATCGTCACGCCGCGCACGCGCTGAAAGGTGCCGGTTTCGGCACCGGTGTTTTCGAAGAACTCACCAGTGCGCTCGCCGAACACCAGCACCAGGTCGCCGTACACGATGGCGGTCACGACCTTGTCGGGCTGGGCCTCCGCGTCCTGGCGGTCCAGCGTGCTGTACTTCGTCGCCTGGTTCAGGTCGCTGATGAACCAGAACCGGCCGAACGGGTCGACGCCGATGATGTAGCCGTCCATGTAGTCGACGACGTAGGAACCCGGGAACGCCGCGGACGTGATCGGCGACAGCGCGCCCACCGCGGTGTTGTAGACGTAGCCGGACTGGCCGTTGACGATCGCGATTTCGTTGCCGGCCTCGAGCTGGTTGTGCGCCATCCCGACGCGGCCCACGCCGGGAATGGTGCCCAGGACGGTCGTCGTCTTGTTCGTGTTGACGCGGTACAAGGTGCGACCGGCCACCATCAACAACAGGCCTTCGGCGTTGTGCGCGCCGCGCACGGGTCGGTTCTGCGTCGCCACGAACTGGCGATAGCCCGGCGCGCTGCGCAGAATCCACTCCGACTTGCCGCCCGGCCGCTCGGCCTTGAGCGGCAGTAGGTTGACCGTGTCCTGGCAGGAGAACGGGCGCGTGTCGTCGCGGTACGCACCGCCGACGATCTGGACGGGCTGCCAGGTCATTGCCGCGGCCACCGGCCGAGAACGCCGTAATGGGCGCCGCCGTCGCCCTCAGCCGTAGGCAGGTCGTCGCCGTGACGGATGGGAGAGAATCGCAGGACGTCGCGCGCCAACGTTTCCAAAAAGTGCTCGGCGCCCTCCTTGACGTCCGGATCGAGTTCGGCGCCGTAGCCAGGGCGCAACACCACCGCCAGGTTGTAGCCGACGCCTAGCTCGGCCTCCGGCGGCAGCGGCAGCGTTTCGGTGATGTCGGTGACATCGATCCACCCGACAGCCAACCCCTCGCCCTCCCAGGCGCGCATCATGAGGTTCAGCATACGCAGCGCGTCGCGCGCAGCCTCGGCCGTTACGGGCTGCCGCGGGTCTTGCACGCGCAGGTGCCGCAGCGCGTCGCGGATGATGTCGGCGACCTTGGACACTTACGCGCCCTTCGCCTGCTTGCCCTGGCCCTTGCCGGCCTCCTGCGCTTCCTTGGCCTTCTGCTCGGCCTGCTGGCGCTTCTGCTCTTCCTCGGCGGCCGGGCGGTCGGCCTCGACCTTCCCCGCAGGGGCGGCGCGCTCGGCTTCGGCGCGAGCGGCGGCCACTTCGGCTTCGGCGCGCTTCTGCTCTTCCTCGGCGGCGCGTAGCGCGGCTTCGATGCGTTCCTGCTCTTCGCGCGCGGCCTTGTGGGGGTCTTCGCCGGCGCTGAAATAGCCGGACTCGCGGGCGCTGCGTTCCTGCGCCTCGTCCTTCACGATGATGTTCTTTGCCGCCGGATCGCCGCCGACGTAGAGCATCTTGGGGTATTCGATGAGCATGACGCGCTCCAAAAAAGACGGGGCGCCCGAAGGCGCCCCGAGTTGGTCCCAGGCAGGGGATCAGGTGAACGGGCCCTATTACTGCGCCACGCGCGAAGCGTGGTTCCCGCGCACGCCGGCGAAACCCCACCACGCATCGATACGGGTCGCGCTCGACAGGTTGGAGAAGTTGCCGCCGGTCTGGACGGTGAAGCGGATGCCCTTGGCGTTGAACTGGTAGCCCTCGCAACCCGCGACCACCGGGGGTGCCATGAACGCCGCGGTGAAGGCGTCGCGCTGGTACATCAGGTTGTTGATGAACGACTCTTCCGCATCGCCCACGAACGCCAGCGCCGCGCCGTTCGCCGGCAAGGCGCTGACGGTCTTGTTGGGGAACGCGGCCTTGATGTCCGGATAGATCGGAAGTTGCGCCGTCGCGGCGGTGGCGGTGACGTCCGCGGTCACGACGAACTGTTGCAGCTCCGGGAACACGTCGCCGGTGAGCGGATGCGAGCGGAACACGCCGGCGATGGTGAACACCTGGCCCTTGAGGAAGGTGTCGCCGTTCGCCAGGCCGCCGATCACCAGGGCGCTGCCGGTCTGGTTCGCGCCGCTGACCGTCACGCCCGCCACCTTGTTGCCGTTGGTGGTCGCCGGCAGGTTGACGCATTCGTGGAAGTTCGACTGGCAGGCGCGGCCGATGTACGACTCGCGGAACTGCTTGGCGATGTCGTCGTTCGGATTGAACTGCATCTTGGTGGAGTCGACCAGCTCGGTGTTGACGTCGGTCGAAATCAGCGTGTCGCGCGGCGACCCCGGCGCGAGGCCCTTCTGCATCAGGGCGCGAGCCTGGTTGAAGGTCTTCATGGTGGTCGGGATGGTGCCGGGGATGCCGACCAGGTTGGGCGTGGCGAGAACCGCGGCGCGGATCAGGCTGGCTTCGATGGTCGCGGTCAGGCTCGACAACTGCGGCTTGAGCACGCGGTCGCGGTAGTCCTTGCGGCGCGGGTCGGTGGCATCGAGCTTGAACACGGCTTCGAACGCGCTGATGTCGACCGCCGTGTGCTTCTGGTTGTCGATGCGCAGGGTGACGCGCTTTTCCTGGAAGTCGGCGACCGCGCCGCCGCCAGCGAGTTCGACGCCGTCGTACACCGGGCTGACGCCCGGCACCATGATGCTGACCTCGCTGCCGACCTTGAAGCCGTTCGGCGCCTTGGAAAACTCGTCCTCGCGCGAGCGGTTGATGCCCATCAGGAACGGGCACGACTCCTCGAGGACCGCGGCCACCTCGGCCGCGAACATTTGCTGGGTGGAAAATTCGTTCGCCATGATGGCTCTCTCCGATTACTTGAAGCGGGCCGCGCGAATCGCCTCGACGCGCTCCTCGTCGGTCAGGTCGGCTTCCGCCTTCTTGACCGGCGCGGAGCCGCCCGCCGAGGGCGGCGGCGGCGGCGCACTGGTGGTTTGCTTGGGCTTGGGAGGCTTCGGCGCGGCGCCCTTGGCGGCGAGCTGGGCCTCGATGCGGCCGATCGCGAGCACCTGCTGCAGAGGCGCCAGCGCGGCGATGCGCGCGGCCTCCGCCGGGTTCTGGCCCAGGTGGTAGGCGATCTGCGGGCCGATGTCCGACTGCGCGAGCGCGCCGGCCATCTGCGGGGTGACTTGCAGGTCGGGGTTCATCACGACGTCTTCGTAATCCGGCGTCGCCTCGGCGAAAGTCGCCTGGGCAGCCGCGAACCGGGCCTGGACTTGCTGCGCCGTTTCCAGCGCCTTGCCTTGCTGTTCCTTCGCGACTTCCTGCGTCCGCCGCCATTCGTAGACGGCGTCTTCGTAGGCGGCTTCGTCGAAGTCGAACTGTTCGCGCGTCGGGCGCGGGCCGGCAGTCGTCGGCTGCTGCTGGGGCGGACTCTGCGCCGGCTGCTGGCCCATAGCCTGCTGCCGCCAGTAATCGCGCTCCTGCGCTGCCTGGTCTGCGGCACGGCGGGCCGCGTTGACGTCGCTCCAGCGCGGGCGCTTGGCGCTGCGCGCCCCGGGCTGCTGGCCTTCGTCGTTGGTGGTGTCGTTCTCGGGTTGCGCGGCCTGGCCGCCTTCGGTGCCCGCGGCAGCGCCGCCGGCGTCCTGGCCGGTGGTCTGCTGGGGAGCCGGCGCAGCGTTGCCCGCCTCCGTCGCCGGGGTGGCGACAGCCTCGATTCCGCTCTCGGTGGTCATGGATTCCTCTACTGGATGGGCCCGGACGCATCCGGGTAGGGGTCAACCGCCATGCCGCCTTGTGCGAACGGCCAATCGGCGGGGGGTTCGGAAACGAAAGAGCCCGCTTGCGCGGGCTCTTCGAACATCGTCATTGCGTTGGCGCCGCCGGGATCGGGCGGCGCGCCCATCGGATCGGGCGACTGCATCGGCATGGCCGCGCCGGCGATGCCGGCAGCCATCAGGCGGTTTTCGATTTCCGTCTGATCGGCTTCGGCATTCGCCTTGCGCGCCTGCGCGGCATCCTTTTCGGCGCCGGCAACGTCCTTCGGATTCGGCTGCGGCGCCGGCGGCGGTTCGTCCTCCGGGCCGGGCTTCATCAAGTTGCCCTGAATCAGCAGGCGGCGCAGCGCTTCCAACAGCTCGCCCGAGTACGGCACGTCCATGTTCTTGATCGCGCCATAGAGCGCGATCAGCGCAGCCGGGCCACCGCTGTTCGCGAGCTGCATCAGCGCGTCGGCCGCTTCCTGGCGCAGCGTGGTGTAGCTCGGGCCGGCCTGCACGACCACGTCGTACTTAGCCAGCGACAGGTCGTTGATCGTGACCCATTCCTGGGTCTCGTCGTCGAACACCTGTTCGTTGATCGTCACCCACTCTTCGGCGCCGTCCTCCCCCAGGATGCGCTCGGTGCGCTCGGTGTCCATGATCTTGGGCACCAGGTCGACGAGCAGTTCGCCGACGAAGCGGATCGCGCGCGCGAGGTTGTCGGAATAGTCGAAGTTGGCGACATCCCCCTCACGCTGCAGCGCCAGGATCGCGCGGCCGCTCTGTTGGCCCTTGCGCGCGCCCAGCGACGGGTCGTACTGGCCGGTGATGGCCTTGATGTCGTCGCTGTCGATCTGCGCAAGCTGCAGCAGCGCGACCGGGAACGCCGGTGGCGGCTCCCGCGACGGCTTGCCGCCGGGCGTCTTGGGGTCCGGGTTGTACGGCAACCCTTCGGCGTCGCCCTCGCTGATGCTTTCCCACTGCGCCTCGTAGCCGCGCACATGCTCGGCCGTATAGAGGAACGGCGACTTGGGCTGCTTGGCGACCACTTCCGTCATGGTCGTGCGGTTGTAGTTGTAGAGCCGCTGGGCGTCCTTGGCGTGGCGAATCATGCCGTGCCAGAACTCCTTGCCGTCGATGTTGAGCAGGTCGCCCCACACCGGAACCAGCGGAATCCACTTCCCCAACCAGGGCGTCGGGCCTTCCAGCACGTCGCTGCCGGAAACGAGCGACACCTGCACCTTCCAGGTGTCCACGACGCGCTCGCGCACCATCGTGACCGGCTCGCGCGGTTCGGTCGCCAGGGTCTTCGGTGGCGGATTCGCAAGCTCGTCCTTTATCTTTTCGTACTTGTCGCCGTCGATCACCCGGCCATCGGACAGAAGGACGATCTTTTTCTTGACCGGATCGCGCTCCCAATACTCCGCGATCATCACGTCATCGGCGCCCCACCATTCGCCCTGGTCGATCTGACCGGCGTGCGCGAAGTCGACCGCGTCGGCCTCGGGAAAGCGACGCTTGAATTCCTTGCGCGAAATTCGCTCGGGCACGAAGGCGAACCCGCCATCGCGCTTGTCCTGCTCCTTCGCGCTCGGGTCGAAGTACACGCCGAGCGGGTTGCGCACCTCCTTGATGCGGATGTCCAGGTCGAACGACGAATCGTCCGAATACTCGGTCGTGAGCCGGATTACGCCAAAGCCGCCATTGGTCGCAAACCATCCCGCAGTGTCGTAGGCCTGGTCGGCGTGGCTCTGCGCCTCGATGTTGCGGATCAGGCCCTGCATGATTTCGCCGGCCCGCTTCGTGCCTTCCTTGGTCGCCTTGATCTTGATCTGCGGCCGGTTCTGGCGCAGGTCGTTGGTGACCTGCTTGGAGTGCTGACGAATCTTGTTGAATTCGTAGCACGGCCGGTTCTTGCGCAAGCGCCGCTGCTTGTGCCGCGCGTCCCACTGATTGCCCGGGATGAACCCGAACCGCAGGTCGTCCGCGGCATCCGAGCGCATCGTCGAATCGAAGGCGACAGCGCGCGAATACTGCTCGCGCATCGTCGCCATCTTGTCGGTGGTGCTGTCGGTCTTCGTCGTCATCAGCCGAACTCGGAGCGGAATTGCAGGGGGCGCGCGGCCTGGCTGGTTTCAGCGAAGCGGCGCATCATCAGGGCGTATCGGGTCGCGCTCAGCAGGTCGTCGTTCAATTTGACGATCCGGCCGTTTTCGCGGTGGTAGAGGCGGAATTCTTCGAACCAGTCGGACAGGTGCGCGAACACCTTGAGGCGGCCGGTTTGCATCCGGTCCAGCATTTCGGTCACACCGGCCTCGACGCCGTTGCCGCCGTCTTCGAAGGTCGCGCGCTCGGGCAACATGTTCAGCTTCTGGTCCCGGTACTGCTTCGCCAGTTCCTCGCCGCTGCCCTTGTCGTGCTGCAGTCCGTCGTGCGGCCACGCCCACGGCAGCCAGTCGCCCCAAGGGCGCAGCGCCGCGGCGTGAATCACCGGCGTCGCCAGCCGCTCGCGATACGCGGAGATGACGTACAGCACGTCGGCGTCGCGATCCCACGCCAGCCGGACCGCGCCGAACGGATGGTCGTAACCGAAGTCCAGGCCGCCGATCTGCACCCACTCGCGCGGAATCGCGAACGGCTGAACCGTGATCGCCGCTTCCTCGATCGGGAACACGCGACCACTGCCCAGCATCGGAATGCCCTTCGTTCGCGCCTCGCGCTCGTGCGCCGGATAGCTGGCGATGATCGCGGCGCGCTGCTCGGGGGTGTAGTGCTCGGCGTCCTCGATGGTCATGCCGACCACCTGCGAACCCGGCACCTTCTCCACGAGAAAGCGCTTAACCACGGTGGTCACGCCCTTCAGGGGCGTGAACGTCATGAAATTGATGCCGCCGGTCGCGTTCGTTCGCGTCAGCGCCTCGGTGTAAATGTCTTCGTCCGGCTCCTCATCGAGCCATACGAAATCCAAGGTTTCTGCCTGGAACTTTTCGCGGCCCTGGTCGTAGCTCTTGAAGGTCAGCAGACTTTCGTCGGCTTGGATGTCGCCGCCGCCGCCGTGCAGGACCACGACGGTATCGAGCGCGTCGGCCACACCGCGCTTTTTGGTGTACGACTTGATCGCGTTCTTCGGGATCGCGCCGGTGCCGATCGCGTTGATGCGACCGCACAGCACGCGCTGAACCGAATCGCGCGTCACTTCGGTGGTGACGCCGGCCGCCCAGCCCGCGACACCGCGATTCCAGGTCCGGCCCTCCCACCAATCGGGATAGCGGCCGCACAGGTGCATCGACGATTCGAAGCCGGCGCACCAGGTCTTGCCCAACTGGTTGCCGGCCATCAGCAGCCGTTCGCGGATCGCAGCGCCCAGCGCATGGAACTCGGCCTGCTTGGCATACGGCCGATACAGCGCCAGCCGGTTTTCGCGCCGGCGCCGAAGGCTCTCTTCTATCAGCGCGATCTGCTCGCGCTTTTCCGCCGCGGTGAGCGCCACGGCGTCAGGCCTCGATGGTCAGAACCCCCGGGCCGGCGGCCAGCGCAGCGTCGCCGAAGGTCGGGCCGCCCAGCACTTCGCCGACGAACACCTGGGTGTAAATCTCGCCGCCCACGGTGACGCTGCAGCGGATGGCGACGTGGCCGACGTAGCAGGCCTGGATCATCACCCGCGCTTCGCGGCCTTCGATGGAGGCGTCCGACATCGCCAGCGACTGCACCCAATCCATGCGCCACTCGGCCTTGTCGATCTGAACGCCCTTCGGCAGCGCGCCGTTGAAGTTCGCGACCAGGCAGCGGCGTTCGTTGGGAAACAGGCGGAAGCGATGTACGCGCGCGCGGTCGTAGGCCGAGACATACGCACGGGTAACGCGGCCGAACTCTTCGCAGCCGCCCTCGATTTCAACGGCGACTTGCATGACGAACATGACAGGAGCCTCGATGCGGAAGATTCGGCAACCATTGGCGGTCAACTCGCCTTCGGGCTCCGCCCGCGTCGCGCGCAGCGCTAGCGTTGAGCCCGCAGGAATGTCCGAGGCGTCCAGGTGATACTCGCCGTCGGCATCGATCGTGCGGATGACGGCGCCATTCACGATCACCTCGACCGGCGGTCGAAAGCTGCCGAACGACCACTCGTACCGAAGGTCCAGCGTGCCGCCGACTGGCGTCGGCCCCGGGTAAGTGACCGTGATTACCGGCTCTTCCGGCGGCAGCCAGAACTCGAACTTCCCTTGGCCGTCGTTCCAGACTCCGGACGGAGTCCAGTCGGCGCCACTATCCAGCAGGTTAGCCACGCTTAGACGCCTTGCTTGCCAGCGCGGTATCCGGCCCACGTCCAAGGCCCCTTCGGCGTGTACTCGAAAGGCCGTTCGAACCCTTCGAATGGATCGACGCCAGTGGCGCCAACACTCCATATCGGCTCGTCGTACTGCGCGCCCTCATCCGGCGTCAGCGCCACGGCTAGGCGGACCGCGCGCCCGTTGGTCGGGTACGACGGAACGACGCGGACCTCGTAGTTGTAGCCCGAGCCGCCAATTTCAGGGGCTGACATAGTCACGAGACCAGCATCCGACACCTGAACCGAAATGCCCTCGGAGCCATACTCACCCGCAGGGATGAGCTGACCACTGCGCCACACCTCGACCGCGCAGGCGCCGAGCGCGAAGGCGTTCTGCCAGGCCATTAGGCCTCCTGCGCCTGACGCGCAGCGAGCGCGGCGAGCCGCGCATCGAGCTGTTCGTCGGTGAGGCCGGCGAGCGGGTTCTCGGGGTCGTTGGCGTGCGTGATGTGATCGCCGTAGCGGCGCCGGTCCCACTTCGCCAGCAGCTTGATGCGGGTTTCCACGCGCAGCTTGGAGCGCTGGACCGCTTCCGCGTCGAACACCGGCCCGTTCTTGGTCATCACGTAGTCGTTCGTGCCGTCGTCGGCGATCCGCAGGCAGTCGGCCGCGATCGCATCGAACCCGTCGTCGCGCGCGGCCAGGAACTGCTCGTCGAAATCGGGGTAGCGGCTACGCCAGTCGCTCACGGTGCGGACAGCCGGCATCCCCTCGTCGCGGCAAATATCGGCCAGCGGCTCGCCCTTGCTCAGCCGCTCGATGATCTGCGCGGCCAGTTCGGGCGTGTAGGTGGATGCGGACATGTCGTTCACGGCTTGCGGTCGTCCAGGATCACGGCTTGCGCTGCCCGGACGTGGGCGTCGCATTCGTCGGCGATTCCAATAATTCGCGCCGCGCTCGCTCGCCGTAGTTCGGCGGCGTCATCACGGCCGACGGCGCCGGCATCGGCTCCGGGCACCGCGGCGGCGGGGCAGTCCCACCATGCGCGCAGGCGGACAGCACCAGCGCGAAGGTCACGGACGATGCGGTCGTGCTCAGCTTGCGCATTGGCGCGGTCCTGCTCGTATTGGCGGCCGATGTCGGCCAGGCGGCCGGCCTGGGCGCGCTCGGCGCTGCGGGCGGCCTCGGATGCGGCGGTCGCCGCCTTCGCGGCGTCTCGCTCGACCTTGACCTTTGCGGTCGCCGTCTGCTGCAACGCCAGCTTGTAGACGCCGACGCGCCAGGTCTGGACGCCGAAGGCGACTGCCAGCAGCAGCGCCAGCGCGGCCAGGGCGCGGATCACTTCGGCACCTCGATGCCGTGCAGGCGCAGCTCGTACTCGAGCCGGTCGACCGTGCGCTGCAGGGTGGACACCTTGTCCTCCGCGGCGCGGCGCTGCTCGCGCTCGCGGTCCAGCCCCTGCTCGAGCGCGACCATGCGCTGCTCTTGCGCTGCGATACGCTCGCCGAGCTGTTGCACCAGCGCATCGTTCGCCTTGCCCTCGGCGCTGAAGAACCGCTGCCAAGCTGCCTGGCCCAGCGCCAGCAGCAACCCGCCGGCGCCGACCGCGTAACCCACCGAATCGCCGTCCATCACTTCGGGTCCAGGCCGCGGGTGCGGCACCAGGCGCGCACGTCGAACGACGGGCACGCCTTGACGACGCCGGGGAAGTCGCGATGTCCGAGGATGTGCGCCTGCGGGAACCGGCCGCGCAGGGCGCGAAGCTGCAGCTCCAGCGCGTCGTACTGGCGCTCGTTGAACGTCGCCGCCGGCTTGCCGGTCGCGTCGACGCCGCCGATCAAGCAAATGCCGATGGTGTCGCGGTTGTGGCCCTCGACGTGCGCGCCGGCCTCGGCCAGCGGCCGGCCGGGCTCTACGCTGCCGTCGAGCGGGATGACGAAGTGGTAGCCGATGCCGGCCCACCCCTTCTCGCGGTGCCAACGGTCGATGTCGGCCGCGCGGAACGGCTTGCCGGCAGGCGTCGCGCTGCAATGGACAACCAGGGCGGTGATCGGTCGCATGGGGATTCCAGGTCAGGGCGAAACGACGGGGGATTCCAAGCGGCGGGCGCCGCAGCACAGCAGGTAATGCGCGCCGTGGCCGTCGGCGGAACCGAGGCCGAACACCTCCAGCCCGTTGCCGTACAGCACCAGTGCGCCTTCGCCCACGTCGCCGTACTCGCCCGCGTCGATCTTGTCGGCGACGCGGCGCAGCACCTCGGCGACGTTGTGCGGGCCGGGCAGCGGCAGCGCGTACAGCTTGGCGGTCATGGCGACGGCTCCAGAAACGCGAAAGCCCCGCGATCGCTCGCAGGGCTCGGGATGGGTCGATGCGGGCCGGATTGGCTGCCGGCTAGTGCGCTACCCGTGCCGGATTGCACCGGCTGGCTCGGCCAGGGTCTGCCGCCCGTCTAAGGGGTTGTGCGTGTCTGTCCACGCCGCCGCATCGGTGGAAACGAAAGCGGCCCGCCGGTGATGGCGAGCCGCAGGAACAATTCTTGACGATGGCAGGAATTTACACCTTGCTGTCCGACAGTCAAGAGGCGAGTTCGCGCCGCAGCCAGCCGCGGCCCTCGGCGACCGCCTCGCGGAACTGGCCGCGCCCCATTTCGAACGCGCGCGCCTTGTCGCCCTGCCCGCCCCGTCGGCAGTATTCGGCGCGGACGATCTGCCCCAGCGTGTCGTCGACGCGCTGCAGGCGGAGCACGGCCGCCTCGACGCGCGAGGCCTCGGGGTTCAGCACCGACCGGGCGCCACCGGTGGGTGCGCGCGAGCCGGCGACGCGGGTCTCGGTGAAGCGCACCGGGTCGCTGGCCCACTCCGGCCGGCCGCCGCGGACGGCACGGCACGCGCGGCGATAGGCGGCGTCCAGCCGGCGCACCTTACGGCCTGGCGCGAACTCGGCCGCACGGGCAAGCGGGCTCATGCCGCCCGGGCTGCTCGGCTCGTCCCACTCGCGCGGGCGATGCTCGCCGTAGGCCGCGCCCCACAGGCGCAGCAGGATTTCCAATTGATCCGGGCTCACCCTTCGTCCCTCCTCGTGATGGTGATTCGCGCCGCGTACTCGTGCGGCTTGCCGCGCTGCTGGTCGTAGTCCCAGCGGATGCGCGGGTCGTTGTCGGGGATGCCGTACCGGTCGGCGATGCCGTCGCGCAGCGCCTTGAACGCCGCCTGCAGGTTGTCGCCGTCCAGGCGCCGCGGCGCGATCCGGCACAGCACCACCGTGACCGGCAGCGGCGGCGTCGGGATGTAGCGCGCGGCGGCGCGGTTGGCCTTCGCGCGGCGGTGCCTGGCGCGCCAGTGCTCGCGCTTGTTCAGCACCGATTCGATGCGCAGCGGCAGGGTGACGACGGTCTGCGTCATCGGCTCCACTCCGCCGGCGCAGCGGCCGGCACCGGCAGCCAGCCGTGGCCGTGCGGTGGCTGGCTGGTTCGGAATTCGGGCTCCTGATCAGCGTCCTCGCCCTGGCGCGGCCGATACCAGCCAAACGGGCGAAGCGGCTTTTCCAGCTCGGCCAGCAGCGCATCCGCCTGCACCACAGCCTTTTTCGCGACCGTCTCCTCGTAGACGACTCCGCTCGCGAGCAGCCCCTGCATCGCCGCTGTGGCGATGCGCTCGCGGCGCTGGCGAGCCTGGGACAGGACGAAGATCGCCGACCGGATCGCCGACGCTTCCGAATCGCGCAGGTCCAGGTCGTTGTCGAGCATGTGCTGCAGGGTTTCGGAATGGCTCATGGCCGGTCGCTCCTGATGGAGGTTGCGCGCGCACGCGCGCGATGTCGGCGGATGGCGCGGCAGCAGCCCCGCCGCGAAGGCGGCCACGAAGGCGTTCTTCCGCTGCTGCTCGCGCTCACGCTCGGGGTGCCCGACGGGGAACCGCTCGGGCTGCGGATAGGCGTTGGTCATGCCGACGAGGCGGGCATCGGCTACGCGGTGCAGGCGATAGTTCATCGCGACCACCGTCCGACCGGTTTAAGTTCAAACCGGTCAAACCGGTCGCTTGCCCTGACCGACCGGTTTGGCCGGTATAAAGAACGTAGTTCTTTATACCGAGGCCCAAACCGGTCGGGGTCAAGGGGGCCCGGAGCCTGATAAACCGGTCGAAAACCGGTCTTAAACCGGTCGAAATGAACGGGGCTCATGCGTCCGCCAATGGGGTGACGAACCCCAGGTCAATGCGGACCTTCCTGGTGTTGACCAGGGTCTGCCGCAAATCGTTGAAGCGGTTCCGCGGTATGCCGGCCTCGATGCAGTTGTCGCGCCACGTCTCGATGTGAACATGCGCCTCAGACGGGTTCCGTCCGGCTCGCATCACATTGGTGACGTGCTCGGCGTGCAGCCGCAGCAGGATTTCCAGGGCTCGGGTTTGGTGCTTGCCGCGGCCCGGCGGCTGGCCTCGGCCGTGCGGCCGGCCGCCGCTTCGCTCTTCGCCTTCGTCTCCGGGCTGCGGCATTTCGGTTCGCCGCAGCACCGCCGACGTGACCATGCGGTCATCGTCGTCGACCAGGCCTAGCTCGACCTGGGCGAACTTGAACGCCATCGGCTGCGGGTGCTCGGCGTCCTTCATCTTGGTCGACTCCAGCATCGTGTCTCCGCCCTCGGTCCGGGTCATGCGGTACTCGGCGTCCAGCGCGCCGCGCAGCACCATCGAGCCGCGGGCCCGGTTCTTGTCGCCGTGGCCGCTGTGGTGGACCAGTGCGATCGTGGCCTGCGTCATTTCCCGCAGGCTGTCGCAGGTCGCGACGGCCGCGGTCATGTCCTGGGTGCTGTTCTCGTCGCCGGGGCCATAGTTGCGCGCCAGGGTGTCGATGACGATCAGCGCGGGCGCGCCGTAGGCAGCGACGAACTCGGCCACCACCGCCTCCAGCTCGGCGCGACCCATGCCGTCGGTCAGCGCGGTCGACACCGTCGACAGGAACAGCGGCGCCGCCTCCAGCGCGCAGCCGTTGGCGATTTTCCAAGCGCTGAACCGGCGGCTGACGCCGTTGCGGCCTTCGCCGTTGATGTAGAGCACCGGGCCCTGTTTCACGGGAAACCCGTTCCACTCGCGGCCGGTCGCCACGCTGGCGGCCCAGTCCATCGCCAAGAACGACTTCCCCGACTCCGGGTCGCCGAAGATCATCAGCAGCGAATCGCTCTCGACGATGTCGCGAATCAGCCACTTCGGCGCCGTGACGTTCGCCAGGAACTCGCCGATGGGCACGAACGCGAGGCGCGGCGACGCCGCTGCGGCAGCGGCCTTGCTCGCGTGCTCCACCGAGGCCCGCGCACGCTCACCGCCGCCGTACATGTTCGCCAGTTCCTCGTCGCGGTCGTCCGCGGCGTAAACCTGCCGTTCCGCTCGCGATTCCAGGTTCGACGGCGTCATGCGGCGGCCTCGCCGGACACGAACCGCTCGGACGGTCGCCACGGCTGCAGATCGCGCAGCACGGTGCGCGCGCCGTCGATGCGTTCGCGCGCCAGCGCCAGGCGCGCCGCGTCTTCATCCGATAGCGCCTTGCCCGCGGCCAGGTCTGCGGCGGCGATCGCAACGATGGTCGCTTCGAAGTCCAGCATTTCCAGGGCGGCGCCCCACTGCGCCTCGCGCGCGGCGCGGCGACGCCGGCGGCGATCTTCCGGCTTGTCCTTGTCGTCCTCCGGCGCTTCGGGGAACAGGTCGGCCAGCGTCAGGCCGACCGCCTGCACCACCGCGCCGGCCGGGCAGCCCGCGAAACAATGCAGCAGCAGGCGGCCGTCGTCGGACTCGGTGATGGACAGCTTCCGGCCGCGGCCGCCGCACGCGGGGCACAGCGCGCGCCAGCCGCGGCCGGACTTCTGGACCTTGTCCAGGCGTTGCAGGAGCACATCCGCGCTCAATCGCGCTGCTCCTTGGTCACGGGCTTGGGCTCGGCCGGCGTGGGTGTCGGCGCCGGCTGCGGCGCGGGCCGATACAGCGCGCGCAACGCCGCCACATGGTTGCCGGCTTCGCCGGGCTTGAGGGTCTTTTTCCGTCGCATCGGGTCAAGCTCCCACGGCCACGGACCCAGCAACCTCCGGAACTGCACCGTTTTCGTGCGCAATTCCAATGGGGTGACGCTGGGCGTACCGGGTGCGCCGGCGCTTCTCGCGCCGCAGGGCGGCGAGCAGGCGCTGTTCGTTCGGGATGCGCTCGGCCAGCTCGCGCTCGAGCTGGATCAGGTCATCGTCGCGCAGCAAGCGCGCGGTTTCGGGGCGGGGAACGATCACCGGCGCCCCCTCGCCGGCGCCGGCCGGTCGCGCAGGATGCCGCGCTGGATCGCGAGATAGGCGCCGATGCGCTTGCGGCAGGAGCGCGGCGCGCTGCAATCGGCGTGCGCGCAGTCCTCCGGCAACTTGGCAACCTCGTCGGGCCATTGGCCGACCGGCAGGCGCGCGATCTTCAGCGCGCGCCCCATGCAGTGGGAAACGCTCATGCCGGTTGTTCCTGGTTGGGGAACAGGTCCAGGTTCGCCAGCGCCGCCGGCTTGCCCGGGCGGCCCGCCAGGACCAGTTCGTGTTCGCCGCACAGCAGCGGGCCGCCGCGCTTGGCGGGCGGAAATTTGTCGCGCAGGTATTCGCGAGTGCCGATGACCTTGATCGGCGCCTGCTGGTTGCCGGCGGCGTCCAGGGCGGCCGCGATTTGCTCGACGAACTCGGCGATGGTCTTGCGCATCACCGCAGCTCCTTGAACAGGCGCCGCTCGATTTCGCGCTCGTGGCGCTCGCGCTCCAGTTGCTCGCGCAGTTCGCGGTTCTCGCGCTCCACGTCGGATTCGATGCGGCGCAGGCTGCGCGGGTCGTAGCCGCGGCGCAGCAGCCAATAGAACAGCCAGGCTTCGGAGCCGGTCGCGTCCATCATCCGGCCGAGCGCTTCCTCGGACGGCCGCGCGGTGCCTTGCTTCACCTTCGCCAGCGTGGAGGCGTCGATTTCCGCCTCGATGGCGACCGTTTTTTCCTGCAGGCCGCTGGTCGCGATCATGGACGCGATCGCCGCGGCTTCCGACGACCACGCCCACTCATGCTCGGGGATGTCGCGGAGCGGGCGTTTCACCCGCAAATCAAGGCCGTTTGCCATGTGCTTCTACCGAATGGAATAGCGTGGAAGGTCGGTGCGAGGGCGAAATAAAAGGCCCGGCCAGTGGCCGAGCCCAGGCGAAACTCAGGTGCTGCGAGGAATCCCCAACGACGCGAACAGCTCGGCGACGAATTCGGCCGGCTCCGGCGTGCGCTCCAATTCGATCCAGATGCGGCGCGGGCGCGCGCTTGCGGCGATGCCGGTGATGAGCCAACGCACGCCGGGTTCCGCGCTCACCACGCGGAACGCTTCGTGCCCCTCCTGCTCGCGCCCCCGGGCGGCCACGTCACGCCGCCTGTCCCGAATCGGGGATGGGAACGTGGTAACCGGTCACTGCGCCGGCGGTATCCCGGGTCCATACGACCTCGGGCAGAAGCCGCTCGCAGCGCACACCGCTGGCGCGCTCGAGCGCGGGGCAATACTCCTCTGGCAGAGGCCGGCCCAGCTTCCCATTCGGGTCGCGTACCCGCGCGATCCATTGCGCGACAAGGCTCTGGCTCACATCGAGCAGGCGCCCCGTTGCGGCTTGGCCGCCGATCAGGGACACCGCAACTTCCAGGGGATGGGGTTCGCTCATGAGAAAGAAATAGCACAGCTACTTTTTCTAGGCAACAGCTTGGCTGTTTGCGCCCAATGAGCGCCGTCCCCAGCATTGCGGCCATGACCAAGGCCGCCGGCACCCGCAAGATCACTGAAGCCGACCAAGCGGCCGCC
Organism: Lysobacter sp. K5869; assembly: GCF_018847975.1. Taxonomy (NCBI): domain Bacteria; kingdom Pseudomonadati; phylum Pseudomonadota; class Gammaproteobacteria; order Lysobacterales; family Lysobacteraceae; genus Lysobacter; species Lysobacter sp. K5869. The sequence continues at coordinate 2,964,553 of NZ_CP072597.1, read as the reverse complement.
GCGCGCCTGAAGGCGATCTGGCTGGCGATACCCCGGGACCGCCGGCCGACGCAGGCCAAGCTCGCCGAAATGTGGACCGGCAACACCGAGGCGAACCAGAGCCTCATCAGCCAGTACATGCGCGGCGCGATCGCGCTGAACTACAAAGCGCTGTTGTTCTTTGCTGACGCGCTCGGTTGCGACCCAACCGATATTCGCTCGGACCTTCCAGAGCAGACTTCACGTCCTGGCTTAGGTCCAGGCCTTAAAGCCTTCCTAGAGTTGGGGTCTCAAACTGGGCGACCAGACTTTCAAAAGATCGCCCACGCGATCACGGTTCTACATGAATATCTGGCTGTCGTCGGCGACCCGCCGGAGTGGGTGACCGACCCTGTTTTGATCGAATTGGCCTATACCATCGTGGCCGAATTCGGCGGCCCGGTGACCAAGGCGAACGTGATCGACCTGACCAAGAGGTTTGGTGAGCGCGTTCGTGCAGGAGGCTTCGGCGGTGAGCAAGGGTCGGTTTCAGGAACTGGTGCAACTGCTGGCACTCCGCACGGCGGAGCTGCGCGCCAGAGACGCCACGGCTGAGCCGCAGCGGCGCGCCGCACCCGCACCTGATCGGCTAGATCCGATCACCCGCGAATCGTATCGCCGCATGATCGTGCATCTGCGCGACCGCTACGGCCTGCGCATCCTGGTCGACCAGGCAACCTTCGGCCGCGCCGGACTCAATAACCTTTCCGACGATGACCTGGTGCAGCTCTACAACGATCTGCACACCGCGCGCGAATGCGTCGATGACGGCCTGAGCCTTGAAGAGGCCGGCTTGATTCGGCGCCATCCCGCCCTCCCCTAGCTGTTTTGCCCCTGTGGATAAGTACCACTCGTCGGGAAAAACAGCTTGGCTGTTGCTTTGAATAAGTAGCAGCGCTACTTTTTCAGCACCAGCCCAGCGGGCACCGGAGCGAACCATGATCCAGAACAGCAATCAGCGGTGGGAAGTTGGCGCGACCGTCCGGGTCGGGTTCCTGACCCTCGTCGTCGCCGCGATCGTTCCGACCCCGGGCGACTACGCCCCCGACGCCTACGCCCTGACCAACCAGGCCGCGACCCGGTTCTATCGCTTCGTTCCGCACAACGGCCTCGTGCGCTGCGCCGATCTGGCCGAGGCGGTGTCGCCGTGAGCGCCCGCGACTTCCACGTCACCACCGATTGGGCCGGCGAGACCGCCGACGCCCGCGCCGCTGCGGTGACCGCCTGCGTCACCGAGCTGATGCAGGACGACGCCGAAGTGCTGAGCGCGCTCGGCAGCCTGGAAAACGAGGATTACGACGCGCTCGACGCGCAGATGGTCGCGTCCTTCCGCTCGGGCGACTGGACCGAATACACCGCGCTGATGCAACGGCTGGTTGCCGCGCGCCTGCGCCGCACCGCCGAACGGCAGGTCGACGCGAAGCGCTACGAGCGCACCGCGCGCGCCGCCGACGCCTTCGCCGACATGTTGCAGCGCCCGCGCGCCGTGGTGTCGCCGTGAGCCGCAACCGCTCCCACGAATCCCGCGCGCGCCAGCGCCGCGGCCTGATCCGCGAAGCCTTCGCCGTGGTCGACGCCATCCCCGAAGCCCGCATGGCCGCGCTCGGCGCGCCTTCCGGTCTCGACGCTGCGGCGGCGCGCGCCGACCTGCAGCGCCTGGCGATCGCTCGCCCGCGCCACGTCCTTACTGCCTTTTCCCGCGAAGTCTGCGCCACGTCGGCGCCCAACCACTCCACTGCGCAAGGAACCGAACGATGAGCAGCAACGACCAAGCCGCCGAAGCGGCCAGCAGCGCCAAGCCCGAGACCGTCACGAGCTACAAGGGCTTCGACAAGGATCTGGCGTGCAGCCCGGACGGCGGCCAGCGCGTGCAGTACGAAGTCGGCAAGACCTACACGCACAGCGGCGTCGTGAAGGCTTGCGAAGGCGGATTCCACGCCTGCGAGTATCCGCTGGATGTGTTCCGCTTCTATCCGCCCGCGGGCAGTCGCTTCGCGCTGGTCGAACAGTCGGGCGAGTTGAGCCGCGAGGCCAACAAGATCGCCAGCGGCGTGATCCGCGTGAAGCTGGAGATTGGTCTGCCTGGGCTTATCAAGGCCGCCATCGACTACACGTTCAAGCGCGCGCTGCCGATCGATCCGGCGTCGCCGGCGAGCGCGACGGGCACCCGGGGCGCGGCGAGCGCGACGGGCACCCGGGGCGCGGCGAGCGCGACGGGCTACCAGGGCGCGGCGAGCGCGACGGGCTACCAGGGCGCGGCGAGCGCGACGGGCGACCAGGGCGCGGCGAGCGCGACGGGCACCCGGGGCGCGGCGAGCGCGACGGGCACCCAGGGCGGCGGCGAGCGCGACGGGCTACCAGGGCGCGGCGAGCGCGACGGGCTACCAGGGCGCGGCGAGCGCGACGGGCACCAGGGCGCGGCGAGCGCGACGGGCACCCGGGGCGCGGCGAGCGCGACGGGCACCCAGGGCGCGGCGAGCGCGACGGGCGACCAGGGCGCGGCGAGCGCGACGGGCTACCAGGGCGCGGCGAGCGCGACGGGCTACCAGGGCGCGGCGAGCGCGACGGGCACCCGGGGCGCGGCGAGCGCGACGGGCACCCGGGGCGCGGCGAGCGCGACGGGCGACCAGGGCGCGGCGAGCGCGACGGGCACCCGGGGCGCGGCGAGCGCGACGGGCACCCAGGGCGCGGCGAGCGCGACGGGCGACCAGGGCGCGGCGAGCGCGACGGGCACCCGGGGCGCGGCGAGCGCGACGGGCTACCAGGGCGCGGCGATGGCCTCTGGGTACGAAGGTCGCGCGTCCGGCGCCGATGGCTGCGCGCTCTTCCTGGTCGAGCGCGATGACGACTACAAGATCGTCGCCGTGTGGGCCGGCATCGCCGGCCACGACGGAATCAAGGCGGACACGTTCTACCTGCTGCGCGACGGCCGGCCGGTGGAGGCCTGACGGCCATGACGGCGCAAATCGAGCCGAACCCTCGCTCCGGCGTTGAGCTGAAAGAGCCGTGGACCTGGCGCGACTGGCTGGCGATGTCCGCCTCTTACCTGCTGCTGGGGTTGGTGCTGTTCGCCCTTTGGTTTCCCGACCCCTTCTCGTTCCGCCTTCTGACCGGCGCTGCCGCCGCGATCCTCGTCGTCGCCTACGGGCTCGACGCCCTCCGCAAGCGCAAGCCGCAACCGACCACCCCGAGGAGCACCGCACCATGAGCAAGAACATCCGCATCACCGTGATCGCCACGCTGGGCGATGACCACTTCGCCGACATGCAGGCGAACGCCGAAGGTCGCATGGCCGCGCTGACCGGCGTGCGCGACATCATCAACAGCATGGCGAAGGAGGCCGGCGGCGACCAGCTCTCGGCGCTCGGCCAGCTCGACGTCGAACAGTTCCGCGACTCGCTGGCCGCCGCGATGCTGCTGCGCTTCGCCTCCGATCACGTCGGCGCCGTGCAGGCCGCGTTCGTCAAGGGCGACTTGCAGCGTCCGCTCGAGCGCAACCAGCCGCCGGCGCGGCTCACCGAGCCCTATTCGCCGACCGTCATCGCCGTGCAGGTCGACGACCACGACATCGACGTGCGCGCCCTGTCCGAGCTGCCCGAAACGCCCGCCGGTGCGATCAAGCGCGCGCAGAACCAGGCCAACGACCGCGCCGCGCTGGTGCCGGCCGCTCAATCCGCCCACTGATCCAGCCCTAGGCATCGAAGCCACCTAAGCAACCGAAGCAATCACCGGAGCACGCAATGAGCACCGTCACCGTCATCATCGGCAAGTCCGGCGCAGGCAAGACCGCCAGCCTGCGCGGGATGGACCCGGCGCAAACCCTGCTCGTGCAGGTCGTCAAAAAGCCGCTGCCGTTCAAGTCCGGTGCCTGGAAGCACTTCCACCCGGAAAACTGCCCGACCGGCAACATTTTCACCACCGATCAGGCGGCGACGATCTTGAAGATCGCGGCGAAGACCAGCCGCAAGGTCATCGTCATCGACGATTTCCAGTACATGCTCGCAAACGAGCTGATGCGCCGCAGCGACGAGCGCGGCTACGACAAGTTCACCGACATCGCGAAGCACGGCTGGGAGGTGTTCACCGTGCTTTCCACCCTCCCCGACGACGTCCGCGTCTACCTGCTGAGCCACAGCCAGGAGGACGAGAACGGCACGACCAAGCTGAAGACCATCGGCAAGATGCTGGACGAAAAAATCGTCCTGGAAGGCTTGGTCTCCATCGTGCTGCGCGCCACCGTCACCGACGGCAAGCACGAGTTCAGCACGCGCAACAGCGGCGCCGACACCGTCAAGGCCCCGATGGGCCTGTTCGACGAAGAGCGCATTCCCAACGACCTGAAGCTGGTGGACGACTGCATCTGCGAGTTCTACGAGATTGCGCCGGCCAGCACCAACCGCGAGGCCGCCTGACCATGTCCCGTAACTTCGAACTCGACACCGGCGCCGCCAAAGAGGCGAGCAATGCCGGCAAGCGCATCACCCAGCCCGGCCCCTACGTCGGCACCTTCCGCGCCGCCTTCTACGAGAAGAACGAGCGCGGCACCGAGTCGGTGAACCTGATCCTGGCCGCCGAGAACGGGCAGGAAACCGGCCTGCTGTCGCTCTACACGCACAACGGCGACGGCGAAGCGCTTCCGTCGTACAAGACGCTGAACGCGATCATGGCGTGTCTGCGCCTGCGCCGCATCGAGACCAAGCCCGGGAAGGTCACGCTCTACGACTTCACCGCCGGCGAAGACGTCGTGCGCGATCGCGACGTGTATCCGGCCCTCATGGGGCCGCGCATCGGTCTCGTGCTGCAGGGCGAGGAGCACATCGCCGGCAACGGGGAAACGAAGGTGCGGATGATCGTCGTCGGCGTCTTCGATCCGGCCAGCCGTCGCATGGCCGACGAAATCCTGTCGCAGGCCTCTGAGGCGAAGTCGCTGGACCGCCTGCTGGCGTGGCTGGATAAGAACCCGATCAAGCCGCTGCGCGGCACGCCGCGCACGTCCAGCGGCAGCTCCAGCACCAGCCGCGGCGGCGGATCGTCGCGCGCCCCCTCCGACGACTTCGCCGACGACGACATCCCGTTCTGAGGTTGACATGTCCGCACCCCTCATTCATCGCGAAATCGAGCAGCACAGCCCGGAGTGGTACGCGATCAAAGCCGGGAAGTGGAGCGCGTCCAGCGCCGCCGTCATCATGGGCGGCCTGGACACCGGCGGACTCGCGTCGCTGATCCAGGACATCGCGTGGGAGCGCGTTTTCGGCCCCACCGGCGGCGGGTTCAAGTCGTCCGCGATGGAGCGCGGCAACGAGCTGGAGCCCGAGGCGCGCGCCTGGTTCTGCCAGGAGCGCGGCGTTCAAATCGAGCAGGTCGGCTTCGTCCTGCACGCTACGCTGCCGAACGTGGGCTGGTCTCCCGACGGGCTCTACGTCGGCGACGCGCGCCGCGCCATCGAGGCGAAGTGCCCGCTGCACAAGGCTTGGATGTCCTGCAAAAAGCAGGGCAAGGTTCCGGCTGAATATCGCTGGCAAACGCGCTGGGCGATGTGGGTCGGGCAGCTCGACGGGCTGGAATTCCTCGCCTACCACCCGCAGGCCGGCGGCCTGCTGATCGACTGCGAAATCACTGAGGACGAGCGCCAGCAGATGGAAGAGCGCGTGGCGCTGCTGGAGCCGAAGGTTCAGCAGTGGATCGAAGTCATCGGCAACAGCCGGAACACGTACCAGCCGCCGCGCGCTGAAGGGTTCGACATCAGCGATCCGGACGTGAGGTTCTGATGATGGCGACCTTCGTCCTGGATCGGCGGCTGCCGGAGTACGAAGCGGTGAAACGCCGCTTCCTGGACGCCCTCGGCTCCGAGCTTCGCGAGGGCGCGCGCAGCGTGACCATCGCGGAGCCGAAGCGCTCCAACGAGCAGAACGCTCGCATGTGGGTGCTTCTCCAGGACTTGGCCGAACAGGTCGGCTACAAGCCGGCGCGCTGGCGCGCTGATCGCCTGATCGAAGACGGCGCCTACGTCTTGCTGTCCGAGTTTCCCCGCGCGCGGCGCCTGACGTCCGCGCAGTTCAAGGACTTGTTCACCGCGGCGCTTTTCCAGCCGCACACCTTCGCCGGCCTGTACGGCGGTGTCGTCGCCTTCGGCGAGCGCACGTCGCAGATGAGCGTGCGGCAACTCACCCAGCTTATGGACCTGATCGACGAGTTCGGCAACGAGCGCGGCGTGATCTGGTCCGCGCCTCCCGCCGGCAGGTAGCCGGCCCATTTCTTCGGCGGCCGCTGGCGCTCCCCAGCGCGGCCCAGCCTCCCCCGCCGCGTTGCCGGCGGCCGCCACCTTCAACCGCAATAGGAGAGAACGCCATGCACGACCAGAACTACACCGCCTCCGAGGCCTACGCCGCTTCCGTCGCCGGCGTCAGCGGCCCCCGCGACCTGGGCGCCATCCAGAAGCGCGCGCAGCTCGGGCCGCCGCGGCCCGTTTCCGCGACCGATTCGCGGCTGGGCGAGTTGCGCGAATCGCAGAACGAGACCTTCAGCCTCGTCACCGAGCTGGAGTCGCGTCTGAGCTTCGTCCTCAGCCCCGAACCGGAAGAGAAGACGGCCTGCGGCGGCGCGTCGCCGGGTGCGCCGTCCGCGATCTGCAACGAAATCGATCAGCGCCTGTCGCTGCAGTTGGCGATCCGCGCGCGCCTGAACTCGATCCTGCATCGCCTGACCGTCTGAGCCGGCGCAGCCGCGCGCCACCGACTGGCCGCCGTAAGCGGCCACCCACTTCGCCGCCGACCGCCGCGGCCCTCATTCGCGAGGCCTCCATGTTTTTCCGCAACGTCACGATGTTCCGTTTCCCGACGTCGCTCGACCTGTCCGCGCTCGACGCCGGCCTGGCCGAGTGCGTCTTGAAGCCGGTCGGCCCGCTCGAGCTGTCGTCGGCCGGCTTCATTTCCCCGTTCGGCCGCGACTGCGAAGCGCTGTCGCAGCGCATCGGCAATGCCATCTGGCTGACGGTCGGCAGCGAGAACCGTCTGCTGCCCGGCGCGGTGGTGAGCGAGGCGCTGGCGAAGCGCCTGGCCGCCATCGAGAAGGAAGAAGGCGCCATTCCGGGCCCGCGCACGCGCCGCCGCCTGAAGGACGAAATCATCGTCGACATGCTGCCGCGCGCGTTCGTGCGACCCGGCCGTATCGACGCCGTGCTCGACTTGGACCTGGGCCTGATCGCGGTCAACACCAGCAGCCGCAAGGCCGCCGAGGGCGTCGTGAGCGAGATTCGCCGCGCGCTGGGGAGCTTTCCAGCGCTGCCGCTCAGCGCCGAATCGGCGGCGCGCTCGATCCTGACCGGCTGGGTCGCCGGCGAAGACCTGCCCGAAGGGCTGGCGATCGGCGACGAGTGCGAACTGTCCGATTCCGCCGACGAGCGCGCCAAGGCCAAGTTCACCCGCCAGGAGGTGGAGAGCGAGGAAATCGGCCGGCACCTGGACACCGGGATGCAGGTTTCGCGCCTGGCGCTGACCCTGGACGACCAAGCCTCGTTCGTCGTCGGCGATGACCTGGTCCTGCGCAAATTCCGCCTGCTCGATGGCGCGGTGGACAAGCTCGAGCACAACGACAGCGACGGCCTGCGCGCCGAGCTGGACGCGCGGTTCGCGCTGTTCTCCGCCGAACTGAAGCGTGTTTTCCAAGCGCTGCACGCCGGCTTCACTTTCGTCACGCCGGAGGCCTGAGCCGTGGACGAGAATCTGCCCGAAACCCTGCACGCGATCATCTACACCAGCCCGAGCGGCGGTTTCGTGATCGGCGATCGCTGCAAGTCGCTGGACTGCGCGATCAACAGCATCGACCCCATCGGCGCCGGTGGCGAAACCGTCTACGGCCGCGCCATCATCGACCGCGTGCCCGGGTCGGCGCTGGCGTACTGGAAGCGACACAAGGAAGCCGCAGCGGAGCCCGCGCCGCGCCAGAGCGTGACCCTCACTGTCGCTCAAATCCTGGAGCTTGCCGAGTTCACCGGCTTGCACTTCGACCGCAGCAAAATGCCGCCGGACGAAGAGCTGGAGTGCGAGTACACGATTTCCGAGGCGCCGCTCGATGGCGTTCCGGACGACGTCGGCGCGCTGCGCCGTTACTCGCATGTCGCGTGGATCACCGAATATCCGGAAGAAGGCTGTTTGCCGCTCGGCCCGGAACTGACCCAGGACGGCCGCCATGCGTGATCTGTTCGCGCGACTCGCGCACACCCTGATCGCGCACGTTACGCGCCGGCCGCCGGACTTCGTTATCGGTCGCGCCGACGATCCCTACTTGCGGCGTTGGTGGCTGCTGCCGTGGCGCCGCTGGTCCGAAGCCGCCGAGCGCGACCCGACCCGGATCAACCGCGCCAAGCGCTGGATCGCGCGACGCCTGCCGAACGCATACCTGCACCACTTCATGCGCAACGACGACGACCGCGCCCTGCACGATCACCCGTGGGCTTGGTGCTCGATCTTGCTTAAGGGCAGCTACACCGAGCACACCATCGCAGCCGGCGGTATCCATCGCCGCCGCTACCGCGAGGCGCCGAGCATGAAGTTCAGCCTGCCGAGCCGCGCGCATCGCGTGGAACTGATGCCGGCCGCCGCCGGGCTCGCACCTTGCTGGACGCTGTTCCTGATGGGTCCGGTCGTGCGCGAGTGGGGTTTCCATTGCCCCGAGCGTGGTTGGGTGCATTGGCGCGACTTCACCGATCCGGACGATGCGGGCCTGATCGGTCCTGGCTGCGGGGAGGGCAACGGCCGTGGGTGATATCGCCGACATGATGCTGGACGGGACGCTGTGCGAAGGCTGCGGCGTCTACATGGGCGACGGTGGCGCACGGGGCTTCCCGCGGCGCTGCCGCGACTGCCGCCGCGACGACTACCGGCCGGCGCCGCCGAAGGTGGCGAAGGTGCCCTGCCCGACCTGCGGCAAGCTGGTGAAGGCCGCCGGCCTGGCCGACCACGCACGCGACGTTCATGGCGCTGCGCCGCCCGCGCCTGGCGCGCTTCCGCCGCTGCCGGAGCCCTTCGGCCATCTGGAGCGGCACGGCATGTGGAACGGGATGCCGCGAACCGGCTCCGATCCGGTGTTCGACGCCGAACAGATGGCCGAGTACGCGCGCGCAGCGATCGCCGCGGAGCGACTCACTGCGGAGGGCCGTAAGCATGGCTGATCTGGACCGCTTCGCCGCCGTCACCGTCAACGCCTTCGCGCGCGACGGCTCCGACGCGATGGCGCACACGACGGCGCTGCTGGAGCTGATCGCCGAGGCCGACGTGCCCGGCGAGCTTGAGCTGGGTTTCGACCTGGCGAATCCGGCGCGCCGCGTCTACGTGCGCGTCCGCGCCGATGACCTGCAGCGCCTGCTCAACGTTGCGCGGGAGGGTGTCGCCAATGGCTGACGGCTCCCAGCACGAGTTCAATTTCCCGCGGCACAGCGCGCCGCCCAAGCTGCCGGCAGGCGAACTTGTTGTCGATCTGTTCGCCGGCGGCGGCGGGGCCAGCTACGCCCTTGAGGCCGAGCTGGGCCGGGCAGTCGACATCGCCATCAATCACAACGAAATCGCGATCGGGATGCACGCCGCGAACCACCCTCTCACGAGGCATTTGTGCGAGGACGTTTTCAAGGCTGACCCCTGCGCAGAAACCGGCGGCCGCCGAATTGGCTGGCTGCACGCGTCGCCGGACTGCACGCATTTCAGCCAAGCGAAAGGAGGTCAGCCGCGCAGCAGGGAAATTCGCGCGCTGGCGTGGGTGATCCTGAAGTGGGTAGGAAAGACCAGGAAGCGCGGCGCGCCGCCGCGGATCGTCAGCTTGGAGAATGTCGAGCAGATGCTGAAATGGGGGCCGCTTGTCGCAAAGCGCGACAAGACCACCGGCCGAGTCGTCAAGCTCGATGGAAGTATAGCCGCGCCTGGCGAGCGCACGCCGCTACGCGAGCAGTTCCTGGTCCCAGACAAGCGGCACGAGGGCCGCACCTGGCGCCAGTTCGTCGCCGCGATGGCTAAGCAAGGCGTTCCCCTCGAGTACCGAAAGCTCGTCGCGCGGCATTGGGGTGCCGGCACCACCCGCAAGCGCCTTTTCGGCATTGGTAGAAGCGACGGCGTTCCGGTCCGTTGGCCGGAGCCGACGCACGGGCCGGACTGTTCGCTGCCGTTCGTCACCGCGGCGGATTGCATCGACTGGTCGAAGGAAGGCCGTTCGATTTTCAACCGGGCTCGCCCGCTAGTGCGCAACACCATAATGCGCGTCCTAGACGGCGCGCGGCGCGGTCATTGGCCGCAGCCATACATCGACGCGCTAGAAGCGTTGCGGGACGGTCAAGAGCCGCGGCTTCTACTGACCCCCGAGGAGGTAGAGGCTTTTGGCATCACCCACATGGACAGCCTGATCATGGCTGTCGGCGGTGGCGGAGTGCCGCGTTCGGTTGCCGAAGGCGTCCCCACCATCACCGAGGGCGGCCAGGGAGGCGCAAGGCCTCAACTGATCCGACCGGCGATGATGGCTGTACTGCTCGGCACTCAGAGCACAAGCGCCGCGAAGCCCGTTAGCGATGGAATGCCGACGATCACCACCGGCGGCGCTACGAACGCGAAGCATCCGGGCTGCGCGCGACCCCAACTGTTCGAACCAGTCATCGCGCCCTATTACGGGAGCGGGAGCGGTCGAACGGGAAAACCCGCCTCGGAATCGCTCCCAGCGGTCACGACGAAGACTCGCTTCAGCGTCGCCGAACCTGTGATCGTGTCGACCTGCAACGCGAGCCGAATCGGTCGCGCACGCCTCGCCAGCGATTCCGTCGGAACGATCACAACCGCGAGGGGCGGTGATTTCGCTTGCGCGGTCCCGGTGCTGCGAGCCTTTCGAATCGACATCCTCTATCGGATGCTCGATGCGCCGGAGCTGTTCGCCGCGCAAGGCTTCCCGCCTGAATACATCATCGACCGAACCGCGGACGGTCGGCGCCTCAAGGTGCATGAGTCCGTCGCGATGGTCGGCAACAGCGTGAGCCCGCCCCCGCTTCGCGCGATCGTGAGGGCAAATTTGGAGGTGCGATGATCGGCGACGTTTACCAGTTCGCGGACCTGCAGAGCATGTGCAAGCCAAAGCCCGACGCGCCGCCGCCGAAGCTCGCCACCGTCGAGCGCTGGCTGCGCGCGCAGGGTGTGCCCTTCTGCTACGACGGCCAGGGCGGCGTCTGGACCACCCTGGAAGCGCTGAACGCCGCGCTCGGCCTGGCCGGCGGCAACAAGGCGCGCGACACCTACGATCCGAACGAGTTGGGCTGATGCCACGAGGACGGCCAAGAACGCGCGCGGCGAACCTGCCGCGCCACATCGATCACCTGAAGGTGCCGAAGGGCATCTATTGGGACGCCAGCGGCGCGGGCCGCTGGTACGTGCTGGAGCCGGCGCCGGAGAAGCGCACAGGCAAGCGCGCGCGGCCGGTGGCCGGCCCCGAGGCGAAGCTGTCGGACCTGCACGCGATCGCCGAGGCGCGCGCGGGCAAAGCCATGCAGGGCTCCATCGCTTTCGTTATGGACCGGTTCCACGACAGCTACGAGTTCAAGCAGTTGAGCCCGAAAACGCGCGAGCACTACGGCGATTATTTGAAGGCGATCAAGGTCTACCGCGTCAAGAACGGCGCGCAGCTCGGTGACCTGCTGATCGACAAGCTGACGCCCGGCGGCGTGCGCAAGGTCATTCACGCGATCGCGCTCGGCCGGCCGGCGGAGAAGCCCGGCGAGGAAGCGGTGCCAGGCTACCCGACGAAGGCGAACCACTGGCTGCGCTACCTGCGCCGCGTTGCGGGCTGGGGCTACGAGAACGACGAGTGCAAGACCAACCCGTTCAAGGGCGTCAGCGAGGTGCAGGAGCGCGCGAACAATCGGATGCCCGACTTGCTGCTGTTCCGCGCCGTGCAGGACTTCGTTCGCGCGCGCGGGCAGCTCGGCGGCCGCAAGAAAGGCGCCCTTCCGCCCTACACCTGGGCCGCGATGGAACTGGCCTATCAGGCCCGGCTCCGCGGCATTGAGGTGCTGACGATGAACGACGCGCACGTGGAGGCCGAGCGGCTGCGCACGAACCGGCGCAAGGGCAGCCGGGACAACCTGACCCGGATCGGCGAACGCATGGCCGAGGCGCTGGAGGTGCTGCTGGCGCGGCGCGCGGCGATATGGGCGAAAAAGCGGATGCCGACGCCGCTGCGGCCGGAGGATCGGACGATCCTGGTCAGCGAGCGCGGCACGCCGCTGACGAGCTCGGGCTGGCATTCGATGTGGCAGCGCCTGATGCGCGAGGCGATCAAGGCCGGCGTGCTGAAGCCGGAGCAGCGGTTCGCGCTGCACGGCCTCAAGCACCGCGGCATCACCGATTCGAAGGGCGACAAGCGCGCGGAATCGGGCCTGACCGAGGCGATGGTTCGGCACTACGACCACGATGTGCCCGAGGTCGAACCGGCCGCAGACCCCGCCGTGAAACATCAGGCAGAGAGCTAATTTTCAGGGGGATTTTCAGGAGAGGTCAGGTTATCCACAGCGCGAACGCGCTAACCTACTGATAGATATGGCGCGCCCGGCAGGAATCGAACCTGCAACCACCGGCTTAGAAGGCCGGTGCTCTATCCGGTTGAGCTACGGGCGCCAGGTAAAGCGAATCTTAACTGACGGCCGGCCTGATCGATGGATGGTCGGGGCAGAGGGATTCGAACCCACGACATCCAGCTCCCAAAGCTGGCGCTCTACCAGGCTGAGCTATACCCCGGAACCGGGACTTCCGTAGCGCGCCAACGCCGCGAAAGGCCGCATAGTTTCGTCGCCGATTCCTGAACTGTCAATCCTGTCGCGCAATCGGTCCAGTCCGCCCGTCCGCGGCGGGCGGCGCGAACATTTGGAAACATCCTGCCGAGGCCGGCCGCCGCGGGCCGCGTGTATGCTTCGGGCCAGTTGGAATTCATTCTCAAGTCGCGGGCGCCGCCCGCGGCCGGCTACGAAAAGGAGCTACACCGATGATGCGCAGCGGCAATCCCGCCCTCAAGGAATCCACCTTCCTCGACCTCGGCAGCGGCGCGGTCGTCCGCGGCGGCGATCAGGCGATGAGCCTGAACGGAACGGTCAACAAGACCGGCTTCCTGCTGTTGCTGACCGTGCTCACCGCCGCCTTCGCCTGGAACCAGATCGAGATCGGCCCGCGCGGACAGGTCTCCGGCGCCGGCCTGTATCTGTGGGGCGGCCTGATCGGCGGCTTCGTGCTGAGCATGGTCACCATCTTCAAGAAGGAGTGGTCGCCGATCAGCGCGCCGCTGTACGCGCTGCTGGAAGGCTTCTTCCTCGGCGCGATCTCCTCGATCTTCGAAGCGCGCTTCCCGGGCATCGTGATCCAGGCGGTGATGCTGACCTTCGGCACCTTGTTCGCGCTGCTGGCGGCGTACCGCACCGGCCTGATCAAGGCCACCGAGAACTTCAAGCTCGGCGTAGTCGCGGCCACCGGCGGCATCGGCCTGGTGTATCTGGCGTCGATCGTGCTGCGCATGTTCAACATCGAAATCCCCTACATCCACCAGTCCGGCATCATCGGCATCGGCTTCAGCCTGTTCGTGGTGGTGATCGCCGCGCTGAACCTGGTGCTGGATTTCGACTTCATCGAAACCGGCGTCGAGCAAGGCGCGCCGAAGTACATGGAGTGGTACGGCGCGTTCGGCCTGATGGTCACCCTGGTGTGGCTGTACATCGAGTTCCTGCGCCTGCTGTCGAAGCTGCAGTCGCGCAACTGATCCACCCGCGCGATTCCGCGAGAGGGCGCCTTCGGGCGCCCTTTTCGTTTGCGCCGCGGCTTACAGCGGCAACTCGTAGCTGCGCTTGACCACTTGGCTCGGCAGATCGGTCTTGACGTTGGAAATGCCGTTGGCGCGGGTCAAGTGCGTGGTCTGGAAGCGGCGGTAATCGTCGAGGTCGGCGACCACCACGCGCAGCATCGCGTCGCATTCGCCGAGCACGATGTAGCACTCCATCACTTGCTCCAGGCGCTGCATCGCGGCGACGAAGCGGTCGATGGTTTCGGCGTCCTGGGTCAGCAGCCAGACCCGGGTGAACAGCGTCATGCGCAGGCCCAGGCGGGCCGGATCGAGCACGGCGATGTAGCGCTCGATCACGCCCGCCTCTTCCAGCAGCCGGACCCGGCGCAGGCAGGGCGACGGCGACAGGCCGACCTGCTCGGCCAGTTCGGCGTTCTGGATGCGGCCGTTGCGCTGCAGGGCGCGCAGGATGCGGCGGTCGGTTTCGTCGAGTCTCATTGGAATCCTGGTTGCGCTTATCGGTGCCGGAGCGGCATTTCCTGCCAATAATTCCGACAAACGCGGCATCGGCGCAACCCTCTGCCGGCCGATTCGGCCGACCATGGCGTCCATGGACCCGCATACCGCCCTGCTCTTCTGCGCCACCGTGCTCCCGCTGATCTGCACGCCGGGGCCGGACATGCTGTTCGTCGCCTCGCAAAGCCTCGGCGGCGGCGCCGCGGCCGGGCTGCGCGCCACCGCTGGGGTGTGCGCCGGGTACGTGCTGCATTCGCTGCTGGCCGCGCTGGGGCTGGCGGCGTTGGTGGCGGCCTCGCCGGTGTTGTTCCAGGCGTTGCGCTGGATCGGAGTGGTTTATCTGGCGTGGTTGGCGTTGAAGCTGTTGCGCGCGGCGTGGCGGCCCGGCGGGTTGGAGGTGCGCGCGGCGGGCGGGCGCGGCGATGCGTTCCGGCGAGGGTTTCTGACCGCCGCGCTGAATCCCAAGGGGATGATGATTTATCTCGCGATCCTGCCGCAGTTCATGCGCCCCGGGGCGCCGGCGGCGATGCAGGCGGTCGCGTTGTCGGGGCTGTTCGTCGCGGGTTGCGCGGTGGTGTATGCGGGGTTGAGCGTGGTGCTCGGACGCAGCGCGCGTGGCGGCGGTGGGTTCGGCGAGCGCAAGCGGCGGTGGATCGATGGTTTCGCCGGCGGGTTGGTGGCGATAGCGGCGGGGAAGCTGGCGTTGAGTTGAGCGGTGTGGGGGTTGCGTCGGTTCGGTCGGAGCGTCGTGCGCGGTCGGCGCGCGGATCAGGTTGCGTCGTAAGCGAGGTGTCGCGGTCGCGGCTTGCGCCGCTCCTACAGTCGGAATCGTGGCGCCGCGCAGGACTGGAATTTGGCGGTGGGTGAGGACGCCGGGTGGTGCGGGTTTCGTCGTTGGCGAGGTGTCGCGGTCGCGGCTTGCGCCGCTCCTACAGTCGGAATCTTGGCGGCGCGCGGGCCTGGAATTCGACGGTGGGTGAGGACGCCGGGATGCGGGTTTCGTCGTTGGCGAGGTGTCGCGGTCGCGGCTTACGCCGCTCCTACGGTCGGAATCGTGGCGGCGCGGGTGTTTGGGCGGAAACGAAAAACGGCGCCGTTGGGCGCCGTTTTCGTTTCGCGGGGGCGAAGGCGTCAGTAGCGTTCGTCTTCGTCGGATTCGCCGCGGCGGCCTTCGACGCCTTCCGGCGGCGGCGGTTGGTCGCCGACCGTCCACAGGCGCTCGAGCGCGTAGAACTCGCGCACGCGCGGCAGCATGACGTGGACGACGACGTCGCCGAGATCGACCAGCACCCACTCGGCTTCGCGCTCGCCCTCCACGCCCAGCGGCATGACGTCGAGGTTCTTGGCGAATTTGACGACTTCGTCGGCGATCGACTTGACGTGCCGGGTCGAGGTGCCGGAGGCGACCACCATGTAGTCGGTGACGCTGCTCTTGCCGCGCACGTCGATTTCGACGACATCCTTGGCCTTGAGCTCTTCGACCGCTGCGTGGACCGTCTTGAGCAGCAGTTCGGTCGGCGGCGGCGGGTTCGGCAACTGGGTCTTGATGACTTGGGCTTGGCTGGTCAAGAGGATGCGGCTCGTGATTCGGAAGATATGCGCCGATTATACCCAAGGCCTTCGCGGCGGCGCTGCGGACCGCGCGGCGCGGCGTTCAGGCGGTCGTCGCGCCGCGGTCGGCGACGACGCCGTACAGCCCGCTGCGGCGGATGTAGGCGGCCACCGGCGGCGGCACGAACTCGTCCCAGGGCCGCCCATCGGCGATGAGCTGGCGGACCTGACTGGCCGATTCGGCGTGCAGCGGCTGTTTGAGGCGGTAGACCCGGCCGGCCGGGGCGCCGCGCAATGCTTCGGGGTCCGCGGTCTCGCGTCCCGGTGCGATGGCTTCGATGCGGGCCGCGTCCAGCGGGCTGCCGGGCCGCTCGGCGACGACGAAATGGGCCAGCCCGAACAAGGCCTGCCATTCGCGCCACTGGGGCAGGTCGAGGAAGCTGTCGGCGCCGACCAGCAGCGCCAGCGGGCGCTGCGCGCCGAATTCGGCGCGCGCCTCGCGCAGGGTCTCGACCGTGTAGGAACGGCCCTCGCGGCGCAGTTCGCGCCGGTCCACCAGCAACCCGGTTTCGTCCGCCACGGCCAGATCGAGCATGTGCGCGCGCTGCGCCGCGTCGGCGCCGGGCGCGGCGCGGTGCGGCGGGTCGGCGGCCGGCATCAGCCGCACTTGCGCGGCCAGCGCGTCGCGCGCGGCGCGGGCGACGGCGAGGTGGCCGTCGTGGATCGGATCGAAGGTGCCGCCGTAGAAAACGAGCAGGCTCATGCGCGCAGGCCCGCCGCTCAGACCGCGCCGACGGCCAGCAGGCGCAGCGCGCGCGGTTCAGCGACCGCCAGCAGCAGCCGTTCCAGCGCCACCCAGGCGTCGCCGGCTTCGCGGCCCTTGGCCATGCGGTCCACGCGTCCGGCCTGGGCCAGCAACGCTTCCCAGCGGCGCGCGTCGTGGCGCTGCAGCGCGCGGCGGTACATCGGCTGCTTGGAATCCCAGATGCGCTGGGCCTTGAATTCGGAGGTCAGATTGCCGCCGCGCGCCGACACCCGCGCCAGCGCGGCGGTGCGCTGCAGTTCCATCACCACCATGCCCAGCAGCGCCGGCACGGCTTCGCCCTCGGCGCGCAGGCCGGCGAGCATGCGCGAGACGTTCGCGCCCTGCCCGTTCATCGCCGCGTCGAGCACGCGGAACACGTCGAAGCGCGCGGCGTCGGCGACCAAGGCCTGCATGCGCTCGACCGTGAGCGTCTCGCCGTCGGACAGCAGCGCGAGCTTGTCGACTTCCTGCGCGGCCGCGAGCAGATTGCCCTCGACCCGGTCGGCCAGGCTCTGCACCGCGTCGCGGTCGGCGCGCAGGCCGCGCTGGCGCAGGCGGCGCTCGATCCATTCGGGCAGTTCGTGCGGCTTGATCGCCCAGGCCACGGCGATGTGGCCGATGCGGCCGATGGCTTCGCTCCACTTGCCGCCGTGCTGCTTGCTCCATTCGCCGCAGGAGATCAGCAAGGACGCGTCTTGCGGCGGGTCGGCGCAGAAATCGGCGATGACCTCGGCGCCTTCCTTGCCCGGCTTGCCGCTGGGCAGGCGCAGTTCCAGCAAGCGCCGGCTGGCGAACAGGCTGGGCGCGCGGAAACTCGCCGACAGCGCGTTCCAGTCGGGTTCGCGCTGGTTGCCTTCGGCTTCGAACACTTCGCGCTCGCCGATGCCCTGGGCGCGCGCGGCGGCGCGCACGGCGTCGGCGGCTTCGAGCACGCGCAGCGGCTCGGGGCCGGCGATCAGATAGGCCGGGCGCAGCGGTTCCTGGTCGAGCTGGGCGACGAGGCGCTCGGGGGTCAGTTCCATGAGGCGACGGGCCGGCCGGCGATGCGGCTCAGCGCCGTTCGCTGACCGCGCCGATCCGGCGTAGCACCGCCGAACTCATTTCGCGGCGCATTTCGCGCATCAGGATTTCGCGCTCGCCCTCGGTGCCGATGGCGTTGGTCGGGCTGGACACGTAGTCGCGCGACAGTTCGATGCTCTGGCGCGGCACCAGCGGCTTGCCGTCGGCCTTGCGCAGCTCGAACACCACGGCGTAGCGCAGGCTGTATTCCTGCACGCGGCCGAGTTCGTCGAGCGCGGCCGGGGTGTCGCCCCAGCGTTCGGACATCAGGTCGAGCACCGCCACTTCCGCCGAGCCCTCCTGGGCCGGCACGGCGCCGGCGCGGGTCAGCGCCTGGGCCAGCGATTCGGCCAGCGGGCTGTAGCGGTCGACCGAGACCACGCGCACGGGGCCGAGGTCCGGCGGCAGGGTCAGCGCTTGGCGCAATTGGAAGCCGCAGGCCGACAGGGCCAGCACGAGAGCCGCAAGCGACGTGCGGGCGAAAAGGGAGCGAGGCGTCATGGGGCGAAGTCTGGACGAGGCGGCCGTGGGCATCAATAGCGAAGGCTGAACCGTGCGACGCGGTGCGCGCGCCGCGCGCGGCCGCGGCTCAGTAACGGATTTCGTGGCCGGCGAACAGGTCCTGCGCGCTGGCGCCGCCCGGCAGCGCCAGGACCCGGTCGTACCACTGCTTGAGCGCGGGCCAGCGCTGCGCCCACTCGGCGTGGGCGACGCCGGCCGGTTCGGCCCAGGGCTCGACGGTGAAGCACAGATAGCCCATGCAGGCCACGTCCGCGATGGTCGGCGCGGCGCCGGCCAGCCACGGGGTCTGCGCGAGCTGCGCCTGCAAGCGCTCGAGATCGGCGCGGCTGCGGCGGTCGTACCACGCCAGCAAGGCCGGGCCGTAATCGCCGAACTGGCGGCCGTAGCGCGAATGGGCGAGGTTGAGGCTGACCCGGTTGGCTTCCCACGACAGCCACTCGCGCACGTGCAGGCGCTGTTCGAGATCGGCGCCGTCGAGGCGGCGCGGGCCGCCGTGCGCGTCCTGGCGCGCGGCGAGGTAATCCAGGATCACGTTGGACTGGCACAGGGTCAGCCCGTCGATGCGCAGCACCGGCACTTCGCCGTGCGCGGCGATGGCGCGGAATTCCTGCGAGCGTTGGTCGCGCGGGAGGCGGATATCGACCTGGCGCTGCTCGAATTCGACATCGAGCAGGCGCAGCGCCAGCGCGACCTTGTAGCTGAAGCCCGAATCGGGGTGGCAGTAAAGGATCGCGGTCATGGGGCGGGGGCCGAGAAGCGGGAGTGAGCCGCGGGGTCAAGAAGCGGGAATGGGGAACCGGGATAGACGCGCGACAACGCCCTGCCCGGCTTCGCCGGCGCGCGGCTCGACCGGCGCCGGGTTGGCGGCGTCGGTCGAGCGAGGACGGACCGGCGGGCGATCAGGCCGCGACGATGTTGACGATCTTGCCCGGCACCACGATCACCTTGCGCACGGTCAGCCCTTCCAGGTACTTGGCCGCGTTCGGTTCGGCCAGCGCGAGCCGTTCGATCTCGTCCTTGGGCGTGTTGATCGCGACCTCGATCGTGCCGCGCAGCTTGCCGTTGACCTGCACCGCCAGGGTCGCCGCGTCGCGGGTCAGCGCGGCCTCGTCGGCCTGCGGGAAGGCGATGTCTTCCAGCAGGGTTTCGGCGTGGCCCAGCGTCTGCCACAGCGCGTGGCTGGTGTGCGGGGTGATCGGATTGAGCAGCAGCACCATCGCTTCCAGCGCTTCCTGGCGCAGGGCGCGGCCGTTGCCGCTGGCGTCGTCGAACTTGTACAGATGGTTGAGCAGTTCCATCACCGCGGCGATCGCGGTGTTGAAGCTGTGGCGGCGGCCGTAGTCGCCGCCGACCTTCTGCACGGTTTCGTGGATCTGCCGGCGCAGGGTCTTTTGCGGCGCGGTCAGCGCGGCGGCGTCGAGCGCCGGCGCGACGCCGGCGTCGGCGTGCTTTTGCACCGCGGTCCACAGCCGGCGCAGGAACCGCGCCATGCCTTCCACGCCCGCCTCGTTCCACTCCAGCGACTGGTCCGGCGGCGCGGCGAACATCGAGAACAGGCGCACGGTGTCGGCGCCGAACTTGTCGACCATCAGCTTGGGGTCGACGCCGTTGTTCTTCGACTTCGACATTTTCTCGGTGCCGCCGATGTCCACCGGCTGCCCGTCCGCCTTGAGCGTCGCCCCGACGATGCGGCCGCGCTCGTCGCGCGTGACCTCGACGTCGGCCGGGTTGAACCACTCCTCCGAACCCTTCGGGCCGCGCGAGTAGGTCTCGGCGATCACCATGCCCTGGGTCATCAGATTGACCGCGGGCTCGTCGCTGTTCACCAGCCCCTGATCGCGCATGAGCTTGTGATAGAAGCGGAAGTACATCAGGTGCAGGATCGCGTGCTCGATGCCGCCGATGTACTGGTCCACCGGGGTCCAGTACTTGGCGCGTTCGTCGACCTGCTGGGCCGCGCCCGGCGAGGTGTAGCGCGCGTAGTACCAGCTCGACTCCATGAAGGTGTCGAAGGTGTCGGTTTCGCGCTCGGCCGCGCCGCCGCAGTTCGGGCAGGTGGTCTTGCGCCAGTTCGGATCGGCCTTGATCGGCGAGGCGACGCCGCTGAATTCGACGTCTTCCGGCAGCACCACCGGCAACTGGTCTTCCGGCACCGGCACGTCGCCGCAGCTCGGGCACAGGATCACCGGGATCGGGCAGCCCCAATAGCGCTGGCGGCTCACGCCCCAGTCGCGCAGGCGGAAGTTGACCCGGCGGTTGCCGCGGCCTTCGGCCTCGAAACGCGCGGCCAGGGCGTCCAGCGCCTGCTGGAAGTCGAAACCGTCGTACTCGCCGGAATTGACCAGCCAGCCGCGCTCGGTCCACGGGCCTTGCTCGTCGATGCCGGTCTGGAATTCCTGCACCACCTGCACCGCGGCGCTGGTGTCGTACACGTCCAGCGCCGGCGCGCCGCCCAGCGCGCTGCGCATCGGGTCGGCGTGCGCGGCCACGTCGCGGCCGATTTCGGCCAGCGCGTCGCGCACCGCGTCGGGGACGATCACGGTCTTGATCGGCAGGTGGTAGCGCTTGGCGAATTCCCAGTCGCGCTGATCGTGGCCGGGCACGGCCATGACCGCGCCGGTGCCGTAGCTCATCAGCACGAAGTTGGCCACGTACACCGGCACTTGTTCGCCGGTGACCGGATGGACCGCGCGCAGGCCGGTGTCGCGGCCGCGCTTTTCCTGGGTTTCCAGCTCGGCTTCCGACACGCCGCCCTGGCGCAGCTCGGCGATGAAGGCGGCCAGATCGGGATCGCTGAGCGCGGCGTGCGCGGCCAGCGGGTGCTCGGCGGCGACCGACACGTAGGTCACGCCCATCAAGGTGTCGGGACGGGTGGTGAACACCACCAGATCGTTCAGCGCGGCATCGACCGGGCGGCCGTCCTCCTCGACCACGTCGAAACGGATCTCCAGGCCTTCGCTGCGGCCGATCCAGTTGCGCTGCATGGTCTTGACCGCGTCCGGCCAGCCCGGCAGCGCGTCCAGGCCGTCGAGCAGCTGCTGGGCGTAGTCGGTGATCTTGAGGAACCACTGCGGGATTTCGCGCTTTTCCACCAGCGCGCCGGTGCGCCAGCCGCGGCCGTCGATGACCTGCTCGTTGGCCAGCACGGTCTGGTCGATCGGGTCCCAGTTGACCACCGAATTCTTGCGGTAGGCCAGGCCCTGCTTCATCAGCCGCACGAACATGCGCTGCTCGTGCACGTAGTAGTCCGGCGTGCAGGTGGCGAACTCGCGCGACCAGTCGATGGCGTAGCCCATGGTCTTGAGCTGCGCCTTCATGTGGGCGATGTTGGCGTAGGTCCACTTGGCCGGCGCGGTCTTGTTCTTGATCGCGGCGTTCTCGGCCGGCAGGCCGAACGCGTCCCAGCCCATCGGCTGCAGCACGTTGAAGCCGGTCATGCGCTTGTAGCGGCTGATCACGTCGCCGATGGTGTAGTTGCGCACGTGGCCCATGTGCAGCGCGCCCGACGGGTACGGCAGCATCGACAGGCAGTAGTACTTGGGCTTGGCCGAGCGCTCGTCGACCTCGAAGGCGCGGGTTTCGTCCCAGTAGCGCTGGGCGGCGGCTTCGAGCGCGGCGGGCTCGAACGCCTTGGAATCGGTCTGGGAGTCGTGCGGGGCGGGGGCGGCGGCGTCGGACACGGGCGTGGCGGTGGCGATGGGGCAGGACCGCCAAGCCTACCGCAGCGCACAAAAGCCCGCCACGCGCGCGTCCGCGACGGGCGGCGCCGGTCCGGCGGCGGCGCCCGTCGCGGCGCGTGCACGGCGGCGGCCGCCCGGGTGTGGGAAACTGGCTGCGGTCAGACCGTCCCCCGAGCCCGCCTTGGCCCTGCCGTCGCCGTCCGCGCCCCCGCCGGCCGCTTCCGCAACGCCGCCCGCGCCCATCGCGGCGCCGTTCGCGGCGCGCTTCGCTTCGCGCTACCGCGCCTACCGCCTGCCGGCGTTCCTGCTCGCCGCCGCGCTGTTGGCCGCGGTCGGCATCGCCACCGTGGTCGGCCTGCGCGGCTTCGCCGAGAGCGCCGAGTGGGTCGAGCACTCCTATCAAGTCATCGCCGAGATCGAATCGACCCTGGCCTCGACCCGCACGGTCGAATCCAACGCGCGCGGCTACCGCCTCACCGACCGCCCCGCCCTGCACGCCGAATACCTCGCCAGCATTCCCGGCGCGCTGAGCCACTCCGAGCGACTGGTCGAACTGACCCGCGACAACCCGTTGCAGCACCGCCTCGCCCGCGACATCCAGAAACGGGTGCGGCAGCGGCTGGCCGACATCGACGCTGTGGTCGCCCTGCACCTGCGCGACCCGGCCCAGGCCCGCCTCGACAGCCAGACCAGCCACGGCGCCGAGCACATGCGCGCGCTGACCGCGGTGGCCGACGCCATGCGCGAGAACGAGCGCGGCCTGCTGCACGCGCGCGACGCGCGCAGCGAGCGCAACGCGACCTGGCTGACCGCGCTGGTGGTGTCCGGGCTGCTGCTGGCGCTGACCTTGCTGGCGCTGCTGATGCTCAACCTGTGGCAGGAAAACCGCCGCAGCCGCGCGCTGGAGCGCGAAAGCCGGCAAGCGCTGGCCGAACTGGAAGCCTCCGCCGCCGAACGCCAGCGCCTGACCGAGCGCCACCGCAGCCTCAGCCACTACGCCGGCCTGCTGCAAAGCTGCCAGACCCTGGAAGAGGCGATGGACATGACCGCGCACGTCATCGCCGACCTGATCCCGGAGCTGGGCGGGCGCTGCTACATCCTGCGCGCCTCGCAGAATCTGGCCGAAACCGCCGCGCGCTTCGGCCGCGAAGCGATTCCCAGCGCCGACCTGCTGCAACCCAACGACTGCTGGGCGCTGCGCCGCGGCCAAGTGCACCGCAGTCAGGCCCACGACGGCGGCGTGCGCTGCGCCCACCTGGAACGCGCCGCGCGCGGCGACGAAGACCCGCGCTGGAGCCTGTGCGTGCCGCTGATGGCGCAGAACACCTCGCTCGGCCTGCTGTGCCTGAGCGGCGAACACCCGCCGCGCGAAGCCGATCTGGCCCTGATCCAATCCATCGCCGAACAGCTCAGCCTCGCCATCGTCAACCTGCAATTGCGCGAAACCCTGCGCGTGCAATCGCTGCGCGATCCGCTGACCGGCTTGTTCAACCGCCGCTACCTGGAAGAGAACCTGCAGCGCGAACTGCTGCGTTGCCAGCGCCGCGGCCTGCCGCTGTCGGTGCTGATGCTCGACGTCGACCACTTCAAGCGCTTCAACGACACCCACGGCCACGCCGCCGGCGACGCGCTGCTGGCGCGGGTCGGGCAACTGCTGCAGGAACTGGTGCGCAACGAGGACATCGCCTGCCGCTACGGCGGCGAGGAATTCACCGTGGTGCTGCCCGAAGCCGACGGCGAAGCCGCGCGGCAGCGCGCCGAGCGGATCCGCGCGGCCATCGCCGCGACCACGATCGTGCACCTGCGCCAAACCTTCGGCCCGGCGACGTGTTCGATCGGCGTGGCGACTTCGGCGAGCGAGCGCGATACGCCGCAGCAGTTGCTGCAGACCGCCGACGCAGCGCTGTACCGGGCCAAGGCCGAGGGGCGCGACCGGGTGGTCGACGGCCAGCGGGCGGCGGGCGACGGCGGGTAAGCCGCGCTCGCTTTCGCAAGACGCGCGTCGACGCTGCTGCCGGCGTTGCGGATCGCGCGATCGCGGCCGCTGGCGGCCTGAGCGTCGGGATCGTCGCTGCGTCCGCGAACGCTGCGACGTTCTTTCACGAAAAAACCCGGGACGGCGCACCGTCCCGGGCCCGAGCGCTGCGCCTCATCCGGCGCGTCGGCTCAAACGCGCCGGCTCAAACGCGCCGATTCGGATGCGCAGATTCAGACGCGCAGATGCGGACACGCCGATTCAGACGCACACGCGCCCGACCGGGCGCCCGTCCTTGTCGTACAGCAGTTTCTCGATCTTGCCGGCCGGGCACGGTTGCGGCATCGGCTTGAAGATGTCGGCGGCGGCGTGGGTGGCGAAGGCCAACAGGCCGGCGGCGGCCAAGGCCGCGAACAGACGCGACTTGCTCATGATGGGGTTCGACTCGCTGGGCGAACCGGAAGCGTGGTGGCGAAGGCGACGGATTCCCCGGTCCGTATGGAGTCCGGCCGGGGCTCACCTTGCGCAAGCGCCGTCGCGCTGACAAGTGCGGCGGCTCGGGCGATGGCGTTTTTTTGGCCAACTCGGTTACGGAATCGCAAGCGCGCTGTGTGATCGCAACGAAGCTCGCGACGCGGCGCGCGCATGCGCTTGCGTATGCGCGCGCATCGCGGGCGACCCTACGGCGGCGTGCGTTGGCCGCGGCGCGGGTGCGGCGGCGCGGGCGCATCGGGCGTTGTGTCGGCTTGCTTGGTTGGCTCGCTTGATCGGCTCGCTTGATCGGCTCGCTTGATCGGCTCGCTTGATCGGCTCGCTTGATCGGCTCGCTTGATCGGCTCGCTTGATCGGCGTGCTTGATCGGCTCGCTTTTGATCGGCCCGCGCCAGATCGGTTCGCCTTCGTCCGCCGCGCTCCGATTCCGATCAAGCGGCTATCGCCTCTCCGACGATGGATCGCCCGATTCAGCCGCCCGGCGTTTGCGCCTCCACCGCCGGACAAATCCACACCACCGAACCGTCGGCTTGCGGCACCGCCACCGCCGTCGCCTCGCCGCGGCAAACCACCGGCGCGGACTTGGCCAGATTGCTGCGGTCGGTGCCGCTGCTGCCCTGCCCGCCGCCGTCGTCGTCGGCCAACGCCGCGCCGCTGAGCAGCAACGCCGTCAGCACGGCCGTTCGGATCGTCGTATCGCGCTTCATCGTTCGTTCCCTCGAAAGCCGCGCGGCGGCGGCGCAGCGGCCAGCCTGCGCGCGCGCCGCGACGAGGACAAGCGCGCAGGCGCGACGCGCCGACGAATGGAGCGCACGCCCAGACGCGAACGCGCGCACCGACTGACGCGCCGCGTCTAGTGCTTTGGTCACGTTGACCCGCGCCGCGCCGCGCTTGCATGCTGGCCCGGCCGGCGGCCGCGGCCGGGGGAGTCCGCCGCGGCGCCGCGCTTGCACGATCCTGCGATTCCACCGCGCGAACGGCGCCTCGCCGCTCCGCGCGCACGCCCGCCCACGCCGGAACCGACCATGCCCCGAACGCTCACGCCCCGACCGACCGCCGCCGCTCCGCTGGCCCTGGCCGTCCTCGTTTCCGTCTTCGCCGCCGCCGCGCACGCCGCGCCGCCGCCCGCGGCCGAACCCACGGCGCTGCGCTGCGGCAAGCTGTTCGACGCGCGCAGCGGCAAGCTGCTCGGCCCGCACACGGTGACCGTGCGCGACGGCAAGATCGCCGACGTGCAAGCCGGCCTCAACGACGTGGCCGGCGCGCGCGCGGTCGATCTGAGCCAGCACACCTGCACGCCCGGCTGGACCGACCTGCACGTGCACCTGGGCGGCCAGTCCAGCGCGCAGAGCTATTCCGAAGGTTTTCGCCTCGACCCGGTCGATTTCGCCTTCCGCTCGGTCGGCTACGCCAACAAGACCTTGCTGGCCGGCTTCACCAGCGTGCGCGATCTCGGCGGCGAAGTCAGTCCGCATCTGCGCGACGCGATCAATCAAGGCCTGGTCAGCGGCCCGCGCATCTGGGCGGCGGGCAAGTCCATCGCCACCACCGGCGGCCACGCCGATCCCACCAACGGCATGAACGACGCGCTCTCGCATCTGATCGGCCCGCCCGGCCCGACCGAGGGCGTGATCAACTCCATCGACGACGCGCGCCAAGCGGTGCGCCAGCGCTACAAGGAAGGCAGCGACGTCATCAAGATCACCGCCACCGGCGGCGTGCTGTCCTACGCCAAGTCCGGCGACGCGCCGCAGTTCACGGTCGAAGAGGTCAAGGCCATCGTCGACACCGCCAAGGATTACGGCTATCGCGTCGCCGCGCACGCGCACGGCGAGGAAGGCATGAAGCGCGCGGTGCTCGGCGGCGTCACCAGCATCGAGCACGGCACCTACATGAGCCCGGAAGTCATGTCGCTGATGAAGCAGCGCGGCACTTGGTACGTTCCGACCATCTACGCCGGCCGCTTCGTCGCCGACAAGGCCAAGATCGACGGCTACTTCCCCGACGTGGTGCGGCCCAAGGCGGCGCGGATCGGCGCGATGATCCAGCAGACCGCGGCCAACGCGTACAAGAACGGCGTCAAGATCGCCTTCGGCACCGACATGGGCGTCGGCCCGCACGGCGACAACGCGCGCGAGTTCGTCTACATGGTCGAAGCCGGCATTCCGGCCGCGGTGGCCTTGCAGGCGGCGACGATCCGCGCGGCCGAGGTGCTCGGCGTGGACGACCAGGGCACCATCGAAACCGGCAAGCGCGCCGACATCGTCGCGGTCAAGGGCGATCCGATCGCCGACATCAACACGGTGCTGGACGTGGCGTTCGTGATGAAGGACGGCAAGGTCTACAAGCAGGCCTTGTAAGCGCGGTTTCGGTCGGTGTTCGCACGCGAACCCCGGTCGCGCAGGCGGCCGGGGTTTTTCGTGCGCGCGTGCGGTCGTTCGCGAGTGGGATCCCGCGTTGCGTTCGAGTGCGGCGTCGCGTTGGCTTCGCCTCGCAGCCGTATCGCGATCCGCTTCGGGTCCTCGCCGATGGCGGGCGCTGGATGCGCGGAACATCAAGCGGGATGCGCGACCGGGATACCGCGCCGCATCGCATCGGCGCCCCGCTCCGCCGCCGCGCCCGCAACCGCCCGCTTGCACACGGGCTTCACACCTGCGATCCCAATTCCGGCAATCCCGTCGCGCCCAAGCCGGCGCCGGCGTCCACCGCGTGAGCCCGGTCACGGCGATCGCCGCGGGCACATGCCATAACCCTGCCGGTTGCGCGTACGCCGCCTCCCCCGTCCGCGCCGCTTTCCTCCGCAACGCACGCTCCGCAATGCCGCCGTCTTCGCAGCCCGCCCTTCGCAGAAAAGGATTTCGCCGATGACATCCCCGCTTCGCGCCGCCGTTGGCGCGACCACCGGCCAGGACGGGCACGCGCGCTGAGCGATCGCTTCCATGCCGTTGCCGCAGCAAGGTCAGCCGCGGGCGCGCCCGCGGCAGGCGCCGATTACGACCGACCTTGCTGCGGCACCGGCGCCATGGTTAGGAGATAGCGGATAGGAGTTAGGAGATAGCAAAAGCGTGCCGACGCTCTTGCTATCTCCTAACTCCTATCTCCTATCTCCTATTCGCTAGCTTCTGGCTTCCAGCCGCGTGGAAGCCACGAACGCCGCCAGCCACGCGAGCAAGGCCACGCGCTGCGCGGGCGCCGCCGGCACCAACCGCCAATCCGCGGCGATCACCGCCAAGGCCACCGTCGCCGCTGCGGCCAGCGCGATCGCGCCGAAGCGGCGCCACGCCGGCGCCGCCAGCGAGGCGTAGGCCAGCAACACCGCGCCGGGCGCGAACGCCAGCCACCACAGCATCCAGGCCAGCGCGTGCAAGCGGCTGGCGTGCGCGTCGAGGTCTTGCGGATCCAGCGTCGCCACGCCCTGCGCGGCCCAGGCCAGCGCCGACCACAGCCACAGCCACGCGCCGATCCGCGCGGTCGCGCGCTGCGCGCGCGCGGCGCCGGTCAAGCGCCAGGCCACCCACGCCAACGCGAGGCCGGGGCCGATGTAGCCGAGCCAATTGAACGCCAGCGCGCGCGGAATGCCGTCGGCGCCGAGCAGGCCCGGCGGGTGCCGCCAGTGCGAATACCCTTCGAGCGCGGCGCCGAAACCGAGCAGCGCCGCCACGCAGCACAGCGCGGCGGCCAGCGCCACGAACGTGTCGCGCGAGCGCGCGTTCGCGCCGCCGCGCGCCGCGACCGCAGCGCCCGACGCGGCGGAACCGGCCGACGCGCCCGCGCCGCCGGCTTTCTTGGATGAGCCCTTCATCGCGACATGCTAGCGTGCGCGGCTCGCGGCGCGCTTGCCTCGCCGCGCCTTCGTCCCCACTTCGGAACGAATCCGCTTTCGCCTTCATGAGCCCGCCGATGACCGCCACCGCCGCCAATCCCCACGTGTTCGACGCCACCGCCGAGCGATTCCAGCAGGACGTCCTGCAGAAGTCGCTGGAGACGCCGGTCCTGATCGACTTCTGGGCCGAGTGGTGCCAGCCGTGCAAGACCCTCGGCCCGATCCTGGAAAAGCTGGCCGGCGAGTACAACGGCGCGTTCGTGCTGGCCAAGGTCGACGTCGAGGCCGAGCAGCAGCTCGGCGCGGCGTTCCAGATCCGCTCGATTCCCACCGTCTATCTGATGAAGGACGGCCAGCTCGTCGACGGTTTCGCCGAAGCGCTGCCCGAGGGCGTGGTGCGCGAGTTCCTCAAGTCGCACGGTATCGAGCCCGGTGCCGCCGCGCCGGCCGACGTCGAGGCCGAAGCCCCGCCCGTGGACCCGCACGCCGAAGTCGTGCGCCTGCGCCGCGAGAGCGCCGAGCAGCCCGACAAGCCCGAACTCCAGCTCGACCTCGCCCTGGCCCTGCTCGCCACCGGCGCCCAGGCCGAATCGGAACAACTGCTCGACGCGCTGCCGGCGAATCTGGCGACCGACGACCGCAGCGTGCGCGCCCGCGCCAAGCTCGGCTTCCTCAAGGTCGTCGCCGACGCGCCGCCGGCCGCGACTCTGGAAGCGGCCCTGGTCGCCACGCCCGAGGACTCGCAGGCCCGCTACCTGCTCGGCGCGCGCCTGATCGCCGCCGGCCAGGATCAGGCCGGCCTGGAGCAGCTGATCGAACTGCTGCGCCGCGACCGCGCCTTCCAAGAGGGTTTGCCGCGCAAGGCGCTGATCGACGCGTTCCGGGTCGTGGCCGATGAGGATCTGGTCGGGGTGTATCGGCGCAAGATGTCGGCGTTGTTGTTCTGAGATTGGCGCGGCGGAAAGCAGGACATAAGAGGAGCGGGGAATGGCGGGGAGGTCGCTCCGCCGGGTCTTCGCCGCGCGTGTTTCCGTCGCCCGCCCCTTGCGAAGAGGACGGTCAGAGCGCCCGACTGTTGATCAGGGGGCGCGGGTTCGAGTCCGACTCCGGGCGCCGGTAGTCCCCAGGGCTGCGAGCCATCGCGGCCCTTCTATTGGTCCCGAATTCCGCCGTCGGCGACCATCGGCACAAACATCAGCCCATTCGCGGTTTGCGCTTGCCCTTGCGCGACGAAGCCCAGACGTTCGTACATCGGCACCGCATACAGCGACGCGTTGACCGTAAAGGTCGATTGCCCGGATAGGGCCGCAGCGTGCTCCCAAAGCGCGCGGCCGACCCCTTTGCGCTGTGCGTCGGCCCTGACAAAGAGGTGGTACAGATGCGAATCGCCCCGCATCGCGAGAAATCCGTGGATTCCGGAGGCGTCTTGCGCGACGTAGGAGCGAAAATCAGGCGCAACGATACGCTGGGCGACAGCGGCGGGCGTCAGGGTTTGCAGGAACGGCGCCGCTTCGGGGCCGGACGGGTCGACCAGGAAATGATGGGCTAAGGCGTTGATCAAGCGGCTTATCGCCTCGGCATCGGAAGCGCTGGCTGGACGAATCATGTGCTTCCCGGTGGTCTGTCGCGGTTCCAACCCAAAGGGGCCGAGGCGATCTGTGAAGACGGCAGACCGGCGCCCCGCGAAACAGTAGCGCATGGAGGGCGGCGTCCGGCGACGGGTCGCCGGGGGATGGGCGGGTGTGGCGGCCGCGCCGATGCCGCCGTTCGACATCGAGGGCGTCGGGAGGCGATCGAGGGGCCGACCGTCGCATCCGAGGGCGGATCGCCGCTTGCGCGAAGCCAAAAAGCCATTTCGAGTGGCGTTCGAAGCAATGCGCAACCAGAAACTGCCGAACCACATCCGAACCAAGGCCGCGGCGGCTTACAGCCGAAAGCCAGCCACGAACCGAAGCGGGCCCTCGCCGTCCCGCCCAGTCCCAGCGCCCTGCCCCCGCTTCAACAATACGCACCCGTATGGCACACTGCCCGCGCCCGTCCCCACCCAGCGCGCGCATGAAAGCCAACACCCTGCGTCACGGCCTGAATCTGTGGCCGCCGTTCCTGTTCTCCGGCGTCCACGTCGCCGCGATCTCGCCCGATTACCGCCACGCCACGGTCGAACTGCGGATGCGGCCGTGGAACCGCAACTACGTCGGCACCCACTTCGGCGGCAGCCTGTTCGCAATGACCGATCCGTTCTGGATGCTGCTGGCGATGCAGTCGCTGGGCCGCGACTACATCGTCTGGGACCGCGCCGGGGCGATCGAATTCGTCAAGCCGGGCCGCGGCACGGTCCGCGCCCGGTTCGACCTCAGCGAAGAGGTGCTGGAAGAACTGCGCGCGGCCACCGCCAACGGCGACAAGTACCTGCGCTGGTTCGAGAACGACATCCTCGACGCCGGCGGCGAGGTCGTCGCCAAAGTGCGCAAACAGCTGTACGTGCGGCGCAAGCGCGACCGCTGAGCGGCCGCGGCCGCGCCGGCGCGGCTTTGAGACCCGCGTCGCCATTCCTTCCGCGCCGCTGCGGTATGGAAGCAACTGTCAGAAACGACGCCTGAGCCCCGCTCAGGCTTGTAAACGCGGGCACTTAAAAGCCACACTAGTCGTCACGCGGGCACTGTCGCAGCGTTATGCTGCGCAGTCGCGACACGGGGCCGCGAATGTCCAACAGCACAACTCAAACCGATGCTTATCGCGCGCCGATGCCGGAGATCGCCGGCTATCGTCTGCGCGAAATCATCAACCACGGCGGCTCGTCCACGGTGTACCTGGGCGAGCAAAGCGCGTTGGGTCGCGAAGTCGCGATCAAGATCATGCTGCCGCACGCCTTGGCCGACGAGGTCAGCCGGCGCCGCTTCGAGAACGAAGTGCGCACCATCGCGCGGCTGGAACACCCGCATGTGGTGAGCATCCACGAGGTCGGCCGCACTCGCGACGGCCTGCCCTACTACGCCATGCCGTACCTGCCGCGCGGCCATCTGGGCAAGCGCATCGAGCAGGGGTTCTCGCGCGGCGAAGCCGACGTCATCGCCATCGCCGAGCCCTTGCTGGCGGCGCTGGAGTACGCCCACGCCCGCGGCGTCGTGCACCGCGACGTCAAGGCCGAGAACGTCTTGTTCGACAACAGCGAACGCCCGCTGCTGGCCGATTTCGGCATCGCCCTGCGCCGCGGTTTCGGCGCGCGCATGACCGCGACCGGGCTGGCCGTGGGCAGCACCGCCTACATGGCGCCGGAGCAGGCGCGCGGCGAGGAAGTCGACGGCCGCGCCGACCTCTACAGCCTCGGCGTGCTGATCTGGGAAATGCTCACCGGCCGGTTGCCGTTCGAGGCGCCCGACGCGCTGTCGATGGCGGTGATGCACGCGCAAGACCCGATCCCGAAGCTGCCGCCGCCGCTCAAGCACTGGCAGCGCTTCATGAACCGCGCCCTGGCCAAGCAGCCCGAGCAGCGGTTCGAGCACGCCGCCGAGATGGCCGCGGCGATGAGCGAGATCAAGCACCGCGGGCAGATGAGCGGCTTCGGCCGCGCCATGAGCGCGCTGCGTCCGCTCAAGCGCTGGGCCACGCCGGCCTGGGCCGGTCTGGCCGTGGCCGCGATCGGCGTGGTCGCGGTCGGTTTCGGCCTCAACCGGGTCGAGAAGGACGGTTTCTTCCGGGTCGAATCCAAGCCCGCCGTCAGCGCCGCCGCGGCGCCGGCCGCGCCGGATCCGACCCAGGCGATGATGGCGCCGCTGCCGCAAGCGCCGCTGCAGGAATCGCTGCAGGCCGCGCGCAGCTATATCGCCGAGGGCCGTCTGGCCGCGCCGGCCGACGCCAACGCCTACAACAGCCTGCTCACCGCCTGGCATCTGGACAGCACCAATCCGGAAGTGGCGGTGGTGGTGGACGAACTCACCCAGGCCTTCGGCGACGCGCTCGCGCGCGATCTGCGCGAGGGCCGCGATCCGCAGGCGCGCCAGCATCTGGTCAACGTCACCGCGCTGGGCCAGCAGACCGGCACCGCCGACTCGCCGGCGCAGCTCGCGCTGCGCGAGAAGGCCGCGCAGGCGCTGCAGGCGCGGCTGGATCTGGCCGCGCGCCGCGGCGACGGCGCGGACGCCGGCAAGGTGATCGCGCTGGCCGACGAGTTCGCGCTGCCGCGCACGGTCTCGACCAAGCTGGTCGCGCAGGCGCGCGGCATCGCTGGCGACGGCACGGTCGCGCGCGGCACCGTCGCCGCCAGCGCCGCCGCGCCCGCGGCGAGCGTGGCGGTGAGCTTCAACCCGCGCCCGGTCAGCCGCGGCGAGTTCGCCCGCTTCGCCAACGCCAACCAGCGCACGCCGGCGCTGTGCCGCGAGCGCGTGTCGCTGCTGCGCGTGCTCTCGCCCAAGGACTGGAAGGACCCGGGCTTCGGCCAGACCGAGTCCGAGCCGGTGGTGTGCGTGTCGGTCTCCGATGCGGAGGCGTATGCGCAGTGGTACAGCCAGCAGACCGGCCGCCGCTACCGCCTGCCCACCGCCGAGGAAGCGCAGCGCATGCCGATCAACGGCGGGCGTTCGCTGTCGATGTGGTCGGCCGATTGCGGGCGCAACTGCCAGCAGCGGCAAGTCGGCGGCAACTCGTGGCGCAGCGCGCAGGCGCAGCGGCCGTTGAGCTCGGGGCGCGGGTACGACGACGTCGGGTTCCGCTTGGTGCGCGAGCGCTGAGGCGCGGCGCGACGGACGTTCGCTACGAAGCCCTCCCTCGCGGAGGGCTTTTTGTTGGGCCGCGCCCCTGTAGGAGCGGCGTAAGCCGCGATCAACCGAAGCGACGCGATACCACACAGCATCCGAAGCCCGGCGGTGCGAGCCCTCGCTTCTGAGGCGCCGGCCGAGGTTCCGGGCTTCGGCCGGCGCGCTTGCGTCAGTCGCTTCGGTCGATCGCGGCTTACGCCGCTCCTACAAAGGGCATCCGAACACGACACAGACCTCGCCCCCCGCCGACCCGCTCGCACCGGCAAAGCCGCGCGCCTCCCAGCGTCGCCGCGCTCCCCTACAATCCGCGCCATGCGCCCGCCCAATCTGCAACGCCTGTTCCTCACCGGCCTGCTGACCCTGCTGCCGATCTGGCTGACCTGGGTCGTGGTCAAGTTCGTGTTCGTGCTGCTGTCCGACATCAGCCGGCCACTGATCGGGCCGATGCTGCAGAACCTCGCCCTCGCCCAGCCGCACGCCCTGGGCTGGCTCAACGACGCCTGGGTCCAGACCGCGCTGGCGCTGGTCGCCACCGTCGCGGTGATCCTGCTGTCCGGCGTCCTCGCCCGCCGCGTGGTCGGCCAGACCTTGCTGCGCTGGTTCGAATCGTTGATCCGCCGCATCCCGCTCGCCAGCACCATCTACGGCAGCGCGCGGCAGTTGCTCGACATCCTGCAGACCAAGCCCGACGGCACCCAGCGCGTGGTGTTGGTCGACTTCCCGCACACCGAGATGAAATCGATCGGTTTCGTCACCAAGGTGATGCGCGAAGAAGGCAGCGGCCGCGAGCTGGCCGCGGTGTACGTGCCGACCACGCCCAATCCGACGTCGGGCTATCTGGAAATCGTGCCGGTGGAGAAGATCACCCCGACCGACTGGAGCGTGGATCAGGCGATGAGCTTCATCATTTCCGGCGGCGCGGTGTCGCCGGCGACGATTCCGTTCTCCGTGCCCGCGGCGAAGCCCGCGGCCGCCCCCGACAAGGACGCCCACGCATGACCCCACGCTCCGCGTTTTCCCTCGCCCTCGCCGCCGCGCTGGCCCTGCCGTTCGCCGCGAGCGCCGCCGCGCTGACGCCGCATCCGGTCAAGCTCGACGACGGCCGCAGCTTCACGCTCGACCTGCCGGCCGATCTCGACATCGTTCCGGTCGCGCAAGGCCTCAAGCGCGTGCGCTTCTTCGCCCGCAGCCCCGACGGCCGCTTGTTCGTCACCGACATGCACGACTTGAGCGACAACAAGCTCGGCCGCGTGTACGCGCTCGACGGCTGGGACGAAAAGACCGAGCGCTACACCAAGCTGTCGGTGTACCTGGACAAGCAGCGCAACCCCAACAGCGTCGCCTTCCACACCGACGCCGGCGGCCAGCAATGGCTGTACGTGGCCAACACCGACAAGCTGCTGCGCTATCGCTACCGCAACGGCGACACCCAGCCGTCGTCGCAACCCGAGACGCTGGCGACCTTCCCCGATTACGGCCTGAGCTACAAATACGGCGGCTGGCATCTGACCCGCAGCCTCGCCTTCGGCGGCGGCAAGCTCTACGTTTCGGTCGGCAGCAGCTGCAACGCCTGCATCGAAAAGGAAGAAGTGCGCGCGGCGATCCTGCAGATGAACCCCGACGGCAGCGGCCAGCGCACCTACGCGCGCGGCCTGCGCAACGCGGTCGGGCTGCTGTACCGCGACGGCAAGCTCTACGCCACCAACCAAGGCTCGGACCATCTCGGCGACGACAAGCCCGACGAAACCCTGTTCGTGGTCCGCGACGGCGCCGACTACGGCTGGCCGTATTGCCACTTCAGCAACGGCAAGCCGTTCACCGATCCGAAATTCCCGCGCAAGGAAGGCTGCGCGATCGTGCCCAAGCCGTTCGCGTGGTTCCCGTCGCACGCCTCCGCGCTCGGCCTGACCTGGTTCCCGGCCAGCGACAACGGCCAACTGCGCGACGAGTTCGCCGTGGCCCTGCACGGTTCCAGCAAGCTCAAGCTCGGCCACGGCTACCGCATCGTCCGCGTCGGCGGCGACGGCCGCCAGCGCGGCGAGCTGGTCGGCGGTTTCGTGCAAGGCGGCAAGGCCGTGGGCCGGCCCTGCGACGTGCTCGCCGTGGGCCGCGACAGCTTCCTGTTCACCGACGACAAGTCGGGCGTGATCTACAAAGTGAGGCCGAAGCGGTGAGCGCCAGCGAAACCAGCATTCCCTTCGTCAGCGGCGAAGGCACGCGCACCTTGCAGGACCGCTCGCTGCGGTTGTTCATCGTGCTGTCCTGCTTCTTCTGCGTGAACGCGGCGCTGGCCGAGTTCATCGGGGTCAAGATCTTCGCCCTGGAAGACACGCTGGGCATCGCGCCGCTGCAATGGAATCTGTTCGGCCAACAAGGCTCGCTGAACTTCACCGCCGGCACCTTGCTGTGGCCGATCGTGTTCCTGATGACCGACGTCATCAACGAATTCTTCGGCCGCCGCGGCGTGCGCCTGATTTCCTGGCTGGCGGCGATGCTGATCGCTTACGGCTTCCTGTTCGCCTTCGCCGCGATCGCGCTGGCGCCGGCGGGCTGGTGGGTCACCGCCGCGCAAGCGCAGGGCGTGCCCGACTATCAGGCCGCGTTCGCGGCGATCTTCGGCCAGGGCATGTGGAGCATCGCCGGTTCGCTGGTGGCGTTCATGCTCGGCCAGTTGATCGACGTGGCGGTGTTCCACCGCATCCGCAGCGCCACCGGCGAGAAGCACATCTGGCTGCGCGCGACCGGCTCGACCGCGGTGTCGCAACTGGTCGACAGCTTCGTGGTGCTGTACATCGCCTTCGTGCTCGGGCCGCAGCACTGGCCGATCCCGCAGTTCCTGGCGATCAGCACGGTCAACTACGGCTACAAGATGCTGGCGGCGTTCGCGATGATTCCGCTGATCTATCTGCTGCGCGTGTGGATCCACGGTTATCTGGGCCACGAGCGCGCCAAGCAGCTGCGCGACGAGGCCGCGGCCGACTGACGCGCGGCAGCGAGCGCGGCGGCGGGCGCCGCGCCATGACCTTCGGCCCATGCCCCACCCGCGTCCGCGCGCGAGCCTGCGGGTCCATCTGTCCGGATCGACCCCATGACCGCCTCTTCGTCCCGCGCCTTCGCGCGCCCGGCCGCGAGCCTGCTCGCCGCGGCGCTGGCCCTCGCCCTGCCCGCCGCCGTCTTCGCCGCGCCCGCCGAGGCGCCCGCGCCGGCGTCCAAGGTCGTCGTCGAGACCAAGGCCGACAAGCTCACCCGCCTGTACGAGCAGTACTGGGAAGAGAACCTCAAGCTCAACCCGCTGCTGGCGACCCAGCAAGGCGATCCGCGCTACAACGATCAACTGCCGGCGCTGGGCAGCGCGCAGTACCGCCAGCAACGCCGCGCGTTCTTCCAGCGCTGGCTCAAGACGGTCGAATCGGTCGGCTCGCAGGGCCTGTCCGCGCAGGATCTGTTGAGCTACGAAATCTTCGCCCGCAACGCGCGCCTGGAGCTGGAAGCCGACCGCTTCCCCGATTGGCAGCAGCCGATCAACCAGTTCTACAACTTCGCTTCCAGCGTCGCCCAGTACGGCTCCGGCGCCGGCGCGCAGCCGTTCAAGACCGTCGCCGATTACGACAACTGGCTCAAGCGCGCGGCCAAGGTGCCGTCGGTGTTCGATCAGTTCATCGCCAACAGCCGCGAAGGCGTGAAGCGCGGCGTGGTCCAGCCGAAGGCGCTGATGGTGAAGGTGGTGTCGCAGCTCGACGCGCTGATCAAGGACTCGCCCGAGGCGACCTTGTTCTGGACGCCGGTGAACAAATTCCCGGCGAGCTTCTCCGACGCCGACAAGCAGCGCCTCACCGAGGCTTACCGCCGCGCGATCCAGACCGAGCTGATGCCGGCCTACGCGCGCCTGCGCGACTACGTGCGCGACGACTATCTGCCCAAGGCGCGCGACAGCGCGGGCCTGGGCGCGCTGCCCAACGGCGGCGAGTGGTACGCGTTCAACGCGCGCCGCTCCACCAGCACTTCGATGACGCCGGCGCAGATCCATCAGATCGGCCTGGACGAGGTCGCGCGCATCCACGGCGAGATGGACAAGGTCATCGCCGGGCTCAAGTTCAAGGGCGACCGCGCGGCGTTCTTCAAATTCCTGCAGACCGATCCGCGTTTCGTGTTCAAGGACGAACCGGCGCTGCTGGCGCACTACCGCGGCCTGGAAGCCAAGATCAACCAGCGCATCCCCGAGCAGTTCTCGCTGACGCCCAAGGCGCCGTTCGAGATCCGTCCGGTCGAAGCCTTCCGCGCGCAATCGGCGGCCGGCGGCTCCTACATGCGTCCGAGCGAGGACGGCACGCGGCCGGGCATCTTCTACGTCAACACGTACGACCTGCCCACGCGCAAGACCTGGGACGCGGAAGACTTGTACCTGCACGAGGCGATTCCGGGCCATCACTTCCAGCTCGCCTTGCAGCAGGAACTGACCGGCCTGCCCAAGTTCCGCCGCTTCGGCGGCGAGACCGCCTTCACCGAAGGCTGGGGCTTGTACGCCGAATCGCTGGGTAAGGATCTGGGCGTGTACGAAAGCCCGTACGACTACTTCGGCTATCTGCAGAACGAGCTGTGGCGCGCGATCCGGCTGGTGGTGGACACCGGCCTGCACAGCAAGGGCTGGACCCGCGAGCAGGTGATCGAGTACATGCTCGCCAACTCGGCCGAGAGCGAAACCCAGTCCACTGCCGAGGCCGAGCGCTACATGGCGATTCCGGGGCAGGCGCTGGCGTACAAGATCGGCGAACTCAAGATCATGGAGCTGCGCAAGCGCGCGCAGGCCGCACTGGGCCCGCGCTTCGACGTGCGCGAGTTCCATGCCGAGATGCTCAAGGACGGCGCGGTGCCGCTGGAGATTCTGGAGCGCAAGATCGATCGCTGGATCGCGGCGAAGCAGGGCTGAGGCGCAAACGCGATGCGCGTGCCGGCGTCATCCCCGCTGCTGCGGGGATGAGGTCGTGAGGGAACGTCGCATTCCTCAGCTATCGATTCCTCAGCATCGCCCCGTCATTCCGGCGTCAGCATCGCCCCATCATTCCGGCGTCAGCATCGCCCCATCATTCCGGCGTCAGCATCCCCCGTCATTCCGGCGAAAGCCGGAATCCATTTTGATCTTGCTCCGCTCCTGCGCGGCCAGCGACAAGAACGACAACAGCAAAATGGATTCCGGCTTTCGCCGGAATGACGGAAAGGGGAGTCGCGGCGCAGGAACGAAACGACTGCGCGATTCGTCCGAAGCCGTCGTCCCCTCGGAACGCCGAAAGCTCGGGCGCCGCCGCGCCCGGAGTCTGAAGTTCCGGTCCCGAGTTCGCGGGACGATGCCCGCGCGGGCACCCCATCCAGCGACAAGGCCGAAAACGGGAAGACGGCCGGTCGCGCGCGCAGCCCTCATCCATGCGCTCGCCCGCGCAAACATCCATGCGGTCGCCCGCGCAAACCGGCTCCCGCCCACTGCCCCATACGGCGCGCAGGCGCTAGGATCGCCCCCAAGGCACGGAATTCGCGCCTGACGCGCGAGCCCCCAGGCCCGATCAGACATGCCGAAACCGCCCGTCCGACGACCGCCGATCCCACCCGATCCACCGTTACGCACTCCCACCAGCGGCAAAAATGTGACTGAAGGCGCATAATTAGGGGTTGCTGTGTCCCTTGCCCGCCGGCCGCGCGGCCGGTTTCCGCCGTCTTTCTCAGCCACGGATTACGGATGTTCTCCATCGCAGCACCCGCCGCAGCGCTTGCGCCTTCCGCCGTCCCGCCGGCGGCCCGTCCGCGTCCGCGCGGGTCCCGCTGGTTCGCCCTGCTGATCGCGCTGCTCGCGCTCGCGGCCGTCTGCGCCCCGGCGTCGGCGCAGGACTGGAGCTACCGCGTCCGCCCCGGCGACACCTTGTGGGATCTGGGCGCCAAACACCTCAAGAGCGGCATCGACTGGCGCCGCCTGCAGCAGCACAACGGCATCTCCGACCCCTACCACCTGCCGCCGGGCACGCGCATGCGCTTCCCGATCGGCTGGCTGCGGATCGAACCGGCCAAGGCGCAAGTGATCGCGGTGCGCGGCGCGGTCAACTGGCTGGCCTCGGACAAGGCGCCGGCGCAGTTGGTCAGCGCCGGCCTGCGCCTGGGCATCGGCAGCCGCCTGGAGACCGGACCCGGCGCCAGCGCCACGCTCGAATTCGCCGACGGCTCGCGCATGACCGTGCAGGACAACAGCGCGGTGCAGTTCGACGAACTCAGCAGCTACGGTTCCACCGGCATGGTCGACACGCGCATGCGCCTGCAGCGCGGGCGCGCGACCAACCGGGTGATTCCGGCCAAGGGGCCGGCCTCGCGCTACATCATCGAAACCCCGTCGGCGACCTCGAGCGTGCGCGGCACGCGCTTCCGCATCAGCGCCGGCTTTGAGGGCGCGCTGGACGCGACCGAAGTGCTGGAAGGCAAGGTCCAGGTCGGCGCGCAACGCGGGCAAGTGCTGGTGACGCCGGGCTACGGCACCGTCGCCGGCCGCGACGGCGCGCCGGCCGCGCCGATCCAACTGCTGCCCGCGCCGCGACTCGACCCCGCCGCCACCCGCCTGGACGAGCTGCCCGCGCGCGCCGCCTGGAGCGCGGTGCCCGGCGCCAGCGGCTACCGCATCGAAGTGGTGCGCGACGACGCGCCGGAAGAATTGCTGTTCGAGCAAGCCACCAGCGAACCCCGCGTGCGCATCGACGACCTGCCGCCCGGCCGCCAGCGCCTGCTGGTGCGCGCGGTCGCCGGCAACGGCCTGGGCGGGCACGATCTGGTCCAGGCCTTCGACGTCCCCGCCGGCCCGGCGCCGCCGCTGACCCTGGCCCCGCTCGACGGCCAGACCCTGCATCTGCCGCAGCCGCGCTTCCAGTGGGCCAAGGTCGAAGGCGCCGCCACCAGCCGCGTGCAGATCGCCCGCGACGCCGACTTCGCCGCGCCGCTGATCGACGAACAGGTGCGCGGCCTGCGCTATCGCCCGAACCGCGACCTGGAACCCGGCGCCTACTTCTGGCGCGTCGCTTCGCGCGACGGCGACGGCCGGCCCGGCCGCTTCGGCAACGCCTTGCCGTTCCAGATCAGCGATGCCCCGGTCGATCCCGGCCTGGAGCCGCCGCAAGCCGCGCAAGGCAAGCTGACCCTGCGCTGGCAGCGCGGCGAACCCGGCCAGCGCTACCGCGTGCAGATTTCGCGCAAGGCCGACTTCGCCAAGCCGCTGCTGGAGCGAGAGGTGGATGAGCCGCAGATCGAAATCGACCGTCCCGGCGGCGGCACGTGGCACGTGCGCGTGCAGACCATCGAAGACGACGGTTATGCCGCGCCCTACGGCCCCGCCCAGGAAATCCGCCTGCCCTGCCGCCTGTGCTACGCCGCCGGCGGCGCCGGCGCCGTGTTGCTGCTGCTGGCGCTGTAGCCCGCGCGCGCCGATGCAGCCGCCCGCCACGCCGCCCTCGCCGCCGACCGCCACGGGCGCGCG
Source organism: Lysobacter sp. K5869 (assembly GCF_018847975.1). Lineage (NCBI taxonomy): Bacteria > Pseudomonadati > Pseudomonadota > Gammaproteobacteria > Lysobacterales > Lysobacteraceae > Lysobacter > Lysobacter sp. K5869. The sequence continues at coordinate 2,924,069 of NZ_CP072597.1, read as the reverse complement.
CGCATGAAGCCCGGCGCGCTGCCCAAGCTGTTGCGCGGCGCCGCGGCGCTGGGCGCGGCCGCGCTGGCGGCGCTGCTGACGGTCAGCGGCGCGACCTGGCGCCTGGACGATTTCTTCTACGACCTGCACCTCTCGCACTGGGGCTACACGCCCGAGGGCGACGTGGTCGTGGTCGCCATCGACGACCGCAGCCTCAACGAACTCGGCCAATGGCCGTGGCCGCGCGACATCCACGCGCAGATGCTCGACCGCCTCGGCTACGCCGGCGTGCGCGGCGTGGCCCTGGATCTGGTGCTGGCCGAACCCGACCGCAGCGGCGACGAGCACGACCGCGCCCTGGCCGCGTCGATGCGCCGGCTCGGCCGCGTCGCCCTGCCGGTGGTGACCGCGCCGCTGCGCCAGAACGCGCCGCCGGTGGAAGTGCTGCCGACGCCGGTGATCGCCACCGCCGCCTCGACGCTGGGCCACACCGACATCGAACTCGACGCCGAAGGCACCGCGCGCGGCCTCTACCTCAAGGCCGGGCTCGGCGACGCGCGCTGGTCGGCGCTGTCGCTGGCGCTGATTTCGCTGGACGCGGGCGTCGCGCGCGATCCGCTGCCCGGCCTGCGCCGGCCCGCGTCCGACCGCGGCTCGCCGTATCAATGGACGCGCGACAACTACGTGCGCATCCGCTACGCCGGCCCGCCCGACACCTTCAGTCAGGTCTCCTACGCCGACGTGCTCAGCGGCCAAGTGCCGGCCGAACTGCTGCGCGACCGCTGGGTGGTGATCGGCGTGACCGCGACCGGGCTGGCGCCGCGCTACCTCACGCCGATGTCCGAAGACCAGCGCATGCACGGCGCCGAATACCAAGCCAACGTGCTGGAAATGCTGCTGCACCGGCGCGCGATCGTGCCGCTGGCGCCGTGGTGGCAGGCGCTGCTGGCCGCGGCGATGCTGCTGGCCGTGGTCTACACGATGGTCAACCCGCGCTTGCAGCGTCCGGCCTTGATCGCCGGCGGCGCCGCGCTGCTGGCCGCGGCCGGCAGCATCGTGCTGCTGCGCCTGACCGACCTGTGGTTCCCGCCGGCGGGCACCATCGCCACGATCGGCTTGGCGTATCTGGCCTGGCTGATCGGCCACCTGCGCCACTGGCGCCGCGAAGCCAACGTCGACACCCTGACCCAGCTCGGCAACCGCCGCCGCTTCGACCACGTGCTGCAGCGCGAACTCGCCAGCGCCCGCCGCACCCGCGCGCCGCTGTCGCTGGCGCTGATCGACGTCGATCACTTCAAGGCCTACAACGACGCCCACGGCCATCGCGCCGGCGACAAACTGCTGCAGAAGATCGCCGCGGTGATCGCCGCCCACGCGCGCCGCCCGCGCGACCTGCCCGCGCGCTTCGGCGGCGACGAATTCGCGGTGATCCTGCCCGACACCCACGTCGAAGGCGCGGCCCAGGTCGCCGACGCGATCCTTGCCGACATGCGCAAGCTCGACGCGCGCTACGGCCCGCGCGAAGACCAGCGGGTGAGTTTGAGCGTGGGTTTGTACACCTGCGTACCGAGCCCGCACACGCATGTGCGCACCGTGTTCGACGGCGCGGACGCGGCCTTGTATCGCGCCAAGGAGAACGGGCGGGATCGGCGCGAGGCGGCGCGGTTGGGCGAACTCTAGACGCAATGGCTACACGCTCGCGTCGCTGACGCCGGCCGCTTCCGCGATGCGCCCACCATGGCGACTGCGCGCACGCCTACGCCAACCGAAACATTACGGCGGCGCGATCTGTGATCGCACCCGCACTCGGATCGCGCGCATTCCGACGGCCGCCGATCCGGCGCGAAAACCGACGCTCTATCCTGGATTCACCCGAAGGAATGGGTGTACGCAGTTCGTCCATTTCGGATCGGGCCATGCGCAATTCTCACCAGGAGATATCCATGTCGAAGCTCGTTCTTCGGATCTCGGCGCTCGTGGCCATCGGCCTGAGCGGTCTCGCCACGGCGGACGCCGCCATCGTCCAAACCGTGCGCACCTCCAGCACCTTCACCACGATGGGCGGAGCGCAAGTCGAGGCGATCGCGTGGTGTCAGGCCGGCGAAGTCGTCAGCGGCGGCGGTCACAACATGACCTACGGCGATGGTTTGTTCATTTACTACAACGGTCCGGTCACCAGCGGTTCGCTGCAGGGATGGAAATTCCGTTTCTGGTTGGCGTCGGTTCCGATCCCGCCGGGCTCCTCGGTCGGCACGGCGTTCGCGGTCTGCTTGAAACAGCAGTAAGCCGCGGGTTCGCGCCGAGACCGAACACGCAAGAACCTCGGCGGCCGGATCGACGCGCGACGGCACGCTCGGCAGACATCCGGGCAGCAGCCCTCGCGACGGCGGGCGTTCAAGCAAGCAGCGCGCGCCGCGCCTTCGTCCGTCGACGACGAAAGCCGTCGGTCCCGGCCTCTTCGCCGGGTCGCGCCGCAAAAAGAAAAGGCCGGCAATGCCGGCCTTTTCTACTTTCCACGACGAGACGCCGAGGCGGATCGATCAACCCGCGCTGCGATCCCGGCGCGGGCCGCCTTGCTGACCGCCGCCGTTGCCGCCGCCGCGATGCTGCTTCGGACCGGCGTGCGCGTGACGCGCCGGCGGCTTGCCGTGCGGACGGTGCGCGGGCTTGCGCGGCGCGTTGTTGCCGCCGCGGTTGCCGCCCGGACCCGGACGGCGCGCGCCCGGCGCGTCGGACCCCATGCGCAGCGGGCGCGAGGGCTCGAAGCCGGCGACGCTGACCATCTCGATGTCGTCCTTGAGGATGCGCTGGATCTGCCGCAGCAGGCCCGCCTCGTCCGGCGACACCAGCGACAGGGCTTCGCCGGTCGCGCCGTTGCGGCCGGTGCGGCCGATGCGGTGGACGTAGTCCTCGGCCACCATCGGCAGATCGAAGTTGATCACCAGCGGCAGGCTCGGGATGTCCAGGCCGCGCGCGGCGACGTCGGTGGCGACCAGCACGCGGGCCTTGTTCGCCTTGAAATCGCGCAACGCCTTCTGGCGCTGGGCCTGGCTCTTGTTGCCGTGGATCGCGACGGCCTTCAGACCGGCGTCTTCGAGCTGTTCGGCCAAGCGGTTGCAGCCGTGCTTGGTGCGGCCGAACACGATCACCTGATCGTTCGGGCGCGCGGCCAGGATCTGGATCAGCAGATCGCGCTTGCGGCCGCCGTCGACCGGATGCACGCGGTGGCTGATCGCATCGGCCACGACGTTCTTGGCGGCGATCTGCACCTGCTGCGGCGCGCGCATGAACTCCAGCGCGAGCTGCTTGATCTGGGCCTCGAAGGTGGCCGAGAACAGCAGGGTCTGACGCGAGTGCGGCAGGCGGCCGAGGATGCGCTTGATCGCCGGCAGGAAGCCCATGTCGAGCATGCGGTCGGCTTCGTCCATCACCAGCAGCTCGACCGCGTCGAGCTTGGCGCTGCCGCGCTCGAGGTGGTCGATCAGGCGGCCCGGGGTGGCGACCAGCACGTCGACGCCGCGGCGCAGCGCGTCGAGCTGCGGGCCCATGCCGGCGCCGCCGTAGATGGCGTGGATGTTCAGGCGCAGGTACTTGGCGTAGCCGCGCAGGCTGTCGCTGACCTGCAGCGCCAGCTCGCGGGTCGGCGCCAGGATCAGCGCGCGCGGACGGCGCGGGCCGCTCTGCGGCGCGGCGGTGGCCAGACGGTGCAGCAGCGGCAGGCCGAACGCGGCGGTCTTGCCGGTGCCGGTCTGAGCGCCGCCGAGCAGGTCGTGGCCGGCCATCGCCAGCGGGATCGCTTCGGCCTGGATCGGGGTGGGGGTCGCGTAGTTTTGTTCGGACAGCGCGCGCAGCAGCGCGGGCGCCAGTCCCAGCGATTCGAACGTCATTGCTTTGGAACTCCAGATGTTCGCGCCGATGTGCCGGCCGCGCCATGGGCGAGCCGGACCTTCATGGGTCGCGTGATCACTCCAGCGTTCCCTTGAACCGCGCTGCGAGTATCGATTTTTGACGGCGCCGGATGCTCCGGGCCGTGTCTGCGCTACGAAAGACGTGCGGGATAAGAAGTCGCGCCGCGGCCGTGGAAGGCGTGTGCGGGGCGACGGGCAACCTGGGAAACGTACCCTTGCGGGGAGGCAGCCGTGCGCTGAACGGGGCGCACTCTACGCGAAAACAAACGCTTACGCCAGTTGCGGCGGGGCCGGGGTCAGCCGCGGCTCATTCCGGCCAAGCGCGGAAAAGCGCCGCGTGACGCAGCGCGCGGTCCCGGCGCGGCGCGGGAGCGGCGCCCCGCCCGCCCCGCCCAGGCCCGCGCCGCCGGCCGGGACCGGCGGCGGAAGCGGCTCACAGCTTCTTGCGATTGTCGTCCGGCACCCGGTCGATCAGCTTGTTGTAGGGGTCGAACCCGACCTCGTACGGCGCCCGGTCGACCACGGCGGTGACGGTGAACTCGCCCTGGGTCACGCGGCGGCGCTGCAAGAACAGCGCCTGCTCGTCCTCCTCCTTGCCCGACGGCCCGCGCGCGAACACCCCGACCTCGATCCAGTCGTCCAGCCGCCCCGGCGTCTCGCTGCCCTTGCCGTCGGCGTAACGCTTGGCCGCCTGCACCCGCATCGTCACCTCGTACTTGCCGTCGGCGCGCTTCTTCGACGAGGCCGACAGCACCCGGTTGTCGTAGAACGAGATCTTCTCGAACAGATCGGTGATCAGCGCCTGCTGCTCCGGCCGCGCCTCGCGGCGCAGATAGGCCAGCAATTCGGCCGAAGTCGTGTACGGCGGCTGTTGGTAGCCCTTGTCGAGCAGGAACTGCTTGAGCGCGCGGTTCACCGCCGCCTCGCCCAGTTCCTCGCGCAAGCGGTACAGCGCCAGCGAGCCCTTGCGGTAGTGGATGTAAGGCTGGTTCTCGACCCGGAACAGCGGCAGTTCCTCGACCCGTTCGCCGGCGCGGTCGGACAGATAGCGGTCGAGTTCGTACTTGAGGAAGCGGCGCATCTTGCCGCGGCCGTATTCGCGCTCCATCACCATCAACGCCGAGTATTGCGACAGCGTCTCCGACAGCATCGTCGAGCCCTGCAGGTCCGCGCCGATCACCTGATGCGCCCACCACTGGTGCGCGACTTCGTGCGCGGTCACGTAGAACACGTAATCGACCGCGTCGGGATCGCGCAGATCGGCGACGAAGCCGATGGATTCGGAGAACGGGATGGTGTTGGCGAAGCTCTGGGCGAAGGTTTCGTAGCCGGGGAATTCGACGATCCGCACCTGACGGTGCTGGTACGGGGTGAAATTCGCCTGGAAGTAATCCAGCGACTTCTTGCTCGCCGCGATCATCCGGTCGACGTTGTAGCCGTGCTTGGGATCGTAGTAGATCTCGATGGCGATCCCGCCCGGATAGGTGTCGCGCTTGACCTTCCAGCGCGCCGACAAGTACGCGTAGAACGGCAGCATCGGCCGGTCCATCGCGTAGTCGAAGCACTTGCGCCCACCTTGCGAGTACTCGCGCACCAAGTAACCCGGCGACAGCGCGATCTGGTCCGGCGCGGTGCAGATCGAGGTCTTGAAGTCGATCCAGTCCGCATCGTGGACGATGTAATTGCGCTGGCGCGCCGATTCGTCCTCGAGCTTGGCCATGCGCGGCACGTCGCCCAGGCCGCGCTTGCGCCGCTCGTTGCGGTCGAGCAACTGCCGGCCCGGGTCGTAGCCGAAGTGCGGGAAGATCCCGGAGTTGAAGAAGCTGCCGTTGCCGACGATGGCGTGCTGGCTGGGCTCGTTGGCGAAACCGACCTGGGCGCGCGACTGGGCGAAGCGCAGCTCGCGCCGTTCGCCGGGCCGCATCGGCTGTTTCAGGCGGTAGATGCGGTAGCCCAGGCGTTCGTCGTTGCGCACCAGTTCGGCGCCGCCGAACTCCAGGGTCTCGATCTTCGAGTCGGGATCGACCGTGATGTGGAATTCGCCGATCGGCGCCGCGTGCGGATTGACCAGGGTGTAGCGTCCCTGCGCGCGCAGGCTCAGGGTTTCCGGGCTCAGGTCGATATGGTTGTCGACCGCGAGGATCTTCGGCTGCGGCAGATCCTTGTACTGGCGGAACTGCTGCTCGTAGCGCGCCTGCTCGTCCATCGCCACGTCCTTGGGCACGTAGCGGTTGAGCACGGCGGTGTTCCAGAAGATCCACGCGCCGGTCGCCGCCCACGCCGCCAACACGCCGACCAACGCCAGCCGCGGTCCGCCGCGCAGGCGCTCGCGCGCCACCCGCAGCCGCGCGCGCCAGCCGCCGGGCGCGCCGCGCACCCAGAAGGCGGCCGCCAACAACAACAGCGCGCTCAAGAACCAGCCCCAGTAGCTCTGCAGCCACAGCCGCGCGGCCAGATAGTGGCCGTAGCCGTTCATGTCCGAATACGGCGCTTTCGGCGCGTTGGCGTAGCGGTAGAGGTTGTGCTCGAAGTGCAGCATGTTCAGCGTGGCGAGCGCGACCACCACCGCGATGGTCAGGCCGTAGCCGATGAAGCGGTTGTTGCAGAACACCTGCAGCGCCAGCGCCAGCCCGCCCATCAGCACGTACGGGATCGAGGCCAGCAGCAGCCCCTTGAGGTACAGCAGCGGTTCCAGGTGGGTGTAGCCCTTGAACAACTGCAGCCCCATCGACGCCACGCCGCCGATGGCCTGGAACGCCAGCACCACCGCGATCAAGGCGACGAACTTGCTCAGCAGCGGCACCCAGTTCGGCACCGGCATCGCATCGGTCACTTCGTTGAGCTTGGCGCTGCGCTCCTTGAACACCAGATCGCCGGCGTAGAACATCGCGATCAGCACCACGACGTAGCTGTAGCTGCTCTGCAAGGCGAACAGCATCAGCGAGGTGCTCGGATACACCTGGGTGCCGTAGAGCTTCTGCAAGCTGCTGGCGCCGGCGAGGAAGTTGAGCGCGGCGAACGCCAGCAGGATCAGGAACGGCACGCTCTTGAACACGCCGACCGCGTCCAGGCGGACGCTGCGCCAGAACTGCGCGCGCACCGTCGCGCGGCCGAACGCCGGTGTCGCCGCCACGACGCTCGCCGCCTTCGCGCGCGCCGCCGGCGCCGCGGCGGGCTTGGACTTGCGCCGCAACCAGCCGCGTCCGGTGCCGGTGCGCTGCGGCTTGAACAAGGCGAACGCGGCGGCGGTCATGGCCAGACCGACGGCGACCCAGAGCACGCGGTTGACCAGCAAATACCCGGCCAGTTCCGGCAAGCGGCTATTGAGCTCGGGCGCGGTCCAATAGCGGGTGACGCGCGAGAACGCGGTGACGCCGAAGGGATCGAGCAGCGACGCCAGCGCCTCGTTTTCCAGGTCGCTCACCAGCGTGCCGGCCAGCACCTGCAGCAGAAAGAATCCCATCACGCCCAGATAGACCACCAGCAAACTGCGCCCGGTCACCGCGAGCAAGGCCAGCAGCGCGCCGATGAACACCAGGTTCGGCAGCACCAAAACCGCGAAGCTCCACACGTAGGGATACAGCGAGAACGGCCCCAACCGCTCGGGATCGATCCACGGCATCGCCGGCGCGAGCAACAGCCCCACCGCGATCATCAGATAGACCAACAAGCACGCGACCATCGCTCCGGCGAAGCGGCCGATCAGGAAATCGCGCTTGCGCATCGGGGTGGAGAAGAAAAGATCGGCGGTGCCCATCTCGAAATCGCGCAGCAGCGCGTTGGACACGAACGCGGCGATCGCGAGCAAGCTCAGCAGGCTCATCATGCCGAAGAAGGTCGCGATCGTGGTCGGCGCGTTGCGGTTGATGTTGCCGATACCGCCGCCGATCTGCACCGCGTCGCTGCTGGCGGCGGCGAACGCGAGCAGCCCGAACAGGATCGCCAGCACCCACAGCAAGGGCGAGCGCAGCTGTTGCCGCAACTCGAAGCGGAAGAACTCGTAGATCATCGTCCGCTCCTCACGCCGCGACCCGCGCCTGTTGGCGCAGGCGCTGGAAGTACACGTCTTCCAGGCCCGGTTCGACCGGGTCGAAGCCCGGCTCCGGCGCATCGGCGCTGAACACGTGGATCACCGGCTGGCCGCCGACCAGACGCGTGGACAGCACCGTGAAGCGGGTTTCGTAGCTGTCGAGCTCGGCCTTGGGCACCTGCCGGCGCCACACCTGCCCGGCCAGCGCGGCGATCGCCGCGTTCGGCTCGCCGCTGAGCAGCACCCGGCCCTTGTTGACGATGGCCATGCGCGGGCACAGGTCGGTGACGTCCTCGACGATGTGGGTGGACAGGATCACCGCGACGTTCTCGCCGATCTCGGCCAACAGGTTGAGGAAGCGGTTGCGCTCTTCCGGGTCGAGGCCGGCGGTGGGTTCGTCGACGATCACCAACCGCGGATCGCCGAGCAGCGCCTGGGCGATGCCGAAGCGCTGGCGCATGCCGCCGGAAAAACCGCCGAGCTTCTGCTTGCGCACGTTCCACAGATTGACCTGATGCAGCAGCCCCTCGACCACTTCGCGCCGCTGCTTGCGCTCGCTCAAGCCCTTGAGCACGGCGAAGTGATCGAGCAAGTCCTGCGCGCTCACCTTCGGATAGACGCCGAAATCCTGCGGCAGATAGCCGAGCAGACGGCGCACCGCATCTTTGTCGCGCAGCACGTCGATGCTGCGGCCGTCGGTCTCCAAGACGGCGCTGCCGCCGTCGGCGTCCTGCAAGGTCGCCAGCGTGCGCATCAGCGACGACTTGCCGGCGCCGTTGGGCCCGAGCAGGCCGAACATGCCGCGCGGGATGTCGAGGTCGATGCCGTCCAGGGCGCGCACCCCGTTGGCGTAGGTCTTGGTGAGGTCGCGGATGGTCAGCATCGTGGGCTCCGGATAGGCGCCGGCCGCGCATGGGCGCGGCCGCGAGTCGTCGTTCCGGCGATGCTATCGGCGGGCCCGATGCGGCCCATGACCAATTAGGGGGGATGACCGATGGCAGGGATCAGGGCGATGTCGTGACGCTGCGCGCGGCCGCGCGGGGATCGCGGCGATCGGTCGCGGGTTCGGGGATCGTGCCGCGGTCGCGGAAACCATCGATGCCGGTGCGCTGTTTCGCGCTCACGGGGAGCGTGCGGCGAGCGCGGGCGTCCCGGGCTTTATCGCGATATGACGCCGAAGTCTCTGGATTCCCGCATTCGCGGGAATGACGACAAGGGGCGAACGCGGCGAACTGCGGTTTCACCCCTGCAAGCGGAACTCCTTCGGCGTCAGCCCATACCGCTTCTTGAACACCGCCGACAAATGGCTGTGGCTGGAAAAGCCGCTTTCCACCGCGATGGTGGCGATGTCGTCGGCGCCGCCGCGCAAACGCCGACATACCTGCAGCAAGCGCTGCGCCAGCACGTACTGGATCGGCGTCATCCCGAACGCATGACGGAACGCGATCAGCAGTTGGTGCGTGCTCAAACCGCTGAGCCGCGCCAGTTCGTCCAAGGTGATGCGCCGGTCCAGATGGACCTGGATGTAGTCCTCGACCCGCCGCCGCACCGCCTCGCTCAGCCGCGCGTCCGTCGGCGCCGCGCGCATCGCCGCGCCGGCGCTGTGTTCGCGCAGCAAGTGCAGGTACAGAGCTTGGCCCAGCGATTCGCGCAGCATCGCGGCCAAGTCGTCGCGCGCCTCGCTCAGGTGCGCCAGGCGCGCGGCGAGGCCGTGCACGAACGGATCGCGGTGCTTCATCCGCGCCTTCAACTCCGCGCCCTCGCCCAGGCCCGGCGCGGATTCGGCGAAGCCGGCCGGATCGATGTTGAGTTCGGCGTAGGCGATCTCGCCGCCGAGCGCGCGGCCGAGGTAGCGGCGCCCGGCCGGAATCAGCCACCAATCGCCCGCCGCCGGCGCCGCGCGCAGGCGGCCGGCGCCGTCGATGCGGGTTTCCAGCCGGCGCATCGGGCCGTCGAGATGGACGATCAAGGTGTGGCGCGCGTGCTCCAGCGTCCACTGCGTGGGCAGGGCGATGTTCTCGGTGGCGTAGGCGAACTGCAGGCCGCGGCCGAGTTCGACCTCGTCGCGGCGCTCGATCCGGCGCCGCCCCGACCAGCCGCGCGCGGCCGCCTCGCCGAGCGCGGCCGCGCCGTTCAGGCCGGCGCGTTCGGCCTCGCCGTCGCGCGGAGAAATTGACAGTGCTTCGGACATGTTGAAAGCGGACGTGGCCTGCGTGGATGTAAACATGACTTCGCTCACATTGCGTCAAGGCCGCGTGTTTTCGATGCCTCATTTCGCCCGTTCAGCCCAAGCCTCGCCGCGCGCCCGTCTTCGCATCGCGGCCGCGGCCGCGTGGCTGGCGCTGAGCGCCGCCGTCCCCGCCCAGGAATCCGCCCGCATGACCCCGCCCACCCTGCCCCCGCCCCTCGCCGAATTCATCGCCGCGGTCAATCGCGGCGACGGCAAGACCGCGCTCGCCTTCTTCGGCGCCGACGGCGTGGTCGACGACTGGGGCACGCGCTATGTCGGCGCCGCCGCGATCGCGCGATGGAGCGCGCGCGAATTCGTCGGCGCCCAGGGCCGCCTGACCCCGACCCGGGTGAGCCGCGACGGCGAACGCATCGTCGTCGACGCCGGCTGGGCCAGCAGTTTCTACAGCGGCGACAGCCGTTTCGTGTTCAGCGTGGACGGCGAACGCATCCGCGAGATGCGCATCGTCGGCCACTGACCTCCCGCTCGTCCCTCACCCAGGAGCTTTGCAATGCCCGACCGTTCTCTCCAAGGCAAGCACGTCGTCATCGGCGGCGGCGCCAAGAATCTCGGCGGCCTGATCTCGCGCGAACTCGCCCGAGGCGGCGCCGCCGGCATCGCCGTGCACTACAACTCCGACGCCACCCGCGCCGCGGCCGAGGAGACCGTCGCCGCGGTCAAGGCCGCCGGCGCCGATGCGTTCGCCCATCAAGGCGATCTGACCCAACCGGCCGAAGTCGCCAAGCTGTTCGACGCGGCCAAGGCGAAGTTCGGCAAGCTCGACATCGCCATCAACACCACCGGCATGGTCATCAAGAAGCCGCTGGTGGACGTGAGCGAGGCCGAGTACGACACCATGTTCGCGGTCAATTCCAAGGCCGCGTTCTTCTTCATCCAGGAGGCGGGCAAGAAGCTCGCCGACGACGGCAACATCTGCACCATCGTCAGTTCGCTGCTGGCCGCCTATACGCCGTTCTATGCGGTGTATCCGGGCAGCAAGGCGCCGATCGAGCATTTCACCCGCGCCGCGTCGAAGGAGTTCGGCGAGCGCGGGATCTCGGTCAACGCGGTCGGCCCGGGGCCGATGGACACGCCGTTCTTCTATCCGGCCGAGTCGAAGGAATCGGCGGCGTACCACGCCACGGCGGCGGCGTTGAGCAACCGCACCAAGAGCGGTTTGACCGAGATCCAGGACATCGCGCCGCTGGTGAAATTCCTGGTGACCGACGGTTGGTGGATCACCGGGCAGACGATCTTCGCCAATGGCGGATACACGACGCGCTGAGGGCGGCGCGGTCGGCTGCGACGGTATCGGCGGCGGGGCGGGAGCGCTCCGCCGCCGGTGTTTGGCGAGTACCGCGCTGCGCGGGCCGATGTGCACATGGCTTGCACGCGCAAGGCCGAAAGATGGCCGCGATGTGCGAAGCGGCATGGTCGGGTGCGAGCCCGCCCGAAGAGCTCCGATCCTCCGGCCCTCCCCGCATCGTCATTCCGGCGAAAGCCGGAATCCATTTTGATCTTGCTCCGCGCCTGCTTTGCCGAGGAGAGCAACAGCAAAATGGATTCCGGCTTTCGCCGGAATGACGGTAGAGGGCTTTCGTCGGAATGACGGTAGGGGACTTTCGTCGGAATGACGGTAGAGGGCTTTCGCCGGAATGACGGTAGAGGGCTTTCGCCGGAATGACGGCACGTGGCTTTCGCTGCAATCGCGGCGGGGACGAACGGGGCTTTGGGGAACCATCGAGCCGCATCCACGCGACACACCGACGATCCGCAAGACGCACTGACGACTCCACGCACAACCCACCAACCCAGGGGAACCCGCATGCATACCGTCCTCGTCATCCTCGGCGGCTTCGCCCTGCTCGCCGTGTGCCTGCTCGCCGGCCGCGGCTTCGGCGGCCCGGGCGCGGCGCCGCTGATTCTGGCGATCAAGGCCTTCCTGCCACTGTGGTTCGTCGGCGCGGGAATCAACATGTACATCGGCGTCGCCCGGGCGGGTTATTCGGTCACCGAGGAACTGCCGATCTTCCTGCTGATCTACGCCGTGCCGGCGGCGGTCGCCGGGCTGCTGTGGTGGCGGCTGGCCAAAGGCTGAGGTCGCGCGCGGACGCAGCCGGGACGATGCTCGTACACGGCTCGCCAGCGAACCGGCCCGAAAGCCGCGGACCCGTCCCACGCGAAGAGCGCGACGCCCCGCCGCCTCCACGCCGCTTACGCAAGCAACCGCGCTAGTCTGATCCCGCGCCCGCCACCTGCCCGTCCGCCATGACCCCAACCCGCCCCAGTCTGCTGCGCATCCGCGAAGGCCACGCCAAGGTCGGCTTCGCCGAACTGTTCTTCGACCTGGTGTTCGTCTTCGCCGTCACCCAGCTCTCGCACACCCTGCTCGAACACCTCGACCTCGCCGGCGCGCTGCGCACCGGTCTGCTGTTCCTCGGCGTGTGGTGGCTGTGGATCTACACCTCCTGGGTCACCAACTGGCTCGACCCGGAGAAGGTGCCGGTGCGGCTCATGATCTTCGCGCTGATGCTCGGCGGCCTGCTGCTGTCGTCCTCGCTGCCGCACGCCTTCGCCGAACGCGGCCTCGCCTACGGCGCCACCTTCGCCGCGATGCAGGTCGGGCGCACCGCGTTCATGCTGTGGGCGCTGCGCGGCGGCCGCAGCCCCGGCAATTTCCGCAACTTCGTGCGCATCCTGATCTGGCTGTGCGTGTCGGCGGTGTTCTGGCTGCTCGGCGGACTGGCCGAACCCGAGGCGCGGCTGTGGTACTGGCTGATCGCGGTCGCCATCGAATACCTCGGCCCCGTCGCGTTCTTCCGCGTGCCCGGCCTGGGCCGCTCCTCGCTGACCGACTGGGACATCGAAGGCGGTCATCTCTCGGAGCGCTGCGGCCTGTTCGTCATCATCGCCCTGGGCGAATCGATCCTCGTCACCGGCGCGACCTACGCCAACCTCGACTGGAACCCGACCACGCTGACCGCGTTCGTGATCGCGTTCCTCGGCAGCGTGGCGATGTGGTGGATCTACTTCGACAGCGGCGCGGCGCGCGGCGAGCACCGCATCGTCCACGGCGGCGACGCGGCGCGGCAAGCGCGGCTCGCCTACACCTACCTGCATTTGCTGATCGTCGCCGGCATCATCGTCTGCGCGGTCGCCGACGAGTTGGTGCTGGTGCATCCGGGCCACGCCGAAGCCGCCGGCGTCGCCGCCATCGTCGGCGGGCCGGCGCTGTATCTGCTCGGCTGCGCGCTGTTCAAATGGGTGACCAACACGCGCAAGTTCCCGCCGCTGTCGCATATGGCCGGCCTGGCGATGTTGATCGCGTTGTGGTTCGCCGCCGCGCCGCTGCATTTGTCGGCGTTGGCCTTGGGCGCGGCGACGACGACGGTGTTCGTGATCGTGGCCGGTTGGGAAACCGCGGCGCTGCGGCGCGAGAACGCGGCTTCGCACGCGCACTGAGCCGCCCCGCAAAAATCGGGTAGAGAACATCGAGAAAAGATAGCGAACGTCGATGCCCGCATCGACGAGCGCGCCCGCGAACGTCGATGCGTTTTCGCCACGTGAAGGCCGAAAATCGCGCGTTTGCTACAATCGCCCGGTTCACCGCCTCGCACCGGACCTGAGCGTCCGCTTGCGCCGCCACCGCCGCGGCCATGGCTCGCGACGGCGAACGCCTCCGTCGGTCCCCTCATCGCCGCCTCAGTCGGCGGCGCCCGCGCATGCGGGCGTCCGGGCCGTGTCCGTCCGCTCGTGCGCGCTTCGCGCGGCGGCGCCCCGCGCGCGAACGTCTTCGCGCGCCCGCATGGAGAGAGCCCTTTGGTTTTCCGATTGTCCATCGTCCTGCTCATCGCCTTGGTCGCCGCCGGCGCGCTGATGCCGCAGGAATTCAACGCCGCCGCGCAGCACGCGCTGGCGCTCACCGTGGCCAAGGCCGGTTGGCTGTACCTGATCGTGGTGTTCGCCGCACTGTTGTTCCTGATCTATCTCTCGCTCGGCCGCTTCGCCGATCTGCGCATCGGCGGCGACGACGCCGAACCCGAGTTCTCGCGCACCAGCTGGCTGTCGATGCTGTTCGCCGCGGGCATGGGCATCGGCCTGGTGTTCTGGGGCGCGGCCGAGCCGATCTCGCACTTCCAGCATCCGCCCGAAGGCCTCGCGCCGCAGAGCATGCAAGCCGCGCGCGCGTCGATGCGCTACGTGTTCTTCCATTGGGGCCTGCATCCGTGGGCGATCTACGCGCTGGTCGGCTTGGCGATGGCGTGGTTCCAGTTCAACCGCAACGGCCGCGGCCAGATCAGCGATCTGCTGCAGCCGCTGATCGGCCGCTGGCACCGGCGCTGGCCCGGCCAGCTGATCGACGTGGCCGCAGTGGTCGCCACCGCCATCGGCGTGGCCACGACGCTCGGCTTCGGCACCATCCAGATCAGCGCGGGCCTGTCGCGCGTGTTCGGCCTGCAAGTCACGCCGGCGCTGCAACTGTGCGTGGTCGCGGTGGCGTTCGTGCTGTACATGGTTTCGACGCTGACCGGCCTGCACCGCGGCATCAAATGGCTCAGCAACCTCAATCTGGCGCTGGCCGCGCTGTTGCTGGCCTTCGTGCTGGTCGCCGGCCCGACCGCGTTCGTGTTCGAGACGCTGACCACCACGCTCGGCGGCTACATCAACCAATTGCCGAACATGAGCCTGCGCATGGCGCCGTTCTCGCGCGATCCGTGGGTCGGCGAATGGACGATCTTCTACTGGGCGTGGTGGATCGCTTGGGCGCCGTTCGTGGGCAGCTTCATCGCCCGCATCTCGCGCGGCCGGCGCATCCGCGAGTTCGTGTTCGGGGTGGTGCTGGTGCCGTCGCTGATGAGCTTCGTCTGGTTCGCCACCTTCGGCGGCACCGCGCTGTGGGCGCAGATGTTCGCCGGCACCGACCTCACCGGCGCGCTCGCGCAGGGCTACGAGCAGGTGCTGTTCTCGCTGCTGGAAAGCCTGCCGTGGGCGCGGGTGCTGGCGGTGGCGGCGATCGCGCTGCTGATGATCTTCTTCGTCACCTCGGCCGACTCGGCCACCTTGGTGCTGGCGAGCATGTCCAGCGAGGACCGCGCCGACCCGCCGCTGTGGCGGCGCGCGGTGTGGGGCGGCATCCAGGCGCTGATCGCGGTGACCTTGCTGCTGGCCGGCGGCCTGGACGCGCTGCAAGGCGCGATCACCGTCGCCGCGCTGCCGTTCGCGCTGTTGCTGGCCTTGGTGATGTGGTCGCTGTACCGCGCGCTCGATCAGGAATACGTGCGCCAGCAGCGGCAGAACGCGCGTTTCCGCCATGCGATGCAGCGCTGGCTCACGCGCGAGGACGGCGCGGCGGCGTAGCGCTCAGGCGCGCGCCAGCCGGCGCAGCGCGATGCCCAAGCCGATGCGGTAGCTGGCGGCCAGATCGCCGTTGATGACGATGGTCGCCAGCGGCGCGGCGTGCGCGCGCAGGCGTTCGTCGAGCGTGGTGGCGCTGTCGTCGTGCACTTCGATGTAGGCGCTGGGCAATTCGTCCAGCGCCTGCCGCAGCGGTTCGGGCTCGGCCAGCGCCTGCGGCGCCAGTTCGCCGGGATCGAGCAGCACGAATTCGCTGCGGCGCCGGCGCGCGGCGCGCAGGCTGCCGACCAGCTCGCGCACGCTGGCGCAAGGACGCAGTTCGAGATTGCGGCCGACCGCTTGGGCGAGGCGGCGCAGTTCCAGCAGGAACTGCGATGGCAGCGGCGCGGAGGCGGGATGGCGGCCTTGCAGGATCAGGATGCTCACGGCGGATCGGTGCGGGGGAAGACGCCGACAGCTTGCGCGCCGCGCGCGTAAAGCCGCTATGGCGCGGTCGGCGGCGGCGCGTAAATTCGCCGCAACGCCGCGCGTTTCCCGCGAACGCCGGATTCGCGGCCTAGACCAGCAAGTCCTCGTAGAACGCCCCGAACGGCCGCTGCGGATGGGCGATCTGAATCTCCAGAATCCACAGCCCCGACGCCGGCGTGCCCTCGAACTCGCCCAGATCGCCGGCGCGATACACCGCATGCGGGAAATCGCTGACCCGGTGGCCCTGGATGTCGAGATTGAGCCGCCAGCCCATCGCCTCGGCGCGCTCCTGCGCGTAGCGGTACAGCGCCGGCCCGCTGGCGCCGTGGTCGCGCCAGCGCGCGCGCACTTCGTCGAACAAACTGCGCGCGGCCGCGGCGCAGGCGTGCATCTCGGGATCGTCGCCGACCACGAAGGTGTCGCCCGAATCGCCTTCGTGGCCGTCCCAAACCACGCCCATGTCGATGAAGTAGATGTCGTTCGCGCCCAGCTCCGGATCGCCGTCGGAGCGCTCGCGGAAGGTCTTGAGCGTGTTGGCGCCGAAACGGATCAGCAGCGGATGCCAGATCCGCCCCATGCCCAGTTCGACCAGGGTGCGCTGGCCCAGCTCGCGCGCCTGCGACTCGCGCATGCCCGGCACGATCTGCGCGCGGATGCGCTCGACCGCCTGCCAGGTCAGCTCGCGCGCGCGCTGCATCGCGTCGGCGTCGAACGCGGCGCCGGTGCGTTCTTTCGGGTGGAGCTCGGACATCGGGGAGTTCCGGTCTTGGGGGAAGGGAAGATAGCGAATAGGAGATGGGAGATAGCGAGAAGCGGCGCGATAGCCGCTGCGAGCGAGCGAACAGCCGAAGCGGCGGATAGAAGGCTTTCGCTACCTCCTACCTCCTATCCGCTATCTCCCAGCTCTCAGACCTCGAGCGTCAACCCCGGCCGCGCCAATACCGCGCGCACGCCGAACCGCTCGCCGATCTCCCCGGCCAAGGCCTCGCGCGCCTTGTCCTCGCCGTGCACCAACGCCAGCGGCGGATGCCCGGCGATGTTCCCGTACCACTCGATCAAACCGTGCTGATCGGTATGCGCCGACAAGCCGCCGATGGTATGGCGCTGAGCGCGGGCGCGGACGTCGCGGCCGTGGATGCGCACCCACTGCGCGCCTTCGACCAGACGCCGGCCGACGGTGCCCTCGGCTTGATAGCCGACGAACACCACATGGGTCTGCGGCTTGTCGAGGTTCTGGCGGAAGTGATGCAGGATGCGGCCGGCGTTGGCCATGCCGGAACCGGCGATGACGATGGCGCCGCGTTCGATCGCGTTGATCGCCATCGAGTCCTGCGCCGATTCGGTCAGGTGCAGGTTGGGCAGGTTGAATGGGTTGGGCTTTTCCTTCCACACCCGCACCGCGTCCTCGTCGAACAGGTCGGTGTGGCGGTCGTACACGGCCACGACCTTGGCCGCCATCGGGCTGTCGAGGAAGATCTTCCAGCGCGAGAGCTTCCACTCGTCCCAGTATTTGGCGAACCAGTACAGCAGCTCTTGGCTGCGGCCGACCGCGAACGCGGGAATCAGCACGTTGCCGCCGTCGTTCCAGGCCGCCTCCAGAATGCGGCCGAGTTCGAGGATGGTTTCGGCGCGGTCCTTGTGCAGGCGGTCGCCGTAGGTCGATTCCATCAGCACCAGATCGGCGGCGGCGATGGGTTCGGGGTCGCGCAGGATCGGCGTGCCCTTCGGGCCGAGATCGCCGGAGAACACCAGGGTGCGGCCCTCGGCGCGCAGTTCGACCACCGACGAGCCGAGAATGTGGCCGGCCTCGCGGAAGGTCAGGCGCACGCCGGGCAGGATTTCGCTGTCGGTGTCGTAGCGCAGCGGGCGCACCCGGCGCATCGTTTCTTCCACGTCCTCGCGGGTGTAGAGCGGTTGCAGCGGCGCTTCGCCGGGGCCGCGCCGGCGGTTGCCGCGCTCGGCTTCGCTTTCGGCGATGGAGGCCGAATCCAGCAGCATGATCCGCATCAGATCGGCGGTGGCGTCCTGGGCGTGGATCTCGCCGCGGAAGCCGCGCTTGAGCAGCAGCGGCACGCGGCCGATGTGGTCGATGTGGGCGTGGCTGATCACCAGCGCGTCGAGCGCGGCGGCGTCGAAGCCGAACGGATCGAGATTGCGGCGCTCGGCCTCGGGGCTGCCCTGGATCATGCCGCAGTCCAGCAACAGGCGATGGCCGGCGGCCTCGACTTCGTGCAGCGAACCGGTGACCTCGCCGGCCGCGCCGTGGAAATGCACTCGCATCGGGTACGACTCCTTGCCGCCGCGGGCGGGGGCCGCGGACTGGGGCGAAATTACCACGCCGGTTCAGCCGCGGCGGTGAGGCTTCGGTCCCGGCGCGCCGCGCTGCGGCCGCGCGCCCGCACGCGCCGCGAAAACCCCGGCAAAGGCAAAGCCGGCGGCCACCCCACGTGACTGAAGACACCCTCCCCCGGCGCCGGCCGGGTCCATCATCGCTAGGTTCCGCGCGCCCGCCGCGCCCCACCCTCGCCGCCCTGGAGTTCCCGCGATGACCGTCCGCCCCCGCCACCTGCTGTTGCCGCTGGCCGTCGCCGCCGCCGTGGCCGCCTGCGCCAAGCCAGAGCCCGCCGCCCCGGCCGCGCCGCAAGCCGCGCCGGCGCCCGCCGCGGCCGCCGAACTCAAGCTCGACGAATCCAAGCTGCCGCAGCCGGTGCGCTTCGCCCTGAGCGATCTGGATGCGGGCAAGAGCGCCTGCGACAACCTCAGCGACTACGCCAACGGCAAGTGGTTCGCGGCCAATCCGATCCCCGGCGACCGCTCCTCGTGGGGCGTGTCGGACGTGCTCGCCGAGCGCTCACTGGCGATCCAGCGCCAACTCGCCGAACAAGCCGCCGCCGACGCCAAGGCCGGCGGCGTGGAGAAACTGGTCGGCGACCTGTGGGCCACCGGCATGGACGAGGCCAAGATCAACGCGCAAGGCATCGCGCCGTTGAAGGACGAACTGGCCGCGATCGAGGCGGTGCAGTCGCCCGAACAGCTCACCGCGTATCTGCGCGAGAGCGCCGCGCACGGCCGCAACCCGCTGTTCGATTTCGCGCCCGAGGCCGATTTCAAGAACTCGGCGATGAACATCGCCTACGCCTCGCAAGGCGGCCTGGGCCTGCCCGACCGCGGCTATTACTTCGACGCCGACAAGCGCGACAAGCTCGACGCTTACCGCAAGCACGTCGCCAAGGTGCTGGAACTCGCCGGCGCCAACGCGGCCGACGCCGAAAAGCAGGCCAAGGCCGTGGTCGAATTCGAGACCCGCCTGGCGCAGGTGTCGCTGTCGAGCGAGCAGCTCTCGCGCGATGTCGCGCTGTACTACAACCCGATCAGCCCGGCCAAGGCCGACGAGCTGACGCCGAATTTCTCGTGGACGAAGTTCTTCCAGTCGCAAGGCGTGGCGACGCCGGCGAGCTTCTCGCTGGCGATGCCGGACTTCCACAAGGAAGTCAGCAAGATGATCGCCGACACGCCGTTGGACGCCTGGCGCGCGTTCCTGCGCTATCACGCGGTCGACGAGGCCTCGCCGTATCTGTCCGACGCGTTCGTGCAGGAAAGCTTCGAGTTCCACGCCAAGGCCATGCGCGGGCAGAAGGAGCCGAAGGCGCGCTGGAAGCGCGTGCTCGGCGGCATCGACGGGCAAGCCGGCGAAGCGATGGGCCAGCTGTACGTCAAGGTCGCGTTCCCGGCCGAAGCCAAGGCGCGCACCGAGGCCTTGGTGCAGCAGTTGCGCACCGCGTTGAAGGCGCGCATCGAGAACCTGTCGTGGATGAGCGCGGAGACGAAAAAGAAGGCGCTGGAGAAGTGGGCGAGCTTCACGCCCAAGATCGGCTATCCCGACAAGTGGCGCGATTGGAGCGGCCTTGCGACCGGCCGCGACAGCTACTACGCCAACGTCATGGCCGCCAACGAGTTCAACTACCGCTGGAGCCTGGGCAAGATCGGCAAGCCGGTGGACAAGACCGAATGGGGCATGAGCCCGCAGACGGTCAACGCCTACTACAACCCGCTGCAGAACGAAGTCGTGTTCCCGGCGGCGATCCTGCAGCCGCCGTTCTTCGATCCCAAGGCCGACGACGCCACCAACTACGGCGGCATCGGCGCGGTGATCGGCCACGAGATGATCCACGGCTACGACGACCAGGGCTCGCGCTTCGGCCCGACCGGCAACATGGTCAACTGGTGGACGCCGGCCGACGCCAAGGGCTTCGCCGCGCGCAGCCAGAAGCTGATCGAACAGTTCGACGGCTACGAAGCGGCGCCCGGACTCAAGGTCAACGGCAAGCTGACCTTGGGCGAGAACATCGCCGACCTCGGCGGCCTCGCCACCGCGTACGACGCGATGCGCTTGGCCGTGGGCGACCAGCCCGATCCCAAGACCGACGGCCTGAGCCGCGATCAGCGCTTCTTCCTGAGCTTCGCGATGAGCTGGCGCGACCGCTACACGCCGGACCTGCTCAAGGTGCTGATCGCCTCCAACCCGCACGCCCCGAGCGATTTCCGCGCGATCGGCGCGCCGTCGAATTTGCCCGCGTTCGCCACCGCGTTCTCGTGCAAGCCGGGGCAGCCGATGGTGCGCGACGCGGATAAGCAGGTGGTGATTTGGTGAGGTGAGGCAGGGGAATGAGGGGAACAGGGAAAGAAGGGAATGGTGGGGGCGATTCGTCGGCGCGGGCGCGCCGCTGAGCATGAACGGGCGAAACCCCTTCCATTCCCCGCTCCCTCCTTTCCCCTCATTCCCGCTCTTCCAAGCATTACGAAACCGTCACACATGACCTTCGACACCCTGCGGGCGCGGCCCGCGGGACTATCGTCCGCCCGATGCGCGGGGCGCGCGTGCGCTCCTGAGCAAAACGTGTCTGCCCGAAATCGGCCACAATCCTCGCCTCGTTACTCGCCTACGCCTTACGGCCGGAGCCCGCTGTGACCCTGAAGAAACCGCAAGTCCTGTTGCTGTCCGTCGCCATCGCCACCGCCGTCGCGGCGTGCGGCGGCAAAACCGAAGCCCCCGCCGCGGGCGCCCCGGCCGATCAGGCCGCCGCCAAGCCGGCCGAAGCCGCCACCGAGTTCAAGCTCGACGAGAGCAAGCTGCCGGCGGTCAACCGCTTCGCCATCGCCGACCTGGACAGCAGCAAGGACGCCTGCGTCGACTTCACCGGCTACGCCAACAGCAAGTGGCTCGCGGCCAACCCGATCCCGGGCGACCGCACCTCCTGGGGCGCGTTCGAAATGCTCGACGAGCGCTCCAATGGCGTGCAGCACCAGCTCGCCGAACAGGCCGCGGCCGACGCCAAGGCCACCGGCGTGACCAAGATCGTCGGCGACCTGTGGGCCACCGGCATGGACGAGGCCAAGGTCAACGCTCAGGGCATCGAGCCGCTGAAGGCCGACCTGGCCAAGATCGACGCCGTCGACAGCCCCGAGAAGATCGCCGCCTATCTGCGCGACACCGCGGCCACCGGCGACAACCCGCTGTTCGGCTTCGGCGCCGAAGCCGACTTCAAGGATTCGGCCAACAACATCGCCTACGCCTCGCAGGGCGGCCTGGGCCTGCCGGACGCGCCGTACTACACCGACGCCAAGCACAAGGACAAGCTGGCCGCGTACGAGACGCACATCGCCAAGGTGCTCGAACTCGGCGGCGCCAAGCCCGAGGACGCCGCCAAGCAGGCCAAGGACGTGATCGCGTTCGAAACCCGTCTGGCCAAGGCCTCCAAGACCCGCGAGCAGCTCTCGCGCGACGTCTCGCTGTACTACAACCCGATCAGCCCGGCCAAGGCCGACGAGCTGACCCCGAATTTCTCGTGGACCAAGTTCTTCGAATCGCAGGGCGTGGCGCTGCCGAAGATGTTCTCGCTGGCGGTGCCGGGCTTCCACGAGGAAGTCAGCAAGATGATCGCCGACACCCCGGCGGCCACGTGGCAGGCCTACCTGCGCTTCCACGCCATCGACGGCGCCTCGCCGTTCCTGTCCGACGCGTTCGTGCAGGAGAACTTCAATTTCTATTCCAAGACCCTGCGCGGCCAGAAGGAAATCAAGGACCGCTGGAAGCGCGTGATGGCCACCATCGAAGGCCAGGCCGGCGAAGCGATGGGCCAGCTGTACGTGAAGGTCGCCTTCCCCGCCGAATCCAAGCAGCGCATGCAGGCGCTGGTGGAGAACCTGCGCCAGGCGCTGAAGGGCCGCATCGAAAATCTCTCGTGGATGAGCGCCGACACCAAGAAGAAGGCGCTGGAGAAGTGGGCGAGCTTCACCCCGAAGATCGGCTACCCGGACAAGTGGCGCGACTGGAGCGGCCTGAACACCAACCGCGACAGCTACTACGCCAACGTCAAGGCGGCCAACGAGTTCAACTACAAGTGGAACCTCAGCAAGGTCGGCAAGCCGGTGGACAAGACCGAATGGGGCATGAGCCCGCAGACGGTCAACGCCTACTACAACCCGCTGCAGAACGAGATCGTGTTCCCGGCCGCCATCCTGCAGCCGCCGTTCTTCGACCCGAAGGCCGACGACGCCACCAACTACGGCGGCATCGGCGCGGTGATCGGCCATGAAATGACCCACGGTTACGACGACCAGGGCTCGCGCTTCGGGCCGACCGGCAACATGGAAGTGTGGTGGGCGCCGTCCGACGCCACGGCGTTCTCGGCGCTGACCGGCAAGCTGATCAAGCAGTTCGACGGCTACACCGCGATCGGCGGGCAGAAGGTCAACGGCACCCACACCCTGGGCGAGAACATCGCCGACCTCGGCGGCCTGGCCACCGCGTACGACGCGATGAAGAAGGCCGCGGGCGAGACCCCGGATCCGAAGACCGACGGCCTGACCCGCGACCAGCGCTTCTTCCTCAACTGGGCCACGGTGTGGCGCCGCAACTTCACCCCGGACGAGGAGAAGATGCGCCTGCAGACCGACGAGCACGCGCTGGCCAACTTCCGCGCGATCGGCGCGCCGTCGAACCTGCCGGCGTTCGCCGCGGCGTTCTCGTGCAAGCCCGGTCAGCCGATGGTGCGCGAGGGCGACAAGCAGGTGATCATCTGGTGATCGCTGCGGCGCGCTGATTGCGCCGAAGCCGCTGGATCGACGAAGGCCCGGGGATTTCCCCGGGCCTTTGTTTTTGGAGCCGGGAATGGGGAACAGGGAACGGGGAATGGTGAGGAACGGGCTTGGATGGTGTTTCCCGCGATCTGCCGCTGCGTCGAGGACGACGGTCTTGGACGGCCCGTGGCGCTCCGAACGGCGACGCCCATCCCATTCCCTGTTCCCCACTCCCTGTTCCCGCTTCTGCTCTCCCCCAACCCCATTCACCGCCATCCCACGCCGGATTGTTAAACTCGCGCCTCCTCAGGATGGATTACGCGATGTCGACCCTACGCCCGCTTGCCTGCGCCCTCGCCCTAAGCCTCATCGCCGGCCTGGCCTCGCCCGCCGCCGACGCCGCCAAGAAGAAGGCCGCGCCCAAGTCCAAGGCCCCGGCCGTCGCCAACGCCTGCACCGATTTCTACGGCAACGCCAACGCCGATTGGCTGCGCGCCAACCCGCTGTCCGGCGCCGCCTCGGTCTCCGCGCTGGAGACCCTGGCGAACAACGCGCGCCGCCAGCAGCTGGAACTGCTCAACACCGCGATGACCGCGCCGCAGGGCAACGTGCAGAAGCTGCTCGGCGACTTCTGGGCCAGCGGCCTGGACGAAGCCGCGGTCGAGCGCGACGGCTCGCAGCCGATCGCCCCGCTGCTGGGCCGCATCAACGCGATCAAGAAGTCCAAGGACATCCCCGCCTCGATCGCCGCGCTGCATCAGGTCGGCATCCCGGTGCTGTTCAACTTCGGCGCCGACATCGACCTGAAGGACCTGGAACGCCACATCGGCTACTTCAGCCAGGGCGGCCTGGGCCTGCCGGATCCGGCCTACTACACCCGCACCGACAACGACACCCGCCAGCTGCTGGCGCAGTACAACGTCTACGTGCAGAAGATCCTGACCCTAACCGGCACGCCGAAGGACAAGCTCGCGGCCGAGTCGCAGCTGGTCATCGATCTGGAAACCCGCCTCGCCCGCGCCTCCAAGCCGCTGTCGGCGCTGCGCGATCCGCTCGCCAATTATGCGCCGGTCGCCACCAACACCTTGGGCAAGACCTACAAGCGCCTGCAGCTCGGCGATTTCCTCAAGGCCCAGGGCGTCAGCGACGACAGCGTGTCGATGGCCAACCCGGCGCTGTTCGCCGAGATGGACAAGCTGATCGACCAGCTCAAGCCGGACCAGTGGAAGACCTATCTGCGCTGGCGCGTCGGCGATTCGATGGCGCCGTATCTGGCCAAGTCGTTCCGCGACGCCGAGTTCGATTTCCGCGGCAAGATCCTGCGCGGCGAACGCGAACAGCCCGCGCGCCAGCAGGCCGTGCTCGACGCGATCACCCTCGCCGCCGGCCCGATGGTCGGCCACGAATACGCCGCGCGCTACCTGCCCGCCGCCACCGACCAGCGCGCCGAGCAGATCGCCCAGCAAGTGCGCGAAGCGCTCGGCAAGGCGATCGACGCCGACACCCGCTTCAGCGACAGCGCCAAGAACGAAGCGCGCGCCAAGCTCGGCAAGCTCAAGATCGAAGTCGGCACGCCCAAGCGCGATCTGGACTACACCGTGCAGCCGATGGGCCGCGGCAGCTTCGGCAGCAACATGCTGATCGCCTCGACCTGGCGCCACCGCGAAGAGATGAAGCGCATCGGCCGCGGCAACGCCGACCGCCGCTGGGACGTGCTGCCGCAGGAGCCGTCGCTGGCCTACGACATCGCCCAGAACCGCCTGATCGTGACCGCGGCGATGCTGCAGGCGCCGGTGCTCGACATGAGCCGCGGCGAAGCCGCGCAGTACGGTTCCTTCGGCGCCCTGGTCGGCGCCGAGCTGACCCACGGCTTCGACAGCCGCGGCCGCTACGTCGACGCCAAGCAGGAAGTGCGCGACTGGTGGACTCCGACCGAAGTGTCGGCCTGGGACGCGATGACCGCGCGCGTGGCCGCGCAGTACAGCGCCGAATCCTGGCCGGGCCTGAGCTCGGTCAAGGTCAACGGCAATCAGGTGCGCGAAGTCGCCATCGCCGATCAGGCCGGCGTCGAGCTGGCGTGGTCGGCCTACCGCGCCGCCCAGCCGGCGGCGAACAAGGACGCCAACCAGTCCTTCTTCAAGGCCTGGGCCGGCGTGTGGGCGCAGCAGCTGAGCCCGGAAGCCGCGGCGCAGCGCGCGGCCTCGGGCATCCACGCGCCGGGCCAGTGGCGCACCAACATCCCGCTGTCGAACCTGCCGGCGTTCGGCGAAGCGTTCGGCTGCAAGGCGGGGACGGCGATGGTGCGCAAGGCGGATCAGCAGATCAAGGTGTTTCCCTGATCGTCGGTTCGGTTCTTGAGTAACGAAAAAGCCCGGCGAACGCCGGGCTTTTTCTTTGCCGCCAGATCGCGGTGAGGAGGGGTTTACTACCTGTAGGAGCTGCGCGAGCTGTGACCAAACGCAGAGGTTTACGCAAGCGCAGTCGCCCGAAGCCCGTCCAATCGGCGTGGTTTCGACAGACAGCGCTCGTAGGGCCGGGCTTCGGATGCGGCGTGGTATTGAACCTCTGCGTTTGGTCGCAGCTCGCGCAGCTCCTACAGGCAGTGAACCCATCGACACCGCGACCTGACACTCAAAGCACCTGCACCGCCCGCGCCTGCGAATTCCCCACCCCCAAGCTCAACGCCCGCCCGCGCTCGTCGAACAACACCACCCGTTCCGGCTGCTCGCGCGCGCGCAACGTTCCCAGCGGCCAATCGATCCGCGCCACGCAGCGCGCCCGCGGCTGGTCGCCGCGGCGGATCAGGTGCGCGCGCATGCGCGTACGCCCGTGCAGCACGACGACGAAGCCACGCGCCAGCGGCAGCACGCGCCCGCCGCAGTCGCCGCAACCGGGCTCGACCGGCTCCAGGTCGATCGCGCACTCGCGCTGCATGCTGCGGAACGAGAACCGCGCCGCGCCGGAGTCGTCGACCTGCAAGCGCACGTCGCTGACGACGTTGTGCGGATCGAGCAAGGTGCCGTGGGTTTCCAGCTCCACCGCCTCGCGCGACACCAGCGCGCGGTTGGGATGGGTGCGGTAATGCCAGACCGAGGTGGCGCCGGCGCCGGCGACCAGGAACAGTTCGTCGTGGCGCAGGAACCGCGCCTGCACGATCTGCCCGCCGAGATCGCCGACGCTCCACAACACCTCCAGCGGCCGCGCGCCCGCGGCCGGCGGGCCGGCGTCGAGCGCGACGATGCGTTGCGGCGTCGCCACCGACCAGGCGATGCCGTCGAAACGGTCGGCGAAGAACGGCAGCGGCATCGCGCCGAGGTCGTCGATGCCGTGCCGGGTCAGATCGAGCCGGGCGATGCGCCACACCGAATCGCGCTTGGCCAGCGCCAGCGCGACCTCGCCGCTGTCGCCGATCACCAGCCGGTGCGCGGGCACCGCGTAACGGCGCAGGCAGCGGCCGGCGGCGTCGTAGACCGCCGCGCCGGCCTCGCCCAACGCGGCCAGCCAGCGGCCCTCGCCGAGCGCGGCCAGATCCAGCGGCGGCTGGATGCCGGCGGCGTCCTCGATCCGCAGCTGCAGCGGTTCGGTGCGGTCCCACAGCGGCGCGGCGCGCGGCGCCGACGGCAGGCTCCAGGTCGGCAGATCGGCCGCCAGCCAGGGATCGTCGGCGAGCTTGAGGATCCGCTCCAACTGCGCGCGTTCCAGCGCGTTGGCGCCGCCGGCGCGGTCGGCCGCCAGCGCCGGCAGCGTGCGCGCGGCGATCCGCGCCAGCGCGGCGTTGCCTTGCGCGCAGCCGGCCAGCGCCAGCCCGAGCGCTTCGCGCGCGCCGGCGGGCGCGTCGGCGTCGGCCAAGGCGTCGATGCGCGCGGCGTAGTGTTTGATGGTGTCGGGCAACAGGCTGGCGCGCTGCACCAGGGCGCGCGCCGACAATTCCGCGCCGCCGGCTTCCGCCGCCTGCAACCAGCGGCCGGCGTTTTCGCGCGAATCCGAGTTCGGATCGGCGTCCGGCCAGACCGCGTCCACCGCCTCCAGCCAGCGCCCTTGCGCGGCCAACGCGCGGCCCCATTCGCGGCGCAGCGCCAGCGCGTGCCCCGCTTGGTCGCGCTTGGCTTCCAGCATCGCCACCGCGGCGGCGAAGGCGTTGTCGCGGCGCGCCACCATCACCGCGCGCTCGCGGTCGCCGGCCAACAACAGCAGGCGGATGATCGTGTCGGCGGGCATGTCCCAGCCCAGCGCCAGTTCCGCGGCCTGCGCCGCGCGTTCGTGCTTGAGCAGGTAATCCAGCGCTTCCTGGCGCGCGCTGAGCAATTCGGCGAGCACGAACACCGCTTCGTCGACGCGGCCTTGCCGGTCCAGGCGCTCGAACGCTTGCCGATAACGCTGGCGCAGCGACTCGCGGATGTCGTCGCCCGCGCCGATGCTCGCGCCGGCGCCGCGTTGCGCGCCGATGCGCAGATCCGCGCGCCGGCCCGGCGTGCCGAAGGCTTGGCCGAGCGAATCGCCGCCGTCGCCGTCGATGGGCAAGGCATGGCGCAGCGCTTCCATGAGGTCGCCGCGGTCGAACTGTTCCATCAGGCGGCGCAGGTACGCGCCCTGGCGCAGGCCGATCAACCGCGCCGCGCCGCTCGCCGCGGCCATGCGCGCGAGCGCCGCGCGCCAACGCTGCGGGCGCGGCGACTGCGCGCGCGCGGCGACGCCGCCGCCGGACGCTTGCGCAGCGTTCGCTTTCCCCGCGCCGCTCGCGCTGTCGCCGGCCAATCCGGGAAACCGACGCAACAGCCATGCCGCCGCGCCGTCGCGCCACGCGACCGCGCGTTCGCCCACGCTCGTCGGCCCGTCGCCGCCGCCGTCGCGGCCGAGCGCGCGCAGGAAGCGCTTGCGCTCCTCGCTCGGCGGCGGAATGCGCCCGCCGAGCACGTCGCGCACGTTCTTGCCGGCGAGCAGGTCCGCGCCCAACTTCGGCAGCGCGCGATCGCAGGCGAACGTGTCGTGCAAGGCGTAAGCGTCCAGATCGATCGCCAGCGACGGATCCAACGCCTCGCCTTCGCTCAAATCCAACGCGACCGACCGCCCGCCCAGCACCAGACGCACATCGGCCGGCGCCAAGCCTTCGCGCTCGCGTTCGGTCAGCGGCCCCGCGTAAAGCCCGTGCGCGCCGATCCGGCACAACGGCGTGGCGCCGATGCGTTCGCAGTGCAAGGCGCGTTCGCCCTCGAAGCGCAGCAGATCGCCGCGCGCCGCGCCGCTCTCGAAACGCCACGCGCGGCAGCCCGGCGCCCACCAGCGCAGCAGGCGCTCGCCGCGCTGTCGCGCGTCGAGCCAATCCGCGGGCAGCCACAGCCCGGCCACGGCCTGCTGGCCGCGCCAGACCGGATAACGCACTTGCGCGCCGGACGCATCAACCATCGCCTTCCCCCCCGGCGTAGATCGTGATGCTGGCGCCGCGTTCGTGCAACACCACCAGGCGGCCGTCGAGGTCGATCAGGGCGATGGTCTCGCCGCCGCCGGCGACGCTGCCGACGCTGAGCCGGGCCGCGGACCGGTACAGGGTGCGGCGCTCCTTCTCGCCGAGCGACAGCAGCGCCGTGCGGTCGGGGTTGATCGCGATCAGCGCGGGTCCGCCGTCGCGCGGCGCGTCGACGCCGATCACCTTCCATTCGCTGGGTAGGATGATCTCGAAATCCACCGCGACCGCGCCGTTGTCCCATTGCAGCACCCGCCACGCCCCGGCGCGGTCGCCGCCGTGGCCGCCGACGCGCAGCTCCACCGCCGCGACGTGGCGATACAGGCCTTTGACCCGCTGCACGGCCAGCCAGCCCGATCGCGCCTCGCCGGCGCAATCGACCTGGGCCACCGGACGCTGGCCGTGACCGTTGCGGCTGGTGCCGATCTGCAGGCTGCCGCCGTGCAAGCGCAGGTAGTCCACCCAGGCTTCGTGCATCGGCGCGATCGCCAGCACGTCGCGCGCAAACGGCGCGAACGTCTGCGGATCCAGGCCGGCGTCCTGCGAACGCCAACGCCACAGGGCGCCAGCGTGGAGCAGGAACAGTTCCGGCTGCGGCTTGTGCCGGCCGCTGGCGCGCGCGTCCATCGGCTGCACCCAGATCATCGGCAGCCAACGCCCGCGTTCGGGCCGGTGATTCAGCTGCGGCGGCAACGGACCGCGGGCGAATCCGGGCAACGAGCGGAACTCCACCTGGCGATCGCCGATCAAGCACGCACCGAGCCTGTGCGTGTGGATGGTCGCCGCCACCAACGACCATAAGTACGGCGCATGGTGGGGCTCTTCGAGCCGGCGCCGGCCCGCCAGCCGGTGCAAGTGCGCGGCGTGCTCGTTCAGCAGCGGCACCGCCACCGACAAGCCGTTGGGCGACAACAGCGGCGGCTGCTTGAGCGAAATCTTGCGCGCCACCCGCACCACCCGCACCGGCCCGATCTCATCGACCGCCGCCACCGTCCCCGGCTGCAGCACGAACAGCCCGTGCAGCAACCGCTTCGCCCGCGCCGGATCGGGCAAGGCCAGCGTGGCCTCGCGCCGCGCGCTGGCCGCGCTCACCGTCACCGTCAGTTCGCCGGTCTGCGCCGCGCCGATGCCGACGCGATGGCCGAGGCCATGCCCCGCGCCCGGCGCGCCGATCGACCAGCGCTCGCTCGGGCTCGGCTGCAAGCCATCCAGGCAACGCGCCCATTCCTGCTCCAGCGCCGCGCGCGCCTGCGCCGAGCCGCCGGCGCTCTCGCCGAACCGCCATGTCCGCGCGCTCAACAACTCGCGCAAACGCTCCTCCGAATCGGCCTCGAACAGTTCGCCCGGCGCGCTCAGCACGCCCCACAAGAACCGCGCCTTCGCCGCCTGCGCGCGCTGCGCCAACAAAATCCACAACGCCATATGCAACAAACGCGGCGCGCCGAGTTGCGCCGGGCCGTTGTCGAACACCGCCACGGTCAGCGCGTCGGCCTGACGCGCGATCAGTTTCGGGCTCAGGAACAAATGCTCGCCGCCGGCGGCGCGGCGGTCGAATTCTTCCGGCGCGGCGTCGGCCAGCGCCCACTCGCTGAGCAGCAGGCGTTCGTAGCTGCCGCGCCGGCGCAGGTCGTCGATGCCTTCGGGCTCGCTGCGTCCGCGCAGCGCGCGCAGGCGGAACGCGCCGAGCAACGGATGCAGGCGCAGCAAGACGTCGCCGAGCGCGCCGGCCAGGTCCGGGTCGAACCAGTCCAGCCACTGCCGCCAGGGCGCCAGGGTCGCGGGCAGGCGCATGCGCTCAGTCCTGCCAGCGCGCGCGGATCTGCGCGATCAGTTCGTCGCTGGCCGGCAGCGCGCGGTGCAGCGGCACCAGTTGCGCCGGTTCGCGCAGCATCAGCAGCGGCGAGGGCCGGTGGCGGCGCTCCAGCGCGCGTTGCAGCAAATCCAGCGGCAATTGCGGGCGCTGCGTGGTCGGCAACCACAGCGCCGGCGCGGGTTCGCGCGGAGCGATGTAGAGCACGCCTTCGCACCACGGCAGTTCCGCGGCGGGGCCGGTGGCGACCAGCACATCGGCGTTGGCGGTGAGCATGAGCTTGCCGCGCCGCGCCGGTTCCAACGCTTCCACCGCGGCCAGCAACGCGCGCGAGACGGCGCGGCCGACGCCGGCCGCGCCCTGCGGCGCGGGCGGTTCCGGTTCCGGGCCCCACTCCCAGTTCATGCCGCCGCCGTCACCCGTTCGGCCAGACGCGCGCGCTCGGCGGCCAGTTCGGCCGGCAGGCGGTCGCTGTCGAAGTTGGCGTCGATCTCGCGCAGCAACGCCTCAGCGATGACGCCGGCGCCCGGCGCGTCGGCCGCGCCGGCCAGACAGTTGCGCGCGGCTTCGAGCAAGCGCGCCACCCGCGAAACCGGCTGCAGCGCGGCGTGTTCGACCGCCGCGCGCAAGGTCGGATTGGCGGCGGCGGCGAGCGAATCGCGCAGCACCTCCTGCGCGGCCAACTGCGCTTCGCGCGTGGGCATGACGTAGAACAGCGGCCACAGATCGGCCTCGCTCGCGCTGTCGCGCCCGGCCAGCACCGTGGCCGCGGCGATCAGACGCTGCACTTTGACGATGCGCCGGTCCGACAAGCTCAGCCCGGCGCCGCGCAATTTGCGGATCGCCTGCGCCAACAAACCGCGCGCGCGCTCCATCGCCACCATCGGCACGCGCCGGCTCAGTTCGTCGATGTCGCTGAGTTCGGCCTGATGCGACAAGGCCGCGCGCTCGGCCTGCCAGCCGCCGGCGAGCAGCGCTTCGAGCTGATGGTCCGGCACCGGTTCGACGAACAGGTGCAGCAAGAAACGGTCGGCGAACGCGGCCAGCGATTCGTCGTCGGGCAGCGCGTTCGACGCGCCGACGCAAACGCGCAGCGGGCACGCGATCTGGGTGTGGCCGCGGCGGAAGCGACGCTCGTTGAGCACGCCGAGCAAGGTGTTGAGGATCGCGGTCGAGCCCAGGAACACTTCGTCGAGGAAGGCGACCTCGGCTTCGGGCAGCATGCCGCTGACGTCGGTCTCGACCACGCCCTCGCGCAGGCGGCGCAGATCGACCGGGCCGAACAGTTCCGAGGGTTCGGTGAAGCGGCCCAGCAGGTATTCGAAATAGCGTCCGCCCAGCGCCGCGGCGACACGCCGCACCACCGCGCTCTTGGCGGTGCCGGGCGGGCCGAGGATCAGCAGATGCTCTTGCGCCACCGCCGCCAGCACGATCAGTTCGGCGAGTTGTTCGCGCTCGACCAGCCCGGCGGTGGCCGCGTGCGCGGCGTCGCGGACGCGGGCCGCGGCTTGCTGGGCGGCGGAATCGGGAGCGGCCGGGTTCGGGGCGGCGGAACTGGAAGTCATGACGGGAGCGGCCTGAGTCCTTGGCGGCGCGCGGCGGCGGCGGGAACGGCCGCGGCGGCGTGGCGTTGGGGTTTGATCGGAACGGCCGCGCGCGTGCGCCGGCCACGCGCGCACTGTAGGCGCCGGCCGCGCGAAACCGCAACTCGCGTCGCGTTAGGATCGTGAGCGTCGCAGCGCTGTGCGCGCCTCGCCGGCCGGCGGCGCGGTTGGTTACCCTAGCGATCCCGTTGCGCCCCGCCCTTTCGATCACGCCTCGCCGGCCCGGATGCCGCCATGCCCGATACGCCCCCGAACGAATTGCTCGACGGCCTGCTCGCCGCCCTCGCCGCCAGCCCGGCCAATCCGGCGCTGGCGACGCTGGTGGTGGACGCCTGCCTAAACACGCCGGACGCCGCCGCGCTGGGCCGCGCGCTGGACCTGTCCGGCCCCGCCCTGCTCGCCGACCCGGCCCGCCGCGACGCTGCGCTGGCCTTGCTGCTGCGCCAAGGCGACGACGAACGCGTGCTGCTCGTCGCCGCGCCCGACTCGGCCGCCGCGCTGTTCGCCCGCGCGCGCCTGCGCCTGGGCGACGGCGCGCGCGAGGAAGCGCGCTCGCTCTATCAACAGGCCGTCGCGCTCAACCCGGCGCTGGAAGACGCGGCGCTGGCGTCGGAACTCAGCGGCAAGGTGATCTCGCTCGCCGCCGCGCGCCGCCCCGGCGCGGGCGCGCAAACCAGCATCGCCAACGACGACACCGACGCGCAGGACGTGGTCCGCCTGCTGCAACCGGCGCAGGCGCGCATCGGCTTCGCCGAAGTCGGCGGGCTGGACGAGGTCAAGCAGCAGATCCGCCGCCGCATCGTCACCCCGTTCCTCAAGCCCTCGCTGTTCGAGCGCTTCAAGCGCCGCTCCGGCGGCGGCATCCTGCTGTACGGC
The DNA here is from genome assembly GCF_018847975.1 of Lysobacter sp. K5869. Taxonomy (NCBI): domain Bacteria; kingdom Pseudomonadati; phylum Pseudomonadota; class Gammaproteobacteria; order Lysobacterales; family Lysobacteraceae; genus Lysobacter; species Lysobacter sp. K5869. Next base: position 2,891,268 of record NZ_CP072597.1, on the reverse strand, counting down.
CCGCCGGGCTGCGGCAAGACCCTGCTCGCCCGCGCCACCGCCGGCGAATGCGGCGCGCGCTTCTTCAACGTCGCGATCACCGATGTGCTGGACATGTATATCGGCGAATCCGAGCGCAAGCTGCATGCGATCTTCGAGACCGCGCGCAAGCAGGCGCCGGCCGTGGTGTTCTTCGACGAGGTCGAGGCCATCGGCGGCAAGCGCCAGTACTCGCGCGAGTCGGCCTCGGCGAAGTTGGTGAGCCAATTCCTGACCGAGCTCGACGGCTTCGCCCAGAACAACAGCGGCGTGCTGATCCTCGGCGCGACCAACGTGCCGTGGGCGGTCGACGCCGCGTTCCGCCGTCCCGGCCGCTTCGACCGCGTGCTGTTCGTGCCGCCGCCGGACGAACCGGCGCGGCGCGCGATCCTGGAACTGCAACTGCGCGAACGGCCGTGCGCCGACGACATCGACGTCGGCGAACTGGCGCGGCTGACCTCGGGTTTCTCCGGCGCCGACCTCGGCCATCTGGTCGAAACCGCGATCGACGAAGCCATCGAGGCCTCGATCGAACAAGGCCGCGAAGCGCCGCTGACCATGGCCCACCTGCGCGCCGCGCTCAAGGACACCCGCGCGACCACGCTGGAATGGCTGACCACGGCGCGCAACCACGCGCGCTACGCCAATCAGGGCGGCCAGTACGACGAAGTGCTGGAGTTCCTCAAACGCCACGGAGCCGGCTGATGGCGCAACGCGCTTACTACCGTCTGCCCGACGAACCCTTGCCCTCGGGCCTCAGCCGCTACGCCACCGATCCGCTGTGGCCGCTGCTGACCCTGATGCTGGCCGGCGGCGGCTTCGGCCTGCTGTGGTTCGCCTTCAACGCCGCCGCGCTCGGCAGCCCGACGCGCTGGCGCGAATGGGGCTGCGTCGCGCTGAGCGCGCTGGGCTCGCCCGCGCTGACCGCGGCGGTCATGATCGCCGTCGGCTTCGGCTGGCTGGCGCCGGCGATGGCGCCGTACGCGCTGCTGTCGGTGCTGGCGCTCAAGGTCGCGGTGGCCTACGCGCTGTATCTGATGCAGCAACACACCTTCGAGGTGTGGGAGCACTACGGCGGCGAGCCGCGCAACGGCCTGCCGCTGATGGTTCTGCTGGCGGTGGTCGGACGCGGCGCGCTCGATCTGGCGGCGCTGCCGCCGCTGCTGCGCGCGGCGCTGCAATGAGCGCGTCCTCGTCCGAAGCGCGCTACCGCATGGCCGAGCGCTACTACGCGCACGGCCAGATCGACGCGGCCATCGACGCGCTGCTGCGCCTGCTCGGCGAAGACGCCGACCACAGCGACGCGCACGCCTTCCTCGCCCTGTGCCTGATCAAGCGCAAGCGCCTGCACGCGGCCGCGCTGGAAGCGCAACGCGCGCTGGAGCTGGAACCCGAATCGGCGTTCGCGCATCTGGCCTCGGCGGTGGCCGCCATCGCCCAGCGCCGCTTTCCCGCCGCGCAGGCGCATCTACAATCGGCGCGCGAACTCGCGCCCGAATCGGCCGCGGTCGCCGACGCCTTCGCCCGCCTCTACCGCGCCTGGGGCCGCGACGCGCAGGCCTTGGAACACGCGCGCCGCGCCTGCGAACTCGACCCCGACGATCCCGATTACCCGGCCCTGCTGGCCTGGCTGGAACTGCGCCGCGGCGAACGCGCGCGCGCCGAGGAACTCGCGCGCGAGGTGCTGCGCGCGCACCCCGAACACGTCGAGGCGCTGTGCGTGCTCGGCCACTGCGAACTCGCCCGCGGCGAGCCCGAGCGCGCGCGCGAACACGCCGCTTGGGCCTTGCAGATCGATCCCGGCGACGCCGACGCGCTGACCCTGCTGGCCGCGGTCAAAGCGCGGCAAAGCCCGCTGCTGGGCCTGTGGTGGCGCTTGCAGAGCTTCCTCAGCGGCGGCTCGCGCACACGCATGGTGGTGTTGCTGCTGGCGATGTTCCTGCTCTACCGCATCGCCCTGATCGCGCTGCCGCAGCAAGGGTTGCCGCAGTGGGTCGGTCCGCTGTCGTACGGCTGGCTGGTGTTTTGCGCGTATACCTGGATCGCGCCGACGTTGTTTTGGCGGTCGGTGCGCAAGGAACTGGAGCAGGTGCGACTACGGCCGGGCTTCTGATCGCCGCCGCCAGCACGACCGCATGGAACGTTGCGAGCTTCGACCCGCAACGTCGAACGCATGTTCCATCGATCAAGGCCATTCGGCGGCCAGCTCCGCCCGAAGATTGGCGCACCGGCCATCTTCGTTCGAGCCATCTTGCAACGGCACGTCGCCATCAAAGGCTAGCGGGGCCCAACCAAACTGAATTCGACGCGACGGTTGTACCTCCTCTCGGAATCCGTCGAGTCCGCGGCAATGGCCCGGTCATGGCCATATCCTTTCGGAGCCGACAACGCGCGCTCTGAAATCCCATGGCCGACCAACCAGGCATGGACCGCCGCTGCCCTGCGCCGCGACAAAGCGTAGCAATCCGTGGTTTCGCACTCTTCAAGGTCGGCATGGCCGCCGATTTCGAGCTTAACCTTGGAATTGGCGTTTGCCGCCTGCAGAGCATTCCGGAGCGCCCCGCTCGGATCGGTGATCCGGTCGTCCAGCGCATCCATCAACCCACCTTCGCTCGCCGGCAAACCAGACCTGAAAAAAACCGGGGGCAGATCCGGCCCCGACGCCAAGCCGCCGTTTTTTCCGAGGCGCTCCGATCCGTTGACGCAAGCCGTCAGAAGAAGAACCAGAAACGTTCCTACGATTGGCTGGAGCTGCGCTCGATTGTCCGTCATCGACGAAATCAGCCGCTGGGCAATTCCACCGCGAACTCGACGCGCCGATTGATGCGGCGTCCGTCCTCGGTGGAATTGTCCGCCAGCGGCTCCATCGAGCCCAATGCCTTCAATGGCTTCAGCGACGCCGCCGGAGCGCCATGCTCAAGCAGCCAATCGCGCACGACGATAGCCCGCCGCAACGAAAGTTCGGCACAGGCCGACCCGACGCACTCCTCGTTATCGGTGGACGCCCTGATCTCGAAGCGCCAATCCGGGAATGCCTTCATCATCCGGATCGTATCGAGCAGCATCGCCTCGGTTCTTGTGAAACGCTCGTCGGTGGAGCCGGACAAGCGGTCTCCCACTTTTGGCAGCCCGGGCTTGAAGAAAAAAGAAGGCGGATCCCAACCCGATCCCAACGTCGCCGCTTGGTTTCCCAGAAGACTCGCTCGACTTGCACAACCGATAGCGCACAAAAGCGAGACGGCTACGAATAGCGCAAACGCAACTAGTCGCATCCGACGCCGGCCGCTCATTGGCAACTGCCTTCGGCGACGCCCCGACAAGCAGCGGCAACAGAGAGGTCCGCTTGCGTGCGAATCGCCTGTTCGTTGACGCCTCCCCACGGAGTCCACCCATCGACACTACTGAACACGACTTGGTCGGCCTTCTGGTAGATCGCCGCTGCGCGATAGGAGTTGACCTCCGTCGCTTTTCGCTCGGCAAGCGTGGCGACGGGGCGCCTGCGATCCATATCATCCACCCCGTGCTGTCCTTCATGCGCAGTCTGGCGGGCAAAATTCGGAATGAAGTTATCGCCCGAGCGGTGGGAGAGTCTGCTCATATTGAATTGAATATCGTGACCGCCGCTCTTCCGCATGGCCGCGGAGCCGTCGGTACTCATCGACTCGTTGAACGACACTCGAACGTTGGCGTCGCCTTTAGGACCGTAAAACGAGACCACCTGCCGCATGACACCACGCTGGTCATCGGTCAATCGAGGATTGCTGGCCGCTGCGACGACGCGCTCCAGCGCTTTCTCGAATTTGGCGCAGGATTCGCCGTTGCAGACCCAACGCCCGTCCGGGTCCTTGAATCCGTATGGATTGCTTAGCGCATACCGATAACGATTGAAGCCCACTAAGGGGGCCGCCAGGGCCGTCACAGGGTCTATCGACAGGAAAATGCCCATCGACGCATCGTAATAGCGCTGCTGCATGTATACGAGCCCGGTCGCAGCATCGGTCAGATGCCCCGTATACCCAGGGCCATCGACCACGGCATCCAGCGTCCATCCATAAGGCTCGTACTGCAACCGCTCGACCACATTCTGGGCCGCATCGGTGACCGCTACCGGGCTGCCGAGCGCATCGGTATGGACGTATTCGATCGTAGTCTGCGCCAACCCACTATGCGTCGCGAGCAGAAGCGACAGGAACGAGAAACCCGCGGCGGCCTTTTTCATGTCCCCTCCCTGGAACATCGGCGGATGCCGATGCGCTGGAAACATCATTCCTCGATGCATCCGCCAAAACAAGGCTCATTTTCTACTCATCCTTGAGTCGGCAACCTCATGCGCCGCAAAGAGATTGCGGCGGCAGCGACGGCATCGGCGTCGCGGCCATCTTTAATCCCCGAGGAGCGCGCTACTTCACCACCCGCAACTTCGACGCCTTGCGCCGCTCGCGCAGCGCGTCCGCGCGCGGGTCGCGGCGCGGGCCGCCGCCGTTGCGCGGCGGGTGCGAGCGCCAGGAGCGGATCAGCAACCAGCCGACGATCATGCCGCCGAGGTGGGCGAAGTGGGCGACGCCGGTGCCGGTGGTGAACACGCCGTAGAACAGCGAGGCGGCGACGTAGACGATCACCAGGGTGCGCGCCTTGAGCACGATCGGGAACGGCAGCAGGGTCACCTTGCGGTTCGGGAACAGCATGCCGTAGGCCAGCAGCAGGCCGTAGATCGCGCCGGACGCGCCGAGGGTCAGGATCAGTTGCCCTTCGTAGATGGCGTAGGTCGCCGCCACCAGTTGCAGCAGCGCCGAGCCGAGCAAGCAGACGAAGTAGTAGATCGCGTAGCGGCGCGCGCCCCATTCGTACTCGATGGACGAGCCGAACATCACCAGGGCGAGCATGTTGAAGACCAGATGGCCGAGGCCGCCGTGCATGAAGCCGGAGGTGATCAGCTGCCAGGGCATGAAGCCCGGCCCGTCGACGATGAACTGCGAAGGCACCCACGGCCACAGCTCGAACCACAGCGGCCACAGGCGCGCGGTTTCGCTGGCGCTGGCGATGGACTGCAACAGGAAAACGGCAACGTTGGCGATCAGCAGCTTGCGCGTGACCGGCGGGATACTGGAAAACATCGCGACTCCTCGAACCGGGCGCTATGGTAGCCGCGCGCGCCGGGCCGCGAGGTGAGCGCGGCGTGCAGATCGCGCCGGCCGTTCAGATCGGAACGTGGCCGCGGTCGCGGTCGCCGCCGGGCGGTTCGCGGCGCGCGCCTCGCGTTCGGCGCGCCGGGCTCCGGCGGCCCGCTCGATGCGCCGATCCGATACGCGGGCTCGGCGCTCCGGCTGAGCGCCGGCTCGCCAGGCCGGCTTAGCGTGCCGGCTTACTCGGCCGGCCCCCAGATCTGCTCGTCCATCGTCGCCGCCGCGCGCTGGCCGCGCACCCGCCCCTTCTCGACCTTCACGCCTTCCGCGCGCAAACGTTGGGACTGTTCGCGCCACTGCTTGGAGCCTTCCGGGAACGCGATGCGGCCGTCGGAGCGCAGCACCCGGTGCCAGGGCAGCTGGGCGTCGTCGTTCCCGCTGAGCAGGCGCGCGACCAGACGGGCGCGTCCGGGCAGTCCGGCGCGGCGCGCGACCTCGCCGTAGCCGGCGACTTCGCCCCGGGGAATCGCGCGGATCGCGGCGAGGATCCGCTTGGCGGCAGTTTCGCTGTCCATCGCGGTAGCATATGCCCTGTTGCGCGCAGGAGTCGCCCCCATGCAGTTCGACCACATCCAAAAGCATCTCACCCAAGCCGGGTTCCGCCTTTCCGTCCACGACAGCGTGATCTGCGTCGAGCTGTCGCTCGAACAAGGCACCCGCCATCAGTCGATCTTCCTGTCCGAACAAGAGGACGACGACGGCCGCGGCTTCCTGCGCGTGAGCACCGCGATCGCCCCGACCACCGGCCTGGACGCGCGCCGCGCGCTGGCGTTCAACTGGGAAAGCCACGTCGGCTATCTCGCCATCGGCAATCTCGACGGCGTGCCGTATCTGCAACTGTGCGAGAACCGTCCGCTGGATACGCTGGACTCGGCCGAACTGCAGCGGCTGGTGCTGGAGATCGGCGGTGTCGGCGACAGCATGGAGCGGGTGTTGTCGGCGAACGGCGATTTGCTCTGATTTCGCGCGAAGGTCGGGTTCGTCGTTGTTGAGGATACGCGGTCGCGGCTTACGCCGCTCCTACAGGGGCTGCGGATGCCGCATGCGCTACCTGTAGGAGCGGCGTAAGCCGCGACCGCGAACCCCCAACAACGACGCGACCTCCCATCCCGCGCAACGAAAAAGGCCCGCATCCACGGGCCTTTTTCGTATCCATCGCCGGACCTCAGATCCAGCCCATGAACCGCATCAGTTCGAACAACGCATAAGCGATACCGCCCGCGGCGGGAATGGTCAGGATCCACGCCCAGATCATCTTCTCCACCACGGTCCACTTGATCGAGTTGAAGCGCTTGGCCGTGCCCACGCCCATGATCGCGGCGGAGATGTTGTGCGTGGTCGACACCGGGATGCCGAGCGAGGACGCGGCCATGATGACCGAGGCGGCGCTGGTCTCGGCGGCGAAGCCGTGGATCGGGTGCAGCTTGACCAGCTTGTGGCCGAGCGTCTTGATGATGCGCCAGCCGCCGGCGGCGGTGCCGGCCGCCATCACCACGGCGCAGGTCAGCTTGATCCAGGTGTCGATGTCGTTGTTGGCCAGCGCGCCCGGCGAGGGGTGCAGGAAGGCCAGCCACGCCGGCAGGTTGTCGAGGGTGCCGGCCTGCTGCGCGCTGACCAGGGCCAGGGCGATGATGCCCATGGTCTTCTGCGCGTCGTTCATGCCGTGGGCGAAGCCCATGCCGGCGGCGCTGAGCAGCTGCGCCTTGCCGAAGAAGCCGTTGACCCAGCGCGGCCGCGCCATCCGCCGCAACACGCCGCCGCTGGAGGCCATCGCCGAGATGATCGCGAACAGCACGCCCATCACCAGGAAGCCGGCGGCGAAGCCGAGCACCGGCGAGGTGAACATCGGCACCACCACCTTCCACAGCACGCCGGCGCTCTTCCAGATCGGTTCGGCCGGGTGCGACCACACCACCGCGTGCCAGTTGTTGGAGGCCGCGGCGATGGCCGCGCCGCACAGGCCGCCGATCAAGGCGTGCGAGGACGAGGACGGCAGGCCCAGCCACCAGGTGATGAGGTTCCAGATGATGCCGCCGAGCAGCGCGCACAGGATCAGCTGCGAACCGACTTCGACCACGCCGGCGTCGATCAGGCCCGAGGCGATGGTCTTGGCCACCGCGGTGCCCCACAGCGCGCCGATCAGATTGGTCGAAGCGGCCAGCGCCACCGCCTGCATCGGCGAGAGCACCTTGGTCGCCACCACCGTGGCGATGGAATTGGCGGTGTCGTGGAAGCCGTTGACGTATTCGAAGATCAACGCGGCCAGGATGACCACCAGGACGAGCGTAAGCATCGCGCGCGCCTCAGGAGTTTTTCAGGACGATCTGATAGGCGACCACGCCGGCCTCGCGGCAGCGGTCGATGGCCTTTTCCAGGATCTCGAAGAACTCCTTCAGCAAGAACATCTGCAGGTTGTCGAGCTGGCCGGAGTAGATGTCGCGGTACAGCTCCAGCATCAGCCGGTCGGCTTCGTTCTCCAGCGCGCGCAGCTGGTCGTTGAGCGCCTTCATCGGCTCCAGCTTCAGGTGGCGCAGTTGGTGGACCATCTTCACCACCACGCCGGCGGCCTGTTCCAGCATCGCCGCGCGCGGGGCGAAGTCGATGTGTTCCAGGTGGCGGGTCGCCAGCGAGTAGCGGTCGGCGAACTTCTCGACCTGCTTGGGAATCTTGTACAGCGCGGTCGACAGCGCTTCGATGTCCTCGCGCTCGATCGGGGTGATGAAGCTGTCGACCAGCTCCTGGCTGATCTTGTCGGAGGTCTCGCGCTCGCGCTGGCGGGCGAGCTTGAACGCGTCCAGCGCGGGCTGGCGGTCGGAGGCCTTGAGCATCTCGTGCAGCGCCCGGGTGGCGTCGTGGGCGGCGACGGCCGCCTCCTCCAGCAGGGTGTAGAACTGGTTGCCTTGGCCGAAAATCGTCTGCAGGGAGAACATGCGGGGAGCCTCTGGGCCGACGCGGCGCTGCCGTCCGGCGGGTTTCGAAAGGGGTCGGCGACCGGCCGGGCCGGCGCCGCGCGCGGCCGCGCCGGAAAGCCGGAACGGGGCGTGCGGGCGCGATTATGACGGTTTGACGACGGCCCGCCCACCTTGACGCGCCATCCGCCCGCCCCCAAGTCGGTATGGACCCGCACCGAGTTGGCGGTTCCGCGCGCCGGCCGGCTTTTCACGAAGGGGCGCCGCGCGGGCCTGCTAAGATCGGCCCCGCCCCGTCCCGCGCCCCAGGCGCCGGCCGCGGCGACCCTTCCTTTCCCCGCACCACACCATGGACGACGACCCAAAACCGCCGCCCGGCCGCGCACTGCCGGCCATCCCGCACCGCACCGCCCCTTTCCGTGAATCGACCGCGCCGCGGTCCGCCGGCCACAGGAGGCACTGCCGATGCTGGAACTTCTGATCGTCGTGGCTCTGATCGTCGTCAACGCCTTCTTCGCGATGTCGGAGATGGCGCTGATGACCTCGCGCAAGCTGCGCCTCAAGCAAATGGCCGAGACCAGCAAGGGCGCGCGCACCGCGCTGGCGCTGGCCGAGCAGCCCGACAACCTGCTGTCGACCGTGCAGATCGGCATCACCCTGATCGGCATCCTCACCGGCCTGTTCGGCGGCGAGTCGATCGGCCTGATCATCGCCGGCTGGTTCGACTTCCTGCTGCCCGGCGACGCCACCCGCTACGCCCACACCCTGGGCATCGGCACCGCGGTGGTGCTGATCGCCTCGGCCCAGGTGATCTTCGGCGAACTGGTGCCCAAGCGCCTGGCCCTGACCAATCCCGAACGCATCGCCAGCAACGTGGCGATCGTGCTCAACGGCCTGGCCCGCGCGGCCAAGCCGGCGGTGTGGGTGCTGGGCACGATCAACCGCTTCGTGCTGCGCCTGCTCGGCATCAAGGACGACGCGCGCAGCGAGATCAGCGAAGAGGAAATCCGCCTGCTGGTCAGCGAAAGCCACGAGCAGGGCGTGATCGACGCCGACGAGCGCAAGATGGTCAACCGGGTGCTGAGCCTGGGCGACCGCACCGCCGACAGCCTGATGACGCCGCGCACCCGCATCGCCTGGCTCGACGCGTCCGCCTCGCTGGACGAGAACCTGGCGACGATGCGCGAATCGCCGTTCTCGCGCTTCCCGGTCTACCGCGGCAGCGATCAGGACGTGCTCGGCGTGCTCGAGGCCAAGGCGCTGCTGGCCGATCTGGTCCAGGGCCGCGTGCCGGATCTGTTCGGCCAGCTCAAGGACGCGCTGTTCGTGTCCGAATCCACCCACGCGCTGAAGCTGCTGGAGATCTTCCGCGAGGAACAGCAGTCGCTGGCGCTGGTGGTGGACGAATACGGCGACGTCACCGGCCTGATCACGGTCAACGACCTGATGGGCGCGGTGATCGGCCGCGTGCAGAACGCCGAATCCGACGACCAGCCCGGCCCGGTGGTGCAGCGCGAGGACGGCAGCTATCTGGTCGACGGCGCGCTGCCGCTGGAAGAACTGCGCGAAACCGTCGGCGGCGGCCGCTTGCCGAACGAAGACGAACACGACTTCCACACCGCCGCGGGCATGGTCATCGCCCACTTCGGCCGCATCCCGCACGTGGGCGAGCATTTCTCCTGGCCGGGCTGGCGGATCGAGGTGATCGATCTGGACGGCCCGCGCATCGACAAGCTGCTGCTGCAACCGCAACAGGCCAAGCCCGCGGAGTCCGGCGAAGATGACGCCACCAGCGGCTGATCGCGGCGACGCGCCGCGTGGGGACGGCGACCGCCGTTCCCACGCGCGCGACGCGCACGAGGCCGGCACCCGCGCCCTGCTCGACGCCATCGTCGCCGGCGACCCGAACGAGGCGGTGCGCTTCGGCGACGTATTCAACGGCCTGGGCAACCGCTCGTTCGGCATGTTGCTGTTCGTCTCCACCCTGCCCGCCTTCATTCCGATTCCGGGCGTCGGCGGCGCGATCAGCGGGCCGCTGGTGATCCTGGTCGGCCTGCAACTGCTGATCGGCCTGCGCCGGCCGTGGCTGCCGGGCTTCATCGCCAAGCGCGGCCCGCACCGCAGCGCGCTGGGCAAGTTCCGCAATCTGCTGGCGCCGTGGCTGACCCGGCTGGAACGCTTCGTCAGCCCGCGCCTGCCGGCCTTGCTCGATCACCGCGCCGCCAGCGCGCTGACCGGTTTGCTCGTGGTCCTGGTCGGCGTCCTGCTGTCGCTGCCGATCCCCTTCACCAACTTCCTGTTCGGCGCGCTGCTGCTGTTGTTCGCCTTCGCCCTGCTGGAACGCGACGGCAAGCTGATGCTGATCGCCTGGGCCGCGGGCGCCGCGGCGGTGGTGGTGTTCGGGATTCTGTCGGGCAGCTTGGTGCAGGCGGTGGCGGAGTGGGTGGCGATGGCGCAAGCGAAGCTAGGCTAGGAGATAGCGGATAGGAGTTAGGAGATAGCGAAGAGCCGCTTTTGCTATCTCCTAACTCCTATCCGCTATCTCCTGGCTTCAAGCCAACAACGCCAAAAACTCCCCCGCCGGCACCGGATGCCCGAGCCAATAGCCCTGCGCCAGATCACAGCCGCGCTCGCGCAGCACCGCGTACTGGCCTTCCTTCTCCACGCCCTCGGCCACCACGGTCACGCCCAGCGAATGGGCCATGGCGATGATCGCCGTAGTCAGGGCCAGATCGTCGGGGTCGCGCAGCACGTCGGCGACGAAGCTGCGGTCGATCTTGACGCCGTCCACCGGCACCCGGCGCAGATGGCTCAGGCCGGAGAAGCCGGTGCCGAAATCGTCCAGCCAGACTTTCACCCCGCTCGCGCGCAGCCGCGACAGCAAGGCGCTGGCGTGGACTTCGTCGCCGATCACCGCGGTCTCGGTCAGTTCCAGATGCAGCAGCCACGGCGGCAGCCGGGTTTCCTGCAGGCAAGCGGCGACCACGTTGGGCAGATCGCCGTTGCGCAACTGCCGCGGCGAGACGTTGACCGACACGAACAGCGGCTCGCCGCCGGCGCGCGCGCGCTGCCACACCACCGCGTCTTCGCAAGCGGCGCGCAGCACTTGCGGGCCGAGGGTTTCGATCAACCCGCTCTGCTCGGCCACGTCGATGAACACCGACGGCGCGATCAGCCCTTGCTCGGGGTGCTTCCAGCGCAGCAGCGCCTCGGCGCCGACCATCGCGCCGTCGCCCAAACGGAACACCGGCTGATAGACCAGACTCAACTCGCCGCGATCCCAGGCGCCGCGCAACGCGTGTTCCAGATGCACGCGCCGCTCCACCGCCTGATCCATCGCCCGGCTGTAGAAGCGATAGCAATTCTTGCCGGCGACTTTCGCCTGATACATGGCGATGTCGCCATTCTTCATCAGCGACGTCGCGCCGTTGGCGTCCTCGGGATACAAGGTGACGCCGATGGAGGTGCCGAGGAACACCTGCCGCTCGTGCACGGCGATCGGCTGGCCGAGTTCGGTCACCAGCACTTCGGCCAGATGGGTCGCCAGATGGCGCGCCTCGCCCGGGCGGTGATGCCCGCCTTCGACCAGAATCACGAACTCGTCGCCGCCGAACCGCGCCAGTAGCGCGCGCTGCCCGCCGACCCGCTCGACGGTGTGGGCGATGCGCTGCGCGCACTGCAGCAGCACCTCGTCGCCGGCGTCGTGGCCGAGGGTGTCGTTGACCCGCTTGAAATCGTCGATGTCGGCGAACAGCAGCGCCAACTGCCCGCGGCCGCCGCCGAACTGCTGCAGGCGCTCGTCCAAGGCTTCGCGGAACGCCAGCCGGTTGGCCAGCCCGGTCAGCGAATCGGTGTAGGCCATGCGGCGGATGTCGCGGTCGTGGCGCGCCAGCGACTGGCTCATGCGGCTGAAGGCACGCATCAGGTCGCCGACTTCGTCGTTGTGACGGGCCGCGTCGGAATCGTCGAACTGGCCGAAGCGGCCGTCCTCGATCGCGTGCGCGGCCTCGGCCAGATCGCGGATCGGCTTGACCAGCCAGCGCTGGATCAGCCACAGCATCGCCGCGCCCAGCGCCAGCAGGCCCAGGCTCAGCAAGCCCACCCACAGCAATTGCAAGCGGCCGAGCGCGTCCAGGCGCCGGCGCAGTTCCTGCAGCGCGCTGTCCTGATACGCGCGCATGGCCTTGAGGTCGTAACCCACGCGCACGCCGCCCAAGCGCTGCTGGCCGATCTTGATCGGCGCGGACACGTCGAAGGTGTTCTCGCCCCACTGCCCCAGCAGCGCCGGCGCGGCGACGATCTTGGCCGCGAGCGGATCGTCCATGCGCTTGCCGTAGCTCGGGATCTCCTCGCTGCCGTCGTGGACGACGTTGCCGTCGTTGTCGTAGACCACGACGTAGCGCACGCCCGGGTTGGTCATCGCCGCGCGGCTGAGTTCGCCGACCGCGTCGAGGTCGAAGTAGTACAGCGGGTTGGTCAGCGAACCGGCGAGTTGCGCGACCTCGCCCTCGCCGTGGCGGCGCAGGCTGGCGACGAAGCTGTCGCGCATGGCGTCGCGGCTGACGCCGACCACTTCGCTCTGGATCCGCTCCTGCCGGTGCAGCAGCAACAGGATCAACACCGCCACCACGGCCAAGGCCAGGCCCATGATCGCCAGGAACTTGGCCTGCAACCCGCGCGGCGACTTCATCGAGGCCTCTTCATTCGACGTCCGCGCGCACCCGCGCCACGCCTTCGCCGATGTGGTCGAGCGCGCGTTGCGAGGCCGGGTCCACCGGCATGAAGCGGGTGGTCTTGAAGAAGCGCAGCAGCGCCTCGCCGGCGTCGGGATCTTCGGCCGCGTCCAGCAGCACCTCGCGCAGGCGCGCGGCGACCTTCGCGTCCATGTCGCCGCGCACCAGCTCCAGCGCGCGCGGGTAGTCGGCGCTGCGGCCGATCTGGACGAAGTCGCGGCGGAACGCCTCGGGCACGCGGCGCGGGTTGTCCCAATCCAGATTGCTGGTGACGCCGGCGTCGACCAATCGCTTGTGCACCCAGGTGGCGATGTTGAGCTCCGAGCGCGCGAACAGATAACCGACCGCGCCGCGGTTGATGCGGTCGGTCGGCGACAACAGGATTTCCAGGCGCAGGCCGCGTTCGAGCAAGGTCGCGGCGGGCACGAAGTAGGCGCTGGTCGAGGACGGGCGCTGGAAGGCGACGTTGTGGCCGCTGAGGTCGTCGAGCGAGCGCAGCCCGCTGTCGCGGCGGGCGAAGAACACGCTGTGGTAGTGGCTGACGCCGTCGCGCTCGGTCAGCAGCAGCGGCCGCGCGCCGGCGCGCTGGTGCAGCAGCATCGCGGTGCCGGCGGTCTCGCTGACCCAATCGACCCGGCCGCGGCGCAGGTAGCTGCCCATCTGCTGCACGTCCTTGGCCATCAGGATGCGGCCCTCGCGGATGCCGACGTTCGCCATGCGCGGGACCACGTAGTCCAGCAGCGGCTTGAGCTGTTCGTAATGGGCCTTGGGATCGTCGCTGATCCGCCCGAGCACCAGCACGTGGGCGTCGGGGTCCTCGCTGTGGGAATGGCTGGCGCGTTCGTGCGGCGCGGGCGCCGCCACGGCCGGGCCCAAGACCCCGATCAGGGCCAGCCCGAACAACCACCCCCAACGCCAAGCCCTAGCAGCGATCAATCGCTTCATCCTCGCCGAGCGGATCGGCCAACCGCAGCGGCAGCGTAATCGAAACCGCGTCCGCGCCGATACCTCGGGGCTGGCGCGCGGACGCAACGCTGGGACGCGCGGGCCGGCGCGGTCGCGGCGCCGGTGGCCGGCCGGCGGCGCAGCGGCGGCGGACGCGGCGCGTCGCACCCGTGCGCGGCCCGCTTCGCGGCGGCGCCGAAGACGAACGCGCCGACGATCCGTTCGCCCAAGCGCGCCGGCCGCCAATACCGCCGCAGCCAAGCCCACGGACGCCGCGCCGGCGGACCTCAGCGGCGGAATCCGGCCAGCATCGCGGTGCGCTCCACATCGGCCAGCACGCCGCGCAACAGGCGCACCTCGCGCTCGTCCAGCTCGGCGCGCAGGAACAAGCGGCGCAGCTTGTGCATCGCCGCCTCGGGCACCCGGCCCTTGTGGAAGTCGATCGCGTCCAGCGCTTGCCCGAGTTGGCCGAAGAAACCTTCCATCTGGGCGTGGCTGGCCGGCGGCTCGCGCCGTTCGCCCGCCTCGCCCTCGCCGCCGGCCGCGGCCAGCGCGGCCATGCGCAGTTCGTAGCTCAGCACCTGCACGGCGGCGGCCAGGTTCAGCGAGCTGTACGCCGGATTGGCCGGGATGTGCACGGCCGCGTGGCACAGCTGCAGTTCTTCGTTCTCCAGGCCGGTGCGCTCGCGCCCGAACACCAGCGCCACCTCGCCGCCGGCGCGGGCGCGCGCGTCGCACAGCGCGGCGGCCCGACGCGGGTCGAACTGCTCCAGGGCGATGCGCCGACTGCGCGCGGTGCAACCCAACACGAAGTGGCAATCGGCCACCGCCGCGGCGAGATCGGGAACGATCGCGGCGGCCGCCAGCACGTCGTCGGCGCCGGCGGCCAGGGCGTAACTGTCGCGGTCCGGGGCCTTTTCCGGCGCGGCCAGGATCAGCCGCGACAGGCCCATGGTCTTCATCGCCCGCGCCGCCGAGCCGATGTTGCCGGGGTGCTGGGTGCCGACCAGGACGATGCGGATGCGGGCCGCCGCCGGGTCGGCCGGCTCGGCAAGGGGGGTGGACGCTGCCTCAAGTGAGTTGGCGTTTTGAGGCGCCTGGGCGCCTTCGTCGGATTCGCGGGGATCGTGGTTCATGCGCAAATGGTAAACTCCCCGCCCCGGCCACAGGCGCCGGTCCGTTCTTTCCCCCCGTCAGCCGTCCCCACCTCATCCGTTCGAGGCCGTAAAGCCATGCAGAAACCCGCCGTCACCCTCATGGTCAAGGCCGCCCGCGCCGCCGGCAACATCCTGTTGCGCCACATGCACCGCCTGGACGCGCTCAACGTGGTGGAGAAGGACCGCATGGACTACGCCAGCGAAGTCGATCGCCTGGCCGAAGCCGAAATCATCAAAGAATTCCGCCGCGCCACGCCCGACTACGCCATCCTCGGCGAAGAACACGGCCCGCTCGGCCAGTCGCGCAACACCTGGGTCATCGACCCGCTCGACGGCACCAGCAACTACCTGCACGGCATCCCGCATTTCTGCGTGTCGATCGCGCTGTGCGAAAACGGCGAACCGACCCACGGCGTGATCTTCGATCCGCTGCGCAACGACCTGTTCACCGCCAGCCGCGGCAGCGGCATGCAGCTCAACGAAAAGCGCGTGCGCATCGCCGACCGCAAGGAGATGGGCGGCGCCATGCTGATCACCGGCTTCCCGCCGCGCGAACGCGCGCGCGCCAGCGCCCACCTCAAGTGCCTGGACAATCTGCTGGTCGACGCCGAGGACGTGCGCCGCACCGGTTCGGCCGCGCTGGATTTGGCCTATGTCGCCTGCGGCCGCGCCGACGCCTACTTCGAAGCCGGCCTGAAACCGTGGGACGTCGCGGCCGGCGTGCTGATGGTGCGCGAGGCCGGCGGCAAGGTCACCGACTTCAAGGGCCGCCCGACCGGGCCGATGGACAACCGCGGCCTGCAGCCGCGCCAGATCGTCGCCGGCAACCTGCGTCTGGCCGAGGCGCTGCAGCAGCGCATCGTCAACACCGGTTACGCCGCCGCGTTCGATTGAACCGGCGCGCCGGCCGGCGCGATTGCCGAGCATGCCGAAAATGCCGCGCTTGTCGCGGCGTTTTTCGTTTGCGCGCGCTTGTCGGCATGAACTCGCCGGAGCGCGCGAATCGCCCCGAATTTATCGGCAGCGCAACCGCCAGCGCCCGAGCCTGCGGATGAAAGCCGCTTCACCGCCGTGATGCGGCGACGTTGAACGGGGTGTGTGCGGGCGCCGCCCGGCTCCGCGCCCATCCCCTTCTGCCGAGGCCTTCGCCATGACCGTCGCATCGCACTCGCGTCCGTTTCCCCTGCTGTCCCTGCTGGCCAGCGCCTGCCTCGCCCTCGGCACGCTCGCGCCGCGCGCCGCCGACGCTCAGGCGATGATCGTCATGTCGGACATGTGCGACGACCCGGCGGCCGTGTTCGATTACCAATGGTCGCGCGCCAATCACGGCGTGACCGCCGCGTTCCTGATGCGCGACGACGGCAGCGTCGCGCCGATCGAAGGCGCCGACGCACGCGGGCTGCCGGCTTACCCGCAGCTGTTTGTCGCCGCCCACGGCGCCTCCAACAGCATTTCGAAGATGACTCACGACGCATTCGCCATCGCCCTGCGCGCGGCCCGCCCGGCCACGCCACACAGCGTGTTCTTCGCGGTGTGCAGCTCCGGCGCCGGCCCCAACAGCTTGCTCAAGAAGGTCAATACCGCGTATTGCAACGGCATTTCCCGCCTCGACGGCGGCGTGGTCGGCTGCGCGCTGACCGGCAACGGCAAGGCCTCGCTGGTCGGCGCGCAGTACAACATCTACGTCGAGCGGAGCGATGAAACGCTGTATGACACCATCGTGCGCAACATCATCGCCAAGTGGAAGACCGACTACCCGGGCCAGCGCGGACGCAACTATGCGCAGGTGTGCCAGGGCCTGATCGCCACCCGCGGCTACGATGCCGAGGCGCTGAGGCGGTTCATGGCCACGGTCTACAGCGAGTTTCAGCAAAAAGCCGTGGATCCGGAGCACTCGACCAACTACCTGGACTTGGTCGGGCTCAACGAAGGCGGCCGGCCGCTGGCGTCCTGCGGCGCCGACCCGACCGGCAACGGGCGGCCGACGGCCTGCCCCTGAAATCCGGCACGAACATCGGACACGGATAGCCGACGCGAACACCCGGCACGCGGCCGCATCGCCATCGCGATGCGGCCTGCCCGCTCAACCCGCCCGCGCGGTCACCACCCACACCGCACCGCCGACCTCGAGGCGGTCATCGCCGGCCAGTTCCAGCAAAGATGCGCGGATCGCCGCGCGCGCCCGCGCATTGATCTCCTCGCTCTGCGGTTCCAGCAAGCGCGCGATCGGCCCGACCCGGAACACTTGCTCCATCGCGTCGTCGGCCATCGCCTCGCGGGTGGCGCCGCGGCCGAGGTAGAACGGCGTGGCGAACGGCTTGAGTTCGACGCCGGCGAAACCGGCGTCGGTCAGCACTTCGCGGATGTGGTCGGGATCGCTGAACGCGAACGGCCCGGGCTGGCGCGTATCCACCGGCGTGCGTTCGAGGATGTGCGCGATCGCGGCCAGCGGCCGTTCGTACCAATCGTTGAGCTCGGGCCCCTGCCAGCAGGCGAAGGCGAGACGGCCGCCGGGCTTCAGCGTCTTGCGCAGTTCGGCGAAGGCGGCGGTCGGATCGTCGAAGAACATCACGCCGAAGCGCGAGAACAGCAAGTCGAAACTCTGCGGCGCGAAGCCCGGCCGGCTGGCGTCGGCTTCGCGGAACTCCACCGCCAGCCCTTGCGCGGCGGCGCGTTCGCGCGCGCGACCGAGCAGCGGCGCGGAGATGTCCACGCCGGTCACCGCGCCGCTCGCGCCGACCGCGCGAGCGAGTTCGAACGAGGTCGCGCCGGCGCCGCAGCCGATGTCGAGCACCGCCTCGCCGGGCTGCGGCGCGGCGGCCTCGAACGCGGCGCGGCCGTAGGCGGCGGTGCGTTCGTCGAGCCAATCGTTGTAGGTCAGCCAGCGCTGGCCGACCGGGCCGTTCCAGTAGTCGATCTGTTCGGCGTTGGGCGGCGCGGCGGGAGCGGGAACGTTCAAGGCGATCTCCTGGGTCGGCGCTCAGCGGCGCGGGAGGCGGCGGGCGTGGGCGAGCAAGCCGGGCGTGGCGCGGATCCAGCCGACGCTCTCGTCGGTCGGATACAGCCGGCCTTCGGGCGTGCGGCTCAGGTTGAGGATGTAGTCGCCGCCCTCGGGCGGGCGGCCCGGGGATTCCAGCGCGACATCGAACGCGAACTCGCCCAGCGGCGCGCCCTTGAAGGTTTCCAGCGCGCGGGCGCGGACCCGGAACAGCGGATAGCCCCCCAGGCCTTCGCCGGCGCCGTGGTCGCCGAGGGGCTCGGCGCCGAGCAGGCGCGCATGCACGCTGACCGCCGAGCGCTCCTGGAAATAGGCGATGTCGCGCTTGAGGAACGCCTCGTCGCGCGTCTGCGCGAACGCGGCGCCGACGCCGACGGACAGCACCAGCGCGAGCCACAGCGCGGCTTGGGTGTTCGAGCGCATACCGATGATCCTTCGTGTGGTCGCGACCCACGAAGTCTTTCGCGTGGCGGCGGCGGGGTCAATCGGCAGTGCGAGCCTGACTGTGCCGAATGCGGCGGCGCGGCGCGGCATGGCGCCGCGGGCGGCCGCTCCCGGCCGCGCCGACGGCATTCGGCGCGCGGACGAAAACGAAAAAGGCCGCGCGGATGCGCGGCCTTTCCCGGAGTGCGGCAACAAAGAGGACTTACGGGCGACGCGCCAGCGCCGCTTCGTCCTTCGCCTTCGGCATCAGGTCCTGCTTGGTGACCTTCAGCAGGCCCAGGGTCAGCAGCGGGCAGGCGACGAAGATCGAGGACAAGGTACCGATGATGATGCCGAGCATCTGCGATTCGGCCATGCCGCGCAGCGAACCGCCGCCGTAGATGTACAGCGCCACCACGGTCAGGAAGGCCACGAACGAGGTGATGACGGTACGCGACAGGGTCTGGTTGATCGACTTGTTCAGCACCGCCTCGGGGTCGGCGCGCATCGAGCGGAAGTTCTCGCGGACGCGGTCGAACACCACGATGGTGTCGTTGATCGAGTAGCCCATCACCGACAGGATGCCGGCCAGCACGGTCAGGTCGAACTCGTGGCCGGTGATGGCGAACCAGCCGGCGACCACGACCACGTCGTGCAAGGTGGTGATGATCGCCGCCACCGCGAACTTCCATTCGAAGCGGAAGGCGATGTAGATCAGGAAGCCCACCACCACGAACAGCAGCGCGTACAGGCCCTTGAGCGCGAGCTCCTTGCCGACCTGCGGGCCGACGAACTCGTTGCGCACGATCTGGGCCTTGTTGCCGGCGTCGGTCACCGCCTTGCTCACCGCGTCGGCGGCGTGCTTGGTGGCGACGTCGCCGCTCTCGCCCTCGCGCGGCTGCAGGCGGATCAGCAACTGGTTGCCCGAACCGTAGGTCTGCACCTGGGCGCTGTCGTAGCCGTCGGCGGCGAGCTTCTCGCGCACCGTGTCCAGCGGCATCGGCTTGTCCAGGTGCGCTTCGATCAGGTTGCCGCCGGTGAAGTCCAGGGCGTAGTTGAAGCCGCGGGTGCCCATTGCGCCGATCGCCACGAACATGATGATGGCGGCGACCGCGATGGAGACCCATCGCAGGCGCATGAAGTCGATGTTGGCGTCGTTGGGCAGCAGGGTCAGCGGGAAAATCTTCATGTCTGGGTTCTCCCGTCAGATCGCGATGGACTTGAGCTTGCGGCGGCCGCCGTACAGCAGGGTGGCGATGCCGCGCGACACGGTGACCGCGGTGAACACCGAGGTCAGGATGCCGATGATCATGGTCATCGCGAAGCCCTGCAGCGGGCCGGTGCCGAACGCCCACAACGCGACGCCGGCGAGCAGCGCGGTCATGTTGGAGTCGAAGATGGTGCCGGAGGCCTTGTCGTAGCCGGTGGCGATCGCCGCCTGCGGCGGCACCCCGGCGCGCAATTCCTCGCGTATGCGTTCGTTGATCAGCACGTTGGCGTCCACCGACATGCCCACCGACAAGGCCAGGCCGGCGAAGCCCGGCAAGCTCATCGTGGCGCCCATCAGCGACATCAGCGCGATCACCATCAGCAGGTTCAGCAGCAGCGCCAGACAGGTGATCAGGCCGAACATGCGGTAGTAGATCAGGAAGAAGGTCAGCGCGAACACGAACGAGTACAGCACCGCGGTGGTGCCGCGCTTGACGTTCTCCGCGCCCAGGCTCGGGCCGACCACGCGTTCTTCGACGAACACCATCGGCGCGGCCAGGGCGCCGGACTTGAGCTGGTTGGCCAGCGACTTGGACTCTTCCGCGCTCAGGCCGGTGGTCTGGAAGCTCTTGCCGAACACGCCCTGGATGGTCGCGGAGTTGATCACGCGCTCGTCGGTGCGGATCGACTGCACTTCCTTGCCGTCGACGATGGAGGTGGTCGGGATCTGCTCGACGTAGACGATGCCCAGGCGCTTGCCGACGTTCTCCAGCGTGTGGTCGAGCATGCGCTGGCCGCCGACGCTGTTGAGGTTGATCGACACGCCCTGGCGGCCAGTCTGCGGATCGGTCATCGGCTGGGCGTTGACCAGCTGATCGCCCGACACCAGCAGGCGCTTGGACAGCAGCAGCGGGACCTTGTTCTCGGTGTAGTAGACGCGCGCGTCCGGCGGCACGCTGCGGTCGCGCACGGCGGCGGCGGCGGCGGCTTCGTCGCCGACCACGGCGCGGAACTCCAGGGTCGCGGTCGCGCCGATCTGGCGCTTGGCCTCGGCGGTGTCCTGCAGGCCCGGCAGCTGGATCACGATGCGGTCGGTGCCCTGGCGCTGGATCACCGGCTCGGCCACGCCGAAGGCGTTGATGCGGTTGCGCAGGGTGTTGAGGTTCTGCTCGATGGCTTCCAGCGAGATGCGGTTGAGCTCGGACTGCGGCACGTCCAGGGTCACGGTCTGGCCGTCGAGGCTCAGGCCCAGGTTCGGGAACGAGGCGCGCAGGCGCTGCTGGGCCTTGGCCTTGTCGGCGTTGACGCCGAGCGTGGCGACCAGGGCTTCGTTGCCGCGGCGCACCACCGAGGTGTAGGGCACGCCGGCGTCGCGCAGGGTCGAGCGGATGTCTTCGACGTAGGCGTCCAGGCGCTTGTCGAGCGCGGCGTTCTGGTCGACCTGCATGACGAAGTGGACGCCGCCCTGCAAGTCCAGGCCGCGCGGCATCGGCTTGGCGGCCAGCGATTCCAGCCACTTCGGCGCGGTCGGGGCCAGGCTCAGCGCGACCACGTAGTCGCTGCCCAGGCGCGGGCGCAGCAAGTCGGCGGCGCGGGTCTGTTGTTCGGTGTCGGCCAGGCGCACCAGCAAGTTGCCCTGCTCTTCGACCTTGATCGACTTGGACGGAATCTTGGCCTCGGCCAGGATGCCCTCGATCCGCTTGGCCAGCGGCGCGTCGATGGCGGTGGTGCCGGCCTTGGCGGCGGACACCTGGACCGAAGGATCCTGCGGATAGGCGTTGGGCAGCGCGTAAATCACGCTGAGGATCAGGACCGCCACAATGGCGAAGTATTTCCAGCGCGCGAAGGTCAGCATCGATAACCCCTACGGCGGCCTCCCCGGCCGCCGCTTCTCAAAGTGGCGTGGCGTCGGCTCAGGCCGACTTCAAGGTGCCCTTGGGCAGCACGTTGGAAATGGCGCCGCGCTGGATGCGGACGCTCACGTTCGGCGCGATTTCGACGGTGATGAAGTTCTCGCCGATGTTGGTGACGGTGCCGGCGATGCCGCCGTTGGTCAGCACTTCGTCGCCCTTGGACAGCTTTTCCAGCATGCCGCGGTGTTCCTTGGCGCGCTTCATCTGCGGGCGGAAGATCAGGAAGTACATCACCGCGATCAGGATCAGCGGCAGGACCAGCGTGGTCAGGCCGCCGCCGCTTTGCGGAGCCGCGCCCTGGGCATAGGCGGGAGCGATCAGGAGGTCGATCAGGTTCATCTGGAAGTCCTGGAACTAAAAATAGCCGGGGATTATGCCACGGCCGGGCCGGGGCTACGGCCGGCCCGGATCGGGGCCCGGAATCGATGGATTCCAGGCCGGATCTGAGCCGGGGCGCACGTTTTCGCGGGCGGGCCGGGGCCGGTCTCGCCCGCTCCCCCTTGGACCGGGGGCGGCGGGCGGTGGCGGCGACGGCCTTCGCCCCGCCCTCTCCCGCGGCCGGGAGAGGCGGACAGGGCGTCCGCCCGCCGCGCGGGCGAACGGCGTATCAGCTGCGCGCGGCGTAGAAGGACTCGCGGAAGGCGGCAAAGGTTCCCTGCTCGATCGCCGCGCGCATCTGCGCCATCAGCCGCTGGTAGTAGCGCAGGTTGTGCAGGGTGCCCAGCATCGGCCCGAGCATTTCGTTGCAGCGGTCCAGATGGCGCAGGTAGGCGCGGCTGAAGCCGTTGGCGCAGGCGTAGCAGTCGCAGCCTTCCTCGATCGGGCGCAGATCGCGCTCGTACTTGGCGTTGCGCACCCGCACCGTGCCCTGCGCGGTGAAGTAATGGCCGTTGCGCGCGTTGCGGGTCGGCATCACGCAATCGAACATGTCGACGCCGCGCGCGACCGATTCGACCAGATCCTCCGGCCGGCCCACGCCCATCAGGTAACGCGGGCGGTCCTGCGGCAACTGCGGGCAGGTGTGTTCGAGCATTTCGTTGCGCTCGGCCTCCGGCTCGCCGACCGCGAGGCCGCCGATGGCGTAGCCGTCGAACTCCAGCGCCTTGAGCGCTTCGGCCGAACGCGTGCGCAACTCGTGGTGGACGCCGCCCTGGACGATGCCGAACAGCGCCGCGTCGTTGCCCTCGTGGGCCTTCTTGGAACGCTCGGCCCAGCGCAGGCTCAGTTCCATCGACTTGCGCGCGACCTCCTCGGTGGCCGGGTACGGCGTGCATTCGTCGAAGATCATCACGATGTCCGAATCCAGCACGCGCTGGATGTTCATGCTCTCCTCCGGGCCGAGGAACACCTTGCTGCCGTCCACCGGCGAGGCGAAGGTCACGCCCTGCTCGGTGATCTTGCGCCGGTGCGCGAGCGAGAACACCTGGAAACCGCCGGAGTCGGTCAGGATCGGGCCACTCCAGCGCGAGAACCCGTGCAGGCCGCCGTGATCGCCGATCACGTCCAGGCCCGGACGCAGATACAGGTGGAAGGTGTTGCCGAGGATGATCTGCGCGCCGAGGTCGCGCACGTGCTCGGGCATGATGCCCTTGACCGAGCCGTAGGTGCCGACCGGCATGAACGCGGGGGTTTCGACCGTGCCGCGCGGGAAGGTCAGACGGCCGCGGCGCGCGGCGCCGTCTTGGCCGAGGAGTTGGAAGGACATGCGGCTCATGCGCGGGTTCCTGGTTGGCGGCGGGCGCTTGCAGCGGCACGCGTGTAAGTGGAATTCGTTCGGGGCGCGGCGCGGATGTCTCCGCGCCCTCGCCTTTTTCACCGTTGTTCCGGCGAAAGCCGGAATCCATTTTGCCGTTGCTCTCGATTCGAACGGCGCGAAGCAAAATCAAAATGGGTTCCGGCTTTCGCCGGAACGACGGCTTGAGGGTTCTCGGTTTCGGGATGCCGCGGCGCTACTCGGCGTCGCTCGGCGACAACAACATCGCATCGCCGTACGAAAAGAACCGATACCGCTGCGCGATCGCATGCGCATAGGCCTCGAACACCCGGCCCTTGCCGGCGAAGGCCGACACCATCATCAGCAAGGTGCTTTCCGGCAGATGGAAGTTGGTGACCATCGCATCGACCGAGCGGATGCGGTAGCCCGGCAGGATGAACAAGCGGGTCTCGCCGGCGAACGGCTGCAATTCGCCGCCGCCCTGATGGGTCGCGCTTTCCAGCGCGCGCACCACGGTCGTGCCGACCGCGACCACACGGCCGCCGGCGGCGCGGGTGCGGCGGATCTGCTCGACCAGCCCGGCGCCGACGTTGAGCCATTCGCTGTGCATCACGTGCTGGGACAAGTCGTCCGCGCGCACCGGCTGGAAGGTGCCGGCGCCGACGTGCAGGGTCACCTGGCCGAACTGCACGCCGCGCTCGCGCAGCGCTTGCAGCAAGGTCTCGTCGAAATGCAGGCCGGCGGTCGGCGCGGCCACCGCGCCGACTTCGCGCGCGAACACGGTCTGGTAGCGCTCGGCATCGTCCTGGCCCGGCTCGCGCTGGATGTACGGCGGCAGCGGCAGGCGGCCGGCGTGCAGCAGCCACTGCTCCAGCGATTCGGGCACGTGGAAGCGCAGGCGGTAGAACTCGCCGTCGCGGCCGAGCACCTCGGCCTCGCCGCCGGCGTCCAGGGCGATGCGCGCGCCCTCCTTCGGCGACTTGCTCACGCCGAGCTGCGCGCGCGCTTCGTTGGAACCGAGCAGGCGCTCGATCAGGATCTCGACCCGCCCGCCGGTGCTCTTGTTGCCGAACAGCCGCGCCGGGATCACCCGGGTGTCGTTGAACACCAACAAATCGCCCGGCTGCAGCAACTGCGGCAGATCGCGGAAGGTGCGGTCCTCGAGCGCGGCCGGCGCCGGCGGCACCAACAACAGCCGGCTGGCCGAACGTTCGGCCAGCGGCGCCTGGGCGATCAGCTCGGGCGGGAGGTCGTAATGGAAGTCGGATTTTTTCAAAGGAAACCGGAGGTGTGAGCGCGAAGCGCCGCCCCGTCCGAAGCTCGGCCAACCGGCCGCCATCCCGGCCCAGCGGCCGGATCGGATCGAGGAGGAGAACGGGCCATTATCCCGGGTCTGGCCCGCGAGCGCCAAAACCGCAGTTCAGCCCGGCCGGGGCTCGGTCTCCAGCCCCCTGTAGGAGCGGCGTAAGCCGCGACCCGCCAACCCCGAAAACGCCGCGTTGGCGCCTCCCCCAGCCGCGAACCCCGCACTCCCGACTGTAGGAGCGGCGCAAGCCGCGACGCGGCCCTGTCAGCGCCGAAGCGCTCCAACCGGGCGAGAACCCTCGCTCGCGTTCCGTTCGCCCGGTCTTCGGTAGAGCCGTTGACTCTCAATCGATTGCGCGAAGGCCCAGGCCGGCTGCGCCGCTCGCACCGGAGCTTTCGCCGCGAACGGATACCCCGCGGTCGCGGCTTGCGCCGCTCCTACAGGGGCTTCGGCCGTATTCGCTGGGAACTTACAGCCAGCCGTTCTGGCGGGCCCGGCGGTACGCCTCGATCCGGTTGCTGCTGTCGAGCTTGCCGATCGCTTCGGACAAATAGTTGCGCACCGTGCCTTGGCTCAGGTGCAGCCGCTCGCCGATCTCCGCGGTCGACAGCCCCTCGCCGGCCAGCCGCAGCACCTGCCGCTCGCGCTCGGTCAACGGGTCCTCGTCGCTCCACGCCGCCACCGCCAGCTGCGGGTCGATGGCGCGGCCGCCGCGGTGCACCTGCCGCAGCGCTTCGGCCAACTGCCCGGCCGGCGCGTCCTTGAGCAGGTAGCCGCGCACGCCGGCGTCCATCGCCCGGCGCAGGTAGCCGGCGCGGCCGAAGGTGGTGACGATCACCACCCGCGTCGGCATGCCCGAATCGCGCACCCGCATCGCCAGATCGATGCCGGTCATGCCCGGCATCTCGATGTCGGTGACCACCACGTCCGGTTGCACCCGCTTGACCGCCTCCCAGGCTTGGGCGCCGTCGCCGGCTTCGGCGACCACCTCGATGTCGGGTTCCAGGTTCAACAACGCGGCCAGGGCGCCGCGCACCAAGGCTTGGTCTTCGGCAAGCAGCAAACGGATCATGCGGTACCTCGTTCGAGCAGCGCCGGCTGGCGCACGGACCCGGTCGGAGCGGCGGAAGCCGGCAGGCGGCGCGCGGCGCTGAGCGCCTCGCGCGACACCAGCAGGCTCAAGCGCGTGCCCGCGCCGGGAGGACTTTCGATTTCCAGCACGCCGCCGACCGAGCGCAGGCGTTCGCGCATGCCGGTCAGGCCGTGGCCCTCGGCGGACACGCCGCCGCGGCCGTCGTCGACGATGCGCAGGGCGATGCTGCCGCGCGCGTCCTGGGTCAGCTCCACCTCGACCCGGCGCGCGCGCGCATGCCGCAGCACGTTGGTGACCGATTCGCGCAGCGCCAGCGCCAGCGCGGTTTCCACCGCCATCGGCAGGTCCACCGGGTCGAGCCGGTGGTCGAGGCTGATCTCGCCGCCGAGCAGCGCCAGCCGCGCCGCCGCCAGTTCGGCCTGCAAGCCGTTGGCGCGGATGCCGGCGACGGCTTCGCGCACCTGGGTCAGCGCTTCGCGCGCGACCCGCTCGACTTCGCTGATCTGGTCTTGCGCCGCGCACTTGTCGTGTTCGATCAAACGCGCCGCCAGTTGCGACTTGAGCACCACCACCGACAAGGTGTGGCCGAGCAAATCGTGCAGGTCGCGGCCGATGCGCTCGCGCTCGGCCAGGCTGGCCAAGCGCCGCACTTCTTCCTGGGTCAAACGCAGCTCGGCGTTGCGGCGCTCGCGCGAGCGCGCGGCGAGCACGCCGGTGAACACGATCGCGCCGACCAGCGACTGGATCAGCACGCTGAACACCGGCGCGCCCTGCGCCGGCAAGGTGGCGATGGATTCGGCCGCGAACAGCGCGAACAGCGCCACGGTCAGGCTCAGCCCGCGCCACAGCGGCAGGAAGCTGGCGATCATGCCGGCGGAGAAAATCAGATAGGTGCCGCCGCCGATCCCGAACGGCACGGTGACGAAGCCCAGCCCCGCCACCGCCAGCACCAGCCACAGCCGCAAGGTCGCGCCGCCGCGATAGAACGCCCAGTACAGCGGCAGGAACACCAGCACCGAAGCCACCGCCATGGCCAGGATCCACCACGGCGCCGGGAAGTTGAACACCGGGATGAACACGAAACTCAGGTACAGCAGCGAGGCCAGATGCCAACCCAGCAAGTTGTCGTGGGCGTCGAGCGGTGGGCCGGGCGTGCGCATGAGGGTGTCGATCCTGGAAGTCGGGCGCGGCGCGCCTTGCGTTCCGCCATAGCGGGCGGCGATGGCGGCGAAGATCGCGGCGGAGGCGGCACGGCCCGACGATCCCTCCTCGGTGCGCGGCGCGTCAGCGGGAAATGAGCGGGTCGGATGCACGCTGGCCACGAACGATGCGGACTTTAACGGAGTTCGGCCGGCGCGGCCGGGTCGGCGCGCACGGCCGCGACGCGGCGCGCGCGCGCTGGTGCGCCCTCGCGCTCGCCGGCGCGCGGCGCCGCCGCGCGGCCCGCGCTCCAGGCGGCGCGGGCATACGCCGGCAGCTTCGCCGGCGCGGCCGGGCGCGGCTGACGCGCGGCCGCGGCGACGACGTTATGGAAAGGATGGATCGCGCTCATGGGGCTGCCTCGCTGGGGCCGGCTCGCTGGGGGCTCGAAGTTCGCCGCCACTGTCGGTTCCGCCGGCGTTGCACGGCAGTGCGCGCAGCCACCGATCGCCGGTGACAAGCGTCATCAGCGTCGCCAATCGCCGCCCGCGGCGGCCGAATCGGGACGCCCGACCAGGGGGTTATCGAGCCCGAACGGACGTGATAGACTCCCATAAATCATTGAAATGAAACGAAAAATCGTCAAAAGGCCTAGGCCTTACGCAAAATTTTTGCGTGGTTTTCCGGCGTTTCAAGGAGTTAGCTGAACCACCCATTCCCGTTGTGAGAGATGGCGCTTGGCGGCCCTTGGGGGGCCGCTGCAACTGCGAGGGTCCGGCCAGGGGGCGGACCGGTCTGCTCACGCAACAACCGGCAGGACGCCGACGACACCGACCACAGGAGATCGCCATGACCCACCTGCTCGCCCAACTCGCGCCGCTGCGCGCCCACGCCGGCAAACGCCGCACCGTCGGCCTGGACGACGAGACCGTCGCCCGCTTCGCCGTCACCCATCCGGAACTGGGCGAGGCCATCGCCGCCGCCGCCGCCGAATACGCGCTGATCCGCGACCTCCACGCCGACCTGCTCGACCTCGACGAGGACGCGCAGATCCAGGCCATCCAGGCCGGCTACGTCAATTTCTACCCCGACGACGGCGTCAACCCGTACGTCGCCCTGACCGCGCGCGGCCCCTGGGTCGTCACCCTCAAGGGCGCGGTCCTGCACGACTCCGGCGGCTACGGCATGCTCGGTTTCGGCCACACCCCCTCGGCGGTGATCGCCGCGATGGCCAAGCCGCAGGTGATGGCCAACATCATGACCCCGTCGCTGTCGCAGCTGCGCTTCGAGCGCGCCCTGCGCGGGGCCATCGGCGTGGAACGCGGCGGCTGCCCGTACGAGCGCTTCTTCTGCCTCAACTCGGGTTCCGAATCGGTCTCGCTGGCCGCGCGCATCGCCGACGTCAACAGCAAGCTGATGACCGACGCCGGCGCCCGCCACGCCGGCCGCGCGATCAAGCGCCTGGTCATCAAGGGCAGCTTCCACGGCCGCACCGAGCGCCCGGCGCTGTACTCGGATTCCTCGCGCAAGGCCTACACCCAGCACCTGGCCAGCTTCCGCGGCGAGGACTCGGTGATCGCGATCGAGCCCTACGACGCGCAAGCGCTGAAGCAGGCCTTCGCCGACGCCGACGCCAAGGGCTGGTTCATCGAAGCGATGTTCCTGGAACCGGTGATGGGCGAAGGCGACCCGGGCCGCGGCGTGCCGGCGTCGTTCTACGCCCTGGCGCGCGAACTCACCCGCGACCACGGCTCGCTGCTGCTGGTCGATTCGATCCAGGCCGGCCTGCGCGCCCACGGCGTGCTGTCCATCGTCGATTATCCGGGCTTCGAAGGCCTGGACGCGCCGGACATGGAGACCTACTCCAAGGCGCTCAACGCCGGCCAGTACCCGCTGTCGGTGCTCGCCGTCGGCGAACGCGCGGCCTCGCTGTACCGCAAGGGCTTGTACGGCAACACCATGACCAGCAACCCGCGCGCGCTCGATGTCGCCGTCGCCGTGCTCGAACAGGTCACCCCGCAGCTGCGCGCCAACATCCGCGCGCGCGGCGCCGAGGCGATCGAGAAGCTGGAGAAGCTCAAGCACGAACTCGGCGGCCTGATCACCAAGGTCCAAGGCACCGGCCTGCTGTTCTCCTGCGAACTGGCTCCGCAGTTCAAGTGCTTCGGCGCCGGCTCCACCGAGGAATGGCTGCGCGAGCGCGGCATCGGCGTGATCCACGGCGGCGCCAACTCGCTGCGCTTCACCCCGAACTTCACCATCGGCAGCGACGAGTTGGAACTGCTGGTGTCGATGGTCGGCCGCGCGCTGCGCGAAGGGCCGCGGGCGCAGCAGGCGGCGGCGGCCTAAGAACGGGAGTTAGCGAATAGGAGTTAGGAGTTAGCGAAAAGCAACGCTCTTGCTTTCGCTAACTTCTATCTAGATTCTGTTTCTCTATCTTCCAGCTCCCAAGGAAACCGCATGATCCGTCTGTCCAACAAGGAAACCGGCGCCGACATCGGCGAGATCAGCGAGGAAGAACTGCAGATCCTGGTGCTGGCGCTGGAAGAAGAAGACAGCCAGGACCAGGACTACTGGATCGACCACGCCACCGTGGACATGATCGAGATCGATCATCTCAACGCCGGTTCGCTGATCACCGTGCTGCGCGCGGCGATCGGCGAGAGCGACGGCATCGAAATCCAGTACGTGCGCACGGCCTGAAGCCCAGGCGTGGGCCGGCCGCGGCGACGCGGTCCGGCCAACGCGGCCCCGTCGATGGCGCTCGATCTGATCCAGGCCCGGCACGAGAGCGAGATCCACGTCTCGCGCAAGTGCTTCGCCCTCGACGAACGTTTCCACGCCCAGTTGCTGGCCCGCGCGCGCCCGGGCCGCGAGTATCCGCTGCTGCTCAAGCTGCGCGACTACTACGCCGACACCACGCTGCTGCTCGGCGAGTTGCCGCGGCTGCTCGCGGAACTGGACGGGATGACCGACCAGTTCACCGAACGCACGCAGATCCGCGCGTTTTCGCGCTTCGTCGAGCAGGCCATCGCCGACGGCGACAATATCTACGCCACCGCCGATTGAAACTCCGCATCGGCCGCGCGCGGCCGTCGACGACGATGGCGCCGGCCCTCCATTCTTGCGCCGCGCGCCGAACCGGCCGCGCGACGCGCTCGCTGCGTCCGGGCCCGACGGCCGCCCCAACGCCCGAACGCGCCCGCCACCGCGCCGATCCCGCATTGACACACGGCGATGCCGCTGATTCCATCCATTCGCGGCCCCGCCGCCCGCGCCCCCGCAGCCAGGAACCCAAGCGCATGAGAACGGCCCTTTTCCTCCGCACGAACGGACATCGCGCAAGCGCGCACCGGCTGCCTCGCGCGCTCGCGGCGCTGATCGGCGCGTCGCTTTGCTTCGCCGCCGTCGCGGCCCCGGCCAAGCCCGGGCGCGATGCGGCCTACTGCAAGCGCGCGGGCGACTGGGCGGCGCAGGAATTCGATCTGCGCGTGCGCGACCGCAAGCGCACGGCGCAGGACGCCATCGCCGCGCTCAAGCCGGATCAGCTGGCCTCGAAGGCGTTTTTCGCCAACTACGCCAGCAACGTCATTTACGACGAAAGCTTCGAGGTCTACGACCGGTTCGTCGGCGAAGGCGACGCGCAGGCCGCCAAGAAGGTCCTGGATTTCAAGCGCGACAGTCTGCGCGAGGTCGCCCAGGAACTGTGCCTGGAACCCGACGAGGGCTGAAACTTCGCCAACCGCCTCGCCGCGCGCTTGCGCGCGGCGGCCTAAGCGCCGATCTTTTGCGCCCATCGCCTCCCACTTCCCGCGTCCGGCCCCGCCCATGAAAATCGTCGAAGTCCGCCACCCCTTGGTCCAACACAAGCTCGGCCTGATGCGCCGCGCCGACAACAGCACCAAGTCGTTCCGCGAACTGGCCTCGGAAGTGGCCACCCTGCTCACCTACGAAGCCACCGCGGACCTGGAAACCGAGGAAGCCGTGGTCGACGGCTGGGCCGGCCCGGTGGTCACCCGCAAGATCAAGGGCGCCAAGGTCACCCTGGTGCCGATCCTGCGCGCCGGCCTGGGCATGCTGCCGGGCGTGCTGGAGCTGATTCCCGCAGCCAAGGTCGGCGTGGTCGGCCTGCAGCGCGACGAGGACACCCTGCAGCCGGTCGGCTACTACGAGAAGCTCAGCGGCCGCATGGACGAGCGCACCGCGCTGATCCTCGACCCGATGCTGGCCACCGGCGGCAGCCTGATCGCCACCGTCGACCTGCTCAAGAACGCCGGCTGCAAGCGCATCAAGGGCCTGTTCCTGGTCGCCGCGCCGGAAGGTTTGAAGGCGCTGGAAGCCAAGCACCCGGACGTGGAAGTGTTCACCGCCTCGGTCGACGAGCGGCTCAACGAAGTCGGCTACATCCTGCCGGGCTTGGGCGATGCGGGCGACAAGATTTTCGGGACCAAGCACTACACCTGATCCGCTCTTTGTAGGAGCGGCGCGAGCCGCGACCGCGATACCGCGCTTACGGCGCAAACGGCCGCCCTGCGGTCGCGGCTCACGCCGCTCCTACAGCCAGTGTCCGCCGGCCGACAGCGCGAAATCGATGCACGAAGAAAAGGCTCCGCGTTCTCGCCGGAGCCTTTTTCCTTTCCCGTTCAAAGCGAACCCACACCCGAGCCCTGTAAGCGCGGCGCGGGCCGCGACCGCGACACCGCGGATACGGCGCGAACGGCTACCCCGCAGTCGCGGCTTGCGCCGCTCCTACAGGTAGTGAACCGATTTACGGTAAGAGATCGGCGCACGTCGGCGGGGCCGCACCCAAGCCCTGTAGGAGCGGCGCAAGCCGCGACCGCGCCAATCCAACCACGACGCAACCGGCTACCCCACGCCGCCCCACCCCACGCCTACGACGCCGAGTCCACCCGCGCCGCACGCCGCCGCCGGCCGCGCAGCCACAGCAACAACGCCGCTGCCAAAGCCACGCCCGCGACCAACCAACCCCACGACCAACGCTCGTCGCGCGGCCGCTCGCCCAACACCGTCGCATTCGAACGCGGCGGTGCGGCATTCAGCGCCGCCGCGGCCGCCTCGGGCTTGAGCCGCCACGCAGCGTCGCGCAGTTCCAGCTTGCCTTCCAACGCCGGCAAACGCAGTTCGCGCCAGGTCACGCGCAGGTCGCCGATCTGCGGCGCGAGCGGGTTTTCCGAGCTGCCCAGGCCGTCGCCCTCGGGCTGGAACGTCGCCGCCAGATTCGACGGCAACCGGCTGAAGTTGGGCCGGAACACTTTCCATTCGCCGAGCGCGCGCAGCACTTCGCTGTCGAGCGCGCGGCCGTCGAGCGTCGCCGAATCCGACCACCAGCGCCGGTTCTCCAGCGGCAGGCGGGTCGGATTGACGTGGCCGGGCGCGAAGTGGGTCGAGTCGATCGGCGCTGAATTCCAGATGCGCTCGTAACCGCCCTGCCCCGCGGACGGATCGGCGGCGCGGCGCCATTGGTACATCTCGACCCGCCGGTCCAGGCCGAACTGGCGGGTGAGCACGCCGAAATCGCGGTCGCGCAGGCTCGTGCCCGCGACCGGTTCGCCGACCGGTTCGCCGCTGTCCTCGTCCTGCGCCGCCGCCGGCGCGGCCACGCCCAACATCGCCGCCAGCGCGAGTGCGAACAACGCGCGCGCCGCGGCGATGGGCTTCATGCCGCCAGCGCCCTGGCCTGCAGTTCGGCGACCTCGTGCGCGGTGCCGAACTTGCCCTTGTCGTCGCGCACCACCTGCGCCAACGCGCACTGCGGGTCGTGGGTGAAGAACAGATGCACGTTGCGTTCGAGCTTGTCGCTGAGGAAGGCGCGCTTCTCGTCGATCAGCAATTCGGCGTTGCGGTCGTAGCCCATGGTGATCGGCACGTGCACCCACGGCCGGCCCGGGATCAGGTCGGCGCAGAACACCACGCCGCCGTGCGCTTGTCCGTCGACGGTTTCCGGGCCGACGATCTCGGCCAGCATCAGCCCCGGCGTGTGGCCGTCGCTGTAGTGGAAACGCACGCTGCCGCCGAGCAGTTGGGAGTATTCGCCTTCGACCAGCTCCAGGCGGCCGGTGGCTTCCAGCAAGGCCGGCAATTCGGGTATGAAGCTGGCGCGGTCGCGCGGATGCGGATGGCGCGCGCGCTCGTAGTGCTCGCGCCCGACCAGGTAATGCGCGTTCGGGAACAGCAGCCGCGGCGCCTCGCCCTCGGCCCACGGCGCCAGCAGGCCGCCGGCGTGATCGAAGTGCAGATGCGAGAGCACCACGACGTCGATGTCTTCCGGTTGGAAGCCGGCCTGCGCCAACGAATCGATCAGCACGTGGCGCTCTTCGACCACGCCGTAGCGCTCGCGCAGCTTGGGCTCGAAGAACGCGCCGATGCCGGTCTCGAACAACACCGTCTTGCCCGCCAACGGCGCGGCCAACAGCGCGCGGCAGGCCAGCGCGATGCGGTTTTGCTCGTCCGGCGGCGCCCATTTGGCCCACATCGCGCGCGGCGCGTTGCCGAACATCGCCCCGCCGTCGAGTTTCTGCGAATTGCCCAGGATCGACCAGAGTTTCATGGCTGCATCGCCCTCGCGGGCGTCGGGGGGAGTGTGGGGCGATTTTAGGGGGAGGACCGTTAAGCGGGAAGTTAGTTGGGAGCCGGGAAAGAGGGGAATCAAGGGAACCAAGGGAATGGTGGGGGCGCTGGGTCGACGAGCGATCCCGCGCACCGTCCATTCCCTTGGTTCCCTTGGTTCCCTTGATTCCCTTGATTCCCCTCTTTCCCTGGCCTCACTGCGCCGTCGCCGCCGTGCCGAAATAAAACACGAACTCCCCATCCCGCGGATCCGCCGCGACCACCTTGATCGGCGCCAGCGCGCGTTCGGCGACCAAGGTGCCGGTGCCGGCGACCGAGAGCTTGCTGATCAGGCCGCCGGAGCGGCCGGCGATTTTCACCAGCATTTCCTGACCGGGCACCAGGGTGACCCGGCCCATCGACGGATCGCTGGTGCGCGGCGTGGCGATGCGGCTGTCCTCGGCGTCGTTGTAGTCGCGCGAGGGCAGCTCGAACAGATCCTGGCCGCCGGCGCTGACATCGAAGGTCCACGCGGTGCTGCCGCTGGTGCCGTCGTTGACGACTTCGATCTTCTCCAGGGTCAACACCACCGAATAGCGCGTCGGCGCTGCAGGCGCAGCCGGCTTGACCGCCGGCGCGGGCGTCGCGGGCGCGGCCGCGGCCGGCGTCGCCGGCGACTTGTCCTTGAGTCCGCCGATCTCGCGCACGTTGTTGACCAGCGTGGTCAGGGCGACGAGGAAAGCCACCATCGCGACCGAAATCGCGGGCACGCGGGTATACCAGCGCTTGTCGTTGTCGTCGCTCACTGCCTTGGGTCCCCTGTGCGGCCGCGTCCGGATGCGGCGCTTCTGCGGCGCAATCTAACCTGGGAAGGCGGAATCGGGAATGAGGGGAAAAAGGGGAATGAAGGCAATGGAAGTCGCACCGCCCCCTCCATTGCCTTCATTCCCCTTTTTCCCTTCATTCCCCGGCCCGTCAGGGCCGGCTCAACACCACGTCCGCCTGCCCGACCGGATTGCGCGGATCGGTACCGCCGGACAGCGCGTTCGCGCGCTTGTCCCACATCACCGTCTGCAGATTGCCCCAGGTCGATTCGCCGGCGTTGACCTTGTGGCCCATCGCCTGCAGCTTGGCCACGGTGTCGGCGTCGAGCGCGCCGGCTTCGGCGGAGATCACGTCGGGCATCCACTGATGGTGGATGCGCGGCTGCGCGGCGACCTGCTGCGGCGACAGCCCCGCGTCGTAAGCCAGCACCGCCAGCAACACCTGGGTGATGATGCGGCTGCCGCCGGGCGCGCCGACCGCGATCACCTTGTCCTTGGATTCCAGGAAGCTCGGCGTCATCGAGCTGAGCATGCGCTTGCCCGGTTCCGGCGCGTTGGCGGCGAAGCCCATCACGCCGAAGGCGTTGGGCGTGCCGGGGCGCAGGGCGAAGTCGTCCATTTCGTTGTTGAGCAGCACGCCGGTGCCCGGCGCGACCATGCCCGAGCCGTACAGCAGGTTGACCGTCTGGGTCGCCGACACCCGGTTGCCTTCGCGATCGATGATCGAGAAATGCGTAGTCTCGTCGTCCTCCAGCGGCGCCGGCTGGCCCGGCAGCAGATCGCTGGGCGTGGCCTTGTCCGGGTGGATGGTGGCGCGCAGGCCGGCGGCATAGTCGGCGCTGGTCAGGCGGCGCAGCGGGATCTTCACGAAATCCGGATCGCCCAGGTAGATGGTGCGGTCGCGGTACGCGCGGCGCATGGCCTCGGCGATGATGTGGGTGCGGTGGGCCGGATCGAGCTTGCTCAGGTCCCAGCCTTCGAGCATCTGCAGGATTTCGGCGAACGCCACCCCGCCCGACGACGGCGGCGGCGCGGTGACGATGTCCCAGCCGCGGTACTTGAGCCGCAGCGGTTCGCGCTCGACCACCTTGTAGCCGGACAGTTCCTCCGGCTTCCACTGCCCGCCTTCTTCCTTCACCGCGGCCAGCAGCTTGGCGCCGACTTCGCCGCGATAGAAACCGTCGAAGCCCTTGGCCGCCAGCAGTTCCAGCGTGCGCGCCAGATCGGGCTGCTTGAGGATTTCGCCGGCCTTGGGCGGGCTGCCGTCGGCGAGGAACACCTCGCGGGTGCCGCGGTAGCGCTCCATCACTTCGCGCCGGCTGCCGTAACCCTTCTCCAGGCGCGGATACACCGCGAAGCCTTCGCGGGCGATGCGGATCGCCGGCGCCAAGGAAGTCTTCAGCGGCAACTTGCCGTACTTCTGCGCGAGGTGCACCAGCGCCGCCGGCAAGCCGGGAATGCCGGCCGACCACGGGCCGTTGGTGGCGCGGTCGCGGTTGAGTTCGCCCTTGGCGTCGAGGAACGCGGCCGGCGTGGCCGCGGTCGGCGCGGTTTCGCGCGCGTCGACGAACACGTCGCGGCCGCTCTTGGCGTCGTGCAGCAGGAAGAACCCGCCGCCGCCGATGCCGGAACTGATCGGTTCGACCACCGACAAGGTCGAGGACACCGCGACCGCGGCGTCGAAGGCGTTGCCGCCCTGGCGCACGATCTCCAAACCCGCTTGCGTGGACAGCGAATGCGCGCTGGCGATGGCGGTGCCCGGCGGATGCGCGGCGGCGGGCTTGGCGGCTTGCGCGCGCGCAGGCTTGGCCGGCGCTTCGCAATACGCGGGAGCGGCGATCAGCAGCAGCGAGGCCAGCAACCAGGGGGACATCAGACCGGCTCGCGGCCGCGGCGCCTTGCGCATCGGGTTCACTCCTGTTGTAGACGGCGCAGCTTGTCGAGCAACTGCGTTTCGGATTCGACGAATTCGGGATCTTTGTCGATGCACTCGACCGGACACACCATCACGCACTGCGGCTCGTCGTAATGGCCGACGCATTCGGTGCAGCGCGCGGGATCGATGACATAGATGCTCTCGCCCTGGGCGATGGCCTGATTCGGGCAGGCCGGCTCGCAGACGTCGCAGTTGACGCAGAGTTCGTTGATCTTCAGCGACATGGGCGGTTCTGAGGCGCCGGCGCGATAAGGCGCGAAGGGGGTGGCCGGCTCAGCGGGCAGTTTAGGCCGACGCCGGCCCGGGGCATAGCGCCGCGCCGGGATGCTGCGTGCCGTAGTGGGCAATCCCGCGGTTCGGCGGGGTTTGGGCTTGGGGCGAAAGCCGCCGGCCCGGCGTGGAAAGTCCCGGCCGCGCCGGGTGTCCGACGGCGCCCGCAAGACCCGGATCGCCCGTAAGGTGCCCGATGGCGCCCGCAAGACCCGGATCGCGCGTAAGCGGCCCGCCGACGCGCGAAGATTCGGGCCGCGAACGCGCCGCCGGCGCCCGAAAAAGATTCGGGCCGCTCATGAGCGGCCCGAATCGGCACATCGTCGCTTCGGCCGCAGCCGCGCCGCGCGGGCGCGACGCGGGCTTACTTGGCTTCGATGAAGTTGTAGTTCACGCCGGCCGGAGTCACCGCGGCCTTGACGCGCTCGCTGTCGGCGGACGCGCCGACGAAGATGAACTTCACGCCCTTCATGGTGTTCGGGTCGACCTTGGAGAACGAGGCCACGGCCAGATCGGCCGACTTGGCCGAATCCGGCGAGCCGAACGCGACCAGATTGCCTTCCAGCACGCCGCGGCTCATGTCGGCCTGGGCCTTTTCCAGCATGCGCTCGTAGTCGCCCTGGAAGGTCGGCGCGTCCGGCGCCGGCAGGGTGTAGACGTAGGTGCTGCCGGTGACGCCGTCGAGATTGCGCTTGATGACGTCGGTCAGGTAGGCGTTCCAGGCGTTTTCGTCGCCGGTCTTCGGCGCCGACAGCGGGGCGGCCTCGACGACGGCCTCCTTCTTCTCCTCTTTCTGGCAAGCGGCGACGAACGGCAGCGCCAGGCAGGCGATCAGCATCAGACGGGAGGAAGTTTTCATCGTTAGGCCCCTTGGGTATCGGTGTGACTTGGAATGGAGGTTGCGATCAGGATTGCTTGCGCTGCCACTCGGCCTGCAGCGCTTGCACCACCGCCGGCGGCACGAAGCCGGAGACATCGCCGCCCAGGCGCGCGATTTCGCGCACCAGCGACGAGGAAATGAAGCCGTATTGCTCGGCCGGCGTCAGGAACAAGGTCTCGACGTCGGGGATCAGATGGCGGTTCATGCTGGCGAGCTGGAATTCGTATTCGAAGTCCGACACCGCGCGCAGGCCGCGCAGCAGCACGCCGCCGCCGACCTGGTCGACGAAATGCGCCAGCAGCGAGTTGAAGCCGCGCACTTCCACGTGCGGGTGATGGGCCACCGCCTTGCGCGCCAGATCCACGCGCACTTCCAGCGGCAGCGCCGGGCCCTTGCCCGGGCTTTCGGCCACGCCGATGACCATGCGCTCGAACAGCGGCGCGGCGCGGTCGACCAGGTCGATGTGGCCGTTGGTGATCGGGTCGAACGTGCCGGGATAAACGGCGGTGCGCAGGCGGGCCGAGCTCATTCGTAGGGTCGTTCTTCGCGGGAAAGAGCGGGAGCGGGTAGGCCTCCCCCGCCGGTTGCGGCGCAGTGTAGCAGCCGTCCGCGCGCGGGGAAGCCCGCGCGGGAGGGCGCGATCGGACCTTGTGCGGCAGGTCGTATGCGGCAGGTCCGCAGGCGCCGCCGCCGCGCTCAGCCGGCGCGGCGGTACAGGGCGTAGCGGACCTCGCGGGTGGCGCCTTCGCGGTGCAGCGTCCACGGCGCCGGCAGCGCCAGCGGGGTTTCCAGCGGCGCCTCCACGTACAGCCAGGCCGAAGGCGCCAGCCTCGGCAACAAGGCCGGCCAGACCGCGTCCCACAGGCCGGCCGCGAACGGGGGGTCGACGAAGGCCAGATCGAAGCCGGGCGCGCCCTCGCCCGCCGCGCCGCGGTCCGGGCCGCTATCGCCGGCGGCGGCTTGCTGCGCCAGCCACGCCAGCGCGTCGGCCTGAACCACCCGCGCCGCCTCGCCGCCGGGCAAGCGCGCGGCCAACGCGCGCAGCTCCGCGGCCAGGGCCGGATCGCGTTCGACCAGCACCGCCTGCGCCGCGCCGCGCGACAGCGCCTCCATGCCCAGCGCGCCGCTGCCGGCGAACAGGTCGAGCACGCGCGCGCCGGGCAGCATCGGCTGCAGCCAGTTGAACAAGGTTTCGCGGACCCGGTCGGAGGTCGGCCGCAGGCCCGGCGCGTCGCCGACGTTCAGGCGGGTGCCGCGCCAGCGTCCGCCGATGATGCGGACCTTGCCGGCCTGCCCGCCGCGGCCGGGCGCGCCCTTGCCTGGGCCGGCGGCGGCGGAATTCGACGGAGGTCTGGCGCCGGAGCGGCCGCCGCGCTTGGACATGTTCATGGGAAGCGTGGGTTCATCGGGGCCGGAGAGGGGGCGGTGCTAGCATGTGCGGATTCTCGCGCATGCCCCCATCTTCCGTCTCATGCTCAGTTTTTTCCGCCGCAAGAAGCCCGACGCCGGCAAGCCGTCCGAGCGCGAATACAGCGTTGAGGAACTGGCCGCGGCCATTCCCGGCGCGCAGTCCGAAGCCGGTGCCGAGGCGAACGCCGAAGCGCCCGTAGCCGCGCCGCCGGCCGATGCGCCGACGCCGGCCGTCGCCGAGCCTCGCGCGGAAGCCGCGCCGCCGGCCGTCGCGCCCGCTCCCGTCGCGTCCGTCGCCGAACCCGCCGCTGCGCCCTCGCCGGCCGCGCCCGTCGCCGAAGCCGCGCGCGTGGAAGCCGCTCCCGCCGTCGCGCTCGCGCCGGCCGCGCCCGCGCAAGCCGCCGCCGCGCCCGTCCAACCCACGCAGCCGCAACCGAGCGCGGCCGCACCGGCCGAAATCGTCGCGCCCGCGATCGCGCCGGTCGGAACCGCGCTGGTCGAAGCCGCCCCGATCGAAACCACCCCGATCGAATACGTCGACAAGCCCGCCGCCCCCGCCGGCAAGAGCGGCTGGCGCGAACGCCTGCGCAACAGCGCCTTCGCCCGCAGCTTCGGCGGCCTGTTCTCGCGCAACCCGCGCCTGGACGACGACCTGCTCGACGAAATCGAAACCGCGCTGATCACCGCCGACGTCGGCGTCACCGCCACCACCGCGCTGGTCGAGAACCTGCGCAAGCGCATGAAGTCGCGCGAGTTCGCCGACGCGAACGCGCTGCTGACGGCGCTGCGCGCGGACTTGATCGGCATGTTGCAGCCGGTGGCCAAGCCGCTGGTGATCGACACCGCCGCCAAACCTTTCGTGGTGCTCACCGTCGGCGTCAACGGCGTCGGCAAGACCACCACCATCGGCAAGCTCGCCAAGCGCTTCCGCGACGAAAACCGCCCGCTGATGCTGGCCGCCGGCGACACCTTCCGCGCCGCCGCGGTCGCCCAGTTGCAAGCCTGGGGCGAACGCAACGGCGTGCCGGTGGTGGCGCAGGGCCAGAACGCCGACGCCGCCTCGGTCGCCTACGACGCGCTGGCCGCGGCCAAGGCGCGCGGCACCCAGGTGCTGATCGCCGACACCGCCGGCCGCCTGCACACCCAGCAAGGCCTGATGGCCGAGCTCGGCAAGATCCGCCGCGTGCTCGGCAAGGTCGATCCGACCGCGCCGCACGAAGTGCTGATGGTCATCGACGGCACCACCGGCCAGAACGCGCTGTCGCAGCTGCGCCAGTTCCACGCCGCGGTCGGCGTCACCGGCTTGGTGGTGACCAAGCTCGACGGCACCGCCAAGGGCGGCGTGGTGTTCGCGCTGGCGCGCGAGTTCGGCATTCCGATCCGCTTCGCCGGCATCGGCGAGCGCCCGGAAGACCTGCGCGTGTTCGACGCCGAAGCCTTCGTCGACGCCTTGCTGCCCGAAGCGCTCGGCGGCTGAGGCCGATGGCCGCCGCCGATACGACGGCGCCCGCCCGCCGCTCGCGCAAGCGGCTCTGGATCGTCCTGGCGCTGCTGCTGGCGGCGCTGATCGGCTTGCGCTGGGTGTCGCGGCCGAGCCAGATCAGCTGGATCGCGCTGGCCCAGACCGGCCGCGCGCTCGGCCTTCAGATCAGCGCCAGCGGCGCCAGCGAATACCGCCTGCGCGGCACGCCGATGCTGGAAGTGCGCGACCTCGTCGCGCGCGTGCCCGGCAGCGACAAACCGCTGCTGCGCGCCGGCCGCGTCTATCTGGCCGCACCGTGGTCGACGATCCGCGCCGCCGGCTCGGTGCTCGACATCGAACGCATCGAACTCGACGCGCCGCAACTCGACATCGGCGAACTCAACCGCTGGCTCGCCACGCGCCCGCCCTCGCCCGGCCCCACGCGCATCCCGCGCCTGAGCCGCGGCGCGCGCGTGAGCGACGGACGCGCCATCGGCGAAGGCTGGTCGGTGGAAAACATCGGCCTGGATTTCGCCGAGCTCGATCCCGACAAACCGCTGCGCGGCCGCGTGCGCGGACGCGCGCTGACCGCGGGCGTCGCAGTGCCGTTCGATCTGGCCGCGACCTTGCATCGTCCCACCGCGGCGCGCGGCCTCGGCCTGTCCGGCGCGGTCGCGGTCGAAGCCCGGGACTGGCGCTTGCCGATGCGCGTGCGCGCCGGCGCGCGCCTGCACGCCGGCGCCGACGGCCTCGGCCTGGACGCGCTGCGTTTGGGCGCCGACGCGCGTTACCGCAGCGGCGACACCGATCTGCCGTTCGCTTACGGCGTCGCCGGCCCGCTGCGTTATCGCGACGGCGAATTGAGCCTCGCGCCGATGGGCGCCGCGCTGCGCGCCGCCGCCGACAGCGCCGTGCCCAACCTCGACGCCGGCGGCCGCTTCGGTTTCGGCGCGGCCTTGGGATTGCACTGGCAAGGCCGCATCCATGCCTGGCCGCAAGTCTGGCCGGCGTTGCCGCCGCCGCTCGGGCAATCGAAGACGCCGCTGGATTTCCAGCTCGATTACGACGGCAAAGCCGATCTGTCCGACGCCGTCGCGCTGCGCGCGCAACGCGACGGTACGAGCTTCGACGGCCGCTTCCGCCTACCGCAGATGCTCGCCTGGATCGACGCCAAGGACGGCTCGCCGCTGCCGCCGCTGAGCGGCGCGGTGAGTACGCCGAAGATCGAAATCTCCGGCGCCGCGCTGGAAGGCGTGGAAGTGCAAATCGAAGACGACCCGCCCGCCGCCGCAGCCGCGCCGGGCTCCTGACATCGCAATGAACGCCCGTAGCCAAAGCGCCAAAACCTCCGCCCGCCGCAAACCCGCCGCCGCGCCGACGACGCCGGCGACGGCCGCCGACGCCTTCGCCGCGCGCCTGCTGGCGTGGTTCGACGTCAGCGGCCGCCACGACCTGCCTTGGCAGCACCCGCGCACGCCATACCGGGTGTGGCTGTCGGAAATCATGCTGCAGCAGACCCAGGTCAAGACCGCCGCGCCCTACTTCGAACGCTTCGTCGCCACCCTGCCCGATCTGCCCGCGCTGGCCGCGGCCGAGCAGGACAACGTGCTCGGCCTGTGGTCGGGCCTGGGCTACTACGCCCGCGCCCGCAACCTGCACGCCGCGGCGAAGCTGTGCGTGGAGCGCCACGGCGGCGAGTTGCCGCGCGACATCGACGCGCTGACCGCGCTGCCCGGCATCGGCCGCAGCACCGCCGCGGCGATCCTCTCGCAAGCCTGGGGCGACCGCCACGCGATCCTCGACGGCAACGTCAAGCGCGTGCTCTCGCGCTACCACGGCGTCGACGGTTTCCCCGGCCTACCAGCGGTGGAGCGGCAGTTGTGGGCGCTGGCCGAATCGCATCTGCCGCCCGCGCGCATGACCGACTACACCCAAGCGCAGATGGACCTCGGCGCGACGGTGTGCACGCGCGCCGATCCCGCCTGCATCCTGTGCCCGGTGCAAAGCGACTGCGTCGCCCGCATCCACGGCCGCACCGCCGAACTGCCGGTGCCCAAGCCCGGCAAGGCGGTGCCGCAGCGTTACGCGCAGGTGCTGTGGCTGCTCGACCGCGGCGGCCGCGTGCTGCTGCAGCGGCGGCCGCCGACCGGCGTGTGGGCGGCGCTGTGGACGCTGCCGCAGCACGACGACGAGGAAGCCGCCGAGCGCTGGTTCGAGACCCACATCGAAGCCGAGTACGCCGACGGCGAAGCGCTGGCGCCGGTCGCGCACGCCTTCAGCCACTACA
The DNA here is from genome assembly GCF_018847975.1 of Lysobacter sp. K5869. Classification (NCBI taxonomy): domain Bacteria; kingdom Pseudomonadati; phylum Pseudomonadota; class Gammaproteobacteria; order Lysobacterales; family Lysobacteraceae; genus Lysobacter; species Lysobacter sp. K5869. The sequence continues at coordinate 2,848,891 of NZ_CP072597.1, read as the reverse complement.
AACTGGAACTGCAGCCGCGGCGCTGGCGCGCGGTCGCGCTGCGCGCGCGGGTCGGCGACAATGACGGCTTGCGCTGGGTCGCGCGCGCCGAACTGGCCGCGCTCGGCATTCCCGCGCCGATCCGCAAGCTGATCGAAGCCGCGGTTTGAAGCGCGCTCCACACTCCCCGTTACGCACCAGGATTCCCGATGAGCCGCAGCGTTTTCTGCCAGTACGAACAGCGCGAGACCGAAGGCCTCGACTTCATCCCCTGGCCGGGCGAGATGGGCAAGCGCATCTTCGCCCACATCGGCAAGGCCGCCTGGGCGGCGTGGCTGGCGCACCAGACCATGCTCATCAACGAGAACCGGCTCTCGCCGATGGACCCGAAGCATCGCGCCTTCCTCGAAGCCGAGATGGAGAAGTTCCTGTTCGGCGGCGGCGCCGACAAGCCGGCCGGCTACGTGCCCGAAGCCTGAGCGCCGCGCGCGCCTGAACGGCGGGCGCGAACGCGCGCACCGCGAAACTGCGAACCACCGCACGCCGCAGGCACGTTGCCGCGCGGCGCGCTTGGTGTTGAATCGCCGACGGCGTCGCCTTAAACGGATCGGCACGGCGCCGCGGGAATCCCGGTCCGCCAGCCTCGGCGGACCTCCCAACTGCGCAGGAACGCGGCGTACCGCCGCAGCCGGCGGCTGCGTCGCGCCATCGCGCTCCATCACAAGGAGAGTCGAACATGCAGTCCAAGAGCAAACTCGCCCTGATCGCCTTCGCCGCCGGCATGGCGCTGTCGCTGGGCGCCAGCGCGCTGCCCTATCCGAATCCGGGCGAAGGCTACATCCAGCACTACTACTCCGACGCCGCGCGCACCAACCTCGTCGGCGAACGCTCCTACGGCAATTGCGGCGAGTCCTTCGACTGGGGCGAGCACACCCGCTACTTCACCCTGACCAAGGTCGTTTGCGGCGACGGTCTGCCGTAATCGCCTTCGGCGGCACGCAGCAACATCGCGGGCCCGGCGCGATGCCGGGCCCGCGACGCGGCTTGGTTCAAGCCTCGTCGTCGATGCCGAACGCCGGCGGATAACGCACGCTGCCGGCTTCGCCGCGCAAGGCTCCGTCGACCAGTTCCAGCGCCATGAACGCCTCGCCCGCGAACGGCGACGCGAGCTTGGCGGCGAGTTGCGCGCTGAAGCCGAAGCGCGGGTAGAACGCGGGATGGCCGAGCACGACCACCGCCTCGCAGCCCTCGCGCGCCAACCGCGCCAAGCCCTCGCGCACCAGCGCCGAACCGACGCCGCCGCGCTGCAGGCGCGGATCCACCGCCATCGGCGCGAGCGCCACCGTCTTCACCGCGCGGCCGTCGAGCCGCGTCGGCAATTCGGTGAACAGGATGTGGCCGACGACGTCGTCGTCCTCCACCGCCACCAGCGACAGCCGCACCAACCCGTCGGCGCGCAAGCGTTCGACCAGATCGGCCTCGTCAGCGCGCCCGAACGCGGCGCGGTTGAGCGCGTGCACCTGCGCGCGCTGTTCCTTGGTTTCTTCTTGAATATGCATATCGTCCTCCAGTGCGGACGGCTCGGCGCGAACCAGAGCGGAGCCGAACATCAACAAGCTCAGCATGGCCGTCACCGATTGTCGTGTTGCGGGCGCACGCTGACGCGGCCCAGATGGCTGATGCGGTAAGGCTGCCCGTCGAGCGAGCAGATCAGACCGCGCCGTTTGAGTTTCTTGAACACCGCCACGGTGCAATCCACCAGGCGCAAGCCGTCGCGGTTGTAGCAGTCCACGGCGAAGATCGCCGCGCTGTCGGCGGCCCGGCGGTGCTGGATGCAGCCGCCTTGAGCCAGCGCGTGCAAGACGCGCTGCTCGGATTTGGAAAGATTCATTTGGCAAGTCGGTTGTGGCCAAAACGAACGCGACGACGCGCATCCGCGTTGCGCGGACGGCGAACTGACTCGACGCGTTGCCTACCTTCGCTCAGCGAAGGTCAGCGGGTGGCGACAATCTCCGACATGCTTCCCTCTATCGAAACCGCCGGTCGGCGGGAGTGCGGGGAAGCGCACCGTAGTGGGCGGCGGCGCGCGTGTCAACCGCGCGGCCGGGCGCGTTCATGTCCTCGCGGTCCGAGCTGGCGAGCGCGAGAGATCGTTCAGTCGGCACCGGGTCGAAGCGGCGAGCGTCGCGCCGGCCCGCACTTCGGCGGCCGCGCGGCTCACGCCAGCGCACGTCGAACCCTGCGCGCCCTCATGCCGGCGGCAGCTTCGTGTACTCCCGCTCCGCGCTGTTGTAACCGTATCTCACCGAAAGCGCGTACGCGAAAAGATGCGCCAGCGGCGCGAGCCAGAGCGGCGGCAGCACCTCGTAACCTTGCGCGCTCGCGACGCCGAAGAACGCGGCGATCAGGACGTTGGGAAGAATCAACCCCCACCCTGCGTCGTGCGAGGACCCGCCCACCAGCGACCAACTGAGAGCGACGCTCAGCAACAACGCCCGCCAGACGAGGCCAGCGATCCCGATCCGCTGGCGATACCCGTAGCGATAGCCGACATACATCGTCGCGCCCACCGGCAACAGGGCGATCGCGGCGACGCTGAGCGCGGAGACGAGATCGGACATCGGCCCACCTAGATCCGATTGCTTGCAGCGACGAACCATAGCAGCAAACCGAAATGCCGCGACGCCCGGCTCACCGTGGCAGCGCCCTCCTCAGCGCGCCCGCGCCGCTTCTTCGGCGGCCATTGTTCTGCGATAGGGGGCTCGTTCGCGGCCACGACAGGGTCGCCGATCAAGAGACCGCCGAGCTTGCGCGACCAAACCGCGTCCGCGTCCGCCGTCGTTTTGCGATTGAACCCATTGAGGCCCCGGATATCCGTGCGCCTGCCGCAGGTCGACGCAACAGGAGGCGGACGCATGATCAGCATCCACGAGCCAATTCTTTCGTTGTTGGCGTTGTTGGCAGCGGCGATGCGGTTGGTTTTGGCGCCTGCAGCGGCGATGCGGTTGGTTTTGGCGCCTGCATCGGCGTTGCGCCAGTTCTGCGGCGAAACCGCTGGCGCAGACGACGCGATGGCCGCTCACGCAAGACCGGCCTCGCCAAGCGGCGCCGCGATCGAAGCAACTGGTCGAATCCTCCTTAAGTCCGCACGTGGTCCGCGCGCTTTTCGGCTCGGAACGGCGGGCATCCGGCATCCAGCGCACGGTCCGAGTCGTCCCGCAGGCGCTACGCTCGCCGCAGCTCAAGTTTGTCTTCGCATTCGTTGCGGAACCATGAGAAGAATCGCGGTATCCGAAGGATGCAGTTCGCGAGAATGGTCGAAGATCTTGCCCAGGACGTCTGGAGTCGAGTCCAGACTCCAGCTCAACGCCCGCGAACAAAGCGCCCGACTTAGCAAGCTTCCCGCGCACGAATCGCTCTGGCGACGAACCCGGGATTTGAACACCATGCACGGCCCAGGACGGCTGGCGCGCCGCAAAGAACGAGTTCGCCGCGGCGCGTTGCAAATCCCGCCGACGACGATTCGCAGAGCATGCACGCAAAGACCGAGCGCGCCCGCGAATGTCGAGCAGAAGGAACCGCTTCGATGACACAGAACTCATTTGCCGCAAGCAGCGCCGACCTGCCGGCCCGCGACGAGAAGAACCTGGACTTCATCCAGGCGTTGCGCGGCGCGGCCGCTCTGGCGGTGGTGCTCTATCACGGCTCGCGCTTCATCAGCCCCTACGGCGAAGGGCTGGGCTTTCGCTTGTTCGGCGCCGGCGGAGCGATGGGCGTCGATCTGTTCTTCGTCATCAGCGGCTTCATCATGGCCTATACCACGGCCGGATCGGACGGCAGCCGCGCCTATGCGCTGAAGTTCGCGATCAAGCGCTGGTCGCGCGTTTGGCCGACCTATGTGTTGATCTCCCTCGTGTACGTCGTGGCGACGTGGGGATGGGGCTGGTTTCCCGGGCACATCGAGGAACTGCTGGTCACGCTCACCTTCGTTCCGATCACCGCCATCCATCCGGCGTCGATCCAATACCCGGCGCTGGGAGTCGGCTGGAGCCTCAACTATGAGATGTATTTCTATGCCGTCTTCGGCGCGTCCCTGCTGTTCGGCCGCTGGCGCTGGGCGGCGTTCGCGGGCTGGATCGCGCTGACGCTGATCGCGCTCCCGCTGCTGGCGGGCGCCGAACCCACGCTCTCCACCGGCAGCTTCTACCCTTCTCTGCCGGCCTGTCTGCAACTGGCCGCCAGCCCGTTGGTATGGCTGTTCGCCGGCGGCGTTCTGATCGGCCGCATCTACCTGAGCCGCTGGCGGCCGTCCGAGTTCTGGGCTCCGTTCCTCGCCCTGTCGGGCTTGTTCGCATGGGCCTTCCAGTACAGCAGCGGCTATCGCGCGGAGCACGGCATCCTCTCCGGAGGATTCTCCGCGTTGCTGCTGGTGTTCGGGCTGGCCTTGGCGAGCAAGTCGATCAAGATCGAAGCCCCGAAGCCGTTGGTGTGGCTCGGCAACATCTCGTTCTCCCTTTACTTGCTGCACCCGCTCGCGCAAGAGCGGATGGAAGCCATCGTTCGCTGGTCGGAGCAGGAGTACTTCGACGCCGGCTTCCCCATGCTGTTCCTGACCACGGCCGTCGCGATCCTGCTGGCCATGCTGTCGCATCGCTATCTGGAGCGGGGCCTTTCGGACTGGGTGCGGGATCGGCTCATGGCTCCCAGGGAGGCCGTCAGGGTCAACGCTTGAGAGGCGAGCGCGAGCGCTTGTGGGCGGGCTCTTCGAGCCTGCGCAACGACGGGACCCGCATGGTAGCGTTGGCGGCCGGACGGGCTGAGATTCGAGTCCGACGTCCACCATCGATGAAGACCGCCGCCATAGGCCATGTACCGAGAGCAAATAAAAGCGGTGGTCGTCTATCTTCTGATCGGCTGCGCTTGCGCGCTCGGCGCTGGATGGCTGGCGGTTGAGCTCGATATCGGTCGGCTGACCTGGATGGCTGCGGCCATCGGGGCCGGAATAACCATGGCGATCTTCGCCCTCTATCGGCGCGCCATCCTTGAGCGCACGGGCTATTACGGCTTCAATCCGGAACGAAAGCAGCGGCATGGAATTTCCAGACGCTCAGAACGCCGGACCGGCTTGGCCGCGTGCGGCGCGATCTGGCTGGCCTTCGTTGCAGCCGGCTTCATTACCGGATCGCGGCTCGGCGCTTTGGCGTGTCTGCTCGCAATGTTGGCCGCGCTGACCCTGTCTACCGGATTGGCGGAGGGAGCCTGCATAGCCCTCACCGAAGCGAAGTGGCGGCGGCGCGAGCGAGGCAAGTAGGCCTGTGCGATGAGGTTGGCCAAGCCACTCGCAAAAGTGGCGGATCGGCATGTCGGCGACGGCCGACGCCTCTGCGGAGATGGAGCGGCATGCGCCCCATAAGTCCAGAGTCACACTCCCGATTGAATGCCGGCCTCAATTCCGCCGAGACGCTCAGGGCGCCCGGAATAGTCGTTCGGGATCCGACGCCCCTGCTGCGTCGTGACTAAGTAAGCCCAACGAATCGTTGGCGCCTACAAGGAGATCAACGCAATGACCAGCATCGGAAGAATTCTCTTCGCATTTTTGATCGCATCGTCGCTATCGATGTCGCCGGCGGCGTCGGCGCAGAAACGACTCCAGTTGTACAACGCCGGCGCCTGGGTCGATACCGGTACCGTCAGCTACTCCGGGCAGGTAACGCTGTCGTCCGGCGGCATCGTGATGCCCTGCATATCGGACTGGACGCTCACACTGACGAACGGGGCGGGCAGTTTTAGCGGCATGACGCAAAGCGGATCCATCTCGTGCGCCGGTACCGTCGCGCAGCACTTGCCCTGGCCGACATCGCAAAGCGAGTACAACGGAGTCAATCCGCCATTCGCCGGAGCGCCGACGTTGCCGGCCCCGTTGCACCTCATCCGGATCGGCGGGGTTCGGCTCAGTGCTCCCGCCCCTCTCAACACCGACTGCCCCAGCAGCTTCAGCACCGCCACCATCAACGCATACATGGATTCCAGCGGAGCGATCGTCTTCAAGTCCGCGCTGGGCCCGTGCGGCTTCCAGACGGCGCCGAATCAGAAGCTCGTACCGAACGTGCCTGTACGGGCAGTCTGGTAGGCGCAGAGGCAAACCGAGCTGCCGGCCGCTTCGATGCGCCGGCAGCCTCGCCCCGTCGGACTTAGCGTGATGTCTTTATCGATCCGATGCGCGAAGACGCGGGCCGCTGAGTTGTTTGACGCCCTTGGAGGCTGGTAAGACCTGGGGTGTCGCCGATACGAAGCGAGCGTTCAATTTCGAGAAACGATGGATCTCAGGCTCCACGATGCAAGCGCCCGCGCAAGCCTGCGCGCGCCGATGAAGCTTGGCGGCGGAAGTCGTTGCGGTCGGCGATGCGCTACGCGCAGCTCGCTCCGGATCATCTCGCTTTGGAAGCGTCGCGAGTCGCTTCGATCGACGTCCGTGCAATTTCCGCGCAAGCATAAAAACAAAGGGCCTAGCATCGCTGCTAAGCCCTTGTTCTTAAATGGTGGCCGGGGAGGGAATTGAACCCCCGACACGGGGATTTTCAATCCCCTGCTCTACCAACTGAGCTACCCGGCCATTTCACGGGCAACCCGTGAGAGAGGCGGCATAATACGGATGCTGGAGACGGATGGCAAGCCTCCCCGACGCTGAATGATTCGAGCCGCCGATGCGGCGGCCGCGCGCGGCGAGCGCATGATGGCGGCGCAAGCCCCATCGGCGGCGTCGCCGTCAAAGGAAACCCTTATGAAACGCCAGTTTTCGCAAGGTCCGCGGATGCCGCGAAGCGCGTCCGCGCGCGGCCCGCGCGCTTGGTTCGCGCCGCTGTTGGCCGCGGCCCTGGCCGCCGCCGCGTTGGCCGGTTGCGCCAGCGCCGGGCCCAAGCTCGACGACGCTCAGCGTCTTGCGCTGTACCGCGCGCATGCCGGCGCGCCGGTCGATCACTTCCAGTACTTCGGCAGCATCGACGGTTGGACGCCGCTCGGCGACAGCGCTCTGGCGCTGTGGACCCGGCCGAACCGGGCCTATCTGTTGGAGTTGCAAGGCCGCTGCCAGGATCTCGACTTCGCTCAGGCGATCACCGTGACCAATCAGATGGGCAGCGTGCATCGCCGCTTCGACAAGGTCATCGTGCTCGGGCAGCAGTCGATCAAGATTCCTTGCTTCATCGACCGCATCCTGCCGCTCGACGTCAAGGCGCTCAAACAGGCGCAGAAGGAAATGCGTTCGGCCGGAACGATGCCGGACGAGCCGAAGTCCTGATCGCGGCGAGGGCGCGCTTTTCGCCGTCGCACCGTGCGCGGCCGACGGCGGGCGAGGCTCGATCGCGCGCGCCGTCGGCTACCCGTACTTCGCCGCCCGCCGGAGGCAGCGCCGACCGGCTCCGCATTCCCGGCGTGACGATTGTCAGAAAATTCCTACACGCCGCCGCGCCGTCGGCCTACTGCGCCGCCCCGGCGCCGGGCGCAATCTGTGCGGGCCCCGGCAGCACGGCCATGCGACGACACGGACGCCGCTCAGCAAAGGACGAGGCCGCCGCCTTGAGCAAGCGATGCTGCGGAGCTGGGGCCACTGATTACAGAAGTTGGGGTAGTCGAATGCACGGCAAACAGGATGTTGCGCCGACGGCCAGGACGGCCGCTCGGTCGGTCCCGCGAGGAGTGCGCGGGAGGCGTGCATGAAGGCAGCGATCTGGGTCCAGGATTCGTTCCGCGCGCTGCCGCGCTATCTCTTCGTACTGACCGCCGTCTCGGCGCTGGCGCTGTTGGCCCGAGCGGCGGTCCCTTCTTCTGTCTCTTCCGCTTCTTCCCTCCCCGACTCCTTCGTTTCCGCAGACGCGGCGCCCTTTGCGGCGCAGCCTGCGGCCGCGCCTTGGGCGCCGGCCTTCGCCCTGCAGTCGGGCGTGCCCGCGCCGTTGCGGCCGGATTCGCGCCTGCCCGCCTATGCCGACTCTTCGCGCCGTTCGCGCGCGATGCAGACGCCGTTCTCGGCTACCGAGCGCTGACGGTGCGATAGCATTTCGTCGGAGCGGCGATTCGGCGCTTAGCCGGCATGCCTTTCGCTCGTCGCAGGTCGCAGGTCGCAGGTCGCAGGTCGCAGGTCGCAGGTCGCAGGTCGTCGTACTCGACGCTACGAAACAACGCTTCGATGCGGCTGAATCGAGCGCATCGCGCGGATCCGAATGCCCACCTCATCGCGCCGACCTGCCGCGCCTGGGTTCCGGCTCATTTAGCGACGCTCCGCGCCTACGCGCGCAGCCCCTCTCGTGCGACCGCCCTCCACGCGCCCCGGCACGCACTCCCGCGGCCGCCCAGCACCGTCACGCCCACTCCGCCAGCAGACAAAAAAAAACGGATGCCCGCACGTTCCCGGGCATCCGTCATGACAATCGCTGCACTGCATCCAGCTCACGGAGAGACCGCCCGCGGCGCCGGGGACGCGGCGCCGCGGGCGAAGTACGGGCGGGGTTCGCCACTCCACCCGAACCTGTGGCCGGCCGGTCCCGCGCGCACCCGCCGCGCGGCCGGCCGGCGTTGAACTACCAGGCGTTGGCCACGCCCACCGCCTCGTAGGCGTCGACATGGCCGCTGCCGACCTCGAAGCGCTGCCGCCCCGCCATCGGGTTGGCGGTCTGGCTGAGGATCTGCTTGACCTCCAGCGGCTTGAGCGACGGTTTGGCCTCCAGCAGCAGCGCGACGATGCCGGCCACGTGCGGAGTCGCCATCGAGGTGCCGCTCATATGCGTGTAGAAGGCCGCGCGCGCGCCGAGCGAAACGTCCTGCTGCGCGGCCAGCAGCGGCAGCGCGCCGGTCAGCGCGCGGGTGGAGACGATGTCCACGCCGGTCGCGACCAAAGTCGGCTCGTTGACGTAGGTCCAGCTCTGCCCGTCGGGCATGCTGAAGCTGCCGCTCTCGCCGGGATTGCCGCGCGAGGAGAAGTCGGCGAGCGTGCCGTCCTTGTTGCCGGCGCCGACCGAGATCACCCACGGCGCTTGCGCATACGGATTGTGGGTATTGGCGTTGGGGCCGTCGTTGCCGGCCGCGAACACGCTGACGATGCCGTTCTTGTAGGCCTCGTAGCTGGCCAGATTGACCGGGTCGGTGGGATCGAACGCGCCGGACGTGCCCCAGGAATTGGAGATCACCCGGATCGGCGAGGCGAAGCTGTTCTTGTGCGAGATCGCGTAGTCGTAGCCGCCGACCGCGTCGAGGATCGAGATCACCGCGCCGGAGCCGTAGCCGATCAGATCCGCGCCGGTGGCGACGCCGCGATACAAACCGGCGGACTGCGCGCCGCTGCCGCCGACGGTGCCGGCGCAATGGGTGCCGTGGCCCGAGCTGATGTCGGTGTTGAGCTGGTTCTCCAGCACCGTCACCGGCAGGAAATCGAACAGCGAATGCAGGTTGGTCAGCGCCTGCACGTTCTGCACCACGCGCTGGCCGTATTTCAAATCGGCGTGGGTGGCGTCGATGCCCGAGTCGTTGATCATCACCGCCACGCCGCGGCCGGTGAACGGCACGGTGCGGCCGAAGTCGCCCGGATTGGCCTGGACGCGATTGACGCCCGACAACTCGCGCGCCTCTTGGTTGAAGTAGCGCAGCGGCCGGTTCAAATGGATCGACAGCACGTCGCCGCGCTGGGCCAGCGCGCGGATCTGCGCGGGCGTGGCGAGAGCGCCGGCGATCGGCAGCGCGCGCATGCTCACGCCCTGGCCGATGCCGAGCAGCTTCAGCGCCTGCACCTGGGTCGCGCGCAGCGGGCCGGGCTGGTTGTAGGACACCACCACTTCCAGCGGCGTGGCGGCGTCGGCCGTGGCGAGGGCGCGGTCGAGGGCGGCGTCCAGGCGCGCGGCGCCGAGGCTGACGCCGCTGGCGGCCAGGCCCAGGGCCAGCGCGGTGAGCTTGAGGAGGGTGCGGCGGTTGCGTTGCATAGCGGGCGGACTCCCTGCGCGGCCCGGCGGCCGGGTGAGCCACCTTGGCCCGGCCGCGACCGGCGGCGACATCCGGGAGACCGCCCAGCCGGCGTGGGGGAAAACCCCTACAGACCGGCGACCGGCCGCACAGTAGGCTCGGATCGGCGTCGCAACCGGCCGCCCGCGCGGCCGTCGGCGCCGGGCCGGACGCCGGTTCATGCGGACGCGACGAGTTCCGGGTTACCGTCGCGACGGCCGGCGCGGCGAAGGCTTTGGAATCGACGCGTTGGAACGCTCCGCCCAATACGCTCCACCCAGACCGACCGCAGCAACGCACACCCGCGACGACGCACAGGGGACGCCCAGCCAATGAGCCACACCGATCCGATCCGGCGCGCCGCGCGCCGCGCCCTGCCCCGCTTCGCCGCCTGGATCGCCGCCGCCGGCTTGTTGTTCGGCGCCGGCGCCGCCGCCGCGCAGATACCGCTGCCGGTGACCGTCGCCGCCGCCGGCGACCACGCCGAAGCCACCGTCCGCCTGCCGTTCCTGCCGGGTTGGCCCGGCCCGGTCGTGGCCGAACTGCTGCTCGATTTCGAGGACGCCAGCGGGCTCAGCCCGGCCAGCCTCGGCATCTCGGCCAAGACCGTCAGCCTGTACGACCCGAACCTGCTCGCACGCCTGCCCGACACCGACCTCACCACCCTGCCGGCCAGCCTGCCGATGCTGATCACCGTGCAGCCGCCGCTGTCCGGCGGCCTCAGCTTCAAGGGCAGCGGCCGCGCCGAAATCCACACCCATTGGCTGCCCTACGCCGCCGGCACCCGCCTGCGTCTGTTCAAGGCGCCGCTGGGCGGCGCGTTCTACGACGTCACCGACGAGATCGCCGCCGGCAGCGTGCGTGCGCGCGGCACCTACGGCGGTTTCTCGCAGTTCCTGATCCTGGCCGACGCGCGTCCCACCCCGGTCGTGATCGCCGCCAAGCTGCAGCGCCTGCGCGAGCGCGTCGACCTGCTGCCGCCGAGCGAGCAACCGGCCTTCGACGCCCTGCTCGACGATGTCGAAACCGCGCTGGCCGTGCCCGACTACGCCGCCGCGCTGGCCGCCGCCGACGCGGTGCGCGCGCGCGCCGTCGCCCGCGGCGGCAGCTTCATCGACAACGAATGGCGGGCCACTCGCACCGTCCGCAACGATGCCGGCGAACTGGTCGCCGGTGCGGCGACGCTGCGCTTCAGCGTCGCCTACCTGCGCGACTACGGTCCTTGATGCCGACGCGGCGCCGGCGCGCTCGCGCCGGCGCCGTCGCGAGCGCGAGAGTTCCGCGTAAGATGCGGCCATGCCGGCGCGCCTGATCGTTTACCCGCCCGAAGCCGCAGCCATCAGCCGATGGATACCCGCCGGTTCGCATTTGCGCATCGGCCGCGATCCCGCGTGCGAGCTTCGCATCGACCATCCCTCCATCTCGCGCCTGCACGCCGAGTTGATCCACGACGCCGAAGGTTGGCGGCTGGTCGACCTCGGCAGCAAGAACGGCACCCACGTCGACGGCCTGCAGGTCGCCCATGCCGGGCTCGACCGCAGCGAAGGCTGGCTGCGCTTCGGCGACGTGCTGTGCGAGTTCTCGCTGCACGAGGACGCCGAGGCCGAAGTCTGGCAGGCGCGCGAGCGCGAACGCCGCGCGCTGTCGGCGGCGTGGACGCGCCGCTTGGAAGGCGCACCGCCCGCCGACGACGACGCTCAAGCCGCCGCGCCCGGCGACGCCGATCTGGCCGGCGACATCCTGCGCGGCGTGGTCGAACTGGCCGGCTGCAGCCGCGGCTTCCTGCTGCTGGCCCAGGGCGAGGACTTCCTGGTCCAGGCCAGCCTGTCGCTGGAACGCGACGACCTCAACGCCCGCGCCTTCTCCGGCAGCGTCGGCGCGGTGCAGCGCTGCCTGCACGAGCGCCAGCCGGTGGTGGTGAACTGGATCGACGACGACCCGTGGCTGTCGCAGCGCTCCTCGGTGGTGACCGGCGGCCTGCAGAGTCTGGTCTGCCTGCCGCTGCTGCACGCCGGCCGCACCCTCGGCGCGGTCTACGCCGACCGCCGCGGCGCCGGCGAGGCGATCAGCCAGTTCGACATGGAACTGCTCGCCGCCTTCGCCGACAGCGCCGCGCTGTGGCTGCTCGCGCAGCGCGCGTTCGACGCGCTCGAACCGGCGGCCGCGCCGCTGCGCTGGACCCGCATTCTCGGCGCGCAGGCCACCTCCTCGTGAGCGACACCACCGCGACCGGCCTGTACGGAGGCCGCGGCCTCGCGCCCGGCAGCCTGCTGGCCGGGCGCTTCCGCATCGAGGCGATGATCGGCCTGGGCGGCATGGGCGAGGTCTACCGCGCCTTCGACACCACGCTCGACATCCAGGTCGCGCTCAAGCTGCTGCGCCCGGAACTGGCCGCGCGCGGCGACGCGTTCGAGCGCTTCCGCCAGGAACTGCTGACCGCGCGGCAGGTGTCGAGCCCGCGCGTGGTGCGCATCCACGACCTGTTCCGCCACGACGGCCACTGGCTGATCGGCATGGACTGGATCGACGGCGAAGCGCTGGACCGGCGCCTGGACCGCGACGGCGCGCTGCCCGTCGACGAAGCCGTGCGCATCGCCCGGCAGATCGCCGAAGGCTTGGCCGCGGCGCACGCGCGCGGCGTGGTCCATCGCGATCTCAAGCCCGCCAACGTGCTGCTCGACCGCAACGGCGACGCACTGATCGCCGACTTCGGCGTGGCCCGCTCGCTGGCCGGCAGCGGCCTGACCCAGACCGGCGCGATCGTCGGCACGCCGGATTACCTCTCGCCCGAACAGGCGCGCGGCGAAGGCGCCGACGCGCGCAGCGACTTGTACGCGCTCGGTTTGATCCTGCACGAAATGCTCAGCGCGCAAATGCCCTTCGCCGGCGGCACCGCCAGCGAAGTGCTGGCCCAGCGCATGCTGCGCACGCCGCCGCCGGTGAGCCGCCTGCGCCCCGACGCGCCGGCGTGGCTGGTGCGCTTGACCGACCGCTTGCTGCGCCCGCAGCCGGCGCACCGTCTGCCCGACGCCGCCACGGTGATCGCGGCGATCGACCGCCGCCACGTGCCGCGCGATTGGCGGCCGAGCCGCGGCGCGTGGATCGGCTTGGCCGGCGCGGCCGCGTTGGCCGCGGTCGCGGCGGGCGCGTGGTGGTTGCGGCCGGCGGCGCCGTCCGTCGCCGGCAGCGCGAGCGTCGCGCCCGCCGCGGCGCCGCTGCATCGTTTGTTGATCGCGCCGCTCGACGCCGCGTCCGGCGGCGACGCCGAGCGCGCTTATCCGCGCGCGCTCGCCGCGGCGCTGCGTCAGGCCGTGGCCGCACGCGGCGCGGTCGTGGTCGACGACGAACGCAGCCAGCAAGCGCTGCGCCAACTCGATCCCAGCGGCGCCGCGCCGCCGCCGGCGACCCAACTCGCCCGGCTCGCGCGCGCCGACCGCGTGCTCGGGTTCGCGCTCGCGCGCGAGGGCGCGCAGTGGCGCTTGCGCGCGCGCCTGCACGCGGGCGACGGGGCCGCGCAGGAATTCGCCGCGCAAGCCGCGGACCCGGCGCAGGCGATGGCCGCACTGCTCGCGCAGCCGCAGTTGCAGGCGGCGCTCGGCCTCGGCGCGGTCGCACAAACGGCCGGCGCGCCGTCCACGCCAGCGCCGACGAACAGCGCGGCGGCGACGATTCCGGCGAACGCGCTGGAGGCCTACGGCGCCGGCTTGAACGCCCGCGACAGCGGCGACCTCGCCGCCGCCGTCGCCGCGTTCGAACGCGCCAGCGCCGCCGCGCCCTCGTTCTCCGGCGCATGGCTGGCCTTGGCCGAAGCACGCAACGCCGCCGGCGACGGCGACGCCGCCTACGCCGCGCTGGAAAGCGGCGAAGGCGCCGCGGCCGGCGACGCCGCGGCGAGCGCGCGCTTCGCCGCCGAACGCGCCGCGCTCGACGGCGACGCCGAAGCGGTCGCCGCCTATTGGCGCAAACGCGCCCAAGCCGCGCCCGACGACGCCTACGCGCAACTGGCGCTGGCGCGCGCGCTCGGCGCCGGCGGCGATGCGGCCGCGGCGATCGCGCAACTGCGCGCGCTGACCGCGCGCGACCCCGACGACCCGCGCGCGTGGTTCGAGCTCGGCAAGTTCTCGATCCTGCACGGCCAGGCGCAACCGGCCGTCGACGATTACCTGACCCGCGCGCTGGTCCAGTTCAAGCGCGGCGGCAACCGCTACGGCGAAGGCGAAACCGAGAACGCGCTCGGCATCGGCTACGCCCGTCTCGGCCAGAACGATCACGCGCTGACGCAGTACCGCAACGCGGTCGAACTGCGCCGCGCGGTCGGCAACCGGCGCGGGCTGGCGACCAGCCTGCGCAACCTCGGCAACGTGCTCGCGCTGACCGGCCGCTTCGACGAGGCCGCGCGCAGCCTCGGCCAGGCGCGCGAACTCTATGCCGCGCTCGACGACCGCCACGGCCTGGCCGCGGTCGAAAACGAACTCGGCCTGCTCGCCGAGGAACGCGGCGACTACCCCGCCGCGCTGGCCGCGTTCCGGCGCGCGCTGGCGGCATGGCAGCAGGCCGGCGACGCCGCCGGCACCGCCCAGGCGCTCAACGACATCGGCTTCGCTCATTACCAACTCGGTGCCTACGACGACGCCCAGGCCTATCTGGTGCAGTCGCGCGAGGCCTACGCCAAGCTCGGCGACGACACCGGCAAGGTGCGCACCGCGCAGAACCTCGGCTTGCTGGCGAGCGCGCGCGGGCAGTGGCCGCAGGCGCGCGAAGCGCTGCAGGGCTCGCTCGACGCCGCGCTGGCCGCGCAGATGATGGAAGAGGCCGCGGTCGGCCGGCGCAATCTGGGCGAACTGGAATTGATGCAGGGCCGCATCGGCGCCGCGCTCGATCAGCTCGACGCCGCCGCCGCGCTGTTCCGCCAGCGCGAAGACGCGCGCGGCCAAGCCGACGTCGGCCTGCTGCGCGCGCAGGCGCTGGCCGCCGCGCGCGCCGATGCGCAGGCGCGCTCGACCCTCGACGCGCTGGCGCCGCAGTTGCAACATGCCTCGTCCGAACAACGCGGCATCGCGGCCCTGCTGCGCGCGCAACTCGACGGCGCCGGCGGCGACCGCAACGGCGAACGCGCCGCGCTGGCGCAAGCGCGGCGCGAGGCCGAGCAATCCGGCGTGCGGCTGCTGCAATTGCAGGTCGCGCTGCAAACCGCCGACGCCGACGGCCGCTTGGACTCCACGCTCGAACAACGCATCGCCGCGCTCGGCCACGCCGGCCTGCGCCTGCAGGCCGCGCGCGTGCGCATGCGTCTCGCGCTCGCCGCCGGCGACGCCGACGTGGCTCTGCGCGCCTACCGCGACGCGCAGCCGCTGCTGCGCCGCGGCGAGCATCTGGAAGCCGGCGCGCTGCACGCGCTGGCCGCGCAAGCGCAGCGCGCGCAAGGCCGCGAAACCGACGCCGCCGCCAGCGACGCGCGCGCCCTGGCCGAACGCCAGCGCCTGCACGAACAGCTGCCGCCGGCCTTGCGCGCCGGCTACGACCCGGCCCGTGCGCAAGCGGCCAACGCCGCGCCGAAACCGCGGCCTGCGCCATGAGCGATCCGTCGGAACTGCGCGCGCTCTACCGCGATCTGCTGCAACGTTTGCAGCGCAACGAACGCGAGTTCCGCCGCCTCGGCCGCGCGGTGTGGCGGGTGCAGGAAGACGAGCGCCGCCGCATCGCCCGCGAGCTGCACGACGGCGTCGGCCAGAACCTCACCGCGCTCAAGCTGCGCCTGCACGAACTGCAGGCCGCGCTCGACCCGGCCCAGGCCGCGCTGCACGACGGCCTCGCCCAGGCGCTGGCGCTGTGCGGCGACACCTTGGAAGACACGCGCGAACTCTCGCGCCTGCTGCGCCCGCCGATCCTCGACGATCTCGGCCTGGAATCCGCGCTGCGCTGGCTGGCGCGCAGCCACGACGGCCGCGGCGGCGCGCGGGTCGAACTGGAACTGGGCGCGCTGCCCGAACTCGACGGCGAACTGCAGACCCTGCTGTTCCGCACCGCGCAGGAAGCGCTCGCCAACGCCTCGCGCCATTCGCAAGCGCAGAAGGTGACGCTGAGCCTGCAGCGCCGCGGCGAGGAACTGCACCTGGACGTGCGCGACGACGGCCGCGGCTGCGACCCGGTCGCCGCGATCGCCAGCGGCGGCAACGGCCTGAGCGGCATGCGCGAACGCCTGCGCCTGTACGGCGGCCGGCTCGATCTGGTCAGCGCCCCGGGCCAAGGCCTGCGCCTGACCGCGCGGGTGCCGCTGGACTACGCCTGAGCGCGCCCGCCGCTTGACGCCCCGCGCCGCCCTGCGCACCCTGCGGGCATGGCCGACTCCAGCGTGCGCGTGCTCATCGCCGACGATCACACCATGGTGCGCGAGAGCCTCGCCGGCCTGCTGCGCGGCGCCGGCGTCGACGTGGTGGCGCAGGCCGCCGACGGCGTGGAGACCCTGCAGCGCGCGCAGGAACTGCATCCGGACGTGGTCGTCACCGACCTGTCGATGCCCGGCCTCAACGGCCTGGAAGTGATCCGCCGCCTGCACGAACAAACGCCCGCGCCGCGCGTGCTGGTGCTGACCATGCATCAGGAAGACGAATACATCCTGCAAGCCGTGCGCGCCGGCGCCAGCGGTTACGTGGTCAAGGACAGCCCCGCCGCGGAACTGCTCGCCGCGGTGCGCGACGTGCACGCCGGGCGCGGCTACTTCGGCCCGCAGGCCGCGCGCGCGCTGGCCGAGCAACTGCGCCACCCCGAGCGCGAACTCGGCGATCCCTACGGCCGCCTGACCGCGCGCGAACGCGAGGTGTTCCACCTGATCGCCGACGGCCTGACCACCAAGGAAATCGCGCGGCGGCTCGCCATCAGTGTGAAGACCGCGGAGAACCACCGGGCGCGCGTGCTCGACAAGCTCGGCGTGCGCAACAGCGCGGAGCTGGTGCGGTATGCCTCGCGCAAGGGGTTGGTGGATTGAGGCGTCGTCGCGGGTAGGAGCGGCGTTAGCCGCGAACGCGGCAGCACGGCGATTGCGGGAGTTGCGGCGTAGTTGGGTTTTCGCGGTCGCGGCTTGCGCCGCTCCTACAGGGGCTGCGGCCGTTTCGTATCGCTCGTGTAGGAGCGGCGTGAGCCGCGACCGCGACAAGACGGCGATTGCGGAAGCTGCGACGTAGTTGAGTTTTCGCGGTCGCGGCTTACACCGCTCCTACAAGCGCTGCGGCCGGTCCGTGTCCCCCTGTAGGAGCGGCGCAAGCCGCGACCGCGCCACCTCGCCCACGGCGCCCCCCGCCTACCCCACGGATCTCCGGCCACCGCCTGCACGCTCCACCCGCCGCGCGACGCCCGGCCCACCCTGCGTCGCGACCGCCCCCACCCGCCACCGCGCCCAACCGCCGCCCCAACCCTCCCCAAAACCGCCCTCCCCACCCCTGACCGCCCCACCATTCGCCGTAGTATCCTCGGCATCCCAACAAGCGTTTTAACGGAGCGGCGGCATGAAGGCAGGGGTCTGGGTGCGGGTGTTCGGCGCGGCGCTGGTGTTGGCCTCGCTGGCGGCATGCAAGTCCGGTCCGGTGCGGCGCGTGTCCGAGCCGGCCGCGCGTATCCAGCAGCTCACGGTCAAGGCCGACGGCAGTTGGTCGGTGGATCTGCGCCTGGAGAACTTCAGCAGCATCCCGATGCAGTTCGACCGCATCGACCTGCAGGTCAAGCTCGGCGAGGAAGCCGCCGGCCAGCTGCAGACCCAGCCGGCGCTGTCGATCGGCCCGGAATCGGCCGACGTCGTCACCGTCGCGCTCAAGCCCGCCGCCGGCGCCAAGCTCGCCATCGCCGACGCCCTCGCCGGCGGCCGCAGCGTCGCTTACAGCCTCAAGGGCGACATCGTCGCCACTCCCAGCGAGACCAAGCAGCGCACCTTCCAGGTCGAGCGCAGCAGCGCTCTGAGCCCGGCGCCCGGCTTGCCCGGTGTGATGCGCTGAGGAGCGAGGGGAACAGGGACACAAGGGAATGAAGGGAATGGAGAGGACGCGGTGCGTCCGACTTCATCGCCCTTCGCCCTCCCCGCCCCCGCCGCTCCAGCCATTCCCCTCTTTCCCTTCATTCCCCTCATTCCCTATCCCCAGACGCCCATGAGCACCTACAAAGCCCCCCTCACCGACATGCGTTTCGTCCTGTTCGACGTGCTCGGCGCCGAAGCGCAGTTCCAGCGCCTGGGTTATGCCGACGCCACCCGCGACACGCTCGACGCGGTGTTGGAAGAAGGCGCGCGCTTCAACGAAACCGTGCTCGCGCCGCTCAACGCGGTCGGCGATCAGATCGGCTGCAAGCACGACAAGGCCACCGGCGCGGTGACCACGCCGCCGGGCTTCAAGCAGGCCTACGACCAGTTCGTCGATGGCGGTTGGTCCGGCCTCACCGCGGAAATCCAGTTCGGCGGCCAAGGCCTGCCGCACGCGGCCGGCGTGCCGCTCAAGGAAATGATCGACGCGGCCAATCTGGCCTGGGGCAACTTCCCGCTGCTCTCGCACGGCGCCACCGAGGCGCTGCTGCACCACGGCGAGGCGTGGCAGCAGGAAGTGTTCCTCAAGCCGCTGGTGGAAGGCCGCTGGACCGGCACCATGTGCCTCACCGAACCGCATTGCGGCACCGACCTGGGCCTGCTCAAGACCAAAGCCGAGCCGCAGGCCGACGGTTCGTACGCGATCAGCGGCACCAAGATCTTCATCACCGCCGGCGAGCACGACCTCACCGACAACATCATCCATCTGGTGCTCGCGCGCCTGCCGGACGCGCCGGCCGGCAGCAAGGGCATTTCCTTGTTCATCGTGCCCAAGGTCAAAGTCGCGCGCGACGGCAGCGTCGGCGAAGCCAACGCGGTGCGTTGCGGCAGCCTCGAACACAAGATGGGCATCCACGGCTCCGCCACCTGCGTCATGAACTTCGACGGCGCTCAGGGCTATCTGATCGGGCAGCCGAACAAGGGTCTGATGGCGATGTTTACGATGATGAACACCGCCCGCCTCGCGGTCGGCCTGCAAGGCCTGGGCCTGAGCGACCGCGCGCTGCAGAACGCGCTGCGCTACTCGCGCGACCGCTTGCAGATGCGCGCGCTGTCGGGCCCGAAATTCCCCGAATTGCCGGCCGATCCGATCATCGTCCACCCCGACGTGCGGCGCATGCTGCTGACCTGCAAGGCGCTGGTCGAAGGCGGCCGCGCGATGGGCTACGACGCCGCGCTGCTGGTCGACATCGCCCACGCCGCGCCGGACGAAAAAGAACGCGCCGAAGCCGACGCGCTGATCGGTTTCATGACCCCCATCGTCAAGGCCTGCCTCACCGAGTGGGGCGTGGAATGCACCTACCACGCGCTGCAGTGCTTCGGCGGCCACGGCTACATCGCCGAGCACGGCATGGAGCAGCTCGCCCGCGACGCGCGCATCACCACCTTGTACGAAGGCACCACCGGCATCCAGGCGCTGGACCTGCTCGGCCGCAAGGTCATGCAGCTGCAGGGCGCCGGCTTGCAGGCGATGTTGGCCAAGATCGAAGCCTTCTGCGCGCAGAACGAGAACAACGCCGCGGTGGCCGAGTTCGTCGCGCCGCTGCGCCAGGCCGCCGGCGAATGGCTGCAGCTGACGATGTCGGTCGGCAAGCGCGCGGCGGCCAACGCGGACGAAGTCGGCGCGGCTTCGTACGACTACTTGTTCTATTCCGGCTACGTCTGCCTCGCCTATTGGTGGGCGCGCAGCGTCGCCGCGGCCGCCGCGTCGGGCCAGAGCCAGGCGTTCAAGGACGCCAAGCTGGAAACCGCGCGTTTCTACTTCGCCCGCCTGCTGCCGCGCACCCAGGCGCACAAGGCCGCGATCGACAGCGGCGTCGCGCCGCTGATGGCGCTGGCCGCGGAGGGCTTCGACGCGTGATCCCGCGCGGCGGAAGCGCGAAACCGGCCGCATCGCGGCTTCGCGCTTTCGCCGCCGTCGCGGCGATGCTGTCGCTCGCGGGCTGTTCGCGGCCGCAATCGCCGCCGACGGAATTTCCCGGCGGCATCGCGGTGCCGCCCGAGGCGACCGACCTGCACGATCGTCTAGACGATCAGTTCCGAACCATGAGCGCGTACTACCGTTTCGAGCTGCCGTCGCGGCGCTTGCCCGCGCTCACGGTGGCGCTGCGTTGCAATCTGGGCGAGATCGAAACCGCCCCTCGCGCCGCCGAAACCGGCGATCCGGCGTGGTTCGCGCCGGTTCCGAATCGCCCGCACCGCCGCTGCGAGAGCCAGCTCGCGGGCTGGTTCTACCAGCTCGACGTCGACGTCTCCCGGCCCGACCGCTACACCGTGTATCTGCTCGCTTTCAACTGAGATTCGCCGCGCCCGCACCGGCCCCGCGCCGCTCGCGCACCGACCGCCGGCAGGCGGCGTCTACACAAAATGTAACCAACAGGGTATAAGCTCATTCTCCGATGGAGACCGATAGAGCGAAGATCCGCCTGGTCCGCACCGGAACCCACGCTGAAATGCTTCAGCGTGAGCCGGAACCCTCCGGTGTCGGCGAGGCTTACTCGCCCTGGACCGGCCCCCGCGCAGTGCCGCGCAATCCCCTCGAACGCCTGAATTCGGTGCGGCTGCTGTCGCTCGACGCGCACGGGCGCGTGCTCGACTGGATGAACTGGCAAGACGCCGCCTGCCTGTACGCGCGCGGCGCCGTCGCCTGGACCCTCGGCGACCCCTGCCTGCAGGTGCACGGCGGCATCAACCGCTTCACCGGCGAGCGCAGCGTGCTCGAGCTGCACCCCATCGTGGCCGCGCGCGGCCACGCGCGCCCCGGCGCGCTCGACCCGACCCCGGCGCTGACCAACGCCGCGCTGTTCGCGCGCGACGGCCACCTGTGCATGTACTGCGGCCACGACTTCCACCGCCCGCACCTCACCCGCGATCACGTCGTGCCGGTGTCCAAGGGCGGCCGCGACATCTGGGAGAACGTGGTCGCCGCCTGCTTCGCCTGCAATTCGCGCAAGGGCAACCGCACCCCGCAGCAGGCCGGCATGCCGCTGCTCGCGGTGCCGTACCGGCCGAGCTGGGTCGAGCATCTGATCCTGTCGAACAGGAACATCCTGGCCGACCAGATGGCGTTCTTGAAGAATCAGTTGCCGAAGAACGCGCGCATCCACGCTTAGAAGTCGTGAACGCGGTCGCAGTATCGCGACCGTTCCCCCCCGCGAAGTGCCGAGCCGCGCGCATAAGCGACGCATTGCGCTCGTTGACGACGTTACGGCCGTCCCGGACACTCGTCGCCATCGACTTACGGACACATTCGCGATGCCTTTAACCCTCGGTCTGACCGGTATGGACCCGGCGACGGAGTCTGCGCTGCAGACGGCTTTCAAGGTGGCCAACACCCGTCTGGGCGGCCGCTGGACCCTGGTGCCGGAGCCGCAAGCCGACTTCGTCGTGGTCGACATGGACAGCATGTACGGACCGATGAGCTGGTTGCGCCTGCACGCCGCGGGCAAGTCGGTGATCGCGCTGACCGCGGCGCAGCGCACCCAGGCCGATTTCCTGCTCGGCCATCCTTTCAGCGCCGACACCATCGCCGCCCTGCTGGGCGAAATCGCCGGCCAGAACGGCCAGCCGCTGAGCGCCGCCGAGGCGCCGCCGCCGGCCGCGCCCAAGCCGGTGGAGATTCCGCAGCAGCCGCGCACCGATCCGACCGCGGCGCTGCCGGACGTGGTGGTGGAGTTGCTGCAGACCGATCTGGCCCAGGCCAAGGCGGCCGCGCCGGTCGCGCCGGCACCGGTACCAGCGGCGCCGGCGGCGCCGGCGACGCCTGCGGTCGCGGCGCCCGTCGCCGCGGCGACGCCCGCTCCGGCTCCCGCCGCGGCACCGGCCACGCCTGCGGCCCCCGCACCGGCGCCGGCTCCCATCGCCGCCGCGCCGGCCGCACCTGCTCCGGCGCAACCGCAACCCGCCGTCGCCGCCGTCACCGCCAGCGGCGACGGCCTGCTCGACTGGCTCGTCCCCGGCCGCCTGCGCGGCCTGCTGCGCGTGGGCAGCGGCGAAGAACGCCTGCTGATCGACACCGACCAGCGCCGCTACCACGGCCCCGCCGCGCTCAAGCCGCTGTCGGGCTTGTTCGAGCGCGGCTTCGCGTCCTCCGAATTCGAACTGCTGCCGGCCGCGCAGTGGGACGCCGCCGCCGCGCAGCTGGGCGCGCCGATGCCGCTGGCGCGGCTGGTGTGGTTCGGCAACCTGCTCGCTGGCCGCGGCCGCCTCGCTCCGGGCTACGACGCCGGACGCCGCTACCGCATGACCAAGTGGCCGCAGACCGAGCGCGAATACCCCAAGCACTTCCGCATCGCCACGGTGATGATGAAGGGGCCGGCGCATCTGGCCGAGATCGCCGAAGCCAGCGGCGTGACCGAGGCCGAGGTCGCCGATTTCATCAACGCCAACCTCGCCACCGGCTTCGCCGAGGCCGAGGGCGACCCGCCGCCGGCCGAGCAGGCCAAGTCCGGCGGGCTGTTCGGGCGTCTGCGCGGCCGCTGAGCGGCTGCGTCCGAGCGTCGCGGCCCCGCCGCGGCGCTCGCGCCGGCCCGGACCCGCAACCCGCGCCAACGTCGCGCAACAGCGCCGAACCGCCGCGACCGGCGCTGTGACCCGGATCGCACCCCGGCCTGATGGAATCTGGCCGCAGGCACCCAGCTGAACCCAGAATCGTCACACTTCTTGCCCGCCTCACACGGCGGCGGGACAATGCCCGACCAGCTGAACGCCCGTGGTCGTAATGATCGATTCGCAGCGCTACCCGCGTCTTTCCCGCATTCAGGTCCCCGCCGACCTGCGCCGCTTTCCCGAAGAGGAACTGCCGGCGATCGCCGAGGAATTGCGCGCCTATTTGATCGAGCAGGTCGCCCTCGTCGGCGGCCACTTCGGCGCCGGGCTCGGCGTGATCGAGCTTACCGTCGCCTTGCATTGGCTGTATGACACGCCCGTCGACCGCCTGGTCTGGGACGTCGGCCACCAGAGCTACCCGCACAAGATCCTCACCGGCCGCCGCGACGCCATCCACACGGTGAAGCAGAAGGACGGCGTCGCGCCGTTCCCCAAGCGCGACGAATCCGAGTACGACACCCTCGGCGTCGGCCACAGCTCGACCTCGATCTCGGCCGCGCTGGGCATGGCGGTGGCGCTGCAGCGCCGCGGCGACGAGCGCAAGGTCGTGGCGGTGATCGGCGACGGCGCGATGACCGCCGGCATGGCGTTCGAAGCGCTGGCCCACGCCGGCGGCATGAGCGATCCCGAGCCGAACCTGCTGGTGATCCTCAACGACAACCAGATGTCGATCTCCGAGAACGTCGGCGGCGTCACCAAGATGCTCGGCCGCCTCACCAGCAGCCGCACGCTCAACGCGATCCGCGAAGGCGGCAAGAAGCTGCTCGGCGACAAGCGCAAGCCCGCGGCCAAGTTCGTGCGCCGCTGGGAAGAGCATTGGAAGGGCATGTTCGTGCCCTCGACCTTCTTCGAGGAAGTCGGCTTCCACTACACCGGCCCCATCGACGGCCACGATCTGCCGGCGCTGCTGCATGCGATGAAGACGCTCAAGAGCCTCAAGGGCCCGCAGTTGCTGCACATCATCACCACCAAGGGCAAGGGCTACGAGCTCGCCGAGGGCGATCAGATCGGCTATCACGCGGTCGGCCCGTTCGATCCCGAGAAGGGCCTGGTGAGCAAGCCCGGCGCCAAGAAGCCGACCTACACCGACATCTTCAGCGACTGGCTGTGCGACATGGCCGCCGCCGACGAACGCCTGCTCGGCATCACCCCGGCGATGCGCGAAGGCTCGGGACTGGTGCGTTTCAGCAAGGAATACCCGCAGCGCTATTTCGACGTGGCCATCGCCGAGCAGCACGCGGTGACGCTGGCCGCGGGCATGGCCATCGAAGGCGCCAAGCCGGTGGTGGCGATCTACTCGACCTTCTTGCAGCGCGGCTACGACCAGCTCGTGCACGACGTGGCGATCCAGGACCTCGACGTGCTGTTCGCGATCGACCGCGGCGGCGTGGTCGGCCCCGACGGCGCCACCCACGCCGGCAATCTCGACCTGTCGTACCTGCGCTGCGTGCCGAACATGGTGGTGATGGCGCCGGCCGACGAGGACGAGTGCCGCAAGATGCTGTCCACCGGCTTCCAGTACCGCGGCCCCGCCGCGGTGCGCTACCCGCGCGGCACCGGCCCGGGCGCGGCGATCCAGGCGAACCTGGACACCCTGCCGATCGGCAAGGCCGAACTGCGCCGCAGCGGCAAGCGCATCGCCCTGCTCGCCTTCGGCGCGATCGTGCCGGCGGCCGAGCAAGTGGCGGCCGAACTCGGGCTCACCCTGGTCAACATGCGCTTCGTCAAACCGCTCGACCGCGCGCTGATCCTGGAACTGGCCAAGAGCCACGAAGGCTTCGTAACCCTGGAAGACAACGTCGTCGCCGGCGGCGCCGGCAGCGGCGTGGCCGAATTGCTGGCGGCCGAGGGCGTGGTGTTGCCGGTGCTGCACCTGGGCCTGCCGGACGAGTTCCAGCATCACGCGAGCCGCGAGCAACTGCTGGCCGAAGCCGGCCTGGACGCGGCGTCGATCCGCGCCAGCGTGATCAAGCGGTGGCCGTCGTTGGCGGCGCAGCCGGCGCAGTCCGCGGCGGGTTGAGCGACAATTAGCGCGAACAGCAAAACGCCCGGCTTCGCGCCGGGCGTTTTGGTTTTATCGGTTCGGGTTTGTGGGTTCGTCGTAGTTGGATTGTCGCGGTCGCGGTTCGCGCCGCTCCTACAGGGACTGCGGCCGGTTCGTATCCGACTGTAGGAGCGGCGCGAGCCGCGACCGCGGCAATCCGACTACGACGACCGCTCCCCCGCGCCGCTCAACTCACCCAAAACGGCATCGCCACGAACGCGCTGACCACCGCCGCCATCGCGACCTTCGTACTCGCCTTCGGCGCCATCGTCATCAACACGGTCCACGCCAGCGCCGACACGATCAACGCCGCGGTCCAGAAAATCGGCCCCTGCGCCCAGCCCCAGCCGTACGCGAACAACCCGAAATCCAGCGCCAGCAAAACCCAACCGGCGCCGCGCAGCGCGCGGGCGCGCGCCGGGCGGAACGCGCCGGCGAACACCTGTTGATGGTGCTTCTCCATTCCCAGGCTCAGCAGGCACCACGCCGCCAGCGCCAGACACCATCCCAACCACAGCATGCGCGCGTTCTCCTCAGCGATCGGCCAGCGCCGGCTTCGCCGCCGAAGGCTCGCCGCGCTCGCGTCGCGGCTTGCGTTCCGGCGCCGGCTGGCGCGCCTTGACGAAACTGCGCCGCGCCAGCAGCGCGAACCCCAGCGCCAGCGCGAACGCGGTCAGATCCACCGCCGCCAGCGTCCAGTCGCCGCGCGCGATCGTCGCGAGCAAGTGACTGTTCGGCGCGGTGGCGAAATTCACCAGCGGCACCAGCGCGAACGCGACCGCGTTGAGGGCGAAGAACCGGCCCCAGCCGCGCTTGTGCACCGCCGGGATCGCCGCGTACAGCGTCGCCGCGATCCACACCGCGCAGAACACGGTAATTTCGGCGTTGGAACGCGCCGCCGCCTCGGCCGGGATCAAGCGATTGGCGATCACCATCGCCGCGCTCGCCAGCGGCAAGCCGCCGACCACGCCGAGGTTCAAGGCCTGCACCAAGCCGTAGCCCGACAGGCTGCCGGCCTCGGCGATCTTCTTCGCGCGCTTGTTCACCCACACCTGCATGCCGCTGGCGATCATCACGCAGCCGGCGAGGCCCATGACGAAGTACAGCCAACGCAACGCGCTGCCGCCCCACTGCGCCATGTGCATGCCGCCGAGGAAGGTGTAAGTCTTGTAGCCAGCCGCCATCGGCCCGCTGATGTGCAGGAAGCGGCCGTCGTTGGCGTCGTAGAAGGCTTGGCGGAAATTCCACGCCACGTCCTTGCTGTGGTCGCCGCCGAAGGAGATCGTCGCGCTGGTGTCGTCGGGGTGATGCACGCTGACCCAGGTCACCGGCTGGCCCAGGCGCGCGCGCGCGTCCTGGATCAAGGCGTCGATGGAATGGATCTGGGTCAGCGGCTTGCCGGTCTCCGGGCGCTCGTAGCTGTCGGAAGCTTCGACGAAGAACTTCTCGCTGTCGCCGTTGAACTGGGCGAACAACCCCGCCGGCATGTAGTTGGCGACGAAGATCGCCACGCCGGTGTACGCGATCATCAAATGGAACGGCAAGCCGAGCACGCCGGTGAGGTTGTGCCCGTCCAGCCACGCGCGCTGGCCGCCGCTCTTCGGGCGGAAAGTGAAGAAGTCCTTGAAGATGCGCTTGTGGATCACGATGCCGGTGAAGATCGCGATCAGCATGAACATGCCGGCGATGCCGACGATGTACATGCCCCAGGTCGGCGAATGCAGGTTGAAGTGCAGAGTGAAGAAGAACTCGCCGCCGGCGGTTTCGGGAATCTTGGCGCCGTTGCTCGGGTCCAGGTCGAACAAGTCCGGATCGCCGGCGTCGTAATACACGCCGCCTTGCAGCGATTTGCTGCGCTCGCCGGGCAAGGTGAGGTAGTACGCGTGCGGGTGTTCCTTCGACACCTTCTGCAACCGCGCCACCGCCGCGTCGAGACTGACGCTGTCGGCGCCGCGCTCGTGGCCGTGCAGCGCGGGCTGCATCCAGTGAGTGAGTTCCTTGTCGAAGCAGGCGATGGTGCCGCCGACGAAAATCACGAACAGCAGCCAGCCGATCGTCAGCCCGGCCCAGGTGTGCAGCCACGCCATCGCTTGCGAGAAAGTGTTCTTCATCTCTTGAGCGCCTCAGGCCGCGGGCGGGGCCGAGCCCGGAAACAAGGCGAGCGCGCCGCACAGCTTGGCCGCCCAGAACAACAGCGCGGCGATCGCCGCCGGCGCCCAGCACGCGCGCCAGGCGCTGCGCGCGGCGAAGGCGTACATCGCCACCGCGGCCCAGACGAAGAAGCTCAGCAGGCTCGCCGCGATCACGCTGTCCACCCGCGAGAACGGCAGCGCCATGCTGGCGAACGCGGTGAAGGCGTAGGCGAAGAAATAGCCGACGACGATCGCGGCGAAGCTGCGCGCCGCGACGGCGCCGCGATAGCGCCAGGACAGCGGCGCGCGCGGCTTGCGCGGCGGCGCAGCGGCGTGGACGCGCGCGGCGGCGGCGGCGGGAGGGGCGGAGCTTTGCGTCATTGCGGGCTTCGGGTCGTGAAAGCGGCCGGCGACGGGCCGGGCCGGAGCGGGTGGAACCTGCCGATCGGAAGGCGCCGGCAGCGGCCTGCCGATCGCGGCGAATCCCCCGACGCGAGCCGGAACGCCCGCGCCGGATGCGCCGGCCCGCCCAGTCTAGTTGCCAATGGTTCTCATTTGCAAACCAAGCGACATCGCGAAATCGCCAAGCCGGCACCGCGCAAACGCCACGGCCCGTTAGACCCCGTTACAGATGGCGCATACCGGCGACGCCCCGGACCGGCTACGATCCGCCACGCTCCTCCTCCCCCACCTCAGGAACGCCAAGGATGCGCCGCGCCCTCACCGCCCTCGCCTTGCTGGCGCTGTTGCCGACGGCCGCGGCGCAGACCGCGCCGCCCGCCGCAGCGACCCCGCCCGCCGGCGACATCCGCGATTTCGACACCCTCGTGGTCACCGGCGAACAACCCGGCCCCGGCCTGTGGAAAGTGATGCGTGGCGGCCATGTGCTGTGGATCCTCGGCACGGTCAGCCCGCTGCCCAAGGACATGACCTGGCTGTCGCGCCAGGTCGAGGCGACCATCGCCGATTCGCAGGAAGTCATCGCCCCGCCGTCGGTCAGCCTCGGCACCGAGTTGGGCATGTTCCGCACGATGCTGCTGATTCCCACCGCGCTGAAGGCGCGCAAGAATCCGGACGGCAAGACCCTCGACGAAGTGGTGCCCGCCGATCTGTACGCGCGCTGGTCGACGCTCAAGGCGCGCTACATCGGCCGCGACGGCGGCGTGGAGAAATGGCGGCCGATCTTCGCCGCGCAGGAACTCTACGAAGCGGCGATCAAGCAATCGGGAATGTCGCTCAAGGGCGTGGTCCAACCGGTGATCGAAAAGGCCGCCAAGCAACACGGCGTGCCGGTCACGCAGGCGCGGGTGACGCTGAAGATCGACGATCCCAAGGCCACGCTGAAGGAATTCGCCGACAGCGCGATGGACGACCGCGAGTGTTTTTCCAAGACGCTCTCGCGCATCGAAACCGACCTGGAAGCGATGCGCGCGCGCGGCAACGCCTGGGCGGTCGGCGACATCGCGACCTTGCGCACGCTGCCGCAGGGCGATCAGTACCGCACCTGCCTGGACGCGCTGGCCGCGACCGGCGTGGCCAAGCGCCTCAACCTCGGCGACCTGCGCCAGCGCGTGACCGCCCACTGGCTCGCGCGCGCGCAAGAGGCCATCGCCAAGAACAACAGCACGTTCGCGTCGCTGCCGGTGGCGGATTTGCTCGAGAACGGCGGCTTGCTGGATAAGCTGCGCGCGGCGGGGTACACCGTCGAGGATCCTTGATCGCGCGGTTTTCCGGCGATCCGAACAGCGAGCATCGGGGCCGAAGCCCTTCCCGCGCGAGCGCGGGAGAGGCTCGGCCCCGATGTCTTTAGCTCAACCGCGGCGCGCGCTCATTCCGCCACCCGCCGCACCGTGCCGCGGAACCCGTCGACCTCGACCAGCTCGCCGTCGCGCAACTGCGCCAGAATTCCCGGCAGATTCGCCACCGCCGCGATCCCGAACTCGCGCGCGACGATCGCGCCGTGCGACAGGAACCCGCCGGTTTCCAGCACCAACGCGCCGGCTTGCAGGAACAGCGGCGTCCACGCCGGATCGGTGCTCTGCGCGACCAACACCTCGCCCGCCGCCAGCGCGACGCCGTCGCGCGGATCGCGCACGATCCGCACCCGGCCGCGTGCGCGGCCCGCACCCACCGGCGTGCCGCGCCAGCCCGCGTCCGTCGTCGGCGCAGCTTCGTCGGCCTCGCGCATCGATGCGATGTGCGCGGCATCGGCGTATTCGGCGATCACGTCCGGCTCGCGCTCGCCGGCCTGACGCTCGCGCGTGCGCAGCCGCTCGCGCGCGCGTTCGCGCGCATGCGCGGGCGCCAGCGCGCCCTCGGCCGCGGCGGCGATCTCCTCGACCGCCAACTCGAACACGTCGGTCGCGCAATCCAAAGCGCCAAGCTGCCGCAAGCGCTCGCCCAAGCGCAGCGCGAGGCGCCGCAAACCCTCGAAACAGGCCATCAGCGCGCTGCGCGCAGCTTCGCGCTGATTGCCGTCGCGGATCGCGTCGGCGAGCAGCTTGCGCAACAACGGCCGCTGCCACGCCGGAGCGGCCGCGCCGAGGATCGCCCAGGCTTGCGCCGACGCTTCGGCTTGGCGCAAGCGCAGCGCCGCGGCATCGCGTCCTTGCAGCGACAACGCCAGATCGAACAAATACCCCGGCTCCTCGCGCCAGCGCGGCTGGCGCAGATAGCTCTCGGCGATGGCGCGATGCCCGTAGCGTTCCAGGAACGCCTCGAACGCATGGCGGAAACAGCCCATGGGCAGCCGCTCGCGCCAAGCCGCATCCTCGCGCGCGGGGTCGCGCAACCAGCGCTGCGCCGCTTCGTCCTTCGCCGCGAGTCCCGCCAGTTCGATCAGGTCGTAGCCTTGCTGCGCGGTCACGCTGGGCTCGCCGCCGGCCATCAGCGCCGCGGCCAAGGCGTGGCCTTCGCCCGGGCGGATTTTCTCGATCATTCCGACCAAGCCGCTGAGGCTACCGCCGGCCGAGCCTTGCAGGAAAAACAGCGCGTCGGCGCCGCGCACCTGCGCGCTGCGTTCGCGCAACAACGCAGCGAGCGCGCGATTGCCTTGATCCAGCGGTTGCGCGCGCCACTGCGCCGTGCGTTCGCGCCATTGCCGCAATTGCGCGAACGCGTCGCGGCGATAGCGCGGCGAGCGCGCCAGATAACGCAGCAGACGAACGCCGCGCGCGGCGCGTTGGCGCAGCGTTGGGGGCGGTGCCGCGATCGCCGGCTGACGCCCGCCGAGCAATTCGTTCATCGCCGCCGGCGCGATGCCGTAGGCGTCGCAGCCTTCCCACTGGATCAGCGACGCGTCCAGATACACGCGCCCGTGATGCAAGGCCGCGTGCGGCACGCCGTCGAGCGATCGATAACCGCCCAGCCGGTAGCCCAGACCGAGCATGCGTTCGGCGGCGATGGAATACATCGACCAATCCAGCGCCGACAACGGTTCGGGCAGGATCTCGCGGGTGTTGCCGCGCGTCCACCAGCGCGGTTGCGCGCGCAGCGCCGGGTAGGTGTGGCGCGCCGCGGCGGTGACCGGCCGCGCCTGCACGATCCACACCTGAGCGCCGTCCCACACCCACTCGATGTCGTAACGCGGCCGGGCGAAGTCGAGCGCGCGCGCGGCGTCGAGCGCCAGCGCCGCCACCCGCTCGGCCTGCGCCGGTTGCAGCACCGCGGCATCGGCGCGCGCGGCCGGCGTGTCGGCCAACTCGGTGCCGCCGCCGTCGCGTTCGCGGCTGTAGCGGCGCTTGGCGCCGATGCGCTGTTCGATCAGCTCCGGCGTGCGCTCGATCGGACGCAGGCGCAGCCGGTATTCGTCCGCGTCGGCCTGACCGCCGACCAACGCCTCGCCCAAGCCCCAATGCGCGTTGATCAGCAAACGGTCGTCGCGGCCTTCGAGCGGATCGCAGGTGAACGCTACGCCCGAAGCCGTCGCCGCCAGCAGCGGCATCACCACGACCGCCATCGCGGTGTCGTCGGCGGCGACGCCGAAACGTTGGCGATACGCCGCGGCGGCGGGTTCGTGCGCCGAATCCCACACCTCGACCAGCGCGTCCAGCAAGGCGTCCAAGCCGCGCACGTTGAGGCAGGAACGGTGGATGCCGGCGAACGAAGCGCGCTCGGAATCCTCGTGCGGCGCCGAGGAACGCACCGCCAGCGCGCGCTCGCCCCAGCCGCGGCGCAGCAGTTCGGCCGCGAGTTCCGCGCGCAGCGTCGCCGCCGCCTGCGCGCCGCGCGCGCGGTCGCGGCTGGCGTCGGCGGCGATCACGAAGCCGTCGGGCACGTGCACACCGAGCGCGGCCATGCGCGCGAGCTGCCAGCCCTTGCCGCCGGCCTGTGCGGCGCCGGCGCGCGCGGCGGCGGGCCAATCCAGCAGCGCGCTCACGCGCCGTTCCGGGCGCGGCCGGCGCCGTGCACGAACAGCTCGACGATGGCGGCGAACTCGTGATCCAGGCGCGCGCTGTCGCCGTCTTGCGCCGGCAGCGCGACCCAGCGCATCAGCGCGCCGAGGTAGAGATGCTGCAACAGCGCCGCCAGATGCGCGGCCGGCAGGTCCGCGCGCAATTCGCCGTCGCGCTGGCCGGCGTCGATCAGCGCCTCGAACAAGCGCTCCATGCCGCTGCGCGATCCGTCGCCGGCGCGGTCGCCCGGGTGGAGGCTGAGGAAGCGGTAACGCAGGTAATGCGGCAAGTACGCGCGACGGCCCACACACCAGCGCGCCGACGCCTCCAGCCAGCCCGACAGCCGCGCGGTAAAGCCTTCCGGCGCGCTCAGGCTCGCGGTCAGGTCCGCGCCCATCGCCTGCGCGATTTCGGCATGGAACTGGTGCGCCAGCAGCGCTTCCTTGAGCGGGAAATGGTTGTAGAGCGTGCCTTTGGCGACATCGGCGGCGGCGGCCACCTGCTCCATGGTCACCGCCTCGAAGCCCTGCGCCTCGAACAGGGCGAACGCGGTGGCGGCGAGATGGTCGAGGGTCTGGCCGCGCTTGCGTTCGCGGCGGCCGGGCGTGGGGGCGGAGGCGGTCGGGGAAGCGGGCATGGCAGGGCGCCTGACTGAACTACGATCATTTTTGAACGTCGTTCAATTATTCGCAAGACCCCGGATCCGCGACAAAACACCGCAGCTCGCCGGCCCCGTGCGGGGAAGCTCAAGCCGGCGGCTTTCCCGCCCTCGCGGCTCCGGGCCGCCCGAGCCCGCCCCGCCCGACCGCGTCGCCTCGCCGGTCAGCCTGCCGCCTTGGCCTCGGGTCCCGCCCGCCCGAACACTTCGTAGATCCGGCGCAGCAGCGCCGGGGTGTCGTCGAACACTTCGTGGCGCAGGCGCAGGCCGGCGTCCTCGCGGATCCAGAACTTGAGCACCCAGCCGTTGTCGGTGCGCTCGAATTCGCCGGTGCGTTCCAGCGGCGTCGGGGTCATGGGAAGGCTTCCTCGCAGCGCCGGCATCCAGCCCCGCCGGTTCGGGGACACGGCCGTCGGCCCTGTCCGTCATGATCGCGCGAGGGGTTCGCAGAGGCTGCGATGCGGCGCGGAAGCCGCGAGGTTTTCGCTGCGCCGGAGCGGGCAGCGGCGGGCCGGAACGCCGCCCCGCGAGACCTGCGGCGACAGCCGCCAATGCGATGACGCATTCGCGAACGTCGGCGACGCGACGCAAACCCCGAAAACGAAAAACCCCGGCTTTCGCCAGGGCTTCGGTACCGCGACTTCGCAAGTGGTCGGGACGGCCGGATTTGAACCGACGACCCTCTGCCCCCCAGGCAGATGCGCTACCAGGCTGCGCTACGCCCCGACGTGAATTGCGATGTCCGCTCGTGCGAGCGGGCGGCAAGTATAGCGGTTAGAAGCAGGGAATGGGGAATCGGGATTGGGGAACTGAGGGATCGCCGAGTTCGGAGCGATCGCCGATGTCCCGTTCCGACTTCAGCGCCGCAGCAGCTGCAGCACTTCTTCCAGTTCCATCCGCACCTGCTTGACGATCTGCGAGGACAGCGCCGATTCGTCCTTCGCCGCTTCGCCCTCCAGACGCAGGCGCGCGCCGCCGATGGTGTAGCCCTGTTCGTACAGCAAGCCGCGGATCTGCCGCACCATCAGCACTTCGTGGCGCTGGTAGTAGCGACGGTTGCCGCGGCGCTTGACCGGGTTGAGGGTGGGAAACTCGGTCTCCCAGTAACGCAGCACGTGCGGCTTGACGTCGCACAGCTCGCTGACCTCACCGATGGTGAAGTAGCGCTTGGCCGGAATCGGCGGAAGTTCGCGGTTACTGCCCGGATCCAGCATGTTCGCCTCCGCTGTACGCCTCGACCCGTTCCTTGAGCTTCTGGCCCGGACGGAAGGTCACCACCGTGCGCGCGGAAATCGGGATCTCTTCGCCGGTCTTCGGATTGCGGCCCGGGCGCTGGTTCTTGCGGCGCAGATCGAAGTTGCCGAAACCCGACAGCTTGACCTGACGCCCCTGCTCCAACGCCTCGCGCAACGCATCGAAGAACGCGTCGACGAACTCCTTGGCTTCGCGCTTGTTCAGTCCGACTTCGTCGAACAACCGCTCCGCCATTTCCGCTTTGGTAAGTGCCATGGTGACCTCTGAATAACGTCCGGACCGTGACGGTCGCGCGAGGCGTCAGCCGCGCAGCTTGGCGCCGTGTTCGCGTTCCACCGCGGCGGTCACTTCGGCCACCACGGCATCCACGTC
This sequence comes from Lysobacter sp. K5869, assembly GCF_018847975.1. Classification (NCBI taxonomy): domain Bacteria; kingdom Pseudomonadati; phylum Pseudomonadota; class Gammaproteobacteria; order Lysobacterales; family Lysobacteraceae; genus Lysobacter; species Lysobacter sp. K5869. The sequence continues at coordinate 2,815,401 of NZ_CP072597.1, read as the reverse complement.
CCGGTCGGTCAGGGTGCGCGATTCATCCTGCAGAATCAAGCCCATAGCGAGACTCTTGAATCCGGTTTCCACGCCCTTGCCCTGGTAGCGGTCGAACAGCACCAGCTCACGCAGGCTGGCGCCGGCGGCGGCCTGAACGGTCGCCTGAATGGCCGCCCACGGCACCGAATCGGCGACGATGAACGCGCGATCGCGGCGCACGGACGGGTACTTGGACTGTGCACCGGCCTTGGCCACGGCCCGCTCGGTCAGCCCGGCCAGATCCAGCTCGAACGCGATGACCTCGCCGTCCAGGTCCAGCGCGCGCTGCAGGCGCGGGTGCAACTGGCCGATCCAGCCCAGGCGCAGCTCGCGTCCGCCGTCCACACGCCAGACATCGGCGCTGCGGCCCGGGTGCGCCCACGACGGCGCCGTCGGGCGGTACTCCAGGCGCGCGGCGGCGGCCGCGGCGAGGCTGTCGAGATCGCCGCGCAGGTCGTGGAAGCCGACCGGCTGCGCCGCCCGGCTCCACTGCTCGGCGCCGGCGCTGCCGCAGACCGCGGCGGCGATGCGCGGGGTCTCGCGCGGCGCTTCGCCGGACACCGCATGGAACACGTTGCCGAGCTCGAACAGGCGCACCCGCCCCTGCTGGCGCGCGGCGTTGCGCGCGAGCGCGGCGACCAGCCCCGGCAGCAGCATGGTGCGCATCACCCCGAGTTCGGCGCTGAGCGGATTGGCCAGCGCCACCGCGCCCTCGCCCGCCTGCCACAGTTCCAGCCACGCGGCGTCGACGAAGGCGTAGTTGACCGCTTCCAGGTAGTCGCGCGCGGCCATCTGCCGGCGCACGGTGAGCGCGTCGACGCGGGTCTCGGTCGGCGCGATCAGGCGCGAGGCGCCGCCCGGCAACGTGGTCGGGATCGCGTCGTAGCCGTGGATGCGGGCGATTTCCTCGATCAGGTCTTCTTCGATGGCGATGTCGAAGCGGCGGCTCGGCGGGGTCACGCGCCAGCCGTCGTCGCTGGCCTCGACCTTCAGGCCCAGCGCTTTGAGGATGCGTTCGACTTCGGCGTCGGCGACGCTCATGCCGAGCACGCGCGCCAGCCGCGCGCGGCGCAGCGTCACCGGGCGCGGATGCGGCAGGTGCTCGGGCAGCGCCGATTCGGTCAGCGGGCCGGGCGCGCCGCCGGCGATGTCGAGGATCAGCCGGGTCGCGTATTCGATCGCGGTGCGCGGCAGTTCCGGATCGACGCCGCGCTCGAAGCGGTGGCCAGCGTCGGTGTGCAGGCCGAGCTTGCGGCCGCGACCGATGATCGCGGCCGGGGCGAAGTGCGCGGCCTCCAGGAACACGTTGCGGGTGGCGTCGGTGACGCGGCTGTCGTAGCCGCCCATCACCCCGCCGAGCGCGACCACGCGCTGGGCGGCGCCGGCGCCGTCGGTGATGACGATGAACTGCTCGTCGAGCGTTACGTCCTGGGCGTTGAGCAGCTTGGTCGCCTCGCCCTTGCGCGCGCGGCGCGCGCCGACCGGCCCGGCCAGGGTGTCGCGGTCGAAGGCGTGCATCGGCTGGCCGATTTCGAGCATCACGTACTGGGTCACGTCGACCAGGAACGACACCGGGCGCACGCCGCTGCGGCGCAGGCGCTCGGCCATCCACACCGGCGTCGGCGCGGTCGCGTCGACGCCTTCGATGACCCGGCCGCAGTAGCGCGGCACGTCCGCGCCGGCGTCGAGTTCGACCGTCAGCGCCGCGTCGATCGTCGCCGGCACCGGCTCGATCGCCAGCGGCGTCACCGCGCTGCCGGTGGCGGCGGCGACGTCGAAGGCGATGCCGCGCACGCTGAAGCAGTCGGCGCGGTTCGGGGTCAGTTTGATTTCGATGCTGGCGTCGGGCAGGCCGAGGTACTGCGCCAGCGGCTGGCCGACCGGCGCGTCGGCCGGCAGTTCCAGCAGGCCGGAGGCGTCGGCGTCGATGCCGAGTTCCTTGGCCGAGCACAGCATGCCGAACGATTCCACGCCGCGCAGCTTGGCCGCCTTGATCGCGATGCCGCCGGGCAGGTTCGCGCCGACCGTGGCCAGCGGCGCGATCAGGCCGGCGCGCGCGTTCGGCGCGCCGCACACGACCTGCACGGTGCCGTGGCCGGTATCGACCGAGCACACCTGCAGGCGGTCGGCCTCCGGATGGCGCTCGGCGCTGACGATGCGGGCGACGACGACACCGTCGAGCGCCGCGCCGAGCGCGGTCACTTCTTCCACTTCCAGCCCGATCGCGGTCAGGGTCGCGGCGAGCTCATCGCGCGTGGCGGCGGTCGGGACGTGCTGGCGGAGCCAGTTTTCGCTGAATTTCATGGGTTGGGAACCGGGGGAAGCAAAGCGGGAAGAAAGAAGCGGGGTTAGGGAACTGTGGGGACGAAAGAGCCGGAGGGCGTCGGGATCGAAACTACTGCGCAACCGCAGTTCCCCAACCCCCAACCCCGCTCTTCGTCCCGGCCCCTCAGGCGAACTGCCTCAAGAACCGCACATCGTTCTCGAAGAAGCTACGCAAATCGTCCACGCCGTAACGCAGCATCGTCAGCCGCTCCACGCCCATGCCGAACGCATAGCCGGTGTAGCGCTCCGGATCGATGCCGACGTTGCGCAGCACGTTCGGGTGGACCATGCCGCAGCCCAGCACTTCCAGCCAGCGGGTGCTGCCGTCGGCCTGCTGCCAGGCGATGTCGACTTCGGCCGAAGGCTCGGTGAAGGGGAAATAGCTCGGACGAAAGCGCATCTCGAAATCGCGCTCGAAGAACGCGCGCACGAATTCGGCCAGGGTGCCCTTGAGGTCGGCGAAGCTGGAGTGCTCGTCGATCAGCAGGCCTTCGCACTGGTGGAACATCGGCGTGTGGGTCTGGTCGCTGTCGCTGCGGTACACCTTGCCCAGCGCGATCATGCGCAGCGGCGGCTTGTGCTGCAGCATGTAGCGCACCTGCATGCCCGAGGTGTGGGTGCGCAGCAGGCGCGCGACGCCGGCGCTGTCGTGCGGGAAGTAGAACGTGTCGTGCATCGCCCGCGCCGGATGGTGCGGCGGGAAGTTGAGCGCTTCGAAGTTGTGCCAGTCGTCTTCGATTTCCGGGCCGTCGGCCAACTCGAAACCGAGCCGGCCGAAGATGTCGGCCATGCGCTCCATGGTGCGGCTGACCGGATGCAGGCCGCCGCGCGCGGCGTCGCGGCCCGGCAAGGTCACATCGATGGTTTCCGCGGCCAGACGCAGGTCGAGCGCGGCATCGTCGAGCGCGCTCTTGCGCTGCGCCAGCGCTTCGGTCAGCGCGTCGCGCGCCTTGTTGATCGCCTCGCCCGCGGCTTTGCGCTCGTCCGCCGGCAACCCGCCGAGTTGCTTGAGCTGGGCGGTGACGCTGCCGGACTTGCCGAGCAGGGACACGCGCAGCGCTTCGATGGCGTCGGGAGAATCCGCCGCCGCGATGTCGGCCAGCGCGTGCTGGGTCAGTTGCTCGATCTGCGCCATGTGCTCGGGTTTCCTTTCACTTGCCTTGCGTTGAATTGCCTCGCGATCGACCGCCGCGGAGTTCCTCCGCCCAGGTCCTCGCCTGTTCGCTGCCCGCTTCGACCATCCGCTTCGTCGCTTCGTCGCAACCGGCCGCCGATTCCGGCGCCCCGGTCGCGATCGTCGCGTTGAGCGCCACGCCGAGCAGTTGCTGAGCCGGCACCCGCTTTTCCAGCTTCTTGATGATCGCCGCGACGTCGTCGTCGAACCGCTGGGTGCGCGATTCGTCCAGCACCTTGCATTGCTCGTTGCGGCCCTTGGCCAGCATCACTTCGCCGAAGCGCTGGAGCGCGTCGGCGTCGCGCTGCGCGCGCGCGTCCGACGCCTGCGCCGCGACCGCCGCCGATCCCGCCATGCCGCCCAGCAACGCCAGCGTCCAGACACCGCGCCGGCCGCGCTTGGAGATTCCTTTCATCGTGTCCTCCTGGAGAGTTCGACGGCCCGATTTCCGGGGCCCAGAAACGACAATGGGGAAGGACTCGCGCCCTTCCCCATGCCGTTGTGGTTCCTCTTCTTCAAAAGTCCGCACATGGATGTGCGGGCTCTTGCGGAGGGACCCGCATCAAGCCGCGAGCGCGCTCTTCGCCTTTTCCGCCAGAGCCGCAAAACCCTTCGCGTCGTGCACGGCGATGTCCGCCAGCACCTTACGGTCGAGGGTGATGCCGGCCTTCAGCAGGCCGTTGATGAAACGGCTGTAGCTCATGCCGTTGATGCGGGCCGCCGCGTTGATGCGGGTGATCCACAGCGAACGGAAATTGCGCTTCTTCTGCTTACGACCGATGTAGGCGTACTGCAGAGCCTTCGTCACCGCCTGCTTGGCGACGCGGAAGACCTTGCGGCGGGCGTTGTAGTAGCCCTTGGCCTGCTTCAGGATTTTCTTGTGACGGCGACGCGCCGTAACACCACGCTTAACTCGTGCCATTTTTCAGTCTCCTCACAAATACGGAAGCATGCGGTCCAGACGGCCCGCGTCCTCGGCACGAACATGGTTCGTCTGCCGCAGGTTGCGCTTCCGCTTGGTCGCCTTCTTGGTGAGGATGTGGCTCTTATTGGCGTGGCCGCACTTGTACTTGCCGGAAGCGGTCTTCCGGAAGCGCTTGGCCGCCGCCCGATTGGTCTTGATCTTGGGCATTGCGATGTCCTTTCGGATGGTTTTATGTCACTGGCCTGGGCGGTGGCGGGGCACGGCTTGCGTGCTGCCACTCTTTCCGTCCTGCCCTTGCCGGCTTGTAAGTCGCTGATTTACAAAGAATCTACGACAGGTCCGTGCATCTGCATACAACAAACCCGGTGAACCGGGCCGCATAGTATGCGGGCTGGGCGCCGGGCTTGCAAATATTTTCAGGCAAATCAGGGGATTGGGAACTCAGTCCCACCCCGGACCGCACCTGCGCGCTTCCCCGCGGACGGGGAAGCGGCCGGTTCAGGTCTTCTTCTTCGGCGCGATCATCATGACCATCTGCCGCCCTTCCAGGCGCGGACGCGACTCGACCACGATGTCCTCGCCCAGGTCGGCCTCGATCCGCGCCGCCATTTCGCGACCGAGCTCCTGATGGCTCATTTCGCGGCCGCGGAAGCGGATGTTGACCTTGACCTTGTCGCCCTCTTCCAGGAAACGGCGCATGTTGCGCAGCTTGATCTGGTAGTCGCCCTCGTCGGTGACCGGACGGAACTTGAGTTCCTTGATCTCGACCTGCTTCTGCTTCTTCTTGGCCTCGTTGGCCTTCTTCTGCATCTCGAAGCGGAACTTGCCGAAATCCATGATCTTGCAGACCGGCGGATCGGCGTTGGGCTGGATTTCGACCAGATCCAGGTCTTCCTCTTCGGCCATGCGCAGGGCTTCGTCGCGCGTGAGCACGCCGATCATCTCGCCGTCGCTGCCGATCACGCGCACGCGCGGGACGCGGATTTCCTGGTTCTTTCGATTCGGCTTCTCAGGGGTACTGATTGTTGCAATCTCCAATGAAAACGCGATGTTACGCGTCTAGGGCCGTCCCGGCTTGGCCGGGACGGAGGTCGTAGCGCTGCGCGCGGGTGGCGGCCGGCCGGGTCAGGCTCGCTCGCTCATAAGACGCGAAGCGAACTCGGCGACGGTCATCGTCCCCAGGTCCTCCCCACCCCGCGTGCGCACCGCGATCGTGCCGGTCTCCTTCTCGCGGTCGCCGGCCACGAGCAGGTACGGCACGCGCTGCAGCGTGTGCTCGCGAATCTTACGGCCGATTTTTTCGTTTCGCAAATCGGCCTCGACCCGGAACCCTTGATTTGCAAGGAGTTTCCGGACGTCTTCCACATAATCGCCCTGGGCGTCGGTGATGTTGAGCACCGCCGCCTGGACCGGCGCCAGCCAAGCCGGGAATTGGCCGGCGTGGTGCTCGATCAAAATGCCGATGAAACGCTCCATCGAACCGACGATGGCCCGGTGCAGCATGACCGGCGTGCGGCGCTGGCTGTTTTCGTCCACGTACTCCGCGCCCAAGCGGCCCGGCATCATGAAGTCGACCTGCATCGTGCCGAGCTGCCACGTGCGGCCGATCGCGTCTTTCAAGTGGTACTCGATCTTCGGGCCGTAGAACGCGCCTTCGCCCGGCAATTCCTGCCACTCCACGCCGCACGCCGACAGCGCGCTGCGCAGCGCGGCTTCGGCCTTGTCCCAGGTCGCGTCGTCGCCGAGGCGCGAGTCGGGGCGCAGCGCGATCTTGATCTGGATGTCGTCGAAACCGAAGTCGCCGTACACCGCCAGCGCTTGCTGATGGAACGCGGTCACTTCGGCTTCGATCTGATCTTCCAGGCAGAAGATGTGGCCGTCGTCCTGAGTGAAGCCGCGCACGCGCAGGATGCCGTGCAGCGCGCCGGACGGTTCGTTGCGATGGCAGGAACCGAACTCGCCGTAACGGATCGGCAGATCGCGGTAGCTGTGCAAGCCCTGGTTGAACACCTGCACGTGGCCCGGGCAGTTCATCGGCTTGACCGCGTAGGTGCGCTTCTCCGACTCGGTGAAGAACATGTTCTCCTTGTAGTTGTCCCAGTGGCCGGACTTCTGCCACAGCGACACGTCGAGGATCTGCGGGCAACGCACTTCGCCGTAGCCGCTGTCGCGATAGACCTTGCGCATGTACTGCTCGACCACTTGCCAGATCGACCAGCCCTTGGGGTGCCAGAACACCAGGCCCGGCGCTTCTTCCTGCAGGTGGAACAGATCCTGCTGCTTGCCGATCTTGCGGTGGTCGCGCTTCTCGGCCTCTTCCATGCGCTGGATGTAGGCGGCGAGCTGCTTCTTGTCGGCCCAGGCGGTGCCGTAGATGCGCTGCAGCTGTTCGTTCTTGGAATCGCCGCGCCAGTACGCGCCGGAGATGCGGGTCAGCTTGAACGCCTTGAGGAAGCGCGTGTTGGGCACGTGCGGGCCGCGGCACATGTCCACGTATTCCTCGTGGTAGTACAGGCCCATCGCCTTCTCGTCGGGCATGTCCTCGACCAGACGCAGCTTGTAGTCCTCGCCGCGCGACTGGAACACGGCGACCACTTCCTCGCGCGGCGTGACCTTCTTGATCACGTCGTAGTCCTTGTCGATCAGCTCGATCATGCGCGCTTCGATCGCGGCCATGTCGTCCGGGGTGAACGGGCGCTCGTACCAGATGTCGTAGTAGAAGCCTTCCTCGATGACCGGGCCGATCACCATCTTGGCGGTCGGGTACAACTGCTTGACCGCGTGGCCGACCAGATGGGCGCAGGAGTGGCGGATGATTTCGACGCCTTCGGGATCCTTGGGCGTGATGATGCGCAGCGTGGCGTCGTGGTCGATGCGGTCGCTGGCGTCGACCAGCTTGCCGTCGACTTCGCCGGCGACGGTGGCCTTGGCCAGGCCGGCGCCGATCGAGGCGGCGACGTCCATGACGGAAACGGGGTGGTCGAATTCGCGGCGGCTGCCGTCGGGGAGGGTAATGGCGATCATGGCTTCGTGGTTCGCAGAGCGTGAGGTCGGTGGCTGCGCGGTCGGCCGCGGTTGCGGCGCGGCGGGCGGCGGCGCGGTCGCGGCTTGCGCCGCTCCTACAGGGGGAAATCGGGAGTCCGCGGAACGCGTCGGACAAGAAAAAAGCGCCGCGGGGGCGCCTGCGTGAGCGGGGCCTGGGCGGGGGTCAGCGATGGGCGCGGGTAGTGTCCATGTCGCACGCTCGGCCGGCGGGTTGGCGCGGGCCACCTAAAGACTCTGGGGGATGCGGCCGGATGCCGCGTCGCAGTCGCTAATAGTTGGGGACGCGGCGGGGCCAAGTCAACCGTTCGTCGCCCGCCGGACCGCGACGGGGCGCACACGGGAATTGCGCTCGCCTGCGGTACTGTGGCTGCTTCAAGGACGCCATCTGCGTGGGGACGTGATGGGAATCAGGGAAGCCGGCCGCGCGCCGCGCGGCTGCCGGGCGCTGTGGTCGGCGCGGATGGACGGCGGCGACCGCAAGGGCCGTCGGGCCGAAGGTCGCGCGGATCTCGGCGCCTCGGGCTGCGGCGAGCCTCGCCACGCGCCGGGCCGCTCGCGTCGCGCGGGCGGCGCCACCGAGATCGCTCCCGCGGCCAGTCTGCTCGCCGCGGCTCGCAAGGCCGGCGATGCATGCACGGTCCGCCGCCCCGCCCTCGCCCCGCCCCCGTACCGCGCAGGTCGATGAACGAGTCCGCCCCCTCCCCCGCCGCCCCGACCGCCAGCGGTTCCGCCCTCGCCGTCCTGCGCCGCCTGCTGCCGACGGTGTGGCATTACCGCGGCCGCCTGCTGCTCGGTCTGGCGCTGGTGCTGGGCACCAAGCTGGCCATGGTCGCGATCCCGCTGGTGCTCAAGCAGCTGATCGACGCGCTGGAAATGAAGCCGACCGCGCTGACCGTGCCGGCCGCGCTGCTGATGGCCTACGGCGCGCTGCGGCTGGCGTCCTCGCTGCTGCAGGAGCTGCGCACCATCGTGTTCGCGCGGGTGCTGGCGCGCAGCTCGCGCGAGGTCGGGTTGCGAGTGTTCCAGCATCTGCACGCGCTGAGCCTGCGCTTCCACCTCGACCGCCGCACCGGCGCGGTCGGCCGCGACCTGGAACGCGGCATGGGCTCGATCTCCGAACTGCTCGACACCGTGCTGTACATGGTGGTGCCGACCCTGGTCGAGCTGGGCCTGATCGCCGCGGTCCTGATCGTCGGCTACGACCTCTCGTTCGCCGCGATCACCCTGGTCACGCTCGCCGTGTACCTGGCTTTCACCTACCGCATGACCGAGTGGCGGCTGCGCTGGTACCGGCAAATGAACGAGGCCAACACCGAGACCAGCGCCGGCGCGGTCGATTCGCTGCTGAACTACGAGACGGTCAAGTACTTCAACAACGAGGCGTTCGAAACCCAGCGCTTCGACCACCGCCTGCGCGAACTGGAAGACACCGCGGTGCGCAGCCTCAAGGCCGCTTCGCTGATGGGCATCGGCCAGTCCGCGATCATCGCCGTGGGCCTGACCGCGCTGCTGTGGCGAGCCACCGCGGGCGTGGTCGACGGGCGCATGAGCCTGGGCGATCTGGTCCTGGTCAACGCCTACCTGCTGCAGATGGCCGCGCCGCTGAGCTACCTGGGCGTGGTCTACCGCGAAGGCAAGCAGATGCTGGCCAACCTGGAGCGCATGTTCGCGCTGCTCGACGAACCGGTGGACGTGCGCGACCAACCCGATGCGCCGGCGCTGCGCGTGGGCGCGGGCGAGGTGCGGTTCGAGAACGTGCGCTTTCGTTACGGCGAGCGCGAGATTCTGTCCGGCATCGACCTGACCATCCCCAGCGGCCGCACCGTGGCCGTGGTCGGCAGCACCGGCGCGGGCAAATCGACCTTGGCGCGGCTGCTGTACCGCCACTACGACCCCGACGGCGGGCGCGTGCTGATCGACGGCCAGGACCTGCGCGAGGTGACCGCCGATTCGCTGCGCCGGCGCATCGGCGTGGTGCCGCAGGACACCGTGCTGTTCAACGAATCGCTGTACTACAACATCGCCTACGGCCGCCCCGACGCCAGCCGCGAGGACGTGATCGAAGCCGCGCGCGCCGCGCGCATCCACGACTTCATCCAGGCGCTGCCGCAGGGCTACGACACCGGCGTGGGCGAACGCGGGCTCAAGCTGTCCGGCGGCGAAAAACAGCGCATCGCCATCGCCCGCACCCTGCTCAAGCGGCCGGCGATCCTGATCTTCGACGAGGCCACCTCGGCCCTGGACGCGCACACCGAGAACGAGATCCAGCGCGAACTCGAACAGGCCGCGCAGGGCCGCACCGCGCTGGTGATCGCCCACCGCCTCTCGACCGTGGTCGACGCCGATCTGATCGTGGTGCTGGAAGCCGGCCGCATCGCCGAGCGCGGCAGCCACGCCGAACTGCTCGCCGCCGGCGGCCGCTACGCCGCGCTGTGGGCGATGCAGCAGCGCCGCGCGCAGGTCTCGCCCGGGCGCGCCGCGCGCGAAGCCGACGGCGCCGACGCCGGCGCGCCCGAATCCACCTCCGCCACCGCCCTTACCGACTGAAGGACACGCGCATGACGATTTTGATTGTCTCCGACCCTTGGGACATCCACGCCCGTTCGGCGGCCTGGGCGCTGGAGAACGAAGGCGAGCGCGTGCATGTCTGGTACACCCACGACTATCCGCAAAAGCACGGCGTCAGCCTGCGCACCGGCGGCGGCGCGGCATCGGTGTCGCTGCACTGCTTCCGCCACGATCACGACGTCGACACCGCCGACATCGACACGGTGTGGCTGCGCCGCTGGTATCAGCCCGCGCCGTCGGAACAGCTGCATCCGGCCGACGTGCGCTTCTCTCAGCTGGAATCCACCGAGTTCGTGCGCGCGGCCATCAACTTGCTCGACGCGCAGCGCGAGCGCTTCTGGATCAATCCGGTGCAGGCCAAGGCGCTGGCCGACCGCAAGGCGGTGCAGCTGCACCACGCCGCCGCCGTGGGCCTGGACACGCCGCCGACGCTGATCTCCAACGACCCCGCGGCGATCCGCGCGTTCTATCGCGAACACGGCGGCCGCGCGATCTACAAGCCGATCACCGCCGCGGCGTGGATCGGCGAGGACAAGGTCTGGGGCACCTTCACCACGCCGCTGACCGACGAGCTGCTGCGCGAAGATGCGGCGCTGTCGAACGCGCCCGGCATCTACCAGCCGCTGCTGGACAAGGCCTACGAACTGCGGGTGACGGTGATGGGCCGCACCGTGATCGCCGCGCGCCTGCACTCGCAGCGCGACGGCGAGTACCTCACCGACTGGCGCGCCAACGACTTCGACGAGCGCATGGGCTGCGAGCGCTACACGCTGCCGGAGGAGGTCGAAACGCGCTGCTTGCAGACGATGGCGCGGATGGGCTTGGTGTTCGGCTGCATCGACATCGTGGTCACCCGCGACGGCCGCTACGTGTTTCTCGAAGTCAACGAGATGGGCCAGTTCATGTGGCTGGAGGCGATCAACCCGGGTCTGCAGTTGATGGACTGCGTGGTCGAATTCATCCGCAGCCGCGATCCGGCCTTCGTCTACGACTGGCGCGAACCGGTGTACCGCTATCGCGATTACTGGGAGTCGCGCGGCGAGCGCGGCGAGGCCGAGCCGCCCGCGGGGCGGCATGTGCCGTTGCCGCAGGTGTTTCAGATGCACGAATGAGCGGCGTCGTCGCATCGGCGCGGATGGCGCCGATGCGACGCGAGCCGGCTTGAGGAAAGCCGACGCGGGGAACGCCGGCTCGTCTGTTGCGATGTCGGAACCCGGGCTCGCCGGCCATCGCGCGCCCCACAAAAGAACGGGCCGGGAGGCGATGCCTCCCGGCCCGTTTTCCCCTGCGTAGTCCGGGAGTCCCGGATTACGGAATCGCGTCGCCGTTGTCGGCGGAGTCGATCTCATTGAACGGGCTGGTGCGGCGATAGGTCGTCGCAGCCACGAACGCCGCGTCCTGCGCGGCGCCTTCCATCTGTTCGGACTCGATCGCGACCATGCGGCCGATCAGGCGGGTTTGCTCGGTCATTGCCTACTACTCCCTTAGCCAGGCGGCGGATCGCCGCGTTGGCAAGATAGAAAGCGCCGTTCGCGGCGGACAAGACCGGGGGACCTGTCGGTTATGCCAGCGCGCCCCCGGTCTCGCCAAAAAAACCAAGCATGGCGGGGAGTTAGCGAAAGCCTGGAGCGCGCTCCGGCACGCCAAATTCGGCAAAGCCAACCAGTTCGCTGAACAAATTACGTGAACAAAAGGTGACGGCGTTCCGCACCTGCGCGAACGGTCGCTCACTTGCCCCAAGCCACCTCGGCACAGGTTTTCAGGGCAGTTCGACACACCCACGGAATGAGCCCGAAGCGCCCGCCCGCGGACTCCCCGCTCGACCGCGGCCCCGGCCTTCGCGCATAGCAAAACGGCGGAGCCCGAGGGCTCCGCCGTTCGCTTTCTAAATTGGTGGGCGATACAGGGTTCGAACCTGTGACCCCTACCATGTCAAGGTAGTGCTCTACCGCTGAGCTAATCGCCCGTCGCCGAATCTTTCGTGAAGCTCCCCGGCGAAGGGAGCGCAGTCTAGCCCAGAGTCCGATCCGGGACAAGCTTTTTCGCGCCCCGAATCCGCCTACCCGCGCGCGCCGCCGACCGGCCGCTCGAACGCCGCCGCATCAAGCGCCGAAACCGGCGTCCTTGAGTTTCCGCAGCTGATCGCGCACGGCCGCGGCCTGCTCGAACTCCAAGTCGCGCGCGTGCTGGTACATCTGCTGTTCGAGCTGCTTGATCCGCGCGGCGAACTGGGTCGGCGACAACGCCGCGTACTCGGCCTGCTCTTCCGCCACCCGCCGCGCCTTGCCGCGCGCCTTGAGCGCTTCGGGATCGACCCGCGCGCCTTCCAGGATGTCGACCACGGCCTTGGCCACCGACTGCGGCACGATGCCGTGCGCCTCGTTGTGCTCGACTTGTTTCTGCCGGCGCCGGTCGGTTTCCTCGATCGCCTTCTGCATCGAGTTGGTGATGCGGTCGGCGTAGAGGATCGCCTTGCCGCGCAAGTTGCGCGCGGCGCGGCCGATGGTCTGGATCAGCGAGCCGGTCGAACGCAGGAAGCCTTCCTTGTCGGCGTCGAGGATCGCCACCAACGACACCTCGGGCATGTCCAAGCCTTCGCGCAGCAAGTTGATGCCGACCAGCACGTCGAACTTGCCCAGACGCAGGTCGCGGATGATTTCCACGCGCTCGACCGTGTCCACGTCCGAATGCAGATAGCGCACCTTGACCCCGTGCTCGCCGAGGTATTCGGTGAGGTTCTCGGCCATGCGCTTGGTCAGCGTGGTGATCAGCACGCGGTCGCCGATGGCCACGCGCTCGCGGATTTCGCCGAGCACGTCGTCGACCTGGGTCGCGACCGGGCGGATCTCCACCTGCGGGTCGACCAGGCCGGTCGGGCGCACCACCAACTCGGCGATCTGGCCCTCGGACTTGCGCAACTCGTACGGGCCCGGCGTGGCCGAGACGAAGATCGCGCGCGGCGAGCGCCCTTCCCACTCCTCGAAGCGCAGCGGCCGGTTGTCCAGCGCCGAGGGCATGCGGAAGCCGAATTCCACCAGGGTTTCCTTGCGCGAACGGTCGCCTTTGTACATCGCGCCGATCTGCGGAACGGTCACGTGCGATTCGTCGACCACCAGCAGCGCGTCGGGCGGCAGGTAGTCGAACAAGCACGGCGGCGGCTCGCCGGGCATGTGCCCGCTGAGGTGGCGCGAGTAGTTTTCGATGCCGTTGCAGTAGCCGACCTCGGCCAGCATCTCCAGGTCGAACTGGGTGCGCTGGGCCAGACGCTGCGCCTCGACCAGCTTGTTGTTGGCGTACAGGTACTCCAGGCGCTCGCGCAGCTCGGCCTTGATCGTCTCGATCGCGTCGAGCACGGTGCGGCGCGTGGTGACGTAATGCGAGCCGGGGTAGATCGTGTAGCGCGGCACCTTCTCCAGGCTCTCGCCGGTCAGCGGATCGAACAGGGTGAGGTTTTCGATCTCGCCGTCGAACAGCTCGATGCGCAGCGCCTGCGAATCGCTTTCGGCCGGATGCACGTCGATCACCTCGCCGCGCACGCGGTAGGTCGCGCGGCGCAGTTCGGTGTCGTTGCGGGTGTACTGCATCTCGGTCAGGCGGCGGATCAGCTCGCGCTGGTCGATGCGCTCGCCGCGCACCATGTGCAGGACCATGCGGAAGTATTCGTTCGGATCGCCCAGGCCGTAGATCGCCGAGACGGTGCAGACGATCAAGGCGTCGCGACGCTCGAGCAGGGCCTTGGTGGCCGACAGCCGCATCTGCTCGATGTGCTCGTTCACCGAGCTGTCCTTCTCGATGAAGGTGTCGCTGGAGGGAACGTAGGCCTCGGGCTGGTAGTAGTCGTAGTAGCTGACGAAGTATTCGACCGCGTTGTGCGGGAAGAACGCCTTGAACTCGCCGTACAACTGCGCCGCCAAGGTCTTGTTCGGCGCCATCACCAGGGTCGGCTTCTGCACCCGCTGGACCACGTTGGCGATGGTGTAGGTCTTGCCCGAGCCGGTGACGCCGAGCAGGGTCTGGTGGGCCAGGCCGTTGTCGAAACCGGCGGTCAGGCGCTCGATCGCCTGCGGCTGATCGCCCGCCGGCGCATACGGCGCCACCAGGCGGAATTCGGAGGACTGGGGGGTGTCGTCCATCGTGCGGCCCGCGCTTGTGCGAATCGGGCAGTTTAGCGAATGCCGTCTCAGCGGGTGAGACCGGCCTCAAACGACGCGCCCCGGCCAGGGCCGGGGCGCGGGAGAACACGACGGCGGACGCCCCGTCAGTTCATGTTCCAGCAATCTTCCTTGCCGCTGTCGCTGGGCGTCTTGCGGCCCACGTTGTCGATGGTCAGCGTGCCGCACTTGTCCTTGTCCTGGCCCGCGCCGGACACCGGCACGGCCTGCAAGACGAAGGTGCTGGCGGTCGTGGCGGCCTTGAACGAGATCGTGTAACGCGAGGTGCCCTTGCTCGGCGACTGCAGGTTCGGTCCCCAGATCTTGCTCAGGTCCGCGCCGACGTAGGTGTTGCCTTCGGTGTAGTAACGCTCCATGCCCTGGGCGATCTGGACCAGATCGGCCTTGGCCTGACCGCGCCGGCTCTTGCGCACGCTGTCCTGGTAGGTGGGCACCGCGATGCCCACCAGGATGCCGATGATCGCGATCGCGATCATCAGCTCGATCAGGGTGAAGCCGCGTTGGACGCGCGACAGCGATGGGGCGAACGACTGCTTCATGTCGATTCCTCGTTATCGGATCTGGCGCCAGGACTGGCGTCCGCACGGACGCGGCAAGTAGATCGGCGGCGCGCCCGCGGTCTGCACCATCACCGAGCACTTGCTGGCGATCGCATCCTGGATCTGCTGCTGGGTCGCGTTGACCGGCAAGATGTCCGAACGGCTCGAGGCGACCACGGCGATGTCCTTGTTCGGCGCCGTCGAGCTGCCCGCGCTGCCGGGCGCCGGCTTGATCGCGCCGGTGTTCTGGTTCAAGCGCGTGCCGGTCGGCGAGGCCAGGCGGCCGCTGGACAGATCGGCGCCGCCGCTGAGCGCGTTGAGGCCGTAGAGCCAGTTGTTGCCGGTGGTGGCGCAGCCGTCGGTGGCGACCGGGTCGTAGGTCGGGAAGAACAGCGTGCCGTTCTGGATGCGCGGATTGCCGACGAAGCGCTCGCCGGTGGCGACCGGGTTGCCGTCCTTCGCGCTGTCCACGCCCAGGTTGAGGTACCAGCCGCGTTTGGTCGCGTTGAGGCGGTCCTTGGTGATGTAGCGCTCGGTCGTGCTCGGATCCTGGTAGGCGTACTGCGCCTGCAGTTCGCTGCGGCCGGCGACCGGGGCGCTGCCGTCGTCGAGGATGCCGTAGATGCTCTGCATCGCCTTGTCGGACGGGTCGTCGATGAACGAGAAGCTGCCGGTGCCGAAGAAGATCATGACGTTGTCGCCGGCCATGGTCGCCTCGAAGCCGCCGAGGATCGGCTGGCGCAGCGTGTAATCGTCCTTGTAGCGGGCGACGAACAGCGGCTTGCCGCCGAAGGCGACGGTGTTGTCGCGCAGGTCGAACTTCCACACCGCGCCGTTGAGGTCGCCGGCATAGACCGTGTCGGCGAAGCCGTCGCGGGCGACCGTGCCGCTGGTGCCCTGGTAGCGGTCGATCACGACCAGATTGCCGAGGCCGTTCTTGGCCCGGGTCGGCAAATTGGCGCCGGTCTCCTGCGCGGTGATGCGGGTGACCTTGCCGTCGGCGATGTCGACCAGGAACAGCACGGCCTTGCCGTTCACGCTGTCGTAGCCGTTGCCGAAGATCGCCTTCCACTTGATCACGTTGCCGGCGTCCTTGACCGGCACGATCGCGATCTTGCCGAGCACGCTGCCGATGTCCTTGGCGCCGTTGGCGTCGCCGATCTTGTCGTTGATTTCCCACAGCACGTTGAGCGTATCGCGGTCGGTCACGTCCAGCCCGAACACGCCGCGGCCGCCGGCGCCGACGCTGGCCACCGCCACGGTCTTCCACGCCGAACCGTCGTGCGCGTCGGACACCGTCACCAGGCCGTCGACGAAGTAACGGTGCTGGAACACCTGATCGTTGCGGTCCTGGGCGCGGTACGGGAACAGCAGGTTGCCCATGTGGCCGACCGAGGTCGCCGGAATGTAGGCGTACTTCTCGCTGCCGTCGGCACCGTCGAAGGCATGGAACATGCCGTCGTTGGCGCCCACGAACACCATCGGCTCGCGCGCGGCGCCGGTGCGGGCGCGCTTGGTGCTGAGGAAGTTGGTGTAATTCAACACGTCGGCGGTGGTGCCGTCGTTGCTGCGCAGGCCGGTGTAGCCGTAGTCGTCGCCGAAGGACGAAATGATCGGCGTCGAGTTGACGATGTCGCCGAGCAGCGTGGTGCGCTTGCGCAACTTGCCGCCGTCGTTGTTGCGCGCGCCGCGCAGATAGCTCACCGCTTCGGCGCCGGTGACGCCGCCGGCGATGCGGCTGAACTTGCCGGCGCAGTTCTGCAGCGCGTCGCTGCACAGCGCGGCTTGCACGCTCGCGTCGTCGCTGCCCAGGTTGGTGGCCTGGAAATCCTGCACTTGCGGACGCACGTTGCCCGAAATGCTCTTGCCGAAGCGGATGGTGCGGCCGGCACCCTCAAGCTTGCCCGCGGCTTCCCACTTCTGGGTCTGAGTGATGACGCCGGTGATCACGTCGCCGGTCAACTTGTACGCGGTCAGCGAACTGAACCAGTCGGTGCCGCTGTTGGCCGAGGTGTACTTGGGCTCGACGCTCAGCGAGTTGCCGCCGATGCGCGCGCCGGTCAGGCCAATCGTGCCCGACGGCGTTTCGCCGCCGCCGACCGAGGCCAGGATCGAGCGCATCGCCGAGGTGATGTCGGCCGGTGTGCTCGCATTGATGAACTTGCCGCGCGAGTTCATGGTCGCGTGCCAGATTTCGTCGACGGTGCTCGGCGCATCGTCCTGGCGCGAGCGCCACGGCGGCTGCCAGCCGTTGTACGGATCGGGCGTGTTGGTGGTCGGATCGTAGGTCTGACCG
The DNA here is from genome assembly GCF_018847975.1 of Lysobacter sp. K5869. Lineage (NCBI taxonomy): Bacteria > Pseudomonadati > Pseudomonadota > Gammaproteobacteria > Lysobacterales > Lysobacteraceae > Lysobacter > Lysobacter sp. K5869. The sequence continues at coordinate 2,798,336 of NZ_CP072597.1, read as the reverse complement.
TAGATGTCGCCCTTGGCGCCGAGGGTGACGCCGTAGAAATTCATGTGCGGATCGGCGCGGCAATCCAGCTTGGGATCGTCCGGCGTGGTCTTGCACGCATCGGGAACGGGGACCTTGCCGGCCGGCAGATCGCCGCGCAGATTCATCTTGTAGTACTTGGCCGCGGTGTCGGCCAAGGTGTCGGAGAAGGTGTCGGCCAACGGCGCCGGCATGTCCGCGTCCTGCGAGCCCGTGGCCGGGCCGCCGGTATTGCTGTAGCCGTCGGTGAACAACATGCCGGCGTTGATCTGGCAGGCATACTTGACCGGAACTTTATTGCGCGCTGCTTCGGAGTTGTCGGCGGGGGGCAGCGTGAACTGATAGCCGATGTGATCGACCGCGAAACGGTTGGGCGTGCCGCCCGTGGCGTCGATCTTCAGCAATTGATTGGTATACAGCGAGGCCTTGTCCGCGGCGACGGACATATCGCGCATGGTCACGTCGGCGTAGCTGCCGTTGACGCGACTGTTGATGGTGAACATGCCGACCCGCATCTTCTCGGTATCGGCCAGCGAAATGGTCATCGCCGCCTTGATCGAACGGTTGCGGTTGCCGTAGAAGCTGAACCAATTGGCGAAATTCTGCAGGGCGGTGTTGAACTTGGCCTTGGAGGCGAAGTTGCCTTCGCGGATCTCGTATTTGTACAGCGTGCAGCCGCTGCCGCAGGCGTTGCTGATCGCTTTCGCGGTGGCGGTGTAGCCGACCTTCATGTCTTCCGGGGTATCGGCCGGCTGCACGATGGTGGCGGTCTTCAAATAGAACGTCGCCGGGTAGTACTTGATCGCGATGTTGCAATCGGCGGTGAGGGTGGCGTTGGCGGTCAGCGCGCGCCAGTTGTTGTTGCTGGCGATGCCGCCGCAGCTGTTGCCGTTGCCGTTGCGGTAATAGATCACCGTGTCCTTCGGCAGCGTCGCGCCGTTGGGCACCACGAAGAACTCTTCGGCGGTGCCGTTGGCGGCCCAGCCCCAGGCCAGGGCGGTGGCGTCGGTTCCGGCCACGCCCAACTGGATCGTGTTCGTCTTATCCGGATCGACCAAGGTGGCGGTGGTGCTCGCCTGCGGATAATCGACGATGGCGTTGTTGCCGTCCGGCTTCTTCCACGGCACGTACTTGACCGTCGGATTGAAGTAGGCGGGGTTGTAGTCGGGCGAGCGGGCGAAGCCGAAGTTGTCGATCGGCGCGATCGCCCTGCGCTGGGTATCGATGCGATAACCCGGCGAAGGAATGGTGTGGTGGAAGCCGCCCAGATCGGCGCCGTCCTTCTGGGTCAGCAAGCGCGCGTTCGCGCCGGTGCCGGTGAAGTAGCCGTTGGTCGCCGCACCGGACTTCGCCCAGTACGCCTGGCCGTCCTGACCCGGGAACAACGTCTGGAACGTCATCGAACCCGAATCGTCGACCGCCATGACGAAGGCAGGCGGCACCGTCACCGCCGAGTTCAACGGCACCTGCGACAGCGAACCGCCGGCCTGGATGGCGCGGGCGTTGTAATACCAGTACCCGGCGCCGGCTGCCGCCAGCAACACCGGAATCGCGATGTAAACGCGGGGGGACGTCATGACGATATCCTCAGGGTACGAAGATGGTGTCGATCACCGAGTCGGAACCGGGGTTGCTGCCCCGATCGACCGCGTAGGCCGTCACCTGGAAGATCAGATTGGTGTTTTCGCTGATGGGCGCGGTGCCCATGCCGATGCCCGAACCGCCGGAGACGCACTGGTCGATGCGGCGGGTGTAGCTGAGCTTCGCCGGCAGCGGATTGGCGTACTTAAGCGTCTTCGCCCACGCCGAGGGATCGAAGCTGTTAGCGCAAAACGCCTCGTCGATGTCGATCGCTTCGCCGCCGCCGCTCTGCACCTGCCGCTGCAGATCCGCTTCCTTGCCGCGGGCGCGGCCCTCGGCGTTCTGGAACGCGAGGTTGGTGGAGCGGTAGCTCGCGGTCATGCGTTCCTGCAAGCCGGTGACCTGCAGCGCGGTGATGCCGATCAGCGCCAGCAGCACCAGCATCATCAGGGCCACATACAAGACGGCGCCGCGCTGCTTGCGCGCGGAGCTCACGGGACGGAAACCCTTGCTTCTCATGGCGGACCTCAATTCCCGAACAGCCGGTTGCGCAGCGCGATGTTGGTTTCGTAGACGGAGCGGTAGCGGCCGTCGTTCGGCAGAGTCAGCGTCGTGCCCAGCGAACGCGGCGAGTTCGCGCGCGGCGTGGCCGTGGCGCGCTCGGTGCTGCGGATCAGCAGACCGACCTGCATGCCGCCCACGCGCTGCCAGCCGCCCTGGCTGGCGCTGTCGGGCAACACGCCGGCGGCGGTGCGCACGCCGTTGATGACGCCGGTCGGCGGCTGCGCCGGGTCGGTGACCGTGTCCTGGGCGAACAGCAACTGCATGTTCTCCACGCCTTCCACCAGTTCTTCCGAGGCGCCGGTGTCCAGCGACACCGCCCCCACGTCCGGCGCGGCGGTGTAGCGGGCGCGGTACAGGGTCGGTTCCTTGCTGGTGGGATTGATGCCCACGTAGTAGACGAAGCTCTCGGCGCGGTACACGCGCGCCTGACCGGAAGCGAAGGTATCGGAGCCGTCGAAGGCGCTCTTATTGACGCCCGACTGAGCGACCGCGAGCTTGGTGACCGCACCGGCCGTCGTCACGCTCTTGGCCTGGAACATCACCACCGAACGGCAATCGGCGATACCGAACAAGCCGGGATTTTCGGTCGGCGCTTCGCTGCCGGCCACGCGCTTCCATTGATCGCTGTCGACTTCGATGCTGCCGCTGGGAACGACGGAGAACTTCTTGACCTCGGCGCTTTCCGGCGACAGGAAGCGCAGCATCAGGATGTCGCTGCCGCGGATCGGCGTGGGCTTCAGGGTATTGACGAAGGCAGCGGGCAGGTTCGGCGACCAATCGCCCGCCGAGCCGGGCACCGCCGCCGTCGTCAGATTCAAGGTGCTGGCCGGAGCCGTACCGTTGGCCTCGTAACCGCGGATCGAATAGTCGAAACGCAGCGCTTCGTTCGCGGCGGGGATCGAGCCGTAATCGTTGCGGTCGGACAGGAACAACTCGCCGAACAAGCCGTTGCCGGCGAAGAAGTGGCCCTGGTCGGACACGCAACCGAAATGGCCGCTCATGCGCGCGTCGCGCTGCAGCGCGTCGATGGCGAAGCGCGAGCTTTCCTGCGCGCGCGCCAAGCCCTGCGCCATCAGGTAGGAAGCGCGCGAGGACGAGAAGATCTGCACCAGACCGAGAATCAGCAGGCCGCTGAGCAGCAGCGCCACCATCAGTTCGATCAACGAAAGACCCGCTTGCTGCCTGCGATTCATAGCGCGCTGTCCGTCTGGAATTTGGTCGGTTCGGCGAGAGCGTTCCAACGCTGGGCGTCGCCCCATTGGATGACGATGTTCACGTTGCGGTTGGCGCTGACGGTCACCGTCGCGGTGGCGCCTTCGCCCAAAGCTTCGCGCATGCGGCAGGTGAACGCGGTCTTGCGCTGCGCCGGCGTGAGGGTGTTGAGCTGCGCGCAATTGGTGTTGGCGGCGACCGACGAGGCGGTATAGGTGCCGTCGTACTGCGCGGCCAACAAGCGGTTGGAGCGGATGTCGTCGAGCAGATCGCTGGCCAGATTGGTCGCGATCGTGCGCTGGTTGCTGCTTTGCGCCAGGCGCAGGTTGGTCGCCTGCAGCATCGCCAGGCCGAGCAGGCCCATGCCCAGCACCAGCACGCTGACCAACACTTCGATCAGGCTCAGGCCGCGCTGGCGCGCCGGCGCGCGCGGAGCGGAACGGCGGACGGTTCGGAAGGCGCTCATTGGCACTTGGCCCTGGTCATGGAAACTTGGCCCATGCGGTTGATCGCGAAGTCGCGCCGCGTTTCCGCGTTGGTCTTGCACACGCTCGCCTGCATCGAGAAGGCGAAGGCCTTCAGCGGCTGCGGGCGGCCGCGCTCGTCGAAAGCGATGTCGGTGAAATTGCCGAACTTGAGTTGGATGCCTTGCTGCGGTTCGACGACGCGCTTGACCTCGGCTTCCTCGAACTTGCCGTTGCCGTTCTCGTCGGTCCAAACCAGCATGCCCTTGGTCCAGTCCGAACCGCAGGCGGTACCGGTGTCGTTGCGCGGACACACGTGCGCGCTGCTCTTGCTGCGCAGGGCTTCGCCACGGGCGAGGTTGACCGTCGCCAGCATTTGATTGGCCGCAGTGGTGACGCGGTTGGAACGGATGGCCTCGGTGAACGAAGGCAGCGCCAGCATGACCAGGATCGCGCCGATCCCGATCGTCACCAGCAGCTCGATCAACGTGAAACCGGCAGAGCGCCGCCTGATCATGAGCGATCTCTTCCCCATAGAAGACGCTGGGGATGCTAACAGTCGGAATTACCTAGAAAAGGTGCCATACCGACGAGCGGTCAGGCGGAGTCGGTCAGTGGTTTTTGAGCCTAGGAATAGTCCGACAGGCGTCACGACTTAGTCTTACCGGCGGTCGCTGCCTGCGCCGCTGGTCGCCGAAACCCGCGGCCGGCCAAGCTGTGCCTCCCGAGTTCTCGCACGCCCGCCAAGGATGGCCCCATGCGAATCAAGAGGTTGGACGCTTACGAATTCTTCGCCGCGTTCCTGCTGGCGAACCTGCTCAGTCTGCTGGTTAGTCCAGCGCCGCAAGCCAGCTTCGACGGATCGCCGGCCGACTTCCTGGCGCAGGGCCTGGGCGGCCTGTACGCGCAAGCCGCGAACCACGCCGCCCGCCGCGCCGTGCCGGTGGTGTTGTGCCCGGTGCGCTGGACCTACTTCCAATGCGACGAAAGCGTCGACTGGAGCCAGGGCTTGATGGGCTTCGCCGACAACGACCGCGGCCGCCGCTTCAACGAAGGCGACTTCCTGCTGCGACGGCACCTTCCCCTGCCCTCGCATCTGCGCCTGCGATTGCTGGGCGAACCCCGGCCGATCCGCTTCGAGCCCGGCACCGGCCGCGTCGGCTACAACGCCCCGTTGCTGCTGTGCGATCTGCGCGGGCCGCGCGCCTGGGTCCTGCGTTATCGCAACACGGGCGGGTTCGATGTGCGCGATGCGGAAGCGGCCGAGCTCGCGCGATGCGACCCCAGCGCGTGCCGCCCATCGACCGACATCCACCACTGCCTTCCGCCATCCAAGGCGAATGCCCGGCGCAATCAAACCGTCGGCTATCGCCGCGCGCTCATCGCGAAAGCGCAAAAAAGAAGGCCGCGATCGCTCGCGGCCTTCTCGAATATGGCGCCCGAAGTTGGACTCGAACCAACGACCCCCTGATTAACAGTCAAGTGCTCTAACCGGCTGAGCTATTCGGGCGGGGCTGCATATGATGCTGATTCAGCGCCCCGGCGTCAACACTTGTGTGAAGAACTAGCGTTGCCGCCGGAGCCCGCCATCATACCCGTTCAGGTCACCACGCGATAGCAGGGACGGTATTCGCCGGCGATCTTCATGCGGCGCTGCTCGACGAAGGCGCGCAGCAGCGCGTCCAGCGACTGCATCATGTCCGGGTCGCCGTGGATTTCGAACGGGCCGAACTGCTCGATCCGGCGCATTCCGTCCTCCTTGACGTTGCCGGCGACGATGCCCGAGAACGCGCGGCGCAAGTCCGCGGCCAACTCGTGCGGCTTGCGGCCGTGGTGCAGATCCAGCGAGGCCATGGCCTCGTGGGTCGGCACGAACGGCTTTTGGAACGTCAGCGGAATGTCGATCGACCAGTTGAAGAAGAACGAGTCCTTATGCTCGATGCGGTACTCGCGCACCTTGCGGATGCCGTGCGACATCGCGCGGGCGACGCGCTCGGGATCGCCGACAATGATCTCGTAGCGCTGGGTCGCGACCTCGCCCAGGGTCAGGCGCAGGAACTTGTCGATCTGCTCGAAGTACGGCGCCGACGCGGTCGGGCCGGTCAGGATCAGCGGGAACGGCAGGCCGGCGTTCTCCTCGCGCAGCAGGATGCCGAGCAGGTACAGGATCTCCTCGGCGGTGCCGACGCCGCCCGGGAACACGATGATGCCGTGACCCATGCGGACGAAGGCCTCCAGGCGCTTCTCGATGTCCGGCATGATCACCAGGTGGTTGACGATCGGGTTCGGCGATTCGGCGGCGATGATGCCCGGCTCGGTGATGCCGATGTAGCGCATGGCGCGGCGGCGCTGCTTGGCGTGGGCGATGGTCGCGCCCTTCATCGGGCCCTTCATCGCGCCCGGGCCGCAGCCGGTGCAGATGTCCAGGCCGCGCAGGCCCAGCTCGTAGCCGACCTGCTTGGTGTAGATGTACTCGTCGCGCGAGATCGAGTGGCCGCCCCAGCACACCACCAGATTCGGATCGGCCGGGTGCAGGATGCGGGCGTTGCGCAGCAGGCCGAACACCGAGTCGGTGAGGCCGTCGCTGGAATCCAGGTCGCGGCCGCCGCCCTTGCCGAGCTCGATCGCGGTGTAGGCCAGATCGCGGACCACGGCGAACAGCAGCTCGGCCACGCCGCGGATGATTTCGCCGTCGACGAAGGCCATCGCCGGGGCGTGGGTCAGGTCGATGCGCATGCCGCGGTCTTGCTGATGCACTTCGATGTCGAAGTCCGGATACAGCTCGCGCGCGGCGCGCGGGTCGTCGGAGGCGCTGCCGCTGGTCAGCACCGCCAGGGCGCAGCGGCGCAGCAGGTCGTGCATGCCGGTGGAGGCGTCGCGCAGGCGCGCGACCTCGTCGCGGGACAGGACGTCGAGCCCGCCCTTGGGGTAGATGCGTGCGTTGACCGTCGGCAGGACGGTCGCGGTGGGGGTTGCGGTCATCGCGGTTTTCTCTGTCTTCTTCATCGATTCGTAGGGGGACGACTCTAGCAGCTTGACGCAAGGCTGCGGCGCAGGCTGAGACGGGCCGCACCGGGTCCGCGCGCGGTCGCCGGCAGGATCGGCACACCGTCCCGGCCGAGCGCGGGCCCCACAAAAAGAAAACGGCCGGGGAAGCCCCGGCCGTCGTCTTGGATCCTAGCGCGCCGCCATCAGAAGCGGTAGCGGAAGCTCACCTGAGCCGCCCAACGCGAGATGCCCTTCTCGTCGTAGATCTGCTCGGGATCCGGGGTGTTGAAGCGGTAGACGTACTTGCCGGTCGCCGGATCGACGCCGCCGTACTCGACCACGCCGCGCATGCCCGGGAACGCCACTTCTTCGACGCGGCCCCACTTCTTATTGAGCAGGTTGCCGACGTTCATGATGTCGACGGCCAGCTCGGCCTTGTGGCCGGTCATGAAGCCCGGCAGTTCCTGGGCGATGTGCAGGTCGAACTGGTTGACCCACTTGCCGCGCACGTCGTTGCGGCGAGCGACCTGGCCCAGATGGCTGCGCAGGTACTCGTTGCCGTTGACGTAGTTCCAGAACGCCTGCTCTTCGGCCGGGTTGCGGAACAGCACGTCGCCCATGCTCTTCGGGATGTACAGCAGGTCGTTCAGACGGCCGTCGCCGTTGGCGTCGTTGTCGAACGCGTAGCTGTACGGACGGCCCGAGCGGCCTTCGTACACCAGCGAGACGATGGTGTTGTAGTCGCCGAAGAAGGCGTGCTTCCAGTTGACGTTGGCGGTGAAGCGGTCGCGGATTTCGTACGCCGAACGCGCGGCGACTTCTTCGTTGGCCTGGAACACGCCGACGTTGCCCAGCTGCGAGCTCGAGGTCGAGCTGGTCAGCGGGCTGACTTCGGTGGCGTGGGTGTAGGTGTAGGCAACGCCCCACGCCCAGTCGCTGTTGTTGAACGGCTTGTTCAACGACACCGTGAACTGCTGGCTTTCGCCCTTGGAGGTGTTGCGGGCGATGATCGCGTCGTTGTACGCGGTGGAACGGGCGGCGCGCGCGTTGGTGCGGCTGCTGACGCAGGCCGGACCGCCGACGAGGCCGGTTTCGTTCAAGCACGCGGAACCGTCGCGATTCCAGCTCAGCGGGCTACGGCCGGCGGCGTCCCAGTAAATGTTGCGGCCGTCCTGACCGACGCGCTGCACGTCGCCGAGGTTGAGCTGCTGGTAGTACAGGGCGTCGTTGACCTTGGTCACCACGCCTTCCACCGCGGCGACGATGCCGTACCACGGCAGTTCGGTATCGAACGCCAGGTTGGCCTTCCACACCGACGGCAGGCTCAGGTCCTTCTCGATGAAGTCGACCGACTGCTGGCCGCCAGTACCCGGGTTGAACAGACCCAACTGGGCGTCCGGATCCGGGCTGAAGCGGGTGATGCCGTTGGTGAACAGGTAATCGGTGTACGAGATGCCGTTATTCGAGTACGGGTTGGCCAGCCAAACGGTCGGCGAACCGCCCTTGAACAGACCGATGCCGCCGCGCAGCTGGGTCGGACGCTCGCTGTCGAAGGTGTAGTTGAAGCCGAAGCGCGGCTGCCACAGGTCGCTGCCGTCGATGGTGTTGTCGTTGCGCACGCCGAACAGGTTCGACGCGGCCGCGTTGTAGGTCGGCTTGTCGTCGACCATGGCGCGGTCGTAGCGCACGCCGAAGGTCAGGGTCAAACGGTCGGTGAGCGCCCAGGTGTCCTGCGCGAACAGGCCGAGGTTCTTCTGGGTGAAACCGGCGGCCATGTTGTCCAGGTCGCCGCCGCGCGGGGCGAACAACTGGTAACGGCCCGAACGGCCGGCGCGGTAGTCGGCGATCGAGTTGAAGGTGTAGACGCCGTTGATGCGGCGGCCGAACAGATTGTAGACCTCGTTCGACTCGTAGTCGGCGCCGAACTTGACGGTGTGCTCGCCCAGGAACAGGTTGCCGGCGAAGAAGCCGTTCCAGGTCTTGGTCTCGAGGATGTTGGCCTGGGTGTTCTCTTCGGTGCCGAAGTTCAGGGTGTTGCTGCCCACGCGCACGCCGATGGCCGGCAGGTCGAACTGCGGGTTGCGCACGGCGGAGTAGTCGCGGTACGAGACCTTGGCTTCGGTGGAGAAGTTGTCGGTCCAGTCGCTGAACAGCTGCGCGGTGTAGGTCTTGAACTCGAAGTCCTGCACGTAGTGGTACGAGCTCAGCGCCAGCGAGTTGCTGCCGAAGCCCTGCAGGAACGCGGTGCTCTGCTTGCTCTGCGCGTAGCGGAAGTTGGCGCGGTGGCGATCGCTGATGTTCCAGTCGATCTTCAGGCCGTATTCCTCGCTCTTGGTGTCGAGCGACGGCAGGCCCAGGCCGCCCGGATCGAAGCCCCAGACGTTCTTGGAGATGTCGATGATCTCGTTGATCTGCGCCTGGGTGATGTTGACGATGTTGTTGGCGCCCGAGCCCGGAGGACCGAAGCTGGAGTTGCCGGTGAACAGTTCCTTGCCGGTGTACTTCTCGTAGTTGGCGAAGAAGAACAGCTTGTCCTTGATCAGCGGGCCGCCGAAGGTGCCGCCGTAGGTGCTTTCGGTGTCGAACAGCTTCGGACGCACGTTGGCCGAATTCTTGCCCGACCAGTCGTTGTCGCGATAGATGCCGTAGACCGAGCCGTGGAACTCGTTGGTGCCCGACTTGGTGACGGCGTTGATCACGCCGCCGGTGCCGCCGGCGATGGTGACGTCGTAGTTGGCGACGTCGATGGAGACTTCGTCGATGACGTCCATCGAGAACGGCTGCTTCGGGGTCGGCAGGCCGTTGCCGCCGAGGCCGAAGGAGTCGTTGGTGCTGACGCCGTCGACGCGGATCACGTTGTAGCGCGGGTTCTGGCCGCCGACCGAGATTTCGTTGCGCGACTTGTCGGTCTGGACCACGCGCGGGTCGAGGCGGACGAAGTCCTGCAGGTTGCGGTTGATCGTCGGCATCTGCTCGAGCTGCTGACGGGTCACGACCGAACCGGCGCCCATCTTGTTGGCCGAGAAGACTTCCGAGGTCGCCGCGGCGACCGCCTGGACGGCGCCCAGGGTGGTGACCGAGTTGTTCAGCGAGAGGTCGACGTTGTTGACCTTATCCAGATTGAGGTAGACCCCATCCTGGCTACCGGTACCGGCGCCTTCCTTGTTGATGTTGACCGTGTACGGGCCGCCCACGCGCAGGCCGCGGGCGTTGTAGCGGCCGTCGGCGTCGGTGGTGGCGCGGCTGACGGTGCCCGATTCCGTGTGGGTGATCGTCACTTCGGCATTGGCGACCGGCTGGCCGTCGGCACCGACGACGCGGCCGGCGATACCGGCGGCGTTGCTCTGGGCGAAGACCGGAGCGGTGGCGAATACGGCGAGCAGGCCAAGCGTGAGCTTGGACATGCGGACGCGGTTCTGATAGGTCATTACGATGGCCTCGGTACAGTGGAATGCGTGGCGGAGTGGGTCGACCGGCGCGGCTTCGCGCCACAGCCGGTCCCGACCTGCGTTATTAGCTAGCCCCTGAACCCGCGCGGCGTCTTGGCCGCCGGGGTTAACAGCAGTTTAACAGGCTAGGGAGGGTGTGTGACAGAGACGTGACCGGCATCAAGCCTTGTCACACGGTGACTGCGTCCACACATGAACTGCCATGCAGCGCAAAGTTGTATAAACCCGCGTCCGGGCCTTTCGCCATGCGGGTACGAATGGAAGTCGGCCAGCACAGCCAGTCCACCGGAACGCCACTCGAAATCGCGAACGAGCGCCCCGCCCTCGCCCGCCCGGGCCGGCGCTCGCGCAACCGTTCGTCGGAACCGGCGCGGTTCCCCGCCGCGCCGTCAAGACACCTCGGGCTCCGGCGCGGACCTCGCGCCCGTGCCACCGCGCCCGGCCGTTACGGCGGCCCCGGCAGGTACGCGCCCAGGCCGTCGAGGATCATCTGCACCGAAATCGCCACCAGCAGCATGCCCATCAGGCGCTCGATCGCGATCAGCGCGCGCCGGCCGAGCAACTTATAAAGAATGGTCGCCGAGAACAGGATCGCCGCGGTCGCGCCCCAGGCGATCATCAGCGCCAGGCTCCAGTCGCCCAAGCGCGAGGGGTCGTTGCTGCCCATCAGCATCACCGCGGCCATGCCCGAGGGGCCGGCGACCAGCGGGATCGCCATCGGCACGATGAAGGGCTCGCCGTCGGGGATCTCGCCCATCAGCCCTTCCGGCGGCGGGAAGATCATGCGGATGCCGATCAGGAACAGCACGATGCCGCCGGCGATCGACACCGACTCCTGGCGCAGGTGCATCAGCTCCAGCGCGTACTTGCCGCCCCACAGGAACAGCATCAGCACGCCCAGCGCGATCAGCAGCTCGCGCGCGAGCACGATGCGCTGGCGCTTGGGCGGCAGCCCGCGCAGCAGGCTCAGGAACACCGGAATGTTGCCGAGCGGGTCGAGGATGATGAAGAGCAGCAGCGCGGCCGAAGCGATGGTCATGGCGGCGGCCTCAGGCGTCCGGCGTCCACACCGCGCCGCGGTGGGCGGCGCCGGCGGCCGACAGCAAGGTCACGCAGGCGCCCGCATAGGCGGCCGGATCGCGCGCGCTGCGGTCGCTTTCCTCGACGTAGGCGCGCGCGCGCAGCGGCGTGCGCATGGGGCCGGGACGCAGGCCGGACACGCGCACGCTGGAATTGCCCAGTTCGGCATGCAGGATCCCGACCAGCGCGGCGAGGCCGTGCTGCGCGGCGCCGTAGCCGCCCCAGTACGCCTGCCCCACCCGCTTGGGATCGTCCAATGCGAACACCAGCGCCGCGTCGCTGGCCTTGGCCAGCAGCGGCAGGCACGCCTGCGACAGCCACCACGGCGCGGTCAGATTGACGTGCACGGCGCGCGCGAACGCGGCCGGATCGGTCTGCATCAACGGGGTCAGGCCGGGGAAATCGGCGGCGCAATGCAGCACGCCGTCGAGACGGCCGAGTTCGGATTCGATCCGCTGCGCCATCTCGGCGTAGTCGTCGGGCTGCGCGCCTTCCAGGTCGAGCGGATACAGCAACGGCTCGGGCCCGGCCTGGGCCGCGGCGTCGTAGACCCGGTTCAATTTCGGCAGCTTGCGCCCGAGCAGGACCACGGTGGCGCCGGCGGCGGCGCACGCCACGCTGGCGGCCGAACCGAGCCCGCCGGCGGCGCCGCTGATCAGCACCACGCGCCCGGCCAGCGCCTGCGCGCCGGCCTCGGAGTCGTCGGAACGGGCGGCGGCCGAAGTCACTGCGACTGGGTCTCGCTGATCATGCGCGCCAGTTCGCCGGACTCGTACAACTCCAGGGTGATGTCGCAACCGCCGATCAGCTCGCCGTGGATGAAGAGCTGCGGGAAGGTCGGCCAGTTGGAATAGCGCGGCAGGTTGGCGCGGATTTCCGGATCTTCGAGCACGTTGACCGTGTGCAGCGAGGTCGCGCCGGCGGCCTTGAGCGCCTGCACCGCGCGGCTGGAAAAGCCGCACATCGGGAACTGCGCGGTGCCCTTCATGAACAACACGATCGGATGGGACTCGACCTCGGTCTGGATCCGTTCGATAACCGACATGGGTACTGCTCCTGACAAGGTTTGTTGCCGAGTTTGACGGTTCGGCAACCTTGGGTGGGGATAGAATATGAATTGTAAGCCTTCGCGGCGTCGCCGACGCGTCCGCTCCCGGAACCCAACGGTCCACGACCGCGCGGTCCCGGGCCGGCACGCCGGCCGCGGCGCCCTCCGCTCGCCAGCCCCCTCGAATCTTCAGGAGCCCGCCAATGGCCATCGAATTGCCTGCCCTGCCGTACGACCGCACCGCGCTGGAACCGACCATCTCGGCCGAAACCATCGACTTCCACTACGGCAAGCATCACAAGGCCTACGTCGACAACCTCAACAAGATGATCGAAGGCACCGAGTTCGCCTCGCTGTCGCTGGAAGAGATCATCAAGAAGTCGCAGGGCGGCATGTTCAACAACGCCGCCCAGATCTGGAACCACACCTTCTACTGGAACTGCCTGTCGCCCAAGGGCGGCGGCGAGCCGACCGGCAAGCTGGCCGAACTCATCAACAAGGCCTTCGGCGACTTCGCCAAGTTCAAGGAAGAGTTCACCAAGACCGCGGTCGGCACCTTCGGCTCGGGCTGGGGCTGGCTGGTGCAGCGTCCGGACGGTTCGCTGGCTCTGGTCAGCACCCCCAACGCCGCCACCCCGCTGACCGGCGAAGACACCGCGCTGCTGACCTGCGACGTGTGGGAACACGCCTACTACATCGACTACCGCAACGCCCGCCCGAAGTACGTCGAGGCGTTCTGGAACCTGGTCAACTGGGACTTCGTGGCCTCGAACCTGAAGTAAGCCGCTGCGCGGTTTTCAGGACGATGCCGAAACGGCCGGGGAAACCCGGCCGTTTCTATTTGAGCGGCCGGCCGGGGAAACCCGGCCGTTTCTGTTTGAGCGGCCGGCCGGGGAAACCCGGCCGTTTCCGTTTGAGCGGCCGGTCGAGGAAACCCGGCTGTTTTTCGTTGCCGCCCTGCGCTACGCGGTCCGGTCCCACGCCCGCATTGCGTTGCCCGAAGTACGGACATTCGACGCAGCGGAGGCGCGGGCATGAACAGGCGGCAGGCGGGCGCGGGCGGGAGCCGGCGCCTGGGGTGGATGGGCGCGGGCATCGCCGCGCTGATCGTGGCGCTGGCCTTGCTGGCCGGCTGCGAGCGGCCGACCGGCGACGGCGCGAAGCCCGATGGCGCGGACGACAACGGCAAGACGCCGGCGGCTTCGACCGACGTCGGCGTCAATCAGACCGATCCGCGCTGGGTCCGCCAATCGCAGCCGCACGCGCGCATCGCCGTGGTCTTCATCCACGGCATCTTCGGCGACACCCTCGGCACCTGGACCCACGCCAACGGCAAGAGCTTCTTCGACTACCTCGCCAGCGCGCCGGGCGTCGGCGACAAAGTCGACATCTACGCCTTCGGTTTCACCTCGCGCATGTTCGGCCAAGGCTCGCAGGACATCCGCGAGGCCTCGATCAAGCTGCACGATTACCTCGACTATCACGGCGTGTCCCAATACGACACGATCGTGTTCGTCGGCCACAGCATGGGCGGGCTGGTGGCGATGCGCACGCTGACCGAATACCCCGAGCTCAGCGCCAAGGTGCCGCTGATGGTGTTCTTCGCCACGCCGCAGGAAGGCTCGGACATCACCCGCATCGCCCGCTACGTGGTCGCCAACAACGCGATCCGGCAGATGCTGCCGGCCGACGGCAACGACTTCCTCAAGGACCTCAGCGACCGTTGGGCGAACCTGCGCAACAGCGGCCAGGCGCCGAAGGTGATCTGCGCGTACGAGACGATGAAGACCCACGGCGAGTTGATCGTGCCGTGGAGCAGCGCCACCCGGTTCTGCGACGAAGCGCCGCCGGGCATCGCCGACGCCGACCACATCAGCATCGTCAAACCCGACCGCCAGGAACACGAGTCGGTGGTCAAGCTGGTGGTGGCGCTGCGCAAGTACGCGTTGCCGCGGATCCAGGACGCGAGTTGGGAAACCCCGGAATTCGTGCCCGACGGCGCGGTGTGGAGCTATGCGCTGATCAACGCCGACGAGATCAACCACGCCGGCTTGATCAACCACAGCGACACCGCGCAGAACTTCCGCATCGTCTTGCCGCAGGGATCGAAGTTGTGGATCTCGCCCGAGGTCACGCCGCAGCGCGTCGCCGCGGGCGCGCGCGAGGACCTCAAGCTGCACGTGTTCGGCGCGCCGCAGGCCGAGTACCGTTTCGCCTTGCAACTGGCTTCGCTGCCCGAGCGCACGGTGGTGGTGCGGATTCCCGATCTGGCCGCGGCCCAGGCCGCGCGCGCGCATACGCTGGAACAAACCGCGCAGGCGATCAACGCGCACATCGACGCCGGCGGCGAAATCGAGTTCGCGAAACTTCCCGACAGCGAAAAGTGGCAGCAGATGGCGCAGGTCGCGCAGGACGCCATCGCCGTCAACGCGCCGGAACTGCCGGCCGGCGCGCGTTGGGCCGCGGCGGCCGAAGCGCTGTCGGCGCTGGGCTTGGCCGATTCGTCCAAGGTCGCGCTGCGCACCGTGGCGCAGGAGTTCCCGCAAGCGGCGCGGGTGCCGGCGGTGCTGGAGCTGGACAAGCAGGTGACCGTGCAGGTCAAGAAGAAAGCCGCGCTAGAAGGGCCGGAGCGCTATCGGCCCAAGGCGGTGCCGCAGGCGTTCTATCAACCCGTCGCGCCGTCCACGCAGGTGAAGCCGCCGCAGGCGTCGCTGCCGACGACGCGGGTGTCGCCGCTCGCGACCCGATTGCCGTCCGAGCGGATCCGCCCCGAGTCGGCGAAGCCGCGCGCGGAGGCGGCGAAGGTCGACATCGCGCCGTTGCAGCGCGAGCAGGTATTGCGCGATGCGGCGGTGAAGCGCGTGTCCGTCGATGCGGTCGCGATCAAGCCGACGACGATCGCGCCCGCCGTTCTTGAGCCGGCTGCGCTCGAGCCGGCCGCGCTCGAACCGGCCAAGCCGGTGGCGACGTTGTCTCCGGCGCAGTTGCAACTGCGCGAATTGTCCGCGATACCGCAGGCCGAAACCGCATCGCCCGCCAAGACCTTGGCGACGCCGGCCGCGACGGCGCGGACGCCGGCGCTGGCCAAGCCGCTGCAGGCCACGCCGTTGCAGGACGCGAGCAAGCTCAAGCGCGTCGAGTTGGAAGCCGCGCGCGCGCAGGATCGCTGAAAACGCGCCGGCCCCACGCCGCTATCGGCCGATAGCGCGCCGGAGTCGGACGCGAACGCATCCATCGGTCCGGGCGAAGCATCCGCAACGCGCGGCCATAGCGGACCGACACAGCCGAATCTCGCCGGCAACCGGCCGGTCGAACCCGCATTCGCCCCGCATCGAAGCCACCCGCGCCCGCCTTCCGCCGCCGACCGCACGACGAGCGGCATTTGCGCATCGCGCCACGCGAGCGCACTCTCGGCTCGCCGCGCGCCGCGGCGCACCGGATCCGCCCCATGGCTTCGCCGATCGCCGCCACCGCGCCGTACTGGGTTCCCGCGCTGTCGATGCTGATGATCTACCGCCGCGTCCGCCGCAACTTCGGCGTGCAGCCGTGGCGGCCGGTGCGCAGCGGCATCCGCCTGGGCATCCTGGTTCTGGTCGCGGCGATGCTGTGTTTCCTCGCCGCAGTGATGCCGCAATTGGCCATGGGCTTGGCGATCGGCGCAGTCATCGGCGTGCCGCTGGGCTTGCTCGCGCTCAAGCACACCCATGTCGCGTGGCGCGACGGCCAACGCACCTACACGCCGAATCCGTGGATCGGCGGCGCGCTCACCGCGCTGCTGCTCGGCCGTCTGGCCTGGCGCTGGACCCACGACGGTATGGCCGCGGCGCAGACGCCGAGCGCGCTGACGCTGGGCATGGCGGCGATGTTGATCGCGTATTCGCTGGTCTACGTGATCGGCTTGATGCTGCAGATGCGCAAGCTGGCGTTGCAGCAAGCGCAGTCGCAACTCAACGACGCACCGTCGTCCACCTCGACCGAGTGAGCGCGGATGGGGTGAGCGAAAACCCCGCTAGCCAACGCTTTCCGCCCGACATCGACACCGACGGCTAGAGGCCGCCCGAGCCGACGCGTTCGCCCCCGCCGCTGAAGCGACCGCGCCGCCGATCCGGCGACGCGGCGAACCGATTCAGCGCGTAGCGGCGAGCCGCGCCACCACCGGCGCGACCTGTTCGGCGCGGCCGAGCGCGTCGCCGACGCGCTGCAGCGAAGCGGCCAATTCGGCGCCGCTGTCGGCGCGCAGGGTCGCATGCCCGACCTTGCGCCCTTCGCGCGACGACTTGCCGTAGTCGTGCCAATGCCCGCCAGCCTCGGCCAGCACCGGCCCGGCGTCGGGCATCGCGCCGATCCAGTTGAGCATGCAGGCGTGGCCGAGCATGCGCGTATCGCCCAGCGGCAGGCCGAGCACGGCGCGCAGGTGGTTCTGGAACTGCGAGGTCTCGGCGCCTTCGATGGTCCAGTGGCCGGAGTTGTGCACGCGCGGGGCCAGTTCGTTGGCCAGCAGCACGCCGTCGCGGCAGAACAGTTCCAGCGCGAACACGCCGACGTAGTCGAGCGCGTCGGCGAGCTTGCGCGCGTGCGCGAACGCCGTCGCGGCCAAAGCGTCGTCGGCAACGGCCGGGGCAAGGCTGGCCGAGAGCACGCCGTCGACGTGCCAGTTCTCGGTGAGCGGCCAAGCGCGGAACTCGCCGTCGCGGCCGCGCACGGCGACCACCGACAGCTCGCGCTCGAAACGCACGAAGCCTTCCAAAATCAGGCCGACCGTGCCGGCCTGCGCGCCGAGCGCGGCCCAGGCGGCGTCGGCGTCGGCCGGACTCTTGATCCGGAACTGGCCTTTCCCGTCGTAACCCAGGCGACGGGTCTTGAGGATGCACGGCGTGCCGATCGCCGCCAGCGCGGCGTCGAGCCCGGCGCGCGAATCGATCGGGGCGAAGTCGGGCACCGGGATGTCCAACTCGCGGAACAAGGTCTTCTCGGCGAGGCGGTCCTGGGCGACGGCGAGCGCGCGCGGGCTCGGGAACACCGGCCGGCGCTCGGCCAGCCAGCGCGCCGATTCGGCCGGCACGTTCTCGAAATCGAAGGTGGCCACGTCGATCTTCGAGGCGAACTCGTCGAGCGCGGCCTGATCGGTGTAATCGCCCACGACCATCGGCGCGAACTGGCCGGCGCAGGCGTCGGCGGTGTTGTCCAGGACCAGGAAGCGCAGGCCCAGCGGGGCGCCCGACAGCGCCAGCATGCGGGCCAACTGCCCGCCTCCGAGGATGCCGACGGTGGTCATTGGCGCGGGTCGTCGTGGGCCAGGACGTCGTCGGTCTGGCGCGCGCGGAACGCGCTCAGCGCCGCACCGATGGCCGGGTATTCCGGCGCCAGCAGCGCGGCCGCGAACAGCGCGGCGTTGGCGGCGCCGGCGTTGCCGATGGCGAAGGTCGCCACCGGAATGCCGGCCGGCATCTGCACGATCGACAGCAGCGAATCCATGCCGTTGAGCGCCTTGGACTGCACCGGCACGCCGAGCACCGGCACCGCGGTCTTCGACGCCAGCATGCCCGGCAGGTGCGCGGCGCCGCCGGCGCCGGCGACGATCGCGCGCAGGCCGCGCTGCGCGGCGCTTTCGGCGTACTGGAACAGCACGTCCGGGGTGCGGTGCGCGGACACCACCCGCACCTCGTGCGGCACGCCCAGGGCTTCGAGCTTGGCGGCGGCGTGCTGCATGGTCTCCCAGTCCGAGCGCGAGCCCATGACGATGCCCACGAGCGGGGCGGGAGAGGCGGAGGCGGAACTCTGGGCTGGGGACATGGGACGTGCCTTGGCGCAAAGACGTATTCTAACGCCCTGTCCCGTCGTACCGGCACCAAACCGTATGGATCGCAAACTGCTCGACCTGCTCGTCTGCCCCACCACCCGGCAACCGCTGCTCCCGCTCGACGGCCGCGGCCTGCAGGCGCTGAACGCCGCCATCGCCCGCGGCGGCGTGGTCCGCGGCAGCGGCGACGCCCAGGCCCAGGCGCTGCGCGAAGGCCTGATCACCCGCGACCGCAAGACCGTCTACATCGTCGAGGACGGCATCCCGCTGCTGGACGCCGAGAACGCCCTGGGCACCGCCCAGGTCGAGGGTTTCCCCGCCGCATGAACGCCGCCGCCCGCGACCTGACCCCGCCGCCGGCGGCCGAGATCGAGGCGGACGTCGCCGACGCCCTGGCCGAAGACCTCGGCGGCGGCGACGTCACCGCCGACCTGCTGCCCGACAGCGCCGACATCGCCTACCTGCTGTGCAAGGAAGACGCGGTGATCTGCGGCCGGCCGTGGTTCGACGCCTGCCACCGCGCGCTCGACCCGCACGTCGAGATCGACTGGAAGGTCGCCGAGGGCGACCGCGTCGCCAAGGGCACGGTGCTGGCGACCCTGCGCGGCCGCTCGCGCGCCTTGGTCAGCGCCGAACGCGCCTCGCTCAACTTCCTGCAGACCCTGTCGGGCACCGCCACCGTCACCGCGCAGTACGTGACCGCGGTGGACGGCACCGGCACCAAGATCCTCGACACCCGCAAGACCCTGCCCGGCCTGCGCCTGGCGCAGAAGTACGCGGTGCGCTGCGGCGGCGGGGTCAACCACCGCATCGGTTTGTACGACGCGGTGATGCTCAAGGAAAACCACATCCGCGCCGCCGGCTCGCTGGTCGCGGCGATCCGCCACGCGCGCGAGCGCCATCCCGGGTTGCCGCTGATCGTCGAGGTCGAAACCCTGGAGCAACTGCGCGAGGCGCTGACCGAGGGCTGCGACCGCATCCTCATCGACGACTTCGACGCCGCCGCCCGCCGCGAGGCGGTGCGGATCGCGCGCGCCGCGCCGTTCGACGGACGCATTCCGCTGGAAGTCTCCGGCGGCGTCGACTTCGACGGCCTGCGCGCGATCGCCGAGGACGGCGTGGACTGCATTTCCATCGGCGGGCTCACCAAACATGTGCGCGCCATCGATCTTTCGCTGAAACTCGGCCCGCCGCCGGCCTGATCCGGCGTCCCGCCCCTTGCGTAGCGCCGCCTTCGCCGCCAAGAACCCGTCATGCCTACCTTGATCCTGCTGATGATCTTCGGCGCCGCCGCGTTCTCGTTCTGGAGCGCCGGCCGCGCCGCCGCCGAACGCGCCGAAGTCGTCGGGCGCGACGCCTGCCGCGCCGCCGGCGTGCAATGGCTCGACCAGAGCGTGCACGCGATCGGTTTGCGGGTGATCCGCCACGAAAGCGGCTGGCTCGGCTTCGAGCGCACCTTCCGCTTCGACTACTCCATCGACGGCGAAGACCGCCACATCGGCCGGCTGGTCCTGCGCGGCGACAAGCTGGTGGCGTTCAGCGGTCCGGTGACGCGGGAGCCGGCGCAGTTGCATTGAGGACGGTGTGGGTTCGACGCGTAAGCCGAACGCGCCTGCGTGCCCGGCTGTAGGAGCGGCGCGAGCCGCGATCCAACCGAAGCGACGCCCTACCGCATCGTTTGCCGAAGCCGAGTTCCCCAAGCGCTCGCTCTAGAATCGCGCCCGCCCCCAGCGTCGCCGCGATTCACCCCATGTAGGAGCGGCGCAAGCCGCGACCGCGCCACCGCAATGGCGACGCCCCCACCTACCCGTCATTCCGGCGAAAGCCGGAATCCACTTTGCCGTTGCCGTTGCCGTTGCTGTTGCCGTTGCCGGTGCCTTTCGCTTGGACGCATCCCCGTCCGAGGCCCACGCCCCGCAGCCCCGGAGGGCGTGCGCATGGATGCGCACGCGCGCCATGGGTCAGGATGACCCTTATGGCGCGGCCCCGCGCCCGGTGCTGGACCTAGTGGCTCTTGATTCGAAAACAAGGAAAGCGCCTTTCTTTGGTTACTTTCTTTGGCAAGACAAAGAAAGTGACCCGGCCGCTTGCGGACGGAACGCTTTGGATTGTGGCTTGTCGTCACTCGTTGCTGCGTTGAAGGCAAAACCGACGGCAAAGTCAAAATGGGTTCCGGCTTTCGCCGGAATGACGGCGTGCGAGCTGCGTTTCTCGCACGTGGCGGAACACCCCACCCACCGTCATTCCGGCGAAAGCCGGAACCCATTTTGATGTTGCTTTCGCTTCTTATCGCAAGAGCGCGCGACGACAAGCGAAGATCAAACGCTTAAAGCTTTCGTCCGCAAGCGGCCGAGTTACTTTCTTTGTCTTGCCAAAGAAAGTAACCAAAGAAAGGCGCTTTCCCTGTTTTCGAATCAAGAGCCACTAGGTCCAGCACCGCGCGCGGGGCTGCGCCGTAAGGGGCATCCATGCCCCTACGGCGCACGCGCGCATCCATGCGCGCGCCCTCCGGGGCTTTGGGACGTGGGCCTCGGACGGGGATGCGTCCAAGCGAAAGGCAACGACAACGGCTAGTGGATTTCGGCGTTCGCCGGAATGACGGTAAGTGGGATTCGGCGTAGTTGCGTTTTCGCGGTCGCGGCTTGCGCCGCTCCTACAGGGAGCAATCGCGGCAACGCTGCGATCGTTAAAGCGAGCGCTTGGGGAAGTTCGGCTTCGGAAAGCGACGCGGTATGGCGTCGCTTCGGTTGGATCGCGGCTCACGCCGCTCCTACATCACCCAACAAGCGCGGACGCTTATTTGACGATGCGCAAATGCCCGCCGCGACGCGGCGTCGGCGTATGCGGGCCGTCGTCGTCGCCTTCCGGCACGGGATCGCTCGGCACCGCGCTGAGCTGCGGCGGCGCGGCCGATTCGGGCGCGTCGGGCGCTTCGTCGAGTCCGGCGTCTTCCAGGCTCACGTCTTCCGGCAAGGCCATGCCCTGCCCGGTTTCGCGCGCGTAGATCGCCAGCACCGCGCCGACCGGCACTGAGACCGGATGGCTGACGCCGCCGAAGCGGGCGCTGAAGCGGATGAAGTCGTTGCCCATTTCCAGGTGCGAGACCGCGCGCGCGGCGACGTTGAGCACGATCTTGCCGTCCTTGACCGCGTGCGCCGGCACCTGCACGGCCGGACGCGTCGCGTCGACCAGCAAGTGCGGGGTCATGCCGTTGTCGGCGATCCATTCGTACAACGCCCGCAACAGGTAGGGGCGGTGGCTGGTCATCGGGGTGCTGCTATCGCTCATGCCCGCAGTTTAACGCCTGCCGCGGCCGGGCAGAGAGTTCCACGACGCATCGACGGCGGATCGCGGCGCTGGGGCCGAATTCGGCATGCTCGAGCGGCGCGGAGAGGAGCCGCCGCGGGCCGGTCGGAGCGTGCGGCGCAACCGCCGCCGAACCGAGCGGTCGTGCGGGCGCGCTTCCCCGGCGCTCCCCCGCCCGGCGCGCACGCGGCGAAGCCGGGCATTCGCCCGCGCCGCCGCCGCGCCGCGCTCACATCGGCATATCGCGCAGCTTGCGCTCCTGGTCGGTCAGGCTGCGCGAGAACCCCGGGTTGCGGAAGATGCGGTTGCCGTAGTCCTCGATCGCCTTGCCGTCCTTCGGCAGCGGCACGTCCAGCGACGGCAGGCGCCAGATGATCGGCGCCATCGCGCAGTCGGCCAGGCTCATTTCCGGGTTCAGGAAGAACTTGCTGGCCTTGAACAGCGGCACCGAGGCGGTCAGCAGTTCCTTGAGCCGCTTGCGCGCGGCCTCGGCCTGGACCTTGTTGCCCATCTGGATGGCCTGCACCTGCGGCACCCAGTCGTGTTCCAGGCGCAGCATCGCCAGGCGCAGGCGCGCGCGGGAGAGCGGATCGACCGGCATCAGCGGCGGATGCGGATAGCGCTCGTCGAGGTACTCGCTGACCACGCTGGCCGCGTACAGGACCAGGTCGCGCTCGACCAGGGTCGGCACCGAGTGATAGGGGTTGAGGTCGACGAGGTCTTCGGGCGGGTTCTGCGGATCCACCGGGATCAGGTCGTAGCTGACGCCCTTCGCCGCCAGCACCAGGCGGACGCGATGGCACAGCACGCAATCGGTGGACGAGAACAGAGTCAACGCATTACGCATACGGGGGCTAGCCGCCATCATCGACCTCTCCAGCGACCGGAATCCGCCAGTCGCAAGACGCCCTCCACCCTGCGTGGAAGGTCGTCACGGCCTCGAGTCCGTCACCGGCTTTGCGCAGGTTGTCGGCTCGCCAGACCGTCAACCCTAACGGAAAACCCGCGCTTGTGGCGCGGGTTTTCCAGGCGAACTCCGTCAATGTTCCACGTCGCGCCAGTACTCGGTCTTCAACAAATACGCGAGGAAGGTGAACAACGCGAGGAACAAGATCACCCAAACGCCGAGGCTCTGGCGCTTGAGCGCCGCCGGTTCGCCGGCGTACTCGAGGAAAGCGGTGATGTCGCGGGTGGCGGTGCGGAAGCCGGCTTCGTCGAGCTTGCCGGGTTGCGCGAGCGTCAGGCCGTGCACCGGACGGTCGCCGGTGGCCTTGTCCGCCTCGCCGTATTCGGCGTGCTGCAGGCCCTGCAGCTCCCACAGCGGGTTGGGCATGGACGCGTTCGGGAACAGCTTGTTGTTCCAGCCCAGCGGCCGCGACTCGTCCAGATAGAACTGGTTGAGGTAGGTGTAGACCCAGTCGCTGCCGCGCACGCGGGTGATCAGGCTCAGGTCCGGCGGCATCTTGCCGAACCACTGGTTGGCGTGTTCCGGGGTCAGGCTGACCTGGATCTGCTCGCCGAACTTGGCGCCGGTGAAGTTGAGGTTGTTCATCACCTCGTCTTCGGTCAGGCCCAGATCCTCGGCCATGCGCGAGTAGCGCAGGTACTTGAGCGAGTGGCAGCCCGAGCAGTAGTTCATGAACAACTGGGCGCCGCGCTGCAGCGAGGCGCGGTCGTTCAGGTCGGTGCCCGACTGCATCAGGTTGCCGCCTTCGGACGCGAAGGCGGTGGCCGACACGAGCAGGCCGGCGACGAAGGTGGCGAGCTTCTTCACGATGCGGGTCTTCTTGAAGGACGGCTGGCTGTGGTTAGTCATGCATCGTCACCCGTTCCGGCACCGGCTTTGTTTTGTCCAGCTTCGTCCACAAAGGCATGGTGATGAAGAAGGCGAAGTACAGGAAGGTCAGCACGCGGCCGATGATGGTCTCGACCGGATCGGTGCCGGGGCCGGCGCCGATCTTGCCCAGCCACACGAAGCACACCGCCAGCAGCATCAGCATGAACTTGCTGAGGAAGCCGCGGTAACGCACCGACTTGACCTTGCAGCGGTCCAGCCACGGCACCAGGAACAGGATCGCGATCGCCAGGAACATCACGATCACGCCGCCGAGCTTGTCCGGGATCACGCGCAGCATCGCGTAGTACGGGGTGTAGTACCACACCGGCTTGATGTGCTCCGGCGTCACCAGGCGGTTGGCCTCGGTGAAGTTGTCGTGTTCCAGGAACCAGCCGCCCATCGCCGGGGCGAAGAAGATGATGAAGGCGGCCAGGATCAGGAAGAAACCGACCCCGAACAGATCCTTGACCGTGTAGTACGGGTGGAACGGAATGGTGTCGATCGGCTTGCTGGCGTCCCAGCGGTTGCCCTTCGGGCCGTGCTTGGTGTCGACGCCTTCGGGGTTGTTGGAACCGACTTCGTGCAACGCGCCCAGGTGCAGCACGACCAGCAACAACAGCACCAGCGGCAGCGCGATCACGTGCAAGGCGAAGAAGCGGTTGAGAGTGGCGTCGCCGGGCAGGTAGTCGCCCATGATCCACTCGGTCAGGCCGTTGCCGATCACCGGAATGGCGCCGAACAGCGAGATGATGACCTTGGCGCCCCAGAACGACATCTGGCCCCACGGCAGCACGTAGCCCATGAAGGCTTCGGCCATCAGCACCAGATAGATCAGCATGCCCAGGATCCACACCAGCTCGCGCGGCTTCTGGTACGAGCCGTACAGCAGGCCGCGGAACATGTGCAGGTACACGACGATGAAGAACAGCGAGGCGCCGGTGCTGTGCATGTAGCGGATCAGCCAGCCCCACTCCACGTCGCGCATGATGTACTCGACCGACGAGAACGCGTCGGCCGCGGACGGCTTGAAGTGCATCGTCAGGAAGATGCCGGTGACGATCTGGTTGACCAGCACCAGCAGCGCGAGCGAACCGAAGTAGTACCAAAGATTGAAGTTCTTCGGCGCGTAGTACTCGGTCATGTGCTTGCGGTACATCGGCATCATGCCCGGCGCGCGGTCGGTGACCCAGCCGAAGACGTTGTTCGCGGTACGCGTAAGGATGTTGGCCATGGCTTATGCCCCCTTCGCCGGATCGACGCCGATCACGATCGTGTTGTCGTTCTCGTAGTGGTGCGGAGGCACCAGCAGGTTGATCGGCGCGGGCACGCCCTGGAACACGCGGCCGGCCATGTCGAAGCGCGACTTGTGGCAGGGGCAGAAGTAGCCGCCCTTCCATTCGGTGTCGAACGGCTCGGGCCGGATCTCGGCCTTCATTTCCGGCGAGCAGCCCAGGTGGGTGCACAGGCCGACCAGGACCGAGATGTCGGGCTTGAGCGAGCGCAACTCCGGGCTCGCCTTGAGCACGTAGTCGGGCTGCTGGTCCTTGTTCCCGGACTTGGGATCGCGCAGGCGGCCGTCGAGGGTCGGCAGCGCGTCGAGGATCGCCTTGGAGCGCTTGACGATCCAGATCGGCTGACCGCGCCACTCCAGGATCAGGCGCTGGCCTTCGGCCAAGCCGGTGATGTCCGCGGTGATCGGCGCGCCGGCGAGCTTGGCGCGGGCGCTGGGATTCCACGACTTGATGAAAGGAACCGCCGCAAAACCGGCTCCGACCGCTCCGACCACCGCGGTGGTCGCGGTGAGGAACCGACGTCGGCCCGTGTTGATAGGATCGTTGACCCCTTGGTTGGCCATCCGGCACTCCGCGAAATCTGCAATTCGAGGGTAACGCCGCACAACCCGGAACCGATGGCTAGAAACCAAACACAACCACTGGCGTAAGGCTGGCGGCTCAAAAGACGGGGAAGTGTAGCGGAACCGTTAAGGGCGCGACAATCCGCGCTCTTGCAAATCCGCGACGGGCCTCGCCCGGACGCGACCGCGCGCACAAGCCCCGGATTCGCAAGGCATTCGCTGCGCGCGAAGGACGCCGGCGCGGGGCCGGCGCGGAACCGATCGCCCGCGGCGCGCGAACGCGGCTTTGCCCGCGCGGCGCTCGGCCCTGTTCGGATCGGCGCGCGGGCGTTGCCGCTTGCGGCCGTTCGCACAAGGGCGTTCAGGCGGACGGGCGAGCTCCGGCGGCGGCGGAAACGGCCGCGCGCGGGCCCGGGCGCCGCGCTCAGCGCTGCACCACGGTGGCGGCGCGGTAACGCTGGGCCAGGACCGCGACGCGCTGGACGTAGCGCTGGGTCTCGGCGTACGGCGGCACGCCGCGGTACTTGTCGACCGCGCCCTCGCCGGCGTTGTAGCCGGCCGCGGCCAGGGTCAGATCGCCGTTGAAGCGCTTGAGCAGCCAGGCCAGGTACTGCACCCCGCCCTGGATGTTCTGCCCGGCGTCGAAGGCGTTGCCGACCCCGAACCGGCGCGCCGTCGCCGGCATCAGCTGCATCAGCCCCTGCGCGCCGACCCGCGACATCGCATTGGGGTTGTAGGCCGATTCGGCGTGGATGATCGCGCGCACGATCGCCTCTTCGACCCCGTGCTGGCGCGCGGCCGCGGCGATCTCGCCGGCGTAGGCCACGGTGTTGAGGCGCAAGGTGCCGAAGTTGACCCCCGGCTGGACCGCGCAGGCGAAGCAGGTCTCGATGAAGCTGTAGCGGATGGTGCGCACTTCGGTCGCATTGGCCATGCCCTTGGGCCGCTTGCTGACGTAGTGGCGCACGCCGTCCTGGACGTAGGAATAGATCTGGCCCTGCACCAGCCGGGTCGGCGGCTTCGCCGGGACCACGGGGACGACGACCGGCGCGGGCGCCGCGACGGCGGCCGCGGCGGGCGTTGCGGCCGCGGCCGCTCCCGCGTTGAGGCCGCCGGCGGCCATCGCCGCAGCGGCGCCGTTGTAGGTGGCCGGCGGATTGCTGTGGGCCGAAACCGGGATCGAGCCGTCGCCCGGGGTGGTCACCGCGCCCATCGCCGGCTTGGGCGGGGCGTAGGACACCGGGGTCGGGTTGCGCGGGCGGCTGTCGCGGCTGGTGTACTGGCTGACGACCGTGCAGGTCGCGCCCTTGACCTTCTTGCTGACGTAGCTGCGCTCGCCGCCGGGGCCGTCGCAGCGCCAAAGCGTGCCGGCCGCCGCCGGCGCGAACGCCAGCAACCCCAACACCCCCATCAGCAGCGCGCTCCCCCTCATCCGGCGCAGTGTCCCCCGCCACGGCGGGACTGCCAAGTGGTTGATCGCAAAACGTGACCGCGCGCGCGGCTCGGGGCCGCCGCCGGCTCATCGCGCGGCCGCGCCTGCGCGGAGCGGAGGAGTGGAGAGGCCCGCGGCGGCCACGCGGGCGCCCGACCGTCGCCCGCGCAAACCGCCCGCCGCGCCGCGCTCGTTTCCCCCGCCGGTTCCGGGGATAATGCGCGGTCCATCCCTCCGGCGCGGACTAACCGCCGCCCTCCCCGGACCCGACTATGACCGACCTGCATCCCCTGCCCGCTCTGCCGGGCGCCGCCCAGCCGTCCCGGCCGGGCGCCAAGAAGCTCTTCATCGAGACCCACGGTTGCCAGATGAACGAGTACGACTCGGCCAAGATGGCCGACGTGCTCGCCGCCAGCGACGGCCTCGAACTGACCCTTGATGCGGCCGAGGCCGACGTCATCCTCATCAACACCTGCTCGATCCGCGAGAAGGCGCAGGAGAAGGTGTTCAGCCAGCTCGGGCGCTGGAAGCAGCACAAGCAGGGCGAGCGCCAGGTCATCATCGGCGTCGGCGGCTGCGTCGCTTCGCAGGAAGGCGCCGCCATCGTCAAGCGCGCCCCGCACGTGGACCTGGTGTTCGGCCCGCAGACCCTGCACCGTCTGCCCGAGCTGATCCGCGCCAAGCGCGAAACCGGGCTGCCGCAGGTCGACATCAGCTTCCCCGAGATCGAAAAGTTCGACCGCCTGCCCGAGCCGCGCGCCGAAGGCCCGAGCGCGTTCGTCTCGATCATGGAGGGCTGCTCGAAGTACTGCTCGTTCTGCGTGGTGCCCTACACCCGCGGCGAAGAAGTCAGCCGTCCGTTCGAGGACGTGCTGGTGGAAGTCGCGCAGCTGGCCGAACAGGGCGTGCGCGAGATCAATCTGCTCGGCCAGAACGTCAACGCGTATCGCGGCCCGTACGGCGAAGGCGCGGGCGAGGGCCTTGGCCCGAGTGAACAGCACTATGCCGACCTCGGCCTGCTGATCCGCACCATCGCCGAAATCGACGGCGTCGACCGCATCCGCTTCACCACCTCGCACCCGCTGGAGTTCTCCGACTCGCTGGTCGAGGCCTACCGCGACGTGCCGCAGCTGGCCAACTACCTGCACCTGCCGGTGCAGGCCGGCAGCGACCGCATCCTCTCGGCGATGAAGCGCGGCTACACCGCGCTGGAGTTCAAGCAGAAGATCCGCAAGCTGCGCGCGGTGCGCCCGGACATCTCGATCTCCTCCGACTTCATCGTCGGCTTCCCCGGCGAGACCGAGGCCGATTTCGACAAGACCATGAAGCTGATCGAGGACGTCGGCTTCGACCAGTCGTTCTCCTTCATCTATTCGCGCCGCCCGGGCACCCCGGCCGCCGATCTGGAAGACACGGTCACCAGCGAAGAGAAGCACGCGCGCCTGTCGCGCCTGCAAGCGGCGATCAACGCCAACGCGGCGAAGATCTCGCAAGCGATGGTCGGCAGCGTGCAGCGGGTGCTGGTGGAAGGCCCCTCGCGCAAGGACCCGAACGAACTCACCGGCAAGACCGAGAACATGCGCTCGGTGAATTTCCCGGCGCCGGCGCGGCTGATCGGCCGCTTCGTCGATGTGGTCATCACGCAGGCGCTGTCCAATTCGCTGCGCGGCCGGGTACAGTTGAGCGACGACGAACCCGCCGCCTGACCCGCCACGGAGCCCCCGCATGGACCGCGACTTCAGCATCCGCGAAATCGGCCCGGACGAATTCGAACGCGCCTGGCCGATCTTCCGCGAAGTGCTGGCGCGCGGGGAAAGCTACAACTACGCCGCCGACCTCAACCTGGACGGCGCGCGGGCGATGTGGACCAGCCCGCCCTACCGCATGTTCCTGGCCGAAGCCGACGGCGGCGAGGCGCTGGGCTGCTACAAGCTCGGCCCCAACCAGCGCGGCCGCGGCGACCACGTCGCCAACGCCAGCTACATGGTCGCCGAGGCGGCCTGGGGGCAAGGCGTGGGCACCGCGCTGTGCGAACACTCGCTGACCCAGGCGCGCAAGGCCGGCTTCCTGGCGATGCAGTTCAACTACGTGGTCAGCACCAACGCCGCCGCCGTGCACCTGTGGAGCAAGCACGGCTTCGCCATCGTCGGCCGCGTGCCGGAGGCGTTCCGGCATCCGACGCTGGGGTTGGTGGATATCTACGTGATGCATCGGATGTTGTGAGCGCGTCAAGCGCGCTCGATCCGAATCCGCCGGGAACTTCGAGCGCCGCGAACGCCGCGCTGTCCCCGATCGCCGCGTCGTCCCGACGGCCCCCTGTAGGAGCGGCGCAAGCCGCGACCGCGCCGACCCAACGACGACGACACCCACCTACCCGTCATTCCGGCGAAAGCCGGAACCCATTTTGATTTTCGCCATTGCAAGCGCCGGCGATAACGGCGGCAAAAGCAAAGTCAAAATGGATTCCGGCTTATGCCGGAATGACGGGTAGGTAGGCGTGCGGCTACTGGGCGTTTCCAATCGCCACGCCGTTGCCTATGCCCCTGTAGGAGCGGCGCAAGCCGCGACCGCGCCGACGCAACGACGACGACACCCACCTATCCGTCATTCCGGCGAAAGCCGGAACCCATTTTGATTTTCGCTGTTGCGGGCGTCGGTGCCGATGCCGGAGCGACAGGCCGAAAAAGCAAAGTCAAAATGGATTCCGGCTTTCGCCGGAATGACGGAGAAGGTGAATGACGGAGAAGGTGAATGACGGAGAAGGCGAATGACTGAGAAGGTGGAGGCTGGCTGCAGCCGGCGCGTTGCGCAAGCGCGCCTCCGCGAACGCGCCGACGCCCCCCTACGCCATGAACCCCAAATCCCGCGCCGCGAAATTCCGCAGGTTCGGAAAGATCAAATCCAGATCCGCATCCGCGACCCCGAACCACCGCGCCAGCGTCGCCGCGTACTGATCCACCGCCGTGGTCGGAATGATCTGCCCCCAGCCGGCATCGTCGTCGCCGCCGTTGACCAGCGCCGGCATGCGCCCGAAGAAGCGTCCGCCGCGCACCGCGTCGCCGACGATGAAGTGATGCCCGCCCCAGCCGTGGTCGGAGCCGTCGCCGTTGGACGACAGCGTGCGGCCGAAGTCCGAGGCGGTGAACGCGGTCACCTTGTCCGCCACGCCCAGCTCCACGGTCGCCGCATGGAACGCGGCCAGCGCCTGCGACAACCGCGCCAGCAGCGCCGGCTGTTCGGTGAGCAAGCGGTCGTGATGGTCGAACCCGCCCATCGACACGAAAAACACCTGGCGCTTGAGCCCGAGCACCTGCCGAACCTTGATCATCCGCGCGACCATGCGCAGCTGCGCGGCCAGATCGCTGTCGGGAAACACCGTCTGCAAGTCGCTGGAGGAATCCAGCGCTGTGCCGACCGCGTCGGCGTTCTCGCGCGCGCGCCGGAACGCGTTGGCGTAGCTGCGCCCGAACATGTGCGCCTGCTGGTTCGGCGCCATCAGCGCGAGGAAGGCGCGGCGGCTGTCCTCGTCCCACTCGAAGCGGCTGAAGTGGCGCGGGCCGTCGTTGCCGATCACGTACTGGCCGCCATTCGCGGCGCGCTGCAGGATGCTCTCGAAATTCAGCGACACCGACATCGGAATGAACGAATCGGGATTGGCGTCGTGGAGCAAGTCTGAAATGCGCCCCGCCCAGCCCAGGTTGCGGCCGTCGTCGCTGCGCGAGACCTGCCAGTACTGCTGCTGGTCGTTGTGCGAGAACAGCTGCGGCGGCAGTTCCACCGCGTGATTGCCGTAATCGGCCTTGCTGACCGGCCGCACCAACGTGCCGACGTTGCCCAGCACCGCCGCGTGGCCGCCGTTGAACAAGCCTTGCAGACCGGCCATGCCGATCGCGTCGCCCTCGCTGGTGGACACCTGCAAGCCGTAGTCGGCGCCGTCGGAGGCGCCGCCGCCGGCCAACGCGTTCAACGGCAGCAGCGAAGCCTGCGGCACCGCCAAGGTGGCGCGGGCCTGGGCGTATTGCCGGTAATGCGCGTCGTCGCGCGGCACCAGCATGTTCAGCGAATCGTTGCCGCCGAACAGGAACACGCACACCAAGGCCTTGTAGTCGTCGAAGCTGGCCGGCCCGTAGGCGCGCGTGGCGGCTTCGACCAGCCGCAGATTGCCCAGCGCCGAATACAGCCCGGCCCCGCCGAGCGCGGTGACGATGGAATTGCGCAGAAAGTCGCGACGTTTCATGGCTGCGGTCTCCGCCTCACTGCTGCACGAGGTATTCGGGCGAGTTGATGATCAGGTACAGCGCTTCCTGCACCCGTTCGCGTTTGGCCGCGGCGGTGTTGGCGGGCATGCCGTTCAAGCGCTCCAACAGCACTTGCTTCATCGCCGCCGACATCTGTCCGGACAGGAACAAGGTGTTGTAGCGCTCGATCAGCTGCGCCGGCTGCGTCGCCAAGGCGACATCGCGGGTCAGGCTGATCGCGACCTCGTCGTCCTCGATCCCGTTGGGATTGCCGACGTAGGAATCGTAGATCTTGCGCATCAGATAGCTTTCGGTCGCCGGCAGCATGTAGTCGGTCGCCAGCTGCAGCTCCGGCGCGGCCATGCCGTTCTGCGAGGGCTCGCCCATCGGGCTGTAGTTCGGGCTGAAGAAGTTGAACACCGAGGGCGCGAACATCGGCTGCTGGCCGAGATTGCTGTCCAAGGTCCAGAACTCGTCGACGAATCCGGTCTTGGAGCGGCCGCCGAGCGCGCGCCACAGATGGGTCAGACGCAGCAGCGGCTCGCGCACCTTGCCGAAATTCGCCGGCTGCGCGGCCGGATCGCGCGCCTCGGGATCGAGCAGGATCGCCCGCACCACCGCGCGCAGATCGCCGCGCACGCCCTGGCCGTTGTCGTCGAACACGCTGGCGACGCGATCGACGTAACCCGGACTCGGGTTGCTGGTGATCAGGCGCTGGATCAGTTGCCGCCCGATGAACGGCCCGACGTTGGGATGGCGATGGATGTTGTCCAGCGCCGCGGTCAGATCGCTGCGGCCGGTGCCGCCGCCGGCGAGCAAGCCGCCCGGCAGCGCCGCGCCCGGGTAGTCGAGCAACTGCTTGGACTGCGCCGAGGCGTGGTACGCGGCCTGATTCTCCATCGGCGACACCCACGCCGGCGAGCTCGGCTCGTAGAAATAGCACTCGAAATCGCCGAGCGCCGCGCAGCCCTTGAAGGTCCAGCCGGTGAAGACGTGGGCGAAGCCCTTGACCGTCTCTTGCGTGTAGGTCGGCACCGGTTTGCCGTCGAGGCCGAGCAGCGGCGTGCCGTCGCGATTGAGCCGCACCAATCCGACGCTGAACAACTGCAGCACTTCGCGCGCGTAGTTTTCGTCGGGCCGGACGTTGCGCACCGGGTCGGGCTTCTGGTTCTGTAGCATCGACAGGTACAGACCCATCGTCGGATGCAGGGTCACGTCCTCCAGCAGCGTGCGGTAGTTGCCGAACGCGTCGCGCGCCAGCGTGTCGTAGTAATGGGTCATGCCCTGCGGCTGGCCGCCGAGCAGGTCGGAGGACGCGTCGGAGATCACGAAGATCTCGCTCAACGCGAACGCCACGCGCTGGCGCAGCTGATCGCGGTGGACCACCGTGGTCTTGATCGGGTCCTTGCCGCCGAGCGCGTTGACGAACCACGCGTCCACGCGCCAGCCGCGCTCAACGTCGTTGCCGGTGCCGGCGCGCGCGGCGGCGTTCTTCAAGAAGGTCAGCTGCGACGACATCGGATAGCCGAATTGTTCGTCGATCCAGGCCGAATAGCCGACTTGGCGCAGGTGCGCGATGTCTTCCAGAGTCGGGCCGAAGGTGGCCTGAGTGAGGAAGCGCGCGGCCTCGGCGTCGTTGGCCGGCATGTCGGACACCGCGAGCGCCTTCGGCGCCGCGCCGATGGCCGCGCCGTCGCGCGCCGGCGCGCGCCGTTCCGCGCCGGGATACGGCCCCAAATAATCCGGCAGCGGCGCGACCCCGCGCAACGCGAGCACGACCGCGAGCGCGAGCAACAAGCGCGGCGAAGCGCCCCACCACGCCGCGCGCAGAAGCGAAGTAGCCATCACAGGCCCCCGAAGTCAGACGACCGACGGTGTCGATCCGGGGCGCGATGCTAGGCGCGCGACGAGATTACAAGCTTGATGGCCGCCACGATTCGCGGCGGCGATGACAAGCGTCAGCGCGGCCGGATGATCGCGTCCTGACCCAGGCGTGACAGACGTCAGTCCCGGTCGGCCACAGGCGGCGGATACAGCGCCTCGCGCTTCGCGCCGGGATAGCGTCCGGCCTTGAGCACGACGTCGTACGCGCCGAGATAGCGCGGCACTCCTTCGCCGTTCCGGTCGGGCAGAATCTCCACTTCGCGCGTCGATACGCAGCTATGACGATCCGGAAAGTAGGGATAGTACGGCGTCCCGACGCAATGCCATTGAGCATCGCTGCGATACAAGTACCAGTAGCCGTACGAGTTTCCGTCCGTTTCCTTCAAGACCCGCGCGAACTCGTCGCCGCTCAGCGTTCGCGGAAAACTCGGCCAGAACACGGCCAGCGCCAAGGCGAGCAGCGCGGCGAAATGCCATCTCAGCCTGAGACGGCGAAGCGGCGGCCACTGGTTGTAGGAATCCCTGTCCTCGGCGTTCATGCGTCCCTGCCCTGCTCCTGCGTCGCCCCTCAGCGGCTACCGGCCGGCCGCTGCCACACCGGCGCGCCGTCCACGTAAGTCCCCAACAACGTCAGTTCGCGCAAGCGCTGCGGATCGATCGCCAACGGATCTTGCTCGAGCACCACGAAATCCGCGCGCTTGCCCACCGCCAGACTGCCGACTTCGTTCTCGGCGAACCCCGCGTACGCCGCATTCAGGGTGAAGCCGCGCAAGGCCTCGTACGCGGTCAGCTTCTCTTCGGGATGCCAGCCGCCCAGCGGCTTGCCCTCCGCGTCGGTGCGCGTCGCCGCGGCGAACAAGCCCAGGCGCGGGTCGGGCGATTCGACCGGAAAATCCGAACCCAGCGCCAGCCGCGCGCCGCTGTCGCGCAACTGCCGCCACGCGTAAGCGCCGTTGATGCGTTGCGCGCCGAGCCGCTGTTCGGCCCAGGGCATGTCGCTGGTGGCGTGGGTCGGCTGCATCGAGGCGATCACCTGCAGCGACGCCAAACGCGGCAAGTCCTCGGGCGCGAGGATCTGCGCGTGTTCGATGCGCCAGCGGTGGTCGCTCTTGGCCGCATCGGCGCCGAGCGCGTTGGCGTACAGATCCAATACTTCGCGATTGCCGCGATCGCCGATGGCATGGGTGGCGACTTGCACGCCGCAGCGCTTGGCCTTGGCGATGGCCTTGGCCATCGCCTCGGGCGACATGCGCAGCAGGCCGCGATTGCCGTGGTCGTCGCTGTAGTCCTGCAACAGCGCCGCGCCGCGGCTGCCGAGCGCGCCGTCGGCGTAGAGCTTGACCGTGCGCATCTTCAAGCGCCCGGACGGATGTTGGTAGAGGCCGTCGCGGCACAGCGCGTCGAGCGCGTCGCCGTCGCCGGCGGCGAAGGCGGTGATGCGCAGCGGCACTTGCTTGCGGTCGGCCAGCCGCTGATAAGCGCGCAGCGTATTCAAATCGACGCCGGCGTCGTGCACGCCGGTCAAGCCATGGCGGGCGGCGGCCTGCATGCCCAAGGTCAGCGCCTGTTCGACTGCGGCCGCTTGCAGCGGCGGCCGTGCGCGTTCGATCAGATACATCGCATCGTCGACGAACACGCCGGTGGCGCGGCCGTCGTCGCCGCGCACGATGCGGCCGCCGTCGGGTTGCCATTCGCCGCTCAGATCGCGATGCGCCGCGCGCATCGCCGCGCTGTTGGCCCAGCCGGCGTGGCCGTCCACGCGTTGCAGCCACACCGGGCGGTCCGGGAACGCGGCGTCGAGATCGGCCGCGTCGGGAAAGCGCGCGTCGGCCCAATCGTTCTGATCCCAGCCGTGGCCGATCAGCCACTGCCCCGCCGGCAGCGTGCGCGCGTAATCGCGCAGGCGCTGCACGGCTTCGGCCTTGCTGCGCGCGCCGGTGAGGTCGGCTTGCAATTGGTTGATGCCCAGCTCGAACACGTGGGCATGCGCGTCGATCAAGCCCGGCACGACGGTCGCCGCGCCGAGGTCCAGGCGCTTGGCGTCGGGATAGCGCTGCAGCAATTCCTCGCGTCCGCCGACGGCGAGGATCTTGCCGGTCTCGTCGAAGGCCAGCGCTTGCGCGCGCGGCTGCGCGGGATCGAGCGTATGCACGCGCGCGGCGGTGACGACGGTCGCCGCCTGCGCCGATGCGGCGACGCAACACGCCAAAGCCAAGGCCAGACTCATTCGCCGCGTCGCACGCATCCCCGCTCTCCGTTGGGCCGGACTGCGATGTCCGAAAGTGGCGAATGTGCGGGGTTGGGGGCGTGGGCGCAAGTGCTGACGGCGGGAAGCGAGGAACGAGTGAAGAGGAACGAGGAACTAGTCGCGGGATACCGCTTCTACTCGTTCCTCGTTCCTCTTCACTCGTCCCTCGCCCGACTCAATCCAAGCGCTTGCGGAACCTCGCCACCGCCAGGCTCATCATCACCGCGATGAAGCCCAGCAGGTACGCGACGTCGCGCCACAGCTCCAGCAAACCCGCCCCGCGCAGCATCACTCCGCGGATCAGCCGCAGGAAGTGGGTCATCGGCAGGACTTCGGCCAGCCATTGCGCCAGCGCCGGCATGCCGGCGTAGGGGAACATGAAACCGGACAGCAGGATCGACGGCAGCAGGATGAAAACGGTCATCTGCATCGCCTGGAATTGCGAGGCGGCCTTGGTCGAGATCATCAGGCCGAGCGCGAGGTTGGCCAGGATCAGCAGCACCGCCGCGGCGTAGACGTCGAGCACGCTGCCCTTGATCGGCACGTCGAACAGCCACAGGCCCAGCAGCAGCACCACGCTGGTCTGGATCAGGCCGATCAGCGCGTACGGCAGCACCTTGCCGATCATCAGCTCGGTGCGGCTCACCGGCGTGGTGATCAGCAGTTCCATGTTGCCGCGTTCGCGCTCGCGCACGATCGCCACCGAGGTGAACATCACCATGGTCATAGTCAGGATCACGCCGATCAGGCCCGGCACGATGTTGACCGGCGAGCGCCGCTGCGGGTTGTAGAACGACACCACCCCGATGGGCGCGGTCTTGCGCGGCGCGGCCACCGAGCTGTCCACCGGCGTCTGCGCCAGCTGCGCGGCGGCGCTTTGCACCACGGTGTCGCTGCCGTCGACCATCACCTGCAGCACTTCGCGGCCGTCGACGCGGCGGCGCTCGAAATCCGGCGGCACCGCGATGCCGACGCTGATTTCGCCGCGCCGGAGCATGCCGACCAGTTCTTGCGGCGTGCCCGCCTCGGCCATCGGGCGGATCACGCCGGTGGCGACCATGTCCATGACCAGCGCGCGCGAGGCGGCGGTGCCGGCCTGATCGGCGACGGCGGCGTTGAGCCCGCGCGGATTGAGATTGATCGCGTAGCCGAACAGCACCAGCTGGCCGACCGGGATCATCACGATCATCGCCAGAGTGATGCGGTCGCGGCGCAGTTGCCGCACTTCCTTGAGCACGATGGCCCACAGCCGCCGCAGTTTCATGCACCCTCCTCCCGCTTCGGCGCCGGCGCCTCGCCGCGCGTGGCGGCGACGAACACGTCTTCCAGATTGGGCTTGGCCTTGGCCACTTCGGCCTCCAGCCCGGCCGCGCGCAAGGCGTCGATCAAGCCTTGTTCGGCGGTGTCCGCGTCGGCCAGCAGCACGCGCAGGTCGTTGCCGATCTGGGCGACGCTGAGCACGCCGTCGAGATCCACCAGCGCGCGCTGCGCCTTGCGCGGCTGCGCGGCGCGCACTTCCACCGCGCGGCCCCGCAGCGCGCCGGTGAGTTCGGCCGGCGTGCCGTCGGCGACCAACACGCCGCGGTCGAGGATCGCCAGGCGATGGCAGCGCTCGGCTTCGTCCATGTAGTGGGTGGACACCAGCAAGGTGGTGCCGGCGTCGGCGAGCTCGAACAGTTTTTCCCAGAAATCGCGGCGCGACTCGGGATCGACCGCGCTGGTGGGTTCGTCGAGGAACAGCAGTTCGGGTTCGTGTATGACCGCGCCGGCCAGGGCCAGACGCTGCTTCTGACCGCCGCTCATGGTGCCGGCGAGCTGCTTCTGGCGGTCGCCGAAATGGTATTGCTCGATCAAGGCGTCGATGCGCGTACGCGCGGCGGCCTTGGGGATGTCCTGCACCGCGGCGAGGAATTCCAGGTTCTCGCGCACGCTCAAGTCCTCGAACAGCGAGAACTTCTGGGTCATGTAGCCGATCCGGCGGCGCAGCGCCTCGGCCTGCGCGGGAATCTTCAGGCCCAACACTTCGATCTCGCCTTCGCTCGGGGTCAGCAAGCCGCACAGCATGCGGATGGTGGTCGATTTGCCCGAGCCGTTGGGGCCGAGAAAACCGTACACGCAGGCGCGCGGCACGGTCAGATCGACCCGGTTCACCGCCTGCAATTGGCCGAAGCGCTTGCTCATGCCGCGCGCGCGGATCGCCGGCGCCTCGCTGTCGCGCGCCACCGCGCTCACGGCGCGAACTCGGCCCGCACCGGCAAACCGGCCGGCAAATCGATGGCGTCGGCGTCGGTCAGCTCGACTTCGCACAGATAGCTCAGGCGCGCGGCGTCCTCGCCGGTCAGCGCGTAGTACGGAGTGAAGCTGGACTCGCTGCGGATCATGCGCACGCGGCCGTTCCAGGCGCGCTCGCGGCCTTCCACGTAGACCTTGGCGGCGCGGCCGACGCGCACGTCCTGACGGATCGTCTCGGGCACGTATACGCGCGCGAACGGATGCGCGCCGACCAGCATCACCGCCAGCGGCGAACCCACCGGCGCCTGATCGCCGAGCTTGTACGGCAGGCTGTCGACCACGCCGTCGCGCGGCGCCACTACGTCGAGCTTGCCGAAGCTCACCTGCTGCACCGCGGCCTGGGCCTGCGCGGCGGCGAGCGCGGCGCGGCCCTGGGCGATGTCTTCGCGGCGGTTGCCGCGCTCGAGTTCGAGCAAAGCCGCTTCGGCCGCGCGCACCTGCGCGACTGCGTTGCCGGCGGCGGCGCGGGCGCGGTCGACTTCGGCCGCGGCGATCAATTGGCGTTGGCCGAGCGGACGCACGCGCTCGAAGTAGGCGCTGGCATCGCGTTGCTGCGCCTGCGCGGCGGCGAGGTTGGCGCGGGCTTGGTCGATGGCTTCGCGGCGCGGGCCGGCCTCCAGTTCGGCCAGCGCTTCGGCCGACTGCTGGGCCTGCGCTTGCGCGGCTTGCAGTTGCGAGCGGCCGCGGTCGGGTTCGAGTTGCAGCACGCGGGTGCCGGCCTTGACCCGCTGCCCTTCGCGCACATCGATGCGCACGACTTTCTCCGCCACCGGCGCGGGCAAGGTGATGCGGTCCCATTCCAAGGTGCCGAGCGCCTGCGGTTTGTCGGCGGCGCAGGCGGACAACGCGAGCGCGAGCAACGCGATCAGGCTGGTGCGTTTGCGGATACGTTCGCGCATAGCCGGCTCCCGCGCCGCTTCCACCATCGCCGCGAACGGCACGGCGCCGGGCAGGCGGCCGCGCAACGGCGCCATCGCGCCCGCACATCGCGGACGGCTGCGTTCTGCGTTCATCGCGCGCTCCTGTGCGTTCATGGCGTCAGCCCCCGGTCGAGCAAGGCCAGCGCGTGGCGGCGCTGGGCCGCGAGGTCGAGATCTTCGGCGCCGAACAGATGACGCCAGATCGGCGCGCTGGCGGCGGGGAACAAGGTCAATCCGATCAGGCTGACCATCAGCAGGCGCGGGTCGAGATCGGCGTTGATGCGGCCCTGCGCCTGCGCCTGAGCGAAACGCGCGGCGAGCATGCGCGGCAGCAGCGGACCGATCTTGTCGTACAGCAAGGTCTCGCGCAGCGCCCCGCCCTCGCACAACACCTCGCGCACCCACAGCGACGGCAGCCACGGGTGGGTTTCGACGATACGGCCGATGTTGGCAACGAAGCGGCCGATCAGGTCGAACACGTCGCCGTTCTCGTCGCCGAGCCCGTCGCGCAGGCTCAGCACCAGCGGCAGCAGGCGTTCGCCGCTGACCGCCCGCTGCAGTTGCTCCTTGTCGCCGAAGTAGTAATGCAGCAGCGCCGGATTGACCCCAGCCTCGGCGGCGATGGTGCGCAACGAGGTCGCGGCGATGCCCTGGCGGGCGTAACAGGCGATGGCGGCGTCGAGCAGGCGCTCGCGCAGGTCCGGGCTGTCGGCGGCGGCGGGACGGCCGGGGGCGCGCTTGGGCGCCTCGGTCTTGCGCGGACGGTCGCGTTGGGCGGGCTTGGGGGTGTCCATGCGCCATATTTAATTCAATGATTAATTAGATCGCAAGCGGGTTCCGACCAACGGTCAGGGCGCCCCGCCCGCCCCTTGTAGGAGCGGCGCGAGCCGCGACCGCGAAAACCGAACTACGGCGAAGATCGCCCAAACCCGCGAAACCGCCCGCCCGTGGGATCGCGCGACCAGCGGCGGAGGGCGCGATCGCCGCTTCGTACGCCGACGCGCGCGGCGCATCGAGGCCGGACATCGCCCGACCGGTTGCGCGCGGCGATCCGAACGATGGCGGTCGCGGCTTACGCCCCTCCTACAGGGGGATAGCCAGCCGACACGGTGGTTCGATCGATGGTGCGTCGATGTGGAGAAAACGCGCGGTGTGCAGGCGCGGCGAGTTGTCGGATCGCGGTCGCGGCTTACGCCGCTCCTACTCCGCGGCGTCGAGCACCGCATCCGGATAGCGCCGCCGCCACTGCTCCAACGTCTGCGCGCAATGCGAAGGAATCACCCACGCGCCGTGGTGCGTATCGCGAAACCGCGCCAGCCTGCGCAAGGTGTCGAGATAAGCGCCGGGGTCGTCCATCGCCAGTTGCTGGGTCAGCCACGGCAGCGCTTGCGGGCGGTCGAGCTGTTCGCGCCGCCAGAACGCGTCGGCGGCGAGCACGGCGCGTTCGCCGTGTTGGGTGCGCAAGGCCAGACCGAGTTGGCCGCGCGCGTGCCCGGGCAGCGACAACGCATGCAGGCTGCCGTCGCCGAACAAGTCCCAGCCTTCGCCGAGGCCGGCCAGATCGCCTTCCAGCGGACGCCGGCCTTCGTCGTCGAGCAATTGCAGGCGTTCGGCGAAATCGGCCGGCAGCAGTTCCTTCCAGATTTGCGCGTGCAGCAGCTCGAACCACCCGGCCTGCTGGATCCGCCGCCACGCGTGCGCATGCGCGACGAAGCGCGCGCGGCCGAATTCGCTCAGGCCGCCGATGTGATCGGGATGGAAGTGGCTGACGACCAGCAAGCGCACGTCGTCCGGGCCGAGGCCGCGCTGGCGCAGCAGATGCGCGGCGTCGGCGTGCGGCGGGCAGCAGGCGTGGATCGCGCGTC
This sequence comes from Lysobacter sp. K5869, assembly GCF_018847975.1. Taxonomy (NCBI): domain Bacteria; kingdom Pseudomonadati; phylum Pseudomonadota; class Gammaproteobacteria; order Lysobacterales; family Lysobacteraceae; genus Lysobacter; species Lysobacter sp. K5869. Next base: position 2,758,255 of record NZ_CP072597.1, on the reverse strand, counting down.
GGTAAATCCAGCGCACGCCGGCGCGCATCGCCGCGCGCGCGGCGGGGCCGTAGCCGCAGTCGAACAGGATCGCGCCTTGCACCGGGTGTTCGATCAGCGCCCAGCCCGCGGGAAAGCGCATCGGCGCGCCGGCGGCGAGGCCGAGGTGGCGCGGGTCGGCGCAGCTGTGGCCGGACGCGGCCAGCGTGAGCGCGACTTCGCCGCTCACCGCCGCACCTGCGCGCGCGCCAGTTCGTGCAAGGTCTTGGTCAGGGCTTCGTCCATGTTCACCCGCGGACGATACCCGAGCTCGTCGCGGGCGCGGGAGATGTCCAGGGTCATGTCGACGCTGAGCAGTTCGACGCCGTAGCGCAGCAGCGCCGGTTCCACGTCGGGACGAAAGCGGCGATGGAAGGCTTCGACCGCGCTCGCCAGCGCCAGGGCCAGCGGCTTGGGCACGCGCTTGCGCGGGCGCGGCAGCGACAAGGCGTCGGCGAGGCGATCGATCACGCTCCAGATCGCCACCGGCTCGCCGTTGCTGATGTTGTAGACGCGGCCGCTCAGGCGCCACGACGCGTCCATCGCCAGCACGCAGGCGTCGACGACGTTGTCGATGTACGTCAGATCGACCCGACAGCCTTCGTCGCCGATGCGGCGCAGGCGGCCGGCACGCAGCGCTTGCACCAGACGCGGCAGGATCGCGGTGTCGCCGGGTCCGAAGATCGCGCGCGGCCGCAGCGCCAGCGCCGATACGCCGCCGGCCGCGCAGCGCTCGAACACGAGGCGCTCGGCGGCGAGCTTGGTCGCGGCGTAGTCGTTGACCGGTTTGGCGGGCAACGGATGATCCTCGCGGATGCCCTGGTGCGGCGCGCCGTCGTGATAGATGCCCGGCGTGGAGATGTGCACGAGCCGTCGTACCTGCCGCGCGATGCAAGCGGCGACGATGTGTTCGGTCGCGGTGAGGTTGGCGGCGACGAAGTCCTCGCGCCGGCCCCAGGGGCTGGACAACGCGGCGCAGTGCACGACGGTGTCGGCGCCGCGCAGGATGCGGTGCACGGCGCCTTCATCGGTGAGGTCGAGCGCGTGGAATTCGATGCCCTGCGCTTGCAGGGCGCGGCCGCGTTCGGCGTCGCGGCCGAGCGCGATGGTTTGTTGCCACGGCCGCGTCGCGGCGAGATGGCGCACGAGCGCGCCGCCGAGAAAGCCGGTCGCGCCGGTGACGACGATGCGGCGGTCGGCGGTCATGGGGCGCGGGCTCGGGTTTGGGGTTCGGATTCGGCGTCGGTGCGGAGGTCGATGTCGATGCCGATATCGGTGCCGATGTCGACCTCGGCGTGGGTGCGGGTGGCGGCATCGGCATCGGCATCGGCGATGTTCGAGCGAAGCGTCGCGATTCGAGCGGTATGCAGCGAAATCGGAGCTCTACGCATGCGAGGCGGTAGCGCGCTTGAATCGATGCCGGTACCCGCCTCGATATCGACACGATTCTGTCGGGCAACGACGAACCGAGCGGCCGGGACCGAAAACGCTCGCGCGAACGGCGCAGCAGCGTGCATCGCAACGAGAAGAACTTCAGTCCCGATGTGGCCCGACCCGATCCCCAAGTCCCGAGCGAGCCGCACCGGAACCGACGCCGCCCCCACGAAAGCGCGATATCCGGCGATGTCCGCTGCCTCGCGCATCATCGCCCTCGCCCTCAGTACGTCAGGCTCAAACCGACGCCCGACAATCCCGCGCCGGTGCCGAGCAAAACGCCGGTGTCGCCGCGGCGGATCAGGCCGTCGCGCACGCCCTGCTCCAGCGCCAGCGGAATCGAAGCGGCGATGCAGTTGCCGGTGTATTCGAGCGTGCGTACCATCGTCGCGCCGCTGAAACCGATTTGTTCGATCACCTCCAGCGCGGCGCGGCTGGCTTGATGCGGCGCGACCCAACGCAGCGCCGCGCGCGCGGCGATGTCGTCCAGGCCGAGGCGGCGCATCACGTGCGGGATCAGGCGGATGCCGCTGCGCAGCGCGGCGTGGCCCTGCATCGAGAACAGCGCATCGGAGGGACGCGTGGCCGGACCGGTCGGCGGGCGCCAACTGCCGCCGCCGCGCAGGGTGGTGATGTCCACGCCCTCGCCCATCGTCCGCCACGCGATGCGGTGGATGCGGCTGGGGCTGTCGTCGGGCGCGCGTTCCACCACCGCCGCGGCCGCGCCGTCGCCGAACAAGGTGCAGATTTCCGGATTGGCGAAATCCAGCCCGACCGAGGCGATTTCGCTGCTGACCACCAGCGCGCGCTCGATCCGGCGGTGATGGATGCGTTCGGCCGCCAGTTCCAGCGCGGCGACGAAACTCAAACAGGTCGCGTGCACCGACAGCGCCGGAATGCCGGAGCGGCCGAGGCCGAGTTCGCGCTGCAACAGCGGCCCGCCGTCGGGAATCGCGCGCTCGGCGGAGCCGGAGGCGTTCAGGATCAGATCGACCTCGCCCGGCGCGACGCCGGCGCGCTCGCACGCCTGCAACGCGGCCTGCGCGCCCATCCAACTGGCGCGCTCGGCTTCGGGCTCGGCCCAATGGCGGAAGGCGACGCCGCTGTTTTCCAGGGCCCAGCCGCGCGGCAAGCCGACCCGATCCTCGATCTGCGCGCTGTCCACGCGCCGCCGCGGCAAATAGCGGCCGAGCCCGGCGATGCGCACGCGCCAGTCGAGATCGGGCGCCGCGGCGGATGCGCGGCGCGGGCCGGCGGCAGGGGCCGCCGAACCGCGCGGCTCGCTGTGCTGCATCGTTCTGGTGTCCATGTGCGCGGGCAGTATGCGGCAGCGGGGCGGGTTTGCCGAGACGATGGGCGACGCGGAAGCCGGCGGAGCAGTGCCGCAACGGCGATATCGCCGTGCTTGTCGGGAGCCGCCCTGAAGTGTCGAGGGCGGTCGGCGCTTGCTGATTCGCGAGATCGAGGCGCGGCGCGGGGGCGAATTGAAGGCGCGGTCGCGCGGATGACCTGCGAGCGCGCCGCGAGCGCTGGGACGCATGTCCGCCGCGATTGGATCGTTCGCCCTCCAGCGACCGCTCCTGCCTTGCCGTCGCGCCGCCGCGATGGCTCGAACGATCCAGATCGCGAGCGTGCTGCACCGCGAAGATCCGCACGCGTCCGCTGCGATTCGAGCGCTCGCGATCCAGCGAACGGCCCCACCTTGCCATCGTGCGGCCGCGACGGCCCGGACGGGCCGAATCGCGGGCGCGCTGCACCGTAGATATCCGAAGCGCAAATCCGCCGCGATTCGACCGCTCGCGATCCGCTGGCCGGACTCGGTCTGTCGTCGCGCCGCCGCAACGCCTCGCCCTCCGATCGCCGCCCGCACCCTCGAACGCGCCGCCACGCACACGAAACGACGACGCACCCGCCGCCACCCTACGCAAGCCGCGACGATCCGCCCCTTCCCCGCCGCGGACCGCCCCGCGATCCTGTCGCCGCCGTACGCCGCAAGCCGAAGGAGTCCCGCGATGCCGACACCGCCCGTCCACGGCGAACCGCCCCGCCCCGGCGGCGCCCACCTGCTCGCGCGCGAAGCCCTCGGCTTCTGGTTCCTCGGCCTGGGCGCGCTCGGCCTGCTGCGCGGGTGGATGCGCGCGACCCGCCACGGCGGCTTCGAGACCGAAACCGTCGCCCTGCTGTGGCTGATCGGATCGGCGCTGCTGGCCGTGGTCGGCGCGCTGCGGATCTGGCGCGCGCTGCGCGCCGGGCGCCGCTGAATCCGAGCCGGCGCCCCCGCCCACAGCCCTTCCCCGCGGCCCCGGACGCGCCCCGCGGCTTTGCGAAAACCCGCCGACAGGCGCAAGCTGTGACACCCCGGCACGCATCGCGTGCACGATCCCCCTACGCTGTCCCCATGCCCGCACGCACCGTCTCCGAATTCACCCTGGACCCCGCCGACAGCGAGCGTCTGGCCAACCTCAGCGGCCCGTTCGACGGCCATCTGCGCATGATCGAACTGCGCCTGGGCGTGGAAATCGCCAACCGCGGCAACATCTTCCGCATCGACGGCCCCGAGGCCTCGGTCGGTCAGGCCGAGAAGCTGCTGCGCCGTCTGTGGAAGGACGCCGCCGAGGAAACCCTCGACGACAGCGCGATCCATCTGGCGCTAACCGAAACCGGCGCCGAGCAGGTCGCCCAGCGCGACTACGAACCGCAGGAAGTGGCGATCCGGGTCAAGCGCGGCACCGTCCGCGGCCGCGGCGCCAATCAGGCCAAGTACCTGCACGCGATCGCCACCCACGACATCAACTTCGGCATCGGCCCGGCCGGCACCGGCAAGACCTTCCTGGCCGTGGCCAGCGCGGTCGAGGCGCTGAACGAATCGCGCGTGCAGCGTCTGGTGCTGGTGCGCCCGGCGGTCGAGGCCGGCGAGAAGCTCGGCTTCCTGCCCGGTGATCTGACCCAGAAGGTCGATCCCTACCTGCGCCCGCTCTACGACGCGCTGTACGAAATGCTCGGCGTGGAGAAGGTGGTCAAGCTGCTGGAACGCAACGTCATCGAGATCGCGCCGCTGGCCTACATGCGCGGGCGCACCCTCAACGACGCCTACGTGATCCTGGACGAAGCGCAGAACACCACCATCGAACAGATGAAGATGTTCCTGACCCGCATCGGCTACGGCAGCACGGCGGTGGTGACCGGCGACCTCACTCAGATCGACCTGCCCAAACACGTCAAATCCGGCTTGCGCGACGCGCTGGACGTGCTGCGCAACGTCGACGGCATCAGCTTCACCTTCTTCGAGGCCAGGGACGTGGTCCGCCACCCCCTGGTCGCGCGCATCGTCACCGCCTACGACGCCCGCGACGCGCAGGACACGCAAACCGGTCCGGCCGCCTGAGGCGCGCCGGAACGGTCGCGCGCGCCGCCGGCTCCGAGCCGGCGACGCGGGCACGGACGCGTCGCGGCGAGGCGCAGTATCCGCCGCGCTGCGATCGTCGCCAGCCGCACGCAACCGCCCAAGTTCCGCCGCACGATCCGAATCAACTACCGCAGTGAGTGCCGCGATGACCCAAGGTCCCGTCCGACTCGATGTCGCCATCAGCTACGCCCTGCCGCGCAAAGGCCTGCCGGCCGCGACCAGCTTCCGCAAGTGGGTCGCCGCCGCGCTCAAGGGCCGCATCCGCGAGGCCGATCTGGCGATCCGCATCGTCGACAGCAAGGAAGGCCGTTCGCTCAACCGCCATTACCGCGGCCGCGACTACGCCACCAACGTGCTGAGCTTCCCCGCCGACATGCCCGAAGGCCTGCCGGAGGGAGTGAAACTGCCGCTGCTCGGCGATCTGGTCATCTGCGCCCCGGTGGTCGCGCGCGAGTCGCGCGAGCAGAAGAAGGCGCTCAACGACCACTATGCGCACCTCACCGTGCACGGCGTGCTGCACCTGCTCGGCTGGGATCATGAGGACGAGCGCGAAGCCGAGTGCATGGAGCAGTTGGAGCGGGAGATTTTGGCGACCTTGGGCGTGGCCGATCCGTATCTGGAAGACTGAGCGCGTCGAATCGCCGCGCTTCGCGGATGCATGAGCGTGCGCGCACGATCGTCGCTCTGCCCACTCCAACGCAACGCGACTACAGGCAGTCGCCGAGTGCTTCGTAAGCGGATTTGTTCGACCCAGGCAACGGCGCGTACAGCGGACGCTCTCCCGACCAGGCGTTCAACAGCGCCGACACCGTGGCGCCCCTCGCCAACGGCAGGCGGCATCTCCATATCTTCGGCGCGACCCGAACCCCGCCGGTAGCCGGGTCGATGTCCTCTTGGCTGGCCGCGAACGCCCAGACGCAGCGTCCGAGCATTCCGCTGACACGTTGCACCGAACAGCTCAGCCGCAACGCTTGGATGTTGCTGTAGTCGCCTTCGCAGAACGTGTCTCCGCAAATCTGGTCGAAATTGTCGCGCAAGCGATAGAGCGCCGTGTACCAAACCTCGATATCGGCCGGGGCGCTCAAATATTCGCCTAGTTCGACATAGTCGGGAGTTGTCCGGGCGCTTCCGTCCGTAGCGGCGAACGACGAGAACGGCAGGAGACAGCAAAGCAACGCGCAGAATCTGATCACGAATTCCTCTCTTCCTTGTGAGGGGTCACGCCGCTGTTCCGATCGCGGCATCCACAGCTTGCGTCCGGCGTAGTTGGCAGGAAATCGGGCAACTGCGCGGATCGGCGTAGGACTACTCCGGCAGAGCCCGATCGAAAACGCGAACGCCCCGCCGCAAAGATACGGTCAGCAACGCCGACCACTCGGCGACTACCAACAATCGAGCACGTCCACCGCCGTTCCGCTCCGGCCTTTAACGCCTTTTTCGTTGATCGAAAGCGACATGCATTTGGCATCGGCTGCCTGCGCGCCTTTCGGCGCGGCGGTCAAACGGTAGGTTCCGGCCGCGAACGGACCGCCCGAAAACGTATAGAAATCCTTTAACTCGGTCACGCAGCCCGTAGCCGGGACCGAGGCCCCGACGTAAGTGAATCGCGTGGTGTAGTAGCGCTCCATGTACTGCACCTGCCCCATCAGGCAAGCCGTAGCCGCGGCGCGGCGGGATTTCATGATCTGCGCGTTATAGGACGCGTATGCGAGCGCAGCGAGGATCGCCACGATCGCAACCACGATCATCAATTCGATCAAGGTGAACCCGCGCTCGTCACGGCGATGAGGGACCGGAAGCCTCGTCATTGGATGTCCCTCACGACTTCGCGCCACGAAACGCGCTTCACCCCGATGCCGGCGACGGGCGTTCGCGCAGCGCCGACATCGCCGCCGTCGTCGGTCTTGACGATGATGTTCTCGGGCATGCCGGGCACGATGACCGCGCCGTTTTCCGCCTCATTGGAACCGATGCCCGATGCCGGAACCTTCCCCGGCTGGCCGCCGCTGCCGCCGGCGACGCTGTCGCCCGCATCGATCTTTCCGTCGCCGTTGGTATCGAACACATCGCGATCCAAACGCGCGCCGGTGAACGGATCGATTTCCATCGTGAAGCCGCTTCCGCCGGGACTGCAAGGGTTCTTGCCGTTGGGAGTCCGAGTGATGCCCAGCAACCGGCTGCCGTCGAACAGATTGGGCACCACCATGCGTTCCCCGGTAGCGCTCGCGCCAGGCGAAACCAAATCGATGTACCAACCGTCCTTCTTCGCCATATCGCCATCCGCGGCCGCGGAAATCACGCGTACGGTCACGTCCTTGCCTTGGCCGTTCTTGACCACGCCTTCGTACTCGATCGTGCGCTGAACCAGATTGCCGCGGCTCGCGGTTTTTCCGCTGTCGATGATGCCGTACCAAGACTGGACCGCCGAGTCGGTGACATCGGTCCCTCCGAGGAAACGTCCGGTGCCGAAGAACACCCAGGTTTCCACGCTGTCGGGACGGAAACCCACGAGCGGCACAACGGTAATCGCCTGCCCCGCCTGCGCTTGGAACACGCGCTGCGAGTCGGTCGCGCCGCCGCCCAAACCGGAGAACCTCCACATAGCGCCGTGAAGATCGCCCGCGTAAGCGCTCTCGAAGAAGCCGTCGCGATCCGCATCCCAGGCCCGGACTCCCGACAGGCCGTTGTCGACGCTGGCGTCGGTGGCGACCGTCTCGACCGAGCCGGTCGCCAAGTCGAAAGCCAACAGGTAGGCAGCGCCGGATTCGCTGTTCGGCCCGTTGCCGAGCAGAGCCTTCCACACTCCGTCCGAGGTTTGCACGATCGTGGGTTTGCTCAAATTGTTGCCCAGCGCGGGCACTTGATCGCCGTTCTTTTCCCACAGCAAGGACACCGCGGAAGGGTCGGTGACGTCCAGCGCGAACACGCTCTTGCCCCCGCGCCCCATCGTCCCGACCAACACGGTCCGCCACTGCCCATTGATGAAAACGTCGGCCGCGGTCAGTTCGCCGTCGACGAAGTAACGGTGCGCCTCGCGGTACTCGGGTTTAGCGTAATCGGCCAAGCCATTGGGTATGTTCAGCACCGCGGCCGGTATGAACGCGTAGGTTTCGGCGCCGGTGCCCGCGTCGAACCCGTGCAACATGCCGTCGTTTCCGCCGATATAGACGGTCCCCGCGCGCGCGGCCTGCGCCTGCGCGAATGCGACATACGCTTTGCCCGCGCCGGTGAATCCCGCATCGGCGTACAACGCCGGAGACGGCGCCCCGACGTGCAAGGGAGAGGAATTCACGAAATCGCCGAGCACATTGCCGCGATCGCGCAGACCGCCGCCGTTGGCCGCCTCTTTGCTGCGATCGCCTCGCAGGTAATTCAGAACATCCTCGTTGCCGATATTCCTGCGGTGCTTGGCATCCAGTCCGGACCAGACGAACGCGCCGTAGCCGTTGCTGCTGGCATAGATCTTTCGCGCCGCCGGAGCCGGCACCTTGGCGCTGGCGCTCCAGCGCGGCATCAGAGTCTTGGTGATGGGGTCCACCACGTAGGCGGACAGTTCCCCGCTCCAGTCGGTGTAGTAGGTCGGCACATACACCATCGCCCCGTCCTGGACGCTCGCTCCGTTGGTGCCGACCACGGCGGCGGCGCCGCGCCGCGGCTGTTCCGCAGCGGCCTTGAACACACGATCCAGGCTGTTGATCATCACTCCAGCCTGGTTGGCGAGGAAATAGTTCCTCGGACGCTTGTCGTTGGCTAGGCCGCCGACCCCGACGAGTTCCGGTTTGCCGCTCCCATCGGTGCCGACCCACCACGCTTCCTGCAAGACGGTATTGCGTTGATCGGGATTGAAGCCCGGGGGCACGTCGAACCCGCCGTACTTCGCCGCGAGGTAGTACTGGTTGGAGCTGCGCCCCTGAACGATCCCGCTCTCGGCGACATCGACGAAGAAGCTGGACAGCGTCTGCATGCCTTCCAGATCCCCGCGCAAATCCCGCGTATGCGCCGCATAGGCCAGCGCCGCAACGAAGGCCGAATTGCCTCTTCCGCTGAACGTCGCGTTCGCGGCAGGCAGAGCGATTCCCTCGGCGAGTTCCAGGCGCGCCAGGTTTTGGTAGTCGGTTTCGACGTTCACCGTATTGTCGGCGCTCACCTCGGACGGTCTGGCTGGCTCGCCCACGTTCGTTAGCGGATTGACCGCAGGACGGTAGGTCGACCCCGGCAAATTACGGTCATCCCAGGTGTTCGCATCGCCGATCCCGATCGCCACGTTGCGCTGACAGGTGTACTGGATCGGATCGTCCCATTGGGTGATGACCGGAAAGCGATCCGTCCATTGATCCGCGTTCGCCGCGTTCAACGCGCTGTAGGTCGGAACATTCCCCTGCTTTTTCAAATAACGCAGCGCGATGTAGAACAATTCGCTGAAGGGATCCAAGGACTTCGGCGCGTAAGCCGTCGTTTGGCCGAACTTATTGATGTAATTGATCACGCCGCTATTGACGACCACCTTAGTCCCGGCACTGCTGTTGGTGGCCGCGGAATCGGTTGAGTCGGGATCTGCGTACTGCACGCCGGTATCCGGGTCCCATTCGCGGGCCGGATTGCTCTTGACGCCCTCGACCGGATCATAGGAAAACGGGCCGACGTACTTCTGCCTGGCTCGCATGACGCCACCGTCGCGCCCGATGCTGGAATCGTTCAGATAGGCGAACGCGCTGTAGCGCATGCGGTCGTTGTACTGCTGAATCAGCCCCTCCGGCTTATAGGCGTTAGCGTATTTCTTGCAATTGGGCTCGGGCTTGACGACACCGCGATCGACACAGACCTGGACGCGCAAGCTCACCGTGTACAACCGCCTGTCCGGCTTGGTTCCGTTGACGCCGGTCCCGTTGAGGGCATGAACCGCAGGGTTGTAGGCCAAAGGCTTACTGAAGAAATCGGCCAGATCGAACCCGAAGACGACCTGATTTCCGTTACCCGCGACCTGAAACCATGCCTTCTTATCGTCCGTTGCGGGAATCCCCTTGTCGGGAACAGGCAACAAACGAAAATAGTCGGTAGCAATTACCGGCTTGAAGCTCGAATGGAAATTCGCTTTTTCGAGCCAGGTTTCCGTCGGCGTATCCAGGACGCGATATCCCCCTGTGAGCGCCTTGCGGAACGGGTCGATGGTCTGCGTGCCCACCCAATTGAGAAAATTCCCGCTCCACTGCTTATCGCCGCCGCTGCACGAATAGTTGGCTCCCGCCACGCCAACCGGCTCGAAATGCCTTTTCGGCTCCTCATCCGCATAGACGTACTTGTAGCATTTGTTCGAATCGAAGTAGCCGACCGACTCGAATTTAGAATCGTAGGTGTTCTTCTGCGCATCGGTCGTTCCAAAGAAGTTCGCGACCGAATTCAGGGTCGGATGCTCCACCGACGGAACCAACACTATGTTGTTCGGAACATCGCTTCCGAGCGTCAACGGACGCTGCTGGATCTGCACTTCCGACGCAACCGGCATCGCGCTGATCGCGGCGAGCGCGCCGATCAGGAATGCGCCCAGTCGTGAGGTCGCCGCGGCGGGCCGTTTGCCAAGAGTTCGATCGCGAGTCATGCGCCTGTCCTCAAAAATTCGCCGCGGGAGAACCGACATCCCGTCGTCTTTCAATAACTCACCAAGGTCGTTTGCAGCACCACGACCGCGCGTTCGCCTGCTCCGCTCGGATCGTGGCTGCGCGCGGTGACGCGGTAGAACGCCCCGGTGAACTCCTTCGCCGGGGGCGGTTCGTAGGAACCGCCGTTGGCGGTGCCGAAATCGTCCACGGTCGTGCGCTGCCCCATGAACTGGACGTAGTACTGCGCGCGCCCCGCCACCGGCAGCGCGGCATCGCCCGCGCTGGCATTGACCCAACAGTCGCCCTTGGCATCGGCGCAGACCGATCCGCCGGTATAGGTGCTGCTCGGCAACGGGGCGCACGATATCGTCGGAAGCGTGCAGTCCACGCCGATCGCTCGGCTGTTCTTCACCGCGTCGGCCACCTGTTTCTCGGCTTCGCGCAACGCTCGTTCGGCCGCCTCGAAGGCCAGGCTGCGGTCGTACATCGCGGCGCTCATCCGTTCTTCCAGCGCGGTGCCGCGCAGGATGGCCAGCCCGATCACCATCATCACCAACAGCATGACCATGATCACCATCAGCGCGACGCCGCGCTGCGTCGACGGCGGAGCGAGAGAACGACGGCGGCTTCGCATGGGCAGATTCTCCTCAGAGGTTCCTGTTGCGCAGCGTCAGCACCGAGGTCACCGTGCGGCCGATCGAATCTCCGTCGACGCCGCTGGACCGCTCGCTTTGAATGGTCAGCACGACCCTCGCCGCCTTGACGCGCGCCCAATCCGTCACGGCGGCAGCCGTTCGATACCCAGGCTGACCCTCCGACAGATAGGAAACCGCCATCTGGCTAACGCCTTCGGCGACTTCGTCCGGCGCGGGCGTCGGAACTTGATCGGAGTACAAGACCTGACGGAACAGCGAATTTTTGCCGGCCCTGTTGCGGCCGACGAACCAGCGCACGGCCTGCGGCCGGCTCACGACCGAACTGCGGCCGTACAGATGCCAAGTCTGCGCCGGAGCCGATCCGTCGTCGCAGAGCAACGCCGACAACCGGGTGAACCCCGAGCCGCAGTTTGCATCAGTGCCGTGCCCCAATGCCGCGCCGGCGAAGGACGTCACCTTGAAGACGCTGACCAGACGAAAATCGCAAACCATCAGCGTATCGCCGATTTTCATGTCGCTCGGCACGGCATTGACCTTGAGCGCGGCGTCGCGGCGGGTCATCGCCTCGACGAGGTAGAGACCCAAGTCCTGGGTCGAATGCAACTCGAACGCATCGCTGCCGGAAACGCGCTCGCCCGTGGCGCTGCCGAAACCGGCCGCGGGGGCGGCGAAACCGGTGTCGCCGCCGAATCCGCGGAACGACTCGCTCCACTTCGACCAGAATGCGGTGGCGCGCTCGTCGGTCACGTTGGCAAAGCGGATGACGCCCGCGCACTGGTTGCCGCCGGCCTCGCGCACGTCGCGCGCCATCAGCTCGAACGCGATGCGGCCGGCCTCTTGGACGCGCGACAGATCCTCGGTGGTGCGGAAGGCCGCGCGCGAGGCGAGAAAGATCGACAGCGCGCCCGCAGTCAACAACAGGCCTAGCGCCAAGGCGACCATCAGTTCGATCAAACTCAGGCCGCGGACGCCGCTCGCCGCGGGGAATCCGGCGCGGCGCTTCATAGCCGCACCTGCATGCGGAAGGTGCGCTTGTCCGCGTCGTTTTCCCCGCCCGCGCCGCCTCCGCGAGTGTCGTCCCAAACCACCTCGATCGAACACGAATCCGCGGCGCAGGCGATCTTGCCGCAGGTGCTCGCGGTTTTTCCCAGGCTCTCGCCCAGCGCTTGCACCCAGTTGGCGCGGTCGGCCGCGGCTAAGTCGCTGCCTCCAGAAGCCGTCGCTCCGAAACACTGGGCCGAGCCGGTGTCGTAGGCGCCGCTCTTCGCCGCCGCTGCGTTCGCGCGCATCGCCTCGGCCATCGCATACGCCTGAATCACCGCTTGACTGCGCTCCAGGGAACTCTGGCTGTTGCGCAAAGCCAGGCTTTGCATCGCCGCCACGCCCAGCAATCCCAAGCCCAGCACCAACACGGCGATCAGCACTTCGATCAGCCCCATGCCGGCCTGCCCCTGCGCGCGGCGCGGCATCGTCCGGCCCACGCCGCGCCTGGGCGTCGCATCGATATTCGTAAGCGTCATGGCGCGCAAACTCCGTTGGCGTCGATCGGTTGGGTCGTCAGCCGGCCGCCGGAAAACAGGCTCACCCGATGAACGTTCTCGGCCGGCTGCCGGGTCTCGATGCACAAATCGAAGCTGGCGTTGAGGAATCCGCCGCGCCCGCGCGATTCGGCTCGGGCGAAGCCGTCCGGGCGATAAGTCACCCGGCCGTCCGGGAGCGAACTGCTCATCGATACGGTCGCACCGAGCCGCGTCGCCCGCAGCACCAGCGGGTCGCTCGCGACGCCGTCGCGGTTGGCGTCCGGAACCAGCACGATCCATCCCGACCAACGTCCGCCGCCGCTCGCGCACGTGAGTTGATCGGCGCTGTTGCACAGCACGACCGAAGCGTTGCGACGCAGTGCTTCCATGCGCGCGGTCTGCAGCGAAACCACCAATTCGTTGGCGCCGCCGGCGAGACGGCTGCGGTTGATGGTGGCGATGAAACTCGGCACGGCCAACGCGAGGAGCGTCGCGGCGACGGCCAGCGCGACCAGCAACTCCATCAACGTGACCCCCGCCTGCCTCTCGCGCCCGAATTCCATCGCGTGCCGCCTCGCCGAAGTAGGGCGCACTCTAGGATCGCGTTCTCGACCTCAGCCAGCGTGCGCAGGACGAGCGGTCGCAGCGCGCGGGCGAGCGGCGGACCTTACACAGTAAATACTTACGAAAAATTCCTTGTTGGCACGCTTATTGATATGTGCCGCGCAAACTCAAAATTTGCGCCTTCTTTCTCTGGCATTGCACGCGCGGCCGCCGCGCTCCCGTCTCTAGCGGAATTCCGACCCCGCCGCGCGCACCAATCCGATACCGCATGCACAGCGCATTGGAAAAACTGGCCGCCTCCATAAGGACACAGGAACGCCTCGCCATGATTTCCACCCGCCATCGGCAACAAGGCTGGTCCCTCTTCGAAGTCGCGATCGCCCTCGCCGTAGTTTCGCTGACGGTCTGCATCGCGCTGCCTTCCGCGGCGTCGGCTCTGGAGCGAGTGCGCGTGGCCCGCATCCAGACCGAACTCGGCGAAACCTTTCTGATCTCGGCGCGTCACGCGATCGCCGGCGGCGTCGCGACCGTCGTGTGCCCGAGCGGCCACGACCCGAACTGCGGACAGGGCGACGATTGGAGCGGCGGCTGGATGGCGTTCGCCGATCTCGACGGCGACCGCCGTTTCGGCGCCGGCGATACGCTGCTGCGGCAAGTGCCGCCGCTCGCGGGCGCCGTCCGCCTGTACGGTTCGCCGGAACGCTCGCGCATCGTATTTCAGCCGCATGGCGGCAGCGGCGGCAGCAACGCCAGCTTCACCGTATGCGCTAGCCGGGGCGCCCGGCTGGGAACGCTGGTTCTGTCGAACGCGGGCCAGTTCCGTTTCGCCGAACGCGCGCCGCCGGGGCGAAACCCCTGCGCAACATTTTGATATTGATTGGATTTTTACGAACCCCGCGACGCCCGCCGGGCTTGGCGCGACGCTCCGGCGGCGGGCGCGGGTCCGCGACGCGGCTTCCGGGTTAGACTGGAGGCCACGCCCGCACCCCCAGGGCGCCTGCCAAGAATCGAATGTCCGAGGACGACAGTAGTACCCACTCGCCGGAGCCCCACGAGAAACGGCGTTCCTGGCTCGACCGCATCAGCTCCGCGCTGTCGGGCGAACCCAGTTCCCGCGAAGACCTGGTCGAGTTGTTGCGCGACGCCCAGGCCGACGGCCTGATCGCCGCCGATACCCTGCGCATGATGGAAGGCGCGATCGCGGTCTCCGACCTCACCGTCGGCGACGTGATGATTCCGCGTTCGCAAATGGTCGTCTTGCCGGCCAGCGCCAAGTTCCTCGATCTGATGAAGCTGGTGGTCGAATCCGGCCATTCGCGCTTCCCCGTGCACGGCGAAGACAAGGACGAGATCCTCGGCATCTTGCTGGCCAAGGATCTGTTGCGCGGCGTGGTCGCCGACAACGGTCCGGGCACGATCCACGAGTTGCTGCGTCCCGCGGTGCTGATTCCCGAATCCAAGCGCCTGGACGTGCTGCTGCGCGAGTTCCGCCAGTCGCGCAACCACATGGCCATCGTCATCGACGAACACGGCGGCGTCGCCGGTTTGCTGACCATCGAGGACGTGCTGGAGCAGATCGTCGGCGACATCGACGACGAGCACGACGAGGCCGAGAACACCGACGCGTTGATCGCGGCGCAGGCCGACGGGCAGTACGTGGTCGATGCGCTGACGCCGATCGACGATTTCAACGAGCGCTTCGGCGCCGACTTCGACGACGACGAATACGACACCATCGGCGGCTTGGTCACCGCGGCGATCGGGCATCTGCCCGAGGCCGGCGAAGAGCTGACCCTGGGCCGCTTCGTGTTCCGCGTCGCCAGCGCCGATGCGCGCCGGGTGCACGCCTTCCATGTGGGCGTGCTCGGCAACGACTGATCGCCGGCGTTGCTGCTTCATCCGCTGCGTCGAACCGGCCCCGCTTGGGGCCGGTTCGCGTTTGGGCGCTCGCGTTCGGGAGCCGGTGCTTTCTCATCCAATCGCGGGCCGCGCGGGCGTGGACGTCGGAGTTCAGGCCCGTGCCGCGAGCGCTTCGCCACCGCAGCGGGCGCGCCCCGAGGCTCGCGACTCGCATCGCCGGCCGCGCGGGCGTAGGCGTCGGAGCTCAAGCCCGTGTTGCGGCGCTTCGCCACCGAGACGAGCCCCGAGCCAGAAAGCATGGCTCGCATACGACGCCACGATTGGAACGCCGCGTAAAACCAAGGACATCCGGCCCGGCGCCTTCCCGCAAGCCGTCCTTCGCCTCTGTTTACAATGGCCGCTACCCCGCCCCGCCGGATCAGGCCGCCCGTGACCGTTCTCTCCCGCTTCGTCCGGCTCTACGCCCTGCTCACCGTTTTGCTGATCCTGCCGTTGGCGCATGCGGCCGAGCCGGTCGCTGCGACGGCCACGGCCACGCCCGCAACCGCGACCGCCGAAACCACGGGCGCTGCGGGAACATCGGCCAGCACCGCAGGAACGCCGGCCAGCACCGCGGCGACGCCGGCCGCGGCCACGCCCGCCACCGCACGACCCGACGCTTCCGGCGAGGCCCCGCGCATCGGCGTCGTCACCATGCAGCCCGGCCAGGAGTTCTGGTCGCGCTTCGGCCACGACGCCCTGGTGGTCTACGACCGCGCCAGCGACAAGGCGATCTCCTACAACTTCGGTTACTTCGATCCGACCGAGCCCGACTTCGTCCAGCGCTTCATCCGCAACGACATGCGCTATCGCCTGGTCGCGCTGCCGTTCGATCAGGACATGGCGCAGTACGACTACGAAGGCCGCAAGGTGACCTTGCAGTGGCTGGACCTGAGCGAGGCGCAGGCGCGCGGACTGGCCGAAGCGCTGCGGGTCAACGCGCTGCCGGAAAACGCGTTCTACCGTTACCAGTATTTCGACGACAACTGCGCGATCCGCGTGCGCGACGCCATCGACCGCACGCTCGGCGGCGATCTGCGCCGGCAGATCGAAGGCCGCTCGCACGGCAACACCTTGCGCAGCGAGGCCTTGCGCCTGTCGCGGCCGGAGCCGTGGATGTGGTTCGTGCTCGACGTGCTGATGGGCCCGGAGGCCGACAAGCCGGTGCCGGTGTGGGCCGAGTCCTACGTGCCCGGGCGGCTGGCCGCGGCGTTGGCTGAGGTCAAGAACAGCCAGGGCCGGCCGCTGGTCGAGGCCGAGCGGGTGCTGATGCCCTCGCGCATCGCGCCGGAACCCGAAGCCGCGCCGCTGCCGTGGTGGCCGTGGGCGCTGGCCGGCATCGCCCTGGGCGCGGCGCTGGCCTGGATCGGCGGGCGCAGCACGCGCTGGCTGGCCGCCGCGGCGCTGCCGCTGTGGGCCGCGCTCGGCGTCGTCGGCGCGCTGTTGCTGTACGGCTGGCTCGGCACCGGCCACACCTACATCCACGCCAACCGCAATCTGCTGCTGTTCGATCCGCTGTGCCTGCTGCTGCTTTACGGCGGCGTGCGCGCGCTGCGCGGGCGCGATCCGGGCCCGCTGTTCGGCTGGCTGACCTTGGCCGTGCTGCTGGCGGCGGTGGCCTCGCTGTTCGTGTATTGGCTGCCGGTGTACCCGCAGCGCAACGCGCACTGGATCGCGCTGTGGCTGCCGGTGCATCTGGGCCTGTGGGCCGGCTTCCGCGCGAGCGCGCAGCCGCGCTGAGGCGCTCGCGGGCGCGGCGCTTGCCCCTGCGCGGTCGCGGGGGCAGGATGCGCGCATGAGCGATCCTTCCCTGCCCCAATGCGTCATCAACTGCGCCGCCTACGACCGTCAAGGTGGCCGCCGCGACATCACCCTCGACCAGATCAGCGACGTGCTGGCCGTGGACGACGGCAGCTTCGTCTGGGTCGGTCTGTACGAGCCCGACGAGGGCATCCTGGATAAGTTGCAGGAAGAGTTCTGCCTGCACGATCTGGCCGTGGAGGACGCGCACAACGCGCACCAACGGCCGAAGATCGAGGCTTACGGCAACTCGCTGTTCATCGCCATCCACACCGCGCAGAAGATCGACAACCGCATCCGCTTCGGCGAGACCCATCTGTTCGTCGGCCCGCGTTACCTGGTGACCGTGCGCCACGGCGCCTCGATCAGCTACAAGAGCGCGCGCATGCGCATGGAGCGCGAACCCGACCTGCTCGAACACGGCCCCGGCGCGGCGTTGTACGCGGTGTTCGACAGCGTGGTCGACAACTTCATGCCGATCGTCGAGGGCTTCACCCAGGAGCTCAACGAACTGGAGAAGGACATCTTCGCCGAGGACTTCAGCAGCGAGACCGTGCGCGAGCTGTACGACCTCAAGCGCGAGCTAACCCGGCTGCGCATGGCGGTGTCGCCGTTGCAGGACATCCTCGGCCAGCTCGCGCGCTCGCGCGGCGGCTTGATCGACGAAGAGATCCAGCTGTATTTCCGCGACGTGCTCGACCATGTCGTGCGCATCAACGAAACCACCGACACCCTGCGCGAGATGCTGACCGCGGCGGTGAGCGTGAACCTGTCGTTGGTCACCGTGCGCCAGGGCGAAATCGTCAAACGCCTCGGCGCCTGGGCGGCGCTGCTGGCGGCGCCGACCTTGATCGCGAGTTGGTACGGGATGAACTTCGCCCACATGCCGGAATTGGCGGGGCAGTTCAGCTACGGGATTCTGATCAGCGTGGTGGTGGTGACGTGTTTAGTGTTGTACATCGGGTTCAAGCGGGCGAAGTGGTTGTAGCGGATCTCGTGCTTGTAGGAGCGGCGTGAGCCGCGATCGCGGCCTCGGGCTCTCCTCGTAAGCGAAGTGTCGCGGTCGCAGCTTGCGCAGCTCCTACAGTCGGACTTCCGGCAAACGCGGAGTCGTGGCCGCCGCCCCTGTAGGAGCGGCGCGAGCCGCGACCGCGCTATCGCAACTACGTCGCAAGAACGGCTTCGCGGTCGCAGCTTACGCAGCTCCTACCGCCGGGTATCCGGCCCACGCGCCGCGCCGGCCCGATCCCGTCCCCCAACCGCCCGACATCGCACCACCAACGGCCGCCATCGGGCGCCTAAGACCAAAGTATCAGCCGCTTTCGCGCGCCTTTGCCGCGCTGCGCATTGACCCGCCCGGGCACAGGCGCGACGCTTCCAGGGGTCCTATCCGGGAGGGTCGTCATGAAAAATGGTCTGGGCAAAGTGGGCTGGGCGGCCCTCGCCGTGCTCGGGGCGTTCTGCCTCGGCGTGGTCGCGCTGCGGCGCGGCGAGCACATCAACGCCTTGTGGATCGTCACCGCCGCGGTGTCGATCTATCTGGTGGCCTATCGCTACTACTCGCTGTTCATCGCCGACAAGGTGATGCAGCTCGACCCGACCCGGGCCACGCCCGCGGTCATCCACAACGACGGCCTGGACTACGTCCCGACCAACAAGCACGTCTTGTTCGGCCACCACTTCGCGGCCATCGCCGGCGCCGGCCCGCTGGTCGGCCCCGTGCTCGCGGCGCAGATGGGCTACCTGCCCGGCCTGCTGTGGCTGATCGTCGGCGTGGTGCTGGCCGGCGCGGTGCAGGACTTCATGGTCCTGTTCGTCTCCAGCCGCCGCAACGGCCGCTCGCTCGGCGATCTGGTGCGCGAGGAGATGGGCCGCATTCCCGGCACCATCGCCCTGTTCGGCGCGTTCTTGATCATGATCATCATCCTCGCGGTGCTGGCGATGATCGTGGTCAAGGCGCTGGCGGAAAGTCCGTGGGGCATGTTCACGGTGATCGCGACCTTGCCCATCGCGGTGCTGATGGGCGTGTACATGCGCTACATCCGGCCCGGCAAGATCGGCGAGATCTCCGTGGTCGGCCTGGTGCTGCTGTTGCTGGCGATCTGGTACGGCGGCAAGGTCGCCGCCGATC
Organism: Lysobacter sp. K5869; assembly: GCF_018847975.1. Taxonomy (NCBI): domain Bacteria; kingdom Pseudomonadati; phylum Pseudomonadota; class Gammaproteobacteria; order Lysobacterales; family Lysobacteraceae; genus Lysobacter; species Lysobacter sp. K5869. The sequence goes on along the minus strand of NZ_CP072597.1, from coordinate 2,739,230 downwards.
CGGTGCTCGGCCCGGCCTTCACCTTCACCGCGACCCAGATCACCTGGATGCTGATCGGCTACGGCTTCGTCGCCGCGGTGCTGCCGGTGTGGCTGGTGCTGGCGCCGCGCGATTACCTGTCCACCTTCCTCAAGATCGGCACCATCGTCGGCCTCGCCATCGGCATCCTGATCGTGATGCCCGACCTGCGCATGCCGGCGCTGACCCAATTCACCGACGGCAACGGCCCGGTGTGGAAGGGCGGGCTGTTCCCGTTCTTGTTCATCACCATCGCCTGCGGCGCGGTGTCGGGCTTCCACGCGCTGATTTCCTCGGGCACCACGCCCAAGCTGCTCGCCAACGAAGCGCATATGCGCTACATCGGCTACGGCGGCATGCTGATGGAATCCTTCGTCGCGATCATGGCGCTGGTCGCCGCCTCGGTGATCGACCCGGGCGTGTACTTCGCCATGAACAGCCCGGCCGCGCTGGTCGGCACCGACGTGCACGCGGTCGCGCAGACGATCAGCGGCTGGGGCTTCGCGGTGACGCCCGATGTGTTGGAAGCCACCGCCAAAGACATCGGCGAACACACCATCCTCGCCCGCGCCGGCGGCGCGCCGACGCTCGCGGTCGGCATCGCCCAGATCCTGCACAACGTGTTGCCGGGCGAGAACACGATGGCGTTCTGGTACCACTTCGCGATCCTGTTCGAGGCGCTGTTCATCCTCACCGCGGTGGACGCCGGCACCCGCGCCGGCCGATTCATGCTGCAGGACCTGCTCGGCAGCTTCGTGCCGGCGCTGCGCCGCACCGAGGCCTGGGGCCCGAACCTGATCGCCACCGGCGGCTGCGTCGCGCTGTGGGGCTATTTCCTCTATCAGGGCGTGGTCGATCCGCTCGGCGGCATCAACACCTTGTGGCCGCTGTTCGGCATCGCCAACCAAATGCTCGCCGGCATCGCGCTGATGCTGTGCACGGTCGCGCTGTTCAAGATGAAGCGCGACCGCTACGCCTGGGTCACCATCGTGCCGACGATCTGGCTGTTGATCTGCACCACGGCCGCGGGCCTGATCAAGATTTTCGATTCCAATCCGGCGGTCGGCTTCCTCGCCCAGGCGCACAAGTACAGCGCCGCCATCGCCAAGGGCGAAGTGACCGCGCCGGCCAAGAGTCTGGAGCAGATGCACCAGATCATGGTCAACAGCTACGTCAACACCGGCTTGACCGCGCTGTTCCTGTTCGTGGTGTTCAGCGTGCTGGTGTACTCGCTCGGCGCCATCGTGAAGGCGCGCGCGAATCCGCAGCGCAGCGACCGCGAGTCGCCGTACGTGGCGCTCAAGCCGCACGAAATGGAGGGCGTGTGATGGGCACCGCGCTGGTTCCGGTCGGCCAATACCAATCCTTCCGCCGCGCCTGGCGGCGCATCGTGCAGACCGCGCGGCTGTGCTGCGGGGTGCCGGATTACGACAACTATGTCCGGCATCTGATGGAGAAGCATCCCGAGCGGCCGATTCCGGATTACGCGACGTTCTTCCGCCAGCGCCAGGAAGCGCGTTACGGCGGTGGGCGGATCGGCTGCTGTTGAGGCGTTGAGCGCGCGAGAAAGAAAAAGGCCGCCGGTTGGCGGCCTTTTTCGTAGGCGGGTTCGCTGCCGCCAGACCCGACGTTGCCGCGCGATCTACCTGTAGGAGCGGCGCGAGCCGCGACCGCGAAACCGCGCTTGCGTCGTATCTGCGATATCGCGGTCGCAGCTCGCGCAGCTCCTACAGTCGCACTTCAGGCCGGCGACGCGCCTGCGAGCGAACGCAAGGTGATCCCGACCAGATACGCCAACCCCGTCCCCGTCGCATACCCGAGCGTCCCGAGCAGCGCCCCCACCGGCGCCAGCGAGGGATGGAACGCCGACGCCACCACCGGCGCCGAGGCCGGCCCGCCGATGTTGCTCTGCGAGCCGATGGCGAAATAGAACAGCGGCACCCGCAGCAAACGCCCGACGCCCCACAGGATCGCGATGTGCACCACGATCCACAGCAAGCCGAGCGCGAACAGCCACGGCTTGTCGAGCAGCGCCAGAATGTTCATCTGCAAGCCGATGCAGGCGATCAGGAAGTACAGCAGCAGGCTGCCGATCTTCGACGCGCCCGCGCCTTCGAGCTCGCGCGCGCGGGTGAAGCTCAGCGCCAGGCCGGCGAAGGTCGATACCGCGACCACCCAGAAGAACGGCTCGTGCAGGCTCACCGTGCGCGCCCACGACACGTTGGCGCCGAACCACGCCGACAGCGGGCCGGCCACTGCGTGCGCGAGCCCGACCACGCCGAAGGCGATGCCGACGATCATCGCCAGATCGCTCAGCGTCGGCACGCGTTCGTGCTGGGCGCGGAAATCCTCGATCCGGCGCTTGAGTTCCTCGATACCGCGGGTATCGGCGCCGCTGCGCGCGTCGATGGCTTGCGCGCGGCTGGCGAGGAAGATCAGCACCGCCATCCACACATAGCCCACGCCGACATCGACCACGGCGAACTGGCCGAATGTGGTCGCGTCGACTTTGAAGATCTCTTTCATCGCCAGCATGTTGGCGCCGCCGCCGATCCAACTGCCGGCCAGCGCGGCCATGCCGCCCCAGGTGTCGCCGGCCACCGTCTCCGGATGCAGCGCGCGCATGACCACGAAGGCGACGATGGCGCCGAAGGCCACGCTCAGCGACGACACCGCGTACATGATCAGCAGCTTGGGGCCGAGCTTGAGCACGCCCTTGAGGTCGATGGTCAGCGTCAGCAGCACCAGCGCCGCCGGCAGCAGCACGCGGCTGGCGACCGGGTTGTAGAGCTTGGTGTTCTCGCCGTCGACCAGGCCGACGGTGTTGTAGATGCCGGGGATGAAGTAGCACAGCAGCAGCGCCGGGACGAAGGTGTAGAACTTCTTCCAGAAGCCGGTCTGCTGCGAGGAGGTCCAGAACACCACGCCGAGGGTGGCGGCGATCAGGCCGAGGACGACGATGTCGTTGCTGATGAGCGCCGTGCGGGCGGTGTCGGGCATGCGGGTTCCCCTGAGCTTAGGCGACTCCGCTTTTACTTCGGATCGGCGCGGGTGGGCAAGGGCCGGTGGTGCCGGGGCGCGAGTTCAGGTGGCGGCTGTCGCCAAGCTGTCGGCGATATCGGCCGAAGCTGCCTGTAGGAGCTGCGCGAGCTGCGACCGCGAAACCGCGCTTGCGTCGTAGCTGCGATGTCGCGGTCGCAGCTCGCGCAGCTCCTACAGCCGGATACGGACCGACGCCGCGATCGGATACAAACAAAAACACGAAGGCCGCCCGGAGGCGGCCTTCGTTCGATCCGCGCTAAGCGCTTACTGACCGATGTGCTGCTTCAACCAGCCGTTGACCGTGTCGTGCCACAGCACGCTGTTCTGCGGCTTGAGCACCCAGTGGTTCTCGTCCGGGAAGTACAGGAACTTGGACTCGATCCCCTGGCGCTGCAGCGCGGTGAACACGCCGATGCCCTGCTCCACCGGGATGCGGAAGTCCTGCTGGCCGTGGATCACCAGCATCGGCACCTTCCAATCCTTGACGTGGTTGACCGGGTTGTACTTCTCGTAGTTCGCCGGCTTCTCGAACGGCGTGCCGCCCTGCTCCCACTCGGTGAACCACAGCTCTTCGGTGGCGTAACCCATCATGCGCTGGTCGAACACGCCGTCGTGGCTGACCAGACACTTCCACGGCTGGTTCCAGTTGCCGGCGATCCAGTTGACCATGAAGCCGCCGTAGGACGCGCCCAGCGCGCAGGCCTTGTCGCCGTCGAGGAAGGCGTACTTCTTCTGCGCCGCGGCCCAGCCCATCTGCAGGTCTTCCAGCGGGCGGTCGCCCCAGTGCTGGCTGATCGCGTCGGTGAAGGCCTGGCCGTAGCCGGTGGAGCCGTGGAAATCGATCATCACCACCGCGTAGCCCTGGCCGGCGTAGGTCTGCGGATTCCAGCGGTAGCTCCAGCCGTTGCCGAAGCTGCCCTGCGGGCCGCCGTGGATCAGGAACGCGACCGGATACTTCTTGCCTTCCTGATAGTTCCACGGCTTGACCACGTAGCCGTAGACGCTGTCGCCGTTCCAGCCCTTGAACTCGAACTGCTCGAAATCGCCGAACCGGGTGTTGCCCAGGATCTCCGATGCGCTCGGAGTGATCGCGCGCTCCGGCGCGCCGTCGAGGCCGCCGACGAAGATCTGGTCGCCGCTCTTGAGCGAGTTGCGGGTGAAGGCGAAGGTCTTGCCGGCGAGCGTCGGCGAGTTCACCGTGCCGTCGCCGATCAGGCGCGTGGCCTTGCCGCTGGCGATGTCGACGCCGAACAGCGGCTGCTGGCCGAGGTCTTCGGTGGTGGTGTAGATGGTCTTGCCGTCGGCCGACAGCACGATGTTCGAGGCCGAACGGTCCCACTGCGGCGCGATCTCGCGCGCCTTGCCGCTGGCCAGATCCAGTTCCATCAGCGCGTAGCGGTCGGCCTCGAAGCCCGGACGCTTCATCGCGCGGTAGTACAGGGTCTTGCCGTCGGCGCTGAAGGTCGCGCCGGTGTCCCAGGCCGGGTTGGCCGCGGTCAGGTTCTTGGCCGCGCCGCCGTCGGCGCTCACCAGATACAGATCGAAGTTGGTCGACCACGGTTCCTTGGCGTCGGCCTTGCGCGCGCTGAACACCAGCGACCGGCCGTCGGGCGACCAGGTGTATTCGCTGCTGTCGCCGAACGGACGCGAGGGCACGTCGCCGATCACTTCGCCGCTGACGAGCTTCGCGGTGGAAGCGGTCTTGCCCGCGGCCGGCAGGTCGGTCACGAACAAACGGTTCAAGCGGCCGTCGTTCCACGCGTCCCAGTGACGGATGAACATGCGGTCGAACACCTTGCCCGAGGCCTTGCTCTTCTCGGCCGCGTCGAGCTTCTTCTTGCTGCAGGCCAGATCGGCCGCGCACTCGGCATAGGCTTCGGCGTTGAACGCCACGCGCTTGCCGTCGGGCGAAATCTGGAAGCCGCCGACGTCGCCGTCGAACGCGGTCAGCTGCTTCGGCGCGCCGCCGCTCAGCGGCAGCGAGTACAGCTGCGAGCTGCCGCCCTTGCTGCTGAGGAAGTAGACGGTCTTGCCGTCGGGCGAAAACGCCGGCGAGTTGACGCTCCAGCCGTCCGGCGTCAGGCGCTTGGGCGGCGCGGCATCGCGCGCGAACAGGTCTTCGATCCACAGCGAGGTGGCGGACTTGTTGGCGGCGAAATCGACCGTGCGCTTGGCGAACACCAGCTGGCGGCCGTCGGCCGAGAGCGTCGGCGAGGAATAGCGGTCCATGCTCGCCAGATCGCGGATCTGCAGGCCTTGCGGCGCGGGCGGCGTGAGCGAGAAAGCCGGCGCGGATGCGCAGGCCAGCGACAGGGCCAACGGCAGGAGTGCGTGGCGTGGCGTCATGGCGAACCTCTGAACGGTGAGCGGTGAACGATGCGGAGAGCGGCGGCGCAGCGCGCGGCCGGCGGATGTGGGCGGTGCGGAAAACGCGACGGCCCGGCATCGCTGCCGGGCCGTCGCGGGACGCTTACTGGTGCGGGTTCTCGTCGGCCGTGGCCGGCGACATCGCGGCGTTCTTGCTGCTGCGGTAGAACAGCCAGACCACCGCCGCCAACACCGCCAGACCGACCAGCGGGCCGAAGTGGAACTTCTCCGGCAGCGCCAGCACGTTGCGGTTGCTGGTGATCACGATCGGGAACGCGATGGCGATGCCCATCAGCGCCTCGCCGGTGATCAGGCCGGCGGCGAACAGGGTGCCCGGACGGTGCACGCGGTCGTGTTCCTCTTCGGTGCTGTTCGCGGTCAGGCCGCGGCGGCGGCCGACGATGTGCGAGAGCAGGCCGCCGAGGAAGATCGGCACCATCAGCTCCAGCGGCAGGTAGATGCCGATCGCCGCGGCCAGCACCGGCACGCGGAACTTGGCGTTGCGCGACTTCAGCCACTCGTCGAAGGCGATGATGATCGCGCCGATGCCGGCGCCGATGCCGATCATCGTCCACGGCAGTTCGCCGCCGAACAGGCCCTTGGCCACCGAGGCCATCAGCGTCGCCTGCGGCGCGGCCAGCGAGTTCGGATGCTCCGGCGTCGGCGCGCCGATGCCGTAGGCGGCGGCGAGCAGGTTCAGCACCGGCGCCATGATCAGCGCGCAGGAGAACGCGCCGATGCCGAGCATCAGCTGCTGCTTCCACGGCGTCGCGCCGACGATGTAGCCGGCCTTGAGGTCTTGCAGGTTGTCGCCGCCGACCGCAGCCGCGCAGCACACCACCGCACCGATCATGATCGCCGCGACCGCGCCGATGGGCGAGTCGCGGCCCAGCATCAGCACCAGCACCGCCGAGGCGAACAGGATGGTGGAGATGGTGATGCCCGAGACCGGGTTGTTGGACGAACCGATCAGGCCGGCCAGATACGCCGACACCGACACGAACAGGAAGCCGGCGACGATCATGATGATGGTCATCGGCACGCTGACGAACCAGTTGCCGACGATGGCCTGGTACAGCAGCAGCAGCGGCAGCACGAAGCCGACCAGGGCGACCAGCATCCACTTCATCGGCAGGTCGCGATCGGTGTCGGCGACTTCGCCGACCGCCGCGCTCTTGCGCGCCGCGGCCAGACCGCTCTTGACGCCCGACAGCAACGACTTGCGCAGCGAGAACAAAGTCCACACGCCGCCGATCAGCATGGTGCCGACGCCGAGGTAGCGCACCTTGGCCGACCAGATCGCGCCGCCGATGTCGGCCGCGCCCGCGCCGGCGATCTTCGCCGCCAGCACCGGATCGGAGTCGAGGAAGAAGGTGTGGTAGATCGGAATCGCGAACTGCCACGACAGGATCGAACCCGACACCACCACGATGCCGACGTTGAGGCCGACGATGTAGCCCACGCCGATCAGCGCCGGCGACAGGTTGGTGCCCATGTAGCCCAGGTACTTGCCCATGAAGCCGGAGATCACCGCGTTGTCCGGGATCAGCTTCATGCCGCTTTCGGCGGCGAGCTTGAGCAGCGCGCCGATGCCGCCGGCCAGACCGAGGATCTTCATGCCCGGGCCCGGGTTCTCGCCGGCCTTGAGCACTTCGGCCGCGGCCTTGCCTTCGGGGAAGGGCAGCGGGTCTTCGACGATCATCGAACGGCGCAGCGGCACCGAGAACAGCACGCCGAGCAGGCCGCCGAGGCCGGCGATGGCCAGCACCCACGAGTAACGGAAGTCTTGCCAATAGCCCAGGATCACCAGCGCCGGGATCGTGAAGATCACGCCCGCGGCGATGGACGAGCCGGCCGAGGCGCCGGTCTGGACGATGTTGTTCTCCAGGATCGTGCCGCCGCCGAGCAGGCGCAGCACGGCCATGGAGATCACCGCGGCCGGGATCGCGGTGGCGATGGTCAGGCCGGCGAACAGGCCCAGGTAAGCGTTGGCGGCGGCCAGGATCACCGCGAGGAACACGGAGAGCAGGACGGCGCGGAAGGTCAATTGGGGCTGCTTGGCGGGTGAGGCCATCGGCGTCTCCATCGCGGGTGGTCGGGCGGTGCGGCGGCGTATGCGGGCGCGGCGCCGGCCCGACCCGATCGGGAAGGCGCGGCGGCGACGCAATCCGCCGATGATCGCATCCGCCGCGCCCGCGTGTAAAAGTGCAGTGCGGCAAAAAGCGGGATTGGGCAAAAGCCCGCGGAATTGCATGAATGGGCGGGATTTCCCGGATTAGAGCGAGAAAAGCGCCGGCGAGGCGGGTGGCGCCTGTGCCGTTTTCGTGCGCCGCGGCCCGACTTCGCGCCGGCCGCGCCCGGGCGGAACGAGGCGCCGGGGTTCGCGCCGAGGCCCCATCCGCCGAAAAAACCGCCGACGCCGGCCGCGCGCGCCGCGCCCTATACTCCGCCCTCCCCCGCTCCACGCCGACCGGAATCCGCTAGTGCCCGCAGCCAGTCCCGCCACGCCGTCGCCGCGCGACGACGACTTCCTCGGCCATCCCAAGGGCCTGTACGTGTGCTTCTTCACCGAGATGTGGGAGCGCTTCTCCTTCTACGGCATGAAGGCGTTGCTGCTGCTGTATCTGCTGAAGTACCACTTGTTCGGCGACGACGCCGGCTACGACTTGATCGGCGCGTACGGCGGCTTGGTCTACGCGGTGCCGGTGATCGGCGGCCTGCTCGCCGACCGATACCTGGGCATGCGCAAGGCGGTGGTGCTCGGCGGCGCGCTGCTGGTGCTCGGGCATCTGGGCATGGCCTACGAAGGCCACGCGGCGCAGATGGTGAACGGCAAAGTGGTGCGCGACGAAACCGCCATGCAGGCGTTCTATCTGTCGCTGGCGCTGATCATCGCCGGCGTCGGCTTCCTCAAGCCGAACATCTCCACCATCGTCGGCAAGCTCTACGCCCAGGACGATCCGCGCCGCGATTCGGGCTTCACCTTGTTCTACGCCGGCATCAACGTCGGCGCGCTGTTCTCGGCGCTGATCTGCGCCTTCCTCGGCGAGACCTACGGCTGGAAATACGGCTTCGGCGCCGCCGGCATCGGCATGATCGCGGGGCTGGCGATGTTCCTGTGGGGCCAGCGCTATCTGGGCGGCCACGCCGAGCCGCCGGACGCGTCCAAGCTGCGCGAGAAAGTGCGCGGCCTTTCGCGCGAAGCCTGGATCTATCTCGGCAGCGCCGGCGGCGTGCTGGTGCTGTGGGGCACGATCCAGTTCGCGTCCAAGGTCACGCTCAAGCTCGGCGACCTCAGCTTCACCGCGGCGCTGGCGATCATGCTCGCCACCCTGGCGGTGTTCCTGGTCTGGTTCTTCGGCTTCATCGCCCGCCAGTGCACCAAGCCGCAGCGCGAACAGATGCTGGCGCTGGTGGTGTTGATTCTGGCGGTGCTGATCTTCTTCACCCTGTACGAGCAAACCTACGGCTCGTGGGTGACCTTCAACGACCGGCTGATGACCAAGGACATGTTCGGCTTGGCGAACGCCGCGAACTACAAGCCGACCTTGCCGTGGTCGCTGTTCTCGATGGCCGCCAGCCCGCCGCTGATGGTCGCCGCGCTGATGGCCAGCGACCGCGGCCGCGACGGCCTGGCCAAGGCGCTGGTCGCGCTGCTGGTGCTGGGTCTCGCCGTCGCCACCGCGCACGACGTGGTGCTGGTGCCGCAGACCGCCGGTTCGCTGACCTATCTGGGCGCGTTCTTCATCGTCGTGCTGGCGCCGCTGTTCTCGTGGCTGTGGCCGTGGCTGGCGCGGCGCGGACGCAACCCGAGCAAGCCGGTGACGATGTCGCTGGGCCTGATCCTGGCCGGCCTGTCGTTCCTGCCGCTGGTCGCCGCGACCAAGGTCTCCGGCGGCGGCGAACTGGCCAGCGTGTGGTACTTGGTACTGGCCTATTTCGTGCTCGAAGTCGGCGAGATGTGCCTGTCGCCGATCGGCATGTCCGCGGTCACCCAGCTGTCGGTGGCGCGGGTGGTCGGATTGATGATGGGCGCGTTCTGGCTGTCGACCGCGTTCTCCGAAGTGCTGGCGGCGCAGTTCGCCAAGATCGCCTCGGTGGAGATTCCCGAAGGCGGCGCCATCGACATGGCGGTCGCGTCGGTGAAGTACGGCGAGCTGTTCTCGATGCTGACCTGGCTCGGCATCGGCTCGGGCGTGGTGTTCTTGTTGCTGTCGCCGTGGTTGAAGCGGTGGATGCACGGGGTGCAGTGAGCGCGGAGCGCGCGAAGACGAAAAAGGGCGCCGGATAGGCGCCCTTTTTCTTTTGGGATCGCGGTTTCGGCGCGATCGGTGGGTTCGCGGTCGCGGCTCGCGCCGCTCCTACAGGGAGCCCATGTAGGAGCGGCGTGAGCCGCGACCGCGCCAATTCAACTACGCCGAAACCACCCCGCCCCGCGCGGCATCACTTCTTCTCGACCGCCGCCGCCGGCGCCGCCGTCTTCCCACCGAGCGACCGCGACAAAAACGCCAGCAACCGCGAATAAAACTCGCGCTTATGCGCCGGCTCGTAAAACCCATGCCCCTCGGTCTTGTAGTACAGCGACTCCACCGGCACGCCCGCCGCGCGCAAGGCCTTCTCCATCCGCTCGCTGTGCAGCTGCGGCGCGCGCTGATCCTCGCCGCCCGCGGCCAGGAACACCGGCACCTTGATCTGCGCCGCCAGCTGCGTCGGCGACACCGAAGCCACCGTTTCCGGCGCGCCGATCCACTCGCGCAGATAAGTCGCGCCGGAACGCACGTCCTGGGTATCGCCGCGCGTGTGCATCAACGGCAGGTCGTACACGCCGACATAGCCGGCCGCGCACTGGTACAGCGAAGGCTCGCGCGCGACGCCCATCAACGCGGCGTAACCGCCGTAGCTGGCGCCGTAGATGCAGATGCGCCCCGCGTCGGCGATGCCCTGCTGCACCGCCCAGCGCGTGGCGTCGGTGACGTCGTCCTGCATCTTCAGCCCCCACTGGCGCCGGCCGGCCTCGACGAAGTCGTCGCCGTAGCCGCCGGACCCGCGGAAATTCACCTGCAGCACCGCGTAACCGGCCGCGGCCAGCAACTGCGCGTCGTCGTCGAACTGCCAGCGGTCCTGGATGTTGAACGGCCCGCCGTGCGGCATCACCACCATCGGCAGCGACTTGCCGTCGCTGCCCTTGGGCACGGTCAGATAACCGTGCAAGGCCAGTCCGTCGCGCGCGCGCAACTCCACCGGCTTGACCGGCGCCATGTTCGCCGGATCGAACCAGGTGCGCCGGCTGATCACGTGGGCCGCGTTCTTGTTCTTGTTGTCGAACAGGAAAATATCGCCAGGGCTGCGGTCGTTCCACACCTCCACCAGCGACAGGTTGCCGTCGGCACTGCTGGAGGTGATGCGCACCGCATCGCCGGGGAACGCGGCTTCCAGGCTCTTGTACTGACGCGCCTCGGGCGAGTTCTTGTCGAAGAACACCGTGCGCGGCTTGCCGTCGGCGAAGAACACGCCGACCGGGATGCGGCTGCCGTTGCGGTAGATGATCCGGTCCGGGTCGGCGACCGGATCGCGCAGGATCTGGCTGCGCTTGCCGCTGGCGACGTCGTAGGCGGCGATGGAATCGGGCCCCTTCGGATGCTCGGTGCGCAGATAGGCGGTCTTGTCGTCGGCGGAGAAGCCGATCGGCAAGTCCATACCCTCGACCTCGTCGTTGTCGGCGGCGATCTGCTTCCACGGCGCGTCGGCGCTGTCGCGGTAGAACAGCTTGCGCACGCGGTCGCCGCCGTAGCCGAAGGCGAAGCGGACCACGCCGGTGTTGTCGGTGACGAAGCGGGTGTTGCGCACCGGCGAGAGCGCGATCAGGTTGCGCTGGCCGGTGAACACGTCCAGCCGCTCCGCGCGCGAATACGCGTCGGCGGTGAACGGCTGCACCGAGATCACCACCGAGCGCTCGTCGGCCGGCAGGTCGTCGACCACGAACGCGGCCACGTCCTCGACCTTCTTCGGCTGGATGCGGGTGCCGGCGCCGCGGCTGGCGACGCGGTAGCCGACCAGCACGTCGGCGCCGGTGCCGTTGGCGTTGATCGCGTAGATCTCGCCGGTCGGGATCGGCTGATCGCGCGAACCGAGCTTCTGCGCCATGCCCATCAGCACGCGGGTCGGGCTGACCCAATCGAAGTCGTCGACATGGTTGTGCTTGCCCATGCGGAAGGTGCCGGTGCGCTTGAGTCCGTCGCGGCTGAAGATCACCAGCGCGGTCTCGTCCTCGAGCGGCACCGTGGCGGCGTAGAACTCGCCGGTCGGCGAGAGCTTGATGTCGCCGATGGTGTCGGGCTTGACGAAGCCTTCGATATCGAACGTGCCGGCGGCCGGCGCTTGCTGCGCGAAGACCGGCGCCGCCGCCATCGCCCAGGCGACCGCGACCGCCGCCCACACCGGCGAGCGCGCCGGCGCGCCGACCTTGCTTGCCCGCGCGCCGACGCGCGCGACCCCGGCCGCCGCTGCGCGGCGGGCCGATTTCACTCCAAGCTCCATGTCCTTCCCCCTGCTGAAAGTCGTTCCGTGATCGCGGCGGGACTCGCGCCCGCGCGCGCGGGCCTCCACGCCCGTCGGGCGATCTTACGCAATGCGATGGCGGTCGCGGAACCGGGCTTCAGCCGGCTCGCAGAAAGGGCCGCGGTGCGGGTTCCTGAACTTCCGGCGCTTGCGCCGGCGGCGGCAGTTGCGCCAACGCGGCCGCCGCCGGTTGCCGGCTCGCGGCTTCGGCGTCCAGGCGCGCGTGGAACATCGGCTCGCGGTCGGCGTACGGGGCGTAGATCAGGAACATCTGACGCGCGCCGTTCGCGTCCTGGGCGCCGAAGGAGATTTGGTCCAGACGCTGGCAGGCGGGATCGTTCTTGAACGCCAGCAGGCCGGCAGCGGCGATGTTCGCGCACTGCGTCTCGGGCCAGTGCCCAGCCGCCCGGGCCGCGTCGCGGATGCGCTCGAACATCGCGTGGTCGGTCGGGTCCGATGGCGCGGTGAGCGTCGTCGGCGCGGTCGGCGCATCGTGTTGCGGCGCTTTGTCGATGTAGCGCCGATAGTCGTGCAGATACGCGTCGCGATGGGTGCGGCGCCCGTCGAGGTTCTCGTCCGGCGGCGGTTTGGGCAGCGAGTACGGCGTGTCGGCCACGCGCGCGGCGATCCGCTCGACCACCTGCTCGCGGTTCAACTCACCGTTGTTCCATTGCCGATACAACTGCGCCAGCTCGATGCCTTGCAGGTAGCCGATGGAGTTGAACGGCATCGCGCTTTTGAACGCGAGCTCGTCGCGCAGATCGCGGAAGATCGGGAAGGCGTTGAAGATCGCCTCGGCCTCCAGGCGCGAACGGTACGCGACATAATCGTCCTTCGACCCGCCCGTGAACGGAGTGACGCCGGTGTTGAAGCGATCGTGGCCGATCTCGTGGGCCAGGGTGCCGAACATGCGCAGCAGGCCGTATTCGGTGGGGCCGTATTGCTGGATGTTGTTCCATTCGTCGCGATCGAGCGCGATGCGGGGCGGCTCCCCGGGGAGGTACATCGGCAAACCGACTTGCAGGCTGGTATCGAATCGGCCGCCGCCGCGAAGGAACCCGGCGAATCCGGATACCGCATGCGGAGAGGCCAGAACCCAAGATTGAAGGCGCTCGGGCAGACGTCCGAACTGCGCATGTCCCCGTAAGTATTCGCGATCTTCACCATTCTCAGCGACCGCGCTCACGACTGCGCCCTCACCGGATGGATATGGATGGTCTTAACGCAGGAATGCGCCTGCGGGAACGTGTCGAAACGAACCATCATTCCGTTGCCCGTGGCTTTGTAGCCCTTTCCGATATCGATGCCGTGAAGGCTGAAATAACCGGGTTCCTCGACGGCGCCGGTCAGCTTCACGGCGCGTTCTGCGGGGTAGCAGGGATCGAGCTCCACACCGATATCGAATTGCTGGGTCGTGACGCTGATATAGCCGAAACTCAACACCCCGTCCTCCAGCCGCACCGGTCCGTCGCCGCTGAATTGTTGTTGACGCATCGGCTCCATCGCGAACAAACGATGCAACTCGGCGCCCACGCGATCGAAACCCGGCTTCCCTTGCAAAGGCCACGTCAGCAAGGCTCCGACATTCGTGTACTGCTTGGAACGCGCAGGCGGCGCGTTCGGTTTCGGCTGGGTCTGCGCTTGGCAGGCCAGCAACGCCGTCGTCGCGGCGATGATCGCCGCGGCGGAAATTTTCGCGAAATCCGGGCTCATCCGACCTCCATGCCGCCGCCCGTCGACACGAGCGGTTTACGCAGAATCGCCCCGTTCGAACGCGCGCCGCAAGCCCTCTCGCCAGTCGGGAACATCCAACGCGTACTCGCTGCGCAACAACTGCGTATCGAGTACGGAATAAGCGGGCCGTTGCGCGGGCGTCGGATACTCGGCGGTGCCGATCGCCGTCACCCGCGGCGCGCGCGCGAGCAAGCCGCGCGCGACGGCTTCGGCGAAGATCGCTTCGGCGAAGCCGTGCCAGGTGGTTTCGCCCGCGGCGGCGAGGTGGCGCACGCCGCCGTCCGCGCCGATGCCGCGTTCGAGAATCCGCGCCACCGCGTCGGCCAGCAGCCACGTCGGCGTCGGCGAGCCGCGCTGGTCGGCGACCACGCGCAGTTCCTCGCGCTCCGCGCCGACGCGCAGCATGGTGCGCAGGAAATTCTGGCCGTGCGTCGCCGCGTACACCCACGCCGTGCGCAGGATCAGATGCCGCGCGCCGCTGGCGGCGATCGCGCGTTCGCCGTCGAGCTTGCTGCGCCCGTAAACGTTCACCGGCGCGGTCGCGTCGTTTTCTCGATAAGGCCGCTCGCCGCGGCCGTCGAATACGTAGTCGGTGGAAAAATGGATCAAATCGATGCCGGCCTCGGCGCAGGCCTGGGCCAACCGCTCCGGCGCGATCACGTTGATCGCCTGCGCCGCCTCCGGCTCGGATTCGGCGCGATCCACCGCGGTGTAGGCCGCGGCGTTGACGACATGGTCCGGCCGCAGCCGCCGCAGCAACGGCGCGATCGCGTCCGCGTCGCGCAGATCCAGCGCCTCGCAAACGCCGCCGTCAGTCAGGCGGCCGCTGCGCGTGGTCGCCAGCACTTCGGCGTCGGCGGCCAGACGCCGGCGCAGATCGGTGCCGACTTGCCCGTCGCCGCCGATCACCAACACCCGCCCCAGGCTCACGGCCGGTACACCGGCATACGCTCTTCGGGCACGTCGCGCAGCAGAGGCGCGGCCTGATCCTTGGCCGACAGCATCGGCTCGCTGATCGGCCAGTCCACCGCCAACTCAGGATCGTCGAAGCGGATCGCCGCATCGGCCTGGGCGTCGTAGGTCTGCGTGCACAGATAGGTGAACACCGCGCGCTCGCTGAGCACGGCGAACCCGTGGGCGAAGCCTTCGGGAATCAGGAAATGGCGCTTGTTCTCGCCGCTGAGCAGCACCGCGGTCCAGCGGCCGAAGTGCGGCGAGCCGCGGCGGATGTCGACCGCCACGTCCCACACCTCGCCTTCCAGCACGCTGACCAGCTTGCCCTGCGGCTTCGGCCATTGGTAATGCAGGCCGCGCAGCACGCCGCGCGCGGACGAGGACACGTTGCCCTGGGCGAAGCGCAAAGACAGGCCGGCGGCCTCGAGCTTGTCCTGGTTGAAGGATTCGTAGAAGAAGCCGCGCGCGTCGCCGAACACTTGCGGTTCCAGCACCAGGCAGCCCGGCAGATCGGTTTCGATGATTTTCATGGAGGCGTGGGGTACGTCGTGGAAGCGGCGGCGATTACGGCACCGGGCCGCGTTCGATCAGGCTGAGCAAGTACTGGCCGTAGCCGTTCTTGGCCAGCGGGCGGGCCAGATCGGTGAGCTGAGCGGCGTCGATCCACCCGTTGCCGTAGGCGATTTCCTCCGGACAGCAGATGCGCAGCCCCTGGCGGGTCTCGATGGTTTCGATGAAGTTCGACGCTTCCAGCAGCGACTGATGGGTGCCGGTATCGAGCCACGCATAGCCGCGGCCGAGTTGCTCCAGATGCAGCGAGCCCTCGTCCAGGTACATGCGGTTGAGATCGGTGATCTCCAGCTCGCCGCGCGCGGATGGCTTGAGCGTGGAGGCGAATTCGCTGGCGCGGCCGTCGTAGAAATACAGGCCGGTCACCGCATAGCGCGAACGCGGCTTGAGCGGTTTTTCCTCCAGCCCGATCACCCGCCCGTCGCGGTCGAACTCGGCCACGCCGTAACGCTCGGGGTCGCTGACCCAATAACCGAACACGGTCGCGCCCTCGCGCCGCGCGTCGGCGCGCTTGAGGATCGCGGTCAGGCCCGGGCCGTGGAAGATGTTGTCGCCCAGCACCAGACAGCTGGGCTCGCCGGCGACGAAATCGCGACCGATCAGATACGCCTGGGCCAGACCGTCGGGGCTCGGCTGCACCGCGTACTCGATGCGCATGCCCCACTGCGAACCGTCGCCGAGCAGATGCTGGAACAGCGGCTGCTCGTGCGGCGTGTTGATCACCAGCACTTCGCGGATCCCCGCCAGCATCAGCACGCTGAGCGGGTAATAGATCATCGGCTTGTCGTACACCGGCAACAGCTGCTTGCTGATCGCCTGGGTGATCGGATACAGCCGCGTGCCGGAGCCGCCGGCCAGGATGATGCCCTTGCGGTTCATTGCGTGTTCCCGGTTGGAGGACGATCAGGCCTGACCGATGCGCTCGAGGCGATAGCTGCCGTCGAGCACGCGCCGCACCCAGTCTTGATGGTCCAGATACCAATCGACCGTGCGCTCGATGCCTTGCTCGAAGGTCACCGTCGGCGACCAGCCCAGTTCGCGCTTGAGCTTGGACGCGTCGATGGCGTAGCGGCGGTCGTGGCCCGGACGGTCGGCGACGAAGGCGATCAGCGACGCGCGCGCGCGGCCGTCGGCGAGCGGGCGGCGCGCGTCGAGCAGCGCGCAGATGGTCTCGACCACGGTCAGGTTCGGGCGTTCGGCGTCGCCGCCGACGTTGTAGGTCTCGCCCACGCGCCCGGCCTCGAGCACGCGCGCGATCGCCGCGCAGTGGTCGCCCACGTACAACCAGTCGCGTACGTTCATGCCGTCGCCGTACACCGGCAGGGTCTCACCGGCCAGCGCCTTGGCGATCACCAGCGGGATGAGCTTTTCCGGGAACTGGAACGGGCCGTAGTTGTTCGAGCAGTTGGTGGTCAGCGTCGGCAGGCCGTAGGTGTGGTGGAACGCCCGCACCAGATGATCGGACGCGGCCTTGGACGCGGAGTACGGCGAGTTCGGCGCGTACGGCGTGGTCTCGCTGAACTTGCCCTCGTCGCCGAGCGAGCCGTAGACCTCGTCGGTGGACACGTGCAGGAAGCGGAACCCGTCGCGGCCGGCGGCGTCGAGCGACTTCCAGTAATCGCGCGCCTGCTCCAGCAGGCTCAGGGTGCCGACCACGTTGGTGTGCACGAACGCGGCCGGGCCGTCGATGGAGCGGTCGACGTGGCTTTCGGCGGCGAAATTGACGATGGCGTCGGGGCGGTGTTCGGCCAGCAGACGCTTGAGCAGCGCGGCGTCGCCGATGTCGCCCTGGACGAAGACGTGGCCGGCGTGGCCGTCCAGCGGGGCCAGGGTGTCGCGGTTGCCGGCGTAGGTCAGCAGGTCGAGATTGACGACCTTGACCCCGCGACGCACCGCGTCGAGGACGAAATTGCCGCCGATGAAACCGGCGCCGCCGGTGACGAGCCAAGTGGACACTCAGGACACTCCTTGAAAGCGCGGACGTTCGCTGGCGCGGACGCGGGCCGGGCGCGGCGTGCGCGCCCCGGTCGCGGCCGGCCCTCGCCGCCCGCCCGATAAAGTCCTGATTGTAAAGCCTCCCGCGCCGCCGCCGGCGCCGACGGCCGGCGCGCGGACGGCTCGGCTACAGCTTGTGGGGGCCGACACTCCGGGTCCGAGCGCGCGGTTCCAGCGCAAATGTGCGCACCGACGCGAACGCTCGCGCCGTGCGCGGGGCCGGCCGGCCGCGCGCACGGCACGCTCGCTCACCCGTGCGGCGGCGCGGCCGCCAGCGCCGCGGCGGCGACGTCTTCTCCCGGCGCCAGCCGCCGCAGCAAACGGCCCTGCGCGTCCACCAGCCACACCGCCGGCACCCGGTCGATGCCGAAGCGGCGGAACGCCTCGCCGTCGCGGTCCAGCGCCAGCGGCGCGGGGATGCGGTGACGGTCGCGGTACTCGCGCAAATCCTGCGGCGAGGCCCACAGCCCCGACGCGATCCCGACCCAGCGCACCCGCCGGTCGCGGCCGTGGGCGACCAGCGACTCACGCGCCTGCCGGCATTCGCGCGCCGATTGCGGGCGGGTCTGGGCGAAATAGCTCTCGCACCACGGCGACAGGAACACCAGCACGCTGGCGCGGCGGCGCGCCGGATCGCTCAGCGCCAACGGCCGCGCTTCCAGCGATTGCAAACCCAAGGCCGGCACCGCGGCGCCGGCGGCCAGGGGCGCCGCGCCGGGCTGCGCCGCCGCGGCCAGCAGCGGCGCGGCCGCGCCCGCCTCCGCCGGCGCCGGCGCGCGGCGCACCCGCGCCAGTTCGGCGTCCAGGCGCGCGTCGGCTTCGTGGCCGACATAGGCCACGCGGCCGTCCTTGCCGATCAGCACGTGCTGCGGCGTCACCCGCAGGCCGAACAACTCGCCCAGGCGGCCGTCGTCGCGCACCACTGGCATGCCGATGCGGTACTCGCGTTGAAAGGCGCGGATCTGCTCCAGGCTGTCGTCGAAGCCGATGTTCACCGCGATCACTTCCAGATCCTCGCCGCGGCCGAGAAACGCGCGCTGGAAGTGCGGCATCTGCGCGCGGCACGGCGAGCACCAGGTCGCCCAAAATTTCAGGTACACGGCCTTGCGGCCGCGCAACGCGCCCAGGTCGTGGCGGCCGCCGTCGATGTCGGTCAGGGTCAGCGGCGGCAGCGCGCGGCCGAGCACGCGCGAGCCGGCCTGGCGGGCGAAGTCTTCGCCGGTTTCGGCCTGCGCCGGCAAGGCGGCGAACGACGCCGCGGCGACGGCGCAAAAGAAGGCGGCGCGCAAACCGCGCGCGGCGGCGGACGCGGCCCGGCGGCGGAACGAGGCGTGGCGGAAGTGTCGGAACATGCGGGTCGGCTCGCGGACGTGAGGGGGCGCCGCATCGGCGCGGCGACCGCCACGCTAACGCCGCGCCCGCCCGCGCCGCCACGCCAGTCGCGGCCAAATCGAGGGAACCAGTCGCCGCGGGCTCAGGCGCTAAGCGCCCGCAGCCGCCCGCGCGCGATGCCCCACACGGTGCGCGCCGCCAATGCCGCGACCGCCGCGCTCGCCAGCCCCAACAGCCCCCAGGCCAAGGCATCGGCGGCCGGATGCCGGACGCTCTGCGCGTACTTCAGCGCCGCGTCGGCGCTGGCCGCCAACGGAAACCCCGCCGCCCACCACGACACCCGGAACGGGCAGCACGCCGGCAAATGACGCAAGCGCCCCAGCAGCACCGCCAACAGGAACGGCGCCGGCAGGAGCAGCGCGGCGGCGAAATCGTCCACCCGCCCGGTGGTGGCGGTGTACGCCGCGAATCCGACCGCGAACGGCGCGACCAGGATCAGCAAGGCCGGTTGCAGCGCCGCGGGCAGCGGCTCCTCGAACATCAGGCGCGACAGCACCAGGGTGAACAGCGGCAGCGCGAAGAACAGCCCGACCGCGGTGGCGAACAGCGCCAGCCCGTGCAGCTCGCCGCTCCAGCCCAAGGCGGGCAGCGCGAGCGGCAGATCGAGCAAACCCACCACCGGCACGATCCACGCCGGCGTCGCCTGCGCCGGCGTTTGCCGCACGCTGATCCAGCGCAACGCCGTCCACCACGCGAACGCGAGCATGCCGGCCGCGCCCACGCTCCACAGCAGACGCGCCAGAGCCAAATGCGCCTGCGCCAGCAACAACGGCAACAGCAACAGCGCGATCAGCGGCGTGCCGAACAAAGGCCCGGCGACCGGATGCGCGAACTCGGCGCGCACGTGCGCGAACCCGGTCGCGGCCTTGATCGCATAAGCGACCGCGAGCGCGGCGAACGCGGCCAGCGCCAGCGCGCCGACCGCGTCGCCGATCCAGGCCGGCGCGCCGTACTGCGCGTGCGCCATGCGCCAACCGACGGCCAGGCCGGTCAAGCCCATGACCGAACCGAACAAGGACACGGGCAAATAAGAGAGGACGCCGCCGCGGCCGGCGGCGTCCCCCGTCTGAGCGGCGACGGCCATCGCGTTCTCCCCTTCCGCGCGCCGGCTCAGGCCTGCGCCGCGGTCGCGGCGACCGCGTCCAGCGCGCGCGCCGAGTACACCATCGCCGCGCCGGCGTTGAGCGCGACCGCGACGCCGAGCGCGTCGGCGATTTCCTCGCGGCTCGCGCCCTGCTTGAGCGCGGCGTCGACGTGCACGGTGATGCAGCCGTCGCAGCGCGCGGTCACCGCCACCGCCAGGGCGATCAGCTCGACCGTCTTCAGATCGAGCCGGCCGTTCTTCTTCGCCGCGCCCGACAGGGTTTGATAACCGCGCAGCGTGTCGGGCGACAGGCTGCCCAGTTCGCCGATGCGGGCCAGCAGTTCGGTGCGGTAAGCGGTCCAGTCGAGCATGACGTTCTCCTCAGCCAATCGGCTATGAGCGGGTGGTGGAATCAGCATGCGCCGCCCGCGCCGATACCCTGTAGAGTGAAACGTCCCGATTTTTAGCGAATTCGTCTCATGGATGCTCTGACCCGGGCGATCGACATGGCCCGCCCGCGCGCCGGGCTGGACCTGCGCTGCCAGTTGTCGGGCGCGTTCGAGATCGGCCATGCGCCGGCGGCGCCGGGCATCGCGCCGTTCCATCTGCTGCTGGCCGGCCGCTGCCGCATCCGCACCGAGGCCGGCGAGTCGATCGCCCAGGCCGGCGATTTCCTGCTGTTCCCGCGCGGCGGCGCGCACGTCATCGGCGACGACGGCGCGGCCGGGCCGCCGACGCCGATGCGCATGCGCCACGACGGCCTGCTGCCGTTGCGCCGCGCCGGCAAGGGGCCGGTCGACGCCGACCTGCTGTGCGGCCACTTCGAGCACGTGCGCGGCGCCAGCGAATTGCTGTTCGCCTCCCTACCCGATCCGCTGCACGTGTCGCTGGCCGGCGACGATGCGTCGGGCTCGCTGGGCGCGGTGGTCGCGCTGATGCGACAGGAAGCCGCCGCGCGCCGCCCCGGTGCGCTGGCGATCGTCGCCGCGCTCAGCCAGACCCTGCTCGCGCTGGCGCTGCGCGCCCACGGCGAACGCCGCGACGGCGAAGCCGGCCTGCTCGCGCTGCTGGCCGACGCGCGCCTCGGCGCGTCCGCGCAGGCCGTGCTCAAGGATCCCGGCCGCGACTGGAGCATCGAAACGCTGGGCCGGCTCGCGGCGATGTCGCGCGCGCAATACGCGCGGCGCTTCCGCGAGACCGCCGGCATGACCGTGTTCGAGTTCACCAGCCGCGCGCGCATGGCCATCGCCAGCGACCTGCTGCGCGGCGGCCGCCGCACCGTCGCCGACATCGCCGCGCAGGTGGGCTATCAATCCGAAGCCGCCTTCGCCAAGGCGTTCAGGCAGCGCGTCGGCGAACTGCCGGGACAGTACCGGCGGCGCCGTCGCGACGAAGCGAATGCAGCGGATAACGTTGTCTTGCAACGATGACGGCTTCACCGTGGCGGATTCGACGCCGCCAGGACAATGCGCAACCACCTGCGCCGCTCGCACCGCAAGCAAGCGGCGCCCGCGCGCGGCGGACGCCGGTCGAACGTCCATAGCGTGACGGGATGCCGCGGCGGCGCGCGATGACAACGATATCCCGCGCTTCGCGCCGCGCGCGCCGCTGCTAGGTTCGCCTGGCCTCGCACGGCCGGCGGGGCCATCACGCCCGCCCTTTCGCGCCCATGCGCAGGAGATTCGCCATGCACAAACTCATCCCGTTCGCCCTGCTCGCCGCCTGCGCGCTCGCCGCGCCGGCCGCGCGGGCGGTGGTCGTCGGCGGCATCGTCAGCACCGACGCGCGCTGGCCCGCCGCCACCGCCGGCTACGACCGCATGACCTTCTACGATCAGATCGATCACGACGGCGGCGCGCGCTCGAACTACTACTGGGCCAACCAGTTCTGGTTCGTCGGCGGCGACGGCGGTTATATCGGCCTGCAGAACCGCAGCGGCCAGCATTGGCTGAACTTCTCGATCTGGCTGGCCAACGGTTGGGATCCGGCCAGCCGCGCGAACTGCAGCAATTTCTCGCACGAAGGCAGCGGCGTGCAGTGCCAGCTCAAGTGGGATTGGAAGGCCGGGCACAAGTACAAGGTCGATGTCGTGCGCGTCTCCAACCGCGTCACCGGCACGGTGACCGATCTGATGAGCGGCGACAGCGTCGCGGTCGCGACCATCTTGATTCCGACCGGTTGGAGCGGATTCAAGAACACCACGGTCAGCTTCGTCGAGGAATACAGCCAGGGCAACTCGCAGCTCGCCTCGTGCAGCGTGATCGGCGCGCAGTCCTCGGTGTTCTACCTGCCCGTCGCCAACGGCAACCTGCCGGCCAGCAGCCAGACCACGCGCACCTACGGCAATTGCAACGACCGCAACATCGCCCACGCGGCCTGCGACGCCAACGGCAAATGCATCAACATCGTCAGCGATCTCGGCGGCTATCCCTCGCCGGCGGAGTGAGCGTCGGCAGGATCGCGGTGAGCGAACGTGGGCGACCGCGTTCGCTCCGCGCGGCACTGCGTTCAGCGAGTCCGCCGCGCGGCGGACTCGCGCTTTCGCGACGAAACCGCGTGCAGGTCTCATGACCGCCGCGTGACCGCTGCGCGCCTTCCATCGCGTTGTCCCGCGCGCGACGCGAGGACGTGACGGCGTTATCCGTCGCCAGCGACGGCGCGGCGTATGCTGCGCCGCAACTCGCGTCCGCAATGGCGCGGGCCAGTGAGCGGGCGGTGGCCGCCCCCGCCCCGTTCACTGCGTTAGGGACTAAGCAGGGGCTGATGTCATGGACCGACTCGACGCGGCCGGCAGGACCGTGGATAGCGCGCGGTCTTCGATGGCATCTTGGAGAAGCCCGTCAGCTCATGAGCGAATTCACCGCAAGGAATGCGTTGCCGGCGCGCGACCGGAGCGCCTCGACGACCGCCTCGATCGTAGGGGAATCCGAGCCCGTGCGCCGCGTGCGCGACCTGCTGCGGCGCTACGCCGGCTGCAACGCGCCGGTGCTGATCGAGGGCGAAACCGGCACCGGCAAGGAACTGGCCGCGCGCGAGATCCACTACGCCAGCGCTCGCGGCCTCGGCCCGTTCGTGCCGCTGAACTGCGGCGCCCTGCCCGACGCGCTACTGGAATCGGAACTGTTCGGCCACCGCCGCGGCGCGTTCACCGACGCGCGCAGCAGCGAGCCCGGGCTGGTCGAATACGCCCGCGGCGGCAGCCTGTTCCTGGACGAAATCGATTCGCTGTCGCCGCGCGCGCAGACCGCGCTGCTGCGGCTGCTGCAGAACGGCGAGTTCCGCGCGGTCGGCGAACGCCCGCTGCGCACCGCCGACGTGCGCATCATCGCCGCCACCAACGCCTCGCTCGCCGCCACGGTGGAAGCCGGGCGTTTTCGCCGCGACCTGTATTACCGGCTCAACCCGTTGTACCTGGTGCTGCCGCCGCTGCGCGAACGCGGCGGCGATTTGCGCTTGCTCGCCCGGCACCTGCTCGACGACGCCACGCGGCGCCTCGGCGACGCGCCGCGCGACTGGAGCGAAGACGCGCTGCGCGCGCTCGAACGCCACGACTGGCCGGGCAACGTGCGCGAACTGGAAAACCTGATCCTGCGCCTGTGCATGCATTGCGACGAGCGCACACTGGACGCGGCGCAACTGGCGCAAGCCGCGCCGGCGATCTGGGACACGGCGGCCGCGCAACCGCCACGCGATCCCGCGCCCGCGGCGCACGCCGAGCCGGAGCGCGACGAACGCGGCTTCGCCGCGGCCAAGCGCCGCGCGATCGAACTGTTCGAGTACGACTATCTCACCGAGCTGATGCGCCGCGCCGGCGGCAACGTCAGCCGCGCCGCCGCACTGGCGGGCACCGAGCGGCGGCATCTGGGCAAGCTGCTCAAGCGCTACGGCATCGAACGGCATTGCCCCGACGGCGGCTGATCGCCGCGATTCAGCGCGCCTACGCAACGCCTTCGGCCGCAGCGCATCCGCGTCCCGCATCGACGCGTCTCGCATCGATCGGCACAGCCTGACGAACGCGTAGCCAAACGCACACTCAGACGCCGAAACCGCTCCCGCAAGCACGCACGCTCACGCGCGTATACGCGCATACGCCGGCGCGCGCCCGCGCCGCGCGCACCCACTGCGCGACCTCGCGCACCCACCCGCCGCGCGCACCGGGTGCGCGACGACCCGGCCCGCGCCGCGCGCGCCGACGCAAGTGATTGATCCGACGACGGCGACGCTGCCGCAAACGGTTGGCACGGCGATTGCGACAGCGAGGGAACGGATTCCGTGGGAGCGCAGAAGGACTCTGGCCATGACGAACCCCGCAAGCGTCGGCGACGACCGCGAAGTCGAAAGCGCGGTGCTCGCCTATCTCGATCGCCACCCCGGCGCCGCCGACACGCTCGACGGCATCGCCGCCTGGTGGCTGCCGCGGCAGCGCTACATCACCGCGCGCGAACGCATCGAAGGCGTGCTCTCGCGCCTGGTCGCCGCCGGCGTGCTGCAACTGCGCCGGCTGCCCGACGGCACCGCGCTGTACGCGCTGGCCGCGGCGCGCCGCGATCCGCCGACCCGGCTGCCGGCCACGTAACCCGCTCCCGCAACGACCGCACCGCCACCCACCACGCACCGCAACCGATCGTCCCGCGATCGCCCAACCGCATCCAGCAAGGAGAAAGGCTATGCCAGCTGCGCTCACCTACCCGGGCGTGTACGTCGAGGAAATCCCCAGCGGCGTGCGCACCATCACCGGCGTCGCCACCTCGATCACCGCCTTCGTCGGCCGCGCCCTGCGCGGGCCGGTCAACCAGGCGATCGTCATCAACAGCTTCGGCGATTTCGAGCGCCGCTTCGGCGGCTTGTGGCTGCACAGCCAGCTCGGCTACGCGGTGCGCGATTTCTTCCTCAACGGCGGCAGTCAGGCGATCATCGTGCGCCTGTTCGCGACCGGCGCAGACGGCGCCGCCGCGGCCGCCGTCGTCGCAGCCACCGACGGCAACGACGCGGCGGCCGCCGCCGCGGCGGCCAAGGCCAAGGCGGCGACCTACACCGACGAGCCGGCCAAGAGCGCGGCCGCCGCGGTCGCCAAGGCCGCCGACGACGCCTCCAAGCTGCAGGGCGCGACCGTGCAGAGCGTGGCCGCGGCCGCCGCCGCGGCGCTGCCGCCGACGCGCGCGCCGCTGACCCTGGGCGATCTGAAGCTGGAAGCGGCTTCGGAAGGCAAATGGGGCGGCAAGCTGCGCGGCGAAACCACCGCGTCGCCCAACCCCGACATCGCTCTGGCGCTGGGCGTTAACAAGAACGACTTGTTCAACCTGACCGTGCGCGACGCCGCGCCCGGCGGAGGCAGCGAAACGTATCTCAACCTCACCGTGGTCGAGAGCGCGCGCCGGATCGACCGCATCCTCGCCGCGGATTCCTCGCTGGTGCGGGTCAAGGGCACGCTGCCCAACTCGATCTCGGCTGCCGCCGACGCGGTCACCGTCGCCGAGCGCGCCGCCGCCGCCGCGCAGGACGCGCTCGATCAAAAGATCAAGGCCGGCGCGCCGGAATCCGAGCTCGATCCGCTGCGCACCGCGCGCGACGCCAAGGTCGCCGCGGTCGCCACCGCCGCCGCGGCCGCCGACGCCGCGGCCAACGACGGCGGCGATCTCAACGCGCAGAGCTTCCTGCCCGACAACGGCCTGTCGCTCAAGCTCGGCTTGTACGCGCTGGAGCAGGCCGACCTGTTCAACCTGCTGTGCATTCCGCCGTACAAGACCGACGACGGCGCGTCCTACGATGCCGAAGCGATCGTGCTCGCCGCCGCCACCGCGTATTGCGAGCGCCGCCGCGCCTTCCATCTGATCGATCCGCCCAGCGGCTGGAAGGACAAGGACACCGCCAAGGCCAAGTTCGACGAATTCGCCGATCCCAAGAGCCGCAACGCCGCGCTGTTCTTCCCGCGCCTGCGCCAGCCCAACCTGCTGCGCAACAACGCGCCGGAGAACTTCGCTCCGGGCGGCGCGGTCGCCGGCATCTTCGCCCGCACCGACACCAACCGCGGCGTGTGGAAGGCGCCGGCCGGGCTCGACGCGGGCTTGGTCGGCGTGCCGCAGCTGTCGGTGCCGCTGACCGACGCGGAGAACGGCGAACTCAACCAGCTCGGCATCAACTGCCTGCGCGCCATGCCGGTCAGCGGCCGCGTGGTGTGGGGCTCGCGCACGCTGCGCGGCGCCGATCAGCTCGCCGACGAATACAAGTACATCCCGGTGCGCCGCACCGCGCTGTTCATCGAGGAAAGCCTGTTCCGCGGACTCAAGTGGGTGGTGTTCGAGCCCAACGACGAGCCGTTGTGGGCGCAGATCCGCCTCAACGTCGGCGCGTTCATGCACAACCTGTTCCGTCAGGGCGCGTTCCAGGGCAGCTCGCCGCGCGACGCCTACTTCGTGCGCTGCGACAAGGACACCACCACCCAAAACGACATCAACCTCGGCGTGGTCAACGTCGTGGTCGGGTTCGCGCCGCTGAAACCGGCCGAATTCGTGGTCCTGCGCCTGCAGCAGATCGCCGGCCAGATCGACGTCTGAGCCCTTCCACTTCGATAAAGGGAGCACCGAGATGGCCCAGTTCACCGTAAACGCGCAGCGCTTCGATCCGTACAAGAACTTCAAGTTCCGGGTCAAATGGGACAACAAGTACGTGGCCGGCATCAGCAAGGTCAGCGCGCTCAAGCGCACCACCGAAGTGGTCAAGCACCGCGAAGGCGGCGACCCGAGCAGCAGCCGCAAGAGCCCGGGACGCAGCGAGTTCGAGGCGATCACGCTCGAACGCGGCGTCACCCACGACAAGGAGTTCGAGCAGTGGGCGAACAAGGTCTGGAACTACGGTTCCGGGCTGGGTTCGGAGACCTCGCTGAAGGACTTCCGCAAGGACCTCATCATCGAGGTCTACAACGAGGCCGGCCAGTTGGCCATCGCCTATCGCGTGTACCGCTGCTGGGTGTCGGAATTCCAGGCGCTGCCGGACCTGGACGCCAACGCCAATGCGGTGGCGATCCAGCACCTCAAGCTCGAAAACGAGGGCTGGGAGCGCGATCCCGACGTGGTCGAGCCGGCCGAGCCGAGCTTCACCGAGCCGGCCTGAGCGCGCGCATGAGCGCCGACGCCCGCCACTGGAACCACGTCCTGATCGGGGCCTGGGAACGCCTGCACCGCGCCGGCGCGCACGAACGCGCGCTGGGGCTGCTGCAGGCGGTGTGGCCGCAGCCCGATCCGGCGCAGTGGAGCCGCGCCAGCCTCGGCCAGCGCGATGCGTGCTTGTTCGCGCTGCAAGAAGCGCTGTTCGGCGGCCAGTTGCAGACCACCGCCGCGTGCCCGGCCTGCGGCGAACGGCTGGAATCGCAACTGCGCGTCGGCGATGTCTGCGCCGAGATGCCGCGCGAGTTGCCGCAACCGCCGGCGCCGCGACGCTTCGACTATCGCGATTACAGCGTCGACTACCGCCTGCCCGACAGCGACGACCTGCGCCATCTGCCGGCCGCGCGCGGCGGCGACGCCGCGCTCGACGCCGCCGTCGAGGCGTTGCTGCGGCGCTGCGTGCTCGGCGCGCGCCGCCGCGGCCGCGAACTCGACCCAGGCGCGCCGCTGCCGCCGGCGTTGGTGGAGCGTTTGTGCGAACGCATGGCGCAGGACGATCCGCTCGCCGATCTGCAATTGGCGGTGCAATGCCCGGCCTGCGCCCACGAATGGTCGGCGACGTTCGATATCGGCGCCTACCTGTGGGAAGAACTCGACGACTGGGTGCAGGACTTGCTCTCGCAAGTCCACGCGCTGGCCCGGCATTACGCCTGGAGCGAGCGCGACATCCTCGACCTGTCGCCGGTGCGGCGGCGTTTCTATCTCGATCTGGTGCAGGCATGAACGGCTTCCTGCGCCACATCGTGCGCCGCGCGCAAGGCCAGGCGCCGGTCCTGGAACGGCGGCGGCCGTCGCTGTACGAATCGCGGCAGGACTTGACCCAGGAGCCGGCCGAAGAAGTTCAGGCGCACGTCGCGCCGACGGCGTCCGCGGCCGCGCGCGAAGCGAGATCCGAACCGGCCGCGGCAACGCCGCATGCGTCCGCGATTCCGTTCGAGCCCGCGGCCGACAAGGCGGCGACGCCGGACATCGCCACGATACCCGCGGCATCGCCGCGCGCCGCGCCGGCGCCCGCGACCACGTCCGTCACCCTGATCGAATCCATCGAAACCTTGCGCGAAACCGTCGTCGCCGCGCCCGCCGCGGCGGCGCCGCAAGCGCGAACGGCGCAGCCGCCGCGTCGCGAAAGCGCGCATGCGGCGATGTCGGAAGCGCCGACGAACCCATCCGCTCGCGACGCGCCAGCGCCGTCCGCGCCGCTACACGCACCGCCGCCCGCCGCGCCGCGCGCGAGCGCGAACGAACCGCGGCCGACGCCCGCGCACGTCGCCGCGCCCGCACCGCAACCCGCGACCGCGAGCGCGTCCACTCGCGCCACAGCGCCACCGGCGCCGCTGTCCGTCCCCGCCCGCCTCGCCGCGCGCGACGCCGCGCCGGCCGCGGTCGCGCATCCCGCGCGGCGCAACGCCCCGGCCGCGCCGGCGCCGGCCGCGCCCGCGCCGGTGCACGTCAGCATCGGCCGGGTCGAAATCCGCGCCAACGCCCCCGCCGCCGCGCCGGCCGCCGCGCCGCGCCGCAACGGCGCGCCCGCGCTCGGCCTGGACGACTACCTGCGGCAACGCCACGGAGACCGTCGATGAGTAACGCACTGG
Organism: Lysobacter sp. K5869; assembly: GCF_018847975.1. Lineage (NCBI taxonomy): Bacteria > Pseudomonadati > Pseudomonadota > Gammaproteobacteria > Lysobacterales > Lysobacteraceae > Lysobacter > Lysobacter sp. K5869. The sequence goes on along the minus strand of NZ_CP072597.1, from coordinate 2,710,761 downwards.
CCATCGCCGCGGTGACCGCCACGCTCAAAGACCTCATCAGCGACAGCCTGCTGGGCCTGGATCTGTCGTCGATCGGCAGCATCTCGGTCACCGCCACGCCACCGGACCGGATCACCACCGGACAGACCGAGCCCAATCAGCTCAATCTGTTCCTGTATCAGGTCACGCCCAACAGCGGCTGGCGCAACCAGAGCCTGCCGACCCGCGACGGCAGCGGCCAGCGCCTGCGCAGCGCGCCGCTGGCGCTGGATCTGCATTACCTGCTCACCGCCTACGGCGCGCAGGATCTCGCCGCCGAAGCCTTGCTCGGGCTGGCGATGCTGGCGCTGCACGACACGCCCGGCCTCGACCGCGCGCGCCTGCGCAGCGTGCTCGGCCCGCCGAATCCGCCGTTCGGCGATTTCTCCGCGCTGAATCTGGCCGAGCAGATCGAATCGCTGAAGATCACCCCGCAATACCTCGGCGGCGAAGAACTGTCGAAGCTGTGGACCGCGATGCAGGCGCGCTATCGCCCGTCGATGGCCTATCTGGTCTCGGTGGTGCTGATGGAGACCGAAGCGGCCGCGCGCGCCGCGCCGCCGGTGCTCAAGCGCGGCGACGACGACCGCGGCCCGGCCGCGCGCGCGTCCGCCGCGCCGCGTCTGGAATCGATCCGCCCCGCCGCGTCCGACCTGCTGCGCGCCGCGCGCCTGGGCGACGCCTTGCGCGTCGAAGGCCGCAACCTGCAAGCCGTCGACGCCGAGTTGGTGTTCGAACATCCGCGCGCCGCGGCCGCGCGCACGCTGCCGGTGACCGCCACCGCCAGCGCGCTCGCGCTCGATGCGCAGCTGCCCACCGCCGGCGTCGACGCCGGCGCGATGGCCGATTGGATCGCCGGCTTCTACGCGGTGCGCCTGCGGCTGGCGCCGTCGGGGCAACCGGCCATCGTCAGCGCGCCCATCGCGATGATGCTGGCGCCGCGGGTGGAGGTCAGCCCGCTCAACGCCGCGCCCGGCGAACTCGCGCTGACCTTGACCTGCAGCCCGCGCCTGCTGCCCGAGCAGCACGCCGGCGTGCGCGTACGCTTCGGCGGCGACGAACTGCTGGCCGACAAGATCGAAACCCCGGCCGATCCCGAACAGCCCACGACCATCGACGTCACCGTGCCCGCCAGCGTCGCCGTCGCCGGGCGCTATCCGGTGATCCTGCGCGTCGACGGCGTGGAGAGCATCGCCGCGGTCGCCGACGACCAGGGCGTGTTCTCGTTCGATCCGCAGCAAACCGTGGTGATCGCTTGAGGAGCGCCGCGCCCATGCCCGACACCGCCTACCACGAGCGCGAGCGCTGGATCGAGGACAACAACGATTACCTCGCCGCGTCCCTGCATTGGCTGCGCCTGCGCCTGCAGCAACTGGCCGCGCCGCCGGCCGACGCCGGCTCCGCGCAACGCGCGCCGGCGCACGGCATGCCGCAGTGGTTCGGCCGCGCCGCGCCGCCGGCCGCGCCCGCGCTGCCGGCGCCGCAGGCCTTGGCCGAACGCATCGCGCAAGCCAACGGACAACGCCAGCGCGCCGCGCGCGGCGAATCGCAACCGGCGTTGCCGGCGCTGGCCGAACGGCTCGGGCTGAGCGCGTTCGAGACCGACATCCTGCTGCTGTGCGCGGCGATGGAACTCGATCCCTCGCTGCCGTCGCTGATCGCCGCCGCGCAAGGCGGCGGCACCGGCGCGCCGAGCTTCGCCCTGGCCCTGCGCCTGTTCGACGATCCCAGCTGGGACGCGCTGGCGCCGCAGCGGCCGCTGCGCTATCTGCATCTGCTCCAGGTCGATCACGCCGGCGCGACCGCGCTCACCGCCGCCGCGCTGCGCGCCGACGAGCGCGTGGTCGCCTGCATCAAGGGCTTGAACCTGCTCGACGAACGGCTCTCGGCCCTGCTCACGCCGTGCGCGCCGGCGCCGCTGTCGGCGAGCCAGCGCGAGTGCGCGCAACGCATCCTCGCCGCGCTGCACGCGGCCGCGCCGGGCGCGTCGTTGCCGGTGGCGCAATTGCTCGGGCCCGATCCGGGCAGCCGCCAAGCCATCGCCTGCGAGGCCGCGCAAGCGCTGGGCCGGCATCTGTACCGGCTGCCGATGGAATCGCTGCCGACCCCGCGCGCCGAAGTCGATCTGCTGGCGCGGCTGTGGCAACGCGAAAGCCTGCTGTTGCCGGTCGCGCTGTACATCGACGCCGATGCGCTCGACGGCGCCGGCGGCGAAACCTTGGCCGCGCTGCGCCAGTTCCTCGCCCATCCGCTCGGCCTGAGTTTCCTCGGCCTGCGCGAAACGCCGCTGGCGCTGGACGCGGCGCATTGCAGCGCGCAGGCGCCGCTGCCGAGTTCGGCGGAACAACACGCGGCGTGGCTGGAGCATCTGCCCGACGACAGCGACGAGGCCGCGCGCGAACGCGAGGCCGCCGAGCTGTCCGGCCACTTCCAGCTCAATCTCGGCCAGATCCGCGCCGCCGCGTCCCCGCGCGACGGCGGCGGCGACGCCTGGGACGCTTGCCGCGACCTGTCCACCGCGCGTCTGGACGCGCTGGCGCAGCGCTTGGAGCCGAAGGCGCGCTGGGCGGATCTGGTGCTCAACGACGAATCCACCGGCCTGCTGCGCCAGATCGCCGCGCAGGTGCGCGAACGCCACCGCGTCTATCAGCAGTGGGGCTATGCCGAACGCATGAACCGCGGCATGGGCATCAGCGCGCTGTTCGCCGGGGAAAGCGGCACGGGCAAGACGATGGCCGCCGAGGTGATCGCCAACGAGCTGCGCCTGAACCTGTTCCGCATCGATCTGTCCGGCGTGGTCAGCAAGTACATCGGCGAGACCGAGAAGAACCTGCGCAAGCTGTTCGACGCAGCCGAGCAAGGCGGCTCGATCCTGTTCTTCGACGAGGCCGACGCCTTGTTCGGCAAGCGCAGCGAGGTCAAGGACAGCCACGACCGCTACGCCAACATCGAAATCAACTACCTGCTGCAACGCATGGAGGCGTTCTCGGGGCTGGCGATCCTCGCCACCAACATGAAGGGTTCGCTCGACACCGCGTTCATGCGCCGGCTGCGCTTCGTGGTCAATTTCCAGTTCCCCGGTCCCGGCGAGCGCAAACGCCTGTGGCGCGGCGCGCTGCCGCCGGGCGTGCCGTGCGAAACCTTGGATTACGAACGCCTCGCGCGCTTCAACCTGTCCGGCGGCAACATCCACAGCATCGCCCTAAACGCCGCCTTCGCCGCGGCCGGCGACGGCGGCGCGGTCGGCATGCCGCGGCTGCTCGACGCGGTGCGCACCGAACTGCGCAAGCTCGAGCGACCGGTCAACGAAGCGGAGTTCCGGTGAGCCGCGCGCCCGCCCCCGCCGCCGCGCCGCTGACGCTCAGCATCGAGCGGCTGCGCCTGGACGGCCCGGCGCTGACGCCGCTGCAAACCCGGCAGCTGCAACGCTCGCTCGCCGCCGAACTGACCCGCCTGCACCGCCTCGAACCGCTGGCGCCGCGCGGCGGCACGCTGGAATGGCTGCGCGCGCCCGAACTCGGCGCGAGCGCGACCGCCGACCCGGTGCGCCTGGGCATCGAACTCGCGCGCGGCCTGCACCGCGCACTGGCGCGCGGCGCATGAGCGAACGCGCCGCCGCCGTCCGCCCCGCCGCGCCGGCCGCCGCCACGGCCCCGGCGCGCGCGAACGCGAACGCGCGGCGCGCGCCGGAGCGCGCGCGCGGCAACGAAGAACGTCCGCTCGCGGCGCCGTCGCCGCTGTCGCCGCCGCCGATGTTGCGCAGCGACGACGCGCCGCCGGACTTCGCCCGCATCCATTGCGGCGGCCCGCGCATCCACGACGCCGACCTCGCCCGCGCCCGCCTCACCGCGCAACTGCTCGGCGAACTCGGCCGCGCGTTCGGTCTGGATCTGTCGCGGCTGGAAGTGCGCGTCGACGCCGACGCCGCGATCCGCATCCAGGCGCGCGGCGCCAACGCCTTGCAGGAAGACGCGCGGGTGCTGCTGCATCCGGATCGCTACCGCCCGCGCGAAGCGCAAGGCCGCTACCTGCTCGCGCACGAGACCGCGCACGCGGCCCAGCGCTCGCTCGCCGCCGTCGCGCCCGGCGACACGCTCGCCGCCGCCGAAGCCGAGGCCGACGCGCTCGGCGCCGCGTTCGCGCGCGGCGACCCCCTGCATCGTCCGCGCGTGGCGCTGCGCAGCGCGAACGCCGCGGCCGACAACGGCCAAAAAGCCACCGCCGAGGCGGCCGAAGCGCCGGCGCTGGCCGGCTCGGTCAAGACCAGCCGCTCGCGCGAGCTGGAGTTGATCCGCGACGCGCTCGACGGCTGGTGGGTGTCCGACGGCGATGTGTTCAAAGTGATGCGCATCCTCGACACGGTCGAGTTCGACGTCGCGGTGGCGATGGTCGGCGCGCTGTCGCCGGATCATCGCTATTGGCTGGCCGACAACATCAACCCGCCGCATATGTATCGCCACCGCCGCTCGGTGCTGGCCAGCTACCGGGCGCTGGAACCCTCGCGCTACGACGCCATCGACCTCAAGGCCTTGCGCGCGCTGCCCGACCAAGGCCTGGACCTGGAAGAAACCCAGGCGCTGATCTACATCTTCGGCCAGTTGCCGGCTCCGATGCAGGAAGAACTGCGCGCCTCGGAAAAAGGCGAAGCCATCGCCCGCCTCGTCAACGCGCCGGCGCCGAACCCCGACGTGCTCGCCAAGCTCGCCGCGGCGCGCAAGCAAACCGCCGCCGACGAAGCCGCGCTGGCGAAGAAACGCGAAGCGCTGCTGAAGAAGAAGGACGACCCGGGCGCCAACGATCTGATCGGCCGCATCCGCCAGACCCTGCAGGCGCCGACCGACGCCGACGGCCAGCCGCGCCATCCCAACGCCAACGACGCGATCGCGGCCTTGGCGATGCTCTACCCCGAACTCGCCGACGACGCGCGCTTCGGCTACATCGGCGAACAGCTCGAACGCGACGGCCTGATCGACCTGATGCTGGAACTGCTGCCGCCGGAAGCCTTCGTCGGCCAATCTCAGCCGTGGCAGAGCGAGACCCTGTCCGCGCTGGTGCAGACGCGGCTGCCGTACAAGAACGAACAATTGCTCGAAGACTTGCTGTCGTACCACCTGCTCGACTGGGCGATCCGCGACCACGAGGCGCTGTTCGCCTACCGCCTGCTGCAAACCCTGCCGATGCCGGCGCAGTACCGTTTCCGCCAACGCGAAGACGGCAAGTACTACCTGCGCCTGATCGACAACCTGCCGCGCGACGAGAAGACCGGCCTGCAACTGCCGGTGCTGGAAATCCGCAAGGCCGCCGACAAGGAAGAGTACGAGCGCATGCTCAAGCTCGGCGCGCAAGGCGCCAGCGTGCCCGGCGGCTGGCGCAGCACTACCGACACCTATTACTACGACGCCTCCGGCCTGCAGCGCCAGCGCCTGGACCAGGGCGACGCGCGCGACCAGCTGCAGGCGCTGGTGAAGAAGTTCAAGCAAAAGCGCCGCTGGATCTACAGCGACGGCGAAGCCGTCGAGCTGTACGGCGATCTGGTCAAGCTCGGCGCCGGCTCGCTGGAGCGCGGCCACGAAAGCCCCGGCGACGAGATCCTGCTGCAAGCCTATCTGCGCGAACTCGACAGCCTGGGCTTCATCGACGAGCTGTTCAACCAACTGCCCGAATCGTTCCTGTTCAACCAGAACAACCGCGTTGCCACGCTCAAGATCATCCTCGCCCGCGATCCGCTGCGGGTGCGCCAGCAGGCGCGCGAACTGGTCAGCCGCGGCTTGTTCAGCGATTGGATGGTCAAGGATTGGGAGGCCTATCTGGCGTTCCAATGCGTCAAGGCGCTGCCCGACGACGAGCGTCAGGCCTTCATCCGCGACAACCCCGACACCTGGGCGCGCATCCAGGCCGAGATGGGTCCGGCGATGCGGCAGGCGCGCGACATCAACGCCTACGTCGGCGACCGCGAAGGCACCGACCGCGCCGGCGTGCTGGCCCAGCTCAACGACCCCGCGTTCTGGACCGTGGAGAACGAAGTCGCGCTGCGCGGCGCGCTGCGCATGGCGATGGCGATGTCCGAGCACCGCTACGCGTTCGAGCGCTCGCAGACGTTCAACGTGATCGGCAAGCAGCCGAAGTTGGCGACGCTGCTCGACGACTTCCGCCTGTGGAATCCGGCCGCCAAGCGCGACAAGTACGAACCGGAAATGCTGAAAGGCACGCGTTGGCATGAGGAAGGCGTGTTCGCCTCGCTCAAGAGCCTGTGGGGCGGTCTGGTCACGCTGTGGAACATGGATGTGCTGTTCGTCGACGGCAAGATCGGCGCGCGCCTGGATCTCAACGACGTGCAGAAGTTCATGGGCGGCGACCTCATGGGCATGCAGTTGGCCAAGCCGTCCAAACGCAGCAGCAAGCAGGAGCCGGTCGGCGCGCAGACCAACAAGCTGACGTTGTTGCTGGACCCGGGCTGGCTCGACGGCCAGGGCAAGTCGGCGGAGTTGATCCTGCCGCAGTTGCTGATCGAATCGAGCAACATCCAGCGCGACGGCAGCACCCTCCAGACCGGCCAGGTCGATCTGCGCCAGCTGCACATCCGCGCTGCCTACGATTCGCAGAACCAAGGCCAGGCCGCGCAGGCGCAGGTCAGCCTGGATTCGCTGGTCGCCAACGACGTGCTGTTCGCCAAGAGCCGCGCGATGTACACCATCGCCCGCCTCACCGTGACCGCGCTGCGCTTGGCCGCGGGCAGCGTGGATTCCACCACCGGCGCGCCGCCGGCGCAGCGCAAGGGCCGCTACATCCCGTTCCCGCTGCTGGTGTTGATGGTGTTGCCGTGGCTGGCGCAGTTGGCGGCGCTGGGCTTGATGGCGACCGGCATCAACCGCGCGCGCGGCCTCGCCGACCAAGGCCTGGAACCGGACAACCGCTTCGGCAGCGATCTGACCAGCCGCATCCGCGCGATCGACATGAGCTTCGGCAGCCTCACCGCCGAAGGCTTCGCCAGCAGCGGCGGCCAACGCGTGGCGCACGCCGAGGTTCAGGACTTCGCGATGCGCGTCGGCCTCAACAAGGCCACCCGTCTGCGCGCCGAGTTGGCGTCCATCGCCCAGCGCAAGGCCGCGCTGCAAGGCCGCGCCGATGCGGCCAAGACGCTGGAGGAACTCGACGCGCGCAGCGCCGAACTGGAACGGCAGCGCGCCGCGGTCGAAACCCAGGAGCAGGAATATCTGGCGATCCAGGCCAAGCTGCGCGCCGGCGGACAGACGCCGGACCAGCAAAAGCAATTGCAGGCCGATCTGGACCGGCTCGATTTCGAAGACAAGGGCGGCGCCTTCCTCGACATCGGCAAGGTCGCGGCCTCGGGCATCGAAGGCACGGTCACCAGCGCCGAGCCCATCGTGCTCAACAACATCCACGGCCAGGGCAGCAGCACCGCGCTGATGGGCTTTTTGTCGAGCCCGACCCAGACGCCCGCGGAAACCGCGCGCCGCGCCAAGGCCGGCGAACGCGCGCCGGCGCTGGCCACGCCCGGTCATGTCGGCGATTTCGGCATCGACCTCGGCGATGTCCACACCGGCCGGATCGAGGTCGCCGGCGGCGTGCGCACGGTCGAAAGCATCGACAAGAAACTGGAAGAGCTCGGCGACGTGTCCGACCGCCCGCACCTGCAACCGCTGGTCGACAGCCTGCAGTTGCTGCGGCCCAAGGCGCAGCGCTATCAGGCGATGGTAGCGATGGGCCTGTCCGCGCTGAGCAAGGCCGAGCTGGAAGAATTCGCCCAACTGCGCAAGCAGCTGACCGACGATGCCGCGCTGATCATCGAATCCATCGACCTGACCCGGGCGCGGCTGGACCTGGACCTGTCCAGCGGTCACGTCGGCCTCAGCGCGCAGCAGGCCACCATCGCCGGCCTGCAACTGCCGCAGCAAGGCATCACCGTCGAACAGATCAAAGCCTCGGGCCTGCGCGCCGGCGCACTGCCGGCCGGCGGCCTGCTCGACTGGAGCGACTGGAAGAAGAACCTGCGCGACGCCGAGCTGGGCGCGGACACACTGCAGATCGACAAGGCGCGCAGCAAGTACCACGGCCTGCTGTTCGAGAAGGCCACCCTCACTGGGCCCTATGCGCGGGTCAAGCAGCGCGGCAATCAGATCGAGCTGGGCCTGAACCACCTCAACATCGAAGGACTCGGCGTGGTCCCCCGCTTGGGCCTGCTCAACCAGCGCCTGCGCGGACTGCGCGAGAAGGCGCGCGCGGCCGCCGATAAGGACAAGCCGGAGCTGGAGCGCAAGATCGGCGAACTGTCCGGCCTGATCGGCGAACTGCAGGCGCTGGCCGACCAGCGCCACAACGCCTATCTGAGCCTGCAACGCGCGCAGACCCCCGCCGAGATCGCCGCGGCCAAGGAGGCGGTGGCGCAGGCCGACGGCGTGATCGCGCTGAACCTGACCCAGTACGGCGCGGCCAACGCCGACCTGGACGAGTTCGGGATCGAGGCCACCGGCGCCGGCGACGTGCTCTCCGACGTGCTCGGCAGCGGCTTCGACCCGATCGCGATGCTCGAGCGCGGCGGGGTCGCCATCACCGGCAGCGGGCCGGGCCACCGCGCGTTCAAGTCGATGCGCCTGCAGCACGCGCAGACCGTCGGCGACAAGCCCGGCAGCAGCGTGTCGGCCGAAGCCGGCGAGTTCGCCGTCGGCGAAACCCGGCTCGACATCAACGCCAAGAAGGAAGGCGACGAGATCCTGATCGAGGTGCCCACTTTCGAGATCGACAGCCTCAGCGCCGAACGTTTCGTGCTGACGTCCAGCGACGAAGCCTCCAGCGTTCAGATCTGGTCCGACGGCCGCAGCGGCCTGGAAGCGCTGCGCTTTTCCGGCACGGTGAAGCTGAGCTCGCGGGTCAAGGGCAGCCGCGAGTTGTCCGACTACCGCCTGGCCTCGGTGCACATCAAGACCGCCGGCATCGGCCGCTTCTACGGCCAGGATCTGGGTCTGGCCCTGCCCTCGCGCAAGCTCGAAGTGCAGATCAAGTCCGGCTCGATCAACGGCATCCGCAGCAACGAGATCGATGTGGTCCTGCCCGCGGACGACAAGGCCTCGCCGCTGATCACCGGCGCCGACGGGGCCGCGTCGGTGAGCATCGACTCGATCGACAAGCTGGTGGTGGGCAAGGCGATGGCCGGCGCGTGGTCGGGCAGCGGCCGCCTCGATGCCAAAGACATCAGCGTCGGCCTGCTCGCAGACGGCGCGATCCAGGCCAGCATCGGCGACCTCGACCTCAGCGACATGCTGGTGCGCGGCCCCGACGGCTGGGCGCGCTTCTCGCTGAGCGACCTCGGCGCCAAGCTGACCTACCGCAAAGGCGCGCTCGATCTCGACGACGTGCATTTCGGAACCCTGCAGGCGCCGGCGCTGCATTGGAAGGTCGGCGCCAGCGGCTTCGTCGACGCCGATCAGCCGGTCACCATCCGCGATGTGCGGGTCAAGGGGCGCATCGAGTTCCCGCCGGAGCCGGACAAGGCCGATCCGGCGGCGCAGCCGCAGAGCAAGCAGCCGCCGCTGCAGCGGCTGAAGATCGACCGCCTGCACGTCGGCTCGATCGATGCCCGCCACCTGATCTACCAGGACGAGAACCACCGCGTCGAGATCGGCCCCGAACAGGACAAGCTGCCCAAGCACATGCGCCGGATCGAGCCGCTGCGGCTGACCAACCTCGACGTCTGGGGCTTGGACTGGCAGCACGGCAAGGGCGTGGTCGGCGGCCGCGCCAAGCTCGACGCGTACCAGGCCACCGCCCAGTACGAAGGGCTCAAGAGCAAGATCAAGGCCGGCGCCGCGCTGACCGGCACCGGCATGACCGCCCAGGTCAAGGGCCCGGGCGTGTTCGGCGTCGACATCGGCCGCATCTCCAAGATCCGCGGCTTCTATCACGACGACAAGATCGATACCAAATTCTTGACCGGCAGCGTGGTCGGCTCGGTCACCCTCGGCCCGGATTTCATCGAAGCCGAGAGCGTCGAGGTCAACGACATCCAGTTGGGCCGGACCACTTACACCAACCTGCAGCAAACGCTCGAGCTCGGCGGCGCCCGCATCGCCAAGGTCAAGCTCGGCAAGGTCCGGCAGAACTTCGCCAAGTCCGAAGACCCGAAAGACGAGGGCGGCAGCATCCCCACTACGCTGGAAGTGCGCGACCTCGACCTCACCGGCGTCGCCGCCAACAGCTTCATCTACCACGGCAGTTCCAAGGGCACCACGGCGACCGGCGAGGAGCAGTCCTCGACCCAGGACGTCACCGCCAAGCACGCGGAGATGGAGCACCTGCGCATCGGCCGCATCGACTACGACACCGCCGCGGCCAAGACCACGCTGGGCGATGTCAGCCTGGACGAAGGCGAGGTCGATCCGAAGGCCGGCTACAAGCCCAAGCCGTTCAGCCTGCGCGGCCTCGACGCCAAGATCGTCAACACCATCGGCGACAAGGAAACCACGATCAAGCTGCTGACCGATGTCGAAGCCGGCCCGCTGACCTCCGAGCGGATGGTGTTCGACTCGGTCGTGCTGGGTTCGGTGCTGGGCAAGGACGGCAAGCAGCACGACATCGTCCGCAGCCGCACCGACGGCGCCTTCGTGCTCTCGTACTTCGGCCTGATCAACCCCGACCTCACCATCACCGACGAGAAAGGCAACATCACCCGGGTCTCCGCCTACGACTACGGCTCGATCAAGCTCAGCAACCTGCGGCCGAAGTTCCTGCCCAACAACACCATCGCCGTATCTCTGGATTCGCTGGCCGCCAACCGCATCCAACTACAGCGCGGCAGCGGCAAAGAGCTCAAGCCGGAAGACCCCACGGTCAAGATCGACTTCGCCGAACTGCGCGACATCGCGGTCGGCCTCAAGGGCATGGGCACCAAGGAAGGCCTGCAGGTGCTCGGGGCCAAGATCGGCCTGGCCACCGGCTCGAAGATCCAGGTGGACATGCAGATCGACCGCAGGATCGACAGCAGCGACGAAGGCTTCAAGAAGCGCATGGCCGACTACCGCGAAGCGCTGAAGAAGCCCAGCCACGCACTGATCGCCGAACCGCTGAGCGGGATGAGCGGCGACGCCGAGGTCGAGCCCGAGAACGTCGAGCTGTTCTGGGGCGTGGAGCTCCCCTGGGACCCCAACCTGCGTCTGCCGATCCGCGGCGGCCGGATCAACTTCGACCAAGTCTCGCCGTATGCGGTCAACATCCGCGAAGGCCATCTGACCCTGGGCGACTTCGGCCCGGAGAAGAACATCGGCCCCGACCTCGCCGGCCTGCCCGGCATCCACGCCAACGCCGGCGAGCACGGCATGCTCGACCTGCGCGAGCTGGTCGAAGGCCTGTATTCCAAGCCACCGACCGCGCCCAAGCGCGGCGACACCGCGACCGACCTGTCCGCCTTGCGCAACCTGAATTTCGGCGCGCCGCAAGTGCGTCTGGGCTCGGGCAAGCTCGGCGTCGACCTCACCGACGACAAGAGTCTCGGGCCGGGAGACATCTATCTGGACGTGCAGCGCGAACGCGCGGACCAGAACGTGCTGCGCATTCCCTGGCAACACGTCGGCGACCGGGTCGAGTTGCTCCTGCCGCAGTTCCACGCCAAGGGCGCCGGTTTCCCCGGCGGCAAGACCGGCGCGATCGATCTGTTCAACGTCTACGTGCGGGTCGGCAACCTGGCCGAAATGCAGTTCACCCTGCACGTCTGGGTCGGAAAGGGGTTCATCAAAGACATCGAATTCGGCGATGTGAAACTGACCACGGCCGACGCGCTGTCGCTGCAGCCCGCGCCGGAGGCCAAGGATATGCCGCCGTCGGAGCCCAAGCCATGAGCCGCGCACGTCCCGCCTTCGCCCGCCGCACCGGCGCCGCCGCGCCGCCGTCGCGACCGGCTCCGCTGCCGCCGCGCCAACGCGCGTTCTTCGAGCGCGCCTACGGCCAGGACTTCTCCCGCGTGCGCCTGCACACCGACCCCGGCGCCAACGCCTTCGCCGGTTCGCTCGGGGCCAAGGCGGTGACCCAGCACGAGAACATCGCCTTCGCCGCGGACCGCTACGCGCCCGAGTCCCTGCCCGGCCGCACCCTGCTCGCGCACGAACTCGCGCACGTGGTGCAGCAGCGCCAGGGCGGAGCCAGCGACGCGAGCGAAGCGCGCGCCGGCGCGGCGGCGAGCCAAGTCGCCGCCGGCGGCGCGGTGCCGGCCAGTTCGCTCGGCGGCGCCGAACCCGGCGGCCTGCATTGCGATCCCGACGAAGACGCCAAGCCCAAGCCCGAAGGTCCGCAACCGCTGCCGCCGTTCCGCCTGCCGCCGCTGGTACCGCCGATGCAGTTGCAGCCGCCGCAGTTGGACTGGCTGAAGATGCGCCGGACCTTCGATTCGCGCGGCTTGTCGATGAACGACCGCGACGGCGCGTCGATCCTGGCGGAATGGCAACGCGGCTCGCGCCTGCTCGACACCCTCGGCATGGACGACAAATTCAAGTTCTGGTTCATCGACAAGCCTTGGCTGCTCAACCTGGGCATCTCGATGCAGCTCGACCAGATCAACGCCCGCGACAACCCCAACGCGATGGACCGCTTCGACCGCGAATGGAAGAACGCGTACCCCGACGAATTCCGCACGCCGATGATCCCGATCTTCGACCTCGACTGGTTCCGCAAGGGAAACAAGAAGTGACGCCGACATGAGTGGATATCCGCGTTCTCCCAAGATCCTGCGCGGCGGCCTGGTCCTGCTGGACCCGGACAACGGCAACGTGCAGCGCATCATCGCCCTGCAGTACAACCCGGAAACCATGACCCGCACCTTGCAGGTCAAGGCCACCGGCGCGGACAGCGGCGGCCACAGCGAAGCCTTGCGGCTGAAAGGCCCGGCGGTGGAAACCATCAAGCTCGACGCCGAGATCGACGCCACCGACGGCCTCGACACCGGCAAGGGCACCGCCGGCACGATGGGCTTGCATCCGCAGCTGGCGTCGATCGAGGCGCTGGTGCATCCCAGCAGCGGCGAACTCTACGCGGCCAACGCCGCCGCCGGCGCCGGCGTGCTGGAGATCGCGCCCGCCGCCGCGCCGCTGTGCCTGTTCGTGTTCGGGCCGAACCGGATCGTGCCGGTGCGCATCACCGAGCTCGGCATCGTCGAGGAAGCCTTCGACACCGCGCTCAATCCGATCCGCGCCAAGCTCAGCCTCGGCCTGCGCGTGCTCAGCGTCGACGACCTGGGTTTCGACGGCAAGGGCGGCGGTTTGTTCATGAGTTATCTGCTGGCCAAGGAGAAATTGGCCGGTCTGGCCGCGGCCGGCGATTTCCAGGCGCTGGGCATCGCCGGCGTTCCCGTCGTTCCCTAACCGCAGCGAGCGCACGATCATGGCCAATTACGATTTCCCTCCGACCAGCCGCTACTACGACGTCGAGACCGCGACCCGCGCCGAACCCGACGGCACCCTCGTGCCGTATCTGCGCCGGCGCTTCCTGCCGGCGCTGGACGGGTTCGTGCTGCTGCACGAACACCGCGTGACCGAAGGCGAGCGGCCCGACCATGTCGCCGCCGCCGAACTCGGCGATCCCGAAGCGTTCTGGCGGCTGTGCGACGCCAACGCCTCGATGCATCCGGACGAACTCACCGACCAGATCGGCGAGAGCGTGCGCATCACTTTGCCGCTGGGCTTGCCCGGGCCGGGACGGGAGTAAGGCATGCTCAAGGGCATTCACCTGACTTTACTGATCGGCCCGTCGGTGCCGATACCGGTGCCGCGCGCGGTGTCGGAAGCGCTGCAGAGCGCGACCATCACCAGCGCCAAGGACAAAGCCGGCTTCCAGTTGGTGTTCGCCGCCGACAAGGGCTCGACCTTGCTCGACGTGCTGCTGCCGGCCGGCTACTTCGACCCGATCACCACGCGGGTGATCCTGGTCGTCACCCTCGGCGGATTTCCGCACGTGCTGATGGACGGCGTGGTCACCCGCCAAGAACTGGCGCCGAGCAGCGAGCCGGGGCAATCGACGCTGACCATCACCGGCGAGGATCTCAGCGCGCTGATGGATCTGGTCGAACTCAAGCGGCCGTTCCCGAACATGCCCGACGTCGCCAAAGCCTATCTGGCGCTGGCTCCCTACGCCGCCTTCGGCGTGATCCCGGTGGTGATCCCCGGCTTCATTCCCGAAGTCGCGACCTCGGACAAGAAGATCAAGTCGCAGAACGGCACCGATCTGGACTTGCTCAAGAAGCTCGCCGGCGAGAACGGCTTCGTGTTCTACGTCGAACCCGGCCCGCTGCCGGGCCAGAGCATCGCCTACATGGGTCCGAACATCCGCATACCGGTGCCGCAGCCGGCGCTGAACATCAACATGGACGCGCATACCAACGTCGAGTCGCTGAGCTTCTCGCTCGACGGGCTGGCCAAGGAAACCATGCTGATGGCCGTCGACGACCCGATCACCGGGCGCATCCCGACTCCGATCCCGATCCCCGCGGTCAACATCTTCCAGCCGCCGCTGGGCGCGCGGCCGACGCCGCCGGCGAAAGTGGTGTTCTCGAAGAAGCTCGGCGGCGACGAGTCGATCGCCTTCAGCGTCAAGAAGGTGCTCGGCCGCCTGCTCAAGGGCTCGGCCAACGCCATCACCGTGTCCGGTTCGCTGGACGTGTTGCGCTACGGCCACGTGCTGCGTTCCAAGGCGATGGTCGGCGTGCGCGGCGCCGGGTTGGCCTACGACGGCATGTACTACGTCGACAGCGTCACCCACAAGATCAAGCGCGGCGAGTTCAAGCAGAGCTTCCAGCTCAGCCGCGACGGCCTGATTTCGCTGACTCCGAGGGTGCGGCCATGAGCGATGGACCCAACGGCGCCGGGCAGTTCCCGGGCCTCTACCGCGGCACCGTGGTGATCAACGTCGACCCGGAAATGCGCGGCCGGCTGATGCTGACCATTCCCGACGTGCTGGCCTTCGTGCCCAGCACCTGGGTCGAACCGTGCACGCCGCTGTCCGGCCCGGTCGGTCCGGGCATGGGCGTGTACATGGTGCCGCCGCCGGGCGCGGGCGTGTGGGTGATGTTCGAACACGGCGACCCGGACAAACCGGTGTGGCTGGGCTGCCGCTTCGACACCCGCGGCGATCCGCCGGCGATGGCCAAGCTCGGCAATCCGCTGGACCCCAACATCATCATCCAGTCGATGCTGCAGAACATGCTGATGATCAGCGACATGCCGCCCACGCCGCTGACCGGCGGCATCGTGCTCAAGAGCGCCACCGGCGCGATGCTCGTGGTCAACGACAGCGGCATCTACCTCGACAACGGCAAGGGCGCGTCGATCTGGCTGGTCGGGCCGACCATCACCTTCAACAAAACCGCGATGGCCATTACCTGAGGACGCCGCCATGCCTGGATTCCTGCTCCACGCCAACGCCGCGATGACCTGCCAGCACGCCGCCGGCCAAGCCAAGATCGCGCCGGTGCAAACGCGCGTGCTGGTGTCGGCGCAACCGGTGGCGACGATTCCGCCGGGCGCGCCGACGATCGTGGTGATGGGCTGTCCCTTCACCCTGCCCAACGGCAAGCCGCAGCCGTGCGTGACGATCAAATGGGCGATGCCCTCGGCGCGGGTGACGATCATGGGCTTGCCGGCGATGGTGACGCCGCCGCCCGGCCCCGGCACCGGCCCCGGCATCTGCCAAAGCGTCGAACAGATTCCGCAGGGCGCGCCCATCGTCGGCGCCGTGCAGACCCGCGTGTCGGCGATGTGAGCCGCGAAGGAGCCCGCCATGCACCTCGACTTCCCCTTCCGCATCGACGGCCGCGGCCGCAGCGCGCAGACCGATCACGCCGGCTACGTGCGCGACCTGATCGAGCAACTGGTGTTCACCCAGCCCGGCGAGCGCGTCAACCGCCCCGATTTCGGCAGCGGCCTGATGCAGTTGGTGTTCGCCGGCAACAGCCCAGAGCTGGCGGCGACCGTGCAGTTCACCCTGCACGCGGCGCTGCAGCGCTGGCTGTCGGATCTGATCGAAGTGCGCGAGCTCAGCGTGGACGCCGACGACGCCACCCTCACCGTCAGCCTCAGCTACGTGCTGCTGCGCACCCGCGAACCCTTCAGCGCCAGCTTCACCCGCGCCCTCTAGGCGAACCCGCCCAGGCCAGGACACCGTCATGACTCTTTCCTGCCGCAACGATCCGCGCCGCGATGCGGTCCGCGCCTTCCAGGGCCGGGTCGGCCTGGACTTCGTCGAAGTCAGCGCCGATCAACTCACCCTGCACGTGTACTTCCTCGGCAAGCTGCCGCCGGAGCTGCGCGAAGACGGCCCCGGGCTCGAGCGCCATCTGCGCATCGAAGGCGGCGCGCGCATCCGCGACCTGCGCATCCTCGACGCCGACCCGCACCTCAGCGACGAGCCCGATGTCGACGATTGGCTGGTGCTGCGCCTGGACCGCTACGGCGATCACTCGCGCTATCGCCTGCGCCTGCTCGACATCGCCGGGCTCGATCCGATGTACGCCAGCGCCGAGTTCTCGTTCAAGGTCGGCTGCCCGTCGGACCTGGATTGCAAAACCGCGCCTGCCTGCGTCGAAGCGCCGCCGCCGGAGCCGGTGATTTCGTATCTGGCCAAGGACTACGCGAGCTTCCGCCGACTGATCCAGGACCGGCTCGCGCTGATCGCGCCGGATTGGCCGCTGGCGCACGTGCCCGACATCGGCGTGACCCTGACCGAACTGCTGGCCTACGCCGGCGATTACCTGAGCTATTTCCAGGACGCGGTCGCCACCGAAGCCTATCTGGGCACCGCGCGCCAGCGCATCTCGGTGCGCCGGCACGCGCGTCTGGTCGATTACTTCCTGCACGAAGGCTGCAACGCGCGCGCCTGGGTCGCGATCGAGACCGATCAGGACGTGAGCCTGCCGACCGCGGCGATGGCCTTCCTCAGCGGCGTCGACCCGCAGTGGGCGCTGCCGACAGTGCTCGGCCCCACGCTGATGAACGAGCATCCCACGCTCGCGTTCGAGCGCTTCGAGCCGCTGCTGCCGGACGGCACCGACGCGCTGCGTTTGCTCGCCGCGCACAACCGCATCGGCTTCTACGATTGGGGCCGCGAGGACTGCTGCCTGCCGCGCGGCGCCACCCGCGCCACCCTGCGCGATGCCTGGGTGGACGGCGAAGGCGAGGCGCGCGCGCTCGACCTCAAGCCCGGCGACGTGTTGCTGCTGCGCGAAGTGCGCGGCCCGCGCAGCGGTTTGGATGTCGACGCCGATCCCGCGCGGGTGTGGCCGGTGCGTCTGACCCAAGTCGAGCGCAGCGAAGATCCGCTGTTCCCCGTCGCGACCGGCGGCGACAACGTCCCGGCGCGGCCGACGCCGTTGCTCGAAGTGCAGTGGCACGCCGACGACGCGCTGCCGTTCCCGTTGTGCTTGTCGGCGCTGGGTCCGGCGCCGGCGTGCGCGCGTCTGCGCGATCTGTCGATGGCCTTCGCCAACGTGGTGCTGGTCGATCACGGCCGCAGCCTCGGCCCGCTCGATCTGGGCACGGTGCCGCAAGGCGAGAGCGAAGCCGAATGCCTGTGCGAAGGCCAACCGGGCGACGTGCAACGCGTACCCGGCCGCTTCGACTGGCGCCTGCCCGACGCGCCGCTGACCCACGCCGAAGCCGCGCCGCCGCCGGCGCGCGCGGCCAGCGCCAGCCTCGCCCAGGATCCGCGCGCTGCGCGCCCCGCGTTGCGCCTGGTCGACAGCGGCGGCGGCGCGTGGACCGCGGTGTTCGACCTGCTCGCCAGCCGCCCCGACGACCGCCACGTCGTCGCCGAGATCGACAACGACGGCCGCGCGCGGTTGCGCTTCGGCAACGGCGAACTCGGCCGGCGCCCCGGCGCGGGATTGGAATTCACCGCGCGCTATCGGATCGGCAACGGCCGCGCCGGCAACGTCGGCGCGCACAGCATCAACCGGATCTATCTCGGCGACGGCGAATGGAACGGGCTGCGCCTGAGCATCGACAACCCGCTCGCCGCCGCCGGCGGCAGCGAGCCCGAATCGCTGGCGCAGGCGCGCCTGCTCGCGCCCGGCGCGTTCCGCACGCAACTGATGCGCGCGATCACCGCCGACGACTACGCGCGCATCGCCGAACGCGACGCGCGCGTGCAGCGCGCCAACGCCGAACTGGTGTGGACCGGCAGTTGGTACGAAGCCGACGTCGCGCTCGATCCTTACGGCCAGGTGCCGGCCGGCGAGGAACTGATCGCGCAGACCCAGGCCGCGCTCGAACGCGTGCGCCGCATGGGCCACGACCTGCACGTGGAAACCGCGGTGTACGTGCCGCTGGATCTGGCCCTGGAGGTGTGCGCCCTGCCCGGCTACGAGCGCGGCGAAATCCACGCCGCGCTGCTGGAACGCTTCGGCGCCGGGCGCCGCCGCGACGGCGGGTTGGGCTACTTCCATCCCGACCGACTCGGCTTCGGCCAGAACCTGCGGGTCAGCGCGCTGGTCGCCGAGGCGATGGCGGTGCCGGGCGTCGAATGCGCGCGCGTCACCCGCCTGCAACGCTTGTACGCCGCGCCCAACCGCGAACTCGAAGACGGCGTGCTGCGCCTGGGCGCGCACGAAATCCCGCGGCTCGACCGCGATCCCAACTATCCCGAACACGGCAAGCTCGCGATCAGCGTCGGAGGTGGCCGATGAATTCCCAGTCCTGCGGTTGCGGCGGCGGCGCTTGCGGCGACAGCGCCTGCGGTTGCTGCGACGGCATCGCCGCGTCGACCCCGGTCGACATCGCCAACCGGCCCGGCCTGCCCGAACTGCGTTATCGCGTCGGCACCCACGGCCGTTTTCTGGCCAGCATGCAAGCGCGGTTGCCGACGATGGAGGTCGAAACCGCCGGCGACGACGGCCTGCCGCCGCGCACGCTGCGGCCGCTGCAGGCGCTGACCACGCGCGACCCGGCCGATCCGGCCATCGCCTTGCTCGACGCCTGGGCCACGGTCGCCGACGTGCTGACCTTCTATCAGGAACGCATCGCCAACGAAGGCTATGTGCGCACCGCCACCGAGCGCCGCTCGCTGGTGGAGATGGCGCGATTGGTCGGCTATGCGCCGCGTCCGGGCGTGTCGTCGAGCGTGTTCTTGTCCTACACCGTCGACGACAACCAAGCCGAGCCGGTCGATCTGCCGGTCGGCACGCGCGCGCAAAGCCTGCCCGGACCCGACGAAACCCCGCAGTCGTTCGAGACCGACGCGCCGCTGCAAGCGCGGCGCGAGTGGAACGACCTGTCGATCCGGCGCGAACGCCCGCAGTCCATCGACAGCGCCAGCGTGTTGTCGATCGACCGGGTCTACGTCAAAGGCGTGGACACCGGCGTGCAATCCGGCGAACTGCTGCTGTTCCAGTTCGGCGCCGGCGCCGCGGCGGTGTACCAGATCCGCCGCGTGGTCGCGGTGGAGACCGACTTCATCGCCCAGCGCAGCGCGATATCGCTGCAGCCGATGCAACCGCTGCTGGCGCAGGCCTTGTCGCCGCTGGCGACGCTGATCGGCAAGCTCGAACAATTGCAGAGCCAAGGCAACGGCAACGCCAACGCGCTGGCGCGGTCCAAGGCCTTGCAATCGGCGGTGCGCCTGGGCGCGCCGCACTGGCCACTGGCGCAGTGGCATCAGCGCATCGCCGAGGGCGTCGGCGGCGCCGCGCTGGTTCCGCTGGACGACTTCGACGATGCGATCAAGCGCATCCTGCTGCCGCTCGCCGCGGTGCGGACCCAGGCGCTGGCGTTGCTGAAGATGCTGATCGCGCAACTGAAATGGCGGATCGGCCAGGGCGAAGGCGATGCCCGCGCGGTCGACAACGCCGAATCCCTGCTGGGCGAGATCGAGCAAGGCCATCAGGTCGCGCCGTTGCAGGACTGGGACGGCGTGCTCGGCAGCGGCGTCGAGGAGGAAGAGTCGATCCAGCTGATCCAGGATTTCGACGAAGCCATCGAAAAGCTGCAACCGTCCGCGTCCGGCCCGGCCACCAGTTCGCCCGACGAGTTCGTCGAGGGCCTGCTGCGCAAGCCGGCGGTCCAGGTCGCCAACCCGCAGCGGCTGCGCCGCGATCTGCGCAGCGCCTTCGGTTACGGCGCCGACCTGCAGCCGCAACTCATCACCGATTTCGCGCCGCGCCTGAAAGACAACTATTACCAGGCCTGGCGCGGCACCGAAGTGAAAACCCAAGTCCTGTCCCAGCGCCTCGTAGCGCTGTATTCGCTCGGCGCGGGCGAGGCGCTGTTCGGCGCCGCCACCGGGCGGCCGATGCCGGAGATCGTCAACAACAAAGTGCCGGCGGTGCAGACCTGGGGCGATTGGCTGTACGCGGAGGACGAGAACGACAGCAACGCCTTCCTCGGCAAATCGCTGCCGCTGCTGGCTAAAGGCGATCTGGTGTTGGTCACCCGGCCGGGCGATACGGATTTGCCGGATTACCGCATCCTCACCGTCGACGCGGCGCGCACCGGTCCGCGCAACGCTTATGGCATTTCCGGCGAAAGCACCGAACTGGAATTCGGCGTCGACGGCACTGCGACGATCTGGCGCACGGTCGAAGCCGGCAAGGAAGGCCGCGACGAGATCCATGAGCTGCGCCGCACCTGGCTGCATCCGCAGCGCAAGCGGTTGCTGCCCGTGCCGGAACCTATCCTCGACGACGTGTCCGGCGCCACCCTGGAACTCGGCCCGCTGCATCAGCAACTGCAGTCCGGCCGCTGGGTGGTGGTGGAAGGCGAGCGCAGCGACATCGAAGGCGTGCGCGGCGTGCGCGCCAGCGAGCTGATGATGGTCGCGGGTCTGGAGCACGGCTACGACCCTTACCTGCCCGGCGATCGCCCGCACACTACTCTGCATCTGGCCACCGCGCTCGCCAACGCCTATTACCGCGACGGCTTGCGCATCCACGCCAACGTCGTCCCCGCCAGCCACGGCGAGACCCGCCGCGAAGTGCTCGGCAGCAGCGACGCGCGCCAGCCGATGCAGCGCTTCTCGCTACGCCAGCCGCCGCTGACCTTCCGCCCCGCGCCGACCGCGGCCGGCGCGGCCAGCACGCTCAAGGTCCTGGTCGACGGCGTGGAGTGGCAGGAAGCCGCCAACCTGTCCGCGCTGACGCCCGACGCGCGCGCCTTCGTCACCCTCACCGGCGACGACGGCGTCACCCAGGTCATCTTCGGCGACGGCGAACACGGCCTGCGCCCGCCCAGCGGCTTCGAGAATCTGCGCGCGGAATACCGCAACGGCATCGGCGGCGCCGGCAACGTGCGCGCGGGGCAAATCTCGCTGCTGATCTCGCGCCCGCTCGGAATCAAGGACGTGGTCAATCCGCTGCGCGCGTCCGGCGGCGCCGACCGCGAAACCCTGGAACTGATCCGCGAGAACGCGCCGCGCTCGCTGATGGCGCTGGACCGGCTGGTGTCGCTGTCGGACTACGCCGACTTCACCCGCATGTTCGCCGGCATCGCCAAGGCCGACGCGGTGCGCCTGGGCGACGGCACGCGCGAGTTGGTCCACATCACCGTCGCCGGCGTCGACGACATGCCGATCGACGAGGAGTCGGATCTCTACCGCAATCTGCTGGCCGCGCTGCGCGAACTCGGCGACCCCGCGCTGACCGTGCAAGTGGCGATGCGCGAACGCCTCGCGCTGGTGTTGCAAGCCAAGCTGCGGCTGCTGCCCGGCTATCGCTGGGAGCCGGTCTCGGCCGCCGTGCGCGAGCGCCTGCTCGACCGCTTCGGCTTCCACGCCCGCGCGATCGCGCAACCGGCGCTGCTGTGCGAACTGGTCGCGGCGATCCAGTCGGTGCGCGGCATCGATTGGGTCGACGTCGACAGCTTCGGCGCGATTCCCGAGACCGTCGTGGATTACCACTCCCAGCAGCGCCGGCTGATCACTCAGGGCGAAATCACCGACACCGTGCGCGAGATCCTCGACGGCGACTCGGACAGCAACGGCTTCGACGACGACGACGAAACCCACGAGCCGCTGCAGCCGCCCGCGCGCGTCGACGCCGGCCGCGCCGAAGTCGAGGGCGAGCGCATCCGGCCCGCGCGGCTGGCGTTCTTCGCCCCGGCCATTCCCGACACCCTGATCCTCAACCCGGTCCAGTGAGCGACGACATGGACATTCCCTCGCTGCACGCCCCGCCGCGCATCGACCGCCTGTACCGGCTGCTGCCGGCGATCCACCGCATCCGCGACGCCGAGCAGGGCTATCCGCTGCAGGCGCTGCTGCGCACCATCGCCGAGCAGATGAATCTGGTCGAAGACGACATCGCCCGGCTCTACGACAACTGGTTCGTGGAAACCGCCGACGATTGGGCGGTGCCGTATCTGGCGGACCTGCTCGGTTATCGCCCGGTGCTCGCCGCCGGCGCGCTCTCGCGCGAACTCGGCGAAGCCGGACAGGCGCTCAACCGCGCGCTGGTGCCGCGGCGCGAGGTCGCGCACCTGATCGCGCAGCGCCGGCGCAAGGGCACGATCGCGCTGCTGGAGGATCTGGCCTTCGACGTCGCCGGCTGGCCGACGCGCGCGGTCGAGTTCTTCAAATTGCTCGACCGCGCGCAGGACATCGACCATTTGCACCTGGATCGCTTGGGCACCGCCTCGCTGCGCGACGGCGCGGCGCTGGAACGCTGCGGCAGCCCGTTCGACACCCTCGCCCATAGCGTCGACGTGCGCCGCATCGCCTCGCATCGGCGCATCGGCCGCTACAACATCCCCAGCGTCGGCGTGTTCGCCTGGCGGATGCGCAGCTATCCGGTCACGCGCACGCCGGCTTACTGCGTGGAAGACGCCGGCCCGCACTGCTACACCTTCAGCGTGCTCGGCCAGGACGCGCCGCTGTACCGCAAGCCGCGCGCGGA
Organism: Lysobacter sp. K5869; assembly: GCF_018847975.1. Taxonomy (NCBI): domain Bacteria; kingdom Pseudomonadati; phylum Pseudomonadota; class Gammaproteobacteria; order Lysobacterales; family Lysobacteraceae; genus Lysobacter; species Lysobacter sp. K5869. The sequence goes on along the minus strand of NZ_CP072597.1, from coordinate 2,687,870 downwards.
GACCGACCCCAGCCACCTCGCCGACGAAACCAATCTGCCCTTGCCGCTGAGCCGGCGCGCGCTGCGCGACGCTCTGGCGCAGGAATACGGCAGCGACGCCAGTCTGGCGATCTGGGCCGAGCAATGGGCCGGCCGCGACGGCAGCGAGCCGGTGCCGCCCAGCGCGGTGGTGATCGCCGACCTCAGCGGTTGGCGCTATCGCACGCCGCGCGGCAAGGTCGCGGTCGATCCGGTGCTCGGCCGGTTGATGTTCCCGCCGTCGCAAGTGCCGAAGAAAGGCGTGCGGGTGAGTTATCGCTACGGCTTCGCGATGGATCTGGGCGGCGGCGAGTATTTGCGCGGCGTGCAGGATCCGGCCTGGGAGTTCGTCCTGTACCGCGTCGGCGACAGCGACGCGGCCGCCGCGGCCGGCGACGACGAGAACCTGCCGCCGGTCGTGCCGCGCATCGGCGACGCGCTGCGCCTGTGGAACGAGCAATCGCCGCAGCACGCGGTGATCGAACTGCTGCACAGCGGCGTGTGGGTCGAGCCGTTGCATATCCGCCTGCGCCCCGGCCAGTCGCTGACCCTGCGCGCGGCCGACGGCGTGCGGCCGGTGATCCGCCTGATCGATTGGCAGACCGATCTGCCCGACGCCTTGACGGTCGAACTCGACATCGGCAGCCGCTTCCACCTCGACGGCATCCTGCTGACCGGCCGCCCGCTGCACGTGTGCGCGCCGCGCGAGCCGGGCACTTACGCCGAACTCGCGCAGAGCACGCCGAACTGCGCCGCCGAAGTCTCGATCCGCCATTGCACGCTGGTGCCCGGCTGGGGCATCGGCTGCGGCTGCGAACCCGAGCGTCCCGCCGAACCGAGCCTGGAACTGCACGGCGTGCGCGCCAAGGTCAGCGTGCGCCACAGCATCCTCGGTTCGATCCAGGTGCAGGAAGACGAAGTCGGCACCGATCCGATCCCCTTGCTGATCGAGGACAGCATCGTCGATGCCGCCGGCCCGCGCGAACAAGCCATCGGCGCGCCCGCCGCCGCGGTCGCCCACGCCTGCCTGACCCTGCGCCGCTGCACCGTGTTCGGCATGGTCGAGGTGCATGCGGTGGAACTGGCCGAAAACAGCCTGTTCAACGATTGCCTCAACGTCGCCCGCCGGCAACTGGGCTGCATGCGCTTTTGCTACGTGCCCTGCCGCTGCCGCACGCCGCGCCGTTACCGCTGCCAGCCCGACGAAGCCATCGAAGCGGTGCGCGCGCGCAAGCTGCCGGCGGCGGTGGAGCAAGAGCTCATCGCGGCCGAACGGCTGCGCCTGCGCCCGCGCTACCAATCGCGGCGCTACGGCCGCCCCGGCTACGCGCGGCTGGCCGCCGACTGCGCGCCGGAACTGCTGCGCGGCGCCGACGATCAATCCGAACCCGGCGTCTACCACGACCTCTACGAACCCCAGCGCCAAGCCAACCTGCGCGCGCGCCTGGACCAGCACACCCCGGCCGGCATGACGGTCGGACTTCTCCTTGCCGACTGACCTGAAAGGACACAGACCATGAAAGGCGACTTCTCGCGGGTGAGCTTCGACCCCCGCAACCATTTCAGCCAGGTGCTGCTGCAACAGGGCCGGGTCACCCTGGACGCGGATCCCAACGAGCAAAGCGCGATCTTGCTGCACTACCTGCGCACGCTCGCGCGCGACCTGTTCGGGCCGTACGCCGCGCCGGTCGACAACGCCGGCTTCGACCTGCAGCTCGACGGCGACGACGGCGCGCTGACGCTGGACATCGGCGCCGGGCGCTACTACGTGCAAGGCCTGCTGTGCGAGAACGAGGGCTGCAGCTACATCGACCAGCCGCACTTCCATCCGCAGCCGCAAGGCAAGGAGCAAGGTTCCGGCGACCCCCTGCGGCGCTGGCTGGAATCGTCCAACCGCGACGACGAAGCGCGCTTCTGGGTCTATTTGAAGGTGTGGGAACGCCATCTCACCAGCGTCGAATTTCCCTCGCTGCGCGAGGTCGCGCTCGGCGGCCCCGACACCTGCAGCCGCGCCCAGGTGGTGTGGCAGGTGCGCGCGCTGGCGCTGGACGAGATCGAACAGACCTTGCAACGGCGCATGGAAGAACTCAAGAAACGCGCCGATGCGACGCAGGACACCACCGAGCGCGATCGCCTGCTCGCGCGCATCCAAGACCTCGACACGCGCCTGAGCCAGTTGCGCGAGGACTACCGGCAAGGCTGCGCGGCGCCGCTGGCGCTGTTCGACCGCGACGGCGCGCCGACGCTGGCCGCGCAACTCAAGCAGCCCGACCGCTTGGACGACCCGTGCATCACCAGCCCCGACGCCGAATACCGCGGTGCCGAGAACCATCTGTACCGGGTCGAGATCCACCGCGGCAACGAAGACGGCGGCACCGCCACGTTCAAATGGTCGCGCGACAACGGCAGCGTGCTGACCCGCTGGATCGGCGGCGGCGGCAGCCGCTTGGAGGTGGCGAATGCGCGCGACTTCCGCGACGCCCAGTGGATCGAGCTCAGCGACGAGGACGACGACCTGCTCGGCCTGCCCGGCTCGCTGTGCCGCATCGCCAGCGTCGAGGGCAATACCCTGATCCTCAGCGCCGAACAGGACCGCCTCGCCGGCGCGACCACCAAGGTGCGGCGCTGGGACCAAAGCGCCAACGGCGACATCCGTCTGAGCGACGGCGCGGTTCCGGTCAGCGACGACAAAGGCGACTACGGCTGGATCGATCTGGAAGACGGCGTGCAGGTGCGCTTCGCCGACGGCGATTACCGCACCGGCGACTACTGGCTGATCGCGGCGCGCACCACCGGCAAAATCGATTGGCCGCAAGACGCCGCCGGGCAAGCGCGCTATCTGCCGCCGCGCGGCGAGGATCCGCAGTACGCGCCGCTGGGTTTCGTCGGCCCCAATTCCGACGGCAACCCGACCGCCGAGACGCCGTGCCGCTGCCTGGTGCATCCGACCAGCACCTGCGGCCTGCTGCAGGGGCGCGTGCGCGACACCAATGGACGCGACGTGGCGAAGCCTCAGAACGTCGCCATCGCCGCCGCCGAGACCGCGACGGCCGCGACGGCCGCGACGGCCGCGACGGCCGCGACGGGCAAGGCGAACACGGCCAAGGTCGCCAAGAGCACGGTCAAACGCAAGGACGGTTGAAGCACGCGCGCGTCCCGGCGAACGCGCGCCCGGGACGCGCACGCTGGCGCGGGCGCCGCGCCGGCGCGCCCGACGCAGCAAGGCAAGCCTGCGCGCGCCCGGCGCCATCGCGGCGCGGGCGTAAGATAGCGCCCTGCCCGCTTCGACCATGGCCCGCGCTTGAACAAATTTTCCGACCTGCAGACCTTCGTCGCCGTGGTCGAGGCGACCAGCTTCTCCGAAGCCGCGCGGCGCCTGGGCACCACCAAGTCGATCGTCAGCGAGCGCATGACCCAGTTGGAAAAGCGCCTCGGCGCCGCGTTGCTGCGGCGCACCCGGCCGCTGCAGCCCACCGAGGCCGGGCATGCCTTCTACGAGCAAGCGCGGCAGTTGCTGATGGACCTTGAGCGCGCCGAGCAATCGGTGCAGGACGCCCAATCCAGCCTGCGCGGCAGCCTGCGCATCGCCGCGCCGATGGCCTTCACCGCCTGCCACCTCGGCCCGCTGCTGGCGCGCTTCGCGATGCGTTATCCGCAGTTGTGCGTAGACGTGGAGGCCGACGACAAACTCGCCAACCTGCGCGAAGGCCGCTTCGACATGGCCATCCGCATGAGCCGGCTGGCCGACTCGGACCTGATCGCGCGCAGCGTCACCGTCAACCGCCATCTGATCTGCGCCAGCCCCGCTTACCTGCAAGCGCGCGGCACGCCGCGGCATCCCGACGAACTGCGCGACCACGACGGGCTGATCTACTTCAACCGCGAACCCAATGCGATGTGGAGCCTGCCGGTGGATGGCGTCGCGCAGTCCTTCCGCATCGGCGCGCGCTTGCGCGCCGACTCGGCCCATCAGCTGCTCGAAGGCGCGCGCGCCGGTCTCGGGCTGGCGATCCTGCCCAGCTTCCTCGCCGTGCACGCCTTGCTGGCCGGCGAACTGGTGCCGGTGCTGGGCGAGTACGCGCCCTCGGGCGGACACATCGCCACCGTGTACCGCAAGAGCGCGCGCACGCCGTCGAAGATCCAGGCGCTGACCGAGTTCCTGAGCGAAGAAATCGGCCACCCGGCGCGCTGGGACGCGCAGTTGGCCGAGGCGGGCTTGATCGCGTTGGATTGAACGCGTCGCGGCGCGGCGCACCCGTCGCGCCACGCGAACCCGGATAAGCGAACCGCGCCGGCGCGAGCCAGCGTAGCGCTCGCGCGCCGCCGTCGTCGTTCGGAAAAACCGAACCCGCGATTCGCATCGCGCCATCTGTACCGATCCCGGCGCGGTGCCTAACGTGCTGCGCATGAGGCGGGCACCGGCCCGCCCGGGAGAACAGCCATGCACCACGGCGAAACGCCGAACACGATCCGCCGCGGCCTCGTCGCCGGCCTGGCCGCCGCGCCCGCGGCGCTGGCGCTCGGCGCGACGCCCGCCGCCGCGGCGACGGCCCAGACCACCGCGACCCGGACCGCCTCCGCGCCGCGCGCGCGCCAGCGCACCGGCGACGACATCGATGTGCTGATCGTCGGCGGCGGCTCCGCCGGCGCGGTCATGGCCGCGCGCCTGAGCGAACGCGACAGCCGCCGCGTGTTGTTGCTCGAAGCCGGCCGCGCCTATCGCGCCTGGGACTACCCCAACGTCATCGCCAGCAGCGACCGCCTCGGCGGCGACGCCGAACACGAATGGGGCTACCGCACCCTGCCCGGCTATGTCGGCCATCCGATCCACGCGGTCCGCGGCAAGGTGCTCGGCGGCAGCTCGGCCATCAACGGCGCGGTCGCGCTGCGCGCGCGGCCGCAAGACCTGCGCCACTGGAACCTGCCCGGCTGGAGCTACGACGACCTGCTGCCGGCGTTCAAGCGCCTGGAAACCCGCGACGGCGGCAGCGACGCCCTGCACGGCCGCGACGGCCCGCTGCCGGTGCGGCAACTGCTGCGCGACGACCTCACCCCGATGCAGCGCGCCTTCGTGGACGCGACCCGCGCCCAAGGCTATCGCGCCATCGACGACTTCGACGGCGCCGACGCGCACGGCGTCGGCGCGTATCCGATGAACATCGTCAACGGCGTGCGCGTCAACACCGGCATGGCCTACCTCAGCAACCCGGTGCGCGCGCGCGGCAATCTGCGCATCCGTGGCGGCGCGGCGGTCGATCGCGTGCTGTTCGACGGCGGCCGCGCGGTCGGCGTGCGCCTGGCCGACGGCGAGGAGATTCATGCCGGCGAGGTCGTGCTCAGCGCCGGCAGCTACGGCAGCGCGGCGATCCTGTTGCGTTCGGGCATCGGCCCGGCCGCCGATCTCGCCGCGCTCGGCATCGCCAGCGTCGCCGACCTGCCGGTCGGCCGCGGGCTCAAGGACCACCCGTTCTACTACAACGCCTACGCCGCGCGGCCGGAGCTGATCGGCGCGCAGTCGCCGGCGATCGGCGCCAAGCTGTGGACGCGCAGTTCCAGCGCCGCGCCGGGCGATCTGGACCTGCACATCACCGCCACCCATCTGTTCCCGCACGAACTCAGCCCGACCAAGCTCGGCTTCGTACTGGCGGTGGCGCTGACCCGGCCGCGGTCCGTCGGCTCGCTGCGCTTGGCCAGCGCCGATCCGCTGGCCGCGCCGGTCATCGATCTCAACTTCCTCGCCGACCCGCTCGACCGCGCGCGCCTGCTCGAAGGGGTCAAGCTCGCGCGCCGCATCGGCGCGACCGCGCCGTTGAGCGGGTTGATCCATTCCGAACTCGGGCCGGGGCCGCAGGCGCAAAGCGACGAGGAAATCCACGCCGCGATCAAAGCCACGCTCGACACCTACCATCACCCCACGTCGACCGCGCCGATGGGGCGCGCCGACGACCCGCGCGCCGTGGTCGACCTCGAAGGCCGCGTGCACGGCGTCGAACACCTGCGCGTGGTCGACGCCTCGATCTTCCCCGACACCGTGTCGGTCGCCACCAACATCACCACCATCGCCGTCGCCGAACACATCGCGCGGCGTTACGCCTGAACCCGAGAGCCACGCACCGCATGAACACCGATACCCCCACCGCATTGCATTGGATCGACGGCGAATGGATCGATTCGCCGCAACACCGCGGCGCCCTCGACCCCGCCACCGGCGCGGTCATCGGCCGCTACGCCGACGGCGGCGAAGCCGAAGCCCAGGCCGCCATCGACGCCGCCGCGCGCGCCTTCCGCGACGGCCCGTGGCGGCGCGACGCCGCGCTGCGCGCGCGGGCGCTGGAAGAACTCGCGCAGGCCTTCGAGCGCCACAGCGAGGAACTGATCGAACAGCTCGCGCTGGAGAACGGCAAGATCAAGCCCGAAGCCCGCTTCGAGGTGAGCATGGTGCCGTCCAAGCTGCGCTTCAACGCGGCGCTGGCGCGCACCGAGTACGGCCGCAGCGGCACGCCCAAGCCCGATGCGCTGTCGATCGTGCTGCGCGAGCCGATGGGCGTGGCCGGCATCATCGTGCCGTGGAACTCGCCAGTGGTGCTGATGATCCGCTCGCTCGCGCCCGCGCTCGCCGCCGGCGCCACGGTCGCGATCAAGATGCCCGGCCAGACCGCGCTGACCAATTCGCTGGTCGCGCGGATCATGGCGCAGGCGCCGTCGCTGCCGCGCGGCGTCGTCAACCTGTTCAACGAATCCGGCGCGGACGGCTCCAAGTTGCTGGTCGCCTCGCCGCAGGTGCCGGTCATCAGCTTCACCGGCTCCACCGCCACCGGCCGGGCGATTTCCGCGGTCGGCGCGCAGCGGCTCAAGCGCTTCGGCCTGGAACTCGGCGGCAAGACCCCGCACGTGGTGTTCGACGACGCCGACCTCGACGCCGCCGTGCCGGTGCTGGAGAAATCGCTGACCGTGTTCGCCGGCCAGTTCTGCATGACCGGGTCGCGCCTGCTGGTCCAACGCGGCGTCGCCGAACGCTTGCGCGAACGCTTGGCCGCGCGCCTGAGCGAACTGCGCGTCGGTCCCGCCGCCGACGAACGCAGCGAGATGGGTCCGCTGATCGACCGCGCCAACGTCGCCCGAGTCGACCGTCTGGTCGAACAAGCCATCGCCGACGGCGCGCGCGCGATCGTGCGCGGCGGCCCCGTCGCCGAGGGCGAACTCGCCCGCGGCGCGTTCTATCGCCCCACGTTGCTCGAAGTGCAGGACTCCAAGCTCGACATCGTCCAGCGCGAGACCTTCGGCCCGGTGCTGACCCTGCAAGTGTTCGACACCGAAGCGCAGGCGATCGAGCTGGCCAACGACAGCGAGTACGGCCTCGCCGCCGGCGTGTGGACGCGCGACGTGCACCGCGCGCTGCGGGTCGCGCGCGAGCTGGATTCGGGCACGGTCTGGATCAACGACTGGGCCAAGATCTACGACGAATTCGAGGAAGGCGGCTATCGCCAGTCCGGCCTGGGCCGGCTCAACGGCGCGGCGGCGATCGACGATTTCATCGAGTACAAGCACATCACCGTCGCCACCGGCGCCGGGCTCTGAACTTCGGCGCCGCGGCGCCGGACCCGTTTCGCTCCTCGGCCGGCCGCCACGGCGCCGGCCGCTTTTTCCTCACGATTCCGAATATCCCGATGAACCCGAACCTGCTTCCCGCGGCGCTGCTGCTCGCGCGCCTGCTGATGTCATCGATCTTCCTGATCTCCGGCCTGTCCAAGCTGTCCCATCCCGACGCGGTCGCCGCCTACATGCAGGCCAGCGGCGTTCCCGCCGCGTTGTTGTGGCCCACGGTCGCGTTCGAACTGGCCGCCGCCGCGCTGCTGATCGCCGGCTTCGCCACCCGCGCGACCGGCGCGCTGCTGGCCGGCTTCTGCGTGGTCACCGCGCTGTTGTTCCACGCCAACCTCGGCGATCAGATCCAGCAGTTGATGTTCCTCAAGAATCTGGTCATGGCCGGCGGCTTCCTCGCGCTCGCCGTCGCCGGCGCGGGGCGCTGGAGCCTCGACGGGCGGCGCTCGTGAGTGCGCGCATTGCGCTGCTGTGCGCGCTCGCCTTCGCCAACCTCGCCCATGCCGGAACCGCCATGACCGACACCGAAGACCTTATCCCCACGCGCCTGGTCGAAACCCTGTACGCCGGCGCCGGCGAACACCCCGGACAGCGCGTCAACCACGCCCGCGGCGTGCTGCTCGCCGGCCGCTTCGTCGCCTCCGCGCAGGCGCGCGCGCTGAGCCGCGCGACGATCCTGCAAGGCCGACCGGTCGCGGCGCTGCTGCGCTTCTCCAACTTCGGCGGCGATCCCGACCTCGCCGACAACGACCCGCGCGCCAATCCGCGCGGGCTCGCCCTGCGCTTGCTCGACGGCGACGTCGTCCAGGCCGATTTCGTCGGCCACTCGGCGAACGGCTTTCCGGCGCGCACGCCCGAGCGTTTCCTGGCCTTCCTGCGCGCCGCCAACGCCGCACCGGCCGACCCGGACGCGTTCGCGCGCCACCTCGACGCGAATCCCGAAGCCAAGCGCTTCCTCGCCGCGATTCCGCCGACGCCGAAGAGCTACATCAGCCAGCCTTACTACTTCATGCACGCCATGGCGCTGAGCGCCGCGGACGGCCAGCGAACGTTGGGACGGTTGTGGATCGAGCCGGCCAACGGCGTCGAGCGTTGGAACGAGCAAGAAGCCGCGACTCTGAATCGCGATTTCCTGCGCCGCGAGCTGGCGCAGCGCATCGCCGCGGGCGGAGTGCGCCTGAAGCTGATGCTGCAACTGGCCGGGGACGGCGACGCGCTCGACGACATCAGCGCGCCGTGGCCCGCGCAGCGCCGCAGCATCGAACTGGGGACCTTGACCCTGGACCGGATAGTCGCCGACCCGCAAGCCCAAGCCGCGATCATGTTCGATCCCGCGCGCTTGCCGCCCGGCATCGAAGCGGCCGGCGACCCGATGCTGCAAGCGCGCAGCCGCGCCTACGAGATTTCGCTGCGCCGGCGCAGCGGCCAGGCGTCCACGCCGCCCAAGCCGTGAGCGACGAGGCGACGCGCGAGGGCCGCGCGCCGCCGGGTTGACCCACGCTCCGCTCCCGGCATAATCGCCCGGTCGAAACGGCAGGCTTGGTCTGGGTAGGCCCAAGCCCTTTTCCGTCCCGGAAAAGCTCTGGTCGCGCGCCGCGCGCGATCCCCGACAGTCCCGCGCGCCTCGCGCATCCGGGCCTGATCGGTTGCCATCGACTTCGATGCCGTTCCGACAGGCCGCTTCTCAGGAGCCGCCCATGTCCGTGTTCGATCCGTCCAAACCCGTTCTCGTCTTCCTCGCCGCCGGCGTGCAGGGCGGCGCCGTCGTGCGCGCCGCGCTCGCCCGCGGGCTCAAGGTCCGCGCGCTGGTGCGCGACCGCGCGCGCGCCGCCGCGCTCGCGGCGCCCGGCGTCGAACTGGCCGAGGGCGATCTGCGCGATGTCGCTTCGCTGCGTGCGGCGTGCGTCGGCATCGAACGCGCCGTTCTGCAAGTGCCCATCGGCGCGCCCGAAGCGATGCGCGACGGCGCCCGCAACGCGCTCGCTGCGTTCGCCGCGACCGGCGTGCGCGCCTTCGCGCTCAAGCTCGCCAGCGCAAGCCGGCCGCCGCCGTGCGCGGAACCGAGCTTCGTCGGCAATGATGCGGTCGAAGCCGAAGCGCGACGCTCCGCCCTGCCCTTCGCCGTGGTCCGGCCGACCCTGTATCTGGACAATCTGCTGAAGCCGTCGGCGCGCGCGGACATCGTTCGCCACGGCGTGTTCGCGCCGCCGCTGCCGTCCGCGCAACGCGTCGCCTGGACCTGCGCCGACGATTGCGCGCGCGCGGCGCTGATGCTGTTGGAACGCGGCGCCTTCGGCGGCGATCATCGGATCGCAGGGCCGCACAGCCTGAGCGGCGAGGAATTCGCCGCATGCGTGAGCCGCGGCCTGGGCCGGACGATCCGCTACCGCGCTCAACCGCTGGACGAATTCGAACGCGACATCGACGCCGCCCTAGGCGCGGGCGTCGGCCGCCGGGTCGGTTCCAAGTTCCGTTACTTCGCCGGGCATCGCGAAGAAACCGAGACGATCCTGGCCGCCCCGTTCGCGGCGCAGCGCGGCCTGGAAGGCTTCGCGCCGACCGGCGTCGAAGCGTGGGCGAACGCGCATCGCGGCGAGTTCGACCGCGATGCGAATGCGGCGGGATAAAGCCGCCGCCGCGCCGGGCCATGCACCCGAACGCTCATCTCCCGCAAAAAAAACGCGCCGGCCGAAGCCGGCGCGCCGAGGGTCGTCAGAACTTGTAGCCGACGGTGAAGCTATAGCTGCGCCCGAAGATGCTGGCGTAATCCGGCGAGTCGCCGAGGAAGCTGTTGGGATCGTAAAACGGCAGACGATCGAACAGATTCTTGACCGTGACGCCGACGTTGATCTTGTCGGTCGGACGCCAGTTCAGGCTCAGGTTCGCCGTCCACCACGACGGCGCGCCGTCGCACTGCGGCTTGGGCACCGGCAGGTAGCCGCCGGTGCAGGTCTGCTCGTTATTGTCCAACTCGTCCACGCGCTCGCGCGCCCACTTGGTGCCGCCGACGTAGTTGACGAAGACGCTGGTGGTGAACTTCTGGTAGTTCCAGTCGGCGTTGATCGTCGCGCGCAGACGCGGGTTGTTGTAGTAGCCGACGGTGTCGCCGTAGAACCAGCCGTTTTCGTCGTCGAGGTAGGAGCGGTTGCGGCCGGCGATGGTCGCGGCCAGACCGACGTTGAGGTTGCCCCACTCGCCCAGCGAGAAGCGGCTGCGCGCGTCGATGTCGAAACCGTCGATCAGGGTGCGGCCGCGGTTCTTGTACTGGCCGACCACGCTGGCGACGTTGCCGACGGTATAGCCCGGCAGCGTGCCCGGGCAGGCCACGCCGCTGGCCGGGTCGGCGCACATCGCCGCCAGCGCCGCGACCGCGGCGCGGTCGGCGTCGGTGATCGGCGAACGGATCAGTTCGGAGATGTCCTGGATCTTGCTGAAGTCCGGCGCGGCGATTTCGTTGCGGCGGTACACGAACCAGTAGTCGGCCGAGACCGACAGCCAATCCAGCGGCTCGAACACGAAGCCCAGCGTGGCGATCTTGGCCTTCTCCGGCTTCAGATCCTGGTTGGGCTGGGTCATGCGCGCGACCGTGCGGCTGCAATCGGCGTTGAGCAGCGAATTGCCCAGATCCACGTCGCCGCCGCGGCGCGACTGGCGCAGCAGATTGGCGATGGCGTTGGTCTCGGCGCAGCGCTGTTCGTCGCGGAAGCCGCCGAGCTGGGCGAACACGCCGCCGGTGCCGGCCTCGGCCAGACTCGGCGCGCGGAAGCCTTCCGAGTAGGTGCCGCGCAGCAGCAACTGCGGCAGCACCTGGTACTTGATGCCGATCTTCGGCGCGACGTTGGCGCTGAAGTTCGGGTACTTGTCCACGCGCAGCGCGGCGTCGAGTTCGAGCTTGTCGGTCAGCGGCGCGACCGTTTCGGCGAACAGCGCATAGGTGTTGCGCTTGCCGTCGAACCACGAGCCGCCCTGCTGGGTGATCAGGCCGCGCGCGGCGTCCTCGTTGCCCGGGGTGTAGAAGGTCTCGCGGCTGATGTTGAAGCCGAACGCCGCGCGCATCTCGCCGCCGCGCAGCTGCGCCAGCGGGCCTTCGATCTTGCCGTCGAGGGTGTGCAGGCGGGTCCAGGACTGGATGTCGAAGGTCGGATACGCCTCGCGCAGCAGCGCCGCGTTGGCCTCGCTGATCTCGCCGAACTTGTACGCGGGGTGATCGGAGATGATGACGCGGCCGGTGCCCGGATCGACGGTGAACGGGCCGAACGCCTTGCGGAAGCCGTCGAGGTTGACGTTGATCGTCTGGTAAGTGATCGAATGCGTGCCGGCGGTGGCGAACGCGGTTTCCCAGTTCCAGTCGCCGAAGTTGCCGCGCAGGCCGGCCAGGGCGCGATAGCTTTGGTCGGTGTTGCGCTGGCCGAAGTAGTTCTTGCCGGCGTCCTGCAACAGGTAATTCAGGCCGACCACGCCGCCCATCATCGCGCGCAGCTCGGGGCTGGCGCGGTTGTACTCGTTGTTCGGGCCGAGGAACGGATACAGGAACTGATTGACCGTGGCGCCGGTGTCGCGCGAGAACCAGCTGGTCGGATTGCCGGTGGTGGTGTTGAAGGCGCGCGGCGTGCCGCCGTTGGCGCGCAGGTCGATGTCGGTGTAGGTCAGCTCGGCGAAGCCTTCGGTGCTCTCGCCGATCAGGAAGTGGGCGTTGACGTAGCCGGTCATGCGCTCGGTCTGCGCGCCGGCGTCGATCTCGTTGTTCATCCAGGTCTGCCAGATGCAACGCGGGCCGGCGGCCTCGCCGGTGAGCACGTTGTTGCAGCCCGGCGCCGCCTCTTGCACGCGCCGGCCGGTGGCCGGATCGAAGGCGAAATACGTACCGGGATTGAACTCGCCCGGCTTGCTGCCGGTGCCCAGACGCAGGTTCTTGATGTAGTTCGGATTGTTGAGGTAGTACTGGTTCGGCCGCTTGTCGTAGAAATCGCTCAGCGGAATCGCGTCGCGGCGATAGAAATTGAACGAGCCGTAGACGTTGAAGCGGTCTTCGTTGAGATCGCCGAAGCCGCCGGTGATGCTGGCCTGATGCTCGCCGTAGGAATCGATGCGCGAGGACGTGTCGGTGGTCGCGGTGACCTCCAGCCCCTGGTAGTTGCGCTTGGTGATGACGTTGATGACGCCGGCCATCGCGTCGGTGCCGTACACCGCCGAAGCGCCGTCGGTGAGCACTTCCATGCGCTCGATCGCCGCGGCGGGGATCGAGTCGATGTTGACGAACTGGGTCTGGAACCCGGCCGGCGCGCCGTAGTACGACAGGCGGCGGCCGTTGAGCAGCACCAGCGTGGCCTGCGCGCCGAGGCCGCGCAGATTGGCCTGCGAGGCGCCGTCGGAACCGGTGAACAGCGAGCGCGAATCCTGCTGCGCCGGACGCGCCGCGGGCAGGTTGTCGAGCACCTGCAGCAGCGTGCGCGCGCCCATGTTCTCGATGTCCTGCTTGCTGATGACCTGCACGGGCGAGGCGGTTTCCACGTCCAGGCGGCGGATGTTGGAACCGGTGACTTCCACCCGCGACAGTTCGGTGGTCTTGTCCTTGGCCTCCGGCGCGTCCTGCGCGGCGGCGAGAGGCGCTTGGCTCAGCAACGCGGCGAGCAGCGCCAGCGACAGCGGGGTGTTGGAAATGCGGGGACGACAATGGGCGCGATGGCGGTGCGTGCGGCGGCTGGCGGACAACATCGGAACTCTCCTGGCAGGATGACTGCGGCGCGGATGGCAGGAATAAGGGCAACAGCGATCCCGGGCCGCGGCCGGTCGGCCGCAGTCGGTTTGGGCGGGGGGAGGAGCGGTGTTACGTCTTGCGCGGTGCGTGTTCGGCGTTGCGTCGTGGGGTCAGCGGGTTCGGTGGCGAAGATTCGGACGGGTCGTGGTCATGGCGCGAGGATGCTGGCGGCATCGCCCTCCTGGCCGATCAGTACGGCGTTGGCCCAGTTGGCGCAGACCTGGGCGGGTTGGCTGCCCTGCGCGCCGAGCGTGCGCAGGCTCAAGGCGGACAGGCCGCGGATGTCGAGTTCCGGCTTGACCACGCCGGGCGCTTTGACCAAGCCGCTGTCGTAGAGCAGGCGGCCGTCGCCCCAGACCTGGAACTGCAGGCCGCCGGCGGCGCGGCACGCGTCGTCGATGCCCAGATCCGCGCGCAGCAAACGCCACTGGCCCTGCAAGCGCAGATCGATGCGGCTGCTCGCGCCGACGCCGAGGCCGCGGCGGAACAGCAAACCGTTCATGCGCAGCGGCGCATCGCCGCGGAACGCGCGGTCGGCGCGCGCTTGTGTGGCCAGCGCGGCCGGCAACGGCAGCTCGGAGAGATAGCGTTGCTGTGCCGGCCGCTCCGGCTCTTGGTGTTCGAGGATGTGGAAGCTGGACAAAGCGATCGGGCCGACGTCGCGCGGCTGTAAAGCATCGACCGCGCGCGCGGCGCCGCCCTGCGCGGCGACGACCATCGGGTCGCTGCCGGAGGCGCCGTCGCCCTCGGGGTTCTGCACGCTCAGCACGCGGAAGCGCAGCAAGCGGCCGGCGTGCGCCGGGAAGTCGATGCGCTGCATCTCCTGCTTGAGCTGCAGGCGGCCGCGCGCGACCGGTTCGCCCCACTCGCCGTTGCTGTCGCCCAGGTACACCTCGTAATCGCGCACCTGACCATGCTTCCAGTGTTGGTCGTTGCGCGGCGCCAGCTCGATGCCGTCGATCAGCTTGCGTTCGCCGAAACCAATCGTCCATTCGTGCGCGCCGGTGCGCACGGCTTGGTTGCGCACGCTGCGGAACCACGTCTTGGCATCGTCGTCGAAGGCGTTTTCCAGCGCGTGGCCGGGCTCTTCGGCCGGACGGTTGACCACCAGCAAGCTGTCGGCGGGCAGCGCGCGGCCCAAGGCCGGCGCGGCCGGATACGCGTCGTCGGCGTCGGCCTTGGCGACCGCGATGTCGAGCGCGAACTGCAGCGGCTTGCGGATATCGACCGCGGCGGTGCGCACGTGCACGGTGCCCTTGCGCTCGGCCGGATCGAAATACCAGCCTTCCGCCGCGGCCTGCCACGCCGCGGCGTCGGCGAGCTTCGGCAACGCGCGCCCGTCCAGCGACACCGCGCGCGGCGCCTGCCGGCTCAGCACGCGCAGCGCGTAGCGGCGCTGCGGCAGCTGGCCTTGGTACTGGCCTTGGACCGCGTCGATCGCCACCGTCACCGGGCCGCTGCCCTGCGCCGGCGCGCTCATGCGCACTTGCTGGGTGCTCGACTCGCCTTGTTCGTAGCGGCGGGTGTTGCCGTCGTCCTCGTACATCGCGTACTGCGAATCGCCCTGCGGATACACGTCGAAGGTGATTTCGTCGAGCGGCTTCTCGCCGTCGTAGAGCATCGCCGGGTGCATCGGCACGATCGCGCCGGCGCGCACGAACAGCGGCAGCGTGGCCAGATCGACCGGACGGTCGAGGTCGCGGCCGGCGGCGCCGGCCTGCACGGCGCGGCCGTCCCAGTAATCGATCCAGCGGCCGGCCGGCAGGTGGATGCCGCGCCGCCAGCCGCGGCTCGCGGCCTGGCTGCGGTACACCGGCGCCACCAACAAGTCGCGGCCGAGCAGGAACTGATACTTGTAAGCCTCGTCGCGCGCGTGCGGGTCTTGCGGGTAATCCCACATCATCCCGCGCACCGGCGGCGCGCCGGTCTGCGCGGCTTGGTGGGTCAGGCCGTACATGTACGGCGTCAGCCGCATCTTCAACTTCAAGTAATCGCGGTTGATGCTGCGGTAGGGCTCGTCGAACCACCACGGATGCTTGCGCGCGTTCGACGACCAGCCCGACATGCCCATCAGCACCGGCGTGAACGCCTTCCATTGCAAGTCGCGGGTGTAGGTCTCGGCGCTGCCGCCGAAGATCGCGTCGACGTCGCCGGTGGCGTAGGCCATGCCCGACAGGCCCGAGCCGATCAGGGTCGGCACGTGCCAGCGGATGTAGTCCCAACTCGCGCTCTGATCGCCGGTCCACGCCACCGCATAGCGCTGGATGCCGGCCCAGCCCATCACCGTCCACAGGAACGGGCGCGAGTCGGAGTTGTGCAGGATGCCGTTGAACGCGGATTGGTTGGCGTCCATCGCGAACTGATAGCCCTTGCCGGTCCAGGCCACGTCGAGCTTCTGCACGCGGCTGCCGGCGGTGCCGACTTCCCAGGCGATCTTGTCGACGCCGTTCTCGGTCCACAGGCCGGTGCGGAAGCCGTACTTGGCCAGTCCCTTCACCGTTTCGGGTAGTTGCTTGTAGCCGCAGCCGTAGCCGTCGTTGGGCAGGATCCAGCCGCCGGGCATGTCGTGTTCGCGGTACTGCCGCGCCACGCTCTCGACCACGTCCGGCGTGGTGCCGGTCGGGCCGTCGTGCCAGCCTTCGGGCACGGTGCCGGGCTTCTTGACGTTGTCGCCGTCGTTGTAGCAATCGGCGTCGCCGTAGGACAGCGCCCAGCGCGGCAGCAAGCCGGCGCGGCCGGTGAGGCGGGTGTAGCGTTCGAGCAGGCGCGGCAGATCGCCGACGAAGTAATACGCGTCGAAGCGGTCTTCGCGATGCAGCAGCGTGGCCTGATCGGGCTGGCGCAGATCGTAGCTGCCGTCGCTCCAGGTGTTGCGCAACATGCCCCAGCCGCGCGAGCTCAGCAGCATCGGCGCGGGGCTGGGACGGTCGCCTTCTTCCCAGCCGCCGGAATACGAGACTTCCAACTCGCGGCCTTTGAATTGGTAACGGCCGTTCTGCTGGCCGCCGCCGTAGAACGCTTCGTCGGCTTGCGACGACAGCACTTGCACGCTTTGGCTCGCGTCGAGATCCAGCGGCTGCAATTCCTGCCACAGCGGCGCGCGGCGTTCGCCGTCGATGCGCTCCAGGCTCAGCTTCAGCGGCTGCCGCTGCACGTGCAGCACCAGCGCGCCGGTGCGCACGCGCACTTCGTTCGCGTCTTCTTCCAGCGCGGCCTCGGTTTTGCTGGCCGGCTGCGGCAGCACGATCGGCGCGGCCTTGTCGCCGGCGGGCGCGAGCTTGCCGCGGCGGCCGGCCTGCACCCGCACGATGTCGTCGGCGAGTACCTCGATGCGCAGCACGCTGCCGGTATCGGTGCTCAGCTCCCAGTTCGGCGTCGCGCCGTCGCCGGCGCGCACCGCGCGCAGGTTGCCGACCGGCTCGGCCGCCGCCGGCAACGCCGACGCGGCCAACGCGGCCGACACGGCGCCGGAGAGGATCGCGCTCGACAGTCGCGGACGACGCACACGGAATTCCACCTTGCCCCCAAGGCCCGCGCTGCGGGCGAAAACCGAAGAACGAAAAGCGAGTGCGGCCGACTCTAGGGCAGGTTTTCGAAACCTGTCAATGAATTGAAAGGAAAAAGGAAGAATTTCTTCGTCAAAACGAAAGATTGTGCAGCGCAATACTTTCTAAACATGCTGAAAATGCCTGTTAAGCCCGCAACGAAAGCCGAACCCGCTGCAGCTTTCGCTTTGATTCGAGCGGCTCGCAGACGAAGCCCGTTCGGCCAATTTCTTTTGTTTTACTTTCGATAATTGACTTTCCGAAAGAAAACGCTGATCGTGCCGTCGCTCAACAGGGATCTTTCATGGACGCCACTCCGCTTTCCGATTCGTCCGCCTGGCAGCGCCTGGGCGGAGCCGACACCGCCGCCGAGATCGCCCAGCAACCGGCGTTGTGGGAACAACTGGCGCAGGATTTGGCGCAGGCGCGCGAACGCGTGCACGCCTTCCTCGGCGACCGCCTCAACGACCCGAACCAGCGCGTGCTGTTCACCGGCGCCGGCAGCTCGGGCTTCATCGCCGACCTGGTCGCCGACCGCATCAACGCGCAATGGCCGGCCGACGTGCGCGCGGTGCACACCACCAGCCTGCTCACCCATCCGGCGCTATACCTGCAGCGCGACCGCCCCACCCTGCTGGTGTCGTTCGCGCGCAGCGGTTCCAGCCCGGAGAGCGTGGCCGCGGTCGAACTGGTGCGCGCGCAGGTCGAACACGCGCGTTTCCTCGACATCACCTGCAATCCCGACGGCGAACTCGCGCGCCGCGCCGCCGGGCGCGAGGACACCTGCACCCTGCTGATGCCGGCGGCGAGCTGCGACCGCGCCTTCGCCATGACCAGCAGCCTGAGCTGCATGCTGTTGACGGCGCTGAGCGTGTTCGACGCCGCGCCGTGGGAGCAGCGTCTGGAGCATCTGCGCCAAGTCGCCGCGCTCGCGCGCGAAGGCCTCGCGCAGTGGGACGCGGCCGCCGGCGCGCTGGCGCAGCGTCCGTTCGACCGGGTGATCTACCTCGCCAGCGGCCCGCTGGAGCCGCTCGCGCGCGAAGCCGCGCTGAAGGTGCTCGAACTCACCGCCGGGCAAGTGCTGGCGCTCGCCAACACGCCGCTGGGGTTCCGCCACGGCCCCAAGTCCACGCTCGACGGCGACACCCTGGTGGTGGTGATCCGCAGCGCGTACGCGTTGGCGCGCCGTTACGAACAAGACCTGCTCGACGAACTGCGCCGCGACGGCGTGGCGGGGCAGGTACTGGCGATCGGCCCGCATTCGGACATCGGCGGCGACGACGAGCACACCCTGCGCGTACCGCCGCTCGACGACAGCTGGCTGGCGCCGGTGTGGCTGACCTTCGCCCAGATCTACGCGCTGCAGCGTTCGGCCGCGCTCGGCCTGACCCCGGACAATCCCTTCCCCGACGGCACCGTCAACCGCGTGGTCAAGGGCGTCACCATCCATCATGGCTGAGCATCATGGCTGAGGCAGCGCGCACCGCGGTCGGTTACGGCATCGACATCGGTGGCACCAAGATCGAACTGGTCGCTTGCGATGCGAAGACGCTCGACGTGCGGCATCGCCGCCGCATCGCCACGCCGCAGGGCGATTACCACGGTTTCCTGGCCGCGCTGGAACAGTTGGTGGCCGACGCCGACGCCGAACTCGCGCAGACGGACGCGGCGGTCGGCATCGCCCTGCCCGGCGTGCGCGACCGCCGCAGCGGCTTGCAGCTCAGCGCCAACGTGCCGGCGCTGACCGGCCGCGCCGTCGCCGCGGATCTGCAGGCGCGGCTGCGCCGGCCGCTGCGTTTCGGCAACGATTTGCAGTGCTTCGCCTTGTCCGAAGCGCACGGCGGCGCGGCCGAAGGCTATCCGAGCATGTTCGGCGCGATCCTCGGCACCGGCGCGGGCGGCGGCTATTGCCTCGACGGCCGCCTGGTCGCCGGCTTCAACGGTTTGGCCGGCGAATGGGGCCACTGGAGCGTGCCGGCGCATCTGCTGCAACGCCACGGTTTGCCGGTGATCGAGTGCGCTTGCGGTCTGCGCGGTTGCGTGGAGCGTTATGTCTCCGGCAGCGGCTTGGTCGCGCTGTACCGCCACTTCGGCGGCGACGCGTCCGAAGCCGGCGCGGTGTTCGCGCAGGCCGACGCGGGCGATGCGCGCGCGCGGCAGGTGCTGGCGATCCATCTGGATCTGCTCGGCCACAGCCTCGCCGCGCTGGTGCTCGCGGTCGACCCGCACGTGATCGTGCTCGGCGGCGGTTTGTCGCAACACGCGCCGCTGTACGACGTGTTGCCCGCCGCGGTGTCCGCGCATCTGTTCGCCGGCGTGCAAGTCCCGCCGATCGTGCCGCCGCGTTTCGGCGACGCCGGCGGCGCCCGCGGCGCCGCCTTGCTCGCTCTTTCTTGATTTTCTCGTCCTCTGAAGCCGTCTTCGCTGGAGCTGCGCCCATGTCGCCCGTGCAATCGCTGATCGCCTCCCACCGCCAAGGCCGCAACGTCGGCTTGTACAGCGTGTGCTGCAGCAACGAGCTGGTGCTGCGCGCGGCGATGGACGTGGCGCGCCGCCACGACACCTTGCTGCTGATCGAGGCGACCTCCAATCAGGTCGATCAGTTCGGCGGCTACACCGGCATGACGCCGCCGCAGTACCGCGATTACGTGCTGCGGCTCGCGCGCGAAGAAAATTTCCCCAGCGAACGCCTCGTGCTCGGCGGCGACCACCTCGGCCCCAACGCGTGGCAAAAGCGCCCGGCCGAGGAAGCGATGGCGCACGCGCGGGTGCTGATCGAAGCCTACGTCGCCGCCGGTTTCCACAAGATCCACCTCGACTGCAGCATGTCCTGCGCCGACGACCCGACCCCGCTGCCCGACGCCGTCGTCGCCGCGCGCTCGGCCGAACTGGCGCGCATCGCCGAACGCACCGCCGCCGCGCACGGCTTGCCGCCGCCGGTCTACGTGATCGGCACCGAAGTGCCGGTGCCCGGCGGCGAAGCCTCGCTGGCCGGCGGTTTGGCGGTGACCACGCCGCAGGCCGCCGAACAGACGCTGGCGATCCACCGCGACGCGTTCGCCGCGCCCGATCTGGCCGCCGCCTGGGAACGGGTGATCGCGATGGTGGTGCAGCCCGGCGTCGATTTCGACCACAGCAGCGTGCACGACTACGATCCGGCCGCCGCGCGCGCGTTGGCGGATTTCCTCGAACGCCAGCCGCGCATCGTGTTCGAGGCGCACTCCACCGACTACCAGCGCGAAGACGGCCTGCACGCGCTGGTGCGCGATCACTTCGCCATCCTCAAGGTCGGTCCGGCCGCGACCTTCGCTTACCGCGAGGCGCTGTTCGCGCTGGCCGCGATCGAGGCCGAGCTGCTGCCGCCGGAACGACGCTCGAACCTGCCGCAGACGCTGGAACGTTGCATGCTCGAAAACCCGCGCCACTGGCAGCAGCACTACCACGGCGACGAACGCGAGCTGCATCTGTTGCGCCTGTACGCGCTGAGCGACCGCTGCCGCTATTACTGGGGCGAACCGGCCCTGGTCGCCGCCGTGCAGCGCCTGTTCGACAACCTGCGCGCGCACCCGGCGCCGTTGGTCCTGCTCAGCCAGCACCTGCCCGAGCAGTACCGCGCCGTGCGCGCCGGCGCCCTGGCCAACACGCCCGACGCGCTGGCGCGCCACCGCATCGGCCTGTGCCTGGACGAATACGCCCGCGCCTGCTCGGCCAACGCCGCCGGCGCGCGCGCTGCCGTCGCCGCGGCGAACGGCTAATCTTCGGTTTTCTCCGCGGACACTCCGATGGCCATGCGCAATACCCGCTCCCGCCGACAACAGATCCTGCAATGCTTGATCGAGCAGGGCTCGGTGCAGGTCGCCGAGTTGGTCGAGCGCTTCGAGGTGTCGGCGGTGACCATCCGCGCCGACCTCAGCCATATCGAATCGCAAGGCCTCGCCACGCGCACCCACGGCGGCGCCACCCTGGTGCGCACGCCGCCGCAGGAGCAGGACATCCATGAGAAGGATGCGCTGAACCTGCCGCTGAAGGAGCGCATCGGCGCGCGCGCCGCGCAGTTGGTGCAGGCCGGCGACAACATCATCATCGATTCGGGCTCCACCACCATGACCCTGGCCCGCCACCTGCGCGGCCACCGCGACGTCACGGTGATGACCAACGGCCTCAACATCGCCTGGGAACTGGCCAACGCGCCCGGCGTGGACGTGCTGCTCAGCGGCGGCTTGCTGCGCAAGCAGTCGCTGTCGCTGCAAGGCAGCCAGGCCGAGGCCAGCCTCAACGCCTACAGCTTCGACACGCTGTTTCTCGGTGTGGACGGCCTGGACCTGCAGTTCGGCCTGACCACCCACGACGAGGCCGAAGCCCGCCTCAACCACCGCATGGTCGAGCGCGCGCGCCGGATCGTGGTGCTGACCGACGCCTCCAAGTTCGGCCGGGTCAGCCTGCACCGCATCGCCCGCCTCGACCAAGTCCACGCCATCATCACCGACGCCGGCATCGACGACCGCTACCGCGAGGGTCTGCTGCGGCTGGGCATCGAAACGATCATCGCCGAGCCGCTGCCTTGACCGAACTCCGCGCCCTGCAGGGCCGCATCCTCACTCCCGACGGCTGGCGCCGCGGGCGCATCGAATTCGACGGCCGCATCCGCGCCATCGAAGACGTCGCCGGCGCCAGCGACGAATGCATCGTCCTGCCGGGCTTCATCGACCTGCACGTGCACGGCGCGGCCGGCGTCGATCTGATGCAGGGCGGCGAGGTCGCGCGCACCATCGCCCGCGCGCACGCGCGCTACGGCACCACCGCCCTGCTCGGCACCACGATGACCGCGGCCGAAGACGATATCGTCGCGGCGCTGCGCGGTCTCGCCCAGGTCATCGCCGCG
The DNA here is from genome assembly GCF_018847975.1 of Lysobacter sp. K5869. NCBI lineage: Bacteria > Pseudomonadati > Pseudomonadota > Gammaproteobacteria > Lysobacterales > Lysobacteraceae > Lysobacter > Lysobacter sp. K5869. The sequence goes on along the minus strand of NZ_CP072597.1, from coordinate 2,666,065 downwards.
CCCGATGCGGACGCCGCGCAAATACTCGGCGTGCATCTGGAAGGGCCGTTCATCAGCCCGCACCGCCTCGGCGCGCAGCCGCCGCTGACGGTGGAGGCGACGCTGGAATCGGTGCGGCGCCTGCACGCGCTGGCGCCGATCCGGGTGCTGACCCTGGCGCCGGAAATTGGCCGCCACACCGAACTGATTCCGGCGCTGTGCGCGCTCGGCATCCGCGTCCAGCTCGGCCACAGCGCCGGCACCTACGAGGAAGGCCTCGCCGCGCTGCGCGCCGGCGCCTCGGGCTTCACTCACTTGTTCAACGGCATGACCGGCGTGGACCACTACAAACCCGGCATCGCCGCGGCCGCGCTCGCCCACGCCGAATACGCCGAACTGATTCCCGACCTGCAGCACGTGCATCCCGGCGCGATCCGCCTCGCCCTGCGCGCGATCCCGCGCTTGTACGCGGTCACCGACGCGACCGCCGCCACCGGCATGCCCGACGGCGAATACGCGCTGGGTTCGCAGCGCGTGCACAAATGCCTGGGTTGCGTGCGTCTGGCCACCGGCTCGCTGGCCGGCAGCGCGCTAACCATGGATCAGGCGCTGCGCAATCTGGTCGACGTCGGGCTCGATCTGGCCGATGCCTCGCGGCGCGTGTCCGCGTTCCCGGCGCAGTACCTGGGCCTGAGCGACCGCGGGCGGCTCGAACCCGGCGCCTGGGCGGATATCGTCGTGCTGGATTCGCAGCTGCGCGTCGCGCAGGTGCACGTCGCCGGCCGGTCCATCGATCTGTCCTGAGGCGCGCAGCGCGACGGCTCGCGATCGGCGCACGCCTGCGCATCGCACGTCGACGCCTCATGCGGAACACCGTTCGAGCGGCGCCATCGGCCGTCGGTCGATTGCTCCGATCCGCTCCGGCGCGGTGCGATCCGCCGCGACCAGGGCAAGCCGCCGCGTACCGGCGCGCTTGGATCCGCCGCGCACCCGCCGCGCGCTCCGCTGGTACGCCGCAGCCGCGCGTCCATCCGAAACCCGGCCCTCGCCTGTCCAACCCGGGCCCGAACTGCGTTCGACTTAGGTGCGCCGCGAACCGGCACATCCGTCCGCTTCGCCCGCCGGAGCAGCGACCGCGCTGCCCGACTCATCGCCACACGGACTTCGGAGCATCCATGAAAAAGTCATTGACGACGCAATCGCCCCTCCGCCTCGCCGCGATCTGCCTGGGCCTGGCCCTGACCGGCGCCGCCGTCGCCGCGCCGCCGGGCGGCATCGGCACCACGCCGGCGCCGCAGCCCGCGGGCGATTGGCGCGCGCGGGTGAAGTACCTGCATCCGCACAGCGGCCCCGATGGCCGCTATCTGACCTGGAGCTACGCCGACATCGTCGCGTCGAGCCAGGAAAGCTGCGATGCCCAGCTGCAGACGTGGTACTCCGGCGGCAACACCGTGATCGTCGAGTACTGCCACCTGGTTCCGTTCGGCGGCTGAGCCCAGCGGGCCGACGCGGCGCGCGCATCGCCGCGACGATCCGCGGCCGTTCCCGCACTCACCCGGCCGGCCGCTGATGCGGCCGGCTTTTTATCGAACGCGACCGCTGCGACCGACGTGCGTCCGAGCATCCGAACGCCGCATCCTCGCTCGGACTCGCAAACGCCGCATCCTTCAACCGTCGCTCTTGCGAAAGCCGGAACCCGTTTCGACGTGGCCGTCGCGCGCTTATCGCGCACCGTTCGTCGCGAAGCCGTCTTCGACCGACACGCCGCATCGACGCACCACCTCAACCGCGCAACGATTCCGCCGCCGCGCCCACCAATTCGCGCACGTCCCCGACCCAACCCGCACGGTCTTCCGCCGTGCTCGCCGCCATCGGCCCGTACATGCGCCGGGTCACCGAATCGACGCCGCACAAGCCGAAAATGCTGGTCTTCCACAGGCTGTCCAGCGGGTCGCCGAACACGCCGCGCTCGCGTTCGGCCGGCGTGTTGGAGGTGTTGAACACGAACGCGGCGCGGGCGCGCAGCAAGCCGACCGGCACGCCGTCGAGCCCGGTTCCTTCCGGATAGGCATAGGCCGTATCCAAGCGGAATACGCGGTCGACCCAGCCCTTGAGGATCGCCGGCGGCTGGCTCCACCAATTCGGATGGAACACCAAAATCAGATCGGCTTGCTTGAGTTCTTCGCAATGGCGCTCGACCAGCGCATCGTCGGACGCGGTGTTCAGCGCTTCGCCCACCGGCTGCACCGGGTTGAAGCCCTCGGCGTACAGATCGTGTTCGCGCACCTCGAAACCGGCCTCGCGCAAGGTCGCGGCGGCCTGCGCGGCGAGCGCGTGACTGAAGCTGATCGGGCTCGGATGGGCGACGACCGACAGAGCGAGCATAGGGATCCCCAAGCGAGCGAGCGCGACGAGGCCGGGAGCGTAGCAAGGCGGCCGCGGGCGCTCCAGCGCCATCTCGACGCGGCCGCCGAGACGCCCGCCGGCGCCGGCTCGGCCCCGACAAGGCGCCTGGCAGCAGCCGGTTTGCGCCGGGAGCGCAATCCCACCGCTATCGATGTCCTTGCTTGACAGGCCGATAGGTCTGGCCGGACCCTGGCCGGCATGAAGATCGACCTTGAAAAACTCAGCCTGACGGAATTGAACTCCCTGCTGCTCGCCGCGGAGCGGCAGCGGAAGTTGTTGTCCAGCCGTCGCCCCGCCGCCGAGGTTCGTCGGAAAGCGATCGCGCTGGCCGCTCAGCACGGCTATACGATCGCAGAGCTCTATGGCGATCGGCCGGCGGCCGAAAACCCGGTCAAGAGGCGCAGCCCGCGGCGCAAGACCGGCAAGGTGGCGCCCAAGTATCGCGACCCGGACAACAAGCGGAACACCTGGTCGGGCCGCGGGCGGATGCCGCGGTGGCTGGCCCAGAAGACCAAGTACGGCCGCAGCGTCACCGATTTCCTCATCCCCGGCCTCGCCAAGCCGACCGCGCGCAAGAGCGCTTCGATCGGCCAGCGCAGGCTCATCAAGCAAAGCTGACGCGGGATCGCGCGCGTAAAGAAATCGCAGCGGCGCTAACGAAGACGTAAGAGAAGACGTAAAAAAAGCGGAGGACTTGCGTCCTCCGCTTTTTTAATTCGTGCGCGACGCGGCTGAAGCCGCGGCGTTTCAGAACGGGATGTCGTCGTCCGCGAAATCGTCGCCGAAGTCGTTCGACTTGGCCGGCGGCGCCTCGCGACGCTGGCCGGAGTCGCGACCGCCGCCGTACCCACCGCCACCACCACCACCACCACCGTAGCCGCCACCGCCGCCGCCCGAGGAACGGGCCTGACGCTCGCCGCCACCGCCACCACCGCCGTAGCCACCGCCACCGCCGCCCGAAGAACGGGCCGGGCGCTCGCCGCCGCCACCGCCGCCGCCTTCGCCACCGCCGCCGAGCATCTGCATCTCATCGGCGATGATGTCGGTGAAATACTTCTCGACGCCGTCCTGACCGGTGAACTTGTCGTAGCGGATCGAGCCTTCGATATAGACCTGGCGGCCCTTGCGCAAGTACTCGCCGGCGATCTCGCCGAGCTTGCCGAACAGCTTGACCCGGTGCCACTCGGTGCGTTCCTGGTTGTTGCCGTCGCGGTCCTTGCGGACGCTGGTGGTGGCCAGGCTGATCGTGGTCACGGCCATGCCGCCCTGGGTGTACTTGGTCTCCGGATCGTTGCCGAGGTTGCCGACCAGGATGACTTTATTGATGCCGCGTGCCATGGGATTCCTTGCTGACTGCCGTTCTTGGACGGCCTAAGGGTCGATTATAGCCCCTCGCCCGGGTATCGGCCGGGGGGCCGGGGGTGGGTCGGCACAGCCGCCGGGGCGATGGAGGAAAACTACCGAAACGCTTGTGGGATAAGGCCTCCACCGCGAAGAGACGCACGCCCCGCAGCCGTCCCCCGGCCCCCCGTCGCCGGACGGCCCAGCGATTTCTACCCGCCCCTCGACAAGCCCCCTGCGCCCCGCCCGTGGCATCGGATAGCCTCAGAGGCCGGTCCCAGACGCTCCTCCACGAGATCAGACATGACGACGACCGTCGACCTCCTCGACCCGACCTCGAACTCCGCCATCGTCAAACTGTCCACTCGCGCGTTTCCGGGGGTGGTGCTCCAGGGCGACACCCTCCACAGCCTGTACCGCCGCGCGAACACAGCGCTGAGCGCGCTGGACCCCGATACCCAGTCACACGAGTACAACTCGCTGGAACTCGTCGTGGACACCTTGCGCGGTTGTCTGGATGTGTACGAAGAAACGCTGGCGCGGCATGGCTATTCCTTGCCCTATTTCGAAGGCTGATCGCGATGCCGCTGCAATGCGACCGAACATTGCAGGAGAGTTGCTCACCATGAATAAGCATTATGAAGATGAAACACCACGGTGGCGCACACATCATGAATTACACAAGGAAGCAGATCGATACTCTTCTCACTTTCCTGGAGCCGATCAACGCATATGACCGCGAAGAAACGGTCGGCGAACTGTGCGAAAAATTCGACCTGGAAAGCCGAGCGTCCCTTCGCGAACTATTGGATCGGAGCTTTTTTCTAGACCCGTGGTACTCAAACACCGCCATACCCGTTAAGCGCACCATGGCATCCACCTTGCTCACGGCCATGACGGATCCGGCATTCAACTTTGAATGGCTTACCCAAGACGCTGATGGGACATTTGCCCTTCCGGCTGGCGTCGGCACCGGACGCTCCCGCGTTATCTACGAAGAAATCTACAGAGCGGTGTACGACCACTGGAACGACGAGCTCCAAAAAACGGACTTGAAGTTGCCGCAGCCTGAAGAACTGGACATCCCTCCTCGACGCAGTCACCTCGGCGACAATGCCGTGCAAGAGGAGAGGGATCAAAGATGAGCATGAGAAAACTAATCCCGCTGAACGTCCCGTGGTCAGTATCTCCGTCGCTCTCCAGCCTTAAGCTGATATGCGAAGAGGATGGGGATACGGTAGTCCAGTTCTTTGCCTTTTTCGGGTTCATTCCTCACGCCGGCGATGAAATCACCAACGAGCAAGTAATTGTCGGCGCTGACGGATTAATCATAGACCAGACACTCGAACATGGGCGCTACCACGTCATAGCGCTGACATTCAAGAATGTTGGCTCGGTGCTGCGAAACATCCAACACTCGGACGTTGAAGTGATCGATGAGTCTCAGTACGACTGGTCCGAGGTGCGTGGCGCCATAAGGAGCGGAGAAGATATTTCCGCCTGGGAGGAAAGGTACGCCGAAGAGTGGAATGAAACGAAAATATCGCCGGACCCAGGTGCCTACAGGATCGCCAATTCCGACTGGCGCACCGCCGAAGCCGAGGAATGGAAGTTGAATCATTACTTGATTGTTGGGGATTCAAGCAGCATCGAGATTTTGGCGCAGGACGTGGAGTGGACTTCCGAAGGCGTTGTTTTGAATTGGTAACGACTTCCATCGAACCATTGCGGAAGTCAGCTTCGTCGTCGTGACAGTCAATGTCATCTATGACGATGCACGCCGCACCACTAGTGATGAAAAGCATGAGCGAACCGACCGCTCCCATCTTCGCAGCCAAACGGGCCATCGAATCCGGCGCTTTATGCCTGCGTAGTTTTCTACCGGCTGCCGAACTACAGAGAATGATCGATCTAGCCTTCGCCGAAGGACGCGGCGTGGCGATCCTGCCGACTCGTCAGGCCATGCGCTCGTTCTATACCCCAAGCGGCTTCGCCTCGATTGTCGAAGAAGCGCTGCACGGACGAATGAATGCCGAGATCGTCGTCCCTCCGGGTCTCTATGGCGGCGCGCTCGTTTGCGTGATTCGCCCGATGCCCTCGCAACATTCCATACCCAGCGACACGAGCCAATCATGAACGATATCCATCAAAAGCAAATGCTCGCGCTAAAGTCCAAGCCGGCCTCGGACTTCCATAAAGAACTCGCCACGCTAGTCGATGCGGAGAACGTTCACTGCTATCTCTCCTTGCTTGGCGAAGCGATCTATCATTACTACGAACGCGCAGCCACTGAGCCCGATTTGTACCACGAGGCGGTAGCCGAACTGATTCATGCTTTCGGACAGGAAAGATGGAACCTGATCCGCGAGGAGGTCAAAAAACCCTACCGCGTAGTGATCGAAATCTGCGCACAATGGCGCATAGAAAGGCCATCGAAGAGCGGAGATTTCAGCGAGGGCGACGTTTACCGCATGGCTTTTAGGGCCGCCGATGCGCAAAACGTTCTCGAAATCTTCAAAGCCCTCCCTGACAGCCTAAAGTTCCTATTCGATCTGAACCTCGAAAGCATTTTGAATGAAGAGCCGGATGGGTATGAAGATTGGGATATAACCAAAGCCGCCCGGGCCTACAGGAGCGCGAAACTTCGGGGCGAGGTCACAGTCCCCCCGGGGACACTGGAGCCCCCTCCGTCGCTGATGCGAGAGAGGCACTCGCGATGACATCAACCGCCTACAGCGACCTAGCAAAACAGGGGCCAGAGTGCACTTTCCACCCGGGAAAACGGGGGTCAGAGTGTACTTTCCGCCCCATCTTCATTGGACGCACGCACCGTGGGGACGTGCACTCTGACCCCTGTTTTTCGACCCCTGTTTTTCGAGTGGCGGAGTTTTTGCGGCGAGCCCGGAGTGGAGGCTAATTTATGAGTCTGCAGACTGAGTTTTTCGTTGAAGATTTGAGGAAGGACAAGTCCGGTCGGCTCGTCGTAGTCGGCATTCCGAACAGTGGTCGCGGTGTGCGGGTCGGAGACACCTTTGTCATGCAATACGAAGTGCCCCGCTCACTGGATGACGTGCTTAGTGAAAGACCATTGGCGCAGCCAATAAATCAGCTTGCTGTGTTACTCAGGGTTGCGGCGATAGACTCGATGAGAACTTTTGTCGAAGAGTTGCCGCTGGGCGTAACCGGTGGCCTTTATCTGGAAGGAACCGGAATAGAGTGTCTGGCTAAGAGAATCTTCCTGAAAACGTCTGACTCGGAGTCCTAGCCAACCGAGAAAACAGGTGTCAGAGTGCACTTGCCATGATAATTAAGAAAAATCTATTGAACATGAACAAAATGGAAGCCATTGCACGCGAAGCAACGCGGCAGGCACTTAGCATGCATCCAAAACCGCCTGAGTCGGAGCAAGCCAATTGGACATTAGGTAAGTTTGAAACCGATGACGAGGGGATTTTTGAGATTTATATCCCGTCAGAGCGACCACTAGACGCAAAAGTAATTAGCACGGCCAAAGTAAATCGAAGAACAGGAGAGGTTAGCGTCGAAATATTTCTTTAGAGAAAACATAGAGAAGAGATGGAGAAGACATGGGTCAGAATGAATTTTCCACCCCATCCTCCTTGGACGCACACACCTTGCGCGGCCGACCGATCTTCGCCGGCCCCGCTAGCCGCTGCAGTTGGCCTTCAATCATTTCACGAAATCGATCGGAGCCCAAAGCAGGGGTCAGAATGCACTTTCCTTGACTGATCTGCGCCGGATATCCGAATGAACATCGAAGAAATCGCTTTGAAAATTTCGGCAATAAGATGGTTCTCCAATTCGGGCTCCTTTCCCGGCAAGGCCGGTATGCAACCAATTGGCGATCTAGCGGCATGGGACAGCTCCGTGTTCGCAGCGGGCATCGATACTCGTCATGCAAAAATCGCCGCCGACATGGATTGGTTGCCGACCAATAGGGATCAAGACGACCCGTTCAACGGGAATCTTCTTCTTGACGCATTACGAGACGCCGACCCCCAAATTCAGTCTCTCGTCATGGATATCTATAAACAAACAATGGAGTCCTTACGGGTCATGAAAGCATCGAAGCTGACTTCCGGTGCCAATGATTTCTCCGAAGCTGCGAGAGGAAGCGCTTTGTATTGCTCGAGAATGGCGACCATTGAGGCAGCAACCGGAAAGCCGGCGACATGGTGCGATCTCTTAGAAATATATAGTGCAGGTTACTGGCCCTGCGGCCTCCTACCAAATGGGGACATTGTTGTTTATTGAAGAAAACAAACGAAAACAGGGGTCAGAAAACAGGGGTCAGAGAAAACAGGGGTCAGAGTGCACTTCCCACCCCATCCTCATTGGACGCACACACCTTGCGCGGCCGGCCGATCTTCGCCGGCCCTGCTCGCCGCTGCAGTTGGGCTTCAATCATTTCGCGAAATCGATCGGAGCCCAACGCATGCTGGCGCTGAAGCCGTAGACGAATCAGCTGCAGTTCTTCCGCAGTGATCGAACTTCCTACAAGTTCGCGATAGACCTTCCGTCGGGAGTCGCCGTCCAGACTCAATCCCAGGTAGGACGGATGCGGCCTGATCAGTGCGTCATGCACCCCTTCGGCATTCGATCTAAAGCTTGACCATCGATAGTCCCCGGGGGCGGCGACCATGGCCGCACGCACCGGGTTGAGCTCGATGTATCGATAGCAACTCAGTACGTACGTTTCGTTGTCGACCGGGCAAGATTTGTAGCGTCCCTCCCAGAGCGTGCCTGTGCGGCCATAGCGGTCATTTACATAGCGCACATAACGACGTCCTAACGCTTGCATCAACGCACTCACCTGCCCCGCTTGCGGCGGCGTCAGGAGCAGATGCACGTGATTCGTCATCAGCACGTAAGCGTGGATAACGCATCCGCTACGGACGTAGAGTTCTTTCAACTCGCCCAGATAGCGGACATAGTCGACTTCCTGGAAGAAACACGGCTGACGGTCATTGCCACGTTGGATCACATGCTGGGGAATGCCGGGCAAATCGATCCGGGGCAGACGAGGCATATCGCGTCTCCAGGGGAAATTGAACGCACTATGCAGATAACTGGCCGCCGGCGTGATCAGGATTTTCCGCATATCATCTTAGGAAAGTGCACTCTGACCCCTGTTTTCCTGTGGGATAAGGCCTCCACCGCGAAGAGACGCACGCCCCGCAGCCGTCCCCCGGGCCGCGTCCGTCGTCGGACGGCCCAGCGATTTCTACCCGCCCCTCGACAAGCCCCCTGCGCCCCGCCCGTGGCATCGGATAGCCTCAGAGGCCGGTCCCAGACGCTCCTCCACGAGATCAGACATGACGACGACCGTCGACCTCCTCGACCCGACCTCGAACTCCGCCATCGTCAAACTGTCCACTCGCGCGTTTCCGGGGGTGGTGCTCCAGGGCGACACCCTCCACAGCCTGTACCGTCGCGCGAACACAGCGCTGAGCGCGCTGGACCCCGACACCCAGCCACACGAGTACAACTCGCTGGAACTCGTCGTGGACACCTTGCGCGGTTGTCTGGATGTGTACGAAGAAACGCTGGCGCGGCATGGCTATTCCTTGCCCTATTTCGATGACTGATCGCAGCGCCGCTGCGGGAGAGTTACTCGGCGACATGAAGAAGAACGGTGCGCCCTCGACCTACCGACCAAGCCGTCAAGGAAAAACCCGTGGAAAACGAAACATCGTATTGGTCCCCGCTATGCGCCTTGGTATCGCAACTTCGTTGTTGGGTTCGTGCTACGTGGCGAGAGGACGCTTCAACACAAGAAGGCTGGTGGGGACAGCTTCTCGCGATACCCACGGCAGGCTACTTGGAGGTGTCGGGCGGGCCGATCCTCCTTCGTGACGTGGAATGGATCGATGTATCGACCAGTCGCGTCAAGGGTGGAATCGCGGGACGGCCGCTACAAATGGTGGATATGAAAGATGAAATTCTTGCGGGCTTGCAAACAATCCAACTTGATTGGGAGCTTCGAGAGAGCAAGTGGTCTATACCGGGCGTTTTTGAAGAGGAGCCCGTCCACGTGGTCCGCATTTCAAATCCGTTCGGGCCAGCGTCAAGGCAATAGGCGAACAGCCCGAGACATGCGCCAGCAAGCCGAGAAACGTAGTCCGCGAAGATTGCAGGCGCGGTTCTTCATTGGGGAAAACAGGGGTCAGGAAAACAGGGGTCAGAGTGTACTTTCCGCCCCATCTTCATTGGACGCACGCACCGTGGGGACGTGCACTCTGACCCCTGTTTTTCGACCCCTGTTTTTCGAGTGGCGGAGTTTTTGCGGCGAGCCCGGAGTGGAGGCTAATTTATGAGTCTGCAGACTGAGTTTTTCGTTGAAGATTTGAGGAAGGACAAGTCCGGTCGGCTCGTCGTAGTCGGTATTCCGAACAGTGGTCGTGGTGTGCGGGTCGGAGACACCTTTGTCATGCAGTACGAAGTGCCCCGCTCACTGGATGACGTGCTTAGTGAAAGACCATTGGCGCAGCCAATAAATCAGCGTGCTGTGTCACTCAGGGTTGCGGCGATAGACTCGATGAGAACTTTTGTCGAAGAGTTGCCGCTGGGCGTAACCGGCGGCCTTTATCTGGAAGGAACCGGAATAGAGTGTCTGGCTAAGAGAGCCTTCCTGAAAACGTCTGATTCGGAGTCCTAGCCAACCTGCGAAGCACTGCTAATCCAAGGAAAAGAAAAAGAAAAAGAAAACAGGGGGTCAGAATGCACTTTCCACTTCACCAGAAAATAGGGATCAGAGTGTGCTAGAAAACAGGGGTCAGAGTGCACTTGCCATGACAATGAAGAAAAATCTATTGAACATGAACGAAATGGAAGCCATTGCACGCGAAGCAACGCGACAGGCACTTAGCATGCATCCAAAACCGCCTGAGTCGGAGCAAGCCAATTGGACATTAGGTAAGTTTGAAACCGATGACGAGGGGATTTTTGAGATTTATATCCCGTCAGAGCGACCACTAGACGCAAAAGTAATTAGCACGGCCAAAGTAAATCGAAGAACAGGAGAGGTTAGCGTCGAAATATTTCTTTAGAGAAAACATAGAGAAGACATGGGTCAGAATGAATTTTCCACCCCATCCTCCTTGGACGCACACACCTTGCGCGGCCGACCGATCTTCGCCGGCCCCGCTAGCCGCTGCAGTTGGGCTTCAATCATTTCGCGAAATCGATCGGAGCCCAACGCATGCTGGCGCTGAAGCCGTAGACGAATCAGCTGCAGTTCTTCCGCAGTGATCGAACTTCCTACAAGTTCGCGATAGACCTTCCGTCGGGAGTCGTCGTCCAGACTCAATCCCAGGTAGGACGGATGCGGCCTGATCAGTGCGTCATGCACCCCTTCGGCATTCGATCTAACGCTTGACCATCGATAGTCCCCGGGTGCGGCGACCATGGCCGCACGCACCGGGTTGAGTTCGATGTATCGATAGCAACTCAGTACGTACGTTTCGTTGTCGACCGGGCAAGATTTGTAGCGCCCCTCCCAGAGCGTGCCTGTGCGGCCATAGCGGTCATTTACATAACGCACATAGCGACGTCCTAACGCTTGCATCAACGCACTCACCTGCCCCACTTGCGACGGCGTCAGGAGCAGATGCACGTGATTCGTCATCAGCACGTAAGCGTGGATAACGCATCCGCTACGGACGGAGAGTTCTTTCAACTCGCCCATATAGCGGACATAGTCGACTCCCTGGAAGAAACACGGCTGACGGTCATTGCCGCGCTGGATCACATGTTGGGGAATACCGGGCAAATCGATCCGGGGCAGACGAGGCATATCGCGCCTCCAGGGGAATAGATCGCACTATGCGGGTAACTAGCCGCCAGCGCGATCAGAATTTTCCGCATATCATCTTAGGGGAAGTGCACTCTGACCCCTGCTTTTCTTATCGCCTTCCCCTTGCTACTGAGTAAGCCAGCTCCAAAATAAAAGGACCCTGCGCAATGAACGATCGAAACGTGGCTTTGGACTTCTTCGAATATTGGAAGACGACCGGGATGGTCGACAGCAAGTTCTTTTCCGAAGACTTTGTTTATATCGGCTCTGCGAAGAGAGTGGACAGCGAAACGTGGATGGCGAACTCGGATGTAGAACTCCCAATTGAGAACGCAGTAATCCTGGAAACGATAGTAAGCGGAGCATCCACTATAATTTTGTTCGACGGCGTAGAGCCCATCACCATGCTGAACTATCGCACCGCCTGGTTCTTTTTAATCCGAGAGGAAAAAATTGCTCGACTCACTGAAGTACGAGCAATCGCTGATCCGCGCTAAGCGTAGCGAGGCTGAACTCAAACTTGCACCGCAAATAGCGCGAAAAAGGGAGCTCTCCGGGCTTCTTTCTTCTCTACGCGGCCGGACTAAGGTCACGACGCACTGTTTCTGCTTGCGAGCTGCCGAACCCCAACCGCAACACTATTCGTCCCGCAGCCAAGGCCGTGAGCCTCGTGCGCAAGCCACGCCGGCTCGCGCGCAAGCCGGCGGGCTTGCGCGCAAGGGTTCTGAGCTTGCGACCGCAAGGCTTTGCGGGTCGCACGCAAGGTCCAATACCTTGCGGTTGGCTCGAAAAGAGTCGCGGGCAAGGCGATTCGTCCCGCTCGCAACGCAACAGGACTCGAACTCGCAACACTTTGAGTCTTGCGGCCGGTTGTTTTGGGCTTGCGACGGGATTGCACCGGCCGACGACGAGACTCGGCGGCTTGCGCTCAAGACGGATCGGGCTACGCGCGACTCGGGGCGGCTTGCGTTTGCGCCGTGGTGGCTTGCGCGCGAGGTAAAAACACTTGCGATTGCAGCGGGGCCGAAGGTCGCCGCCGGCCGGACGGCGACCGGTGGGCGTTGAACGGGCTTAGTCGGAGCGGATCGTTTCGAGGTTGCCGTGGACTTGGTCGGCCCAGAGGCGGAACACGCGGGCCAGGGCGCGGCGGCGCGATTGGTCGGGGTCGTCGGTTTCTGTTGAGTCGATGGCGCGGGCGATGCCGATCAGTTCGGCGTGGAACGCCTGTAGGCCGTGGTACGCGCCGACCGGCAACAGGACGTAATCCGGTGCGAGCGCAGACTTTCGAGACATGTGCGGTGCTCCTCAGTAAGGAAACCACCGCTTTCGGAGGTGGATACCGCTGTGTGAAGAGTTTCTAGGCTCTGGCACCAAGACTGCTATTCGGGCTATCGCTCTGTCAATGGGGCAACAGTCGATTTCTCCCTGCCCTCTTTAGCGCATCGCGCACTGCCGCATCGAATGCGCAAAAAATGCTGCGCGAGCTGCGTCCGCGTCTACGGGAATGGCGCGAGTCGGCGGCCGAAAGCATCCGAATGCAGTGGAAGGGACGAGGCGAGCGTAAGGTTCGCGGTCGCGGCTCACGCCGCTCCTCCAGGGGCTTCGGAATGATACGTTGGCCTGCGTGCCCTGCACCGCTGCCCGGCGGCGGATGGAATGCGGACAGACACCCGGCGATCCTTGTCTATGCGCGAATCGCGGCGCCAAATCGCTTATCGTCTCCCACCGACCCTCTGGAGTATCGAGACGCCGCCGTGAGTGATCGAAACGTTGCCCTGGAGTTCTTCGAGAACTGGCTGGCGACCGGCATGGTCGATAGCCGGTTCTTTTCTGAAGACTTCGTCTACATCGGCGGGTCGGCGATAGTGGATGCCGCCGCGTGGATGATGAACTCGGAGGTAGAACTCCCTATGGAGAGCCCCGTGGTCATCAACACCGTAGTAGATGCAGCGTCTACGGTAATTTTGTTCGAGGGTATCGACCCAGTTACCTTGTTGACCTATCGCATCGCCTGGTTCTTTCAGATCCGTGAAAGAAAGATTTCCCGCCTTACCGACGTGCAGCAGATGGTCCATCCTCGCTCAGGCATAGCGCAACAGCACCAGAACTAGAGTTGCAGGCAAAAAAGGCGCCCTCTCGGGCGCCTTTTTCTTCAAAACGATTCCTCTGCCAGCCGATTAGTAGTAACCGGCCAGGTTGAGGAACCACCCCTTGTTGTCGTACTCCAAATCCGTCAAGTCGTCGCTGAAGTCGGTGAAGTTGTACCCAATGCCGACCTTGAAGTTCTGACTCAACTGCCGGTCCACGCCGACCAGCCAACCGCGACGGTCGCCGCCGTCCTTGACCGACAGCCAGCGGTACTCCGCCATCGCGTCCCACTTGGCGATCAGGTGGTAGCGCACCTGCCCCGCCAGCAAGTCGGCGCGGCTGTCGAGCCACAGGCCGCTGCCGCGGTTCATGCGGTAGTCGCCCCAGCGGCTGGCGGCCTTGCCGGCCAGTTCCCACTTGTCGTCGAGGCGGTAGATGCCTTCGAACGACAGCACTTGCGAGCGCTGGTCGTATTGGTTGCCGCCTTCCTGGCCGATGGTGGCGAGGTCGTAGAGGTAGACGTACTTGCCGAACGCGGCCCAGCGCGAGTTGTCGTGCGGGCGGTAGGCGAAGCCGAGGTTGCCTTCGACGGTCTTGGCGCCGCGGGTGGCGTCGATCTGGTCCTTGATGTCGGAGTACAGGAAGCGCGCGGCGATGCGCCAGTCTTCGTTGATCTTGTAGAACAACCGGTTCGCCGTGGTCCAGGCTTCGCGGCGTTCGGCGCCGCTGTCCTTGCGGTATTCGATCTTGCTCGACCAGTCGGTGCGTTGGTCGGTGCGGCCGCCGCTGAGGCTGTAGGCGCGGCGGTCGATGTGGCCGCTGGCCGCGTCGAGGTCGCCGTCCATCACGCTGAAGCCGAGGTTCCAGCCTTCGGCCGGATAGAAGTCCATGCCGAAGGTGTGGGCGATGCCTTCGCTGGAATCGCGCGGGTCCTTGAGGAACTGGCTTTCGTTGTAGAGGTTGGTCTGGTTGTTGAGGCGCCAGCGTTGGCCGATGGTCCAACCGGTCTGCAGCACGTTGTTGAACAGCGGGTCGCGTTCGGTGCTGTCGGTGCTGAAGGTGTAGCCGCCGTAGATGGTGTGGTCCGGGCTCAGGCGGTACTCGGCTTCGGCCTTGCCGGCGTCGCCGCGGCTGCCGCTGCTGTATTCGGCGCTGACGCTGGAGCGGTCGCCGAACAGGTAGCGCGCGCCGACGGTGCCCAGGTCGTTGCGCTTGTAGCGGCCGCTGTCGTCGTCGACGGTGTATTGGCCGCCGACGTAGACCTCCAGGCTGGAGCCGAAGCGGTGGGTGTAGCGCATCGCGAACAGCATCGCGTCGAGGTCGGGCGAGGTCGCACCCGCACCGCGCTCTTCGCGGATGCGGCGCAGTTCGGCGCCGAGCTGGTCGTCGTTGGTGATGCGCCAGTCCATGGTCAGCTGGCTCTGTTCCAGCGCCTCGTCGCCGCTCTCGCGCCGGCTGTGGCGGCCGTAGAGGCTGAAGGTCTCGGTGAAGTAGCCGAGGAACTCGGCGCCGTATTCCTGCACGGCGCGGCCTTGGTCGTAACGCGAGGTCGAGAAGCCCGGATCGACGTCGCGCCACCAGGCGCCGGCGCTCCAGTCGAGCTGGGTCCAGCCCAGTTCCTTGAAGTTGGCGCGCGCTTCGACCTTGTTCGCGTCGCCCTTGCGCGGGCCGTCGATCGGGTTGACGCGGGTGAAGTCGATGCCGCCGTTGGTCGAGTACCACAGCGGCGCCGCGGTGGATTCGCTGCGGGTCTTCTCGACTTTCAGGTAGGTGCCGCGGCCGGCCTGCAGGGTCAGGTCCACGCCCTTGAGGCTGTAGTCGTCGCCGCTGCGGTTCTCGTCGATGTAGGTGCCGCCGACGGCGAAGTGATCGCCGAACCACTGCTTGCCGCGGAAGCCGGCGCTGACGTCGTCGGTCTGGAAGCCGGCCGGGACGTATTCGTAATCCACGAGCAGGCGCTGGGTGTAGCCGTCCAGCGGGGTGTCGCGGGTCAGCGTGCGCACGTTTTCGCGGGTGATCTGCGACAGCGGGCGGGTCAGCAGGATGCGGCCCTGCATGTTGTTGATTTCGTAATCGGCGCCGCGCTTGAGGTCGACGCGCTGTTCCACCCGGCCGGTGCTGACGTCGCGGATTTCGACGGTGATCTTTTCCGAACCCGGCAGGATGTCGGTGTGGCGCAGCATGTACAGGCTGTTGCCGGTGCCGAGGAATTCGGTGTGGCCGAGCGCGCTCTGCGCTTCGGAACCGAACACGCGCAGTTCGCTGCGCGGGTCGCCGAGCACGGTGGTCGAGCGGCTGCGCCACGCCAGCGCCGCGCCGTACAGCGAGCGGTTGTACTGGCCGTATTCGGTGCCGGTGATGCCGGTGTTGAAGTTGCCCCACACCGCCTGGTTCTGGTCCCAGTCCACGCGCAGGTACAGCTTGCCCTGCGTATCGACGTCGCGGTAGGTGTTGGAGTCGTCGCCGTAGACCGGGTAGTACAGGTTCGGGTCGAGGCGGCGGAAGATGTCCTGCGCGTCGGCGTCGAAGAAGCCGTTGAACAGCCGCTTGATTTCGTTCTCGCGGGTGTCGGCCTGGGCGGTGATCAGGTACTTGCCCTGCACCTTGCCCTTCAAATAGAACGCCAGCCGGCCTTCGCTGATGAAGCTGTCGTCGTAGCGGCCGCGGTCGCCCGCGGCCAGCGGCTCGATGTTGCCGCTGACGCTGTTCTTGGACAGGGTGACGTCGGCCAGCGCGACCAGGAAGCGGTACTTGCCGGTGACGTTGACATCGAGGTTCTTGGTCAGCTCCGCGCCGCCCTGGTTCTTGATCTTGACCGCGTAGGTGTGTTGTCCGACCGGTTCCAGGAACTCGGCGGCGAACTTGCGTTCCAGATCGATCGGGAAGGTCTGATCGTTGATGGTGATCTGGCTGTCGCGCGGGATGTCGCGGCCGTAGATGCGCACGCGCGAGCCGTACACCGGGATGTTCTGCAGGCGGATCGCGTTGGTGCCGTAGATCGAGCTGGTGATGGCCAGATCCTGGGCGTTGCGGTCGTCGATCGGCTGGCCGAGGCTCTTTTGCACTTGATCGCGCTGGATCTGCACGCCGCGTTCGTACTCTTCCGGCTTCAGCAACTGGATGCGCTGCGGCTGGATTTCGTCGAACGCGCCATCCTTGCCGTAGGCGCGGGCGATGTAGATGAGCTCGTCGCCCGCGAGCAGGTTGAGGCCCGCCGGCAAGCTGCCGTCCCATTCTTTTTCGGCGACGTTTTCCACCGGCAGGTCGATGGTCGCCAGCGGCGTCACCAGGTCGGTGTCGCTGCCGCGGTACACGGTGACCTGCAGCTTGTCGATGAAGGACGCGTAGTTGGTGTAGCCGTGGAAGCGCACCGGCTTGGTGATGCGGCCGTTCTCGAACGGCGCGGTCGAGCCGCTCTGCACGTTGAGCACGGGCGGGCCGAGGGTGGGATCTTCGGTGGCCCAGATCACCCCGCCGTTGGGCAGGTCGATCTGGAACTTGCCGGCGATCTTAGCCGCGCCCGGCGCGACGTTCTCGCGCACCACATCGACGCGGCGGTTGGCCTGCAACGCGGCCGCGTCGTCGCCCTGCACCACCGGCTTGTCTTCGCCGCGGGTGCGCACGCGGAACAGCAGGCCTTCGTCGCTGCGGCATTCGTCGCCGCTGCACTGGGCCGGAATTTCCGGCGCGCCGTCGCGCGCCGGCGCCGGCTTGTCGAGCGAACTCAGGTCCACGGGCACGGAGCCCGCGCGGCCGCCGTCGCCCTGCCGTTGCGGCAGGGTCGGTTGGCCGCTTTTCTGCGCGTAGGCGGGGGCGGCGGCGCCGGCGGCAATCACGCCGCTCGACAGCAGGCCGATCAGGGTCATGTCCAGAAGCTTCATCTTGATCTTCATGGCCATGTCCTCAGCGGTTGCCCACGCCGACCGGCGCCTGGGTGTCGTCTGTGATATCCACTCGCACTTTCTGCCTCACCTCGGGCTTGAGTTCGGCCGAGATCGCTTCGAACACGGCCTTGGCGCGACGCAGTCCCAGCTGGACGTTGTAGGCGGCGGCGCCGCGTTTGTCGGCGCGGCCGACGACGCCGATGGCGCCGCTGCCCTGCTGGTTGAGCGTCTTGGCGATTTCGCTGATGAGCGCGCGGTACTGCGGCTTGATCGTGGCCTGGTCGGTGTCGAACAGCACCTCGCCCAGGCGGATCGCCGGATCCAGACTCACCAACGTGGCGTCGGTCCCGGCGACCACATCCACCTTGACCTTGCTCGCCAGCGCCGGGTCGCCCTCGATCTGCTTGAGCAGTGCGGCCTGCACGGCGCGGGCGCGGGCGAAGGCGAGCGCCTCCTCCTCGGCCTGCGCGGTGACGGTGACGCTGCCGCCGCCGGCGTCGCGCAGGCGCGTGGCGATCTGGCCGAACATCGGCGCGTAGCTCTCCTTCACCTGGGCGCTGCCGGCTTCGAACATCACCTCGCCGAGCTCCACGTCGGTTTCCGACTTGGCGCCGGAGACTTCGCCCGGCGGCAGCTTGACGCCGAAGTCGAAGCGGGTCGGGATGCCCTGGGTGATGCGGCGCACGCGCGGGTTCTCGGTGGTGAACACCGAACCCGGCGGCAGCGTGGCCGGATCGACCTTGAGGATGAAGTTGCGGCCGCGCGCGGCGTTGCCGCCGTCGATGCCTTCCAGGTGGTAACGGCCGTAGGCGTCGGTTTCCATGATCAGACCTTCCACCGACGCGATGCGCACGCCCGGAATGCCGCGCTCTTCGATGCCGTTGTTGCGGATCGTGTAGGAGACGACGTAACCGCTCGCGCCCTGGCTGACGTTGCGGACCACCTGCAGGTCCTGGCCGGTCAAACCCTTGGCCGCGTCGCCGCGGGTGCGTTCGACCGTGCTGCGGCCGTCGGCGCCCATGCGCACGGTGGTGCCTTCGTCGGTGGTGAGCACGAAGTCGTCGGTGAAGGCCAGTTCGCTCAGGGTCTGGCGCACCACCACTTCGCGCGTCGGCGCCGCCGCCGAACCGCGGCCGTCGATGCGGCCCAGGGCGATGCCGTGCAGCATCGGCGCGCTGGCGTCGGGCTCGGCGACCGGGCCTTCGCCGCGGTCGACGGTGGTCGAGCCGGCGACGTAGGCGCTGGGAGCGAAGCCGCCCTGCACGCGCACGCCGGTGGCCTTGGCCGGGTCCTGCCAGCCGTCGCCGTCGCGGTCGTCGAACACGCTGCCGACCAGCAGGCTGTCTTCCAGCAGCGGGTCGCCGGCCATGGTGACTTCGGCGGTGGCGTCGTTGGAGATCTTCGTGCCCTGGTCGTCGTAACCGGCGACCTGGTTCTTGTGCACGCCCTTGCCCACGCCGGCGCCGACGCGCAGGAAGTAGCTCACGGTGGCCTTGCCGCCGATCGCCACGTCGATGCCGCCGATGCGCAGCGGGTTGGCGCTGATCACCACGCCGTTCTTGTTGTCGTCGTCCACGGTCAGCGAGTTGTCGACGAAGGTGAAGCCGGCCGGCGGAATGTCGACCAGGGTGGCGTTCACCGCCGGCGAGTCGCCGACGTTCTCGACCGACACGCTGTAGCGGACCAGGTCGCCGATCTTGACCTCGCGCACCGCCGAGGTCTTGACCAGTCGCAGCACCGGCGCGTTGGCGATCACCTTGATGGTGACCGTCGCGTTCGCGCACACCGGCGTCGGCGAGGAGGTGTCGCAGACGCGGTAGGTGAAGCTGTCGGTGCCGGCGAAGAACTGCTTCGGCGTGTAGGTGCACGAACCCGCCGAGCAAGTGACGGTGCCGTTGGCCGGCTGGCCGACGACGGTCACCGAGGCCGGATCCAGCGGCGCGCTGGTGACCGTGTCGTTGCCGATCACGTTGATGGTCACCGGGGTCTGCTGGTTGGTCTGCGCGGTGTCGGGGTTGGCGGTGACCTTATTGGGTTGCACGGTCACGTTGACCTTGGCGGTCGCGCAGTTGGTCGGGTTGAGCTTCTCGCAGATCGTGTAGGTGTAGACGTCGTCGCCGCTGAAGTTCGGACGCGGCGTGTAGGTGATGGTGCCGTCGCTGTTGACCACGGTGGTGCCGTTGGCCGGCGCGGTGGTGACGGTGATGGTCACCAGGTTCGGATCGATCGGCGCGCCGTTGAGCGTGTCGTTGGCGATCACGTTGGTGCTCACCGGGGTGTTCTGCGGCGTCGTGCCGGTACCGCCGGCCGGGTCGTCGGTGGCGGTGATCGCCGGCGCCGACACGGTGATGGTGACCGTCGCGGTGTCGCAGTTGCTCGGATTCAGCACTTCGCACAGCTGGTAGGTGACGGTGTAGGTGCCGGCCGGAGTGCCCGGGGCGACATCGACGTTGCCGTCGGCCTTGACCGTCAGCGGGCCGTTGCTGTTCGGCTTGACGCTGACGTCGGCCGGATTGACCGCGCTGCCGCCGAGGGTGTCGTTGCCGAGCACGTTGATCACGTTGGTGCCGCCGGTGGCGCCGTTGACCGGCGTGGCGACGATGTCGTCGACCGCGTCGATCGGCGCGGCATCGACCGTCACCGCGACGCTGGCGGTGGTGCAGTTGGTCGGATCGGCGATTTCGCAGATCTTGTACTCGACCGTGTAGCTGCCCTTCGGCGTGCCCGGCGCGACATGCACCGCGCCGGTGGCCGGATCCACGGTCACCTTCGGATCGGAGGTGGAGACCTGGCTGATCGTCACCGTCGACGTCGTCGCCGGCTGGCCGTTGAGGGTGTCGTTGACCAGCACGTTCGGCACGGCCACGCCGCCGGCGGCGCCGTTGGTCACGGTGCCGGCGTCGTTGGTCGCCACGATCGGACGACGCTGCACCTGGGTGGTGCTGGTCGCCGGGACCGGCGTGGTGATCTCGGTGGAGGTGACGCTGGCGTTGTTGACGATGCTGCCGGCGGTGGCGTCGGCCTGAGTGACCGTGTACGTACCGGTCACCGTGCACACCGCGCTGGCGCCGGTCGGCGCCATCGGCGGGCAGTTCCAGCTCGACGGCGTGGTCTTGCTGTCGGTGATGACCACGTTGTTGAGGGTGACGTTGCCGGTGTTGGTGGCGGTCAGGGTGTAGGTCAGCACGTCGCCGATGGTGATGGTGCCGCTGGCGTCGTTGTCGGCGTAGCTGGTCTGGGCCTTGGTCAGGGTCATCGCCGGGTTGCGGGTGGCGTTGATCGTGACCGTGTCGGTCGGCGAGGTCGTGGTGCCGTCGGTGGCGCTGGCGATGTTGGTGACCTTGCCGGCGTCGAGGTCGGCCTGGATGACGGTGTAGTTCGCCGTGCAGGTCAGGGTCTGGCCCGGGGCCAGACCGCCGGCCGGCAGCGCCGGACAGCTCACCGTGGTCTTGTCGTCGGTGACCGAGATCGGCGCGGTGATGGTCACGTTGCCGGTGTTGGTGACGACGTAGCTGTACGGCAGCACGTCGCCCACGGCCGCGTAGGTGGTCGCGGTCGAGGTCTTGTCGATCGTCATCGCGCGGGTCTGGGTCGCGTTGACGGTGACCGTATCCGGCGGCGAGGTTGTGGTGCCGTCGGTCGCGGTCGCGATGTTGGTGACCTTGCCGGCGTCGAGGTCGGCCTGGGTGACGGTGTAGTTCGCCGTGCAGGTCAGGATCTGGCCCGGGGCCAAACCGCCGGCCGGCAGCGCCGGACAGCTCACCGTGGTCTTGTCGTCGGTCACCGAGACCGGCGCGGTGATGGTCACGTTGCCGGTGTTGGTGACGACGTAGCTGTACGGCAGCACCTGACCCACGCTGGTGTACGTCGTCGCGGTCGAGGTCTTGTCGATGCTCATCGCCGGACTACGCGTGGCGTTGATCGTCACCGTGTCCGTCGGCGAGGTCGTGGTGCCGTCGGTGGCGCTGGCGATATTGGTGACCTTGCCCGCGTCGAGATCGGCCTGGGTGACGGTGTAGTTCGCCGTGCAGGTCAGGGTCTGGCCCGGAGCCAGGCCGCCGGCCGGCAGCGCCGGGCAGCTCACCGTGGTCTTGTCGTCGGCCACGGTGATCGCCGTGGTGATGGTCACGTTGCCGGTGTTGGTCACTGCGTAGCTGTAGGGCAGCACCTGACCGACGCTCGCGTACGTCGTCGCGGTCGAGGTCTTGTCGATGCTCATCGAACGCGTCTGAGTCGCGTTGACCGTGACCGTATCCGGCGGCGAGGTCGTGGTGCCGTCGGTCGCGGTCGCGATGTTGGTGACCTTACCGGCGTTGAGGTCGGCCTGGGTCACGGTGTAGTTCGCGGTGCAGGTCAGGGTCTGGCCCGGGGCCAAACCGCCGGCCGGCAGCGCCGGGCAGCTCACCGTGGTCTTGTCGTCGGCCACGGTGATCGCCGTGGTGATGGTCACGTTGCCGGTGTTGGTCACCACGTAGCTGTACGGCAGCACCTGACCCACGCTCGTGTACGTCGTCGCGGTCGAGGTCTTGTCGATGCTCATCGCCGGATTGCGCGTGGCGTTGATCGTCACCGAATCCGGCGGCGAGGTCGTGGTGCCGTCGGTCGCGGTCGCGATGTTGGTCACCTTGCCGGCGTCGAGGTCGGCCTGGGTCACGGTGTAGTTCGCGGTGCAGGTCAGGGTCTGGCCCGGGGCCAAACCGCCGGCCGGCAGCGCCGGGCAGCTCACCGTGGTCTTGTCGTCGGTCACCGAGATCGCCGCGGTGATGGTCACGTTGCCGGTGTTGGTCACCACGTAGCTGTACGGCAGCACCTGACCCACGCTCGCGTACGTCGTCGCGGTCGAGGTCTTGTCGATGCTCATCGCCGGATTGCGCGTGGCGTTGATCGTCACCGAATCCGGCGGCGAGGTCGTGGTGCCGTCGGTCGCGGTCGCGATGTTGGTGACCTTGCCGGCGTCGAGGTCGGCCTGGGTGACGGTGTAGTTCGCGGTGCAGGTCAGGGTCTGGCCCGGAGCCAAACCGCCGGCCGGCAGCGCCGGGCAGCTCACCGTGGTCTTGTCGTCGGTCACCGAGACCGGCGCGGTGATGGTCACGTTGCCGGTGTTGGTCACCACGTAGCTGTACGGCAGCACCTGACCCACGCTCGCGTAGGTCGTCGCGGTCGAGGTCTTGTCGATCGTCATCGAACGCGTCTGGGTCGCGTTGATCGTGACCGTGTCGGTCGGCGACGTCGTGGTGCCGTCGGTCGCGCTGGCGATGTTGGTGACCTTGCCCGCGTTCAAATCGGCCTGGGTCACGGTGTAGTTCGCGGTGCAGGTCAGCGTCTGGCCCGGAGCCAAACCGCCGGCCGGCAACGCCGGACAGGTCACCGTGGTTTTGTCGTCAGTGACCGAGATCGCCGCAGTGATGGTCACGTTGCCGGTGTTGGTCACCGCGTAGCTGTAGGGCAGCACGTCGCCCACGGCCGCGTAGGTGGTCGCGGTCGAGGTCTTGTCGATCGTCATCGAACGCGTCTGGGTCGCGGTCACCGTGACCGAGTCGGGCGGCGACGTGGTGGTGCCGTCGGTCGCGGTCGCGATGTTGGTGACCTTGCCGGCGTCGAGATCGGCCTGAGTGACGGTGTAGTTCGCGGTGCAGGTCAGGGTCTGACCCGGGGTCAGGCCGCCGGCCGGCAACGCCGGACACGTCACCGCGGTCTTGTCGTCGCTGACCGAAACCGGCGCGGTGATGGTCACGTTGCCGGTGTTGGTCACCACGTAGCTATACGGCAGCACATCGCCCACGGCCGCGTAGGTGGTCGCGGTCGAGGTCTTGTCGATCGTCATCGAACGCGTCTGGTTCGCGTTGATCGTGACGCTGTCGGTAAGCGACTGCACCGCGCCGGAACGCGCGCTGGCGATGTTGGTGATCGCGCCCGCGTCGAGGTCGGCCTGGGTGACGGTGTAGCTCGCGGTGCAGGTCAGCGTCTGGCTCGGAGCCAGGCCGCCGGCCGGCAGCGCCGGACAGGTCACCGTGGTCTTGTCGTCGGCCACAGTGATCGCCGTGGTCAGGGTCACGTTGCCGGTGTTGGTCACCACATAGCTGTACGGCAGCACCTGACCCACGCTCGCGTACGTCGTCGCGGTCGAGGTCTTGTCGATGCTCAGCCCGGGGTTCTGGGTCGCGTTGACGGTCACCGTATCGGTCGGCGAGGTCGTCGTGCCGTCGGTGGCGCTGGCGATGTTGGTGACCTTGCCGGCGTCGAGGTCGGCCTGGGTCACGGTGTAGCTGGCCGAGCAGGTCAGGGTCTGGCTGGGAGCCAGGCCGCCGGCCGGCAGCGCCGGACACGTCACCGTGGTCTTGTCGTCGGTCACCGAGACCGGCGCGGTGATGGTCACGTTGCCGGTGTTGGTGACGAGGTAGGTGTAGTTCAGCGTATCGCCCACGGCCGCATAGCCCGTCGACGTGGTGTTCTTGTCGATGCTCAACGCGCGGTTCTGAGTCGCGTTGATCGTGACCGTATCGGTCGGCGAAGTGGTCGTGCCGTCGGTCGCGCTGGCGATGTTGGTGACCTTGCCGGCGTTCAGATCGGCCTGGGTGACCGTGTAGTTCGCGGTGCAGGTCAGGGTCTGGCCCGGAGCCAGACCGCCGGCCGGCAGCGCCGGGCAGCTCACCGTGGTCTTGTCGTCGGCGACCGAGATCGGCGCGGTGATGGTCACGTTGCCGGTGTTGGTCACCGCATAGCTGTACGGCAGCACCTGACCCACGCTCGCGTACGTCGTCGCGGTCGAGGTCTTGTCGATCGTCATCGAACGCGTCTGGGTCGCGTTGATGGTGACGGTATCCGTCGGCGAAGTGGTCGTGCCGTCGGTGGCGCTGGCGATGTTGGTGACCTTGCCGGCGTTCAAATCGGCCTGGGTCACGGTGTAGCTGGCCGAGCAGGTCAGGGTCTGGCCCGGAGCCAGGCCGCCGGCCGGCAACGCCGGGCAGGTCACTGTGGTCTTGTCGTCAGTGACCGAAATCGGCGCAGTAATGGTCACGTTGCCGGTGTTGGTCACCGCGTAGCTGTACGGCAGCACATCGCCCACGGCCGCGTAGGTGGTCGCGGTCGAGGTCTTATCGATGCTGATCGCACGATTCTGGGTCGCGTTGATCGTGACCGTGTCGGTCGGCGACGTCGTGGTGCCGTCGGTGGCGCTGGCGATGTTGGTGACCTTGCCGGCGTTCAGATCGGCCTGAGTCACGGTGTAGTTCGCCGTGCAGGTCAGGGTCTGGCCCGGGGCCAGGCCGCCGGCCGGCAGCGCCGGGCAGCTCACCGTGGTCTTGTCGTCGGTCACCGAGATCGGCGCGGTGATGGTCACGTTGCCGGTGTTGGTGACGACGTAGCTGTACGGCAACACGTCGCCCACGGCCGCGTAGGTGGTCGCGGTCGAGGTCTTGTCGATCGTCATCGCGCGGGTCTGGGTCGCGTTGACGGTGACCGAGTCCGGCGGCGAGGTCGTGGTGCCGTCGGTCGCGGTCGCGATGTTGGTGACCTTGCCGGCGTTCAGATCGGCCTGGGTCACGGTGTAGTTCGCGGTACAGGTCAGGGTCTGGCCCGGAGCCAGACCGCCGGCCGGCAGCGCCGGGCAGCTCACCGTGGTCTTGTCGTCGGTCACCGAGATCGCCGCGGTGATGGTCACGTTGCCGGTGTTGGTGACGACGTAGCTGTACGGCAGCACCTGACCCACGCTGGTGTACGTCGTCGCGGTCGAGGTCTTGTCGATACTCAGCGCCGGGCTGCGCGTCGCGTTGATCGTGACCGAGTCCGGCGGCGAGGTCGTGGTGCCGTCGGTCGCGGTCGCGATGTTGGTGACCTTGCCGGCGTCGAGGTCGGCCTGGGTCACGGTGTAGTTCGCGGTGCAGGTCAGCGTCTGGCCCGGGGCCAGGCCGCCGGCCGGCAGCGCCGGGCAGCTCACCGTGGTCTTGTCGTCGGTCACCGAGACCGGCGCGGTGATGGTCACGTTGCCGGTGTTGGTGACGACGTAGCTGTACGGCAGCACCTGACCCACGCTCGCGTAGGTCGTCGCGGTCGAAGTCTTGTCGATGCTCATCGAACGCGTCTGGGTCGCGTTGATGGTGACGGTATCCGTCGGCGAAGTGGTCGTGCCGTCGGTCGCGCTGGCGATGTTGGTGACCTTGCCGGCGTTCAGATCGGCCTGGGTCACGGTGTAGTTCGCCGTGCAGGTCAGGGTCTGGCCCGGAGCCAGGCCGCCGGCCGGCAGCGCCGGACACGTCACCGTGGTCTTGTCGTCAGTGACCGAAATCGGCGCAGTGATGGTCACGTTGCCGGTGTTGGTCACCGCATAGCTGTACGGCAGCACCTGACCCACGCTCGCGTACGTCGTCGCGGTCGAGGTCTTGTCGATGCTCATCGAACGCGTCTGGGTCGCGTTGATCGTGACCGTGTCGGTCGGCGAAGTCGTGGTGCCGTCGGTCGCGCTGGCGATGTTGGTGACCTTGCCGGCGTTCAGATCGGCCTGGGTCACGGTGTAGTTCGCCGTGCAGGTCAGCGTCTGGCCCGGAGCCAGGCCGCCGGCCGGCAGCGCCGGACAGGTCACCGTGGTCTTGTCGTCGGTCACCGAGATCGGCGCAGTGATGGTCACGTTGCCGGTGTTGGTCACCGCGTAGCTGTACGGCAGCACCTGACCCACGCTCGCGTACGTCGTCGCGGTCGAGGTCTTGTCGATCGTCATCGAACGCGACGCGGCGATGGTCACCGTGTTGGTGTCGCTGGCATTGGGCAAGGTGCCGCTGGTCGGCGTGCCGCTGGCGGTGGCGGTGTTGACCACCGATCCGGCGTCGACGTTGGCTTGGGTCACCGTGTACACGTTGCCGCTCGGCGTGCAACTGGCGGTGGCGCCCGGAGCGACCGAGGCGATGGTGCACGACAGCGACGGCAGCTTCGGATCGGCGACGCTGACGTTGTTGATGGTGACGTTGCCGGTGTTGGTGACGCTGAAGGTGTAGGTCACCGTGTCGCCGGCCCGGGTCGGCGCGGAGGTCGTCGCCTTGTCCAAGGTCCAGCTCGGCGAAGCGACCGGCGTCGGCGTCGCGGTGGCGGTGTTGTTGGCGGTGTTCGGGTCGCTGGTGGCCGCGCTGACCGTGGCGGTGTTCGTGTACGGCCCGGTCTCTTTGACCGTGGCCACGATGGTCAGCGTCGCATTGGCGTTGCGCGCGAGCGCGCCGACGGTCCAAACGCCGGTGCCGCTGTTGTAGGCGCCCTGGGTCGCGGTGGACGACACGAAGGTATAGCCGGCCGGCAGCGCATCGTTGACGAGCACGCCGGCGGCGTCGGACGGACCGACGTTGTTGTTGACGGTGATGGTGAAGGTGACGTTGCTGCCGATCGCCGGGCTGGGCGGAGCGACCGACTTGGTGATGGCCAGATCGGCCAGCGCATTGACCGTGTCGGTATCGGTGACCGTACCGGTCGGGGTCGGGTCGGTGGTGTTCGGCGGCAGCGTCGCGGTGACGGCGTTGGTGACGCTGCCGCTGGTCGCGGTGACAGTGGCGACGACGGTGAAAGTGAGGCCGCTCCCCGAGGGCAGGCCGGTGACGGTCACGCCGCTCTCGAACGCGGCGACGCTGACGGCCGGGCAGACGGCGGTGCCGGTCGGCGTGCAGGTCACGCTGGTCTTGGTCAGTCCGGTCGCGGCGGGATCGCGCACGACCGTGCCGTTGGCCGCGCTGGGACCGTTGTTGGTCAGCACGATGGTGTAGGTGGTGGTGCTGCCCGCGTCGACGCTGGCTACGCCATTGGTCTTGGTCAGCGTCAGATCCGCGACCGCCGCCAGTGTGTTGTTGTCGGTCGCGGAACACACGCCGGCGTTGAACACGCCGCCGTTGCTCGTACACGCCGTATCGACGTTGGTCACGTTCGCCGGCGGCGAGATGCTCGCGGTGTTGCTCAGCGTCGCGGGGAAGGTCTGCGCGAACGCCGGCAGGGTCGCCAGCGCCAAGGCCGCGGCGAACCACATCCTCATCCCGCTGCGGGTTTTGCGCGGGCCAGCGTCGGGATCGCGCGTGCGCGGCGATGGGCTGGACGGGACGAGGAAGTTGGCGATTTTCATGCGGTAGCCCAAACAGGAGTTCGGTAAGCGCCAGGACGCGCCGACGCCGCCTCGCGGCGGTGGGTCTGCGTGCGTCTTCCGGCTGGTCGACGTGCTTACTGCGGGTTTGCCTTGGTCATGCGGGTCGTGCGTACGACGAGTGCGGGTGCCTCTGCGAACGCGGGGGCGCTCGAGCTTCGGCGGGTCCTCTCCCTTCGGCGGCGAGCGGCGGCGTGCCGCGCGCGTGCGCCGAAGTCAGTCGGGCGGTGCCTGCCGAAGCGTCGGGCGCGTGCGCCTACGCTCCAGCCGGTACTGCTCGGCTGTCGATTTCGTTACGGCAGGAACCGCGTGCCGCGCGCCCCGGTCGGGCCACTGCGCGACTTACGGAAGGAAACCGTCCAGCGGACGGCAGGACCAACGACATCCGTGCGGATACCGATGTTCAACCTCTGACACGTCATACGTGCCCCCCTTGCTTCCACCCCGAAGGCGCATCCGATGCGGCTAGAAACCGCATCCGATCCAGCTCCGTTTTGGAACCCCTACCGCCAATACGTGATTCGTACTGCCTTACAGGACAGGACTACAAATATTGTGCCATCCGTCACATCTTTATTTCAATGACGATCACACTGATTGTGAGATAGACGAAGCACAATTTCAGCCCTGATGGATCCAAAACTGACGCATTTCGACAGTTTTTGACCTCACCTGCCGGCAACACCGAACCGCCCGGACCGCACCTCGAACCAAGTCGAAACAACGAACTAAATGTGCGTTTTCGGGTCGAAATTAGCTGTGCTCGCGCAGAAGGCGCGTGAAATTCTGCTGCGACCTAGATCGCAAATAGACGTCAAAACCACATAAAAAGAGCGTGTTTTGGAAATTCAATTCAGCCCGTTCAGCGAAACCGACCGCTCACGCCCGCTCACGGCGCCTCATCGGGCGCTCCGCGCGGGCTGAGATGCCCGTCGGCCAAGCCCTATACTTTCCGTTTTCTCGATCCGGCCACTCCATGCCCTCCAGCGCTACGACCTTGTCCGTCCCCGACCTGGCGAACATCCAATCCCTGGCCCGCGACGACATGGGAGCGGTCGACGCCCTGATCCGCCGCCGCCTGGCTTCGGACGTGGTGCTGATCAATCAGGTGGCCGAGTACATCGTCGGCGCCGGCGGCAAGCGCCTGCGGCCGATGCTGTTGCTGCTGGCGGCCGGCGCGCTCGGCCATCGCGGCCCGCAGGCGCACCAGTTGGCCGCGGTCATCGAATTCATCCACACCGCGACCTTGCTGCACGACGACGTGGTCGACGAGTCCGACCTGCGCCGCGGCCGCAAGACCGCCAACGCGGTGTGGGGCAACGCCGCCAGCGTGCTGGTCGGCGACTTCCTGTACTCGCGCAGCTTCCAGTTGATGGTCGAGCTCGACCGGCTGGAGGTGATGAAGATCCTCGCCGACACCACCAACCGCATCGCCGAGGGCGAGGTGCTGCAGCTGCTGCACGTGCGCAATCCCGACACCGACGAGCCGGCCTACCTGCGCGTGATCGAGCGCAAGACCGCGGTGCTGTTCGCCGCCGCCACCCGCTTGGGCGCGTTGCTCGCGGGCAGCGACAGCGCCGTGCAGCAGCGCCTGCACGATTACGGCATGGCGCTGGGCTATGCCTTTCAGATCGCCGACGACGTGCTCGATTACGCCTCCGACGCGCAGACCCTGGGCAAGAACCTCGGCGACGATCTGGCCGAGGGCAAGGCGACGCTGCCGCTGATCCACGCCATCGCCCACAGCGACGAAGCCGTGCGCGCGCGGCTGCGCGCGGCGGTGGAACACGGCGACAGCGACGCGATGCCGGAAGTGTTGGCGGCGATCCACGCGACCGGCGGTCTGGCGTACAGCCGTCGGCGCGCGCAGGACTACGCCGACGCGGCCGAGGCGGCGTTGGACGGGTTGGAGGACAACGAATACGTAGCGGCGCTGCGCGGGTTGGCGCGGTATGCGGTGAGCCGCGATCACTGAGGTTTTTCGGCGCGGGCAGCGCCGGGAACATCGGGGCCGGGACGTTTTCCGCGAGGTTGCGGGAAAGGTTCCGGCCCCGATGCGTTTTGGCCCCACCTCGCCGCGAATGGCCGCTGTAGGAGCGGCGTGAGCCGCGACCGCGGCAATGCAACGACGACGAAACGTTCGCGGTGGTTGCGTTGTCGCGGTCGCGGCTTGCGCCGCTCCTACAGGTAGATTGCGGACTTACGTTCGTTGACGCGACATCGCGCCTGGGCGAGGGGCCAAACGCTCGGTGAAACCTCCACGGTGGCTGCGTCGTCGCGCAGGTTCCGGCCCCGATTCGTTTCAGCTCCGCGTCGCCGCGGTTGCCCTCTGTAGGAGCGGCGCGAGCCGCGACCGCGACAATACGACTACGGCGAAACGTTCGCGTTAGCTGCGTTGTCGCGGTCGCGGCTTACGCCGCTCCTACAGGTGGATCGCACGCATCCACCTTCAACAGGGCTCTAACCCAAGCGCCCGCCGCGCGCCTCAATCGCGCGCGCCGAACCGCTCGACGAAGAACGCCCGCATCGCCGCGAACGAGCGCTTGGACGCGCGCGCGTCGTAGCGGCAGTTGTCCTCCGGCGGGTTGTTGGCGTTCTCCGATTCGGCGAAGCAATGCCGCGCGCCGCTGTAGTTCACCAGCTGCCAGTCGGCGCCGGCGTCGTCCATTTCCTTCTCGAACGCGAGCACGTCCTCGTTCGGCACCGATTTGTCGGCGGCGCCGTTGAGCACCAGCACCGGCGCGTTGACCTTGACCCCGTTGCCGGGCAGATGCGCCTTGAGCCCGCCGTGGAAGCTGACCACGCCGGCGAGGTTGGCGCCGGTGCGCGCCAGTTCCAGCACGCTGGAGCCGCCGAAGCAGAAGCCCAGCGCGCCGATGCGCGAAGCGTCCAGCGGCGCGGTCTTGTCCTGCGCCTTCAACGCCGCCACCGCGGCGCTGGCGCGCTGCCGCATCGTCACGCCGCCGTCGGCGTAGACCTTGCCGACCGCGGCCTTGGCTTCGTCCTTGTTCTTCGGCCGAACGTTCTTGCCGTACATGTCGGCGACCAGCACCACATAGTCGTCGCCGGCGATCTCGCCGGCGCGCTTGATCGCGTTGTCGGTCACGCCCATCCAGTTGGGCACCATCACCAGCCCGGGGCGCTTGATCGCGTTGACGTCGTCGTAGACCAATACGCCGCTGAAGCTGTCGTCGCCGACTTTCCACTCCACCGGCTTGGTCTTGATCGCGGCGAAGGCGGGCGAGGCGCATAGGGCGAGCAGCAGGACGGCGGAGGTACGGCGCATGGCGAAGACTCCGGGTTGGGCGGTCGGCGCAGAGTAGCGCGGCTCGGGCAAACCGGTGTGACGGTTCAACGCTGCGTTGCCGCAAAGGCTACCTGTAGGAGCGGCGCGAGCCGCGACCGCGACAGCGCAACTGCGCCGAAACCTTCGCGGACGTTGCGCTGTCGCGGTCGCGGCTCGCGCCGCTCCTACAGGGAGCTGCCTGTCAGGCGATGCCGATGCCGGCGATCGCGCTGATCGTATCCGGATCGAACCCCGCCAACTCGGCGAAATGCCGGCCGCGCGCGACGTAATCGCGATACGCGCCGAAGCTCGGCGCGCCCGGCGACAGCAGCACCACGCCGCCTTGCGCGCCGAGCGCGGCGCGGGCCTGCTGCATGGCGTCGGCGAGGTCGCGGGCCGCGCTCAGGGCGAAGCCGCCCTCGCCCGCTGCCGCTGCGAGCAGCGCGTGGATGCGCGGGCCATTTTCGCCCATCGTGACGATAGCGAGCGGCGCGCGCGTGCGCATGGCGTCGGCGAAGCCTTGCCAGTCGATGCCGCGATCATGGCCGCCGACGAGCAGCGCGATGCGGCGGCCGGCGTAGCACTCCAACGCCGCCAGCGTCGCGTGCGGCGTGGTGCTGATCGAATCGTTGACGTAAGCGATGCCGTCGCGTTCGCCGATGGGCTGCAAGCGGTTCGGCAGCGGGCGGAAGCTGGCCGCGGCCGGCGCCAGCGGCGCGGCGTCCAGGCCGAGCGCTTCGATCGCGGTCAGCACCGCGCACAGGTTGCCGCGGTTGTGTCGGCCCGGCAGCGGCAGCGAGGCGGTGTCCATGACTTCGCGTTCGCCGCGCCACAGCGCGTCGCCGCGCAGATGCCAGCCGGCTTCGTCGCCGAACCAGCGGATCTCGCTGTCGGGCAAGCGCAGCGCCGACAACACCGGATCGGCCGCGTTGAGCACGGCGATGCGCGGCCGGCCTTCGGTCAGCAGCCGCAGTTTGTCTTCGACGTAACGCGCCTGCGAGCCGTGCCAGTCCAGATGTTCGGGAAAGAGGTTGAGCGCCACGGCCACGTCGGGTCGCGCGCCGCTCAGGCCGACATCGCCGGTCTGGTAGCTCGACAGCTCGACCGCCCAGAACTCAGGCGGTTGCGGCCCTTCCAGCGCGTCCAAGATTTCCAGCAGCGGCAGGCCGATGTTGCCGGCCAGCGCGGTGCGGTGGCCGCCGGCGCGCAGCAGATGCGCCAGCAGCGACGTCGTGGTGCTCTTGCCCTTGGTGCCGGTGACGCACACCACACGGCCGCCGGCTTGCGACGCGGCGTGTTCGCCGAACCACAGCGCGGTGCCGCCGATGAAGCGCGCGCCCTGCTCCGCCGCTGCCAGCGCCTCGGCGCGGTATGGGCTGATCCCGGGCGATTTGACGATCCACTCGAACGCGCCCAAGCGCTCGGCGCTGGCTTGGGTTTCCACCGACAAACGCGGGTCGCGCAAGCCGCGCGCATCGGCGGCCTCATCGACCGAACAGAACAGCGTCAATTCCAGTTGCGGCAAACGCGAGCGGATCGCGCGGTAGGCGGCGCGGCCTTCGCGGCCCCAGCCCCACAGCGCGACGCGCTGGCCGTCAAACCGCGAAATACGCACGCAGACGCTCCCACAGCGCGGCCGGCACGCGGTGCTCGCCTTCCAGCGCCAGCAACGGCTCGATGCGCAGCTCCTCGCCGGCCAGCTGCGGACGGATCTCGCGGGCGAAGCGTTCGACCAGCGCGTCCTCGCGCCACTCCGCACGCTCGGCCAGCGCCGCCATCGCCGCGCGCGATTCGCGGCCTTCGCCGACGCATTCGAACGGTTTGTGGTTGCGGTACTCCAGCAGCGCGTCGAAGCCGTCGGTCTGGGCCGGATCGTCGAGCAGGTTGCGGCCGAAGATCGACACCAACCGCGGCTTGGTCATGAACGGCGCCAGCGCCAGGAACACGAAGTGGCATTTCGGGCACACGCCGCACCAACGGCTCGCCGGACGCTCGCCGAGGATGTGGAAATTGCGGTTGCAGCTGCTGAAATGCGCGTCGTAACGGTCGCCGCGCGCGAACTGCCGCGCCACCGCCAGTTCGCTCAACGGCCGCAGCAACGAGTAGTAACGCAGATCCGCGGCCACGTGCTTCTGCAAGTAATCGCCGAACGCGCGCTCGCAATCCCAGCCCTTCGACCACTGGTGGTTCACCTCGCCGGTGCCTTCGATCACGCTGCCGTAGCTGGCCGAGCGCTCGTTGGAGAACACCACTTGGTCCACGCCGCGCAGCAGCGCGGCCAGGGCCATGATCGCCGAGTTCACCACGGTCACCGGGATGTGGCCGTTGTAGGCGCCCTGGCGGTTGTATTCGAACAACTGCGGCGCCAGCGCGCGGCCGAGATTGAGCGTGGGCAGGCCGGTGCGCTGGGCGCAGGCGGCGATCAGCTGCGAGCCGCCGATCCAGGTCACGGTCTGTTCGACGCCGAGCGCGCGCAATGCTTCGATGCTGACCAGCGAGTCCTTGCCGCCGCCGATGGCGACCAGCGCGTGCTCGCGCAGGCCGAGCGAGGGCGCGGCCGGATCGGCCGGCGCCTGCACGGGGAAGCGGATCTTGCCGTGCAGGTTCAAGCCGTTGCGGTAGGCAAATTCGCCCAGGCCGTTGACGTAGACCAGCTCCAGCAGCGCGGCGGTGTCGGCGTCGATGGCGTAGGAATCGATGCGGATCTCGTCCGGCACCGCGGCCTTGTAATAGCTGACGCCGGCGATCAGATGCAGCAGGCGCAGCGCGCGTTCGACCGCTTCGCCGCGCGCCGCGTCCAGCGCGAACGGCGCGCCGGGCACGGTCACGGTTTCGATCAGCTCCGGGCCGTCGTCGAAGGCGTAGACCAGTTCGGCCACGCCGGTCGCGGCGTTCAGGCCGCAACGCACGAAACGGAAGGCGCGCACGGCGTCGCGTTGGAATTGATCGCTCACAGGTTCACTCTCGAAATCGAAACGGTCGCGCGCGGCGGGCGTTTGAGCGCCGCGAAGTTCGGGGCGGCGCTCATCCGAGCACCTCCTCGACCGGCAGCGCGCGCAGGTTGTAGGTGTTGGCCATCGCCATGCCGTAAGCGCCGGCGTCGGCGACCAGGATCACGTCGCCCTCCTCGGTCGCCTTCGGCAGCAGCCGCGCGCGGCCGAGCACGTCGCTGCTCTCGCACACCGGGCCGACCACGTCGAACGCGGCGGTGTCGGCGTCGTCGAAGCGGCTGAGGTTGTGGATGCCGTGATACGCCTCGTACATGGCCGGACGCATCAGCGCGTTCATGCCCGCGTCGCAGCCGATCCGGCGCACGCCGTCCTTCTCGATCACCTGCGTCGCCGACAGCAGCAGCACGCCGCTTTCGGCGACCAGGTAGCGGCCCGGCTCGATGATCAGGCCGTAGCGCGGATACGCGGCCTTGATCTCGTCCAGACCCGCGCGCCACAGGTCGAGGTCGAAGACGCGCGCTTCGGGCGTGTAGGCGACCGGCAAGCCGCCGCCGATGTCGATGGTCTCGATGGTGCCGACGCTATCGGCGAGCCCGGCCAGGCTGGCGTAGACGCCGCGCCAGTGCTGCGGATCGTCGATGCCGCTGCCCAGGTGCGCGTGCAGGCCGCTGATGCGGATGCCGAGCTTGCGCGCTTCCTCGACGAAGGCGTCGAAGCGCGCCAGCGGCAGGCCGAACTTGGCGGCGACGCCGCCGGTGCGGACTTTCTCGTGATGGCCTTCGCCGTGGCCGAGGTCCAGGCGCAGCCACAGGGTGCGGCCGCGGAAGGTCTCGGGCCAGCGCTTGAGCGCTTCGACGTTGTCGAGGGTGACGATCACGCCGCGCGCGAGCGCGGCTTCGTACTCGTGGCGCGGGGCGAAGCTCGGGGTGAACAGCACGCGCTCGGGCGCCATGTGCGGCAGCGCCTGGAACACGCGCTCGATCTCGGCCAGCGACACGCACTCCAGGCCGAAGCCCTCGCCGACTATGGCGCGCAGCACGGCCGGGTGCGAGTTGGCCTTCATCGCGTAGAAGCAGCGGTCGACCGCGGCGGTGCCGATCAGCGCGCGGGCGCGTTCGCGCACCGTGGCCAGATCGTAGACGTAGCGCGGCGTGCCGGCCGCGGCCATCGCCAGCAGGCGCGAACGCTGCGCCTGCCACCACGGCGCGGCGCGCTGCGGCTTGCCTTCGGAGATCTCGCGCCAGCTCGGGCCGAACACGCTGTCGTCGCGCACCGGCATGGCGCCGCCGCGGATCAGCTCGTGGTGCAGATGCGGCAGCAAGCCGTCGGCGTCGGCCTCGTCGATGACGAAGGTCAGGTTGAGATCGTTGGACGACTGCGAGATCAGGTGCACGCGCTCGCGGCCGAACGCGGCCCAGATGTCGGACAAGCGGTGCAGCAGCGAACGCATGCCGCGGCCGACCAGGGTGATCGCCGCGCACGGCGCGATCACCTTGACCCGGCACACCTCGGCCAGATCGGCCGACAGCGCTTCGAGCACGTTGCTGTTGACCAGGTTCTCGCTCGGGTCCAGCGACACGGTGACGTTGGTTTCCGACGAACCGATCAAGTCGATCGAGAGCCCATGGCGCTTGAACCGCTCGAACACGTCGGCCAGGAAGCCGACCTGCTGCCACATGCCGATGCTTTCCATCGACACCAGCACGATGCCGTTGCGGCGGCTGATCGCCTTGACGCCCGGCACGGTCGCGGCGCTGGCGTCGATGCGGGTGCCCGGCAGGTCGAAGCGTTCGGTGTCGAGGATCGCCATCGGCACGCCGGCGTCGCGGCACGGCGCGATCGAGCGCGGGTGCAGCACCTTGGCGCCGGTGGTGGCGATTTCCTGCGCTTCGGCGTAATCCAGCCGCGCCAGCAGGCGGGCGTCGGGCACTTCGCGCGGGTTGGCGCTGAACATGCCGGGCACGTCGGTCCAGATTTCCACGCGCTGCGCCTTCAGCAGCGCGCCGAAGTACGCGGCCGAGGTGTCGGAGCCGCCGCGGCCGAGGATCGCCGTGCCGCCGTCGCCGTGGCGGGCGATGAAGCCTTGGGTGATCAGCATCTGCGTGGGCTGCGCGCTGAAGCGTTCGACGAAGCCCGGCTCGGCCTGATGCCGGCAGTTCACCGACAAGCGCTGCGCCCACTCGCTGGCGTTGGGCAGCGACACCGCGTCGAGCCACTCGCGCGCGTCGCACCAACCGAAGTCGAGGCCCTGCGAGCGCAGGTACGCCGCGCCGAGGGTCGAGGACAACAGTTCGCCCTGGCCCAGCACTTCGGCCTGCCACTCCAGCGCGCGCGCCGCGGCGCGCGGATCGGTTTCCAGCGCAACCAGTTTCGCCAGGCGTTCGCCGAGCACCGCGTCGGGGTCGAGGCCGAGTTCGGCGCAGAAGCCGCGGTGGCGCTCGACCAAGCCGGCGAAGCGCGCGGCGATGCCGCCGTCCTCGCCGACCGGCGCGTAGGCGATAGCCTGCAGTTCGTTGGTGACGCCCGACAGCGCGGAGACCACCACCAGCACGCGGCGGCCGTCTTCGCGCAGACGTTTTCCAGCCAGACGTCCGATCGTGTCCCAACGGTTGCGGCGAGATACCGAAGTACCGCCGAACTTGAGCACCACCCAGCCTGTCTGTTGCGTCTCCACGAATTCCTCGATTGCTGATTCCACTTGAGAGGGCCCGGCATGCGGCCGGGGCAGATCGATCCGCCCGCGGCGCCGATGAACGGACGCGGCGGGATTCCACACTTGCGGGTCTTGCGTGCCTAGAATTGCGTGCTTCGAGCAGGCGGCCGATCCGCGCGGAACCGGCGCCGGCCCGCAAGCCGGACACGAACCGCCGATTCTAGTCCAACCCGACCGCCGCCGAACGCCCGGCCCGCAAGTCTTTCGCCAACCTGTCGAAATCCCCTCGATCCGCCCTCTCCCGCCCCCTGGCCCCGCCCTTGTACGCCACCTGCACGGGCCTTACGGAACGCCCCTGGAAATGACGCAACGCCGCTATCTGCAACTGGACGTATTCGCCGACCGCCCCGGCGCCGGCAACCCGCTGGCCGTGGTGCTCGACGCCGAAGGCCTCGACGATGCCGCCATGCAGGCCATCGCCCGCTGGACCCGGCTGCCGGAGACCACCTTCGTGTTCCCGCCGACCCAGCCCGGCGCCAGCTACCGCATCCGCATGTTCAGCCCGCGCCGCGAGGTGCCCTTCGCCGGCCATCCCAGCGTCGGCACCGCTTGCGTGGTGCTGGAAGCCGGCCTCGCCGCGCCGGTGGACGGCGTGCTGGTGCAGGAAGGCGTGGCCGGCTTGCTGCCGCTGGCGGTGTCCGGCGACGGCGACGCGCGCACGATCGCGGTGCGCACGCCGCGCGCGCGCGTGGTCGAAACCGCCGACGCCGCCGATCCGCGCCTGAGCGCGGCTTTGCGCGATCTGCCCTTGGGCGCGCTGCCGCCGGCGCTGATGGACGGCGGCCGCCGCTGGTGGCTGGCGCAGTTGCGCGACGAAGCCGCGCTGCGCGCCGCCCAGCCCGATTGGGCGGCGATCGGCCGGCTCGCCGAAAGCACCGAAACCATGGGCCTGTGCGCGTTCGCGCGCGCCGATGCCGGCCAAGATTACGATCTGGTCGTGCGCGCCTTCGTCGGCGCGCCGGCGCAGTTCGAGGACGCGGCGTCCGGCGCGGCCAACGCCACGCTCGCCGCGTGGCTCAAGCACAACGACACGCTGCCGGGGCGCGACGGCCGCTACACCGTCAGCCAGGGCCGCGAAGTCGGCTTCGATGCGCGCTTGCAGTTGCGCGTGGACGCGGACGGCGAGGTGTGGTCCGGCGGCCGGGTCAGCAACGTGGTGCGCGGACACATCGACTGGCGTTGAGGCGAGGCGGCCGCGGCCGCCTCGTTTCGTTTCATCGGGCCGCGGCGCGACGCGGCGGCCTCGCTTCGTTTCGCCGGGCCACTGCACGACGCGGCGGCCCGGGTTCGCGACGGCGACGCGGCCCTACCGCGGCGGCGTCACGACGCTCGCGCCCAGGCCGCTGCGCTTCGAACGCGACGCTACGGCCGCGGCGCCTGAAGCCAAGATCCGGCAGCGCCGCCGGAAACGCGCCAGAATCGGCGCAGTCCCCGGCCAAACCGCTGCCATGCCCGATTCGCCCCCCCTGCCCGCCGATCCCTGGTTGCGCGACCTCTCGCCCGAAGT
Source organism: Lysobacter sp. K5869 (assembly GCF_018847975.1). Taxonomy (NCBI): domain Bacteria; kingdom Pseudomonadati; phylum Pseudomonadota; class Gammaproteobacteria; order Lysobacterales; family Lysobacteraceae; genus Lysobacter; species Lysobacter sp. K5869. Next base: position 2,627,986 of record NZ_CP072597.1, on the reverse strand, counting down.
CGTCGCGCACCTGCAGGCCATGTCGGTGCGCCGGCGCCTGCGCGACGGCGAGCTGCTGTACGCGCGCGGCGACGCGGCCGAGGGTTTGTACGGCGTGGTGTCCGGCCGCATCCGCCTGAGCGTGCCGACCGCGAGCGGACGCGAGATGCTGATCGTGCAGTTCGAACCCGGCAGTTGGTTCGGCGAAGTGTCGATGTTCGACGGCCAGCCGCGCCCGCAGGACGCGCGCGCCGCCGGCGACAGCGACATCTTGTTGCTGCCGCGCGCACGGTTCCTGGCGCTGCTGGAGCAACACCCCGAGTTGTACCGCGGCTTCACCCGGCTGCTGTGCCGCAAGCTGCGCACCGCGCTGGAATACGTCGAAGACGCGCTCACCCTGCCGCTGGCCGCGCGCCTGGGCAAGCGCCTGCTGGAGCTGGCGCGGGTGTACGGCGTGGAGCGCGAGCACGGCCGGCTGATCGATCTGCCGCTGCCGCAGGACGATCTGGCCAACATGCTCGGCGCGACCCGGCAGAGCGTGAGCAAGCAGCTCAAGGCCTGGGAGCAACGCGGCTGGATCGCACTGCGCTACCGGCATGTGGTGGTGCGCGACGAGGGTGCGTTGCAGCGCGCGGTGGCGCGCTGGTCGCAAGGCGCGACGGAGTGAGCGCGGCGGCTCTTGTCGCCGCCCGAGCCCAACGCGAAACCGGACGCCCCCTGTAGGAGCGGCGCGAGCCGCGACCGCGACAACGCAACCACCGCGAAAATTCCGGCGTAGTTGCGTTGTCGCGGTCGCGGCTCACGCCGCTCCTACAAGTCGGGCCTCGCGGCCGCCGGCTCGCGCCGGCGGCCGCGCGGACCTCAGAAGCGCGCGTCGATGGTCAGGAACACCTGCCGCGGCGCGTTGGCGTGGAAGGCGTAGGTCTTGCCCTGCGGGTCCGAAGCGCTGAACGCGGTCAGGTTGCTCGCGGTGCGCTTGTCGGTGAAGTTGCTGGCGTTGAGCGAGACCGACCACTGGCGCAGCGGGCCCATCGCATCGAAGGTGTAGCGCAGCGCGGCGTCGAAGGTGGTGTAGCCGCCGAAGCCGTTGTCGTTGAGATACGTGTAGTAGCGCTTGCCGGTGTACTTGCCGCTGACGCTGGCCAGCCACGGGCCGCGGCTGTAGCTGACTTCGCTGGAGAACATGGTGTCGGGCACGTCGACCACGCGCTTGCCGCTGGTCGGCACGACCTTGCCGCCGTCGATGTAGTTGTCCTCGTAGGTCGACTTGTTCCACGACAGCGCGTTGTACCACTGCAGGCCGTCGATCGGCTTCCAGATGAAGACCAGCTCGCTGCCGTAGCTGTCGACCGAACCGACGTTGAAGAACTTGGTGATGCACTCCGGACGCGTGCCGGCTTCGATGCTCGAACACGGGTTGAGCGAGAGCAGGCGGTTGTCGAAGCGCACCTTGTAGACGCTCAGCGAGGCCTGATAGGTCTCGCCGACCTGACGGTAGCCGGCTTCCAGGGTCTTGGATTCTTCCGGCTTCAGATCGGCCTTCTGCGCGTCGAACGCGGCCTGATTGATCGCCAGCGGGCCGCCCGCGCCGCCGCCGACGAAGGCGGCGACGTTCTCGGTGTAGGCGGCGAACACTTCGCGGCCTTCGCCGAGCTTGTAGCCCACGCCGAGCTGCGGCAGGAAGTGGTCCTTGGTTTCCAGGCGGCCGCTGGCGTTGGGCACTTCCATCATCTTCGACGGCACCTGGGTCGCGCGCATGTCGACCTGGGTGCTCTTGGCGCCGACGTCCACGGTCAGGCGGCCGTCGAGCAGGCTCATGGTGTCCTGCAAATAGGCCTGGCGGGTGGTGATGCGGTATTTCTGGAAGAACAGGCGACGGTCGGGATCGTTGAGGAAGCGGTCGTCGTTGACCGGGCCGTCGATGAAATAGAAGTTGCGCTGCACGTCGTGGTGGTTGCTCTCGTACCAGACGCCGCCCTGGAGGCGGTGGATGCCGACGTCCCAGTTCAACGAGGCCATCGCGCCGTAGCGGTTGATGCCGTAGTTGGTGCTGCGGATCGAGATCGGAATCTCCTTGGCGGTGTTCGGGTACGACCAGTTGCCCGGCGACCACCAATGGCCCTGGCCGCGGTCGTCGTGGTAGTAGGTCTGCGCGTTCAGGCGCAGGCCTTCGCCGAGGTTGAACTCGCCGGCCAGCGCGGCCAGATGGTCGGTGCGCAGCGCGCGGCTGGCGTAGTAGGCGTCGTCGATGGTCGCCGCCGGCGATTCGAACTTGCAGCGGCGGTCGCCGGCCTTGTTCGCCGGCCACGGCTTGGGCGCGCAGTACGCGGCGTTGAGCGCGCGCTGCCAATCCGGCTTGTACAGGTTCCAGTCCCAATCCGCGCCGCGCGCGAGCAGCGCCTTGGACAGATAGGCGTAGTTGGCCTGGCTGGTTTCGGCGCTGGACAGGAACGCGCTGATGCGGTTGCCGTCGCCGAAGGTGTAGAGCGCCTTGACGTTGACCTGGTTCTGATCCTGGTTGTCGTGCGGGCGCGACCACATGTCGGCGCTGAGCAGCGAGCCGGACAGATACATCGAGAAGCCGCCGTGCTCGCCGGTGTCCAGGCGCGCGTAGGTGCGGCGAGTGCTGTCGCTACCAAAGGTTTGAGCCACGCGCAGGCCGAACTCGGCTTCCGGATCGGCCGAGAAATACTGCAAGGTGCCGCCGAGGTTGCTGGTGGAGGCGGTGCCGAGCGAGCCGATGCCCGCGGCCAGTTCGGCGCCGGCGAGGTTTTCGCCGATCAGCGCGCGGCTGATGCCCAGGCCGTTGTAGTTGCCGTAGCTGTTGTCGCCGAGCGGAATGCCGTCGAGGGTGTAGCCGAGCAGGCGCTGGTTGAAGCCGCGCAGGCTGATGGTCTGCGATTCCTCGTTGGCGCCGTAGGCGTCGTTGGACTGCACCGAGATGCCGGGCAGCTTGTTGAGGATCTTCTGCGGGCTGGTGCCGGCCACGGTCTTCTCGATGTCGGCCAGCTTGACCCGCTGCACCTGCCGGGTTTCGCCCAGGCCGATCACCGAGACCGCGTCGAGCGTGGTGGCGTCGCGGGATTCGCCGGCGGCGTCGGCGGTGGCGGCCGCGTCGTCGGCGGCGTAAGCGGGCGCGGCGGTCAGCGCGGCGGCGATGGCCAGCGCGAGCGCGGCGTGGGCGTTGGGGTGCTTCATCGAAAACTCTCCGGGGGCGCAGGGCAAAAATCCGCGCAAGCATGGGCAACGCAGATGACGCGCTGATGGCGACGCCGCCCGCGCGCCGCGCCCGCCCCGGCCTAAGACCAATTGGCTAACCCGCCCGGACCGCTCCGAACCCCTCGTTTTGCGGCATGAATCCGCGGTTTCGCGGCATCGCGGCGTGCCCGCCGCGATGCCTAACCCTAAGGTGTTATTGGCCCTCCCCGCCCCGCCGCCCACCATCGGCGCCGGGTGTGGGGACGCCCCGCTGCGCTGCCGCGAACGCGTTCGACGCACCGACGCCCGACGCTCCCCCCACGATCTTCGCGATAGGAGTCGATGTGAGCGCCATTACTTCCGCCCAGGCCCCGGCCGCGGCCCCGAGCATGCCCCCGGGCCAACGCCTGAAATCGATCTTCTCCGGCTCGGTCGGCAATCTGGTCGAGTACTACGATTGGTACGTCTACAGCGCGTTCTCGCTCTACTTCGCCCATATCTTCTTCCCCTCCGGCGACCGCATCTCGCAAGCGCTCAACGCCGGCGCGATCTTCGCCGTGGGCTTCCTGATGCGCCCGCTCGGCGGCTGGGTGTTCGGCCGCTACGCCGACCGCCACGGCCGCCGCGCCGCGCTGATGCGCTCGGTGCTGCTGATGTGCGCCGGCTCGCTGATCATCACCTTCACTCCCGGCTACGAAACCATCGGCGTGCTCGCGCCGGTGCTGCTGGTGCTGGCGCGGCTGATGCAGGGCCTGAGCGTCGGCGGCGAATACGGCAGCTCGGCCACCTATCTGAGCGAGATGTCCTCGCGCGAGAACCGCGGCTTCTGGTCGAGCTTCCTCTACGTCACCCTGATCATGGGCCAGCTGCTCGCGCTGCTGGTGCTGATCGTGCTGCAGCAGTTCGTGCTCAGCGAAGAGCAGCTCAAGTCCTGGGGCTGGCGCATCCCTTTCGCGATCGGCGCGATCGCCGCGATCACCGCGCTGTACCTGCGCCGCAACATGCAGGAAACCGAATCCTTCGCCAAGCTCAAGTCCGGCGATGCGCCGGCGCGCCGCGAAGGTTCGCTGCGCACGCTGATGCAGCATCCGCGCGCGGTGCTGACCGTGGTCGGCCTGACCATGGGCGGCACGCTGGCGTTCTACACCTACACCAACTACATGCTGAAGTTCCTCACCATCAGCACCGGCTTCGACAAGGAAACCGCCTCGCTCATCAACGCCGGCACCTTGTTCGTCTACATGCTGCTGCAACCGCTGGTGGGCGCGCTGTCCGACCGCATCGGCCGGCGCCCGATCCTGATCGCCTTCGGCGTGCTCGGCACGATCCTGACCGTGCCGGTGATGCATTGGATCCGCGGCGCGCAAACGCCGATGGAAGCGTTCTGGCTGATCATGATCCTGCTCGCCGCGGTCAGCGGCTACACCGCGATCAACGCGGTGGTGAAGGCGGAACTGTTCCCGGTCGAGATCCGCGCGCTCGGCGTCGGCCTGCCCTACGCGCTCACCGTCGCCCTGTTCGGCGGCACCGCCGAGCCGGTGGCGCTGTGGTTCAAGAAGATCGGCCTGGAAACCGGCTTCTTCTGGTACGTCAGCGCCTGCATTTTGTGCTCGCTGCTGGTTTACGCGCTGATGCCCGACACGCGCAAGCACTCGACCATCGACCGCGACTGAGCGCTCGCTCCCCGCCCCTTCTCCCTCACTCTTGGCCCGACGCCCACCATGAAAAAATCCGGCTCGCACTTCTATCTCTGGGTGGTCGGCGCCATCGTCCTCGGCGGCCTGATCGGGCATTTCTTCCCCGAATTCGGGGTCAAGCTCAAACCGCTGGGCGACGGCTTCATCGCGCTGATCAAGATGCTGATCGGCCCGATCATCTTCCTGACCGTGGTGCTCGGCATCGCCGGCGTCGCCGACGTCAAGAAAGTCGGGCGCGTGGGCGTCAAGGCGATCCTGTATTTCGAAGTGGTCTCCACCATCGCCTTGCTGATCGGCTTGCTGGTGGTCAACACGCTCAAGCCCGGCGTCGGCTTCAACGCCGATCCGGCCAAGCTCGACCCGGCGCTGGTGGCCAAGGCCACCGACTACGCGCACAAGGCCGAGCAGCAGAGCACGGTCGACTTCCTGCTGCACATCATCCCCAAGACCTTCACCGACGCCTTCACCGGCGACGGCAGCCTGCTGCAGGTGCTGCTGCTCGCGGTGCTGTTCGGTTTCTCGCTGCTGCACATGGGCAAGACCGGCGAGAAGGTGATGGATTTGCTCGAACCGCTGTCGAAGGTGTTCTTCGGCATCATGAGCATGATCATGAAGCTCGCGCCAATCGGCGCCGGCGCGGCGATGGCCTTCACCATCGGCGAATTCGGCGTCGGCGCGCTCGGCCCGCTGATGAAGCTGATGGGCAGCTTCTACCTGACCTGCGCGCTGTTCGTGCTGATCGTGCTGGGCCTGATCGCGCGCTTCACCGGCTTCAGCATCATCCGTTTCATCCGCTACATCCGCGACGAACTGCTGCTGGTGCTGGGCACCTCGTCGTCGGAATCGGCGCTGGTGCCGCTGATGCGCAAGCTCGAACGGCTGGGCTGCTCCAAGCCGGTGGTGGGCCTGGTCGTGCCGAGCGGTTATTCGTTCAACCTCGACGGCACCAACATCTACCTGACCATGGCGGCGATCTTCGTCGCCCAGGCGCTGGGCGTGGAGCTCACCCTCACCCAGGAAATCACCTTGCTGGCGGTGGCGATGCTGACCTCGAAGGGCGCCTCGGGCGTCACCGGCGCGGGCTTCATCACCTTGGCGGCGACCTTGCACGTGGTGCCGGCGGTGCCGGTCGCGGGCCTCGCGCTGATCCTCGGCATCGACCGTTTCATGAGCGAGGCGCGCGCGCTGACCAACATCATCGGCAACGGCGTGGCCACCGTGGTGGTGGCGCGCTGGGAGAACGAACTCGATCGCGACAAGCTCAACCGCGAGCTGCTCAATCCGCCGAGCGCGACCGATCTCGATGCCGACCTGCCGTCGGATCACCACGCTCCGCTGGCCGACAAGGCCTGATCCGCATCGCTTGAAACGCCGGCCCGCGCGCGGGCCGCCGCGATCCGCCTTCCCTTCCCCAGCCGGACGCCGCGCGCGTCCGGCGCGGAGTTCTGCTGCCAGGACGGCACCGACGAACCTGGAGCCCGACCATGCGCAACGCCCGCTTCGCCTTCGCCGCTTCCCCGCTCGCACTCGCCCTGTACGCGCTCGCGCCCGCCGCCCACGCCGGCAGCTTCGACGACTGGCCGACCAAATACGCTTTCTCCGACGGCACCGAAATTTCCGCCACGGCCAACTGGGCCTACGACGTCGTCGATTTCGACGGCGACGGCTACGGCACCGCCGCGACCCGGCTCAAGGACGACGGCCACTACCGCCGCCGCGAGTTCGGCATGAACCTGAAGAAGAAGGACGTCTACGACTTCACCGCGGTGTTCGACTTCGAGTCCAAGCTGTGGCTCGACGTGGCCCTGCGCCTGGAAACCAAAGCGCTGTTCGGCGCCGACTACGGCAAGGTCCGCGTCGGCTACTTCAAGACGCCGGTGAGCATGGAGAGCGTCGCCGCTTCGCGCACCGCGAGCATGATGGAACTGTCCGCCGCCTCGCAGGCGATCTTCGAAGGCCGCCGCACCGGCGTGGAGTGGTCGATCGAACGGCCGCGCTATGCGCTGACCGCCGGGTATTTCTTCGGCCACGACCTGCAGGGCGACAACCCGGGCACCACCGCCGCCGGGCGTGCGGTGTGGACGCCGATCAAGGAAAAAGACCGGGTGCTGCATCTGGGCCTGACCGGCTCGGTCGAAAACCCGCACGGCTTCACCGACGGCCGCGGCGCTTACTTCGGCCCCGCCGCGCGCTTCCGCGCGCGTCCGCTCAACGGCCTGACCGCGGTGCGGCTGGTCGATTCGGGCAGCCTGCGCGAGACCGACAAGATCGTGCGCAACGGTCTGGAAGCGCTGTGGATCGACGGGCCGTGGTCGGTGCAGGCCGAGTACCTGCGCGCGACCGCGCAACGCAACAACGGCCAGCGCGATTTCACCGCCGACGGCTACTACGTCACCGGCAGCTGGGTGGTCACCGGCGAAACCCGGCCCTACAGCGGCAACAACGTCGCCAACATCAAGCCCGCGCACGGCTATGGCGCGGTCGAGCTGCTGGCGCGCTACGGCCAGCTCGACCTCGACGACGGCGGCATCGCCGGCGGCAAGCAACGCGATTGGACCGTCGGCGCGAACTGGTACCTCACCACCCACTTCAAGTTCCAGGCCAACTACGTGCATGTGAAGGCGGATAAGGGATTGCTGGCGGCGGATCCGGATGTGGTGGAGGTGCGGGCGCAGGTGCAGTTCTGAAGCCGAAGCGGGGTTGGGGGTTAGGGGTTGGGGAACTGGAGGCGCGACGCGCTATGTCGAAGCGCGGCGGGCATCACGTCCGTCGCGATCGGCGCGCTGTCGATTGACCGCCATCTCACCCCAGTCCCGCTAATCTCGCCGAACCCGCGCCCCTTCAGTTCCCCAACCCCTACCCCCAACCCCGCTTCCGCCCCCATGCTCCACCACCGCCGCCGCCAGCTCCAGACCGCCGCCTGGATCGTCCTGATCCTCGCCGGCATGCTGCTGTCGGCGCTGGTCGCCGGACGCATCGCCTACGCGCAGGCGCTGCAGCGGCAGGCCGGCGAAGCCAGCGCCCTGCTCGCGCAGCGCGCGCAGGTGATCGAGCAGCACATCGACCGTTACCGGATCATGCCGGCGGTGCTGTCGCTGGATCCGCAATTGCGCGCCACGCTCGCCAACCCCAACGACACCGCGCAGCGCCAGCGCGCCAACGAGCGGCTGGTGCAGCTCAACTTCGCCAACCGCACCAGCACGCTGACGTTGATCGACCGCAGCGGCACCGGCTTGGCGGCGAGCAACTGGGACCAGCCCAACAGCAACGTCGGCTACTCCTACGCGTTCCGTCCGTACTTCCAGCAGGCGATGGCACGCGGCGCCGGCGAGTTCTACGCCATCGGCGTCACCACCGGCATCCCCGGCCATTTCATCGCCCGCGCGGTGCGCGACGAGCGCGGCGGCGCGGTCGGCGCGGTGGCGGTGAAGGTCGAGTTGGAAGACATCCGCTCGGACTGGAGCGAACGCGGCGATCTGGTCCTGCTCAGCGACAACCACGGCGTGGTGTTCCTGTCGGCGCAGCCGCTGTGGCGCTACCGCATGCTGCACGCGCTGTCGCCGGCTGAGCAGACCGAACTGCGCGAGACCCGCCAATACCAGAGCCAGCGCCTGCGCCCGGCCGCGTTCGAAGTACAGCGCGAAATCGACGGCGGCGCGCGCGTGGTGCGCTGGCGCGAACCGCGCCTGCGCGAGCCGATGCTGTGGCAGTCGCTGCATCTGGCGCGCGAGGACTGGACCTTGCACCTGCTGCGCGACGTCACCCCGAGCATCCGCACCGCCTGGATCGCGCGCGCGGTCGCCGCCGGCGCGTGGCTGCTGGCGGTGGCAGTGGCGCTGCTGCTGATCCAGCGCGGCCGCATCGCCGCGCTGCGCCTGCGCAGCCGGCAGGAACTCGAACGCATGGTCGAACACCACGCCGAAGCGCTGCGCAACGCGCAGGACGGCCTCGTGCACGCGGCGCGGCAGGCGAGCATGGGCGAAGGCCAGAGCCTGGAGCATTTGCCGCAAGGCGTCAGCGTGGTCGATGCGCAGTTGCGCTTGGTCGCCTGGAATCAGCGTTACGGCGAACTGTTCCGCTATCCGCCCGAGTTGCTGCAGGTCGGCCGGCCGATCGAGGACCTGATCCGCTTCAACGCCAAGCGCGGCTTGCTCGGCGCCGATCCGGAAGAAGCGATCAAGCGCCGTCTCGATCATCTGCTGCGCGGCCAGCCGTATCTGCACGAACGCGAGCGCCCCGACGGCACCGTGATCGAAATCCGCGGCAACCCGATGCCCGACGGCGGCTTCGTCACCAGCTACGCCGACATCACCGCCTACAAGCAGGCCGCGCGCGATCTGCGCACGCTCGCCGACAGTCTGGAACGCGGCATCGAACAGCGCACCAGCGACCTGCAGGCGGCCAAGGGCGAGGCCGAGCGCGCCAACCGCTCCAAGACCCGCTTCGTCGCCGCCGCGGTGCACGATCTGCTGCAGCCGCTCAACGCCGCGCGCATGTACCTATCGTCGCTGCGCCGGCGCGTGGACGACGTCGAGGGGCGCGAGCTGGCCGATCACATCGAAGCGGCGTTGGCGGCGCAGGACGACATCCTCTCCAGCCTGCTCGACATTTCGCGCCTGGAATCCGGCGCGCTGGAAGTGCGGCGCGCGGCGCTGCCGCTGGCGCGGGTGTTCGCCGCCATCGACAGCCAGTTCCGCATCCTCGCCCAGGCGCGCGGGCTGCGCCTGCACGTGCTGCCCACTCGCGTGCGGGTCGACAGCGACGAAGTGCTGCTGCGGCGGATCCTGCAGAACTTCGTCTCCAACGCGATGCAATTCACTCCGCGCGACGGCCGCATCGTGCTCGGCGCGCGGCGGCTGCGCGGCGGCGTGCGGATCGAGGTGTGGGACAGCGGGCCGGGCATCGCCGAGAACAAGCGCGAGCTGATCTTCGAGGAATTCCAGCGCCTGGACACCGGCGCGGACGCGCCGCAGCGCGGCGCCGGCTTGGGTCTGGCGATCGTGCGGCGGGTGGCGCGCCTGCTCGGCCATCGCGTCGCGGTGCGCTCCTGGCCCGGGCACGGCAGCGTGTTTTCGGTCGAGGCGCCGTATGCGCGCGAGACCGAGGCCGAAGCGGCGCCGGTCGCGCCGACGATCCACCCCGCCGCGGCCACCGCCGATCCCGATTCGCCGCTGCGCGGCCGCAAGGTCTGGGTGATCGACGACGATCTGCATTCGCGCCAGGCCGCGCTGCGGTTGCTGAGCGATTGGGGTTGCCTCGCCGACGGCGCCGCCAGCGCGGCCGAAGCGCTGACCCACGCCGACGCGCAACCGCCGCCGGATCTGCTGCTGCTCGATTACCGATTGGGCGAGAGCACCGGCTTCGAGCTCGGTACGCAGCTGGAAGCCAAGTGGAAGCGATTGCCGCCGGTGGTGTTGATGTCGGCCGACGCCGATCCGACGCTGCGGCCGCGCGCGGCGGAGCGCGATTGGCATTTCCTGCCGAAGCCGTTGAAGCCGGCGGCGTTGCGGGCGTTGGCGTCGCGGTTGGTCGGGCGCGGGGAATGAGGTTGCGACGTTAGCGAGGTGTCGCGGTCGCGGCTCGCGCCGCTCCTACAGTCGCTGCGTTGCGGCATCGAAGCCCTGTAGGAGCGGCGCAAGCCGCGACCACGACCCTTCGCTCACGACGCTACCCGCAACGCGGCTACGCCAACCCGCTCGCCCCATCGTGCACGCCGCCCTCGTCCTCCAACGCCAGCCCCTTCACCAACACCGCGGCCTGCGTGCGCGAATGGCAACCGAGCTTGCGCAGGATCGCGGTGACGTGAATCTTCACCGTGTTCTCCGCCAACGACAGCTCGTAAGCGATCTGCTTGTTGAGCAATCCGTCGGCCAAACGCAACAACACCCGCATCTGCTGCGGCGTCAGCTGCGCCAAACGGTCGGCCAACTGCGCGTCGCCTTCGTCGCGCTCGGCCTGCTGCGGCGGGAACCAGACGTTGCCGGCCAGCACCGCGCCGACCGCTTCGCCCAGCACCGCCGCCGGCGCCGACTTGGGCACGAAGCCCGACGCACCGAACTGCTGCGCGCGGCGGATCGTGCGCGGGTGTTCGTTGGAGGAAATGATCACCACCGGCAACTCGGGCCGTTCGCCGCGCGCGTACACCAGCGAGGAGAAGCCCATCGCGCCGGGCATCATCAGATCGAGCATGGCCAGATCGAAGGCCTCGCCGCTGCCGATCGCCGCTTCCAGCGCGCTTTGGCTGGCGACCTCGACCACGTGCGCGTTCGGCGCGATCTCGCCCAGCGCGTAGCGCAGCGCCGCCCGGAACATCGGGTGGTCGTCGGCGATCAGAAGGCGCAGGGCGGCGTCGGCCATGAGGAGTCCCAGTGGAAAGCGGGTCCGATCCTACACGCTCCGGCCGCGCGTCGGCGGCCTCGATCGTCGGGCCTGGAATGCGCGCCCGTCGCGGCGGAAAACCCATCCGTACCGAAGCTTCGCTCGCGGGACGCGGCCTACCCGCCCGAAAACATCGGAGCCGCTGCGTTCGCGCGGCGGCAGCCGCATCGGCGCCGGATCCGTCCTCGCAAAAACGAACGGGGCGGCCGAAGCCGCCCCGTTCATGCATCGCTGCTGCGAGCCGATCAGCCCAGCAGGTGGGCGACGCCGGCGCGCTCTTCTTCCAGCTCAGCCAGGGTCTTGTCCATGGCCTTGCGGCTGAACTCGTCGACTTCCAGGCCTTCCACGCGGGTGTATTCGCCGTTGGCGGTGATCACCGGCACGCCGTACATGACGCCTTCCGGGATGCCGTAGCTGCCGTCCGACGGCACGCCCATGGTCACCCACTTGCCGTCGCTGCCCAGCACCCAGTCGCGGATGTGGTCGATGGCGGCGTTGGCGGCCGAGGCGGCCGAGGACAGGCCGCGCGCTTCGATGATCGCCGCGCCGCGCTTGCCGACCTGCGGGATGAAGGTGTCGGCGTTCCAGGCGGCGTCGTTGATCTTGTCCTTCAGCGACGCGCCGCCGGCCTTGGCGAAGCGGTAGTCCGGATACATGGTCGGGCTGTGGTTGCCCCACACGATCAGGTTCTCGATGTCGCCCACGGCGACGCCGGCCTTGGCGGCGAGCTGGCTCAGCGCGCGGTTGTGGTCCAGGCGCAGCATCGCGGTGAAGTTCTTCGCCGGCAGATCCGGCGCCGACTTCATGGCGATGTAGGCGTTGGTGTTGGCCGGGTTGCCGACCACCAGCACCTTGACGTTGCGCGAGGCGACCTTGTTCAGCGCGGCGCCCTGGGCGGTGAAGATCTTGGCGTTCTCCAGCAGCAGGTCCTTGCGCTCCATGCCCGGGCCGCGCGGACGCGCGCCGACCAGCAGGGCGATGTCGGCGTCCTTGAACGCCACTTCCGCGTCGTCGGTGCCGACGATGCCGGCCAGCAGCGGGAACGCGCAGTCTTCCAGTTCCATGATCACGCCCTTGAGCGCGGCCTGGGCCTTCTCCAGCGGCAGTTCCAGCAGCTGCAGGATCACCGGCTGGTCCTTGCCGAGCATTTCGCCGGAGGCGATGCGGAACAGCAGCGAGTAGCCGATCTGGCCGGCTGCGCCGGTGACGGCAACGCGGACGGGAGTCTTCATCGAGGTGTTTCCTTCGCTAGTGAACGTTGAGGCGGGCGCGGAGCCCGCTAGTAGTTGGAGGACGCGCGCCGTTACAGCCGGTAGCCGAGCGGCGCGAGCTTGTCCTTGATCTGGTCGGGGTTGTAGCCGTAGACGATGTCCTGGCCGACGATGGTGACCGGCACGCCGCGCGCGCCGACCGCGGCCATGGCGCGCTGGCCCTGCTCGGTGTCGACGTCGATCAGGGTGTAGCGCACCTCGGCGAGTTCGAAGTCCTTGCGCAGTTTTTCGCAATAGCCGCACCACTGCGCGGCGAGCATGACGATGCGCTTGTCGCCGGTGGTGTGGCGCGGATCGTCCGGCGCGAGTTGCGCCGGACGCGAGCCGAACCACTGCTGCGGCAGGCCGCCGCTCATGGCGAACTTGGCGCCGACCGCACCCACGGCGAGCGCGGCCACGACGAACAACACGGTGGTGACGCGCATGACCTCGTCCTTCTCGTCGCGGGCGGGCGGCTTCGCCGGGCTCAGGCGAGCTCGGCGAAGAACTCCTGGAACCGCTGCAGGCCGGGGGCCAGCTGCGGGGTCGGACAGGTGTAGCTGATGCGCAGCGCGCGCGGCTCGCCGAACGCCGAGCCCGGCACGCAGGCCACGCCCTTGGTTTCCAGCAGCGCGTTGCACAGGTCCATGTCGTTGCCGATCTTCAGGCCGCTGGGCTGATGGGTCTTGCCGAAGGCGACGCTGATGTCCGGGAACACGTAGAACGCGCCCTGCGGACGCGGGCAGACCACGCCGGGAATCGCGTTCATCACCGCCATGACCTGATCGCGCTTGGCCTGGAATTCGGCGCACTTCTGCGTCGGCACGTCCTGCGGGCCCGACAGCGCGGCGACCGCGGCGGCGGTGACGATCTCCGGCACGTTGGTGATGTGGTTGGAGTTCATCGTCGTCACCGCCTGGGCGACGGCTTCCGGACCGGCCATGAAGCCCACGCGCCAACCCGGCATGCCGTAGGTCTTGGACAACGAGTCGATGAAGATCACCCGGTCGCGCAGCTCGGGACGCGAGTGCACGAAGTTGTGGTAGCCCAGGCCGTCGAACACCATGCGGTTGTAGATGTCGTCGGTGATGACCCAGGTGTCCGGGTACTTGACGAGCACCGCGGCCAGCGCGTCGATCTCTTCCTTCGAATAGACCATGCCGGTCGGGTTCGAGGGATTGTTGAACAAGAACACGCGCGGCTTCTTCGCCAGTGCGGCGTCGAGCTGTTCCGGGGTGAGCTTGTAGTCCTGCGAGGCCGGGCACGGCAGCAGGTCGATCTTGGCGTTGACGATCTCGGCGATGTCGAGATAGCTGGTCCAGTACGGGGTCGGGAAGACGATGGTGTCGCCTTCGTCGAGCAGCGCTTCGGCGATGTTGTAGATGACGTGCTTGGCGCCGATGCCGGTCGCGCAGTTGACGCGGCCGTAGCCGGTCAGGCCGACCTTGCCCATGTGTTCGATGAACGCGTCCAGCAGCGCGTCGGCGCCGCGGTTGCTGCCGTACTGGCCGCTGTCTTTGGCCAGCGCTTCGCGCACGGCGGCGTAGACGTGATCGCCGGGCAGGAAGTTGGGGACGCCGATGGAGAAGCTGATGATGTCGCGGCCTTCGGCCTTGAGCCGCTTGGCCTTTTCGGCAACCTGCATGATCGCGCTGGGCTTGGCGCGACCGATGCGCCGGGCGAGCTGGGGCATCGTGTAAACCTCGTGGGGTGGTGTACGACGGAGCGAGGATGGACGGCGCCGGAAGCAGCGGCGCGGCGCGCGCAGGCGCCGGGCGGCGGCTTGCGGAAAGCGCCGCGATTACCGCTGCTTCGAGCCGCAAAATGGTAGCACAGCGGCACCGCCGGGCCGGCGCGCCGGCCACGCGCAGGCCGCACCGGGGCCGGTCCGCCGGCGTGCGCGATGCGGCGGCCGGGCTTGCCGGATCGGCGGCTTCGCCCGGCGGGCGGCGGCGGCGGGACGAGCGCGGCGGCGGAGCGCCAGCGCGCGCCTCGGCGGATCAGCCACGGCGGCGGCGGATCGCCTCGACCGCCTGGACTCGCGCCACTCGGCGAATCGGCTGAACCACCCCTGCGCGGGGCGCCGCCCGAAAACGGCAAAGGCGGCCGAACGGCCGCCTTTGCTGAAACACCTCGCCGCCGCCGCGTCCGCCGCGCGCGGCGAACGGACGGACCGGCGGAAAACCGGCTTACGGACGCGCCTGGGCGTCGAGCACCTTGTTCCACTCGGCCACGCGCTCGGCCTTGGCGGCCAGCACGGCGGCGGTGTCGCCCTCGATCTTGACCGAGTTGATCTTGTCGCCCTGCTGCACGGTGTCGACGATCTCCTGGCCTTCCAGCACCTTGCCGAACACGGTGTGCTTGCCGTCGAGCCAGTCGCAGACGATGTGGGTGATGAAGAACTGGCTGCCGTTGGTGCCCGGGCCGGCGTTGGCCATCGACAGCACGCCGCGCTGGTGGCCCAGGCCGTTGCGGGTCTCGTCCTCGAAGCGGTAGCCCGGGCCGCCGGTGCCGGTGCCCTGGGGGCAGCCGCCCTGGATCATGAAGTTCGGGATCACGCGGTGGAAGTTCAGGCCGTCGTAGAAGCCGCGCTGGGCCAGATTGACGAAGTTGGCGACGGTCAGCGGCGCCTTCTCGGCGGCGAGTTCGACGCGGATCGGGCCGCGCGAGGTGTCGAAAGTGGCGATCAGGCTCATGCAACGTGCTCCAGAGGGGGCGATGGGGATGGGGGTGACTCGTCGCTGGCCGAGATGGCGGCGGCGGAGCCGATCCACAAGGGTACCGAAGCGCCGATCGACGCGCCGCCCGCCCGAAGCCCGTAGGAGCGGCGTAAGCCGCGACCGCCCAAAGCCCGGCCCCTGCAACCGCAACGGCCGCCCCGAGACCCCGCCCCCCGGCCGGGCCCGCCTTTCGCATCGCCCGAAGAGATCCGAGCCGGGCGCCAGCGTTTCCAGGAAACGGCGCGTTTTTCGCGGGTTTCGGTCCGGCGTCGCCGGGTCGCGGCTCACGCCGCTCCTACAGGGTGACCCCCAAACCCGGCGCGCCCCCGTTCAGTCCCTCAGCCCCCTGAACAAAAATCCCCGCCCGCACAGGCGTTTGCCGCATTTGCCCCGTATAATGGCCGGCTTCCTTCCAACATCTAGGCGCCTTCCGGCGTCCTCTCGCATGTCCATCGAACGCCTGCGCAATATCGCCATCGTCGCCCACGTCGACCATGGCAAGACCACCCTCGTCGACTGTCTGTTGAAGCAGTCGGGCACCCTGTCCGAGCGCACGGTGCTGGCCGAGCGCGCGATGGACAGCAACGACCAGGAAAAAGAACGCGGCATCACCATCCTGGCCAAGAACACCGCCATCACCTGGCAGGGCAACCGCATCAACATCGTCGACACCCCGGGCCACGCCGACTTCGGCGGCGAGGTCGAGCGCGTGCTGTCGATGGTCGACTCGGTGCTGATCCTGGTCGACGCGATGGACGGCCCGATGCCGCAGACCCGCTTCGTCACCCAGAAGGCCTTCGCGATGGGCTTCAAGCCGATCGTCGTGGTCAACAAGATCGACCGCCCGGGCGCGCGTCCGGATTGGGTCATCGACCAGGTGTTCGACCTGTTCGACAAGCTCGGCGCCACCAACGAGCAGCTCGACTTCCCGATCGTCTACGCCTCGGCGCTGCACGGCTACGCCAGCCTCGACGACGCCGCGCGCTCGGGCGACATGACCCCGCTGTACGAAGCGATCATGAAGCACGTCCCGCCGCCGGAAGTCGATCTCGACGGCCCGTTCCAGATGCGCATCAGCCAGCTCGACTACAGCAACTTCGTCGGCCTGATCGGCATCGGCCGCATCCAGCGCGGCAAGGTCAAGAAGAACATGCCGGTCAGCGTGGTCGACCGCGAAGGCAAGAAGCGCCAGGGCAAGATCGTGCAGGTGCTGGGCTTCATGGGCCTGGAGCGCATCGAGGCCGAGGAAGCCGAGGCCGGCGACATCGTCGCCATCGCCGGCGTCACCGACCTGTCGATCTCCGACACCGTGTGCGCGCTCGACGCGCCCGAAGCGCTGCCGGCGCTGACCGTGGACGAGCCGACCATCAGCATGACCTTCCAGGTCAACAACTCGCCGTTCGCCGGCCACAAGGAATACAGCGGCGGCAAGTTCCTCACCAGCCGCCAGCTGCGCGAGCGCCTGGAGCGCGAAACCCTGCACAACGTGGCGCTGAAGGTCGAGGAAGGTTCCGACCCGGACAAGTTCCTGGTCTCCGGCCGCGGCGAACTGCACCTGTCGGTGCTGATCGAGAACATGCGCCGCGAAGGCTTCGAGCTGGCCGTGTCGCGCCCGGAAGTCATCATCAAGGAAATCGACGGCAAGCTGATGGAGCCGATCGAACAACTGGTGGTCGACATCGAAGAGCAGCACCAGGGCGGCGTGATGGAGAAGCTCGGCATCCGCAAGGCCCAGCTCAAGAACATGGAGCCCGACGGCAAGGGCCGCGTGCGTCTGGATTACATGATCCCGGCGCGCGGCCTGATCGGCTTCCAGAACGAGTTCCGCACCCTGACCCAGGGTTCGGGCCTGCTGTTCCACGTGTTCGACCATTACGGCCCGAAGGAAACCGGCACCATCGCCAAGCGCCTGAACGGCGTGATGATCGCCAACGCGCCGGGCGCCACGCCCGCCTACGCGCTGGGCCCGCTGGAAGAGCGCGGCCGCCTGTTCGCCGCCGAAGGCGACAACGTGTACGAAGGCCAGCTGATCGGCATCCACTCCAAGGACAACGATCTGACCGTCAACGCGATCAAGACCAAGCCGCTGACCAACATGCGCGCTTCGGGCAAGGACGACGCGATCAAGCTGACCCCGGCGATCAAGTACACGCTGGAGCAGGCGCTGGACTTCATCGAGGACGACGAGCTGGTCGAAGTCACGCCGAAGGAAATCCGCCTGCGCAAGAAGTTCCTCACCGAAAGCGACCGCAAGCGCGCCTCGCGCGCCGCGTAAGCCAGCCGAACAGGGCGCCGCGAGGCGCCCTGTTTTTTTGTACCGAAGCCGGCGCGGCGCGCGTTGCGCCCGAACCCGGCCGCGAAGCGTCGAAGCATCCCGTTCGGCACGGGACATCGGCGCGGCGCGACGCCAAGATGGGTCGCGCCGATACCCGGGCTAGAACGGACATCGATACCCGCATCGCGAAGACGCGCAGCGCCTGCGACCTCGCGTTTCGGCAAAATCGGGCTGCGCGGGGCCGAGCCGGACCCGCCGCGAACGCCGCCGGCTTGAACCGCGGCGCCCGCGCCCCAAGAGTTGCGATTCCGCCGCCGCGTTCCGGCGCGGCGCGGGGTCGCGGGCCTCCCCCATCCGGCACGTCGCGCCGGGCGCGGGACCGCCGCTCCCGCACGGCACGGCCGGAGTTCCCGGCGCTCGATGAGGATCCAAGCCGCATGCGTCCGCTTCCCCCGCTCCGCCTGCCCGCTGCAACGTCCCGCCCGCGCGGCCCCCGCTCCGCCGCCGGCGCGCGCCCGCGATGAACCCCGGCGACGCGCACTACAACGCCGACCCCAAGGCCCACCCGGGCCTGCACGTCATCGCCATGGTCGAAGCGGTCAAGGGCCTGCTCGCCCTGTCGGCCGCCAGCGGCCTGGAACTGCTCGGCCCCGCGCCGCTGCAGCGCTGGATCGAGGAACTCATCCGCCGCTTCCACCTGGACCCCGAGCACGGCTCGATGGCCTGGCTCGCGCACAGCATCAGCCCCGGCTCGGTGCATCTGGCCGCCGGCATCGTGTCCGCCTACGCCGCCCTGCACCTGTTCGAGGCCTGGGGCCTGTGGAAGGCCAAGGCCTGGGCCTCGTGGCTGGGCTGCGTCGGCGCCGCGCTGTACCTGCCGTTCGACATCTTCGCGATGATCCGCCACCCGGGCTGGCTCGCCAGCGCGGTTCTCATAATCAACGTGATCGTGGTTTGGGTTCTCGCCCGCGACATTCTCAAACGTCGTCACTGATACGTAAGGAATGTGCGCGCCATCGAACGGCGCGCGGGCGATGTCTGCGCAAACGGTACGCAACGGGAAATCGCCGCCGGCGGGCGCCGCGCGGCCGCGCGCGCGTTGGCGACGTCCGCACTGAACGGCGCGCGCATTCGTGGCGCGCTTCGCGTCCGTAGCGGCCTCCAATCACAGCCATCGCGGCGCGCGCGGGTGTATCGTGGATCGGTCGCGGCCGCGCGCCGCGACGGCGCGTCTCGCATCGCGTCCAGCGCCTCCACCCCTGCAAGAGGAACGCTCATGAAGACCTGGTCCAAGCCCAAGATCGTCGAAATCCCGTGCGGTTGCGAAATCAACTCGTACTCGTCCGGCGATCTGTTCTGAGCATGTCCGCTTCCGCCGTCGCCCGGCGCGCGCGGCCGCGCACTCGCCCCACGGACCGCGCTTCGGGCCGTCGGTGATGCGCATCCTCGTGCTCGGAGCGGCGGCCGGCGGCGGCTATCCGCAGTGGAACTGCAACACGCCCGGCAGCCGCCGGGCGTGGCGCGAAGAGGACGGCGCCAAGCGCCGCAGCCAGGCCAGCATCGCGGTCAGCGCCGACGGCGAACGCTGGCTGCTGATCAACGCCTCGCCCGATTTCCGCCAGCAAGTGCTGGCGCTGCCGCCGCTGTGGCCGCGCCACGGCCTGCGCCACTCGCCGATCGAGGCGGTGCTGCTGAGCAGCGGCGAGATCGACCACATCGCCGGCCTGCTGTCGATGCGCGAACGCCAGCGCTTCGACCTGTGGGCCAGCGCGCGCGTGCTCGAACTGCTCGCGCTCAATCCGATCTTCGATGCGCTGCATCCCGATTACGTGGCGCGCAAGCCGCTCGCGTTGGAGGCGCCGGTCGAGATCGACGGCGTCGACGCGCCGCTGGGCTTGCGCGTGACCGCGTTCGCGGTGCCGGGCAAGGTGCCGTTGTTCATGGAGTCGCGCAGCGAAAGCCTGCAGGGCAACGACGACGACACGGTCGGCCTGGAAATCTCCGACGGCCGCGAACGCTTCTACTACATCCCCGGCTGCGCCGCGCTCACGCCGACCTTGCGCGAGCGCCTGCGCGGCGCCGCGCTGGTGTTCTTCGACGGCACCTTGTGGCGCGACGACGAAATGCAGCGCGCCGGCGTCGGCGCCAAGACCGGCGCGCGCATGGGCCATATGAGCATCGACGGCGGCAACGGCGACGACGACGCCGGCACGCTCGGCGCGTTCGCCGATCTCGACGTGCGCCGCAAGCTGTTCATCCACCTCAACACCACCAACCCCGTTCTCGACGAAGCCTCGCCCGAGCGCGCGCGGGTGCGCGCGCAAGGCTGGGAAGTCGCCGAGGACGGAATGGAACTCACGCTATGAACGCCGCAGCCGCCCGCGCCGCGGCGCCCGCGCGCGCGCAGACCGACGCGCCGCTGTCGCCGCAGCAACTCGAAGCGCGCCTGCGCGCCATCGGCGCCGAGCGCTATCACGACCAGCATCCCTTCCACGCGCTGCTGCACGGCGGCCGGCTCGACCGCGGCCAGGTCCAGGCCTGGGCGTTGAACCGTTTCGAGTATCAGCGCTGCATCCCGCTCAAGGACGCCGCCCTGCTCGCCCGCATCGAGGATCCGCAACTGCGCCGCGTCTGGCGCCAGCGCATCGTCGATCACGACGGCGAGCGCGAAGGCGACGGCGGCATCGCCCGTTGGCTGCGCCTGACCGATGCGCTGGGGCTGGAACGCGAACTGGTCGAATCCGGCCGCGCGCTGCTGCCGGCGACGCGCTTCGCGGTGCAGGCCTATATCCATTTCGTGCGCGAACGCAGCTTGCTCGAAGCGATCGCGTCGTCGCTGACCGAACTGTTCGCGCCGACCATCATCGGCCAGCGCGTCGCCGGCATGCTGGCCAACTACGACTTCGTGTCCAAGGACGCGCTGGCCTACTTCGATTCGCGCCTGCATCAGGCGCCGCAGGACGCCGACTTCGCCCTGGACTACGTCAAGCGCCACGCGCTGACCCGCGAGCAGCAAGAATCGGTGCAAGCCGCGCTGCGCTTCAAATGCGACGTGCTGTGGTCGATGCTCGACGCGCTGCATCTGGCCTACGTCGAACCGCGCCTGGTCCCGCCCGGCGCGTTCCGCCCGCAGGAGCCGCGGCCATGACCGCCACCGTCATCGACGCCGGCAGCGTGATGCGCTTTCCGGTCGGCGTGCGCCTGCAGCACGACCGCGCGCGCGAGCGCTGGGTGTTGCTGGCGCCGGAGCGGGTGCTCGAACTCGACGACATCGCCCACGCGGTGCTGACCCACGTCGACGGCCGCTCCGACGTGGAGGCCATCGTCGCCGCGCTGGCGCGCGAGTACGGCGCCGACGCCGGCGAGATCTACGGCGACGTGATCGACCTGTTCTCCACCTTGCTGGAGAAACGCATGCTGGCGTTCGCGCCGCAGCTGTCGTGAACGCGCGCCCGGCCGACGCCTTCGCCGCGCCCGCGCCGCCGTTGGCGGTGTTGCTGGAACTCACCCATCGCTGCCCGCTGGCGTGTCCGTACTGCTCCAACCCGCTGCAGCTGGTCGGGTTGCGTCAGGAGCTCGATACCGCGCAATGGCGCCGCGTGCTCGAACAAGCCGCCGACCTCGGCGTGCTGCAAGCGCATTTCTCCGGCGGCGAGCCGACCTTGCGCAAGGATTTGGCCGAATTGCTGCGCCACGCCCGCGCGCACGGCCTGTATTGCAACCTGATCACCTCCGGCGTCGGCCTGAGCCGCGAGCGTTTGATCGAACTGCTCGACGCCGGCCTCGACCATCTGCAGCTGAGCCTGCAGGACAGCCGCGCCGCCGGCGCCGACCGCATCGCCGGCTACCAGGGCGCGCACGCGCGCAAGCTCGAATTGGCGCGCTGGTGCGCCGAACTGGAACTGCCGCTGACGCTCAACGCGGTGATCCATCGCCACAACGCCGAGCGCGTCGGCGAGATGATCGAACTGGCGCTGGAACTCGGCGCGGGGCGGCTGGAAGTCGCGCACACCCAGTACTACGGCTGGGGTTTGAAGAACCGCGCCGCGCTGTTGCCCACGCGCGAGCAGTTCGACGCGGTCACCGCCGTGGTCGAAGCCGCGCGCGTGCGGCTGCGCGGGCGTCTGACCATCGATTACGTCACGCCGGATTACTACGCGCGCCGGCCCAAGCCGTGCATGGGCGGGTGGGCGCAGCGTTTTCTCAACGTCACGCCCGAAGGCAAGGTGTTGCCCTGCCATGCGGCCGAGACCATCGAAGGGCTGCGCTTCGACAGCGTGCTCGAGCGCGGCCTGGACGAGATCTGGCGCGATTCGGAAGCGTTCAACCGTTATCGCGGCACGGCGTGGATGCCGGAGCCTTGCCGCGGCTGCGAACACCGCGAACGCGATTGGGGCGGGTGCCGGTGTCAGGCGCTGGCGTTGAGCGGGCGCGCGGATACGCTCGATCCGGTGTGCGAGAAGTCGCCGGACCATGCGGGGTTGCGCGCGTTGGTGGAGAGCGAATCGCGCGCGGAGGCGCCGGAGTTCGTGTATCGGCGGATTCGGCCGGGTGGGTCGGCATCGGGGTGACGGCGCGGTCGCGGGGTTCGTCGTTGGTGTGGGTTCGTGGTCGCGGCTTGCGCCGCTCCTACAGGTAGGCCATGCGGGACTCGTCGTGGGTGTGGGTTCGTGGTCGCGGCTTACGCCGCTCCTACAGGTAGGCCGTGCGGGACTCGTCGTGGGTGCGGGTTCGCGGTCGCGGCTTACGCCGCTCCTACAGGTAGGCCATGCGGGACTCGTCGTGGGTGCGGGTTCGCGGTCGCGGCTTGCGCCGCTCCTACAGGTAGGCCATGCGGGACTCGTCGTTGGCGTCGGTTCGCGGTCGCGGCTTGCGCCGCTCCTACAGGTAGGCCGTGCGGGACTCGTCGTTGGCGTGGGTTCGCGGTCGCGGCTTGCGCCGCTGCTACAGGTAGGCCGTGCGGGTTCGTCGGTCGCGCGGCTCACTGCGGCTCACCCGGTGTGCGCGCCGCCACGCTACGAAAGCGCGCTCCGACCGCCGGTGCCGCGCGATCCTCCGTCCGCGCCGCGGCCGGCTCCCGCGCGGCGCCGGCGCGGGCATACTCGCTGCGATTCCTCCGTCGCCCGGAACCGGCCATGCCCGCCCTGTCTTTCGCGCCGCGCCCGAGCGCGCTCGCCTTCGCCCTCGCCTGCGCCTGCACGCTGGCCGGTTGCGCCAGCGGCGCCGCGCCGCGGCCGCCGCAGCCCATCGCCAAGGCCGCCGCGCAGGCGCCGCGCGATTTCGTGCCCGGCGACCCGCTGCGCATCGCCGAAACCGACACCGCCACCCTGGCTGCGCGCATGGCCGGCGGCGAACTCACCAGCGCGCGCCTGACCCAGGCCTACCTCGACCGCATCGCCGCGCTCGACGACGCCGGCCCGCAGCTCAACGCGGTGATCGAACTCAATCCCAACGCGCTGAGCGAAGCGCGCGCGCTCGACGAGGAGCGCAAGGCCGGCCATCCGCGCGGACCGCTGCACGGCATTCCGGTGCTGATCAAGGACAACATCGACGCGACGCCGATGGTCAACTCCGCCGGCTCGCTGGCGCTGGCGACGCACCGGCCCAAGCAGGACGCGCCGCTGGTCGCGGCCTTGCGCAAGGCCGGCGCGGTGATCCTCGGCAAGACCAACCTCAGCGAGTGGGCCAACTTCCGTTCCGACCGCTCGATCTCCGGCTGGAGCGGGCGCGGCGGCCTCACCCGCAATCCCTACGCGCTCGACCGCAGCGCCTGCGGCTCCAGCAGCGGTACCGGCGCGGCGATCGCCGCGAGTCTGGCCGCGGTCGGCGTGGGCACGGAGACCGACGGCAGCATCCTGTGTCCGTCGGCGATGAACGGGTTGGTCGGGTTCAAGCCCAGCGTCGGCTTGGTCAGCCGCGCCGGCATCGTGCCGATTTCGCACAGCCAGGACACCGCCGGCCCGATGGCGCGCAGCGTCGCCGATGCCGCGCAGTTGCTCAACGCCCTCGCCGCCGCCGAAGCCGGCGGCGACAGCGCCGCCCAAGCCGCCGCCGGCCAGCACGCGCAGGACTTCGTCGCCGCGCTCGATGCCGACGCCCTGCACGGCGCGCGCCTGGGCCTGCTGCAGGGCACCGGGGTCAAGACCCATCCCGACCAGGACGCCGCGCTGCAACGCACGCTCAAGGCGCTGCGCGAGGCCGGCGCGACCGTCATCGACGTGCGCTTGCCGACCCAGGGCAAATGGGACGCGGCCGAATTCGAGGTGCTGCTGTACGAATTCAAGGACGGCCTGCAGCGCTATCTGCGCGACAGCGACGCGCCGGTGAAGACGCTCGACGAGCTGATCGCCTTCAACCGCGCCAACGCCGCGCGCGAGATGCCGTTCTTCGGCCAGGAACTGTTCGAGCAGGCGGCGAAGAAAGGCCCGCTGACCGACGCCGCCTACCGCAAGGCCGCCGCGCAGGCGCGTTCGCTCGCCGGCGCGCAGGGCATCGACGCGCTGATGAAGAAGCACAAGCTCGACGCGCTGATCGCGCCGGCCACGGCGCCCGCGTTCACCGTCGACCCGGTCAACGGCGACGCCTTCGGCGGCTCCAGCTGGGGCGCGGCCGCGGTCGCCGGCTACCCGAGCCTGACCGTGCCGATGGGCGAAGCGCACGGCCTACCGCTCGGCCTGGTCTTCATGGGCCGGCGCTGGGACGACGCCAAGCTGCTCTCGCTGGGCTACGCCTACGAGCAGATCGCGCAGGCGCGCACGGCGCCGAAGTATCGGGTGACGTTGAGTCCTTGAAGCGGATCGGGCGCGGGCTTCGCGCAATCGCGCCTGCGGCTCGGCTCCATCTCTCTCTTCGGCTCCATCTCTCCTTCGGCTCCATCTCTCTCTTCGGCTCCATCTCTCCTTCGGCTCCATCTCCCTCTTCGGCTCCGTCTCTGTCTTCGGCGCCATCCCACCATTCCGGCCAACGCCCTCTAACCGTCATTCCGGCGAAAGCCGGAACCCATTTTGATTTTGCCGTGGCCCGCGCTTTCAAACATCGCAGCACGGTGAAGCCGACATCCGCTGCGGCAACGAATCGCCGCTAAAGCAAGATTCCGGTCCAGCGCAGCCACACTCTCGCGCCGCCCCCTACCCCGTCATTCCGGCGAAAGCCGGAATCCATTTTGCTCTTGCCGTTGCTCGCGCTTTCAAACATCGCAGCAAGGCGAAGCCAACGGCCGATGCGGCACCGCATCGCGCCCAAGGCGAGATTCCGGTCCAGCGCAGCCGCACTCTCGCGCCGCCACCCTTACCTCGTCATTCCGGCGAAAGCCGGAATCCATTTTGATCTTGCCGTTGCTTCCATCTGTCGGCAGCCAGCGGAACAGCAACGGCGAAATGGATTCCGGCTTTCGCCGGAATGACGGGGAGGGAACTTCGCCGCTCGCTGCAATGACGGCGGCGGGAACTCCGGCTTTCGTCGGAACGATCGTCGGCCTTTCGACGTTCACCGCAGCGACTGCATCGAAACCTCGACGCCTCAAGATCGCGCGATCTCCAATCCAAAGCGCCCGCAACGAAAAAGCCCGCCATCCGGCGGGCTTTCTCGTTCAACTCGAACTCAACCGATCCCTCAAGCCGGCGCCGCGATCTGCGCCTGCTTGCGCACGATCAGCATCGCCACTTCCAACGCCTGCTCGTAGTTCAGGCGCGGATCGACCGTCGAACGGTACGCGCGTTCCAGATCGCTCTCGGTGAGCTCGCGCGCGCCGCCCAGGCATTCGGTCACGTCCTCGCCGGTCAGCTCCAGGTGCACGCCGCCGAGGCGGGTGCCGGCCGCGGCGTGCAGCTCGAAGCTGCTCTCGATCTCGGCGCGGATGTTGCGGAAGCGGCGGGTCTTGTAGCCGTTGCTGGTGCTCTCGGTGTTGCCGTGCATCGGATCGCACACCCACAGCACGCGGCGGCCGTCGCGGCGCATCGCGTCGAGCAGCGGCGGCAGCTTGTCGCCGATGGCGGTCGCGCCCATGCGGTGGATGAAGGTCAACCGGCCCGGCTCGTCCTCGGGGTTGAGCAGGTCGATCGTGCGCAGCAGTTGGTCCGGCGTCACCGACGGACCGACCTTGAGCGCGATCGGATTGCGGATGCCGCGGAAGTATTCGGCGTGGGCGCCGTCGACCGCCGCGGTGCGCATGCCGATCCACGGGTAGTGGGTGCTGAGGTTGAAGTGGCCCCAGTGGCGCGGCACTTGCCGGGTCAGCGATTCCTCGTACGGCAGCAGCAGCGCTTCGTGCGAGGTGTAGAAGTCGACCCGGTTGAGGTTGTGCACCTCATTGCCCGACAGCGTCTCCATGAAGCGCACCGCGTCGCCGATGGCGTTGACCATGCGCCGGTACTCGTCGGCCAGCGGCGAGTGGCCGACCCAGCTGAGGTTCCAGTACTCGGGATGGTGCAGGTCGGCGAAACCGCCGTCGATCAGCGCGCGCACGAAGTTCATCGTCATCGACGAACGCGCATGCGCCTTGATCATGCGGCGCGGATCGGGCTTACGCGCGACCTCGGTGAAGGCCGGGCCGTTGACCATGTCGCCGCGGTAGCTCGGCAAGGTCACGCCGTCGATGGTCTCGGTGTCGGCCGAGCGCGGCTTGGCGTACTGGCCGGCGAAGCGGCCCACGCGCACCACCGGCTTGCGCATGCCGTGCACCAGCACCAGGCTCATCTGCAGCAGCACCTTGAGCCGGTTGGAGATGACGTCGGAGGTGCACGAGTCGAAGCTCTCCGCGCAGTCGCCGCCTTGCAGCAAAAATCGCTTGCCTTCCTGCGCCTCGGCCAATTGCTGCTTGAGCGAGAGGATCTCCCACGAAGTCACCAGCGGCGGCAGATGGCGCAGTTCCGCCAGCGCGCTCTCCAGTTCGGCCTGGTCCGGATAGTTCGGCAGCTGCAGTGCGGTGCGCTCGCGCCAGGAGGTCGGGCTCCAGTCGGCGGGAAGATTGACGGCACGAAGGTTGCTGCGATCGGAGGCGCTCATTTGCTGGTTTCCGTTGGGTGTCGCGGTGTGTGGGAGGTTGGGTGGAAGGGATGGGTGGCGAAAGAAACGGGTTCGGCGGACTTACTTGGTCGAACGCGGACGGAACGCGGCGTAGGCCGCCCACAGCGCCAGCACGACGAAACAAATCAGGCTCCAGGCCGGCATCGCCAGACCGAGGAAGGTCCAGTCGACGTTGGCGCATTCGCCCGAGCCGGTCATGACCTTGCGGATCACGCCGCCGATGGGCATGGCGCCGAGCATGTAATCCAGACCCGGGCCGCAGGCCGGCACCTGATCCGGCGGCAGGTGCTGCAGGCGCACGTGGTTGCCGGCCACGGCGATGCCGGCGCCGGCGGCGATCAGGGCGAGCAGGCCCCAGACCTTGCGGCCCAGCGGCTTGCCCGGCCCGTGGATCGCGCCGAGCAGGAACATCAACCCGAGCGCGGCGAAGGCCACGCGCTGGAAGATGCACAGCGGACACGGTTCCAGGTGTTGATAGAACTGCAGATAGACGGCGTAAGCGAGCAAACCCGCGCAGGCCAGGAAGCCGAGCAGGAATTGGATCCGGAAGGAGGCTTTGAAGGGGTTCATGTACACACCATACGGGTCGGGGTCGGGTCGTGCCAATGTCCAATCGGCATGAATTGAGACAACGCTGCGTCGCGCCGCAGCCCCAAATGGACTGCGTCGGCGGCGCGAAAGTTGCCGCCTGCGACGATCCGTCCGATGCCTTTCTCATCGCCGATCGCGAACCGATGCCTGCCTGCCCGAAGCCTCCTGAATGCGCGCGTCCGACGATACTCGTTCGCGACCTTTACCGTGGTAACCGTTGCCGGCGTAACCGTCGCCGGAAAACAAAAACCCCGACCTCTCGGCCGGGGTTTTCGCTCGCTTGGACCCCGACCGCTGCGCGGCCGAGACCCAGTGTGCTGGCTGTCCGTCGCGCCGGATGCGGCGCGGGCGGAGACTTACTCGGTCGCCGCTTCCGGACGATCCACCAGCTCGACGTAGGCCATCGGCGCGTTGTCGCCGGCGCGGAAGCCGCACTTGAGGATGCGCAGGTAGCCGCCCGGACGGCTCGCGTAACGCGGGCCCAGGGTGGTGAACAGGGTGCCGACGGCTTCCTTGTCGCGCAGGCGCGAGAAGGCGAGACGACGGTTGGCGACGCCGTCCTTCTTGGCCAGGGTGATCAGCGGCTCGGCGACGCGGCGCAGTTCCTTGGCCTTCGGCAAGGTGGTGCGGATGAGGCCGTGCTTGATCAGCGAGGCCGCCATGTTGGTGAACATGGCATCGCGGTGGGCGCTGGTGCGGCTGAACTTACGGCCGGATTTCTGATGACGCATGACGGTGATTCCTATGAATGGTGTGACGGTTGGACTTCGCTGTCGCCATCCAGGCGTTGGAGCATTGGACTGCGGGTGGTCCGAACCGGCCTTCCCTGACCGGCTGGCCGCGGACTTCGTGGTCCGTCGGCGGTGTGATGCAAGTGGTGCTGAATCGGTGTCGCGTTGGAGCGATGTTGCTTTGAAGCGGTGTCGCGTTGGAGCGGGTATCGCGGCGGAACGTATCGCTCGAATCCGTACCGCCGGACAGAACGCGGGCCGCGCCTCGCGGCGCGGCCCGGTTCGAGGGCTTTATCAGCCCATCATCCCGTGCGAAGCGATCCCGGCCGGCGGCCAGTTCTCGAGCTTCATGCCGAGCGAAAGGCCGCGCTGAGCCAGCACTTCCTTGATCTCGGTGAGCGACTTCTTGCCCAGGTTCGGGGTCTTGAGCAGCTCGACCTCGGTCTTCTGGATCAGGTCGCCGACGTAGTAGATGCTCTCGGCCTTGAGGCAGTTGGCCGAACGCACCGTCAGCTCCAGATCGTCGATCGGGCGCAGCAGGATCGGATCGATGCCGCTGGTGGCCGGCTTCTGCGCGCCGCGGTCGCGGTGGGTGAAGTCGCCGAACACCGACAGCTGATCGGTGAGGATGTCGGCGGCGGTGCGCACGGCTTCCTCGGCGTCGATCGTGCCGTTGGTTTCGATGTCCAGGACCAGCTTGTCCAGGTCGGTGCGCTGCTCGACGCGCGCGGCTTCCACGGCGTAGGCGACGCGACGGACCGGCGAGAAGCTGGCGTCCAGCATCAGGCGGCCGATGGCGCGGGTTTCTTCGTCCGGACGACGGCGCGAAGCCGCCGGCTGGTAGCCGAAGCCGCGCTCGATCTTCAGACGCATGTTGATCGCCGTGTCCTTGGTCAGGTGGCAGATCACATGGTCGGTGTTGAGGATTTCGACGTTGTGGTCGGTCTTGATGTCGCCGGCGGTGACGATGCCGGGACCCTGCTTGGCCAGCGACAGCGTCGAGGACTCGCCGGTGTGCATGCGGATGGCCACGTCCTTCAGGTTCAGCAGGACTTCCAGCACGTCCTCTTCCAGACCTTCGACCGTGGTGTACTCGTGCAGCACGCCGTCGATTTCGACTTCGGTGATGGCGAAACCCGGGATCGACGACAGCAGCACGCGGCGCAACGCGTTGCCCAGCGTGTGGCCGTAACCGCGCTCCAACGGCTCGATCACGACTTTGGCGCGATTGCCGGCGAGGCGTTCGATCTGCGGGCCACGCGGGCGCAGTACCTGGTTGGCGGTAACCGTCATGTTTCGGTGTCTCCAATGACCTTCGCCGGGGGGCGACGGAAGGCTTTAGCTCTTGGAGCCCCCTCGGATCGAGGGAGCGGCCGCCGCGGCTGGCGCCACGGCGGCCTGGGGTGCACAGCGCGCCGGATTCGCGAGAATCCGGCGCAAGGCTTGCACTATTACTTGCTGTACAACTCGACGATCAGCGCTTCGTTGATGTCGGCCGGCAGATCCGCGCGATCCGGAACCGCCTTGAACACGCCGCTGAACTTCTTGCTGTCGACTTCCACCCACGACGGCGACAGATCCATCTGCGAGGAGACGGTCAGCGATTCCTGCACGCGCAGCTGCTTCTGAGCGCGTTCGGACAGCGCGATGACGTCGCCGGCCTTGACCTGGTAAGACGGCAGGTTGACCGACTTGCCGTTGACGGTGACGCCGCGGTGCGAAACCAGCTGACGGGCCGCCGGACGGGTCACGGCGAAGCCCATGCGGTAGACGACGTTGTCCAGGCGGGTTTCCAGGAACTGCAGCAGGTTCTCGCCGGTGTTGCCCTTCTTGGTCGAGGCCTTCTTGTAGTAGTTGCGGAACTGACGCTCCAGCAGACCGTAGATGCGCTTGACCTTCTGCTTCTCGCGCAGCTGGGTGGCATAGTCCGACAGCTTGCCCTTGCGGGCGGTCGGGCCGTGCTGGCCGGGCTTCTGCTCGAGCTTGCACTTGGAATCGAGGGCGCGAGCCGACGACTTCAGGCCGAGGTCGGCGCCTTCGCGACGGGCGAGCTTACAGGTGGGACCGATATAACGAGCCATGTTCTTTCAGCTCCTCAGACGCGACGCTTCTTCGGCGGACGGCACCCGTTGTGCGGGATCGGCGTCACGTCGATGATGTTGATGATCTTGTAACCGACGTTGTTCAGCGAACGCACGGCGGACTCACGGCCCGGACCCGGACCCTTGATGCGCACTTCCAGCGACTTGACGCCGTAGTCGAGCGCAGCACGGCCGGCCTTTTCGGCGGCGACCTGGGCGGCGAACGGGGTGGACTTGCGCGAGCCGCGGAAACCCGCGCCACCCGAAGTCGCCCACGACAGCGCGTTGCCCTGACGGTCGGTGATCGTGATGATGGTGTTGTTGAAAGAAGCGTGGACGTGGGCGATGCCGTCGGTGACGACGCGCTTGATCTTCTTCTTGGTCTTGACTGCTGCCGGCTTGGCCATGGTCTAGGTCCCCTTACTTCTTGATGGCCTTGCGCGGACCCTTACGGGTACGAGCATTGGTCCGGGTACGCTGACCACGCAGCGGCAGGCCGCGACGGTGACGCAGGCCGCGGTAGCAGCCCAGGTCCATCAGACGCTTGATGGCGATGCCGATTTCGCGGCGCAGATCGCCTTCGACCACGAACTTGCCGACCTCGGCGCGCAGGCGCTCGACTTCCGGCTCGGACAGGTCACGGATCTTGGTCGTCGAAGTCACACCTGCGGTTTCGCAGATCTGCTTCGAACGGGTACGGCCGATGCCGTAGATGCTCTGGAGCCCAACCCAGACATGCTTCTGGGCAGGCAGATTGACGCCCGCAATACGCGCCATAACGCGATCTCCAACTGGTTTGGCGGCCGAGACGGATTAATCCCGGCGGAGTGAACTGGAAATTGTATCTAGGTCTCGGGTTAATAGGAAGCCCCGCGGCACCCGAAGGTGCCACGGTGCTCCGGCATGGGGAGTGTGCCCATGCTCCGGCGACGAGTCGGAACTGGCTGAACGAGCGATGCCCTGCCCCTCAGCCCCGCGCGCTACTCTGGCGCGCGAACCGGTTCTGACTCACCCGCGCGCGAGACCGCCGCGCGAGCCGCCCTTCAGGTTCGCTTTCTTCAACAGGCTTTCGTACTGATGCGACATCAGATGAGCCTGGATTTGAGCGATGAAATCCATCACCACGACCACGACGATCAGCAGAGAGGTGCCGCCGAAGTAGAACGAGGTGCCCAGTTGGGTACGCATGACCTCCGGGAGGAGGCAGACGATCACCAGGTAAATCGCGCCGGCCGCGGTCAAGCGGGTCAGCACGCCGTCCACATAATCCGCCGTCGCCTTGCCCGGACGGATGCCCGGAATCAGAGCGCCCGACTTCTTGAGGTTGTCGGCGGTTTCCTGCGAGTTGAACACCAGCGCCGTGTAGAAGAACGCGAAGCCGATGATCAGACCAGCATACAGGATCATGTGCACCGGCTCACCCGGGGCCAGCCATTGGCTGAGCCGCTGGAGGAAGCCGGAAAAACCCGAACCGCTGTTGCTCTGGGCGAACCAGGTTGCGGCGGTGGCGGGGAACATCACGATGCTCGAAGCGAAGATCGCCGGAATCACGCCGGCCATGTTGAGCTTCAGGGGCAGGAACGACGCCTGATTCATGTAGGCGTTGCGACCGCCCTGACGGCGCGCGTAGTTGACCGTGATCCGGCGCTGGCCGCGTTCGACGAAGACCACCAGGAAGGTGAAGCCGAACACCAGCAAGGTCACGATGATCGCCGCGATCGCGCTCATATCGCCGTTGCGGATCTGCTCGAACATGTGCAGAACCGCGGCCGGCAAGCCGGCGACGATGCCGGCGAAGATGATGAGCGACACGCCGTTGCCGACGCCGCGTTCGGTGATCTGTTCGCCCAGCCACATCAGGAACATGGTGCCCGCGGTCAACGCGATCACCGCGGTCAGGATGAAGCCCATGCCCGGCGCGTACACCACCGGCAGGCCGTCCGGCGCCACGCTGGACTGCAGGCCGGCGGCGATGCCCCAGGCCTGGAATACCGCCAGCGGAATGGCGCCCATGCGCGACCACTGGTTGATCTTGCGCCGGCCCGACTCGCCTTCCTTCTGGATGGCTTTCAGGCTGGGCACGATCTGCACCAGCAGCTGCACGATGATCGATGCCGAGATGTACGGCATCACATTGAGGGCGAACAGACTGAAGCGATGCAGGGCGCCGCCGGTGAACATGTTGAACATGTCCACGATGGTGCCCTGCTTGGTCTCCATGAACTTGACCATCGCCTCCGGGTTGATACCCGGCACCGGGATGTAGCTGCCGATGCGATAGACGATCAACGCGCCGATGACGAACAGCAGACGCTGACGCAGCTCGGTGAACTTACCGAGCCCGCCGCCGATACCAGCCATTGCGTTGCCGCTGCGCGCCATTCGTCAGTTACTCCTCGATCTTGCCGCCGGCCGCTTCGATGGCGGCCTTGGCGCCGGCGGTAGCCAGCACGCCCTTGAGCACGAACTTCTTGGTCAGCTCGCCCTTCTTCACGATCTTGGCCTGCTTGGCCGTGCTCGGAACGAGCTTGGCGGCCTTCAGCGCGGCGAAATCGATCTCGCCGGCTTCCAGCTTGTCCAGCTGATACAGCAGCACTTCGGCGGTGTCCTTGGCCAGCTTCGAGCGGAAGCCGATCTTGGGCAGACGACGCTGCATGGGCATCTGGCCGCCTTCGAAACCGGCCTTGATCTTGCCCTTACCCGAGCGGGCGAACGAGCCCTTGTGGCCGCGACCGGCGGTCTTGCCCAGGCCGGAACCGATGCCGCGACCGACGCGGGTACGTTCCTGACGGGCGCCGTCGGCGGGCTTGAGAGTGTTGAGACGCATGATGATTACTCCTCGACCTGGACGAGGTAGTGAACCTTGTTGATCAGGCCGCGAACCTGCGGGCTGTCCTTGAGTTCACGCACATCGTTGAGCTTGTTCAGGCCCAGCGCGCGCACCGACAGGCGGTGACGCGACTGGGTGCCACGCAGACCCTTGACCAGACGCACCTTGACGGTGCCGGTACCGGCTTCGTTCTTAGCCATTGAGGATGTCCTCCACCTTCTTGCCGCGCTTGGCCGCGATCTTGGCCGGCGAATGCATTTCGGTGAGGCCCTTCAGGGTGGCGCGGACCAGGTTGATCGGGTTGCGCGAACCGGTGGCCTTGGCCAGCACGTTCTTGACGCCGACCGCTTCGAGCACGGCGCGCATCGCGCCGCCGGCGATCACGCCGGTACCTTCCGACGCCGGCTGCATGTAGACATGCGCCGCACCGTGGCCCGACTTGACGGCGTGCCACAGGGTGCCGTTGTTGAGCTCGACGTTGTTCATCGCCTTGCGGGCGTATTCCATCGACTTCTGGATCGCGACCGGCACTTCGCGCGCCTTGCCGTAGCCGAAGCCGACCTTGCCGTTGCCGTCGCCCACCACCGTCAGCGCGGTGAAGGTGAACTGGCGACCGCCCTTGACGGTCTTGCTGACGCGGTTGACCGCGATCAGCTTCTCGATCATGCCGTCGTCGATCTCTTCGCGGTTGCGATCGCGATCGCGGCCCCGCGGCGCTCTTTCGTCTGCCATTTCGATAATCTCGTTGATTGAAGGAATTTGCGGCGTCGCCGCTTATGGTTGTGAAGTACTTCGGGTGCAACGCCGGCCGCGGCAATCCGCGACGGCGCCCGACGCACCCTGCGTCGGCAGGTGAAACTGTTCGCTGCGGAAGGCGTGGAGACGAATCTCCACGCTTTCAAGTCCGGATACGGGCGCGCCCTCGAGGAGCGCGCGCCGGATCAGAACTGCAGGCCGCCTTCGCGCGCGGCTTCGGCCAGCGCCTTGATGCGGCCGTGGTAGCGGTAACCCGAGCGGTCGAACGCGACCTTCTCGATGCCGGCGGCCTTGGCGCGCTCGGCGATCAGCTTGCCGACCTTAGCGGCGGCGTCGGCGTTCTTGCCGTTCTTCAGGCCTTCCTTGACGTCGGCCTGCACGGTCGAGGCGGTGGCCAGGACCTTGGAGCCGTCGGCGGTGAAGACCTGGGCGTACAGGTGCTGACCGGTGCGCAGCACGGTCAGACGGGCGACGCCGAGGTTGCGGATGTGCGAGCGGGTCGACTTGGCGCGACGCAGGCGAGCGGTGTTCTTGTTCATGTTCTGGTCTCCGAAAGCTGAAGGCTTGGTTTGTCGGGGCCGACCGCGAGGCCGGCGCCCTACCCGTTAAGCCTTCTTGGCTTCCTTGCGGATGATGACTTCGCCGGCGTACTTCACACCCTTGCCCTTGTAGGGCTCCGGCGGACGGAAACCGCGGATCTTGGCGGCGACTTCGCCCACGCGCTGCTTGTCCGCGCCCTGGACCAGGATCTCGGTCTGGGTCGGAGCCGCGAGGGTGATGCCTTCCGGCGCCTGGAACACGACCGGATGCGAGAAACCCAGCGACAGGCTGAGGTCCTTGCCCTGCATCGCGGCGCGGTAACCGACGCCGACCAGCTCGAGCTTGCGCTCGAAGCCTTCCGACACGCCCTTGACCATGTTGGCCACGATGGCGCGCAGGGTGCCGGTCAGCGGGATCAGCGCGGCGTCTTCGGTGGCGAAGACCGCTTCGTTGTTCTCGACCTTGAGGTTGATCGCGGCGGGCTTGGCGATGGTCAGCGAGCCCTTCGGGCCCTTGGCGACGATCGAATCGGCCTGCACGTTGATTTCGACGCCCTTCGGCAGGGCGATCGGCTTCTTGGCAACTCGGGACATGGTTTGATTACTCCCTTAGGCCACGAAGCACAGGACTTCACCGCCGACGCCCTGCTGGCGCGCCTGCGCATCGGTCATGATGCCCTTGGAGGTGGAGATGATGGCGACGCCCAGGCCACCGAGGACCTTGGGCAGATCGGCCTTGCCGCGGTACTGGCGCAGGCCCGAGCGGGAGTAGCGCTGGAGGCGCTCGATCACCGGCTTGCCTTCGTAGTACTTCAGCGAGATTTCGAGTTCGGACTTGCCCGGAGCGACCTCGGTCACGCGGGAATCCAGGATGTAACCCTCTTCCTTCAGCACGGCGGCGATGGCCACCTTCACCTTGGACGAAGGCATCTTCACCGTCTGCTTGCGCACAGCGGCCGCATTCTTGATGCGGACCAGCATGTCGGCGATGGGATCAGTCATGCTCATTGAATATCACCTATGAGTAGCACCGATATCCGCGGGATTGCGAATTTCAGTAATAGATACAGCAACTTACAACCGTTTACCGGACTTCAACAACGCCGCCGCGGCCCGAGGGCCGCGGCGGTGAAACCGGGAAAGCCGGCTATGGTACCAGAGATTTACCAGCTTGCCTTACGCAGGCCCGGCACATCGCCGCGCATGGTGGCTTCGCGCAGCTTGTTGCGGCCGAGGCCGAACTTCTGGTAGACGCCGCGCGAACGGCCGGTCAGGGCGCAACGGTTGCGCTGACGGCTCGGCGAGGAGTCGCGCGGCAGCTTCTGCAGCTTGACCACCGCGTCCATCTTGTCTTCGTACGAAGACGCGTCGTTGGAGATGATCTTCTTCAGCGCGTCGCGCTTCGCCGCGAACTTCTTCGCCAGCTTGGCCCGCTTGAGGTCGCGGTTGACCATGGAGGTCTTAGCCATTGTTCAATCCTAGCCTCAGTTACGGAACGGGAAGCGGAAGGCTTCGAGCAGGGCCTTGGCCTCGGCGTCGGTCTTCGCGGTCGTGGTGATCGCGATGTCCATGCCGCGCAGGGCGTCGACCTGATCGAAATCGATTTCCGGGAAGATGATCTGTTCCTTCACGCCCATGTTGTAGTTGCCGCGGCCGTCGAACGAACGGCCCGACACGCCGCGGAAGTCGCGGACGCGCGGCAGCGAGATGTTGATCAGGCGGTCCAGGAACTCGAACATCTTGGCGCGGCGCAGGGTGACCTTGGCGCCGATCGGCCAGCCGTCGCGGATCTTGAACGAAGCCACCGACACGCGGGACTTGGTCACGATCGGCTTCTGGCCGGCGATCTTGGTCATGTCCGCAACGGCATTTTCCAGGATCTTCTTGTTGGTGGCGGCTTCGCCCACGCCCATGTTCAGCGTGATCTTGACGAGGCGCGGCACTTCCATCGGGTTCTTGTAGCCGAACTTTTCGGTCAGCGCGGGAACCACTTCTTTCTTGTAAAACTCTTCGAGCCGGGTGGTCATCTCAGCATTCCTCAGGCGTCAACCGCCTCACCGCTGGAGCGGAACACACGCAGTTTGCGTCCATCCTCCAGCACCTTGAAACCGATGCGTTCGCCCTTGCCGGTGGCCGGGTTGAACAGCATGACGTTGGAAATGTGGATCGGCGCTTCGCGCTCCACCACGCCGCCCGGCTGGTTGGCCTGCGGATTCGGCTTGGTGTGGCGCTTGACGATGTTGATGTTCGACACGACGACCTTGTCGCCGAGCACGCGCACCACATCGCCCTTCTTGCCCTTGTCCTTGCCGGCGGTGACGATCACCTGATCGCCCTTCTTGATACGGTTCATGGTCTAGTTCCTCCGCTCAGAGCACTTCAGGCGCGAGCGAAACGATCTTCATGAACTTCTCCGAGCGCAGCTCGCGAGTCACGGGCCCGAAGATACGGGTGCCGATCGGCTCATGCTTGTTGTTGAGCAACACCGCGGCGTTGCCGTCGAAGCGGATCAGCGAGCCG
This sequence comes from Lysobacter sp. K5869, assembly GCF_018847975.1. Taxonomy (NCBI): domain Bacteria; kingdom Pseudomonadati; phylum Pseudomonadota; class Gammaproteobacteria; order Lysobacterales; family Lysobacteraceae; genus Lysobacter; species Lysobacter sp. K5869. The sequence goes on along the minus strand of NZ_CP072597.1, from coordinate 2,591,417 downwards.
TCCGGGCGGCGCACGCCCTTGCGGGTGCGGACCACGACGGCGTCGTAGACGTCGCCCTTCTTGACCTTGCCGCGCGGGATCGCGTCCTTCACGGTGACCTTGATGATGTCGCCAATGTGCGCGTAACGGCGCTTGGAGCCGCCGAGCACCTTGATGCACATCACTTCCTTAGCCCCGGAGTTGTCGGCCACGCCGAGGTAGCTTTGCATCTGGATCATGGTTCAGCCTCCTCTTATTCGGCCACGCGGCTGACGATCTCAACCACGCTCCAGTTCTTGGTCTTGGACAGCGGAGCGATCTCCTTCACGCGCACGATGTCGCCTTCTTTGCAGGCGTTGTCGGCGTCGTGAGCGTGGAGCTTGGTCGAGCGACGGATGTACTTGCCGTACAGCGCGTGCTTGACCTGGCGCTCGACGAGCACGGTGACGGTCTTGTCCATCTTGTTGCTGACGACCCGGCCTTCAACCGTGCGCACAGCCTTCTCTGTCTTGTTGTCGGTCATGGCAGGGTCCTTACTTCTTCTCGCCCAGCAGCATGTTCACGCGAGCGATCTCGCGGCGCACGCGGCGGGCGTCATGGGTCTTGGCGAGCTGGCCGGTGGCCTTCTGCATGCGAAGGGCGAAGCCCTCCTTGTGCAGTTCGACCAGATGAGCCTTCAGCTCATCGGCAGACTTCTCGCGCAGTTGCTTGAGTTCCATTAGCGCACCGTCCGGGTAACGAAAGTGGTGGTCACCGAGAGCTTGGCGGCGGCCAGACGGAACGCTTCGCGCGCCACGTCTTCCGGAACGCCCTCGATCTCGTAAATCATGCGACCGGGCTGGATCTGGGCGACCCAGTACTCGACGTTGCCCTTACCGGAGCCCATTCGGACTTCGATCGGCTTCTTGGTGATCGGCTTGTCCGGGAACACGCGGATCCACATCTTGCCGCCGCGCTTGACGTAGCGGCTGATCGAGCGGCGGGCCGCTTCGATCTGGCGCGCGGTCAGCTGGCCGTGGGCGGTCGCCTTCAGGCCGTACTCGCCGAAGCTGACAGCGTTACCGCTCCAGCTCAGGCCCTCGTTACGGCCCTTGTGTACCTTGCGGTACTTGGTTCGCTTGGGTTGCAGCATGGCGGATTACCTCTGTTCGCGGGCAGGACGGCCCGAGCGGTCGTTGCGATCGCCGCGGTCGCCGCGATCGCCGCGGTCGCCACGGTCACCACGCTCGTTGCGCGGCGAATCGTCCTGCTTCTCCTGGCCGACCTGAGCGAAGTCGAACACTTCGCCCTTGTAGATCCAGGTCTTGATGCCGATGATGCCGTAGGTCGTCTTGGCTTCGGCGAAGCCGTAGTCGATGTCGGCGCGGAGGGTGTGCAACGGCACGCGGCCTTCGCGGTACCACTCCGAACGCGCGATCTCGGCGCCGTTGAGGCGGCCGGCGACGTTGACCTTGATGCCCAGCGCGCCCAGGCGCATCGCATTGCCCACCGCGCGCTTCATGGCGCGGCGGAACATGATGCGGCGCTCGAGCTGCTGCGCGATCGATTCGGCGACCAGCTGCGCGTCGAGTTCCGGCTTGCGGACCTCGGTCACGTTGATGTGCGCCGGAACGCCCATCAGGTTGCTGACTTCCTTACGCAGCTTCTCGATGTCCTCGCCGCGCTTGCCGATCACCACGCCCGGACGGGCGGTGTGGATCGTCACGCGGGCGTTGTTCGCCGGACGCTCGATGAAGATCTTCGAGATGCCGGCCTGCGCCAGCTTCTTGCGAAGCATTTCGCGAACCTTCAGGTCAGCCGCCAGGTATTCGGCGTACTGCTTCTTGTTGGCGAACCACTTGGAATTCCAATCCTTGGCGATGCCCAGGCGGATTCCGGTCGGATGAACTTTATGACCCATTGTCTACTCCGCCTTACTTGCCGGCGCCCACAACCACAGTGATGTGGCTGGTGCGCTTGAGGATGCGGGTGCCGCGGCCCTTCGCACGCGCCATGAAGCGCTTAAGTGCGGGACCCTCGTCAACCATGATGGCCTTGACCTTGAGATCGTCGACGTCGGCGCCCTGGTTGTTCTCGGCGTTGGCGATGGCGGACTCCACGACCTTGCGGATCAGTGCAGCAGCCTTCTTGTCCGAGAACTTCAGCAGGTTGACGGCGCGCTCGGCGGACAGACCGCGCACCTGGTCGGCGACCAGGCGGGCCTTCTGCGGGGAGATGCGCGCGGTGCGCAGGATGGCTTTCGCTTCCATGGTCATCTCCTTACTTGCCCGACTTCTTGTCGCCGCCATGACCCTTGAACGTACGGGTCAGAGCGAATTCGCCAAGCTTGTGGCCGACCATGTTCTCGTTGACCAGCACCGGGATGTGGTTCTTGCCGTTGTGCACGGCAATGGTGAAACCGATCATCTCGGGGAGGATCATGGAACGGCGCGACCAAGTCTTGATCGGCTTCTTGTTGTTGCCCGCGGTCTCCACCTTCTTCGCGAGATGGTGGTCGACGAACGGACCCTTTTTGAGTGAACGTGCCATGGCCGATTAACCCCTGCGATCGCGCACGATGAATTGCGTGGTGCGCTTGTTCTTGCGCGTCTTGTAACCCTTGGTCGGAACACCCCACGGGGTGACCGGATGCGGGTTGCCCTGGCCAGCCTTCGCCTCACCACCACCGTGCGGGTGGTCGACGGGGTTCATGGCGGCGCCGCGGACGGTCGGCTTGATGCCGCGCCAACGCTTGGCGCCGGCCTTGCCGAGCTTCTCGAGGCTGTGCTCGTCGTTGCCGACTTCGCCGATGGTGGCGCGGCACTCGACCGGCACCTTGCGCATTTCGCCGGAGCGAAGACGCAGCGTGGCGTAGCCCTGCTCGCGAGCGACCAGGTAGGCGCTGGCGCCGGCCGCGCGGGCCAGCTGGGCGCCCTTGCCCGGCTTCATCTCGACGCAGCACACGGTGGTGCCGACCGGGACGTTGGTCAGCGGCAGCGTGTTGCCCACCTTGATGGGGGCGTCGCGGCCGGCGATGACCTGATCGCCGTCCTTCAGGCCCTTCGGGGCGATGATGTAACGGCGCTCGCCATCGACGTAGCACAGCAGCGCGATGTGCGCGGTGCGGTTGGGATCGTATTCGATCCGCTCCACGCGCGCCGGGATGCCTTCCTTATCGCGCTTGAAGTCGATGATGCGGTAGTGCTGCTTGTGACCGCCGCCGATGTGGCGGGTGGTGATTCGGCCGTGGTGGTTACGGCCGCCGGTCTTGCTCTGCTTTTCGATCAGGGCCGCGTGCGGCGCGCCCTTGTGCAGGCCCGGGGTCACGACGCGGACCGCGTTGCGGCGGCCTGCGGAGGTGGGCTTGAAAGTCATCAATGCCATGGGTCTTTCCTCAGGCCTTGGCCATCACGTCGATCGACTGGCCTTCGGCCAGCTTCACGTACGCCTTGCGCCAGTCGCCGCGACGGCCCATGCGGTTGCGGAAGGCTTTGTTCTTGCCCTTCACGTTGACCACATTGACAGCCTCGACCTTGACGTCGAACAGCTTTTCCACGGCGACCTTGATGTCGGCCTTGGTGGCTTCGTTCGAGACTTCGAAGACGTATTGGTTGGATACTTCCTGCAGACGTGCGGTCTTTTCGGACACGCGCGGCGCGCGGATGATGCTGTAGAGCTTGGCGTCGTTCATGCCAGCCACTCCTCGATCTTCTTGACCGCATCGCTGGTGAGCACGACCGAGTCGGCGCCAACGAGGGCGACCGGATCCAGGCCCTGGACATCACGCACTTCGACGTACGGCAGGTTGCGGGCCGAGAGATACAGGTTCTCGGTGGCCTCTTCGGTGACGATCAGCGGACGGCGACCGACTTCCAGGCTCTTGAGCTTTTCGATCAGGCCCTTGGTCTTCGGCGCGTCGATGTCGAAGCTCTCGACGACCTTGATGCGGCCCTGGCGGTTCAGCTCGGACAGGATCGCGGCGATCGCGGCGCGGTACATCTTGCGGTTGACCTTCTGCGCGAAGCTGCGCGGCTTGGCCGCGAAGGTCACGCCGCCGCCGACGAAGATCGGAGCGGTCAGAGCGCCGTGACGAGCGCCGCCGCCCTTCTGCTTCTTCGACTTCTTGGTCGTGCCGTTGACTTCCGAACGGGTCTTCTGCGCCTTGGTGCCGGCGCGACCGGCGTTGCGATAGGCGACGACGACCTGATGGACCAGGTCTTCGCTGAATTCGCGGCCGAAGATCTCGTCGGAGACCGACAGAGTCTTGCTGCTGTTATTGATGGCGAGTTCCATCGTCATCTCTCCTTATGCCTTGCTCGAGGGACGGACGATCACGTCGCCACCCGGCGCGCCCGGCACGGCGCCCTTGATCGCGATCAGGCCGCGCTCGGCGTCGACCTTGACCACTTCAAGACGCTGGGTGCTCTGCTGGACGGCGCCCATGTGACCCGACATCTTCTTGCCCGGGAAAACGCGGCCCGGCGTCTGGCGCTGGCCGATGGAGCCCGGCGAACGGTGCGACAGCGAGTTACCGTGCGTCGCGTCGCCCATGCGGAAGTTCCAGCGCTTGATCGTGCCCTGGAAGCCCTTGCCCTTGGTGATGCCCTGGACGTCGACCAGCTGGCCGGCGCTGAAGATGTCGGCCTTGATCTCGCCGCCCACTTCGAAGGCGCCGATCTGGTCGGCTTCCACGCGCAGCTCCCACAGGCCGCGACCGGCTTCGACCTTCGCCTTGGCGAGGTGACCGGCTTCGGGCTTGTTGACGAGCGCGGCGCGGCGCACGCCGACCGTCACCTGCACGGCGCTGTAGCCGTCGGTGTCTTCGGTCTTGATCTGGGTGATGCGGTTCGGGGTCGCCTCGATGAGGGTCACCGGAACCGACTTGCCGTCTTCGGTGAAGAAACGGCTCATGCCGGCCTTGCGACCGACGATGCCCAACGAATACTTCTTCGCGGTCATAGTGGTTGCCTCAGGTCAGCTTGATCTGGACATCAACGCCAGCCGCGAGTTCGAGCTTCATCAGCGCGTCCACGGTCTTGTCGTTGGGGTCGACGATGTCGAGCACGCGCTTGTGCGTGCGGGTCTCGTACTGGTCGCGCGCGTCCTTGTCGACGTGCGGGGAGACGAGAACGGTGTAGCGCTCGATCTTGGTCGGCAGGGGGATCGGGCCGCGCACTTGCGCGCCGGTCCGCTTGGCCGTTTCGACGATCTCGCTGGCCGAGCGGTCGATCAAACGATGATCGTACGCCTTGAGCCGGATCCGGATCTTTTGGTCCGCCATGAACGGAATTCCTTGGTTGAAAGAGCGACGGGACGGCTTCTGGGTGCGCCGGCCCCACGAAAACGCAAACACTCCAGGGCAACACCCTCGCCCCGGAGCTTCCTTGCCTGGAAAAGCTAAGGCGGCCCGGCTTCCCGGCCCGCCCCAGACTGAGCAGAACGCACGAATGGCTCCGTTACTGTTCCTTGGTTGCCGCAGACCTTTTGAGTCCGGGCCCGGAACGTACGGAGCTGCCGTGCGACATATCCCTGTCTGGCGAATACGAGGGACGTCCTGTTCCTCATTTCGCTGGTTGCGCCATCCCGGAAACCGGGGCTGGCACGGTGGTCGCGCATTCTAGCCGCATTGATAGGGGCGATGCAACTCCCCTGCCCTGCGGAATTGCGGACCGGCCGACAGCTCCGTTCAGGGAGCTGGCTGGCCTGAAAAAGCCGCGGCGGCCGGGAGGCCGCCGCGGGATCTTTCGCCTGAGATTTCGGGGTTAGCCCTCGTCTCAGGATCCCTGCTTTCGCAGGGATGGCGATTCGGCAAACCCGTGCGCGCTAGGCGCGCACGGGCCGAATCGTCACTTCAGGATCTTCGACACCACGCCGGCGCCGACGGTACGGCCGCCTTCGCGGATCGCGAAGCGCAGACCTTCGTCCATCGCGACCGGGTTGATCAGCGTCACCGCCATCTTCACGTTGTCGCCCGGCATCACCATCTCGACGCCTTCCGGCAGCTGGCACGCGCCGGTGATGTCGGTGGTGCGGAAGTAGAACTGCGGACGGTAGCCCTTGAAGAACGGGGTGTGGCGGCCGCCTTCGTCCTTCGACAGCACGTACACCTCGCCTTCGAACTCGGTGTGCGGGGTGATCGAACCCGGCTTGGCCAGCACCTGGCCGCGCTCCACGTCGTCACGCTTGGTGCCGCGCAGCAGCAGACCCGCGTTGTCGCCCGCCTGGCCCTGATCCAGCAGCTTGCGGAACATTTCCACGCCGGTCACGGTGGTCTTCTGGGTCGGACGGATACCGACGATTTCGATTTCGTCGCCCACCTTGATGATGCCGCGCTCGATACGGCCGGTCACCACGGTGCCGCGGCCCGAGATCGAGAACACGTCTTCCACCGGCATCAGGAACGGCTTGTCGATCGCGCGCTCCGGCTCCGGAATGAAGGTGTCCAGCGCCTCCACCAGCTTGATGATCGCCGGCACGCCGATGTCCGACTGGTCGCCTTCCAGCGCCAGACGGGCCGAGCCGTGGATGATCGGGGTGTCGTCGCCCGGGAACTCGTACTTGCTCAGCAGCTCGCGCACTTCCATCTCGACCAGCTCGAGCAGCTCGGCGTCGTCCACCATGTCGGCCTTGTTCAGGAACACGACGATGTACGGCACGCCGACCTGACGCGACAGCAGGATGTGTTCGCGGGTCTGCGGCATCGGACCGTCAGCGGCCGAGCACACCAGGATCGCGCCGTCCATCTGCGCCGCACCCGTGATCATGTTCTTCACGTAGTCGGCGTGGCCCGGGCAGTCCACGTGGGCGTAGTGACGGTTCGGGCTTTCGTATTCGACGTGAGCCGTCGAAATCGTGATGCCGCGAGCCTTCTCTTCCGGCGCCGCGTCGATCGCGTCGTACGCCTTGAACTCGCCACCGAAACGCTCGGCGCCGACCTTGGTCAGAGCGGCCGTCAGCGTGGTCTTGCCGTGGTCGACGTGACCGATCGTGCCGACGTTCACGTGCGGCTTGGTGCGCTCGAATTTACCCTTAGCCATGATTGTCTCTCTTTAATTAATGCAGTGATTCGTTATTCGGATCGGAAGGAAGCCGCGAGCGGCGGCTTCCTTCGCGGGGCGCAAGCGTCGGCTTAGCCGCCCTTCTTGATGACCGTCTCGGCGATGTTGGTCGGCGCTTCGGCGTAATGGTCGAATTCCATCGTGAAGGTCGCGCGGCCCTGGGTCAGCGAACGGATCGTGGTCGCGTAACCGAACATCTCGCCTAGCGGCACCATCGCGTTGATGGTCTTGCCCGACGGCGTGTCGTCCTGGCCCTGCAGCAGGCCGCGACGACGGCTCAAGTCGCCCATCACGTCGCCGACGTACTCTTCCGGGGTCACCACTTCGACCTTCATCATCGGCTCCAGCAGGACCGGATCGGCCTTGCGGAAGCCTTCCTTGAAGGCCATCGACGCGGCGAGCTTGAACGCCATTTCCGACGAGTCGACGTCGTGGTACGAACCGAACACGAGCTTGACCTTCACGCCCACGACCGGGAAGCCGGCCAGCGGACCGCTGGTGATGGTCTCGCGCAGGCCCTTCTCGACCGCCGGGATGAATTCCTTCGGAATCACGCCGCCGGTGATGTCGTTGACGAACAGGAAATCGTTCTCGACGTCCTCGTTGGCGCGGTCCTTCTCGTTCATCGGCGACAGCTCGATCACGACGTGACCGTACTGACCCTTACCGCCGGACTGCTTGGCGTGCTTGTAGTCCGACTTGACGTCCGACTTGCGGATCGTCTCGCGGTACGCCACCTGCGGCTTGCCGACGTTGGCTTCGACGTTGAACTCGCGCTTCATGCGGTCGACGAGGATGTCCAGGTGCAGCTCGCCCATGCCGGCGATGATGGTCTGGCCCGATTCTTCGTCGGTGCGCACGCGGAACGAGGGATCTTCCTGCGCCAGACGGCCCAGGGCGATGCCCATCTTTTCCTGGTCCGACTTGGTCTTCGGCTCGACCGCCATCGAGATGACGGGCTCCGGGAACACCATGCGCTCGAGGGTGATGATGTGATCCTGCGCGCACAGCGTGTCGCCGGTGGTCACGTCCTTCAGGCCCACGGCCGCGGCGATGTCGCCGGCGCGGACTTCCTTGATTTCGTCGCGCTGGTTGGCGTGCATCTGCAGGATGCGGCCGACGCGTTCCTTGCGCGACTTGACCGGGTTGTACACCTGGTCGCCGGAGTTCAGCACGCCGGAGTACACGCGGAAGAAGGTCAGCGAGCCCACGAACGGGTCGGTCATGATCTTGAACGCCAGCGCCGAGAACGGCTCGGAATCCGACGCCTTGCGGCTGTCTTCCTTTTCGTTCTCGTCGATGCCCTGCACCGGCGGACGATCCGACGGCGACGGCAGCAGGTTGATCACGCCGTCGAGCATGGCCTGCACGCCCTTGTTCTTGAACGCCGAGCCGCAGAACACCGGCACGATCTCGACGCGCAGGGTGCGCTCGCGCAGACCGGCGATGATCTCGACCTCGGTCAGCTCTTCGCCGCCCAGGTACTTCTCCATCAGGTCTTCCGAGGCTTCCGCGGCGGCTTCGATCATGAAGCTGCGGGCTTCCTCGGACTTGGCCTGCAGTTCGGCCGGAATGTCGCGGTACTCGAACTTGGTGCCCTGCGACGCGACGTCCCAATGGATCGCCTTCATCTTCAGCAGGTCGACCACGCCCTCGAAGCCGTCTTCGGCGCCGATCGGCACCTGCATCGGAACGGCGTACGCGCCCAGGCGCGCCTTCAGCTGTTCGACGACCTTATCGAAGTTGGCGCCGGTGCGGTCCATCTTGTTGACGAACGCCATGCGCGGCACCGAGTACTTGTTGGCCTGACGCCACACGGTCTCGGACTGCGGCTGCACGCCGCCGACGGCGCACAGCACGAACACCGCGCCGTCGAGCACGCGCAGCGAACGCTCCACTTCGATGGTGAAGTCGACGTGGCCGGGGGTGTCGATGATGTTGAAGCGGTGCTCGGGCAGCGACTTGTCCATGCCCTTCCAGAACGCGGTGGTCGCGGCGGAAGTGATGGTGATGCCGCGTTCCTGCTCCTGCTCCATCCAGTCCATCGTCGCGGCACCTTCGTGCACTTCGCCGATCTTATGGCTGACGCCGGTGTAGAACAGGATGCGTTCCGACGTGGTGGTCTTGCCGGCATCGATGTGGGCCATGATGCCGAAGTTGCGGTAACGCTCGATGGGAGTGGTGCGAGCCACGGGACCCTCTCGTAAGTTTTCGAATTCCAGATGGCCGGACGCCGCCTTTTAGGCGGCCTCCGGTTCGCAAGGCGGCTGTCGTGCCGCCGCGGCAACATCCCATGCGGATGTTGCGAAGACCCTGTCGCCAGGGCGACTAGATCACCAGCGGTAGTGAGCGAACGCGCGGTTCGCTTCCGCCATGCGATGAGTCTCTTCGCGCTTCTTGATCGCCGCACCGCGGTTCTCGGAAGCGTCCAGCAGCTCGGCGGCCAGCTTGCGCGGCATCGAGCTCTCGCCGCGCTTGCGCGCGGAGTCGATCAGCCAACGCATCGCCAGGGCCATACGGCGCGAGGAGCGCACTTCGACCGGCACCTGGTAGGTGGCGCCGCCGACGCGGCGGGACTTCACCTCGACCGACGGGGAGACGTTGGTCAGGGCCTTCTCGACCAGCTCGAGGGCGTTCGGATTCTTCTCGCCGATGACGTCCATCGCGCCGTAGACGATCTTCTCGGCGACCGACTTCTTGCCGCTCTGCATGACCATATTGATGAAACGCGCGATCGTTTCGCTGCCGTGCTTGGGATCGGGCAGGATCGAACGCTGCGGGGCGGAGCCTTTACGCGACATGGTGCGTACCTATTCTCGTGATTCTTGAACGTGCGTGATTGCGGGTGGCGGCGCCGTGGGCGCGCCGGGCATCGACGCGATTAGGACTTCGGACGCTTGGCGCCGTACTTGGAACGGCCCTGGCGGCGCTTGGCGACGCCGGCGGCGTCGAGCGAGCCGCGCACGGTGTGGTAACGCACGCCTGGCAGGTCCTTGACGCGACCGCCGCGGATCAGCACGACCGAGTGCTCCTGCAGGTTGTGGCCTTCGCCGCCGATGTACGAAATGACTTCGTAGCCGTTGGTCAGGCGCACCTTGGCGACCTTACGCAGAGCCGAGTTCGGCTTCTTCGGGGTCGTGGTGTACACGCGGGTGCAGACGCCGCGACGCTGCGGGCAGTTGGCGAGCGCCGGCGAGGTGCTCTTGTACGTGGTCGCCTGCCGCGGCTTGCGGACGAGCTGATTGATGGTTGCCATCTGGAACTCTTGTTTAAGGGCCGGGCGGCCGCTTCGTGAGAAACGAACGGCAAGCCGAAACCACCCGACCTGCCGAGACGAAAAAGTATAGCCCGCGCTTAACGTTTCCGTCAACGCAGGCAGCGCGAACAGGCGAAACCGACGCCCGGAGGCGGCAGTTTCGTTTCCTTATTCGATGATCCCGCCCTACCCTGGGCCGAACACTAGGCACTCCTTGTGCCTAATTTCGTGATCTGGGATGCGACCCATAGGGCCCAATCCGATCCGCGAGTCTAGCATGTTTTGCAAGACTTGCCAGCCCCACGCCGATGCCATCGCCCTGTTCACGCGGGCGAAACGCCGATGCGCGGGCAAAAAACAAGGCGGGCATCGCTGCCCGCCCTGTCTTCGACCTCGGTTTTCCGGCGCCGGCCCGACCTGACGGCCGGACCGGAGCCCGAACGGCTTACTCGGCGTCGTCGCCGGCGACCGTCTCGGCCGCGGCCGGAGCCGGAGCTTCGACCGCCGCGCTGACCGAACCGGTCAACGCTTCCATCTCCGAATCGGTCAGACCCGACGCGTTCTTGCGGCGCTGGGAGTGGTACGCCAGACCGGTACCGGCCGGGATCAGACGACCGACGATCACGTTCTCCTTGAGGCCGCGCAGGTTGTCGCGGGTGCCGCGCACGGCCGCCTCGGTCAACACGCGGGTGGTCTCCTGGAACGACGCCGCCGAAATGAACGACTCGGTCGCCAGCGAGGCCTTGGTGATGCCCAGCAGGACCGGATCGAACTTGGCCAGGATCTCGCTGCGGGCCAGCAGACGCGCGTTCTCTTCGATCAGGCGCTGACGCTCGACCTGCTCGCCGTTGAGGAACTTGCTGTCGCCGCCGTCGACGATCTCGACCTTGCGCAGCATCTGGCGAACGATCACTTCGATGTGCTTGTCGTTGATCTTCACGCCCTGCAGGCGGTAGACGTCCTGGATTTCCTTGGTCAGGTAGACCGCCAGCGGCTCGACGCCCAGCAGGCGCAGGATGTCCTGCGGGCTCGGCTCGCCGTCCACGACCGTCTCGCCCTTCTCCACGTGTTCGCCTTCGAACACGATGATCTGGCGGTACTTCGGGATCAGCTCTTCGTGCTCTTCACCGTCGGCCTGCTTGATGATCAAGCGCTGCTTGCCCTTGGTGTCCTTGCCGAAGCTGACGATGCCCGAGACCTCGGCGAGGATCGCCGGGTCCTTCGGCTTGCGCGCCTCGAACAAGTCGGCCACGCGCGGCAGACCGCCGGTGATGTCGCGGGTCTTCGACGCTTCCTGCGGGATCTTGGCGACCACGTCGCCCACGCCGACCGGCGCGCCGTCCTGCAGGTTGACGATCGAACGCGGCGGCAGCAGGTACTGCGCCGGCAGATCGGTACCCGGGATCGACAGGTCCTTGCCGTTCTTGTCGACGATGCGCACGATCGGACGCAGGTCCTTGCCCTGCGAGCCGCGACGCTTCGGGTCGGTGATTTCGCGCGAGGCCAGACCGGTCAGTTCGTCGGTCTTCTCGATCACGGTCACGCCATCGACGAAGTCGATGAAGCGCACGAAACCGGCGACTTCCGAAACGATCGGGTGGTTGTGCGGATCCCAGTTCGCGACCGTGTTGCCGGCCTTGATCTCGGCGCCGTCGCGGAAGTTGATGGTTGCGCCGTAGGGAACCTTGTAGCGCTCGCGCTCGCGGCCGTGCGGGTCGAGCACCGACAGTTCGCCCGAACGCGACACCGCGACCAGGTGGCCGCCGGCGTGCGCGACGTGCTTGAGGTTGTTGAACTTCAGCGAACCGGTGGTCTTGACGGTGACGTTGTCGATCGCCGCCGCTCGCGACGCCGCGCCGCCGATGTGGAAGGTACGCATGGTCAGCTGCGTGCCCGGCTCGCCGATCGACTGAGCGGCGACGACGCCGACCGCTTCGCCGTGGTTGACCAGGTGGCCACGGCCGAGGTCGCGGCCGTAGCAGCGCGCGCACACGCCGAAGCTGCTGGCGCAGGTGATGGTCGAACGCACCTTGATCGACTGGACGCTGGCGTCCTCGAGCTTCTGCACCCAGGCTTCGTCGAGCAGGGTGTTGCGGGTGACGATCGGCTCCTCGTCGTTGCCCGGCAGGAACACGTCCTCGGCCACGACGCGGCCCAGCACGCGGTCGCGCAGCGGCTCGACCACGTCGCCGCCTTCGACGATCGGGGTCATGGTCAGACCCTCGACGGTGCCGCAGTCGGTTTCGGTGATGACCACGTCCTGCGCCACGTCGACCAGACGACGGGTCAGGTAACCCGAGTTCGCGGTCTTCAGCGCGGTGTCCGCGAGGCCCTTACGGGCGCCGTGGGTCGAGATGAAGTACTGCAGAACGTTCAGGCCTTCGCGGAAGTTCGCGGTGATCGGCGTCTCGATGATCGAGCCGTCCGGTCGCGCCATCAGGCCGCGCATACCGGCGAGCTGACGGATCTGCGCCTGCGAACCGCGGGCGCCGGAGTCGGCCATGATGTAAATCGAGTTCATCGACTTCTGCGGCACCATGTCGCCCTTGGCGTTGGCCACGGTGTCGGTGCCGATCGCGTCCATCATCGCCTTGGCCACGCGCTCGTTGGTGCGCGACCAGATGTCGACGACCTTGTTGTAGCGCTCGCCCGCGGTGACCAGACCGGACTGGTACTGCTGCTGGATTTCCAGCACTTCCGATTCGGCCTCGGCCAGGATGCCCTTCTTCTCGCCCGGGATGATCATGTCGTCGATGCCGATCGACACGCCGGCGCGGGTCGCGTAACCGAAGCCGGTGTACATCAGGCGGTCGGCGAACACGACCGTGTCCTTCAGCCCCAGCATGCGGTAGCAGGAGTTGATCAGGCGGCTGATGTTCTTCTTGGTCAGCTCGGTGTTGGCCAGCGCGTACGGCAGGCCTTCCGGCAGGATCTCGCGCAGCAGCGCGCGGCCGACCGTGGTGTCGACCACCGAGGTCTTCTGCGAACGGGTGCCGTCCTCGGCGATCACGGTCTCGGTGATGCGGACCTTGACCTTGGCGTGCAGCTGCACGACGCGGTTGTCGTAGGCGCGCTTGACTTCGGCCACGTTGGCGAACGCCATGCCCTCGCCCGCCTTGTTCTCAAGGGCGCGGGTCATGTAGTACAGGCCGAGCACGACGTCCTGCGACGGCACGATGATCGGCTCGCCGTTCGCCGGCGAGAGGATGTTGTTCGAGGCCATCATCAGCGCGCGCGCTTCCAGCTGGGCCTCGAGGCTCAGCGGGACGTGCACGGCCATCTGGTCGCCGTCGAAGTCGGCGTTGAACGCGGTGCAGACCAGCGGGTGCAGCTGGATCGCCTTGCCTTCGATCAGCACCGGCTCGAACGCCTGGATGCCCAGGCGGTGCAGGGTCGGGGCGCGGTTGAGCAGAACCGGATGCTCGCGGATCACCTCTTCGAGGATGTCCCACACTTCCGCTTCTTCGCGCTCGACCAGCTTCTTGGCGGCCTTGATCGTGGTGGCGAGACCGCGGCGCTGCAGCTTGGCGAAGATGAAGGGCTTGAACAGTTCCAGCGCCATCTTCTTCGGCAGGCCGCACTCGTGCAGGCGCAGGGTCGGGCCGACCACGATGACCGAACGGCCCGAGTAGTCCACGCGCTTGCCGAGCAGGTTCTGACGGAAGCGGCCCTGCTTGCCCTTGATCATGTCGGCGAGCGACTTGAGCGGGCGCTTGTTGGTGCCGGTGATGGCGCGGCCGCGGCGGCCGTTGTCCATCAGGGCGTCGACCGATTCCTGCAGCATGCGCTTCTCGTTGCGCACGATGATGTCGGGCGCGTTGAGTTCGAGCAGGCGGCGCAGGCGGTTGTTGCGGTTGATGACGCGGCGGTACAGATCGTTCAGATCGGACGTCGCGAAGCGGCCGCCTTCCAGCGGCACCAGCGGACGCAGATCCGGCGGCAGCACCGGCAGCACGGTCATGACCATCCACTCGGGGCGGTTGCCCGACTCGAGGAAGGCTTCGACCAGCTTGATCCGCTTGGTCAGGCGCTTGAGCTTGGTTTCGCTGTTGGTCGAGGCGATCTCTTCCTTCAGCTGCAGCATCTCGGCCTGCAGGTCGATGGTGCGCAGCAGGTCGTAGACCGCCTCGGCGCCCATCGCGGCCTCGAAGTCGTCGCCGTGTTCCTGGCGCGCTTGCAGGTACTGCTCTTCGGTGAGCAGGTTGCCGCGTTCCATCGGGGTCAGGCCCGGCTCGGTGACGACGTACGCTTCGAAGTACAGGATGCGTTCGATGTCGCGCAGGGTCATGTCCAGCATCAGGCCGATGCGCGAGGGCAGCGACTTGAGGAACCAGATGTGCGCGACCGGCGAAGCCAGGTCGATGTGGCCCATGCGCTCGCGGCGGACCTTGGCCAGGGTGACCTCGGTGCCGCACTTCTCGCACACCACGCCGCGGTGCTTCATGCGCTTGTACTTGCCGCACAAGCACTCGTAGTCCTTGATCGGACCGAAGATCGCGGCGCAGAACAGGCCGTCGCGCTCGGGCTTGAAGGTGCGGTAATTGATGGTTTCCGGCTTCTTCACTTCGCCGAACGACCACGAGCGCACCAGGTCCGGGGAGGCCAGGGCGATCTTGATGGCGTCGAAGTCCAGCGCGGGACGCTGCTGGTTGAAGAGATTGAGCAAGTCTTTCATTTCTTTACTCCAATCGGAGGAATTCGGCGGGGAGAAGCGAGGGGAAAAACGAGGGCGGGAAAGAGGGGAAACAAGGGACTGAGGGGACTGCGCGATGCGCAACCATTCCCTTCATTCCCTGCTCCCTTCATTCCCTGCCCCTACCTCAGTTCTCTTCCAACTCCATGTTGATCGCCAGCGAGCGGATTTCCTTCACCAACACGTTGAAGGACTCCGGCATGCCCGCGACCATTTCGTACTCGCCGTCGACGATGTTCTTGTACATCTGGTTGCGGCCCTGCACGTCGTCGGACTTCACCGTCAGCATTTCCTGCAGGGTGTAGGCCGCGCCGTAGGCTTCCAGCGCCCAGACTTCCATTTCGCCGAAACGCTGGCCGCCGAACTGCGCCTTGCCGCCCAGCGGCTGCTGGGTGACGAGCGAGTACGGACCGGTCGAACGCGCGTGCATCTTGTCGTCGACGAGGTGGTTCAGCTTCAGCATGTGCATGTAGCCGATGGTCACCGGACGCTCGAACGCTTCGCCGGTGCGGCCGTCGTGCAGCACGGTCTGGCCGCTGCTCGGCAGTTCGGCGAGCTCGAGCATGCGCTTGATCTCGGACTCGGCCGCGCCGTCGAACACCGGCGTCGCCATCGGCACGCCGTCGGTCAGGTTGCGCGCGAGACGCAGCAGTTCTTCATCGGTGAACTGCTTCAGATCGACGCGCTGGCCGTGCAGCTTGCTGTCGTGGTTGTAGATGTCGTCGAGGAACTTGCGCAGTTCGGCGATCTTCTGCTGCGCCTCCAGCATGCGCTGGATCTTCTGGCCCAGGCCCTTGGCGGCCCAGCCCAGATGCACTTCGAGGATCTGGCCGATGTTCATACGCGACGGCACGCCCAGCGGGTTCAGCACGATGTCGACGGTCTGGCCGTCGGCGGCGTACGGCATGTCCTCGACCGGAACGATGGTCGAGACCACACCCTTGTTGCCGTGGCGGCCGGCCATCTTGTCGCCCGGCTGGATGCGGCGCTTGACCGCCAGGAACACCTTGACCGTCTTCAGGATGCCCGGAGCGAGGTCGTCGCCCTGGGTGATCTTGGCGCGCTTGTCGGCGAAACGGCGTTCGAATTCCTTGGCGTGAACGTCGATCTGCTTCTGCGCGCGCTCGATCGCCTCGATCGCTTCCTCGTCCTTCATGCGCAGGGTGAACCAGTCGGTCCGCTTCAGGCCGTCCAGCACCAGCGAGGTGACGGTGTCGCCCTTCTTCAGGCCGGCGCCGCCGTTGGCGACCTTGCCGATCAGCTGGGTGCGCAGGCGGTCGTAGATCGCCGCTTCCAGGATCCGGAACTGGTCGTCGAAGTCCTTCTTGACCCGGCGGATTTCCGACTCTTCGATCTGACGGGCGCGCTTGTCCTTCTCGATGCCGTCGCGGGTGAAGACCTGCACGTCGATGACGGTGCCGTCCATGCCCGGGGGCACGCGCAGCGAGCTGTCCTTAACGTCGGAGGCCTTCTCGCCGAAGATCGCGCGCAGCAGCTTCTCTTCCGGAGTCAGCTGCGACTCGCCCTTCGGGGTGACCTTGCCGACCAGGATGTCGCCGGCGCGGACTTCGGCGCCGATGTACACCACGCCCGACTCGTCGAGGCGGTTCAGCGCCTGCTCGGAGACGTTCGGGATGTCGGCGGAGATTTCCTCCGGCCCCAGCTTGGTGTCGCGCGCCGAGCAGGTCAGCTCTTCGATGTGGATCGTGGTGTAGCGATCCTCCTCGACCACGCGCTCGGAGAGCAGGATCGAGTCTTCGAAGTTGTAGCCGTTCCACGGCATGAACGCGACCAGCATGTTCTGGCCCAGCGCGAGCTCGCCGATGTCGGTCGAGGGACCGTCGGCCAGCACGTCGCCGCGCGCGATCACGTCGCCCACCTTCACCAGCGGACGCTGGTTGATGCAGGTGTTCTGGTTGGAACGCGTGTACTTGATCAGGTTGTAGATGTCGACGCCCGCGTCGGTCACCGCGGAGATTTCCTCCTCGTTGACCTTGACCACGATGCGGCCGGCGTCGACCTGCTCGATCACGCCGCCGCGCAGCGCGTTGACGGTCACGCCCGAGTCGCGCGCCACGGCGCGCTCGATGCCGGTGCCGACCAGCGGCTTCTGCGAACGCAGGGTCGGAACCGCCTGACGCTGCATGTTCGCGCCCATCAGCGCGCGGTTGGCGTCGTCGTGCTCCAGGAACGGAACCAGCGCGGCCGCGACCGACACGGTCTGCATCGGCGAGACGTCCATGAAGTGGATCTCGCTCGGCGGCTTGAGCAGGGTTTCGCCCTGGAAGCGGCAGGCCACGAACTGGGCGGTGATCATGCCCTTGTCGTCCTGCGGCGCGTTGGCCTGGGCGATGACGTACTCGTTCTCTTCGATCGCCGACAGGAACTCGACGTCGTCGGTGACCTTGCCGTCCACGACCTTGCGGTACGGCGTCTCCAGGAAGCCGTACTTGTTGGTGCGGGCGAACACGGCGAGCGAGTTGATCAGGCCGATGTTCGGGCCTTCAGGCGTTTCGATGGTGCACACGCGGCCGTAGTGGGTCGGGTGCACGTCGCGCACTTCGAAGCCGGCGCGTTCGCGGGTCAGGCCACCCGGGCCGAGGGCCGACACGCGACGCTTGTGCGTGACTTCCGACAGCGGGTTGTTCTGGTCCATGAACTGCGACAGCTGCGAGGAGCCGAAGAACTCCTTGATCGCGGCGGCCACCGGCTTGGCGTTGATGAGTTCCTGCGGGGTGAGCCCTTCGGACTCGGCCATCGACAGGCGCTCCTTCACCGCGCGCTCGACGCGGACCAGACCGACGCGGAAGGTGTTCTCGGCCATTTCGCCGACCGAACGCACGCGGCGGTTGCCCAGGTGGTCGATGTCGTCGACCACGCCGCGACCGTTGCGGATCTCGGTCAGGGTGCGGATGACGTCGAGGATGTCGGAGGTGTCCGCCAGCTCGTTGCGCAGGCGCGTGGATTCGTCGTCCTTGCGGTCGGCGAAGTACTTCGCGTCGTACAGCACCGAGGCGCCGGTGGTTTCCTTGCGGCCGATGCGGCGGTTGAACTTCATCCGGCCCACGGCCGAGAGGTCGTAGCGCTCGAAGGTGAAGAACAGGTTGTGGAACAGGTTCTGCGCGGCGTCCTTGGTCGGCGGCTCGCCGGGACGCATCATGCGGTAGATCTCGACCAGCGCCTCGAGCTGGGTCTTGGTCGGATCGATGCGCAAGGTGTTGGAGATGTACGGACCGCGGTCGAGGTCGTTCACCCAGATGGTGCCGACCTGATCGATGCCGGCCTTGCGGAAGGCCTGCAGGTGGTCTTCGTTGATTTCATCGTTGGCCGAGGCCAGCGGCTCGCCGGTCCTGGTGTCGACGACGTCGTGCGAGAGGATGCGGCCCAGCAGGTAGCCGTCCGGCACGGCCAGGGCCGAGATGCCCGACTGTTCCAACTGCTTGACGTGGCGCGCGGTGACGCGCTTGCCGGCTTCCACGATCACGCGATCGCCGTCGGCCAGATCGAAGTCCAGGGTTTCGCCGCGCAGGCGCTCGGAGACCAGCTCCCACTGCACGCCCTCGGGCATGATGTGGAAGGTGTTGATCTCGAAGAACTTGTTCAGCATCTCCTCGTTGCCGTAGCCCAGCGCGCGCAGCAGCACCGTGACCGGCAGCTTGCGGCGGCGGTCGATACGGGTGAACAGCGCGTCCTTCGGGTCGAACTCGAAGTCCAGCCAGGAGCCGCGGTAGGGGATGATGCGGGCGCTGTACAGCAGCTTGCCCGAGCTGTGGGTCTTGCCGCGGTCGTGATCGAAGAACACGCCCGGCGAACGGTGCAGCTGCGAGACGATGACGCGCTCGGTGCCGTTGACGATGAAGGTGCCGTTGTCGGTCATGAGCGGAATTTCGCCCATGTAGACTTCCTGCTCCTTGACGTACTTGATCGCCTTGGTCGAGGACTCGCGGTCGTAGATCACCAGGCGCACGGTCACGCGCAGCGGAGCGCCGTAGGACAGGCCGCGGTTGCGGCATTCGCGCTCGTCGAACACCGGGTCGCCGAGCTTGTAGCCCACGTACTCGAGCGCGGCGTTGCCGCTGTAGCTGGAGATCGGGAACACCGACTTCAGCGCGGCGTGCAGGCCGCGGTCGGCGCGCTTGGCCGGGTCGGTGTGTTCTTGCAGGAATTCGCGATAGGAGTCGACCTGGATCGCGAGCAGGAAGGGAACTTCGAGGATGGACTTGCGCTTGCCGAAGTCCTTGCGGATGCGCTTCTTTTCGGTGAACGAATAGTTCTGGGAAGCTGTGGTCATGGTGAGCTACCGCCTCGATTAGCTAATGGGCCGGGAAGGCCGCCGTGGCCGCCTTCCGGGCGAACCGCGCGTCCGCGGTTCGGGGGACTAATGACTGAAAGCAAAAATTGCCAGTGGGAAGTCGCTGGTATTGCCGGCACCAGCACGCCCTCTCCCGCTACTTCCGACTGACAACTCACGACGGGATCGCGGACCGGAAAACCTCGAATCGGTCCGAAATGCGCGATCCCGCTACAACGGCCAAAGGCCGGGGGCTCTCGCCCCCAGCCTTCGGTTGGTCGCCAAAACAGACCGGCGACGCAAGTACGGCTTACTTGACTTCGACGGTCGCACCAGCGGCTTCGAGGTCCTTCTTCATCTTGGCAGCGTCGTCCTTGGAGACGGCTTCCTTGACGTTCTGCGGAGCGCCTTCGACCAGGTCCTTGGCTTCCTTCAGACCCAGGCCGGTGATGGCGCGGACGGCCTTAATGACTTCGACCTTCTTGTCGCCGGCGGCCTTCAGGACGACGGTGAACTCGGTCTGCTCTTCGACCGGAGCGGCGGCTTCGGCGGCGACGCCGACGGCAACCGGAGCGGCGGCGGAGACGCCGAACTTCTCTTCGATCGCGCGCACCAGCTCCATGACTTCCATCAAGCTCTTTTCGGCGATGGCGTCGACGATCTGTTCGTTGGACAGGGACATTGTGTTTAACCTCAGGAAAATTTGATCTTACGAATCGGGTTCAGTGAAGCGGTCGCGAAGACGACGCGGCGATTACGCCGGTTCGGCTTCGGCCGGAGCTTCGGCTGCGACTTCGCCGCCGCCCTGCTGGTCGGCCACGGCCTTGACGGCGCGGGCGAACATCGCGGCGGGTTCGGACAGGACGCGGGCCAGCATGGCCAGGGCCTGGTCGAGGGTCGGCAGCGAGGCGAGGACTTCGACGTGGCTGGCCGGATAAACCTGACCGCCCACGGCGACGACCTGAGCCTTGAGCTTGTCGTTGCCCTTGGCGAATTCCTTGATCAGACGGCCGGCGGCGCCGGGTTCGTCCACCGAGAACGCGTACAGCAGCGGACCGACGAGCTTGTCTTGGACGCACTCGAATTCGGTACCGGCGACGGCGCGCGAGGCCAGGGTGTTCTTGACGACACGCAAGTACACACCGGTTTCGCGAGCCTTCTTGCGCATCGCGGTCAGCTGACCGACCGTGATGCCCGCGTACTCGGCTGCAACCAAGGAGTGGGCCTTCGCGGCGACTTCTGCCAGCTCGGCGACTACTTCTTGCTTCTGAGACAGATTGAGAGCCATTGCACTCCTCCGAAAGCCGGGAAGGGGGATTGGGGACGGGGGAATGGCGGGGCCGCGGCTTGCGCCGGTGCTGCGCCGTTCTCGTCCTTACTCGGTTCCCAGCCTTATTGACTCCGCTCGCGGCTCCTGCCGCTTGCGGTCCTGGGCGGCGACGGTCCTTGTCGCCGGGGACGCCCGAAGGCATCCCGGGTGGTGGCCTTTCCTGAAAAAATTCAGTCAGGGGCACCATCTACGCCGGCCCGGCTCCGAAGAGTCCGAATTAAGCGATCCCGCTGTACCGACGGCGACTCCTTGCCGTGTCGAGCTTCCGTGCCCGTCGTCGGTATGCGCTGACCGCGCCTGCGGTCTTTGACGGCTATCGCGTCGGGGCGACCCTCGGCGATGCCCTCAAAAAGCTAGGAGCGAGTTGAGAGAAGCGAGAAACGAGTAAGAGCGAATGCGGCTGTTCGCTCACTCCTCGGTTCTCTTCGCTCACTCCTGTGATTCGATTACTTGAGCGTCAGCGAAGCCTGATCGACGATCACGCCCGGACCCATGGTCGAGCTGATCGAGACCTTCTGCAGGTACTGGCCCTTAGCGGTGGCCGGCTTGGCCTTGATCAGGTCGAGCAGCAGCGCCTGCAGGTTGTCCTTCAGCGAGCCGTCTTCGAACGAGACCTTGCCGATGGTGCAGTGGATGATGCCGGCCTTGTCGGTGCGGTAACGCACCTGACCGCCCTTGGCGTTCTTGACCGCTTCGCCCGGGTTCGGGGAGACGGTGCCGACCTTCGGGTTCGGCATCAGGCCGCGCGGGCCCAGCACCTGACCGAGCTTACCGACGACGCGCATCGCGTCCGGGGTGGCGATGACCACGTCGTAGTTCAGGTCGCCGGCCTGCATCTTCTCGGCCAGATCGTCCATACCGACGGCCTCGGCGCCCGCGGCCAGGGCCTCGTCGGCCTTGGCGCCGGCGGGGGCGAACACCGCCACGCGCACGGTCTTGCCGGTACCGGCCGGCAGCACGGTCGAGCCGCGCACCTGCTGGTCGGACTTCTTCGCGTCCACGCCCAGACGGACGGAGACGTCGACGGATTCGACGAACTTGGCCTTGGTGGCGTTCTTGACGATCTTGACGGCTTCGTCGAAAGCGTAAGCCTTACCCGGAACCACGGCGGCCTTGATGGCCTTTTCGCGCTTAGTCATTGCCATGTCTTAACCCTCCACCACCAGGCCCATGCTGCGGGCCGAGCCCGCGATCGTCTTCACCGCCGCATCCAGGTCGGCCGCCGTCAGGTCGGCTTCCTTCTGCTTGGCGATGGCTTCCAGCTGGGCGCGGGTGACCTTGCCCACCTTGTCGGTGTTCGGGCGCTTGGAGCCGGAGGTGATGCCGGCAGCCTTCTTCAGCAGCACCGAAGCCGGGGTCGACTTGGTGACGAAGGTGAAGGTACGGTCCGAGTAGGCCGTGATGATGACCGGGGTCGGCAGACCCGGCTCGAGCTTGGAGGTCGCGGCGTTGAACGCCTTGCAGAACTCCATGATGTTCAGGCCGCGCTGACCCAGCGCAGGACCGACCGGCGGCGAGGGGTTGGCCTGACCGGCCTTGACCTGCAGCTTGATGTAGCCGACTACTTTCTTTGCCATTGATGTGCTCTCCGGGTGCTAGCGCCTTTAGACCGCAGGCTCCCCATCGGGCCGGAAATCGCGCGTTCCGGCATCGCGTTTTCTCTCGCGCGAACAGCCGCCCGGGGAGTGCTCCGGGGCGGCTGGTCGGTTGTGGCTGCTACCCTGCCGGGCAGCGAGCCGCACACTATATCAGGTTTTCAGGCGATGTGGGCGGGCCGACCGCGGGGCCGGACCGGGCGCCCCGCCCGGCTCAGGTGGCCTTTTCGACCTGACCGAATTCCAGCTCGACCGGGGTCGAGCGGCCGAAAATGAGCACCGCGACGCGCAGGCGGCTCTTTTCGTAGTTGATCTCTTCGACCACGCCGTTGAAGTCGACGAACGGGCCGTCGATGACCCGGACCATTTCGCCCGGCTCGAACAGCACCTTGGGGCGCGGCTTCTCGACGCCTTCCTGAACGCGCTGCAGGATACGGTCGGCCTCGGCGTCCTGGATCGGCAGCGGGCGGTCGGCGGTGCCGCCGATGAAGCCCATCACCTTCGGGGTTTCCTTGATCAGATGCCAGCTCTCGCTGTCGATGCGGGGAATGCCCGCCTCGTCGTGAGTGGCGATCTGGACCAGGACGTAGCCCGGGAAGAACTTGCGCTCGGAACGGCGCTTCTGGCCGGAACGCATTTCCACGATCTCTTCGGTCGGGACCAGGACTTCGCCGAAGCGGTCGGTCATCTCGAAGCGGACGATGCGGTCGCGCAGGGCCTGGGCCACCGACTTCTCGAAGCCCGAGTAGGCGTGGACCACGTACCAGCGCTTGTTTTCTTGCGTATTCAAATCGGTCATCTCCTCAGCGTCCTCAGCGCGCCAGCAGGAACTTGACCGCCGCCTGGATGATCCAGTCGAAACCCGACAGGATCAGGCTCAGGATCAGCACCGCGATCATGACGACCCAAGTGGTCTTCAGCGCTTCCTCGCGGGTCGGCCAAACCACCTTGCGCAGTTCGAAGCGCGATTCGGACAGGAATTCGCGGGTCTGGATGCCCTTGGCCGAGAGCATGAACACGGCGGCACCGGCGATCAGGCCGGCAACGACGACGCCCGCACGCAGCGGGCCGCTCCAATTCTCGAACCAGATGTAGGCGAACACACCGCCGGCGGCCAGCAACAGGGCCACGACGTACTTGACGAGATCGCCGGCGCTGCCGCCGCTGGATTTGTGGTGTTCGGCCTTGCTGTTCATTCTCGGGGCGATTCCCTCGCGAAAGCCCGCCCATCCCTGCGCGGCCCTTTCAATGGCTTGCCAGTCGCCGGGTCGTCCGAGCCGGCTCGGTGTAAGTGGCACGCCAGGAGGGACTCGAACCCCCAACCTGCGGTTTTGGAGACCGCTGCTCTGCCAATTGAGCTACTGGCGTACGTCTGAAATCTCGGGTCCGGATCGGCGCCCTTCAAGGGGCTGGACCGCCGGCCGGCCATTGTCTTCGAAAACCGGTCGCCGCGAAACACCTGCGGTGTTCGGGCGCCCTAAATAACGAAGGCGGACCGGGTGGCCGGCCCGCCGTTCGCGGCCTTGCGGCGACCTTGGCGGCCGCCGCGAGGTTACAGCGATTACTTTAGGATCTTCGACACCACGCCGGCGCCGACGGTACGGCCGCCTTCGCGGATCGCGAAGCGCAGGCCTTCGTCCATCGCGACCGGGTTGATCAGCGTCACCGCCATCTTCACGTTGTCGCCCGGCATCACCATCTCGACGCCTTCCGGCAGCTGGCACGCGCCGGTGATGTCGGTGGTGCGGAAGTAGAACTGCGGACGGTAGCCCTTGAAGAACGGGGTATGACGGCCGCCTTCGTCCTTCGACAGCACGTACACCTCGCCCTCGAACTCGGTGTGCGGGGTGATCGAACCCGGCTTGGCCAGCACCTGGCCGCGCTCCACGTCGTCACGCTTGGTGCCGCGCAGCAGCAGACCCGCGTTGTCGCCCGCCTGGCCCTGATCCAGCAGCTTGCGGAACATTTCCACGCCGGTCACGGTGGTCTTCTGGGTCGGACGGATACCGACGATTTCGATTTCGTCGCCCACCTTGATGATGCCGCGCTCGATACGGCCGGTCACCACGGTGCCGCGGCCCGAGATCGAGAACACGTCTTCCACCGGCATCAGGAACGGCTTGTCGATCGCGCGCTCCGGCTCCGGAATGAAGGTGTCCAGCGCTTCCACCAGCTTGATGATCGCCGGCACGCCGATGTCCGACTGGTCGCCTTCCAGCGCCAGACGGGCCGAGCCGTGGATGATCGGGGTGTCGTCGCCCGGGAACTCGTACTTGCTCAGCAGCTCGCGCACTTCCATCTCGACCAGCTCGAGCAGCTCGGCGTCGTCCACCATGTCGGCCTTGTTCAGGAACACGACGATGTACGGCACGCCGACCTGACGCGACAGCAGGATGTGTTCGCGGGTCTGCGGCATCGGGCCGTCAGCGGCCGAGCACACCAGGATCGCGCCGTCCATCTGCGCCGCACCCGTGATCATGTTCTTCACGTAGTCGGCGTGGCCCGGGCAGTCCACGTGGGCGTAGTGACGGTTCGGGCTTTCGTATTCGACGTGAGCGGTCGAAATCGTGATGCCGCGAGCCTTCTCTTCCGGCGCCGCGTCGATCGCGTCGTACGCCTTGAACTCGCCACCGAAACGCTCGGCGCCGACCTTGGTCAGAGCGGCCGTCAGCGTGGTCTTGCCGTGGTCGACGTGACCGATCGTGCCGACGTTCACGTGCGGCTTGGTGCGCTCGAACTTACCCTTGGCCATGGCTATCGCTTCTCGTGTTTGGTCTGTGTGTCGCGTTGGCTGTTGGTAAAGCAGCCGGTACTGCTTGGAGATGGTGCTCACGAAAGGAATCGAACCTTCGACCTCCTCCTTACCAAGGAGGTGCTCTACCGACTGAGCTACGTGAGCGAAACTTTTTTGCCGCGCTGGAAGACTGCGTTCAATGGAGCGGGAGACGGGAATCGAACCCGCGCCATCAGCTTGGAAGGCTGAGGTTCTACCATTGAACTACTCCCGCGCCGCGTGCAGCCATTACAGCGTTGGAACTTGAAACTTTACCGCTCTGCCCTTGCGCCGTATCGGTGAAGCTGATCGTCGCACCGGCCAATCTGGTGGAGGGAGGTGGATTCGAACCACCGAAGGCGTAAGCCAGCAGATTTACAGTCTGCCCCCGTTGGCCGCTTGGGTATCCCTCCGAAGAGCCCGTAATTTTGAAGTGCGATCTTCAGCTTGTCAACGCACTTTCACAAAAACTTTCGGGATTTTTTTCGCCCCCGCCGCCGGCGCGCTCAGGCGCGGACAGCGGGGCCGCGTAGTCTACTCAAACATTGAACCGGAAGTGCAACACATCGCCTTCCTGGACGCGATATTCCTTGCCTTCCAGGCGCAGACGGCCGGCGTCGCGGGCGCCGGACTCGCCCTTGTACTTGATGAAATCGTCGTAAGCGATGGTTTCGGCGCGGATGAAGCCCTTCTCGAAGTCGGTGTGGATCACCGCGGCGGCCTGCGGCGCGGTCGAACCGGCCTTGACCGTCCAGGCGCGCACTTCCTTCACCCCGGCGGTGAAATAGGTCTGCAGGCCGAGCAGCGCGTAACCGGCGCGGATCAGGCGGTTCAGACCCGGCTCGTCCAGGCCCAGGTCGGCCAGGAAGGTGTCGCGGTCGGCGTCGTCGAGCTGGCTGAGCTCTTCTTCGATCGCCGCCGACACCGGCACCACCTGGGCGCCCTCGGCCACGGCGCGGGCGCGCACGGCGTCGAGGTGCGGATTGTTCTCGAAGCCGTCCTCGAGCACGTTGGCGACATACATGACCGGCTTGAGCGTCAGCAGGAACAGGTCGCGCAGCGCGGCCTTGTCGTCGTCCGACAGGTTCAGCGCGCGCGCCGGGGTGCCGGCGTCGAGGCCCTTGCGCACGCGGTCGAGGACCTCCTTACGCACGATCGCTTCCTTGTCGCCGGTCTTGGCCGAGCGCTCGGCGCGCTGGTAAGCCTTCTCGACGCTCTCCAGGTCGGCCAGCGCCAGCTCGGTATCGATGGTCTCGATATCGGCGATCGGGTCGACCTTGTTGTTGACGTGAATGATGTCCGGGTGCTCGAAGCAGCGCACCACGTGAGTGATCGCGTCGACCTCGCGGATATGCGCCAGGAACTTGTTGCCCAGGCCCTGCCCGCTGGCCGCGCCGGCGACCAGGCCGGCGATGTCGACGAACTCGACCGCGGTCGGGATCAGCTTCTGCGGCTTGACGATCTCGGCCAGCGCATTGAGGCGCGGATCCGGCACCGGCACCGCGCCGACGTTCGGCTCGATCGTGCAGAACGGGAAGTTGGCCGCGGCGATGCCCGCCTTGGTCAGCGCGTTGAACAGGGTCGACTTGCCGACGTTAGGCAGGCCGACGATGCCGCATTTGATGCCCATGAGGAGGAGATCCGGGAATAGGGAATGGGGAACAGGGAATGGGAGCTGCGCACCGAACCGCGCGTATCGCTGCGAGCTCGCAGCTCCCGCCAAAGAATCTTTCGCGCGAGGCCGGAAATCGTGGCGCGGCGAACTGGCAGTCCCCGCTCCCCGCTTCCCATTCCCGCTTTCGCTTCACTTCGCGGTATGCAACCGCGTCATCGCATCCATGAAATTGCCCTGCACCGCCAACGGCATCACATCGATGGCGTCGTCGATGGCGCGCAGGATCGTGGCCTCGTCGTCCTTGCCGGGACGGCCGAGCACCCACGGGGTGACTTTGTCCTTGTGGCCGGGGTGGCCGATGCCCAGGCGCAGGCGGTGGAACTTGCCGTGGCCGAGCAGTTGGATGGTGTCGCGCAAACCGTTCTGGCCGCCGTGGCCGCCGTCGAACTTGAGCCGGGCGGTGCCGGGCGCGAGGTCGAGCTCGTCGTGCGCGAGCAGCGCCTCCTCGGGCTCGATCTTCCAGTAGCGCAGCGCGGCGGTGACCGACTTGCCGGAGAGGTTCATGAAGGTGGCGGGCTTGAGCAGCCACACCGGCTTGCCGGCGATCTCGATCTTCGAGGTCTCGCCGAACAGCTTGGATTCCAGGCCGAAACGGCCGCCGAACTTGTCGTTCAGGGCGTCCACAAACCAGAACCCGGCATTGTGCCGGGTCCGGGTGTATTCGGCGCCGGGGTTGCCCAGGCCGACGATCAGGCGCAGTCCCGCCATGAACTAAGACAGTCCGCAAACGCGGACCGGCGCGCCGGCTACGGCGCGCCGGCCGGCGATCACTTCTTGTCTTCGTCCTTCTTCGAGACCTTGGCGGCCGGCACGTCCGCGGCGGGCGCGTCCTCGGTCGACTCGGCCTCTTCCTTGCCGTGCTTGGCGATCACGACGGCGACGTCGTGTTCCTTGCCCAGCTTCAGCTCGGGGATCTCGACGCCCTTCGGCAGCTTGAGCTCCGACAGGTGGACGATGTCGCCGACCTTCAGGCCCGACAGGTCGATCTCGATGAACTCCGGCAGGTCCTTCGGCAGGCAGGACACTTCGACTTCGTTGAGCTCGTGGGTGACCACGACGTCGGCGGACTTGCCGGCCGGCGACTTGTCTTCGTTGAGGAAGTGCAGCGGCACGGCCACGCGCAGCGCCTGGTTGGCGTCCACGCGCTGGAAGTCCAGGTGCATGATGATCTGCTTGAACGGGTGGCGCTGCATGTCGCGCAGGAGGACCTGCTCGACCTTGCCGTCGACGTCCAGGCTCAGGATCGAGGAGTAGAACCACTCGTGCTGGCTGGCCAGCCAGATCTTCTCGTGGTCGAGCTGGATCGGCTGCGGAGCGGCGGCGCCGCCGTAGATGATGGCCGGGATGTTGGCGGCATGACGAAGGCGGCGGCTCGCACCCTTCCCTTCGACCTTGCGGCCAGTGGCCTTGATGATGTGTTCGGACATTTGCTTGTACCTGTTTTTACTGCGTTAGGACCGCCTCGCGGCGGTTTGGATACTCACCCGCGACCAGGTGAGTGGCGTTCGGAAGCGGGAACGGGGAACAAAGGGAACAGGGAATGGCGATTCACGCCGCCCCCACTGCCTTAACCCGACCTCCTACCTCCAACAATCTGTCGCACTTGCTGGGAACCCGAACGGCTCGGCGCTCCGCGCCAGCCACCATTCCCCGCTCCCTTCTTTCCCTTTTCCCGCTTAATCGACGTACAGCGAACTCACCGACTCGCCGAACGCGATGCGGCGGATCGTCTCGGCCAGCAGCTCGGCCACGCTGAGCTGGCGGATCCGGCCGGTGGCCCGGGCCGCGGCGGTGAGCGGGATGGTGTCGGTCACCACCAGCTCGTCCAGCTGCGACTTGGTCACGTTGTCGATGGCCGCGCCCGACAGCACCGGGTGGGTGCAGTAGGCCACGACCTTCTGCGCGCCCTGCGCCTTGAGCGCCGCGGCGGCGGCGCACAGGGTGCCGGCGGTGTCGACGATGTCGTCGACCAGCACGCAGGTCTTGCCCGACACGTCGCCGATGATGTTCATCACCGTGGCGACGTTGGCGCGCGGGCGGCGCTTGTCGATGATCGCCAGGTCCGCGTCGTCCAGGCGCTTGGCGATCGCGCGAGCGCGCACCACGCCGCCGACGTCCGGGGACACCACGATCAGGTTGTCGGTGCCGTGCGCGCGCCAGATGTCGGCGAGCAGCAGCGGCGAGGCGTAGACGTTGTCGACCGGGATGTCGAAGAAGCCCTGGATCTGATCCGCATGCAGATCGACCGTGAGCACCCGGTCGGCGCCGACCGCGCCGAACATCTTGGCCGCGACCTTGGCGGTGATCGGCACGCGCGAGGAGCGCGGGCGGCGATCCTGGCGGGCGTAGCCGAAGTACGGCACCACCGCGGTCACGTTGGCGACCGAGGCGCGCTTGAGCGCGTCGATCAGCACCAGCAGTTCCATGAAATTCTCGGCCGTCGGCGCGTTCGTCGGCTGAATGACGAAGACTTCCTGGCGACGGACGTTCTCTTCGATCTCGACCTGCACTTCTCCGTCGGAGAAGCGGCCGACGAGGGCCTTGCCGAGCCGGATGCCCAGCTCCTTGCACACGGCTTCGGCCAGCGG
This sequence comes from Lysobacter sp. K5869, assembly GCF_018847975.1. Classification (NCBI taxonomy): domain Bacteria; kingdom Pseudomonadati; phylum Pseudomonadota; class Gammaproteobacteria; order Lysobacterales; family Lysobacteraceae; genus Lysobacter; species Lysobacter sp. K5869. Next base: position 2,562,200 of record NZ_CP072597.1, on the reverse strand, counting down.
ACGGTTGGCGTTGCCGCTGAAAACCAGCAGGTTGCGATCGTTTTGCACTGTCATTTACTCCGCTTCGCTCTGACCGGGCGGTTCGGGAATGGGGAATCGAGAATCGGGAATCGCCGCGCGGCGATTCCCGATTCTCCATTCCCTACTCCCGCGAACAGCGAATGGCAGGGGCGGTAGGATTCGAACCTACGAATGCCAGGATCAAAACCTGGTGCCTTGGGCCTCTTGGCGACGCCCCTGCGGAAACCTGTAGAACGCGAGGTGACACGGTGTTTGCTGCGCGACGCGGCGAACCGGTGGTTCAACCCCGTCGGTTGGTTTCGAGCGCGGCGCGCAACGGCGAACGTTGCGCTCCGCCCGCCGTCCAGGCGCGCAGGCCCGGCGGCAGTTGCGTCAGCGCGGCTTCGGCGGATTCGCGCGTGGCGAACTCGACGAAACACCCGCTGCCGGACCCGGTGAGGCGTGGCGAACCGATTCGCGCCAAGGCGGCGAAGGCGGCCTCGACGGCGGCCTCGCGCTGACGCAGCACCGGCTCGAACGCATTCCCGAGCGGTCTACCCGAAACGAAGTCCGACATTGTCGCGGGCGGAGCATCCCGCGTCAATTCAGGCGATTGAAAAAGCGCCGCGGTCGGGGCGTGGACGCCGGGATCGGCAAGCACGTACCAGGCCGGGGGCAGCTCGACGGGGCGCAGCTCCTCGCCCACGCCCTCGGCCCAGGCGTTGTCGCCGCGCACGAACACGGGGACGTCGGCGCCCAGCCCGAGGCCGAGACGGGCCAGCGTTTCGACGCCCAGACCGGTGCCCCAGAGCGCGTCGAGGGCGACCAGGACGGTCGCGGCATCGGACGAGCCGCCACCGAAGCCGCCGCCGGCCGGAATGCGCTTTTCGATGACGATATCCACACCTTGGGCGCAGTTCGCTTCTTTTTTCAGCGCCAGCGCGGCGCGCACGGTAAGGTCGTCGGCCTCGGCCACACCGGCCACCGAGCCGCCGTGGCGGACGATGCGGCCGTCGGCGCGCGGCCGCAGGCGGATGCTGTCGCCCCAATCCAGGAGACGGAACACGGTCTGCAGCAGGTGATAGCCGTCGGCGCGGCGGCCGACGATGCGCAGGAACAGGTTCAGCTTGGCCGGGGCGGGCCAAACCGACCAGGTGGGTTCGGTGGGGTCGTGCATGGACGGCGGGATCCGGGAACGAGGCGGCAGCGAAAGGGTTCAGCGGAAATCGGCCTCGACGGACGCCCAAGCGCCCTCGCCCGCCCGCAGGTGCCAGCGCAGGGCCGCATTGTAGGTGGCGGCATAGGCGACGGCGCGGGCGCGCAGCGCCGGATCGAGCGCGACATCGGTATCGCTGCCGCGCAACACCCGCGCCGGCTCCGCCTCGGGATAGCCGAGTTCCAGGTCGGCGTGGGAGCCGTCCCAGCGCGGCGCGCCCCAGTTCGGCAGCGAAGTGCCGCCCCAGCCGTCGCCCAGGCCGACGGGGCGACGGTCGCCGAGCGCGACGCGGGCGCGCATATCGGCCTCGGGATCGCCTTCGTTCAGGGCGAGCATCTGCAGGCGCAGCGGATCGAGCGCGTCGAAGCCGGCGCCGCGAACGGCCGGCGCCGCCGCCACCGCCCCGCCCTGCCACTGATCCACGATCAACCGCACCCGCGCCGAGTCGCGCCGCGCGTCCAGGCGCGCGGGCAAGTCGCCGCTGGCCGGCCATTCGTAAGCGATGGTCCAGCCGCCTTGAACGATGGACTGCGGGCGCCCGTCGGGGCCACGGGCGATGCGCGCGTCGGCGCCGTCGCCGGCCGGCAGGCCGCGCAGCCAGTCGCCGAGGGCGGCGACCGGGATGTCCCAGCCGGTGGCCTGGAATAGGAGTTCGGCGGCGTCCGCACCTGCGCGCGGGCCGCCGTCCAGGCCTTCCAGGCGGGCGCCGTCGGGGCCGCCGCTCAGGCGCCAGCTCTGGCGGGTCACCGGGGCGCTCAGCGCGACCTCGTAAGCGCCGCCGCGCTGGTTCCACTCGATCCGCCCGCTGCCGCCTTTGCCCGCGTTGGACACGGCGATGCGGCCGGTCAGCGACCACTGCGCGGCGGCGCGCACGCGCGCCACGCGCGCGGCCTCGCGCTCGGCCGCGTCGGCGGCCGGCACGACCCGATCCGTCGGCGCGCCGGGACGCACGCCGGCGCCGGCGCACGCCGTCAGCAGCGCGGCCAGCACCGCCAGCGCGGCGATGCGGGCGCGCGCGAATCCGCCGGGCGCGGCGCCGTTCGCGAGCGCGCCGCTCATAAGCCGTACTTCTTCAGCGCGCGCTGCAACGAACGGTTGTCGGCGTCGATCTTGCGGCCCTGCTCGAAATACTTGCGCGCTTCGTCGCGGCGCCCGGTTTCCCACAGCAACTCGGCCAGATGCGCGGCGATTTCCGCGTCCTTCTGCATGGTCAGCGCGCGCCGCAGTTCGACTTCGGCCTCCTTGGTCCGGCCCAGGCGATAAAGCACCCAGCCGTAGCTGTCGACGATGGCGGCGTTGTCCGGCTCGGCGGTGCGCGCGCGTTCGATCAGCTCCAGCGCTTCCTGATAGCGCGTGGTGCGGTCGGCCAAGGTGTAGCCGAGCGCGTTGAGCGCGGCGATGCTGTCGGGCTCGGCCACCAGGATGCGGCGGAAGTCGGCTTCGGCGCGGGCGATGTCGTCGCGGCGCTCCCAGCTCAGGGCGCGCGCGTAGAGGATTTCCGGCTCGTCGGGGAACGCGGCGAGACCGCGGGCGAAGGCGTCGTTCTCGCCGGCGACGTTCTTGTCCTCGGCGCGCAGGTTCGCTTCCAGGATGTAGGCGTCGCGGCGGGTGTCGTCCTCGGCCGAGGCGTCGGACTGGATCGCGCGCAATGCGGCGAAGCCTTCGTCGGCGCGCTTGAGCTTGTGCAGCACGTTGGCCGCGCGCAGCCGCGCGATCTCGCGCTGCGGGCCGCCGGGCACACCCTGGTACCAGTTCAAAGCTTCGTCCAGGCGCTCCAGATATTCGGCGAGCTGGCCCAGCAGCAGGCGCCGCGCCGGATCGGGCTTGGCCGCGCTGGCGCGCAGTTCGTCGTACAGCACGGTCAGCGTGGCCTTGTCCTCGGCGCGGGCCAGGTAGGACGCGCGCAAGGCGTAGGTCTGGTCGTCCTGGGCGCCGCGCGCGAGCACCGCGGCGACGTTCTGGAAATCGTTGAGGCCTTCGTACTGCTCGGCGATCAGCGCGCGCAGGTTGTTGTCGGTGTCGGCCAGCGGCACCAGGGTGGCGAGCAGCTTGGTGGCTTCGTCGGTCTTGCCTTCGTCGCGCAGCTGGCTGACCCGGAGCAGGCCGACCCGCGGCTCGCCGGGGAAGCGGCGCACCACTTCGTCGATGATGCGCTCGGTCAGCTTGGGCTGGTCCAGGCGCTGGGCGAGGCCGCCGAACGCGACCCAGGCCATCAGATTGCGCTTGGGCAGACGGCCGCCGTCGACCAGCTTCTCGACCATCCGCGCGGTTTGCTTGGGATCCTTGGAGCCGGCGGTGAGCACGCCCAGCGCCTGCCGCCAGCCGGTGTCGGGCGCGGCGGTCATCAGCGCGTCGAGCTGGCGCAGCGCGGCGCGTTCGTCGCCGCGGCGCAGCGACAAGGTCGCCTCGGCCGCGGCGAACACGTTGCCCTGGCCGCCGAGCTTGCGCCACAGCGCCAGCGCTTCGGCCGCGGCGGCGTCCTCGCGCGCGACCAGGGCGATGCTGGTGGCGCGTTCGGCCAGGACCTTGTCGCCGGAGGCGCGCGCGGCCTTGAGATAGGCCGCGGAGGCGTCGTTGAGCTTGCCCGACTGCAGCGCGAATTCGCCGACCAACAGCGATTCCAGCGAGGCGCCGGTGGGGTCCTTGGCCGCGCCGGCCTGGATCGCGGCGCGGGCCGCGGCGAGCGCGGCGGCGCTGGGTTCGGCGACCGCGCCGGCGGCCGGCGTCGGGGCGGTGGCGCCGGCCAGCGCGCTCCAGCCGCAGGCCGCCAGCAGCAGCGCGGCGGCCAGGGGCGCGCGGCGGCGGCGGGCGGGGTCGGCGTTGTCTTCGGGACTGTCTATTGGACCGATCGAGAAAATCGAATCGTTAGAAGACACGGGGGGACCAGTGGGCCGGTAGAATGGCGGCCTTCAGCAGCCCGCAGCTTATCGCAAGCGCCTGAACCGATGTCCCGCCTCCGCCGCCGTCCGATGGAACTTTCCCGCCTCCGCGGGCGGGCCCCGGCGCGCGCGACCGGAGCGTCGGCGCGCGAGCGCGTGAGCCCTTCCGCATGAGCCTGTACGTCCTCGGCCTCAACCACCAAACCGCGCCGGTCAGCCTGCGCGAACGGGTGGCGTTCGCCGGCGACGCGGTGCCCGCCGCGCTGGCCGCGCTGCGCGCGCTGGCGCCGGTGCGCGAGGTGGCCTTGCTGTCGACCTGCAACCGCACCGAGATCTACGCGGTCGCCGACGACGACGGCCGCGCCTTGTCCGACTGGCTGGCCAGCCACCCCGACGACGCCGGCGACCTGCACGGTTACCTCTACCGCCATCGCGACGCCGACGCGGTGCGGCATCTGTTCCGGGTCGCCACCGGCCTGGATTCGCTGGTGCTGGGCGAACCGCAGATCCTCGGCCAAGTGAAAGACGCCTGGGCCGCCGCGCGCGGCGCCGGCACCTTGGGCAGCCAGCTCGACCGGCTGTTCCAGCAAGCCTTCTCGACCGCCAAGCGCGCGCGCACCGACACCCGCATCGGCGCCAACCCGGTGTCGGTGGCCTCGGCCGCGGTGCGGCTCGCGCAGGAATCCTTCGCCCGGCTCGAAGACTCGGCGGTGCTGCTGGTCGGCGCCGGCGAAACCATCGAGCTGGCCGCGCGCCATTTGGTCCAGGCCAAAGCCAAGCGCCTGCTGATCGCCAACCGCACCCTCGCCCACGCCCAGGACCTGGCCACCCGCCACGGTGGCGTGGCGCTGCCGCTGAGCGAACTCGACCGCCATCTGGCCGAAGCCGACATCGTGCTCAGCGCCACCGCCAGCCGCGAGCCGATCCTGCGCAAGCCGCAGGTCGCCGCCGCGCTGGCCTCGCGCAAGCACCGGCCGATGCTGCTGCTGGATCTGGCCGTGCCGCGCGACATCGCCGCCGACGTGGCCGATCTGAAGGACGTATTCCTCTACACCGTGGACGATCTGGAACGCGCCATCGAAGACAACCGCCGCAGCCGCCGCGAGGCCGCGACCGAGGCCGAGGCCATCGTCGAGCTGCAGGTCGCGCGCTTCGTCGAAACCCTGGCCGCGAGCACCCGCACCGCGCCGATCAAGCGCCTGCGCGATCACGGCGACGCCGCGCGCGAGGAAGTGCTGGCCAAGGCCCAGGCGCAGCTCGCCGCGGGCCAGGACCCGGGCGAGGTGCTCAACTTCCTCGCCCACACCTTGACCAACCGCCTGCTGCACGCGCCGACGATCGCGCTGCGCGAAGCGGCGCTGACCGGCAATCCGGAACTCGCGCGCGCGGCGGACAAGCTGTTTCCCGCGGCCAGCGGAGCGGGAATCGGGAATCGGGAATCGGAATCGGGACAGAGCGAATCGGCCGACGCCGAATCGCTGCACGACCGTTAGCGACCTCCCGTCGCCGACGTTCGCGCCGTTCCCATCTCCTGTCTCTTACCCGCTATTTCCCGCTCAATGACTCCCAGCCTGCGCCGCAAACTCGAAGCCCTGGCCGAACGCCGCGAAGAACTCGAACGCCTGCTCGCCGATCCCGGCGTGATCGGCGACAGCGAGCGCTTCCGCAAGTTCTCGCGCGAATTCGCCCAGCTCGAACCGGTGGCGCTGGCGCTGGCCGCCGAAACCCAGGCCAAGGCCGATCTGAGCGCGGCCGAAGCGATGCGCGGCGATCCGGAACTGCGCGAGTTGGCCGACGAGGAAATCGCCTCGGCTTCGGCCCGCCTGCAGCGGCTCGACGTCGAGCTGATGGCGCACCTGATCCCGAAAGACCCGCGCGACGACGGCGACCTGTATCTGGAAGTGCGCGCCGGCACCGGCGGCGACGAGGCGGCGATCTTCGCCGGCGACTTGTTCCGCATGTATTCGCGCTACGCCGAGCGCCAGGGCTGGAAGGTCGAAATCGAATCGTCCAATCCCGGCGAGCACGGCGGTTTCAAGGAAATCATCGCCCGGGTCGAAGGCCGCGGCGCGTATTCCAAGCTCAAGTTCGAGTCCGGCACCCATCGCGTGCAGCGCGTGCCGGAGACCGAATCGCAAGGCCGCATCCACACCTCGGCGGCGACCGTGGCGATCATCGCGGTGGAGCCGGAAGGCGAGCCGATCGAGATCAATCCGGCCGATTTGAAGATCGACACCTTCCGTTCCTCCGGCGCGGGCGGCCAGCACGTCAACAAAACCGAATCGGCGATCCGCATCACCCACCTCCCCAGCGGCGTGGTGGTCGAAAACCAGACCGAGCGCAGCCAGCACGCCAACCGCGACAAGGCGCTCAAGCGCCTGCAAGCGATGCTGGCCGACGCCGCCGCGGCCAAGGCCGCCGCCGCGCAGGCGCAGGACCGGCGCCTGCAGGTCGGCAGCGGCGACCGCAGCCAGCGCATCCGCACCTACAACTTTCCGCAGGGCCGGATCACCGATCACCGGGTCGAGGGGCTGACCTTATACGACCTGCCGAACGTGATCGCCGGGGAATTGGACGGGTTGATCGGGCGCTTGGTGCACGAGCATCAGGCCGACGAATTGGCGCGCTTGTCGGCCGGTTGAGTGCGTCGTCGCGGGCGTCGGCGAGCTGGCGCGACAACCGCCCCATCGAGTCCGCAGTCGCAACAGCCCCCTGTAGGAGCGGCGCGAGCCGCGACCGCGACAACGCAACCATTGCGAACCTTTCGGCGTAGCTGCGTTGCCGCGGTCGCGGCTCGCGCCGCTCCTACAGGTAGATCGCCCGCATCCGGCGCGAACTGAGAGCCCGCGCACGCCCCGCCCCGATCGGCCGTCGCAAGTCATGACGCTGCCCCCGGCCTGCGGCCATAATCGGCCCCTCCCCCGCCCTCGCCGACTTCCGCATGAGCCTCGCCATCCGCCGCGCCGTCGCCGCCGATCTGGACCTCGTCGCGCCGCTGTTCGACCGCTACCGACACTTCTACACCCAGCGCCAGGACGAAGCGGCCTCGCGCGCCTTCATCGGCGAGCGCTTGCGGCGCGGCGACTCGACGGTGCTGCTGGCCGCGCTCGACGGCGCCGACGGCGCCGGCTTCGTCCAGCTGTATCCGACCTTCTCGTCGGTGCGCGCCGCGCGCGTGTGGGTGCTCAACGATCTCTACGTCGAGGCGACCGCGCGCCGCCGCGGCGTCGCCCGCGCGCTGCTCGACGCCGCGGCCGAATTCGCCCGCGCCGACGGCGCCGCGCGCCTGGAGCTGGAAACCGATCACGACAACGCCCAGGCCCAGGCGCTCTACGACAGCGCCGGCTGGCAACGCTACGACGGCACCCAGCGTTACCAACTGCCGCTGGCGCAAGCCTGATCGCGCCGAGCCCCGCGCCATGACCGATCCGCGCGTCGCCCTGCGCCAATCCCTGCGCGCCCATCCCGCCGATGCGATGGGTTGGGTGATGCTGGCCGAACACGAACTCGACGCCGGCGACGCCGCATCCGGCGAAATCGCCGCGCGCCGCGCGCTGGAGCTGCGCCCCGGCCATCCCGAAGCGCTGGCGCGACTGGGCCGCGCGCAATGGATGCTCGGCCGCCGCGACGAAGCGGTGCACAGCCTGCGCGCGGCCACCCGCGCCGCGCCGCGGCATCCGGGCATGGCGCTGTGGCTGGGCCATGCGCTGGAAGACGTCGGCGACGCCGAGGGCGCGCTGGCCTCGTATGCCCACGCCTATTCGCTGGCGCCGCAGGAGCCGCAACTGGCGGCGTACCTGCTGGCCTGGAAACGCAAACTCTGCGACTGGCGCGAACTCGACGGCCTCGCCCGTCAGGTGCGCGAGGCGGTCGCGCGCGCGCAAGCCTCGGTGGAGCCGTTCGCGTTCCTCAGCGAAGACGCCAGCGCCGCCGAACAGCGCCGCTGCGCCAGCCTGCGCGCGTCGAGCATCGCCCGGGCCGTGCGCACGCTGTCGCCGGCGCCGGCCAAGGACGCGCAGGCGCCGGTGCGCGCCGGCTTTTTGTCCAACGGCTTCGGCAACCATCCCACCGGCTTGCTCACGGTCGCGCTGTTCGAAGCGCTCAAACGCCGCGGCGGCTTGGAGACGCATCTGTTCGCGCTCAACCGCGACGACGGCAGCGCCATCCGCCGGCGCCTGCGCGAAGCGGCGACGCAGTTGCACGATGTCGCGCAACAGCCGCACGCGCAGGTCGCCGACGCGATCCGCCGCGCCGGCATCGACGTGTTGTTCGACCTGCGCGGCTGGGGCGGAGGCGGCGCGCCGGAAGTGCTGGCGATGCGGCCCGCGCCGGTGCAGGTGAACTGGCTCGCCTATCCCGGCACCAGCGCCGCGCCGTGGATCCATTACGTGCTGGCCGACCGCTTCGTCCTGCCCGAAGCGATGGCGCAGGATTTCAGCGAAACCGTGGCCTGGCTGCCGCGCTGCTTCCAACCCTCCGACACCACCCGCGTGCCGGGCGAACCGCCCGACCGCGTCGCCTGCGGCCTGCCCGCCGAGGACGTGGTGTTCTGCTGCTTCAACAACAGCTACAAGCTCAACCCGCGCAGCCTGACGCGCGCGCTGGAGGTATTGCGCGGAGTGCCCGGCAGCGTGCTGTGGCTGCTGTCGGGGCCGGGCAACGCCGATGCGCGGCTGCGCGAGGCCGCCGCCCAGCGCGGCATCGACCCGGCGCGGCTGGTGTTCATGCGCAAGCAGCCGCACGCCGATTATCTGGCGCGGCTGCGCCACGCCGATCTGTTCCTCGACACCCATCCCTACAACGCCCACACCACCGCCTCCGACGCGCTGTGGGCCGGCTGCCCGGTGCTCACCACGCCCGGCGCGACCTTCGCCGCGCGCGTGGCCGGCAGCCTCAACCATCATCTCGGCCTGGCGCATATGAACGTCGCCGACGATGCCGCCTTCGTCGCCCGCGCGGTCGCGCTGGGCAACGACCGCGCCGCGCTGGCGGCGTTGCGCGCGGAACTGGCGGCGCGCCGCGGCGACAGCGGCGCGTTCGACATGGACGGCTTCGCGGTCGACTTCGCCGCGATGACCCTGGCGATGGCGCGGCGCCAGCGCAAGGGCGAGGCGCCGGCGCCGCTGCAGGGGCCGGCGCGGTGAGCGCCTTCGCTTTTTCCTAACCCCCGCCCGGCGCGGTTTGCGCTAGTCTCGGCGGCATGACCGCCGACCGCGATTTCATCCCCCTGAATCTGTGCGTGCTGACCGTTTCCGACAGCCGCACCCTCGCCAACGATACTTCCGGCGATTACCTGATCCAGTCGCTGACCGACGCCGGCCACCGCTTGGTCGAACGCAAGCTGCTGCCCGACGACCGCTACAAATTGCGCGCCGCGGTGTCGCAGTGGATCGCCGACGACGGCGTCGACGGCATCCTGGTCACCGGCGGCACCGGCTTCACCGGCCGCGACTCCACGCCCGAGGCGCTGTTGCCGCTGCTGGACAAGGAAATGCCGGGCTTCGGCGAACTGTTCCGCGCGATCAGCTACGACGAGATCGGCACCTCGACCTTGCAGTCGCGCGCCTTCGCCGGACTGGCCAACGCCACCTTCCTGTTCTGCCTGCCGGGCTCGACCTCGGCCTGCCGCACCGCCTGGGAAAAGATCGTCGGCGCGCAGCTCGACGCGCGCACCCGGCCGTGCAACCTCGCCACTTTGCGTCCCCGCCTCAAGGAGTGATGCGCATGTCGCTGGACACCACGTTGCGCCTGCTGGCCAAGGCCAGCGGCCTGAGCGTGACCGACCTGGCCACCGCGATCCCGCGCGCCGGCGCCAACACCGTCAGCGCCTGGCTGCGCGGCGAGAAGCTGCCCGGCCGCGATCAGCTCGACGCGCTGGCGCGCGCCTTCGGCGTGCCCGCCGGCGCGCTGCTGGCCGAACTCGCCAGCACGCTCGACCCGGCCCGCACCCAGGGCGAACACGACCTGCTCGCCGCCTACCGCGCGCTCGACACCCGCCAGCAAGGCGCGCTGCTCGAAGTCGCCGCGAGCATGGCCGGCACCCGCCGCGCGGCGCCCGCGCGCGCCGCGCGCAAGGCGCCGGCGAAGAAGGCTTCCGCCCGCAAGAAGGCCGCCCGATGAGCAAGCTCAAGCGCAAGGAATACGAAGCGCAACTGGAACCGCTGCAACTGGAGCTGGCGGCGATGGCGCGCTGGCTGCAGCACAGCGGCAAGCGGGTGATGGTGATCTTCGAAGGCCGCGACACCGCCGGCAAGGGCGGCGCGATCGGCTCGATCTCCGAGAACCTCAACCCGCGCCAATGCCACATCGTCGCCCTGTCCAAGCCGAGCGAACGCGAGGCCGGACAGTGGTATTTCCAGCGCTACGTGCCGCATCTGCCGGCGGCCGGCGAAATCGTCCTGTTCGACCGCAGCTGGTACAACCGCGCCGGCGTCGAGCAGGTCATGGGCTTCGCCAAGCCCGAGCAGGTCAAGGCCTTCCTCAAGCAGGCGCCGGTGTTCGAGAAGCTGTTGGTCGACGACGGCATCGTGCTGTTCAAGTACTGGCTGTGCTGCGATCAGGACAAGCAGGAAGAGCGTTTCGCCGAGCGTTTGCAAGACCCGCTCAAGCGCTGGAAGCTCTCGCCGATCGACTTGCAGGCGCGCGCCCACTACGACGACTACACCCGCGCCCGCGAAGCGATGCTCGACGCCACCCACACCAAGCACGCGCCGTGGACGCTGGTGGATTTCAACGACCAGCGCCAGGGCCGGCTGAGCTTGATCCGCGACTTGCTGTCGCGCTTGCCCGACACCGATGTCGCGCCGGCGAAGCTCGACTTCCCGCCGCTCAAGAGCAAGCCGGCGAAGGAAAAATTCGGCGCGTTGAAACCCATCGGCGGAAAATCGGGCGGCAAGGGCTGACACCATCACCGGAGGCGATATGGACCGCGAACAGGCCGAGCGCACCAGCCTGTTGTTGGCAAGCATGAACGCCACCCTCGACCGGCATCTGCTGCAACTGCAGGCGCAGCTGCCGCACGACGAATTCCGCGCCTTGTGCGAGGACATCGGCCGGGTCACCGGCGAATTGCTGAGCGTGACCGCGCCGCTCTATCGGCAGTTTCCGCAGCTCAAGCCCGAGGAGCTCGGTGGGCCGTATCGGATGGAGTTCGTTGAAGTTCCCGAGGCGATGTTCGCGCGTAAGGCGGTTCCGCCTAGCGCCGAGTTCGACTGACGGTTCACTTCGAAAATCGGGTGCTACCTGTAGGAGCGGCGCGAGCCGCGACCGCGACAACGCAACTGCGACGAACGCTCCGGCGTAGTTGCGTTGTCGCGGTCGCGGCTCGCGCCGCTCCTACAAAAAGCGGGTGGGCTTTGGGCTTCGGGGGGAATCGCTTTCGGGCGTCGCTTCGGTTGATCGCGGCTTACGCCGCTCCTACGCACCGCACACCTCAGGCCTGCGAACGCCGATACGGGTGGAACAGCTGCAACAGCCACGGCTTCTGCGCCAGCACCAGGCTCACGCCGACCCGCTCCTGCGCGCTCAAGGCCGCGTCGCGCGCCAGCAGCGCGTCGAACTCGCGCGCCACTTCGCCCAGCCGCTGCTTGAGCTGACGGATGCCGGCGGGGCTCAGCGCGCCGCTGAGCAGGAGCAACACGTCCTGCTCGCCGTCGAACGGGTCGGCGAAGTAGTCGTGCAACAGGTTCAAGCGGAAGTAGCGCTCCATCGGCCCGTCGGCGCGCCAACGGAAGTTGCGCGCGGTCAGCGGGCGGCCGCGGTTGCCGGGCATCAACTCGATGATGCCGAGCCGGTCCAGCCGCACCAGCAGCTGGGTCCAGCGCGCGTCGGAGAAATTGAAGTGGGCCTGCATGTCGACCTGTTTCCAGCGGTTCAAGGTCAGAAACAGCGCCAGCAGCAGTTCGGGTTCGTCGACCAGCGCCTGCTCCTGCGCCTCGCTGAGCGTGGCCATCGGCGCGCGGCCGCGGCCGGCTTCGGCGCTGAGTTCGGCCAGGCCGATGTCGAGGACGTCGCAGATCTCCTCCAGCCGCGCCAGGCTCATCGCCCGCCGCGAGAACATGCGCTTGACCGCCGCCTCGCTGAGCTTGAGCCGGGCGGCGAGGTCGCGGTAAGTGAGGTCCTGCGCGCGCAAAAAGCGCTTGAGGGCGTCGACGAGTTCGATGGAGAGGGCCATGGGTAGCAAAATACGCTACCGGCGATGGAAATCCGAGCGACCTTGCCGATGCTCGTTGCCAGCCCCGCCGCGGCCCCGGAAGTTAGGCCGCAGGTCGAAACGAGGTGGCACGAATGCCAAGGATTGCCGAACGCCTGCTCCCCCTTGCGATGGCCTCAGTCGCCGTCATCGCGCTGCCGGCAGGGAGGCCGGCCAGCGCGGCGGTGCAATCCGACGCCGCCAGCCGGCAGTCGGCGGCCAGCCTGGACGCTTCGGTCGAGGTGCCGGCGGCCGCCGCTCACGCGCTGTCGCAAGGCGCGAAATTTTCCGTCGTCGCGGTCGAGGCCAGCGGTCGGGCCGTCGCGGTGACGCTGTCCGCCGCCGCGGTGGGCACCTCGCTGGTGGTCACGCTGTCGGCCGAACAGGCAAGCAAATTGGGATTGGCGGTCGGCGCTTCGGTGGTCGTCGCCGCGGTCGGCGCCGGTTGGTTGATCAGCGACGCCGCCGGCCACGTGTTTTGTTTCGTGCCCGACGAACGCGCGCGCAAGCATCTGCACAGCCGGCGGCTGAGCTGAGATGAGCGTGGCCACGACGGGCAAGGCGCAGGAAGGAGCGTTGGGCAGGGAGCGGGAACCGGCGCAAGGACGCGGCCGGGCAACGAAGGCCGCCGCATCGTTCGCGCACGGCAGGACGCTGATGGCGACGGCGATGCTGGCGGCGACGCTGGCGATATGGCCCGCACAAGGACGTGCGGGCACCGGATGCGGCAGCGAACCGCTGGCCCCGCGCAAACTCGCCGACGCCGCGCAAACCGCGCTGATCGTGGCCGACGCGCTCGACCAGCGCGACGCGCCGCTGGCGCTGGTGGCGCGGGTGGGCACCGATCTGTCGGCGCAGGGTTTGGTCTACAGCCATGTCGGCTTCGTCGTGCGCGATCATCCGGCCGGACGCTGGACCGCGGTGCATCTGCTCAACGAATGCGGCAGCGACCGTTCCCATCTCTACAGCCAGGGCTTGGTCAATTTCTTCGCCGACGATCTGGTCAACCAGGACGCGCGCATCGTCTGGCTCGAACCCGAACTGGCGCGGCGCCTGGCCGAGCGGCTGCGCGCGCTGCCGCAAGGCGCGCTGCATCAGCCGCATTACAACCTGATCGCGCGGCCGGGCAGCGCCGAGTATCAGAACTCGACCGCGTGGGTGCTGGAAACCGTCGGCGCGGCGCTGGCGCAAACGCCGGCGCCGGACCGCGCCGCCGCGTTCGCCGCCGCGCAACGCGACGGCTTCCGCGCCGACCGCGTGCATATCCCCTATTCCAAGCGCGTGCTCGGCGGTTTGTTCAGCGCCAATGTCGCGTTCACCGATCACCCGGTCGGTACGCGGCTCGGCGGCGATTATCCGGTGGTGACGGTGCGTTCGATCGTCGAGTACCTCGACCGCAGCGGGCACGTGCAGACGCAGCGGGAGTGGCGCAACGGGCGCGCGATGGAAACGCTCGGCGCGTTGTAGTTCGTGGGGCCTTCGCTTTGTGTAGGAGCGGCGCGAGCCGCGACCAACCGAAGCGACGTCATGCCACGAAACTTTCCGAAGCCCGGCACCACTGGCCGCCGCTGTCACCGATTTTCTGGTCTTCGGCAAGCGGCGCTTGCGTACGTCGCTTCGGTTGGTCGCGGCTCGCGCCGCTCCTACAGGTGGCGACCGGTTTTCGCGGCGATCTGTTGGTCGGATCGCCGCGAACGGCGGGCACGGACTCAGAACACGAAGTCGACGACGCCCTCGATGAAGTCGCCGGCCTTGTCGGCGCCGGCGCTGATCCCGTCGCCGATGGTGTCGGTGACGTCGCGCACCACGCCGCCGCCGGGGATGCCGGCCCAGTCCATGACGTCGCCGGCCCAGCCGCCCCAATGGTCGATGGTCTCGTTGGCCAGTTCGCCGCCGCTGTCGATCAGCACGTCGGTGAAGTTGCCCGGGTCGGAGGCGATGGTGAGCAGCATCTGGCCCCAACCCTTGATCAGGTCCGGGCTCACCGCCGAGGTGCCGATGCCGGTGTAGTCCGGGTCGCCGTTGAACTGGCCGTAGATCTCGCGGTGGGCGTTCTGCCACGCGTTGTGCTGGCCGCCGGAGACCGAGGCCAGCTCTTGGATGTCGCCGACCAGCGGCGTGCTGGCCTGGAAGCTGGCGTCCTGGGTCAGGGTGGTGCCGCCGTTGCAGTTCTCGGTGAAGGTGAAGGTCTGGGTGCCGCGCAGCACGTGGCCGTCGAGGGTGTTGATGGTGATGGCGTGGGCGCTGTCGTCGAGGCGGATCTCCACCGGCAGCCAGGTCGGCGGCGGGCCGCCGGTTTCGAGCATGTAGCGGCCGCCGTCTTCCAGGCGCTGGGCCGGCGGGCGGATTTCCATGCCGCCGGCGCCGAAGACCTGATCGGGGTTCTGCACGAAGTGGTCGTAGGCTTCCTGCGGCGTGGCGTTGGGAATGTCGCTCTGGTACACGGCGCGGGTCACTTCGCGGCCGACCTCGCCGATCGGCGGGTTCGGCTGCAGGTCGCGCAGGATGTTGCTGACGTCGCCGTCGCTGGGATAGCGCGGCGTGCCCGGCGTGTGCCCGGTCAGGTAGCTGGCGAAGCCGCGCGTGGCCAGCGCCAGCAGCGCGTCGCGCTGGTGTTCCTGCTGGTCGTGGGTGCCGCCGACGGCGAGGTCGGGATCCGGGCCTTGCACGCCGATTTCGAACTGGTTCGGGCCGGCATCGGCCTTGACCGGGTTGAGCCCCGGCGCGCGCGGGTCGGCCGGCGGCGGCGTCGGCGGGCAGAGGGGATAGTTGGCGGGGCGGTAGGCGTCGATCGGCAGCACGGGGAGAACTCCTTTTCCGCGGGGGACCCCTGCATTGCACTCCCGCGCCGGGCGCGCGCCAATCGGGGCTGGCCCGAGCTAGGGGCGGCCCTAGGCAACCGAAGCGACGCACGAAAGCGCTCCTCCTCGAAGCCGCAATCCCGCAGCCGCCGCTTTCTGTAGGAGCGGCGCGAGCCGCGATCAACCGAAGCGACGCACGAAAGCGCTCCTCCTCGAAGCCGCAATCTCACCGCCGCCGTTTTCTGTAGGAACGGCGCGAGCCGCGACCGCGACAACGCAACGGCCGCGCGAGTTTCGGCATGGTTGCGTTGTCGCGGTCGCGGCTCGCGCCGCTCCTACATAACCGCCGGCGCGCCCGCTCAGCCGCAGACGAAGCCGTCCCCGGCCTCGTCTTCGCCGGCCGGCTCGCGTTCGAGCCGGTCGACCCGCGCGTTCGGCGGGCCGTGCCGCAGCCATTGCGCGAGGCGCTCGATCGCCGCCGCGTCGCCGGCCGCCAGCACTTCGACCCGGCCGTCGCGCAGGTTGTTGGCGTACCCCCGCAACTCCAGGCCCACGGCTTGCTCGCGAGTGCTCGCGCGGAACCACACGCCCTGCACCTTGCCGGAGACGTAGAAGCGCGCCGCGCTCATGTCAGGTGTTGCCGCCGCTGGCGCCGCCGTTGCCCGCTGCGCCTTTGCTGTCCGCCTTCTCGCCCGGCTTCGGCCCGCCCGCCTTGGCGATGGCGTCCTCTAGCTTCTTCGCGTCGACCGGGCCGAGGAATTTCTCCGCGACCTTGCCGTCCGGCCCGATCAGATACGTCATCGGCAAGCCCTTGGGCGTGTCGAAGGACTTGGGCGGATCGGTCACGTCGACCACGGCGATGGGATAGGACACCGGATGCTTCTTGAGGAAGGCCTGCATGTCGGCCTTGTCGATTTCCTCGTAGGCCAGACCGATCACCTCGATGTGCTCGCGCATCGCGTCCAGCGCCGACAGCTCCGGCATTTCCTTGATGCACGGCGCGCACCAGGTGGCCCAGAAGTTCACCACCACCCACTTGCCGCGGTGCTCGGCCAAGTCGTAAGTCTTGCCGTCGAGGGTGGCGATGCGCAGTTCGGGAACGTCGTTGGCGGCGGCCGGCGGGGCGGGTTCGGGCGTCTTGTCGCCGGCCGGCGCGGTCGCGGCGGGCGGCATCGCCGCCGGCGGGGCCGTCGCGCTGTCGGGCGCGGCGGGCTGCTTCTGGCACGCGGCCAGCGACAACGCCGCGGCGAGCGCGAGCGCGGACAACGGCAGCGCGCGAATGGGGGCGGAACGCAACGTCATGGGGCTTCCTCTTCGGCATGGATGCTGGACACGCGCCGCTTCATCAGCGCGCGCAGCGGTACGCGCAGTTCGTCCATCGCCGCCACCGCCGACTGGCCGAGCGAGTCGTCGCGGCAGGGCAGCATCGCCTCGGCGATGGGAATGCGCAGGTTGCAGGCTTCGTACAGTTCGCCCAGCGAGAGTTCGTCGAGATCGCGCGAGAGCAGCCATTCGCCGCTCTCGGCGCGGCGCACCACGCTGATCTCGCCGAGCTGTTCGAGCATCTGCTGGACCAGCGAATCGGTCAGCATCGGCTCGAGTTGTTGGATGTCGTCGATGTGCAGCCCCGACCCGCGCTTGCGCGCTTCGGCGAAGCGGGCCAGCAGGCGCAGCAGGCCGTACATCTCGAAGCCCAGCGGCAGGCGCATCGCCACGGGCTGATAGCGGAACGCGGCGATCGAGGACGCCAGCGAGGCGCCCAGCAGCACCGCGATCCAGCTCAGATAGATCCACAGCAGGAAGATCGGCACGAACGCCAGGGTGCCGTAGATCTTGGAATACGAACCGAAGCTGCCGAGGTAAAGGCCGATGCCGCCCTTGATGATCTCGAACAGCACCATCGCCAGGAACGCGCCGGCCACGGCGTGGCGCCATTTGACCGTGCGGTGCGGCACCACCACATAAATCGCCGCGAACGCCAGCCATTCCAGCGCCATCGGCGCGCCGCGCAGCAGCAGGCTTTCGAGCCAGCGGCCGGGCTGGGTGGCGAAGACTTCCATCGAGAAGAACCGCGCCGAGATCGCCAGACTGGCCGCGGCCAGCAGCGCGCCGAGGGTCAGCACGGTCCAGTAGATCAGGAAGCGGCCGATGCGCGGGCGCGCGGAGTGTACGCGCCAGATCCGGTTGAACGCCGATTCCACGCCGTTGAGGGTGATCAGCAGCGACACCACCAGCGCGATCACGCCGGCGGCGGTGAGCTGGCCGGCGTTGGCCGAGAACTGCTTGAGGTAGGCCTCCACCGAACGCGCCGCGGACGGCACGAAGTTGGAGAAGATGTAGTCGCTGAGCCGGTCGCTCCATTCGCCGAACATCGGGAACGCCGAGAGCACGCCGAACACCACCATCGACAGCGGCACCAGCGCGAACACCGTGGTGTAGGACAGCGCGCCGGCGGCCTGGAACAGGTTGTCGTCGAAGAAGCGGCGGGCGAGGAAGCGGAAGAACGTGCCCACGCGCGCGCGGTCGCGCACGCGGTCGCTCCAGCGGTAGATCGAATCCAATGGCTCCATCGGGCGCAGGGTAACCGATGGGGCGTTAGGGGGCATGCATGGGCGGGCCTCGTCCGCCCCTTCGGGCACCTTCTCCCGCAAGCGGGAGAAGGAACGGCGGGGTACGTCTTCGTCTTGGTCCGTCTCCCGCTCGCGAGAAGCGCAAAGACCTTTCGCGCTGCTTGAGCCCCTGTCCCGCTCGCGGGGTAAGGGGCCGCGCTTGCGAGCCATTGGCTCGCGCAGCACCGAACGCCCGAACGCCATGCGTTCGGGCCGGGGCTGGGGTTGGGGTGAGGGCTGCCCGCGCCGCATTCCTCTATCCTTCCCCGCGCACAGGAGAATCCGATGACCGAAGTGTTGGTGCTCTACTACAGCCGCGGCGGCTCCGTCGCCCGCCTCGCCCGCCAGATCGCGCGCGGCATCGGCGAGGTCGAAGGCGTCGGCGCGCGCCTGCGCACGGTGCCGCCGGTGGCCGCGGTGACCCAGACCGCGGCGCCGCCGGTGCCCGAGGACGGCGCGCCCTACGTGGAAGCGCGCGACCTGGACGAATGCGCCGGCCTGATCCTCGGCAGCCCCACCCGCTTCGGCAACATGGCCGCGCCGGTCAAGCACTGGCTCGACGGCCTCGGCGCGCAGTGGGCCAGCGGCGCCCTGGTCGGCAAGCCGGCGGCGGTGTTCACCTCCACCGCGACCCAGCACGGCGGCCAGGAATCGACCCTGCTGAGCATGATGGTCCCGCTGCTGCACCACGGCTGCGTGATCCTCGGCATTCCCTACACCGAGCCGGCGCTGAGCCACACCCGCGGCGGCGGCACGCCATACGGCGCCAGCCACGTCGCCGGCGCCCAGGACGACCCGACCCTCAGCGACGACGAAGCGGCGCTGGCGCGCGCGCTCGGCCGCCGGGTCGCGGCGTTGACGGCGAAGGTGAGCCGTTGAGCGGGGCCGCGCCCGAACGCGCCGCCGCGCCGCGCCCGCAGCGGGTGCTGCTGGGCAGCCTGATCGCGCTGGCCGTCCTGTTCGCGGTCTGGTACCTGCTGCCGGGCCAGCACTGGATCGCCGGGCTCGGCGTGTTCGTGCTGCCGCCGGCGCTGCTGGCGGTCGGCGTCGCCTTACGCAACCGGCTGGCCGCGTATTGGGCCGGGGTGCTGGCGCTGCTGTGGTTCTGCCACGGGGTCATGCTGGCGTGGTCGTCGCCGGGCGAGCGCCTGTACGCCTGGATCGAACTGATCCTGGCGCTGACGGTGATCTTCTCGGCCAATCTGGCCGGGCTGAAGGCGCGGCTGGGCCGCAAGCGGGGCTGACCGGCAGGATCGCGGCCGGCGCAGCGACGCGTTCATCCGTCCCGCTGCGCGCCGCGCCGAACCCCGCGGACGTGAAGCCCCGCCCGCGGCCCTATAATCGCCGGCTCCCCTCCGACCACGCGAACCACCCGAGATGGACAAGCTCTGCATCGTCACCACCGGCGGCACGATCGACAAGATCTACTTCGACGACAAGTCGGACTACCAGATCGGCGAACCGCAGATCGGCCACATCCTCGAAGAGCTCGGCGTGGGCTTCCGCTACACCGTCATTCCGATCATCCGCAAGGATTCGCTGCACATCACCCAGGCCGACCGCGAGCTGATCCGCGCCGCGATCGCCGCGCAGGACGCCAGCCACGTGCTGGTCACCCACGGCACCGACAGCATGGTCGAGACCGCCAAGGTGCTGGCGACCATCGCCGACAAGACCATCGTCCTCACCGGCGCGCTGAACCCGGCGCGGTTCCGCGGCTCGGACGCCGAGTTCAACATCGGCACCGCGGTCGGCGCGGTGCAGTCGCTGCCGCCGGGCGTGTACATCGCCATGAACGGGCGGATCTGGGATCCGGCCAAGGTGCGCAAGAACGTCGAGGCCAATCGCTTCGAGGCGATCTGACCCACGCGGCGGGTTCGCCGCGGCGCAACATCGAACCGGCCCGGTCCCGCGCGGATCGGGCTTTTTCGTTTGCGCGGACGGTGCGTGCGTCGTCGTCCGCCGCAGCCGCCGCCGCACGCGGCCACGTTCCCGCGAGCCGGCGCCCGCACTCCGACCTCGCGCTCGTCGCGGCCAGGGCCGGCGCGAACGCGCGTCGTGCGGCACCGGCGCGAACACGGGCCGTGCGGCGCCCGCGCGAGTCCGCGTCGCCGCGCTCGCCGGCCGCCGCGCTCGCCCTCGCCCACCGCCGCGACGTGCGCCCCGCCCCGCTCGCCGCGTGACCGGGTTCGCTAACGCGGTCCGGTTTTCGATCCACAGCCAATGCGCAAAACGCCTTTGCGGCGCCGCGCGATCGATTAGGATCGGCGCTTCGTCCCATTGCAGCGGTGATCCAAGATGCGTCGATCCGTTCCGGCCCTGGCGGCTTCCGCGTTGGCGTTGCTCGTCCTGGCGGGCTGCCAGAAACCCGCCGACCCCGCCGCGCAGAGCGCCGCCGCCTCCGCCGACACCGGCAAGGCGCCCGCCGCCGGCGCCGCGGCGGCCGCGAGCAATCCGCTGGAACCGCCGGCGCGCCCGGTGCGCAGCGACGCGATCGGCTACGACGGCTTCAGCGGCGGCGCCGAACCCGGCGGCCCGGTCACCGCGCGCTTCGGCGCCGACGCCGCCGGCGTGCGCGGCGCCTGGGGCGGCGAGATGAAGGACAACAACAGCCAGCGCCCCGACGCGAACTGCTACCTGCTCTACCCGGTGCGCGGCGCGATCACCCATCAATACGGCTTCCTGATGGGCAAGAACGGCCTCGCCGGCATCGACGTCTACGATCCCAAGGCGCAGGCGCCGGGTGGCGGCCACGTCGGCATGAGCATCGACGAGATCAACAAGGCCTACGCCGGCAAGGTCAAGCAAGTGCCGAACCCGACCTTCGAGGGCGCCGCCTTCCTCGAAGTGCCCGCGCCCGACGGCAAGAACACCCAGCTGACTTTCGAGACCGACGCGTTGGGCAACGTCACCAACTGGCGCATCGCGACCAAAGATGCGTTGGCGCACGAGGAAAGCTGCACGCGCTGAGCGCGGCGGCCGAGCCGGAAAGGCCGGCGCCGGCGTTTGCGTCGCGCCGGCCGCGGGTGGACGCCCCGCAACGAAGCCGCTCCTCCACCGGCGCGCGATGCCGCCGGCGGCAAAGCACCGGCGATGCGGCCCGCCTCGCGGGATCGCGAGCCGGGCATCGAACCAAAACCTCGGGATCGAAAGCGCTCTGACCGCGGCCTGCCGCGCGCGGAGCGTTCCGATTCCGATGCCCTTCGCCGCAGTCGCGACGCTCCCGAGCGGGAGCGCCGCGCCCGGCTCACTGCGCCGAGGTCTTGCCCAGCTCGCCCAGGAACGCCAGACCCAGCTTGGCGAACGGCACGCTGTTGGCCGCGGAGTTGCCCATGTTGGCGAGCGTGTCGTTGCGGCTATGGATGTACGGCGAGTACTTGCCGTCGGCGCTACCGCCTTCGAACACCATCGCCGCCGGATAGCCGGCCGCGGTCCACGAGGCGTGATCGGAGCAGCCATAGCCGCACGTGTACTCGGCCAACGCGCCGCCGCCCAGATACGACGAATACAACTCGCGCACGAACTGCTGCAAACCGGCGTTGGAGTTGTCGCTGATCAAGCGCAGATCCGGCCCGCCGAACGTGCGGTAGTTGGTCATGTCCAACTGCAGCACGCCGACCACGTTCGCCCCCTGGTCGCGGTGCCCGGCGGCGATGGCGTTGGACCCTCGCAAGCCGATTTCCTCCGCCGCGTAAGCGATGAACTTGACCGTGCGCCGCGGCTTGTATCCGCTGGCCAAGGCCACCCGCAGCACTTCGGTCAGCGTCGCCACGCCGGAAGCGTCGTCGTCCGCGCCGGGCGCGGCGGCGGTGGCGCCGCCGCTGCCGGCGACGATCGAATCCATGTGCGCGCCGAGCACCACCACCTCCTGCGCCAGTTCGTTGCCGCGCCAAGTCAGCACCACCGAGGGCTGCTGCCCGCAGTTGGCGCAGGCGGTCTGTTCGATGGAAATGTCGGCGCGGTTGCCGGCCAGCGTCGCCCACGCGCTGCGGATCCAGTCCGACGCGGCGCGTCCGCCGGCGCTGGCGGCGTGGCGCGTGGTCCAGTTGCCCGACAAGCTGCGGATGGTCGCGCGTAGGTCGGCCTCGCGCACTTGCCCCAACCACGGCGTCACCGTCGCCTGATTGTCCACGGTGTAGCTCGCCGCCTGCGCGCCGACCGCCAATGCGCTCAGATCGTCACGCACGAAGGCTTCGGCCTGTTCGCGGGTGTCGAAGGCGAAGAATCCGCCGCAGCGCTTTTCGTTCTCGTGCACGTGCCGAGCCAGATCGGCGAGCCGCTCGGCGGGCACTTCGGAAATCGCCAGTTCGCGTCCGCCCGCGCCGAGGCCGGCGAGCGCGCTGACGCGGCCGGCCGCGTCGGCCAGCGCGGCTTGCTGGGTCGCGCGCGAGGCGACCACGAACACCGGCTTGCGCTCGCCGCCGCGAGCCGGACCGGCGGCGGACGCGGACGCGGCGAAGAAGACGAAGAACAACACACCCTGGGCGAAACGGAACACGGCGACCTCCACGAAACGGTGCCCCGAGGCGCGGGGCGAGCGGTATGCGGCGCGGCGCCGCGACGGTTGCGGCCCGCGCCAACGCGGCGTCCGGCCTCGAACCCACGCTACGCGTCCCCGCTCGCCGGGCTCCGCGGTGCGCAGCGCGCACAGCGCGCGACCGCGTGATGCCGGTCGTACTTCGCCGCGAATCAGACGCGTCCCAAATCGCCGCGCAAAAAAAAAGCCCCGGCCGAAGCCGGGGCGCGAACGTTTTCGCCAAGGCGGAAAGGGTTACCCGGGCATCAGAAGGTGATGCTCCACTTGTCGATGCGGCCGACGTCGCCCGGGCCGTTGTCGTTGACCCGCAGCTTCCAGGTGCCGTTGAGCGCTTCGCTGGAGAGGTTGAAGGTGAAGGTGCCGTTGAGGTCGTCGGCGCTGCCGCCGGCGCGGTTGCTGATGTTGTAGAGCGAACCGTCCGGCGCGACCAGATCGACCTTCAGATCGCCGCGGTAGGTGTGGACGATGCTCACCGACACCTGCGCGTTGCTCGGCGCGTTGCCGGTGCGGCCCGACACCGTGATCGGGCTGTCCACCGTGGCGTTGTCGCTGATCGCCACGTCGGTGTCGTTGCTGTAGGTCTGAGTGCCCGGGCCCGGCCCGGGGCCGCTGCCGGCGGTCTTGCCGAGTTCGCCGAGGAAGGCCAAACCGAGCTTGGCGAACGGCACGCTGTTGCTCGCCGAGTTGCCCATGTTCGCCAGCGTGTCCGACGGCGAGTGGATGTACGGCGAGTAGCCGCCGCTGGAGGTGCCGCTCTCGAAGTAGATCGCCGCCGGGAAACCGGCCGAGGTCCACGACGCGTGGTCCGAGCAACCGTAGCCGCAGGTGTAGCTGCCCAGCGTGCCGCCCAGATAGGTCGCGTGCAGATCGCGCAGGAACTGCTGCAGCGACGAGTTCGAGTAGTCGGTGACCAGACGCACCGGATTGGCGCCGCCGCTGCGGTAGTTGGTCATGTCAAGCTGCAGCACGCCGACCACGTTGACGCCGCGGTTCTGGAAATCGGTGGCGATGGCCTTGGAGCCGCGCAGGCCCACTTCCTCGGCGGCGTAACCCATGAACTTAATCGTGCGCTTGGGCTTGTAGCCGCTGGCCAAGGCCACCCGCAGCACTTCGGTCAGCGTGGCGATGCCCGAGGCGTCGTCGTCGGCGCCCGGCGCGTTCATCGCATCGCCGCTGCCGCTGCTGGAGATCGAGTCCAAGTGCGCGCCGAGCACCACCACTTCGTTCGGCAGCTCGCTGCCTTGGATGGTGAGGATCGCCGACGGTTGGGTCGAACAGGTGCTGCACCCGGTGAACAACTCGGCGCTGACGTCGCTACGGCCGTTGCCGAGCGCCAGCCACGTGTCCTTGATCCAGGTCGCCGAGGTGCGGCCGTGGGTGGAGGAGTAGTAGCGGTTCGGATACTGCGTCGACAGATGACTGATGGTGCCGCGGATGTTCGCTTCGCTGACCTGACTCAGCCACGGATTGACCGTGGTTTGGTTGTCGATGGTGTAGGTCGCGAACTTGGTATCGATGGCTTCGCGGCTGCGGTCGGCCTTGACGAAGGCCTCGGCTTCCTGGCGGCTGTCGAAGGCGAAATAGCCGCCGCAGCGCTTCTCTTTTTCGTGGACGTGGCGGATCAGGTCGGTGAGCTGATGGGTCTTGAGTTCGGCGATCACCAGCGGCTTGCCGACGGCGTTGCTCAGGCCGGTGGAATTCTTGGCCAGGGTCTGCACGCCCGCGTCGAAGGTCTGACGCGAAGTGACGATGTAGACCGGCTTGAACGGATCCTCGCCGGCGGCGAGTTCGTGCGTGTGCGCCTGATGCTGCGCGTAGGCCGGCGCGAACGCGGCGGCGAGCGCCAGCGTCAGCGCGGAAGCGGCGATGCGGCGGGAACGGGACCGGGCGTGCGAGGAAGCGGATTGCGGATTCACGGAAAGCGCTCCTGGATCGGGCGTCGGCGGCGGATGCTCCGGCATCGGCGCGCGGACGCGGTGGACGGAAGCGGCGCGCGTGGCGCGCCGCGGGACTTGCTGCGCGTGAAAGCGCGGTCGAGCCGTACGGGGGAGAACGATCCGATGCGCCCGGGATTCGACGCTAAGCGCGCCTGACGCGAGGGACAAGCGACAAGCGAAGCGAACGCACATTCGCGTTCGTGACTTGGATCATGCAAACGCGCAGTAAACGCTTACGCTGCGCGATGCGCTGGCGAACGGAGCGCGGATCGGCCGCGAACCGGCTGCGAAATCCCTATATTTTCAGGGTTTCGCGAATGGAAACAGCGTGCGCTTCATGTGTTCCTCGTACCCGAGCCGAGGCGGCGCGAGCGAAGGCGCCCGCGTTTGGACACGCTGCGATCCGACATCGCACGGACTTCGCGCCGGAAGCGGCGGGCGCGAGCCGCGAAAAAAGAAGCCCCGGCCGAAGCCGGGGCTCGTCTATCGAATCATCGTCGCGGCATCGATCAGAACGTGATGCTCCACGTATCGATCCGCCCGGTATCGCCGTTGGCGTTGTCGTTCACCCGCAGCTTCCAGGTCCCGTTGAGCGGCTCGCTCGACAGATCCTTGTTGAAGGTGCCGATGACGTTGTCGGCGCTGCCGCCGGTGCGGTTGTGGATGTTGTAGACGGTGCCGTCCGGCGCGACCAGATCGACTTTCAGATCGCTCTTGTAGGTGTGGTAGATCGTCACCTGCACCGGCGTGCTGGCCGAACCGTTGCCGCTGCGGCCGGACACCACGATCGGGCTTTCCACGGTGGCGTTGTCGGTGATCGCCACGTCCGCGTCGTTGCTGTAGGTCTGCGCGCCGCCGCTGCTCACCGTCACCGCCGTGGTCTTGGTGTTGGTGTCGCCGCTGTTGTCGGTCACGGTCAATGCGACGTTGTAGGTGCCGGCCGCGCTGTAGGTCTTGCTAGGGTTGGTCGCGGTGGACGCGGTGCCGTCGCCGAAGTTCCAGCTGCGCGAAGCGATGGTGCCGTCGCTGTCGCTGGAGGTGTCGGTGAAGCTCGCGGTCAAGCCGCTGGTGGTCGCGGTGAAGTTCGCCACCGGCGGGGTGTTGCCCGGCCCGCCGCCGGTCACGGTGAAGCGCGCCGCGTTCGGCGTGCCCGGCTTGCCCGA
Source organism: Lysobacter sp. K5869 (assembly GCF_018847975.1). Classification (NCBI taxonomy): domain Bacteria; kingdom Pseudomonadati; phylum Pseudomonadota; class Gammaproteobacteria; order Lysobacterales; family Lysobacteraceae; genus Lysobacter; species Lysobacter sp. K5869. The sequence continues at coordinate 2,536,867 of NZ_CP072597.1, read as the reverse complement.
AGCGTCGGTGCCCTGCACGTAGACGGTGTGCGCGCCCGCGGCCAGACCGCTGGTGGAGATCGAACCGGTGACGTTCTCGTTGCTGCTGTTGAAGCCGCCGTCGCTCGCGCTCAGCGCGATCGCCACCGCCCCGCTCGCCCACGGCGGCGTGTCGATGTAAGCGCGCGCCGAGGCGATGTTCTGCACCGCCTCGCTGCCGTTGCTCTGGTTGAACTGGCCGTCGTTGACGTTGGCGGTGACGGTGACCGGCGTACCGGCCGGCACCGACGAAGACGACAGGCTCACCGAGGTCGTGTCCGGCCCGCTCGGCAACTGCAGCGGCGCCCACAGCGTGCGCGCCAGATAGCGCAGCGTGCGCAGATTGTTCGGCAAGGTGGTGCCGGTGAAGCTGCTGCAGCTCTCGAAGAAGCTGCCGCCGAGTTCGATGGTGTAGCTCGGCACGCCGAGCAGACCGTACATGGTGTCGTCGGTGGTGCCGTCGGTGGCGTAGAGCTCGTCGGACTGCTGCGGGCGGTAGCCGCTGAAGTAGGCCATGCGCCGGCCCAACGTCTGCAGCGCGTCGCGGTTCGGCGCCGGGTTGCTGGTGTCGCCCCACGACCACAGCACCTGTGCGGCGTTGCTGTGGATGTCGATGAACACGCCTTGGTAATCGGCCGGCGTGGGCGTGTTGACGTCGTCGGGACGGCGGTCGGGGAACACGCCGCCGGTATAGACGCCGTTGCTGCCGCGGGTGCCGGCGACCAGACGCATCAGGTTCTGGGTTTCCGGGTCCGACGACGGAGTCGGCCCGCGATAGGTCTCGGCGCACTGATTGCCGCTGGAACCGCCGGACACGCTGTTCCAGTGGTACGGGAAGTTGCGGTTGAGGTCGGTGCCGTAGCTGCTGGCGCTGCAGCTGCCGCCGTTGCTGTTGTTGACGTTCTTGCGCCAGGACGAACCGGCCTCGGCCTTCTTGCGCCCGTCGGGATTGGCGTTGAGCACCAGTTGGAAGGCGAAGTTGTCGAGCAGCCAGGTCGCTTCGGCGTCGGTGCCGTAGCCGTTGACCAGCCCCTCGGCGAAGCGCGTCACCAGCTCGGCCGGCGCGTACTCGCGCGCGTGGATCGAACCGAACAACACCAGGGTCGGCTTGTTCGGCAGCGCGGCGTCGGTGGCCGAGTTGGTCAGCTTGAACACCCGCATGTCGTAGCCGGTGGCCGAGTTCTGGGTCTTCTGCCAGCTCGGACCGATCACGCGCACGCTGGCCAGCTGCGGCTTGCTCGCGGCCAACTGGTCCATCGTCTGATAGGTCTCTTCGACCGTGCGGAAGCAGGTGTAGCCGGGAATGCTCTTGGCGCCGTCGAGCGAGGACTTCAGCGCGCTTTGCAGGCGCTGCATCTGCGCGGTGGAGGCTTGATCGACTTCGTACTGGAAGCCGGCGGCGCGCAGCGCGGCCAGATCCTCGGGCATGGCCTCGACCTTCACCGTCTTGGCCTGACGGTCGACGATCAAATGCTGGAAGCGCGAGGCGATGCGTTGCAGCTGCTTGGGGTTTTCGTATTTCGCGGTGACGAACACGGGCTGATCGTCGGCGGCCGCGGCGCTGGCGGACAGCGCCAGCAACAGCGGCAACGCGGCAGTTTGGAAGCGCATTGGGAGACTCTCCAAGAACCGTTGCGGTGGGCAGTCACGCGCGGAGCGCGTGCCGGGAGTCATGCTGTGGATGCGCGGCCGGCGCTGACAAGCGCCGCGCGGCGCTTAATTCGTGTGCTTTCGTGAAGCGGACAGCAGTTCGCAGCTGTGCGAAGTGGCGCACAGTTCGCGACGGTGTTGCGTTGGCTCCCGGTAGGAGCGGCGTAAGCCGCGACCAACCGAAGCGACGTCATGCCACGTAATTCTCCGAAGCCCGGAACCCCTGACCGCCCCGTCGCCGATTTTCTGGTTTTCGGGAAGCGAGGCTTACGTACGTCGCTGACGTAATGCCACGAAATTTTCCGAAGCCCGGAACCCCTGGGCGCCGCTGTCAACGATTTTTTGGTCTTCGGGAAGAGGCGCTTGCGTACATCGCTGCGGTTGGTCGCGGCTTACGCCGCTCCTACAGGGGGATACGGAATATCGCAGACCTGAAAAAAGCCGCGGCCCGAAGGCCGCGGCGTGGTGCGGGGTCAAACCGTCGGCATCAGAACGTGATGCTCCACTTGTCGATGCGGCCGGTGTCGGCGTTGGCGTTGTCGTTCACGCGCAGCTTCCAGGTGCCGTTGAGCGGTTCGCTCGACAGGTCCTTGGTGTAGGTGCCGATGATGTTGTCGGCGCTGCCGCCGGTGCGGTTGTGGATGTTGTAGACCGTGCCGTCCGGCGCGACCAGATCGACCTTCAGATCGCTGCGGTAGGTGTGGTAGATCGTCACCTGGATCTGGGTCGACGGCAGACCGTTGCCGCTGCGGCCGGACACCACGATCGGGCTTTCCACCGTCGCGTTGTCGGTGATGGCCACATCGGTGTCGTTGGTGTAGGTCTGCGCGCCGGGGCCGCCGGACACGGTGACCGAACCGGTCTTGGTGTTGGTGGCGCCGCCGTTGTCGGTGACCGTCAGGGTGACGGTGTAGGTGCCCGCCGCGCTGTAGGTCTTGCTCGGGTTGGTCGCGGTCGAGGTGGTGCCGTCGCCGAAGTTCCAGCTGCGCGAGGCGATGGTGCCGTCGCTGTCGCTGGAAGTGTCGGTGAAGGTCGCGGTCAGGCCGCTGGTGGTCGAGGTGAAGTTCGCCGTCGGCGGAGTGTTCGGCGTGCCGCCGCCCGAATCCAGGCCGTCGATGAACTGCGCGCCGGTGTTGCCGGCGTCGAGCCAGTCGCTCAAGCGCGTCGCCGCGGTGCCGCCGCCGGTCCACGAGGTGAACACGCGGCCGTACTGGTCGCTGCGATTGGTGCCGGTGGCCGAGCAGCTCGACGGGCCGCCGTGCAGCTGGCCGATCACGCGCTTCTCCGGGCTATACAGCGGCGAACCCGAGGAACCCGGCTCGGTCACGCCGCCGCTCGGCTGCCACTGCACGTTGAGGTGGGTGGTGCCGGCGCCGCCGCCCCAAGCCACGAACGAGGTCGCGCTGGTGGACAGGCTGATGCGCTTCTCGGCGACGTTCGGGTGATGGATCGCGATCGCGCCGTTGTAGTTCTGGTCGCGGCGGTCCCAGCCGGCCCAGTACAGGTTGAACGCCGGATTCGCCGCGGTGTTGAGTTCCAGCAGGGTGAAATCGGAGTCGGCGTAGGTCGCCTTGACCGTCGAACCCGACTGGTTCTGGCTCATCGAGCCGTCGCCGTTGGCGCCGCTGGCCGGGGTGTTCGGCGCGCGGCAGGTCGAGTTCTGATAGTTCCAATACACCACGATCGACGCCGCGGTCGAGGCCGTGGTCATGCCGCAGTGGTTGGCGGTCAGGAAGTACATCTTCTTGTTGTTCGCGGTGTTGTTCACCAGCGAACCGGTGCAGGCCAGCGAGCCGTTCTTCGAATAGGCCGCGACCGAGCGGATGATGTCGCGGCGGCCGTCGCCGTCCGGGCACACCACGTCGACGTTGCACGAACCCGAGGTGCCCTTCTCGCCGCTCTGCGCGGCCAGACGGCGCGCCAGCGGGCCGAAGCCGACGTAGTCGTGGTTGACCTTGGCCAGATGCAGCTTCAGCTCGTGCGCCGAAGCCTTCGGCACCACCACTTCGATCACCGCTTCCTCGCCCGGCACGATCGCGGTCCACAACTGCCCTTGGGCGTTGTTGTCGCGCTCGTCGTACTGGCGGATCAGGTTGCGGTCGCCGGCCGGCATCTGCGTGGCCGGATAGATCAACAGGCGGCCGCCGGCCGGCATGTGGTACTGGGTGAAGCCGAAGTTCAGCGACAGCGCCTTGTTCGAGCGCACGCGCTGGCGCCAGACCAAGGTGTCGGCGTCGAGGGTTTCCCACACGCCGGAGTTCTGCGGCGTCATGTTGACGCTCAAGGGTTGGGCGAAGCGCGGAATGTCGCCGCGCTTGTCGCGCAGGCGGTCTTCGGCCTGCAGCTTGGCCACGTCGACCGCCGGCATGGTGCTCACGGCGATCTTGTCGAGGCTGGAAAGATTGGCGTGATCGAACGCCGCGGGGCGCGAGGCCGGCGCTGCGAGCGCGGCGCTGATCGACAAACCGAGCAACATCAGGGAACCACAAATGCGTTTCATTGCGTGTCTCCGTCCGTGATGTGAGGCGTGACCGCGACGCCCGGCGTGGCCGGTGCTGGATGGCGATTGACGTCGGATCAGGCGGTGGGAACTGGATGCTCCAGCGAGTGAGGCAGGGACTGCCGCATGCTTCCCCCGAGCGTGCGTTAGAGCACTTCGACGCAGCCGATGCTGTTGCCGCTGCGCGCGGCGAAGGCGTTGCTCGCCTTGGCCACGGCGCGACTGTGAGGCAGCGCGGTCGCGCACAACAAGACGCAAATCCGCCGGTTCCACATCGCATCCGTGCATCGCGTCACGCATACGGCGAAGATTTGTTGCTGATGAAATCGGTGGCGACGACGGGAAATCGAAATTGAGAACGCGCGCGAATTCAGAATGGGTTGCAGCGCACGACGAACAGGAACTTCGAGGTGGGGTGCGCGGAACCGGCCGTGCTGAGGCGCCGGATCGCGCTCGCGGCCAGCACCGACGCCGCGCGCGTTTGTTTCGGATCGCAAAAAATCAGACAAAAATTCCGTCGTCGCGCGTCGTTGAAAAAAACGAACGCGCGGTCGGTCGCGCGGGCGCGGGCGTGAATAGCCGTTAGCCCCCGTGTTCCCGCGCGGCGGCGAGACGGCGAACCCGAGCCCCCTAACGAAAAACCCCGGCCGAAGCCGGGGTTTTCGTTCTTCATCGCGACGCGGCGCGAATCAGAAGGTGATGCTCCAGCTGTTGATGTAGCCGGTGTCCACCGACGCGCGATCCGCCGCGCGCAGCTTCCAGGTACCGTTCAAGGCTTCGCTCGACAGATTCACCGTGTAGGTCTTCTTGATGTTGTCGGTGCTCGAGCCGGTGCGGTTGTGCAGGTTGTAGACGCTGCCGTCCGGCGCGATCAGATCGACGATCAAATCGCCCTGGTAGGTGTGAACGATGTCGACCGCGACCTGGGTCGTGCTCGGCGCGTTGCCGGTGCGGCCCGAGACGACGATGGAGCTGGTCACGCCGGTGGCGTTGTTGTCCGGGATGTTGACGTCGGCGGCGTTGGTGTAGGTCTGCGCGCCGCTGCTGCCGACGGTGACGGTCGAGGTCTTGGTGTTGCTCAAGCCGCCGTTGTCGGTGACCGTCAGCTTGACCGTGTAGGTGCCGGCCGCGCTGTAGGTCTTGCTCGGGCTGGTCGCGGTCGAGGTGGTGCCGTCGCCGAAATCCCAGCTGCGCGAGGCGATCGAACCGTCGCTGTCGGTCGAAGAGTCGGTGAAGCTCACCGTCAACCCGCTCACCGACGAGGCGAAGTTCGCCACCGGCGCCTGATTGCCCGGCGCGCCGGCCGAATCCAAGCCGTCGACGAACTGCGCGCCGCTGCCCGACGCGTCGAGCCAATCGCTCAGGCGCGTGGCCGCAGTGCCGCCGCCGGTCCACGAGGTGAACACGCGGCCGTAGTAATCGGCCTTCTGTTCCTGCGGCACGGTGCAGCTCGACGGGCCGCCGTGCAGCTGGCCGATCACGCGCTTGTCCGGGCTGTACAGCGGCGAGCCCGAGGAACCCGGCTCGGTCACGCCGCGGTTGACGCCCCACTTCACGAACAGGTGGGTGCCGTCGGGCACCGTCGGCGGGTTGTAGTCGGCGCCGCCGTAGCCGGTCTTGCGCGACGCGCTGTCGGAGAAGCTGATGCGCTTGTCGGCGACGTTGGGATGGTGGATGGCGATGGAGTTCGGATAGTCCTGATCGCGGCGGTCCCAACCGGCCCAGTACAGGTTATAGGCCGGATTGGCGGCGGTGCTGAGTTCGAGCAAGGTGAAGTCGGACGCGGCGTTGGTCGCGCGCAGCGTGGCGCCGGTCTGCGACTGCGACAGCGAGCCGTCGCCATCGCTTCCGCTGGCGGCCGAACCCGGCGTGCGGCAGGTCGAATTCTGGTAGTTCCAGTACACCACCATCGAGTTGTTGACCGTCGCGGTGGTCATGCCGCAATGGTTGGCGGTGAGGAAGTACATCTTCTTGTCGTTCGCGGTGTTGTTGACCAGCGAACCGGTGCACCACATGGTGCCCTGCTTCGAGTACGCGCCGACCGCGCGGATGATGTCGCGGTAGCCGTTGCCTTCCGGGCAGGCCACATCGATCTCGCAGCTGCCGGAGGTCGCCATCGGACCGGCTTCCAGTTGCGCGCGGCGCACCAGCTTGCCGAAGCCGACATAGTCGTGGTTGACCTTGGCCAGATGCAGCTTCAGCTCGCCGAGCTTGGCCTTGGGCACCACCACTTCGATCACCGCCTCGTCGCCCACCACCACCGGCGTCCACAGTTCGCCGAAGGCGTTGTTGTCGGCGCTGCTGAAGCTGCGCACGCGGCCGGCGGCCGAGGCCGGGCCTTGGTCGGCCGGATAGATCAGCATGCGCGCGCCGGCGGGCAGCTTGAATTGGTCGAAATGGAAGTTCAGCGACAGCGCGCTCTTGGATTCGATGCGGGTGCGCCAGATCGCGGTATCGGCGTCGAGGTCTTCCCACACGCCGTCCTTGAGCGTGTCGATGTCCACCGCCAGCGCGGTGGCGAAGCGCGGGATCTCGCGGCGCTGTTCGCGCTTGGCGTCTTCGGCGCGCAGCTTGGTCACGTCCACCGCCGGCATGGTGCGCAGGGCGATGCGGTCGACGCGGGCCAGACGCGCGTGGTCGAACGCGGCCGGACGCGCGGCGGGCGCGGCCAGCGCGCTGCCGACGGACAGCGCGAGCAGGCCGAGGCTGAGGCAAATACGTTTCATATCGGTCTCCATCAAAGAGGAATGCGGCGAAGGCGGCGCCGGGGAGGCGACGCGATGGGCACGGCGATGAACGAGTCGATGCGGCGGGTTTTCGATACGGCGGATTTCGATACGGCGGTTTTCGATGCGGCGAATTTCGATGAGCGGATTTCGATACGCGGACTTCGACGCGACGGACTTCGTCCGAAACGGATTTCGACGGCGCGGACTTCAGGAGCGACAGAGCCGATGAGACGGATTCCAGCGCGGTGGAACACAGCCCGTCACCCGCGTCGCGGCGGTGCGGCGCGCCGGTCCGAGGCGGAACCGGGCACGACCGCGCCCGCGGCGGTCCGCGTCCGGGCCGCCTTGCATCGACGCGTTGCGCCGTCCGGGCGCGAACCCGGGCGACGCGGTGACGTTGCGCTCCCCTCAGCGCACAAGCCCGGCGGCGTCGGCCGCCGGACGGTGGTGCCGGCCTTGCGGCCGCGGAGCGCCGGCGTCCGCCCTGCCCCGCGCGCCGCGTGCGCGGCACGCGTGCGGGACTTCGGCCGCGGCTCCGAAAACGCCATGCATCGAAACCGGATGCATGCGAACGCGATGCTTCGCCCAGCGGCGCTTCGAGCTCCGGCGCTTCACGACCCGAAGCGCCGGAACGCGCCGCTTCAGAACGTGACGCTCCAGCTGTCGATGTAGCCGGTATCGGCCGCAGCGCGGTCGGCGACGCGCAGCTTCCAGGTACCGTTGAGCGCTTCGCTCGACAGGTTCTTGGTGTAGGTCTGGTTGATGTTGTCGGCGCTGCCGCCGGTGCGGTTGTGCAGGTTGTAGACGCTGCCGTCCGGCGCGATCAGATCGACGATCAGGTCGCCCTGGTAGGTGTGGACGATCTTGACCGCGATCTGGGCGTTGCTCGGCGCGTTGCCGCTGCGGCCGCTGACGCTGATCGAGCTGCTGACGCCGGTGGCGTTGTTGTCCGGGATGTTGACGTCGGCGGCGTTGGTGTAGGTCTGCACGCCGCTGGCGTTGACGGTGACGGTCGAGGTCTTGGTGTTGCTCAGGCCGCCGTTGTCGGTGACCGTCAGCTTGACCGTGTAGGTGCCGGCCGCGCTGTAGGTCTTGCTCGGATTGACGGCGGTCGAGGTGGTGCCGTCGCCGAAATCCCAGCTGCGCGAGGCGATCGAGCCGTCGCTGTCGGTCGAGCTGTCGGTGAAGCTCACCGTCAGCCCGCTCGCGCTGGAGGTGAAGTTCGCCGTCGGCGCGACGTTGCCGCCCGGCGCGGCGCGGAACGCGGCCACCGCGGCCTTGGTCTGCACCAGCACGCGCTGGTTGTGGTTGCGGTCGGCCGTGCCCATGGCCACGCCGTTGTAGGTCACGTCCGGGTTCGACCAGTAGTTCAGGCGCGGGCAACCGGCGCTGCAGTTGTAGGCCATGATCGTGCGCCACTTGCTGCCGGTGGCCGGCTCGTAGCGGTAGCCGTGGCCGTAGGCGTAGGGCGTGTTGGTCGGATCGGCGGCGGGATCGTGGCGCGCCGACAGCAGGTGGCCGATTTCGTGGGCGAAGCTGTAGTAGCCGGTGGCGCAGTCGTAATGCACGGTCGCGAACGCGGTGTCGGCGGTCGAACCGATCGAATGGGCCAGGCCGCAGTTGCCGGCGTCGTCGATGATCAGCACGCTCACGTCGGCGGCGTTGGCGTCGCGGCTGGCGTGGATGTCGTCCATGTAGCCGTCGTTGGGATCGGCGAAGCGCTCTTCGTCGGTGAAGTGGCCGTCGCCGGCCGAGGTGTATTCGACGGTGCGGTAGTTGGCCAGTTCCAGCTGGATGCCGACGTTGGAGTTGGCGTAGCCCTGATTGCTTTCGGCGATGGCGAGATCGACCAGCGCGCGCATGTCGCCGCCGTACGCGGTGATCGCCTGATTGGTGGCGACGACCTGGACGCGGATGGTCGCGGTCGCGCCCGGATCGACCGCGGCCGGGCCGACCGCGGCGAGCGCGGCGCGGGTCGCGGCGCGCATGTCGATCTGCGGCAGGTCCGAATCGCGATAGCCGGCCGGGTGATCCGGCGGCATGCGGGTCTCGTCGACTTCGACCACGGCGTGGGTGCCGTCGGCGAGCGGACGGATGCGGTAGAGCTTGCCGTCCACGCGCACGTTGCCGGTGACGCCGTCGCCGCGGCGCACCAGCGCGACCGAGTTGCGCTCGTCGCGGCGCACTTCGCGCGCGTCGTGGCCCGCCTTCTTGGCGTTTTCCTTGAGATGGCCGAGCCACACGGTGGCGCCGTCGTTGGTGTCACGCGCGTTGTCGAGCACGGCGTTGACGAGGTGCGAGCCCAGGCGCAGTTCGATCTCGCGCGTGGCCTTGGACACGAGCTTGGCGTCGGCGCGCTTGAGCTGCAGCGAGGCGGTGGCTTTGGCCGAGGCCAGGCGCTGCGCTTCGCTCGCGGCGGCGGCTTGCGCGCCGGCGATCTGCGCGCCGGCGAGGTTGGCGCGCGCGGCGGGCGCGTCGCCGACGAACAGCGGTTGCGCGGCGAACGCCGGCAAGATGGCGAATCCGGACAACAGAACGGCGGCACGCGCGGCGTTGCGCGCGCGCAGGCGTGAGGTGGTACGCATATTGTTCAACCCCCGAGGTCGAAGGCCGCGACGCGGCCGAAAGGAAGGTGTAGCGGCATGGATGCCGGTGCGTCGCACGCTCGCGTGGCCTGCAGCGCGTGCGCGTCCGGTCGTGCGCGGATCGGATCGTCGGTCCGTCCGCACTACGACGCTAACGGCATCGGCGGGGCAGCGGCAATGCTTCGCAAGCGCTTGCGGCGCCGGTCTTCGTGATGCCTGTCATGCATCGTAAAATTGCCGTTTATCGGTGGTTTTTTGTGTCTCAGCGAGCGATACGGACGCAAGAAAAAACCCCGGCGCGGGCCGGGGTTTCGGGTGTGCGTGTCGATGTCGGGTTCCGCGTTTTCGGATTCGCCGGTTCGCGAGTCGCGCGTCCGCCGATGTCGCCGTCCGCGTCGGCGAGGGCGTCCGAATCGGTTCGTCTTCCGATCCGCTCTTTCGCCCGCGGCGGATCGCGAAGCCCGCGCTTACTTATCCACCACTTCCGGCTGACGGATGATCGGCCCGAGCGAGATGTGGTTGTCGGGTTCGATGAACTGCACATCGGGATCGGCGGCGAACGCGTTCATCAAGGTCACCGCTTCGCCGCGGCTGAGCGCGGGGCTGACGCTGAACACGTCGGCGTTGATGCCCATGCGGTGCTTCCAGGTCAGCTTGACCCCGCTCTTGCCGAACTGCGCCGCGGTGCGGTCCAGGCGCGGCTGCACCGCGCCTTGCTGCTTGAGCGGCTGCGAGTCGTCGCGGTACTTGACGATGAACTGGCCGAACGGACCGTTGCCGACGGGTTCGCCGACATGGGCCTTGGGCTTGCTGGGATCGGCGGAGGCGCGGTCGGACGGCATGGGCTGGGGCTCCGGTGCGGGCGAAGTATCGGCGACCGCGCGGGAGGCGGCCTTCGAGGCGGGCGGCGCGGCGCCGTCGGAGGCGGCGTTGCCGGCGGCCATGCAGGCGCCGACCGCCAGACACAAGGAAACGGCGGCGACCGGAAGAACTAGGCGGCGGGACGAAGGCGACATGCGGGCGACTCCTGGCGGGGAATGATCTGCAACGCGCGACGGGGCGCGGTGGGGTCGATGTAACGGCGCGACGGCCCAATCGCGGCTGAAAGCGCCGCGGCCAGTCTCCCATACGGATCGCGCGGCTTGCGGCGGGCGGCTTGCGGCAAGCGGATTCAGGTGCGGCGCGCGATCCGGGCGGATCGCGGCGGTCGTAGGCGCCGCCGGGGCGCGGCGCTGTCCGCTCGCCTCACGCGTCGGCTCGATCAAGGGGTTTGCGTTTGCGCCGCACCGTGCAATGCCGCGCTCGCTCTGGCCGCGCCGCGCCGCAGCCAGAGCGTTTACGCGCAACCGCAAAAAAACGAACCCCGGCCGAAGCCGGGGTTCGTTGCGTACATCGCCGGCGAACGCGGATCAAGACGCGCTGGCGCCGCGGAGCCGGCGCCCACACCGTTCGCGATACGGCGACCGCACGCCGGACCGGCGGGCTTACTTCGCCGCCGCCGTCACCGCCGCGGCCGCGTCCACCAGCCCCGCCCCGCAGCCCTTGGAACACTTGCTCGCCGAAATCGGCCGCGCCGTGCTCTTGAGGATCGCCTCGACCTGCGCCGGCGTCTTCGACGGCGCCACCGAGCGCACCAGCGCGGCGACGCCGGCCACGTGCGGCGAGGCCATCGAGGTGCCCGACAGCGAGCCGTAGCCGTTGTTGGCGACCGTGGACAGCACCTGATTGAAGAAGCCGTCGCCGCCCGGCGCGGCCACGTCGATCTTCGCGCCCCAGGCCGAGAACGACGACTTCGCGCCGTTCTTGTCGGTGGCGGCCACGGCGACGACGTTGTTGCACCCGGCCGGGACGTTCTCCGAGACGTCGTTGTTGCCGTTGCCGGCGGCCACCACGACGATCGCGCCGTTGGCCACCGCCGCGTCGATGCCCGCCTGCCAGGCCGGCGTGCAGGCATAGGTGCTGCCCATCGAGACGTTGATGACTTCCGCCGGATTCGGGTTGTCCGGCACGCCGGCCACGTGCCCGCCCGAGGCCCAGACGATGGCGTCGATGGAATCGGAGTGGGCGTTGTAGCCGTCCACGCCGGCCGCGCGCACCGGCACGATCTTGGCGCCGTAAGCGACGCCGGCCACGCCGACGCCGTTGTTGGTCACCGCCGCGATGGTGCCGGCGACGTGGGTGCCGTGGGCGCCCGTGCCGCTGGGGCCGTTGTCGGTGGGGTCCGGATCGCGGCCGTCGCCGTCCTGCGGCTTGCCGCAGCCGGCCGACAGGCCGTCGATGGCACACTCGGTCGCGTCGCGCCCGCTCGCCGAGCTGATGAAATCGTAGCCGGGCAGCACGTTGGCGTTGAGGTCGGGATGCGACAGGATGCCGCTGTCGACCACCGCCACCACCACGCCGGCGCCGGAGGTCAGGTTCCATGCGCTCGGCGCGCGGATGCCGACCGCGTTGTCGGCGTAATGCCACTGCTGCGAGAACTTAGGATCGTTCGGCACGAGCTGGGTCTTGCCGCCGCCGTCGGGCTGGACGAATTCGACGTTGGGATCGGCGGCGATCTGGCGCATCAGCGAAGCGGCGGCGTCGCGCTTGAGCGAAGCCGGCGCGACGATCACGCGCATCCCCGGCACCGCCATTTGGCGCAGCACGCGCAGGGCCGGCTTGCCGTCGGCGCCGGCCACGCCCGCGCGCGCGGCGGCGGCCTTGAGCGAGGACGCCATCGCCGCGGCATCGCGCGAAGGCGCGCTGCCCTTGCGGTATTTGACGATGAACTGGCGGTTGCCGTCGGCGCCGAGGCCGGCCGGATACGCTCGGCCGGCGAAGGCCGGCGCGGCGGCCGCGGTCAGCGCAAGCGCGGTGGCGGCGGCCAGCAGCGTCTTGCGGGTGGTATTGCGCGTGGAATGTCGCATCGTCGTTCGTCCCCTGGGGTTCGGGCGTGGCCCGTTTTGGCGGAACGCCGCGCCGGTTCGGTGCGCGCGCGGCGGATGGAGGCGGGCTGGGTTCGACGGGCGAACGCCGGCTGCGCGTAGCGTTCGATCATCGGTGCCGGATGCGGGCCTCGCGGACCGATGCAAGACGGCAACTTCGATTGAAATGTGAGCCACGCCACATCGGGAAAACAATCGGACGAGTCTGAAAGCGATGAGGCGTTCCTCGCGTTCCCGCAGGACGCCCGAGCCAAGTCCGCTGCAGAAACGGAACGAGCCACGACCGCGACACCGCGCTGCGGTCGAAAACCTAGTGCCGCAGTCGCGGCTCGCGCCGCTTGCGCCGGGCAAGCCCACGGCCGCGACACGCACATGCGGCGCCGCTAAAAGAGCCCCGGCCGAAGCCGGGGCTCGTCGCGCATCGGACGGCGCGGCCGCGTGGGCCGCGCCAGCGCGATCAGAACGTGATGCTCCAGCTGTTGATGTAGCCGGTGTCCACCGACGCGCGATCCGCCGCGCGCAGCTTCCAGGTACCGTTGAGCGCTTCGCTCGACAAGTTCACCGTGTAGGTCTTCTTGATGTTGTCGGTGCTGCTGCCGGTGCGGTTGTGCAGGTTGTAGACGCTGCCGTCCGGCGCGATCAGATCGACGATCAAATCGCCCTGGTAGGTGTGGACGATATCGACCGCGACCTGGGTCGTGCTCGGCGCGTTGCCGCTGCGGCCCGAGACGACGATGGAGCTGGTCACGCCGGTGGCGTTGTTGTCCGGGATGTTGACGTCGGTGGCGTTGGTGTAGGTCTGCGCGCCGCTGCTGCCGACGGTGACGGTCGAGGTCTTGGTGTTGCTCAAGCCGCCGTTGTCGGTGACCGTCAGCTTGACCGTGTAGGTGCCGGCCGCGGTGTAGGTCTTGCTCGGGCTGGTCGCGGTCGAGGTGGTGCCGTCGCCGAAATCCCAGCTGCGCGAGGCGATCGAGCCGTCGCTGTCGGTCGAGCTGTCGGTGAAGCTCACCGTCAACCCGCTCACCGACGAGGCGAAGTTCGCTACCGGCGCCTGATTGCCCGGCGTGCCGCCGGCCGCGGCCACCGCGGCGGCGGCGTCGACCAGACCCGAACCGCAGCCGCCCGAGCACTGGCTCGCGGCGATCGGCCGCGCGGTGCTCTGCAGGATCTGCAGCACCTGCGCCGGCGTGCGCGGGCTCGGCGCGGCGGACTGGATCAGCGCGACGATGCCGGCCACGTGCGGCGAGGCCATCGAGGTGCCGGCCATCGGGCCGTAGCCGTTGCTGGCGACGGTCGAGATCACGCCCTCGGTCGAGCTCGGCCCGAAGATGCCGTTCTCGCCGCCCGGCGCGGTGACGTGGATGGTGGCGCCGTAGTTCGAGTACGAGGCGCGCGCGCCGCTCTTGTTGCTGGCGGCGACGCGGATCACGCCGTTGCAGCTGGCGGGCGTGAAGCCGGCGACGTCGATGTTGCTGTTGCCCGCGGCGACCACGACGGTCGAGCCGTTGGCGATCGCAGTGTCGATCGCCGACTGCCACGCCGGCGTGTCGGTGCACGGCGCCGGGCCGCCGAGCGAGAGGTTGATGACCTCGGCCGGATTGGCGTTGGCCGGCACGCCGGCGATGGTGCCGCCGGAGGCCCAGACCACGGCGTCGGCGATGTCCGAGTCCGAACCGAAGCCTTGGTTGCCGAGCGCGCGCACCGGCACGACCTTGGCGTTGTAGGCCACGCCCGCGCCGCCGGCGCCGTTGTTGGTCACCGCCGCGATGGTGCCGGCGACGTGGGTGCCGTGGACGATGTTCGACGAATCGTTCGGGTTCGCGTCGCGGCCGTCGCCGTCGTCGGACTTGCCGCAGCCCGGCGAAGCGCCGGCGTCGCGGCACTCGGCGTCGGAGAAGCCCGTCGTCGAGGAAATCATGTCGTAGCCGGGCAGGATGTTGGCGTTGAGGTCGGTGTGCGACAGGATGCCGCTGTCGACCACCGCGACCACCACGCCGGTGCCGGTGGCGGTGTTCCAGGCGGTGGGCGCGCGGATGCCGACGGCGCTGTCGGCGTAGTGCCACTGCTTGCTGAAGGTGGGATCGTTCGGCGTCGCCAGGGCGCGACGGATGCCGTCGATCTGCACGTATTGCACATTCGGATCGGCGGCGATCTGGCGCATCATCGCCTCGGCTTCGTCGCGGCCGAGCGCGCGGTCGGAGGCGATCACGCTCGCGCCGGGCACCAGCATGCGGCGTACCTGATGCAGGCCCACGCGCGCGCCCTTGGCCGCGGCGGGCAGCGCGACGCGCGCGGCGGCGGTGTCGAGCGAACGGCTCAGCGCGGCGCCGCCGCTGGCGGCGGCGCTGTCGTTCTTGTACTTGACGATGAAGCGGCTGTAGCTGCCGCCGGCCTTGAGCGCGCCCAGGTGGGCCTCGCCGGCGAACGCGGGAGCGGCGAGCGCGGCGAGCGCGAGCGCGGTGGCGGCGGCGAGCAGATGCGGGCGATGGCCGCGGACGGAACGGAACGACATGGTGTACCCCTCGAAGTAAGCGCCGCTGTGCGGCGAAAGGGAACGCTCCAGCGCGCGGGCGTGGCGGGGCCGCCGTGCATGGAACGTCGTCGCGAACGCGCGTGGGGTCGCGTCCGGGGGCACACGCTAGTGGCTGCGGTGGCGCGATGACAGGGGATTTGCGGCATAAGTCGCCCGCCAGGGTTCGATGTCAATCACAGTCCGCGCATTCGTAATGAAAGAATGCGGGTTGGCGGTGGTTCGCGCGTGGTTTCGCGGAGAATTTTCGCATGTGAATTTCGCACATTCGGTGCACATGTTTGCAGCCGCGGCGGCGATAGGCGGTTTGCGGCGCGCGCGAGGTTTCGCGGTCGCGGCTTGCGCCGCTCCTACAGGGCGAGTCCGAAACTACGACGCAACTGGAAGTCCGACGGTAGGAGCTGCGTAAGCTGCGACCGCGCAAATCGGCGTACGACGCAAGCGAAGTTTCGCGGTCGCGGCTCACGCCGCTCCTACCGGGCGAGCCCGCAAGCCGCGACGTAGTTGGAAGTCCGACTGTAGGAGCTGCGCAAGCTGCGACCGCGATAAGCGGGTTGCGACGTAAGCGCGGTTTCGCGGTCGCGGCTCACGCCGCTCCTACAAAAGAACTCGCGATCACTAGGCACCGCCGAAACGAAAAAAGCCCCGGCCGAAGCCGGGGCTTTTCGAGTGCATCGGCGAACGCGGCCGTCCTGGCCGCGTCCATCCGCGATCAGAACGTGACGCTCCAGCTGTTGATGTAGCCGGTGTCGATCGACGCGCGGTCGGAAGCGCGCAGCTTCCAGGTGCCGTTCAAGGCTTCGCTCGACAGGTTCACCGTGTAGGTCTGGACGATGTTGTCGGTGCCGCCGCCGCTGCGGTTGTGCAGGTTGTAGACCGAACCGTCCGGCGCGATCAGGTCGACGATCAGGTCGCCCTGGTAGGTGTGGACGATGTTGACCGAAACCTGCGCGTTGCTCGGCGCGTTGCCGGTGCGGCCGGAGACGACGATGGAGCTGGTCACGCCGGTGGCGTTGTTGTCCGGGATGTTGACGTCGGTGCCGTTGCTGTAGGTCTGCGTGCCCGGGTTCGGGTTGCCGCCGCCGAGCGAATCCAGCGCCGCCTTGGCGTCGACGATGCCGGTGCCGATCGGCTGGTCCGGGGTCGCCGGGAACGCGCGCGCGGTGGTCTTGAGGATGGTCTCGATCTCGGCCGGGGTCTTCGGCGTCGTCGCCTTGGCCTGCAGCAGCGCGACCACGCCGGCCACGTGCGGCGTCGCCATCGAGGTGCCGCCGTAGGAGGCGTAGCTCTCGGCGCCCGGCGTGGTGGTGCCGGCGTTGAGCGTGGACAGGATGTTCGAGCCCGGCGCGGCCACGTCGACCACGGCGCCGTAGTTCGACTTCTGCGAGGTGCTCCACACCGAACGCTTGCCGGCGCTGTCGACCGCGCCCACCGCGATCACGTTGTTGCAGTTGGCCGGACGCGCGTTGGAGGCGTTGATGTTGCCGTTGCCGGCGGCCACCACCACGGTGGTGCCGCGGCCGACCGCGCCGTCGATCGCCGCCTGATAGGTCGAGCCGCAGGCGCCGCTGCCGCCGAGCGACATGTTGATCACTTCGGCCGGGTTCGGATTGGCCGGAATGCCCGACACGGTGCCGCCCGAGGCCCAGGTGATCGCGTCGGCGATGTCGGCCAGGGTGCCGCCGCACTTGCCGAGCACGCGCACCGGCACGACCTTGGCGTTGTACGCGGTGCCGGCCACGCCCTTGGCGTTGTTGGTCACCGCGGCGATGGTGCCGGCGACGTGGGTGCCGTGCCAGCTGGAGTTGCTGCTGTAGGTCACGCCGCACTCGCCGGCGGTGAACCAGTCGCCCTGGTCGGCCGGATCCGAATCGCGGCCGTTGCTGTCGCGCGCGGCGGTCGAATCGCTGATGAAGTCGTAGCCGGGCAGGATGTTGGCGTTGAGGTCGCTGTGGTTGGTGATGCCGGTGTCGATCACCGCCACGACCACGCCGGTGCCGGTGCTCACGTCCCAGGCCTGCGCGGTGTTGATGCCCGAGGCGCCGTAGCCCCACTGTTCGCCGAAGCGGGTGTCGTCCGGGGTGAAGAACGCGGTCATCGGCGCGTTCTCTTCCACGTATTCCACGTTCGGGTCGAGCTTGATCTGCTGCATCAGCGACTGCGCTTCGGCGCGGTCGAGCTTGCGGCCCGCCTGGACCACGTCGGCGCCGGTGCCGATGCGGCGCAGGTGCTTGAGGCCCAGCGCGCGGCCCTTGCCGGAGAAGCCGGCAGCGGCGGCGTCGAGCGAGCGGCTCAGGTTCGCGGCGTTGCTGCGCGCGGCGCTGCCGTCGCGGTACTTGACGATGAACTGGTCGTGCGAATCGGCATTGGCCAGCGCGGCCAGATTGACGCGGTCGGCCGCGGAGGCCGACATCGCTACGCACGACAGGGCGGCCACGGTGGCGGCGGCGAGCGCGTGCTGGCGCAGCGCGCCGTTGGAGCGGTGAGACATGGTGGAACCCCCAAAATCGAAGTGCCGCAGGGCGGCGAATCAACGCGTGGTGGTTGGGCGGCCACGTCCATGTTGCACACGCCAGCGTCCACGCTGCTTGTGTACGGACTCAGTACCGTCGCGGTCCGCCCTATCACGCTACGGCGTCGCTTGAAGTGCCAACAAGCCGGTTCGGGCGTTTGCGCGGGGCGCTAGCCGTGAGCGGGATCGCATATTTGGATTTCGGTCGCGCGAACGCGTCCGGCGGCCGGGGTGCCGACGGGCGTTCAGGAATGTGTGCGGCGGTGGCGGCGGAAGGCGTCCGCGAGCGCGGTCCGATGCGCGGCCCGGCGCGCTTCGCCGCGCATGCGTTGCGCACGGCCGGCTCGGGCGGGCGGATGCGCGCGCAAGCCATCGCGCGCGCCGGCGTCGCGGCGCGCGAAGTCTGAGCAGGGCAACGACGCGCGCGCGGCGAACGCCGCGCGGCGGAACATCGTAGGTCCGGCCGCGCGAACGGCGGCCGCAGGCTTACAGCATGCCGGTTTCGAGCCGCGCCGCTTCGGACATCATGTTGCGGTTCCACGGCGGGTCGAACACCAGCTCGACGTCGGCCTCGGCCACGGTCGGGATCATTTCCAGCTTGCTGCGCACGTCGTCGACCAGGATGTCGCCCATGCCGCAGGCCGGCGCGGTGAGCGTCATGCGCACCTCGACCGTGCGCTGGCCGTCGTCGCGGTGCTTGACCCCGGCCTCGTAGACCAGGCCCAGCTCGACCACGTTGATCGGGATCTCCGGGTCGAAGCAGGTGCGCAGCTGCTGCCACACCAGCCGCTCGACGGCTTCGTCGTCGGCGCCTTCGGGCAGCTCCAGCGGCTCCGGCGGCTCCTTGCCGATGGCGTCGGCGTCGCGGCCGTGGATGCGGAACAGGTTGCCTTCGACGAAGACGGTATAGCTGCCGCCCAAGGCCTGAGTGATATAGCCCACGCTGCCGGCCGGCAGGGTGACCTGCTCGCCTTGGGGCACCATGACGACGGCGCAATCGCGCTCGAAACGGACGGGTTCGCTGCTGCGGGAATACATGCCGGAAAGATGGGGGTGCCGGACGGCGGCGCAAGGTGGCCATTCTACCGGCCACAGCCGGCTATGCTGTAGGGCTTGCCCCCGCCCACAGTGTTCCGCCGATGACCGTCGCCCCCTCCGAACGCCCCGCCGCCGGTTCGCGCCCCGCTCCGTCCGCCGGCCCGAGCCGCGGCCTGAGCCTGTATTCCTGGCTGCTGTTGCTGCTGGGCGCGTTCGGCTTCGCCGCGCTGTGGACCCTGGTCGCGGTGGCCCTGAACCGCCAATTGGGCTGGATGGCGGTGGTCGGCGCGCTGGACATCGTCTGGATGCTGCGCCTGGGCGGCTGGCGTCCGGGCTGGAAGCGCGCGGTCGCCGCCACGGTCGCGACCGCGGTGGTGATCGGACTGGCCAATTGGGGCATCGTCGCCGGCCAGCTCAGCGGCCCGTTCGGGCTGGACCTGATGTCCTCGGCCGCCAAGCTCGGCCCGAACCTGTTCTGGACCCTGTTCCAACTGGCCAACTCCGGCGTGGAGCTGGTGTGCATGGCGCTGGCGCTGGCGGTGGCCGCGCTGCTCTCGCGCTGAACCGGCCCCGCTCGCGCTGAGCCCGGCGTCCGCGCGGCGCGGCTATCGCGCAGCCGCCCGATCCCGAGCCCCTCGCAGAACGCGACCGCCACGCACGGTCGCCGCAGAGCGCGCTCGGCCGATCGCGCTCAGGCCGCCGCCGCGATGAAACCGATGTCCTGCAAACAGGCGGCGAACAGCCGCGCGGCCTCCTCGATCTCCGCCACCGACAGCGCGCCGTAGCCGAACAGCAGCCCCGCGCGCTGCGGCGGGCTCATGTAGCACGGCGTCACCGAGTACAGCCCCAGCCCGCGCGCCTGGGCATGGGCGATGAAGGCCTCGCCCTCGGCCGGCCCGCGCCCGCGCAGCCACACCAGCAGGTGCATGCCGGCACGCGAGTCCTGGATCTCCAGCGCGTCGCCGGTCAGCCGGCGCAGCGCCGACAGCAACGCGTCGCGGCGCTGGCGCAAGGTCTTGGCGGTGCGGCGCAGGTGGCGCTCGAAACCGCCGTCGGCGAGGAACTGCGCCAGCGCGGCCTGCTCGATCCCGGGCGAGCCGAAATCGTCGGTCCACTTGGCCGACACGAAGTCTTCGCGCAGCCCCGGCGGCACCACCATGTAGCCCAGCCGCAGCGACGGAAACAGCACCTTGGAAAAGGTGCCGACGTAGATCGTGCGGCGCGCGTCGTCGAGACCGTACAGCGCCGCGTGCGGCTGCGCGTCGAAGCGGAATTCGCCGTCGTAGTCGTCCTCGAAGATCCAGCACTCGTGGCGGCGCGCGTACTCCAGCAGCGCGCGCCGGCGCGGCAGCGACATCAGCGCGCCGGTCGGGAACTGGTGCGAGGGCGTCACGCAAATCAGCCGCGGCGGGCGCTCGGGCAGCAGGTCGGTGCGCAGCCCTTCGGCGTCGACCGGAACCGGCCGCAGCCGCGCGCCGTGGATCTGCAGCGCTTCGCGCACGGCGAAATACTGCGGGTCTTCGATCGCCGCTTCGTCGCCTTCGTCGAGCAGCACCCGCGCGGTCAGCGCGATCGCTTGCTGGGTGCCGGCGACGATCACCACGTCCTCGGGCGCGGCGCGCACGCCGCGGCGCAGCGACAGGTAATCGCACACCGCCGCGCGCAGCGCCGGCAGGCCTTGCGCGGTGGGGTAGTTCGGCGGCGTGTAGGCGGCCGCGTGCGACAGCGCGCGCGCCCAGGCCGAGGTCAGCAGCGGATTGGTGAACGGCACGCCGTACTGGAAGCTGTGCACGGTGCCGGGCAAACGCCGGCCGGGGATGTTGCCGTGGTCGTGATAGCGGCGCAGGCGCTGGGCGTAGGCGCTTTGCGCGGGCAGCCGCGAGGGCGGCTCGCTGGCCGGCTGCGCCGGCGCGCCCGGCAGCACCACGAAGCTGCCGGAACCGACCCGCGCCTGCATGAAGCCTTCCGCACGCAGTTGTTCGTAGGCGGCCAGCACGGTGTTGCGCGACAGGCCCAGTTGCTGGGCCAGCAAACGGGTCGGCGGAAAGCGCATCCCGGCCGGCAAGCGGCCGGCCAGCACCGCGTCCTTGAGCGAGCGAACCAATTGGCCGTGCAGCGGGCCGCGGCCGTCCAGCGGCAGGTACATGGGCGGACTCCCGATTGGCCCCCTCGCGGGCCGTCTGAACGCCAGTGTGCCAAGCCGATCCGGCGCTGACGAGGCGTCGCGGCGGGGTTCGCGCGGGTTTGCCGGTGCCTGCACATCGACGGCGCGAGACCGGCGCAATGCCGGCGCCGCGGGCGCCAGCGCGGGGTGCCGGATTGGCTCCTGCGTTCCCCGGCTAATTGGCCCTCCAGATGACGGCCCCGGCTGGCTAGCTTAGGGGCCAACCGCAAGCCGCGACCCCGCCGAGGGCCTCATGAGCGTGCAACACCACCGCATTCATTTCGCCGAACACCTGGACCTGGGCGCGCCCGGCGTCGGGGCCGGCCTGCACCTGATCCGCGCCGGCGGCCGCGCCGTCCAACTCGACCTGCCGCCGAACTGGCTGTCGCTGTGGCTGCCGCTGCGCGGCCCGCTGCGGCTGGAAGCCGCCGACAGCGCCTGGGATCTGGCCCCGGGCCACCTGCAAGTCTGGCGCGACGCCCGCCTGCGCAGCAGCGCGCGCGGCCCCTGTTGGTGGCTGTGCCTGTGCGGGCCCGAGGCGGCGTGGAAACCGCATCTGGACGATGCACCGCAGCCGCAGGGCAACGACCTGTTCCCGTGGGAAGGCATCGCGCCGCGCGACGCGCGCCGCCTGCTGGTGCGGCTGGCGCGGCTGGACGCGCACCCGCGCGAGCTCGACGCCAACGGCCCGACCTTGCTGCGCACGCTGGGCTCGGTGCTGCGCGACGAACAGCGCGACCTGCTCGAACGCCTGCCGCGCTGCAGCGGCCGCACCCTGCGCCGGCGCCAGCAGACCTTGCTGCGGCTGTTGCGCGTGCAGCACCTGATCCGCCGCCATCCCGACGTGCGCCTGGACCTGGGCCGGCTCGCCCGCAGCGCCAGCTACTCGCCCTGCCACCTGATCCGCATCTACCGCGAAGTGTTCGACGAAACCCCGACCGAATACGCCGCGCGGCTGCGCTCGGACCGCGCCTGGCGCATGGTCCGCGACACCCGCATGCCGGTGTGCGAGATCACCGAGGCGCTGGGCTTCGAAAGCCAAAGCGCGTTCTGCCGCGCGTTCAAGAACTCCTTCGGCGTCACCGCCACCCAGGCGCGGCGCGCCGAGGCGGCGCGCGGCCGCGCGGCCTGAGCGCCGCCGCGCGCGCCGCGCATCCGTCCGCGCCGGACGTCCGTACCGCTCTCGTTGCGCCACCGCTCACCGCTCACCGCACCGCCGCACCGCACCGCCGAGCCGCTCGGCCCCACTCCACCGTCCCGCCACCGCGAGTCCGCCATGACCGTCGCCGCCCGCCCCGCCCGCTCCCTGCCGCTGTGGACCCTGTTCGGCGGCCTGATCGCCGCCACGCTCGATATCAGCTACGCCATCAGTTACTGGGGCCTCACCAAGGGCGTGGCCGCCACGCGCGTGCTGCACAGCGTCGCCTCCGGCCTGATCGGCCGCGAGGCCGCGCTCGCCGGCGGCGCCGGCACCGCCGCGCTGGGCCTGTTCCTGCACTATTTCATCGCCGTGCTGATGGCCGTCGCCTACGCCGTCGGCGCGAGCCAGCTGGCGTGGATGCGCCGCCGCCCGTGGCTGGCGGCGACCTTGTACGGCCTGTGGCTGTTCGTGGCGATGAACTTCATCGTCGTGCCGCTCTCGCGCGCCGGCATGAAGGGCCTGCCGCCGGATCCGGTGTGGATCGGGCTGAGCATCCTGGTGCACATCGTGTTCGTGGCGTGGCCGATCGCGTGGGCGGTGAATCGCGCGCTCGGTTCCGGTCGCTCGGGGCTGCACTGATGGGCCGCGAACGCGACCCGCGCGCAGGGCGCGAGGCCCGATCCGGCGAGCCTGCGGTAAACCGCGGCGCCGCGGCGACGATCCTGCTCGCCGCCGCCGTCGCGCTGACGGCGAGCATCGCCTTCGCCGCCGACGCGCCGGCGCCCGCGCAAAGCAGCGCGCCCGCCGTGCCCTACCCCGACGGCTACCCGCACTGGACCCACCTCAAAAGCGGACTGATCAACCCCGGCCATCCCGCCTACCCGCGCTTCGGCGGCCTGCACCACGTCTACGCCAATGCCGCCGCGCTCGAAGGCAACCGCAACGGCCGCTACGCCGACGGCTCGGTGCTGGTCTACGACCTGTTCGAAACCCGCGACCGCGGCGACGGCCTCGTCGAGCAAGGGCCGCGTCGGCACATCGACGTGATGGTCAAGGACAGTCGCCGTTTCGCCGCCACCGCCGGCTGGGGCTACGCCGAATTCGCCGCCGGCCAGCGCAACGACCGCCTGAAACCCGCCGAACGCGACGGCTGCGCGGCCTGCCACGCCAGCCGCGCGCAGCACGGCCACGTCTTCAGCGAATGGCAGAACCGCGGCGAGAGCGGCGCGCCGGACGCCTGATCGCGACCGTGCCGGCGCCATGCCGGCACGGCGCCGCCCTGGCCGGCGAGGCCCGGCCGCCGCCTCCGGGCCTGCCGCCCCACCGTCCCGCCGAGCCGGATGCGCCCGGCGTGCGAGAATCCGCGCTCGCACCTCTCCCGATTCCCGTCCGGCGGCTCAGCCGGGCGCCGGGACGGCATTCGCAACGCACCGGCCGCCCCGCTCCAGCGCGCGGCCGCGCGGCTCCAAAGGCAGGACGGATCATGATCAACAACGATGTATTGCGCAGCATTCGCTACATGCTCGATCTCAGCGACAACAAGGTCGTGGAGATCGTGCATCTCGCCGACCCCGCGTTCGCGCTGGAAAAAACCCAGGTGCAGGCCTTCCTCAAGAAAGACGAGGACGCGGGTTACGCGCCCTGCGACGATGCGACGCTCGCGCGTTTTCTCGACGGGCTGGTGTTCCACTACCGCGGCCGCGACGAACGCATGCCGCCGCGCCCGCTGGAAACGCGCGTCACCAACAATCTGGTGCTGAAGAAACTGCGCGTCGCCTTCGAGCTCAAGGACCTGGACATGCACGAGGCCTTCGCCAGCGCCGGTTTCCCGGTGTCCAAGCCGGAACTGAGCGCGCTGTTCCGCCAGAGCGACCACAAGAACTTCCGCGCCTGCGGCGATCAGATGCTGCGCAATTTCCTCAAGGGTCTGACCCTGCGGATTCGCGGCGAAAAGTAAGCGGCCGCGCGGCCGCGGCGACGCTCGCGCGGACATCGCGCGTTAGCGGATGAGCGATGCTTCCGGTCCCGGCCAGCGACGAGCGCTGGCCGGGCCGCGCTTCGCCAACGCGTTCCACGTCGCGCGCAGTCGCAGCGGATGATCCGAGCCGTCCAGTTCGACCTGCCGCCGAACCGTCGTTGTAGCGGCCACCGTGCGATCAAGCGACAGCCCCGCCGCGCCGCCTCAGTCCCACCAGTTGAACAACACGTCGCCGAGCCGCCGCGGTTCCCAATAGGCCATGTCGCCGGACGCGCGCAGCGCGATGCCGGCGGGAACCGGCTGTTCCAGATCGTAGGACGACCAGGCCTCGATGCCGTGCAATTCCGCCAGCGCGGCGAACACGCCGTCGTGGTCGAGAAACCGCGCTTGGTGCAGGTGCATCCAACCCGAAGGCAAGGCATCGCCCGCTGCCGGCGCGAAGCGCGGTTGCGGTACCGCCACCGCCCAGGCGTCGTAGTCGCGCGAGTGCAGCAGATAGATCGGCGACACCGCGCCGCGACGCGCCGGCTCCTGGATCATCGCCGCATGGAAGTTGGGTGTGACGCCGGGTTCGAGCATCGCCGGCAGGCGCGCGCCGATGCGCCGGACCACGTCATGCACGACGCGCCTGACCTCGGCCGGCGACCGTTCCTCGCCGAGCGCCGACAAACGCGCTTCGCGCATGCCCCGCTCCCCGCTCCGCCCGCCTGCGCGGCGGACGTCGGCGTTCAATGCCCGCCGCCGTCCAGCGCCTTCAACTCCGACACCAGCGCACTCGCCATCTCGGCGCCGTCGCCGTACAGCATGCGCGTGTTGTCGGCGTAGAACAGCGCGTTCTCGATGCCGGCGAAGCCGGTGCCCTTGCCGCGCTTGATCACGATGGTGTTGCGCGAATTGATCACGTCGAGGATCGGCATGCCGTAGATCGGCGAGGCCGGGTCGGTCTTGGCGACCGGGTTGACCACGTCGTTGGCGCCGATCACCAGCGACACGTCGGTGTTGGCGAACTCGGGGTTGATGTCGTCCATGTCGGCGATCAGGTCGTACGGCACGCCGGCTTCGGCCAGCAGCACGTTCATGTGGCCCGGCATGCGCCCGGCCACCGGGTGGATCGCGAACTTCACCTTGACCCCGCGTTCGGTCAGCTTCTGGGTCAGCTCCCAAATCTTGTGCTGCGCCTGCGCCACCGCCAGACCGTAGCCGGGCACGATCACCACGCGTTCGGCGAAGGCCATCATCGCGGCGACGTCGCCGGCTTCGATGGGCTTTTGCGTGCCGGCGATTTCCTGCGCCTGCCCGCCGCCGCCGAAATTGGAGAACAGCACGCCGCTGATCGGCCGGTTCATCGCCTTGGCCATCAAGCGCGTGAGCAGCATGCCGGCCGCGCCGACCATGGTGCCGGCGATGATCAGCGCTTCGTTGCCGAGCACGTAGCCCTCGAACGCCACCGCCAGACCGGTGAAGGCGTTGTACAGCGAGATCACCACCGGCATGTCGGCGCCGCCGATCGGCAAGGTCATCAGCACGCCCAACGCCAACGCGGCGACGAAGAAGGCGATGATGAAGCCGACGTTGAGGGTCATGAACGAGGCGATGCCGAGCACCACCACCGCCAGCGCGACCAGCGCGTTGAACGCTTGCTGGCCGGGGAACACCACGCGCTTGTCGAGGCGCCCGTCGAGCTTGGCCCAGGCGATCACCGAACCCGACAGCGACACCGCGCCGATCGCCGCGCCGACCACCGCCAGCACCAGCGCCACGGTCGGCGCGTGCATCGCGACGATGCCGCGTTCGAGCTGCGCCTGCAGCGGGTCCGACGGCATCTGCGCGGACAGCCGCAGCAGTTCGACCGCGCCGATCGCCGCCGCCGAGCCGCCGCCCATGCCGTTGTAGAGCGCGACCATCTGCGGCATATCGGTGATGGCGACCTTCTTGCCCGAGATCCACGCCGCTGCCGTGCCCAGCAACACCGCCGTCGCGATCAGGCCGAGGTTGTGCAGGCCCGGCAGGAAGAACGTCGCCACGGTGGCGATGATCATGCCCGCGCCGGCCCAGCGGATGCCGCTGCGCGCGGTCACCGGCGAGGCCATGCGTTGCAGGCCCAGCAGGAACAAGGTCGCGGCGACCAGATAGCTCAGCTTCACCACAGTCGAAAGGACGTCCATCAGCGCGCGCGCTCCATAGAACGACAGCTGCCCGAGAGGCAGCGACCAGCCAAGAAAGGAAGGAACGGCGAGCAGGGCCACGCCGACGACGGCGGCCGCGGCCGCCGCGAGGTACCGCAGCAGCGGCGCATTCAGCCGCCCGCCTTGCCGGCGGGCTTCTTGCTGGACTTGAACATCTCCAGCATGCGTTCGGTCACCACGTAGCCGCCGGCGGCGTTGCCCGCGCCGAGCAGCACCGCGACGAAGCCGATGGCTTTTTCCAGCAGGGTGTCGGCGTGGCCGAGGACGATGATCGCGCCGATCAGCACGATCCCGTGGATGAAGTTGGAGCCGGACATCAGCGGGGTGTGCAGGATCACCGGCACCCGCGAAATGATTACGTGGCCGGCGATCGCGGCCAACATGAAGATGTACAGCGCCACGAACCCGTCGCTCATCCGTTTCGTCCCCATGCGTTGTCCGGGCCATCATAACCGGCCGTGAATGCGGCGCCACCGTTGTCAACCGATCCGATGGGCGGGCGTTTCCGGTTTGCGTAAGCGCCGCACATTCCGGCGCAGGGACAGGTCGCATGCCGAACACCATTCTTCGTCGCCCCCGGCACCCGCCGGCCGCGCGCGGCTGAGGCCCGGCGCGTGCTGCAACCGCCCGCCGCCCGTATCCTGGAGGCCGTGAGCGTCGACACCGACCCGCTGCCGCCGAACGACCCGCTGGAGCATCGCTACGACGCGCGCCGGCCCGAGCGCCTGCGCGCCGGCGCCGGCGACCCCGCGGCGCCGTCCGCGCCGCGCCAGGCCCGCGACGCGCAGGACGGCGACGCCGGCGCCGAGGACGCGCTGCCGCCGCTGCCCGAGGCCGACCCGGCCCCGGCGCGGCTGCCGGCCAGCCTGGAGGAATTCCTCGCCGGCCTGGGCACGCGCGCGTTCCGCTTCGCCGAGCTCGGCCTGCGCCATCGCGAGGACGCGCTGGACGCGGTGCAGGACGCGATGATGAAGATGCTCGGTTACCGCGACCGTCCGCCGCAGGAATGGACGCCGCTGTTCTGGAGCATCCTGCGCAGCCGCATCGTCGACGTGCAGCGGCGGCGGGCGTTCCGCCTGCGCTGGCTGCTGCCGGCGGCGCGCGGCGAGGACGACGCGCCGGCCGATTGGGCCGACGACGGCCCCGACCCGCAGCGCGCCCACGACGGGCGCGAAGCCTACGGCCGCTTGGCCCAGGCGCTGCACAAATTGCCGCGGCGGCAACGCGAAGCGTTCTCGCTGCGGGTGTTGGAAGAACTCGACGTCGCCACGACCGCGCGGGCGATGGGTTGCAGCGAAGGCGCGGTGAAGACGCATCTGTCGCGGGCGCGCGAAGCGCTGCAGCGGCAATTGGAGGAATGGCGATGAACACCGACCCGCGCAGCGCCGAAGGCCGCACCCCGGCGCCGCACCGCGCAAGCCCGGCGGCCGATGCGGACGCGCGTTTCGACGCGGCCTTGCGCGACGTGCACGCGCAGGCGCTCGAGCGCGTGAGCCCGCAGGTCCGCCAGCGCCTGCGCACGATCCGCAGCGAGGCCGCCGCGCAGCCCCAGCGGGGCCGCGGCGGCCTCCTCGGCTGGGCGCTGGCCAGTTCCGGCGTCGCCGCGGTGGCCTTGGCGGTGGGCTTGCAGTTCGTCGGCGGCGGCGCGCCGCTGCCCGGCCCCGCGCCCGCGCCGGTCGAAGTCGCCGCGGCGCCCGCGCGCGCGGCCATCGCGCCGGCGAAGGTCGTGGAGACCGGCTACGAGCCCGACACCGCGGTCGCCACGCTCGACGAAAATCCCGATTTGTACCTGTGGCTGGCGTCCAATTCCGACGCCCTGCCGCGCACCCACCTGGAGTGACCGCCATGCGCCGTTCCGTTTTCCATCGCGCCGCGTTGGCCCTCGCCCTGGCCGCGCTCGCCGCGCCCGCGCTGGCCGGCCCGCCGCCGGCCGGCTCCGCCGCCGCCCTGCCGGCCTGGGATCAACTCAGTCAAGCCCAGCGCGAGCAATTGATCGCGCCGATGCGCGACCGCTGGAACACCCAGCCCGACGAGCGCCAGCGCATGCTCGACCGCGCCCGCCGCTGGCAGCAGATGACCCCGGACGAACGCCGCGAGGCGCGCAACGGCATGAAGCGCTGGGAAGCGCTGGACCCGGAAGAGCGCGGCCAGATGCGCGCGCTCTACGGCAAGATGCGCGGCCTGGACGACAACGGCAAACGCGCGCTGATGGAGAAGTGGCGCACGATGACGCCCGAACAGCGCCGCGCCTGGGTCGAAGCCAATCCGCCGCCGCCGAAGCCGCCGCGCGACCGCGGCGAACCGCCGTTCGGCCCGCCGCCGCCGCGCAACTGAGCGCCGGCGCGTCGTTTTCCAGAGCATCCGGCGAGCGCTGCGGCGCCCGCCCTCGCCTCCGCGCGAACGCGGAGATCCAGCGCTACGGGGCAGGAACCTGGGCAGCGTTCGGATCTCCGCGTTCGGCGGTTCTTCTTTGTGGGGTCGAGAATTCGCCGCACCCGCGAGCGCTACGGCTGTCGCGCGATCTGGCTGGTAGGAGCTGCGTAAGCTGCGACCGCGGCATCACGCTTGCGGCGCGAACGGCTACTCCGCGGTCGCGGCTCGCGCCGCTCCTACACGGGGCTTCGGCTGCTACGCGATCTGGCTGGTAGGAGCTGCGTAAGCTGCGACCGCGACACCTCGCTTACGGCGCGAACGGCTACTCCGCGGTCGCGGCTCGCGCCGCTCCTACACGGGGCTTCGGCTGCTACGCGATCTGGCTGGTAGGAGCTGCGTAAGCTGCGACCGCGACATCGCGCTTACGGCGCGAACGGCTACTCCGCGGTCGCGGCTCGCGCCGCTCCTACAGGGGGCTTCGGCTGCTACGCGATCTGGCTGTAGGAGCTGCGCGAGCTGCGACCGCGACACCTCGCTTACAACTCGACCGGCTACCCCGCGGTCGCGGCTCACGCCGCTCCTACACACACATCGTCTTCGACCGCCGTGCGATTCGGCCAAGAACCCGCGCCGCTTACGCCGCCGCGCTCTGCGCCTCGACCTTGCGCTCCGGCCACACCGTCTTGGCCAGCAACTCGTCGTTCCAGTCGTACTTGAGCTCGCCGCCGTCGACGAACAGGCTGACGAAGTTGAGCACGTTGCGGGCGAACATCTCGCTGGCGTGGACCGCGCCGGCGCTGGCGAGGTTGAGCGGGCCGGCGATGGTCACGCCCTCGGCGTCGACGGTCTCGCCCGGACGGGTCAGTTCGCAGTTGCCGCCGGTTTCGGCGGCGAGGTCGACCAGCACGCTGCCGGGCTTCATCCCGGCGATCATCGCCGCGGTGACGATCTTCGGCGCCGGACGTCCCGGCACCGCCGCGGTGCAAACGATCACGTCGATGTTCTTCAGGTGCTCGCCGAGCCGGCGCTGCTGTTCGGCGCGCTCCTCGTCGGTGAGCTGGCGCGCGTAGCCGCCCTCGCCCGCGGCGCTGACGCCGAGGTCGAGGAACTTGCCGCCCAGCGATTCGATCTGCTCGCGCGTTTCCGGCCGCACGTCGAAGCCTTCGACCTGCGCGCCCAGGCGCTTGGCCGTCGCCACCGCCTGCAAACCGGCGACGCCGGCGCCGACGATGAGCACGCGCGAGGGCCGGATGGTGCCGGCGGCGGTGGTCAGCATCGGGAAGAAACGCGGCGCCAGTTGTGCGGCGATCAGCACCGCCTTGTAGCCCGCCATGCCGGCCTGCGAGCTGAGCACGTCCATGGCCTGGGCGCGGGTGGTGCGCGGCAGGCGTTCCAGCGGGAAGGCCAGCAGCTTGCGCGCGACGATGGCCTCGCCCCGCGCGGCATCGGCCTGCGGCTGCAGCAGGCCGACCAGGGCCGCGCCTTCGCGCAGCAGGTTCAGCCGTTCGCCGTCGGGCGCTTGCACGCACAGCACCACGTCGGCCTGGGCGGTGGCGCCGGCGGCGTCGTCGGCCAGCTCCGCGCCGGCCTGGACGTAGGCATCGTCGGTGAAGCTCGCGCCGCGTCCGGCGCCACGCTGGACGCGCACGCGCGCGCCGCGGGCGACTAGTTTTTTGCAGGTTTCCGGCGTCAGCGCTACGCGCTTCTCGCCGGCAGCGGTTTCGCTGGCAACGCCTATCGTGATGCCCGACATGCTTCGCTCCGTGCCCGGTTCGGCTGATCGTAGCGGATGCGGGGAGGCAGGAGATAGCGGATAGGAGTTAGGAGATAGCGGAAACGCCAAGCTTGGCCCGCTTCAGCTATCTCCTAACTCCTATCCGCTATCTCCTGCTGTCAAATCACCCGATCCAAATGCCGCCGCACCTGCCGCATCGCCTCATCGAACGCCGTGCGCTCGGCGCCGACCACGAGCCGGCCGTGCGAGGCCAGCATCGCCAGTTCCTCGGCCGAGGCGACCAGCGCGCGCACGCCGCGGCGGTTGACCAGCAGCAGGCGCGAGGTCAGCGGGCTCAGCCAGGCGACCTTCACCGCGATGGTTTCGCCCTGCAGGCTGGTCAGGCGCAGCCAGTCGCCGGGTTCGAGCTGGCGCATGCGTTCGGCCAGCAGCGGGTCGTGGCCGCCTTGCGCGACTTGGTCGTCGAGGTAACGGCGGCGCTCCTCAGCCACGTCCTCCTCGACTTCCGCGGCGCTGGGCTGCGGGTGGTCGCTGCGTTCCTTGTCCGGCGTGGCCAGCGCGCGCACCAGTCCGGCCATGGCGTGCTGGGCGGCGCTTTCGTCCAGGCCCGAGGACGACAGGCACTGGATGATGATCGGTTGCAGCGCCAGCAGCTGATCGGCCAGTTCGCGGCCGCGGTTCTCGGCGGCGAGCTTGTCGGCCATCACCAGCGCGTCGCCGAGCGCCATCGCCTGGGCGCGGCGCTTGGGGTCTTCGTTCTCGCGCAACAGCACCTGCACCAAGTGATGGCGCCAGGGCGTGGCGATGAAATCGGCCACCGCCGAGGTCAGCTTGCCGTCGCCGATGCGCTCGCGCACGGCCTGATCGGCCTGGGTGCGCGCCGCGCCGAGGCGCTCGCGGCCGTAGGTGGCCTTGGCCGCGCGCTGCTCTTGCAGCTCGATCCGGCGGCGGTGCTGGGACAGCATCGCGTCGAGCTCGGCGTGGGCCAGCTCGAACACGGCGAGGTCTTCGTTGTAGTCGGACACCACGCGCTGGGAAATCTCCGAAGCGCGTTCGAGCAAGTCGCGGTCCTGCGGCGTATCGCCGTCGTTGCCTTCGCAGGCCTCGGTGATCGCATCCAGCAAGCGCCGCGCCGGGTGTTCGCGCTTGACGAACACTTCGTTGTCGGTCAGCGCGACCTTGACGTACGGCATCACCAGCCGCGCATAGACGCGGCGGGCGCGGTCCTGCAGGGCGTGGTTGCGGAACAGCGAGTCGAACAGCAGCGCGACCAGATCGATCGCGTCGTCCTCTTCCGGGCTGAAGCAGGTCTGGTCGGGATTGAAACCGAGCCGGCGCGCGCCGTCGTACAGCTGATCGCGGATGGTCTCGCCCAGGCGCCCGGACACGGCCAGCGCGCGCGCGAACGCGTCCGGCGGCTCGGGCTGCAGCAGCGAGGCCATGCCGACCACCTCGTCCACGCGCAACTCGCGGCGCTGGGCCATCGTGCGCTGCGGCTGGTGGCCCGGCGGCAGGCCGCCGCCCTTGACCAGACCCTCGCGCCACGCATGCAGCTGAGTGCGCAATTCGGCCAGTTCGGCCGCCATCGCGGCCACTTCCACCTGAGACACCGGCGCCCCCTGCGCCGGGTAGCCGGAGCCGAGGCTCGGGCCGTGTCCATGCGGGTACGGTCCTTGTTGATAGTCGTGCGGCACGGACGCTGCGGCCTCGCGATGCGGAACGGTGTCGAACACGCCGTCGAGCGTGTTGCGGTCGTGGCGCTCTTCGGCCGCCGCGCGCACGGGACCGGCGGCCGGCGGCGCGCCGGCGGCCATGCCGTAACCGGCGGTGGCCAGCACTTGGTTGAGGCGCGCGTACATATCGCCCAGCAAGCGCGCCAGTTCCTGCTCGTATTGGCGGAACAGGCGCATGCGCAGGCTTTCGGTGACCTGGGCGTCGCAATAGACCGAGGTGAACGCGCGCACCAGCCGATACGGCCCGACCGGATTGACGCCGTCCGGCGCCCCCAGCGCCTGGGCCAGCATCTGCAAGCGCGCGCGCACCATTTCCAGCGGACGCTGGTAGCGCGATTCGAGCAGTTCGATCAGGCGTTCGCCGTCGAGATCGAACGCCAGTTGCTGTTCGCCGACCAGTTGCAGCGGCGAACCGCCGACCCCGCCGACCGCCGCGCCGGGCGCGCGGAACGCGTCGAAGCCCACGGCGATCTGTTGGCGGAAGGCCATGACATGACTGGCCTGTTGCTGACGCAGGACCCACAATGCGGCCTGGTCTTCGAACTGGTGGTTGCGGCCGTCGCCCTTGAGCGAATCGGCCTTCAAGGCTTCTTCGATAGGCGCGTACAGGGAACCGGGCAGACCCCCGAGTTGCTCGAGCGTCTGTCGTTTGAGTTCTTCGAGCACGCGCGCAGGATCCGCGCGCGTGTTCTGAACGACGCCGTGCAAGTGACCGGACACGTACCAAGTTCCCCCTGGTGGATGCGGCGCGTCTGATTGCGACCGCGAGCGTCAGGATAGTGCCTAGATGCGACCATTCATGTGGCATCGTTCATTTTTGTGACCGACATTCAGATTACTTAAATGCCTACCCCCGACCCCCGCTTGCTGGCCGCCCTCGACCAACGCCGTTCGATCCCCGCCAAGCAGCTTTCCGCGCCCGGACCGGACGAATCCACCCTCCAGCGTATGTTGGCTTCGGCCGTGCGCGTGCCCGATCACGGCAAGCGCGTGCCGTTCCGTTTCCTCACGATCCAGGGCGATGCCCGCCACACGCTCGGCGAGCGGCTGGCCGCGCGCGGGATCGAGCGCTTCCCCGACGCCGGCCCGGCCGCGGTGGAGAAAGACCGCGGCCGCTTCTCGCACGCGCCGCTGATCGTCGCGGTGATCGCGCAGCTCGGCCCGGACGAAAAAATCCCCGAGCTCGAGCGCACCCTGACCGCCGGCTGCGTCTGCTTCGCCCTGCTGCAAGCCGCGCAGGCGCTGGGCTTCGGCGCGGTGTGGCTGACCGGCTGGCCGGCCTACGACGAAGCAGTGGAACGCTGGCTCGGCGTGCAGGCGCACGAGCGCATCGTCGGCTTCATCCATATCGGCACGGCCAAGCTCGACGCGCCCGAGCGCGAACGCCCGGACTCGGCCGCATTGACCCGCGCCTGGACGCCGTGAGCGCGCGGCGCACGCCTCGTGCGCGCCGCGCGGCTTGACCCGCATCGGCCCGAACCGCGGCCTTTGCCCAGGCGCGGTTCGCGTCCACAGCGTTTGTATTCGCACTGTTTGTATTCGTACCGTCTGAATCGGCACCGTTGGCCTCCGCACCGTTTGCACCCGTACGGTTCCCACCCGCACCACGCCGCACCTGTTGGAATGAGCGCATGACCTCGACCCCGCCCGCCCCGCAAACGCCGGTCTATCTGATCGACGCCAGCCTGTACGTGTTCCGCGCCTGGCATTCGATCCCCGACGACTTCCAGGACGCCGAAGGCTGGCCGAGCAACGCCGTGCACGGCTTCGCCCGTTTCCTGCTGGAGCTGATCGAACGCGAGCGCCCGCAGCACATCGCGGTGGCGTTCGACGAGGCGCTGGATTCGTGCTTCCGCAACGAGTTGTACCCGGCCTACAAGGCCAACCGCGATCCGGCGCCGGACGCGCTCAAGCGCCAGTTCGGCCATTGCAAGGCGCTGTGTTCGGCGCTGGGCCTGAGCGTGCTGGCCGACGTGCAGTACGAGGCCGACGATCTGATCGGCAGCGCGCTGATGCGCATGCGCGGGCAGGGCTACCGCGGGGTGATCGTGTCGGCCGACAAGGATCTCTCGCAGTTGTTGGCGAACGCCGACGAGCAGTGGGACTTCGCCCGCGGCCTGCGCTGGACCGCCGCCGGCGTGCCCGAGCGCCACGGCGTGGAAGCGGCGCAGATCGCCGACTATCTGGCCCTGACCGGCGACGCGGTCGACAACATCCCCGGCGTGCCCGGCATCGGCGCCAAGACCGCGGCCGCCCTGCTCGGCCACTTCGGCAGCCTCGACGCGTTGTTGGCGCGGGTCGAGGAAGTCCCGTTCCTGCGCCTGCGCGGCGCCGCCAGCGCCGCGGCCAAGCTGCGCGAACACCGCGCCCAGGCGCTGCTGTGCCGGCAGCTGACCACGATCGCGCTGGACGCGCCGCTGGCCGACGACGGCGACCACTACCGCCGCGGCCGCGCCGACGCCGCCGCCCTGCAAGCGCTGTGCGACCGCCTGCGCTTCGGCCCGATGACCCGGCGCCGGCTGTACACCGCGGTGGGCCTGGACTTCGCCACGTCACAGGTTTCGTCGTAGCATCGAAGCCTTCCGCGGAAGCACGCCACGCGCCCTTCCGCCCGCGCGCCGCGGCGCAATCCGCGCGGCGCCGCGACACCGAATCCCCATCATCGCCCGCCGCCGCGGCCGCGGGCCTCCGGCGAGGAACGCTATGACCGCAGTCCAAGATCACGCAGCCCAGCACGAACCCGTGGAAACCATCTACACCGGCCAGTGGCTGCGGATGATGCGGCGCGGCCATTGGGAGTACGCCGAGCGCACCCACGGCAAGGGCATGGCGGTGATCATCGTCGCGGTCACGCCCGACGATAAGGTGCTGTTCGTCGAACAGTTCCGGGTGCCGCTCAACGCCCGCACCATCGAAATGCCGGCCGGTCTGGTCGGCGACGACCACGCCCACGACACCCTGGAATCGGCGGCCGCGCGCGAGCTGATCGAGGAAACCGGCTGGGAGCCGGGCAAGGTCGAGGTGCTGCTGACCGGCCCGACCTCGGCCGGCATGAGCAGCGAGCGCATCGCCTTCGTCCGCGCCACCGCCCTGCACCGGGTCGGCCCCGGCGGCGGCGTCGCCGGCGAGGACATCCTGGTCCACGAAGTCCCGCGCGCCGAGGCGCCGGCGTGGCTGATGGGCAAGCAGGCCGAAGGCTACGAGCTCGACCTCAAGCTGTGGGCGGGGTTGTGGATGATCGAGCGCAACCCCGATGGGTCGAACGCCGGCGGCGCTGCGGCGGACTGAAGGCGCTACCGATAGCCGTCCGGGTTGGCGCACTGCCAGCGCCAGCTGTCCTCGCACATCTGCGCGACCGAACGCCGCGCCCGCCAATCGAACAAGCGCTGCGCCAACGACGCATCGGCCCAGCACCGCGCCACGTCGCCGGCGCGGCGCGGAGCCACGGCGTAAGGCACCGGGCGGCCGCTGGCGCGCTCATACTCGCGCAGCATTTCCAACACCGACACGCCCTGGCCGGTTCCGAGGTTGACCGCTACGCAGCCGCCGCCGTCCCGCTCCAGATAGTCCAACGCGCGCACATGCCCCTCGGCGATGTCGAGCACGTGCACGTAGTCGCGCACTCCGGTGCCGTCGGCGGTGTCGTAGTCGCCGCCGAACACCTGCAAGCGCTCGCGCTGGCCGGACGCGACCTGGGCGATGAACGGAACCAGATTGTTCGGCACGCCGCGCGGACTCTCGCCGATGCGGCCGCTGGGATGGGCGCCGACCGGATTGAAATAGCGCAGGCACGCGATCGACCAGGCCGGATCGGACGCGCGCAAATCGAACAGCATCTGCTCGACGAACAGCTTGCTGCGCCCGTACGGGCTGCCCGCGTCCAATGCCGAGGATTCGACCAACGGCATCGCCCCGCCCCGCGCGTAGACCGTCGCCGACGAGGAGAAGATCAGCCGGCGCACGCCGGCGCCGTGCATCGCCGCGATCAGCGCCATGCTGCCGCCGACGTTGTTGTCGTAATAGGCCACCGGGCGCCCCACCGATTCGCCCACGGCCTTGCTGCCGGCGAAGTGCAGGACGCTGTCCACGCCGTGTTCGCGCATCACCCGGATCAGCAGGCCGATGTCGCGCACGTCGCCATGCACGAAACTCAGCGGCCGGCCGGTCAGCTCGGCCAATCGCTCGGCCACCGCCGCCGAACTGTTGGCGAGACTGTCGAGCGCCACGACCCGGCGCCCGGCCCGGACCAGCTCCACGCAGGCGTGCGAGCCGATGTAGCCGAGCCCGCCGGTGACCAGGACCGCGCCGTCCATTCAGGCCTCCTCCGCGGCCGCCGGCTCGGATCGCGGCCGGCGCAAGTCGAACGCGCCGCGGTCGGCGAGCTTCATTTCCTCCTCGCTGCGGTCCGGGCGCAAGCGCAGACGCAGTTCGCGCATCAGCGCGTCCGGCGCCAGCTCGCCGCCGCCGAGCGAACGGACCAGCGCCGCCACCGATTCGGCGCGGATCGCGGCGATCCGCTGCGCCGGCGCCTCGTCGTCCGCCGCGCCGCCGCCCATGCGATGGCGCAGGCCGTTGCGCGACAAGAACGCGCGGTAACGATCGTATTTGTGCGCGAAGCCGGCGTTGAACAGCGAAAAATCCGTGCGTTCGTACAGCTCGGCCGCGCCGCGCAGGCCGTCGAACTCGTCGAAGAACGCGAAAGGAAGATTCAGGTACTCGCACAGCTCGCGCGTGCGCGAATCGCAAACCAGATTGAGCGCGGGCACGCCCACTTGCAACGCCGCCATGTTGCCGTGGAAGCGCGCGCCGACAGAGAACTCCATGCGCGAGAGGTACCCCAGCCACGACTCCAGATCGAAGAACCAGCGCACCCGCTCGCGCATCCACGCGTCCAGTTCGGCCGCGGCGAAATCGCCGTCGTTGTAGTACTGGAAGAAAAAGCGCCGCCGCTCGTCGCATTCGGCGTCGAACAGCAATTGGGTCTCGCTTTGGGCGACATAGGCCTCGCACTCGCGCACCGCGAAGCTCAGCAAATGGGCGACGGCGTCGCGATAGTTGCCGTAGGGAGTGCAATGCACGACGGTGCGCGGCCGCCGGCCGCCCAGGTCCGGCTTGCTCACCTGGAAGCCGCGGTCGTTGGCGAAGAAAAGCGACGGGCAGCCGATGACGTCCACGTTGCGGATGCCGGCCCGATGCAGCACTTCGGCGGTGAAGTAGCCGCGCACGCCGATGGTTTCGCAACGGTGCGACAGCGTCGCGACGAAGCGCCGCGTGCCTTCGCTCAGTTCGACCGGGTGCGAGAACGATTCGGCCTGCGCGCCGGCGCCGATCATCACCACCTGCGGAATTCGCCGCGCTTCGATGAAGTCCGCCAGCCAGCCCAGATCGGTGGCCGGGCTGATGAAGTTCGACATCGACAGCACCAGGGTCTGCGCGTCGGGCGGCAGCAACTCCAGGTCGTGCACCGTGCGGTAAGCGTAGAGCTGGCGGGACACCGCCTCCTCGAAGAACAAGTTGCCGGTGTTGTGGACCAGATTCGCGAGCCGGTCGCGAGCGGGCGCGTCGGGCGCGCCGGCGTCGACGACGGTGCGAAGAAAATACGTGCTCATGCCATCCCCCGCCGCGCTCAGCCGCGGACCGCGTCGAGGAGGTCTTCGACCTCGATCTCGACGTCGCAATCGCGCAGCACCGAGGCGATTTTTTCGATGCCGTTGAAGCCGCCGCGGCCCTCGCGCAGGCCGAAGGCGGCGTAATGCTCGATGCCGCGCGCGACGGTCCCGGTCTCCACCGCGCGGGCGACGTCGGCATGCATCGACAGGTACGCCGCTTCGTCGGCCGCGGCGATCTCGCGCAGCGCCGCCACCGGCGCACCGCGCCCGAGCATGTATTCCAAGGTCGCCATGAGCACGCGCCCCTCGGTCAGCTGGTGCCTGGACACGCGCTTGCGCGCCAGCGCGGCGCTGAGTTGCCGATAGCGGGCCTGATGCAACTTGACGTCCGAACGGCGCAGCACGCCGAACGCCACCGGGTAGAACTCCGCCGCGAGCGGGCCGGCGGCATGGACGAAGGCGATCAGCTTGTCCAGCGCGACCTCGCCGCGCCCGAGCTCGGCCTCGAGCTTGATGTCGGCCAAGCCCGGATCGTAGGGGGCGCCGGACGCCGCGGCCGGCGGCGCCACCACCGAATGCAGCGCGACCCAGTCGTCCTCGCCTTTTTCGCGCGACGCGCCCGCGCTCGCGCGCAAATCCTCGCCGAACGCCAGCGCCAACCGCGGCTCGCCCTCGGCCGAAGCCAAGCGCACCAGCAATCCGAGCATCTCCTCGCGCGACAGCGCCGGGTTCATCAGCTGATGGCGCAGGTCCGCGGTCTGCAGCAACGAGTATTGCCACCACAACCGGTTGTGCGCGTCGACCGCGACCTTCTTGCCCAGGGTCAGCGACAACAGATCGCGCGCGGCCTCGCCGTCGGGCGGCAGCGCGCACGCGTCGAAACAACGGCGGAAATTGCGCGACAGGCTGGTGCGCGAAAGCATGCTCGGCCGCCCCACCTCGTACAGGTACAGGGGCTCGGCGACGACTTCCAGGCGCAGGCCGGCCTGCGCCATGCGCAGGAACAGTTCGTAGTCCTCGTGGCCGACGCCGCGCAGCTCGGTGTATCCGCCCAGCGCGCGCAGCGACGAGGTTTTCAGCAGCGCGGTCGCCGCGCCCAGGCAATTCTCGAACGTCGCCACCGACAACGGGCCGCCGATCGGGACGTAGCAGACTTTCGGCTGCGCGCCGCCGAGCCCGGCGATCAGCTCGGAGCGGCTGGTCTCGGGCATGAACACGTTGAGGCAGTTCACCGCATCGGCATCGGTGGCCAAGGCGGCTTCGACCAAGGTCTCGATCAGATTCGGGAAGGCGTAATCGTCGTCGTCCAGAAAGCAGATGTAGTCGGCGTCGGTCGCCGCCAAGGCGCTGTTGCGGGCGGCGCCGAGATAACCGTTCTCGCGCCGGATCAAGCGGCCGCCGAGCCGATCGAGAAACGGCTCCAGCTGCGCCAGCGCTCGCTGCGCGGCTTCGCTGGAGGAACCGTCGTCGACGACGAGGATTTCCAGGTCCGGGTAGGTCTGGCGCGCCGCCGAGATCAGCGCGTCGGTGAGCTTGGCCGGCCGTTCGAAGTGGGTGATCGCCAGCGCCACCTTGGGCCGGCGCCGCCGCGGCGCGGCGACCGGCGCGGCGCTGCGCTGGCGGTGGAACTCCAGCCACGCGTCCTCGATCGCGCCCAGCGATTGCGCGGCGCGCGCCGGCGCCAGGCCATGGTCGACGGCCTGAACGATCTTGGCCGCCAAAGCGCCGGCCTCCATTTCGCACAGGCCCGGATAGTCCGGCTCCAGCAACTCGGGGCCGCCGCCGTCGCGCGAGCAAATCAGCGGCATTCCCAGCGCCGCCGCTTCCAGCACGGTGTAAGGACTGTTCTCGAACGGCGACGGCACCACCACCAGCGGCGACGCCAGCCCGCTCAGATACGCCGCCGCCGCGGAGCGGTCGAAGCCGGTGCGGATCGCGCAGTGGAACGGCCAGCGCTGGGCGCGGTCGATCAGATAAGCGCCGGAGGGCTGGGAATCGACCGCGCCGAACTTGCCCATGAACCCGACCCGGACATTGCGCTTGGCCAGATGCTCGCCGACGCGGTCCAGCGCGTCGCAGAACACCGCGAAGCCCTTGCGGTCCTCGTGCCGGGCGAACAGCACCAGATCCGTCGCCGGCCCGGCTTCGCGCAAATCGCGGCCCTCGGACTGCAGCTCGCGCACGATCTGCGAGCACACGTTCTTGAGCACCAGCGTGCGCTCCGGCGGCGGCAGCTCGAAGCCGTTTCCGCGCAGCCAGTCGACCAGGTAGGCGCTCGGGCTCACCGCGTAATCGGCATGGCGGATCGAGACCTTTTCCAGGTGATCGATCTTGAGCTGGTCCTCGTGCACGAAGAAGGTCTTGTTGGCCTCGATGGTCCAGCGCGTCGGCCCGTGCAACTGCACCACCAAGGCGGTGGCGGCGAACGCTAGCCCCTGTTTCTTGGCGTTGACGCAGAAGAACCCGAGTCCTTTGTAATCGTGGAAATGGACGAAGTCGTAGCGGCGCTGCGCGAGCAGCTGCCGGTACACCGCATAGGCGCGCCGCTCGTGCGAGGGCGGGCCGTCGGCGTGGCGTTCCACATCGAGCAGTTCGAGCTTGATCGAGCGCTCGCGCAGCCGCGCCCTCAGCCGCTCGGCCTCGGCCGCGGCCAACGGCGCGGTGGGGCAAAACAGCACGTCCACCAGCGCGCCGCGCGCCGCCAGCAGCAAAGCCAGTTCGTAGAACGCCGCGCCGATCCCCCCGCAGCCGCCGACGCCGGGAAGCTCCTCGGTCACCAGGCACACGCTCGGCCGCTCCGATAGCAGGTCGATTCTCTGCATCACGTTCATACGCTCCCCTTTCATATACCCCTCATCTCATCGCCGCGCGGGCCCGAACGCGGTCAGAGGCGGCTCAGGCCGCTTCCACGGTGCCGCCCGCGACCATCCGCAACGGCGCGCCGAGCCGCTCGCGGGTCATGCCCACGCACACGTGCAGTTCCCGCGCCAAGCGCTCCGGGCCGGCTTCGCCGAGCCCGTCCACCGCGAAACGGAAACCGAAGCGCCCGGACTTGCGCGCGGTGGCGCGCAAGACGTCGTCGCGCTCGATCCGCTCGAAGCCTTCGACGAAGCGCGTCCGGCCGTCGTACTCGACGCAAAGCACCTCGATCTCGCGGCCGCGGTCGCTGATCGCCCAACCTTCCACTTCGATCGCGTCGGCCGAAATGCGGATCTTCTCGACGAACCCGCTGACCTCGCCGAACAGCAGCGGATCGCGTTCGGCCGCGTGTTGCCGCAAGCGCGCGCCGGCTTGCGAAACCATGTCGCGGTAAATATCCAAGCCGTCGGCGATCGCGCCGAAGAAACGCATCTTGCCGCCGTCCAGCACCAAGGCCTTGTTGCACAGGGTGTGGTGCAGATCCAGGCCGTGTCCGGCCAGAATCACGATGCGGCTGTCGTGGAACCGGCTGCGCATGCGTTCCTGCGCGCGGCCGAGGAACGCGCCGTCGCCGGTGGCGATCCATTCGTCCAGCAACAAGATGTCCGGCTGCACCGCGGTGGAGATGGCGAACCCCAGGCGCGTGCGCTGGCCGGCCGACAGCGTGTGCAGGCGATGGCTGGCGCGGTCGCGCAAGCCGGCGAAATCGAGGATTTCGCCCATCGCCGCCTGCAGTTGCCGCCGCCGCAGGCCCATCGCGGTACCGCGCAGATAGACGTTCTCGGCCACCGATGCCTGCTCGGCGAACCCGAGCGTCGGCGAGAGCAGCGATTGCATCCGCCCCCGCGTCTCCACCGTTCCGCGGGTCGGCGCGAACGCGCCGTTGAGCACCCGCAACAGCGTGGTCTTGCCGGCGCCGTTCAGACCGATCAGGGCGATCCGGTCGCCCTCCTCGGCCGCGAACTCGATCTGCGACAACACCGTGACGTAGCGGCGCGTGCTGCCGCTCAGACTGGCGCGCAGTCCCGATGCGCGCTCGGCCGACAGGTTCTGCATGTCCAGCGGCAGTTCCAGCGAAACGTTGCGCGCACGCACGAGGGTCTTCATCGGCCGCAGACTCATAACCAGGTCGCCACGCGGCGCGCGCAAGCGCGATAGGCCATCGCCGCGGCGATCAATCCGACCCCGGTCAGCGCGGCCAGATACAGCCAACTCTGCGCGCCGACGCTTTCGCCCAGCAGCGGGCCGCGCACGGCGAGCAGCAAGTGGTGCAGCGGGTTGGCGCGCATGAACACGCCTGGCGCGGTGTCGGCCGGCGCGTTCTGCGGATACCACACCACCGGCGTGATCAGGAACGCCGCCATCATCACGCTGCCCATCAACTCGCCCAGATCGGGAAAGCGCGCGCCGGCCAGCCCGAGCAGCACCGAAACCGAGAACAGGTTGACCAGCAAGATCGCCAAGCCGAGCGCGGCCAGCGGCAGTCCCGACGGCGCGAACGACGGCGAGGCGGCGGCGACCGCCAGCACCAGCGGCAGGCTCAGCAGGAAGTAGTAGAACGAGCGCGCCAGGCAACGCAGCACATAGTCGGTCAAGCGCAGATGGCCGTCGTAAATGTAGTGCTGGAAGCTCGAGAACAGCCCGGTCGCGTCGGTCATCACCGTCGACAGCAGGCGGAACAGGATATAGCTCAGGCCGACGTGCGCGAGAAACCGCGAAGTCTCCAGTCCGGGCTGCATCGAGGCCAGAAATCCGCCGATGCCCCAGATGTAGACCACGGTCGGAATCAGCAGCCACAGCAGTCCCAGCCGCATCTTGCGGTAACGCACCGCGGTATCCAGCCAACTGCCGTACAACCAATGGTCCGGCCGCCGCAAACTGCGCATCAGATGATCCAACAACATCGCTTTCGCACTCCGCGTGGAATCGGGAATCGGGAATCGGGAATCAGGACGCCGTCGCCACGCACAGCCGGCTCGCCGCCGGCCGCGGCGGGAACGCCAGCTCGAAATGAACGCTGTTCAACGACAGGTTCGGGTTGTAGGCCGGGTCGTTGCTCAAGAACTCGCCCCAGCGCCGCAGCATGATCGCCGTCTCGCCCAGGAAGCGCTCGCGCTTCTCCGGCGTGTCCTCCGGCCCGCGCGACGCCGACTCGTGGTGATACAACTCCGCGTGCGGCGTCCACACGTTGCGATAGCCGCGCGCATGCAGGCGCAGGCACAGGTCGACGTCGTTGAACGCCACCGCCAGGCTTTCGTCCATGCCGCCGACCTCGGCGAACACTTCGCGCCGCAGCGCCAGACAGGCGCCGGTCACCGCGCTGAGGTTCTGGACCACGCCCGCGCGGCCGAGATAACCGTTGCTGCCGCGGCGCAGATGCCCGTGGGCGTGGCCGGCGACGCCGCCGATGCCGAGAATCACGCCGGCGTGCTGGATGGTGTCGCCCGGGTAGTAGAGCATCCCGCCGACCGCGCCCACCTCTTCGCGCACGGCGTGCGAGACCAGTTCGTCGAGCCAGTCCGAGGCGATCGCCTCGGTGTCGTTGTTGAGCAGGCACAGGATCTCGCCGCGCGCCTGCGCGGCGGCATGGTTGATCAGGGCGGAGAAATTGAACGGCAACGGCCAATCCAGCACCCGCACCCGCGGGCGCCGGCGCAGCGCGTCGAGATAGCTCAACGCGTCGGGCTCGCTGGAACCGTTGTCGACCACCAGCAGCTCCAGCGGCTCGTAGCCGGTGCGCGCCAGCACGCTCTCGACGCAAACGCGCAGCAGATCGGCGCGGTCGCGGGTGGGAACGATCAACGAAACCAACGGACGCCGGCCCAGGCTGCGCACGCAACGGTAGTAGCCGTGCCCGGTGATCTCCACCCGGCCGCGCACGCCGGTGCGGGCGTAGTGCTCTTCCAACGCGCGCCGCCCGGCCTCCAGCGCATAAGGTTTGGCGTCCGCGGACAGCGCGGTGGATTCGGGCAGCACCCGCCAGTGGTACAGCACCTGCGGGACGTGCACGATCTGATCGGCGTCCAGGCGCTCGGCGCAGCGCAGCAGCAAGTCGTGGTCCTGCGCGCCCTCGAAACCGGCGCGCAGTCCGCCCAGCTCGCGCACCAGCGCCGCGTCGATGGCGAGGAAATGGCAGATGTAGTTCTGCGTGCGCAACAGGTCCGGGTTCCATGCCGGCTTGAAGTTGGGCTCGAAGCGCCGGCCGCTCTCGTCGATCTTGTCCTCGTCGCTGTAGAACAACTTCGCGCGCGGATGCTCGGCGACGGCGCGCGCGATTTCGGCCAACGCTTGCGGCGCGAGTTCGTCGTCGTGGTCGAGGAATCCGAGGAAATCGCCGCGAGCCAGTTCGATCGCGCTGTTGCTGGCCTCGCAGATGTGGCCGCGGTTGCCGCGCAGGCGCAGATCGATCCGCGCGTCGCGCGCGGCGTAGTCGCGCAGCAGCTTGCGCACCGCGCCGGAGCGCGAGGCGTCGTCGGCGATGCACAGCTGCCAGCGCGGATAGGTCTGCGCCAGCACGCTGTCCAGGCAGCGCCGCAGCCACGGCAGCGGCGGGTCGCGCACCGGCAGCACGATCGAGATCGTCGGCCCGTCCGCCGCTTGCGCCGCGTCCGCCGCGTCCGCCGCGGCGAGCGAGGGCGCGGGGCGCTCGTAGCGGGCCAGCCAGTGCGGATAGGAATGCGCGCCCTGCCGCAACGCGCGGCGATAGCCTTGCAGCAGCGCCTTGCCGCCCTCGGCGACGCGGCCGCGCAACACCGCGGCGAGGAATCGCGCGCCGATGCCGACCGCCTCTTCGCACAGGACGTCGCGGCGCGCGCGCTGGATTGCGCGCAACATTTCCCACACCGCGCGCGGGCGCGAGATCTTGCGCAGGCCGAATTCGCGCAGGCAAAAACGCGCGGCGCACTCGCTGGGATCGAAGCGCAAGCGGCGCAGGCGCGAACCGAGCAGGACCACGCTGCGCGAACGCCCGTCGCCGTCCGGCTCGGCCAGGCCGATGCGCAAGGCCTCGGTCATGCCCGCGCCGAAGTCGGGATACAGACAGGGGGCGAGGATCCGGCCGTCCTCCACCTCGAAGCGCAGATCCAGCAGGTACCAGCCCGGCGGCGGCAGCTCGCCGAGCGCGCTCTCCACCTCGAACTGCGGATCGTCGCCCTGGGTCGCATAAACGGTCGGCGAACGCAGGGGGTGCGAGCGCAGCTGATTGATCGGCGCCAGCCTCAGCCGACCGCCCTGTGCATAGACTCGGTTAGTCGCGAACATTGTCCCTCGTCGTGCGGCGCGCCCCGAGCGTCCGCGGATGTCGTGTCCTCGTTCGATGCGGTCGTCGCGCGCAC
The DNA here is from genome assembly GCF_018847975.1 of Lysobacter sp. K5869. NCBI lineage: Bacteria > Pseudomonadati > Pseudomonadota > Gammaproteobacteria > Lysobacterales > Lysobacteraceae > Lysobacter > Lysobacter sp. K5869. The sequence continues at coordinate 2,492,209 of NZ_CP072597.1, read as the reverse complement.
ACCGCCGACAACGCCCGACCGATTGGCGGGCGATTGCAACGCGCTGGCGAAAAGCGCGTCAAGCCGGAGAATTTCAATGATTTCCGTGGAATTTCGTCGGCTCGCCCGCACAAGCCCTTGATGCGAATCGATTCGACGAGGATTCGCTACACACTTCCGGTGACATTAACGGACGCGCAAAACCTTGGATTCGACACCAGGTTGCGCAGTGCGATGCAGCTTATTTTTCCGTCGTCTCGCGCAACTGCGCGGAAATCGGAGCGCGGCCGGCCGTTGCGGCGGGTCGCGGAGAAACGGCGCGAGGCGACGGACTCGCCGTCGCGCGCGCAGAGAAGCGGTGGATGGGCCGCGCGGCGGCGACGCGGACGGCCGGGGCCCTCCGCGCCGCGCCGAGCGTCGCCGGGATCAGGCGAACCGATCCGTCGCCCGCACCAAGGCGTCGATGTTCTCGGCTTCGAACGCCGAATGCCCGGAGGCCGGGGTGATCGCCAGCTCGGCCTTCGGCCAGGCCTTCTTCAGCTCCCACGCGTTTTGCACCGGGCAGACCACGTCGTAACGGCCGTGCACGATCGCGCCCGGAATGTCGGCGATCTTGTGCGCGTCGCGCAGCAGCTGATCCTCGACCTCGAAGAAGCCGCCGTTGACGAAGTAATGGTTCTCGATGCGCGCGAACGCGAGCGCGAACTTGGCGTCCTCGTGGCCGCTGACGAAATCGTCGTCCACGTGCAGGAAGCTGGTCGCGCCTTCCCACACGCTCCAGGCGCGCGCGGCGTCCAGGCGGGTGGTCTCGTCGTCGCTGGTGAGGCGGCGGTGGAACGCGCTGATCAGGTCGTGGCGCTCGACCGGCGGAATCGCGTTGACGTAATGCTCCCATGCGTCGGGGAACAGGCGCGAGGCGCCTTCCTGGTAGAACCACTCCAGTTCCCAGCGGCGCAGCATGAAGATGCCGCGCAGGACGAGCTCGGTCACGCGCTGCGGATGCGTCTGCGCATAGGCCAGCGCCAGGGTCGAGCCCCACGAGCCGCCGAACACCTGCCAACGCTCGACGCCGAGCTTGACCCGCAGCTTCTCGATATCGGCGACCAGATCCCAGGTGGTGTTGTCGACCAGATCCGCGTGCGGCGTCGAACGCCCGCTGCCGCGCTGATCGAACAGCACGATGCGGTACTTGGCCGGATCGTGGAAGCGGCGCATCTTGGCGCTGCAGCCGCCGCCGGGCCCGCCGTGCAGCAGCACCACCGGCTTGCCCTCGGGGTTGCCGCACTGCTCGTAATAGAGCGTGTGGCGGTCGTCGACCTGGATCGTGCCGGTGTCGAAGGGTTCGAGTTCGGGATAGAGCGTGCGCATCGCGGGCCTCGCAGTCGGTAGGCCCGCAGTTTAGCCGGCCCCGCGCGGGCGATCGGTGCCCGGTGCGGCGATTCGGCGCGAGGCCCGGACGGTTCAGCCCGGCGAACGACCCAAGGTGACGCGGTCGCGCTGTTCCCAGTCGAGTTCGGTCGCGACCTCGACCCATCCGGCCGCCCGCAGCAGCGCGCGCACCGCCTCGCCCTGTTCCCAGCCGTGTTCGATCAGCAGCCAGCCGCCGGGATTCAGGTGCTCCAGCCCTTCGCGCGCGATCACCCGGATCGCGTCGAGCCCGTCGGCGCCGGAGGCCAGCGCGCTGGTCGGCTCGAAGCGCAGATCGCCTTGGGCCAGATGCGGATCGTCCGCTTCGATGTACGGCGGGTTGCTCGCGATCAGATCGAAGCGCTCGCCGCGCAGCGGCGCGAACCAATCGCCGAGGCGGAATTCGACGTTGCCCAAGCCCAACTCGGCGGCGTTGGCGCGCGCGATGTCGAGCGCGTCGGCGCTGAGGTCCACCGCCAGCACCCGCGCGCGCGGCCGCTCGGCGGCCAGCGCCAGCGCGATCGCGCCGCTGCCGGTGCCCAAGTCGGCGATGCGCGGCGCGTCCTGCGCCGGCAAGCGTTCGAGCGCGAGTTCGACCAGCCGCTCGGTTTCCGGGCGCGGAATCAGCGTCGCCGGGCTCACCCGCAGATCGAAGCGCCAGAACCCGCGGCGGCCGAGCAGATAGGCCACCGGTTCGCCGGCGGCGCGGCGTTCGAGCAGTTCGGCGAAACGCGCGCGCGCTTCGGCTTCGACCGCGTGGTCGTCGTGGGCGAACAGCCAGCTGCGCGAGCGGCCGAGCGCGTGCGCCAGCAGCAGTTCGGCCTCGGCCGGCTCGATGCGCGCGCGCGCGGCGCGCAGCAGCGCGTCCACGCGCGGTGCGGGGTCGGAATCGGCGTGGGAAGTCATCGCTGCATTGTACGGCGGCGGGTCGCGGGGCGCCCTCGCCGGAGGCGCTTCGGAGCGACGCTTTCGGGGCGCAGTACCGCAAGACCCGCGCGCTTGGCGGCGCACCTTTCCGAGGAATGCCCGCATCCGGCCAGGCTGCGGCCGGAGCGGAAACATCGGACCTCGAAGCCCTGCCCGCGCCCCCGGCGCGCGAACCCGATGCCCGCGCGCGACGCCACCCGCCCCGCGTTCGCGCTAAGCCGTGCTGCGACGCAACGCAATCGTTCGCCAAGCTGTGCGCGCCATCGAATCCGCGACAGCCCGCGGCCGCGAGCGCAGCGCGTTGATTGCTCGGGAAAAACTTCGCCGCGCCGGGATTTTTAAACGTTTAGACCGGGTTTAAATCGATCTAAATATTGACACCGCGAAATCGCCGCTCGCACTGTCGGCCGCGTCGCCGCCCGCGGCGACACCTTTTCGCGGCGTCGCCCCGATGCACCGCCGCGAACGCGCCGACGACGACCATCACTCCAGGGGATCGCCCATGACCGTGCCGAGCCAGCCTTCCGCTTCCACCTCTTCGACGCCGGCCCTACGCCGCCTCGTCCCGGCGTTCGCCGCGCTCGCCCTGGCCTGCGCCGCGCCGGCCGCGGTCGGCGCCGAATCGGCGATCTTCGGCGGCGGCCCGTTCTATTCCGGCGGCCAGACGGTCATCAACGACCTCAAGGCCTCCGGCTTCACCACCGTGTTCCTGTGGAGCATCCACATCGAGGACAACGGCGATCTGGTCTACAACGACATCCCCGTGGTCAAGAACGGCGCGTATGCCGGCGCCGATGCCGATTGGCCGGCGCGGCTGGCCTCGCTGAAGACCGCGCCGACCTCGGTCAAGCGCGTGGAAGTGTCCATCGGCGCCTGGGGCGTGCCCGACTTCGAGCGCATGGCCAAGCTCGCCAACGGCACCGCCGCCGGCTGCGGCACGACCATCGTCTGCGGCACCGGCAGCACCAGCATCCTGTACCGCAACTTCCAGGCGCTCAAGACCGCCACCGGCGCCGACGCGGTCAACTTCGACGACGAGAGCTATTACAACGTCGCCGACACCACCACCTTCGGCAACATGCTGGTCGGGCTGGGCTACAAGATCACCTTCGCGCCGTACACCAACCAGAGCTTCTGGAAGGGCGTGAAGGACAACCTCGGCGCCTCGGTCGACCGCATCTACCTGCAGGTCTACGACGGCGGCGCCGGCAACGATCCGGCCAACTGGAACACCGCGATGGGCATGACCGTCATGCCCGGCCTGTGGACCAAGCACGGCACCGGCTGCAGCGCCGGCGACAGCCCGACCTCGGTCAACACGCGCATGGCCGGCTGGAAGACCAGCGCCGGCATCGGCGGCGGTTTCCTGTGGCTGTACGACGACATCCAGAAGTGCTGGTCGCAGGGCACCAGCGCGCAGTACGCGGCGGCGATCAACAACGCGCTCAGCGGCAACACCGCGCCGGTCGCCAACTTCGGCGTCAGCGTCAGCGGCCTCACCGCGACCTTCAGCGATTCCTCCAGCGACGCCGACGGCAGCATCGCCTCGCGCAGTTGGAACTTCGGCGACAGCTCGACCTCGACCGCGACCAACCCGTCGCACACCTACGCCGCGGCCGGCAATTACAGCGTCAGCCTGACCGTCACCGACAACGGCGGCGCGACCAACACCAAGACCACCACGGTGTCGGTGGGCTCGGGCAACGCCAACCTCGCGCTCAACAAGCCCACCACCAGTTCGACCGCGTGCAACGCCAACGAAAGCGGGGCCAAGGCGGTCAACGGCAGCGTGTCGGGCGGCACCACCGACAAATTCTGCTCGCTGGCCTCGCCGGCATGGCTGCAGGTGGATCTGGGCTCGGCGCAGACGGTCAGCAGCTTCACGGTCAAACACGCCGGCGCCGGCGGCGAATCGGCGAGCTGGAACAGCAAGGCCTTCACCATCCAGACCTCGACCAACGGCAGCACCTGGAGCACGCCGGTGTCGGTGACGGCCAACACCGGCAACACCTCGACCCACGCGATCACCGCGACTTCGGCGCGCTACATCAAGCTCAACGTGACCACGCCGACGCAGAACACCGATCCGGCGACGCGGATTTACGAGTTCGAGGTGCGTTGAGCGGCAACGGCGCCGCCGTCGCTCTCTCCGGCGGCGGCGTCGTTTCGGTGGTGCGCGGTAGGAGCGGCGTGAGCCGCGACCGCGACAGCGCAACTGCGCCGGAGGTTTCGCGATGGTTGCGTTGTCGCGGTCGCGGCTTGCGCCGCTCCTACAAGTAGCGAACCGATTCGACGGGCGAAAAAAAAGATCGCCGGTGTTGCCACCGGCGATCCCCTACCACCATCCAACTATTAAGGCGCCGCTCAAGCCTGCTCGAGCGCCACCGCCACCGCGTGCACCACCGCGGCGATCTTGAGCGAGCTCTGCACGCCCTGCGCGCTGATCTCGTGCTTGCGCAGCACCTTCTCGTGCGAGTCCATGCAAGCGCCGCAGCCGTTGATCGCCGACACCGCCAGCGAGGCCAGCTCGAAGGTCATCTTGTCGATGCCCGGGTTGGCCATGACGTTCATGCGCAGGCCGGCGCGCAGCTGGCCGTACTCTTCGTTCTGGATCAGGTGGGTGGCGCGGTAATAGATGTTGTTCATGCCCATCACCGCGGCGGCGGCCTTGGCGCCGGCGATTTCCTCGGGCGAGAGCTTCTCGGCGGCGAAGGCTTCGATCGCTTCGGTCAGCGGCTTGTAGCGCGAGGCGATCGCGCACGACAGGGCGATGGCGCGGATCTGCTTGGCGTCCAAACCCTGCGCGCCGGCGTCGCTGAGCACGCTGTCGAGGTTGAGCTTGAGGTCCTTGGCGTAATCGGGAAGCGCGTTGCGAAGATCGGTGAGGCTCATCGGGAAGCTCCTGAAGTCGTCGTTGCGAGGGGGATGCGCCGCGTCGCGGGCACGCGCCGGCGCCTGGCGGGCGTGCGCAAGCGCACGGCTGGCTGGGAGCGGAACGTGGGAGCGCGCGCGGCGGCAACTACAGCGATAAAGAACAGCCGGGGCGAACCCCGGCTGCAGGCACCCGCACGGAGGGGAGGGAGGCCGGTGCGACCGGCCGCATGCGGGGTGGTGCCGAAACGGTCCGCGCAGCCGGACGGACCGGCGGCACGGAGAAATCCAAACGCATCGGGTCGCGACGCCCGGCGCGGTGGAAGCCTGAGCCGCACGGGCCCGGCTTCCGGTCGCAGCTTTCGCGGTTCGGCGCGGACCGCCGATGGGGCGGCCCGCACCGATCGCTCAGCGGATTAAGCGACCTTCAGGGTGTTGTCGCCCTGGTTCCAGTTGCACGGGCACAGCTCGTCGGTCTGCAGCGCGTCGAGCACGCGCAGCACTTCCTGCGGGTTGCGGCCGACCGAACCGTCGGTGACGTAGACGAAGCGGATGATACCGTCCGGGTCGACCAGGAAGGTGGCGCGCTGGGCGACGCCGTCTTCGCTGAGGATGCCCAGGGCCGAGGTCAGGTCCTTCTTGATGTCGGCCAGCATGGGGAACGGCAGGTCGCGCAGGTCCTTATGGTCCTTGCGCCACGCCAGGTGGACGAACTCGCTGTCGGTGGACGCGGCCAGCACCTGGCAATCGCGGTCCAGGAACTGCTGGTTCAGGTCGCCGAAGCCCTTGATCTCGGTCGGGCAGACGAAGGTGAAGTCCTTCGGGTAGAAGAACACCAGCAGCCACTTGCCCTTGTAGGTGTCGTTGTCGATGTCCGCGAAGGCGGTGTCGAGGTTGTCGATGCCGACGGTGGCCTTGACCTTGAATTTCGGGAACTTCTCGCCGATCGAAAGCATGCGGGTATCTCCTGGATGGGATGGGAGGGGTGGTAAGGATGGGGAGTGCGGCGGAGGAGGAGCGTCGCCGGACACAACCTAGGCTGCCTATGTTGCGTTACAGCAATTGATTACTGAAATGAATTGTTCCTATTATGCCGATAGCCATCCTCAATTGACAGCTCGGTCATGAACCTTCGAGACCTCAAATATCTGGTCGCCCTCGCCGATCACAAGCACTTCGGCCGCGCCGCCGCGGCCAGCTTCGTGAGCCAGCCCACGCTTTCGACCCAGATCAAGAAGCTCGAGGACGAACTCGGCGTGTCCCTGGTCGAGCGCGCGCCGCGGCGAGTGATGCTGACCCCGGTCGGCCGCGACATCGCCGAACGCGCGCGCAAGGTCATCGCCGATGTCGAGCAGATGAGCGAGATCGCGCGCCGCAGCCAGGACCCGGAGGCCGGCACCGTGCGCCTGGGTTTGTTCCCCACGCTCGGCCCGTATCTGCTGCCGCACGTGGTGCCGAACCTGCGCAAGCGCTTCCCGCGTTTGGAACTGCTGCTGGTCGAGGAAAAAACCGACCAGATCCTCGCCCGCCTGCGCGACGGCCGCCTCGACGCCGGCCTGCTGGCGCTGCCGATCCACGACGATCAACTGCACGTCGAGCCGCTGTTCGACGAGCCCTTCATCCTGGCGGTGCCGCAGCAGCATCCGATGGCCGCGCGCGACACCCTGGACCTGCACGATCTCGACGATCAGCACCTGCTGCTGCTCGAAGAAGGCCACTGCCTGCGCGATCAGGCGCTCGACGTGTGCCGTCTGGCCGGCGCCGACGAGCGCGACGGGTTCCGCGCCACCAGCCTGGAAACGCTGCGGCAGATGGTCGCCGCCGGCGTCGGCATCACCTTGCTGCCCACGCTCGCGGTGCAGCCGCCGGTGCCGAACTCGCCCGACATCCGCTTGCTGCGTTTCAGCGGCACGCCGCCGCACCGGCAGATCGGCATGCTGTGGCGGCGCAGCTCGGCGATGTCGGAGTTCCTGATGCAGTTGGCCGACGAACTGCGCAAGCTGCCCGCGGCGCTGCTGCAGCCGCCGGGCGGCGGCGCGGAGAGCAAGCGCAAGCCGGCCGCGGGCGCGCGGTGATCGCGATCCGCCGCGACTGGATCGCCGCGGCCCTGGTGCTGAGCGCGATCGGTTGGTGGTATTCGCCGATTTCGCCGCGCCCCCTGCCGTTTCCGGCGCAAGCGCCCGGCTTCGCGCAAGCCTGCTTGCCGCCGCCGTCCGTCGCCGCGGGCGCCGAGCCCTTGCAAACCGCGGTGCCCGCCGAATTGCATCCGTACCGGCTCGAAGCCGGCACGCTGACGCCGCTGGCCGGTTTCAGCATCGAAGGCCGGCTGCTGTCGCGGCGCGATTACCGCGCCGACCGTCTGGCCGAATTCGCGCCGACCGATCTGGCGATGGCCTGGGGCCGCATGCGCGAGGACGCGGTGCTCTCGCGCATGACCTTCCGCCAGGAAGTGCGCTTCCTGAGCTATTACTGGGCCGACCGACCGCCGCTTCCGCTGCAGGAGATCGGCCGCTCCTCGGCCAACCTGCACATCATCCCGGCCGACGCCGCGGTCGCGCGCGCGCTCAAGCGCACCCGCGCCGGCGAGCAGGTGCGCGTGGACGGCTGGCTGGTGCGGATCGACGCGAAGGACGGTTGGCAAGCGGTGAGTTCGCTGAGCCGCGACGATCAGGGCGCGGGCGCTTGCGAGATCGTTTACGCCTGCGCGATTCGAGCGCGGTAAGCGGCGCGGGCGCGCGCTTCGCACGAAGCATCGCGCGCTTGTCTGACGGCCGTCACTGGCGAGGCCTGCGCGCGCGATCGACGATGCGCGTTCCCGCTCTGAGGAACCGTTCCGCATGACCCAGCGCATCGTCTTGCTGATGATCGACCGCCCCGCCGATTGGGAATACGGCCCGCTGGCCGGCGCCGCGCACGCGTGGTTCGGCATCGACGTGGTCAGCGCCAGCCTCGACGCGGCGCCGTTGACCACGATGGGCGGACTGAGCCTGCAACCGCAGCGCCGCCTCGACGAACTGTCCGTCGACGACGCCGAACTGTGGGTCGTGCCCGGCAGCCCGCTGTGGGACGAAGCGCCCGCGCCGGCGCCGATCGTGCAGGCCTTGCGCGAACGCGCCGCGCGCGGCCGCGCCATCGCCGGCATCTGCGGCGGCACCCGCGCGCTGGCCGCGGCCGGCCTGTTGAACGAACGCGCGCACACCAGCAACGAACCCGGCTATCTCGACGCGGTGCCCGGCTATAACGGGCAAGCGCATTACCGCGAGCAGGCCTGCGTCAGCGCCGACGGCATCGTGACCGCTCCGGGCACCTCGCCGGTGTCGTTCGCCGAAGCGTGTCTGCGTTTGGTGGTGCCGGAGCGGGCCGAGGGGATCGCGCAGATGCACGGGATGTTCGCGCGCGAGTTTGTTTGAGGGAATGAGGGGAAAGAAGGGAAAAAGGGGAAAGAAGGGAATGGTGGGATTCGTGGTGCGTAGCTGGTGAGCGTTCGCTTCGCGCGACGAGTCACCTTACGAGTCACGTTGTTGCCATTCCCGGTTCCCGCTTCAATTCAAACCACAGCCAGGGGAAGGAAGGGAATGGCGGGATTCATCGCGCGTGGTTCGTGAACCTCGACTCCGCGCCACGAACTGCGCTGTTCCCATTCCCTATTCCCCATTCCCGCTTCAACTCTCGCTCCAACTCACACCACACCGATCGGACAACTGACTCCCGTCCCGCCCAAGCCGCAATACCCCATCGGATTCTTCGCCAGATACTGCTGGTGATCGTCCTCGGCGTAGTAGAACTCCGGCGCGGGCGGCGCGGTGATTTCGGTGGTGATCTCGCCGAAGCCGGCCTCGCGCAACTTGGCCTGGAACGCATCGCGGCTGCTCAGCGCGGCGCGGTACTGAGCGTCGTCCTCGCAATAGATCGCCGAGCGGTACTGAGTGCCGGCGTCGTTGCCCTGGCGCATGCCCTGGGTCGGGTCGTGGCTTTCCCAGAAAGTCTTGAGCAGATCCGCGAAGGCGATCTTGGCCGGGTCGTACACCACCAACACCGTTTCGGCGTGGCCGGTTTGGCCGCTGCAGACTTCGCGATAGGTCGGGTTCGGCGTGTAGCCGCCCGAATAGCCGACCGCGGTGACCGCCACGCCCGGCAGCGACCAAAACTTGCGTTCGGCGCCCCAGAAACAGCCCAGGCCGAACTGCACCCGCGCCAGCCCCGGATACGCGTCGCGCAGCTTGGCGCCGCTGACGTAGTGGGCGTTGTGCAGGGGCATCGGCGTGTCGCGGCCGGGCAGCGCGTCTTCGCGCTGCGGCATGCGCTGCTTGAACGCGCCAATACCGGGGATGAAGGAACCGGCCATCGTTTGCCTCCGTGTGCGGGCTGTGGCGGGAGCGCCGTCGTGCCAATGAAATGCGGCGCAGGTCGCAGGATTCAAGGCCGCGCGGCGCATTCGCGGCTTGTCGCGGCGCGCGCCGGGCGGGAAGCTCGGGGTTGCGCCGACGGCCCGCTTCGGCAACTCCGGAACCGGCCCGCGGCGCCCGCCTCGCCCTCCCCTGCGCAAAGGATGCCCCGATGCCCGCACGCCCCGCTTCCCGCCCCAACGCGCGCCCGCGCCACGCCAGCGCGCGCCTGTCCGCCCTCGCCCTCGCGCTGCTGTGCGCGCACGCCGCGCCCGCGCTGGCCGCCGACGAATTCGGCACGGACTGGGACGACCCGCGCACCGCCGATCCGCCGGTGGCGCGGCCGGACACGCGCAGCTGCAGCGTGCCGATCCTCGATACCGCGTTCGCCGATTTCGACTGGCATCTGGGCCAGATCGCGCCGCCGGCCGCCTGCCCTGGGCCGTGGAGCAAGGTGGTGCTGGAGATGGACGGGCAAGTCAAAGGCGTGCAGTACGACCGCCTCGGCCATCTGGAAATCGCCGGCGTCACTGTGTTTTCGACCAGCACGCCGGAGCCCTCGCGCGAGGGCATCGGCTGGCATGTGGAGAAGGACATCACCGGCTACGCCGCGTTGCTGAAGACGCCGCAGCAGGTGCGCATGGCGCTGGGCAACGTGGTCAACGACACCTACACCGGGGTGATCTACGTGCAAGCGCGGGTGGTGTTCTACAACGCCGACCGCCGCCACCCCGCCGCCGACAGCGCCGACGCGGTCGCGCCGTTGGCCAACGCGCGCCGCGACGGCGGCGATCTGGTCGGCGACTACACCTTGCCGGCCAACGCCACGCGCTGGGCCGGCGAGGTCTACGCGACCGGCTCGGGCGGCGGTTGCGAGGAATTCTGGTACTTCACCGCGCCGCCGGAAGCCAACTATTCCTGCCCCGCGCAGCACGGGCCTTATCGCGAAGTGCAGGTGCTGATCGACGGCCGCGTCGCCGGCATCGCCATGCCGTATCCGCACATCTACACCGGCGGCTGGTCGAATCCGTTCCTGTGGTACGTGCTGCCGGCGCCGCGCGCGTTCAACATCGAACCGATCCGTTACGACCTCACGCCCTTCATCGGCGCGGTCAACGACGGCCGCGCGCACGAGGTGCGCTTCCGCGTCGCCAACCTGCCCGACGGCGCGTCCGGCTGGACCTTGCAGCCGAATCTGCAGGCCTGGACCGACGCGCGCCGCGGCGCCACCGGCGGGCGGCTGCTGAGCTACGAACTGACGCCGCTGGCGGCGCGGTCGACGTACAGCGCGCTCGGCGACGGCACGTTCCAGGTCGATACCCGCGGCGGGCATCGTTTGCGCGCGAGCGGTTACGTCGATACGTCCAAGGGCCGCGAATACACCACGGTCGAGCGCATCGTCGGCAACACCGGCCTGCACAGTTGGGGCGCCGAGGAAAATCCCGACGGGATCAAGGCGCAATGGAACGACACCCAGACCGTCCGCCGCCTCGGCCGCGGGCTGCCGACGGTGTCGACCCAGGCCCAGCGCTTCGGCTTCGACGGCGCGATCCGCGTGGCGCCCTCGGGCAGCGCGCAGCGCATCGTCACCACGATGAAGATCTTCGACCACGCCGACACGCTGCAGACGCCGGGTCGTGGGCAGCCGGCGCTGGCGCACGTCGAGCGCAACACCTTCGAGGGCGAAGCCGGGTGGAATTACGGCGTGCCGCGGCCGGAGCGGCATGCGACGGGTCATTCGGTGCAGCGCCATCGCAGCTACGGGACGCAGGGGTGCTACGACCGCGAGATTTCGCAGCGCAACGGGTTCATCGACAGCGATCGGTATCGTTGCGGCGAGCCGTAAGCCGATGGCCGCGTTTCTCCGCGCAGCGGCGTGGGGAAACGCGGTAAGCCGGTGGTGACGCCGGGCGGCGCGATGTCGCGGTCGCGGCTTACGCCGCTCCTACAGGGGGCTGCGGATCGCCCTGGGCTACCTGTAGGAGCGGCGCGAGCCGCGACCGCGAACGATCAATCTCGCGCCGCAAACTGACTTCAGTACCGCAACAACGAATGCACCGGCGCCTCGCCGCTCCAGCGCGAGCGCCCGTTCAACCCCGGCAATTCGATCAACACGCTCGCGCCGACCAACACCGCGTCCAACCGCTCCACCAACTCGCGCGCCGCCGCCAAGGTGCCGCCGGTCGCCAGCACGTCGTCGACGATCAAAGTGCGTTCGCCGGGCTTGAGCGCATCGCTGCGCGCCTGCAGCGAGTCGCGGCCGTATTCCAGTTCGTACTCCACCGTCACCAGCGGCGGCGGCAGCTTGCCCGGCTTGCGCAGCGGCACGAAGCCGGCGTGCAGCTTCTGCGCCAGCGCCGCGCCGAAGATGAAGCCGCGCGATTCGATCCCGCACACCGCCTGCACGCCGCTGCCCTGCCAGGGCTCGGCCAGCGCGTCGATGCAGCGGGCGAAGCCGCCGGCGTCGGCGAGCAGCGGGGTGACGTCGCGGAAGGTCACGCCGGGCTTGGGGAAATCCGCGACGCTGCGGATCAGGCGCTGGATCGGGACGAGAGAATCGTTCATGAGAAACACCACAAAGAAATCGGGAAACGATGGAAGGCGGCGCGCCGCGCGGGCCGCGACCCGCGCGGCGTCCGCGCTTACGATAACGCGGCCGCGCCGCGCGCCTCAGCCGGTTTTGCGCGCGAACAGCGGCTGATCGCCGCGCGCCAGGCCGAGGAAGATGCCGGCCAGCGACAGCGCGATGCCCAGCAGTTCCAGCCCGCCGAGCTGCTTATGGAAGATCAGCACGTCCCAGACATAGGCCAGCAACGGCTGCAGCAGCAGGCACAGGCCGACGATGCCGGCCGGCAGCAGCGGCATCGCCCGGCCGATCACCAGCCAGCCCAGCACCTGGGCGATGGCGGCGTAGGCGGTCAGGATCAGCCAGTCGTGGGCGGTGTGCGGCCACATGTCCTCGCCGCCGAGCGGCACGGTCAGGCCGAGCACCAGCACGCAGCCCAGGCACAGCCACCACTGCAGCGCCTCGTTCGGGGTGCCGCCGCGGCGCGCCTGGGCGGCGCGGAACGCCAGCAGGAAGCCGCCGTAGGCCAGCGCCGCGGCCAGACCGAAGGCGACGCCGAGGCGGAAGCGCGAATCCATGTGCTCCCAGCCCGGCGCCAGCAACAGCGCCAGCCCGACCAGGCCCAGGCTCAGGCCGACCCACAGCTTCCAGCCGGCGCGCTCGCCGAGGAACAGCGCGCCCGCGCCGGCCAGCACGAACACCTGGAAATTCGCCAGCAAGGTCGACAGGCCGACGCCGACGTAGACGATGGAGCGGTGCCACATCCACAGGTCGAAGGCCAGGAACACCGCGCCCAGCATCACCAGCGCGAGCACCCGCGGCTGCGGCCGCCATGCGCGCAAGCGCCCGGGCCGCCACGGCTGGCCCAGCAGCACCAGCAGGATCACCGCGGCCAGGGCCATGCGCCAGAACGCCGAAGCGCCCGGGCCGATCCCGACCCAGCGCACGAACACCGCCGAGCTGCTGATGACGCTGGCGCCGATCAGCATTTGCAGCAGCGGCCCGTTGTTGGACGCGGACGAAGCGGACACCGACGAGGCGTTCATGCGCGCCCCCGGCGTTGGAATCGATCGACAGACAGGTACATGAGGAAACTCCGGTAGCGCGCCCGCGGGTCCGCCGCGGGCGGCGCGTCCGTCGCGGCGGCCGGCGCTGCGCCGACCGCGCCGCTGCGGGCGCGTGGGTTCGAAGGGGTTTGCAGGCCGGGGCGACCCCGGCGCGGTCCGCGGCCGGGGCCGGGACCGTGGGCGCCTCGGGCGCCCGGGCGAGCGGCTTAGGCGCCGCTCAGGCCGGCAGCCACGCCGGCGGCGGCATCGCCGCGTGCGGCTCCGGCTCGGCCGGCGGGTCGCCCAGGGCCAGCGCCTGGACCACCTCGTCCGCCTGCGGCCACGCCGCGTCCGGTACGCACACCTGGACCGCGCCGAACAGCGGCAGCTCGCCCATTCCGCCGATCAAGGCCTCGCCGCGCAGGAACACCGGAATCTCGGCGGCTTCCAGCGCATGGCGGACCAGATGGGCGTCGATCAGGTGGGCGGCTTCGTAGACGACTCGCATCGTCGCGTCCTTCGGCCGGCAGGCCAGGCGGGTTCGCGGCCAGCATACGCCGCAACGCCGCGCCGGACGCACCCACTTTCGTCATGTCCGGGCGCTGAAAGCGTCCCAGTCCCGCAACAATCGGCGAGCGGGCACGACCGGCAAAGCGGCCCGCGCGCGGCCGCGGGACCGCCCGCCCAGGCACGCCGGCGCCGCACCGGCTAAACTCCCGTTTCTCCCTTTCTTGAAGATGCCGCGCCGCATGTCCGCCGATCCGTCCCGCCTTGCCCCCGAAACTCCGACCGATGCCGCCCCGGCGCAGAAGCAGGATTTCGTCCGCCAGATCGTCCGCGACGACTTGGCCAGCGGCAAGCACCAAACGGTGCGCACGCGCTTCCCGCCCGAGCCCAACGGCTACCTGCACATCGGCCACGCCAAGGCGATCTGCCTGGACTTCGGCGTCGCCCGCGAGTTCGGCGGCCGCTGCAACCTGCGCTTCGACGACACCAATCCGGCCAAGGAAGACCCCGAATACGTCGAGGCGATCCAGGACGACGTGCGCTGGCTCGGCTTCGACTGGGCCGAACTGCGCCACGCCTCGGATTACTTCGAGGTGTTCTATCTCGCCGCGCAGAAGCTGATCCGCCAGGGCGACGCCTTCGTCTGCGACCTCAGCGCCGAGGAAGTGCGCGCCTACCGCGGCAACCTCACCGAGCCGGGCCGCAACTCGCCCTACCGCGACCGCAGCGTCGAGGAGAACCTCGACCTGTTCGCGCGCATGCGCGCCGGCGAGTTCGCCGACGGCGCGCGCACCCTGCGCGCCAAGATCGACATGGCCTCGGGCAACATCAACCTGCGCGACCCGGCGCTGTACCGGATCAAGAAGGTGCCGCACCAGAACACCGGCGACGCTTGGCCGATCTACCCGATGTACGACTTCGCCCACTCGCTCAGCGATTCCTGCGAAGGCATCACCCACTCGCTGTGCACGCTGGAATTCGAAGACCACCGCCCGCTGTACGACTGGTGCGTGGCCAAGGTCGATCTGCCCAACTCGCCGGACCTGCTCGCGCCGCTGCTGGCCAAGGGCTACCCGAACGAGGCCGCGATCCCGCGCCAGATCGAGTTCTCGCGCGCCAACCTCAACTTCACCGTGATGAGCAAGCGCAAGCTCATGGTGCTGGTGCAGGACAAGCTCGTCGACGGCTGGGACGACCCGCGCATGCCGACCCTGCAGGGCATCCGCCGCCGCGGCTACACCCCGGCCGCGATCCGCCTGTGGGCCGAGCGCCTGGGCGTGAGCAAGCAGAACTCGGTGATCGACTACTCGGTGCTGGAAGGCTGCCTGCGCGAAGACCTCGACGCGGCCGCGCCGCGGCGCATGGCGGTGATCGACCCGCTCAAGCTCACCATCACCAACCTGTCCGATTCGCACGAAGAATCGCTGCACTTCTCCAACCACCCGAAGGACGAGAGCTTTGGCGCGCGCAACGTGCCGTTCTCGAACCAGTTGTGGATCGAGCGCGAGGACTTCGAGGAAGTCCCGCCGAAGGGCTTCAAGCGCCTGATCCCGGGCGGCGAAGTGCGCCTGCGCGGCGCCGGCATCCTGCGCTGCGACGAAGTGGTCAAGAACGACGCGGGCGAGATCGTCGAACTGCGCGGCACGCTCGATCCCGAATCGCGCCCCGGCATGGCCGGCGCCGACCGCAAGATCAAGGGCACCATCCACTGGGTCAGCGCGCGCCACGCGGTCGCGGCGGAAATCCGCCTGTACGACCGTCTGTTCGACGTCGCCGCGCCGGACGACGACAGCGACGGCAAGACCTACAAGGATCATCTGAATCCGAATTCGCGCCGCACCGTCGTCGGCTACGTCGAGCCCGCCGCCGCGCAGGCCGCGCCGGAGCAGGCGTTCCAGTTCGAGCGCGTCGGCTACTTCGTCGCCGACCGCTACGACCACCGCGCCGACGCGCCGGTGTTCAACCGCAGCGTGACCCTGCGCGATACCTGGGCGAGCAAGGAATGAGTCCGAAAGTCCCCACCCCTTTGACCCGGCAGGTGCAGCTGCTGCTGCCGGATTGGATCGACGCCGCGGTCGACCGCAACCGCATCTACGCCAGCGACGAGGACAAGGTCGCGCTGGCGGTGGAGCTGTCGCGGCGCAACGTCGAGCTCGCCACCGGCGGCCCGTTCGGCGCGGCGGTGTTCGACGGCCACGGCCGCGTGGTCGGCGTCGGCGTCAACCGCGTGGTGCCGCAGAACTGCTCGGTGGCCCACGCCGAGATGATGGCTTTCATGTGCGCGCAGACCGCGGTCAGCCAGTTCCGCCTCAACGAACTCGGCCCGATGACGCTGGCCACCTCGGCCCAGCCGTGCTGCATGTGCTACGGCGCCAGTTTCTGGGCCGGCATCAACAACCTGCTGATCGGCGCGCGCTCGGAAGACGTGATGCGCCTGACCGAATTCGACGAAGGCCCGCTGCCGGCGGACTGGATCGGCGAACTGGAACGCCGCGGCATCGCCGTGCGCCGCGACCTGCAGCGCGCAGCCGCCTGCGACGTGCTGCGCCGGTACGGCGAGAGCGGCGTTTCGTACTGAGCCCGCGGTGGCGCGCCGGGCGCCGCCGCCGTTGCGAGGCGTTGGTTCCGGCGCGGCCAGAACCCGTCGCCCTCTGCCTACCCCGTCATTCCAGCGAAAGCTGGAATCCATTTTGCCGTTGCTTCTGCCTCCGCAAGCGCCGCAAGAGCAAGATCAAAATGGATTCCGGCTTTCGCCGGAATGACGGGGTGGAGGAATCCCCTGCAACCCCAGCGGCGCCGCGGCGGTAACGCCTCGCCCGCCGCCTGTGCTTCACTTCCCCCACCCGCCCCTGAGCCGCGCCCCATGACCGATTCCGCCCTGTTCTGCCTGTGCCGCGCCGGGTTCGAGCCCGAGCTCGCCGCCGAACTGAGCGAGCGCGCCGCCAACGCCGGCCATCCCGGCTACGCGCGCACCCAGCGCAACAGCGGCTACGTCGAGTTCATCGTCGAAGACGCGGCCGCCGCCTCGCGCGCGCTGCCGTGGTCGGCGCTGATCTTCGCCCGGCAGAAGCTGGTGCGGCTGGCCGATCTGCGCGGGCTCGACCCGAGCGACCGCATTACCCCGATCCTGGCCGCGCTCGACGCCTACGGCGAGCCGGTCGCGTTCGGCGAGCTGTGGGTCGAACACCCCGATTCCGACGAAGGCAAGCCGCTGGCCGGGCTGGCGCGCAGCTTCGGCAACGCGCTGCGCCCGGCGCTGCGCAAGGCCGGTTGGCTGAGCAAGCACGACGACCCGCGCAAGCCGCGCCTGCACGTGGTCTTCCTCGCCGGCGACCACGCGGTGCTGGCGCAGTCCGACAACGACGACAGCGCGCCGTGGCCGCTGGGCATCCCGCGTCTGAAGATGCATCCCGACGCGCCCAGCCGCTCCGCGCTCAAGCTCGAAGAAGCGCTGCTGACCCTGCTCGACCCCGAGGAACGCGAACGCCGCGTGCGCGACAACATGCAGGCCGCCGACCTCGGCGCCGCGCCCGGCGGCTGGACCTGGGTGCTGATGCGCAACGGCATGAAGGTCACCTCGGTCGACAACGGCCCGCTGCGTCAGGCCCTGCTCGACAGCGGCCGGGTCGATCACCTGCGCGCCGACGGTTTCACCTGGCAGCCCAAGCGCACGCTCGACTGGATGGTCTGCGACATGGTCGAGTCGCCGGCGCGCGTGGCCGAGCGCATGGCCACGTGGTTCCGCGAGAACTGGTGCCGGCAGGCGATCTTCAATCTCAAGCTGCCGATGAAGAAGCGTTGGGAAGAAACCCGCGTCTGCCTGGAAGCGTTCGAATACCAGACCCATCGGCCGATGATCGTGCGCGCGCGCCAGCTGTATCACGACCGCGAAGAGATCACGGTGTTCGCCGCGCCGCGCTGAGCGCGGCGGTTTGCGCGAACGCGGAGCGTCCGGGCGCAGTCCGCGCGAAGGCATTGCGCTCGAGCATCGCCGTCCTTCGCGCGAAGACATTGTGCTCGAGCAGCGCCACTCTTCGCGCGAAGACATCGCACCCGAGCGGCGCCGCCCTTCGCTCGATGGCATTGCGCTCGAGCAGCATCACTCTTCGCACGAAGACATCGCACCCGAGCGGCGTCGCCCTTCGCGCGAAGAAATTGCGCCCAGGCATCGCCGCTCCTCGCGCAAGACATCGCGTCCGGGCAGC
This sequence comes from Lysobacter sp. K5869, assembly GCF_018847975.1. Taxonomy (NCBI): domain Bacteria; kingdom Pseudomonadati; phylum Pseudomonadota; class Gammaproteobacteria; order Lysobacterales; family Lysobacteraceae; genus Lysobacter; species Lysobacter sp. K5869. The sequence goes on along the minus strand of NZ_CP072597.1, from coordinate 2,474,316 downwards.
CCCGCTTTCATGCCTCCGCGACTTCGCTGAGCGCGGCCATAACGCGGGGAACGTCGAGATCCGCATCGCTCGCGCGCCGATCCGCCGCGTTCATCGCGCGTTGCGCCGATTAACGAAGGTTTGATATCGCCCGGTTTAGCGTCGGCCCCGTCCCCACAGCGCGAGGCGAGCACGATGCGAGCGCATGCGATCGAACGACACGCCCTGTTGATTCTGGCGATGGCCGCGGCCTTCGCCGCCCCGGCGCAGGTGCCGGGCAAGGTTCAGTCCAAACACGACGCGGTCGAAAAGGCCGATGTCGCCGCGGGCGACGCGCGCCAGGCCCGCGACAGCGCGACCAGCGCCCAGCTCGCCGCCACCGCCGCGGTGCAGACCCGCGACCAGGGCGCGGACAGCGCGCGCGGCGCGATCGCCGCGCAAGCCACCGCGCAACAGGCGCAACGCGCCGCCGAGGACGCGCGCGAGGCCTCGCACCGCGCCACCCGCGCGGCCGAGGACGCGCGTTCGGCGCAGGCCGCCGCGGTCTCGGGCAGCAACCCCACCGGCGCCGCCGTGCAGGCGCGCGCGGCGCTCAGCGAAGCGCGCACCGCCAACGCCATCGCCGCCGATGCCGGCAGCGTCGCCCGCGCGGCCGCCGCGGCCACCGCCGAAGCCAACCAATTGCCCGAGCGCACCCTCGCCCCACCCAGCGACGGACGCAACGTGGACTTCGCCGCGCTCGACCTCGACGGCGACGGCTCGATCAGCCGCGAAGAATCGCGCGCCCACACCGCGTTGAGCGCGAACTTCCTCGCGGTGGACGTGAACGCCGACGGCCGCATCAGCGTCGGCGAGATCGACGGCTGGCGCCGCTAAGCAGCCGCAGATCGCCGATAACCACGATTACCCCCTGTAGGAGCGGCGCAAGCCGCGACCGCGCCAACGCAACCACGCCGCACCCCACTCGCCCCGGCGACCGTCCAGGCGGGAATCCAGGACTCCTCGTGCGAGAACGTCCAAGGCCTCCGGATCCCCGCCTTCACGGGAATAACGACAAGCCAGCCTCGCTAACTCCCCAAACAGCCCCGCTCAAAACGTAGCCCCCACCGCCACGCTCGCATAATCGTGATCCGCCAACGGATCGTAATGCGCGCTCCCCGCGTAATCGGTGTAGCTCACGCTCGCGAAGTAGCGCGATCCGTACTTCGCCGCCACGCCCAAGGTCAGCTGCCGCCGATCCTCGACCAACTGATTGTCGACCGCGAACCCGCGCACGTCGTGCCCGAAGCTCAAACTCGGCGACACCGTCCACGCCCCGCCGACCGCGTAATCGAGTTGCGCGCGCAAGCGATAGCCCCAGGCATTGCGGGTATAAAACCCACGATCGACGCAACCGCGCGGATTCTGGATCGGCGGACACACCCCGCCGTACCCCTGCGGCGAAAAACCCCAATGAAAGCCACGCCCATACCGCGCCTCGCTCAGCGACGGCAAATCCGCGCGGCTGTACGCGACCTCGCCCATCACCGTCGCCTGCTTCGCTCCCAACACACCGTTGAAACCGCGCTGCAAGTTCAGCATCAGCTGATCCTTGTCCACCCGGTCGTAGCCGCGCAGCACTGCGCCTGGCGCCAGCGCCGCGTTGCGCGCGCCGATGGGCCCGCCGTTGCTGGTCAGCGCGCGGAACATGTCGGCGGTGTTGAGCTGCACCGGCTGCCCGCGCGTGTGCGAGAGCTCGGCGCCGAGCTTCCAACCGCGCCAGCGCGTTTCCGCGCTGAGGCCGAGGATGCGCACGTCGTCGGGGTATTCCCAAATCTCGCGGATGGTCGACAAGCGCGCCGACAACTGCGCGTACGGCGCGGGCACGCCGGCCGCGATCAAACGCGGCGCCAGGGTGGGATCGGTGCGCGCCGGGTCGATGACGGTCGCGTCCAGATACGGCGCGCGCGAATTGATCCGCAAGTAATACGCGCCCCAGCCGCGCCCGCTGGCCTCGTCGCGATACCGCAGCGACAGGCCGTACTGGCCGCGGTCGCTGCCGAACCGGTCGCGGTCGCGCGGCAGGATCGCGCCCATCGATTGCATGAAGCCGTCGCTGAGCCACGGCCCCGCGCCCGCCGATGCGCTGTTGATCGGGTAGTAGGCGTTGGACTGGATGCCGGCGCAGCCGCGCTCGATGCCCAAATCGCTGCCGGAGAAGAACGTGCCGCACGGGTCGTACTCCGACGGCCGCCAGTTCCATTGCCAGAACCCTTCCAGGCTGAGCTTGGAATCCAGGGTCCACTTCGCCCACAGCATCTCGACCGGAATCTGCGCCTCGCTGGCCGCATCGGTGCCGGGCCGGCGCAGCGTGGTGTAGTCGATGGGGTTGATCTGATTGACGCCGGTGAAGAACAGCCCGTTGCCCCACTTCACCGCTTGCTTGCCGATCCGCGCGTCGAGCGCGCTGTCCTCGTCGAGCTGCAGATGGCCGTAGACATACGCGTTGAGCCACAGGAAGCCGGAGAACCGATTGGAACGCGAGAACCCCGCGTCGCTCAGCGGCGCCGAGGGATCGAAGCCGTTGGGCACGTTGCCCTGCGCGACTTCGTGCCGGTCCAAGCTGGCGTCGTACCACGTGCGCGCACTCAGGTTGAGGCCGACGCCGCGGTATTTCAGATCCACCGACTGCACGATCTTGAACAGGCTGGAGAACGCATCGCCGCGGCCGAAGTTCAGATTGCCGTCGTCGGCGGTGTCGGCGCCGGTGCCGCCCTTGGGCCTGCCGTCGGAGGCGTAGCCCTTGCCGAGCAGATGCGGCTGGGCCTTGCCCGCCCGCACCGCGGTGCCGGCGACGATTCGGGTGGTCCACTGCCCCTGGATGCGGCCTTCGGCCAACTCGAAATCGGCAGCCGCGGCGGGCGCCGCGACCGACGCGGCCAGTATCGAGACGGACAAGACGCACACTCGATACGTGAACGACCTACGTAAAAAAACACCGCAAAACCGCTGAAAATCCGACATGCGAACCGATCCTGCCAAACTGCCGCAGGTGTTCTAGCACCGGCCGCGCGAACGCCGCACTACTACTTTAGGCTGTGTTCCGCGCCGGCCCGGTTGTGCGCGCGCGCAGTTGCGGCATAGTGCGTTGCCAGTCCCGCCCGAGCCCGCCGCCGCAATGACTTCCGAAGCCGTCGCTTCCGCCCCGCCCGCCGGCGCCGCGCCGCTGAGCCGCAAGGACACCCGCACGCTGCTGTTGTCGGCCTTGGGCGGCGCGCTGGAGTTCTACGACTTCGTGATCTTCGTCTTTCTGACCGAGACGCTGCGCAAGCTGTTCTTCCCGGTCGGCATGCCCGAATGGCTGGGCACGCTGCAGATCTACGGCATCTTCGCCGCCGGTTATCTGGTGCGGCCGATCGGCGGGATCGTCATGGCCCACTTCGGCGACCGCTCCGGGCGCAAGCGCATGTTCACCCTGAGCGTGTTCCTGATGGCGCTGCCGACGCTGTTCATCGGCCTGCTGCCGACCTATGCGCAGATCGGCCTCGCCGCGCCGTTGTTGCTGCTGTTCCTGCGCATCGTCCAGGGCATCGCCATCGGCGGCGAAGTGCCCGGCGCGTGGACCTTCGTCGCCGAACACGCGCCGCGCGGCCGCGTCGGTTTCGCCTGCGCCTCGCTGTCGGCCGGCCTCACCGCCGGCATTCTGATCGGCTCGCTGATCTCCACCGCGATCAACACCTTCCTCGCCCCGGCGCAGGTGCTGGACTGGGGCTGGCGGGTGCCGTTCGTGATCGGCGGCGTGTTCGGTTTCCTCGCCGTGTACCTGCGCCGCTGGCTCAGCGAAACGCCGGTGTTCACCGCGATGCGCGAGAGCCGCCAACTGGTGCAGGAACTGCCGCTCAAGCAAGTGCTGCGCGACCACCGCGCCGGCATCGTGCTGTCGATGCTGGTGACGTGGCTGCTGACCGCGGCGATCGTGGTGGTGATCCTGATGACGCCGACCATCGTCCAGCAGAAGTTCGGCATGGCGCCGTCGCGCGCCTTCCTCGGCAACAGCCTGGCCGCGTTCTTCCTGACCTTGAGTTCGGTCGGCGGCGGCTGGTTGGTGGATCGCATCGGCCGCGGCCGCGCGCTGTTGATCGGCTCGCTCGGCGTGTTGGTCAGCAGCTTCGCGCTGTACTACGACTTGAACCACGGCGCGCACAACTTCCTGCTGCTGTATGCGCTGGCCGGCGTGTTCGTCGGCGTGGTCGGGGTGATCCCGGCGGTGATGGTGGCCGCGTTCCCGGCGCCGGTGCGGTTCTCGGGGCTGTCGTTTTCCTACAACGTCGCCTACGCGGTGTTCGGCGCGGCGACGCCGCCGTTGATCGGCGGTTATCTCGCGCCGCATTTCGGCGGCATGGCGCCGGCGTACTACGTGATGGCAGTGGCCTTGGTCGGCGTAGCGGTGTCGGTGTATCTGCTGGGCGATACGCGCCAGCCGTTCCACGAGGACTGAGCGCGTTTCAGCAGACCATCACGAAGTACACGCCGAAGATCCACAGTCCGGCGATCCAGCAGGCCAGCATCGCCAGACACGCGAGCAGGATCCAAATCGCGCGCGCCCAGCCGCCGCGGCCGAGCGCCCAGCGCGCGGCCAACACCGGCAAGGCCAATCCGATCAGCGCGAACAGGCCGAGCACGGCCCAGCCGAAGGCCCAGAACGCGGGGGATTTTTCGCCGTATTCCGGCGGGCATTGGCTGGTGGCGAGCGCGAGCGTCGGGCACAACGCGGCGGCGAATGCGGTGGCGCGTTTCATGCGGCGTTCCTGCGAAGACTAGAAGCAACAGCAAAATGGATTCCGGCGTTCGCCGGAATGACGGTGAAAAGGTTTCGTCTCTCTCATGCAGCGAACCGTCTCTCACCCACCGTCATTCCGGCGAACGCCGGAACCCATTTTGACGTTGCCGTCGCTTGCGCTCTAAGCATCGCAACGAGCCGCAACGATCAAGCGCTGCGACACAACCCCAGAACCGACGCAGCCTCCGAAAACGCCAGCCCCCGGCTCACACCCCCGCCGCGCGCCGCCAGAAGAAATGCGCCAGCGGCGGCAGCTTGCCGGCCAACCCCAACAACGGCCCGCGCACCAACGTCGCGGCGAGATCGTCGTTGGAGAACAGCTTGTTCAAGCCGTCGAACCCATACGCCGCCAACGCGTTCTCGCTGCGCCGCTCGCGCGCCCAGCGCTCCAGGCGGTGCGGCGAGCCGAGATCGACGCCGCGGCGCTGCGCTTGCTGCAAGCTCGCGCGCAAGCCGGCAACATCGCGCAGGCCGAGATTGACGCCCTGCCCCGCCAACGGATGCACCACGTGCGCGGCATCGCCGATCACCGCCACGCGCCCCGACACATAGCGCTGCGCGAGTTGCCGCCGCAGCGGAAACGCGGCGCGCGGCGACACCCGGGTAAGCGCGCCGAGGCGGCCGGCGAAGGCGCGTTCGAGTTCGATCAGGAAGGCCGCGTCGTCGGCCGCGAGCAAGCGCTCGGCCTCGGCTTCCGGCAGCGTCCACACGATCGAGCTGCGCTTGTCGCGCGCGCCGTCCTCGCCCTGCGTCGGCAGGAACGCGATCGGCCCGCCCGGCAGGAAGCGCTGCCAGCAGGTCGCTTCGTGGCCGCGTTCGCTGTCCACATACGCGACCAAACCGCGCTGGCCGTAATCGTGCGACGGCGCGTCGATGCCGGCGAGCCGGCGCAGCTTGGATTCGGCGCCGTCGGCGGCGACCACCAGCCGCGCGCGCAAGCGCCGGCCGCCGGCCAAGGTCACGCCGACGCTGTCGGCTTGGTCGCGCTCCAAGGTTTCGACTTGATCGGGACAATGCAGCTGCACGCCGGCCGGCGCCAATGCCGACCACAAGCGATCGACCAGCAAGCCGTTCTCGACGATCCAGCCCAGTTCGCGGCGGCCGAACGCGTCGGCGTCGAAGGCGATCTCGCCGCCGCCGGCCGCGTCCCAAACCCGCATCGCGCGGTAGGGTTGCACGCGCGCCTCGCGCACCGAATTCCACACGCCCAGGTCGTGCAGCAACGCGGCGTTGTCGGGCGCGAACGCGTACACGCGCAGGTCCGAGCGCTGCGGCGACCACGGCGCGGGTTCGCGCGCTTCGACCAGGGCCACGTCGAGCCCGTCGCGGGCGAACGCCAGCGCGGCGGCCGCGCCGACCACGCCGGCGCCGACCACGATCACGTCGAGCAACTCGCGCCGGCTCATGCGCGGCCTCCGCGGCGGTCGTCGGGCACGCCGTTGAACGGCGCGCCGCCGGCGCGGTCGTTGCGGCACAGCGCCGGCACGTCGCCGCGATAGCCCATCGCGCCGCCGACCAGGAACGACTGCGCGCTGGCCAAGCGGTCGAACGCGAACAAGCCCAGGCTGCGCAGCGGCCGCATCAGTTCGGTGTCGTTCGACGCCAGCCGCGCCAAGCCGTCGGAGAAGCCGACGGTGCGTTCGCGGTCTTCCTTGCGCCGCTGCAGATAACGCGCGAGCAAAGCCTCGCTGCCGCAGTCGGCGTCGCCGGCGGCGCGTTGCTGTTCGATCAGTTCGGCCAGCGTCATCGCATCGCGCAGGCCGAGGTTGAAGCCTTGCGCGCCGATGGGGTGGATGGTCTGCGCGGCGTTGCCGACCAACACCGCGCGCGGCGCGACGGTGCGCTGCGCCAGCACCCGGATCGCCGGATACAGGCTGCGCGCGCCGCTCGCCAGCAAGCGGCCGGCGCGCCAGCCGAACGCGTCCTGCACGCGCGCCAGGAAGCCGGCTTCGTCGAGCGCGGCGACCGCGTCGCTTTCGGCGGTGGCGACGCCGTGGATCAAACCGTAATGGCGGTCGCCGCGCGGCAGCAGCGCGGTCGGGCCGTCGCGGCCGAGGCGCTCGTAGGCGGTGCCGTCGGGCGTGCGCTCGCCGCGCACGCGCGCGACGAACAAGGTCTGGCCGTAATCGTGTTCGTCGGTGCCGATACCGAGCGCGTCGCGCACGCCGCTGCGGGTGCCGTCGGCGGCGACCAAGAGCCGAGTGCGCAGGATCCGCTCGCCCGCGCCGTCGGCCACGCGCACCGCGCGCCAGCCGTCGCCGCCGCCGTCGGCCAAGCCGACGAAGCGCACCGGGCGGTAGCGCAGCAAACGCGGCAACTCGGCCAGCCGCGCTTCCAGCGCTTCGCCGAAATCGCGCGCCACCACCACCCGGCCGAATTCTTCGCGGCCGTAGCGTTGGGCGTCGAGCACGGTGCGGCCGAAATCGCCGCGGCGGCTGATGTGGATGCGCCGGATCGGCCCGGTCGGCGCGCGCAGCTTGGCCAGCACGCCGAGCGCGTCGAGGGCGTTGAGGGTGGCTTCGGCGAAGCTGAGATTGCGTTCGTCGAACACCGCCGGCAGCGCGCCGGGCGGGGCGGCCTCGATCAGGCCCACGTCGAGGCCGATGCGGTCCAGGGCGATGGCGAGACTGGCGCCGACCAGGCCGCCGCCGACGATCAGGACATCGTGGCTGGCGTGGACGCTGGGGTCGGGCGCGCCGGAAGAATGCGGCGTGGCGTCGGAAGTCATGACGTTCATGATACGTGGGCGTTCGCTAAGCGTGGGTTCGCGGTTGTCGCAGCGGCCTTCGGGCGCGCGCGGCTGCGCGCCCCAAGGCCGCGCAACCCGCTTGCCGACCACCCGAATCAATCACTTAGCCCCCGATCCACGGCCCAACCGGCACATTCGCCCCCAGCTTCTTTAGAATGGCCGAATCGACGCCGCCGCGTCCGGAGCCAGATCCATGAAGCCGAACACCCGCAACAGCCTGATCCTCGCCCTGCTGGCCGTGTTGATGGTCGCGACCCGCGTCAATCACTGGGCGCCGATCCCCGACGCGTCGTGGGCGGTGTTCTTCATCGGCGGCTTCTATCTGCGCAGCTGGACCCGCTGGGCGTTCCCGGCGCTGATGGCGCTGGCGGTGTCGATCGATTACGCGGTCATCAGCCGCATGGGCATCAGCTTCTGGGACCACTACTGCGTCTCGGCCGCTTACTGGTTCCTGGTGCCGGCGTATTTCGCGATGTGGGCCGGCGGCCTGTTCGTCGCGCGCAACTACAAGCGCAACTGGAACACCCTCGGCGTCGCCGCCGGCGCGCTGCTGGTGTCGGTCGCGGTGTGCCAGCTGCTGAGCCAGGGCAGCTTCTACTGGATCTCGGCCTCGGTGCCGAACCCGACCGTCGCCGGCTGGGCCGCCAACTACGTCGAATGGCTGCTGCCGTACCTGCGCACCACCGCCACCTACGTCGGCATCGCCGCCGTGGTCCAGGCGATCGCCGCGGCCGCGGGCAAGACCGCGCTGGGCTCGCACTCCTCCGACGACGCGCGCAAGCGCTGACCGGCGCGGCGCGAGGCTCGACGCGATGGGCAACCGCCTCTCCAAGATCTACACCCGCACCGGCGACGACGGCTCCACCGGCCTCGGCGACGGCAGCCGCACCGGCAAGGATTCGGCCCGCGTCGGCGCCTACGGCACCGTGGACGAAGCCAATTCGACCATCGGCCTGATCCTCGCCGCCGAATTGCCGGAAGTGGTGCGCGAGCAACTGGTGTCGATCCAGCACCAGATGTTCGACCTCGGCGCCGAGCTGTGCATCCCCGGCCACGCGGCGATCTTCGCCGCCGACATCGACCGGCTGGAACAGTGGCTGGACGCGCACAACGAGGATTTGCCGGCGCTCAAGGAGTTCATCCTCCCGGCCGGCGGCGAAGCCGCGGCGCGCTGCCACATCGCCCGCACCGTGGTCCGCCGCGCCGAGCGCGACACCGTGGCGCTGGCGCGGATCGAAGACATCCGGCCCGAGGCGGTGCGTTACCTCAACCGCCTGTCCGACCTGCTGTTCGTGATCGCGCGCGTGCTCGCCCGCGCCGACGGCCACGGCGAGGTCACCTGGAACCACGAGCGCCGCAAGGCCTAGCGGCGTGCGCGTCTACACGCATCCGGCCTGCACGCGCCACGACCCGGGTCCGGGCCATGCCGAGCGGCCGCTGCGTCTGGTCGCGGTGACCGAATCGCTGCGCGAAGCCTTCCCCGACCGCCTGCGCTGGTGCGAAGCGCCGGCCGCCAGCCGCGGCCAGCTGCTGCGCGCGCATTGCGACGAACTGCTGGCGCTGGTGCTGGACACGCCGGTCGACGGCCCGATGCAGCTCGACCCCGACACCGTGCTCGCGCCGGGCTCGGCCGAAGCCGCGCTGCGCGCCGCCGGCGCCGGCGTGGCGGCGGTGGACGCGGTGCTCAAGGGCGAGGAAACCCGGGTGTTCTGCGCGGTGCGACCGCCCGGCCACCACGCCACCGGCGAGGCGGCGATGGGCTTTTGCCTGTTCAACAACATCGCCGTCGCCGCCGCCCACGCCTGCGACAAGCACGGGCTGTCGCGGGTCGCGGTGATCGACTTCGACGTCCACCACGGCAACGGCACTCAGGCAATCTTCGACAGCGATCCGCGGGTGATGTACGTGTCCTCGCACCAGATGCCGCTGTACCCGGACACCGGCTACGCGCACGAGCGCGGCGTCGGCAACATCGTCAACGCGCCGCTGCCGCCGGGCACCGGCAGCGAAGGCTTCCGCCGCGTCTGGCGCGACCGCCTGCTGCCGACCATCGACGGCTTCCGTCCGCAATTGGTGTTGATTTCGGCCGGCTTCGATGCGCACAAACGCGACCCGCTGGCACAGATCGACCTCGAAGGCGACGACTTCGCCTGGCTCACCGCCGAACTGGTCGCGATCGCCGAGCGCTACGCGCAAGGGCGCGTGGTGTCGATGCTGGAAGGCGGCTACGACCTCGCCGCGCTGCGCGAAAGCGCGGTGGCGCATGTAGGGGCGATGCTCGGCTGAGTCTCGGCGCGCGGCCTGTTTCGCCGCATTCCTGTTTCGCTGCGCGCTCCCTGTTTCGCTGCGCTCCCTATGTAGGAGCGGCGTGAGCCGCGACCGCAGGGTAGCCGGTCGCGTCGCAAGCGCTGTGTCGCGGTCGCAGCTTACGCAGCTCCTACAGCCGCTCCGTCCGGCTTTACGACGCCTCTCTCAAAACGCCCCAATCCAGCCGAAGCCCCTGTAGGAGCGGCGCGAGCCGCGACCGCGGGATAGCCGGTCGCGTCGCAAGCGCGGTACCGCGGTCGCAGCTTACGCAGCTCCTACAGCCGCCCCGCCCGGCTTACGACGCCTCTCTCAAAACGCCCCAATCCAGCCGAAGCCCCTGTAGGAGCGGCGTGAGCCGCGACCGCGGGGTAGCCAGCCGCGCCGCAAGCGCGGTGTCTCGGTCGCAGCTTACGCAGCGCCTACCGCCGCCCCGACCGGCCCGCGCCCCGCCTCACCCTTCCGCCTTGCCTTCGAACTCCAACGCCGCCGAGTTGATGCAATACCGCAACCCGGTCGGCCGCGGCCCGTCCGGGAACACGTGCCCCAGGTGCGACTGGCAGCGCGCGCATTTGACCTCGATCCGGCGCATTCCGTGACTCTCGTCGGCCTGCTCGCTGACCGCTTCGGGCCGGATCGGCTGGTAATAGCTCGGCCAGCCGCTACCGGAGTCGTACTTGGTGTCCGAGTCGAACAAGGGCTCGCCGCAGGCCACGCAGGTGTAGGTGCCGGCCTCCTTGTGGTTCCAAAAGCGCCCGGTGAAGGCCCGTTCGGTGGCCGAACAGCGGCAGATCGCGTATTGCTCCGGCGAAAGCTGCTCGCGCCATTCAGCTTCGCTCTTCTCGACCGGGGCGGCGGCGGGGGCGGCGGGGTCGGTATGGGGGTGCTGGCTCATGATCTCCTCCGGGGTGGACGGCGGCGCGTTGCCGGCGCGGCGGCGGATTTGGACAGACGATGCCGGCCGGTTGCGCGAAACTTGCAAGATGAACGCCGTTGACTCCCAGATGGCGCTCGCGTTGCCCGCTTGCAAGGGATGGGGCAAGCTAACCGCCGTTTTTCACCGTCTGCCGGATGCTCGCGTGCGCAAACCCCTCCGCCTGCTCCCGTTGTCGCTCTGCATCGCCCTCGCCCTGCCCGCGTACGCGGCGGACGACAACGAGAACTGGGGACTGTGCCCGCTGATCGACGCGGTCCCGTCCTTCGACGACGCCCCCGCGCCGACCGGCACCGCCGACCAGCGCGCCAGCCAGCCCACCGCCATCGACGGCGGCACCCTGCAGCGCGCCGGCGACGACCAGAACATCGTGGTCCAGGACAACGTCCGGCTCAGCCGCGGCGACCAGTTCCTGGGCACCGACAAGCTCAGCTACAACCAGGAAAGCGGCAAGTACACGGCCGAGGGCCACGTCCGCTACCAGGACTCGAGCATGCGCCTGGTCGCCGAGCACGCCGAGGGCGACCAGAACGCCGACAAGCACCAGATCGACGACGTCGAGTACCAGCTCACCTCGCGCCGCGGCAACGGCGGCGCCGAGCGGATCGAACTCAACGGCGTCAAGGGCTCGCTGCTGAGTTCCACCTACTCCACCTGCGCGCCGAACCAGCGCGCCTGGGAGCTGCGCGCCCACCGCATCGACATCGACACCGAGGAAGGCATGGGCGTGGCGCGCAACGCGACGCTGCGGATCGGCAAGATCCCGGTGCTGTACGTGCCGTGGTTCATGTTCCCGGTCGACGACCGCCGCCGCACCGGCCTGCTGTATCCGAACATCGGCATGTCCGGCAAGAACGGCTTCGATTGGCGCCAGCCGATCTACCTCAATCTCGCGCCGAACTACGACGCCACCTTGTTCCCCCGCTACATGAGCCGCCGCGGCGCCAGCCTGGGCGTGGAGTTCCGCTGGCTGTACGAGAACGGCTCGGGCGAGACCTACGTCAACTGGATGCCGCGCGACGACCTCTCGCGCAAGGATCCGGACCGCTACACCTATTACCGGCGCATCGACAGCCCGCTGCTGACCATTCCCGAAGACCAGATGCCGCGCGACAACCGTGGCGAGTTCGCGTTCAAGGGCTCCCACCGTTTCAACGGCACCTGGTACGCCGCGGCCAATCTGGCCTGGGTCAGCGACAAGTACTACCTGCAGGACTTCAGCAACAGCCTGTACGGCCAGTCGGCGACCTCGCTGCGCAGCGAGATCGGCGTGTACGGCCGCGGCCGCTATTGGGACGCGAGCTTCACCGCCGACCACAACCAGCTCGCCGACTTCACCCTGCAGGAAGACTCGCTGGCCTACGACCGCCTGCCGCGCGCGACCTTCCACTGGGCGCAGCCGGTGCAGCGCTGGCTGGAAACCGGCGTCGACACCGAGGCCGTGCGCTTCCAGCACGAAGACAAGAAGTACATCAGCAGCGACCCGACCGCGGGCATTCCGGACAGCCGGCGCCTGGAGATTCCGGGCGGCAGCCGCTTCGACGTGCGCCCGTACGTGAGCTTCCCGCTGGAAGGCGCGGCCTGGTACATCCGGCCGAAGCTGGCCTGGCGCTACACCGCGTACGAGCTCGACTCCAGCCTTGCCAAGCAGATCGCCAACAACCGCGCCGACGCCTTCGTCCTCGCGAACCCGGGCACGATCAAGACCGAGGAGATGGTGCGCGGCTTCTACGACAAGTCGCCGACCCGCAGCCTGCCGATCACCTCGATCGACGCCGGCCTGTACTTCGACCGCGAGACCGAAATCCGCGGCGACCATTACGTCCACACCCTGGAGCCGCGCGTGTTCTACCTGCGCGCGCCGTACCGCGACCAGGACGGGCTGCCGCTGTTCGACACCAACCCGATGTCCTTCAGCTGGGGCGCGCTGTTCCGCGACAACCGCTACTCCGGCGCCGACCGCCAGACCGACGCCAACCAGCTGACCACGGCGCTGACCACGCGCCTGATCAACTCCGAGGACGGCCGCGAGCGGCTGGCCGCGAGCATCGGCCAGATCCAGTACTTCGACGACATCCGCGTGGTCGCCGGCGCCGAAACCCCGATCAAGCAGGGCAAGTCGGCCTGGGTCGCCGACGTCAGCGTCTCGCCGAGCGACCGCTGGACGATCAACGCCACCTACCAGTGGGACCCGCGCCTGCGCAGCGAGGACGTCGCCACCCTGCGCGCGCGCTACCTGTTCCGCAATTCCGGCGTGGTCAACTTCGCCTACCGCTACCGCCGCAACCTCGCCGCGCCCCCGGGCTCGCCGAGCGACATCGCCGATCAGTACGAGCAGGCCGACTTCTCCTTCCTGTACCCGATCAACAACAACTGGAGCATCGTCGGCCGCTACTACTACTCGATCAAGGACAGCCGTCCGCTCGAGCAGATCGCCGGCGTGCAGTGGGAAAGCTGCTGTCTGGCGGTACGCGCGATCGCCCGCCGCTACCAGCGCAACCGCTCCGAAGACCTGAACAGTTCGTTTCAGGTGGAGTTCGAACTCAAGGGTCTAGGCTCGGCGGGCCAGAACACGGAGAAGGTTTTGCGCCGTGCTATTCTCGGCTACAACCGCGACGACCTCTATCTGACGCCTCCGTCTCCCACGGTCAGCCGCGAAAATCGCGGTCCCGGCGGCGACGAGGCCATCCTCGACCCGACCCTATGAACAATCGTTTTGCCCGTGCCCTGACCGCTGGCGTCCTGGCCACCGGCCTGCTGATCGGCGTCGCCCAGGCCCAGGAAATGCAACCGATCGACCGCATCGCCGCGGTCGTGGACGAGGACGTCATCCTCAAGACCGAGCTCGACCGCGCGGTCGCCAACATCCTCAACCAGTACGCCGGCCGCAGCGAACAGCTGCCGCCGCGCGACGTGCTGGAACGGCAGGTGCTCGAACGCCTGATCCTGCTCAAGCTGCAGGTCGCCCAGGCCCAGGGCACCGGCGTGCGCGTGACCGACCAGGAAATCGAGCAGGCCATCGCCGGCATCGCCCAGTCCAACCGCATCAGCGTCGACCAGCTGCGCCAGCAGATCGCCCGCGACGGCAGCTCCTTCGCCGACTTCCGCAACTCGATCCGCGACGAACTGCTGGTCCAGCGCCTGCGCCAGCGCTTCGCCCAGACCCGGGTCTCGGTCAGCGACGCCGAAATCGACGCCGCCCTGGCCGCGCAGGCCAACTCCGGCACCCAGTACCACCTCGCCCACATCCTGGTCGCCCTGCCCGAGGGCGCCACGCCCGAGCAGATCGCCACGGCGCAGAAGAAGGTCGACGGCGTCAAGACGCTGATCGACAAGGGCGAGATGGACTTCAACGCCGCCGCGGTGCGCTACTCCGACAGCCCCAACGCGCTGGAAGGCGGCGACCTGGGCTGGCGCAGCGTCGACGAAATCCCGGCCGCGTTCGCCGAGATGATGAAGTCGATGAAGGCCGGCGACGTGACCCAGCCGCTGCGCGGCCCCAGCGGCTTCCAGCTGCTCAAGCTGGTGGAAGTGCGCGACGCGTCCAAGTCGTCCGGCCCGCAGATGGCGACCCAGTACCACGCCCGCCACATCCTGATCCGCGTCAACGACAAGATCACCGAAGCCCAGGCCAAGGCCAAGGCCGAAACCCTGCGCGCGCGCATCGCCGGCGGCGCCAAGTTCGAGGACGTGGTCAAGGAAAGCTCCGAAGACCTCGGCACCCAGGCCAAGGGCGGCGATCTGGGCTGGTTCACCCGCGACGAATTCGGCCCCGAGTTCGGCGGCGCGGTCGCGGCCCTGGCCGACAACGAAGTGTCCCAGCCGGTCCACACCAGCGCGGGTTACCACATCGTCCAGCGTCTGGCCACGCGCGAAACCGATATGGCCGACCAGAGCAAGCGCGCCCAGGTCCAGGAGACCATCGGCCGGCGCAAGCTGGAAGAAGAGTGGAACCGCTTCCTGCGCGAGAAGCGCAGCGAAGCCTATGTCGACTTCCGCGTCGGCAAGGGCTCGGAAGGCAACCAGCCGGGCACCGAAACCACGCTGCCGGCCGCCAAGGGCGGCTGACGTGACCCCGCCCCGGCTCGCGCTGGTGCCGGGCGAGCCGGCCGGCGTCGGGCCGGAGCTGTGCGTGCGGCTGCTGCAGCAGCCGCGCGACTACGATCTGATCTGCTACGCCGACCCGCGCAGCCTGCGCGCCGCGGCCGACGCCCTCGCCCTGCCCCTGACCCTGCTCCCGCCCGACCGCCCTTCGCGCGCGCCGGGCGAAGTGGCCGTGGTCGAGATCCCCAATCCCGTACCGCCGGCCTTCGGCGCGCCCGAGCCGGCCAACGCCGCGGCGGTGATCCAGGCCTTGCTCGACGCCGCCCAGGCCTGCCTGGACGGCCGCCTCGACGGCGTCGTCACCGGGCCGGTGCACAAGGCGGTCATCAACCAGGGCGGCATCGCCTACACCGGCACCACCGAGCTGCTGGCGCAGCAGGCCGGGCGCGAGGTGGTGATGATGCTGGCCAACGACATCGTCCGGGTCGGTCTCGCCACCACCCACCTGCCGTTGCGCGCGGTCGCCGACGCGATCCGCCCCGACCCGCTGGCGCGGACCCTGCGCATCGTCGAAGCCGCCCTGCGCGGCGACTTCGGCCTGCAGCGCCCGCGCATCGCCGTGCTCGGCCTCAACCCACACGCCGGCGAAGCCGGGCACCTGGGGATGGAAGAGATCGAGGTGATCGAGCCGGTGCTGGCCGCGCTGCGCGCCGACGGCCTCGACCTGATCGGCCCGCTGCCCGCCGACACCGCGTTCCTGCCGGCCAAGCTGCGCGGCTTCGACGCCGTGGTCGCGATGTACCACGACCAGGGCCTGCCGGTGCTCAAGTACAGCGGCTTCGAGCGCGCGGTGAACCTGACCCTCGGGCTACCCTATCCGCGCGTGGCCGTGGACCACGGCACCGCGCTGGACCTGGCCGGCCGCGGCCTCGCCGACCCGTCCAGCCTGATCGCCGCGGCGCAGACCTGCGCCCGCATCGCCCAAAACCGAATGATCCGCACGGCCCGCCCATCCGCATGACCCGTTCGCCCCGCACCGCCCCGCCCGGAGGCTCGCCATGACCGGCACCGCCAAGACCCACGCCAAAGGCTTCAAGCCCGAGGCCAAGAAGCACCTGGGCCAGCACTTCCTGCACGACGCCCACATCATCGCGATGATCGTGCACGCGGTGGACCCGAAACCCGGCGACCGTCTGGTCGAGATCGGCCCCGGCCAGGGCGCGATCACCTTCCCGTTGCTCGACCGCCACGGCGAACTGACCGTGATCGAGTTCGACCGCGACCTGATCTTCCCGCTCACCGAGTCCGCGCGCGCCCACGGCACGCTGGAAGTGATCCACCGCGACGTGCTCACCGTGGATTTCACCGCCCTGGCGCACAACGGCGGCCCGATCCGGCTGGTCGGCAACCTGCCCTACAACCTGTCCTCGCCGATCCTGTTCCATGCGCTGGAGCACGCCGCGGCGATCCGCGACATGCACTTCATGCTGCAGAAGGAAGTGGTCGACCGCATGGCCGCCGGGCCCGGCAGCAAGGTCTACGGCCGCCTCAGCGTGATGCTGCAGGCGTATTGCCAGGTGATCGCGCTGTTCGACGTGCCGCCGGCCGCGTTCCGGCCGCCGCCGAAGGTCGATTCGGCGGTGGTGCGGATGATTCCGCTGGCGCCCGAACAAATCGGCATCGACGACCACGCCCTGTTCGCGCGCGTGGTCCGCGACGCCTTCGGCCAGCGCCGCAAGACGCTGCGCAACGCGCTCTCGCTGGTCTGCGACGGCGCCTCGATCGAAGCCGCCGGCGTGCGGCCCGACGCGCGCGCCGAGCAACTGGAAGTGGGCGAATTCGTGCGTCTGGCCAACTGGCTGCGCGCGCACGACAAAGTCCTGCCGGATCCGTCGGCGGCCTGACCGGCACGCGCGTCGCCGAGGCGCGCAGGCCGCGCCGCGGCGCTCCCGCGCGGACGCACGCGCGATCCGCTCGCGCGGCGCGCGGATCGCGCGAAACCGCGCGAAACTGCCCGACCCCGCCCGCACCCGCGACGCCTGCGACCGCGATCGCAGCGCCGCCGCGGCGGACGTTTTGCCCCTCCCCGCGTTATTGCGGGAACTCATTCCCGCTTCATGCCCGCTTTGCTTAAACTGCCGCTATGAACCGCCCCACCGAATACGTCTTCGACATCGACGTGGCGACCCGCTACCTGGACGATCAATCCGCCCCGGAGCAGGACCGCTACGTGTTCGCCTACACCATCCACATCCGCAACGCCGGCAACGTCCCCGCGCGCCTGATCGCGCGCCACTGGGTGATCACCGACGCCAACGGCAAGGTGCAGGAAGTGCGCGGCGACGGCGTGGTCGGCGAGCAGCCGTGGCTGCGTCCGGGCGACGATTACGAATACACCTCCGGCGCCGTGCTGGAGACCAGCCTGGGCACGATGGAAGGCAGCTACGCGATGGTGGCCGACGACGGCACCCGTTTCGACGCGCCGATTCCGTCGTTCACCCTCACCGTACCGCGCACCCTGCACTGAGCGCGGACGGCACATGAGCGTTTGGGCAATCGGCGACCTCCAGGGCTGCTACGACGCCACCCAGCGATTGCTGGAGCGGCTCAACTTCGATCCGGCGCAGGACCAGCTGTGGTTCTGCGGCGACCTGGTCAACCGCGGCGGGCAATCCCTGGAAACTCTGCGTCTGGTCCACTCGCTGCGCGAACGCAGCGTGGTGGTGCTGGGCAATCACGACCTGTCGCTGCTGGCGATCGGCCAGCGCACCGAGGAAGAGAAGCGCAAGGTCAATCCCGACCTGCAGCGCATCGTCCTGGCCGAGGACGGCGAGTCGCTGCTGGACTGGCTGCGCCTGCAGAAGCTCGTCCACGCCGACCGCAAGCTCGGCTGGATGATGGTCCACGCCGGCCTCGCGCCGCGCTGGACCACGGCGATGGCCGAGCGCCACGCGCGCGAAGTCGAGGAGCGCCTGCACGGCGACCAGTACCGGCGCCTGCTGAAGAACATGTACGGCGACCGCCCGGCCTGGAATCCCAAGCTGGCCGGCATCGACCGCCATCGCGCGATCATCAACATCTTCACCCGCCTGCGCTATTGCACGCCGCGCGGCCGCATCGCCTTCGAGGACAAGGGCAGCCCGGGCACGCAGCCGGTCGGCCTGTACCCGTGGTACGAAGTGCCGGGCCGGGTCGAGCGCGATCTCAAGATCGTGTGCGGGCACTGGTCCACGCTGGGCTTGTTCATCGGCCACGGCGTGCACGCCATCGACACCGGCGCGGTCTGGGGCGGCAAGCTCACCGCGCTGCAGTTGGACACCGACGAGCTGCGCCTCGTCCAGGTGCCGGGCCGCGACGTGCCGGCGCATCCACCGCGGCCGCGGCCGCCGCGCCAACCGGCCTGAGCGGAGCATGCGCATGCGCCATGGATGGCGAAGCCCGCACGATGATTCGAAGCCGGCGATCGCGCGGTTGCGCGCTGTCGTGGCGCACGCGGCGCGGTCGTGCGCGGCGGCCGCGCGCGAGTTGCCGCCGACGCGATGGAGCGCCGCCACAAGGCGCGGCCCACCGCCGGCGCGGCCGTTGTCGCCACCTGTCTCGCGCAAGCTAGCGTCGCGCATCGCCGCGCCGTTGTTCGCGCTGCTCGCCGCCGCCTGCTCGCAACCGTCCGCGCCACCGGGGCAACGCGTCGACACCCACGTCTGGCCCGCGCCCTCGTCGGAACCCGCCGCGCCCTCGCCGCCCTTGGTCGCCGCCGCGCGCGCGCAGGTCGGCGTGGTGCGGCTGTACGACCCGGCCTACGTGCCACTGAGCTATCCCGGCGGCGATGTCGCGCCCGACCGCGGCGTCTGCACCGACGTGGTGATCCGCGCGCTGCGCTTGCAGGGCCTGGACCTGCAGCGCAGCGTGCACGAGGACATGCGCGCGAACTTCGCCGCCTACCCCTCGCTGTGGCGGGCGACGTCCACCGACCGCAGCATCGACCACCGCCGCGTGCCCAACCTGCGCCGCTGGTTCGAGCGCCAGGGCTGGTCGCTGCCGGTGAGCGCGAACGCCGGCGACTACCGCGCCGGCGACGTGGTGACCTGGGATCTGGGCCGCGGCCAGACCCACATCGGCATCGTCTCCGACCGCCGCTCCTGGGACCGCAAGCGGCCGCTGATCCTGCACAACATCGCGCGCGGGACGCGGGAGGAAGACGTGCTGTTCGCGTACGAGATCACCGGTCGCTATCGGCCGAGCTTGCCCGCGAGCGCCACGGCCTCGCGCTGATCCGGCCGTAAGCGGCCGTAGGAGCTGCGTAAGCTGCGACCACTCGAAACCCGGCCAACGCAAAGGCCTGGTGGCGGCGAGACGCCGAAAAACATCCCCCACGCGTACCCGCCGAACAGTCATCGCCATGAAAAAGCCCGGATAGCCCGAGCTTCGGACGCAGCGCGTTTTCCGCCGCCTGCGTGCGTCGCAGCTTACGCAGCTCCTACAGGTAGCGGCCGTGGCGCTTCGGCGAATGCAAGGGCAAACCGGTTTGGGGGCAACGCGTTTTGCGCCGCCCGTTCGGGCCGCAGCTTACGCAGCGCCTACGCAACGACGAAGCGCGACGATGGCCTCAATCGATGCCCAGGCGAACATAGTCGACGTACTCGAAATCGAACTCGTTGCGCTCGTCCGCGCGATGCCGCTCGCGCCGGGCTTCGCGCCACTCGCTTTCGTCGAAGCGCGGAAAGTACGTGTCGGCGCCTTCGACCCGGGTATCGACCCAGGTCAGGTACAAGCGCGACGCCGACGGCAGACACAGCGCGTACACCTCGCCGCCGCCGATCACGCACAGTTCGGCGGCGCCGTCGGCCGCGGCGAGCTCCAGCGCTTGTTCGGTCGAACCCACCGCTTGCATGCCGGCGAACGGCACTTCGCCCGAACGAGTCAGCACCAGATTGCGCCGCCCGGGCAGCGCGCGGCCCAGCGATTGCGCGGTCTTGCGCCCCATCAGCAGCGGCTTGCCCAAGGTCAGCGCCTTGAAGCGCTTGAGGTCGTCCGACAAGCGCCACGGCAGCGCGTTGTCGCGGCCGATGGCGCGGTTGCGGTCGAGCGCGGCGATCAGGCTGAGCTGAGTGGTCATGCGGTGTTCCTCGCGTTGCGTTGCAAGGCGCGTCGGCGGCGCTCGCCGGATCGGCCGTTACTTGAACCAGTCGGAAAGACTGCCGGCGCGGACGAAATCGCCCTGTACGCCGGCATCGAAATCGCCGTATTCGACTTCGTCGAGCTTCCAGCTCCCGTCCTCGCGCACCATCTGCGCGCGGCCGCGCCAGCGGGTCGGCGGGCCGGAACCGTCGTCGTAAACGAATTCGAGATCGACGCTCTCGCGATCCGGCCCGAGCGCGTTGCGTTTGCCGAGCTTGTAACCGGTCGCGCCTTCGCTCAGCCCGGTGAACATATCGCCCTCGATGTAGGGCGGCTTCAGATCGGGCGTCTGCGCGATCGTGCGGTCGCGCTCGCGCGCGGCCGGCGCCATCAGCGCCAGCAGACGCTTGGACAGCAGCGGCCGATAGCGCGCGAGATCCTCGCCGACCGGCAAGCCGCTGGCATGCAAGCGCATGTGCAGGTCGTAGAGAGAACGCGCGGCCTCGACGGCGCTGCCCGCGGCCAAGGGCATGTCGGCTTCCGGCTCGGCGCGCACGCCCGGTTCCGGCACGGGCGGCGCCGGCAACGGCTCCGGCAGCGGCCGGTCCGGCGAACGCAAAGGCGCGGCTTGCTTGGGCGCGGACGATGCCTTCGCCGCGGACGCAGCATCGTTCGCCGGGCGCGCGCATGCGCTCAAGCCGAGCAGCAGCGCCAGGCAAGCGACGCTGGCCCATCGCGCAGCGCCGCGCGCCATCGCCGGACTCAGACCGCGACCGGCGCTTTGATCGCCGGCGCCGGGTCGTAGCCCTCGATGGCGATGTCGTCGTAGCCGAACGCGAACAGATCGCTCACCGCCGGGTTGAGCTTGAGCGTCGGCAGCGTGCGCGGCTCGCGCGCCAACTGTTCGCGCGCTTGTTCGTAATGGTTCGAGTACAGATGCGCATCGCCCAGCGTGTGCACGAAATCGCCGACGCCGAGCCCGCACACCTGCGCGACCATGTGGGTCAGCAGCGCGTAGCTGGCGATGTTGAACGGCACACCGAGGAAGATGTCGCCGCTGCGCTGATACAGCTGGCAGCTGAGCTTGCCGTCGACCACGTAGAACTGGAACAGCGCGTGGCAGGGCATCAGCGCCATCTTCGGCAGGTCGGCGACGTTCCAGGCGCTGACGATCAGCCGGCGCGAATCGGGATTGCGCTTGATCTCGTCGACCACCCAGCGGATCTGATCGATCTCCACGCCGGTGCCGTCGGCCCAGCGCCGCCACTGCTTGCCGTAGACCGGGCCGAGTTCGCCCTGCGCGTCGGCCCATTCGTCCCAGATGCTGACCTTGTTGTCCTTCAGGTAAGCGATGTTGGTCTCGCCCTGCAGGAACCACAGCAGCTCGTGCACGATCGAGCGCAGGTGCAGCTTCTTGGTCGTGACCAGCGGGAAGCCTTGGTTCAAATCGAAGCGCATCTGCCAGCCGAACACGCTGCGCGTGCCGGTGCCGGTGCGGTCGGATTTTTCGGCGCCGCGTTCGAGCACGTGGCGCAGCAGGTCGAGGTACTGGCGCACGGCTCAGCCCTTGGCCGGCTCGGCGGCCGGCGGTTGCGGTTGCAGGGTCGGCGAGCGCGTGGACAGCCACAGCCAGAACAGGCCCAGCAGGATCAGCGGCGTGCTCAGCACCTGGCCCATGGTCAGCCAGCCGAACGCCAGATAGCCGTGATCGCCGAGTTGCTGGTCGGGCACGCGCACGAATTCGACCAGGAAGCGGAAGCAGCCGTACAGCAGCGCGAACAGGCCCGACACCGCGTAGCGCGGGCGCGGCTTGCTGGAGAACCACCACAGCACCGCGAACATGGTCAGCCCTTCCAGCGCGGCCTGGTACAGCTGCGAGGGATGGCGCGCGTAGCGGTCCAGCGCGCCGGCGGCGAACTGGGTCTGCAGTTGCTGCGTGGTCCAGTTGGCGAACTCCGGCGCGCGCGGGAACACCACGCCCCAGCCTTCGGCGGTGAACTTGCCCCACAACTCGCCGCCGATGTAGTTGCCCAGTCGGCCGAAGCCCAGGCCCGGCGGCACCAGCGGGGCGATGAAATCGAGCGTGTCGAAGAAATGCGTGCGGTGGCTGCGCGACCACCACCACACCGCGCTGACCACGCCGATCAAACCGCCGTGGAAGCTCATGCCGCCTTCCCAGATGCGCAGCAGCATCAGCGGATCGCGCAGCAGGTCGGCGAAGCCGTAGAACAACACGTAGCCGATGCGGCCGCCGAGCACGACGCCGATCATGGCGTAGAACAACAGGTCGCCGTAGGCGGCCTCGCTGACCCCGGGCAAGCGCCCGGCGCGGACCCGGCGGCGTCCCAGCCACCAGGCGGTGACGAAACCCAGCAGGTACATGATCCCGTACCAGTGGATTTGCAGCGGGCCGAGGGACAGCGCGATCGGATCGATCTGATGCAGGATGATCATGCGACGGGACGGGCTCGGGGGAGCGGAAGACCGACCTATTGTGCCCCAGCGCGCCGGCGCGCAGGGTGCGGGTTGCGGCCGCTGGGGACGAAGCGGCGCGGGTTTCAGCCGGGCTTTGGGGTTGCGGGCGGGCGCCGGATTCGGCGTGGCGGGCGCCGATGGCGCTAGGCCGCGGCGTATCGCGGATGCGTGCGGCCCGCGCCGTGGCCGTCGCGGCAGCGAGAGAGCGACGCTTACAGCAACGCCGGCTCGTCGGGCAGTTCGTTGCCCGCCGCCGCGGCGCCGGCTTCGCGCGGGAACGCCGCGGCCATGATCTCGTTCAACGCGGCGATGCCGCCGAGCACGGCCGCCTCGGCCGCTCCCGTCGCCAGCGCCCGCTGGATGTCGTCGCACACCGCCTGCCAACGTTCGTCGCCGACCCGGCGCGTGTAGCCGCGGTCGGCCACGATCTCGATGCGGTGATCGGCCAGCAGCAAATACAGCAAGACCCCGTTGTTGCCCGCTGTGTCCCACACCCCGAGTTGGGCGAACGCGCCGCGCGCGGCCTGGCGCGCGTCGCGCCCGGCGATCAGATCGTTCCAGCCCAGCCGCGCCTCGACCGCGAAACGCAGCTGGCCGCTGTGCCGGGACTCGCCCGCGGCGATGGCCGCCGCGATCCGGCGCAGGCTGGCTTCGGGAAAACGCCGCCGCGCCGGCCCGGCGCAGAGATGGCGGAGCATGCGCATCATCACCAACTCCCCGAGGCGCCGCCGCCTCCGCTGGAACCGCCGCCGCCGGACCAACCGCCTCCGCCGCCTCCACCGCCGCCGCCCCAGCCGCCGCCGTAACCGCCCCACCCGCCGCCGCCGACGTAATGGCCGCCGCCGCGTCCCAGCAGCGAGAGCAGGAAGCCGGCCACCGCGCTCAAGCCGATCAGCCACCACGCCATGCCGAGCAGCCACGCGACCGCGCCGACGCCGGCCGCGCCGATCAGCCCACGCAGGATCGCCGGCGCCGCCGACAGCACGCCGCGGATCAAGCTCGATCCGATGACGGCGAGGAACAAGGCCAGCACCCAATTGCCGTCGTCCGCGCCGCCGACGCTCTGCGCGCCGCGGCCCATCGGTTCGGGCAAGGGTTCGCCGTCGATCAGCCGCACCAGCATCGCGGTGGCGTCGGTCAGGCCGCCGGCGTAATCGCCGGCGCGGAACTTGGGCGCTATGTATTCCTGGATGATGCGGCCGGATTGCAGGTCGGTGATCGCGCCCTCCAGGCCGTAGCCGACCTCGATGCGCACGCGCCGGTCGTCCTTGGCCACCACCACCAGCACGCCGTCGTCCACGCCCTTGCGGCCGAGCTTGAACTGCTCGAACGCGCGCACCGCGTACGGCTCGATTTCTTCCGGCAACGTGCTCGGCACCATCAGGATCTGCAGTTGGCTGCCCTTGCGCTGCTGCAGCGCGCGCGCCTGCGCTTCCAGGTTGGCGCGCGCGGTCGCGTCGAGCGTGCCGGTGGTGTCGACCACCGGCGAGTCCATCGCCGGGATCGGCGCGGCTTGTTGCGCGAACGCGGCCGCGGCCAGCAGCCACAGGCCGAAACCGAGCAAGGCGCGCAGCAGGCCGCGCGTTGCGGTGCGTGCTTCGATGCCACGCTGATTCACCATGATCCGCTCGCTCCGCCGCCACCGCCCGACCAACCCGAATCGCCGGAACCGCCCGGACGGCTCGAACCGCCGGCACCGCTTGCGTCGCGCGCGCCGCCGCCGGAGTAACCGCGCGCGCGGCTGGCGCCCGAGCCGCTGCCGTCGAAGAAAAACACCAAGACCCAAACGAACAAGCCGAGCACGCCCAGGCCCAGCCAAGCCGAAATCTCCATCCGCGCGGCCGCGCCGCCGGTCAGGCGCTGCAAGCCCAGCCACGCGAACCACGCCAGCGCCGCGAACACCAGCGCGCGCAGCAGGCAACCGCCGCGGCTTTGCCGCCATGCCGCCATCGGCGGCGCGATCACGCCGACCAACAGCGGCGTCGCCAGCAACAGCGAAATCGCGGCCACGCCGATATCGCCGGGCTTCGGCACGCCTTGGCGGAACAGCGCCGCCACCAACGCCGCCAACGCCAACCCGACCGCGGACGCGCCGGCGACGCTGCGCAACCAGCGCCGCGGCCGCAGCGCCTGCCCGAGCGCGCCGCCGGCCACGCTGCACGCCAGCGCGATCCACACCGAAGCCGGCCCGCTCCACGTCCACGCCGCCCAGGCCGGCGGCAACAACGCCGCCGGCACGGCCAAGGCCAACGCCCAGCCGCGCGCGCGCGACAGCCAACCCACGGCCAGGGCGAACGCGAAACCGAGCGCGGCGATGCATTCGACCGGCCGCCACGCCGCCGCGTCGCCGGCGGCGCGATAGGCCGCAGCCTCCGGCACCGACGCCTGCGCCCACGACGCGAACGCGAGCAGGCACCCCGGCAGCGCGACTGCGCCGCGCCAGCGCGCCGCGAGTCCGAACGCCGAGCGTACGGCCGCCATCACCAACTCCCCGACGAACCGCCGCCGTCGCTGCGTCCGCCGCCGCCCGAGTAGCTGCTGGAACTGCTCGAACTCGACGAGGAAGACGAGGAACGCCGGCGCCGGCGCTCGTCCTCGTCGTCCCAGCGCGAACCGCCGCCGCGGCGCCCGTCGCCGCCGCTGGCGAATCCGCTGACCGACACGAACGCGGTGGCGATATAGGTGAACAACGCCATCGGCATCCAGCGTTCCCAGTCCTGCAGGTCCGGCGACAGTTTCGGCGCGGTGAACGCATACGCGGCCGCCGCCACCGCCACGATCACCGCGCAGCGGCCGAAGAACGCCAGCGGGCCGCTGCGCCACGCCGCGCGCATCCCGAACAGCGGGATCAGCACGAACGGCAAGGTCATCAATCCGGCGAACGCCAGCAGCGGCCACGGCAGTCGCTCGGCTTTCGGCTCGGGCAGCGGCGTGCCGTCGATCAGGCCGATCAGCGCGTCGTAGCCGCGCTCCAGGCCGCCGGCGTAGTCGCCGTCGCGGAACGCCGGGGCCAGGATTTCTTCGATCACGCGCGCGGCGGTTTGTTCGGAAAGGGGCTCGTCCAATCCGCTTCCGAGGTGGATGCGCATGCGCCGGTCGGCCTTGGCCACCACCACCAGCACGCCGTCGTCGATGCCGGCGCGGCCGGGCCGCCATTGCGCGAACACGCGGCCGGCGTAAGCGGCGATGTCTTCGCCATGCGTGCTGTCGAGCATCAGCAGCATTAACTGCGCGCCCTTGCGCCGCTGCAGGTCGAGCGAGCGTTCGCTCAAGCGCGACACCGCGGCGGCGTCGAGCGTGCCGGTCAGGTCGACGACGGGGCCGGTCAAGCGCGGCACCGCGACTTCGCCCGCCGCCGCGGCGCTATCGGAAGAGACGGACTCCGCGCCCTCGGCGGGCGCGGCTTGCGTGACCGGCGCCGGCGCCGCCGCGCCGCGCGCGAACGCCGGCGCGGCGCACAGCCACAGCGCCGCCAGCAGCGCCGCCCACGGCAGCGAGGGTCGGCGCGCGGCCGCGCTCATCGCCGGCCGGTCAATGCTGCGGCGCCGGCTGCGCCGGCGGCTGCGGCTGCGCGGGCTGGGCCGAACCGAAGTCCACCGTCGGCGCCTGCTGGATCTGCGCCTCGTTCTCGACCGTGAAGTTCGGCTTGGTCGCGTAGCCGAACAGCTTGGCGGTGATGTTGGTGGGGAACTGGCGGATGAAGGTGTTGTAGTCCTGGACCGCGGCGATGTAGCGCTGGCGCTCGACCGTGATCCGGTTTTCGGTGCCTTCCAGCTGGGTCTGCAGGCTCAGGAAGCTTTGGTCGGCCTTGAGCTGCGGATAGTTCTCGCTGACCACCAGCAAGCGGCCGATGGCGCCGCGCAGTTCGCCTTGGGCTTGCTCGAACTGCTGCAGCGAAGCCTGATCGTTGGCGTTGACGTTGATGCTGCCGACCTTGGCGCGCGCCTCGGTGACCTGGGTCAGCACCTGCTGCTCGTGGCTGGCGTAGCCCTTCACCGTGGCGACCAGATTCGGCACCAGATCGGCGCGGCGCTTGTAGACGTTGAGCACCTGCGACCAGGCCGCTTTCACGCCCTCGTCCTTTTGCTGGATGGTGTTGTAGCCGCAGCCGCTGAGCAGCACGGCCAGGGCGAGCACGATCAGGGGACGGAACATGGCGCGGACTCCGGCGGGATGACGGCCGCATTGCAGCACCGGGCGCGAAGCGGCGCAATGGACGCGGTGTGACGACGGGCGTGGGACGTTTCCGCATTCGCGGGTGGGACTTCGGTCCGCGCGGACGCGGCGATCCGGCACGAACGCATCGGGACCCGCGTCGCTCCACGAAACCCGTGCCCCGCCAACGAAAAGGCCGGCGATCGCTCGCCGGCCTTGTTCCGCGGCAAACAGGCCGCGCTTACTCGGCCGTCAGCCGCTGCGCCGCGCGCTTCTTCGCCCACAGGTTCAGGCATTCCACCAGCGCCGAGAAACCCATCGCCGCGTAGATGTAGCCCTTCGGGATGTGGATGCCCAGGCCGTCGAGGATCAGGAACGCGCCGACCAGGACGATGAAGGCCAGCGCCAGCATCTTGATGGTCGGGTTGTTGTCGATGAACTGGCCGAGCGGACGCGCCGCCAGCAGCATCACGCCGACCGCGAGCAGGATCGCGGCGACCATCACCGGGGTGTGGCTGGCCATGCCGACCGCGGCGATCACCGAGTCGAGCGAGAACACGATGTCGATCACCGCGATCTGCGCGATGACCATCATGAACGACGCCGCCGGCTTGGTGTGGACGTCGTCGGAGTCTTCTTCGCCGACGATCAGGTCCTTGATCTCCATCGAGCCCTTCACCAGCAAGAACGCGCCGCCGAGGATCAGCACCAGGTCGCGGATCGAGATGCCGATGCCGGCGACGGTGAACAGATCGCTGGTCAGGCCGGCCAGCCAGGCCAGGGTCAGCAGCAGGCCGATACGGGTGATGCAGGCCACCGCGATGCCGAACTTGCGCGCTTTCTCGCGCTGGTCGAACGGCAGCTTGCTGACCGCGATCGAGATGAAGACGAGGTTGTCGATACCCAGCACGATCTCGATCGCGCTCAGGGTGAACAAGGTGATCCAGACTTGCGGATCGGTCAGCATTTCCATCACGTGCGGCATACCTCTGAGTGTTATGGGTGTAGCGCCCGCGGCGAGGCCGCGGGCACGGGCGCGCCGCGGCGGGCGGCCCGGAAGCGGACGGCGAAAGGCGCCGCCCTTGCGATACGCGTTGCGTCCTTGCGGGGGGCGATCAGCCCATCAGGTGGTGCCACAGGCGCGGGCCGAGGATCGCGGCCCACACCAGCAACACGTTCATCAACAGCACGAACACCGCGGCCGAGCCCATGTCCTTGGCGCGGCCGGCGAGTTCGTGGAATTCCGGGCCGTAGCGTTCGATCACCGCCTCGACCGCGGAGTTGAGCAGTTCCACGCTCAGCACCAGCAGGATCGAGCCGATCAGCAGCGCGCGCTCGACTCCGGTTTCGCCGAAGTACCAGCCCACCGGCGAGAGCACCAGGAACAGGTAGACCTCCAGGCGGAACGAGGACTCGTGCAGCCACGCCGCGCGCAGGCCCTGCATGGACCAGGTCGCCGCCTTGAGGATGCGGCCGGGGCCGCGCGGCAGATGCCCGTATTCGTCAGCCATCGAGGCGCACCGTCGCAGCGGGGACGGGGGCCGCGTCGCCGGATCGGCGCGCGGTCGGGAACGACGGGAAGGTCGGCATGGGCGGGCGTTCTCGATCCAAAGGCCGGAACCGGCCGGACGACGGCGGCCGACGGCCGCCACAAGGCCGCGATTTTGCCACAAGCCTGGGCGGGTCGCCCCGGCGCCGGGGGCGCCGCGGGGATCGGCCGGGTCGCCGGAGGTGCCTGGCCGGGGTCGTCGCGAAGGGTCCGCGGCCGGCCGAGCCCCGCCGCGGCGGGCCGGGGATCGCACCTGTCGAGAGCGCCGCGCGGGCCGAACCGATTCAGACCGGCGACCGGCCCGGCCCGCGATGCATCGGCAGCCCCCTGTAGGAGCTGCGCGAGCTGCGACCGCGACATCCGGCTGACGGCGTAAGCGTGGTTTCGCGGTCGCAGCTCGCGCAGCTCCTACAGGGGCTTCGGCCGGTCGCGTCGGCGGGTGCGCGATCCCGCGCCGCCGCCTTGGCCAGCGGGGTCATTGCTGCCGCAAGGCCTCGATCGGATCGAGCTGCGACGCCTTGCGCGCCGGGTAATAGCCGAAGAACAAACCGGTCGCGATCGAAAACCCCGCCGCCAGCCCGATCACCTGCCCGTTCAAAGCCACCGGCAACGCGCCGATGCGGCTGACCAGCAAGGTGCCGACCACACCGATAGCGATGCCGAGCGCGCCGCCGATCAGCGAGATCAGCATCGCCTCGGCCAGGAACTGGCGCTGGATGTCGCCCGGCCCGGCGCCGACCGCCATGCGCAGGCCGATCTCGCGGATGCGCTCGGTCACCGACACCAGCATGATGTTCATGATGCCGATGCCGCCGACGATCAGCGAAATCGTCGCCACCGCGCCGAGCAGCAGCGACATCAGCCGCGTCGTCTGGGTGCGCGTGGCGACGACTTCGGCGATGTTGCGCACGCTGAAATCGTCGTCGCTGCCGGGTTGGATCTTGTGCCGCTGGCGCAGCAGGCCTTCGATCTGTTCCTGCGCGTAGGACACGTCCTCGGCGCGGCCGACGCCGACCGCGATCTGCATCACCGCGCCGTTGGGCAGGCCCATCGCGCCGAGCATGCGCCGGCGCCCGGTTTCCAGCGGCACCAGCACCACGTCGTCCTGGTCCTGGCCGAATCCGCCCTGCCCCTTCGGGTTGAGCGTGCCGATCACGGTGAACGGCACCCGGCCCAGGCGCACGGTCTGGCCGATCGCATCCTCGTCGCCGAACAGTTCGCGGCGCACGGTTTCGCCGAGGATCACCGACTTGGCGCCGCTGCCGTAATCGCGCGCCTCGAAGTTCGAGCCCGCGGCGATGGTCCAGCCGTTGATGTCGAAGAAATCCGGCTGCACGCCCTGCCACTGGGTCGACCAGTTGTTCTCCGCGTACACCGCCTGGGTGCCGCCGCGCAACGAGGCGGCGACGTATTGCACTTCGGGCACCTCGTTGCGGATCGAGTCGCCGTCGGCTTCGGTCAACGTGAAGAAGCTCGACGAACTCAGGCGCACGCCGCCACCGCCGCGCCCGCCGCCGCCGGAGCTGATGTCCAGGCGGTTGGAACCCAGCCCCGACACCAGCTTGTCGATTTCCGACTGGGTGCCCTGGCCGACCGAGACCATCACGATCACCGCGGCGATGCCGATGATGACGCCGAGCGAAGTCAGCGCGCTGCGCAGCCAGTTGCCGCGCAGGGCGAACACCGCGGTGCGCAGCGTTTCCAGGAAATTCATGCGCCGCGCTCCTGCTCGTGCAGTTCGCCGTCGCGCATCACGAAGATGCGGTCGGCGTGCGCGGCCACGTCCGGGTCGTGGGTGATCAGCACCACGGTGTGGTCCTGCGCTTGCAGGCTCTTGAACAGCGCCAGGATCTCCTCGCCGGTGCGCGTATCGAGCGCGCCGGTGGGTTCGTCGGCGAGCAGGATCGGCGGGCGGTTGATCAGCGCGCGGGCGATCGCCACGCGCTGTTGCTGGCCGCCGGACAGTTCGCTAGGGCGGTGCCCCGCGCGTTGGCCCAGGCCGACCGCTTCCAAAGCGTCCTGCGCGCGCCGCGCGCGCTCGTCGCGGCGCACGTTGGCGTAGCCCATCGGCATCGCCACGTTCTCCAGCGCGTTCATGCGCGGCAGCAAGTTGAAGCCCTGGAACACGAAGCCGATCTTGTCGCGGCGCAGGATCGCGCGCTCTTCCTTGTCGAGCGTGGCGACATCGACGCCGTCGCACAGATACACGCCGCTGGTGGGCGTGTCGAGGCAGCCGATCAGGTTCATCAGCGTCGACTTGCCCGAACCCGATGGCCCCATGATCGCGACGAACTCGCCGCGCGCGATGCGCAGATCGACGCCGTGCAGCGCGATCACCTCGGCCTCGCTGCCGGGCGAATAGACCTTGCCCAGCGCGCGGGTTTCGATCACCGCCTCGCCGCGCACGGGCGCGGCGGCCGCGACCGCGCTCATTTGCCGCGCCCGGTGCCGACGACGACGTCGTCGCCTTCCTTGATGTTGCCCGAGACCTCGGTCCAGCTGCCGTCGCTGGCGCCCACCCGCACCACCACCGCTTCGGGCTTGCCGCCGACCAGCTTGTACAGCGGCGCGCGGCGCGCGCTGACCAAGGCGCCGATCTCGCTGTCCCAGGTCTTCTTCTGTTCGTCGCTGAGCAAGCCGCGGAACGCGCCGAACTGCTGGTTGAAGCGTTCCAGCATGCGCTGGCGCGCGGCGCCGGAGACCGCGCCGGCGGCGCGGTTGCGGTTGTTGTTGTTGCCGCCCCCGCCGCCCGGACCGCGGCCGCCCATGATGATCGTCGGCGCGCCGCCCGCCGGCGGACCGCCGTTGGCGCCGCCGCCCGGCGCGGCGTTGCGCGCGGCCATGCGCTGCTTCATCTGCTCCAGCGCGGCGTCGAAGGCCGCGCGCTGGGCCGCGTCGAGCTTGAGCTGATCGGCCACGCGCGGCAGATCGTTGCCCAAGCCGCCGCGCTGCGCGCCGCCGCCCGCCGGCGCGCCGGCCGCGGCCGCCGCATCGTCGTCGGGCTTGTAGCGCAGCGCCGCATTGCCCACGCGCAGCACGTCGTCGCGGTGGCTGACTTCGATTTCCGCGTTCGCGGTCATGCCCGGCAGCAGCACGCCGTCGGCGTTGTCCACCGACACCACCACCGGATAGGTGATGACGTTGCTGGTGTTGGTCGCCGACAGCCGCACCTGCTGCACGGCGCCGCGGAACTTGCGGTCGGGGAAGGAATCGACGGTGAAGTTGACCGCCTGCCCCGGCTTGACCTGACCGATGTCGGCCTCGTCGATGGCCAGCACGATCTCCATCTTCGACAGGTCTTCGGCGATCTGGAACAGCACCGGCGCCTGCAGGCTCGCGGCCACGGTCTGGCCCGGCTCGATGCTGCGGGTCAGCACCACGCCGTCGACCGGCGCGCGGATCACCGTGCGCTGCAGGTTCAGGCGCGAGGTCTGGGTCGAGGCCAACTGCTGTTCGATCTGCGCCTGCGCGCCGTTGAGCTGGGCGCGCGCCTGATCGAGCGCGGCGCGGGCCAGATCGGCGTCGCTGCGCGCGATCAGCTGGTCCTTCACCAGCGAGGATTTGCGCTGGTAATCGAGTTCGGCGTTGCGCAGCGTCGCCTGCGCGGTGGCGAGCGAGGCGCGCGCGTTGGCGACCTGGGCGTTGCCTTGGTTGATCTGCGCCTCGTACGTCGCCGGGTCGATGCGCGCGATCACCTGGCCCTTGGTGACGTGGTCGTTGTAGTCGGCCAGCACGTCGATCACCTGCCCGGAAATCTGGCTGCCGACATCGACCGTGGAGATCGCCGACAGCGCGCCGGTGGCCGAGATCGTCACCCGGATGTCGCCGCGCTCGATCTTGGCGGTGCGGTAGGCGCCGGCCGCTTCCTCGGCGCTGCGCTTACTGTAGAAGTGCCAGCCGACCCCGGCCAGGGCCAGCACCGCCACGGCGATGGCGGCGCGCTTGGGCCAGGGCGACTTGCGCGGACGCGGGGTCGGTGCGGGGCGGGACGAAGACGGCTGGGCTGCGCTCATGGGATCGGGACGGTGGGCTCTGCGGGTGCGAACGCACGTGGCTGAACAGGGTTGACACGGTGGAGCGCGGATCGCCGGACGCCGGAGCCGAGGTTCAGTTTGGCCGCGCCCGCGACGCGGCGGCAAGGCGGCGTCGGTTCATGGATGCCAGGGCGCGCGAAAACGTCGCGTGAGCGGGTCGGGCGCGCGCGAGCGGCCGGGAGCGAACGTCGGCCGCGGCGCCTTTGCGGGCGCGGCGGCCCCGAGCGATTGCTGCGGAAACCGAAGTCTCTCGCGCCGTCAGGCCTCGGGCACGCGCGGCACCGGCGCGACCGGCGCCGGCGGCGCGGGCGGCGGCGGCAGGCCGGGCTTGAAGCGGATCACCGCGGTCGTGCCCTGCCCCGGCGCGCTGGTGAGCGTCACCGGCCAGCCGAAGCGCTCGCCGAGCCGGCGCACGATCGACAAGCCCATGCCCTTGCCGTCGCCGGCGGAGAAATCGGCGCGGTAGAACGGAGTGAAGGCCTTGGTCAGCGTCTCCACCGACATGCCGATGCCGGTGTCGCGGATTTCGATGCTGTCGCGGGCCAGCCGCACGTCGATGCGGCCGCTGTCGGTGAAGCGCACCGCGTTGCTGAGCAGGTTGGCGACCATCACCCCCAGCGCGTGCGGCGGCGCGGTCAGGCGCGGGCCGCCCTCGTCGTACAGATGCAGCTCCACCGGCTTGCCGTTGAGCAGCGGCAGGATGCGTTCCATCTCGTTGTCGACGATGTCGCGCACCGCGAACTCTTCCGACTGCGGCTCCACGTCGGATTCGCGCGCCAGAATCAGGAAGGCGTCGATCACCGCCTCCATGTCGCGGCCGGCGCGCTGCACCCGCAGCAGCGAGCGCTGCGCGCGCACCGGCGTGTCGGGGTCGGCCAGCATCAGGTCGGTGGCGACCCGGATCACGGTCAGCGGCGTGCGCAGTTCGTGGCTGGCGTCGCGGGTGAAATCGCGCTCGCGCTGGACGAAGTCGCTGACGCGCTCGGCCAGTCCGCTCAGCGCGCTCGACAGCCGGCGCACTTCGCTGCCGGGGTCGTAGGGGAATTTGATCGGCTCGATCAGGCTGGTGTCGGGGTCGCGCGGATCCCATTGCGAGACCACGTTCGCCAGCCAGCTCACCGGCGACACCAAGCGCTTGGAGGTGCGGTAGGTGTGCCAGGAAATCAGATACGTGGTCAGCAGCGAGAACAGCAGCGAGAACAGGCCGGTGTAAAGGATCGCCTCGTCGATCAGCGAGGTCGAATACACCAGATAGAAGCTGCCGGCCTCGCGCCGGTCGACCAGCACCACCTTGCCGCCGCCGGGCAGGTTGTGCAGGCCCGAATCGGCGCCGCGCATCTGCGCCGGCAGCACCGAATCGCTGGCGCCGGCGGGGACGAAATGGCCGCGCGTGGTCGAGGTGCGCGGCAACGGGTAGTTCGGGTCGCGGGCGCGGCCGGCCCAGTAATCGTCGGCCTCGCGCTGCATGCGCTGTTCGAGGACGACGTGGCGCACCGCCAAGCCCGCCAGGAGGATGCCCAGCGTGATCGCTATGCTGCCGATCAAAGCTTGCAGGATGAACGCAAGCTTGATCTTGCGCGGTAGCCCTTGCGGCATGGCGGTGGCGGAGAACCGGTCCAATCAGTCCGGCGGCTGCGAGATGTCCGCTACCCGGTAACCGGCGCTCTGCACGGTATGCAGCAATTGCTTGTCGAACGGTTTGTCGATGGTCTTGCGCAGGTTGTAGAGATGGCTGCGCAAGGTGTCCGAATCGGGCAGGCCGTTGCCCCAGATCTCGCGCTCGATCTCCTGCCGGCTGACCACGCGCGGCGATTCGCGCATCAGGATGGTCAGCAGGCGCAGGCCGATCGGCGAGAGCTGCAGCTCGCTGCCGCCGCGGGTGACCCGCAGGCTGGCCGGGTCGAGCACCAGATCGGCGACCTTGAGCACCTCGCCGCCGACCTGGCGGCGCTCGCGCCGGATCAGGGCGCGCAGCCGCGCTTCCAGTTCCTGAATCGCGAAGGGCTTGGTCAGGTAGTCGTCGGCGCCGGCGCTCAGGCCGGTGAGCTTCTCGTCGAGGGTGTCGCGCGCGGTAAGCATCAGCACCGGCGTGGACTTGCGGGCCTCCTCGCGCAGCTTCTTGCAGACCTCGATGCCGTCCATGCGCGGCAGCATCAGATCCAGCACGACCACGTCGTAACTGTTCTCCGTCGCCAGCCGGTAGCCGTCCAGACCGTCGGCGGCGTAATCGACCTCGAAGCCGCGGCTTTCCAGGTACTCGCCCACCATCTCGGAGATATTGCGGTTGTCTTCGACGATGAGGACCAAGCCCCCGTCTCTAGTACCCTGCATGCAGCCTCTCCACTGTCCTTCAGTTTTGTGAAGATTGCCCTCCACAAGGTGGACGGTTCGTGAAGGCGATACTGTAGAACCATCACATTCCGCCTCTGTGGCCCTTGCATGCTCGCCGACCGCCTCTACCCGATCCTGCTCCTGCTGGGCTCCAACATCTTCATGACCTTCGCCTGGTACGGGCATCTGAAGTACAAGTCGGCGCCGCTGACGGTGGCCATCGCGGTCAGCTGGGGCATCGCCCTGTTCGAGTACTGCCTGCAGGTGCCGGCCAACCGCATGGGCAGCGCGGTCTATTCGGCGCCGCAGCTCAAGGGCATGCAGGAGGTCATCACCCTGCTGGTGTTCGCCGGTTTCTCGATCTGGTACCTGGGCCAGCCGCTGAAGTGGAACCACTGGGCCGGGTTCGGGCTGATCGTGGTCGCGGCCTGGCTGATCTTCCTGGATTGACCCCACCGCTCCGCCAAGGATTCGGCCGACCATGACCTACCCAGACCCCAACGCTCCCCCGCTGCGCATCGATCTGAGCCTGCACGCCGTGGTCGAGGAGTACCTGCGGCACGGCCATCTGCGTTCGACCGCCGCGTTCGGGTTCGACCCCGAGCAGCCGCTGGAGGCCGTCGTCGCCGGCGGCTTCCGGTATTCGAGGATGCGGCCGGCCGCCTATGTGCAGATCGAACGCGACGTGTGGCTGCGCCACCGCGGCGGGGTCGTGCCGGCGAACCTCGCCTCGACCTATCTGCGCGGCCGCTACCTCGGCAGCGAACTGGGCCTGGTGCCCGGGCCGCCGCTGGCCACGATCCTGCGTTGGCTGGCCCTGCTCGGCGCGGGGCCGGGCGTGGAGTGGTTCGAGAGCTGCAACGCCGAGTCCGGCGCGCTGCGCGTCGACGAGCGGGTCAAGATCAATTTCTCGCGCAAAGGTGGACGCTTTCGGGTGACCTCGATCGTCCCGCGCATCGTCGGCAGCGGCGACGGCTGGGAGCCGCTGGACGAAATCGACTGCGCGAGCGTGAGCGGGTACTCGGAGACCTGCGACAGCGTCGCCGAATGGACCGCGCGGGCCGCGCTCAATCCCAAGGGCCGGCCGCGGCGCGAGGCGCTGCGGGCGGTGGAGCGGATCGCGGCGTGGCTGCCGAAGCCGTGACCGCCGCGGCGACGGCGCCTTTGCGTATCGCGCTGAGCCTGCGCGAACTGGTCGCCGAGTTCCTCGACCACGGCCGGCTGGTCTCGACCGAAGCGTTCGGGCTCGATCCGGGCTGGGACCTGGACACCGCCCTCGCCCACGGCTGGCAACGCGCCGGGCTGGAGCCCGGCGCGGCCGAACAACTCGAACGCGAGGTCGCGCTGCGCCATCGCGGCGGCTGGCGGCCGCTGACGGTCAAGCCGTTCTACCTGCGCGGGCGCTACCTCGGCGCGAGCGTCGCCTTGTGGCCCGGCCTGCCGTTGGCGCAGGCGCTGGCCTGGGTGGCCGCGCGCGCGCCGGCGGCGAAGATCGAATGGTTCCGGTTCGACGGCGCGGACCAGGGCGCCGCGCTGCTCGACGGGCGCGTCGGCCTGCATTTCCGCCGCCGCGGCCGGCGCTTTTTCCTCGACGGGCTCGACGCCAGCCTGCCCGCGCCCGCCGACGATCCCGATCTGCCCGGCGGCCTCGACAACGGCAGGTGGCTGCGCAGCCTCATGGCGCCCTGCGACCGCTGGCCCGAGTGGCGCGCGGCGGCCGCGCAAGATCCCCACCCACGCGCGGCCGCGCAGGCGCTGCGGGAGATCGCGCTGCATCTGCCGCGGCGCTGATCGCGGCGCGGCACGACGCGCGTGGCGCGTGGCGCGGGACCGGCCGCGGCGCTACGGTCCGCAGGTCGACACCACTTCGACCTCGCGTTCCCACGCGCCGCCGCGCAGCTCCAGGCTCAGCCGGCCTTTCCACACCGTTCGGGTCGAATCCTCGCCCTGGCGCGCCTGCTCGGCCCGCGCCGGCGGCACCGCATCCCACCCCTCGCCGTTCTCGACGTACAAACGCGGCGCCTGCAATTGCAGGCGCGCCGACACCCGCTCGGCCGGCGCCGACCAGCGCAACAGCGCGCCGCGGCGTTCGCGCAGGGTTCGGGTTTCGACATCGCCGGCGCCGTCTTCGCGACGCAGCGCCAACGGGCGGCCGCCGACGGAGAGATACAACGCCGGCCACGCGGACGGATCGCCGGCCTCGTCCTCGCGCGCCAACCACACCGTCGCCGCGCGCCGGCCCGAGCCGATCCTGCCGGTGCCGCCCACCCACACATCCACCAGCGGACAGGTCTTGCTGTCCATCGCCTGCTCCAGCCACGCCGAGGCGCGCAGCGGCAAGTCGGGCGCGGTGGGCGCGGCCGCGCTCGCGGCGGCACAAGCGAGGCTCAGTACGGCGAACACAGCGAATTTCATTGGGCAGGGCATCCTTGCATCGGGCCCGCGGCGCGACCGCCGCGCGCCGCCGTCAGAACTTGATCTTGCCGGTCAGGATGTCCTTGAACATCACCCAATCGCCGGCGAAGGAATAGAACGGGTGCTTGAAGGTCGCCGGCCGGTTCTTCTCGAAGAAGAAATGCCCGACCCAGGCGAAGCCGTAGCCGCACACCAAGGCGCCCAGCAACAGCCACGGCCGCCCTTGCGCGATCGCCAGCGCGACCAGCGCCAGCACGCCGCAACTGCCGACAAAATGCAGCCGGCGGCTGGTGCGGTTGCTGTGCTCGCTCAGGTAGAACGGATAGAACTCGCGGAAATTGGCGAAGCGGTCGGACATGTCGGTTTCCTCCATGCGCGTTCGCGCGGGTCGGCCCGCGCGGGCCTCACTTCCATTGCCGCGCCAGACGGCGCTGGCGCCAGCCGATCGCCGCGCCGAATGCGATCAACAGCGCGCCCATCGCGGCCACCGCGTGAAAATCGCTGAATTCGGTGAGGCCGAAGTACAACAGTAGCGCGCCGAGCAGGGCCGGAAACAGCGCCGAGACGACATTTCCGCGCCGGGCCGTGCGATAGCCGGTTTCGGCGTTGATCAGCATGACGTCGTAGCGGATCAAGCGCTGCTCGCACTCCTCGCTGCAGGCCAGCCCCGTCGCGGGGTCGCGCACGCACTGCATGCACAAGCCGCGGCCGCAGTAGCGGCACACGCCGAGCGCTGGTTCGGGAGCGTGGCGGTAGCACAGCATGCGGTCGGGTCCGGGGCGGAGGGCGACGCCGATCCTGCGCCCGCGCGGCGGCCGGTTCAAGCCGGCGCGCGGCGTGCAGTTTGGGACGCTAACGGCGAGGCCGGGGCGCGTCGCGCGCTCAAGCCGAGCGCGGCGCGAACATGATCACCGCCATGCCGGCCAGGCACAGCGCGGCGCCGAACAGGTCCCAGCGGCTGGGTTTCACCGCGTCCGCCCACCACAGCCAGAAGATCGCCACGGTGACATAGACGCCGCCGTACGCGGCGTACACGCGGCCCGAGGCGGTGGGATGCAAGGTCAGCAGCCACGCGAACAGGGCGAGGCTGGCGGCCGCGGGCAGCAACAGCCAGACGCTGCCGCCTTTGCGCAGCCACAGGTACGGCAGATAGCAGCCGACGATTTCGGCCACGGCGGTGATCAGGAACAGCAGCAAGGTCTTGAGCATGCGGTCGCTCCGTAGCGGGCGCGCGGTTGGCGAGGGGCGGCGATGAGCGCAGCGAGCGGCCCGTGCCCGAGGGCGCCGCCGCGAACACGCAGCCGAGCCGTTCGGATCGCGAAAGAATCGCTAAGCCGACGCAAACCCCTTCGCACCGGCGCAAGACACGTCAGGCGCGAGACTCGCGACCCACGCCGCCGCCCCTGCGCGCCGGCTCACTTGCCGTTTTCGCGCTCGGCCCGCTTGGCCTTTTCCCAGTACTCGTCCTGCCGCTCCAGCGACAGCTCCGGCAAGGCCATGCCGTCCTGCGCGGCCTGCAGTTCCATCGCGCGGAAGCGGCGCTCGAACTTGAGGTTGGCGCGGCGCAGCGCGGCGCCGACGTCGACCTTGGCGTGGCGGGCGAGATTGGCGCAGACGAACAGCACGTCGCCGATCTCTTCCTCCAACCGGTCGCGCGCGGCCGCGTCGTCGGGCGCGGCGGCGACCGCGTCGAATTCGACCCGCACTTCCTCGATTTCCTCGTGCAGCTTGGCGATCACCGGCGTCGGCGCCGGCCAATCGAAGCCGACCGTGGCGGCGCGCTTTTGCAGCTTCACCGCGCGCTGCCATTCCGGCAGGCCGCGCGAGAGGCCGGCCAAGGCCGAGGTGTCGGTTTCGCCGGCCGCCTGGCGCTCGCGGCGCTTCTGCTCTTCCCAGGCCACGGTCTGCGCGTCGACGTCCTCGACGCTGGCCTCGCCGAACACGTGCGGATGCCGGCGCACCATCTTGTCGTTGATCGCGGCGACCACGTCCTCGAACGCGAACGCGTTCTGCTCCTGCGCCATGCGCGCATGGAACACCACTTGCAGCAGCAGATCGCCGAGTTCGTCCTTGAGCGCGTCGAGATCGCCGCGGTCGATCGCGTCGGCGACCTCGTAGGCTTCCTCGATGGTGTACGGGGCGATGGTGGCGAAAGTCTGCTCGATGTCCCACGGGCAGCCGCGCTCGCGGTCGCGCAGCCGGGCCATGATTTCCAGCAGGCCGGCGATGCCCGGCGGCAGGTTCAGCACTTCAGCCATCTCGCCAAGTCCTCCACGGCAGCGACGCATCGCCCAGGGCGATGAAGTCGCCGTTGAGCAGATGTTCGCGCTGGTTGTAACGGAACGGCCGCCCGCGCGGATCCAGCAACGCGCCGCCGGCGGCCTCGAGCACGCATTGGCCGGCGGCGGTGTCCCACTCGCTGGTCGGGCCGAAGCGCGGATACAGATCCAGCGAGCCTTCGGCGATGCGGCAGAATTTCAGGGACGAGCCCAGGCTGACCATGGCGATGCCGCCGGGGGCTTCGCGATGGGCGCGGGCGAGGAAATCGTCGCTGCGCTGGCTGTGGTGCGAACGGCTCGCGGCCACCCGCATCGGCTGCGCCGGCGGCACCTGCACGCGCACGCGGCGCTCGGC
Organism: Lysobacter sp. K5869; assembly: GCF_018847975.1. Taxonomy (NCBI): domain Bacteria; kingdom Pseudomonadati; phylum Pseudomonadota; class Gammaproteobacteria; order Lysobacterales; family Lysobacteraceae; genus Lysobacter; species Lysobacter sp. K5869. The sequence goes on along the minus strand of NZ_CP072597.1, from coordinate 2,434,776 downwards.
GTCGCCGTCGCGGCGATAGGCGTGGCCGCCGCGCGCGCCGTGCCACAGCGCGCCGCCGACCGGCGCCAGCACCAGCCCGAACACCGGCTCGCCGCGTTCGATCAAGGCCAGATTGACCGAGAACTCGCCGTTGCGCTTGACGAACTCGCGGGTGCCGTCGAGCGGATCGACCAGCCACAAGCGGTCCCAGGCGCGGCGTTGCGCGGTGCCGACTTCGTCGGCGGACTCTTCCGACAGCACCGGGATGTCCGGGGTCAACCGCGCGAGCCCGTCGAGGATCAGATGGTGCGCGGCCAGATCGGCGGCGGTGACCGGCGAGGCGTCGGCCTTGCGCTCGACCGCGAACTCGCCGTCGTAGACCTTAAGGATCGCCGCGGCGGCGGCGCGGGCGATGGCGACGGCGCCTTCGACCAGGGCGCCGTCGGCGACGAACGCGGACGCGGCCGGCGCGCTCACGGCGCGATCTCCGCGCCGCCGGCGGGGTCGGCGTCTTCGGCCGGCGGCGGCGCCGGCTCGCCGTGGCGCAGCCATTCGCGGGCGATGAACAGCGCGGCGATGGTGCGGCCTTCGGAGAAGTCCTCGCGCAGGATCAGCTCGTGCAGGCGGTCGAGCTTCCACGGAATCACTTCGAGCTCTTCCGGCTCGTCGCCGGGCAGGCGCTCGGGGTAGAGATCGCGCGCCAGCACCAGATAGGCCTGATGGATCATGTAGGTGGGCGCCAGACTCAGCGAGCGCAGCACGGTCAGCGAGCGCGCACCGTAGCCGGCTTCTTCCTTGAGCTCGCGGTCCGCGGCCTCGATCGCGTCCTCGCCGGCGTCGATCCGGCCCTTGACCAGCCCCAGCTCGTAGCGGTGCACGCCGGCGGCGTACTCGCGCACCAGCAGCACGGTCTCGTCGTCGAGCATCGGCACCACGATCACCGCGCCGGGGCCGGCCGCGCGCGGGCGGCCGAGCAGGCGCTCGTAGCGGCGGCGCTCGCCGTTGGAGAACTCCAGGTCGAGCGATTCCATCCGATAGCCGGAGGCGTCGTGCTCGACGACGTTGTGGACGATCGGCAGGCGCCGGCTCACGGCGCGGCTCCGGACCTGAGCGGCGCGCGCCGGGGCGCGATGAGCGGAAGGCGGAAAGGCACGATAATGGGGGAATGCGAGAGATCACTCACGACCCCCAGATGCTAGCAGAGCCCGGCAACGCTGCGGCGGACGCCTGGCGCGAACGCGACTTGAACGTGCTGTGGCACCCGTGCACGCAAATGCGCGAACACCCGCACACCCTGCCCTTGCTGCCCATCGCCAGCGGCCGCGGCCCCTGGCTGATCGGCCACGACGGCCGCCGCTACCTGGACGCGATTTCCAGTTGGTGGACCAACATTTTCGGCCATGCCGAGCCGCGCATCGCCGCGGCCATCGGCGAACAGGCGCGGACCCTGGAGCACGTGATCCTGGCCGGCGTCTCGCACCCGCCGGCGGTGGAACTGGCCGAGCGCCTGCTCGCCATCGCCCCGCGCCAGAGCGGGCGCGCGCCGCTGACCAAGGTGTTCTACGCCGACAACGGCTCGGCCGGGGTCGAGGTGGCGCTGAAGATGGCGTTCCACTGGTTCCGCAACCGCGGCGTCGAAGGCCGCACCAAGTTCGTCGCCCTGGAGAACGGCTACCACGGCGAAACCCTCGGCGCGCTGGCCGTGGGCGATATTCCGCTGTACCGGCGCATCTACGCGCCGCTGCTGATCGAGTCGCTGTTCGCGCCCTCGCCCGACGCCTACGAGTGCGAACCCGGCCAGACCCCGGCCGAGCGCGCGCAGCAGGCCGCGCGGGCTTTGCGCGATCTGCTCGAACGCCATGCCGGACAGGTCTGCGCGATGATCCTGGAGCCGCGCGTGCAGTGCGCCGGTGGCATGCGCATGCACGACCCCGAGTACCTGCGGCTGGCGCGAGAGATCTGCGACGAGCACGGCGTGTTCCTGATCGCCGACGAGATCGCGGTCGGCTTCGGCCGCACCGGCACGATGTTCGCCAGCGAACAGGCCGGAGTGATGCCCGACCTGCTGTGCCTGTCCAAGGGCCTGACCGGCGGCGCGCTGCCGCTGGCGGCGGTGCTGGCCACGCAATCGATCTACGACGGCTTCCTCGACGATTCGCGCGAACGCGCCTTCCTGCATTCGCACAGCTACACCGGCAACCCGCTGGCCTGCGCGGCGGCGTTGGCGAGCCTGTCGATCTTCGAGCAGGACGGCGTGATCGAACGCAACCGCGGCACCAGCGCGCGCATGGCCGAACTGGCCGCGCCGCTGCGCGAGCACGCGCACGTGGCCGAGGTGCGGCAAGCGGGCATGATCGTCGCGTTCGAGCTGACCCGCGGCGGCGACAAGCGCACGCCGTTCGACCCGGCCGCGCGCATCGGCTTGCGCGCCTATCGCGCCGCGCTGCAGCGCGGCGTGCTGCTGCGCCCGCTCGGCGACATCTTGTACTGGATGCCGCCGTACTGCGTCGACGAAGACGCCTTGCAACTGCTCGCGCGGACCACGCGCGAAGCCATCGACAGCGCGATCGCGGAGGCCGACGCATGAGACTGACCCGCGTGCACGTGGAAAACGCCGATCTGGCCCCGGGCCGCGAGGTGGTCTTGCCCGAAGGCCCGGCGACGCATCTGGCGCGGGTGCTGCGCCACGAAGTCGGCGACGCCTGCGTCTTGTTCAACGGCGACGGGCGCGATTACCACGGCGTTATCAGCGCCATCGGCAAGCGCGAAGTGCGCGTGGCCATCGAATCGGCGCAGGAAGTCGCGCGCGAATCGCCGCTGCGGCTGGTGCTGCTGCAAGGCGTGGCGCGCGGCGAGAAGATGGACCTGATCCTGCAGAAGGCCACCGAACTGGGCGCGAGCGCGTTCCATCCGCTGTGGTCGCAGCGCAGCGAGGTCAAGCTCGACGCGGCGCGCGCCGACAAGCGTCTGGCGCATTGGCGCAGCGTGGTCGCCTCGGCCTGCGAACAAAGCGGCCGCGCGGCGGTGCCCGACGTCGCCGCACCGCTGGCGCTGGCCGCTGCCTTATCGGCGTTGCCGCCGGGCGGCTTGCGCTTGACCCTCGACCCGGAAGGCGAACTCGGGTTCTCGACTCTGCGGATCGACGCGGCCGCGCCGGTGCTGCTGGCCATCGGCCCGGAAGGCGGCTGGTCACCGTCGGACCGCGAGCAGCTGCGCGCGGCCGGCTTCCAAGGGCTGCGGCTGGGCCCGCGCATTCTGCGCACCGAGACCGCGGGCTTGGCGGCGATCGCGGCGTTGCAGGCGCGGTTCGGCGATCTGGCTTGAAGCGACGTGGCGATGCGGCGGCGCGGCGACGCGCCGAGCCGCGTCGCCGCGGTTCGCGCTATGCCGAAGGCCAGACGATCCGCAGTTCGGTCGATTGCCCCAGCACGCTGGAGAACGACAACTCCGCGCCCAGGCCGCTCACGCGTTCGGCCACGATCGGCAGCCCCATGCCCATGCCCAGGTTGCGGCCGTCGATCCCGGCCGCGATCGGTCCCGAGCGGGTCACGCCCGGCTCGAACGCCTTCAACAGCACCTCGCGCTCGTCCATGCGCAAGATGTCTTCGGCGCGGTAGCGGCCCTCGCGCAGCAGCGCCAACCGCAAGGCGCCCGATTCGAGTCCGCCGCCGTCGTCGCGCACGCAAAAGCGCCAGCCTTCCTCTTCGTCGTGACTCAGGCGCAGGCGCACCGATCCGGTCGAGGTCTTGCCCCGCCGCCGCCGCGTCGCCACCGGCTCGATCCCGTGCAGCACCGCGTTGGCGATCAGTTCCTTGCCGACCTCGCTCAACATCGTCGCCTCCGCCGGCGACAGCCGCGCGAACGGCTCCAGTTCGACGTCCAGCATCGCAGCCTTGTCGTAAGCGCCGGCCAAGCGCCGGGCCAGCGACGACCATTCCCATAAGACCGAACGCTCCGTCGGCGGACGCGCCGCGCCGCCCGCGCTCTGCGCGAGCGCGCAGGCGACCGGATAGGCGAGCGCGCCCGATTCGCCGTGCGCCGCCGCGTGCGCCGATGCGGCGCCGGGGCGCACCACGATCCACAACGGCGCGGCCGCGGCCGCGGAGCGTTCGTCTCCGGCATCGGCGGCGGGGGCCGCGACCGCCGACGCCGACGCGGGCGCCTCGGGCGAAGCCGGATCCGGCGACGGCCGCGCTTGCGCCGCGGGCGCCGGCGGGGCATCGCCGTGGGTCGCCGCCGGCGCGTCGGCGTCTTGCGCCTGCGCGAACGACTCGCCGTAGACATAGGCCTCGACCAGCCGGTCGGCGAGGCCGTCCGCTTCGCTCGCCGCAACGGACTCGAGCCGCCCGCGATCGCGTTCCAGGACCTTCAAACATTCGCGCAGCAGCACCAGCCGTTCGCCCACGCCGCCGGCGAGCGCGCCCAGGCTCGCGGCCGTCTGCGGATCCTGTTGCGGCCGCGCCGCGCCGGCCATCAACCCGGCCTCCAACGCCCGCGCCGGCCCTTGCAGCAGGTCCAGCCCGATCTCTTCCGCCGCCGCGGCCATCGCGCGCACTTGGTCGAGCAGGTAGTGGCGGATGACCGAGCGCTCGTCGATGCCGTCGGCGGCGAGCATCCGCGGCAAGCGCTCGTTGACCCGTTGCAGCGCGCGCTCGGCGAAGCGCACGCACGCGCGCACCGGCCCCAGATCGCCGCCGATGATCCGCAGCAGGCTTTCGGCCTGCGCTTGCGAGCGCTGGCGCGCTTCGTCGGATTCGCGCGCCTCGCGCAAGCGCTGGCTGACGTCGCTGACGATCACCAGCAAGTAGGCCACGGTGCCGCTGCGCATCACCGGTTCGAAACGGAAACTCAACGGCGGACGCCGCTCGGGCTGCCGCAGCAGCATCGCCTCCGCCAGCGGATTGGGCGCCGCCCCGCGCGGGTCGGGCGCGGGCCCCGCGCGCAGCCGTTGCCGCAGATAGACGCGCAACGCGGTCAAGGTCTCCGCGTCGAGCAAGGGTTCGAGCGCTTCGAGCAGATTCGCGCCGGGCCGCAGTCCGCCGGGCAAGACCTGCGCCAAGGACGGCGATACGGGCTCGCAGACGACGAAGTCCGGGCCGATCAAACACAGACCGTCGGGCATGGCGCGCAGCAGATCCTCGCAGCGTTCCCGCCACCGCGCCCGTTCGCGCTCCTCTTCGCGCAGGCGCCGGGCCGGCACCAGCACCCACCACGCCACCGCCGCCGACGCCGCGACCCCGGCGAACAGGCCCGTCGCCAGATAATCGCGCACCGCGCCCGGATGCCACACCTCGGCCAACCGCCACGCCGACAACGCGCCCGCCATCGCCGCGACGAGCATCGCGCCGAGCAACGACAGCCCGAACGCCGCCGACACGCGGCAGCGCCGGCCCGTCCCAATCCCTTGCCCGAACATAGTCCTCCCCTTTTTCTCCTTGCACGGACGTCCGCGCTGGCCGGCCGAACGCAGGGAGACATATCCGCTACTTCGTCGCATTTAGTCGTTCGCGGACATGCGCCGGGGCGCCGCGGCCGTTGCGTCCGCGCGCAGCCCGGCCGCGGCTTCGCGCCGCTAGCGGCCATCGCAGGGGACAAGCGCTCCGGCGCCCGGGCACGGACGTGGCGCGGCCCGAGGGCATCGCGGCCTGCGTCCGCTTTTCAGTCAGGTTCTCTCCACTTGTTTTGCTCAAATGAAGCGTGTTTTCAACGCGCCACAGAACCCAGGGAATCCGAAACGTCCTGCCGTTGAATGGCTTTTGCATGCCGGCGGGGCGCAAATGCGAGCGAGCGAAAGCTCGTCGGCGACGCCGCGCAAGTTCGCTGACCCGGCACGGCTTCGCGCGTCGGACGCGCTCGCGCCGCCGACGGATTCAATCGGCCGGCCACGCGATCCGCACTTCCGCCGAACGTCCCGGCACAGTCAGCAGCGACACCCGCGCGCGCAACCCGCGCAAGCGCTCGACCACGTCCGGCAAGCCCGCGCCGCGGCCGCGGGCGTCGCCCGCATACGGTGCGGTGGTGACGCCGGGATCGAACACTTTCATGAGCGCCTCGCGTTCGTTCAATTGCCCGGCCTGCAGCGGCGTGTAGCCGCAGTCGCGGACCAAGGCCGCGCGCACCCGCACCAAGTTGACGCCGCGGCCGTCGTCGCGCGCGCAGAACGACCAGCCCTCGCGTTCGTCGCGGCTCAGCGTCAGACGCACCGCGCCGACCGGATCCTTGCCGACGCGGCGGCGCATCGACATCGTCTCGATCCCGTGCAGCACCGCGTTGGCGACCAGTTCCATGCCGATGTCGCGCACCAACGCCGCTTGCGCCGCCGGCAGCCGCGCGAACGGATCGAGCAAGGCTTCCACCCGCACCGCCTTGCCCTGCTCGCCCGCGAGCCGGCGTGCGAGCGCGGCCCAATCGACGAAGGCCGCCTTGTCGGGCGGCAGCGCGGCGGGTCCGTCGCCGGACAAGGCCAGCAGCGGGATCAGCGCGAGCGGATCGGGGTCGTGGCCGCGCGCGGCGGCGATGTCGGCGTCGCGGGCGTCGAGGCTCAGGCGGTGCGACGGGGTCAGGATCGAGGCTTCGACGATCGCGGCTTGGGACGGCGCCGGCGCGGTCGCGGCATCGCGGCTTGGCGAACGCCCGGATTCAGGCATTTCCCGCGCACGCGCATCCGCGGCCGCCGTCGAGCCTCGCGTCTGCGCCGGCCTGGAGGCGTCGTCCGATTCTTGCTTGACCGTGAGCGGGTTCCACGCCCCCGGCACCGACGCGGCCGAAGACGCCGGCGCGGGCACCGGCCGCGCCGCTGGCTGCGGCAACGGCGGAACGATCGGCGCCTGCATAGACGTCGACCGGATCGGCTGCGCCGGGGGCGGCGCCATCGAAACCGGCGACGGCGTTTCGATCTTGCGTTGCGACACCAAGGCCGGCGCGGCTGGCGGCGAGGGGGATCGGGCGACAGTCTGCGTGGCGGGTGCGGGAGCCTGGGCGGGGGCGGGCGCTGATGCGGATGGGGATGCGGGTGCGGCGGGCGATGTCGATGCCGGCGTCGAGGCGGCTCGATACGTCGCGGTGGGCGGACAGGAGTTCACGGTCCCCGCCGCGACGCTGGGCGGTGGGTTCGGCGTAGTCGCGGAAGCGGGAGTCGACGCCGACGCCGACGCCGACGCCGACGCCGACGCCGACGCCGACGCCGACGAAGTCTGTCTCGATGCGGCGGAAAAGGGGACGTCCGCGATAGAGGATGGCGCGGGCGCGACGGATCTCGGCGCACCGAGCGGCGGCTTCGGCACTGACGGCACTGACGGCACTGACGGCGTGGATGATGCGGATGACTCAGACGGCACGGACGGCGCGGACCGCGCGAGCGCTGCCGGTGCCTCGACCCGAGCCGCATCTGCCGCGCTTGTCGTTTTCGTGGTCACCGACGCGGCCGCGACCGCCTGCTCCGCGCCAGAAGCCACGCTCCCGGACGATGCCGTGGGGCCGCCCAGCGCGGCTTCGTCGAACCGTTGCCTGAGTCTGACGACCAAAGACTCGAACGACTCGCGCTCCGACTCGGGCTTGGGCCGCGGCGACGGGGATGCGGAGACGGCTGCCGGTGCGAGTGCGGGCGCGGACACGCCCGCAGATGCAAGCGCAGGCGCAGGTGGAAGCGCAGGTGCGGAAGCGGTCGAACCCGCCGCGGAAGCCGATGCCCCAGCCGGCATCGGCGCATCCGAACGCCCCCGCCCATCGCCGCGCGCCGCCGCGTCGCGCGCATCCAACCCCGCGAGGAAACCGCGCACCGTCGCGATGCGCTCCGCCAATACGTCCAGATGCGCCGCCAACCGCAAGCCCTCGTCCGCGGCGGCGCCCTTCCCCGCCGCCTCCGCCACCTCCAGTTCCAAGTGATGCGCCGGCGTCTCCAACAGTTCCAGCTCGATCGCGGCCGCATCGTTCTTGATCGCGCGCGCCTCTTCCAACAGGCAACGCAACGACGCGGCGCGGTCGCGCGCGTCGGGCGCGCTGCGCAAACGCGCCAGACGCGTGCGCGCGCGCTCCAGCGCGGCCTCGGCCACGCTCAGGCAAGCGCGCAAGCGCGGACCGCCGTGAGCGCAGGCGCGCAGCAGGCCGTCGAGCTGGGTACGCAAACGCAATCGCGCGCCGGCCAACTCGCGTTCCACGCGCAGGCGCTCGCCGATGTCGGCGACGATCACCAGCAGATAGGCCACGCGTCCGCCCTGGCGCACCGGCTCGAAACGAAAGCCCAACGGCGACTGCCGCGACGGCGGCCCCGGCAGCGCCACCTCGGCCAGCGGATTGCGCGTCGCCGGCCGCGCGCCGGGACGCGCGGCGAAACACTGGCGCAGATGCGCGCGCAAGGCGTCGGCGGTCTCCGCGCCGAACATCGGCCGCAGCGCTTCGAGCAAATCCATCCCGGGCCACAGCTTGCGCTGCAACACCCCGTACAGCGACGGCGAGACCGGCTCGCGCACGATGAAGTCGGCGTCGATCAGGCACACGCCTTCGGGAAAGGCGCGCAGCAGATCCTCGCAGCGCTCGCGCCACTGCGCCTGTTCGATCCCGTCCTCGCGCCAGCGGCGCAACCGCAGCCACAGCGCGGCGATCGCGCCGAACGCCAGCAGCAGCCCCGCCGCCGTGGCGAACCATAGGCCATAACGCAGCCAGCCGGTCTTCGCCGCAACGGTGGCCGCGTCGGTCATAGCGAACGTCGCCGCCGCGGCGGCCAGGGCGACGCCCGACGCGGCGACCGCGAACGCCGACAGCACGGGCCGCACGCGCGGGCGCGATGGATTTGGGTTTTCCGACATGGCCTTTTCCTCCTGCGCGCGCCGACGCGACGGCGCGCGAATCGCGAAGGCGGGCTCCGACCGCGCGGCACAATCCGGTACGGCGGCGCATATCAGGGGGGGAACTCCGCCGCCGCCGGCGCCCGGACGGAGCCGCCTTCGCGAACTGGGGCGGCTTATTCCAGCCGCTCGATATCCACCACCAGCGATGCGCTGTAGGTTTTCCAACTCACCATGATCACGTAGGGCCGCTTGCGCGAGCCGGCGCTGCCGATGGCGCCGGCGGCGGTGCGCGGCACCGAGATCTCCATCTCGCCGCCGAAGTGCTTGCGCGCGTTGCCGGCCAGGGTGTTGGCCAATTCGCCGACGGTGTCGCGCAGGTTGGCGTCGGATTGATCGCTTTCGTTGAGCGCCAGCAGCAGGTGCCGGATCATCGCCCGCGGCGCCGACACCGTGATGGTGCCGCGGAACTGCCCGCTGACCGCGATCTGCCCGCTGTAGTCGAACACCGGCACGCCGCCGCCGTGATCGTCGAGGAACGCGCCGCGCACGTTCGCCGGCTCCTGGGTGAGCTGGTTGAAGTAGTTGGTGACCGCGTCGATGAAGACCTTGATCTCGGCTTCGTTGAGGTCGCTCATGGGGGCAGCATCTCCAGCAAGGCCTGGACCAGTTGGTCGTCGGTGAAGGGTTTGTAGAGGAAGCCGCGCGCGCCCTTCTTGAGCGCGGTGATCGCGGTGGATTTGTCGCTCAGCGCCGACACCACCAGGATGTTGACGTTGTCGTCGATGGCGGCGATCTGTTCGGTGCATTCCACGCCGCCCAGCTCGGGCATGGTCAGGTCCATCGTCACCACGTCGGGGCGGTGGCGCACGAACAGGTTCAGCGCCTCGGCGCCGTTGCGCGCTTGCCCGACGATCTCGACGTTGGGCAGGCGCGCGTCGCTCGCCAACCGCGCGATGCGTTGGCGGATCACGTTGGAGTCGTCGACGATCAGCAGTTTCATCGGAGCCCTCGCGGCCGGCGTCAGAAGGTGAGTTGGAAATCGCCGCCGTCGGCGGCCGTCGCCGGCGCGGCCGGCTTGGCCTCGGCCATCGGCAGGCGGATGCGGAATTCGGTGTAGGCGCCGACCTTGGTCGACAAGGAAATGGTCCCGGCCATCGCCCGCACCTGCTTCATCACCAGATCCATGCCGACGCCGTGGCCGGCGTCGCGGTCGCTGGCGCCGCTCGCGGTGGACACGCCGGGCTCGAAGATCTTCATGATCGCGTCGCGGTCGCTCAGCGCATCGAGTTGTTCCGGCGCGTAGCGGCCGCTGGCGGCCAGCGCGGCGCGCACCCGCGCCACGTCGATGCCGCGGCCGTCGTCGCGCACGCTCAGTTCGATCTGGCGGCTGCCGGCATCGCTGCTGCGGACCGAGATCGCGCCCGCGCCCGGCTTGCCCAGCGATTCGCGCTCGGCCGCCGGCTCGATCCCGTGCGACACCGCGTTGCGCAGCAGCTGCAAGCCGATCGCGCGCATCGCGTTGAGGGTTTCCGCCGGCGCGCGGTCGAGCGCGTCGAGCTGCAGCTGCAGCGCGACCCGCTTGCCCTGGTCGCGGGCGATGCGCTCGGCCAGCCCGCTCCAGCCTTCGACCAGACGCTGCGCCGGCGTCGCCTGGGCCGGCGCGCGCGCGGACTCGTTGCCGCCGCCGATGCGGTCGAGGAACTCGCGGATGGTCGTCGCGCACTCGAACATATCGTCCAGGTGCACGGTCATCTTGACCATGTCGGCGCCTTCGACTTCGCCGCGGTCGCGCAGGCCGATCAGGTCGACCTCGAAGTTGTGCGCCAGCGCTTCGAGCATTTCCAGGTTCAACGCCGCCGCCTCGCTCTTGAGCGAATGCACGTCGCGGAAGATCGCGTTGACCAGCTCGAGATAGTCGGTGCCGCCGCGGCGGCCGGCGGCCTGGCGCAGATCGTCGTTGATGCGTTCCAGCACCACGCCGATGCGGTGCAGGAAGAAGCGCACCTCGGCCGAATCGCGGCTGAGCACGCGCAGCAGGCTTTCCATTTCCTCGCGGGTGCGGGTCTTGGCGGCGGCGACCTCCTGGGTCAGGCGCACGCGCTCGGTCGCGTCCGACACCGTCACCAGCAAGTGCACGGTGCCCTCGCCTTCCTGCACGCGGTTGAACTGGAAGTTGAGATAGCGCGGCAGCGCTTGCCCGCGCCCGTCGCTGCCGCCGGCGATCGGCACTTCCGACAGCGGATTGAGGCTGGCGACGAGGTTTTCCTTGACCCGTTTGCCGAACAACAAGCCGAGGTAATCGCGGGTGGCTTCCAGCGTCGCCGCGTTCACCATCGGCCGCATCAGCTCGATCAGGTTCATGCCCGGCTCGACCGGGCGCTGCAGGATCTGCGGCAGCGAGTGCGACATCTGCGCGCCGATGACGAAGTCGCCGGTCACCAGGAACAGGCCTTCCTTCACCGTCGCCAGGATGTCGTCGGTCTGCTTGTGCGATTTGGCCACCACGCGGTCGCCGGCGATCAGACGGCGGAACGCGACCAGGGCGGTGAACAGGAAGTTGAAGAAGATCAGCAGCGCGCCGACGTTCTGAACCAAGGTCAGCCGGCGGGTCGCGCCTTCGGTCATCTGCTGGGTTTCGGCGACGAAGTCGTTGAGCAGTTGGAACAGGCGCTCGTTGTTGCCGCGGCCGTAGGCGATCGCTTCGCGCAGCGCCGCAGGGTCCGCGCTGGCGGGCGCGAGCGCGGCCTGGATGCGCTGTTGGTACGGCGCCCACAGCTTGGCGATCTGCGCGCCCGTGTCGGCCATCGTCGCCGTCTCCCGGCGCGGGTCGAAGTCCAGCGTCTGCGCGGGATCGGCGCGGCCGCCGCGGGCGAACATCGCGATGGCGTCGCTCACGCGCTTGGCGTGGGTGTCCAGCGTTTCGCGCGACTCCTTCGACGCCGGCCTGCCTTCGCGCGCGTCGGCGTCCATCTCCAGCAGCGCGCGCAGCACGATCTGCGAGGAGCTGCGCTCGCGGCCGGCGACGTCGCGCGCCACCGCGCCCTGGGCGATGGTGGCGGCGTGCAGGCGCGACAGCGCGATCAGGCCGCCGGCGATGACCAGGAACAACCCGACCGCGAGGATCAGGGTGAAGTGGCGTTTCCAGATGTTTCCGCTTTCCGCTCGCATTGGCGTATCCCCCCGTTGCCACGGCGGACGCGGCGGCCGCGTCGGTGCGACGCGGCCGCCGTGTTCGCTCAGAAATGGATTTGCGCGCGCATCTCGGCGATGTTCGGATCCAGCCGAACGCCGCGCCGGCGGGCGTCGGCGCGCACGTAGTCGAGCTGCAGCTTGAAATGCTGGCCGAGGTACCAGTTGGCGCCGACGGTCCAGTCGCTCTGGCGGCCGCCGAGCGCGCTGCCGGGATCGTCCAGATCCACATGCGAGTAGCGCACGGCCAGTTCGACCGCGCCCCACTCGCGCGCCGGCTTGAGGTTGCCGAAGGCCGCGCTCTTGTAGGCGCGCTTCTCGCCGGTCAGCACCCACGAGGCGGCGAGGTAATAGCCGTCGCCGCGGTAGTCCGGCGCGCCCTCGCGGCTCGCGCCGATGCGCAGGTATTCGCTCTGCAGCAGCAACGGCCCGCGCTGCCAGATCGCTTCCAGGCCGAGCCGGTCGATGCGTTCGACCCGCTTGAGCGCGCCGGTGTCGACCAACCGCCGCGAGGTCAGGAACGCTTCCGGCCGCACCTGCACGCGCAGGCTGTCGTCGTCGCGTTTCTCGTCGGACGCCGACAGCCCGAGGTGCAACACCTGCGCGTCGTCCTTGATCGGATTGAACACGACCCGTCCGCCGAGCGTGCGGCCACGGTTGTCGCCGAGCAGATCGCCGCCGGCTTGCACGCCGAGGTTGAAATACCAGTTCGGGGTTTTCTCGTACGTCCAGTCCACGCCGAGACGGCGGCCGGCGTAGAACGCGGTGACCGGCAACGCGCGCTCCATGAAGGTCGTGGCGGTCGTGCCGACCACGCTTTCCTCGTAGCCCACCGGCGTCTTGAACTGGCCGATGCGCAGGTCGCCGGCGGCGCCGGAGATGCGCGCGAAGTTGTCGAGCCAGACCTTGTTGCGGAAGTCGTAGCCCAGGGTCAGCTCGAACACGCCCGGCTTGCGCACGTAGGCGTTGAGCTCCTGCCGGCGCCACGCGTCGTCGTCGGCGAACGCGGCGTCGTCGAAGTCCGCCGCGTCGTAGCTCAGATTGCCCTTGAGCCCGGCTTCGATGCCCGACGCGCCGACGAGCTTGACCGGCCAATCGCCCAACAGGCTGTAGGGCGCATCCGCGGCCCAGACCGGCGCCACGGCCAGCAACGACATCGTTCCGCACCACACTCGCTTGAACCGCATGCAGCCCCCTTACCGGCCGTGATGAATCGCCTCGCGCGTCGGGAAGGACACAGCGTCGGCGCCGCGCCGGCGCGATGCCGGCGCGGCGCTTTCGCTCGAGCGGCCGGCATGCGGCCCGGTCATGCGGACGCGGGCGCCGTGCCTCTCCCCTCCCCTTGCCCCGGGCCGGCACCGCTTCGTTGGCGGCGACCGACCGTTCGTGGCGCTTTCGATAACGAGGCGAAATCGGCTTGTCCAGCGGGAAAAACGCTGAAATCGCAGGCGGACGCAGACGCGCAGCGTTTTGTGCTGACGCGTTCGGCATGGTTTGCGCAAACCGTGCGCATCGGCGCGCGCTCAACGCCGAAGACCGGCGACACAGGCGATGCCGGGCCGGAACGGCGGGAGAATCGGCATGGGATCAATGCGCTATCGCGAGGGTCGCGATCCGCGCGCTGCGCGCATGGCACGCGCGTCTACCGCTGCGGCCGGTCGCTTCGGCACCGACGCTGTGGCCGCCGGGCACTTAAAGGCGGTCGACCCGCATTTCGGCCGGAAAAATGCGATGGATTTGGCGATACGGTCAATGAAACGTGACACACATCACTCGCCGTTCATTTTGAGCGCGGACGTTTGCACGCCTTGCGTATCAGCGAGGCACGAATAAGGGCGGCGCGCTCCACAGGCGCCGACGCGCGCACGCCGACGCGGCGGTGGCGGCGTTCAAATCTTGAAGTAGATCCGCCGCGCGTCGAGCGCCTTCACCACCAGCCACCACAGCGCGACGAAGGCCAGCGCGAACGCCAGCGACGGCACGTAGGGGCCGAAACGCGGCGTCATCCAGTCGGCGAAAGCGTGCCGATAGAGCGGCTCCAGCCAGCCCAGGCCCATCAGCACCAGCAGCAGCACCGCCGAGCCGCCGTACGCGGCGATGGCGTTGACGCCGAACGCGCGGCCCAGCGGCGGCCAGCCTTTGCGGTCGATCAGCGCATGGCACAGCGCCAGGATCCAGCACGACCAGCCGCCGGCCCACAGCACGTAGGCCGGGGTCCACAGGTTCTTGTTGATCGGCTGGACGCCGCTCACGGCCCAGCCGGCGAGCAGCCCCGCCGCGCCCGCGATCAGCAGCGCGCGCGCGTCGCCGCGGCGCAGCCAGTCGCCCGCGCGCAAGCCGAGCAGCGTCGTCGCCAAGGCGCCGAGCGTGGACACCAGACCTTCGGGATCGTGGCCGCGGCCGCTGGCCGGATCGATCTGATAGACGTGCGCGCCGAAGATCGAAAAATCGACGCGGCTGGCGATGTTGGCGAACGGCTCGTAGCTGTCGCCGGCGGCGAGCAGCGCGAAGTAGCCGATCAGCAGCGCGCCGAACAACGCCCATTGCGCGCGCTGGCGCAGATACAGCGCGATGCACGCGGCCGCGGCGAAGCACACGCCGATGCGTTGCAGCACCCCGGGCAGGCGCAGGTACTCGCGGTCGACCGCCCACATCGCGATCAGATGCAGGAACAGGCCCAGGCCGACGATGCGCAGCGCGCGCCACAGCGCCGGGCGCAGCAAGGTCCGCGCGGGAACGCCGGCTTCCAGCCGCGGCATCATCGCCAGCGCGATCGACGCGCCGACGATGAACAAGAACATCGGGAAGACCAGATCGGTCGGGGTGAAGCCGTTCCACTCCGAGTGCAGCAGCGGCGCGTAGACGTGGCCCCAGTCGCCGGGATCGTTGACCAGCAGCATCGCCGCGACGGTCAGCCCGCGCAGCGCGTCGATCGAGGCGTAGCGCTTGGGCGCGGCGGCGGGCCGCGACGGCGCGGATCGTGCCGGCGCGGACTCGGCGGCGGCCGCCGCGCTCACGCGGCTTGCGCGAGCGCTTCGCCGATCATCGCTTCGACCGCTTCCAGATCCGGCAGCAGCGCGGCGTCGTCGTTGAGGCGCACCCGCGCCTGCACGCCCAGCGGCATGACTTCGTCCTCGCGGCTCTGCAGGTACAGGCCGGACGCGGACACGGTGACCAGACGCGGGAAGCCCTGGGTCAGCATGGCGAAGTACGGCAGGCGCGAGGCGGCGCTGAGCGCCTTGAGCACGACCACCTTGCTGCCGAGGCCGCCGGGTTCGCGCGCCAGCCCCGAGAGTTCGCCGAACGCGATCATCGGCAGGTTCCAGCCGCGCCAGCGGATCTGGCCGAGCAGCCAGCGCGGGGCGTTGGCGATCGGCGCCGGCGGCGCGTAGGACAGCACCTCGGCGATGGTGGCGTTGGGCAGCAGCAAGCGCGCGCCGGCCACTTGGATCAAGACGCCGCGGATGTCGTTGGCGGTGGCGCCGTCGGGCGCGCCGTCGCTGGAACCGCCGCCCGCGAAATCGTCGCCGGAGCCGGAAACGCCGCCGGTTTCGTCCTGCGCGCCGTCGACCGGTGCGGTCTCGTTGTCGGGGATCGAATTGGACATCGCGCTTTCCTCGCCGCGGCCGCGGCTCATCTCATGACTGGACTCCGCGACGCGGAGCCGGTGAACGGTTGCGGCGGCGCGCATGCGCGCCGCCGTTGGATCCCTCGCGCGATCGCTCGCGCTACGCCCTGGCCGCGCATCGCGGCGCACGCGCGTCGGACGATCCGCGCGCGACGAAGGCAGAGCCCGCGCCGCGCGCGTCGCGACTCAGACCGGACTCTGCCGCGACCAGCGCGCGGCGAGGCGCGCGGCCAGATCGGCCGGCTGGCCGCTGAGCGCGCCGCGCGAGATCGCGGCGCTGGCGGCGGCGGCGTCGTAGCAGCCGTCCGGCGCCTGTCCCGCGACCAGCGCGCCGTGCGCGGCCAAGCCCATCGCCTCGTCGACCTGCGCCGCGTCGGCGCCGCTGAACAACAGCACCGCGCTGTCGCCGGCCGGCAACGCGGCCAGCACGTCGGCGCCCTCGGCGAACTGGATGCCCTGCTCGGTCAGCTCGATGCCCACGCCCGCCGGCAGGATGTAGATCACCCCGTCGATGGTGCGGGTGCCGGCTTCGGCCAGCTTCACCAGCACCGGCGTGGCGCGCTGCATCTGCGCGACCAGCTTGTCGTAGCGGCCGCCGTCCAGGCGCTGTTGCACCAGCACCGGGCGGTCGAAGTTGTCCGGCAGCGCGCCGAGCAGTTGGCGCACCGCGTCGGGACCGCCGATGCCGGCGAGCACCAGCACGGCGCCGCTGCGGCCGGGTTCCGGCGGCGTGTCGTCGACCAGTTCCAGCGCAGAGATGCGGCGCTCGATTTCGTCCAGATCGTGGCGCGGCGCCGGCGGCGCGTGCGCGCCGCTCTGGCCGGTGGCGGCCTCGACCAAACTGGTTTCGTCGGCGAACGACCAATCCGGCACCGACGGCGTCGCGCTCGCGGGCGCGCTCGGCCGCGACGGAGCGATGTCGTCGCTGGCGAAATCCAGCGTGGTCTCGAACTTGCTCGCGTCGAAGCCGGGCGCGGCCGGCGCCGGGGCGGCCGGCGCCGGGGCGGCCGGCGCGACGTGGCCGTCGAACTCCAGCGGCGCGTCGGGATCGGGCGCGGCGAAGGCGGCGTCGAGGTCGACCAGTTCCTGCACCTGACCCGGCTGCGGCGCGCGCCACATTTCCAGGTCGCCCAGGCCGGCCTCGTCGAGCGGCGGCAGTTCGGCGTCGCCGCCCTGCGCCTGCCAGTCGTGCTCGCCGGCGTCGTAAGCGTGCGGCGCGGGCGCCGGCACCTGGGTCGAGTAATCCTCGATTTCCAGGCTCAGATTGGAGAAATCGAAATCGTCGCCGCCTTGCTTTTCGGCCGGCGGCGCATCGCCCAGGGCTTGGCGGGCGAAGAATTCGCGCGCTTCCTCGGGCATCGGCGGCGGCTGGGTCAGCACGCGGTCGCCGGCCGAGCCGGTCGGCGCGACGCGGTCGAGTTCGGCCAGCGATTCGCCGCCGAACGACAGCGGATCGGCCGGCGCTTCGGCCGAAACCGGATCGAAGCTGGCGTGCGCGGCGGGCGCCGGCGGCGGTTCTTCGGCGTCGTCGTACGCGGGCAGCGCTTCGACCGCTTCGATTTCCTCGATCTCGCCGAAGTCGGCGGCGTCGAAGGCCGGACGCGCCGGTTCGGCGGCGGCCGGCTCCAGGCCGGTGGAATCCAAATCGATCGAGTCCAAGCCGGCGTCGTCGGCGTCGAGGCCGTCCGCGCGGGCGCGGTCGCCGGCGTCGTCGAAGTCGATCAAGCCGGCGCCGCTTTGCGTCGGCGACCGGCCGTCGTCGGCGAAATCCAGGGTGTATTCGGCGGCGGGCGCTTCGTCCGCCGCGGCGTCTTCGTCGGCGACCGGTTCGGCGACGATCGATTCGATCACGACCGCCTCGGCGGACGCCGCGGCCGGGCGCACGAACGCCAGCACGTTGTCGCCGGCCGGCGCTTCGGCCGGCTCCTGCGCCAGCGGTGAGCCTTCTTGCGTCGGCTTGTGGAAACCTTCGGCCTGCAGCGCCGGCGGCGCGTCCGGCTCGGGCTCGCGGCCTGGCGGCAGCACGTCGTCGTGGCGATGCAGCTTGGCGCTGAGGTGGCGCGCCCAGCGCGCCGCGTCCCAGCCCTCGCGCGAGACGGCCAGTTCGGCCTCCTCGAAGATCACTTCGATCGACGGATCGAGCAGCAGATTCTCGAACCGGTCCAGCGCGTCCTCGGAGGCCGGATCGAGCACGACCACGACCACGTCGGGATCGGCCGCGTCCAGCTCCTTGGGATCGAGCACGGTCGGATCGCCTTGCAGGACCAACTGCGCGCCGGCCTCGGCCAGCGCTTCGCGCAGGCGCTCGCAGGCCACGCCCGCGCGCGCCAACAACACTACACGACGATCGCCGTCAGACATGGGGACGCGCGATTCCCAGCAATTCGAAAACGTTGCGGATCAATTCCGGCTCCTGGTAAGGCTTGCCGAGATAGCGTTCGACGCCGATCTCGAACGCGCGTTGGCGGTGTTTCTCGCCGCTGCGCGAGGTGATCATCACGATCGGCACATGGCGCAGGATCGGATCGGCCTTCATCTGGGTGGCCAATTCGTAGCCGTCCATGCGCGGCATCTCGATGTCGAGCAGCATCAGGTCGGGCACGCGCTCGGCCATGCGCTCCAGCGCGTCGATGCCGTCCTTCGCCGTCGCCACTTCGAAGTTGTGGCGCTCCAGCACGCGGCCGGTGACCTTGCGCATGGTGACCGAGTCGTCGACCACCATCACCAGCGGCACCTTGCGCGCTTCCGGCGGCGCCATCGGCGGCGGCGCGTTCTGGGCGAAGTCCAGCAGCTGCGCGGTGCGGCGGCGCACCAGCGGAGCGACGTCGAGGATCACCACCACGCGGCCGTCGCCCATGATGGTCGCGCCGAAGATGCCCGGCACCGAAGCGATCTGCGGACCGACCGGCTTGACCACGATTTCGCGGTTGCCGATGACCTGATCCACCGACACCGCCGCGCGCAGGTCGCCCGAGCGGATCAGCAGCAAGGGCATCTGCAGCTGGCCTTCGGCCTTGGCCGGCGCGTGGCCGACCAGCACGCCGAGGTCGTGGACGAAGTAGTCCTCGCCGCCGTAGCGGTAGGCCACGTCGCCCTGGTCGAGCAGGTCGCGCGAGAGCCGGCCGACGCCGCGCACCGAGGCGATCGGCACGGCGAAGGTGGTGTCGGCGATGCGCACGAACACCGCTTGGGTGACCGCGAGCGTCTGCGGCAGGCGCAGGGTGAAGCGCACGCCCTGGCCGGGCGTGGATTGGATATCGAGCGCGCCGCCGAGCTGGCGCACTTCGCTGGCGACCACGTCCATGCCGACGCCGCGGCCGGCCAGACGGCTGACCTCGTCGGCGGTGGAGAAGCCGGGCTCCAGGATCAGCATGTCCAGGTCGGAGTCGGACAGCACCGCGTCGCTGCGGACCAGCCCGCGCTCTTCGCCGCGGCGGCGGATCGCCG
Organism: Lysobacter sp. K5869; assembly: GCF_018847975.1. Taxonomy (NCBI): domain Bacteria; kingdom Pseudomonadati; phylum Pseudomonadota; class Gammaproteobacteria; order Lysobacterales; family Lysobacteraceae; genus Lysobacter; species Lysobacter sp. K5869. Next base: position 2,415,747 of record NZ_CP072597.1, on the reverse strand, counting down.
CGCGGTCCAGGCCGGCGCCGTCGTCGGCGACTTCCAGCACCACTTCCGAACCTTCGCGGCGCACCGCGATGCGCACCGTGCCTTCGTCGCCCTTGCCGGCGGCGCGGCGCTTGGCCGGAATTTCCAGGCCGTGCGCGACCGCGTTGCGCAGCATGTGTTCCAGCGGCGCGGTCATGCGCTCGAGCACGTTGCGGTCGAGTTCGCCCTGGGTGCCTTCCAGCTTCAGCGCGACTTGCTTGCCCAATTCGCTGGAGGCCTGACGCACGACGCGGCGCAGGCGCGGCAGCAGCGTATCGAACGGCACCATGCGCGTGCGCATGAGGCCTTCCTGCAGCTCCGAGCTCACGCGCGACTGCTGCAGCAGCAGGGTTTCGTACTGGCGGGTCAGATCGTCGAGGGTGATCTGCAGGCTGTTCTGGTCGGCGGCCGATTCGGCCAGCGCGCGCGAGAGCTGTTGCAGGGTCGAGAAGCGGTCGAGCTCCAGCGGGTCGAAGGTGTGCTGGCCGGCATCGCCCTCGCGCTGGTAGCGCGCGATGATCTGCGCTTCGGTTTCGATTTCCAGGCGGCGCAGCTGGTCGCGCATGCGCAGGTTGGTCTGCGCCATTTCCGCGATCGCGCCGCGGAACGCGCCGAGCTGCTGCTCCAGGCGGGCGCGGTAGATCGCGACTTCGCCGGCGTAATTGACGAGGCGGTCGAGCAGGTCGGCGCGGATGCGCACCTGTTCCTGCGGCGCGCGCACGCCGATGTCGTCGTCGTCGGCCAGGGACTGTTCGATGATCGGCGCGGACAGCGGCTTGAGGCCGTTCTCGTCGAGTTCGACCTCCTCGGCGGCGCGCTGCGCCGGCGCGACGGCCGGCGTGGCGGCGGCCGCATCGGCGACGTCGATCGTGAGTTCGCCGCGCGAACGCGCGTCGAACATCGCGATCAGCGCGTTCGGCATGGCGATCGCCTTGCGCTGGCCGACCCGGGTGACCATCGCGTGCAGGCGGTCGAAGCCGCGTTCGAGCAGGGCGACGCTGTCGCGGCCCAGTTCGGTGCGGTGGTCGACCACGGCTTCCAGCAGCGATTCCATGACGTGGCCGAGTTCGCCCACGGCCATGATGCCGGCCATGCGCGCGCCGCCCTTGAGCGTGTGCAGATCGCGCTGCAGGCCGACCAGCAACTCGCGCTCGCCCGGGGTCTCGCGCAGTTGCGCGAGCAGGCCGTCGGAGTGGTCGAGCAGGTCGCCGCCTTCTTCGACGAAGATGTCGACCAGTTCGGGATCGAGCTCGCTCAGGTCCAGCGCTTCTTCCGGATCCGGATCGGCGTTGGCGGCCTTGAAGAACGCGGCCGCCAGCGCGGCGGACACGCCGATCGCGGCGGCGCCGGCCACGGCGGGTTCGGCTTCGTCGTTGGCGGCGGCATCGGCCGGCTGCGCGTCCACGCGCACGCCGTCGAGGTTGGCCGGTTCTTCGGTGTGTTCGCGGGCCAGACGCTCGGCGGCGTACTCGGCTTCGAGGCGTTCGTATTCCAGACGCTCGGCTTCGGCCTGCTGCGCGGCGACGCGTTCGGCTTCCAGACGTTCGGCTTCGGCCTGTTCCGCGGCGACGCGTTCGGCTTCGAGACGTTCGGCTTCGGCCTGTTCGGCGGCGACGCGTTCGGCTTCCAGGCGTTCGGCTTCGGCCTGTTCCGCGGCGACGCGTTCGGCTTCGAGACGTTCGGCTTCGGCCTGTTCGGCGGCGACGCGTTCGGCTTCCAGGCGTTCGGCTTCGGCCCGTTCGGCGGCGACGCGTTCGGCTTCCAGACGCTCGGCTTCCAGACGCTCGGCTTCGGCCTGTTCGGCGGCGACGCGCTCGGCTTCCAGACGCTCGGACTGCGCCTGTTCGGCGGCCAGACGCGCGGCTTCGGCCTCGGCGGCGTACTGCGCCTCCAAGCGGGCGTATTCCTGACGCTCTTCCTCGGCGAGGCGCTCGGCCTCCAAGCGCTCGGCTTCGGCCTTGTCCGCGGCGGCGCGCTCGGCGGCGGCGCGTTCGGCTTCGGCTTGTTCGGCGGCGAGGCGCTCAGTCTCGACGCGTTCGGCTTCGGCCCGTTCGGCTTCGGCTTGCAGCGCGGCGAGGCGTTCGACTTCGGCTTGCTCGGCGGCCACGCGCTCGGCTTCGAGACGTTTGGCCTCGGCCTGTTCTGCGGCGATACGTTCGGCTTCCAGACGCTCCGCTTCGGCCTTCTCCGCGGCGACGCGTTCGGCTTCCAGACGCTCCGCTTCGGCCTTCTCGGCGGCGATGCGCTCGGCTTCCAGACGCTCCGCTTCGGCCTTCTCGGCGGCGACGCGTTCGGCTTCCAGACGCTCCGCTTCGGCCTTCTCCGCGGCGACGCGTTCGGCCTCCAGACGCTCCGCTTCGGCCTTCTCGGCGGCGACGCGTTCGGCTTCCAAACGCTCCGCTTCGGCCTTCTCGGCGGCGATGCGTTCGGCCTCCAAACGCTCCGCTTCGGCCCGCTCCGCCGCCGCTCGCTCGGCTTCGGCCTGCTCGGCGGCCGCGCGCGCGGCTTCGAGCTGTTCGGCCGCCACGCGCTGGGCTTCGGCTTCGGCGCGCTCGGCTTCGGCGCGTTCGGCCGCGGCCTTCTGCGCCGCTTCGCGCTCGGCGCGGGTCTGATCGCTCTGCGCCAGCGAACCGGCGAAGGAGGCGAAATCGATGGTGAACTCGGAGGTGCGGCGGCCGTCGGTGCGGCCGGCCGGGACCTCGGCGGTGCCCGGGCCTTCGCCCTGGAACGCGCTCAGATCGTTGGCGCTGATCGGCGCGGCGCTCTCGTCCGCCGCGTCGGCGAGGTCGAGGTCGTCCATCGGCATCGGCGCGCGCGCGTCCGGCAGGCTGTCGCGCAGCGCGGCGATGCGCTCGGGCAGGCCGACGAACATCGGCACGTGCGGGCTGGCCGACTTCAGCGCTTCGATCGTGGTGCGGATCGCCGCGGCGACCGCGCCCATCGCGGCCACGCCCTCGGCGCTGGCCGGCGCGCCGCTGGCGAGCAGGCGCTTGACGTAGGCTTCGGTCGGACCGGTGACGTCGGTGATGACCGGCACTTCGGTCATCGCGAACGCGCCGTTCATGGTGTGGATCGAGCGCTGCAGCGCGTCGTTGGCCGGCTGCGGCCGGGTGCGCGAGGCGTCGAGCCAGGATTCGATGGTGACCAGATGGCCGGCGACTTCGCCGTCCAGGATCTCCAGCAGCACCGGATCGACCGAGGCCGGCACGTACGGGCCGTCCACGGCGGGCTTCGGCGCGGCGATTTCCTCGGCCGCGGGCTCGATCGCCGGCGCGGCGGCCGGCGGCCGATAGAAGGCTTCTTCGCCGCTGGCGAGCAGATCGGCGTGCGCTTCCATGCCGGCGATGTCGACGCTCAGCGGCGCCTCGTTGCGCAGCGCGGCGTAGAAGCCCGGCAGCGCGCGGTAGGCGTGGTCGACCAGATCCAGCACTTCCGGGCTGGCGACGCGGCCGTGCTCGCGCACGCGGTTGAGCAGGTTTTCGATCTTCCAGCTGAACTCGCCCAAGGTCTTGGCGCCGACCAGGCGGCCGCTGCCCTTGAGGGTGTGGAAGACGCGGCGCACCGGCTGCACGCGGGCCAGATCGTCCGGCGCTTCGCGCCAGGCCGGCAGCAGTTGTTCGAGGTTGCCGATCTCTTCCTCGAATTCCTCCAGGAAGATCTCGCGCACTTCGTCGTCGATGTCGTCGACCTGTTCGAAGCCGCCACGGGCGCCTCCGGACGGGATCAGGAACGACGGCGGCGCCGACGGCACCGCTTCGACCAGCGCGGTGTTGACCAGACCGCCGGAGACGCGTTCGGTGAGGTCGGCCGGTTCGGCGGCCGGCGCTTGCGCGGGGTCGGCATCGAACGCGGAGGCGTATTGGGCGGCGCCGTGTTCGGCGTCGAGCGACAGCGGTTCGCCGTCGGCGCGCTGCGGCGCTTCGATTTCGGCCAAGCCCCATTCCGGCGCGACCGGAATCTGCGGCGGCGAGAGCTCGGCGGCGGGCGCGGGGCTGGCCGGCGCTTCGGCCGCGGGCGCGATCGGCGCGGCCTCCGCCGGCACCGCGGCGACCGGCTCGATCCGGACCACGTCCGGCAGCGGCCAATAACGCAGCGCTTCCAGGCTCTGGCGGGCGATGTCGAGGATGTCGTCGCGGTTCGGGCGCTGCTCGCGCAGCGCTTCGAGGTAGTACTCCAGGCTGGCCAGCGCGTCGGCCAGGGTGTCGAGCTGCTGGCCGCTGGGCACGCGGCGGCGGCCGATCAGTTCGACTTCGGTGTAGCGCTTGACCCCGGTGAGGTAATCGGCGGCCAGCGGCAGCTCGATCATGCGCAGGGCGCCGGCGACTTCGTCGAGGACGCGCGGCACTTCGCTGAGTTCTTCGTGATCCCACTTGGTCTCGACGAAGGCGACGAAGGACTGGCGGGCGTCGCCGAAGTTGGCGATGGCTTCGCGCGCGACCACGTCGAGCACCTTGCGCGCCTCGCCGGCGAGCAAGTCTTCGTCGCCCTTTTCGTCGGCCAGGCCGAGGCGGCTGACCTGATCGTCGAGCGAGGCGTCCACGTACAGCAGCGCGCCGGCCACGTCGAGCAGGGTGCCTTCGTCGGCGGCGCGGCGGCCGTCGACGATGTCGTTCATCGCGTCGCGCTGCTGCAGCACGACGGTGCGGGCCATGCCCAGGCCCATCATGCCGAGGGTGTCGCTGACCCGGGCCAGGGCCTCGACCTGCGGGCGCAGTTCGCCCGGGTCGGTCTGGTTGGTGCGCAGGTGCAGGTCGAGCGCGTCCTTGACCCGCAGCAGGTCTTCCTTGATCGCCGCGGCGACGGTGTCGAGCAGCGCGCGGTTGCGGCCGCTGAGGCTGCCGCGGGCGTGTTCGAGTTCGGACTCGCTGGGCAGGTGCGCGGCGAGTTCGAAGGTCTGGCGCAGATCGTCCAGGGCCGGATGGCGGCCGTCGCTGTGGGCGACGTGATAGAGCAGCTGACGGGTCGGCTCGGCCGCGGGTTCGCCGCGCGGCGCGCTGAAGCCGTCGTCGGACAGCATCTGCCGCGCTTCGCGTTCGACTCCGCCGAAGGCCTGGCGCAGCGCGCGGGTCGGCGGCAACGCGCCGTCGCGCACCGCGTGGGCCACGGCCGAAGCCACCCACAGCATGCGCCGCACCGGTTCCAGCACGGCTTCGGCGAGCAGGCCGTCGATGGCCGCGGCCAGTTGCGCGACCTTGCCCGGCGCGCCGTCTTCCGGCCACGCGCCCAGCGCTTCGCGCAGCGAGGCCAGATGCGGCGCGCTGGCGTTGCGGCCGCCGGCCGCGCCGACCGGCAGCGGCGGCGGCAGATGCGCCGGCAGCGGACGGTCGAGGTTGGGCGCGAACAGCACGCTTTCGTTGAGCCCGGACTCGCCGCGCGTGGCGCGCAGCTCGTTGAGCAGCGGCAGCAGCACGATCGGGATGTCGCGGTGGCCGCCTTGCAGGCGTTCCAGGTAATCCGGCAGCAGCACCACGCCGCGCATCAGCGCCGCGCAGGCTTCGTCGCGGTCGTGCACGCTGCCCTGCTGCAGGGCCAGCGCCAGCCGTTCCATTTCCTCGGCGACCATCGCCGGGGCGTACAGCTCGACCATGCGCAGGGTGCCGTGCACCTGATGCAGATGGTTCGCGCACACGCGCATGCGCGCGGCGTCGGCGGGATCTTCGGCGAACGCCTCGATCTCCTGGCGCGCCTGGCGCAGGGTTTCGTCCAGCTCGGGCTTGATCCAGCCCAGCGTGGTGGTGTCGATCGCTTCGCGCAGGGCGGTCATGGCGCGCTCCGCCCGTCGGCGCGGCCGCGTCGGAGGCGCGGGGCGTGGCTCAGCCAGCGATGTGTCGGACGCTTCATCCTCGGTACAACCCTATTCCGTATGTCTGTTCCGGAGCCGCTTGCCGCTGCCGCCCTGCACTGCCGCGCCCGCGCTTCGAGCGGCTCCTTGCCCGCGCTTAGGCCGGCAGCTTGAAGTCGGCCACCGAACGGCGCAGGTCCGCCGCCAACTGCGCGAGGTTTCCAATCGACGCGGCGGTCTGGTTGGCGCCTTGCGAAGTCTGCGAGGTGATCTGCTGAATCGTGTTCATCGTCTGGGTGATGTTCGAGGCCGCGCTGGACTGCTGCTGCGCGGCGCTGGAAATGCCCTGAATCAGGTTCGACAAGTCCGACGACACCTTTTCGATCTCGCCCAGCGCGGTACCGGCGTCCTCGGCCAGTCGCGCGCCGGCGACCACTTCGGAGGTCGTCTGTTCCATCGAGCTCACAGCTTCGTTGGTGTCGGACTGAATTGTCTGGACCAGCGTCTCGATTCGCTTGGTTGCGTTGGACGCGCGTTCCGCCAGTCGCTGCACTTCGTCGGCCACCACCGCGAACCCGCGGCCCGCTTCGCCGGCGGACGCGGCCTGAATCGCCGCGTTGAGCGCCAGGATGTTGGTCTGTTCGGAAATGTCGTTGATCAGTTCCACGATCGAGCCGATTTCCTGCGAGCTTTCGCCCAGGCGCTTGATTCGCTTCGAGGTCTCCTGGATCTGATCGCGGATCGAGTCCATGCCTTGAATCGTCTGCCGCACCACGCCCGCGCCCTTGGTCGCGATCTGCACCGAGCGCTGCGCCACGTCGGCCGATTCGGCCGAGTTCTTCGACACCTGATCGATCGAGGCCGCGATTTCGCTGATGCGGTCGGAGGCCGAGTTGATCTCTTGCGCCTGATGCTCCGCCGCTTCGGCCAGATGCATCGCGGTGGCCTGGGTTTCCTGCGCGCTGGAGGCGACCTGCACCGAGGTGTCGGTGATCGTCTGCACCAGGCTGCGCAGCTGTTCGACCGCGAAGTTAATGGAGTCGGCGATCGCGCCGGTCATGTCCTCGGTGACGGTGGCCTTCACCGTCAGGTCGCCTTCCGCGAGCGAACCCATTTCGTCCAGCAGGCGCATGATCGCCTCCTGGTTGCGGTCGTTGAGTTCCTTGGTGGTCTGGTAGCGGCGCTGCTGGGCGTAGTTCAGCGAGAACAGCAAGCCGGCGATGGCGACCAGCGCGCCCAGGCCCGAGATGATCGAGACCCAGATGTTGCCGAGGATGCTGGTGTCGCTCATCGAGCCGAACGAAGTCAGCGCAGAGAACAGCGACTGGCTGTCGGCGAGCATCTTGTCCGAACCGCCGGTGATCGATTCGGCCGCCGCCTGGGCCTGGAACAGGTCCTTGGAGCTGCCGGAGATGGCGTCCAGGTCCTTCTTCATTTCCAGCCACAGCGCCTCGGCCTGGCCCAGCGCGGCCAGCGCGCCGCCGTTGCCGAGCGCGTTGACGCCGAACGAGGAGTCGCCCTTGCGCAGGCCGGTGAGGATGTTGCCGAACACGATCGCGTCGCGGCCGAGCGCTTCGCCGGCCATGCCGGCGCCGCTGCCGCCGGCGCGGATTTCGGTGATGCGGCGGGCCATCGTCGCCGACAGCACCACCTGGCGCAGAGCGATGTAGACCTGCGAGGACGGCGAGCCGGAGGCCGACATCGCGCGCACCAGTTCGTCCAGGCGCGCCTGCAGCTGCGGCACGCGGCCGGAGAAGCTGTCGGCGTTGGTCGCCAGCGCCAGCACCGCCTTCTCCGAGGCCAGCACCTGATCGGCGCTCTTGCCCATCGGCTCCCAGGTCTTGGTCGCGGTTTCGATCGGGCTGGCCACGCCGGTGGAGCCGCCGTAGTTGTCGTTGAGCGACTTGACGTCCTCGTCGATCGCGGCCTTGGTGGTCTTGAACGCGGCGAACGCGTCCTTGTTGCCGCCGACCGCTTCGCGCGCCTGCACCGCGAGCTTCTGCGAGTTCACCTGCAAGCGCGAGGCCGCCGAGCTGGCGCCGCCCAGGCGCGCGGCCTGCCACGTCGCGTAGCCGGTATTGAGGCCGAACACCAACACCGATATGCCCAGCACGATCAGCCAGGTATTGGCGCCCAGCATGCGGCTCTTGCCGGCGTTGTCCATCACAGTGCTCATGGTTCGGGAACCTCGGGTGTACGTGCGTGCGGTCTTGTTGGAGGAAGCGGCTGCGTCAGGCCGCTGCTTGTCGGAATTCGGGGGTGCGGGCCAACCGGTCGAGGTTGAACACGCCCCAGGCCTGATCGTCCACGCGGTAAACGCGCTCGACGAAGTGGGCGTAGCGGCCGGAGGTCAGCGCGTCGGCGTCGTCCAGGGCGAGCAGGTTGTGCTCGTGGAAGCTGCGCTGGCCGTAGAGCTCGTCGATCAGCACGGCGACGTCGCCGCCGGGCTGGCGCACCAGCAGGATGCGCTGGCCTTCGTGCAGCACGGTGCGCTCGCCTTCCAGGAACTGCTTGAGGTCGACGATGGGCAGCAGGTTGCCGCGCACGTTGGCCACGCCGAGCATCCACGGCTGCGCCCCGGGCACCTGGGTGACCTGGGGCAGCGAGAGGATTTCCACCACCTCGGCGAAGGTCGAGGCGAGCCGGCGCGCGCCGATGCGGTAGCCGACGCCGCGCCACAGGCCGGGCGCGTCGAGCTGTTCGGGCAGACCGGCCACGTGCGCCAGCGAACGGCGCTCGTAATCGCTCAGCACATCGAACGGCATCTTCAAAATCATCGGGTCACTTATCCAGCAATTCTTTGATCCGCGCGATCAGGTCGTCCTCGCGCGGGGGTTTGACGATGTAGTCGCGCGCGCCCTGGCGCATGCCCCAGGCGCGATCGGTTTCCATGCCCTTGGTGCTGACGATCAGCACCGGGATCCGCTTGGTCTGCTCGTCCCGGCTCAGCGCGCGGGTGGCCTGAAAACCGTTCATGCCGGGCAGCACCACGTCCATCATCACCAGGTCGGGCATCTCGCGCTTGGCCGCTTCGATCCCGTCCTCGGCACTGCCCGCGGCGAACACCTCGTGACCGTTGCGTTGCAGCAGCTGGGTCAACACCGCGGTGTCCGTCGGCGAGTCCTCGATAAGCAGGATGCGTGCCATGGTGCCCTACCCCCCGGTCAGGCGTGTACGTGCTTGCGGATCGCGTCGAGGAGTTCCTCGCGCGTGAATGGCTTGGTCAGGTATTGCTCGGAACCGACGATGCGGCCCCGCGCCTTGTCGAACAACCCATCCTTGGAGGACAGCATGATGACCGGCGTGCCCTTGAACAATTGATTGTTCTTGATGAGCGCGCACGTCTGATAGCCGTCCAGACGCGGCATCATGATATCCACGAAAATGATTTGCGGCTGTTGGTCGGCGATCTTCGCCAACGCCTCGAATCCGTCGATGGCCGTGACCACCTCGCATCCTTCGCGTTTCAACAGCGTCTCGGCGGTTCGACGGATGGTCTTGGAATCGTCGATCACCATGACCCTGAGACCATCGAGGCTGCCGCTACGAACCTCGTCGAGCATTCTTTGTATCCCCCATTGCAAACGCCTTGAAATCCCCGGGGCGTCGCGAAGCCGTCTTTATTTCAAGCCGCACGCAGGCTGTCAAGCACGCATTTCGCGCCCGGAAACTGAATACGCACGCTACACAGATCACAGGACAAACCGCCCGGCAGTCACGCTTCGCCGAACGCCGCTTCCCTCGGCTAGGCCATCGTCCCCTTCCGCGCAAGGCGGGCGACCTGATCGCTGCGTGTCGCAAATGGACGCTGCGCGGCCGTTTGCGACCCCTACATCATGACAGATACAGGCGACCTGCCTGCTACCATCCCGTCAATCTTTGAGGATTCCGTTGCCATGCCGTTGGACATCGTCGTCGTGATGGACCCGATCGGGTCGATCAAGATCGCCAAGGACTCTACCTTCGCCATGTTGCTGGAAGGCCAGCGCCGCGGCCACCGCCTTTGGTACGTGGCGCCCGGCGGATTGAGCCTGGACGGCGGTCGCGCCCTGGCCAAGGTGGCGTCGCTGCGCGTGCAGGACGACAAAGCCGGTTGGTACGAATTGGGAAATTGGTCACAAATCGAACTCGGTAGTGCGCACGTGATCCTCATGCGCAAGGACCCGCCGGTCGACGCCGAGTACCTGCACGACACCCAGATCCTCTCGGTCGCCCAGCGCGCCGGCGCGTTCGTGGTCAACGATCCGCAGGGGCTGCGCGACTACAACGAGAAGCTCGCCGCGCTGCTGTTCCCGCAGTGCTGCATCGACACCCTGGTCAGCCGCGACGCCGCCGAGCTCAAGGCCTTCGTCCAGCGCCACGGCGAGGCCGTGCTCAAGCCGCTCGACGGCATGGGCGGGCGTTCGATCTTCCGCGCCGCCGCCGGCGAGCCCAACCTCAACGTGATCCTGGAAACCCTCGGCGACGGCGGCAAGCATCTGGTGATGGCGCAGAAGTACCTGCCGGACATCAAGGACGGCGACAAGCGCGTGCTGCTGGTCGACGGCGTGCCGGTCGATTACGCGCTGGCGCGGATTCCGCAGGGCGACGAGTTCCGCGGCAACCTCGCCGTCGGCGGCCGCGGCGAAGGCCGCCCGCTCAGCGACCGCGACCGCTGGATCGCCGAGCAGGTCGGCCCGGAGATGCGCGAGCGCGGCATGCTGTTCGTCGGCCTGGACGTGATCGGCGACTACATGACCGAACTCAACGTCACCAGCCCGACCTGCATCCGCGAACTCGACGAGCAGTTCGGCCTCAACATCGCCGGCCTGCTGTTCGACGCGATCGAAGCCCGCCGGCCGGCCGCGCGCGCCGCATGAGCGCGGTCGGCGTTCCGCACCTGCCCGGCGGCGGGCTGGCCGAGCCGCAGCGCTTCAGCGCGACCATGGTGCTGTCGGTGCTGGTCCACGGCATCTTGCTGCTCGGCGTCGGCTACACCCTGGAGAAAGCCGCGCCGGTGGTGCCGACCCTGGACGTGATCCTGACCCAGACCCAGACCGCGCTGACGCCCAAGCAAGCCGACTTCCTCGCCCAAGCCAACAACCAGGGCGGCGGCGAGCACGACAAGAGCACGCGCCCGCGCGACAACCAGTCCGGCCCCTCGCCGCAGGCCGAGGCCGGCGTGGCGCAGATGGCGCTGCGCGCGCAGTCGCCGGCCGCGCAACCGCAGCCGACCGCGCGCGTGGTCAGCAGCACCCGCGGCGAAACCGTGGCGCCGCGCGAACGCATCACCCAGACCCCGACCGAACGCCCGCTGCCGGCCGGCCAGCGCAAGATCGAACACGACATCGAGATGGCGCGGCTCGCGGCCGAGATCCACATGCGCTCGGAGCGCTACGCCAAGCGCCCGACCCGCAAGTTCGTCTCCGCCAGCACCACCGAATACGCCTGGGCCGGCTACCTGCGCGAGTGGGTCGACCGGGTCGAACGCGTCGGCAACCTCAACTACCCCGACGAAGCGCGCCGGCGCAAGCTCGCCGGGCAAGTGGTCATCAGCGTCGCGGTGCGCCGCAACGGCAGCGTCGAACGCGCCGACATCGTGCGCAGCAGCGGCATCGCCCTGCTCGACGATTCGGCCTTGCGCATCGCCAAGCTGGCCGAACCGTATCCGCCGCTGCCGAAGACCGAAGAGAACCCGGACATCCTGCACGTGACGCGGACCTGGAATTTCCTGCCGGGCGGTTCGTTGGTGGACGAATAAGCGGCGATCGGCTGAGCGGCGGACGAGCCGGCGCGCTTCGCCCGCGGCCGCGCCGCGAGCGAAACGTCGTCGCCGTCACTTCGCTTGCAGCGCCGGGCCGGGATTGCGTTCGACCAGCGTCCACGGCACCAGCGACCAGTCCGGGTACTCGCAGGCGCGCGCGACGCGAGCGAAGTACGGGCCGAGGTAGAGCCCTTCCGCGGTGAGGTACCAGATCGACGTGCCCCACACGCCGGGGTCGGCGTAGTTGCAGCCTTCGTCTTCTTTTGCCGGTGGCGCCATCTCGTCCGGGTGTAGGCGGGTCAAGGTCTTGACCGTCCACGGCACCAGGGTCGATTCGCGGTATTCGTTCAAGCGCTTGTAGCCGGGGCTTTCGTAATCGCCGTTGCCCGCGCTGCGCGGGGGCTCGCCCTTGCCGAGCCAGAGGATGTCTTCCAGCGCCAGTTCGCGGCCGCTGCGCACGTCGATGGTCAAGGGCGAATCGCCGAAGTCCGGATGCGCGCCGCCGCAGTAGTAGCTGGTCATCAGGCTGAGGCTGAGGAAGCGGCGGTCGAGCAGGCGCGGGGTGACGGTCAGATCGAAATCGCTGTTCGGCGCGGACGTGCATTGCAGCGCGTCGATGGCAGTGCGCCACAGCCGCTGCTTGAGGAGGCCGTTGACGCGGGCGCGCGCCGGCGCCTCGATGCCGGATTCGACGGTGAACAACTCCGCGCCGCTGCGCGGCTCGCGCCACCATTGCAGGCTGTGGCCCTGGAACTGCTGGGTCTTGGATTTCTCCAGAGCGAGTTCGCCGATGCGCAGCGCGTCGAACGCAGAGACGTCGTCGCCGGCGCGGCGATAGCGTTCGCCGTCGCGGCCGGCGCGCAAGGCCTTGAGGTCCACGCGCTGCAGACGGATCGGCAAGCTGCGCTTGCCCGAGGTCCACTGCCCTTCCAGCGCGCCGGCTTTTTCGCTCAGCTCCCAGCGCTCGGTCGCGGCCTCCTCGTCGCGGCTGCGCACTTGCAGATGCAGGACGCCGCGCTCGTCGCGCTTGCCTTCCAGTTCCAGGTCGCGCAGGTGCTTGAAGTAGAAATACTGGCCGTAGACGTCCGGGCCTTTTTCATCGTCCAGCTTCAGCGCTATCGGCAGCGTGCCGATGGTGCCGCGCCAGACCTCGGCCTGCGCGCACAGCGGCAGCGCCAGCAACAGGCCGCAGCACAGCGCGAGGCGGCTCAGCGATTTCATGGTGCGTCCTTGAGTGCGGATGCGGCTAGGAGGAGCGTGCGCGCAGCGCGGCTTGCTCGGCGATGGTGAGGGCGACGTTGTTGCGCAGGTACGCCGGTTCGATCCGTTCGGGCGCGACGGTTTCGCCGCGCGCGTAGGCGGCCGCGGCCAATCGCGCGAGGTCGGCGGCGTGCGGCAGCGCGTCGGCGTCGATGGCGGCGAAGCGCGCGCCCAGGCGCTGACGCAGCGCGCCGTCGGCGGCGGCGAAGCCGGTGCCGACGCCGAGCCAGCCGTTATCGAGCGCGCCGTCGCCGGCATCGGGCAACTGCGCGGCGTCGGGCGCGAGCACGGCTTCCTGGTCGAGCGCGAACGCTTCGCCGTCGCGCAGTTCATAAGCGGCGGTATAGACCTCGCCCATGCGCGCGTCGATCGCGCTGAGCACGCGTTGCGGACCGGCGCCGGCGGCGAGCGGCCGCGCGCGCAGCGCCAGCACGGCCAGGGTCGAGACCGGGATCGCCGGCACATCCAGGGCCAGGGCCACGCCCTGAGCCAAGGCGATGGCCAGACGCACGCCGGTGAACGCGCCCGGGCCGCGGCCCAGGGCCACGGCGTCGAGTTCGCGGCGCTTCACGCCGGCCTCGGCCAGCAGTTGCTCGGCCCAGGGCAGCGACAGTTCGGCGTGGCGGCGCGGCGCCAGCTCGAAGCGCTCCAGCACTTCGCCGTCGAGCCACAGGGCGACCGAGCAGGCTTCGGTCGAGGTTTCAAAGGCCAGGAGTTTCATCGGGGCGATTATCGCGCGGATGGGCGGGGATGGCGTGATCGGACCGGGTGGCGGTGGCTTGCGTTCGTTCCTACCGTCGTTCCCGCGTTCGCGGGAATGACGGTAGGACTCAGCGACCTCAATACCCCGGCGCCGGCTCCCACAACTCCAGCAACCCGCCTTCCGGATCCAGCGCATAGCCGAACTTGCCCTGCTCGGATTCCTCGTAACGGTCCAGCACCGTGCAGCCTTCCTCGCGCAGTCCCTGCAGGGTCGCCTGCAGATCGTCCACGCGCAGGTTCAGCATGTAGGGCTTGTCGCTGGGCTTGAAGTACTCGCTGTCCTCGCCGAACGGCGCCCACACGGTGCAGGCCTCGCTGCCGTCGTCGGCGCGGCGCCAGCGCAGCAGCGCCCCGCCCCAGCCCTGCACGTCCAGGTCCAGATGGCGCTGGTACCACTGCGACAGCGCGGCCGGATCGCGCGCCTTGAAGAATACTCCGCCCAATCCGTGTACGCGCGGCTTGCGCGCCGGTGCTTGCTCGCTCATGGCCCACCTCGTCAACGTCGACCGCGTTCAGCGGTAGTAGTAGTCCTCGCCGTCGCGCGCGGACGAGGCCGATTCTAGGGCCAAGGGCCGGCCGGCGAAGAAGTCGGCCACGTCCTCGATGCGGCGGCTGCGCGGCAGCGGCGGCAGCGAGTCGAGGAAGGTGCGGCCGTAGCTCTTGCTGTGCAGGCGCGGGTCGCACAGCACCAGCACGCCGCGGTCGCGTTCGCTGCGGATCAGGCGGCCGGCGCCCTGCTTGAGCGCGATCACCGCCTGCGGCAGCTGTTCGTCGCGGAACGGGTTGCCGCCGCGGCGGCGGATCGCCTCCAGGCGCGCCTCGAACACCGGATCGTCGGGCGCGGCGAACGGTAGTTTGTCGATCACCACCACGCTCAGCGCCTCGCCGGCCACGTCCACGCCCTCGCGGAAGCTGGCCGCGCCCAGCAGCACGCCGTTGCCGGAGGCGCGGAAGCGCTCCAGCAGCACGTGCCGCGGCGCCTCGCCCTGGACGAACAGCGGCCACGGGCCGTCCTTGAGCAGTTCGGCGGTCTCGCGCAGCGCGCGGTGCGAGGCGAACAGTACGAACGCTCGGCCGCCCGAGGCTTCCAGCACCGGGCGCAGGCGTTCGACCATGCTCTCGTTGTAATGGCGCACGACCGGATCGGGCAGCCCCTGCGGCAGGTACATCAGCGCCTGATGCGGCCAGTCGAACGGGCTCGGCGCGAGCAAGGTCTTGGGCTCGAACAAGCCGAGCTTGCGCGAGTAATGATGGAAATGGCCGCCGACGGTGAGCGTGGCCGAGGTGAACACCCAGGCTGCGCGCGAGCGTTCGCGATGCGCGGCGAGCGGCCCGGCCACGTCGAGCGGGGTGCGGCTGAGGCGGAAACCGCGCGCGGTCAGCTCGTACCACAGCACGCTGCCGTCGCGGCCTTCCGGCGGCGTGCCCTCGCCTTCGGTTTGCGCTTCTTGCGCGGCGGCGAACGCGTCCTGGTTCTCGGCCTCGGCCGGAATCTCTTCGCGCCGCGGCGGCGAAAAATCGTCGTCTTCCTCGGGTTCCGGCGCCGGACGCGGCACCGGCGCGCCGCGCCAACGGCGCAGGCGTTCGATGAACTCCTCGGCGCGCGCATGGCAACTGTCGAAGCCCGGTGCGGCGCCGCGCAGCGGCTCCAGCGCGTCGCGCAGATTGAGCAGCGCGGCTTCGAGGTTGTCGAACGCGTCCTCCACCGCCGGCACTTCGCCGGCGCGGCGGCGGGTGCCGCGGATCGGCAGTTCGTCCATCGCGGTGCGCAGCACGCGCACCGAATGCTCCAGATCGCGCGCCGGCACCTGCAGGCTCGCCAGCGCGCCGGTCACGCTCTTGCATTCGGCCAGCGCGTCGCGCGCCAGCTCGACCAGCGGCCGCGCGCTGATCGCCTCGCCGAAGAACTGCGCGGCCAGCTCGGGCAACTGGTGCGCTTCGTCGATCACGAAGGCCTGCGCACCGGGCAGGATTTCGCCGAAGCCTTCCTGCTTCAACGCCAGGTCGGCCAGCAGCAAATGATGATTGACCACCACCACGTCGGCCGCCTGCGCGCGCTGGCGCGCCTGCACCACGAAGCAATCGGCGTAGAACGGGCATTCGCTGCCCAGGCAGTTCTCCGCGGTGGAGGTGACCATCGGCAGCAGCGGCGATTCTTCCGGCAACGCTTCGAGTTCGGCCAGATCGCCCAGGCGGGTGCGCCCGGACCACGCGACGATGCGCTGGAACTGCGCGGCCACCTCGCGCGAGGAGAACTTCGGCTCGCCCTTGGCCTGTTCCATGCGATAGCGGCACAGGTAGTTCGCGCGGCCCTTCAGCAGCGCGGTCTTCAAGCCCACGCCGAGCGCGTCGCGCACGCGCGGCAAGTCGCGGTGATAGAGCTGATCCTGCAGCGCGCGGGTGCCGGTGGAGACGATGGTCTTCAGCCCCGACAGCAGCGCCGGCACCAGATAGGCGAAGGTCTTGCCGGTGCCGGTGCCGGCCTCGGCCAGCAGCGTGTCGCGGCTTTCGAACGCATCGGCGATGGCCGCGGTCAGGTCTTGCTGCGCCGACCGCGGCGCGAAGGTTTCGAGCTTGCGCGCGATCTCGCCGCCGTCGCTCAGCGCGGCCCGACTGGCGACGCCGAGGCGACTGGGTTCCATGGAAGCGTCAGTACCTGTTCGGCGCGGCGACGGTGCAGACGGCGATCTTGTCCTGCGCCTGCTTGCGCGATTTGATCAAGCCGTCGCGCTGCGGCACCAGGGCGTCGTAATGGTCCTGGCGCTTGGCCAGCTTCATCGCCGCGTTGACGCCGTCGAGCTTGCCCTGGCGCGCCTGGGCGATCGCCGCCCAATGCCGGCGGCACAGCGGGCCGACTTGCGAGCCGCCGTCGAAGGCCTTGAGCGCGTAGCGCTCGGCGTCGTCCAGGCGGTGCAGCAGCAGCGCGGCCTCGGCGCGTTCCTGCAGCAGCGCCGGGTCGTCGGCGTTGATCTGCAGCGCCTGATCCAGCGCGGCCGCGGCCTCGGCGTACTTGCGCGATTTTTCCAGCGCCTCGGCCTTTTGCCGCAAGTCTTCGACCTGCGGATCGCGCAGCGGCTGCACGTCCAGCTCGCGCGCGGCGGCGCCGCTGGCGGCGGCGCGCACCTGCGCGACCGCGGCTTCGCCGTTGAAGTTGGCTTCGGCCAGCTGCGACGGCTGCGGCGGCGCGACCGAACAGGCCGTGGCGAGCGCGGCCAGGAGGGCGGCGGTCAGAGCCGCGGGAGCGGCGCCGCGGCGAGCGGCGCGCAACGGAATACGGATCATCGATTACTGCTCCGGAGACGGGGGAGTGGGCGCCGGCTCGCGCGCAGACTCGTCCTTGTCCTTGCCGATGCCGAACCATTCGCGCCAGCCGCCGCTGGATTCCTCGGCTTCCGGCTGCGGCGCCGGGCACGGCGCGTATTGCGGCGCGAAGCCGGCCACGAACGGGAACCGGCGCGCGCCGGCGCAGGCCGCGTCGGTGCTGTTGCTGCCGATCACCGGCTGCCAGTCCAATCCCTTGTCGGTGACTTGCAGCGGCGCGGTGGGCAGGCGCGAGAAGATCGCCGACCACACCCGCATCGCGCCGGTGGCGCCGTACAGGCCGGTGGTCTGGTTCTGATCGTTGCCGACCCAGATCACCGCCAGATGGTCGCCGGTCCAGCCGGCGAACCAGCTGTCGCGGCCGTCGTTGCTGGTGCCGGTCTTGCCGGCCGGCGCCAGCTTGCCCAGGCCGTCGGCGACGAGCTGGCGGCCGGTGCCGTTGGTGACGGCCTGCTGCAGGGCGATGGTGATTAGGCGCGCGGCGATCGCGTCGCCTTCCTGCGCCGGCGCGGGTTCCTTGTCGTAGCGCTTGACCGCCTTGCCCTGCGCGTCGAGCACGCCGCGCACCGCGTGCAGCGGCTGCACTTCGCCGCCGGAGGCGAGGAACTGGTACAGCTGGGCCATCGCGTAAGGGCTTTGATCGACCGCGCCGAGGATCAGCGAAGGATTGTTCGGCGCCTGGATGCCGGCCAGCTTTTGGGTGAGCTCGACGATGGCGTCGGGCGAGACCTGCATGCCCACGCGCACGGTGGCCTGGTTGTAGGACATCGCCAGCGCGTCGACCATGCGCACCAAGCCGTGGCTGCGCCCGTCGGAGTTGCCCGGATTCCAGGTGCGGCCGCGGCCGAGCTTGACCGCCACCGGCGAGTCGTCGATCCAGGTCGACAGATTGAATTCGCTCGGCCGCGCCAACGCCAGCAAATACACGAACGGCTTGAGCAGCGAACCGACCGGACGCTGCGCTTCCACCGCGCGATTGAAGCCCGGCTGGGTGAACTCGCGGCTGCCGACCACGGCGACGACTTCGCCGTTGTGCACGTCGGTCACCACCAGGCCGGCCTGCAGCGGCGGGCGGCGCTTGTTGTCCAGACCCTTGAGCGTGCGCGCCACCGCGCCTTCGGCCTGCGCCTGCGCCGACGGCGACATGCCGCTCATCACGCTCAGGCCGGCGCCGGCCAGCGCGTCGGCCGGATAGTCGCGGGCGAGCTGGCGGCGGATCAGATCGACGTAGGCCGGGAAACGGTTGGCGGCGATGTTGCCCGGGTTCTGGGTGATCTCCAGCGGGGTCTTGATCGCGCGCTGGTATTCCTCTTCGCCGATCAGCCCGGTCTCGTGCATTTCGCCGAGCACGAAATTGCGCCGCGACAGCGCGCGCTCGCCGTTGCGCCGCGGGTCGTAGTACGACGGGCCGCGCACGATGCCGATCAACAGCGCGATCTGCTCGGTGTTGAGATCGCGCAGATCGCGGCCGAACCAGAACTCCGAGGCCGCGGCGACGCCGTGGATGGCCTGCGAGCCGCGCTGGCCCAGATACACCTGATTGAAGTACGCCTCCAGGATCGTGCGCTTGTCGTAGCGCGCCTCGATCAGCAGGGCGTAGATGATTTCCTTGCCCTTGCGGGTCAGCGTCTGTTCCTGGCCGATGCCGAGCAGGCCGCTGCGCGCGAGCTGCTGGGTCAGGGTGCTGGCGCCTTGCTTGGCGCGGCCGGCGGCGACGTTCTTGAACGCGGCGCGGGCCATGCCCGACAGATCGATGCCGAAGTGGTGGTTGAAGTCGCGGTCCTCGACCGCCTGCAGGCCGGTGACCAGCAGCTCCGGCACCTCTTCGATCCGCACCAGCCGGCGCTCTTCCTGCTTCTGGCCGTACAGCGTGGCGATGCGCGCCGGGTCCAGGCGCGCGGCGCGCAGCGCCTTCTTGCTGGTCAGGTCGCGCACGCTGGCGATGCGGCCGCCGGAGACCACGACTTCGATCCGGCGCGGCTGCACCGTGCCGTCGACATCGTTGAAGCCGCGGCTGGCGATGGTGAAGCGGCCGCCGTCGCGGGCGTAGGTGCCCGGGCGCGCGCCGCCGTCCTCGCGGTAGGAGGCCGCGTCGAGTTCGGTCTTGAGCGTGGCCGCGTCCAGCGCCGCGCCCGGCGCGACTTCGAGCGGGCGCGCGTAGACGCGGGTCGGGATCTGCCATTGCAACTGGCCGAAGCGCTCGCCGACTTCGTGGTTGAGATAGAGCGTGTACGGGATCAGGAAGCCCAGGCCGAGGCCGCCGGCGGCCAGGGTCCAGGTCACCAGCCGGCGACGCCAGCCCGGCCGCGCGCCCTGCCCGTCGTTGTCGTCGTGCTCGTCTTCGTCGTAATCGATTCGGGCCACGGAGATGCTGTGCGTTGAGTCGCGGGCAAGTCTAGCGCAGGCGTCCGGAGGGCGCGTCCGCGGTGCCGGGGGTGGGGGGACCGCGGTTGGACACCGCGATTGGGTATTGGTTCAGGCCAAAGGCCGGGATCGGCAAAACCTGGGGGCGGTGGCGGGGCCGAGGGGTTCGTCGTGGTTGGGTTGTCGCGGTCGCAGTTCGCGCAGCTCCTACAGGGGCTTCGGATGGTTCGTATCCGACGGTAGGAGCTGCGCGAGCTGCGACCGCGAAAACTCAACCGCGATGCAAGCCCCTCACCGCTGCGGCATCGGCCCCATCCGCCCCGCGATCCCGTCGCGCAGCCCGCTCAGCATCGCCCGCAGATACCCGAGCCGCGGCGCGAGGAACACCGCCGTGCCGACGAACTTCAGCACCAGCCGCGGCAGATCCTGCGCCGCCCAGCGCCCCGGCACTTCGGCGCGGCGGTACAGCAGCACGCGGTTGCGCATCATGTAGTACAGCCGGGTCGGGCTGTGCACCACGTGCTTGTACGTGGGCAGCAAGCGCGTGATCGGCACCAGATCGCCGATGCGGTGCTGCATGTGCGCGTCGCAGATGCCGTAGAGCTTGTAGCCGCGGTACTTGGCGCGCGAGCTCCACTCGATGTCGACGTTGTCGATGAACAAGCCCTCGTCCATGCCGCCGACCGCGTCGAGCGCGTCCAGCGGCAGCAAGGTGCCGGAGGTGATCAGGAAATCGCAGTCCACCGCCTGCCCCGGCCCGCCGAACAGCTTGCGGTTCATCGGGAAGGCGATGCGCACGAACGGCGCGACCGCGCCGGTGCGCTGGTCGCGGAACTGCGGGCCGACCGCGGCGACCGGGCCTTGCGCCCGCAGTTCGCGCAGCCAGCGCTGCAGCACCGCGACCATGTCGGCGCCGACCAGACTGTCTTGGTCCATCAGCAGGATCTGCGCGAACCCGGCCTCGCGCGCCAGCCGCGCGGCGGCGTTGATCGCGCTGCCCAGGCCGACGTTGCGCTCGCTGCGCAGCACCTGCGCGCCCTGCGCGCGCAGTTCGTCGAAGAACGCGGCGACGTCGGCGCCGGGGCTGGCGTTGTCGAAGATCAGCACGCGGCCGACCTGCGGGCGCACCGCGGCGACGACTTCGCGCAGCAAGTCGATCTGCGGGTGATAGGTGACGATCGCCGCGCACACGTCGGCGCCGGCGGTCGGGGCGGGAGCGCTCATGTCAGCGCGGCTCCGCGGCGCGGACGCGCGGGGTCGGGAAACGGAAGACGGGGCGATGGGGCATGGGCGGCATTATCGCCCAGGCCCGGGGCCGGGTTGCGGAACCGCGGCGCAATGGCGAACGCGGGCCGCCGCTCCGAAGAGGTTCCGGGCGCGCGGCACGACGGCTTCGGCGTCGATCGGCGCTCGCGCGAGAGCGCGGCCCGATGCGTTCGGCACCGGCCGCCGCGCCGGCGCTCAGTTGCTCGCCGCCCCGGCCGCCTGCACCCGCGCGGCCAGTTCGCTCAGTCCCGGCGCGTTGGCGTCGAGCCCGCGCGCGGCCTGCAGCGCCGCGCGCGCGGCGCGCAGTTCGCCCGCGCCCAGGCGCTCGCTGCCGACCCCGATCCAGCGCTGGGCCAGCCGCGCCGAGGCCTCGCGCACCGCGCCGCCGCCGCCCTCCAGCGCGCGCCGCGCGTCGAGGCATTCGCCGGCGCGCGAGAGCCGGTTGCCGCCGAGTTCGCGCTCGAAGCAGCGCTTGGCCGCCGGCAGCAGGCGCGCGCCGGCGGCGCGCACG
Source organism: Lysobacter sp. K5869 (assembly GCF_018847975.1). Lineage (NCBI taxonomy): Bacteria > Pseudomonadati > Pseudomonadota > Gammaproteobacteria > Lysobacterales > Lysobacteraceae > Lysobacter > Lysobacter sp. K5869. The sequence goes on along the minus strand of NZ_CP072597.1, from coordinate 2,394,720 downwards.
GCCGGGTCGGCCGGGGCGATCGCCTGCGCCGCGCGCAGTTTGTCGTAGGCGCTGTCGCCCGGCGGGGTCAGCAGATCGCCGCGCTGTTCGGCGGCGGCAGCCTCGGCCAGCAGCCGTTGCAACGATTGGCGCCGGTGCGCCGGACCTTCGCGGTCGAAGCGCTTGCGCGATTCGCGCGCGCGGTCGAGGTGCTGGCGCGCGGTCGCCACGGCCGGCGCGGCCGGGGCGATGTCGCGCGCCAGGGCCAGTTCCTGTTCGGCGTCGGCGAAGCGGAAATCCGCGGCCAGACGTTCGCTGCGCGCGGCGTACGCCGCGGCCGCGGCGATCAGGCCTTCGCGCGCGGCGGCATCGTCGGCGCGCACCGCGAGCACCTCGCGATACGCCTCCACCGCCGCCTCCAGCCGCTGCCGCCGCAGCGCCTGCGCGGCTTCGCCGCGGCGCCGCTCCAACCGCGATTCGAGCAAGGTCAGGCTGTCGGGCAGATCGGCATGGCCGGGGTCGGCCTCCTGGGCGCGGGCGATGTCCTGCGCGCCGCGCACCAGTTCGCCGCGCTCCAGCGCCTGTCGCGCTTGCTGCAGCAGATCGGCGAGGGTGTCGTCGCGGCCTTCCAGCGCATCGTTGCGCTGCGGCTGCAGCTCCAGCACGCGCAGGTAAAGCGGCAGCGCGGCGTCGGGCGCGCCGTCCAGGCGGCCTTGCTCGCGCGCGGTCGCGGCGGCGGCGACCATGCGGTCCAGGCCGGCATGGGCGGCCTCGCGCTGGCGCAGCAACTGCGCCAGCGGTTCGACCTTGGCGCGCGGCACGGCGAGGTCGCGGGCGAGGTCGATGCGTTGCCGGGCGAATTCGAAATGGCTGCCGTCGATGGCTTGGCGCGCCTGCTGCAAGGCGACTTCGCCGGTGCGGGTCAGGCCGTCGCGGGCGTCGCCGCGGTCGGGGTCCACGGCCAGCGCGGCTTCGTAGAGCTCGCGCGCGCCGCGGCCGTCGGGCGAGGTCAGCCGGCCTTCGGACAAGGCCCGCGCGGCTTGATCGCGCAGCCGCTGCAAACGGGTTTCCGGCCACACCCATTCCGACAGCGGCTGGCGCCACAGGGTCAGCGCGGCGAGCACCGCCGCGGCCGCGAGGACGGCGAGAACGCGCGGCCAATGGCGCAACAACCACTCGCGCGGGCCGCCGTCGTCGGGCGCATCGCGAGGTTCGCGGCGCGCGTCGGCGTCGAAATCCAGTTGCGTCCAATCGCCCGCCGCCGGCTCGATGCGCGCGCCGCCCGGCGGGGCGGCGGCGAGGTCGGGCGTGGCGGGCGGGCGCGGATTCACGGCGCACAGGATAACGCCGAGCGCATGACGATCGTGACAGCGTTCGCGCTTGCCCGGCGGGCGTCTCGGGCCGGTCGTCGCGGCCGGCGAGCATCGCCGGACGCGCCGGCCTCTGGCGCCGCGACGCCGGCGCCGGCCGCGCTCATTTGCGCTGCGCGTACTCCACGCCCGGCAGCGACGACAGCTTGCCGAGCAGGTTCGACAACTGCCCGTAGTCGCCCACGCGCAGGCGGAAGCGCAGCCGCACCTGGGCGCCGTTGCGCTCGACGTCGCTGCGGATGCTCAACACGTGCGCGTTGCCCTGGGCGATGACGTTGGTGACTTCCTTGAGCAGCCACTTGCGGTCCAGCGCCAGCACTTCGATATCGACCTCGTAGCTGGACCCCTTGCGCCCCCACTCCACCGGCAGCACCCGCTGCGGCTGGGCCGCGGCCAGACGCTCGAACGCGCCGCAGCCCGGACGGTGCACGCTGACGCCGCGGCCGCGGGTCAAATAGCCGACGATGGGTTCGCCCGGCAGCGGCTGGCAGCAGCGCGCCAGCTGCACCAGCAGGTTGCCGACGCCTTCGACGGTGAAGTCGGTGGTCTTGCCGGCTGGCTTGCGCGCCGACACCGCGACCACGCTCGAGGCCGGTTGCGGCGCGGCCGGCGCGGCGACGGCGCGTTCGTGTTCCAGCAGCACCCGGCCGACCTGATGCGGGCCGAGATAGCCCAGCGCCACCTGCACGTACAGATCGCCGTCGCTGGCCAGGGTGAAGCGTTCCAGCGCCGGCGCCAGTTCCGCGCCGAGCAGGCCGAGCCGGCGCAGTTCCTTGTCCAGCAGTTCGCGCCCGGCCGCTTCGTTGCGCGAACGGTCGAGCTTGTGGAACCAGGTGCGGACCTTCTCGCGCGAGCGGTTGCTGGCGAGGAAGCCGTTGGCGGCCACCAACCAATCGCGGCGCGGCTCGCCGGTCTTGGCGGTGAGGATTTCGACCCGGTCGCCGCTGCGCAGCTTGTGGTCGAGCGGCACGATGCGGCCGTCGACCTTGGCGCCGCGGCAGCGATGGCCGACCTCGGTGTGCACGTGGTAGGCGAAATCCAGCGGCGTCGCCCCGGCCGGCAGATCGATCACCTCGCCCTTGGGCGTGAGCACGTAGACGCGGTCCTCGACCAGTTCGGTGTCGAGTTCGCCGGCCAAGGCCTCGTCGCCGCCGCCGTCGGTCTTGGTGTCGAGCAGGCGCCGCATCCAGGCGATCTTGCGGTCGAACGCGGCGTCGGCGCTCTGGCTGCCGACTTCCTTGTATTTCCAATGCGCCGCCACGCCGAGTTCGGCCTGGCGGTGCATGTCGTGGGTGCGGATCTGCACTTCCAGGGTCTTGCCTTCCGGCCCGACCACGGCGGTGTGCAGCGAGCGGTAGTCGTTGCGCTTGGGCCGGGCGATGTAGTCGTCGAACTCGCTCGGGATCGGCGTCCACTGCGCGTGCACCACGCCCAGCGCGGCGTAGCACGCGCCCAGATCGCCGACCAGCACGCGCACCGCGCGCAGGTCGTAGAGCTCGCCGATCGGCACGTCCTTGCGCTGCATCTTCTTCCAGATGCTGTAGATGTGCTTGGGCCGGCCGGCGACCTCGGCCTCGACGCCCTGCGCGGCCATCGCCTCGCGCAGCACGCGCTTGACGTTCTCGATGTAGCGCTCGCGGTCGACCCGCTTTTCGTCGAGCAGGCGCGCGATCTTCTGATAGGTCTGCGGCTCCAGGTGGCGGAACGCGAGGTCCTCGAGTTCCCACTTGAGCTGCCAGATGCCGAGCCGGTTGGCCAGCGGCGCGTGGATGTCGCGGGTCAGCGCGGCCAGTTCGCGCCGGGTCTGCGGCGCCAGCTGATCGGCGTGGCGCAGCCGCGCCAGCTGCCGCGCCAGCAGGATCGGCACCACGCGCAGGTCGCGCACGATCGCCAGCAGCAGCCGGCGCAGGCCTTCGCTGCCCGAACGCCGGCCGGGTTCGGCGTGCAGCGCCCAGACCTGCTCGGCGGCGCGCTGGCCGTCCAGCAGCGCGGCCAGCACCGGGTGTTCGCGCTCCCAGCCCGGCCCCAGCGCGGCGGCCCAGCCCGGGTAGGCGTGCAGCAGCGCGGCGGCCACGGTGTCGCCGTCGGCGCCGAGCAGGGCCAGCGCGTCCAGGGTCGCGGCGACCACCGCCGGCGAGTCCAGCGCGCCCTCGCCGGCCTGCGGCGCGCTCGCCGCGCCGAGCAATCCGGCGCGCAGCGGCGCGGACAGGGCCGCCGCCGCGGGCAGGGCCAGGACGTCGGACAGGGGCGGTTCGGGCGGTTCGGCGGAAACGTTCACTGCGTGGGGAGTGCAGAAGCGGGAGGAGCTAGCGTCTACACTAGCGAGCATCCGTCCCGAGGAACAGCCGAGGAACCGTACGAATGTCCGCAATCGCCCCCATCGCGCCGCGCCGTCTCGCCATCGCCCCGCTGCTGCTCGCCCTGGCCGCCTGCGCCTTCGCGCCGGCCGCGCTGGCGCAACAGAAGATCGAACAGCAAATGAGCGCCGAGCAGTTCAAGAACGCCGGCCTCAACAAGCTCAACGATCAGGAACTGTCCAATCTGAACGCCTGGCTCAACCGCACCCTCGACGCCGAGACCACCAAGGCGGTGGACAAGGCCAAGGGCGAGAGCGCGCAGGAACGCCGCGGCTTCTTCGACAAGAGCCCGGCCAAGGAACCGATCGTGGCGCGCATGAACGGCCACTTCGACGGTTTCTCGCGCGGCCAGACCTTCGTCCTGGACAACGGCCAGGAATGGCGCCAGGACGACAGCGCCGACCTGCCGGGCGTGAGCCTGGAGTCGCCGCAGGTGCGCATCACCCCCAGCATCATCGGCAACGCCTGGTATCTGTCGGTGCAGGGCTACAACACCCGCGCCAAGGTGGTCCGGGTCAAGTGATGTCCGCGGCCCCGCCGCTCGCGGCGGGGCTTTTCTTCGTGTTCCGCCGCGCGCGGCGGGGTCTTTCTTCGCGTTCCGCCGCGCCCGCGGCGGAGCTTTCCTCAGCGTTCCGCCGTTAGCGCCGGAGTTCTTCCCATGCGAGTGTCGTTGCCGTTGGCCGTTGCCCTGTCGTTCGTCCTCGCCGCCGCCGCGCACGGCGCCGAGCGCAACTATGTCCCGCTGCAGCAGCGCCTGAGCGTCGAGCAGCTCAAGGCCACCGGCCTGGACACCCTGTCGCCGCAGCAGATCCAACTGCTCGATCAGCTGCTGTCGCAGGATCAGAAGGCGGTGGTCGAGGAAACCGCCAAGCAAGTGCGTTCCGAACGCCGCGGCCTGCTCGACCGGCAAGGCCCGGTCGAACCGGTGGCGAGCCAGCTCAAGGGCGAGTTCCGCGGCTGGTCCAGCGGCACCGTGCTGGAGCTGGAGAACGGCCAGCGCTGGCGCGTGATCGAAGGCTCGCTGTTCCTCGGCAAGCCGCTGCCGCCGCCGAAGGTGACGATCCGCGAAGGCATGATGGGCGGCTGGTATCTGGAAGCCGAAGGGCAGATTCCGAAGGCTAAGGTCAAGCGCGTGGAGTGAGGCCGGAAAACAGGAGATAGCGGATAGGAGTTAGGAGTTAGCGAAAGCGGCTTTCCGCTATCTCCTACCTTCTATCTCCTACCTTCTATCTCCTAGCTCCTACCCGCTCGCTTCCGACTTCAACGCAACGCCGCCAACCGCTGCGCCAGCTTCTTCGGCGACACGCCGCCGCGCACGCCCAGCTCCTGCGCGAACAGCGACACGCGCAGTTCCTCGATCTCCCAGCGCAGCGCCTGCCAGCCCGCATCGCCGCCCTCGCCCGCCGCGGTCGCCGCGTCCAGCGCGTCGACGAAGGGCTTGAGTTCGAGCATGCGCGCCTGATCGCGCACCGGATCGCGCAGCGCGCGTTCGCCGCGGATCGCCAGCGCCTTGAGATAGCGCGGGTACTCGGCCAGCGCCGAGGTCGCCACGTCGCGCAGGAAGCCCGGCGGGGTCAGCCGCGCCAACTGCGCGCGCATGTCGTCGAGGTTGCCGCTGGCCCAACCCATCAGCGGCGATTCCAGGCGCGCGCGCACCTCGGCCACCGCCGCCAGGATCGCCTCGGCCTGACGCAACCGTTCCATCGCTTCGGGGAACAGCTTGCGCGCGACCTCGTCGCGGCGCTGCTCGAACGCGGCCGCGTCGCGCACCTGCACCAGTTCGGCGTCTTCGCCGAGCAGCGACTGCACCGCGCCGTCGACCAGATCCTCGCGCAGCCGGTCGCCGTCGCGCGGACGATCGAGCGCGGCGCGGCCCTGCGCGTTGCCGGCCTGAGCCTGACGCAGCAGCGAATCGCGCTCCTGGCGCGGCGCGGCCGATTCGATCGCCGCGTACAGCAGGCCGATCTTGGGCTGGATCGGCAATTGCTTGCGCGCCTGCTTGAGCTTTTCCACCATCGCCAGCGCCAGCAGCCGGCGCACCCCGCGCGGATGCGCGCGCAGCGCCGCCTCGCGTTCGGCGTGCACGCGCAGCGACACGCTGTCGCCGTCGTCGTGCAGCGCCGGGAACGCCGGCACGCCGGCCGCGCCGGGCACCGACATCGGGATCGGCTGCTCGGGGAACGCGGTCAAGCCGCGCTGGCCCAGGCCGTCGGCGGCGCGCGCCGCGAACGCGCGCGCGGCGCGTTCGCCGAAGCGCGCGCGCAACTCGTCGAGATCGCGCGATTCGGCCAGCACCGTCGGCTCGCCCTTGCCGCGGCGGCCGTCGCCGCCGGCCGGGTATTCGAGCAGACGCAAATTCATGCGCAGATGCGCTTCGATCGACGACGGATCGAAATCCGTCGCCGCGAGTTCCACCCCGCCGAGCTTGCGCAGGAACCGCGCCAGCGCGCCGACGAAATCGTCGGCCTCGGGCTTGGGATGCGCCTCGTAGAACGCCTTGGCGAAATCCGGCGCCGGCACGAAGTTGCGCCGCAACGCCTTGGGCAGCGATTTGATCAGCGCCGCGGCCTTGTCGGCGACGAAGCCCGGCGCCAGCCACGACAGCTGCGCCGGGTCGAGCGCGTTGAGCAGGTGCAGCGGCACCGCCAGGGTCATGCCGTCGTCGGGCGCGCCCGGCTCGAAGCGATAGCGCACCGCCAGCTTGGCCTGCCCAAGCTGCAGATACGGCGGGAACCGCGCGGCCTCGCTCTCGCCGCCGATCATCAGATCGTCGGCGCTCCACTCCAGCGCCGCCTTCTCGTTCGCCGCCAGCTTGTTGTACCAAGCGTCCAGCGCCTGCGCGTTGTGCACCTGCGGCGGCAAGCGGTCGAGGTACCACTGCGCCATCCATTCCTCGTCCACGACCAAACCCGCGCGGCGCTGCTTGGCTTCTTCTTCGCGCGCCTTCGCCAGCATGGCGAGATTGCGCGGCAGGAACCCGGCGCGGGTGTTGATCTCGCCGGTCACCAAGGCGTCGCGGGCGAAGATCGCGCGGCTTTCCTCGGGATACAGCGCGCCGTAGTGGATCGGGCGCTTGGGCGCCAGCACCAGGCCGAACAGGCTGATCTGCTCGCTGCCGACCACGCGGCCTTGCGAGCGCGACCAGCGCGGGTCGTGATGGCGGCGCGCGAGCAGATGCGCGAGTTCCTGGATCGCCCAATCCGGCTCGATCCCGGCGTTGGTCATCGACCACACGCGCTCGGTATCGAGCAGAGTCGCCGACAGCACCCACGGCGGCGGCTTCTTGGCCAGCGGCGAACCGGGGAACAAGGTGTACTTGCGGCCGCGCGGGCCGTCGAAGATGCCTTTGTCGCCGCGGAAACCGATCTGCGTGGGCAGGCCGGCGATCAGCGCGCGATGCAAGGTCGCATAAGCGGCGGCGTCCATCGGCTCGGCCGAGGCTTCGCGGCTGTGCCAGCCCAGCTCGTCGCACAGCAGCTTCAACTGGCGGTGCAGCTCGCGCCACTCGCGCATGCGCAGGAAGCCGAGGAAATGCTTCTCGCACCAGCCGCGCAGCTTGGACTGGGTGAGCTCCTGATGCGCCTGCTGATAGCCGTCCCACAGCTTGAGGATGCCGACGAATTCCGAACGCGGGTCGGCGAACAGCGCGTGCGCGTTGTCGGCGGCGGCGCGCTGATCGGACGGGCGCTCGCGCGGGTCCTGGATGCCGAGGAAGGCGGCGATCGCGATCATCTCGCGCAGGCAGCCGTGCTGATTGGCGGCGACCAGCATGCGCGCCAGCTTCACGTCCACCGGCAGCCGCGCCATGGTGCGGCCGGTGGCGGTGAGCTTGCGTTGCTCGTCGACCGCGCCGAGTTCGCTCAGCTGCTGCCAGCCGTCGGCGATCGCGCGGCTGTCGGGCGGCTCCAGGAACGGGAACTGCTCGATGTCGCCCAGGCCTAGCGAGAGCATGCGCAAGATCACGCCGGCCAGCGCGGCGCGGCGGATTTCCGGATCGGTGTAGCGCGGCCGCGATTCGAAATCGGCTTCGCTGTAGAGGCGGTAGCACGTGCCTTCGCTGACGCGGCCGCAGCGGCCCTTGCGCTGATCGGCGCTGGCCTGGCTGACCGGTTCGATGTGCAGGCGGTCGAGCTTGCCGCGCGGGCTGTAACGCTTGACCCGGGCCAGGCCCGGATCGACCACGTAGCGGATGCGCGGCACCGTCAGCGAGGTTTCGGCGACGTTGGTCGCCAGCACGATGCGGCGCTTGGGGCCGGGGTTGAACACCCGGTCCTGGTCGCGCACCGACAGCCGCGCGTACAGCGGCAGCACTTCGGTCTCGCGGTACTTGCGCCGTTCCAGCGCCTGATGCGCGTCGCGGATCTCGCGTTCGCCGGACAGGAACACCAGCACGTCGCCGCGCGGATCCTCGCGGGTGATTTCGTCGCAGGCGGCGAGGATGCCGTCGTTGACGCTGCGCTCGCCGCCGCGCGCCTCGCGCGCGCGGCCGTCGCCGCTTTCGCCTTCGCCCTCGCCTTCCAGCGGCCGGTAGCGCACCGACACCGGATAGCCGCGACCTTCCACGCTGACCACCGGCGCGCCGTCGAAATGCGCGGCGAAGCGCTCGGTGTCGATAGTCGCCGAGGTCACGATGACCTTGAGGTCCGGGCGCTTCTTCAGCAGCTGCTTCAGATAGCCGAGCAGGAAGTCGATGTTGAGGCTGCGCTCATGCGCCTCGTCGATCAGGATGGTGTCGTAGGCCGACAGCCAGCGGTCGGATTGGATTTCCGCCAGCAAAATGCCGTCGGTCATGAACTTGACCGCGGTGCGCTCGCCGACGTTCTCGTTGAAGCGCACCTGATAGCCGACCGCGCCGCCGAGTTCGGTGCTCAGTTCCTCGGCCACGCGCCGCGCCACCGCGCGCGCGGCGATGCGGCGCGGCTGGGTGCAGCCGATCAACCCCGCGGCGCCGCGGCCCGCGGCGAGGCACAGCTTGGGCAACTGGGTGGTCTTGCCCGAACCGGTTTCGCCGGCGATCACCACCACCGGATGCTTGCGGATCAGTTCGACGATGCGCTCGCTTTCGGCCGCGATCGGCAAAGCCGGATCCACCGGCGCCTGCGGCAACGCCGCCGCGCGCGCGTCGCGCTGCGCCACCGACGCGGCCAGCGCCTTGGCGAACGCGTCCTGCGCGGCGCCGTCGGCGGGCTTGCCGCTCCAGCGCGACCACAGCCCGTGCAAGCGGCCGCGGTCGCGGCTCAGCGCGCCGTCGATGGCGCGCCGCGCTTGCCGTAACGCGGCGCTGGCGTCGGGGTGCTTAGACTGATTGGGTTGGCTATTGCTCATCGATAGACCGTCTGCATCGCAGCGCTAAAAACAAACCATTTCACTTCGGCGGCGACTGCGCCTATTGTCGCCGCAAAGTCCGGAAACCGTTCCGGATTCTCCGAGTCCGCCACCCCCGCACAGCAAGGAGTCGCACATGGCCAAGTCCAACAAGTCCGACAAGACCAAATCCGGCAAGCCCGCCGCGCAAGCCGCGCCGGCCGCTGCGGTCGAGCGCGGTCCGTCGATCGATATCGGGATCTCGCCGGGCGATCGCAAGAAGATCGCCGAGGGCCTGTCGCGCTTCCTGGCCGACAGCTACACCCTGTACCTGAAGACCCACAACTTCCACTGGAACGTGACCGGGCCGATGTTCAACACCCTGCACGTGATGTTCGAGACCCAGTACAACGAGCAGTGGATCGCGCTGGACGGGATCGCCGAGCGCATCCGCGCCCTGGGCTTCAACGCCCCGGGCTCGTACGCCGAATTCGTGCGCCTGTCCTCGATCTCCGAGGAGCCGGGCCTGACCGACACCGCCGACTGGCGCGAAATGGTACGCCAGCTGGTGGTCGGCAACGAAGCGGTGTGCCGCACCGCGCGCAAGGTACTCGACCAGGCCGACGACGTCGACGACGCGCCGACCGAGGACCTGCTGACCCAGCGCCTGCAGACCCACGAGAAGTATGCGTGGATGCTGCGTTCGCTGCTGCAGTAAGCCGCGAACCGCCCGGCGCGGCGCGCGCCGCCCGGGCCGATGCCCCCCGAAACCCCTCTTCCGCCCGCCGGGAGAGGGGTTTTTCGTGGCGCGGCCTTGGGCCCGGCGTTTTCGGCCGGATCGGCGCGATCCCGGCGCCGGCGCCCGCGGGCTGAAGCCCGCGCCACGAAAAACCCGACCCGCGCCCATGGGCTTCTCCGACCGCCCCGAGCGCCCGCGCCGGTAAACTAGGCGCATGTCGTCGTCCCCCGCACTCGAAATCCTCCACCGCGTCTTCGGCCACACCGCGTTCCGCGGCGAACAGGCGCAGATCGTCCAGCACGTGGTCGACGGCGGCGACGCCCTGGTGCTGATGCCCACCGGCGGCGGCAAGTCGCTGTGCTACCAGATCCCCTCGCTGGTGCGCGAAGGCTGCGGCCTGGTGGTCTCGCCGCTGATCGCGCTGATGCAGGATCAGGTCGAAGCGCTGCGCCAGCTCGGCGTGCGCGCCGCCTACCTCAACTCCACGCTCTCGGCCGACGAGGCCGCGCGGATCGAGCGCGAACTGCTGGCCGGCGAGCTCGACCTGCTGTACGTGGCGCCCGAGCGCCTGCTCACCGCGCGCTGCCTCAACCTCATCGACCGCGCCAAGATCGCCCTGTTCGCCATCGACGAAGCCCACTGCGTCTCGCAATGGGGCCACGATTTCCGTCCCGAATACCGCGAACTGACGATCCTGCACGAGCGCTGGCCGCACATCCCGCGCATCGCCCTGACCGCCACCGCCGACGCGCCGACCCAGCGCGAGATCGCCGAGCGGCTCAACCTGGAAGACGCGCGCCGCTTCGTCAGTTCGTTCGACCGTCCCAACCTGCGTTACCGCGTGGTCCACAAGGACAACGGCAACCGTCAGCTGCTCGACTTCCTCGCCGCGCACCGCGGCGACAGCGGCATCGTCTACGCGTTCTCGCGCCGGCGCGTGGAAACCGTGGCCGAGCAACTGGTCGCCGCCGGCATCCACGCCCTGCCCTACCACGCCGGCATGCCGGCCGAGTCGCGCGCGGCCAATCAGCGCCGTTTCCTGCAGGAAGACGGCGTGGTCATGGTCGCCACCATCGCCTTCGGCATGGGCATCGACAAGCCCGATGTGCGCTTCGTCGCCCACGTCGATCTGCCCAAATCCATCGAAGGCTATTACCAGGAAACCGGCCGCGCCGGCCGCGACGGCGAACCGGCCGACGCGTGGCTGTGCTACGGCCTCGGCGATGTGGTGAGCCTGCGCCAGCTGATCCAGCAAGGCGAAGCCGGCGAGGAACGCAAGCGCGTGGAGCTGCGCAAGCTCGATTCGCTGCTGGGCTATTGCGAATCCACCGAATGCCGGCGCAAGGGCCTGCTCGGCTGGTTCGGCGAACCGCACCCGGGCGACTGCGGCAACTGCGACAACTGCCTGGAGCCGCCGCAAAGCTGGGACGGCACCACCGCCGCGCGCAAGGCGCTGTCGTGCGTGTACCGCACCGGCCAGCGCTTCGGCGCCGGCCACGTCATCGACGTGCTGCGCGGCCAGACCACCGAAAAAGTCACCCGCTTCGGCCACGAAGACCTCAGCACCTTCGGCATCGGCTCGGATCTCGACGCGCGCCAATGGAGCAGCGTGTTCCGCCAGCTCGTCGCCGGCGGCCTGCTGGAGGCCGACATCGAACGCCACGGCGCGCTGCGCCTGACCGCCGAATCCGGCCCGGTCCTGCGCGGCGAACGCAGCCTGCGCTTCCGCAGCGAAACCGCCAAGCCCGCGCGCGGCAGCGGCGCCAAGAAATCGCGCGGCGCGGCCGCGGCGGCGGTCGTCGTCGATCTGGAACCCGAAGCGCTGGCGCGCTTCAACGCCCTGCGCGACTGGCGCTCGACCACCGCGCGCGAGCAGAACGTGCCGGCCTACGTGATCTTCCACGACAGCACCCTGCGCGCCATCGCCGAGCAGGCGCCGGACGATCTGGACGAATTGGCGCAGATTCCGGGGATCGGGGCGAGCAAGCTGGATCGGTACGGCGAGGCGGTGTTGCAGCACTTGCTCGATCACGAATGACGGCGGCGCGCGGTTGCGGGAAAGCTTCGTCGTAAGCGCGGTGTCGCGGTCGCAGCTCGCGCAGCTCCTACAGTCTGGAACGAACCGGCCGAAGCCCCTGTAGGAGCTGCGCAAGCTGCGACCGCGACACGACGCCCACCGCGAACCCCACACCGCAGCCGCGCCACCACAATCGCCGCTCACGCTCCCGCATCGGCCCGCCCTTAGCGGCCGGCCCGCCGCTCACGCTCGCCGCGCCCTCACGCCGCAAGCGCCCTCACGGCACCTGATACGAAAAATTCAAATTCCACCGCGGCTTGCGATCGTCCGTCTCCAACGGCAAATCCGCCGTCGGCTTGGCATAGGCGAAATCCAGGCTGTAATGCTTGTTGTCCGACAAGCGCACGCCCAGCGCCACGGTTCCGAGCCGGTTCGGCGCCGGGCGGCGCCCATCGCTCAGCGACACCTGTGCGTGCTGCACGGCCAGATACGGCGACACCGCCTTGAGCCAGCGCGTCTGCGGTTTGAAATTGCGGCTCAACTCGAAACCCACGCCCCAGCCGCGGTCGCCCGAGGTTTCGCCCGGATCGTAGGCCAGGGCGAAGCGGCTGCCGCCGAAGCTGATCTGTTCCGACGAAGGCAAGCGGTCGCGGGTGTACTGCGCGGTCGCGCGCAGCACCGCGAGGTAGCGCTGGTCCTTCCACGCGCGGCTCTGCGCATAGCCCAAGGTGTAGCGGGTGAAGGCGACGTCGCTGGCCGACGGCAGGATCAGCCCGCCGATGTTGGTCAAGGTCTCGGCCTTGGCGCCCCACAGATCCAAACCGCGCCCGATCTGCAGGCTGATCTGGCGCGCGCGGTCTTTCTTGGCCTGGGAGAAATCCACGCCGGCCTGGATCACCCGGGTCTTGGAACGCTGCTCCAGGGTCGCGCCGCTGATGCGGTTGAGGTAGCGGTCGGATTGATCGGCCGCGTATGCGCCCAGCGACAGGAACAGCGAGCGTTCGTTCTCCAGCCTCAGCGGATAGCGCGCGCTCAGCGCATAGCGGTCCTGCTCGACGCGGTGATCGAGAAACGCCGGCAGCGGCGTCTGCGTCACCGGCACGCCGCGATAGCGCGACCCTTCGGCGCGGCCGATCCACCCGTCGCTGCCGAACATCTGCTGGTACGCGGCGCTGTAGAAGCGTTCGTTGCCGCGGCCGTCGGGATACAGCCCCGCCAGACTCCATTGCTCGGCCAACGGCGTCAGCGCGTTGAGGTTGAGCGTCATCAGGCCTTGGGTGCCGGGATGGTTGAACTCCAGCGCCCACGTCGCCTCGTAACGCTTGGCCTGCACGGTGACGTCGAGCGAGGTCGCGCCGTCGGTCGTGGTCGGCGCCGGCACGTTGAGGCCGATCTTCGCGCCCGGCAGGAAACCGAGAATCTGCGAGTAACGCTCGAAGGTCTTCTGCCGCAGCGGCCGGTCGTCGACGATGCGCTGGGCGATCGCGCGGATCTTGCGCTCCAGCCCGCCGACCTTGCCCTGGATGCGCACCTGCGCCACGTAGCCTTCCACCGCCACCACCCGCACCGCGCCGTCGGCGAAGTCCTGGGTCGGCACGTAGCAGAACGACAGCGCGTAGCCGTGCTTGCGGTACAGCTTGGTGCAGGCGTCGGCCGCGGTGAGCAGTTGCGCGACGGTGATCGGCTGGCCGGCCAGCGGCTTGAACAAGGCGATCACATCGTCGAACGGCACCGACTTGACGCCGGACACCTCGAACCGCGACGGCGTCAGCTGCAGCGCCAGAAACGCGGCCATTTCGGGATTCTGCTGCGGCGCGACCGTGGTCTCGACCTTCGGCGGCCCTTTCGGCAGCGGCGCCTGCGGCAAGGTCTGCAGCGGATTGCCGGTGCTCGGCAATCGCGGCGGGGCGGTTTGGGCGGACGCCGGCGGGCTCGCGAACACGAACGCTGCTAAATACGCGGACACCGCCAGCGCGAGTGGATAGCGCTTTCCCCAAAGCCCTGTTCCCATGCACGGCCCCTTAAGTCGTCGGCGACACCGAACTTCGGCAACCGGCGCCGGCCGTCGCGCGCTGCGGACGGGGCGCCGCAAAGGGGATGCGCGTCCGCCCTAGGCCGGGCGCGCATCCGCAAGACGTCTCGCGAATCACTCTACGTCGTTATGCCGCGGCGGGAACGGCCCCAGGCCGTTCCCGCGCGGTGGATCACAACCCGACTCGGACGCAACCGACGCTTACGGCTTGGCGCCCTTCTTGCCGAGCAAGCCGGTGCCGAGCAGACCGCCCTTGTCGCCGGTGGCGCCGGTGGCGCTGTTCAACGCGCCGCCGAGCAAACCGCCGTTTTGATTGTTGAGCCCGGTCGCCCCGGCTACGCCGTTGACGACCGTGCTCAGCCCCTGAGTCACCGGCTGCAGCGGACCGTTCACCGCCGCCGTAGCCCCCGTGCCGACCTGCGTCACCGCGCCGCCGACCCCGGCCACCGCGCCGCCGACCAAGCCGGTCACCGGCGCCAATGGCGTCGTCGCGCCCGCGCCGGCCAAGCCCGCACCGACGCCGCCGACCGTGGCGCCCACGCCGGCCACCGCGGTGGTCGCGCCGGCCGCGGTCACGCCGACCGGATTGGCGATCGAACCGGCATTGCCGAGCCCGGCGGTGATGCCCGCGCCGACCGTGCCGAGATTGCCGCTGAGCCCGCTCACCGCGCCGCCGACCACGCCGGTCACGCCCGCCGCGCCGCCCGGTACCGGTGCGCCGCTGATCGCGCCGCCCAAACCCGCGCCGGCCGCGGCCACGCCGGTGACCAAGCCGCCGGTGCCGCGCGAAGCGTTCGCCACCAGATTGCTGCCGCCGCTGCCGCCGGCGCTGCCGCCGTTGGTCTGCAACAGGCCCGCCACCGGCGTCGCGATCTGGCTGAGCGCGCCGGTCAGCTGCTGCCCGGCCTGCCCTTCGAGCACGCCGCCGAGCTTGCCGCCGACGGTCTTGACCCCGCCGCCGACGCCCGAGACCAAACCGCCGGCCGCGCTGGTCAGCGGCTGGATCGGCGAGCCCTGGAACGCGCCGACGGTCGCGACCGTCTTGCCCAGATCGTCGACCGTGGTGCCGACGTTGACGACGAGGTTGTCGACGCCGCCGACCGTGGTGCCGACCGGGTTGGAGATGTTGCCGATCTGGCCGAGCCCGCTGCTGGTCGCGCTGCCCAGGCCGCTGACGGTCTTGCCGAGATCGTCGACGACCTTGGCCAGACCCTGCGTGGTCGGGTTATTGCCGCCCAGCAGCGCCTGATTCGGAATCTGCGCGCCCAGCGAGCTCACGCCGCTGCCGATGCCGGACACCAGATTGCCGGCCGTGGTGATGATCGAACCCACCGCATTGCTGGCCGAGGTGCTGCCCGGACCGCCCGGATTGCCGGGGCCGCCCGGATTGCCCGGATTGCCCGGACCGCCTGGATTGCCGGGTCCGCCGGGATTGCCCGGGCCACCCGGGTTGCCGGGCCCGCCAGGATTGCCTGGCCCCCCCGGATTGCCTGGACCGCCAGGACCGCCCGGATCGCCGGGGCCGCCCGGACCGCTGGGGCCGCCGGGCTCGCCGGGGCCGCCCGGACTGCCCGGGTTCGGATTGAAGCTGGATTTGACGCCGCCGGAGCCGGAACAGCCCGTCGTCGCCACGGTGATCGTCAAAATGCACGCGGCCAGCAGGCTGTACGAAAGCGCCTTACGAATGCCCTTGGTGCCCATCACGTCCTCCGAATGCAGCCTTGCGCTGCTCCGTGCCCTGAGGTTTAGACCGCCGTGCCTGCGTCTCGGGGGCGACACCGGCTAAGCGCCGACAACACACTTTCGAGGTGCGAATCTCGTGTGTATCGCGGACAGGCTGCTCCTGTTTATCGTTACGGACGCGTGATGAAAACGGCCGCGCCGACGGGGCCGCGGAAGATTTCCGATAGCCGGCGTTTTCAGTGAGAAACGGTGATTTTCGTTCATTCCGGGCGCGCAGAAACGCGCAATGCGGATCGCCCCGGACAGGCCGGCGGCACGCGAACCCGGTACGGCCGGGTCGCGGTACACCATCCTGAAAACCGCAACCGATAATTGTGACTCAGTCGCCGTTTCCGGACGCCGCGGACGCGCCGGGCGCCGTCATCGAAAACCCGGGCGCGGGCGGGACTGACACGAGGCAATTCCGGCTCCCGCCCGGCCCCAACCGCCGCGAACGGCCGATTTAGCCGATCGTTGCCACAATTACGTAAACGCCGCCATTTGCATTATGCACATCCAAATTGGCAAATCCGGCGCTCACCACTCCACGCTGCCGCGGATCACCGCCTGCACCCGGCCGCCGACCCAGACCGCCCCGTCCTCGTCGACGCGCAGCTCGACCCGTCCGTCGCGCCCGACCTCGCGCCCCTGGCTCGCGCTATAGCTCTCGCCCGCGCGCAACCGTCCGTCCGCCAGCAAGGCGGCGGCGACGGCCGCGTTGGCGCTGCCGGTGACCGGATCCTCGGCGAAGCCGTCGCCCGGGCAGAACGCGCGCACGGTCCGCGCGCAGCCGGCCACGTCGCCGGGCGCGAACAAGGCCAGCCCGAGCGCGTCGCCGCCGAGCGCGGCGATCGCCGCCAGATCCGGCCGCAGCTCGCGCAAGGCGCGCGCGTCGGCGACCTCGGCCAGCCACCAGCGCGCGCCGTTGTCCCACAACGCCGGCCGCAGTTCGCCCAGCGGCAAGCCGTGCAGCGCCGCGCGCACGGCCGCGGCGTCGGGTTCGACGCCTAAGCGCTTCGCCGCCGGCGTGCGCACCGACACCCGCGGCCCGGTCGCATCGTGCGCCACCCGCACCGGCAGCAGGCCGGCCGCGCATTGCTGCACCATCGCCTCGCAACCGGCCGCCACGCGGCGCGCGTCGAGCACGGCCCAGGCCGCGCCGACGCTGGGGTGCCCGGCGAAATCGAGTTCGCGGGTCGGGGTGAAGATGCGCACGCGATAGTCCGCGCCCGCGTCCGGCGGCAGCAGGAACACCGTTTCCGGCAGATGCATCCAGGCCGCGAACGACTGCATCGCCGCATCGTCCAACCCTTGCGCATCGAACACCACCGCCAGCGGATTGCCGGCGCCGATGCGGTGGGCGAACACATCCAATTGCAGATAACGGCGCAGGCTCATGCCCGGATCGTAACCGCCGCGGCGCGCGCGGTGATGTGGCTTTCGGCCTATCGACGCGCGCGCCGCGCGCTCACGGGCAGCGGTTGGCGCTCTTGTAGTCGGTGTAGCGGTCGCGGCCGTCGTAGTAATGAATCGTGCGGCCGTCGAACTTGATCTTCTGCAGCGCGCCGTTGAGCAGTTGCTCGTGATGCAGGTGCGCGCCGAACGAGCCGCCGGTGTTGCCCACCGTGCCCAGGCCCTGGCCTTGTTCGAGCCGGTCGCCGACCTTGACCGAATACGAATTCAAATGCGCGTACAGCGTGCTCCAGCCGCCGCCGTGATCGATCGTCACGTACTTGCCGTAGCTGCGGTTGCCCATATTGCGCACCTTGCTGACCGTGCCCTTGGCCGCGGCCACCACCTTGTCGCCCTCGCCGTTGGCGCGGCTCAGGTCGACCGCCAGCTTGGGACTGTGGTTCTCGCGGGTGTTGCCGTGCCAGACCTGCTTGCACGGGAACGGCATCTGGAACTTGGGCGCGGCGGCGAAAGCGCCGCAAGACAGCGCCAGCGCGAGCGCGGCGGCGGCGAGACGTACGGAGAAGCGGACCATGGCGAAGACTCCTGCGATGAACGAAGAAAGCGCCGGCGCGGGCGCGCCGGCGCGGAGAAAACGCCGCGGAGCGGCCTCCATCCACGAGTGGAGGCCGCCACGCGACGCCCCGCCAACGCACTACGGCCGCCAGCGAACGGCCGCCGGGCCCCGGGGGCACGGGCCCATGGTGCGCAACGGGAAAACGTCGGCCGCGCTCAGCGCGAGGCCGGAATCCGCGGCTGCGCGCGCGACAGTTCGGCGCGCAGCAAGTCGCGGTCGGACGACACCGCCACCGCGCTGACCAGCGCGGTCTGCAGCGCCAGCGCGCACCACAGCCCGCGCCGGCAACGCGTCCAGGAACGCAAGCAAAACCACGGCATGCGACGGCTCCGCGCGCCGCGATGCGGCGCGGAAAAGTCCGGCCGGCGGCGGCGCGGCCCCGAGCGCCGGGCGCGCCGCCGCCACGCCGCGACGCGCGCGGCGGACCGGGGAGAGAACAAAGCGCGGCCGCTCCCGGCGGCCGCGGCATCGCGGCGCTGCGCGCACGAAGGGATGTGCGCGCGCAACGCGGCGAGTGCGCGGTGCGGAACGCGCCGGTCGTCCGGCGCGTTCCTTCAAAGGCGGATCGGAAGGCGGATCAGCGCCCGTCGATCAAGCGCGTGGCGATGTCCGGCGAGAACGTACCGGCCGGCGTGTTCGGCGCGATGCCGCAATTGCCGTCCGAATCGCCCGGCACCTTGACCCACAACAGCATCTCCGCGCCGCTGCTCGGCTTCTGCGAGACCACGCCGAGCTTGCGCCCGGCCGGATTGCACCACTCGCCGTTGGAGCCGTTGCCGTTGCGGCTGGTATCGACCACGAACGGCTTCGCGTAGCCAAACTGATTCTTCAGCGCCGCGCTCACCGCCGCGCCGTAGCGATTGGAATCGGCCGTGGTGTGGTAGTTCGAGACGTTCAAGGCGAAACCGCGGATTTCGCTGGCGCCGGCCGCGTTTAGACGCCGCGCCATTTCCTCGGCGGGCACCCAGCTGGCGTTGCCGCCGTCGTGATAGACCGAGGCGTTGGGCGCGCGCAGCTTGAACTCGCGTGCGGCGTATTGCAGCAGGCCCGTGCGCACCGCGCGCTGATCGCTGGCGAGGCAATCGAGTTGCGCCAACGCGTCGGGCTCGATCACCACCACCGCGCGCGCGTTGCCGATGCCCGAGGCGAAACTCGAAATCCAGGTGCGGTACGCCTCCGGACTGCCGGCGCCGCCGCCGGAATGGCCGCCGCAATCGCGCCCGGGAACGTTGTAGGCGACCAGGATCGGCAGCTTGTCGGCGCTGCGCGCGGCTTCGACGAAGCGCGACACCGCGCCGCCGATCGGCCCGCTCCAATTGCCGAACCAGCGCGCCATCGGCTTGCTCGCGATCGACGCGCGGACCTTCGCCGCGCGCGCATCGCCGCCGTGATCGCGCACCCAGATCGCCGGGTTGGAATCGGGATCGACGTAAAACCCGCCGCTCTGGTTGGCCGCGGTCGCGCAGCCCGAACCCAACAACCCCGCCAGCGCCAGCCACAACGGCGCGGCGCGGCGCGGGCCCACAATCGCTCGAATACTTTGACGCATGTCTCCTCCTGCACAGTGAAGCGGATCGGGAACCGTCGCCGCCGGCGCGATGGTTTCGCGCGCTACTTACTTTTGCTTACGACAGCCAACAGTTCCGCTTTTTTCGCGAACGCCGCGTCCGGGCAAAATGACCGGCGCCGGCGCGACGCTCTTTTAAGCGCCTCACACTTTCGAACTTTGCTCGCGCGCCTTATCGACAGGCGCATATGCGCGTGTTAGTCGTGGACGCATGCTCCCTCCCCGGAGCATGCGTCCAGCGGACTATCGACCGGCCGGCGAAACCTGGGAACCAGCGCGACCGAACACTCCCTCCAGAGCACGCGAACAGTCTAGGCCGGCGGCCTGTCGGCGACCTGTCGCGCGGTGCGGAAGCGGCACGAAAACAGGCAAGGATCGCCGTTCCGTCCGTCTCGCCCGAGCCGACGCGGCCGCGCTCCAGGCCCCGTTCTTCCACCGCAAAACGGCGGCGCCGACGCGCTCGCCCAGGAGTTCTTCATGCGCATTTTGCTGGTCGAGGACAATCTCGATCTCGCCGATTCCGTGGTGCAGCACCTGCGCCGCAACGGCAACGCGGTCGACCATCAAGCCGACGGCTTGAGCGCGCTGCGCTTTCTCGAACACGAACGCTACGATCTGGTCCTGCTCGACATCGGCCTGCCGCGCATGGACGGCCTGAGCCTGCTGGCCGAACTGCGCCGGCGCGGCGACGCCACGCCGGTGCTGATGCTGACCGAGCGCTCGGACATCGAAGACCGCATCAGCGCGCTCGACGTCGGCGCCGACGACTACATCGGCAAGCCCTTCGATTTCCGCGAACTGGCCGCGCGCTGCCGCGCCCTGACCCGGCGCCGGCAAGCCCAGGCGCAAGCCTCCAGCCTGGTGCGGATCGGCCCGATGCTGATGGACAACGCCGCGCGCCGGCTGCGTTTCGAGGACCGCACCATCGACCTGCCCAATCGCGAGTACAGCCTGCTGGAAATCCTGGTCGGCCGGCTCGGGCAGGTGGTCAGCAAGGCCGAGATCACCAACCGTTTGTTCGCGCTGAGCGAGGAAGCCGGCTCCAATACGGTCGAGCTGTACGTGGCGCGGCTGCGCAAGAAACTGCCGCAGCAGTTCCTGCGCATCGTCACCGTGCGCGGCACCGGCTATCTGGCCGAGACCTTGCGCGACTGCGCGCCCGCACCCGCGCAACCGGCCGGCGGCGCGCACGAGTACGGCGCGTATGAGTGAGGCGCTGACAGGCCATGCGCGCACGGGCGAGCCGCGCACGGACGCCGCGTGCGCCAGCGCGGCGTCCGCGGGCGCTCCGCACGCGGGCGACACGCGCGCGAGCGGCGCCCGCACGAACGCTGCGGATGCGAACGACGCCGCCGCGCCCGCGCGCCCGCCGCCGTCGATCCGGCGCACGCTGCTGTTGTCGATCGGCGTGCTGTCGCTGGTGGCGATGCTGTTGTTGTTCCTCGGCGCCGGCAACTACGGCCGACGCGCGGCCGATCTGTCCTACGACCGCCTGCTCAACGCCTCGGCGCTGACCATCGCCGACAGTCTGGCCGTGGTCGATGGACGGTTGGAGGCCAATATCCCCTGCGCCGCGCTGGAACTGCTCTCGGCCGCGCCCGAGGACCGCGCGTTCTACCGCGTGTACTCGCCCGACGGCGGCACCCTCACCGGCTATGCCGATCTGCCGCGTCCGCCCAAGCCGGTCGGCGAGCAGCCGCTGTTCTTCGACGCGCAGTACCGCGGCGAAGCCGTGCGCTTCGCGGTGCTGCGCCGCGCCTCCAGCGGCGACGGCGCCGGCGCGGCGCTGGTGCAGATCGGCCAGACCCGGCGCGCGCGCCAAGCCGTGGCCGACGACATCGTCTGGCACGTCACCGGCTGGATCGCGCTGTTCACCGCCGCCACGCTCGTCTTGGCCTGGCTGGCCGTGGATCGCGCGCTGCAACCCTTGGCGCGGATCGAGCACGACTTCAGCGTGCGCACGCCGTTCGACCTGCGCCCGATCGACCGCGCGGTGCCGACCGAGCTATCGCACGTGGTCGCCGCGCAGAACCACTTCATGTCGCGGCTGTCGACCAACATCGATGCCTTGCGCGCGTTCATCGCCGAGGCGGCGCATCAGATGCGCAATCCGCTGGCGTCCTTGCGCGGGCAGGCCCAGCTCGCGCTGCATCAGGACAATCCGCAGCAATGGCGGCAGAGCTTGCAACAGATCGACCGCCACGCGGGCAAGCTGAGCCGCCTGCTCAATCAATTGCTCAGCCACGCCCACGTCACCCATCGCGCCGAACTGCATCACTTCAAACCGCTGCAGTTGGAGACCATCGCCCGCCAAGCGCTGCACGAATCGGTGCCGCTGGCCGAACCGCGCCCGGACGTTCGCTTCGAGTGCGCCGCCGCCGACAGCCGCCTGCTCGGCGACGCGCTGATGCTGCGCGAGGCGATCAAGAACCTGATCGACAACGCGATCAAGCACGGCGGCGACGCGCCGGTGCACGTGCGCCTGGACCGCGACGACGCCGGCTTGGCGCTGAGCGTCGCCGATGCCGGCCCCGGCATCGACGAAAGCGAACGCGAGCTCGCGTTCGAGCGCTTCGTGCGCGGCGATCGGTCCAGCGCGCAGGGCGCCGGCCTCGGTCTGGCCATCGTCAAGCGCGTGGTGGAAAGCCACGGCGGCCGCATCGAGCTGGCGCAATCGGCCTACGGCGGACTGGAGGCGCGGCTGCGCCTGCCCAAGGACGCGGCATGAAGGCTCTGCGCTACGCCGCATTGGCCGCGCTGTTCCTGATCGCCTCGCTGGGCATGCTGTATCTGGCGCCGGCGCAGGCCCGGCCGAAACAGAACGAGCGCATCAGCGTGTTCGCGCCGCGTCTGCCCAAACAAGGCTTGCTGGTGCTGCACGGCTCGTCCAACGCCGGGCTGATGCGCGCGCTGATCCTGGATTACCAACGTCTGCATCCGGGCGTGGAAGTGCGCTACTCGCATCTGGACACGCAAGAGTTGTACGACCGCGCGCTGCGCGCGGGCAACGGGCCGGAGCGCGCCGACCTGATCCTCAGCGCCAGCACCGACCTGCAAGTGAAGCTGGTCAACGACGGCTACGCGCGCGCGCACCGTTCGCCGCAAGGACAAGCGCTGCCCGCGGCCGCGCGTTGGCGCGACGAGGTCTTCGCCTACGGCTACGAGCCGGTGGCGATGGTCTACCACAGCGGCCGCCTCGACCCGGCGCAGGCGCCGCGCGACCGCGATACCTTGCTGCGCTTGTTGCGCCGCGCCGACCAGCCTTTGCGCGGCCGCATCGCGCTGCAAGACCCGCGCGACAGCGCCGTCGCGTACTTCATCGCCACCCAAGACAGCAAACAGCTCGGCAACGGCGCCGCGCCGCTGCTCGCCGCGCTCGGCGCGCAACGCGCGCAGCCGTACAAGCGCATGGACGCCCTGCTCGACCGCCTCAGCGAAGGCGAACTGAGTCTGGCCTACGGCGTGTTCGGCTCCTACGCGCTGCAGCGCATCGAACGCGGCGCACCGCTGCGGCTGGTGCTGCCGCGCGATCACTTGCTGCTGGTCGCGCGCACCGCGCTGATCCCGCGCGACGCTCCGCACGCCGACGAAGCCCGCCGCTTCCTCGATCATCTGCTGTCGCCGCGCGGCCAGACGCTGCTCGCGCGCGAGGCCTATCTGATTCCCGCGCGGCCCGAGCTGCCGCCGCCGGCGGCGTATCGCGGCCTGCTCGGCGCCGCCGCGAATCCCCGGCGGGTGCCGTTGGGGCTGGGCTTGCTGGTGTATCTGGACGAGACCAAGCGCCGGCACTTCTTGCGCGATTGGGGCGCGGCGTTGGGTACGGGCGCGGCGCAGCCCGGTGCTTCGCGACGCTGAAGGCGGGACTCGGCGACTTAGAACTTCGCTTCTGCCCGATTCGCTATCTCGTCTGGAGCTCGCGCGACCGCGGAGGCTGCTCGGACCGTCGGCCGTCTCCCGCCCCATCGCCGCATTTGTGAAACCCGCTGCAGTTCGACGTTGTCGCATGCAAGCGATCCACCGCATCGCGCGATGCGCTTTCACCGATTCAACTGCAACCGATCCCACCCCGCACAAGACATCCCATGCGACCCGACATTCGCCGCCGAGCCGCATGCGTTTGTTTTCGCGCATGTGATTGAAGCCACACCTTCTTGTCAGACCCGTCTTAAAACGCGCGATCGCTCTTCGTGGGCGTGGGGGATTCGTGAGCACGCAGCCGTCCCGATAGACGCGAAACGGCTTGCGCTGCCGACAAATCCCGCCGCATCACGGCAGGCCTCGTCGGCGGCTTCCGCCTCGCATTCTTATCGGACGCATTCATGGAAACCGTGCATCACTCATGGAGATCGTAAAAATGATGAACGCAAAGAATCTGATCCTCGCGAGCGCGCTCGCGCTCTCCACGCTCGGCGCGAACACCGCTTCGGCCTCGGAAATGACCCCGGCATCGCGAGAGTATTTCCGCGGACTGTGGGATCTGGCGATGATGGCGGCATGGCGCGGCGACGGCCGCGCCGCGCAAGCGACCTGCGACATCTATCGCTCGCAGATTTGGCCGGACCC
The DNA here is from genome assembly GCF_018847975.1 of Lysobacter sp. K5869. Taxonomy (NCBI): domain Bacteria; kingdom Pseudomonadati; phylum Pseudomonadota; class Gammaproteobacteria; order Lysobacterales; family Lysobacteraceae; genus Lysobacter; species Lysobacter sp. K5869. The sequence continues at coordinate 2,371,041 of NZ_CP072597.1, read as the reverse complement.
GGCCGCCAACGAAGTGTCGCTCACGCTGCAGATCCATTGCCGGATCAGCGTGGTGAACATCTACATCCACCATACGAATCCGCTGCCTTACCCGATCTGAGGCGGCGCAGGCGAATGCCGGCATGCGGAAACCCGAGGCGAACGCCTCGGGTTTTCCAAGGTATTAGCGCGATGGCGACTGCATCGCCGCTCGCCTGTCGCGCACGGACGTCAGGCGGTCCGTAGACGACGACGTCTTCAACGGCGTCCAACGCGAAGAGGTTGTCGCGCTATCGTTTTCGGCTAGCAAGCGGCACAGCCGAAAGTCAGCGGCGAGAATGGTCCGGCCGCTCTCCGCGCCCGCCGAAAAACGCACGCGCACCCCGAATGCTGGCCCACGAAGAAAGGCCGGGACGCTCTCGATGAAGCGCCGATCTCCATGGCGCGACTCTCCGCGCGCCAGATGCGCATCTTTGCGAAAACGTGGCGCCCGTCGAAGAAACGCGTGATCCCAAATCCTCGTCTCCCGCGAGTCCTTCGTTGGGAGATGTGCGGCGACGCGCTCGGCTCGCAGCGGCGTTCGGCTGCGGCCGGCACGCGCATGTCTCCAACGGCGGTCCGTTCGGCCCATCCCACTTTGGAGAAAGACGATGAAGAGCACCGCGTTTGCCGGCTTGATGGCCGGCGTCCTGACCCTCGGATTCTGTGCTTCGGCCGACGCGGCCCTGGTGCGCACGATCCGCTACGCCAACTTCACCACCAACAGCTACGTGCAAAAAGACGTCACCGCCTGGTGCGAGCCCGGCGAAGTCGCGACCGGCGGCGGCCATTCGATCACCTACGGCGAAAAATTCTTCGTCTACAACAACAACCCCGTCGCCAACGGATCGCTGCAGGGCTGGAACTTCCGCTTCATCATCCAGGGCGTCTATCCGCAGTTCACCGTGGTGGGCGCGGCGTATGCGGTTTGCGTGAAGGAGCAGTAGCGCTGCCGCGGGGCGGCGACGGTTCGGTTGCGAGCCGTCGCCGCTAATTTAGGGGACGCGAAAGACGGGCCATGGCGTCGGCGCTGCGATGGACAATCCCGAGCGCACCGGCGGAAAGAGTTCCTGGCAGCCGAAACGGCGCGATCCAGGAACGCAGCTCCCTTCACCTGGACGGCAGGCTGCAGGAAGTGTTCTTGACGGAACAGTCCAGGTCTCCCGCCTTTTTGCACACGCTCAACGCTTCCCGCTCGACCGTTTTCAACCCCAGCGTCTTCGGGTCGGCCGCTTTCATATCCACCCCGGTGCGATAGTAATAAACGCCCTTCCTGCCGTAGGCCACGCCCCAGCATCCATTGCGCACCTCGATCCTGATTTCGCAATCGTCCCGGCCGCAATCGCGCAAGGCCTCGTTTCTCGCCGCGGCGGCGCTGCGGCTGTCCTCGGATCTGCCGCCCGTGCCTTTTTCGCCTTTGCCGTCGTCGGCGTAGGCTCCGTAGCTTTCCGTCCATTCGCCGGTTTCATAGGGAAGCCAGCCATCGCCTGCGCCGGTCGTATTCCGCTGCGCGTTGGCGGCCCCCTTCCGAGTCGCGGGAGCCGGGTCCTCGTCCTCGACGCCGCCGCATCCCGGCTGCCCCGGCGCGACGCCGGCGGCGCATCCCGGAAACTGCAGAACGCCGGACTGGTTCGTGGGTTGCGCCAGCGCGGCGAATGGAAGCCCAAGAAGCAGTGCCGCGAGCAGAAGCTTGTTCATATCGTCGTCCCTGCGCGATCGGCAGTCGGGCCGTTTTTCATGTGTCAGCGCCTTCCTCAAGACTCAGCGAAGCGAACTATGCGCTAAATGACAGCAGCGACCGCGCCTTCTGTCGGAAGCGCATACACGGGCCGGCGGCTGCGCCGGCCCGATGCGGGCAACGACCGCCTGTCGAATCGAAATGCGCTTCGCCCCTCTCGATGAGGGACCGTCCGCGCGGCGAACACGGCCATCGCCAAAACCGGAACGCCACAAGCCGGCCCGAGAAGCCCGCCGGACGACAGGCTCATTCCGGGACAGCCCGCGACTTGCACCGCAGCAGCCGCCGCTGCCCGCGGCCTCGCGACCGCGGGCAGATCGTTCACGGCGTATTCGGCGCGCCGGTGAACACCGTCCATCCCGCGGGATAGTTGCGATAGAACGATCCCGAGGTGCTGGCCGGCCACGCCAGCACGCTGGTGGTCGTGTAGTTCTCGCCGGTGCCGTCGTTGAGCGACATCCACATATCGCGCAGGAAGCTGGTCCACATCACGCTGGCGGTGGCGCCGCCATAGCGGTCTACCGCGATCGGGCTGTGCAGCAATTCGAGCACCGGGCCGCTGACCGATTGCGTTCCGATCCGGTTGCCGCCGTCCATGGTCCACACCGTCGCCGCCGACAGCAGCAGCGCGTTGTCGTCGATGAACGCCAGGTCGGCCTTGTTGTCGTTGTTGAAGTCGCCGCTGCCGACGATGCGCCAGCCTTGCGGATACTGCAGTTGGGTATCGACGACGGCGAAGGTGTTGTTGCCGTTGTTCTGCCAGTACTGCAGGCGGCGGTCGGCGTTGGTCCACATCAGGTCGACCAGTCCGTCGCCGTTGAAGTCGCGCGCGGCGGCCAGCCGATAGCCCGGGGTGATGTCGAAGAACTTGGTCGACGACGTGCTGGTTCCATTCATGACCCAAACCCGCAGCTGCGTTTCCCCGGGCTTGGTGAACAAGATGTCGCTCTTGCCGTCGCCGCTGATGTCCGCCGCGCCGATCACGTCCCAGGACGTGTAGGCCTTGGCGTAGTTCTGGAAGGTGTAGTCGGTCTGCGCCGTCCAGATCTGCGGCTGATGCGCATCGCTGTTCCAGATCAGGTCGGTGCGATGATCGCCGTTGAAATCGCCGGCTGCGACCAGGCGGAAGCCCGCGCCCTTGGTCTGCCGGCCGCCGTAGGCCGCGTAGGTGCCGCGATACAGCACGAAATCCATTTCGCCGTCCTTCTGATAGATCAGGTCGGCGAACCCGTCGCCGTCGATGTCGATCAACGGATCCAGCGGCTGATTGAAGGCCGAAGCCACGCGCAGGGTCGAACGCAGCGCCCGCGCCTGATTGGCGGTGCCCGCGTCGCCGCAGGGCTGGCCCTTGCACAGGTAGATATCGGGGTTGGAATAGTACGGCGCCAACGATTGGCCCGACGTGCCGTAGGCCATCAAGGTATGGAAACCGCCGCCGGGCAGGTCTTGGCGCCAACCGAACGTGTACGGGAACGGCCCCGGCTTGTCGCTGACGCCCGACTCGTGCACCAGCCCCCAGTTGTGGCCCAACTCGTGGCTGAAGGTCGTCTCGCTGCAGTAGTAACCGCTGTTGTCGTCGGTCCCATCGCTCACGGCCGCGTTGGCGCCGCTCGCCGACGCCGTGGTGTAGGGGCCCAGGTTGCTGCCGTTGACGGTCGCCAAGCCGCAGTTGCCGTGCTCGGGCGTCAGGAACGGCCGCACGATCACCAGCATGTCCGCGCCGGACTTGCGCCGCGCATCGCGCAGCGTCTGCAGCGGGCTGGTACCGCTGCGGTCGCCGAGTGCGTCCAGTGCATCGCTGTTGGTCGCGGTGTCGGAATAGCTGGTCAGCTGGGTCCCGACCAGACGCAACGTGGCATCGACCTGACTGTCGGCGAAGGCCTGGTTGGTCACCGCGACCAGATAGTTCAGCCGGGTCACCGCCGCCGACTGCGAGCCGTAGCGCGTCACCAGCCCCGGGGTGAAACCGACGAACACGTCGACCACCGGGCCGGCGGCTTTCGCCAACGCGAGCTGGGTGCGGCGCACGTCGGCCGCGCCGATCAGCGGCGGCTCCGCGGCGACCTGATCGGCGATGCCTTTGGCCGTGGCCAGCCGATTCGCGTCCAAGCCCGGGGCGGGAACGCTCAGATAGGTGGCGCCTTTGCGCGTCTCCAACCGCAGCGGCGTGCCGTCTTCGGCGAACAGGCTGGCGAACGTCGCATCGCGGCCGCGGGTCACCAGTACGCTGCGCTCGCCGTCGCGGGTGCGCACTTTGCCGACCCACAAGAAACTGCCGTCGGCGAGCACTTGGTGGCGCACGCTGCGCGCGAACACGCGCTGGCCCGCCGGCGTGGCGAACCACAACCCGCCCTCGACGGCCGCATCGGCCAAGGCCGATGGGTTGAGCGTCACCCGAACCTCGCGCGCGGCGACGCCCGACTTGGCCGAGGGCGCGTCGCGGAACAGCGACGGCGGCGCGGCGATCCCCGGCGCTGCCGCGGCCACACAAGCTAAGAACAATGCGGATCTCAACATGACGGTCTCTCCTGTTGGAAGAACACCTGTCCCCTGTGGCGAAACGCGGCGGGCGCGGCGCGCGCGGATACGGCGCGGCGCGCATGCGCGGGCCGCGCGGCGGTATCGGTGCGTGCCGGCGCGCGGGACCGCGCCGTCGCGACGACGGGCGCGCGATGCGCCCGCGTCGCGATCTGTCTGAAGTCGGTGCGCGCGACGGGATTGTCCGCGAGGATCCGCCGCGTGTGCGGACGCCGTTGCGCTGGGATCCGGATCGAATCGGCTGCGGAGGAATATACGCCCGCCCTCGTGCGTTGCGGCCGCCGCCGATCACAACATCGGCGCGGACGCTTATGAATTTTCGCTCTGATCACGGCCGTACAGCATGCTGCGCACGCGCTCCACCTCGAGCCTCCCGCATTCCTGCTCGAACCAGAAACTCACCCAACTCACCACGGTGCGGGCAGGCTTGAAATGCAGGTATTCGGGATGCAGACGCGCGAGCCACGCATAAAAGTCCTCGAAGCCCTCCGGCTCCACCGGCCGGCCGGCTTCGTACACGGCCAACAGCCATTGCCTGCACAGCGAGCGGACCTGCGGTTCGCAGCAAGAACGCTTGGTCCTCATGCGCACGTCCCCGCGGCTTCGCCTCCCTCCGGCCCGACCGCCCTTCCGCATCCGTTCGTGCATCCGCCGCGCGTGCGCAACGCCATGGAGCTCAGCACCGCTGCGTGGCCAAGCACTCCAATACTTCCCAGGCCCGTCCTTGCGCGCACATCTCCGCCGGCGTGCGGAACTCGCACGGCGCGATCGGACAATTCTTGAACCAGAAGGCCAAGCGGCGCTCGTCCTCGAAGCGGTCGTAGGCGGCGCCGAGCACCCGCACCAGTTCCCTGAGCGAACGCTGCACATCGGGCGAGGTGGGCGCCAAGCGGAAACGATCGGGCCGCAGTTGGCAGATCGCGGCCAATTCGCGTCGCTTCAGCCCGAGCAGCGCCACGACGCGCTCCGGCGAGAAGTGCGGCGAATCCTCGTACTGCAGCGACGCGAAGAAGGCGGGGAAGCCGCGCTGACTCATGGTCGGACCCTCGCTCCTCAGTTTTCAATCTCATTTAGCGCCTGCAATCCACATCAGATACACGTAGCAATCGCCTTTAATCCGCCCATCAGGACAGGCGGCGGCGAAGCCGCGCGCCCAGCCTCCCGGCCGGGTCGGACGCCGCCGCAGGTCGATGTTGCCCCGCCACGAATCGGGCGGCGGCGCGCCCTGCCGCACGGCGCGCGCCATCGGCCGCCTCACTGCACCGTGCAGGTGAACTGCAACGACACCGAGTTGCTTCCGGCGGCGGCCGGCAGGGTTCCCAGGGTCACCCCGGTGCCCTGCAGATCGCCGATCGTCGCCGCTGCGACCGGGCAGCCGCCCGCGACGCCGTTGCAGGTGACCGGATTCGCGGCCGGGCAGTCCAACCCGGCCTGGACCGGGTCGGTCACCACCGCGCCGATAGCGGTCCCCGGGCCGTTGTTGGTGACGGTCAGCGTGTACTGCGATGCCTGACCGTGTTCGCTCGCGGTGCGGTTGTTGGTCTTGGCGATCGTCAGGTCGGCCTGATTCGGCGTGTTGGTGATCGTGCAGGTCAGATCGTTGCCATTGTTGAAGGTGATGTTCCATTCGGCGGGTCCGCTGCCGGTCGGACCGGTCGGCGTGGGGACCGCGCCGCTGCTGCCGGCATTGGCGACGCAAGCCAGGCTCGGGGTGTAGCGCAGCATCGCGGAGCCGCCGGCATTAGCGTCGCGCAGGGTGTAAGGCCCCGTCACGTCGACCGCCACTTCGCCGGTGCTGGCGGTCAACGCCGCGCCCGCTGTGGTCGCGGTACCCAGCACAGTCGTTCCGTCGAGGACGCCGACGGTGAATTGATCGGCCGGATCGATGCGCGAGCCGATCTGCTTGATCAGCGTGACCTTGGCCGGAGCCAAGGCGGTGATGAGGTAATCCTCCACCTCGCCGTCGGCGGCCGCGCCGTCCGGCGTAGCGATCTGCGCCGCGACCGAGGCGGTGCGCAGGCGCATGTAGCTGCGCCCCTGGCTGGCGTTGGCGGGCACCGTCCAGTTCAAGGTCACCGTGCCGCTGCCGTTGGCGCCACCCGGACACACCGGCGCGTTGTTCGAGACCTCGCCCGGGTCGTTGAAATCGCCGTCGCGGTTGAAATCGACCCAGCCGCGCACGGTGCCGCCGCCGCTGCACGCGATAGGCGGCGGAGTGTAGGTATCGCCCGGCACCGCCACCACGACGCCCAGCGGCGCGGTGAATCCGTCCTCGTCGTCGCTGCCGTCGTTGTCGTCGCCGTCCGCGTTGGCGTTGTGCCGGGGGGCCAGTTCGGCATCGACCAGGCTGCCCAGGCGCGCGGTCGGCTGGACCAAGTCGGCCAGCGTCATGCTGTTGAGCTGGGTGGTGGCGTTGGCCGCGGGCACGCCGCCCGACCACGAAGGCTGCGCCTCATGAGTGGGATTGCCGTAACTCGCCGGCGCGTCGCCGAAGTCGGTGGTGAACACGACCATCGCGCCCAGCGCGATCGCCGAGTTGCCGCCGCCCTTCAACACCACGTTCGCCGTGGTCGTTCCTTCCATGAAGGCCACGCCCATGGGACCGGACTGGCAAATGGTCGGGGCGCCGTTCAATCGCAACGTACTCTGTCCACCGCTATCGGTGCGGATCACCGGCATATCGGAAGTCGTGCAGTTGCGGAAGCGATCGATCATTCGCCATGTAGTGCCTGCACTGGTGACCGTGCCTTGGGTGTATTCGTTCTGCGTTCCTTGGTTCTGAGATTGCTCGGCATCGGCGAACACCAGACCGGACAGCGGATAATCCGGCGCATTGGGGTCGCCCGCCGCTCCCAGCGTCGCGGAACACGCGAAGGTAAAAGTCACCGTTGCTCCATCGGCAGTGTTGGCCAGTCCGATGTCCATCGTATTGGCGGCGTCGGTTCCGCCGATGTTGTACAGATCGTCCAACCCATCGCCGGAATAGTCGCCCGGCTGCTTGATGTGCATGGCGCCGTTCAAATTGCTGATCGAGCAGGTCATGCGCAACTGCTGGCCCGCCGAGGTATTGAACGTGTTGGTGACCGTCGTCCCCGCCGCCGGAATGGCCGCGCCCTGTTGCCCCCAGTCGAACCAGAAGATCTGCGATTTGAATCGCCCGGAGCCGCCGGTGGCGAACTGCGCCTGCGCCGAAAAACTCGCCAGCGTCAGCAAGGCCAGGATCAGCAGCCGTCGCGGCAGCGAGGAAGAAGAAACTGTGCGGCTTTTCATGCGTTTTCTCCTTCGCCTCAGTACTTGCCGACCACGTTGAGGAACACTCCGCGGTGGTCGTAATCGAAGTCGGTGAGGTCGTCGCTGAATTCGGTGAAGTTGTAGCCCAGGCCGATGCGGAAGTTCTCGCCGATGTCGCGATCGACGCCGAGCAGCACGCCGCGCTTGTCGCCGCCACGCTTGACGCCGAGCCAGCGGTATTCGGCCAGCGCGTGCCACACGCCGGCGAATTCGTAGCGCACTTGGCCGGCGGCGAAGGTCGCGGCCGAGTCGGCCCACTGACCCTGCAGGCGGCCGTAACGCACTTCGCCTTCGCGGCGCATCAGCTTGAGCGCGTACTCCCAGCGGTGGTCGGGCTGGTACACGCCCTCGAACGACAGCACTTGGCTGCGCTGGTCGTAGAACGCCGCGTTCGGACCGTCCTGCTCCAGTGCGGACACGTCGTAGAGGTAGGTGTACTTGCCCAGCAGCGCCCAGCCCGCGCTGTCGAACGGCCGCCAGGCGAAACCTAGATTGGCTTCGATGAACTTGGCGCCGGCCTCGGCCTGCTGCTTGTCCTCGGTCTTGGAGTAGTTGACGCGCGCGGCAATGCGGAAGCTCTCGTTGAACTTGTGCAGCAGGCGATGGGTGCTGACCCATTGCTCGCGCCGCTCGGCGCCGGAGTCGCGCCGCCATTCCAGCTTGCTCTGCCACTGCGTGTCCGCGGTGGTGCGGCCGCCGCTGAGGCTGACCGCGTCGCGGTCGACCTGCCCCACGCTCTTGTCCAACTGCGCCGATTGCAGGGTGAAGCCGAGGTTCCAGTTGTCGCCCGGGTAGAAATCCATGCCGAAGGTGTGGGCGATGCCGGAGGCGTCGGGCTCCTTGAGGAACTGGCTTTCGTTGAACAGGTTGACCTGATCCGACAGGCGCCAGCGCTGGCCGAGCGTCCAGCCCGGCGTCTGCCGGCGGTTGAACAGCGGGTCGTACTCGCTGCGGTCGGTGGAATGGGTGTAGGCGGCGTAGAAACTGTGGTCGGGCGTGAGCCGGTACTCGGCGTTGATCTGGGCGGCATCGCCGCGGTCGCCGCTGGTGACTTCGGCGCCGACGCTGGACAGATCGCCGAACAGGTATTTGCCGCCGAGGGTCAGCGCATCGTTGTCGCGGTACTTGCCGTGATCGTCGTCGACGGTCTTCTGCGCGGTGCCGTACCACTCCCAACTCGTGCCGACGCGGCGCAGATAGCGCAAGGCCGCCAGCGTGCCGACCGCGTCGGCCGAAGGTCCGCCGGCGCGTTCCTCCTCGACCCGGCGCAATTCCGCGCTGAGCGTGTTGTCCTGGTCGATGCGCCATTCGCCGGTGAGCTGGGCTTGAGTGAACGACTCCCGCCCGCGTTCGGCGCGGCTGTAGCGCGAGTACAACTGGAAGCGCTGGCCGATCATGCCGAGCAGTTCGGCGCCGCGCTCTTCGATGTCCAGGCCTTGATCGAAGCGGCTGATCGAATAGCCGGCATCGACCTTGCGCCACCACGCCGCGGCCGACCAGTCGTCGCGGGTCCAGCCCAGTTCCTTGAAGTTGGCCCGCGCTTCGATCGCGCGCGCGCTGCCCGCGCGCGCGCCGAGCGCGGCGTTGCGCTGGGTGAAGCTCAAGCCGCCGTTGCTGGAGAAGAACACCGGCGCGCTGGTGGCCTGGGTGCGGCTGTGTTCGAGCTTGAGGTAAGTGCCGCGGCCGGCCTGCAAGGTCACGTCCGCGCCCTTGAGCGTGTAGTCCTCGCCCGCGCGGTTCTCGTCGACATAGGTCGCGCCGACCGCGAGATGCTCGCCGAACCAATGCTTGCCGCGCACGCCGAGGGTGACGTCGTCGGGATCGAAGCCGCGCGGCACGTATTCGTAATCGACCAGCAGCACCTGACTGAGGCCGTCGAGCGGCGTGTCGATGGTCAGCCGCGGCAGGTTGAGGCGGTCGCCGCGCATCAGCAGCGGCCGCGACAGTTCGATCCGGCCCTGCATTTCGTTGATGGTGTAGTCCGCGCCGCGGTGCAGTTCGATCCGGTTCTCGACCCGGCCGGTGGTGTCGTCGCGTACCTCGATGACCAGTCGCTCCGAACCCGGCAGCACGTCGGTGTGCTTGAGGTAGTACAGGCTGGCGCCGGTGCCGAGGAATTCGCTGTGGCCCGGCGCGGTCTGCGCTTCGGAACCGAACGCGCGCACGCGGGTGCCGGCTTCGCCGAGCCCGGTGGTGCGCTGCGAGCGCCACTCGAATGCGCCGCCGTACAGCGCGCGCGAGTACTGCCCGTACTCGGTGCCGGTGATGCCGGTGTTGAAGTTGCCCCACAGCGCCTGGTTCTTGTCCCAGTCCACGCGCAGGTACAAGCGGCCCATGGTGTCGACGTCGCGGTAGACCGTGGAGTCGTCGCCGTAGACCGGGTAGTACAGGTTCGGGTCGAGGCGGCGGAACACGTCCTGCGGGTCGGCGTCCCAGAAGCCGTTGAACAGTTCGCTGATCTCGCGTTCCTGGGTGTCCGCCTGGGCGGTGACCAAATACTTGCCGCGATACTTACCCTTCAAATAGAAAGCCAAACGCCCGTCGACCAGGAAACTGTCGTCGAGCCGGTCCGCGTCCGCGCCCAGCGCCTCAACCGAACCGGACGCGCGGTTCTTCGACACGGTCACGTCGGCCAGCGCCACCGCGAACAGGTACTTGCCGCTCACGTCCACGTCGAGCGCGCGCTGCAGCGTGCCGTCCTTGCCGTCGACGGCGATGTCGAAGCGATGCTGCCCCACCGGCACCAGATATTCGGCGACCAGCTTGCCTTCCAGGTCCACCGGCTGCGATTGGCCGTTGATGGTCACGCTGGCCCGGTCCGGCAGATTGCGGCCCTGAATGCGGATGCGCGAACCGTAGATGCGGATGTTCTGCTGGCGCAGGCCGTTCTCGCCGAACGCTTGGTCGATCAGGCTCTGCCGCTGTGCTTGCTCGGCGCTGTAGGCGTCGCCGTAGCGCTGCTCCACCGCCCGGCGCAGTTGCTGCGCGCCGCGTTCGGCTTCCTCCGGGCGCACCAGTTGCAGCTTGCGCGGAAAGGTTTCGTCGAACGCGCCGTTGTCGCCGTAAGCGCGCACGAGGTACACCAGTTCGTCGCCGGCGCGCGCCTCGAACGTGGCCGGCAGGCTGCCGTCCCAGTCGGCGCTGGCGGTGGCGCCGGCCGGCAGCGGAACGCGCGCCAGCGGTTCGACCAGATCGGCGTCGCTGGCGCGGTAGATCAACACTTCGCTGCGCTGGATGAACGCCGAGTAGTTGTTCTGCACGTAGAACTGCACCGGCTTGGCGACGCGGCGGCCGTCGAACGGCACCAGACTCGGCGCGGAGACGTTGAGCTCGGGTTGGCCGAGATTGGGATCTTCGGTGGCCCAGATCACGCCGCCGGCCGGCAGGCGCGCGCTCCACTGGCCTTTGGCGACTTGCGCGGGGCCGGTCGAGGCGGCGGGCGCCGCGATTTCGGTGCGGGCGGCGTTGTCCGCCGCCACGCGCGCCACCGCGCCCGCGGCGAACGCATCGGCGAGCGAGGGCGAAGACGCGGCGTCCTGCGCCCATGCCTGTACCGGCAAGCCGGCGATCGCGCACAGCAGGGAGTAATCGAGCAGCTTCAGTTTCAGGCTCATCACGGCGTCCTCTCCTGGCTGCGCACCGCCGGCGCGCTCGGATCGCGTTCGTCCCGCAGCGAAGATGCGGCCGGCGTCGCCGGTCGCTGCGCTTGCGCTGGCGGTTTCGGTTCGGATCCCGACGCCGGCTCCGGCGCTGCCTGAGTTCGCGGCTCCTCCTGCGGCGGCAGCTTGGCGCCGAAGTCGAAGCGCACCGGCAGGCCCGGAGTGATCCGGCGCAGCAGCGGATTCGCGGTGGTCAGCACCGTGCCCGGCGGCAAGGTCGCCGGATCGACCTTGAGGATGAAGTTGCGCCCGCGCTCCCAAGCGCCGCCCGGAACGCCTTCGAGGTGATAGCGGCCGAACGGATCGGTCTCGATCAACAGGCCTTCGACCGAAGCGATGCGCACCCCGGGAATGCCGCGTTCGTCGACGCCGTCGTTGTAGATCGCGTATTCGACCCGCACGCCGCCTTCGACCGGGACGACCCGCCGCTCCACGCGCGGCGCGGCGGCATCGAGTCCCTTGCCCGCGCGGCCGCTGCGCTGCACTTGGTTGCGACCGTCGGCCTGCATGCGCAAGCTCACGCCGTCGCCGCCGGCGAGGACGAAATCGCCGGTGAAGCGCGGCTCGCGCAAGGTTTGCGCGATCACCACCACCGGCGCCGGATCGGCGTCGGAGGCGCGGCCGGCGAGCGCGCCGAGCTCGATGCCGTGCAGCAGCGGCGCGCTGGCGTCGGCCAACGGCTTGGGGCCGTCGCCGCGGTCGATCGTGGTCGAGCCCGGCACGTAGGCGTCGGGCGCGAAGCCGCCCTGGACCCGCACCGTGTCCAACGTCGCGCGGTCCTGCCAGCCGTCGCCGTCGCGGTCGTCGAACACGGTGCCGAGGATCAGCGACTCGTCGAGCAGCGGATCGGCGATCAGGCGGACTTCGGCCTGGGCGGTGTTGGACACGGTCGCGCCGTTGTCCTGGGCGACGGCGCGATTGATGTGGGTGCCCGGGCGCACGCCGGCGCCGACCCGCAGCAGGTAAGCGAGGGTCGCGGTCTCGCCGCGCGCGATGTCGATCCGGTCGACGCGGATCGGGTAGTTGCCGGTCTGGCGGCCGGCGCCGTCGCGGTCGGCCACGCTGAGCGAGCCGGACACGTAGGTGAAGCCCGGCGGCGGCGTGTCGATCACGGTCGCATCGACCGCATCGGCGTCGCCGACGTTCTCGATCCGCAGCGTGTAGCGCACCAGATCGCCGATGCGCACGTCGCGCGGCTGCGCGGTCTTGACGATGCGCAGGCGCACGCTGCCGAGGATGTTGGCGCGCACCGTGGTCGGGTTGGAACGCAGGCCGGTGGTGTCGGCGACGGTGTACTGGATCGGGGTCGCCTCGCCGATGAAGCCCGGCATCGGCAGGAAGGTCAGGGTGCCGTTCGGGTTCACCGTCCAGGTGCCCTCGCCCGCCACCACCAGGGTCTTGCCGTCGCCGCCGGCGCCCGTCAGCAGCACAGAACCCGGGTCGATGTTGTTGTCCGGGTCGGTGTCGTTGTTCAGCACATCGATCACCAGCGGATCGCCGGCGTGGCCGGTGGCGACATCTTCGTTGTCGGGGTTGGCGACCGGCGGGCTGCCGGTCACGGTCAAGTTCACCGTGGCGGTGTCGCACACCGGCGTCGGCGTCGAGGTGTCGCAGACCTGGTAGACGAAGCTGTCCGTGCCCAGGTAGCCCGGCGCCGGCGTGTAGACGACGCTGCCGTCTGGGTTCAGCGTCACGGTGCCGTGCGCGGGCGGCGTCGGGAAGGTCAGCGAGGCCGGGTTCAACGGCGCGCCGGTGACGGTGTCGTTGCCGAGTACCGGAATCGTCAGCGGCGTGTTCGCCGGCGTGCTGGCGTTGTCGTCGTTCGCGCTCACCACGTTGGGCTGCACCGTGACCGCGACCGTCGCGGTGGCGCAATTGCTCGGGTTGAGCGTCTCGCAGACCTGATAGGTGTAGGTGTCGGGGCCGGAGTAGCCCGGTGTCGGCGTATAGACAATGGTGCCGTCCGGATTGACGGCGACCGTGCCGTGGGCCGGCGCGGTCGGCACCGTGACCGTCACCTTGCTCGGGTCGATGGCGGCGCCGTTGAGGGTGTCGTTGCCGAGCACCGGTGTCGTGACCGGGGTGTTCTGCGGCGTGGTCGCGGTGTCGGGCGCGGCGGCGATCGGCGCCGCGTTGACCACGACGGTGGCGATGGCGGTGGCGCAGTTGCTCGGATTGAGCACTTCGCACACGGTGTAGGGATAGCGGTAGGTTCCGGCCGGCGTGCCCGGCGCGACCGCGACGGTGCCGTCGGGGTTCATGCTCAGGCCCGGGTTCGGGCGGGTCCCCGGCGTCAGCGCGGCGTTGCCGCCGGCGCCGACGGTGATCGGCTGGCCGTTGAGGGTGTCGTTGGCGATCACCGGCGGCGTCGTGCCGCCGCTGCCGCCGTTGATCGGCGTGGCGGTGTAGTCGTCGGGATTGGCGACGATGGGCGCGGCGCCGACCGCGACGGTGGCGGTGGTGGTGCGGCAGTTGCTCGGGTTGAGCCGCTCGCAGATCGTGTAGGGATAGGTGTAGCTGCCGGCCGGCGTGCCCGGTGCGACGGCGATGGTCCCGTTCGGGTTCATCGTCAGTCCGGGAGTCGGGCTCGTCCCCGGCGTCAGCACGACGTTGCCGGTGCCGCCGACCGTGACCGGCTGGCCGTTGATGGTGTCGTTGCCGATCACCGACGGGGTGTTGCCGCCGCTGGCGCCGTTGATCGGCGTGCCGGTGTAATCGTCCGGATTGGCGGTGAGCTGGGAGGGATCGACCGTCACCGTGGCGTGAGTGGTCGCGCAGTTGGTGGGATTGGCGACTTCGCAGATCGTGTACGGGAAGGTGTAGGTGCCGGCCGGCGTGCCCGGCGCGACGGTGATGGTGCCGTCCGGATTCATCGTCAAACCGGGGTTCGGGCGGGTGCCCGGCGTCAGCGCCGAATTGCCGCCCGCACCCACCGTGACCGGCTGGCCGCCGAGCGTGTCGTTGCCGACCACGCTCGGCGTATTGCCGCCGCTGCCGCCGTTGACCGCGGGCGGCGTATCGGGATTGGCGTTGATCGGCCGCGCGCCGGCGGTGGCGGGCGCGTCGTCGGTGTTGTTGCCGGGAACCGGATCGGTGGTTCCGGCCGGCGCGGTCGCGGTGGCGGAGTTGTTGAAGGCGCCGCCGGTGGCGCCGACCGTCGCGGTCACGGTGACCGTGGCGGTGCCGTTGACCGCGATGCTGCCCAGCGTGCACGGAAACGCGGTACAGCCGGCGCCGCTGACCGCGGTGATCGCGATGTTGCTCGGCGTGTCGGCGAGTACGAAGCCGGTCGCGACCGAAGGACCGTGGTTGGTCGCCACGATCTGGTACTGCACGCTTTGCCCGGCGACGATCACGCCGCCGGTGGTCAGCGTTTTTTGCACCGCCACGTCGGCGGCCGGCGCGGCGACGCCGCTGGCGGTGCCGGTGTTGTTGTTCGGATTCGGGTCCGTCTGCCCGGCCGGCAAGGTCGCGGTGGCGGCGTTGGAGAAATTGCCGTCGCTGGCGAGGGTCGCGGCGACGGTGATCGTCGCCGACGCGCCCGCGGCGAGGCTGGCGATCGTGCACGGCAACGCGCTGCAGGCGCCACTGACCGCACCGAGCGTCGCGCCGGTCGGCGTATCGGCCACGCCGATGTTGCTGGCCGGCGACGGGCCGTTGTTGCTCACCACGATGTTGAACGAGACCGTCTGCCCGGCGACGTAGGGTCCGGGCGTGGTCAGGGTCTTGACCACCGCGATGTCGGCCGACACCGACGGCGTCACCGTGGCGCTGGCGAAGTCGTCGCCGCTGCCGTCGCCCGGCGTCGAATCCGGATCGGATTGATCGACGCTGGTGACCTGGGCGTTGTTGACGTAAGGCCCGGCGGCGTTGACGGTGGCGACGATGGTGCGGGTGGCGCTGGCGCCGGCGGCGATGGTGCCGGCTTGCCACACACCGGTGCCGGCGGTGTAGCTGCCCGCGCCGGCCGAGGACACGAAGGTGAAGCCGGCCGGCAACTGGTCGGTGACGACGACATTGGTCGCATCCGACGGGCCGGCGTTGGCGACGGTCAGGGTGAAGGTGACGTTGCTGCCGATCGCCGCGTTGGCGTTGTCGACCGCCTTGCTCATCGACAGATCGGCCGCGCCGTTGACTTGGGTCGGATCGCTGGCGCTGCAGCGCGCCGCCGGCGTGCCGGGCGCGGCCGGGCAGCCCGGGTCGTTGCCGCCGCTGGCGCGCGCGGTGTTGGTCACGCTGCCGACGGCGGCGTTGCCGACGGCGACGGTCAAGGTCGCCGTGCTGCTTCCGCCTACGGGGATCGCTGTGGTGCTGGTGCAGGTGACGGTCTGGCCGCTGGCGCTGCAGCTCCAGCCGGCGCCGGCGGCGGAGACGAAGCTCAAGCCGTTGGGCAGCGTATCGACGATGGCGATCGTGCCGGAGGTCGGCGCGCCGTCGGCGGCGGTGCTGGTGTTGCTCACCGTCAGCGTGTACGTGCCGTTGGCGCCGACCGTGAAGTTGCCGGTGTGGCTCTTGCTCAAGGTCAACTGCGGCGCCAGCACGGTGTCCGTGTCGGACGCGCTGTTGTTGCCGGGCGTCGGGTCGACGCCGTTGGCCGGCGCGGCGACGCTCGCGGTGTTGGTCACCGTGGTCTGGGCGCCGGCCGGCAGGCTCAGGCAGGCGGCCGCGCACAACAGCGCGGCCAGTCCCCAGCGACTCCACCCCAAAGGCTTGTTCGCAGCATGCGAAATCATGACGACGCCCTCTTTTGCCCGCGCACGGCCGCACCGCGCGGTTCTCGCGCAGTCCCAGCTATCGTTTTCGATCACAAGCGCAACACCCCAGCGTCCGCGCGCACCCCTAGCGGTGCAGCGGCTCGAACTCGCTTGGCTTCTCTCTTCCCGACACCCGCTACGGCGTAGCGGCGCGGCGAACTGCAAGTACCGCCCTCTGCATCGGCGCGCCGGCATGGCCTGCGCCTCCGCCCCTGTCATTCAAGTTTTCGGCGTAACTGAACTCGCGTCAGTTGGCGAAAAAATAGCGACGCAGACACATCTGTCAAGCGCGCGGACTCACGCGCCGAGCACTCATGTGGGATCGATGGCAAGGATCGCCTGTTCAACTGGCCACGCAAAAGATGGGTAAAAAAACGTCGGCGCAATCGCAGCGCTGAGCTGATTCGGATTGCCCTCGCATGCGCCGCTTCGCGCGCATTTCTCGGCTTGTCAAATGTTTACGGAAATCGCGCATGTATTTAGTGCATACAAAGTACGCATACGCTCAGAGGGCGAAGCCAGCGGCTTGAAACACACGGATGCACGCAGTCAATCAGCGATACTTATGCGAAATACTCATAAGTAAACCGCATAAAAAACGTCTTTTTTTGGAACAAGAACCATCGCAAAGACACCACTAACCACCTCAACAGTCTGCAAGCGAGGCACGAAGCAGCAGCCTGCAAATCTTGCGCATCGGCCGATCTGCGTGCCGCGCGCAAGCAAGCGGGCGCTCTCGGCGCGTCTTCCAGAACCATCGCAGCCGTTCGCAGGCGAGCGGACTCCACCGCTGAGCGCGCATAGGGAATGCTCATAACGCCTGCGCATCAGCGCCGAATACGCGATCCGCGCACACATCCCCCGATGCGATGCCGGCACGATGCCCGCGACGGGTGGGCATCGCCCTCCTCCGTAGGCGCTGTCCAACGGGGCCCGTTACGGGAGCATGGCGCCTCATGCTCCCGTTCTTTTTTGGCGTCGTTTGCCGATCTTCGATCGGTGCGCCGCCATGCGCCGCAGCCGCGACCGCGCAGGTCCCGGTATCGCAGGCCGCTGCGTGACCGCCAACTCTTTCTCTGGCGACCGCAGGGTATTCCTATCGCGATTTTCGGCTCCGGACCGGCCGGTCCGCTCGAACGGACGCGAAGTACCAATGAAGACCCGGCACCGCGTACCTCGCCGCGAAGCTTCGTATCGCCGCGACGGCGCGCAGCCTCGCGTTGGGCTCGCCGCCCCGCCCCTTGCCGGCGCCTGCGCCGGCGCGTAGGGTTGCCGGCCGCTCAACCACCCTGCATCGCCCGGAGGCGCCGCGCATGAAGTTCAACGGACAACGTTTCCTGGTCGTGTATTCCGGCGTGCTGACCCTCGCCTTCGTCGCCGCGATGCTGAGCGGCTTCGCCCGCGCCGACCGGAAGCTGGCGGTCGAGGAACTCGAGGTCCAGCGCATCAACGTCAGGGAACCCGACGGCACCTTGCGCCTGATCGTGTCGAACGCGGCCAAGGCGCCGGGGATCATCATCCGGGGCAAGGAATACCCGCACCCGAACCGCCGCGTCGCCGGCATGATCTTCTTCAACGACGAAGGCAGCGAGAACGGCGGCCTGATCTTCGGCGGCGAGAAGACCCAGGATGGCGACAAGCGCTCCTTCGGCCATCTGTCGTTCGACGCCTACGAGCAGGATCAGACCATGGCGCTGAACGCGCAGGACGGCAAGGAAGGCCGCGCGGCCAAGCTGCAGTTCACCGACTACCCGAACCATTCCATCGTCGAGGACATCGAGTTCATGGACTCGATCAAGGACCTGCCCAAGGACCAGCAGGAGGCGAAGAAGAAGGACTACTTCGAGCGCAAGGGCAAGCCGACGCGGCGCATGCGCCTGGCGCGCGACAGCGACGGCAGCGTGGTGCTGGCGATGAACGATCTGCAGGGACGGCCGCGCATCACCATGAAGGTCGCCGACGACGGCACGCCTTCGCTGAAGATGCTGGATGAGAACGGCAAGGTGGTCGGGCAGATGGTGCCGCAGCGCTAAGCGTCGCTGCGGCTTGCTACGGAACGCCGCAAGCCCGCCCGGAGCGCGACGCGCAACGAAGCGGTCCGCGAGCGCGAAGCGCCGAAGGGTTTCCGGCCCGGCCCGCGGCGGCCGGGCGCGGCCCGCGCCTCACCGCGCGGGCAGATAAAGAATCACCGGCACCGCCGGCACCGGCAAAGGCGAGGGGCCGAGCCTGAGCGGAACCTCGTCCGTGCTCGCCACCGTCTGGCCGTTGCCGAGGTTGACCAGCGCGAACTTCACCGTCTTCGCGCTTTCGGCGGCGCGCAACTCGTAACGCTGGCCGGGTTCGAGCGTCACCGGCAGCTCGACCACCTCGCTGCGGGTGAACGCGCCCTTGAAGCCGTTGCGGTTGGCGAAGAACCACACCCGCATCGTCTCGCTGCCGGCATCGAAGGTGTAGTTGCGCTTGCCGGCGTCCCCGTCGTAGCCGATCTCGCTGGTGCCGTAGCCGAACACCCGCGCGCCGCCCCAGCGGGTGACGCTCTCGCGGTGCCAGCCTTCTTTGACCGTGGCGGTGGCCTGGCCGGTGGCGTAATGGGTGCCGCAAGCCGTCAACGCCAGCGCGAGCGCCGCCGCCGTGAGCAGGTTCTTCATCGATAGTCCCCTGTGATCGTCCGTCGCTCCGGTCGGCGACATGCACGAAACCGGAATGATTGAGGCCGCCGCGCCGCCAGTCAACGCGGCCGCCGGCCGTGGCCGCGGAACCGGCGTGCGTCGCGGCGCTGCTTCGGTGCGGCATCGCCGGCTAGGCTCGGCAGCCGGCGTTCTTGAGGCTTTTCGGGCGTGTGCCGATGCCGGCGCCGGTCCGGCCTTTTGTTGGTCCGGAACGTCTCGGTAGCCATTGCGATGTACTTGAGTGGATCGATGCCGGTTGGGCCGGCCAAATCTTAGGGATCTTGGCCGGCGGCCCGGCGTTCTTCGTCCCGCGGCGCGCCAACCACCGCCCTCAATCACAGCCCGCCGCATTGACGTTTGTCATCGCACGCGCAATCGGTGACAGGCGCCATTTTTTTACCGATCCGGCCGGCCTTAGCGTTGGCCTCGGGAATCCAGGGACCTCCGCTTCCCGATCGCACGGCGCGCCGAGGAAGCGACGCGCCGTGTCTCTCTCGACCGCTGTCGCGATCACCACCAGAGACCCGACCATGTCCAGCCACTCCGGCTTCGCCGCCGCGCCCGCTCCCGCGCGCGCCGCTTCGCTGTGCCTGCTGTTGAGTTGCGCCGCTCTGCCCGGCCTCGCCGCGGCGCAAGGCCCGAACGTCGCCCCCGCGGGCACCGCTTACCGTTGGCAGCACGGCCTGACCGCGGCCGCCGACGGCCGCAGCGAAACCGAACCCGACAGCCTGCGCGTCGCCGCGCCGCTGCTCAACGACGGCGACGACGCGGTCGACGTGCACCTGAGCGGCGGCGAGAGCGAGCCCGCCGACCACTACTCCGGCGCGGGCGTGCTGTGGGACGCGAGCCGCACGATCGACCGGGTCGAGATCGTCCACGGCAGTTGGAACAGCAGCGGCGACGGCGCGTTCTGCGCCGACCTGCGCCTGCAGTTCTCCAACAGCGCCCGCGGCGATTGGCGCGACAGCGGCTGGGCGGTGGAACCGGCCTACTTGTACGACTCCTCGCAAACCGCCGGCGTGGTCTACACCTTCCGCGGCGCGGCGCGCGACGTGCGCGCCGCGCGCATCGTCGGCCGCCTGCACTGCACCCAGAACAGCTCGTACTGGACCAACATCCGCGAATTCCGCGCCTTCGCCGCCGGCGACCTGAGCCTGTGGAACGACGCGGCCGCGCCGACCTTGATCGACGCGCCCGATCCCGACGGCGTCGAACTCGGCCTGCGCTTCCGCAGCACCCAGCCGGGCTGGATCACCGGCGTGCGCTTCTACAAATCGGCCGCCAATACCGGCGCGCATATCGGCAACCTGTGGAGCAAGGACGGCGTCCTGCTGGCGCGCGCCGCCTTCGCCGGGGAAACCGCTTCGGGCTGGCAGAGCGTGCGCTTCGCCGCGCCGGTGCGGATCGCCGCGGACACCACCTACCTCGTGTCCTACTACGCGCCGAACGGACATTACTCGGCCGACCTGGACTACTTCGCCAACGCCGACTACGCCAGCGGCCCGTTGCGCGCGCTGCGCGACGGCAGCGACGGCGGCAACGGCAATTACCGCTACGGCGCGCAGAGCGCGTTTCCGGATGCGAGCTGGCGCTCGGCCAACTATTGGGTCGACGCCTTGTTCTCGCCGCTGAGCGGCGACACCGTCGCGCCGAGCGTGCCGACCGGCCTCAGCGCGGTCGCCGCCGACGCCCACACCGTGCATCTGAGCTGGA
Organism: Lysobacter sp. K5869; assembly: GCF_018847975.1. NCBI lineage: Bacteria > Pseudomonadati > Pseudomonadota > Gammaproteobacteria > Lysobacterales > Lysobacteraceae > Lysobacter > Lysobacter sp. K5869. Next base: position 2,350,661 of record NZ_CP072597.1, on the reverse strand, counting down.
ACCCGAGCAGCGACGACACCAGCGCGCAGCTGCGCTATCGCGTCTACGCGAACGGCGACCCGGTCGCGCTCGGCGAAACCGAATCGACCGCCTTCGTCCACGACACCGCGCAGCCGCAGACGCGCTACGACTATCGCGTCGGCGCGGTCGACGCCGCCGGCAACGAATCGGCGCCGTCGCCATCGGTGTCGGTCACCACGCCTCCGCTCGGCAGCGAGCGCAGCTGCGCGCCGTTCCCGGCCTTCCCCGACCGCAACTGCACCGGCGTGCCCGCGGGACGGCCGCTGACCGCGATCGTCGGCGACTACACCACCAGCCGCGACGGCCAGACCATCGACGGACTGTCGATCTCCGGCGCGCTGATCGTGCGCCACGACAACGTCACCGTCAGCAACAGCCGGATCAAGAGCTACGTCGACCACCGCACCAACCGCAATCTCGTGCTCAAGGACGTCGACCTCGGCCCCGACGCCTGCCCGGCCCGCAACAACGGCGGCCGCCGCCTCATCGTCGGCGACAACGGCTACACGCTGATCCGCGCGCACCTGCACCACAACGGCGACGACCTGCTGGTCGCCGGCGGCGGCGCGCCGGTGCTGATCCAGGACAGCCTGATCCACCAGACCTGCTTCTACCCCGGCGACCACCTCGACGCGCTGCAGTTCTATGCGCCGGGCCAAGTCGGCACCGTCAGCATCCTGCACAGCGACATCGACGCGCGCCCGGTCAACACCGGCGGCTACGGCAACGCCGCGGTGTTCTGGGCCGACCGCCCCGGCGCCGGTTCCAGCCTGACCATCCGCGAAAGCCGGCTCGCCGGCGGCGGCTACACGCTCGCGCCCTACGACTCGGGCCTGGGCTCGGGCGTGACCATCGAAGTCAGCGACACCCGCTTCGTGCGCGGCTCGCAGTGGGGCAGCGCGTGTTATCTGGGCGGCGACAACCCGGCCAACCATTCGCCGACGGTGCCCTACAACGGCGTCGAAGGGATCAAGTGGTTGCGCAATGCCTGGGACGACGGGACGCCGCTGCCGTCGTGCCAATAACCGGCGTCGCGATCTCAGGAGCCCGGATGCGGATGAGTGACGGGTCCATCGCTGCGGACCCGGATTCGCCGCGCCGATGTCTTGTAGGCCGACGCGGCAGGGATCGATCAACAGTTGGAAATCCGAGACCGAAAGCCGACACGGCTCGAAAATTTTTATGACGGGAGCGGTTAGCGCTGGCCCAACCGCCTTGTCGCTCGAAGGCAAGCTGTATCCAGCAGGCGCAGGTCGCACCCGGGGATCGCGAACGCCGCAATGCCAGAGGCATGTGCGACTGAATCCTGCGCGGCGGCCACGGCGGCAACGTCCTGTCGCCCCTCGCGCCGATTCGGTCAACGCCAGTCGGCCTCCTGCGGAGGGAAGCAAAGCTCGGAGGGGAGAGACGCTCAAGCTCCGTGAGTCATCGTGATCGTTCGTTAAATTCGGTGACCCAGCGGGAGTCCGTCTACGTCGTCTCGGAACCGGATCCGAACGGTCGGTATGTTCGATAGAACTCGTCTGCAACCCGCGTCGACAAGCGCTTGCGCAGCCGACACGTTTTCTCGTTGCTGCGTTGCCGCCGATTTCAGGGCAGCTCGAACGAGACCGATCGATCCGCACATCGGACGATCCGTTCAATTGTCTGTATCCGATTGACGTTGGACTGCTCTACCCCCCCTTGATCATAAGTACCTATCCACGACGCCAGTGGAGGAGAAAGTTCATGACGGTGACATCCGAAGACTTGTTCGTTGAGTTCGAAGACGTGAAATTGTGCTATCGGGTCGACGGCGACCCATCGCACCCGCCCGTGCTGTTGATCATGGGCCTGAGCTCCCAGCTGATCCATTGGCCGCAGCAACTCGTCGACAAACTGAAAGAGAAGCATCGGGTCATCCGCTTTGACAACCGCGACAGCGGCCTGACCCGATGGCGCACCGGGGAGCCGCCCGCCGACGGGTATCGCCTTGTGGATATGGCCGATGACGCCATCCGGTTGTTGGATCACCTTGAGATCGACAACGCCCATATCGTCGGAGCTTCGATGGGCGGAATGATCGCGCAGAGGCTGGCGATCAACTACCCCGCGCGAGCGCGCAGTCTCTGCTCGATCATGAGCACGACCGGCAATATCTGGGTCGGCTATGCGCAGCCCGGCGTCATTGCGGAACTGATCAAGGAGCCGCCCTCCGATGAGGAAGGCGCTATCCGTCATATCGCGGCGCTGTACGATCTGATCGGCTCGGATACTTATGCCGCCGAAGAGGGGCCACGTCGCCGGGCGCTCGCCGAGGCGGCTTATCGGCGCTCGCTGGATTCGAACGGCGCTCCGGCCCACCCCGGCGGCGGCGCGCGTCAAGTCGGCGCAATCCTGCTCGCAGGCGACCGCACGAAGGAGCTCAACGGCCTGACCCTGCCGACGCTGGTCATCCACGGTAACGAGGACGCGCTCATCCACATATCCGGCGGCAAGGCCACACGCGACGCGATCCCGGGGGCCGGATGGCTTGGAGACCCAGAGCAGGGCGTCGAAGGCATGGGGCACGACTTGCCGCAGCCGCTTCTCGACACGATCGCCGCCGGAATCCTCGCCCACCTCAAATAGCGCTCATTCGCGGGCTGGGTTGACGGCACTCGGCCCGGCCCGCGAAACGGCCCCGATCGCGTTCGGAACCGGATCGGCAGTCCGGGAGATCGACGGTTTCGCCAACGTCGTGGCCGAGCGCTTCGATGCCGGCATCCGTCTCGGCGACGCGATCAGCAAAGACATGATCGCCGTGCGGATCGGATACCCTAACCGGCGCCAATCGTCTCCCGCATCTTCCGCATTGGTGGAGAGCGGGAGATTCCGTTCATAGCGATGCGCTCCGAACACATTCGACGGGCCGGCGCCGGACTCGACCGCCCCTCCGCAAGCTCGCGAAAACGCGGTAAGCCCCTCTTAGCGGCCGTCTGTTTGATCGTACGAATTCCACCACTTCAAGACGCGCAGCGCGCGAAGGGTGATCCAGCGCGACGGCTGACCGGGATCCTGGTCGATCTCGAACCAGACCCGACCGCGGGGACGTTTATCGAGCGGCCAACGCCCGTCGCTCAGGCGACGCGAACGAACGTGATCGATGGCGGCGGCCAATCGGATGTCCGGCTCGACGTTGCGGAAGAGCGACGACTCTCTGAAGTAATCGAGCGCGCGGAGAATGTCGTAGCGCCAGCGCGACGGATGGATGAAGAGCAGATAGTCGGGGTCGGCAGGTTCACCGGTCGTAAGCCGTCGGAAGAGATCACGGCGTAGGAGATACTCTTCGCCGGCTTGCCGGGCATTGCGGATGGCGTCGGTATCTTCGTTTGAGCACGCAAAGGCCAGCAGGCCTTCAAGCACGTTGATCGTCGTATCGAACGAAGAGACGCGCGAGCCATTGGCACGCTCGCAGTTCCATCCGCCATCGGGCTGGCGTTCCGAAAGCAGCCGTTGGACGATGGGCGCGACGTCTACGCCAAAATAAGCGCCCTGTGCGACCGTACGGCCGTTGATGCACTCCTCGACCTCACCGGCCCAGTACGGTTGACCTACATGGTCCCAACGCGAATTGATACCGACTTGCCGGGTGGTACGGCGCGCACAGGCGCACTCCGGTTCCAGTCCGAACTCGCGCAACTGGGTGAGGGACCAGCAGGTCGCCGTCCACGGCTGGCCGGTATCGCTCCAGTCCTGTTCGGTAAAGCCGGCGGGCACGAACGCGCCTCCGTCCCACTGTCCATCCGAGTCCTGTGCGGCGAGCAGACGAGCCCCCCACCCTTGACGCTCGATTTTCCCGCGCTCGGCTTGCCACTCTGTATCGGGCGCCTCAAGCAGGTCGCGCATCACCTGCCAGCGGAGAGCGGGGTCGGAATCCAGCAACCATGCAATCACATCAGCATTTGCATTCATTAGAGAATCCAACTGGCGAAGTGGCTCTACTTATACGCAATGTATGTTGGACGGTAGAGTTTCTCGACGCTTGGCCGCGAGGACGGGACGATGCGCGATAACCGGACCGCGATTGCGTTCACGATGGCGCCCGCTTGAGCGGTCCACGGAGGATCCGCCGCAATGCCAGTGCGCGGAGCCAGACCATCACCGGCCCTTAGGGCTCCATCGACCAAGTCGGGTATACCACTGGTTCGGGTGCCGAACACCTCCCACCAGCAGCCCGCGCTTTCCTCGCGCAGACGGCCCCAGGGCCCGTCCATGCAGGCTCCCAGCGCAAGGCGAAGCCCTTAGTGGCCCGCCTGCCTGCTGCGTGTCGTCCGGGGGAGGAAACCTGCCGGGACGAAGGACGACCTTTTACAGACGCGGGCATCCGAAACGAGGCTTTTCGACTGCCACTAAGCATCGGATCGGTCGCCGACGTAGCCCCGCACGGGCGCGATCGGGGGCACAACACCGGACTCTGCGCGACCCGACCGGAAGGTCCCGCACCGGACCGCTCGGCCGGCTTCGACGGCTTCGCATCGGTCCACGTCCTCTTGCTCGCGACACTAGCGGGGCCGAAGACATCCCCTTCCCCAACGCGGCACGGTGGGCGCTCACGGCGAGTTCGCGTCAGTCGATCCCCGAATGCGGGGGCTTCGCACCGATACGGGGCAGTCCACCGAGCCAATGACCTGCTCGCCAAATGCGACTGCACATAGCGGAATTCGTCAACATTTGCATGTGATACGAATCGCAATGTCCGATCCGGACGGCTCCATTGTCCGCTGCATACGTATCGACGACCGATCCATGCGGATCGGCGTCCGCCCCGTGTCTGCCATCGCGCGCCATCGCCACATACCTTCGCCTTCGGCACGTACGGCTGCGGCGGCGCAAGACGCGTACCCGCCCGAGACTCAGCGAAGCGCAGGCCGGCGAGATGGAGAGGCTGCTCGGCGAATACAGGGGCGTCGATGCCGTGCGCTGTCGCGGCGGTCTGACCTTCGAGGCCGAGGTCCGCACGTCGATCGGTGAGCGGGCCTTGCTCGGGAAAGAGGCATCGCGACGGCGCCGCAATGTCTATGGGCTTCGCAGCTGCCGGGGAACGATTCGACTGATCGAAGTCCGGGACGCGAGGCGCCCAAGGGAAGCGCCCCATCGCGTCTTCGAAACATTCGACGGCGAACTCCGGGAAATGCGTAACGGCTGGCCATCGAAGCTGCGAAAGCGCGCTTCCGAAGCCGGCGGCATCGACAACAGGCAATCCAGCAACTCTCCCAGCAAGGACAGGAAATGAGCGCAAAACTGGACAAGAGAAACCAACCGATCAAGTGCGGCGCCACGACACCCAGCGTCACCACTGCAGACATCACCAGCGCTTCGGTATTGGTGGACGGCCACGCCGTGTATGCGACGGCGGATCAGAACGGCGCATTGATGGTTCTCTACGCAAACACCGCCGAGTACGAAACATCCGGAAAACTATCCGACCTCAACCAGTGGCACGAGGCCCAAATCAAATCGCGGCTGCCGGATTCGATGAGCGGCGACTTCCTGGTCGACGGCGCGATATCCGCGATGGCGCTGGACGGATACGGCTACATCTTCTGGAAAAGCATGGATGGCGTATTCCGCGTGCTCAGGATTTCGTTCGCGGAAAAACCCACCGGCCATCTCGCCACCATCGGGTTCGACAACATCGCCGGGATCTCCAACGGGGTGTTCGCAAGCAATATCGCGGCCTTCGGCATGCCAGGCGGGATGGGAAAGAAGTTGGACGGCAACATCGGTTGCGTCGTCCTGTACAAGGACGCTTCTGCCTGCACGAGCTTGCTGGGGGTGACGCTGGATCCGTCCGCCTTCGTTCCGAATAGCCCCTGGCAGGTGGAAGACCACTCGGGTGGAATGTGGGCGGCGCTCGATGCCGATGGTTCGCTGGCCTCCGGTGGCTACGCGCATCTCACGGCCGCCTGGATCAACCAGGGTGCGATGCAACTCACCCCCTACGATGCGATGCGCCCCTACCTCACGCTGGTGACCTGCCTGCGTTCGCGACACGCATCCAACCCCTGCAGGTCCTACGGACTTCCACTCGCTGGCGCATTCGATCCGATCTCCTATATGAAGGTCGAATCCGTCTACCCGCCCATCCACGGCATCGAAATCACCGGGCTTCAGGAGGCAGGGGCCGCTTCCGCGGCGACGCTGTGCACGGCTCCGGACGGATCGGTGCTGGCCAAGTTCAGCGACGCCTCGGCACATGCCAGGACCGCGTCGTTGCGGTTGAACTCGCGCCCGTCCGGGGACCCGGATCACGGCAAGCCGGGCATGTACTCGCCGTGCTGGATCGTCGCGCCGGGCGATCCGGACGGGCACAGCCCCTCGGTGTCGTCGCAGACGGCGCCGTGTTCGCTGTTCCTCCCGCTTCCGATCCAGATCGGGAGATCGCCCTGCCCCGTCCCGATGCCGAGCAGCAGCACGACGACCTACTACGAGAACTGCCGGATACAGAAGCACGTCGAGTGCGTGCTGACCGCGGCCAACCAGCACCCCATGTTCTCGACCTTCTACTGGGGCGAAATCTTCGCCGTCCCCGACTACATCACGGCCGACCTGCTGGATGAGTACGAGCAGACGCTGATCCTGTCGATGGTGGCGGACAGCTTCCCGTATCCGGTCCCGGAGAAGCGGGTCTGGGGCGCCGACAGTCCGTCGGGAATGATCAACTGGCTGCTGTGCACCTACGAGTATCTCGTCGGCAGCGACGCCTCGGCCAAGGTCGAGAACAACATCACCGGCGCGGCGGGATTCAAATTCTCCGAGACGCTGCTGATCACCTCGATCGGAGTCCAGAGCGAGATCTCGCTGTCCAGCGGCTACGCCAGCATCACCAGCACCGAAAGGACGATCCATACGGCCACCGCGTGTTCCGTCACGACCAAGGGCCTGCCCAAGGAGCTACAGGAAACGCCGGAGCAGACCGACGACGCGGAACTGTTCATCAGCCCCGAAGGCGCATTGTTCTGCAACACGCCGATCAGCAGGATCGGGTTCGATCTCGCCGTCGCGCTACTGCGCGGGTCGAACGCGATCTCGGGATCGATGGTGGTGAAGGCTCACCCGATCGCGACCTCGCCGCCTACGGCGATAGCGGCCGACTACGCGACCTATTGCTACACGCCCGGAGACCTTACGTCCTACCAGGAGCAGCGAATCAACAACACGATGTACGACCTCTTCGGCAAGCTCAGCGAGCAACAGCAGGAAGAGTTCATCATCAACGGCGAGGACTTCCGCTCTTTCTATACGGGAAGGGACTATCTCAACAAGGTCGTCGACAGGTTCGGATCCCCTTCCTTCGGCCCCGGCAGGAACAGCGAGTATCTGGAGTTCTCGTTCTCGGAAACCTCGATCATGCGCGACGAGTACCAAGATACGAGCAACTTCACTCACGCCGGCCGTTGGTTCATCGACAGCTCGATCTACGCTGGCGTGGCCTCGCACATCGAAGGGGACGCGGAGGTCGGCATACTCGGCATCATCGGCCTCGGCATCCCGATGGTGGAGGAAACGATGTCCTTCATGGTCGGCATGGACATCTCCGCATCCCACGAGACCTCCAGCAGTTCCAGCGCTTCCTGGGGGATCAACCTGGGCGAATACCTCAACCCGCTCGCGCCGGGAGAAGCCTATACCGCGCGGATGTACTTCCTGAAACCGAGCGCATTGTGGGCGATGGAGCTCAAGTATTTCGGGTTCCCGTCGCCCGGCTACGCGTCTTTGCCGAGCATCGACCTGGTCAACAGCTGCCCGGTGCGCGTGCTGTTCACCGTGCCGTACGTTTCGGAGGCCTTGCAGAAGCGGATGCCTTGACCGCGCCGCGCCCTGTTTGCGATGTCCGTTGCGCCTGCCGCGGCGGACATCGCGCATCCGGGCTCCGCCGTTGCGAGCGTGCCGCGTCGCGCAGTTTCATCGCGAAGCGCACCGCCCTGGAAATGTGACCACCTTTGCAGCGCGACGTGTCGCATCCTCTATTCCACAGTGCGCTTTGCGATAGAGTGGCGACCGAGCGACCGAAAACCACGGGGATGGAACGGATCGCGCCTTTTCCAGGGTTCGTGATCGGATGGTCGTTCATCGCGCTTGGGCGTTTCTTGCCTTGGCTTGGCTTGGCAGTGCCCACGCGGGTTCGCTGCCGATGGTGGTGCGCCACTTCACCACGGCCAACGGCCTGCCGGTCGGCAGCGCCGCCGCCGCGCGCGCCGATGGCGACGGCTTCCTTTGGATCGCCACGCACGACGGACTCGCGCGCTTCGACGGCCGCGACTTCGACATCCATGATTCCGCCCGCTCTGCGCAGATCGGCGGCAACCGCTTCGTGTCGCTGCAGCAGGACGATTCCGGGTATGTCTACGCGCTGTCCGCCGACGGCACCGTGGTGCGTGCCCGCGGCAGCGTCGTCGAAGCGCTTCCGTTCGATGATGGGCAACGCAAGCGGATCGTCGACGCGAGCTTCCTGCATGCCGACCCAATCTGCGTCACGTCGCCGGCCGGCATCGATTGCGCTGGAAGCGATGGCCAGTTCGCGCGAGAAGCGTCGTTCGACCCGGCATTGGGCGTGGCGGCAGCGCTGCGCGCCGCGCCGCATCGGTTCTGGCTGATCGTCCCGGGACGGGGTTTGCTGCTTCAGTACAAGCAGGAACGGCCCGTGCCGTTGAAGGGCGGCGACTTCCTTCGATTAGGGCGCGATCGATTCATCGCGCAGGTCGACGGGCGCGGCAATCTCTGGATTGCGTCTCGGTACAGACTCGCGCGGGTGGGCCTCGACGGTCGGATCGCTCAATTCGGTTCCCCTGCGCCCGAACCGGCCGAGATCGTACAAGTGCGGATCGACCGTGCCGGGCATGTCTGGGTCGGCAGCGATCGCGGCGTTTTCCGGATCCAGGAAGGCAGCGGAGCGATGCAGCCGGTGCCCGCACCGGCCGGCTTTCCCGCGCAGGGTTTGGCCCGAAGCTGGCAGGATCCCGCCGACCGCCTGTGGATCGCCCGCGGCGGCCAGCTCTTCTGCGATGGCGTCCAAGTCCTGAGCAGTCCGGGCGAGATCCTAGACGTGTACTTCGACCATGCGGGCATCGCCTGGGTCAGCACGCTGCGCGACAGCCTGTACGCCCTGTCGGCGCCGCGCGTCGATACCATCGACAAGAGCGACGGCCTGCGCAGCGACAACGTCTACGGGATCGACGTCGCCCCCGACGGCAGCCTGTGGATCGGCGCGCTGGGCGGCGGCATCCATGCGCTTCGACCCGACGGACACATCGACCGCTACGGTCCCGCGCAAGGGCTGCCGGGCGAAAACACCCACGCCGTCGCGGTGTCGCCCGATGGCGAGGTCTACACCGCGACGTATCGTCCAGGATTGCGTCGCCTGCCTGTCGGGGCAACGACGTTCGAGCCCGTCGCCCTGCCGCTGCCACTGGCGCACGCACAGGTGCTCTCGCTGAGTTTCGATGATCGCCGCCGCCTTTGGATCGGAACCGGCAACGGTGTATGGAGGCGCGACACGGACGGTTGGCGCCGGATCTGGCCGGACACGGAGTCCGTGCAGGTCGGCGCAGTGCTGCACGCCGCGGACGGGAGCCTCTGGTTCGGCAGCGATCGCGGCCTCTACCGGATGGCTCATGGCCAGGCGCGCGCGGTCGCACGCAGGCTGCTCGACGGCGTCACCGTGCGCGGATTGTTTCAGGACGCGGCCGGCACGATTTGGGCCAGCACCGAAGGCCACGGCTTGGTGGGCATCGATGCGGACGACCCGCAAGGGGACCATGCAAGGCAGTTGGGGCGCGCGCAGGGATTGCCGTCGAACAGTCCGCACTCGGTCCTGCAGGATGCGCAGGGGAGTCTGTGGATCAACAGCAATCAGGGTATCCACCGGATCACGCAACAGGCGCTGTCCGCCATCGCGCGCGATGGCGCTGCCATGCTCTCGCCGCTCTCCATCGGTTTGCCGGACGGCCTGACCGAACTCGAGGGCAATGGCGGCGTCCAGCCGGCCGCGGCCCGCGATGCCGACGGCATCCTCTGGTTTCCGACCCAGCGCGGCGTCGTGCGGATCGATCCCGCCAGCATGCCTGTGCGCCCCAATCGCTCGCGCACCGTCATCGACAGGACGCTGGATCTGCGCAGCGGCCGCCCGTTCGACGTCGCGCGGCCGCTGCCCGCCGGCGTGCGTTCGATTCAGATCGCCTACAGCGCCGCGGATCTGCACGGCGCGGAGCGACTTCGGTTCCGGTACCGCCTGTTGCCTTCGCACGAGCAATGGACCACGGCCGAGCACGTACGTACGGCATCCTTTATGGCGCTGCCGCCGGGTCGCCACCGGTTCGAAGTCGTCGCTGGCAATGGCGACGGCGTGTGGTACCCAGAGCCGACGGTGGTTGAGTTCTCGGTGCCGTACTACTGGTACGAAACCGTCTGGTTCAAGTTCGCCTGCGTCGTCCTGCTGGCGGGTGCCGGCGGCCTCCTGCTGCGATGGCGCTTGCGCGATCTGCGGCGGCGGACGGCGTTGCTCGATCGAAAGGTTCGACACAGAACCGCCAAGCTGTCGATCGCCAAGACCCAAGCCGAAACCGCGCTGACCGAGTTGGCCGCCCTTAACGCCCGTCTCGAACGCAACAACCTGACTCTGGCCACGCAAACCGAGCGCCTCGAAGGGCTGGATGCATTCCGCACGCGACTGCTCGCCGACATCGGCCACGAACTGCGGACGCCATTGATGCTGATCGGCGTCAGCCTGCGCGAGATCGAAACGACCGACGAGTTGTCGGCGCCGATCCTGCGCAGGCGTATCCACCAGTCCTTGCAACAGGTCGATCGCCTCGATGGGCTCGTCGATCAACTCGTGCAGCTCGTACTCGCCGAAGCCAGGCGGATCGAACTGGATTTCAGCCGGATCGATCCCGGCGAATTCGTCAAGGACACAATGGCGGCCTTCCTGCCTCTGGCCCAGCGCAATGCACTGGCATTCGAAATCGCGTGCGCGGAGGACCTGCCGTCGCTCATGGCCGACACCGCCTTGCTGACCACGATCCTCGGCAACCTCATAAGCAACGCCTGCCGCCATGCGCCGCGCGGTAGCGTCGTGCATGTCGACGTAGGACATGACGCGAACGCCGGGTATGTGCGTATCGGCGTCGCCGACGAGGGGCCCGGCCTGTCCGCACAAGTCGCAAAACGCATGTTCGATCGTTTTTATCGCGGCGCTACGGATCTTTCCGCGGAGCACCAGGGCCTGGGAATCGGTCTTGCATTGGCGCGGGAACTGGTGCTGTTGCACGGCGGCAGGATCGGGGCGGACAGCGAGCCCGGGCGCGGCGCGAGGTTGTGGATCGAGCTGCCGACCGGCACGGCGCATGTGGCATTGGAGGAGATCGCAATCCGTTCCGACCCCGCGCGCGAGGCCGTTGCGCGCGCGCCGTCGGCGTCCCAGCGCGTTGTTGCGGCCCGCCCACAAGAGAACCCAGGGCGTAGCCTCCTGCTCCTGGAGGATCACCGCGAACTCGGGGATTATCTGGAAGAGCGGCTGTCCGAGCGGATGCGGATACTGCGGGCGTACAGCGCCGCCGAGGCCACTTCGATCCTGGAGACGATGCCCGTCGCGGTGCTGTTGGCGGATGTCCTGCTGCCCGACGCCAGTGGGTTGGAAGTTTGTCGGCAACTGCGATCCCAGCCGCGCTACGATGGCGTTCCTGTCGTGCTGATGTCGGCCAAGTCCTCGCGCGAGGACCGTGAAGCGGGAATTGCAGCCGGTGCCGCCGCCTACCTCGCGAAACCATTTTCGTTCGAGCAGTTGCTTGGCGTACTCGAAGGCGTCTGGCCGGAGTTGGCCGAAACGACCAGGAAGCACCGCGAGGCCAACGCCAAACTCGATGCCGATCCCCTCATCGCCATCGCGTCGGCAGCGATCGGCGACGCGCGGTTCGGCGTATCGCAGTGGGCGGACATGGCCCATCTGTCCGAACGCCAGTTGCGGCGGCGTGTCGTGGATTTGACCGGCCTCCCGCCGCAGACGTGGCTTCGCGAGCAACGCCTGGAGAAAGTCCACCATCTGATCAGCAGTGGCCAGTGCAGGACATTGGCGCAAGCGGGCTCACAGGCGGGATTCGACAATGCCGACTACCTGTACCGCCTGTATCGCGCCAAGTACGGCAATTAGAGCCTCTCTCATCCGCGCGTGTCGGCAGCACGTCTCGATGAAAACGCTGCCCCAGGCCACCACGATCGAACTCGCCCGCGCCGGCGCTAGCCAAAAGATCGGGCTCGGCCAGAGCGCTACTGACTTTCTGATTCCGGGCGTCGCGAAGCCCACCGCACGCAAGGCCAGCTCAATAGGCGACGCCCTGCTATTCACCGCGCATCTCGCGTCACTCTACTGGCAGGTAGTGGTAACCGTTGCTCTGTAGTTCCAGCACGACCATGCTCCGGGGCGCATAGGAAATACGGATCGCCTGCCCTTTCACGAGCGAGTCGTGAACCTCTTCCGGAACTTGGAACGTCAGCGGCGGGGAAGACCCACTTACGGTTACAAAGATCCGAAAGCTCGTCGAGTCGTCACTGTCGATTTTCTTCTTATTTTCAAGTACCGCTTCGCGGACGATCTTGACCCCTCGCGCCAGATCCCTAACCAGATGTATTCGCAGCACCGCGGCGTAAACGTACACCGGGATCAAGCACAGCAGGGATAGCCCTAGGTGCTCAGGAATCAACGCGCCCAGGAAAGAGTCGGGTGCGACCCTCTTCAGCGCCATCAGGGCGATGATCACAAGCGAAATCACCAGGAGCAGCGGTAGAAACCGCATGCGGACGCTAAGCAGCTTGCGCTCTCGCGAGTCTAGAGGTGCGACGAGGTTTCGAGCACTAATCGAAGACATACGATGCTCGTGTCGGAGAGCTCTGGGCTGGGCCTGCAGCCTTTGAAATCCTCACGGTTGCCAGGCCGCAGTTCGCGGCTTTGAGATGCCTACGAAATCCTGGGCGATGCATTCGACTTCCCCAGCCTATCGACGCGAGTTCGGACCCCGCTGGATATGTTGATCGCGATAAAACTCGCTCGACAAGTCCACGGCTAACCCATTGATCCGTAAGACCCCGAAAACCAATCCACTGGTCTGCAGACCACAGGACGGGAGAAAACGGAGAAGATTCGGCGGATTTCTCGCCAAATTCGAGGCTGTGGATATTTGACAGGTCCACACGCCGACGCCGAAAAGGTCGGAAATAAGGCCTTTCGTGAGGGGGTGTGGCGAAGAGACGCGGTTGGACCGCAAGAGACTGGTGGAGCGTGGGCAACCGGAATCCAACTCTTTTGATTATCCAGAGTTATCCACGGTTATCCAGAGCTATCTTGAATCATGATGGCCCGGCAATGCAGCCTCTCCGGCGGCTGCCGCGCAGGCAGACGCCGCCGCTCTGTCGAATGCCTCGTCAACTCGCTGTTGGCTGCGGCGGGAGGTCGAATGGAAACGGCGTTGGCGTCGCCCATCGTGTTAGGATCGCGGCGCGCAATTCAGTCATTTTCTCAACCGAATCCCAATCGGGATTGGCTGGTCGAGGAGCGATTTGGGCGAATGATCGCAGTTCCGCCGCGAACCGAGCGGCTTCGATGCCCAGGCCTGCGTACTCGAACTTACGCCGCTCGAAAAAGGCCGGGTAGTCCGGGGGATCGTCGTGCTCGGCGGCGCCTTCAATACGCTGATCGGCCTCGTGTATGCGGTTCGGAAGGTGCAACACGTCGAACATCAACACGGGCGGAAGCACCGACCATACGACGTCGAATTGTTTTCGATCGAACGTCGGCGTTGGCTTGGTCGTATGCGTGTACCCCTCGTGATCCTCCACACCGTTGTCAAATGCCACGGCTTCGCATGCGCTGCTGAAACGTTCCAACTCGCCAGCAACCAAGCCGGCTAGGTAGGCCGCGTCAGAGGCGTCCTTTTTGGCCTTCTCTGCCTTGTCGTGCGCCGCTTTGTTGGTCTGTGCCTCCAACTCGCGGTTGCGAGTCCAGCGGCTGGCCAGGTAGGCGCCAAGGAAGCTGCCCAGCACCGTCACGACAGCCACAATGACGGGCATCCAGATGACGTACCATTCGGGAGGGGATGTTGCCGGCGCGGCCATCGTCGGGTGCTCCATGCAGTTTGATGCCGCAGCATGCCAGCCGCCCTCAGTATTGGCCACTGCCACCCCGCACGCGCCGTGGCTGGCGCCGCGGAGGCCGCAGACAGATTCTGCGCGCCGGGTCTATCCCCGCCCCTTACTGCTTAGCCGGCAAGACGAATTCTGCGCGACGGCCCTAAGAACGTTTCAGCGCGCGTTAGCGCCGGTCGTGACGCGTTGTTCTCATGCAGGAGGCCACATTCGATCATTGGCGCAACGAAGCTCCGAAAGGCCTTAGGCTGTTGGACGGCCGCCAAGGCGACTGGCAGTAATGTCCGAGAGTGTTGCTACCTGAGCCGAAATTTGGCGACTCGCGGAGTAAAAGCAGTTCTAGAAAGTACCCATCGCCTAAGCCACAACGAATGGAGGCCCTGTGGCAATCCTCACTCGACCAGTATCGGAAGAGACTCTCAGCGCAATGGATTGGCAGCAATACGTACTTGAGCTTGACTGGTCGGAGTACTCGATCGATTCACGTTTCCGACTGATGCCACAAATTGAGCAACTGCAGGCGCGCGATGAGACCTTGGCTGCGGAAGTTCTAACGCTGCTAGGTCACGTGGCGACTCTAGTGATGGAACCGCGAGCGTCCTTTCCATTTCGCATTAGATCGGTCCAGAAAAAGAACGGCCTAGATTCATTGGACCAGTACGATATAGAGTGCCTCGCGATGATGGCGCTGCAAGCTAATGATCCCTGGCTTCGAGCTCGACTAGCTGACGTCGCGGTCACAGCCGGTCGTGATCGTGGATTGAATCAATGGCAACTTGGGTCCACTGCTGTTCACGCGTACCTCGATCACTGCGAGCAACATCTTCTTGGAGAGCAAGGATTTCTTCACACGGATGAGGCGATCAGAGGAACTAGATTGCGCTGGGTGTACGCCAAGCGAGATGAAGCCACCTATGAGCGATACAAGCAACTCATCATCTCGGGCATTCGACGTGGCTTGGAGCTGAGGCATCCAGGCCTCTATCACGCGCTAGCTCGCGACATCATCGCGCAGCGCTACAGCTTCTCGGCCGAAGTTGCTCCAATCTTAGAGCAGGCAGCGAACCAGTTCGCAACAGATGAGAACTGCGATTATGACCTCGCGTCCCGGGCGTACCTCCTAGCCTATAAGCTGTGGGAGGTGGCCGGGAACAAGGCCAGCGCGAATCGATGCCATCTCGCTGCTGGCCAAGCGCTTGTGACCCGATCCAGAGGCACTGGTAGCGCCATGCTTCGTTCTGATTGGCTAGCGGAAGGTATCCAACTACTTCGACAGGCACGCTCGCCACGGCAGCACATCACAGCGCTGTGGCAGGAACTTTCTGATCTACGCATGGGCATCGAATCGGAGATGCACGAGCATGAGTTTTCGGTTGATGTGACCGACATTGCGGAAGCTGCACGCGCCGCGATTACCGGGCCGACCGCTTGGGAGGCATTGCTACAATTAGGGTTTTTATTAGGCAACTGGTACGACCCCGGAATGATTAGGCAGGAGGCCATTGAGAGCGCGCAACGGTTCGTGTTCCGAAGCTTTTTCACCCAAGTGCACCTAGATCGAAGCGGCAATCCTATTGACAGAGAAGACGCGTTCGACATCAACAACGAGGAGCATGTGACGCGGCGAATGGTCGCCTATCTTCTCGAGCACCGGTTGGACTTTTTTTCCAAAGTGATCGCTCCCAACGCACTGGAAGTAATGACGGCGAGCCACCCCCCGTCCTTCGAGCTGTTCTTGGAAGCGGCATATCTCTCCCCAACCGCCCCGAAGGGCCACGAATACAGCTTGGCGCGTGGCCTCTACGCTGGCTGCACGTCCGATTGGCACGAGTGTGGAACCTACCTAATCCCGCAAGTTGAGCCCTTTGTCAGAAACCTTCTCAAGAGAGCGGGACGCAATACACTGACCGTTGGCGACGACGGCATAGAAAAGGAGCGGACGCTCGGAGATATGCTCATCAGCCAAGACGCAGCCGAAATTCTCGGATCGAGACTGGTGCTGGAACTTCGAGCTCTAATGACGGAGAGTTCTGGGTATCGGCTCAGAAACAACTATGCGCATGGACTCTTTAACGATGCGGAACTCGAGAATGTGGGCGTTGTGCGCTTGTGGTGGACGACCTTGAGGCTAGTGATGTTTCCGTGGGGAAGAGAATACCTAGCTAGCCTAAATCAAGCGGTCTGAGCTGTGACTTCCTTTGAGACTGACACTCCAATTAGGAGTCGACTGTGGCGATCATGTGGTTTTCAAAAGACGGGCTGCGACCCGATACGCAATCTGGGCCAGGCATCGACTTGACCGTGGCTGAAATCCATTCCTTGTTTCGCTCGGCGCGACTGCGGTACGTGGGCTCCGAGGCACCGAGCATTAACCCGCACCGACCCTCGCACTCCGAAAAAAATGTAGTGCTAGAGATAGACAAGGCCGATGGCACTACGGATTTGCTACCAGAATTAGGGTTCTACCTTGTTGTGGGAGTGCGTCCCCGCGAAGCGGAAAGCCAATTGCGGGCTCTCCGTGAACGCTCGTGATGCACACGATCAGGCTGGTCGCCATTTCGAATCCATCAGGCCGCCTTGATCGCGATAAGACTCGTTGAAAAGACCAGCCGTAACCCATTGATCCGTAAGATCCCGAAAACCAATCCACTGGTCGGCAGTCCACAGGAGGGGAGAAAGCGGAGAAAATTTGGCGAAATTTTCGCCAAATCAGGGGCTGTGGATATTTGACAAGTCCACAGGCCGAGGACGAAAGGCCAGAAAAGAGGCGTTTTCGTGAGGGGACGTGGGGAGAGACGCGGTTCGCCCGCAAGAGACTGGTGGGTCGTGATGGATTCGAACCATCGACCAGCGGATTAAAAGTCCGATGCTCTACCGACTGAGCTAACGACCCAAAACGTGTCCGGACGCGCCGGAGCCGGGCATTCTAGCCCAGGAGGGGGCCGGCCGTCAGGCCCCCGCCCCGCGCGCGTTCAGACGTAGCGGGTGGGATCGGGCACGCCGGCGGCGTGGAAGCCCTCGGCGCGCAGGCGGCAGGCGTCGCAGTGGCCGCAGGCGCGGCCGGCGTCGTCGGCCTTGTAGCAGGACACGGTCTGGGCGAAGTCCACGCCCAGGCGCACGCCTTCGCGGACGATGTCGGCCTTGCTCAGGAACTGCAGCGGCGCCCGCACGCGCAGGCCCGCGCCCTCGACGCCGGCCTTGGTGGCGAGGTTGGCCAGCCGCTCGAAGGCCTCGACGAATTCGGGGCGGCAGTCGGGATAGCCGGAGTAGTCCACCGCGTTGACGCCGCAGAAGATGTCGTTGGCGCCCAGCACTTCGGCCCAGCCCAGCGCGATCGACAGCATGATGGTGTTGCGCGCCGGCACGTAGGTGACCGGGATCGCGTCCTTGGCCGCGTCCTGGCCGATGGCGTGGCCGTCGTCGTCGAGCGGCACCTGGATGCTCTCGTCGGTCAGTGCCGAGCCGCCGATGCTGCGCAGGTCGACGCTGACGGTCTTGTGCGCGGCCGCGCCCATCGATTCGGCGATGCGCGCGGCGGCGTCGAGTTCGGAGGTGTGGCGCTGGCCGTAGCGCACGCTCAGCGCGTGCACGAGGAAGCCTTGCTCGCGCGCGATGGCGACGACGACGGCGGAGTCCATGCCTCCGGAAACGAGGACGACGGCTTTCTTCATGGCGATTCTTCGACTTTGATGATCGGGCAAGGCTACCGCAGGCGGGCTTGCGGGGTTTGGCCGTCGGTCCGCGGGCGGACGCGGGGCGGCGAGTGCGGGGAGCGGCGCGGCATCGCCGGCGTTCGCGCGGGACGCGATGCGCGCGCGGCCCTACGGCCATCGCGCGCGGCGGCTCAACGGCCGGGCTCGTCGTCCCAGAGGATCTTGTGCAGTTGCAGCTGGAACCGCACCGGCAAGCGATCGGCGACGATCCAATCGGCCAGATCGCGCGGCCGCACCTGATGGAAGCTCGGCGAGAACATCACCGCGCAGATCGCGCTCAGCCCATGCTCGGCGACGATCGCCTTGGACCACTCGTAGTCCTCGCGGCTGCAGATCACGAACTTGATCTGGTCGCGCGCGGTGAGCAGCGGCAGGTTGCTCCACAGGTTGCGGTGCGCTTCCTGCGAATCGGGGGTCTTGATGTCGAGCACGCGCGACACGCGCGGATCGACCGGGCCGATGTCGATCGCGCCGGAGGTCTCCAGCGAGACCTCGTAGCCGGCGTCGCACAGGCGCTTGAGCAATTCGATGCAGCGCTTCTGCGCCAGCGGCTCGCCGCCGGTCACGCAGACGTGGCGGGCGCCGTATTGGGCGACCTCGGCCAGGATCGACTCGAACGTCCACCACTCGCCGCCGTGGAAGGCGTAGGCGGTGTCGCAGTACTGGCAGCGCAGCGGGCAGCCGGTCAGGCGCACGAACACCGTGGGCCAGCCGATGCTGTCGGATTCGCCCTGCAGCGACAGGAAGATTTCGGTCAGCCGCAGGCGCTCGGACGGCGCTGCGGCCGTCTCGGAGACAACGGCGTTCATGACGGGACTCAGTTGCGCAGCCGGCTCAGCTGGATCGCGTTGAGGCGATCGGCGGCCGTGCGCGCGGCGTCGGTACCGGGATACCGGTTGGCCACGTCGGCGAGCGTGCGCTCGGCGGCGTCGACCTGTTTCAGCCCGAACTGGGCCAGACCGACCTTGAGCAGGGCCCCGGCGGCCTTGTCGTGGGTCGGGTAGCGGTCGAGCAGGCTCTGGAACTGCTCCTGCGCGAGCTGATAGTTCTGGGTGACGTAATAGCTCTCGCCCAGCCAATACAGCGCGTTGGGCGTGTAGGTGCCGTTCGGGTGCGCGGCCAGGAAATCCTGGAACAGGCGCGCCGACTCGACGTACTGGCCGGCCTTGAGCTCGTTGAAGGCGGCGTCGTACGCCGCGCGTTCGTCGCCGCTCTGGGCCAGCAGGCCCGGGTCGCCGTGCACGCTGGGCGGGGTGTCCTTCACCGTCGCCGCGGGCTTCGCCGCCGCGGGCGGCGGCGAAGGCTTGGCGGCCGCTTGCGGCCCCGGCGCGGCGGCGGCGGGCGCGCCGCTTTCGAGCCGGTTGAGACGGTTGTCGGTATCCAGGTACTGGGCCTTGCTCGATTCCTGCAGCTGGCGGTTCTGCTGCTGCAATTCCTCGACCTGCGCGCGCAGGGCCTGCATTTCCGACTTGAGCTGGTTGACCTGGTTGAGCAGGTCCATGTTGGCCTGGTTGTCGGACGCGCGCTGCTCCAGCGTCGCGACCCGGTCGGCCAGGCTCGCGCGCTGAGCGAAAGCGGGCGTGGCGGCCGCGAGGGCCGCCACGACTGCCAAGGCTAGTGCGAACTTACGCTCTGCGAACTTCCGCATCGCTGATCAGCCTTCGTCTGGGTTGCTCGGGAAAGTCTGGCCGCGATTACTTGGCGGTGTAGACGATCTCGACGCGGCGGTTCTTGGCCCAGCAATCTTCGTTCGAGTCGGTGCAGACCGGACGCTCTTCGCCGTAGGACACGACGGTGATCTGGCTGCCCGAACCGCCGTTGGCCTGGATGGCCGACGACACGGCATTGCCGCGGCGCTCGCCCAGACCCAGGTTGTACTCGCGGCTGCCGCGCTCGTCGGCGTTGCCTTCCAGGGTCATGCGCGAGGACGGACGGTCGCGCAGGTACTTGGCGTGGCAGCCGACGATGGCCTGGAATTCCGGCTTCAGCGAATCCTGGTCGAGGTCGAAGTAGACCACGCGCTGGCGCAGGCAGGCGTCGGTGTCCAGGTCGTTCGGGCCGTAGGCGCCCGAGGCGACCGGGCCGGTGTCGCCGCCCGGCTGGGTGGTGGTGGTCGGGCCGGTGCCTTGATCGACCGGCTTTTCCTTGACCTTCTTCGAGCAGGCGACGGCCGCGGTGCAGAGCACGGCGACGAGCAAGATGCGGGCAGCGTTGTTCATGGGGTATTCCTCGTCAGTTTGTAACGTGGGGCAGGAGTCGTTCGGGGAGTGTCGCAGGCGTTGTTCTGGCGCTGTTTTCGGCTAAAGCCGGCGCTCGGGGGCTGCCCGGCGCATCAGCGCGGCAGGCGGTAGGGCCCCCAGGCCGGTTCGCGCACGTCGCCGTCGGCGAGCACCAGGCGCTGGCGCACCCGGGCATCGGCGGAAACGGCATAGAGCACGCCACGGCGTCCTTCGCGCGCAGCATAAATGATCATGGAGGCGTTCGGGGCAAAGCTCGGCGATTCGTCCAGCGAGCCCGGCGACAGGGTGCTCCACAGGGCGCCGCCGGTGCTGGAATCCATCACCGCGATCCGGTAGGTGTTGCCGGCGCCCTGGGCGGTGGCGATCTTCTTGCCGTCGAAGGACACGCTGGCGCTGGCGTTGTAGCTGCCCTGGAAGGTCACCCGGGTGGCGCTGCCGCCGCTGGCCGCGACCGAGTAGATCTGCGGCTTGCCGCCGCGGTCGGAGGTGAAATAGATCTTGGAGCCGTCGGCCGACCAGGTCGGCTCGGTGTCGATGCCGAAATGGTTGGTCAGCTGGGTCAGCGCCTTGCTGCCCAGGTCCATCACGTAGATCTCGGGGTTGCCGCTGCGCGACAGGGTCAGGGCGAGGCGGCGGCCGTCGGGCGAGAACGCGGGGGCGCCGTTGATGCCGCGGAACTTGGCGACCAGTTCGCGGCTGCCGGTGCCGATGTTCTGGATGTAGATCGAAGAATTGCCGCCCTCGAAGCTCACATAGGCCAGACGGTTGCCGTCCGGGCTCCACGACGGCGACAGCAGCGGCTCGGGCGAGCGCACCACGGTCTGCGGGTTGTAGCCGTCGGAGTCGGCCACCATCAGCGCGTAGTTGCTGCCGCGGCCGGTGCCGGTGGCGGTGACGTAGGCGATGCGGGTGAAGAACGCGCCGCGCACGCCGGTGATCTTCTCGTACACCGCGTCGGCGATCTGATGGGCGACGTCGCGCATGGCGTTGGCGCGCGCGGTCAGGGCGAAGCCGAGCAGGCGCTGCTGCTTGCCCACGTCGTACAGCTCGTACTCGACCCGGTAGCTGCCGGCGCCGGCGTCGAGGACGCGGCCGACCACGATGTAGTCCTGGTTGAGCGCGCGCCAGTCGGGGAAGCTGATTTCGCTGCCGCGGCTCGGCTTGGCGGTCATCTGCTCGACCGGCAGGCCGCGGAACTGGCCGGAACGGTTGAGGTCGTTGCGGACCACTTCGGCGATGTCGGTCGGCGGGGCCGCGCCGCCGCCCTGGTAGGGCATGGGCACGGTGGCGATGGGGGTGGCCGAGGCCAGGCCGCCGACGATGTCGATCTCCAACCCCTTCTGCTGGGCCGATGCGGCGAGGGGGAGCAGAACGGCGAGCAGCGTGGCCAGCCAGCGCAAGGGTCGTTTCATCGGCACTCCGTGAAGATCCAACGGGGGTTTGTTCAGGTTCGGCATTGTTAACGCTGCTGGGTGAACGTGGGCTCAAAACCCGGCGTCAATTTGCGTATCGAAGTGTTATCGGCGCCCGTGCGGTGGGCAACGGCGCGCAAAAAGCGCCGCGAACGACGCTATCGGGCAGCCTTCGCCCTGCTCGGGCAGGCGGCCCGGCCGCCGGGCGGACCGCCCGAGCCGGCAAGGCGCGCGGGGCTCAGCGCTCGCGCACCTGCCGCCACCAGCGCTTGACCCGGCCTTCGCGCTCGTCCGGTTCAGGCACGTGCACGGCCAGCCGCAGCCGCGGTTTGAACACTTGTTGGTAGCCCTGGTACGGCAGCGGGCTGGCGGCGCGGACCGCGGCCAGCAAGGTGTCGCGGCCGGCGGCGTCGAGGCCGCAGGGCTCGATCGCGCGCACCGAGGTCACCGCGCCGCCGGGGCTCTGGTTGAGTTCGAGCGTGCAGACGCTGTCGGCGGCGGCGCTGGACGGCGGGGTCCAGTGTTGGCCGATGGCTTGGCGCAGCAGCTCGTAATAACGCAGCTGGTTCTGCGGCAGGCAATGCTCGGGGCTGTCGCAGGCGCGGCCGATTTCGGTGTTGGCCGCGCCGGCGGGCGCGGCGGCCAGGGCCGCGGCCAAGGCGAGGCCGGCGAGCGGGAGGCGGCGGAACGGGCGGCGCATCAGCGGTCCTCGGCGCGGAAATTGAGGTTGAGGGTGCGCTGGAACACGCTCTCGAACCCAGCGTACGGCAAGGGCTGGGCCTTGAGCACGGCGGCCTCGACCGAGCGCCGGCCGGCTTCGTCGTAAGCGCAGGGCTCGATCACTTCGACCGCGATCACCTGCCCGCCCGGCAACTGGCGGATGTTGAGCTTGCAGGCCGCGCCGAGCGGCACCGAATCCGGGCGCGTCCACTTGGCCTTGATCGCCGACTGCAGCGCCGCCTGATAGCGCGCCAGCAAGCCGGTATCGGCGCCTTGATTGCCGGCCGGCGCCGGCGCGCTGGTCGCGGCGGTCTGGCTGGCCTGGGTGGCGCGGCGGTCGGCGAGCTGCTGCAGCTTCTGCTCGGCCAGGTTCTGCTCGCGCTGCAAGCGCGCGCGCTCGCGGCGGATGTCCTCGAGCTTCTTCTGGCGTTCGGCGTCCTGCTGCTCGGCCAGACGCTGCTTCTGCTGCGCCTCTTCTTGACGCTTCTGCTCGGTCAGATCGACCTGCTCCTGGCGCGCCTTGGCCTCCTGCACCATCTTTTCCTCGGCCGGATTCGGCGTCGGCGTATCCACCACCTGCTCCTGGCTGGTGGTGTCGGGCACCGGGACGAAATCCTGCGGCGATTGCTGCTGCGGCGAGACCGCGTCCTGCGGCTTGGGTTCGGCGATGGGCTGCGGCAGCGGTTCGGAATCCTCGGGCACCGGCTCGGGCTGCGGCTGCTTGATCGGCTCGACCTTGCTGCGCAGGGTGCGCTGCATCGCCGCCGACAGATCGCTCATCTCGGCCAATTCGGTCGCCACCGGCGAACCGGCGGCCGACACCGCCGCGCTGTTCCAGTTGAGCAGCGCGCTGACGATCAGCGCCGCGATCAGCAGGCCGTGCAGCAGCACGACCAGGATCAGCGCCTGCACCTTGTCGGCGCGGGTCTCCGTCATTGCTTACCCTTCTCGGGCTGGCTGATCAGGCTGACCTTCTCGACGCCGGCTTTCTGCAGAATGTTCATCGCGTCCATCACCGGCTGGTAATTGGCGCGGCCGTCGCCGGCGATGTAGACCTGCAGCTTCTCTTTGTCGTTCTGCTTGACGATGGCGCCGATCTTGCTCGCCAGATCCTGCGCGGTCACCGCTTCCTTGTCGCCGGCCTTGAGCGTGAGGAAGAAATTGCCGCGCTCGTCGACCTGGACCACGACCGGATCGCTCTTGGCCTGGGTGGACTTGGCGTTGGATTTGGGCAGATCGACATCGACGCCCAAGGTCAACAACGGCGCAGTGACCATGAAAATGATCAACAGCACCAACATGACGTCGATGTAAGGCACGACGTTGATGTCGGCCTTGAGCTTGCGCTTGCGCGGGCGGCGGATGGCGGTGCCGGACATGGCGGAATCCTCGTATGACGCGCCTGTTTCAGGCGTTGAGCGGGCGCCGCGTCGAACGCGGGCGCCGGCCGTGCGGTGCGGTGGGGCTGCGCCGCATCACTCGTCCAGGTGCGCCTGCCGCTGCAGGATCGAGGAGAACTCCTCGGAGAACGCGTCGTAGCGCACCGCCAGCCGCTCCACGCCGGTGGCGAAGCGGTTGTAGGCCCACACCGCCGGAATCGCCACGAACAGGCCCATCGCGGTCGCCAGCAGCGCTTCGGAAATGCCCGGCGCGACGTCGGCGATGCCGACCTGCTTGGACGCGGACACCAGCGAATGCATGGTCACCATGATGCCGAACACGGTGCCGACCAGGCCGATGTAGGGCGAGGTCGAGCCGATGTTGGCGAGCAGTTCGAGGTTGTGCTCCAGACCGTCGATTTCGCGCGAACCGGTCGCGCGCATCGCGCGCTGGGCGCCTTCGATCTGGGCGCGGGCATCGACGCCGCGGCGCTGGCGCACGCGGTTGAACTCGCGGAAACCGGCCTCGAAGATCGCTTCCAGGCCGCCGATGTTGCGCGCGCGCTCGGTGGTGCCGGCGTAGAGCTTGGACAGTTCCGCGCCCGACCAGAAGCGTTCCTCGAAATGATCGGCCTCGGCCTTGGCGCGGCGGATCACTTTCCACTTGCGGAAGATGATGTACCAGGAGGTCAGCGAGGCGATCACCAGCAGCAGCATGATGAACTGCACCGGCAGGCTGGCCTTGATCACCAGATCCAGCAGGCTGAACTCCGTCGAGGCGTGGCCGGCGGCTGCGGCGGCCTGGGTCACCGCTTGGGTGGCTTCCTCCGGCAG
Organism: Lysobacter sp. K5869; assembly: GCF_018847975.1. Lineage (NCBI taxonomy): Bacteria > Pseudomonadati > Pseudomonadota > Gammaproteobacteria > Lysobacterales > Lysobacteraceae > Lysobacter > Lysobacter sp. K5869. Next base: position 2,326,185 of record NZ_CP072597.1, on the reverse strand, counting down.
GGCCTGCACGGTGGTGGCCAGTTGCGCGATCAGCGATGACGTCATGCTCGGTTCTCCGTCGCCCGGTGCGCGGGCTTGTGTGGGGCGTGCGGCGCGTCGGGAGTCAACGGACCGCAGGATGTCGTGGGGTTGTAGTCTGAAGCTCGGGTTTGGCGCGGGTTTTACTACCGGGTCCGTGAAGCCGTCCGCAACGCGCCCGCGGGGCGGCGTCGCGCGCGGCTCAGCCGGCCGGCTCCGGCGCTTGCTGCGCCAGCAACTGCGCATACAAGGCCGGCGGGATCGGGCACGGACGCAGCTGCTGCGCGTCGACCGAGGCGATCTTCACTTCGGCGTCGATCAGCCGCTCTTCGCCGCGCATCACGCGCTGGACGAAGATCAGGCTGGCGCGGCGGCAGCGCACCAATTCCACGGTGACCCGCAGTTCGTCGTCCAGCCGTCCGGGCTTGAGGAAGCCGATCTGCATGCCGGCGACCACGAACAACAGCCCGTGCTCGAGCCGCAGGCCGTCCTGGCCGTAGCCCAGGGCGCGCACCCATTCGCTGCGCGCGCGCTCCATGAAGGCCAGATATTGGGCGTGGTACACCAGCCCGCCGGCGTCGGTATCTTCCCAATAGACGCGTGTCGGCCAACTGAATAAGCCGGGAACAACGGCGGAACTCGCGGCGGAATCGGTCGATGGAGCGCTCATGCGCGGTCTCCGTGCGGGCCGGCGCAGGCCGGCGTCGAAGCGACGGGCATCAGAACAACGCTCCCGGTTCGCCGGCGCCCTCGCCCGGCCGCTGGCGCGGGTCCAGGCCGAAATGGCGGTAAGCGCGCGAGGTCGCCATGCGGCCGCGCGCGGTGCGGATCAGATAGCCCTGCTGGATCAGGAACGGCTCGATCACGTCCTCGAGCGTGCCGCGCTCCTCGCTCAGCGCGGCGGCCAGCGACTCCACGCCGACCGGGCCGCCGTCGAAGGACTCGATGATGGTCTTGAGCAAACGCCGGTCGAGGTCGTCGAAGCCTTCCGGATCGACCTTGAGCATCGCCATCGCCGCATCGGCGACGGCGCGGTCGATGTGGCCGCTGGCGCGCACCTGGGCGTAGTCGCGCACGCGCCGCAGCAGGCGGTTGGCGATGCGCGGGGTGCCGCGCGAGCGCTTGGCGATCTCGGCCGCGCCCTCGGCCTCGCAGGCGATGCCGAGGATCTGCGCGGAGCGGCGCACGATCTTGGTCAGCTCCTCGGCGTTGTAGAACTCCAGCCGCTGGACGATGCCGAAACGGTCGCGCAGCGGCGCGGTCAGCAGGCCGGCGCGGGTGGTCGCGCCGATCAGGGTGAACGGCGGCAGGTCGATCTTGATCGAGCGCGCGGCCGGGCCCTCGCCGATCATGATGTCGATCTGGTAGTCCTCCATCGCCGGGTACAGCACTTCCTCGACCAGCGGCGAGAGGCGGTGGATTTCGTCGACGAACAGCACGTCGTGCGGCTGCAGGTTGGTCAGCAGCGCGGCCAGATCGCCGGCCTTTTCGATCACCGGGCCGGAGGTCTGGCGCAGGTTGACCCCGAGCTCGTTGGCGATGACGTGGCTCAGCGTGGTCTTGCCCAGGCCCGGCGGGCCGAAGATCAGCACGTGATCGAGCGCCTCGCCGCGGCCCTTGGCGGCCTCGATGTAGATCTTGAGCTGCTCGCGCACCGGTTGCTGGCCGAGGTATTCGTCCAGGCGCTTGGGGCGGATCGAGGCCTCGATGGCGTCGTCTTCGCGGGTGGCGCCGGAGGCGATGATGCGCTGGTCGTTCATGCGGATATGTTCGCATGGGACGGGGCGCGGGCGCAGTGGCGGAACGTACCGGGGCGCGGCGGCGCCGGGCGGATTCGCACGAAAGGCGCGGATCGGTGCGAATGGGCGCGTACCGGCTCGAATCCGCGAGCGCCGGCGCGGTTCGCGCTGCGGTGGGCCGCTGGCCCGCCGCGCCTGTGGACAAGTCGCGCGGCCGGCGCCGGCGCGGCGGCCCTGCCCCATGCGCCGCGGCTTCGCGATGCGCCCTCTCGCGACGGGCGAATCCCGCGCGGCCCGGCGCCCGCCGCGAGCGGCCCGGACGGCCCGCGACTCAGACGAAATGCACGTCGTAGCGCTCGTGCATCTGCGCCAGTTCCTCCGCGCCAATCTCGCCGCGCAGGATCTTCGGCAGCGCGCGGAAATAGTCGAACCGATCGGTACCCGGCGCCAGGGTCACGAACACGTCGGCGACCTCGCCCTCGGTGGCGCGGAAGGAATGCACGACGCCGGCCGGAATCACCGCCAGCCCGCCCTGCTCCACCCGCACGGTCTCGCCGTCGATGAGCATCTCCAAGGTTCCCTCAAGCACGTAGAACGCCTCGCTGGAGCGATGGTGGATGTGCGGCCGGGCGCCGGCCGCGCCGGGTTGCAGGCGCAGGCGGTTGCAGCCCAGAACACCGCAGCAATCGCTGGCGTCGGCCAGCAGCCACAACTCGCTGCCGTCGCCGCGCAGCAACTCGGCGTCGCGTTGCTGGATCACGAAGGCGCGGGCCTGCGGGGAGACTTCGGTCATCGCGGAATCCTCGTCGTGGGAAGTGGCGACGAGGCTAGGCGGGCGCCGCGCGCGGCCGCAATCCGGCGCGGATGGAACGATTCTTCCCGGCGCGCGGCGCGCACCGCAGCATTCCGGCGCGAGGGCTTGCCGGCGACGGCGGCCGCGGTTAGCGCGCGGCCGCGGCCGCCCGCGTCAGATCTCGACCTGCGCGCCCAACTCGACCAAGCGATTGCCGGGAATCCGGAAGAACCCGGTCGCTGGCGCCGCGTTGCGGTGCATGAAGGCGAACAAGCGGTCGCGCCAGATCGGCATGCCGCGGTGGCGGCTGGCGACCACGGTCTCGCGGCTGGCGAAGTACGTCGTGGTCATCGGATCGAAGTAGATGCCGCCGGCATCGCAGGAACGCATCAGCGCCAGCGGCACGTCGGGCACTTCCATGAAGCCGAAGCGGATCAGCACGCGGTAGAAGTCGTTGCCGATGGCCTCGATCTTGAGCCGCTTCTCCTTCGGCGCGTGCGGCATTCCCAGCGTTTCCACGGTCAGGAACACGTTGCGCTCGTGCAGCACCTTGTTGTGCTTGAGGTTGTGCAGCAGCGCGTGCGGCACCACGCCCTTGTCGGCGGTCATGAAGATCGCGGTGCCGGGCACGCGCACCGGCGGCGCCAGCATCAGGCCGGGCAGGAAGCTGTCGAGCGAGATGCCTTCCTTGCGCACTTCCTCGTGCAGCAGTTCGCGGCCGCGGCGCCAGGTGCGCATCATGGTGAACAGCACCACGCCCAGCAGCAGCGGGAACCAGGCGCCGTCCATGAACTTGATGATGTTGGCGTAGAAGAACGCCAGATCGACCAACACGAACATCGCCGCCAGCAGCCAGAACAGCGGCGCGGGGATGCGCGAGTTGGCGCGCAGGTAGATGATCATCAGCACGCTGGTGATCAGCATGGTGCCGGTGACCGAAACGCCGTAGGCGGTGGCCAGCGCGGTCGAACTGCCGAAGCCGACCACCGACACCACCACCAATGCCAGCAGCATCCAGTTCACTGCCGGGATGTAGATCTGGCCGATGGTTTCGCGAGAGGTGTGCTTGATCGCCATGCGCGGGATGTAGCCCAACTGCATGGCCTGCCGCGCGACCGAGAACGCGCCGGTGATCACCGCCTGCGAGGCGATCACCGTCGCCGCGGTGGCCAGGCCGACCATCGGCAGCAGCGCCCAGGCCGGCACCGCCTCGAAGAACGGATTGCCGACCGCGGACGGCTTGCCCAGCATCAGCGCGCCCTGGCCGAGGTAGTTCAAGGTCAGCGCCGGCAGCGCGACGTAGGTCCAGGCCAGACGGATCGGCCATTTGCCGAAGTGGCCCATGTCGGCGTACAGCGCCTCGCCGCCGGTCACCGCCAGCACCACCGCGCCGAGCACGAACACCGCGTGCCAGTTGTGCTCCATGAAGAAGCGCAGGCCCCAGATCGGATTGAGCGCGCGGATCACCTGCGGCGCATCGACGATGTTGTAGACGCCGATCGCGCCGAGCGAAAGGAACCACAGGATCATCACCGGGCCGAACGCCTTGCCCACCACCTCGGTGCCGAAGCGCTGGGCCAGGAACAGCACGACCAGCACCGCCACGGTGATCGGCACGACGAAGCGGTCCAGGTGCGGCGCCGCCACTTCCAGGCCTTCCACCGCCGACAGCACCGAGATCGCCGGGGTGATCACGCCGTCGCCGAAGAACAGCGAGGCGCCGAAGATGCCGAGGATGCCGATGACGTAGACCGCGCGCGGATTGTGCTTGACCGTGCGCTGGGTCAGCGCGGTGAGCGCCATGATGCCGCCCTCACCGTCGTTGTCGGCGCGCATGATCACCGCCACGTACTTCAAGGTGACCACGATCATCAGCGACCAGAACACCAGCGACAGGATGCCGAGCACGGTGTGCTGGTCGGGGCTGAGGCCGTAATGCGGCGAGAACGCTTCCTTCAGCGTGTACAGCGGGCTGGTGCCGATGTCGCCGAACACCACGCCGATGGCGCCGACCACCAATCCGGCGAGACCGGTCTTGGCATGGCCCGCCGAACCGTCGGCATGGGCGGGGGACGGGCTGCTGGCGGACATGGCGGTTCCTGAACGGATTAAGGGCCGACCGTCCCCTGAGCGCCGGCCGGCGAAGCGCGCACTCTAGCGCTTTCTCCGGCCGATTGCCGTCGCGGATACGACTCCGCGCGGCGAAACCGCGCAGCGCGGCCGCAACCGCGCCGCCGCGATCAGATCTCGACCTGCGCGCCCAGCTCGACCAGGCGATTGCCGGGAATGCGGAAGAACCCGGTCGCCGGCGCCGCGTTGCGATGCATGAAGGCGAACAAGCGGTCGCGCCAGATCGGCATGCCGCGGTGGCGGCTGGCGACCACGGTCTCGCGGCTGGCGAAGTAGGTCGTGTCCATCGGATCGAAGTAGATGCCGCCGGCATCGCACGAGCGCATCAGCGCCAGCGGCACGTCGGGCACTTCCATGAAGCCGAAGCGGATCACCACCCGATAGAAATCGTTGCCGATGGCCTCGATCTTGAGCCGCTTCTCCTTCGGCGCGTACGGCACGCCGAGGGTTTCCACGGTCAGGAACACATTGCGTTCGTGCAGCACCTTGTTGTGCTTGAGGTTGTGCAGCAACGCGTGCGGCACCACGCCCTTGTCGGCGGTCATGAAGATCGCCGTGCCCGGCACCCGCACCGGCGGCGCCAGCATCAGGCCGGGCAGGAAGCTGTCGAGCGAGATGCCTTCCTTGCGCACTTCCTCGTGCAGCAGTTCGCGACCGCGGCGCCAGGTGCGCAGCAGGGTGAACACGATCAGGCCCAGCGCCAGCGGGAACCAGGCGCCGTCGAAGAACTTGGCGCCGTTGGCGATGACGAAGCCGACGTCGACCACGAAGAACAGCACGCACAGCGGCAGCACCCACTTGCGCCAGCGCGGCCACAGCGCGCGCGCGACCAGGGCCAGCAGCAAGGTGTCGATCAGCATCGTCCCCGACACCGAGATGCCGTAGGCGGTGGCCAGCGCGGTCGAGCTGCGGAAGGCCAGGACCACGGTGATGACCGCGATCGCCAGGATCCAGTTGATGTACGGCACGTAGATCTGGCCGATGGTGCTGCTGGAGGTGTGCTTGATCTGCATGCGCGGGATGTAGCCCAGCTGCATCGCCTGACGCGACACCGAATACGCGCCGGTGATGACCGCCTGCGAGGCGATCACCGCCGCCATCGTCGCCAGCACGATCATCGGGTACAGCGCCCACGGCGGCACCGATTCGAAGAACGGGTTGACCACCGCGCGCGGATGGTTGAGCACGAACGCGCCCTGGCCGAGGTAGTTCAGCATCAGGCTCGGCAGCACCATGAGGTACCACGCGTAGCGGATCGGCTTGGCGCCGAAGTGGCCCATGTCGGCGTACAGCGCTTCGCCGCCGGTCACCGCCAGCACCACCACGCCGAGGATCAGCACCGACTTGGTGCCGTGTTCCATGAAGAAACGCGCGCCCCACATCGGGTTGAGCGCCTTGAGCACTTCCGGGCCCTGAATGATGTTGTAGACGCCGATGGCGGCGAGCGAGACGAACCAGATCATGGTGATCGGGCCGAACACCTTGCCGACTTTCTCGGTGCCGAAGCGCTGGGCCAGGAACACCATCACCAGGATCAACACGGTGATCGGCACGATGAAGCGGTGCAGGCCGGGCGCGGCGACTTCCAGGCCCTCGACCGCGCCGAGCACCGAAATCGCCGGGGTGATGACGCTGTCGCCGAAGAACAGCGAGGCGCCGAAGATGCCGAGAATGCCGACGACATAGGCCGAGCGCCCGCCCTTGGCCAGGGTGCGCTGGGCCAGGGTCATCAGCGCCATGATCCCGCCTTCGCCGTCGTTGTCGGCGCGCATGATGATGGTGACGTACTTGAGCGTCACCACGATCATCAGCGCCCAGAACACCAGCGACAGGATGCCGAGCACGGTGTCGTGGTTGCTGACCAGGTGGAAGTGCGGGGAGAACGCTTCCTTCAGCGTATACAGCGGGCTGGTGCCGATGTCGCCGAAGACCACGCCGATCGCGCCGACGATCAGCCCCGGAAGCCCTTGTTTGGGGCCGTGATGGCCTGAGTCGTGGCCGCTCGCGGCCTTGTGGCCGTGAGCGTGCTTGTCGCTGGCAGGAACAGTAGAAGACATTGTCGTCGGATTCCGGGCGGTGTCCCGCCGTGGGCTCAACGCAGCGCGGACTTTAGCGCTTTGCGGATGATGGCGGCGGCATCGTCGCCGGCCGCGGCGGCCTCGCGCGCCATGCGCGCGGCTTCGGCCGGCTTGTAACCCAGTTGCTGCAAGGCCACCACGGCCTCGCTCTGCGGGTCGGCGGGAATGCCGCCGCTGGGCAGGGTGGCGCCGGCGCCGGCCAGATCGGCGGCGCGGTCGCGCAGTTCGACCACCATACGCTCGGCGGTCTTCTTGCCGATGCCGGGGATGCGGGTCAGCGCGGTGACGTCGCCGGCCTGCACCTGCCGCGCGAATTCGTCCACCGACACGCCCGACAGCACCGCCAGCGCGATCTTGGCGCCGATGCCGCTGACCTTCTGCACGTCGCGGAACAGCCGGCGCTCGCTCTCGCGCAGGAAGCCGTACAGCGAGACGCTGTCTTCCTTCTGCGCGTAATGGGTGAACAACGCGACCTCGCGGCCGATGTCGGGCAGGTCGTAGAACGTGCTCATCGGCGCTTCGAGCTCGTAGCCCACGCCGTGCACGTCGACCACCAGCCACGGCGGCTGCTTATGCACCAGGATGCCTTTGAGGCGACCGATCACAGGGTGACTCCAAAAGGACGGCGCGACCCGCCGTGACCGGCGCGTCGCAAAAAGAAGACGGAAATCGAAGGAAAGCGCGGACGGCTACCCAGGACAACGCGGACGCGCGCGCGGGTCCCTACCCCGCGCGCCGCGGACGGCGCGGCGACGACCCGGACGGCGGCCATCTCAGGCGCCGCGCCTGCGCAGCTGGTGGGTGGCGATGCCGGTGCGCTGGGCCGTAGCGCTCATATGGGCATGCGTCAGCGCGACCGCAAGCGCGTCGGCGGCGTCGGCCTGCAGCTTCACTTCGGGCAGGTTCAGCAACAGCCGCACCATGTGCTGGACCTGCTGCTTGTCGGCCGCGCCGCGCCCGACCAGCGATTGCTTGATCAGCCGCGGCGCGTATTCGCTGATCGGAATGCGCCGGCGCACCACGGTCGCCAGCGCCGCGCCGCGGGCATGGCCGAGCTTGAGCGCCGAGGTCGCGGACTTGTCCATGAACACCGTCTCGATCGCCACCTGCATCGGCCCGAACTCGTCCAGCGCCGCTTCCAGGCCTTCGCACAGCAGGCCCAGGCGCGAGGGGAAATCCTCGGCGTCGAGCAGCTTGAGCGCGCGCGCGGCGACGAAGGTGCAGCGGCCGTCGCTGGCCATGTCGATCACGCCCAGGCCGGTGCGCTGCGAGCCGGGGTCGATGCCCAGGATGCGCACGGGCCCGGCGGCCGGGCTGCGGGTTGCGGAGGTCGCCATCGGCTAGCGCTGGCGCAGCGCGGTGGCCGGGCCGGACGCGCGCGGGGCGCGGCCGCGGTCCCGGCGGCCGCGACTACGCATACGCGTCCTCGCCGAGGTCGGCGTTGGTGTAGACGTTCTGCACGTCGTCCATGTCTTCCAGCCAGTTGAGCAGCTTGACCACCTGCTGCGCGGTCTCGCCTTCCACCGCGCTGGTGTTGTCGGCGCGGAAGGTCACTTCGGCCTGGCCGGGCGCGAGGCCCGCGGCTTCCATCGCGGCCTTGACCGCGGCGAACGCGTCGGGCGCGGTCAGCACGTCGATCGAGCCGTCGTCGGGGTAGACCACGACGTCGTCGGCGCCGGCGTCGATGGCGACCTCGGTGATCTTCTCTTCGTCGGCACCGCCCTCGAACCACAGCACGCCGCGCTTGGCGAACATGAAGGACACCGAGCCGTCGGTGCCGAGGTTGCCGCCGAACTTGCTGAAGGCGTGGCGCACGTCGGCGACGGTACGGACCTTGTTGTCGGTCAGGCAGTCCACGATCACCGCCACGCCGCCGGGGGCGTAGCCCTCGTAGCGCACTTCCTCGTACTCGACGCCTTCCAGCGCGCCGGTGGCCTTCTTGATCGCGCGTTCGATCACGTCCTTGGACATGTTCGCCGACAGCGCCTTATCGACCGCCGTGCGCAGGCCCGGGTTGCCGTTGGGATCGCCGCCGCCGCGGCGCGCGGCGACGCTGATCTCGCGGATGATCTTGGTGAAGATCTTGCCGCGACGCGCGTCTTCGGCGTTCTTGCGTGCTTCGATCGACGGACCTCTACCCATGGCGTTACCGGCTTATGTCTGAACAAGCCGGCGATTTTACCTGATCGGTTCTGGTGCGCGACTCGAAAACCGCCATCCGCCCGGCGGCGGTCCGCCGGCGGCGAACCGGGATCGCATTCGGGCGATCAGTCGCCGAACTTGCCGCGACGGAAGAAGGCCTCGGTCATGCGCGCGGCCTGGGCGGAAAACAGCAGGCCGCTGTGGCTGGCGTCGATGACCGAGTGCGCGGCCAGTCCCGGCAGCCGGGTTTCGGCGACCGCGACGGTGCCGTCGCTGTCGCCGTCGAAGCGGCCGAAGTAGCGGCCCAGCCCGTGCGGGCTGCGGCCGGCGATCAGCCCGACCTGGGCCGCGCCCTGCCACGGCGGGCAGCCTTCCAGCAGCAGCGCGGCGGCGCGGCCGAGCACCGGCGCGCTCCAGGCATGGCGCGAGAGACCGTCGGCGGCGGAACTGCCGAGCAGCGGCGAGCCCAGGCAGACCACGCGCCGCACCGGCAATTCGGGGTGCTCGCGCAGCGCGCGCAGGGTGATCAGGCCGCCGAGGCTGTGCGCCAGCACGTGCGCGGGCTCGCGGCGCAGGCTCTCGACCAGCTTGGGCAGCACCGCCTCGGGGCCGGCGGCGGCGCCGGCGTAGGCGAAGGTTTCGGGCTGGAAGCCGGCCGCGGCCAGTCGCGCGCCGAGCCAGGCCATCGACACGCCGGGCATCCAGATGCCGTGCAACATCACGATCCTGCGCAGGTGGGGCGTGCGGGCCATAAGCGGTGCGGATGGGAAGCCTGCGGCCACTATCGGGCCGCGGCGGCGCGACGCCAAGCGGCGCGGCGGGGGCGGCGGTCATGGCGACTTCGGCCGGGTACGCGCGGTGGCGCCGGAGCAGGCCGGCCGGCGAGTCGCGCGGTCTTCGGCGTCGGGGAAGCGCGGAATCTCCCGCCCGCGACATCCGGTCGCCGCGACGGCGCGCGCCGAAAGGCGCATCGTTCCGGCCGTCCAACCGGCTCAGCCCCTCCGAACCGGCCGCTCCCCCCGCCGCGGTTACAAACGGTCAGCCAAGCCGAACCGGTTTCACAGTTCGCTACCCCATACCCGCCGTATGGCGAGACCGGCCACGATCCGAGTCACGCGCCCGGGCGTTCCGGCAAATCCGTCAAGTCCTGACGTTGCGATCTGCGTCTAGAAAATGAGATGGATGTCATCGAACAACAAGTGTGAAACAACCAAGCATCCGAATCGTGATGGCGTGCAAATATTGCACGGCCGGCGCACCGCAGGATGCGCGCCACCCGCAGCCGACGGCACCTCCATGGCCCCGCGCTCCCCGACGACCGCCCTGCCCATCGTCAACGTGCTCGCCTCGGCGCTGCTGGCCGCGGTGGCGCTGTTCTCCACGGCGCCGGTGTCGTGCGAGCAGCCCAGCCACATCGGCCTGATCCACCCCGTGCATCTGTTCTTCGACCGAGTCGGGGCGCGCCTGGAGCGCAGCTATCCGCAGTTGATGCAGTGGTCGCCGGCGCTGTGGGTGCTGCCGCACCGCATCGATTGCCGCTGCGCGCCGCCGGCGCAGACGCCCGCGCCGGCCGCCGCCTCGCACGGGCCGCCATCGCCGCACCGGGCGCTGATCGCGTTGCGCTGAACCGCCCCGCCCCACCCTCGGTCGCGCTTCGCGCCACTCCTACTTGGGCGACCTGTGTAGGAGCGGCGTGAGCCGCGACCACGCCAATACGAACGCCGACGCAATCGTTCTGGCGTCGGGAAGCCACCCGCTCGAAAACAGCCGCGCCGGTCTATGCGGTTTCGCGGTCGCGGCTCGCGCCGCTCCTACATGGGCGACCTGTAGGAGCGGCGCAAGCCGCGACCGCGTCAATACGAACGCTGACGCAACCATCCTGGCGTCGGAAGGCCGCCCGCTCGAAAAAAGCCGCCCCGGCCTATGCGGTTTCGCGGTCGCGGCTCGCGCCGCCCCTACATGGGCGACCTGTAGGAGCGGCGCGAGCCGCGACCGCATCAATACGAACGCCGACGCGACCATTCCGGCGTCGGGAGGCCACCCGCTCGAAAACAGCTGCCGCCGGGTTATGCGATTTCGCGGTCGCGGCTCACGCCGCTCCTACACGCAGGCCATGCGGGTTGCGGATCAACTGGCCGCTGCGCGGCGCAGGATGAACTCGTGATCGCGCGTGTCGCCGACGACGAATTCGTAATGCCCGACCTTCTCGAATCCGTAGCGCCCGTAGAACCGCTGCGCGCCGTAGTTCTCCGACCACACGCCGATCCACAGCGTGCGCGGGCCTTCGCGTTCCAGCCACACCAGCGCGGTCTCGAACAAGCGGCTGCCCCAACCGCCGTTCTGCGCCTCGGGCAGCAGGTACAGGCGCTTGAGCTCGCCGTCGCCGGGCGCGACGTCCGCGTGCGGCAGCCCGCAGGCGCCGGCGAGCGCGTGGCCGATCGCGACGCCGTCGCGCTCCAGCAACCACGCGGCGCAAGCCGGGTCGGCCAGCAGCGCGCCGATGGCTTGGTGCGAATAGGTGTCGGCGAGAAAGCCGCTGAGGTCGATCGGCGGGTACGAATCGCCGAAGGTGACGACGAAGCAGCGCGCGGAGATCTCGGCCAAGGCGGCGGTGTCGGCCGGCGTGGCGCGGCGGATGGCGAAGTTCGCGGAAGGGGCGTCCATGTGCGGCATCGTTCGATTCGTGGGTGTCGCAGAGTCTAAATGCGGAAGGGGCCCCGGCTGCGATGCTTCAGCCGCAAGCCGACAGGCCTGAGCGCGAAGCATCGGAGCCGAAACCCCTTCCACGAAGCGACGGCGGCCCGATTCGCATCGGGCCGCCGCGATGGCTCAGGCCGGATCTTTCGGCCGCACCATCACATGCACTTCGGCCAGCTGCGCGTCCGGGATCGGCGACGGCGCGCCGGTCATCAGGCATTGCGCGGTGGTGGTCTTGGGGAAGGCGATCACGTCGCGGATCGACTCGGTGCCGGCCATCAGCGCGGCGATGCGGTCGATGCCGAAGGCGATGCCGCCGTGCGGCGGCGCGCCGTACTTGAGCGCGTCGAGCAGGAAGCCGAACTTGGCCTCGGCCTCCTCCGCGCCGATGCCGAGCAGATCGAACACCGCCGACTGCATCTGCGGACGGTGGATGCGGATCGAACCGCCGCCGATCTCGTTGCCGTTGAGCACCATGTCGTAGCCGCGCGACACCGCGGTCTTGGCGTTGGCGCGCAGGTCGGCGATGTCGTCCACGGCCGGCGCGGTGAAGGGGTGATGCAGCGCCACGTAGCGCTGCGCCTCTTCGTCCCACTCGAACATCGGGAAATCGGTGACCCACAGCGGCTTCCAGCCTTCGCCGATCAAGTTCAGATCGCGGCCCAGCTTCAGGCGCAGCGCGCCCATGAAGTCGCTGGCGGTCTTGTAGTCGGCGGCGCCGAAGAAAATCATGTCGCCGGTCTGCGCGCCGGCGGCCGCGACGATCTGGGCCAGGGTGGCGTCGTCGAAGAACTTGGCGATCGGCGAGTTGATGCCCTCGCGGCCCTTGCCGGCGTCCTCGATCTTCATCCACGCCAAACCCTTGGCGCCGTGCTTGGCCGCGTGCGCGCCGGCCTCGTCGATCTGCTTGCGCGACCAGCCCGCGGCGCCCGGCGCGCGCAGCGCGATCACGCGGCCGTCGGCGTGGTTGGCCCAATCGGCGAAGACCTTGAATTCGCAGGTCTTGACCAGCTCGGCGATGTCGGCGAATTCCAGTTCGATGCGCAGGTCCGGCTTGTCCGAACCGTAGCGGCGCATGGCTTCGGCGTAGGTCATGCGCGGGAAGGTCGCGTCGAGTTCGACGTCGATGGTTTCCTTGAACACTTCGCGGATCATGCCCTCGACGGTGTCCTGCACGTCGCGCTCGGACACCCAGGCGAATTCCATGTCGAGCTGGGTGAACTCGAGCTGGCGGTCGGCGCGCAGCGCTTCGTCGCGGAAGCAGCGCGCGATCTGGTAGTAGCGGTCGAAGCCGGCCACCATCAGGATCTGCTTGAACAGCTGCGGCGACTGCGGCAGCGCGTAGAACTCGCCCGGATGCATGCGCGCCGGGACCAGGAAGTCGCGCGCGCCTTCCGGCGTGGCCTTGGTCAGGATCGGGGTTTCGATGTCCTGGAAGCCGCGCGCGTCGAGCCAGCGGCGCAGCGACTGCACCAGACGGATGCGGGTGCGCATCATCTTCTGCATTTCCGGGCGGCGCAGGTCGAGGTAACGATAGGTCAGGCGGGTTTCTTCGCCGGCGTTCTCGTGAGCGTGGAACGGCAGCGGCTCGGCCTTGTTGAGCACTTCGATCCGCGCGGCCAGCACTTCGACCTTGCCGCTGCGGATCTTGTCGTTGGCGGCGCCGCGCGCGCGCACGGTGCCGGTGACGCGCACGCAGCTTTCCGCGCTCAGATCGCCGGCGGTCTTGAACAGATCGCCCATGTCCGAATCGACCACGATCTGGACCACGCCCTCGTGATCCCGCAGATCGGTGAACACCACGTGGCTCTGGACACGGTTGGTGTTGACCCAGCCGCACAAGGTGACGGTCTGGCCGATCAGCGCCTCATCGACGAGGCCGCAGAAGTGGGTACGCATGGAAGCTCCGGATTGGTCGATCGGCCGGGCCGATCGTTGGATCGTGGGGGTTTTGCCGCAGGCGGCTCGCGCGGACCGCGGCGGGAGCCGGGCCGGAATCGCCTCACCGGCCGGGGGCCGGGGCCGAACATTCTAGTCGTTTTATCGCGCGGCCTTCAGCGGCGGGCGCGGGCGTCGCGGCGGGCGCGCGGGACGGGCGTCGGGCTCGCCCGGATCGTCGCGATCCGAGCCGGAACCCCGGCCCTCACGAGAAAGGGCGCCTCTCGGCGCCCTCTCGGCAGATCGCGGACGGGGCCGGAACCTCAGCCGCCGCTGGCCGCCGGCTTGGCGGCCGGAGCCGGCGCCGCGGGCGCCGCATCGGCCTTCTTCTCGGCCGGCTTGCTCGCCGCGGTCCCGCCGGTGCTGCCCTCGCCGGCGAGATTGCGCTTCTTGTCGCCGTCCTTCTTGAAGTCGGTTTCGTACCAGCCGCCGCCGGCCAGACGGAACTGCGGCGCGGTCAGCTGGCGGCCGACCTGATCGGCCCCGCACTCGGGGCAAACGGTCGGATCGGGATCGGAGAGCTTCTGCAGGCGGTCGAAGTGGTGGCCGCAGGCATTGCACTGGAAGGCGTAGATGGGCATGGCGGGAAACGTGGGGAAGCCGGCTCAGGCTGGCTAGTTTGGGGCTCGGACGCGCCGATGCAAGCGCGCGGCGCGCAGCGGAGGCCGATTCGGGGCCGGAATCGCGCCGGATCGGCTCGAAATCGGCTCGAAATCGGCAACCCCGGGCCGTCTCAGCCGCCCGGCGGGTGCGGATCGGGCCGCGCCGCAACCGGCCGCGCCGCGGCCGCCGGCACCGCGGTGGGCTCCGGCTCGGGCCGCGCGGTCCCGGCCGCGGCCTCGCGGCGGCGGCGGTCGCCGGCGTCGTCGGGGTGGCGCGGGCCGTGGTCCTCGGCCGGATCGACATCGAACGGCGCGCGGAACACCAGCGACGGCAGCGCCGTGGTCAGCGTCGCGTACAGCAGCAGCGCGCCGAACCACGCATCCGGCAAGGCGAAGCGGTCGCGCAGGATGCCGGCCAGGACCAGGGTGAAGATCAGCGTCGGCGCCAGCGCCACCGACACGCGCAGGCTGGAGCCGTGCCTCTCGCCGAACAGCGCGCGCCGCTGCAGCCAGATCACCCCGATCCGCAGCGGCAGCACCACCGCCGTCAGCAACAGCCCCAGGCCCAGCGCCTCGAAGCTCAGCGCGCCGCTGGGCACCTTGGTGCCGGCGTTGAAGAAATAGAACGGAACGAAGAACGAAGCGAACAGCCGCACCGCGTGCAGGTTCTCGTCCGAGGCCAGACGCGGCATGCGTTCGCGCAACAAGCGCGCGATCAAACCGGCGACGAACGCGCCGACCAGGTAATACACGCCGAGCTTGGCGGTGGCGAACGCGGCGATCATGCCGACCATCACCAACAGCGAAAACTCCGAGCCCGGCGCATGCGGCGCGACCCAGCGCCCGAGCGCGACGAACACCAGCGGCAAACCGACCAGCATCGCGATCAACGCGCCCGAGGACAGCGCCATGCGCACCGGGTCGCTGGCTTGCAAGACCACGAACAGCGCCACCAGCGCCAGCAATTCGCCGGCGATGGCCTTGCTGGTGACCCAGAAACGTTCTTCCTCGTCCAAGCCCAGCCGCGCCAGACTGTCGAGGATGAAGCCGGTGGACGGCGTCAGCAGCGCCAGCGCCAGCAAACCCGCGGCCTGCCAACCCATGCCGGCGTAGCGCCATGCCAGCCAGCCGACGCCGACCAAAGTCGCGGTGCGGATCAGCAAATGCGCGACCAACGGCCACAGCCCCTTGCGCAGCGCGCTGAGCTCCACTTCCAGCCCGGCGAACAGGAACAGCGAGGAAATGCCGAGCGTGGCCAGCATCGCCACCACGGTGTCGTGCGACTTGTCGCCCCAGGCCAGCATCGCCACGATGCCGAACAGCAGACAGGTCAGCGGCGCGGGAATCTTGTAGCGCTGCAGCGCGCGCGGGACGACCAGCAGGCCGAAGATCAGCAGCAGATAGATCAGTTCGCGGCTCATGCGGCCCCCTGGTGCGAAAACAGGGCGGGACGATAAGCGAGGCGATGTCTAGGCGGCGACAAACGCCGCCCCGGGCGCGGCCCGGCCCCCTGCGCGAGCGGGGCCGGGCCTCAGCGGCTACCAACGATCAAGGCGTCGGCGGCAAGCACGCGCCGGCGACGCACTCGATGTAGTCCGCGCGCGAGTCCATGTAGCGGGTGTCGTAGGTCCCGGTATAACCCTGCGGCTTCAGCGCCGTGTTCGAGTAGAAATCGACCAGCCCGTACAGGCGCGAGCCGACCCGTTGCAACGGGCGGAAGTGGCGCACCCGGCTCGGCGCGCACTCGCTGGCGCCGCCGAAGAACGCTTCGCGGCAGTGACTGGCGGGCCGCGTCGTCGTCGCGCCTGGATAGCGCATCAGATACTGATAGTCGGCCACGCCCAGGCTACCGCTCCACCATTCGCCCTGAGTAAAGGTCTCGCTGCCGGTGAAGTAGATGCTGACGTCGCGCTGATACCCATTGGCCAACCGCCGGATCTCGAAGGTCGAGTACGGCGCGGGATATTGGGCGAAGCGTCCCTGCGAGGTCGGACCGCGCCAGGAACCCATCATTTCGCCGGGCGCGAAGCCGGGCTGCGGCGCCAGCGCCATACTCGCGCCGACCATGTACCCCCCGCTGCTGCTGGACAGGTACAGCACCGGACGCCGCAGCGGCTCGCCCTCTTCGTAACGCCAGAACGTGGTGCTGACGTAAGGCTCGCCGGCCGCC
The DNA here is from genome assembly GCF_018847975.1 of Lysobacter sp. K5869. NCBI lineage: Bacteria > Pseudomonadati > Pseudomonadota > Gammaproteobacteria > Lysobacterales > Lysobacteraceae > Lysobacter > Lysobacter sp. K5869. Next base: position 2,309,878 of record NZ_CP072597.1, on the reverse strand, counting down.
GGCGTCGGCATGATCCGCAGCCTGCCGCCAACGATTTCATGACTGAAGTCGGCTGAGCCGCTGCCCTGGACGGACTGCATGTAGTCGTTGTACGTAGCCGGGTTGTAGACCAACCCGCCGTGGGGCCGGATAAACCAGTACGCGCGATGCTCGCACTTGCCGAACGCGGGCAAGTACGCCGCCGCGCGCCGCGGACTGCTGCATGGCGCGGGCAAGAAGTACAACGCCGCTTCGATCGTTCCGTCCAGCAGCGGCGCCCAGTTGTTCGCCGCCGATACCGCATTGAGGTCGAACGCCGACCACAGCGAGTAACTGGGGTACTCCTGTTCCCAGTCGCCGGCGGCGGAGTGATGACTGTCGAACCAGACAGTGCGCGACATCCACAGGCTGTAGACATCGCCCACGGCCACCCGCCGCAAGGTATGCCCGCGCACGCTGCGCTGGATCGGCGACTGCACGGTCGGCGCGAACGGCAGCGCGCGCAGCGCGTTGCGCGCTCCGGCATTGCCGATCGGCGCCAGCGCCACCTCGCCCTGCGCCGTCAGCGCCGCGTTGTAGCGCGGATGCTCGGCAAGCGGCTCTTCCTCGAACAAGGCGTAGCTCGCGCCGTCGCTCTGCCGATACAGCAGTTGCAGGTCGGAAACCGCGACCGAATCCTCGTTGACCGGTATCGGACCGAGCATGGCCAAGGTTTCGGGCAACTGCGCCAGCTCGGTCAGCGGCGCGTTGTCGGCGTTGTCGTACAGGTACGCCATCGCCGGCGCGACGTTGATCTGGCCTACCTGCTGGTTGTAGACCGCCGCAGGCGCTTCGAGTATCTGCTGCCCGTCCTGATAGCCCTGCGGTAGCGCGAACGTGCCTCGGGTCCACCCGTCGAGCATGAAAGCGTTGTTGGCGAGGTTGTAGCCGACGACCGAACGGGTCGCGTTCTCGAATTCGGCGTCGGACGCCGCATCGCGTCCGCCCAAAGCGGTGCGCACCAGGAACGCCAGCGCGCTGCTGAACGGCGACACCCGCAGCGACGCGCGTTCGCTCAAGCTCACATCGGCGTCGCCGCCGGCCGCGGCCGCCAGCCGCGCCGCGCTACCGACGAAAGAACGGTAACGCGCGCGGGTCGAGGCGACTTCCACCACCACGATCTCGTCGCCGTTCAAAGCTTCGACGGTCGCGCTGTAGGCATCGCCCTGCACCGTCGCCGGATAGCTGCGTCCGCCGACGAAGACCGTCGCGGTCGCCGTGGCGCCGGCGGCGAGGCCGGCGATTTCGCCGTGCAGCGTCAACGAAAACGGGACCGGCGCGTCGGCCGGCGTTGCCGGCGCGCCGCCGACCTCGGTCGCCGCCGGGGCGGCCGCGGATTGCGCTTGCCAAGACGCGTAAGGCGCCGCGTCCGCGATCCGATCCGACACCGCGGCCGCCATCGCCACGCCGGCGACCGCCACGGCCAACGCCGCCGCGAGATTCTTCCCTGCTTGCATGTCCTTGTCCTCTTCACCGAGAAGACCGTCGTCCCGGACGGCGACCGCAGCGCGAACCGCCGTCCTGGCCGCGACAACCTTGTCGCGGCCGGAGCGTCTCCGCCGGGCAATCTATCCGAACGATGCGCGGCCCACTAGGCCACGCATCGACCGACCCGCGGCGATCCCGCGCGGGTCGGCGGATGGTGCGTCGCAGGGAAAGCGAGCGGCGCCGAACGGCGCCGCGCGCGGGCGTCAGGCGCCGTCGTACAGCGCCATCCAGGCGGCCTCGGCCTTTTCCAGCTCGCCCGCGACTTGCTCGCGCTGCTTGGCCAGTTCGGCGGCGTTGTCGCCGCCGCCGGCGTAGCGGGTCGGATCGGCCAGGTCCATGTCCAGCGTGTGCAGCTTGGATTCCAGCTCGGCGACCCGCTTCTCGGCCTCGGCCAGCTTGACCGGATTGATCTTGCGTCCGCCCTTGCCCGCCGGCGCCGGCTTGGCCGCGGCCGCCGTGTTGGCCGCCGCGGCGACCTTGACCGCCGCCGCGCCCTTGCCGTCGTTGCTGTTGTCGCGGGTGCGCAGCCACACCGCGTAAGCGTCGAGGTCGCCGTCGAACGCCTGGGCGACGCCGTCGGCCACGCGCACGAAGGTTTCGCAGACCAGACCGATCAGGTGACGGTCGTGCGAGACCAGCACGATCGCGCCGGGGAAGTCCGACAGCGCTTCGGCCAACGCCTCGCGCACGTCCAGGTCCAAGTGGTTGGTCGGTTCGTCGAGCAGCAGCACGTTCGGCTTGCGCCAGGCGATCATCGCCAGGGCCAGACGCGCGCGTTCGCCGCCGGAGAAGCCGTCGACCGATTCGAACGCGCGGTCGCCGGGGAAATTCCACTTGCCGAGAAAATCGCGCAATTGCTGGGTCGGCACGCCCGGAGCGATTTCGGCCAGATGGTCGATCGGGCTCACGCCGGCATGCAGCGACTCGACCGTGTGCTGGGCGAAGTAGCCGATGCGCAGATCCGGGTGGCCGCCGCGTTCGCCGCTCAGCAGCTCCAGCTCACCGACCAGCGATTTGACCAGGGTCGATTTGCCGGCGCCGTTGGGGCCGAGCAAGGCGATGCGGTCGCCGGCTTCGAGGATGAAGCTGACATCGTCCAGCACCACGTGCTCGCCGTAACCGCAATCGGCATGCACCACGCGCAACAACGCGTGCGGCAACTTGGCCGGCGCCGGGAACTCGATCCGCATCGCGCGTTCGACCCGCACCGCTTCGGTGCCGACCATCTTGGCCAAGCGCTTGACCCGCGACTGCGCCTGCTTGGCCTTGGCCGCGCTGGCGCTGAAGCGGTCGATGAAGCTCTGCAGATGGGCGCGCTCGGCCATCTGCTTTTCGTGGGTGATCTGCTGCAGGCGCAGGTGCTCGGCGCGCTGGCGCTCGAAGGCGGTGTAGTCGCCGGTGTAGAGCTTGGCCTTGCCGTCGTGCAGATGCAGGGTGTGGGTGGTGACTTCGTCGAGGAACTCGCGGTCGTGCGAGATCAGCAGCAAGGTGCCCGGGTACTTGAGCAGCCATTGCTCCAGCCACAGCACCGCGTCGAGGTCCAAGTGGTTGGTCGGCTCGTCGAGCAGCAGCAGGTCCGACGGCGTCATCAGGGCGCGCGCCAGATTCAGGCGCACGCGCCAGCCGCCGGAGAATTCCTTGACCGCGCGTTCGTGGGTGTCGGCGCTGAAGCCCAGGCCATGCAGCAGCTTGCCGGCGCGCGCGGTGGCGTCGTAGCCGCCGAGCTCTTCGAGCTGATGATGGGCCTCGGCGACCGCCTCCCAGTCCTCGCGCTCGACCGCCTCGCGTTCGGCGACGATGACCTTGTAGACGTTGGCGTCGCCGGACAGGACGAAGTCCAGCGCCGGGTCCGACAAGGCCGGAGTTTCCTGGGCCACGCTGGCGATGCGCACCCGGTTGGGCACGTCGATGTCGCCGCGGTCGGCCTCGACTTCGCCCTGGATCGCCGCGAACAGCGAGGACTTGCCGGTGCCGTTGCGGCCGATCACGCCGACCCGCCAGCCGGTGTGCAGGGTCAGGTCTACGTTGGACAGCAGCAGGCGTTCGCCGCGCCGCATGGCGAAATCACGGAAAGAAATCATGCCGATATGGTCGCATGACTGATCGGCATTTGCTCATGAGGATCGGTTCGGCCGCGCGCCGGGCCGGCATCGAATAATCCGGACACCGGCCTCAGACCGCCCCCACGCGTCAACGAGATCGCCTTTCGCGGCAAAGCGCCCCAGCGGGCCGGCCGCACGGGTTCGCTCGGCCCGACGTTCCCCGTTCGCACCGCCCGGAGTCTCCATGCACCGCCGTCTGTCCTTGCTCAGCAACGCCGTTTTACTCGCCCTCGCCGCCATCTCCGCCCCGGCGGCCGAGGCCGCCTCCGCCGCGCTCGCCGCCGACGCGCCGGCCGAGGCCGAACGCGCCAATCCGACCAACCTCGACACCCTGATCGTCACCGGCACGCGCGTCTCCGACCGCACCGTGGCCGAGTCCACCGCGCCCATCGACATCATCACCCCGCAGACGCTGGAGGCCACCGGCACCGTCGAACTGGCGACCGCGCTGGCCCGCGCCCTGCCCTCGCTGAACTTCCCGCGCCCGGCGATCACCGACGCCACCGACGCGGTGCGCCCGGCGCAGTTGCGCGGCCTCGCCCCCGACCAAGTGCTGGTGCTGGTCAACGGCAAGCGCCGCCATACCACCGCGCTGATCAACCTCAACGACAGCATCGGCCGCGGTTCCTCGCCGGTCGATCTCAACGCGATCCCCATCGCCGCGATCGAGCGGGTGGAAGTGCTGCGCGACGGCGCCTCGGCGCAGTACGGCTCCGACGCCATCGCCGGCGTGGTCAACATCGTGCTCAAGGGCGCGGGCGAAGGCGGCTCGGTCGCCGCGCGCTACGGCCAGTACAGCGCCGGCGACGGCGAGCAGTACCAGCTCTCCGGCGACGCCGGCTTCAAGCTCGGCGAGGACGGCAGCGTGCATCTGGCCGCGCAGGGCGGCCACAGCGACAACACCAACCGCGCCCGCCCCTACCTCGGCCCGGTCACGCCGACCAGCAATCCGAAGGGCCGCGTCGTGCACCGCTACGGCGACCCGGAAATCGATCAGGCCGCGTTCGCCTACAACGCGCAGTATCAGGCGGCCGAGGGCGTGGAGTTCTATTCCTTCGGCACCGCCAGCCGCCGCCGCGCGATTTCCAACGGCTATTACCGCGCGCCGGGCAACCCCAACAATATTCTCTCGGTCTACCCCGACGGCTTCCTGCCGCAGATCGACAACGTCAGCAAGGACCGCGCCTTCGTCGCCGGCCTGCGCGGCAAGACCGCCGGCGGCTGGAACCTCGACCTGAGCTACAACTACGGCCAGAACCAGCTCGACTTCGACGTGCGCCACAGCCTCAACCGCACCCTCGGTGTCTCCTCGCCGCGCAGCTTCTACATCGGCTCGCTGGAAACCACCCAGAACGTGCTCAACGCCGATTTCAACAAGGCCTTCGACGTGGGTTGGCTGAAGTACCCGCTGACGGTGGCCTTCGGCGCGGAATGGCGCGGCGAGAAGTTCAACCAGAGCGCGGGCGAACCGGCGTCCTACATCGCCGGCCCCGAACCCGGCGCGCCGGGCGCGCAGGTGTTCCCGGGCTTCACGCCGTCCGACGCCAGCCATCGCGACCGCCACAGCTATTCGTTCTACGCCGACTTGGAAACCGACGTGACCGACCAGCTCTCGCTCGGCGCGGCCGCACGTTACGAGAGCTACAGCGATTTCGGCGAAACCACGTCGGGCAAGCTGTCGGCGCGCTACGCCTTCAACGACAAGGTGGCGCTGCGCGGCACGGTCTCGACCGGCTTCCGCGCGCCGTCGCTGCAGCAGCAGTTCTATCAATCCACGCAGACGGTGATTGTGCTCGGCGATCCCAATCCGTTCCAGGTCCGCACCTTCGCCGTGGACGATCCGGCCGCGGTCGCGCTCGGCGCCGAACCGCTGAAGGCCGAGGAATCGACCAACATCGGCCTGGGCTTGGTGCTGCAGCCGGTCGAAGGCTTGTACGTCACCGTCGACGCGTACCAGATCGACATCGACGACCGCATCATCCTCTCGGAAAACCTGCGCGGCCCGGCGGTGGCGAACTTCCTCGCCGCGCGCGGCTATCCGGGCATCAACGGCGGCCGTTATTTCACCAACGCGGTCGACACCCGCACCCGCGGCCTCGACATCGTCGGCAGCTACACATTCGAACTGGCGGGCGGCGCGCTCGACCTCACCGCCGGCTACAACCGCAACAAGACCACGCTGGAGCGGATCGCGCCGAACCCGCCGGAGCTGACCGCCGGCGGCCTCAACCTGCAACGCATCGGCCGGGTCGAACAAGGCCGCATCACCCAGGGCGCGCCGCGCGACAAGTTCTTCGTCGGCGGCAGCTGGAAGCGCGACGGCTGGCGCTTCGACGCCACCGCCACGCGTTACGGCGAATTCCACACCTTCAACGACGACCCCAGCGGCATCCGCGATCAAACCTTCTCGGCGAAGTGGACGCTGGATCTGGCCGCGACTTACGCGGTGGACGGCTGGGAATTCACCGTCGGCGGCGACAACGTGCTCAACGAGTACCCGGACGAAGCGATCTACGCCAACAGCGAGAGCGGGCAGTTGCCGTACAGCAGCTACGCGCCGTTCGGGTTCAACGGCGCGTTCGCGTATGCGAAGGTCGGGTACAAGTGGTGAGGGCGTCGATTTAGTGCAGGCGCCGCGGCCTTTGAGGAACGAGAGATGAGGAACGAGGAACGAGTCGAGGGCGGCTCGTTCCTCTTTTCTCTTTCCTGGGCGTCTCCTCGCTCAGTCCTTGCCCAACGCTGCGCGTCGCACATCCGAATCGAACGCGCCGTTCGTCGGGCCGCGCTTTACCCACGAACCGGCTGCTATATTCTGCGCGCTCGCCCGGCTTCGGCCGCGGCGAACTGGTGATGGACGGGACTCGAAAATCGTCAATCAACCAGATGAGGTGTCGTATGAAAAAAGTCCCTACCGTGTTCCTCGTGAACTACGCCCAGGGCACGGCGGTCGCGCAGGTCCGTCCCGGCTCGGAATGGGTGGCGCGCGGCGAGGGCACGGCAACCGTGAAGTTCGACGGTTCGGCCTGCCTGTGGCGCGACGGCCGCCTGTGGAAGCGTTACGACCGCAAGCTCGACAAACCCGCCCAGCGCGAGATCGACCGCGACCGCGGCCGCGACCTGGGGCCGCTGCACGAAGGTTTGTTCAAGACTCCGCCCGAGGGCTTCGAGCCTTGCGAAGCCGAGCCCGATCCGGTGACTTATCACTGGCCGGGCTGGGTTCCGGTATCTCAGGACAAGCCCGAGGACCGCTGGCACGTCGAAGCGCTGGCGCAGGCGGAAGAGCCGTTGCAAGAGGCGGCGACCTACGAATTGGTCGGCCCCGCGCTGGCGAAAAATCCGTACGGACTGGAACGACACGAACTTTGGCGCCACGGCCGCGAAACGGTGGCGCTGGCGGATCGTTCGTTCGAGGGCTTGCGCGCGTATCTGCAGGCGCACGAGATCGAAGGCTTGGTGTTCCACCACGCTGACGGCCGGATGGCGAAGGTCCGGCGCAAGGACTTCGGTTTGTTTTGGGTCCAAGACGACACTCGTAAGCCGCACCGTTCCGGCGGCTAACGATAAAGTCGTCTGGGCACTACCCTCAGCCGCGTTCGTTCGAGCGCGGCTTTTTCGTTTGCGCGGGCAGCACGCAGGTTTCGTCGCATTTTCAGTTTCGCGGTCGCGGCGCGCGCCGCTCCTACAGCCGGATACGAAACCCGCCGCAGACCTTGTAGGAGCGGCGTGAGCCGCGACCGCGATACACCCATCGCCCGCGCCACCGATCCCAATCGCGCGATATCCACGACGCGCCACCGGGAACCACCCGCCGATCCCGCGGTCCTAGCCCCCGGCCGATCCGCGGACGCAGACCTTCCCGCCTCCGCAATCCCGGCCCTCCCGCCGCGATCCCGCGCAAATCCAGCGAACGCCGCCGTCCCGATGGCGCGCGGATGAATCCCGGTTCATCCCCGCGCATCACGCCGGAGCGACCGGCGCGCTGGCATAAAACCCGCTGTCCCCTCTCGGCTGCAGGCCTTGCCGCGCGGGCCGGGACGGGTGCGTCCGGCGCGCGCGAAAGCGTCGACGTCGCGGCGAAAAAACTCGCAGAAACAATCGTTTGCGAGCATGAACCGAACGAGAAAGACTTGCATCTGAACGGTTCAGCACACATTCTTCCAAGGACCAGACCACAGGAGAGCCGATGCACCACACGTCCCTGATCGCGATCCTGGTAGCCGGCTTCGTCCTGGCCTTCATTTTCGGAATGATCGCTCAACGCCTGCGGCTGTCGCCGCTGGTGGGCTACCTCATCGCCGGCGTCATCGCCGGACCTTTCACGCCCGGCTTCGTCGGCGACCAAACGCTCGCGCCGCAGCTCGCGGAAATCGGCGTCATCTTGCTGATGTTCGGCGTCGGCCTGCACTTCTCGCTGGGCGACCTGCTCGAAGTCAAAGCCATCGCATTACCGGGCGCGATATTGCAGATCGCGGTCGCCACGGCCTTGGGCTGGGGCATGGCGTATTACCTGGGCTGGTCGCACGGCGCCGGCCTGGTGTTCGGTCTGGCGCTGTCGGTGGCCAGTACCGTGGTGCTGTTGCGCGCGCTGGAAGAACGGCGCTTGGTGGAAACGGCGAAAGGTCGCATCGCGGTCGGCTGGCTGATCGTCGAGGATCTGGCGATGGTGCTGGCGCTGGTGCTGCTGCCCGCGCTGGCCGGCCTGCTCAAGGGCGAAGCCGGCGACGCCAGCCAGATCTGGAGCCAGTTGTTCGTCACCCTGGCCAAGGTCGGCGCCTTCATCGCCTTCATGCTGATCGTCGGCCGCCGGGTGATCCCGTGGATCCTCGAACGCGTCGCCGGCACCGGCTCGCGCGAATTGTTCACCCTGTGCGTGCTGGCCATCGCGCTGGGCGTGGCGTTCGGTTCGGCCGAACTGTTCGGCGTGTCGTTCGCGCTGGGCGCGTTCTTCGCCGGCATGATGCTCAACGAATCCGAGTTCAGCCATCAGGCCGCCAACGAGACCCTGCCGCTGCGCGAGGCGTTCGCGGTGCTGTTCTTCGTCTCCGTCGGCATGCTGTTCGACCCGCAGATCCTGCTCAAGGAACCGCTGGAAGTGCTGGCGGTTTTCGCGATCATCGTGATCGGCAAGTCGGTCGCGGCCTACGCCCTGGTGCGCGCGTTCGGCAAGCCGAACTCGACCGCGCTGATGATCTCCGCCAGCCTCGCCCAGATCGGCGAGTTCTCCTTCATCCTCGCCGGCCTCGGCATGGACCTGGAGATCCTGCCGAAGGAAGGCCACGACCTGATCCTGGCCGGCGCGCTGCTGTCGATCGTGGTCAACCCGCTGCTGTTCGCGTGGCTGGACCGCAAGAACGCGCGCGAAGCCGCCGCGGCGCAGGAAGCCCGCGGCGAAGACGCGCCGCCGGTGCCGGCCGACATCGACAACCACGTGATCCTGATCGGCTACGGCCGCGTCGGCAGCGAGCTGGCCCGCCTGCTCGGCGAGCACAAGGTGCCGATGGTGGTCATCGACGGCGAGGAAAGCCTGATCGCCAAGGCGCGCGCGGCCGGTTTGCCGGCGATCCTGGGCAACGCGGTCCACGAGCGGGTGCTGCGCGAAGCGGTGCCCGAGCGCGCGACCACGGCGATGCTGGCGATCCCGCAGGCGCTGGAGGCCGGCGAGATCATCGCCAAGCTGCGCGAGATCAATCCGGGCCTGAGCATCGTCGCGCGCGCGCACAGCGACAACGAGGTCAAGCACCTGATCGAGCACGGCGCCGACGGCGCGGTGATGGCCGAGCGCGAGTTGGCGCACAGCCTGGCGGAGATGGTCATGGCCGCGCCGGTGTACCGCGGCGAACGCCACCTGCCGCCGTCGACGGCGCTGGTGTGAGCGCGCCGGTCCGCGCATGATGTCCGCCGGCCGCCGCGGACCGCGATATCCGTGACGGCCGGCGCCGGGGTTCCGCCCCGGCGCCCGCCCTCCCTCCCACGCCGTTCGCCGACCGCAGCCATGAGCGATATCGATCCGTCCGCCACCGATTCCAGCGCAGCCGCCGCCGGCGCCGAGCCGCAACTGACCCCGATCGAAGCGCGCGTGGTCGCGGTGCTGATCGAGAAGGAAGCGACCACGCCCGACGTGTACCCGCTGACCCTCAACGCGATCGTGGTGGCCTGCAATCAGAAGACCTCGCGCGACCCGGTGACCAATCTGGAACAGGGCGACGTGGCGCACGCGCTGCGCCAGTTGGAACCGCGCGGCTGGGTCAAGTCGCACCATTCCCCGCGCGCCGAGCGCTACGGCCACCGCGCCGGCACCGCGCTCGACGCGACCCGCCCGCAGACCGTGCTGCTGGCCCTGCTGATGCTGCGCGGCCCGCAGACCGCCAACGAACTGCTGACCCGCAGCGAGCGCATGGCCAAGTTCGAGTCGGCCGGCGACGTGCAGTACGCGCTGGAGCGCCTGGCCCAGCATCAACCGCCGCTGGTGAAGCTGCTCGGCCGCCAATCCGGGCAGCGCGAAGACCGTTACGGCCACCTGCTGTGCGGCGAACCCGAGTGGACCGCGTCCTCCTCCGGCGCCGATCCGGCGCTGGCGAGCCCGGCGGCGCAATCGGCGCTGACCGAGCGCATCGCGGCGTTGGAGGCGAAGGTGGCGGAGCTCGAAGCGCGCCTGGAAGCCGCCGGCGCCTGATCGGTTCGCTCCCTGTAGGCGCTGCGCGAGCCGCGACTGCGACACCAAACAAGCCCGCGTCGTTGATCCCGCGCGGGCGACCCTCACGATTTTGTGTTGATTGCGCCGGCGTTCGCATTGGCGCGGTCGCGGCTTGCGCCGCTCCTACAGGGGGCAATCGCCACCGCGTCGGCTTCCTGTAGGAGCGGCGCGAGCCGCGACTGCGACGCCGCATAAGCCCGCGCCGCTGATCCCGCGCGGGCGACCCTCACGATTTTGTGTTGATTGCGCCGGCGTTCGTATTGGCGCGGTCGCGGCTTGCGCCGCTCCTACAAGGGGCAATCGCGGCCGCGTCGGCTTCCTGTAGGAGCGGCGCGAGCCGCGACTGCGACGCCGCATAAGCCCGCGCCGCTGATCCCGCGCGGGCGACTCTCACAACCTTCGTGTAGTTGCGCCGGCGTTCGCATTGGCGCGGTCGCGGCTTGCGCCGCTCCTACAAGGGGCAATCGCGGCCGCGTCGGCTTCCTGTAGGAGCGGCGTGAGCCGCGACCGCAATATCACAGATACCCGCGCGGCTCGTCCCGCGCGGGCCGTTCTCACGGTTTTGGTCCGGTTGCGCCGGCCGTCGCGGCGACGCGGCCGCGACCTGCGCCGCTCCGCTCAAAACAGGCGCCGCGGCTCACGCCAGCGGCAAATACACATCGGTGCGCAGCACCGCTTCCGGCGTCTCGTCCGGGTCGTCCAGGTACTCGTGGAACAGCGGCGCATCGCGCAGCGATTCGCCGCTGTCGGGCAGCCAGCGCGCGAGCAGGGCGTCGGTCAGCGCTTCGAGGCCGTCGAAGGCGCCGATCAGGCGGACGCGCGCGTAGCGTCCGCCGCCCAACACTTGCAGGCGGATGCCCTCGCCCGCGTCGTCGGCGAAGGGCGCGCCGAGCGCCAGCATGCAGTCGAAGGCGCAGGCGTGCGGCGGCACATCGCGACGATCGTGCAGCGGCACGCCGTACAGGCCGCGCAGCGAATCGAGCAGGCCGTTCTGCGCCGCCCAGCCGAACAACCGCCCATAGCCTTGGTTCTGCTCGGGATACGCGCCGGTCACGCGCAAGGCCGCGACCTGGAACGGTTCGACGCTGACCACTTCCACCCGCAGCGGCGCGGCGAAACCGTCCTGCGGTTCGGGCGGTTGCGCGAGGCGGTCGATCTCGCGCCACAGCCGCTCGGGCTCGGCGCGCAATTCGCTCGGGGTGCCGCCGACGCCTTGGCGCAACGCGCGGGTGAACGCTTGCGGGGTCTGGTAGCCGACCGCGAGCGCGGCGTCGGTGACGCTGCGTCCGTCGTCGGCGAGCAAGCGCAAGCCTTGCAGCAAGCGCAGCCGCGCCACGGTCTGGCCGGTGGTTTCGCCGGTCATCGCGCGATACACGCGGTGGAAATGGAACGGCGAGAACGCCGCCGCCTCGGCCAGCCGGCTCAGTTCCGGCGGCTCTTCGCCGCGGGCGATGGCCTGCTCGATCAACGCCACCGCGCGCTGGATCCGGCGCAGGTGGGCGTCGCGGGTGCCGGGCTTGAGCGCGCCGCGCGCGGGCGCGGCGACGGTGCGGCCCGAATCGGGCGCGGGAGCGACGATGGGCGCGTCGGCGGCGGAGATCGCGGCCGCGAGCGAATCGACGACGGGCGCCGCGCGGGCGGGCGCGTCGTCGGCGCGGGCCTCGATCGCGGGCGATTCGACCGCCGACGGCTCGGCGGCGGCGGCATCGAAACCGGACGCTTCGCCGGCGGTCGCCACGGCGGGCGATAGCTTGACGGGGGGCATGGTCTTGCTCCTCGCGTGCGTTGGATTGGCCGCCAGGATCGCAGCCGGAGCGGCGCGCGGCGGTTCCTATCTTGCGCTTTCGCCGGTCGCCGCGGGTCAGTACGACAGCGCCAACGCCGCCAGCACCGCCGCTTCGGTCAGTTCGGTCAAGGCGCCGCAGGTGTCGCCGGTCATCCCCTGCAGCCGGCGCAGACACGCCCGCCGCCACAGCGCGAACACCAGCGCCGCCACCGCCAACGCCAGTCCGCCGCGCCATCCGGCCAATGCGCAGGCCGCGGCGCTGACCGCCAACGCAGCGATGCAGGCCGCGCGCGGCGCCGCGACCAAGGCTTGGCCGAGACCGCCGCCGCGCACATAGGGCGTGGTGAGGAAGGCCAAAGTCAGCGCCGCGCGCGCCAGCAATGGCGCCAGCAGCAGCGCGGCCCAGGCCGGCGCGGGCAAGCTCGCCAACGCGGCGAACTTCGACAGCAACACCAGCATCACCGCGACCACGGCCAACGGGCCGCTGCGCGGATCTTTCATGATCTCCAAGGTGCGCTCGCGGCTTTGCCGCGCATCCGCGCGCATGCCGCCGACCCAGGCGTCGGCCATGTCGGCCAAGCCGTCCAGATGCAACGCGCCGGTCAGCGCGGTCCACGCGACCAACAACAGCGCCGCCGACATCATCGGCGCACGCGTCTGCAGCGCCCACGCCAACGCGCACAGCAACGCGCCGATCAAGGCGCCCGCGAGCGGATACCACACCAGCGCGCGACGCTGCGCGTCGGCGTCGGCGAACACCCGCGCCGGCACCGGAATCCGGGTGAGGAAACCGATCGCGGCCAGCGCGGCGCGCATCAACCGTCGACCGGATCGGCCTGCGCGCGCGCGTGCGCGCCTTCGCGCGCGGCCTTCGGCGGCCAGCTCAGGCTGTGCAGCGAGGCGTGGGCGACGTCGATGTTGAGCAGGTCGGTGTAGCGGCGGCCGGCGGCGATGCAGCGCAGCAGGCGGATCGCGCCGCCGTGGGTCACCACCAGCACCCGGCGGCCGGCGTGGCGGTGGGCGATCTCGTTCATCGCCGCGGTCAGGCGCGCGGCGAATTCGTCGAAGCGTTCGGCGCCCGGCGGCGGATGCGCGACCGGGTCGGCCCAGAACCGCGCCAGCGCCTCGCCTTCTTGCGCGGCGATGACGTCGACCGGACGGCCTTGCCAGTCGCCGAAATGGTATTCGCGCAAGCGCGGCTCCAGCGCCCACGGCAGGCCGCGCGCGTGCGCCAGTTCCTGCGCGAACGCGGCGCAACGCTGCAACGGCGAGCTGACGATGGCGTCCCATTCGCGCCCCAGCACCGCGTCGCGCATCTGCCGCCAGCCCAGTTCCAGCAGGCTGTCGTCGAGCTGGCCGCGATAGCTGCGGTGCCCGGTGTCGCCGTGGCGCAGCAGATCCAGATGCACGGGGCCAGGATGCGGGGAAATCGAACTCATCGCGGCGTCGGTCCTTGTACGCGGTCGGTGGCGAACCGCGATGATGCCCGCGCGGACCGCGCCAAGGGAATAGCCCACAGGTCGGTGCCGGCGAAAGCGAACGCGCGTGCGCTCACGCGCCGCCACCATCCGCACCGGTACCGTTCGCGCCCGACACCCCGGCCTGGGCGAACGTCGCCATGCCGTTGTGCAGATCGCAGGCCAGCCGCAGCAGCGGCACCGCGACCGCGGCGCCGCTGGCCTCGCCCAGGCGCAGGCCCAGATCCAGCAGCGGCTGCGCGTCGAGGGCTTCGAGCACGGCGGCGTGGCCGCGCTCGTGCGAGCGGTGCGCGTACAGCAGCCATTCGCCGCAGCCGGGATTGAGCCGCTGCGCCGCGAGCGCCGCCACCGTGCAGATGAAGCCGTCGACCAACACCGCGATGCCGCTTTGCGCGCTGGCGATGTAGGCGCCGGCCAAGGCCGCGATCTCGAAACCGCCGAGCCGGCGCAACCGCTCCCAATCGCTGTCGGCCGACGCGTGCAGCGCCAGCGCGCGCTCGACCACGGCGATTTTGTGGGCGATGCCGGCCGCGTCGAGGCCGGTGCCGGCGCCCGCCAGATCGGCCGGCGCGCGCCGCAACAGCGCGCAGGCCAGCGCGGCGGCCGCGGTGGTGTTGGCGATGCCCATCTCGCCGCCGATGAACAACTGCGCGCCGGCATCGCGCGCGGCGCGCACGCTGGCGGCGCCGGCGGCCAGCGCGGCGTGCAACTGCGCCTCGCTCATCGCCGCGGTTTCGCAGAAATTGGCCGTGGACGCGGCGATGACCGCGCGATGCACGCCGGCGATCGGGCCGGGATCGTTGACCGTGCCGAGGTTGACCACGTTCAGGCTCGCATCCAGGCTGCGCGCGAGCACGGCGATGGCCGCGCCGCCGCCGGCGAAGTTGCGCACCATCTCGCCGGTGACCGCCTGCGGAAACGCCGACACGCCCTCGGCGGCGACGCCGTGATCGGCGGCGAACACGCTGATCCACACCCGCCGCAGCGACGGCTGCGCGCTGCCTTGCAAGGCCGCCAGCCGCACCGCCGCGTCTTCGAGCCGGCCGAGCGAGCCCGGCGGCTTGGTCAGCTGCGCCTGACGCGCGCGCGCCTGCGCGGCGACGGTTTCGTCGGCGCGCGGGCAGCCGCGCAACCACCATTGGCTTTCGTCGTTCACGTGTTCGATCTCCACATCGGTGCCCCTTACGGCGGGGAGCCTTTCAACCACAGCGGCAGGCCCGCCGCCACGAACGCCACCCGCTCGCAGACCTCGCCCAGCGCCTGATGCAGGCGCCCGGCTTCGTCGACGAAACGGCGAGTGAGTTCGCCCATCGGCACGATGCCGAGGCCGACTTCGTTGCTGACCAACAGCACCGAGCCGCGCAGTTCAGGCAAGGCCGACAACAAGGCGGCGCGCTCGCGTTCGAACGCCGCTTGGTCCGGATCGCTCAACAGATTGCTGAGCCACAAGGTCAGGCAATCCACCAACAAACAGCGATCCGGCGCGTCGTGCGCGCGCAAGACCGCGGCCAGGGCGACGGGCTCTTCCACACAGCCCCAGCGCGCCGGGCGGCGCGCGCGGTGATGGGCGATGCGCGCATCCATTTCGCCGTCGAGCGGCTGCGCGGTGGCGACATAGACGACGTCGGAATGCGCGTCGGCCAAGCGTTCGGCCAGCGCGCTCTTGCCCGAGCGCGCGCCGCCGAGAATCAAGGTGCGCATGCGCTTTCCTCTCCTGCTTGCGGCAGGTGCGTTTGCGGTAGGCCGAACAGCGCGGCCAGGGCGTCGTTGTCCAAGTGTTGCTCGACCGCGTCGGCGAGACGGTCGATGGACTGTTCGCGCAGCGCGCGCAGATCCAGCGGCTCGGCGTCGTCCAGACCGGCCCAGCGCAGCAGAGCGGCCAGCGCTTGCGGATGATCGAACAGGCCGTGCAGATAGGTGCCGAGCACTTGGCCGTCGGCCGACAGCGCGCCGTCGCCGCGTTCGCCGTCCGGACGCTCGCCTTGCAGGAGCAATGCCGGCCGTTCCAACGCCGCGCCGGTGCTGACGCCGCAATGGATTTCGTAACCCTCCACCGCCGCGTCGGCGAAGCCCAGGCGGCCGCGCGCGTTGCGCAACAATTTGTGCGGCTGCAGGGTGGTGTCGAGATCGAGCCAGCCCAAGCCTTCGCTGGAACCGGCGTCGCCTTCGATGGCGTGCGGATCGTGCACCGCGCGCCCGAGCATCTGCATGCCGCCGCAAATGCCGATCACCCGGCCGCCGTAACGCAGATGCCGGGCGACGGCCTCGGCCCAACCGTTGCGCCGCAGCCAGGCCAGATCGGCGCGGGTGGACTTGGACCCCGGCAGCACGATCAGATCGCACGGCGGCGGCGCTTCGCCGGGACCCACGAAGCGGCACTCGACCTGCGGATGCGCGCGCAGCGCGTCGAAATCGGTGTGGTTGCTGATCCGCGGCAGCGCCGGCACCGCCACGCGCAGGCGCGCGCCGGCCTTGGCGCCGCCCTCGCGCGGCAGCGCATCCTCGGCTTCCAGATGCAGGCCGTGCAGGTACGGCAGCACGCCGAGCACCGGCTTGCCGGTTTCGCGTTCCAGCCAATCGAGTCCGGATTGCAGCAAGCCGATGTCGCCGCGGAACCGGTTGACGACGAAACCGGCGACGCGCGCGCGTTCGCTGTCCGACAACAGCGCCAAGGTGCCGACCAGATGCGCGAACACGCCGCCGCGGTCGATGTCGGCGATCAGGATCACCGGGCAATCGACCGCTTCGGCGTAGCCCATGTTGGCGATGTCGCGGTCGCGCAGATTGATCTCGGCCGGACTGCCGGCGCCCTCCACCACCACCGCGGCGTAGCGCTCGCACAGGCGCGCGTGCGAGGCCAGCACGGCCTGCATCGCGGTGCGCTTGTAGTCGTGATAGGCGCGCGCGTCGAGATGGGCGACGGCGCGGCCGTGCACGATCACCTGCGCGCCGGTGTCGCTGTTGGGCTTGAGCAGGATCGGGTTGAAGTCGGTGTGCGGCGCCAGCCCGGCGGCCTGCGCCTGCACCGCCTGGGCGCGGCCGATCTCGCCGCCATCGGCGGTCACCGCCGAGTTCAGCGCCATGTTCTGCGGCTTGAACGGCGCCACCGCGACGCCGCGGCGATGCAGCCAGCGGCACAGCGCGGCGACCAGGGCGCTCTTGCCGGCGTCGGAGGTGCAGCCTTGCACCATGAGGACGCGCGCACTCACCGCTGCGTCTCCGAGCTTTCATTGAGCGCGATCCCGGCCAGCGCGAGGTCCAGGCGCCGCCATTCGTCTTCATCGCCGGGCAAACCGAAACGCAAGCTGGCCGGCTCGTCGAACAAACGGGTAAGGATTGCGCGCCGCGCCAACGCTTCGTGCCACTGCGCGGCGCGCGGATCGCGGCGCCACTGGAAGAACGCGCTGCCGCCGGTGGGTGCGAGGCCGTGCACGCTCAGCAGCGCGGCCAGACGTTCGCCCTGCGCCAGCAACTGTGCGCGCATGCGTCGCTGCCAATCGCGGTCGGCCAGCGCGTGGCGCAGGACGTGGCGCGCGGGGCCGGTCAAGGTCCACGGGCCGAGCCGGTCGCGCAACGCCGCCAGCAGGTCGGGCGCGGCGCAGACGAAGCCGGCGCGCGCGCCGGCAAGGCCGAAGAACTTGCCGGCCGAACGCAGCACGATCAAGCCCTCGCGCCCGGTTTCGCCGCACAGGCTGCGTTCGGGCGTGGCGTCCATGAAGGCTTCGTCGATCAGCAGCCAGCCGCCGCGCGCCTGCAGTTCTTCGTGCAAGGCCAGCAAAGCCTCGCGCTCGAAGCGGTCGCCGCCCGGGTTGTTGGGATGGATGAGCACGACGACGTCGAAACGCGCGCGTTGCGCCAGCAGTTCGTCCGCGCTTAGCGTTTCGACCGCGTGCCCCGCGCGGCGCCACGCGTGCGCGTGCTCCGCGTAGCCGGGCGCGAGCACGCCCACGCGCGAGCGCGAGCGCAACTCGGGCAGCGCCTGGATCGCGGCCTGCGAACCGGCGACCGGCAAGACGCGCGGCGCGGCGTAGTAATCGGCGGCGATTTCGGCCAAGCCGTCGTCGTCCTCGGGCAAGCGGTGCCATGCGCGCGCGGGGATGTCCGGCACCGGCCAAGTCTCCGGATTGATGCCGGTGGACAGGTCGAGCCAATCCGACGCGGGAATGCCGTAACGCCGCGCCGCGCGCAGCAAACGGCCGCCGTGCTCAAGCATGCGCGCCTCCGTCCGAGGCCGCGCTCGGTTTCGTTCGCGAGAGATCAGGTTTGCGCATGCCACCACCCCAGCGCCGCGGCCACGGCCGCGACGATCAGCCACACCCAAGTGCCGCGCTCGACCAAAGCCAGCGCGCGGCGGATCGATCCGGCGTCGGGCGCGGCGCCTTCGCCCAGCAACGGCCGCGCCTCCCACACGCCGTGATACGGCGCGGCGCCGCCCAAGCGCACGCCGAGCGCGCCGGCGCCCGCGGCCATCACCGGCCCGGCGTTGGGGCTGTCCCAGGTCGGCGCTTGCGCGCGCCAGCAGCGCAGCGCGCGCGGGGCGTCGCCGAGCGCGGCGTAGGTCAGCGCGGTCAGCCGCGCGGGAATCCAGTTGAGCGCGTCGTCGATGCGCGCGGCGGCCCAGCCGAAACGCTCGTAGCGTTCGGTGCGGTAGCCCCACATCGCATCGAGCGTATTGCTGAGCCGGTACAACACCGCGCCGGCCGGGCCGAGCGCGGCGAACCAGAACAAGGCGGCGAACACCGCGTCGCTGCCGTTCTCCAGCACCGATTCGGTCGCCGCCGCGGCGACGCGCTCGCGGTCGAGCGCGTGCGTGTCGCGGCTGACGATGCGGCCGACTGCGGCGCGCGCGTCTTCCAGCTTATCGGCCTGCAAGGCGTCGGCGACGGGCGCGGCATGTTCGCGCAAGCTGCGCAGGCCGATGGCGAAGTACAGCGCCAGCGCCGCGAACGCGCCGCCCGCCCACGGCGACCACCGCCACAGCGCGAAATGCAGTCCGCCCGCGGCCGCACTCAGCGGCAGCACCGCCAAGGCCCACGCGGCCAGTCCGCGCGCGCGGCGGTCGGCGTGCAGCGCGGTTTCCAAGGCGCGCGCCCAGCGGCCGAACGCGACCAAAGGATGACGCACGCTGCGCGGCTCGCCCAGCGCGGCGTCGAGCAACACGCCGCCGAGCATCGTCCACGCCAGCGCTTGCGCGCTCATGCCAGGAACAGCCGCACGGCCGCGTCCGGGTTCGACGGAAAATAGAAATGCACGAAGCTCGCGCTCATGCGGCCGCGGCGGTACAGCGCTTCGCGGCTCGGGCCGCCGTTGGGGTTGACCGACATCGCGATGGCGCCGTCGGCGATCTCGGCTTGGGCGTAGTGGAAGGTGTGTCCGCGCAACTCGCCTTCGGGCAAGGCCACCGATTGCAGGCCGAGCGCGGCCAACCGCGCGCCGATTTTCGCGCGTCCACGCAGCAGGCCGGCCATCGGCGCGGCGCGGCCGTCGCGGTCGGCCAACTCGTCCAGGCAGTACAGCAAGCCGCCGCATTCGGCCAGCAACGGTTTGCCGGCGTCGACATGCGCACGCAGGCCATCGCGCAGAGCGGCGTTCGCGGCCAAGGCGTCGAGATGCAGTTCGGGATAGCCGCCCGGCAACCAGACCGCATCGCAATCGGGCAACGCGTCGCCGGCGACCGGCGAGAAGAACGACAGCTCGGCGCCGGCCGCGCGCAGCACGTCGAGGTTGGCCGGATACAGGAAACAGAACGCCGCATCGCGCGCCACCGCGATGCGCGATCCGCGTAGCGCAGGCGGCACCGCCGGCGATTGCGCGGCGACGAATTCGACCGGCGGCGGCAGTTCGGCGTCGGCATGCGCGGCCCAGGCATCGGCCAACGCGTCCAGGCGCTGGTCGATGTCGCTCAACTCGGCCGCAACGACCAAGCCCAGATGCCGCTCCGGCAGCGCCAGCGCCGGATCGCGCGGCAACGCGCCGAGCCAGCGCAGATCCGCCGGCAGACTCTCGCGCAGCAACTGCGCGTGGTACGCGCTGCCGATCCGGTTGGCCGCCACGCCGTACACCCGCAACCCGTCGCGATAGCGCGCCAGACCGGTGGCGAGCGCGCCGAAGGTCTGCGCCATCGCCGAACCGTCGATCACCGCCAGCACCGGCACGCCGATGCGCTGGGCCAGATCGGCGCTCGACGGCGAGCCGTCGAACAAGCCCATCACGCCTTCGATCAAAATCAGATCGGCCTCGGACGCGGCCGCGTGCAAGCGCGCGCGCACGTCGTCCTCGTCGCACATCCACAGATCCAACTGCTGGGCCGTAGCGCCGCTGGCGCGTTCGAGCACCATCGGGTCGAGAAAATCCGGCCCGGTCTTGAACACCCGCACCCGCCGCCCTTGGCGCGAATGCCAACGCGCCAACGCCGCGGTGACGCTGGTTTTGCCTTGATTCGAGGCCGGCGCGGAAACCAGCAGCGCCGGGCAACGGGCGACGGAAAGCGAAGAATCGGGCTTACCGGAAGCGCCGACTGCGCGCGCATCCGCCCTCCCCTGTTCCGCGTTTCCCGCTCCCTGCATCAAAGCTCGATCCCCTTCTGCGCCTTGATCCCCGCCTTGAACGCATGCTTGACCACGCGCATATCGGTGACCGTGTCGGCGACCTCGACCAGCGCATCCGGCGCGCCGCGTCCGGTGATGACCACGTGCTGGCGCGGCGGCCGCGCGGCGACCGCGGCGATCACGTCCTCGACCGCGATGTAGCGGTGCGCCAGGGCGATGTTGAGTTCGTCCAGCAGCACGAAGTCGTAGGCCTCGTCGCCGAGCATGCGCGCGGCCACCGCCCACGCCGCCTGCGCGGCGGCGATGTCGCGCTGCTTGTCCTGGGTTTCCCAGGTGAAGCCCTCGCCCATCACGTGGTAGTCGAGTTCCTCGAAGCGGCGGAAGAACGCTTCCTCGCCGGTGGAGAAACTGCCCTTGATGAACTGCACCACGCCGCACTGGAAGCCGTGGCCGAGCGAACGGGCGAGCATGCCGAAGCCCGAGGAGCTCTTGCCCTTGCCGTTGCCGGTGTTGACCACCAGCACGCCGCGCTCGATGGTGGCGCGGGCGATCTTGCGGTCGATCAGCTCTTTCTTGCGCTGCATGCGCTCGCGGTGCTTTTCCTCGCTGAGCGCGGCGTAGCCGGCGCGGTCGGTCGCGTCCTCGCTCATGCCGGCGCGCCCGCGCGCTGGCGCGACTCGAATGCGCGCAACGCCGCGTAGACCGCGAAGCCCGCGCCGACGTAGCCGGCCAGGGTGCCGAGCGTGCGCGGGTAGTACTGTGGGATGCGGTCGAGGAAGCCGGCCCAGCTCGCGTCGGGATAGCGGCCGGACAGGAAGTAGAAGCCGCCCTTGGAAATCAGATACGCCACCACCGAGGTCGCCAGCAGCGTCAGCGCCAGCGTCGGCACGGTGCCGATGCGGTCGCGGTGCATGCGCGCATAGAAGCGCCCGCCCCACCACAGCGCGGCGTAGGCGATGGCCAGCGCCCAGTACGCCGGCGACAAGCACCAATCGGTGACCCGGCCGAGCGCGAGGCTGGCCAGATCCAGCAGCGAGGACAGCACGAAGAACGCCGGAAACAGCCATGCCGGCCGCAGCAGCGCGCCGACCAGGAAGAACACCGCCCACGAGGCGCTCGGCAGCGCGTCGACGGTGGCGAAGTGCTGGCCGCGCGTGCACACCATCAACGCGGCCAAGGCCAGGGCGACGGCGATCTGGACGTTGCGCGAGCGCAGCGGCAGCGCGGCCTCGCTCGGCGGAAGCAATAAGGTCATGACGGACTCCTGGTAACGGTTCGGATCAGCCGTGCGAATGCGACGCCGCGCCGCGCGGGCGGACCAAGCGCGCGATCAGCGCGTGCGCCAGCAGCGCCGTGCCGATGTAGGCCATCGTGGTGCCGACGAACAGCGGGCCCCAGCGCCACACGCGGTCGAGGTATTCGGCGAAGTTCGGATCGGCGTAGCGGCCGCCGAACCAATAGAACGCGCCGTTGGAAATCAGGAACGAGGCCGCCGCCGCGACCAACCCGACCGCCAGCGCGCCGGCCAGCGCGCGCGGCTTGGCCGACATCGACGGCGCCCAGGCCCGGCCCAGGTACCACAGCACCGCGTAGGCCAGCAGCAAGAACGCGTACGACGGCGTCACGCAGTAGTGGTCGAAGAAGTTCAGGCCGCGCCCGGTGATGGCGATGTAGTCGATCGCCACCGCCGCCGCGAGCAAGCCCGCGAACAAGCGATGCCGCTGCAGATACAAGCCGCCGAGGAAGAACACCGCCATCGACGCGTCTTGCAGATGCAGCGCCGCGCCGATGGTGTGAAAGCGGGTGATCGCCATCAGGATCGACAGCGCCGCGAGGATCGCCAGCTGCGCGGGTCCCTCGATCAGCGGCTTGAGTTCGACCGGGGCCTGGGAATGCGGGTGGGTCGTGGGCTTCATCGTCGGTCTCTCGTTCGGGGCCGGCCGCGCGCTCGCGCGGCCGGCGCGGGCGGGTCAGCGATTGGGACGGTAACGCAGGCTCAACAGATAGGTGCGGCCGGGCTGATTGTAGAAGGCCGCGGTTTCGTAACGCCGGTCGAACACGTTGTTGGCCGACAACTGCAAATTCCAATCCGTATTCAGCGCATAACCGATGCGCAGATCGGTCAGCGCGTAACCGCCGAGGCGGCGGGCGTTGGCCAGATCGTCGTAGCGGTCGTTGGCGGCGTAGACGCTGGCGCCGAACGACAGCGCGTCGTCGCCGCCGAGCGCGAAGCGGCGGTCCAGGTCGATGCGCGCGCTCTGGCGCGCGCGCCGCGGCAGGATGTTGTCGCGATAAGCGCCGCGGCTGTCGTTGCGCGGATCCAGCCAGGTCGCGCTGGCGCGCAGGTCCCAGCCGAGCAGGCGCGTGTCCAGCGTCGCTTCCAGGCCGCGGATGCGCGCGCGGTCGACGTTGTTGGGCAGGCCGATGGAGGCGTCGTAGGCGATCAGATCGTCGATCCGGGTCTGGTACGCGTTGAGCGACCACACCTGCCGGCCGCCTTCGCCGAAGGTGCCGCGCAAGCCCAGCTCGAAGCTGCGCGAGGTCTCCGGTCCCACGTCGGGATTGCCGTAGCCCGGGTAATACAGCTCGTTGAAAGTCGGCGCCTTGAACGCGGTGCCGTAGCTCGCGGTCAGGCGCAGCGCGTCGCTGAGATTCCAGCCCCACAACACGCTGCCGGTGGTCTTGCCGCCGAACTGGCTGTCGTCGTCGCGGCGCACGCTGGCTTGCAGCGCGTGCGCGCCGAACTCGCGCTGGTACTGACCGAACGCGCCGCGCAGCACGCGCGAATCGCGCTGGTACGCGGTGCTGCTGTCCACTTCGTCGCGCTGCCAGTCGAAGCCCAGGGTCAGCAAGCCGCCGCCGAGGCCGAGGTCGCCCTGCAAGGAACCGAGCTGGCGGCGCGTGTCGAAGGTGCTGGAGTATTTGCCGTCCTTGTACTGTTCGCTCTGATCCCGGCTTTCGCCGGCGTTGAGGCTCAGCGCGAGGCGCTCGCTCGGGCGATAGCGCAGCTTGGCGCCGATCACTTGCTGGACGATGTCGGCCTGATTGTTCTGGCTGCCGTCGTACTCGTTGTAGCCCTCGGCGCGGAACGCGCGCGCCTCGCCGTCCCACTGCTCGTTGAAGCGGTAGCCGCCCTGCATCGTCAGCGAGGTGTTGCGATAACCGTCGCGATCGGGCGAGTGGGTGAAGCAGCCGGCGCCGCGCGGATTGGGCTTGCCGCGGCAGGCGTTGATGCCGTCGGTGTCTTCGTGCGCGGCGTTGATCGAGTACCAGCCGCGCTCGCCCTTGCCGGCGACGCCCGCGGAGGCGCGATGCGTCTGGTGGCTGCCGATGCCGACGCTGAAGCTCGGCACGAACGGGCCTTGCGGGCGGCGGGTGAAGATCTGGATCACGCCGCCGATGGCTTCGGAACCGTAGAGGCTGGAGAACGGGCCGCGCACGATCTCCACGCGTTCGATCTGGTCGACCGGAATGTCCTGCAGCGACGCGCCGCCGCTGGTGGCCGAGCCGAGCTTGATGCCGTCCACCAGCACCAGGGTGTGGTCGGACTCGGTGCCGCGCAGGAACAGCGAGGTGCTCTTGCCCGGCCCGCCGTTGTTGGCCAACGACGCGCCCGGGGTGCCGCGCAGCAAGTCCGGCAGCGACGCCGGCTGCAGGCGTTCGATGTCGGCGCGGTCGATCACGGTGATCGCGGCCAGGGTCGCGTCCTGGGTCTGCGCGGTGCGGGTGGCGGTCACCACCACTTGATCGAGATCGACCGCGGGCGCGGCCTGCGCGCCGGCGGCGGCGCCGAGCAAGGCGACGGACAAGGCCGACGCGAGCGAGCGCGAAACGAGCGGGCGCGGGGAAAGCGGGAGGGAAGCGAAGTGCGGCATTGCGTACGGGTCTCCGGGCCGCGCCTCACCCGCGCGGCCGACAAGGGTCGGGACCGGCGGAGAAACGGCTCGGAGCAATGCGCGCGGGCGCGATCGTCCGCAACCAGGCCCACCGCCGGTCGGTTCGCGCTCCGGGCCGGTCTCCGGGCTTGCGAGCGGAACCGGTGGAGCGTCCTTGTCCGGGGTTCCCGTACCGCGCCTTCCCATGCCTGAGCACAGTGGCCGTTGCGGTGCGTCTACTCGCCTACCGTTGCGGGGGCAGCTCCGGCTTGAGCGCGCGGACCGTTCTGGACGAACTGGCCAGCGGCGCGACCGGATTCCCGTTTCAATCGCCGGACTGTGCCGGCGATCACCTTGAGCGCGGGCATCTTAGCAGCCGCTGGCCGCGCCGACGCCAGCGCGCGGCGCGGCCGGGAGCCTGATGAGCCGACGCAGCGCACGGATCGCGCGCCCTGCGATGCGATTTCAGACTCGTCTGATTCCAGCCCGGCGTCACGCCCCGCCATGCTCGCGTCCGGGCCGTCTGCCTGTCGGCCCTTTGCGGGCGATACCCCCATTTTCCGGCCGCCGGCCCGTGCAGCGTCGCGGGTCCGGCGGATTTTTTCGCCCGCCCTCCCCCTCGCCGCTCTCCCGCCTCCCGCCCCAGGGCCGAAAACGAGGCGGCTACCACCTTTTGATTACTTGCGTTAGCCGGTTTCTGGCCGCTTCATTGACCCGGTTGTTATGACCGTGTTAAACCCGAATGACATCGCTGTCAGTCCCCTTGCAGGAGTCTTCATGCACGCCAGCCGCACGCACCGCCTCCGCACCCGCCATCCCCTCGCCCTCGGTCTGCTGATCGCCCTGGCCGCGCCCGCCGCGCTGGCCCAGCAGCCCGCGCCGCAAGCCGACGCCAAGACCCTCGATCAAGTCATCGTCACCGGCACCCGCGTCAGCGACCGCACCGTCGCCGAATCCACCGCGCCGATCGACATCATCACGCCCGAAACCCTGGAAGCCACCGGCACGGTCGAACTCGCCACCGCGCTGGCGCGCGCCCTGCCTTCGCTCAACTTCCCGCGCCCGGCGATCACCGACGGCACCGACGCGGTCCGCCCCGCGCAGCTGCGCGGCCTCGCTCCCGATCAGGTGCTGGTGCTGGTCAACGGCAAGCGCCGCCACACCACCGCGCTGATCAACCTCAACGGCAGCCAGGGCCGCGGCTCTTCGCCGGTCGATCTCAACGCCATTCCCATCGCCGCGATCGAACGCGTGGAAGTGCTGCGCGACGGCGCCTCGGCGCAGTACGGCTCCGACGCCATCGCCGGCGTGGTCAACATCGTGCTCAAGGGCGCCGGCAAAGGCGGCTCGGTGGCCGCGCGCTACGGCCAGTACAGCGCCGGCGATGGCGAGCAATACCAGCTCTCCGGCGATCTCGGCCTGGAAGGCGAACGCGGCTGGCTGCGGCTGGCCGCGCAAGGCGGGCATCAGGACCAGACCAACCGCGCGCGTCCTTACCAGGGCGTGGTCGAACAGCGCTACGGCGATCCGGAAATCGACCAGGGCGCGTTCTCCTACAACGGCCAGTACAAGCCGGCCGATTACCTGACCTTCTATTCCTTCGGCAGCTACAGCGAACGCGACGTGCTGTCCAACGGCTATTTCCGCTTCGCCGCCGACCCGCGCAACATCCCGTCGATCTATCCGAACGGTTTCCTGCCGCAGATCCACAACGTCAGCAAGGACCGTGCCGCGGTGTTCGGCCTGCGCGGCGAAACCGCCGGCGGCACCCAGATCGACCTGAGCTACAACTACGGCCACAACGGCCTGACCTTCGACATCGAGAACACCCTCAACCGCAGCCTCGGCCCGAGCTCGCCGCGCAAGTTCTACGCCGGCGCGCTGGAAGTCACCCAGCACGTGTTGAATCTCGACTTCACCCGCCCGGTGGATTTCGGCTGGAAGTACCCGATCACTTTCGCCTGGGGCGCGGAGTGGCGCGGCGAGGAATTCAGCCAGCGCGCCGGCGAGCCGCTGTCCTACGCCAACGGCGGCGTGCCCGCGTCGAACGGCCAGATCATTCCCGGCGCGCAGGTGTTCTCCGGCTTCCGCGCCAGCGACGCCGGCGAGTTCGACCGCCACAGCTACTCGCTCTACCTCGACGTGGAAGGCGACCTGACCGAGAAGTTCTCCGCCGGCCTCGCCGCGCGCTACGAGAGCTACAGCGATTTCGGCGACACCACCTCGGGCAAGCTGTCGGCGCGCTACGCCTTCACCGACAAGGTCGCGCTGCGCGCCACCGCCTCCACCGGCTTCCGCGCGCCGTCGCTGCAGCAGCAGTACTTCCAGTCCATCGCCACCAACTTCATCAGCGGCGTGCCTTATGAGATCGGCACCTTCCGCGTCGACAACCCGGCCGCGGTGGCGCTGGGCTCGGAGCCGCTGAAGGCCGAGGAATCGACCAACTACAGCCTCGGCCTGGTGCTGCAGCCCGCCGACGGTTTGTACATCACCGTCGACGCGTACCACATCAAGGTCGACGACCGCATTCTGCTGTCGGAGAACCTGACCAGCACCGCGGTGCGCAACTACCTGCAGGCCAACGGCTATCCGGGCATCGGCGGCGGCCGCTACTTCACCAACGCGGTCGATACCAAGACCCAGGGCGTGGACGTGATCGCCACCTACGCCTGGGACGTCGGCAGCGGCAAGCTCAGCACCACCGCCGGCTACAACTACTCCAAGACCGAGATCGAGAACATCGCGCCGAACCCGCCGCGGCTGGCGGCGATCGACCCGGCCGCGGTGCGCATCGGCCGCACCGAGATCGGCCGCATCACCAAGGGCGCGCCGCGCGACAAGTTCTTCCTCAGCGGCGACTGGAAGACCGGCAACTGGAACTTCAACGCCACCGCCACCCGCTACGGCCAGTTCACCGAGCTGCATGCGACCGATCCGCGCCAGGACCAGACCTTCAGCGCGAAGTGGACGCTGGATCTGGCCGCGACCTATCGCCTGAACCAGTGGGACTTCACCGTCGGCGGCGACAACGTGCTCAACGAGTATCCCGACGAATCCAAGCTGGTGCGCGGCACGCGCAACTACCTGCCGTACAACACCGCGTCGCCGTTCGGCTTCAACGGCGCGTTCGCGTATTTGAAGGTCGGCTACAAATGGTGATGCGTTTCGCGGTTTGAACCCGCTGCGCGCGAAGGCCCGGGCATCGTCCCGGGCCTTTTCGCATCCGCGCCGCGCGATTCGCGGATCGACGGCATGACAGTTCCCACTAGCGGCACATTCCCGCGCCGCCAGGATCGGCTATACCTCGCCAGCGCCACCGCGTCCCTCGCTGTCAGCACGCCACCCCGGAGCCCTTCGATGCGCCCGATCGCCTTGCTGTCGCTGTCCCTCGCTCTCTCCGCCGCGCTCGCCGCCCAGGCCGCGCCCGGCACCCGCGACTACGCCGTGTTCATGCAAGGCCGTGCGGCCGGCGAACAGAAAGTCGCCACCGCCGCCGACGGCTCGGTGCAAGTCGATTACCACTACACCGACCGCGGCCGCGGCGACCGCAGCACCACCCGCTGGCGCGCCAACGACGACGGCACCCTGCGCGAATACAGCGGCAGCGGCAACGACTACCTGCTCAATCCCTTCGAGGAGAGCTACCGCGTCGACGGCGCCAAGGCGCAGTGGAAGAACCCGGCCGAACGCGGCGAACGCGAGCTCGCCGCGCCCGCGTTCTTCCTGCCGCTGCAGGCCGCGCCGGAGGCCACCGGCGCGCTCGCGCGCGCCTTGCTCAAGGCGCCTCAACACAAGCTCGCCTTGCTGCCTGCCGGCGAGGCCAGCATCGCCGCGGTCGGCGAGTATCCGATCGCCGGCAAGCGCGGCCCGGTCGCGCTGCGGCTGTACCGCATCGAAGGCCTGGACTTCACCCCGCGCATGGTCTGGCTGCGCGAGGACGGCGAAACCGCGGCGACGATCTTCGCCTCCGGCTGGTTCTCCGTCGTCGACCGCGAATTCGAGGACGCCGCGCCGAAACTGACCGAGCTGCAGGAAACCGCCGCCGCGCAATGGGGCGCCGACTTCGCCAAGCGCCTCACCCACGCGCCGCGAGGCCCGCTGCTGATCCGCAACGCGCGCCTGTTCGATCCGCGCGACCTCAGCGTCAGCGCCGGCACCAGCGTGCTGATCGAGAACGAACGCATCGTGCGCGTCGCGCCCGACGCGCAGATGCGCGCGCCGGCGACCGCGCAAACCCTCGACGCGCGCGGCCGCTTCCTCATGCCCGGCCTGTGGGACGTGCACAAGCACTACAGCGCCACCGAGGACGGCGCGCTCGACATCGCCGCCGGCGTCACCAGCGCGCGCGACATCGCCAACAACTTCGACACCTTCCTGGAGCGCGTCAAACGCTTCGACGCCGGCAGCGAGATCGGCCCGCGCGTGCTGATGGCCGGCTTCATCGACGGCCCCGGCCCCTACGCCGGCCCAACCAAGATGCTGGTGTCCACGCCGGACGAAGCGGTCAAGGCGGTGGATTTCTACGCCGACCGCGGCTACATGCAGATCAAGAGCTACTCCTCGCTCAAACCCGAACTGGTGCCGGTCATCGCCGACCGCGCCCACGCCCGCGGCCTGCGCTACAGCGGCCACGTGCCGGCGTCGATGTCGGCGCGGCAGTTCATCGACGACGGCGCCGACGAGTTGCAGCACCTGCTCTACGTCGAACTCAACTTCATGTACCCGCAAGTGAAGGACACCCAAAGCATGCAGCGGCTGACCGCGGTCGCCGAGCACGCGCACGAGTACCCGCCCGAGGCGCCGAAGGTGCGCGAGTTCATCGATTACCTCAAGCGTCACCGCACCGTGCTCGATCCGACCATGGCGCTGGCCGAGGATCTGTTCGGCGGCGACCCCGCCGACAAGACGCCGCCCGGCCTGCGCGGCGTGGCCGAGCGGCTGCCGCCGCAGGCGCGGCGCAACCTCAGCTGGGGCGCGCTGAAGCCGCCGCACGGACAGGAAGCGGCCTACCGACAGGCGTTCCCGAGCATGCTCAAACTGCTCAAGTCGTTGCACGACGCCGGCATCACCCTCCTGCCGGGCACCGACGCGATGTCCGGCTACATGCTGCACGCCGAACTGGAAACCTACGCGCGCGCCGGCATCCCCAACGCCGAAGTGCTGCGGCTGGCGACGCTGACGCCGGCGCAGGTGCTCGGCGTGGACAAGGACCGCGGCTACATCGCGCCGGGCAAGTACGCCGACCTGGTCTTGATCGACGGCGATCCGACCAAAGACATGCGCGACATCCGCAAGGTCGATGCGGTGTTCAAGGGCGGGCTGCGGTTCGATCCGGGCGAGATCGAACAGGCGCTCGGGATCGTGCCGCGTAAGGCGCCGGAGGTGGCGGTGGCGGTGGCTGGCGGAGAGTGACGCCGGGGTTTGTGGTTCGCGGTCGCGGCTTGCGCCGCTCCTACAGGTAGCCCAGGGGCGATCCGAAGCCTTTCGCGACCGCGACACCGCAACCACCGCGCCCCACCCTACCCCCGCACACAAAAACGGCCCGCATCGCGGGCCGTTTTCGCTTGCCTGGAATCCGCCGCGGCTTACACCTTGCGGAACACCAAATGCCCACCCTCGGCCTCGACCTGGATCGTATCGCCGTTGACGAACTCGCCGCCGAGGATCTTCTGCGCCAGCGGATTCTCGATCTGCTGCTGCACCGCGCGCTTGAGCGGCCGCGCGCCGTACACCGGGTCGAAGCCGACGTTGCCGATCAAGGTCAGCGCCGAATCGCTCAGCGACAGCTTCAGGCCGCGCTCGAGCAGACGCTTCTCCAAACCGTGCAGCTGGATCTTGGCGATCTCGCGGATCTGGCTCTTCTCCAGCGGGTGGAACACCACGATGTCGTCGAGCCGGTTGATGAACTCCGGGCGGAAGTGGGTCTGCACCACGCCCATCACCGCGGTCTTCATCTGCGTGTAGGCGTCCGGCGAGGCGTCGTGGCTGAACTCCTGGATCAACTGCGAACCCAGGTTCGAGGTCATCACGATCACCGTGTTGCGGAAGTCCACGGTGCGGCCCTGGCCGTCGGTGAGGCGGCCGTCGTCGAGCACCTGCAGCAGGATGTTGAACACGTCCGGGTGCGCCTTCTCGACTTCGTCGAGCAGGATCACGCTGTAAGGACGGCGACGCACCGCCTCGGTGAGATAACCGCCCTCTTCATAGCCGACATAGCCCGGAGGCGCGCCGACCAGACGGCTGACCGCGTGCTTCTCCATGAACTCGCTCATGTCGATGCGCACCATCGCGTCGGACGAATCGAACAGGAACTCGGCCAGCGCCTTGCACAGCTCGGTCTTGCCCACGCCGGTCGGGCCGAGGAACAGGAACGAGCCGCTGGGACGGTTGGGATCGGACAGGCCCGCGCGCGAACGCCGCACCGCGTCGGACACCACGCGCACCGCCTCGTCCTGGCCGACCACGCGCGCGTGCAGCACCTGCTCCATCTTCAGCAGCTTGTCGCGCTCGCCTTCGAGCATCTTCGCCACCGGGATGCCGGTCCAACGCGCGACGACCTCGGCGATCTCCTCGGCGGTGACCTTGTCCTGCAGCAGCTTGAAGCCCTGGGTTTCGGCTTCCTGCGCGGCCTTGAGCTGCTTTTCCAGCTCCGGCAGCTTGCCGTACTGGATTTCGCTCATGCGGCCGAAGTCTTGCGTGCGCTGCGCGGCTTCCAGATCGAGCTTGGCCTGCTCGATCTGCTCCTTGATCTTGGTCGCGCCCTGCAAGGTCGCCTTCTCGGCCTTCCACACCTCTTCCAGGTCGTTGAACTCGCGCTCCAGGACGGCGATCTCGGCTTCAAGATCGGCCAGGCGCTGCTTGGATTCGGCGTCCTTCTCCTTCTTCAGCGCCTCGCGCTGGATCTTGAGCTGGATCAGCCGGCGCTCCTTGCGGTCGAGCTCTTCCGGCTTGGAATCGATCTCCATGCGGATGCGCGACGCCGCCTCGTCCATCAGATCGATGGCCTTGTCGGGCAATTGGCGGTCGGCGATGTAGCGGTGCGAGAGCGTGGCCGCGGCGACGATGGCCGGGTCAGTGATCTCCACGCCGTGGTGCACGGCGTAGCGCTCCTTGAGCCCGCGCAGGATCGCGATGGTGTCCTCGACCGTCGGCTCGCCGACGAACACTTTCTGGAAGCGGCGCTCCAGCGCGGCGTCCTTCTCCACGTACTTGCGGTATTCGTCGAGCGTGGTCGCGCCGATGCAGTGCAGCTCGCCGCGCGCGAGCGCCGGCTTGAGCATGTTGCCCGCGTCCATCGCGCCCTCGGCCTTGCCGGCGCCGACCATGGTGTGCAGTTCGTCGATGAACAAGATCACCTGACCTTCGTTCTTCGACAGATCGTTCAGCACGGCCTTCAAGCGCTCCTCGAACTCGCCGCGGAACTTGGCGCCGGCGATCAGCGCGCCCATGTCGAGCGAGAGCACGCGCTTGCCGCGCAGGCCTTCGGGCACCTCGTTGTTGACGATGCGCTGGGCCAAGCCTTCGACGATCGCGGTCTTGCCCACGCCGGGTTCGCCGATCAGCACCGGGTTGTTCTTGGTCCGGCGCTGCAGCACCTGGATGGTGCGGCGGATCTCTTCGTCGCGGCCGACCACCGGATCGAGCTTGCCGTTCTCGGCGCGCGCGGTCAGGTCGATGCAGTATTTTTCCAGCGCTTGCCGCTGGTCTTCGGCGTTTTCCGATTGCACGCTCTCGCCTCCGCGCAGTTTGTCGATGGCCGTCTCGAGCTTGGCCTTGGTCGCGCCCGCGGCCTTGAGCGTGCGGCCGGCGTCGCCGCCGTCGTCGAGCGCGGCGAGCAGGAACAGTTCGCTGGCGATGAAGGCGTCGTTGCGCTGCTGCGCCAGTTTGTCGGTGACGTTGAGCAGGCGCGCCAGATCGTTGCCGATCGACACATTGCCGGCCTGCCCGCTGACCTTGGGCAGCTTTTCCAGCGCCTCGCCCAGGCGTTCGCGCAGCAGCGGCACGTTGACGCCGGACTGGGCCAGCAAGGGGCGCGTGCTGCCGCCGCTCTGGTCGAGCAAGGCGGTCAGCAGGTGCGCGGGTTCGATCACGCTGTGGTCGCGTCCGACCGCCAGCGATTGCGCGTCCTGCAAAGCCTGCTGGAAGCGCGAGGTCAGCTTGTCCATCCGCATGGAGGGTTCTCCGAAAGATAGGTGGCGGCTGGGACGCGAGTGTCGCGCGCGGGCCGCGAATGACCTGTTAATGCGGGCTTTGGCGGGGGTTTCAAGGTTGGAGGAGACGCGGGAGTGGGAAGCGGGGAATAGGGAAGCGGGGATAGAGAAGCGGGAATGGGGAATGGGGGGCGGGGTTTTCGCGGCGAGTTCGGCGGTGGCGCGGCGGATGCGTTCGCGGGCTCCAAAAAGACGATCCCCCGGGTCGCGGATGCGGCCCGGGGGATCGGGGAATAGCGGCGCGACGGTGGCGGGCCGTCGCGTCTGGATGGCTTACACCCGCGACGTCGGCTGCAGGATTTCGACCCAATAGCCATCCGGGTCCTTGATGAAGGCGATGTCCTTCATCCGCCCGTCGGTCAGCCGCTTCTGGAACGCCACGCCGAGCTGCTCGAAGCGCGCGCAGGCCGCTTCCACGTCCGGCACCGACACGCAGATGTGGCCGAAGCCGCGCGGGTCGCTGTTGCCGTGGTGGTAGGCGAAATCCGCGTCGTTCTCGGTGCCGTGGTTGTGGGTGAGTTCGAGCACGCCGCGCTGGCTCAGCAGCCATTCGCCGCGCGCCGGCTCCTCGGCCGGAATCTGCGCCGGGTCGTTCACCAGCACCAGGAAGTACAGGCTGAATTGCGCCTCCGCGAAATCGCGCTTGCGCACCAAGGTGAAGCCGAGCACGCGGGTGTAGAAATCCAGCGAGGCCTGCGGATCCTTGATCCGCAGCATGGTGTGGTTGAACACGAAGTCGCGGGTCGCGGCTTCGGGTTGCGCGGTCACGCCGGGCACGGCGTTGAGTTCGTTCTGCAGGGACATGGCGTGGGCCGGTGGGTGGGCTTATCGATCTGGGGCCGCGGGCGCGGGCTCTCAAGCCGGCGCCGGCGGTTCGACCGGATCGCGCTGCAGCGACAGCAGGATCAGCAAGACCGCCAGCCCGATATAGGCGCCGATGAACTGCCAGGCTATGGTCTTCTGCAGCCCTTCCAGCGCCCACGGCAGGTACACGCCGCCGCGCGGGTCGACCGAATGGATGATGCCGAACAGCGCCAGCCCCGCGCCGCCGAGCAGGAAGGCCGCGGCGCGGCGCAGGCGGCCGTCGACCATCGAGGCCACCGCCGAGGTCCAGATCATCGAGGTCATGATGAAGCCGTTGCCCAGGGTCACGATCACCGCCAGTTCGGGCAGGCCGTGGCCGTCGAGCAGGCCGGTCAGTTCGGCGTGGCGGGCCGGGTCGATCCAGCTCGGATTGCCGGTCTTGATCGAGAGCATGTACGCCACCGGCGGCAGGAAGCCGAACACCATCGCGGTGGCGTGCTTGGCCGGGGTGGCCTGGAACGCCTGTGTGGTGATGTCGAGCGCGACGTAGACGATGATCGGCGCCAGCACCGCCAGCGGCAGCCACTGCACCAAGCCCGAGACGAGGCCGAGCATGCCGCCCAGGCCGATGAACAAGCCGGTCAACAAGGTGTAGCCGCTGCGCGCGCCCATGTGCTTGTACGCGGGCTGGCCGATGTAGGGCGTGGTCTGGGCGACGCCGCCGACGAAGCCGGCGACCAAGGTCGAGAACGCCTCGGCCAGCAGGATGTCGCGGGTGCGGTAATCGTCGCCGGCCGCGCGCGCGCTTTCGCTGACGTTGATGCCGCCGACCACCATCAGCAAGCCGAACGGCAGCAGCAGCTGCAGGTACGGCAGCGTGTACGGCAGGCCTTCGATGAAGCCGAGCGTGGGCAGCGGCAACACGGGGCGCAGAGGCTGCGGCTCTGGCCAACCGAAGCCCGGAGCTCCCAACCCAACCGCCCCGAAGCCGTAGAACAACACCGTCCCAAACACGA
The DNA here is from genome assembly GCF_018847975.1 of Lysobacter sp. K5869. NCBI lineage: Bacteria > Pseudomonadati > Pseudomonadota > Gammaproteobacteria > Lysobacterales > Lysobacteraceae > Lysobacter > Lysobacter sp. K5869. The sequence goes on along the minus strand of NZ_CP072597.1, from coordinate 2,275,859 downwards.
ACGCGACGAACACGCCCGGCAACTTCACCGGCAACTTGCCCTTCGCGACCAGCACGTACAGCAACAACCCGAGCGTCATGAACCCGACCAGCGGCGAACGCAAGGTTTCGATCAGCGGCAAGAAGCCCATCAGCACCAGCGCGGTGCCGGCGATCGAGCCAAGCAGGCCGGCGCGCGGAATCAGGCGGCTGACCGCGTCGCCGATGAACGACAGCGCGAACTTCAGCGCGCCCATCACGATCAGCGCGGCCATGCCGAGCTTCCAGGTGGCGTCGGCGGCGGCCATTTCGTCCATGCCGCCTTGCTTGAAGCCGACGAAGGCCGGGCCGAGCACCAGCAAGGCCATGCCGATGCTGGTCGGCGCGTCCAGGCCGAGCGGCATCGCGGTGACATCGTCGCGGCCGCTGCGCGCGGCCAGGCGGCGCGCCATCCAGGTGTAGATCAGATTGCCGACCAGCACGCCGAACGCGGTGCCGGGAAACATGCGGGTGTAGATGACTTCGGCCGGGAAACCGAAGATGCCGATCAGCGCGGCGGCGATGAAGCCGAGGATCGAGAGGTTGTCGACGACGAGGCCGAAGAAGCCGTTGAGGTCGCCGGGGACGAACCACGAGCGCTGCAGTTTCTTCAATTCGGTGTTCACCGTCCGCGTCCCCCGTCCGCCAACCCAACCACGACGGCACCCGCCGCCGAGAAACCAAGACGCGGCGTTCCCCAAACGGCAGGACGCGGCGCGCCCCAAACTGCGCGACGCGGCGCTTCCCACACTGGATGTTCAAAGCTCATGGACGGTACTCGAAACGCGGGAGGGACGCTTCCATGCCGGGCGAGTCGGCGATCCGTTCGCAAGCGCGAGTGTGCCGCCAATCGGCGGCGTTGGGGCGATTTCGGGGCCGGCCGGGCGGCGGATGCGTTATCGGCTCATGCCGACCGCGACGACGATGCTCCGCCGCCGCCAACCGAAGCTGCGAAATTCGCCACCACCACCCCAGGCCACGCAATCGCCCCCTAGCCGACATCGCGGCCCCTCAACGCCGTCATTCCGGCGAAAGCCGGAATCCATTTTGATCTTGCTCCTACGCTCGCGCGAAGCGGCCAATGGAAGCAACGGCAAAATGGATTCCGGCTTTCGCCGGAATGACGGTGTTGGGGCAACGAATGACGGCGTGGGACGACGAATGAGCGCGCGGGCGGCGAATGACGATGAGGAGATCGCGAACGACCGTGTCAGGAGGGTGAACGAAGGAAGCGCGACGGCTCAAACGTCGAAACGCGACAACGGCGGAGACGGAACAGCAAAACCGCGAAACGCCGACCTACTCCGCCACTTCCAACCACCCGCGATACCGCACCAACAACCCCACCACCGGCAACTGCGCGCCGACCTCGAAGTGATACCGCCCGTCGCGCTCGAACTCGCGCGCGCGCATCCCCGAGAACCAACTCGCCGGCAGCGGCACGCCGAGCAGGCGCACCCGCACCAAACGCCACGACAGGCCCGGATCGTCCGGCCCGTGCATTGGCGTCGCGAGCGGCATCACCGGCGAGGACACGGTCACCGAGGCGCCGTTGTCCAACGGCAACGTGCCCGAGGCCGCGGCGTCGGCGATCTCGCCGTCCAGATCCAGGACGAAGGCGAAACGCATCGGCCACAACCGCTCCAGCACCAGCCCGTCGCGCTCGATCAGGCGCGAACGCATCGTCGATTTGCCGAAGCGGCGGGTCCAGGTTTCGCCGCGCGGGCCGGCGTCGATCTCGACTTCGATCGGCCCGTTGTGCGCCTTGGGCAACCGCGCCACCCGCGCCATCAAGCCGGCGATCAGCCCATGGCCGCGCTCGACCTGCCCTTCGCCGACATAACGCTGACGGCCGGCGCGGCCGTGCACCTGCCGCAGCGTGCGCGGCAGGAACACGAAGCGCACGCCGAGCGCGCGCGGGTACAAGCCTTCGCGGGCGCCCAGGCGCTCGGCGTCGCGCGAACTTTTCACTGCGCTCGCGCTCATTTACAGCGCACGCAGCGCGGACGGCACGACGTAGCGCTGGCCGTCGAAGGGCAGACGGTCGCTGCTCTTTCGCTTGGGCGCGGAGATGTCTTCGCAGTCGTCGTTGCGCGACGAATTGCGGCGCGCCTGCGACACCGAGTTGACCAGCAGGCCGGCAAATCCATGATCGCGCTTGGCGTCGATGGCGACGGTGCGCTGCACGGTCTCGAACTCGCCCGCGCAATTGCCGTCCCATTCGCCGCGGTCGAGCGCGACCTCCAGATTGCTCAGCACCGGCCGCAGCTTCGCGCCGTCGCCGACGTAGAGCGCCAGCACCGTGCTTTCGTAAGGATTGACCCGCGAGGAACCGCTGTAGGTCACGCGCACGCCGAACGCGGTGGTCTTGTCGTCCAGGCGATAGCGCGCGGTGTCCAGAGTCACCGAGGAAATCCGCACCGCGTCGGAGGTCAGCGCGTCGTTCTCGCGGTAGCGCTGCAGGATGCGCGGCTTGGCCGAATCGGCGACCAGCACTTCCAGATCGGCGACATCGACCTCGCCGCTGGCCTGATCGTGGCGCAGGCGCACCGCCAACAAGGTCTTGTCCGGCGACGCCGGCCAGACCTTGCAGGCCACGTCGTCGAGCTTGATCCAGCGCTGCGGCGAGCCGGCGGTGCGCAGGAATTCGCCGTCGTCGCCGGTTTCGCTCTGCGCGCCGGGATAGGCGGCGAGCAGCAGGTCGTAGCTGCGTTCGCCGCAGCCGTCGCCGGCGCGCGCGTCGAAGGAAACGGCGCCGCAAGCCGCGGCGAGGCAGAGCGAAAGGAACAGGGCCGTCCGTTGGACCGAGTGCGTCATCGTTGCATCCAGATGAGAGTCGCCATGCGTCCGGTGCGGCGGTCGCGGCGGTGGGAATAGAAACGGTCGGGCTCCGAAATCGTGCACAGCCCGCCGCCGTGGATATGATCGGCGCGCACTCCGGCGCGCGCCAGACGCTGCCGCGCCAGAGCGTAGAGATCGACCCGCCAATGGCCGGGCTTGGTCGCGACGAACGCGGTTTCGGCGGCGGCGTCGACGGCAAGGAAGGCCTCGCGCACCTCGGCGCCGATTTCGTAGCGCTGCGGCCCCGCGGCCGGGCCGAGCCAGGCGCGCAGGCGCGCGGGTTCGCTGCGCATCGCCGCGACCGTGGCTTCGAGCATGCCGTCGGCGAGCCCGCGCCAGCCGGCGTGGGCGCCGCCGATTTCGCCGCCGTCTTCGGCCGCGAACAGCACCGGCAGGCAGTCGGCGGTGAGGATCGCCAGCACCGTGCCCGGGGTGGAAGTCACCGCGGCGTCGCCCTCCGGTTCGCCGGCCGGCGCGTCGCCGTCGAAGCGGACCACGCCGACGCCGTGCACCTGATGCAGCCAACGCGGCGGCGACGGCAGCGCGGCGGCCTGCGCGAGCAGTTCGCGGTTGCGCAGCACCGCGGCCGGTTCGTCGCGCTGCTCGCCGTAGAGCGTGCCCAGGTTGAGCGAGTCGAACGGCGCCTGCGACACGCCCAGGCCGCGACGCACCGTGGTGAAGCCGCGCACGCCCGGCGGCGCCGGCCAGTCGGCTTCGATCCAGGGGGCCGCAGCGCCCTCGCTCATCGCCCGGCCTCGGCCGCGGCGCGCGAATCCTCGCGCAGTTCGGCGATCAGCTGCAGCATGTCGGCCGGCACCGGCGCGGTGCAGCGCACCGGTTCGCCGCTGACCGGATGGACGAATTCCAACGTCTCGGCGTGCAGCGCCTGACGCTTGAAGCCGCGCAGGGTCTCCACCAGCGAATCGCTCGCGCCCTTGGGCAGCTTGAGCGGGCCGCCGTACAGCGGGTCGCCGACGATGGGGTGCTTGAGGTGCTGCATGTGCACGCGGATCTGGTGGGTGCGCCCGGTTTCCAGGCGGCATTCCAGCAAGGTGTGGGCGCGGAAGCGCTCGCGCAGGCGGTAGTGGGTGACCGCGTCGCGGCCGTCCTCGCGCACGGCCATGCGCAGGCGGTCGCGCGGGTGGCGGTCGATCGCGGCGTTGGCGGTGCCGCCGGAGACCAGCGCGCCGACCACCACGGCCAGGTACTGGCGGTGGACTTCGCGCGCGGACAGCTGATCGACCAGCGAGGTGTGCGCCGGCAGGGTCCGCGCCACCACCATGACCCCGGAGGTGTCCTTGTCCAGGCGATGGACGATGCCGGCGCGCGGCAGCGCGGCCAGCGACGGGTCGCGGTGCAGCAGGGCGTTGACCAGGGTGCCGGCCGGGTTGCCGGCGCCGGGGTGGACGACCAGCCCGGCGGGCTTGTCGAGCACGATCACCTCGGCGTCCTCGTACAGCACGTCCAGGGCGATGTCCTCGGCCACGGCGTGGGTCTGGGTATCCAGGACCACGTTCAATTCGACGGATTCGCCGCCCTGGACCGGGTCGCGCGGGCGCGCCTCGCGGCCGTTCAGGCGGGCGTCGCCGGATTTGATCCAGGCGGCCAGCCGCGAGCGCGAGTAATCGGGGAACAGTTCGGCCAGGACGGCGTCGAAACGGCGGCCGGCGGCGGCGTCGGGGACGGTCGCGGTCAGGGTCTGGCGGGAGTCGGTCATTGCGGCGTCGGCACTGATGAGGGAAGACGGGTCCGGTTAAGGGCTCGGACCCGCGGACTGCTATTATCGGCTCTTCGTGCCTCCGGCGCCTGTCGATGCCTGCCATGACCGATCGTTCCACCCCGTCCCGCGCCGTCCTGCGCCTGGTGTCCCTGCTGCTGATCGTGGCCGTAGCCGGCACCGGCTGCACGCGGGTCGGCAAGATGTTCAAGAAGAACAAGGACAGCGACGAAGGCCAGCCGGTCGAGGCGATCTATCAGAAAGCCCACAAGTCGATGACCAACGGCAACTGGGCCTCGGCCGAGGTCAGCTTCCGCCGCCTCGTCGCCCAGTACCCGTACGGCCCGTACACCGAGCAGGCGCTGATCGAAACGGCTTACGCCCAGTACAAGTCCGGCAAGCACGACGACGCGGTCAGCAGCATCGACCGCTTCATCCGCACCTACCCGACCCACCGCAACATCGCCTATCTGTATTACCTGCGCGGTCTGGTCAACTCCAGCCGCGACACGGTGTTCCTGCAGAAGGTCTGGCGCCTGGACGTGAGCCGCCGCGATCTGGCCACGCCGATGCAGGCCTACAACGACTTCCAGATCGTGGTCGAGCGCTACCCGAACAGCCGCTACGCCGAGGACGCGCGCAAGCGCATGATCGTGCTGCGCGACACCTTCGCCCGCCACGAGCTCGACGTGTCGCTGTACTACCTGCGCCGCACCGCCTACGTCGCCGCGGCCGACCGCGCCAAGTTCCTGTTGGAAACCTACCCGCAGAGCCGCTACCAGTACGACGCCATCGCCGTGCTGTTGCGTTCCTACGAAGGCCTGGACAACCAGAACCTGGCCGCCGACGCCAAGCGCGTGCTGCAGCAGAACGACCCGAACCACCCGGCGCTGACCGGCGAATGGCCGGACTACCCGAGCAACCTGCGCAAGCTCAACCCGTTCGCGGGCGAGAAGTCGGCGGTGGACAACCGCGACAAGCTCGAAGCCAAGCGCGCCGAACAGGCGGGCAAGGGGCAGTAAGCTCCCTGCCCTCGCCGCACGAAAAACGCCGCCCCAGGGCGGCGTTTTTCGTTTGCGGCGGTGCGTCCGAACTCGCCGGCTGCGTCGTGGCCGCAACGCTGCCCAAGAAAGCCACCCCGCTTTCGCCGCGACGCGTCCGAAGCTACCTGTAGGAGCGGCGCGAGCCGCGACCGCGACACCGCAACTACGGCGCAACCGGGAACGTGCGCGGTGCGGCGGCGACCGGGCTTCGCAACGCCCGGCAGCGTATATCGCTTGCGACAGAGCAGCCGAAGCCCGCTTGTAGGAGCGGCGCAACCGGGAGCGTGCGCGGCGTAGCGGCGGCCGGGCTTCGGGGTGTGGCGTGGGATTTATCGCTTCGGTTGGATCGCGGCTTACGCCGCTCCTGCACGCGAACGCCCGGCGCGGCTGCGACGATGCCGCTCGCTCTGGGTTGCGCCGTAGCGGCGATGTCGCGGTCGCGGCTTACGCCGCTCCTACAGGCCGAGCCCCGGCATCGGCCTCAGCCGGAATAACGGTTGGTGATCGGATAGCGCCGCTCGCGCCCGAACGCGCGCCGCGAGACCTTCGGCCCCGGCGCGGCCTGATGCCGCTTCCACTCGCTGATCCGCACCAGCTTGAGCACGCGGTCGACCGTGGCCGGATCGAAGCCGGCGCGCACGATTTCGTCGCGCGACTGCTCCTGATCGACGTAGCGCAGCAAGATCGCGTCGAGCACGTCGTACGGCGGCAACGAATCCTGGTCCTTCTGGTTCTCGCGCAGTTCCGCCGACGGCGGGCGGTCGATCACCGCCCACGGAATCACCGGCGAACCGGCCACCGCGTTGCGCCAGCGCGCCAGCGCGAACACCTCGGTCTTGTACAGATCCTTGATCGGCGCGTAGCCGCCGCACATGTCGCCGTAGATGGTGGCGTAGCCGACCGCGTACTCGCTCTTGTTGCCGGTGGTCAGCAGCAGGCCGCCGAACTTGTTGCTCATCGCCATCATCAGCGCGCCGCGGGTGCGCGATTGCAAATTCTCTTCGGTCACGTCGACCGGCTTGCCGTCGAACGCCTCGGCCAAGGTGTCGAGAAAGCCCTGGAACGGCTTTTCGATCGGCAGCGCCAGCAGACGCACGCCCTGGCTCGCGCACTGCTCGGCGGCCAAGTCGTTGGACAGGTCGGCGGTGTAGCGAGAAGGCATGCGCACCGCGACGACGTTCTCCGGCCCCAGCGCATCGACCGCGATGGCCATGACCACCGAGGAATCGATGCCGCCCGACAGGCCCAGCCAGACCTTGTCGAAACCGTTCTTGCGGCAGTAGTCGCGGGTGCCGCGCACCACCGCCCGCCACGCCAGCGCGTCGCGGCTTTCCTCGTGTTCGACCGGCCACGACACCGGCGCGAAGCGGCGGCTCGCGTCGTCGTAATCGGCGACCAACCAGTGATCCTCGAACGCCGCCGCAGCCGCGTGCACCTGACCGTCGCCGTCGGCCAACACCGAGGCGCCGTCGAACACCAGCGCGTCCTGGCCGCCGACCACGTTGAGATAGGCCAGCGCCACGCCGGTCTCGCGCGCGCGCAAGTCCAGCAGCGCGTCGCGCTGCGCGTGCTTGTCGCGCTCGAACGGCGAGGCGTTGGGTACCAGCACGAGACTCGCGCCGGCCTGCGCCGTCGCCGCCAGCGGCTCGGCGAACCACAGGTCTTCGCAGATCACCACGCCGACCTGCACGCCCTTGACCTCGAACACCACCGCTTCGCCGTCGGGATCGACATCGAAGTAACGGCGCTCGTCGAACACCGCGTAATTGGGCAGCTCGCGCTTGCGGTAAGTCGCCTCGACCCGCCCGCCGCGCAACACGCTGGCGGCGTTGTAGACGACCGCCCCGGCCGCCTGCGGCCAACCGACCACGGCGACGATGCCGTGCGCGGCCGCCGCCACGCGTTCCAGCGCGGCCTCGCAATCGGCGAGGAAGCCCGGGCGCAGCAGCAAGTCTTCGGGCGGGTAGCCGCTGATCGCCAGTTCCGGGAACAGCACCACGTCGGCGCCGTATTCGTCGCGCGCTTGCGCGATCAGCGCGCACATGCGCTCGGCGTTTTGGGTTACGGCGCCCACGGGGAAATCGAACTGGGCAAGGGCGATGCGCAGCGGAGCGGACATGCGGGACTCGACGTTCACAAGGGGAAAATGGAAAGCCGGCGCGAACCGCGTGGTCCGCGCCGGATCGGAAACTCGCTACGCTCAGGGCGGCGCATAACCTGCTTCGCGCTGGGCCCGGATCGCCAGGATCAGGACAGTATCGAACTCGCTGAGGTAGCGGTACAGCGCCACATAACCGCTGGCGTCGCGGCCGACGACCAACTCGCGCAGCTGCGCTTCGGCCGGCCGGCCGATCAGCGGATTATCGGCCAGCACGTCCACCGCGTGCAGGATGCCGTCGATGCGCTGCTCGCGCCCTGCCGCATCGTGGCGGTCGAGATGATCGAGAATGCGGGCGAAGTCCTCGGCCACGGCCGGCGCCAGGACGATTCGGGTCACGGCTCGCGCCCGAAGGGCTTCTTCGCCGGCGCTTGCGCGGCTTCGCCGCGCGCGCGGCGGCCGAGGTAGTCGCGCATCTCGCCCCACGCCAAGACCTGCCCGTCGGCGACGAAGCTGCGCCAGCGCGCCTGCGCCTCGTCCAGGAATTGCGCGCGGCGCTCGGCCTCGCCGACTTTTTCCTCGAGCGCGCCGAGGATGAAGCCGTGCGGCGTGGTGCCGGCACGTTCGGCGGCGTCGGCGATGCGCGATTTGAGTTCGTCGCTGAGGCGGATGGTGGTGGTCGACACGGCGTCTCCGCAGGGTGGGCCGGACGCCACTGTAGCACCTCTGTGACACACAACGAAAAAGCCGCCCGAAGGCGGCTTTTTCGTAACTTCGGGCCCAAACCTACGGCCCGGTGCCGCTTACTTGGCCAAACGCTTAGCGATCGCCGCGCCCAAGTCGCCCGGCGACTTGACCGTGGTGACGCCGGCCTTTTCCATCGCCGCGAACTTGCCTTCGGCCGTGCCCGAACCGCCCGAGGCGATCGCGCCGGCGTGGCCCATGCGCTTGCCCTTCGGCGCCGAGGCGCCGGCGATGAAGCCGACCACCGGCTTGGTCACGTACTGGGCGATGAACTCGGCCGCTTCTTCCTCGGCCGAACCGCCGATTTCGCCGACCATGATGATGCCTTCGGTCTGCGGGTCGTCCTGGAACCACTTCAGCGCGTCGATGAAGTTGGTGCCGTTGATCGGGTCGCCGCCGATGCCGATGCAGGTCGACTGGCCCAGGCCCACGTCGGTGGTCTGCTTGACCGCTTCATAGGTCAGCGTGCCCGAGCGCGAGACGATGCCGATCTTGCCCGGCTTGTGGATGTGGCCCGGCATGATGCCGATCTTGCACTCGCCCGGGGTGATCACGCCGGGGCAGTTCGGACCGACCAGGACCACGTCGTCGTAGCCGTTGAGGGTGTTCTTGACCCGCAACATGTCCAGCACCGGGATGCCTTCGGTGATGCACACGATGACCTTGATGCCGGCGTCGGCCGCTTCCAGGATCGCGTCGGCCGCGAACGGCGGCGGCACGTAGATGACCGAGGCGTCGGCGCCGGTCTCTTCGACGGCGTCGCGCACGGTGTTGAAGACCGGCAGGCCCAGGTGCTGAGTGCCGCCCTTGCCCGGGGTCACGCCGCCGACGACCTTGGTGCCGTACTCGAGCATCTGCTCGGCGTGGAAGGTGCCCTGCGAGCCGGTGAAGCCCTGCACGATCACCTTGGTGTTCTTGTTGATCAAAACGGACATGTCATCGGCCCCTTACTTGCCAGCGACGGCGGCAACCGCCTTCTTCGCGCCATCGTTGATGTTGTCGGCCGGGGTAATGGCCAGACCCGAATTCTTCAGCAGTTCCTTGCCGGCTTCCACGTTCGTGCCTTCGAGGCGGACGATGACGGGAACCTTGACGTCGACTTCCTTGACCGCGGCGATGATGCCCTCGGCGATCATGTCGCAGCGGACGATGCCGCCGAAGATGTTGACGAAGATGGCCTTGACCTTGTCCGAGCTCAGGATGAGCTTGAACGCCTCGGTCACGCGCTCCTTGGTGGCGCCGCCGCCAACGTCGAGGAAGTTGGCCGGCGAGCCGCCTTCCAGCTGGATGACGTCCATCGTCGCCATGGCCAGACCGGCGCCGTTGACCATGCAGCCGATGTTGCCGTCCATGGTGACGTAGTTGAGGTCGTGCTGGCTGGCCTTGACCTCGGTCTCGTCTTCCTGGCGGATATCGCGCATGTCGGCGAGATCCTTGTGGCGGAAGGTCGCGTTGTCGTCGCTGTTGACCTTGCCGTCGAGCACGGCGAGGTCGCCGTTGGTGAGGATCGCCAGCGGGTTCAGTTCGACCAGCGCCAGGTCCTTCTCGTTGAACAGCTTGTACAGGCCCAGCATGATCTTGGTCAGCTGGCCGGCCTGCTTGGCGTTGAGGCCCAGGTCGAAGGCGAGCTCGCGGCACTGGTAGGCCTGCAGGCCCTGCACGTAGTTGACGTGGATGGTCTTGATCGCTTCCGGGGTTTCCTCGGCGACCTTTTCGATTTCCACGCCGCCTTCGGCGGAGGCGATGAAGGTGACCGACTTGGTCGAGCGGTCGACCAGCACCGACAAGTACAGTTCCTTGGCGATGTCGGTGCCTTCGGAGATCAGCACCGTGTCGATCGGCAGGGCGACGCCGGCCGACTGGTAGGTCTCCATCTTGGTGCCCAGCATGGCCTGGGCGTACTGCTTCACTTCGTCGAAGTTCTTCGCCAGCTTGACGCCGCCGGCCTTGCCGCGGCCGCCCGCGTGGATCTGGGCCTTGACCACCCACAGGTCGCCCGGAATGGCCTTGGCGGCCGCGACGGCCTCTTCGGGAGTGCGCGCAACGCGCCCGGCCGGCACTGCGATGCCGTAGTCGGCAAACAGCTGCTTTGCCTGATATTCGTGGAAATTCATGCGTCACCGAGGGGAGTGAAAGACGTCCCGCGCGGACGCGCGGCCGGAGGCCGGTGCGGGCGCGAGGGGGCCGCATTGTCGCCGATCGCGGCGGGGCGAGCAAAACCTTGCGGCCGGCGGGCCGACCGGCGGAGCCCCGCGGCCGGGCCGGCCCCCGCGCCCGCGGGCGCCCGGACGGACCCCGCCGCGGGCCTGCGGCCAAATGCGGCAAGGTCGGCACGCGCCCTGCGCAAGACCCATGCCCGCCGGCACCCTTGCTGTCACACCCTGGCACAGCGGGGCGATCCGCTCGCGCCGGCCAGCCGCCCTATACTGATCGATACTCCGCCCGCGCAGGGAAACCCGCTTGCCGTCAGGTCTCGCCCCCGTCACTCCGGCCGATGCCGACTCCGCGCTGCGCCGCGAACTGTATTTCTTCACCCTGTACCGGCTGCTGGAAGCGGCCCTGCTGGTGCTGTTCCTGTTCGGCCCGGTCGACAACCTGATCGGCCCGCCGCGCCACGACCTGTTCGCGCGCTCGCTGTCGCTGTCCTACCTGTTCATCGCCGGCCTGCTGTTCGTGTTCGGCCGCCGCGGCGACCTGCGCGGCCACGTCTTCGCCGGCATCGCCTGCGACCTGTTCTTCGGCCTGCTCTCCATCCATGCCCTGCCCGGCGCCGGCACCGGCATCGCCTTGATGCTGATGTTCAACGTCGGCGCAGCCGCGCTGCTGCTGCCCACGCGCTTCGGCATCGGCGCGGCGATCGTGGCCTGCCTGGGCCTGATCGGCGAATGGCTGTGGACCGAACTGGGCAACGAGGCGCTCGGCCGCACCGTCGCCGAGCCGGTGATGTTCGCCCTGGGCTACCTGTCGATCGCGCTGCTGACCAACACCCTCGGCCGGCAGATGCGCGAGAGCCAGGAACTGGCCGAACGCCGCGGCGCCGAGGCGGCCAACTACGCCGAGATCAACGAACTCATCATCCGCCGCATGCGCACCGGCGTGCTGCTGGTCGACGGCGAAGGCCGGCTGCGGCTGGCCAACGAGGCGGCGATGCTGCTGCTCGGCGACAGCGGCGAGCACACCGGCGGCCACCACGGCCACCGCGTGCTGGCGATCGCCTCGCCCGAGCTGTCGCGCCGGCTCGGCCGCTGGCGGGTCGAGGGCCGCCCGGACGAAAGCCCGCTGCGGCTGGCGCCGGATCTGCCGGAAGTGGTGCCGCGCTTCACCCGCCTGCTCGCCGGCAGCGACCAGACCCTGATCTTCCTCGACGACACCTCGCTGGTCTCGCGCCGCGCCGAATCCATCACCCTGGCTGCGCTGGGCCGCTTCTCCGCCAGCCTCGCCCACGAGATCCGCAACCCGCTGGCGGCGATCAACTACGCCGTGCAGCTGCTGGAGGAGTCGCGCGACATCGCCGTCTCCGACCGCCGCCTGCTGGAGATCATCCGCCAGCAGGGCACGCGCATGAACGGCATCGTCGAGAACGTGCTCGGCATGGCCCGGCGCGAGCCGGCCAAGCCCGAGCACGTCGAGCTGATGGGCTTCGTGCGCCAGTTCGTCGACGAATACCGCGCCAGCCACCCGATCGAACTAGACACCTTGCGCGCCACCGGCGCGCACGCGCAGGCGCCGGCGCTGGTCGATCCGCGCCAGCTGCATCAGGCGCTGACCGTGCTGGTGCACAACGCGCTGACCTACGGCCGCCAGCCCGGCGAGCCGGCGCGGGTGACCGTGCACGTGTACTTCGACGAAGTCGGCTTGCCGGCGATCGACGTGCTCGACCGCGGCCCGGGCATTCCCGAATCGGTCGCCGAACGCCTGTTCCGGCCGTTCTTCACCACCTCCGCGCACGGCACCGGCCTGGGCCTGTACATCGCGCGCGAGCTGTGCCGCGCCAATCAGGCCTCGCTCGATTACGTCGCCGTGCCCGGCGGCGGCGGTTGCTTCCGCATCCGTCTGGCCGGCGCGAGCGCGCTTTCGCCGGCCTGACCGGCAATGTGACTGTGCGCACGGCAAGCAGAAAACGTGCCACTGGCGTCTTGGCCGCGACAGGTTCGTTAAGTTATCGTGGGCGGTGGAGGGCGCAATGGCTGAAACCCGTAGTGCATTGGTAGTCGACGACGAACGCGATATCCGCGAGTTGCTCGTCATGACGTTGGGCCGCATGGGCCTGCGTTGCGATACCGCGTCGGGCCTCAATGAGGCTCGCAGTCAGCTGCTGCGCAATCGTTACGATTTGTGCCTGACCGACATGCGCCTGCCCGATGGCTCGGGCATGGATCTGGTCGCTGAAATCAGCTTGAAGTATCCGAACACCCCGGTGGCGATGATCACCGCCTTCGGCAACGTCGAAGCCGCGGTCGAGGCGCTCAAGGCCGGCGCGTTCGACTTCGTCGCCAAGCCCGTGGACTTGTCGGTGCTGCGCGATCTGGTCCGCCACGCGCTGGAGCTGCACGAGACCCGCCGCAACGCCAGCGAGGCGGTCGGCTCGCGCCTGTACGGCGAATCGCCGGCGATGATCAAGCTGCGCCAGACCATCGGCAAGGTCGCGCGCAGCCAGGCGCCGGTCTACATCGCCGGCGAATCCGGCGTGGGCAAGGAACTGGTCGCCCGCACCATCCACTCCGAGGGCGGCCGCGCCGACGGGCCGTTCGTGCCGGTCAACTGCGGCGCGATCCCGGCCGAGCTGATGGAGAGCGAGTTCTTCGGCCATAAGAAAGGCAGCTTCACCGGCGCCCACGCCGACAAGCCCGGCCTGTTCCAGGCCGCCGACGGCGGCACCTTGTTCCTCGACGAAGTGGCCGAGCTGCCGCTGGCGATGCAGGTCAAGCTGCTGCGCGCGATCCAGGAGAAGTCGATCCGCCCGGTCGGCGCCCAGGCCGAAGTCACGGTCGACGTGCGCATCCTCTCGGCCACGCACAAGGATCTGGCCGCGCTGGTCGCCGAAGGCCGCTTCCGCCAGGACTTGTACTACCGCATCAACGTCATCGAACTGCGCGTGCCGCCGCTGCGCGAACGCCTGGACGACCTGCCCGGCCTCGCCGCCAAGATCCTGCACCGCCTCGCCGGCACTCAGGGCCGGGTCGTGCCGCGCCTGGGCGACGACGCCCTGGACGCGCTGCGCGCCTACACCTTCCCCGGCAACGTGCGCGAACTCGAGAACATCCTCGAACGCGCGCTGGCCCTGGCCGAAGGCGAGACCCTGAGCGCCAGCGACCTGCGCCTGCCGCGTCTGGCCACCCAGACCGCCCCGGCCGGCGTCGCGCCCGCGGCGGCAGCCCCGGGCCAACCGCCGGCCCCACCCGGCGCCGTCGACCCGCGCACGATCAGCCCGCGCGACACCGCCACCAGCGCCCTGCCTTCGTATATCGAAGAGATCGAACGCGCCGCGATCCAGCAGGCGCTGCAGGAAAACCGCTACAACAAGACCCGCACCGCGGCGGCGCTGGGGATTACGTTCCGGGCGTTGCGGTACAAGCTCAAGAAGCTCGGGATCGATTGAGGCGGCGGCCGGCCGCGCGATGCGCGCGGCGCTGGCGGTCTTATTAGTACGAAGAAACGCCGGTCCGCGAGGGCCGGCGTTTTTGTTTGCCGTGGCGGTGGACTTGGCGCTGGGGCAAGCGTGCCGACATCGCCGGCCCCGGTCCGCAGTAACGAGTCGTTGCCGGCGTTGCGCCCCGGCGGTCGATACCGTCCGCGGATCGACTCGACGCTCTCACTGCCTGATCGACAGCGGTGGGCAGACGCCGCACGGTCGTACCCGCTTCGAGCGCTCGCGCTTACGGATATCCGTTTCGACCACATCGCGGATCGCCGGCAACCACTGCGCGAGGAGGAGGATCGAGATCGTCGCAGCGCGAATCGCGCTACCCAGCCGACAGAGAATCCGTGTCTTGAATACGGATTTGTAACCGCACATTTAGTGCCATGAATTCATTCTAGTGCACGTCGACGTTCTCGCAGAAGTCGCGGCAACTCCTTGCACCGGCAACAGACGCATCGAATGCGCATCCACAGCAGCACTCTTTGCTCACTTACTCCATGCCCCTTCGAATTGGCACGAGGCCTGCGTAGCCCGTGTTGGACCAGCGCTTCGCATGGCCGCCGAATTCCCGCGGTCATTGCGCTGCCGGCACCCGCAACCTCCGACACCACTTAGGGGAAACACCATGAACAAGCAGCAAGGCTTCACCCTGATCGAACTGATGATCGTCATCGCGATTCTCGGCATCCTGATCGCCATCGCGTTGCCGGCGTATCAGGACTACACCGTCCGCACCAAGAACGCCGAGTGCTTGAACATCGCGGCGGCCGCCAAGCTGGCCGTGTCCGAAACGGCTCAGGACCGTGGCTCGCTGGCCGCCATCACCACCCAGTCCGTCACCGGCTATCAGTTCGCGCCCAGCAAGTACTGCAAGAATGTCGCGATCATCAAGGATGGCGTCATCACCACCGAGGCTCAGAAGACCGGCGCTACCACGGAGGCCAAGTTCAAGCTCGAGCCGACCTTCAGCGCAGGCCGCATCGATTGGAAGTGCACCGACACCGGCGGCGCCAAGAAGTCGCAGCTGCCGGCCGAGTGCAGGGGCTAATTCTCGGCGACTCGCTCAAGTCGTTCTCTATCGATCGGTGCCGATGCCCCAGGTATCGGCGCCGGAAACACAAAGCGCCGGCTCGCGAGAGCCGGCGCTTTGTGTTTCCGGCGAAAGAGTCGATCGAGCAATGGAAACCTGGGACTCGATACGGCACGAGAACAAAGATTCACCGCAAACCTGTTCGAGCCGCCACGACGCGGCTGAGCGGCACCGATAGCGACATGAGGAACGCAGCGACACGCAACGCACGCAGTTCGCCGTTCTCTCGCAAGACCGCATGACGTGCCGCACTGGGCACGCAGGACGCATCCGGCCTCTCATTATTCGATAGAGCGGTCCGCCCGGCAGTGGCGGCATCGCCCCGATACGGCATTCAAGGGCCTGCAACGCCTTCACGACCGGATCGGACCAGGCCGCTCGGTGAACACCGACGCCGCCGCCCCCCTATTTCCAGGCCAAGCGTTTGCGTCCACACCGACGCACAACGGCCCTTCCCAGGCCAGCTCTCGCAGGCGCCACTCTCCCACCCCATTCAGCCGCCAATTCCCGACAAGCGCCTTCGCGAGGCTCGTCGCAAAAGCTGCCCCCGGAGAATTTTCGGTGAACATCACATTTTCGAGGGGGCATCTTCCAATCTGACGTTTTTGGTCACCAGAACCTCCCCCGGACTGACCCAAAACGTCACCTCACTCACCCTTACCCAGCCTCGATGCGTGACTGCCCTAGCAGTTTCCTGGCCAGTGCCATATGCGCCACTACTTGGCACGGGTTGTGCGTAGTCCTTACGTGCACGGACAGCTCGCCAGGCACCTTCGATGGATCGAAAGCCGACGCTCGCTGGCACGTGAAGCAACCAACACTCCTAGGGGATACACCATGAAGAAGCAGCAAGGCTTTACCCTGATCGAACTGATGATCGTCATCGCGATCCTCGGCATCCTGATCGCCATCGCTCTGCCGGCCTACCAGGACTACACCGTCCGCACCAAGAACGCCGAGTGCCTGAACGTCGCCGCCGCCGCCAAGCTGGCCGTGTCCGAAACCGCTCAGGACCGTGGCTCGCTCGCCGCCATCACCTCCCAGTCGATCACCGGCTATGAGTTCAAGGCCAGCGACTACTGCAAGGACGTCAAGATCGCCGCCAACGGCGTGATCCAGACCGAAGCCCAGGCCACTGGCGCCGACAAGATGGCGAAGTTCGATCTGACCCCGGCTTTCAGCGCCGGTCGCATCGACTGGACCTGCAAGGAAACCAACGGTTCCAAGAAGTCGCAGCTGCCGGCCGAGTGCCGCGGCTAATACGCTGCCCGACAGCGTGAGCTACACCAGAAACCCCGGTTCGCCGGGGTTTCTGCTAAAGGGCGGCGGAGAAGCCCCACCACGCCTTTTTTTGCAGTAACGGATCACCCCCCTGACGATCCGACCGTTCCAAGGTTCATCGCACTGGCGCTTCCGGGGGTATCCCTATGAAACATCAATCAGGCTTCACCCTGATCGAACTGATGATCGTGATCGCGATCCTCGGCTTGCTGATAGCCATCGCGCTGCCGGCCTATCAGGACTACTCGATCCGAACCAAAAACGCGGAGTGCCTGTATGCCGCCGCCGGCGCCAAGATCGCGGTCAGCGAATCGGCGCAGGACATCGGCCAACTGGCCCTCATCACGCCCAGCAGCACCGGATACAAATTCGTTGCGAGCAAGTACTGCGCCTCCATCGATGTTGGCGACAAGGGCGTGCTGACGCTGACCACCCGCAACACGGGCGGAAAAGCCGCGAAGATCGAACTCACTCCCGGCGAAGGAAGCGGCCGAGTGGAGTGGGAGTGCAAGGAGCTCAACGGCGTGCCGAAGTCGCAACTTCCCGCCGAATGCAGGAAGTGATCCCGACACCCGCATATGGATGCTATAAGAACCCCGGCTCGCCGGGGTTCTTTTTTTGGCAAGCAACTCGAATTCCGCTGCAATGAACTTACGGTCGCCCATGTCCGCCAGCCAAACGCGCATCCTCTTCTACATCGCGGCACTCGCCACGCTCGTGCTTTATTGGTCGGGTTTGAAGGGCCCCTTCATTTTCGACGATGCGTACAACCTCGATCCACTGAAGCGCTGGATCGACGGCCAAGCGAGCGCGGCGGAAATCATCTTCGGCAACCAATCCGGTCCCTTGGGTCGCCCCGTTTCCATGGCCAGCTTTTGGCTTAGCGCGGCGACCGGCGGCATGCATCCGTTCCCGTTCAAATTCGGCAACCTGTTGATCCATCTGGTTTGCGGCGCGCTCGCTTGGCAGGTGGTGCGCCGAATTCTCGCGCTCGATGAGCGCCTGCGCTCTCACGCCAACACCATAGGCGCGATCGTGGCGTGCCTCTGGCTGCTGCACCCCATCAACGTCAGCACGGTTCTCTACGCCGTGCAGCGCATGGCTCAGCTCAGTACGCTGTTCGCCCTCGCCGCGGTCTGGGCTTACCTCTCCGGACGGGCCAAACTCGAAGCAGGTCAATCGCGTCCCGCGGCGATTCGGCTGTTTGTCGGCTTCCCTCTCCTGCTGGCGCTCGCAGCGTTCAGCAAGGAAAACGGCATCGTGGTACCGGCCCTGTGCCTGGTGATCGAGATCGCCTACTTCCGCAGTCCTCGCCCCTCCATCGTCAAAGGGTTTTATGCGCTGTTTCTCGCGGTCCCGGCCCTGGCTGCCATCGCCCTGGCGCTGAGATACCCGGATCAGTTCTTCAACGGCTACGAGGCCCGCGGCTTCACCCTGACCGAACGCCTGCTCAGTCAGCCGCGTGCGCTGATGGAATACATCGGCCTGATCTTATGGCCACGCGGCGGACAAATGGGGCTGTTCGTAGACGACTTCCAAACCTCGCACGGACTGCTTTCTCCCGCTTCCACGCTATTCGCCCTACTGGCTCTCATCGGCATGAGCGTGGCTGCGGCGCTGCTGCGCCGCCGCGCTCCGACCCTGTTTGCGGGCTGGTTCTTCTTCCTGGTCGCGCACTCGGTCGAGTCCGGCATTCTGCCGCTCGAGCTGTACTTCGAGCATCGCAATTACCTCCCGAGCATCGGATTGCTGTTGGCGGTCGTCGGCATCGCCGAATTGCTCCCCGCCGACGGCTTCGCGCGCGCTCCGCGTATGAAGAAACTGGTCGCACTCGCACCCGCCGTGGCTGCACTGGCCTTTGCTTTCGTCACCTGGAGCCAAGTGCGGGTGTGGAGGACCGAGGAGGGAATGATCGACCAAGCCTTGGTCAATCGACCCGATTCCGCGCGCGCCAACATCATGAAGGCCGGGCAATTGCTGAACACCGGAAAGCTCGATCAAGCGCGCATTCTTACGCAGCGGGTAACAAGGCTTCCCGAACAGAGTCATCGTCTCCAGGGGTATGTCAGCACCGAGATCATCGACTGCTGGTCCGCCGGAGGAGCCAAAGCCAACGAACTCGACCGGGGCGTTTCCAACTTTCAGCCGCCCATTCAACTGTCCGACGCATTGTCGTTCCGCCAGCTTTTGGATGTGATCGAAACCAAGCGATGCGGCGGCCTGCTGACCGAGAGCCGCATCGCCCAGGCAGCCGAGCGCGTGCTGGACAGCGCCCCCTCTCAGGCCGAAACGTCCAAGGCGAAATGGATGTTGCGGACGATGGCGGCGACCGCGCATATCCGCGCCGAGCAATGGGAACAAGCGCAGACGCAAGCCGAAAAGGCATGGAATCCGGGAGCCGACCCCGCTGTGGGAGGGCTGTTGGCCCGCATCTATATCCACAACGGCCGAAAGGAAGAAGCGACGAGGGCGCTCGATCAGGTCGCCAAACGGCTGAAGGGATACGAGACGATCGGGCAGGAAGAGGTCGCCTCGCTCCGCGCTCAAATCGCCGGCATGCCGGATCCGGCTGGCCGCTGATAATCTGACAGCGGCCTAGCGACGCGTCGCCTCGCTCATTACGCCTTGGCTCGTATTTTCGACACGCCTCCTAAACCCGCGGCCAGACCTCCAGCCAGCAGATCGAAGCAAGTGAACACCAGCCGCATCACCGCGGCGAAAGCGATCGCATCCGAATAGCCGACCCACGGTGAGCTCAACGCCACGAAGGTCGCTTCGCGCACGAGCATTCCGCCTGGAGCGAAGACGGCAACCAGGCCGACTGCGATTCCGAGCCCGTAACAGGCGGCCAAACCCGCCGCCGCGGACAGCGGCAATTCGTAGGCGGCCGATGCCAGGCATGCGATCGCCGTCATTTGCACGACTTGCTGCAGCGCGACGAAACCGCTCGCCCGCGCCAGGCCCGATGCAGGCTCGACCAAGACATATCCGATCGGGGCTTTCCATCGCGCGGGCATCCTGTCCGCCAAGGCGGACAGAACAAAACGACCGCATCGCCAGCCCAGCAAAACAAGCAAAGGCGCGGCGAGGGAACAGATCAAAATCGGCCAACCGAATTTCGCCGCGCCCCAGAGTGCGCCGGAGACTATGCAGACGGATGCGAACCCCGCCCACTGCTCGAACAGCCCCGCAGCGACCATGCCAGGCACGGCACGTCCAGAAGACGAGTCGGCCAATCGCGCGGCAAACCCCCAAATTCCACCGGGGATGTATTTCCCCAGCAAAAGCAGCGCCAAGTGTCGCGCCGCTTCGCCCCTACCGATGAAGCGATCGGAGTATGCGCGGACGCTTAGGCGCCAGCTTTCGACCGCCAACCACCACGCACCGCCCAGCAGCACCGCGGAAACCGCTCCGCCGCCCCAGCCGATTCCCGCGAGCAATTGACGCGCCTCGTGCCAGTACTTGGCCAACGCATAGACGCACAGCCCCAATCCCAACCAGAACAGGACGATCAACAAACTGCGCAGAAAGCCGTTCTTCATGGCGACGGTTGAGTTCAGATAGGTTCCCTATTCGGATGTCGACGCGCGCGGCACGCGCCGCTTCGACCTGCCCTATCGCAGCCTATGCCAAAAGCTGCTCGGCGATAACAGCCGAAGGACTTCGCCCCTGGTCGACGGCGGGCGCCTGCCTTAGCTGCTGATACGCCCCGGAGCGAATGAACTCGAAGACACCGCCGGGCGCCGCGCCCTCCATGCAAGCGTTCTGCCCGAGACCATCGGAGCGCTCGGTATGCGCGCGCATGATCAAGGTCGGCACTCCCAGAACCGCCAACTCTTCTTGATTCGAACCGCCATCGGTCAGCACGCAGGAAGCGCCCGCGACCAATCGCAAGAATGCGCCGTATCCCAGCCTCGGCGAGAGGCGAATGCCGGGCGCGGCCTCCAGTTTCGCGCGCAGAGCGGAGTCCTCCAAGCGCTTGCGGGTCGCCGGGTGCAAAACGAAATGCACCTCGTAGCAGTCCGAGAGGCGCACCAGCAAATCGACAAGCTCGCTCAATCGGGCTTGTTGATAAATATTCTGAAACCGATGCAGCGAAGCGACCAGGTACTTGCGCTCTAGGTCCGGTCCGACCCGAGGACTCACGATCTTCACGGCATCGACAATGGTATTCCCACCCGTACCAACGGCGCGCGCCCCATGCCTGCGCCGCATGAACTCCAACGATGCCTCATCGGGGCATAGCGCCAAATCCGCGAATCGGAACACCAGACGACGGGAAATTTCTTCGGGAAACGGATCCAGAAGCTTCCCCGAAGTGAGTCCGCTCTCCACATGCGCGCAAGGCAAACCCGTGACTCGCGCCGCAGCGGCTCCGATCAGCGTCGACAAAGTATCCCCGTGCACGACCACGATCCAATCGCCGCCCTCGGCCGAATAGCCGCTCAGTTTGCGTTTCACCCCTAGCCAAGCGGCAGGCAGCCAGCGCAGCAGCGACATGACTGTCGCGCGCTCCTGGAGTTCCACCGCATCCTCGGGAACCGTACGGATGCCGAACTCCTGGATCAAATCCTGCATCGTCTCCTTGTGCTGCCCCGTCATGAGCAGACGGACTCGGGCCGCCCTGCTTTCGCAGGCCACGATCACAGGAGCGACCTTGATCAGCTGCGCTCGAGTACCGACGACGAATACGACCCCGCGCGCCATGGCGTCAGTCGCTGTGCTTATAAGTAAGCGCGGTGATCTGCTCCGATATCAGGCCGATCAGGAAGACGATGACCGCCGCGCTCAGCATCAGCGCGCTCATATTGGTGAACCTGCCGTGGGCATAGAAGGTCCACGCGTAATGCCCCAAACCCAACAAAAGGAACAGCATCGAAGTCGGCACGAACAACTTCAGCGGCGAATAAAGGGTCGCGATCTTGAAGATGATCAGCAAAAACCGGACCCCGTCCCGAAGCGGACGGATATGGCTCTGAGTACCCACTCTTCGAGCGACCTCGACCGGGACATAGGTCACCGGATAGGCGCTGCGGAAGAAAGCCATCGTACTGGTGGTCGGATAACTGAAGCCGTTCGGCAATAGATAAAGGAACTCGCGGAACTTGGCCGCTCGCACCGCACGAAATCCAGACGTAAGATCGAGGACTTTGTGCCCAGTCATCCAGCTGGCCAAGCGGTTGTAGAGGGCATTGGCCGCTCCGCGCCCGACGCTGGCTTGCCCACTGGCGCTCCGCGCGCCGACGACCATGTCGTAACCGCGCTCCATCGGCTCCAGCAAACGCGCTATCTGGGCCGGGTCGTGCTGACCGTCGGCGTCCATGAACACGATCACCTCGCCGCGGGCGGCGCGGGCGCCGCGCTTGATCGCCGCGCCGTTGCCCATCGAATAGGGCGAGCTCAGGACCTTGGCGCCGAGGCTGGAGGCGACCTGGGCGGTGTCGTCGGTCGAGCCGTCGTTCACCACGATGATCTCCGCGTCCGGCAACGCCGCGCGCAGCGCCGGCAAGGTACGGCGCAACCCCTCCGACTCGTTTTTGGCCGGCAAAACAATAGAAATAGACATGCCACCTCCCCGTGGCGGAGGATACCTTGTCCCGGTTGGACCTGACACCGGCCGACCGCAGAATAGCGACGCCGTTCCGCTCGCTACGACCTGAGATTGCGGTAAAGTCAGGGTGGGGAAAACTGAGGGCTGAGATGTCCACCGCTACTGCCAATCTGGTGGGAATCACCGGCATCGCCCGGCGTTTGGTCATGGACGGCGCCCTGGACGAGGTCAAAGCCCGCGAAGCCATGGCCGCGGCCAGCGCCGAGCGCAAGCCGCTGGCCTCATACCTTGCTGAGAATCGGCTGGCGACCTCGGCCCAGCTGGCCGCCGCCAACTCGATCGAGTTCGGCGTGCCGCTGTTCGACGCCAGCGCGATGGACCCGGGCCAGTCGGCCTCGCGCCTGATCAGCGAGGAGCTGGTCCGCAAGCACAACGCCCTGCCGTTGTTTAAGCGCGGCAACAAGCTTTTCATCGGTCTGGCCGACCCGACCAACAGCCGCGCGCTGGACGAGATCAAGTTCCAGACCAACCTCGTGATCGAGGCGATCCTGGTCGACGAGGACCTGATCAAGTCGACCCTCGACCGCTGGATGGACACCAACGACGCCCTCGGCGACACGGTCGGCGACGGCGAGGGCCTGGACACCCTGGAAGTCGGCAAGGACGACGAGGGCCTGGGCGCCGGCGGCGACTCGGGCATCGACGCCAAGGGCGACGACACCCCGGTGGTGAAGTTCGTCAACAAGGTGCTGGTCGACGCGATCCGCCGCGGCGCCTCGGACATCCACTTCGAGCCCTACGAAACCGAATACCGGGTGCGCCTGCGCATCGACGGCCTGCTCAAGCAGGTCGCCAAGGTGCCGAACAAGCTGCACTCGCGCATCGCCGCGCGCCTGAAGGTCATGGCGCAGCTGGACATCGCCGAGAAGCGCGTGCCGCAGGACGGCCGCATCAAGCTCAACCTGTCCAAGAGCAAGCAGATCGACTTCCGCATGAGCACCTTGCCGACCCTGTTCGGCGAGAAGATCGTGCTGCGTATCCTCGACGGCTCGGCCGCGCGGCTGGGCATCGAGAAGCTCGGCTACGAGGACGATCAGCGCGATCTGTTCGTCAACGCGGTGGTCAAGCCCTACGGCATGGTGCTGGTCACCGGCCCGACCGGCTCGGGCAAGACGGTGTCGCTGTACACCGCGCTCAACATCCTCAACGACGACCAGCGCAACATCTCCACGGTCGAGGACCCGGTCGAAATCCGCGTGCCAGGCATCAACCAGGTGCAGATGAACGTCAAACGCGGCATGACCTTCGCCGCCGCGCTGCGCAGCTTCCTGCGCCAAGATCCGGACG
Organism: Lysobacter sp. K5869; assembly: GCF_018847975.1. Taxonomy (NCBI): domain Bacteria; kingdom Pseudomonadati; phylum Pseudomonadota; class Gammaproteobacteria; order Lysobacterales; family Lysobacteraceae; genus Lysobacter; species Lysobacter sp. K5869. Next base: position 2,252,489 of record NZ_CP072597.1, on the reverse strand, counting down.
TGATCATGGTCGGCGAAATCCGCGACCTCGAGACCGCCGAAATCGCCATCAAGGCCGCGCAGACCGGCCACATGGTGCTGTCCACGCTGCACACCAACGACGCTCCGCAGACCATCGCGCGCCTGATGAACATGGGCGTGGCGCCGTACAACATCACCTCCTCGGTGACCTTGGTGATCGCCCAGCGTCTGGCGCGGCGCCTGCACGACTGCAAGCGCGAGGTTCATCTGCCCGAACACGCGCTGCTGGCCGAAGGTTTCACCCACGAAGAAGTCGCCGCCGGCATCACCCTCTACGAACCGGTCGGCTGCCCCGACTGCACCGAGGGGTATAAGGGCCGTACCGGCATCTACCAGGTCATGCCGATGACCGAAGAAATCCAGGCGATCGTGCTCGAAGGCGGCAATGCGATGCAGATCGCCGCCGCCGCCACGAAGTCGGGCGTGCGCGACCTGCGCCGCTCGGCGCTGGTCAAGGTGCTCAACGGCGTCACCAGCCTGGCCGAAATCAACCGCGTAACCAAGGACTAAGCCATGTCCGCGACCCGATCCGCCACTCGCGCCGCCACCAAGACCGCCCCCCCGGTTCGCCGCGAAAATCCCCTGGAAATGTTCGTCTGGCAGGGCACCGACAAGCGCGGCATCACGATGAAGGGCGAGCAGGCGGCCAAGAACGCCAACCTGCTGCGCGCCGAACTGCGCCGCCAGGGCATCACGCCCAACGTGGTCAAGCCCAAGGGCAAGCCGCTGTTCGGCGCTTCCGGCCAGCGCATCACCCCGGGCGACATCGCCATCTTCAGCCGCCAGATCGCCACGATGATGAAGTCGGGCGTGCCGATCGTGACCTCGCTGGAGATCATCGGCGAGGGCCACAAGAACCCGCGCATGAAGAAGCTGCTCAACGCGATCCGCGCGGACCTGGAAAGCGGTCTGTCGCTGTACGAGGCGATGAGCAAGCACCCGGTGCAGTTCGACGAGCTCTACCGCAATCTGGTCAAGGCCGGCGAATCGGCCGGTGTGCTGGAAACCGTGCTCGACACGGTCGCGACCTACAAAGAAAACATCGAAACCCTCAAGGGCAAGATCAAGAAGGCCTTGTTCTACCCGGCCACCGTGGTCGCGGTGGCGATCCTGGTCAGCGCGATCCTGCTGATCTTCGTGGTGCCGCAGTTCCAGCAGACCTTCAAGAGCTTCGGCGCCGACTTGCCGGCCTTCACCTTGATGGTGATCGGCATGAGCGACTTCATGATCCAGTGGTGGTGGGCGATCTTGCTGCTGACCATCGGCGCGGCGGTGGCCTTCATCATGGCCAAGAACCGCTCGCCGGGCTTCGCCCACTTCCTCGACCGCGCGATGCTCAAGATCCCGGTCGTCGGCCAGATCCTGCACAACGCCGCGATTGCCCGCTTCGCCCGCACCCTGGCGGTGACCTTCCGCGCCGGCGTGCCGCTGGTGGAAGCGCTCGACACCGTCGCCGGCGCCACCGGCAACGTGGTCTACGAGAAGGCGGTCTACCGCATCCGCGACGACGTCTCGGTGGGTTATCAGGTCAACATGGCGATGAAGCAGGTCAACCTGTTCCCGCACATGGTGGTGCAGATGACCGCGATCGGCGAAGAAGCCGGCGCGCTCGACACCATGCTGGTCAAGGTCGCCGAGTTCTACGAGCAGGAGGTCAACAACGCGGTCGACGCGCTGTCGAGCCTGCTGGAACCGCTGATCATGATCATCCTCGGCGTCATCGTCGGCGGCATGGTGGTGGCGATGTATCTGCCGATCTTCAAGCTGGCAGCGACGATCTGATCGGCGATATCCTCACCGCATGGCATTCCTAGATCAGAACCCCGGCCTCGGGTATCCGCTCGCGGCCGGTTTCGGGCTGCTGCTCGGCAGTTTCTACAACGTCGTCATCCTGCGCCTGCCCAAGCGATTGGACTGGCAGTGGAAGAAGGACGCGCGCGAAGTCCTGGAACTGCCCGAGGTGTACGACCCGCCGCCGCCGGGCATCGTGGTCGAACGTTCGCACTGCCCGCATTGCAAGCATCAGCTGGCGTGGTTCGAGAACATTCCGCTGTTCAGCTATCTCGCGCTGCGCGGGCGCTGCCGCTACTGCAAGACCCCGATCTCGATGCAGTACCCGGCGGTCGAGGCGCTGACCATGCTGCTGATGCTGGCCTGCGTGGCCCGCTTCGGTTTCGGCTGGCAGGGCTTCGGCGCGATGGTGCTCACCAGCTTCCTGATCATCCTGTCGGGCATCGACCTGCGCACGCAGTACCTGCCCGACAGCCTGACCTTGCCGCTGATGTGGCTCGGCATCATCGCCGCCAGCGACAACCTGTATTTCCCGGTCAAACCGGCTGTGCTCGGCGCGATCGCCGGCTTCGGCAGCCTGTGGCTGGTCAACTGGATCTACAAGCAGTACCAAGTCGTGGTCAAACGGGTCAAAGACCCGCGCGACGGCATGGGCGGCGGCGACTTCAAGCTGCTCGCCGCGATCGGCGCCTGGGTCGGGCTCAAGGGCGTGCTGCCGGTCATCCTGATGTCCTCTTTGGTCGGCGCGGTGATCGGTTCGATCTGGCTGGCGGTCAAGGGCCGCGACATGGGCATCCCGATTCCGTTCGGACCGTATCTCGCCATCGCCGGCTGGATCGTGTTCTTCTGGGGCGAAAGCCTGCTGCAGGTCTACCTGTCCTTCTCCGGACTGGGCTGATCCGATGGCCCGCTTCTGCGTCGGCGTCACCGGCGGCGTGGCCTCGGGCAAGAGCGAGGTCACCCGGCGCTTCGAAGCGCTGGGCGTCGTCGTCGCCGACGCCGATCTGGCCGCCCGCGCCGCAGTCGCGGCCGGCAGCGCAGGATTGGCCGAAGTCGCCGCGACGTTCGGCCCGCAGGTGCTCGACGCCGAGGGCGGCCTGGACCGCGCCGCGATGCGGCGTCTGGTGTTCAACGACGAGGCCGCGCGCAAGCGGCTGGAAGCCATCGTCCACCCGCGGGTGCGGGCGATGCTGCAAGCGCAGTGCGCGCAGGCGCCGGGCGACTACGCCATCGCCGCGATCCCGCTGCTGGCCGAAGGCGGCCGCGACGCCTACCCCTGGCTCGACCGCGTGCTGGTGGTCGACGTGCCCGCCGCCGTGCAGCAAGCGCGGGTGATGCAGCGCGACCGCATCGACGCCGAACTGGCCGCGCGCATGATCGCCGCGCAAGCCACGCGCGAGGCGCGTCTGGCGGTGGCCGACGACATCGTGGTCAACGACGGGCCGCTGGAAGCGCTGCAGGCGCAGGTGGAAGCGCTGGATCGGCGGTATCGCGCGATGGCCGAGGCGGCGAACTGAGGCCGCGCGGGTTCGGCCCGCGTATCGCTCCATCGCTGTCCGCGAGCGCCAAGCACGCCACCGCCGCGCGGTTTCGTTTCCGACTGTAGGAGCGGCGCAAGCCGCGACCGCGCCATCGCAACCACGACGCAACCCGCCTCGGCTCGCGTCGCTATCCAACGCGCAACGGCTTAAGTCGCTTCGTCGGCGGCTTCACTACGATTTCCAACTTTCGCGGCAGTCGCGATGGCGCGGTCGCGGCTCACGCCGCTCCTACAGGGGCACACCGGCAGACTCGGAATCCTTAGCGACCTTCGCGATCCGCGGCACGCATCCCAAAAGCATCGGGCCCGACACCTCTCCCCAACCGCCACGGGAGAGCCCTCGGGCCCGACGCCTTCCGAATCCTCGCGGCCCGAACCCCGCCGCCCTACCCCCTCACGCCGGCCACAAACTCCGGATCGCCGCCACGCCCTGCGCCCCGTGCCGGCGCGCATCGACCAGATCTTCCGCGCCGAGCCCGCCGATGGCGTAGATCGGCAGCGACACCGATTCGCGCAGCGCCGCGAACGCCTCCCAGCCGATGCCCAGCGCGCTAGGGTGGCTCGGGGTCGGCTTGATCGAACCAACCACGGCGAAGTCGCAGCCGACGGCCTGCGCCGCCTGCAGCTCGCTGGCGTCGTGGCAGGATGCCGCCAGCGGCAGCTCCGCCGGCAGCGGGCGCTCGCTCAGCCCACGCAGCTGCGCCGCGCGCAGGTGCGCGCCCACGCCCAGCTCGCGCGCCAGGGCGAGGTCGGCATTGATCAGCAGTTCGGCCTTGGCCGCGCGGCAGCGCTTGGCCGCCGCCGCGGCGAGACGCTGCCAACGCGCGGGATCGGCCGCGCTCAGGGCCGGCGCGCGCAGCTGCACGCGCTTGATGCCCGCGGCCAACGCGGCCGCGAGCCCCGCCAACCAGATTTCGTCGTCGTCGCCGGGTTCCGGTGTCACCAGATAGCGGTCGGGCTGCTCCAGCGCCGCCACCACCGGCCGGTCGGCCGGCGGCATCGCGTAGCTGGCGAGCTTGTGCGGCGGCACCCAGACCAGCGCCTGCCCCTCGCGCCCGCGCGCGCTGCCGCGCCACGCGCGCACCTCGCGCACGTCCAGCACCAGACGCTTATCGGGATAGATCTGCGGCACCCGGATCAGCTCGGCGCCGATCTCGCTGTCGATGCCGAGCTCTTCGTGCAGCTCGCGGCTCAACGCCGCCTCGGGCGTCTCGCCCGGCTCGCGCTTGCCGCCCGGGAATTCCCAGAGGCCGGCCAGATCGCGGCCCTCGGTGCGGCGGGTCAGCAGGACCCGGCCGCGGGCGTCGCGGATGACGCCGGCGACCACCTCGACCACGCGCGAACGTGGTCGCGGCACCTCCGCGTCGGCGGACGCCTCGGCCGCCGCGGCGGCGGGCGCGGCGGCGTCGCGACGCCCCTCGCCCGCGCTGCGGCCGCCGGGTTGCTCAGCCCAACTGCCCATGGCAATGCTTGTACTTCTTGCCGCTGCCGCAGGGGCAAGGATCGTTGCGGCCGACATTGGCGAACGCGTCGTCCGCCAGTTGCGCCTGCTCGGCTTCCTCGTCGGCGCCGTAACCGCCGGCGCTGGCGTGCTGGAACTGCATCTGGCCCAGCTGGGCCTCGGCCTGGGCGCGTTCCTGCTGCTCCAGCGCGGCGATTTCCTCTTCGCTCTGGATGCGCACGCGCGCCAGGATCGTCACCACCTCGCGCTTGACCTTGTCCAGCATCTCCGAGAACAGCTCGAAGGCTTCCTTCTTGTATTCCTGCTTAGGCTGCTTCTGCGCGTAGCCGCGCAGGTGGATGCCCTGGCGCAGGTAATCCATGCGCGCCAGATGCTCCTTCCAGTTCTGGTCGAGCACGTTGAGCATGATGTGCTTTTCCAGCATGCGCATGGTTTCCGCGCCGAGCTGCTGCTCGCGCGCGGAGAAATGCCCGTCCACCGCCTCGTGCACCTGACGCGCGACCGCCTCGGCGTCGAGCTCCTCGGCCTTGGCCGCGGTGTCCACCAGCGGCACCTGCACGCCGAATTCCGAGGCCAGCGTGGCCTGCAGGCCCGGCAGATCCCATTGGTCGTCGACCGAATCGGCCGGCACGTGGCGCTGCACCATCTCGGCGACCACGTCGCCGCGGATGCCGTCGACGTTCTCCTGCACGCTCTCGGCTTCCAGCAACTCGTCGCGCTGGCCGTAGATCACCTTGCGCTGATCGTTGTTGACGTCGTCGAAGTCGAGCAGGTTCTTGCGGATGTCGAAGTTGTGCGCTTCCACCTTGCGCTGCGCGTTGGCGATCTGCTTGGTCACCAGCGGGCTTTCGATGATGTCGTCTTCCTTCAGGCCCATGCGCGCCATCACCTTCTGCACCCAGTCGGCGGCGAAGATGCGCATCAGATTGTCTTCGAGCGACAGATAGAAGCGCGAGGAACCCGGGTCGCCCTGACGGCCGGCGCGGCCGCGCAGCTGGTTGTCGATGCGGCGCGATTCGTGGCGCTCGGTGCCGATGATGTGCAGGCCGCCGGACGCCTTGACCGCGTCGTGGCGCTGCTGCCACTCGCCCTTCAGGCGCTTGTGGGTGACCTCGTCGACCGGCTCGTCGTTGTTCTGCGCGGCCAGATCGTGGAGCTCGGCTTCCAGCGAACCGCCGAGCACGATGTCGGTGCCGCGGCCGGCCATGTTGGTCGCGATGGTGATCGCGCCCGGACGGCCGGCCTGGGCGATGATGTTGGCCTCGCGCTCGTGCTGCTTGGCGTTGAGCACTTCGTGGTGCACGCCGGCGGACTTGAGCTGCTGGCTCAGCATTTCCGACACTTCGATCGAGGTGGTGCCGACCAGCACCGGCTGGCCGCGTTCGTGCGCGGCCTGGATCTCGGCCAGCACCGCGCGGTACTTGCCGTTGCGGTTGAGGAAGACCTGGTCGGAATGATCCTTGCGCTGGGCCGGACGGTTGGTCGGGATCACGATCACTTCCAGGCCGTAGATGCTCTGGAACTCGTAAGCCTCGGTGTCCGCCGTACCGGTCATGCCGGCCAGCTTCTTGTACATACGGAACAGGTTCTGGAAGGTGATGCTCGCCAGCGTCTGGTTCTCGCGCTGGACCGGCACGCCTTCCTTCGCTTCCACCGCCTGATGCAGGCCGTCGGACCAGCGGCGGCCCGGCAGGGTGCGGCCGGTGAATTCGTCGACGATCACCACTTCGCCGTCGCGCACGATGTAATCGACGTCGCGCTGGTAGATCGCGTGCGCGCGCAGCGCCGCGTTGAGATGGTGCACGACCGAGATGTTCTGGCCGGCGTACAGCGATTCTTCGTCGCCGATGATGCCGGCCTTGCGCAGCAGTTCTTCGGCGTGTTCCTGGCCGGCTTCGGACAGGTGCACCTGCTTGCCCTTCTCGTCGACCCAGTAATCGCCGTCGCCGTCTTCCTTCTCTTGGCGGCTCAGCGCGGGAACGATGCGGTTGACCTTGATGTACAGCTCCGGCGACTCGTCGGCCGGGCCGGAAATGATCAGCGGGGTGCGCGCTTCGTCGATCAGGATCGAGTCGACTTCGTCGACGATGGCGTAGTGCAGGCCACGCTGGAAACGGTCGTCCTTCGACAGCGCCATGTTGTCGCGCAGGTAGTCGAAGCCGAATTCGTTGTTGGTGCCGTAGGTGATGTCGGCGGCGTAGGCGGCGTGCTTATCGGCATGGTTCATGCCCGGATACACCACGCCCACGCTCAGGCCGAGCCAGTTGTAGAGCTTGCCCATCCAGGCCGAGTCGCGGCGGGCCAAGTAGTCGTTGACGGTGACCACGTGGGTGCCCTTGCCTTCCAGGGCGTTGAGGTACACCGGCAGCGTGCCGACCAGGGTCTTGCCTTCGCCGGTGCGCATCTCGGCGATCTTGCCCAGATGCAGAACCATGCCGCCGATCATCTGCACGTCGTAATGACGCATGCCCAGCACGCGCTTGGACGCTTCGCGGCAGACCGCGAACGCTTCCGGCAGCAGCTTGTCGAGCGATTCGCCGTCGGCGATGCGCTTCTGGAACTCCGGCGTCTTGGCCTGCAGTTGGGCGTCGGAGAGTTTCTCCAGTTCCGCCTCGAACGCATTGATCTTGGCGACGGATCGTTGCAGTTGGCGCAGCAGGCGATCGTTGCGGCTGCCGAAAACGCGGGTAAGCAAGCTGTTGAGCATGACGGGTCCGTGTAAAGCGAACGGGGTTGCGCGGGCGGGACGTGTTAAGAACGCGTTGCCGCCGGCAAGTTCCCCAGGAATCCAGAGGACCGCCCGATCTCGCTCGCGGTCCCCTTTTACGGGGTCCGGAAACGCAATCGGGGGCGCCATGCGCCCCCGATCGGATCGAGCCTGGTCTTTGGCCACACGCATTCTAGCGTGGGGGGCGACCTGAACGGTATCAAGGGGGAAATGCGACGGGGGAATGTGGGACTTTGCCCAATTCCACAGTTCGCGCCCCGGTCAGCCGCGCAAAGGCGACTGCTGATTGAGGAACTTCACCGGATTGACCACCCGGCCGTTCTCCCACACCTCGAAGTGCACGTGGGCGCCGGTGGAGCGGCCGCTGGAACCGGCCTTGGCCACTTCCTGGCCGGCGCGGACCAGCTCGCCGACCTTCATCAGCAGGCGCGAGTTGTGCGCGTAGCGGGTCACGTAGCCGTTGCCGTGGTCGATCTCGACGACGTTGCCGTAGCCCGAGCGCACGCCCGAATAGCTGACCACGCCGTCGGCCACGGCCAGCACCGGGTCGCCGACGTCGGCTTCGAAGTCGATGCCCTTGTGGAACGCGGCGCCGCCGTTGAACGGGTCGGCGCGGCCGCCGAAGCCGGAGGTGATGTAGCTGTTGGCGATCGGGGCGCGCGAGGGCACCGCGTTCATGTCGATCTGGCGGTTGAACAGCAGCGATTCCAGCACCGTCAGCTGCTCGCCGGAGGCCTTGAACTGCTGCTTGAGCTGGTCCATGCCGCTGTCGAGCTCGGGCTTGGACATATCGCGCACCGGACCGGCGCCGCCGACGCCGACCGGCTTGTTGAAGTCGAATTCGCCGTCCTGGAGCTGGCCGATGCGGGTCAGGCGCTCGCCCAGGGCGTTGAGGCGGTTGGCCTCGGCCTGCAGCTCGCCCATGCGCGCGGCCAGGGCGTTGATCTCGCGCTGCGCGTCGCGGCGGGTGGCGGCGATCTGTTGGTGCTGTTGCGACAGTTCGGCGCGTAGCATGCGGTTGTCGGCGATGCCGGCGCCGGCGCCGACGCAAACGCCGGTGCCCAGCAGCAGCGCGATCGCCAGCGCGGGTCGGCGGGCGCCGAGGTGGCCGCACTGCTGGAAGAAATGCCCCAGCCGTTCGCGCGTGTGCTCTACGATGGATTGATAGGTCATGAGTCCGATGTCTGATTCCAAGCCCAAAAGGCCGCCCTCGCGCCGCCCTTCCACTCCACGCATCGCTCTGGACGCGTTGATGGAGGACACCGCTGGCAACCCGATCAAGCGAGCGTTGTGGCTCGAAGATCTGGACCGTCGGTTACGCCCCTGCCTGCCGCCTTCGCTCGCCGCGCACGCGCGGCTGGCCAACTTCGAACGCGGCAGGCTCGTATACGTCGTCGATGCTCCGGTGTGGCGCGCCAAATTACGGCTCGCCGCTCCTGAAATGCTCGACGCAGCCCGGTCCGTCGGACTGAAAGCGGCCGAACTCGTCGTCAAGACGACGATTCCGCAGCCGGCGGCAGCACCGGTGCGACAGGCCAAACCCTTGTCGGCCGCGACGCAGAAAGCGTTGCAGGCCGCGCTGGACTCGCTGCGCGATCCCGATGAGTCCAAGGATCGCGGCGACGCCAGCTGACGCTCGGACGGTTCGCGCGGGGGGCGTACCGGAAGGGGCCGAGAGCCGGGTCGGGGCATCCTACTGGCCCAACCCCGGGGGTTTGTTAAACGAACGGAAGCATTCCGGAAAAGTTCCGTTAGAAAATCGTTAACCCGTCACGTGGCATTCACGAGTGTGACCTGGTTAACGTTCCTGACTTTTCTGGGCCGGCATCACGGGCCGGCAGAGACGCGCGTTCAGCTTGGAACGCGGCAAGAAAGCGCGCGGCGGGCGCGAAGTCCCGCAATGCAGCAAGGCGCTGCCGCGGCGGCGCCGGCTCAGGCCAGCGCGGTTTCGCTGCTGTAGGCGACCGGGCCGGCGTCGGTCTCGTCGAAGCTGACCAGCTCCCAGGACGAGCGCTCGGCCAGCAGGGCGCGCACCAGCTTGTTGTTGAGCGCGTGGCCGGACTTGTAGCCCTCGTAAGCGCCGATGATGGCGTGGCCGGCGAGGTAGAGATCGCCGACCGCGTCGAGGATCTTGTGGCGCACGAACTCGTCGGCGTAGCGCAGGCCGTCGTCGTTGAGCACGCGGAATTCGTCGAGCACGATCGCGTTGTCCATCGAGCCGCCCAGGCCGAGGTTGCGTTCGCGCATGTACTCCAGGTCGCGCATGAAGCCGAAGGTGCGGGCGCGGCTGACTTCGCGGATGTAGTTCTCGGTCGAGAACTCGACCTGCGCGCGCGACTGCGAGGCCGGGATCGCCGGATGGTCGAACACCACGGTGAAGCCCAGGCGGAAGCCGTCGAACGGCTCGAACCGCGCGACCTTGTCGCCGTCGCGCACTTCCACCGGGTGCTTGATGCGGATGAAGCGCTTGGGCGCGTCCTGCTCGGCGATGCCGGCGGACTGCAGCAGGAACACGAACGGACCGGCCGAGCCGTCCATGATCGGCACTTCCGGCGCGGACAGCTCGACATAGCAATTGTCGATGCCCAGCCCGGCCATCGCCGAAAGCAGATGCTCGACCGTCATGACCTTGCCGACGCCGTAGGTCAGGCCGGTGCACAGGGTGGTTTCGGTGACCAGATCGGCGCGCGCGGGCATCTCCACCACCGGATCCAGATCGGTGCGGCGGAACACGATGCCGGTATCGACCGGCGCCGGGCGCAAGGTCAGGAAGACCTTTTCGCCGCTGTGCAGACCCACGCCGGTGGCGCGGATGACGGTCTTGAGGGTGCGCTGGCGCGACATGGGCGTGGGGACTATCCGCGAAACGTTGGAATTCTTGTGGCCGGCCCGCGGCCGCCGGGGCGCGCGAGGGCGAAACAGCTAGGTGGGGCCATTACCAAACCGCGCAAGGTTAGCACGCGGATGCCTGAACCTGAACGAAAAGGACACACTGTCCCGCCGTTGTCAACAGCGCGCTTCAAACTGACCGGTCGGCCCGCGTTCCGGGCCGACCGGCCCAAAGGCCCCGACGCTTGAGCGCCGGGGCAAGATGCCCTGGGGGCCGGGGACGAGTCCGGCCCTGGGGATACCGCTAGCCGACGCGGGCGACGAACACCGGCAACGATCCGCGGCGCGGACGGTTTACAGCCGTCCGTTCCGGGTTCGCGCCGCGCGCCCTGCCCACGCGGCCGTCAGTCCGCCTGGCGGCGCAGGAACGCCGGGATGTCCAGGTAGCTGTTGTCGCTGCCGAAATCCGCCACCGCCGGGCCGGTCGGCTCCTGGCGGGCGCTGCTGCCGCGCAGGTTGCCGCCGAAGCTCGGCATCGGCGCGTGGCCGACGTCGTCCATCGCCGAGAACTCGGGCTGACCGGTGGTGGCGTTGCGCACCAACTGGATCGGCGCGCGCTGCGCTTCGCGCTCGAAGCCGTGGCCCTGGCCGCGCACCGACTGCTTGGCGACGACGCGGTTGAGGCCGGTGGCGACCACGGTGACCTTGACCTCGTCCTGCATGTCCGGGTCGAGCACGGTGCCGATGACCACGGTCGCGTCTTCGGAAGCGAAGTTCTCGATGGTGCGGCCGACCTCGTCGAACTCGGCCATGGTGAAGTCCGGGCCGGCGGTGATGTTGACCAGGATGCCGTTGGCGCCGGCCAGATTGACGTCGTCGAGCAGCGGGTTCTGGATCGCCGATTCGGCCGCGGCCTGAGCGCGGTCGTCGCCGCGCGCGGCGCCGGTGCCCATCATCGCCAGACCCATCTCGCTCATCACCGTGCGCACGTCGGCGAAGTCGACGTTGATCAGGCCCGGACGCACGATCAGATCGGCGATGCCCTGCACGGCGCCGAGCAGCACGTCGTTGGCGGCGCGGAACGCCTGGATCATGGTCGCGTTGCGGCCGAGCACGGTGATCAGCTTCTCGTTGGGGATGGTGATCAACGAATCGCAGTGGTGGCTCAGTTCCTCGATGCCCTTGAGCGCCACCTGCATGCGGCGGCGGCCCTCGAACGGGAACGGCTTGGTGACCACGGCGACGGTCAGGATGCCCATCTCCTTGGCCAGCTGCGCCACCACCGGCGCGGCGCCGGTGCCGGTGCCGCCGCCCATGCCGGCGGTGATGAACACCATGTCCGCGCCGGTCAGCGCGTCCATGATGCGCTCGCGGTCTTCCAGCGCGGCCTGACGGCCGACCTCCGGATTCGCGCCCGCGCCCAGGCCCTTGGTGACGTTGCTGCCGAGCTGCAGCTGCAGTTTGGCGCCGCAGTTCTTGATCGCCTGCGCGTCGGTGTTGGCGGTGATGAATTCCACGCCGTCGACGTTGCCGCTGACCATGTGCGCCACGGCGTTGCCGCCGCCGCCGCCCACGCCGACGACCTTGATGACCGCGTTCGGGGCCATTTTTTCAACCAATTCGAAATGTGCCATGTCCTCGTCCTCGTGTTTTATGTACAGCTAGTTATGGTTGGGGGAACCTTGCTGCGGTGGTGCGCCGTCTGTGCGGCTTGGTGGAGCGGGAACAAAAAGCGGGAATCAGGGGAACAGGGAATGGCGAGTCGCCTCGCGGCCCGGGGCATCGAGCCGGCGGGAGAAGAGAGGGGGAGCGATGGCGCCCGACCGCGGCGCACCCCGCCATTCCCTGTTCCCTTGATTCCCGTTTTTCATTCCCTGCTCCATCAAAACTCCCCGCGATACCAATTCTTCAACTTGCTCAGGAAACTCCCGGCGCGCCCGGTCGAAATCACCGGGCGGCGCGGGTTCTCGATCTGGCTGCCCATCAGCAGCAGGCCCACGCCGGTGGCGTGGACCGGATTGCCGACCACTTCGCCCAAGCCGGTGACGTGCTGGGGAATGCCCACGCGCACCGGCATCTGCAGCATTTCCTCGGCCAGCTCGACCACGCCTTCCATCTTCGCGGCGCCGCCGGTCAGGACCATGCCGGCACGCACGTGGTGCTCGAAACCCGAGCGGCGCAGTTCGGCCTGGATCATTTCGAAGATTTCCTCGTAGCGCGCCTGCACCGCCTGCGCCAGCGAGTGGCGCGGCATGCGCCGCGGCGGACGGTCGCCGACGCTGGGCACCTGGATCGATTCCTCGGCGGTCGCCATCTGCGCCAAGGCGCAGGCGTAGCGGACCTTGATCTGCTCGGCCTCCGGAGTCGGCGTGCGCAGCATGTGGGCGATGTCTTCGGTGACCTTGTCGCCGGCGATCGGCAGGCTCGCGCTGTGGGCGATCGCGCCCTGCACGAACACCGAGATGTCGGTGGTGCCGGCGCCGATGTCGACCAGGATCACGCCGAGCTCGCGCTCGTCGTTGGTCAGCACCGCGTTGCTGGAAGCCAGCACGCCCAGGATCAGGTCGTCCACCTGCAAACCGCAGCGCTGCACGCACTTGCTGATGTTGGCCGCGGCCGATTGCGCGCACACCACCAGGTGCGCGTGCACCTCCAGGCGCACGCCGGTCATGCCGACCGGGTTGCGGATGCCTTCTTGCGAATCGTCGAGCACGTAGTCGCGCGGGATCGCGTGCAGGATCTTCTGGTCGGCCGGGATCGCCACCGCCTTGGCCGCTTCCAGCACTCGGTCGAGATCGCCGTAGGTGACCTCGCCGTCGCGGATCGGGGCGATGCCCTGTGAGTTGCGGCACTGGATGTGGTTGCCGGAGATCGAGGCGTAGACCGAGCGGATCTCGCAGCCGGCCATCAGCTCGGCTTCCTCGATCGCGCGCTGGATCGACTGCACGGTGGATTCGATGTCCACGACCACGCCGCGCTTAAGCCCGCGCGATTCGTGCGAACCGATGCCGATCACCTCGATCGGATTTCCAGGCGAATACTCGCCCACCAGCGCCACCACCTTGGAGGTGCCGATGTCGAGGCCAACGATGAGCGACTTGTCGCCTTTGCGGTTCATGACTGTCCTTGCTGCTTCGGTGCGGCCGCCGGCGCCTGTTGCGCCGGCGCCCACGTCAGCGAAAAACCATTGGTGTAGCGAAGATCGGCGCGTTCGAGCACCTGCGCCTTCTGCGCGGTGAGCTGCGGCAGCATGTGCACGAAGCGGCTCAGGCGCGAACGCTGCTCGGTGCGGCCGATGACGATGCGCGCGCCGTTGCTCAGGCCCATCGTCCAACTGCCGCGCTGATCGACTTCCAGATCGCGCACTTCCAGCCCGACCGGGGCGAACAGTTCGCGCGATTCGTTGTACAGCGCCACCACGTCGGCGACCCGGGCGTCGGGTCCGCCGAACTGCGGCAGCTTGTCGGGCACCTGCAAGTGCTGGCCGATCGGGAACAGGCGGCCCTGTTCCGACAGCAAGCGGTCCTGGCCCCAGCGCGCGAACGGCTTGTGCTCGATCACCGTCACTTCCAGCACGTCCGGCCAGCGCTTGCGCACCTCGGCGCGCTCGACCCACGGCAGCTTCGACACCGCGTCCTGCGCCTTGGGCAGGTCGACCGCGAAGAAGCCGCGCTGGGCGAACGGCAGCAAGGTCTTGCGCAGCGCCGTCGCGTCCACCCGCTCGAACTCGCCGGTCACGCGCAGGCGCTTGAGCGGCCACTGGTTCGCGCCGATCCAGCCGTTCAACACGGCCACGACCGGCAGCGCCACCAGAGCCAGCGCCAGCACCCACCCGACCAGCCGCAGCAGAGCGTTCACGCCGCGCCACCTCCCGCGATCACGGTGGCTTCCAGCACGCGCCAGCACAGCTCGTCGTACTCGATGCCGATCTGGCGCGCGGCCTTGGGCACCAGCGAGTGGCTGGTCATGCCCGGCGCGGTGTTCACTTCGATCAGATAGAACTTACCGCTGCGGTCGCGCATGAAATCGACGCGGCCCCAGCCCTTGCAGCCGGCGGCGACGAAGGCCTGCATCGCCAGGCGGCGGATTTCGTCTTCGGCGGCGCCGTCCAGGCCCGGACACAGGTACTGCGTGTCCTCGGCGATGTACTTGGCATGATAGTCGTACCACTCGCCCTTGGGCACGATCCGGATCGACGGCAGCGCGGTGTAGCCCTCGCCGTCGATCAGCACCGCGACGGTGAGTTCGTCGCCGACGATCATCTGCTCCATCAGCATCTCGCCGGGATAGCGCGCGGCCAGATCCACGGCTTCGTCGATGTCGGCGTCCTTCAGCACCCGCGACACGCCGACGCTGGAGCCTTCGCACGAGGGCTTGATGATGACCGGCAAGCCGATTTCCTGCGCCGCGGCGTGCACGTCGTCGCCCTTGGCGATGCGCTTGAAGCGCGGGGTCGGCAGGCCGGAGCCGATCCACACCTGCTTGGTGCGGATCTTGTCCATCGCCAGCGCCGAACCGAGCACGTCCGAGCCGGTGTAGGGAACGCCGAGCGCTTCGAGCACGCCCTGCAGCACGCCGTCTTCGCCGCCGCCCTTGTTGCCGTGCAGGATGTTGAACACGCGGTCGACGCCGCCGACGCGGATGTGTTCGATCAACGCCGGAATGCCGTCGACGCCGAACGCGTCCACGCCGCGCGAGCGCAGCGCGTCGAGCACGCCGCGGCCGGAATCCAGCGACACCTCGCGCTCGGCGCTGGTGCCGCCCATGAGCACGGCCACGCGGCCGAACACGGCCGGATCGGTGACGCGCAGCGGGGCGAACTTCACGACACTCACTTCGACTCTCCTTGGAAACCGTTGCTGGCGAGTTGCTGGGCCGCGGCGCCGATGTCGCCGGCGCCCATCAGCAACAGCAGATCGCCGTCGTTCAGTACGTCGGGCAGCACGCTGGCCAGATCGCCGGCGGCGCCGACCACGACCGGGTCGATGCGGCCGCGCGCGCGGATCGCGCGCGCCAGCGACTTGGCGTCGGCGCCGGCGATCGGCGCTTCGCCGGCCGGATAGACCTCGGTCAGCACCAGCGCGTCCACCGACGACAGCACCGCGGCGAAGTCGTCGAACAGGTCGCGGGTGCGGCTGTAGCGGTGCGGCTGGAACGCGACCACCAGACGCTTGTCCGGCCAACCGCCGCGGGCGGCGGCGAACACCGCTTCCAGTTCCTTCGGGTGATGGCCGTAGTCGTCGACCAACTGCACGGTCGCGCCCTTCTCGGTCTTGATCTGCGCCAGCAGGTTGAAGCGGCGGCCGATCCCGGCGAACTTCTCCAGCGCGCGCGCGATCGCCTCGGGCTGCACGCCGAGCTGCCACGCCACCGACGCGGCGGCCAGCGCGTTGAGCACGTTGTGGCGGCCCGGTAGCGCCAAGGTCACCGCGGTGCGGGTGGCGTCGGGCAGGCACAGGGTGAAGCGCATCGCGCCGCCGTGCTGGCTGACGTCCTCGGCGCGCACGTCGGCCTCTTCGCTGAAACCGTAGGTCATCACGTGGCGCGGGGTGTCCGCGGCCAGCTTGGCGACATTGGCGTCGTCGATGCACAGCACCGCCAGGCCGTAGAACGGCAGCCGGTGCAGGAACTCCTCGAACGCGGCCTGGACCTTGGCGAAGTCGCCGCCGTAGTTCTCCAGGTGATCGGCGTCGATGTTGGTGACGATGGCGATCTGCGGGTTCAGGCGCAGGAAGCTGCCGTCGCTCTCGTCGGCCTCGGCCACCAGCCACTGGCCGCCGCCGAGGCCGGCGTTGGCGCCGGCGGCGAGCAGCTTGCCGCCGATCACGAAGGTCGGGTCGATGCCGCCTTCGGCCAGCACGCTGGCGGTCAGCGAGGTCGTCGTGGTCTTGCCGTGGGTTCCGGCCACGGCGATGCCGCGGCGGAAGCGCATCAGCTCGGCCAGCATTTCCGCGCGCGGCACCACCGGAATGCGCTGGGCGCGCGCTTCCATCAGTTCGGGGTTGTCGCGCTTGATCGCGCTGGACACCACCACGCAGTCGGCGCCGAGCACGTTCGCGGCGGCGTGGCCGCGGTGCACGGTCGCGCCCATCGCGGCGAGGCGACGGGTCACGGCGTTGTCGGCCATGTCCGAACCGGAGACCTGATAGCCCAGCGTGCACATGACTTCGGCGATGCCGCTCATGCCGGTGCCGCCGATGCCGACGAAGTGCACGCGCGGGAACGCCTTGGCCAGATCGCCGGTGTGCTGCAGGCGGCGGCGGAGGGCGGTGCTCATGGCGTTGAATCCGGGAATGGGGAATAGGGATTAGGGAATGGAGGCAAACGCGTCGATCTTGTAGTGATGTTTGGAACGAACCGGCGAACGGCCCAGCGAACGGGCGACTGCCCATTCCCTGTTCCCTGTTCCCCGTTCCCCGCTCGAATACTCATCGCGCCACCTCCAGCACCGCATCGGCGACGCGTTCGGCCGCATCGGGCTTGGCGATCTCGCGCGCGGCTTCGGCCATCTGCAGCAGCACGCCGCGTTCGGCCAGGATTTCGATGGTCGCCGACAGGCGCGCGCCGAGGTCGTCGCCGGCCTGCGGCAGCAACTGCGCCGCGCCGCGGTCGACCAGGTAACGCGCGTTCTTGGTCTGGTGGTCGTCCACGGCTTGCGGGAACGGCACCAGCACGCTGCCGACGCCGGCCGCGCACAGTTCGGCCAAGGTCAGCGCGCCAGCGCGGCAGACCACGAGGTCGGCCCACGCGTATGCGGCCGCCATGTCGGCGATGAAAGGCTCCAGCGACGCGGCGACGCCGGCCTTCGCATAAGCCTCCTGCGCATCGGCCAGCAATTTCTCGCCGCACTGGTGGCGCACTTCGCACGGCACCCGGCCGCGCAGGCCGGCGACGGCTTCGGGCACCGCGCGGTTCAAGGCGCGCGCGCCCTGGCTGCCGCCCAGCACCAGCAGCTTGAGTGGGCCGCTGCGGTCGGCGAAGCGCTGCGCCGGCGGCGCGATCGCGGCGATTTCCGCGCGCACCGGGTTGCCGACCACGTCGTCGTTCGGGCCGAACGTGTCGGGGAAACCGGTCAGCACGCGCCGCGCCAGACGCGACAGCACGCGGTTGGTCATGCCCGGCGCGCGGTTTTGTTCGTGCACGATCAGCGGCAGCCCGGCCAGCCGCGCGGCGAGGCCGCCGGGGCCGGCGGCGTAACCGCCGAAGCTCACCACCGCGCGCGGCTGGCGCTGGCGCAGCACGCGGCCGGCCGCGCGCACCGAGGCGGCGATGCGCAGCGGCGCGCGCAGCAGCGTGGCGAGCCCCTTGCCGCGCACGCCGCTGATCGCGAGCGTGTCGATGTCGATGCCGTGCTGCGGCACCAACCGGGTTTCCATGCCGCCGTCGGCGCCGAGCCAAGCGACCGGCACGCCCTTCGCGCGCAGCGCCTTGGCGACGGCCAGCCCCGGGAAGATATGCCCGCCGGTGCCGCCGGCGAGGATCAGCACGGGCCGCTCGCTGGAGTTCTTGCGCGGCTCGCTCATGCGGTCCTCCCGAGCGCGGGCTCGACCCGGTCGCGCAGGCGGCTGGTGCCGCGCGCAGCGCCCGCGGCGGCCGCGGCCGGCGCCGGGCTCGCGGTCGCCGGCGCGCCGCCGGCGGCTTCGCCGCGCAGGCGCGCGACCTGACGCTGGGCGCGGTCGAGTTCGTAGGACACGCGCAGCAGCACGCCGAGCGCGGCGCAGCTCATCAGCACGCTGGAGCCGCCGTAGGAAATCATCGGCAAGGTCAGGCCCTTGGTCGGCAGCAGGCCCAGGTTCACGCCGATGGAGACGAAGCTCTGCAAGCTCATCCACAGCGCGATGCCGAAGGCGATGTAGCCGGAGAAATGGCGGCGCATCTCCACGCACTTCAAGCCGACCCACAGCGCGCGGCCGGCCAGCAAGGCGTACAGGCCGACCACGCCGATCACGCCGACGAAGCCGAATTCCTCGGCGATCACCGCCATGATGAAGTCGGTGTGCGCTTCGGGCAGGTACTGCAGCTTCTGCACCGACGCGCCGAGGCCGACGCCGGTCCACTCGCCGCGGCCGACCGCCATCAAGGCGTTGGTGAGCTGGTAACCGGTGCCGAACGGGTCGCTCCACGGGTTCATGAAGGAGGTCAGGCGGATCACTCGGTAGGGCTCGGCGATGGCGATCACCGCCAGCACCGGCAGGCCGATCAACACCGGGCCGAACATGCGCGGCATGTTGACGCCGCCCAGCACCAGCATGCCGGCGGTGATCGCCAGCAGCAGCGAGGACGAACCGAAGTCCGGCTGCATCAGCAACAGGCCGACCAGCACGATGGCCACGCCGATCGGCTTGAGCATCGCGCCCCAGGTGGCCGAGATGTCCTCGCTGAAGCGCTTGAGGTAGCTCGCCAGCCAGATGATGTAGAGCAGCTTGACCGCTTCCACCGCCTGGAAGCCGATCACGCCGAGATTGATCCAGCGCCGCGCGCCGTTGACCTGACGGCCGATGCCCGGAACGAACACCGCCACCAGCAGCACCACGCACACCAGCAGCAGCCACTGGTTGTGCTGTTCGATGGTCTTGAGCTCGGTGCGCATCAGCCAGATGCCCAAGGCCAGACCGATCGCCAGGAACATCAGGTGGCGAGTGAGGAAATAGAACGGGTCCACCGCATGGGTGTTGGCCACGCCCAGCGAGGCCGAGCCGACCATGATCACGCCCACGCACGCCAGCGCCGCGGACGCGGCGAGCAGCCACGGGTCGTAACGACCGTGGATCGCTTCGAGTCTCGTCGCCTGGCGCGCGGTGTTTTCCATCAGCGGACCTTGAGGGTGGCCAGACCGACCAGCACCAACACCACCGAGATGATCCAGAAGCGCACGATCACGCGCGGCTCCGGCCAGCCCTTGAGTTCGAAGTGGTGATGGATCGGCGCCATGCGGAACACGCGCTTGCCGGTCAGCTTGAACGAGGCGACCTGGATCATCACCGACAGGGTTTCGATGACGAAGATGCCGCCCATGATCACCAGCACCAGTTCCTGGCGCACGATGATGGCGATGGTGCCGAGCACCGCGCCCAGCGCCAGCGCGCCGATGTCGCCCATGAACACCATCGCCGGGTAGGTGTTGAACCACAAAAAGCCCAGGCCCGCGCCGGCGATGGCCGCGCAGATGATGATGAGCTCGCCGGCGCCCGGCACCGCCGGGATCTGCAGGTACTTGGAGAACTCGGCGTGGCCGGAGGCGTAAGCGAAGATGCCCAGCGCGCAAGCCACCAGCACGGTCGGCATGATCGCCAGACCGTCGAGGCCGTCGGTGAGGTTGACCGCGTTGGAGAAGCCGACGATCCACAGATAGGCCAGGGCGACGAAGCTGACCCCGGCCAACGGCAACGCCACCGACTTGAACAGCGGCACGTAGAAGGTCGTCGCCGCCGGCACGTCGGCGTACAGCCACAGGTACAGGCCGGCGGCGAGGCCGAAGATCGACTGCAGCAGGTACTTCCAGCGCGACTTCAAACCGTTGGGATCGCGGCGGACGATCTTGATCCAGTCGTCGTACCAACCGATCGCGCCGAACGCCAGCATCACCAGCAAGACGATCCACACATACTTATTGCGCAGATCGCCCCAAAGCAGCACCGAGGCCATCACCGTGAACAGGATCAGCGCGCCGCCCATGGTCGGCGTGCCGGCCTTGGAGAAGTGCGACTGCGGGCCGTCCTTGCGGATCGGCTGGCCGCCCTTGAGCTGGCCGAGCTTGCGGATCACCGCCGGGCCCCACCACAGCGACAGCGCCAGCGAGGTCAGCGCGCTGAGGATGCCGCGGAAGGTCAGGTATCCGAAGATGTTGAACAGGCTTTGCAGCTGTTCGAGCCATCGAGTCAATTCAAGCAACATGCGTCGTGCCCTCCCCCGGCCGGTGTGCCGACAACAACGCCGTCACGATCTTGTCCATCGCACTGCTGTGCGAACCTTTCACCAACACCCGCACGCCGGCGGCGAGTTCCGCGCTCAGCGCCGCGGCCAGTTCGTCGTGGCTGGCGAAGGTGCGCGCGCCCTCGCCGAACGCGGCGGCCGCGGCCGCCGGCAGTTCGCCGAGCGCGTACAGCCGGCGCAGGCCGGCGGCCTTGGCGCGGCGGCCGATTTCGGCGTGCATGGCGACTTCCTCGTTGCCGATCTCGCGCATCGCACCGAGCACTAGCCAGTTCTCGCCGCCCATCTCGGCCAGCGTGTCGATCGCCGCGCCGGTCGAACCCGGGTTGGCGTTGTAGCTGTCGTCGATCAGCACCGCGCCGTTGGGCAGGCGGTGGGTGATCAAACGGCCGTCGACCGGCTGCGCGGCGTTGAGGCCGTCGGCGATGTGCTGCAGCGACACGCCCGCGCCCAGCGCCAACGAGGCGGCGGCGAGCGCGTTGCGCACGTTGTGGCGGCCGACCATCTTCAGCGCGATCTCCGCGCGACCCAGTGGGGTGACCAGCGCGAACGTAGAACCTTCCGTGCCGACGCGAACGTCCGAAGCGGTGACCTCGGCGCTGGCGTCCAAGCCGAAACGAATCACCCGCCGTCCCGCCGCGCGCTGCTCGAAATACGGCGCGAACGCATCGTCGGCATTGATCGCCGCGGCGCCATCGGCCGCCAGCGCGTCGTAGATCGCCGCCTTGGTGTCGGCGATGCCGAGCAGGCTGCCCATGCGCTCCAGATGCGCCGGGGCGATGTTGTTGACCAGCGACACGTCGGGCTTGGCCACGCGCACCAGGTACGCGATGTCGCCCGGCTTGCCGGCGCCCATCTCGTAGATCGAGTAGCGCGCGTCTTCCGGCGCGTCGAGCACCGCCAGCGGCAGGCCGATCTCATTGTTGCGGTTGCCCGGGGTCGCGTAGGTCTTGCCGGCGCGCTCCAGGATCGCCGTGGTCAGCGCCTTGACGCTGGTCTTGCCGTTGCTGCCGGTGATCGCGACCACGACGTTGCCGGCGCGCTGCGCCTGCACGCCGGCAGCCAGATCGGCCAGCGCCTGCTGGGTGTCGGCGACGATCACCTGGGCGATGGGCGCGTCGATTTCGCGCGACACCAATGCCGCGGCGACCGCGGTGCGGGCCAGCCCGGCGACGTGATCGTGGCCGTCGAACCGCTCGCCCTTGAGCGCGACGAACAACGCCGCGCCGTCGGCCGGCAGCGCGCGGGTGTCGGTGCACACGGCGTCGATCGCGACATCGGCGCCGTGCAAACGGCCGCCGGTGAGCTGCGCGATTTCGCTGAGGCTCAAACGCTTCATGCGCGAGCCTCCAGCGCGGCGCGCGCGATCAAGGTGTCGTCGAAAGGATGCCGCACGCCGTGGATTTCCTGATAAGGCTCGTGGCCCTTGCCGGCCACCAGCACGATGTCGTCGGGGCCGGCTTCGGCGATGGCGCGCCCGATCGCCTCGCGGCGGTCGCGCAGCACGACCGCACGCTGCGGATCGCGGAAGCCTTGCAAAATGTCGGCGACGATGACGTCGCCGTCCTCGCCGCGCGGGTTGTCGTCGGTGACGATGGCCAGATCGGCGCCGTGTTCGGCGATCGCCGCCATCTGCGGGCGCTTGCCGCGGTCGCGCTCGCCGCCGCAGCCGAACACGCAGATCAGCCGCGCCTGCGCGTGCGCGCGCAGCGAGGCCAGCGCTTGTTCCAGCGCGTCGGGCGTGTGGGCGTAGTCGATCACCACCAGCGGCAGGCGGCCGTCGCCGCCGAGGCGATTCATGCGGCCGTGGATGGGTTCGAGCTGCGACAGGATCCGCGCGATGGTCGCCGGTTCCTGCTCCAGCGCGTACAGCGCGCCGGCCACCGCCAACAGGTTGTCGACGTTGAAGCGGCCGAGCAGGCGCGAAGCCACCGGATGCGACTTGCCGCCGGCGACCAGATCGAAACCGATGCCGCGGCTGTCGAAGCTCAGCTTGTCCGCGCGCAGGGTCGCGCCGGCCTGTCCGCGCGAGCTCAAGCCGATGCCGCGCACGCGCTTGGGCAGTTGCGCGATCAGCTCGCGGCCGAACTCGTCGTCGAGATTGATCGCCGCCGCCTTCAGCCCCGGCCACGCGAACAGCCGCGCCTTGGCCGCGCCGTAGCTGGCCATGTCGCCGTGGTAGTCGAGATGGTCGCGGGTGAGATTGGTGAACACGCCGACGTCGAAATGCACGCCGGCGACGCGGCCCTGGTCGAGCGCGTGCGAGGACACTTCCATCGCCACCGCGGTCGCGCCGGCGTCGCGCATGCCGGCCAGCAACTCGTGCAGCGGCAGCACCAGCGGCGTGGTGAAGCCGTTCGGCACCACCTGGCCGTACAAGCCGGCGCCGAGCGTGCCGACGGTGCCGCAGGAAACGCCGAGCAAATGCCAGGCCTGCGCGATCAGCTGCACGGTCGAGGTCTTGCCGTTGGTGCCGGTGACGCCGACCACGCTCATCGCCTCGCTGGCGCGGCCGTGGAAGGCGTCGCCCATCTCGCCCAGGCGCGAACGCAGCCCGGGCACGGCGATGGCGTCGGCCGGCGCGGGCAGATCGTCCGGCGCCGGCGGTTCGAACAGGATCGCCGCGGCGCCGGCCGCGCGCGCCTGATCGACGAACTTGAGCCCGTGCGCGCCGAAGCCGGCGATGGCGACGAACGCGTCGCCCGGACGCACCGCGCGGCTGTCCATCACCAACCCATCGATGCGCAGATCGCCGGGGATACCGGCGACGTCGGGCAACAGATCGGCGAGCCGCATCGAGCGGGTCATCGCG
Organism: Lysobacter sp. K5869; assembly: GCF_018847975.1. Lineage (NCBI taxonomy): Bacteria > Pseudomonadati > Pseudomonadota > Gammaproteobacteria > Lysobacterales > Lysobacteraceae > Lysobacter > Lysobacter sp. K5869. The sequence continues at coordinate 2,229,377 of NZ_CP072597.1, read as the reverse complement.
CGCCTCCGTGTGCGGAGGCTTGCGCCACCGCGGCCGGGGTGCCGGCGGCGAGCGGCGCGGTGTCGGGCCTGACCGCGGGCTTGGGCTTGGGCGCGACGGCGGCCGCGCGCGTCGCCGCGGGCACGACCGGGCCGGCGGGCTTGCCGCCGTTCTGCTTCTGCCGCTTGGCCTCGGCCGCGGCCTGCACCGCCAGCCAGGTTTCGATGTCGTCCGGCGCCACGTCCATCAGGCGCAGCGCGCCGTCCATGACGTTGCGGAACACCGGGCCGGACACCGAACCGCCGTAGTAGCCCTTCTTGGTCGGATCGGGTTCGCTGACCACCACCACCATCGAGAAGCGCGGCTTCTCCACCGGCACCACGCCGGCGAACAGCGACACGTACTTCTTGGAATAGCCGCCGGTGGCGCTGAACTTGCGCGTGGTGCCGGTCTTGCCGGCGACGTGATAGCCCAGGATCGCCGCCTGCTTGGCGGTGCCGCCCGGCTCGGTCACGGTCTGCATCATGCGCATGATTTCGCCGGCCACGACCGGCTCGAGCACCTGCTTGCCCTCGTTGCGTTGGCCCTTGACGAAGGTCGGCGCGATCAGCTGGCCGCCGTTGGCCATCGCCGCATAGACCATCGCGATCTGCAGCGGCGTCGCCGACAGGCCGTAGCCGTAGGACATCGTCGCCTTGGTGGTGCCGCTCCAACGCTGCGGCGGCGCCAGCAGACCCGAGGATTCGCCCGGAAAACCGCTGCCCGGCTTGCTGCCGTAACCGAAGTTGTGGATGAACTGGTAGTAGTAATCGTTAGGCAACGGCAGCGCGAGCTTGGCCGCGCCCACGTTCGAGCTCTTGGTGATGACGCCGGTGACGGTCAGCACGCCGTTGTTGTGGGTGTCGGTGATGCGATAGCGCCCGTTCGGCATCCAACCCGGCGTGGTGTTGACCAGGGTCGCCGGCGTCACCGTGCCCTTGCTGAGCGCGGCGGCCACCGTGATCGGCTTCATCGTCGAACCCGGCTCGACCACGTCGGTGACCGCGCGGTTGCGGTGCGTGTCGCGGTTGCCCGCGCCCGGCAGGTTCGGGTTGTAGGTCGGCAGATTGGCCATCGCCAGCACTTCGCCGGTTTCGATGTCCAGCACCACGGCCGACGCGCTGGACGCGCCGGTGTCGTTGAGCGCGCGGCGCAGCTCGCGGTAGGTCAGGTACTGGATGCGGCGGTCCAGGGTCAGGGTGATGTCCTTGCCCGGCTCGGCGCTGCGCACCAGATCGACGTTCTCGACGATGTTGCCGGCGCCGTCGCGGATCACCCGCTTGCTGCCCGGCTTGCCGCGCAGTTCGTGGTCGAACGCGAGCTCCAGGCCTTCCTGGCCGCGGTCGTCGATGTTGGTGTAGCCCAGCACGTGCGCCATCGCTTCGCCCTGCGGGTAGAAGCGGCGGAACTCGCGCTGCGAGAACACGCCCGGCACCTTCAGCGCCAGGATCCGGCGCGCCTCGTCGGGGTTGATCCGGCGCTTGAGGTACATGAACTCCTTGCCCGAACGCTGCGCCAGCTTGCGCGCGAGTTCGTCCTGGGCCACGCCCAGCGCCTTGGCCAGCTCGGGCAGTCGCTCGGTGTTCTTGGCCAGTTCCTTCGGGTTCGCCCACACCGATTCCACCGGCGTGGACACCGCCAGCGGCTCGCCGTTGCGGTCGGTGATCATGCCGCGCGAGGTCGGGATCGGGATTTCGCGCAGCGAGCGCGCATCGCCCTGCTGGCGATAGAAATCGTTGCTGATGACCTGCAGGTCCAGCGCGCGGCCGACCAGCGCCACCGCGCACAGGCCGAGCGCGCCGCCGACCAGCATCAGCCGGTTGCGCAGGTTGAATTGCAGGTTGCGGCCGCGCGGCTTGTTGTTGCGGCTGCGCTCCTCGCGCAGGCGGGCGAAGCCGTCGCCGAGGTTTTCGACCAGACGGTCCAGCCCGCCGCGGCCGGCGCGCTCGCCGAGCACGCGCTCCAGCGGGCCGCTGCGGCCGTGGTTGCCGTTGCGGTTCTTGCGCGCGCTCATGGCCCGGTCCTCATGGCCTGATCACCACGGTTTCGGCGCCCTCGGGGAACTTCATCCCGATGCGCTCGCGCGCCACCTGGTCGATGCGGTTGCTCTCCGCCCAGGTCGCCTGCTCCAGCTGCAGCCGGCCGAATTCGATGTTGAGCTCGTCGCGCTCGCGCTGCAGCTTGTTGAGCTGCACGAACAACTGGCGGTGTTCGTGACGGGCGAACACCACCAGCAGCGCCGAAACCACGTTGGCGACGATCAGCAGGATCAGCAGCAGCCGCATCATGCCGCCACCTCCAGCTTCTCGGCCACGCGCAGCACTGCGCTGCGCGCGCGCGGGTTACCGGCGAGCTCGTCGTCGTCGGCCTTCTGCGCGCCGCCGAGGGCGAGCAGGGTCGGGGTGAACGCGATCTCGATCGGCATCCGGCGGTTGGTCGGCGGCGCCTTGGAGTGGCGGACGATGAACTGCTTGACGATGCGGTCTTCCAGCGAATGGAAGCTGATCACCGCCAGCCGGCCGCCGGGCTTCAGGCGCGCCATCGCGGCGTCGAGCCCGGTTTCCAGGTCGGCCAGTTCGCGGTTGATGAAGATGCGGATCGCCTGGAAGCTGCGCGTGGCCGGATGGATCTTCTGATCGCCGCGCGGCACCGCCTGGGCGATCAGCTCGGCCAGCTCGGCGGTGCGCGCCAGCGGCTGCGCGGCGCGGCGGGCCAGGATGGCGCGGGCGATGCGCCGGCTCTGGCGCTCTTCGCCGTAAGTCCACAGCACGTCGGCGATGTCCTTCTCGGCGGCGCTGTTGAGCCACTGCGCCGCGCTCTGGCCGCTGTCGGGGTCCATGCGCATGTCCAGCGGGCCGTCCTTGCCGAAGCTGAAACCGCGTTCGGCCACGTCCAGCTGCGGCGAGGACACGCCCAGGTCGAGCAGCACGCCGTCGAGGCCGGCGGCGGTGGCGTCCCAGTGCGCGAGTTCGGCGAAGCTGCCGCGATAGATGGACACGCGCGGATCGGCGCCGAACTCGCGTTCGGCCACGGCGATCGCTTCGGGGTCCTTGTCCATCACCAGCAAGCGTCCTCCGGCCTGCAATTGCGAGAGCACGCCGCGGGCATGCCCGCCGCGTCCGAACGTACCGTCCAGATAGGCTCCGTTCCCGTGCACCCGCAGGCCTTCGAGCACCTGCCGGTACATCACGGGAAGGTGGCCGGACCGCGCGTGAATGCGTTCCATGCCACCGTCCGTCATAGCTGCAGGTCGAGCAGCTCGTCGCTCAGATCGTCGTCGCTGATGGTCTGACGGATCTGCGCGTGATGCGCCTGCTCGCTCCAAAGTTCGAATTTGTCGCCCATGCCCAACAGCACCGCCTTCTTCTCGATGCCGACCGCGGCGCGGTGGCTGGGCGGAACGGTGATGCGGCCGTTGCCGTCGAGTTCGACGAACGCGGCGGCGCCGACCAGCTTGAGCTGCATCGTGCGGTTGACCGACTTGGCCTTGGGCAGCTTGTTGACCTGTTCGCGCACGCGCTCCCAGACCGACAGCGGATAGAGATAGAGAGAACCGGACTCGAACGGGTTGTAGGTGATGACCAGGCGGTTGTCGCATTCGCGCGCGACGAGTTCGCGGTAGGCGGTGGGAACCGCCAGCCGGCCTTTCTCGTCGATCGTGATGGCGGTTTCGCCTTGGAACATTGCGCACCTTGTGCGGCTCCCGTCTCTACCGGACGGGTCGCCTCGTTCATTCATCCCTGGTGGGACGACTGGCCTCCGAAAACCACAAAAACCCCGGTTTTCCCTCGGATGCCCACATTAGCAGGGCGCAACGGGTTGTCAACAACTTTCCTGACTGAATTTCGCTAGGCGCATCAATGGCTTGCGATGAACTTGAGAGTCTTATTCAAGACTTATCCACTAAGCGTTGTTTCGTCTCAGGTTTTGAGACTCATAACGTCACAAAGTGACCCTGACGCGAGCGCCGTCACATTTTCTTCACCCACGCGGCTTCGCGTCGATTTGCGCGAATCGCCGCTAAGCATCGGAATGCAAAGGATGATCGCCCGCGGCTATCGGCGCGGACGCGCAGCGTCCAATGCGGGGGCGTAGGGTGCATTCGACATTCAATTGACGTGCCCCGCTCTAGCGTGGCGACGACTTGTCCCGGAGTTATCCACAATGCGCGCCCCGACCCCGTTCCGCGCCGTCTCGCCCCTGGCCCTGCTGCTCGCCGCCGCGGTCGCCGGCTGCGCCCAGCAGGCGCCGTCCTCGCCCCCGCTGACCGCCGCCCGCGCCGACGCGACCGTGCTCAAGCGCCTGCAAGCCGAGCAGGCGCAGGAAGACCGCAACCTGCAGACCTTCGACGAACTCGACTTCGTCCACTACACCCATCAGCAGTGGGACCACTTCCACCGCAGCCACGCCCCGAACATCCTCGTCCACTACCCCGACGGCCACACCACCACCGGCCTGGACGCGCACATCGCCGAGCTCAAACCGCAGTTCGTGTTCGCGCCCGACACCCGGATCAAGGTGCATCCGGTGAAAGTCGCGCAGGGCAACCTCACCGCGGTGATCGGCACGATGGAAGGCACCTTCACCCAGCCGATGCCGCTCGGCGACGGCAAGACGCTGGCGCCGACCCACAAGCCGTTCAAGCTCGACATGGCCACGATCGGACGCTGGGAAAACGGGGTGATGGTCGAGGAGTGGCTGTTTTGGGACAACCAGGCGTTTATGAAGCAGATCGGCGCGGGGCAGTGAGACTCCGCGCGGGCGCCTGCGGAGCGCAATTCGCCGAAACAGGGCCGCGAGTGCGCGCGCGAGCGGCTGCGCTGGATGGGCGCTGGGTTTAAGGCCCGGCAAAATCAAAATGGATTCCGGCGTTCGCCGGAATGACGGTGGTGGGAGTTCGACGCATCCCCCAGTCCGTCATTCCGGCGAACGCCGGAATCCATTTTGATTTTCGCTCCATCCCGGCAGCCGCCCATCGCGGCAGCGTCGGCCGCGAGAACCCCTCTTGGTAAAGGAAGCGCCCCCCGGCAGAAACGAGAGCCCGCAGCCACCTACAACAAGCCCCGAAGTTCGCGCAGCGAACTTCGGGGCTCGCGGGCCGAAGCCCGAAGCACGCCAACCGACCGGTGTCCGCAGTCCGCAACGCGAACGTCGGCGGTTCTTTGGCGAACCGAAAAAAGCGCAAAGCGGGCCGATAAGCCGGGTTCTGTCGTGGACAGTCATTCCTCTAGGCGCAGCGTCGCCGCTACGCTCAAGCAACCTACCCGGAGGCGACGCGGGCCGCGTCATGACCTCCCTATTTGGTTTTGCTCCCGGTGGGGTTTGCCGTGCCGGTCCGTTGCCGGACTCGCGGTGCGCTCTTACCGCACCGTTTCACCCTTACCACGCATTCCCGAAGGAACCGTTCGGCGGTCTGCTCTCTGTTGCACTTTCCGTCGGCTCGCGCCGCCCAGGCGTTACCTGGCACCGTGCCCTGTGGAGCCCGGACTTTCCTCGGCGCCGGATCTTGCGATCCGACGACGCGACTGTCTGGCCCACTTTGCGGCGCGCATTGTCGCACGAGCGCGCGGCCGCCGCAGCGTTAAAGTGAACGCCAACCCGCCGCCGCGCTATCGCGATGAACGAGCCCGTCGATCCCGAAGACCAGTACCCCTTGTATCCGCGCGGCATGCTGCGCCGGCACGGATTGCTCGACGCGCACGACCTCGCCGATTACCTGCCGGACTGGAGCGAGAACGATCTGCGCGAAGGTTTCTGGCCCGGCCTGACCGCGATCGGCGGCGCGCGCGAATCGATACCCGTGCTGGAACAGAGTTTGGGCCTGGAGGGCGGCGAAACCGTCTTGCGCGTGCGCGGGCTGCCGCTGCTGCTGTCCGACGACATCTGGAACTTCCAGGCGCTGGCCGCGCCCGAGTTGTTGCGCCCGCTGGCAGCGGCGATGCGCGCGCTGCGCGAACGCTGACGCGGTTTACTTCACTCGCCGCCGCCGTACAGCGCCTTGCGCGGCGCCCCGCTGAGCTCGGCGGCGAGCTTGGCCGCGGTCGACGGCGGCAGGTGCTCGCTGAGCTTGGCGTACAAGCGCTTGCCCTCGATCACCTTGGCGTCGGCGTCCTCGCCGGCGCCTTCCACGATCAGCACGAACTCGCCCTTGCGCTGATTCGGATCGGCCTTGACCTGCGCGGCCAGCGATTCCAGCGGGCCGTCGAGTACGGTCTCGAACAATTTGGTCAGCTCGCGCGCCAGCACCGCGCCGCGCGCGCCGCCGAACGCGGCGGCCATGTCGTCGAGGGTTTCCTCGATCCGGTGCGCCGATTCGTAGAACAACAAGGTGCGCGGCTCGGCCGCGAGCTTGGTCAAGCGTTCGCGGCGGGCGCTGGTCTTGGCCGGCAGGAAGCCTTCGAAGGCGAAACGGTCGGAGGCCACGCCGGCCACGCTCAGCGCGGCGATGGCGGCGCAGGCGCCGGGCACCGGAGACACCTTAATGCCGGCCGCGCGCGCGGCGCGGACCAACCGATAGCCCGGATCGCTCACCAGGGGCGTGCCCGCGTCGGAGACCAACGCCAGCGAATCGCCGGCCTGCAAGCGCGCCACCAGCTGCGCGGCCTGCTGCTCCTCGTTGTGCTGATGCAGCGCCAACAGCGGCCGCTCCAGGCCGAAGTGCGACAGCAGCTGGCGGGTGTGGCGGGTGTCCTCGGCGCAGATCGCCGCGACCGTGCGCAGGGTGTCCAGCGCGCGCGGGGTGAGGTCGCCGAGGTTGCCGATCGGGGTGGCGACGATGTGCAGGGTGCCGGGGGTTTGCATCGTAGGGCGAGGCTGACTCGAAAAAGGGCAGGAATCTGACTGAACGGGCCGGGCGAAAGCTCGCGTCCGCGTCGCCTGGGCCGGGTAGAATCCTACCCGGTCCCACAGGAACGCCGCCCGCGGCGCACGCAAGCCGATGAATCGAAGCAAGAACCGGCCCGCTTTTACATGGATGTTCTGCGCCTTGGCCGCCACCGCCGTGCTCGGCGGCTGCGCCAGCGTCGAGACCCGCCCGGTCGCGACCGTCGCCGCCTCCAATCCCATCGTCGCCCAGGCCCAGCATCTGGCCCGCAACCACGCCTCGCTGGCCGGCGAGGAGCGCGCGGAGAACGAACGCCAGATCGAGCGCCTGCTCGGCCAGCTCGACGACGCCACCCTCAGCCGCGAAGCCAACGGCCTGATCGAAGGCGACCCGCTCTACAACTTCGTCGGCCGCGCGCTGGTCAAGCGCGGGCTGCCGCTGCCGCGCCCGTTCGACCGCACCTCCGACTGGGCCTTCCACGCCGCCCAGCGCCCGCCGGCCGAAGCCGACGGCTATCGCCCGCCGATGAAGCTGGCGGTGCTGCTGCCCAGCACCGGCCCGGCCGCGGTCGCCGCCGCCTCGGTGCGCGACGGCCTGCTCGCCGCGTACTACGGCGAAACCCGGCGCCGCCCGGACATCCATTTCTACGACACCGCCGGCACGCCCGCCGGCGCGCTGTCGGCCTACGACAAGGCCGCCGCCGAGGGCAACGACTTCGTGATCGGCCCGCTCGGCCGCGACGAAGTCGGCGCGCTGTTCGGCAAGGGCGCGCTGCCGGTGCCGGTGCTCGCGCTCAACCGCGGCAACACCACTCCGCCCAGCGGCAACGTCAGCTTCTCGCTGACGCCCGAGGACGAAGGCACCGCCGCCGCCGACTATCTGGTCGAACGCAAGGCCAAGCGCGTGCTGGTGATCGCCGGCGACGACGACAGCCAGCGCCGTGCGGTCGCCGCGCTCAAGGAACGCCTGGGCGGCCGCGGCGCGGTGGTCACCGACACCATCGGCGAAGGCACCGCCGACCTCACTCCGTTCGTGACCAAGGAAGGCGGCGTCGATTCCGTGTTCCTCGCCGTGAAGGGCAGCAGCGGCCGCACCCTGGTGCCGAAGCTGGCGCTGGCCGGCCTCGCCGACAAGCCGCGCGCGGCGACCTCGCAGCTGCTGCTGGGCACCGGCAAGCCGGAGCAGGACCGCGTCCTCGACGGCATCGCCTTCCCGTCCGAATCCTGGATCAGCGGCGGCATCCGCGGCTTGCCGCCGGCGGTGGGCACCGCGCAGCAGTTGCCGACCGCGCGCGGCCCGGCCGCGCGCCTGTTCGCCTTCGGTTACGACGCGTGGCAACTCAGCGCCTACCTGGAGCGCCTCGCCAGCCGCTCCGACGCGTATGTGGCCGGCGCCACCGGCGTGCTGCGCATCGACGGCTTCGGCAACGTGCTGCGCACGCCGGCGTGGTCGACCTTCAGCAGCGGCGTCGCGGTGCCGCTGGCGGATGCCTCGCGCCGCTGACGCCGGCAAGCGCGCGCTCGGCGCCGCGGTGGAAGCCGCGGCGCGAGCGCATTTGACCGAAGCCGGCTTGCGCGGATTCGCCAGCAACGCCGGCTTCCGCGTCGGCGAACTCGATCTGGTGATGCTCGACGGCGACACCCTGGTGTTCGTGGAAGTGCGCTACCGCCGCGACGACCGCTACGGCGGCGGCGCGGTCTCGGTGGACGCGCGCAAGCGGCGCAAGCTGGTGCTGGCCGCGCAGGCGTTCTTGCAGCGGCATGAGGCGTATGCCGACCGCGCCTGCCGCTTCGATGTAGTCGAGGCCGACGGCGATCCGGCGCAACCGCGCTTGCGCTGGCTGCGCGACGCGTTCCGCGCCGACGATTGAACCACCCGACTCCTTACTCCACCGCCGTCCCCGGACCCGCCCGCATGCCGACCGTGATGACCCACGCCGTAGTCCCGCTGGCCCTGGGGCTGGCGCTGGGACGCCAGCGCATTTCCCCGCGCCTGCTCGCCGCCGGCGCGCTCGCGGCGATGCTGCCGGACGCGGACGTGGTCGCGTTCAAGCTCGGCATCGCCTACGCCGACGATTTCGGCCATCGCGGCGCCAGCCATTCCTTCGCCTTCGCCGCCGCCTTGGCCGCGCTCGGCGCGCTGGCCGCGCCGTGGCTGCGCGCGCCGCGTTGGCGCGCGGCGTGGTGGCTGTTCCTGTGCGCGGCCTCGCATCCGCTGCTCGACGCATTCACCGACGGCGGCCTCGGCGTGGCGCTGTATTGGCCGTGGTCGGACGCGCGCATCTTCGCGCCGTGGCGGCCGATCGAAGTCTCGCCGATCGGCGCGCGCTTCTTCAGCGCGCGCGGCCTGGAAGTGTTGTGGTCGGAAGCGCGCTGGGTGGTGTTGCCGGCGCTGTCGCTCGGCCTCGTCGGCGCGCTGCTGCGCAAGTTGATGCGCACGCCGGCCACGGAGCCCGCGCGGTGAACGCCGGCGCGCCGCTGCCGCCCGCGCTGCAAGCCGAGCTGGCGCAGTTGCTCGGCGACGCGTGGCTGACCGATCCCGGCGAGCGCTTGGCCTACGCCTACGACAACTCGCGCCGCCTCGCCCTGCCCGACGCGGTCGCGCTGCCGCGTACGCGCGAGCAGGTGCAGGCGCTGGTGCGCGCGTGCCGGCGCGAGCGCGTGCCGGTGATCGCGCGCGGCCGCGGCACCAACACCACCGGCGCCTCGGTGCCGGTGGCCGGCGGCGTGGTGGTCTCGTTCGAGCGCATGAACCGCATCGTCGAAATCCGCCCCGGCGACCGCTGCGCGGTGGTCGAACCGGGCGTGCTCAACGGCGATCTGCAAACCGCGCTCAAGCCGCACGGCCTGTTCTGGCCGCCGGACCCGACCAGCGCCGCCTACAGCAGCGTCGGCGGCAACCTCGCCTGCAACGCCGGCGGCCCGCGCGCGGTGAAGTACGGCGCCAGCCGCGACAACGTGCTGGCGCTGACCGCGGTCACCGGCGCGGGCGAGCTGATCGTGTGCGGCACCGCGACCACGAAAGGCTCGACCGGCTACGACCTGCATCGTCTCTTGGTCGGCAGCGAAGGCACGCTCGCGCTGATCGTCGAAGCCAGCCTGCGACTGACCCCGTCGGCTCTGGCGCGCGCCGCGCTGCGCGCGGTGTACCGCGACGTGTCCTCGGCCGCGCAAGCCGTGGCGCGGCTGATGGCGCAGCCGGTGACGCCGTCGATGCTGGAATTCATGGACGGCCAATGCGTGCGTCTGGCCCGCGACGTCGGCGGCGCCGATCTGCCGCACGAGGCCGGCGCGCTGTTGATGATCGAAGCCGACGGCGACGCGCACACGCTGCCGCACGCGCTCGACGCGCTCAAACGCGCCGCCGCGGGCGAGGGCTTGCTCTCGCTCGACGACGCCGCCGACGAAGCGGCGCGGGAAAAACTCTGGGCCGCGCGCAAGGCGCTGTCGCCGTCGCTGCGCACGCTGGCGCCGGGCAAGATCAACGAAGACGTGGTGGTGCCGGTCTCGCGCATTCCCGAACTGGTCGACGGCGTGCAGGCGCTGGCGCGCGAGTTCGACCTGCCCATCGTCTGCTTCGGCCACGCCGGCAACGGCAACCTGCACGTCAATCTGTTGTACGACCCCGGCGACGCCGCGCAAAGCGCGCGCGCCCACACCGCGATGGGCCGCGTGTTCGAGCTCGCGCTGGCGCTGGGCGGCACGCTGTCGGGCGAACACGGCATCGGCTTGGCCAAGCGCGATTTCATGCCGCACGCGGTCGGCGCGCAGACGCTGGCGGTGATGCGCCAGATCAAGCGGGTGTTCGATCCCGACGGGATCTTGAATCCGGGCAAGCTGCTGCCCGACGAATGAGCGCGGCGGGTCGCGGCGCGCACGCGCCGGATCGATCGCGAACGCGCTGCGTCATCGCTCCGGCGCGCATGCGCGCGAAGCGGTCGTGCCCACGCGAGCCGCTGCGGCCGTAATCGCCGAACACCCGCCACCGCTCGAGCCGCCGCTACCGCTATCGCCGCGCTCGCACTGCGCAATCAACCAGCGCGGCGGCCTACCGCACGCGCGCGAAGCAAATCGCGACACCGCTCCGTCACCTCGCTCCGCGCAAAGATGCGAAGCCGCCGCGGACGCCCGGCTCGCGGCTACCGCAATCGCCAAGTATCCGTCGCAGTTCGGCCCGACACCGCCGCTTCCGCCATCGCGCCGCTCGCCCATCGCCGCAGTCGATGAGCTCGACGACTTACAGCGCGCGCACTCCGGGCAAATCGCGGAAGCGCTCCGCCACGTCGCCGGCCTGCATGCGCGCGAAGCCGTCGCGGCCGCGCAGGCCGGTCGGTCCGCTGCTGCCGTAGTTGCCCGAACGTCCGTCGCGACCCGAGCCCGAACCGCCGTCGCCGCCATCGCCGCCGCTGCCGCTGGCGCCCGCGCTGCCGCCGTCGCCGCCCGATCCGCCGGACGCGTCCATTCGCAGCCAGCCGGCCAATTCGGGGAAGCGCCGGTCGTAGATCAACTCGATCTGCCCGCCGTCGCCGCCGCGTCCGCCCGGCGCGCCGTAACCGCCGTCGCCGCCGTCCCCGCCCTCGCCGCCGTAACCCGGGCGATCCTTGTCTTTGTTGCCGTCGCCGCCGTCGCCGCCCGCGCCGCCGCTGCCTCCGTCGCCGCCTTGGCCGCCGCGCCCGCCGGCCGCGACCACGACGAACGCGCGGTCCGGCGGCGCGAGCACGAAGTCTTCGACGTCGCCTTCCAACCTCACCGCCAACAGGCGCGGATAGCGCGCGGTGGCGACGTACGTCGCGTAAGCGCGCACATGCATGCCGCCGTAGCCGTCGCCGCCGGGTTCGCCGTCGCCGCCGTTGCGTCCGTATTCGCCGCGGCCGCCGTGAGCGCCGTCGTAACCGTCGCGGCCGCGTTCGCCGTAACCGCCGTCGCGACCATCGATGCCCGGGCCCGCGGCCGCGCCGATGCGGTCGATGCAGTCGTAACTGGCCGGGTAATGCGCGGTGCGCGCGAACTGCGCGGTCGGATGCACGAGGCTGGCGCTGATCGCGAAGCCGCTGTCGAGGCTCGCCAGCACATCGGGATTCGGCTCGAACCAACCCAGTTCGTCGAACCGGCCCTGCTGGCTGGAGAACGCGAAATTGCGGAAGTCGAGCATGCCGTTGCGGCGCGTGCCGTTGGCGCCGCGCCAGGTTTCGTAGAGCAGCGGCGCGGGCTGCTTGGGCAGTTGCGCGGCCACCACCGCGTGCATCTGCACGCGCTGGCGCGGACAGACGCTGGCCGCGCCGTCGGCGAGATCGATCTGCATCGACTCGATCCGCGCTTGCTCCAGGTGCACGGTGTTGATGCCCGCGATCGTGCGCACCGCGCCGCAACCGGGCAAGGCCAGCGCGACGGTGGCGACGGCCGCGGCCAGCGCGATGCCGCGCCGACGCGATACTGGAGAAGTCGGCGCGATCCGGCGCATGCGGGCGGTCCATGGAGAGAGGCGTTCAGGCTTGCATCGGCGCGATGAAAACGGTCTGAACTTTTTCGCCGCGCGCCCCCAACTGATGGCAGGGGCGACGAGCGGAAATCGGTTTCGGCAGACTGCGCAACGAGTCGGGCGCGGCATAGCGACCGGGGCACGGCGGTCGCGGGCTATCGGCCGGCCGCGGCGATCCGAAAGGAAGCTGCGAAGCCGAAACCGCACAAGAGCCAGCGGACTTCAGCGACGCTCACCGCTTACGGAGGCGCGACGAACGATACGCGCGACGAGCCGCGCGACCGCCGCCCACGCGGCCGGACACGACCGAAAATCGCGAACCGTGGCAAGAACAGGAAGCGCGTGCTGGCTTCAGCGGCGCTCATCACCTGCGGTGCCGCGCCAAACGATTCGCGCGACGAGCCGCACGGCCGCTGCGAACGCGGCTCGACTCGACCGAAGACCGCTAGCCGCGGCAGAAACAGGAAGCGCGTGTCGGCAACCGCGGCGACCGCACCCGACCGGCGCGATCCAGACCCGGACCGACCTCAGCCGAAGTGCTGATACCCGCGCCGCGGCGGCGCCCACGCCGAGCCGTCGGCCAAACGCACGCGCACGCCGGGCTCGGCGTCGATCCGCCCGATCACCTTGGCCGGCGTGCCGGACGCGGCGAGCGAACGCGCGATGGGGTCGCGCTGCCGCGCTGGCGCGGTGAAGCACAGTTCGTAGTCGTCGCCGCCGCCGAGTTGCAGCGCGCGGCGGGCGTCGTCGGCGCAAGCGGCGGCCAGCGCGCGCGAGGCCGGCAACGCGGCCGAGTCGATCGTCGCGCCGACGCCGGAGGCCGCGCAGATATGCCCGAGGTCGGCGAGCAAGCCGTCGGAGACGTCGATGCCCGCGCGCGCCAATCCGCGCAGCGCGCGGCCGGCGGCCACGCGCGGCTGCGGCCGGCGCAGGCGTTCGTGCAGGCGCGCGCTGGCGACCGCGGGATCGGCGTCGGCGCCGTCGATGCGGCGCACGGCGAACTCGCGGTAACCGTCGATGCCGTCGAGTGCGAGCGCGGCGCCGGCGTCGCCGAGCGTGCCGGTCACCCAAATCTCATCGTCGACGCGCGCCGCGTCGCGGCGCAGCGCCCAACCCGGCTCGACGAAGCCGAGCACGGTCACGCACACCGACAACGGCCCGCGCGTGGTGTCGCCGCCGACCAAGGCGACGCGATGACGCGCGGCCAACTCCAGAAACCCGTCGGCGAAGCCCTCGACGAACGCCGCGCGCGCGGCGCCTTCGCCCTCGGGCAGCGACAGCGACAAGGTGCACCACGCGGGCTCGGCGCCCATCGCGGCCAAGTCGGACAGATTCACCGCCAGCGACTTCCAGCCGATGTCGGCGGCCACCGCGTCCTCGCCGAAATGCACGCCGCGGTTGAGCGTGTCGGTAGCGACCACCAATTGCCGCCCCGGCGGCGGCGCCAGCAAGGCGGCGTCGTCGCCGATGCCGAGCGCGACATCGCCGCGCTCGTCCGCCAGCGCGGCGGCGCGCGCGCGGATGTGGGCGATGAGGTCGAATTCGGCGGTCATGAGGCTGCGAATAGGGAAACGCTGGGAGCTAGCGGTTAGGAGTTAGGAGTTAGCGAAAGCAAAAGCGGGCGGGAGGTCCAACCAAGCTCGACTTCGACGCGCGGCGCAAACCGCGTCGCACCGCTTCACCTATCTCCTATCTCCTATCTCCTATCTCCTATCCGCCAACTCCGCTTCAACGCTTCTTGGCCGCCGCAGCCGCCTCGGCCGACCGCCACTGCGCGGCCGCGCGGTCCAGCACGCCGTTGACGTAGGTATGGCCGTGCTCGGCGCCGAAGCGCTTGACCGACTCGATGGCCTCGTTGATGACCACGCGGTACGGCACGTCGAGGCGGTGGCGCAGTTCGTAGGCGGCGATGCGCAGCGCGGCGCGTTCGATCGCGTCGACCTGCTCGATCTCGCGGTCGAGGAACGGAGTCAGCGCGGGGTCGAGATCGGCTTCCTGGTGGCGGACGACGCCGCGCACCAGATCTTCGAAATAGGCCAGGTCGGCGACTTCGTGGGCCTGTTCGTGGGCGAACTGGGCGATGATCTCGTCGGCCTTGGCGTCGGTCATCTGCCAGGCGTAGATCGCCTGCAGGGCGCGGCGGCGGGCGCGCGAACGCGCGACGGGGTCGATGCCATCGGGACGGCGGCGATTCATGGCAGTTGCTCCAGCAGGTGACTCATTTCCAAGGCGGCCAGCGCCGCTTCTTCGCCCTTGTTGCCGTGGCTGCCGCCGGCGCGGTTTTCCGCGTCCTCGTGGCGCTCCACGGCGAGCACGCCGTTGGCGATGGGCAGGCCGTAGTCGAGCGAGACGCGCATCAGGCCGTCGGAACAGCCGTCGGCGACTTGCTCGTAATGGCGGGTGTCGCCGCGCACGACGCAGCCCAGCGCGACGACCGCGACGTGCTTGCCGCCGGCGGCGAGGCGGCGCGCGAGCACCGGCAGTTCCCAGGCGCCGGGGACGCGGATCACGTCGATGGCGTCCTCGGCGACGCCGTGGTCGGCGAAAGTCTTGCGCGCGCCGGCCACCAGGGTGTCGGTGATGCGCGGGTTCCAGCGGCTGGCGATGATGGCGTAGCGCGCGCCCGGCGGGCTGCGCAGGTCGCCTTCGTAATGGGGCATGGCGGGGGTCGCTGTGCTGGGACGGACGAAAGGGGGGGCTAGTTTACCGGTTGGGGGGCGGGGACGGGCCGCGCGCGGCCGCCCGTCCCGCCCGGGCCTCAACCGAGGCGGGCGATATCCACGTACTCGACCACTTCCAGGCCGAACCCGGCCAGGCCGATCTGCTTGCGCGGGGTGCCCAGCACGCGCAGCTTGCCCAGGCCCAGGTCGGCCAGGATCTGGCCGCCGGCGCCGTTGCGGCGCCATTCGGCCAGGGCGTGGCCGCGGGTCGGCGGCGGCGCGGCGGGGGCGTCCTCGTGGGCGTCGGCGTGCGCCTCGTGCGCGCCGGGCTGCTCGCGCACCCGCGCCAGCAGCGCGTCGGGGTCGGCGTGGTCGGACAGCAGCACCAGCGCGCCGCGGCCCTCGCGGGCGATCGCGGCGAGCACGTCGCCGACCGCCGGGCCGAAGTCCGGCCGGCGCCAGTGCAGCGCGTCGGCCAGCGGGTTCTGCATGTGCACGCGCACCAGGGTCGGCTGCTGCGCGTCGGGTTCGCCGCGCTGCAGGGCGAAGTGCACGGCGCGGGTCAGGCGGTCGCGGTAGCTCAGCAGCTGGAACGGGCCGTGCTCTGTCTCGATCTGGCGCGAATCCACGCGTTCGACCGTGTGCTCGGTGGCGAGGCGGTAGCGGATCAACTCCTCGATCGAACCGATCTTCAGCCCGTGCTCGGCGGCGAACTTCTCCAGCTCCGGGCGCCGCGCCATGCTGCCGTCGGGGTTGAGCACCTCGACCAGCACGCCGGCCGGCTCCAGGCCCGCCAGCATCGCCAGGTCGCTGGCCGCCTCGGTGTGGCCGGCGCGGCTGAGCACGCCGCCGGGCTGCGACATCAGCGGGAAGATGTGGCCGGGCTGGGCCAGATCCGACGGCTTGGCGTCCGGCCGCACCGCGGTGCGCACGGTGTGGGCGCGGTCGTAGGCGGAAATGCCGGTGGTGACGCCTTCGGCCGCCTCGATGCTGACGGTGAAGTTGGTGTGGTGCGGCGAAGTGTTGTCGCGCACCATCGGGCCCAGGCCCAGTTGCAGGCAGCGCTCGCGCATCAGCGACAGGCACACCAGCCCGCGGGCGTGGGTGACCATGAAGTTGATGTCGGCCGGACGCACCAGCTCGGCGGCCATGATCAAGTCGCCTTCGTTCTCGCGGTCCTCGTCGTCGACGATCACGACCATGCGGCCGGCGCGGATTTCTTCCAACAGTTCGGGGACGGTGGCGAAGCTCATGCGGACGCCTCCGGACGCTCGCCGAGCAAGCGCTCGACGTAACGCGCGACCAGATCGATTTCCAGGTTCACCGGCGCGCCGACCGCGGTGTCGGAGAACGCGGTGTTGGCGACCGTGTGCGGAATCAGCGCGACCTCGAAGCCTTCGCTGTCGACTTCGTTGACCGTGAGGCTGACGCCGTCGACGCAGATCGAGCCCTTCTTGGCGATGTAGCGCAGCAGCGGCGCCGGCGCGCGGAAGCGCCAACGCTGGGCGCGCGCGTCTTCGCGCACCGATTCGACCGCGCCGACGCCGTCGACGTGGCCGCTGACCAAATGCCCGCCGAGGCGGTCGCTGGGCCGCATCGCGCGTTCCAGGTTGACCTTGGCGCCGGCCTGCAGCGCGCCGAGCGTGGTCAGGGCGAGGGTTTCGGTGGACGCGTCGGCGTCGTACCAATCCGCGCCGAACTCGATCACGGTCAGGCACACGCCGTTGACCGCGATGCTTTCGCCGAGCTTGGGCTGGGAGAAATCCAGGCTGCCGGTGGCGATGCGCAGGCGCACGTCGCCGCCGATGGACTGGACGGACTGCAGGCGGCCGACGCCTTCGATGATGCCGGTGAACATCAGCGCGCCTCCTGGCGGAGGGCCGATGCGCGGCCGCGATGGAGCGTGCCGTGATGGAGCGTGGAGCGATGGAGAGTGGTCATGAAACGTTTCCCGCAAGTGGTGAGCGAAAAACGCCTCAAGGCTTCGAGGACGACGCGCGACGCGCGGCGCGGGGCCGCGGGAGCAAGCTCGCCCGTCCTCGCGGACGGGGTCGCGCGCAGCCGTCTTCTTTCATCCGGACTGTGACCGTCGGCTCCGGCATCGGACCGGATCTGCTGACCCCGCGCGGCGCGGGTTTCCCTGTGGAAACCGGGCCGCCCGGGCGCTCGCGGGCTCGCGCGCAAGGCGCCTACCGCCGGTGGGGAATTTCGCCCCGCCCTGAAGACGTTACTGGTGGTGCCGGCCGCAGCCGGCGGGGCGCAGTTTAGCACCCGGGGCCGCGCGGGCCGGTTGTCGCGGGCGGCCCGATGGGACCGGATGCTGCGTTCCGCCGGTGGCGCCGCGGCGTTCGGGCGCGTTCGGGTCGCAAGGCCCGGGAGCGACGGCGCGAGGCCTCGACGCCCCGCTCCGGCCCCGCTCAGCCGGGCTTGCGGCGCAAATGCAGCGCCAACGGCCAGCGCAGTTGGCGCTCGACATCCGGCGGCCCCCAGGCGCGGCTCAGCGCGGCGCGGTGGGCGTAGACCGGATCCTCGCCGGTGGCGATCTTGCAGCGCTCGCTCGCCGACAGGGAATTGAGATAGCCGAGGAATCGCGCCAATCCCCACTGCGCGCTCACCCACAGCACGGGCGCCGGCAGCGGCTCGAACGGCCAGCCGTAACCGGCGTAGCCCTCGCGCACTTCGACGTTCTCGCGCTGCCAATAGCCGTCGATGTCGGCGCGGAACGCGGACACCGCCGCGTCCATGCCGTCGGGAATCAGGAAATCGCCGTAGCTCCACGCTGCCAGCACGCCGGCGGGCGCGAGCACGCGTTCGCACTCGGCGAAGAAACGCTCGCGTTCGAACCAATGCAGCGCCTGGGCCACGGCGACCAGACCGACGCTGCCGTCGTCGAGATCGCAGCGCTCGCCCGGCGCCACGCTCAGGCGCACGTTGCCCTCGCCGCGCAGCGCGGCCGCATGCGCCCAGTGGCGTTCGAGCTGTTGCGGGCTCGGGTCGCTCGCGTGCACGCGCGCCCAGCGCGCGGCAAGCCCGCGCGTGGCCTGCCCGCTGCCGCAGCCGGGTTCCCACACCTGCGCTTGCGCGGGGACGTGCGCGGCGATCGCGTCGAACAACGCGTCGGGGTACTCGGGGCGCGCCGTCGCGTAGCTGTCGGCGATGGCGGAGAAGTGATCCTTGAACTCGTTGCGGCTCATGGGGCAGGAGTGAGCGGAGAGGAGTGAGGAGCGAGCGAAAGCAGGAGCAGTGTGCGCCTTCTTCGCCGCTCGCGCTTTCGCTCGCTCCTCACTTCTCTGCGCTCGCTTCTCAGCCCCTGGGCCGCAGCAGCACGCGCGTGTCGTCGCCGAGCCGGCGCACGTCGATCAGATCGAGCTGGAACTTGCGGCTCATCGCCTCGATGCCGAGGCCGTCGAACAGCGGCCGCGCGGTTTCGCCGAGCAGTACCGGGGCCACGTACAGCAGCACTTCGTCGACCAAGCCCTGGGTCAGGAACGCGCCGGCCAAGGTCGCGCCGGCTTCGAGTTGGATTTCGTTGACGCCGCGCTCGGCCAGCAGCTTGAGCACGGCTTCCAGGTCGATGCGGCCCTCGCGCACCGGCACCGCCGCGACCTGCGCGTCGAGGCCGCGCGGCGGTTTGGCGTCGGGCGCGTGCAGGTACAGCGTGGGCGCGTCGCCCTCGCGCACGCGGCCGCGCGCGACCGTCGCCAGACCCGGGTCGAGCACCACGCGCAGCGGCGCCACGAACGGCGTGTCGTCGCCCAGGCGCACGGTCAGCGAGGGATCGTCGGCCAGCACCGTGCCGGCGCCGGTGACGATGGCGCCGGCGCGCGCGCGCCACAATTGCACGTCCTGGCGCGAGGCTTCGCCGCTGATCCACTTCGACTCGCCGCTGGCCATGGCGCTGCGCCCGTCCAGGCTCGCCGCCAATTTCACCCGCAGCCACGGCCGTCCGCGTTCCACTCGCGACAGAAAGCCGCGGTTGAGCGCGCGCGCCTGCGCCTCCATCAAGCCGCTGCTGACCGCGATGCCCGCGGCCTGCAGCTTGGCGAAACCGGCGCCGTCGACCTGCGGGAACGGGTCGCGCATCGCCGCGACCACGCGCGCCACGCCGGCTGCGATCAACGCATCGCTGCACGGCCCGGTGCGGCCGGTGTGCGCGCACGGCTCCAGCGTCACGTAGGCGGTGGCGCCGCGCGCGCGTTCGCCGGCGCTGCGCAATGCGTGGATTTCCGCGTGCGGCTCGCCGGCGCGTTCGTGCCAGCCTTCGCCGACGACCTCGTCGCCGTGCGCGATCACGCAACCGACCATCGGGTTCGGCTTGGTGGTGTAGGCGCCCTTCTCGGCCAGGCGCAGGGCGCGGGCCATGTGCAGGTGGTCGGTGGCGGTGAAGTCGCTCATGCCCAGTCCTTTACGGTTTCGTAGCGCGCGCGGGGCGCGTGGCGGCGCAGTTCGGACGCGAACGCCTCCGGCCGGTCGATGCCGACGATCAGCATCGGCGTCGCATCCTCGTCCAACCATATAGCCAGACGGTCGACGACGCCGCGCGAAACGAAGACGTCCACCTTGCGCACCCGGCTCAGATCCACCGCGCCGTTGATCGGCCCTTCGCTGTGCAGACGACCGCCCTCGAACCAATAGCTCAGCCCGTCGAAGAAGCGCCAATGCCGGGCTTCGGCGCGGCGCGAGCCTAGCCAGAGCAGCAACGAAAACGCCGCCCAGCCGAGCGTCAGCCAGATCAGAGGGTCCTGGCCCGGCGCCCAGTGGAACCACGCGTACGCCGCGATCCCCGGCAACACCGCCGCGAACGCGATCCACAGCGAGAAGTAGTGGTTGCGCAAACGCGGGCGCAGGTAGCGATAGCGTGCGGGCGCGGCCATGCCGATGAGCTCAGCGGCGCTTGCGGTCCGGCGCCGAATCCTCGCCCAGCAACGGCAACTGCCCGTCGCCCGGCGCGTCGCGTTCGAGCCGGTCGAGCTCCTCGCGGAAATCGGCCACGTCCTCGAACGAACGGTACACCGAGGCGAAGCGCACGTAGCCGACGTGGTCGAGCTTGCGCAACTCGGCCATGACGAACTCGCCGACCCGGCGCGAGGCCAGCTCGCGCTCGGCGGTCATGCGCAGCTGGTGCACGACCGCGCGCACCGCCGCTTCGATCTGCTCTTCCGACACCGGCCGCTTCTGCAGCGCGCGGTCGAACCCGGCGCGCAGCTTGCGCGCGTCGAACGCCTCGCGGCGCCCGTCGCCCTTGATGATGACCGGCAGCTTCAGCTCGATGGTTTCCAGCGTGCTGAAACGCTCGCCGCAGGCCTCGCACACGCGGCGGCGCCGGATCGTGGCGCCGTCGTCGGACACGCGCGAGTCGATCACGCGGGTGTCGTGGTGCTGGCAGAAGGGGCAATGCATTTTTTAGAGCGGGGAATGGGGAACAGGGAGTGGGGAATGGTTGGGACGCTGTAGTTTGACCTTCAGCGACTTTCGGAGCGATTGCAACAGAAAAGAAACGCGGCGCAAATGGTCGAGGGCTTGCGATGCGGCCTGGGTGTCTGGGAATCCCAGTCGAATCGAAAGCAGCAATTGGGTGTGCACCTCCGCCAGCGACCCGTTCGCCATCGACAAAAACCTCAGGTAGTCGCGCACGCTGCCGCGCGCGTTACCTTCGGCAATGCAAGAGGGCACCGAAACCGCGGCCCTCTTCAACTGCGCCACCAAGCCATAGCGCTCTTCGGCAGGATATCCCTCGCACAGCCGATACACCGTCTCGGCCAAACGCATCGCCTCCTGCCAAACCTTCAAACCGCGATAATCCAAAGTCATCTCGCCCTCCTTGGCGACAATGACGGCGGCACGAAGCCGCCATTCCCTTCATTCCCTTATTTCCCGGTTCCCTGCCTCAGCCGTACACCGGAAACTGCGCGCACTGCTTGGTCACGTTCTCACGCACGCCGGCGATGACCTTCTCGTCCTTCGGATTATCCAACACGTCGCAGATCCACTCGGCCAGCGCCACGCAATCGGCTTCCTTGTAGCCGCGGGTGGTGACGGCCGGGGTGCCGATGCGCAGGCCCGAGGTCACGAACGGCTTCTGCGGGTCGTTGGGCACGGCGTTCTTGTTGACCGTGATGTGGGCGCGGCCGAGCGCGGCTTCCGCGTCCTTGCCGGTGATGCCCTTGCCGATCATGTCGACCAGCATCAGGTGGTTTTCGGTGCCGCCGGAGACGATCTTGTAGCCGCGCGCGATGATGGTCTTGGCCATCGCCTGGGCGTTCTTGACCACCTGCGCCTGATAGTCCTTGAACTCCGGCTGCAGCGCTTCCTTGAACGCCACCGCCTTGGCCGCGATCACGTGCATCAGCGGGCCGCCCTGGATGCCGGGGAAGACGATGCTCTGCAGCTTCTTCTGCATTTCGTCGAAATCGACCTCGCCCACCGCGCCGTCCCAGCGCTTGGCGACGATGATGCCGCCGCGCGGGCCGCGCAGGGTCTTGTGGGTGGTCGAGGTGACCACGTGCGCGTGCGGGACCGGGCTCGGGTAGACGCCGGCGGCGATCAGGCCGGCGACGTGGGCCATGTCGACGAACAGGAAGGCGCCGACCTTGTCGGCGATGGCGCGGAAGCGCGCCCAATCCACCACCTGCGAATACGCGCTGAAGCCGGCCACGACCATCTTCGGCTTGTGCTCCAGGGCCAGACGCTCGACTTCGTCGTAATCGATCAGGCCCTGATCGTTGACGCCGTACTGCACGGCGTTGAACAGCTTGCCCGAGGCGTTGACCTTGGCGCCGTGGGTGAGGTGGCCGCCGTGGGCCAGGCTCATGCCGAGGATGGTGTCGCCGGGGTTGAGTAGGGCGAAGTACACCGCCTGATTGGCCTGCGAGCCCGAATGCGGCTGCACGTTGCCGTAATCGGCGCCGTAGAGCTGCTTGATCCGGTCGATCGCCAGCTGCTCGGCGATGTCGACGTACTCGCAACCGCCGTAATAGCGCTTGCCCGGGTAGCCTTCGGCGTACTTGTTGGTCAGCACGCTGCCCTGGGCTTCCAGCACGCGCGGGCTGGCGTAGTTCTCCGAGGCGATCAGCTCGACATGGTCTTCCTGGCGGCGGGCCTCGTCGGCAATGGCTTGGGCGAGCTCGTCGTCGAATCCGGCAATACGGGTGGTGCTGGGGAACATTCGCGGCCTCGGGGAGAAGTAAGCGGACGGGAGGGGAGGACTCGCGCCAGACCGCCCACGGGCCCGGACAGCGCGCGGGCGGCCCCGCCCGGGCTTGAAATCTCGGGCCGGGCGGCCCATCTCCGCAGCGCGGCCCGGGTGCCTGAATCGGCCCGGGCGGCTTGACGTAAGACTTGAAATGTTAGCCTAGGGGCGTATGGCGGCCAACCGCCAAAGCGCGGCTCCCGCCGCCCCCGTCCGGGGCGGACAATGGCCCCGCCCTCCCACCTCCCCGGCCCGCCGCCGCCCGGCCGGCCCGAATTAGTTCTGGATGCCCCGACCGTGAAATGGGTCTTCGTCTTCCTGTTCCTGGCCGCCGCGGTCTACGTGCATTTCCGCGGCCGGGTCCGCCATCGCCTGGGCCGGCAGCTGCTGGACCACTCCACGTTCATGGCCCCCATCAACGTGCTGATGTACGCCTGCTCGCGGGTGCCGACCACGCCGTTCCTGACCCCGGAGCAGCATTTCCCCGAGCTCGAGCCGCTGCGCGCGCGCTGGAAGGAAGTCCGCGCCGAGGCTCTGCACCTGCGCGAAATGCAGCAGATCAAGGCCGCCGACCAGTACAACGACGTCGGCTTCAACTCGTTCTTCCGCCGCGGCTGGAAGCGCTTCTACCTGAAGTGGTACGACGAGGCCCACCCCTCGGCCGCCGAGCTGTGCCCGGTCACCACCCAGCTGCTGCGCGAGGTGCCCAGCGTCAAGGCGGCGATGTTCACCGAACTGCCGCCGGGCAGCGAACTGCGCCCGCACCGCGATCCCTACGCCGGCTCCCTGCGCCTGCACCTGGGCCTGGAGACGCCGAACGACGACGCCTGTTTCATCGACGTGGACGGCCAGCGCTACAGCTGGCGCGACGGCGAATGGACCATGTTCGACGAGACCTACATCCACTGGGCGCAGAACGGCTCGCAGCACAACCGCATCATCCTGTTCTGCGACATCGAGCGGCCGATGCGCTTCGGCTGGGCGCGCGGGCTCAACCGCTTCATCGCCAAGCGCCTGATCGCCGCCGGCGCCTCGCCCAACAACGAGGGCGACAAGACCGGCGCGATCAACAAGATCTTCAAGTACTTCTACGCCCTGCGGCTCAAGTCCAAGGCGCTGAAGGAACGCAGCAAGGGCACGTACTACTTCTTCAAGTACGCCTCGGTGGCGGCGGTCGTCGCGCTGATCGTTTGGTTGTAAGGCGCGCGGCCGGCGGGACGCGTCCCGCCGACGGCCGAGAAGCGCCGCGACACCCGCCCATCGTCATGCCCGCGAAGGCGGGCATCCGGGGCTCGATCGCGACGCCCCTTCACGCCCCCTGCGGTCGCGCGTTCCGACTCGCGCCGGCTCGCGAGCCGGAAAACCCGCCGGATCGCGCGGACGCCGGTACCGCCCGCCCTGCGGCCCGCGGCCTTCGGATTCACCTTTTTTCGAGCCCCCGCGCTGGAACCCGTCACCCGGCTGCGGGATAATCGGCTGTTCGCAACGCCCCCCGCCCCGCCCCGCGGCCCTTCCGGGTCCGGCCAGGCGCGCCTCTGCTTCGGAGTCCGCATGCAATACATCTACACCATGAACGGCGTCAGCAAGACCGTGCCGCCGAAGCGTCAGATCATCAAGGACATCTCGCTGTCGTTCTTCCCCGGCGCCAAGATCGGCCTGCTCGGCCTGAACGGCGCGGGCAAGTCGACCGTGCTCAAGATCATGGCCGGCGTCGATACCGACTTCACCGGCGAGGCGCGTCCGGCCAGCGGCATCAAGGTCGGCTACCTGCCGCAGGAACCGCAGATCGATCCGGAAAAGACCGTGCGCCAAGCGGTCGAGGAAGGCGTCGGCGAAGTGCTCAACGCCCAGGCCGCGCTCGACGCGATCTACGCCGCCTACGCCGAGGACGGCGCCGACTTCGACGCGCTGGCCAAGGAGCAAGAGCGCCTGGAGGCGGTCCTCGCCGCCGGCGACGCCCACACCCTGGAAAACCAGCTCGAAGTCGCCGCCGACGCGCTGCGCCTGCCGCCGTGGGACGCCGTCGTCGGCAAGCTGTCCGGCGGCGAGAAGCGCCGCGTCGCGCTGTGCCGCCTGCTGCTGCAGAAGCCCGACATGCTGCTGCTCGACGAACCGACCAACCACCTCGACGCCGAATCGGTCGAATGGCTCGAGCAGTTCCTCGCCCGCTACACCGGCACCGTGGTGGCGGTCACCCACGATCGCTACTTCCTCGACAACGCCGCCGAGTGGATCCTCGAACTCGACCGCGGCCGCGGCATTCCGTGGAAGGGCAACTACACCGATTGGCTGGTGCAGAAGGACGAGCGCCTGAAGCAGGAAGACAATCAGGAAAAGGCCCGCCAGAAGGCGATCCAGAAGGAACTCGAGTGGGCCCGGCAGAACGCCAAGGGCGGCCGCTCCAAGGGCAAGGCGCGTCTGGCCCGCATCGAAGAGCTGCAGGCGGTGGATTACCAGCGCCGCCAAGAGACCAACGAAATCTTCATCCCGCCGGGCGAGCGCCTGGGCAACAAGGTGATGGAGTTCAAGAACGTCTCGAAGAAGTTCGGCGAGCGCCTGCTGATCGACAACCTGAGCTTCGTCGTGCCGCCGGGCGCGATCGTCGGCATCATCGGCCCGAACGGCGCCGGCAAGTCGACCCTGTTCCGCATGATCATCGGCCAGGAGAAGCCGGATTCGGGCGAGATCGACATGGGCCCGACCGTCAAGCTCGCCTACGTCGACCAGAGCCGCGACAAGCTGGAAGGCAACCACAACGTCTTCCACGAAGTGTCCGGCGGCCTGGACATCCTCAACATCAACGGCATCGAGATCCAGTCGCGCGCCTACATCGGCCGCTTCAACTTCAAGGGCCAGGACCAGCAGAAGATGGTCGGCAGCCTGTCGGGCGGCGAACGCGGCCGCCTGCATCTGGCCAAGACCTTGCTGCAGGGCGGCAACGTGCTGCTGCTCGACGAACCGTCCAACGACCTCGACGTGGAAACCCTGCGCGCGCTGGAAGACGCGTTGCTCGAGTTCCCGGGCAACACCTTCGTGATCTCGCACGACCGCTGGTTCCTCGACCGCATCGCGACCCACATCCTGGCCTTCGAAGGCGACTCGCACGTCGAGTTCTTCCAAGGCAACTACCGCGAGTACGAGGAAGACAAGAAGCGCCGCCTGGGCGAGGAAGGCGCCAAGCCGCATCGTCTGCGGTTCAAGGCGCTGAAGTAAGCGGGAACAAGTAACAAGCGATGAAGCGAGCCGCGCCGAAACAATCCGGCGCGGCGATCCGCGATCGATGGCGGTAAGTCGCGTCCGCCGGCTGCGCTGTGTGCACGGCGGGCGCGGCCGGCTTCAACGCTGCCCGGATGCGGGTCGCATCGACGCAGTCACGGACATCGACGTCGCTGCCGCCCGGCAGAGGACCTCCGCCGGCGCGTCACCCAGCCTTGCAAGCGGAGTTCACGCGTGGGCATCCACGTAGGACGTGTTCTGCCAATACGAACCCGATGTGTAGGTGGCGCCGTAGGCGACGGTGACGACTTTGCCCAGGGCGGGATCGAAGACCTCGATCCGGCTGCCGTCGTCGTTGATGCCGACGATCACCAGCCAATGGCCTTCCTTGGCGTCCAGGTTGGGCTTCTTCCCCGGATTCGTGCTGCCGATGATGGCCAGCATCGGCTTCTTGCTCCTGAGTTCTACACGGATCTCGTCGGGCTCGGGGATGGGCCGGCTGTCGGTATTGTTGTCGAAGCCCAGATAGGCGAGAGCGTCGGCGGCCGAACGCTGGACGTCGATGTCCTTGTAGGCCGGGTCCTTGGCCGCGGTGGCGTATTGATCCGCGAACTTCTGGTCGCTGTCGAACTGGCTGGCCTGGTAAGAACCGGCCTCGCCCTGGCCGATGTACCAGTTGACGATCTCGCGTCCTGCGCAGGCCCAACAGGAGTTGGATACGGCCTGGGTCGCGGTGGGAAAGCCATCGAGTCGGGTCATGATCGGATCCTCGGACGCACGGGGAGGGGCACGGCACCGAATGCCGGCGCCGTGGCCTCCATCAGGACGCGCAGGCAAGGCCGTCGTGAAGCGGAATCGCGCCGGTTCAGCCGGGCGCGTCCGCGACCGCCCGCGCGCGCAGCCGCCATCCCGGGTAACCTCGCACCATCGGACTGCGGCAACGCATTCCCCCGCAAGGCGCACGCAGGACGGTTTCATGAGCGGTCTCGACGCACGCTCCCGCGCAGGCCGCGCGGCCTGCCTGTCCGGCCAGGCCTTCTTCGCCAGCCTGTCGCCGGGCCGCTGCGCGACGGCCCTCCCACGCATGCGACCGATCGTTGCCGTATTCCCACCGCTCCCGATGCTCTCCACTGAGGTACCGCCATGACGCTGATGCACGCATTCGAACTCGAAGGACTCCGCCGCGCCGGCACCTTGGTGGCCTCGGTTCTGGCGACGATGCGCGAGGCGGCCGTGCCCGGCGCGGTCTCGCGCGACCTCGACGCGATCGGCGCGGCGATGCTGCGCGAGGCCGGCGCGCGCTCGGCGCCGCAGCTGACCTACGACTTCCCCGGCGCGACCTGCATCAGCATCAACGAAGTCGCCGCGCACGGCATTCCCGACGGCACGGTGCTGCGCGAGGGCGATCTGGTCAACATCGACGTGTCGGCCGAACTGGACGGCTATTTCGCCGACACCGGCGGCAGCTTCGTGGTCGGCGCGCGACCCAACGCGACCCAGCGCAAGCTGTTGGACGCGACCTTGGAAGCGCGCGACGCCGCGATCGCGCAACTGCGCGCGGGCAACCTCCTCAACAGCATCGGCCGCACCGTCGAGGCGGTGGCCGCGCGCCACGGGCTGCGGGTGATCCGCAACCTCGGCAGCCACGGCGTCGGCCGCGCCCTGCACGAGGCGCCCGGCAACATTCCCGGCTATTACGATCCGCGCGACACCCGCCGTTTGCACGAAGGCATGGTCATCACCATCGAGCCGTTCCTGGCGACCCACTGCACCCACACCGACGAAGGCGACGACGGCTGGGCGATGCGCTGCCGGCGCGGCTTCGCCGCGCAGTTCGAGCACACGGTGGTGGTGACGTCGGGCGAGCCGATCGTGGTGACGTGAGCGATGGGAAAAACCCAACGCTTCCGCAACCGCCCGATGTAACGCGACACCGCCGAAACCGACCGCAGCAACGCGACTCCCGCCGTCGTTCCGGCGAAAGCCGGAACCCATTTTGCTCCTGCTTTCAACGCTATCGAAGTACGCAAAGCAAAATCAAAATGGATTCCGGCTTTCGCCGGAACGACGGGGCGGGGGCGGCGCCTCCCCACCTCATCACCGCACCGCGAAGGAATTCCCCATGAGCTTCATGCAGGCACTACGCCGCCGCTGGCAACAGGCCGACACCCTGGTCTGCGTGGGTCTCGACCCGGAACCGGCCAAGTTCCCGGCGAAATTCGCTGCCGACGCCGATGCCGTGTTCGCCTTCAACCGCGACATCGTCGACGCCACCGCGCAGTACGCCTGCGCGTTCAAGCCGCAGATCGCCCACTTCGCCGCGCTGCGCGCCGAAGACGCGCTGACCCGGCTGATCGCCCACATCCACGCGAACCACCCCGACGTGCCGGTGATCCTCGACAGCAAGCGCGGCGATATCGGCAGCACCGCGCAGCATTACGTCGGCGAGGCCTTCGACCGCTACCGCGCCGACGCGGTGACGGTGAACCCGTACATGGGCCGCGACTCGGCTCAGCCCTTCCTCGACCGCGCCGACCGCGGCGTGGTGATCCTGTGCCGCACCTCCAATCCCGGCGCCGGCGATCTGCAGGATCTGGATATCGGCGGCCGCCCGCTGTACCAGCACGTCGCCGAGAAAGTCGCGCGCGAGTGGAACGGCCACGGCAACTGCGCGCTGGTGGTCGGCGCGACCTGGCCGGAACAACTTCGCGAAGTGCGCGCCATCGTCGGCGACGTACCGTTCCTGGTGCCCGGCGTCGGCGCGCAAGGCGGCGACGTGCAAGCGGTGGTGAGCAACGCCAAGAGCGCCGACGGCACCGGCCTGATGGTCAGCAGCTCGCGCGCGATCCTGTACGCCTCCAACGGCGCGGATTACGCCGAAGCCGCAGCCCACGCCGCGCGCGCGCTGCGCGACGAGATCAACCGCTACCGCTGATCGCCGGCGTGCGCGTGGACGAACTGGGCCTGGATCGAGTCGCGGCCGCGGTGGCCGCGCTGCGCGAACGCGGCCGGATCGACCTCGTCGAGCGCATCGCGATCCCGGAGGCCGAAGTCTTCCTGTGCCGCGCGCGCGGCCGCCGCTTCAACGTCAAGTTCGACGTGGCGTACGGCGCCAGCGTGGAAGCCGTCGACCGTTTCTCCGCGCAGGAATTGGCGGACCTGGAACGCGAGCTGGTCGACGCGGCGCATTGAGCGGCGCCGCGAGGCCCGCCCCCGAATCGTCACCCCCGCGAAGGCGGGGCCCCAGAGACCTCAATGTCCCGCCCCGATGAAGCCCTGGATGCCCGCCTTCGCGGGCATGACGGAGGGAAGTATCGCGGTCGTTGGGTCTGGCGACCGCTCAGCGGCTCGCCGCATCCGTTATCGGCCGCGGCGACCGCACCGAAACGAGCCGGGCTCGAAGCCCCGCCGCCTCAACCCTCGAACGCACGCAAGCCGCCGTCGCGCCAAACGAACAGCCCGGCCGACAAACCATACGGCGACGAGCGCGAAATCTCCTGCGCGATGCCGCGCAGTTCGGCCAGACTCTCACCGTCCTCGCTGCCGCACACCATCAGCTCGTCGCGCGCGGCGATGGCGAACACCGGCTCGCCGCGCACCTCGATGCGCTCGCGCCAACGGTCGAACAGCAACGCCATGCCAGCGTCGTAATTGCGATCCAGGCGCGCGGCGTAGCGGCCGCCGCCACCCTTGAGTTCCAGCTCGGGCAGCAGCTTGGCGAGATTGTCCAAGGCGTGCCCGCGCAGCGCTTCGCCGTGCAGCTCGCGCTCCTCGGCTTCTTGCGGCGAGAGGAAGCTCATCGAGGCGGGCGTGTCGACCACGTAGGTCACGATCAAATCGCCCGCCAGCGGTTCGATCAGGAACGGCGCCTGCGCGGCCTCGGGTTGCGCGGCGCGCAGTTGCTGCATCGCCACCTCGTGCCATTCGCGGGTCTTGATCACCGGCAACACCACGCCCGCGTCGGCGTCGTCGGACGCGAGCCGTCGCTGCATCTCGCGCACCGAGGCCATCTGGTCGGCGAGCACGGCGTCGAGCTCTTGCGGCGCGCTCAGGTAACGCTGATAGGCGTTGCCCAATTGCAACCCCGCCTGGATTTCGCCGGGCAGCGATACGTCGATGCGCGCGTCGTTCTGCGCGCCGGGCACGATGCGGATGTGCGCGTCGGGAAACGCGTCGCGCAGTTCGCCGGCGAAACGCTCGGCGAAGGCTTTGAGGTCGAGCACGGAGGACGAAGCGGCGGGGGCGGCCGGTTTGCGGCCGAACAGCTTGCTGAAGAAAGACACGACCGGTTCCTTGTGGTCATAGGGGCGGCCCGACTATACCCCCGTATCGCAGCGCACCACGAACGCGCCGCGACGACCCGGCCGTTCAGCCCTCGAACACCCGCAACGCGCCGCCGCGATGCACGAACAACTGCGCCGACAAGCCGTAGGCCGAGTCGCGCGAAATCTCCTGCGCCATCGCCCGCAACGCGCTCAGGCCGTGGCGATCCTGGCTGTCGCACACGATCAGCTCGTCGCGCGCGGCCAGCGCGAACACCGCTTCGCCGCGCACCGGCACGCGCGCGCGCCAGTGCTCGAACAACAGCGCCATGCTGGCGTCGTAGTTGCGGTCCAGGCGCGCGGCGTACAGGCCGTTTTCGCCCTGCACGTCCAGCTCCGGCAAGAACCGCTGCAAGTTGCGCAGCGCGCATTCGCGCAAGGTCTCGCGGTCGAGTCCGCGGCGTTCGGCTTCGGCGGGCGAGAGGTAATCCATCGAATCGGGCCGGTCCTCCACGAAGGTCAGCACCAGATCGCCGACCAAGGGTTCGATCACGAACGCCACGCGCGCGCCGCCGCCGATGGCGCGCGCTTGCTGCCGCGCCACCTCGTGCCAGCCGCGGGTTTTCAGCACCGGCAGGATCGCTTCGTCGAGCGCGGCCTCGGCGCCGCGCGCGTGGCGCCGCTGCGATTCGCGCGCGGCCGCGACTTGTTCGGCCAGCACTTGTTCCAGCGCGCCGGGCGCGTCGAGGTAGCGGCGATAGCTGTGGCCGACATAGCGGGTGTCGGCGAAACCGTCCGGCAGCGACCAATCGATGCGGGTGTCGGCCAGTTGCGCGCCGTGGCCGATGCGCAGCTGCGCTTGCGGCCAGGTCGCGCGCAGGGCTTGCGCGTAGCGCTCGGTGAAGGCGTGCAGGTCGAGCGGGTGGGTCAGCGCGCCGAGCGCCGGCTCCGCCGCGCGCTGGCCGAACAATCGGTTCAACAACGACAACGCCATCGCCGATCCCTCCGTGGCCGGGCCCCCCGCCCGTCCCGGCCGACTATACGAACGCCCTCGTGATGGCCCGCCTCACGCTGTACCGCACGCCGCGAGCGCGATCACGGTCGCTGCCCGGTTAGGCTAAGCGCATGGAATCGCCCGCCGCTCCCGCTTCTCCCGCCCGCCGCCGGGTGCTGGCCGCCTCGCTGGCCGCGCTCGGCGCCGCCGCCCTGCCCGGCCTCGCCGCGGCGGCGTCCGCACGCACCCGCATCGTCCTGCTCGGCACCGCCGGCGGCCCCACGCCCAAGGCGCTGCGCGCGGCGCCGGCCAGCGCGGTGGTGGTCGGCGACGCGGTCTATCTGGTGGATTGCGGCAACGGCGTGGCCCGGCAACTGGCGCTGGCGGGACTGCGCCCGGGCGCGCTGCGCGGCGTATTCGTCACCCATCATCATTCCGACCACAACGCCGACTACGGCAACGTGTTGCTGCTCGCTTGGGCCGCGGACCTGCGCACGCCGGTCGATACCTGGGGCCCACCGCCGCTCAAGCGCATGACCCGGCAGTTCCTGCGCATGAACGACGTCGACATCCGCACCCGCATCGCCGACGAAGGCCGGCCCGATCCGGCCACGCTGATCCGCGCTCACGAGCTGCGCGCCGGCGGCGAGGTGATGCGCGACGAACGCGCGCGCGTGCGCGCCGCCGTGGTCGAGCATCCGCCGCTGCGCCCGGCCTTCGCCTATCGCTTCGACACCGCCGACCGCTCGGTGGTGTTCTCCGGCGACACGCGGCCGAGCGAGGCCTTGATCGAACTGGTGCGCGGCGCCGATGTGCTGGTGCACGAAGTCATGTACCTGCCGGCGCTGGAGAAGCTGATCGCCAGCGAACCGCAGGCGGCGCGCTTGCGCCAGCATTTGCTCGACAGCCACACCACCGCCGAGCAAGTCGGGCGCGTGGCGACCGCGGCGGGGGTGAAGACATTGGTGCTCAATCACTTCGTGCCCGGCGGCGATGCCTCGCTGACCGACGCGGTGTGGCGCGCGGCGGTGGCGCCGCACTTCAAGGGCGAGTTGGTGATCGGACACGACCTGATGTGGCTGTAAGCGCGCGCCGCGCAGGCCCGATGCGTTGAGCGGCCCCGTCGTTGCGGCGAGAATACGCGCTCGATATCGGAGCGCGCGATGGAGTTCTCGTACGACATCCTGTTGGCTTTGTTCTTCATCTCCATCCTTGCCGGCTGCATCGATTCGATCGCCGGCGGCGGCGGGCTGATCACCTTGCCGGCCCTGCTCGCGTTCGGCATGCCGCCGGCCGCGGCGATCGCCACCAACAAGCTCGGCGCGGTCGCGGGCTCGTTTTCGGCCAGCGTCCATTTCATCCGGCTCAAGCAGGTGCGGCTCGCCGACATCCGTCCAGCGATGGCGGCCACCTTCGCCGGCTCGCTGCTCGGCGGCTTCGCCCTGACCCGGATCGACAGTTCGATCCTGAGCTATCTGATCCCGGTGCTGCTGATCGGTTTCGCCCTGTACTTCGTGTTCGCGCCCAGCGTCGGCAGCGAGGACCGCGAGGGCCGGATCTCGCAGGGCGCCTACGCGGTCTTCGTGGCGCTGACGATCGGTTTCTACGACGGCTTCTTCGGCCCCGGCACCGGCACCTTCTTCGCGATTTCGGCGGTGATGCTGCTGGGCTACAACATGATCCGCGCCACCGCCCAGGCCAAGGTGCTGAACTTCTGCAGCAACCTGGCCGCGCTGCTGTTCTTCCTGGCCAAGGGCGCGATCGTGTTCGAGGTGGGGCTGGCGATGCTGTGCGGACAGATCGTCGGCGGCGCGATCGGCGCGCGCCTGGTGGTGCGCAGCGGTACCCGCCTGATCCGCGCGGTGATGGTCTGCGTGGCGCTGGCGATCTCGGTCAAGATGATCGCGAGCTGAGGCCTTCGCGCGTGCGGCGCGCGAGAGCGTCGAACCGCGGCGCGGCGCCGCGAAACCGCTGGCTCAGCGCAACGCCGCGCGCAAGGCCGCGATCGGAAACCGCAACCAGATCGCCGCGAACACCCCCGCGCGCACCAGCGCGCCGCGCCGCGGCGCTTCGAACTTGCGGAAATACCGCCACAGCCCGCGGTGCTTGTTCCATTCGACGAAGAACGGCCGCGAGCGGCTCGACACGCCGCGCACGTGGACCACGCGGATGCCGTTGGCGACCGCGACCACGCCGCCGGCTTCGCGCACGCGCCGGCACAGGTCGAGGTCTTCGGCGTGCAGGCGATAGCCTTCGTCGAAACCGCCGATGCGCGCGAACAGTTCGCGCGGCATCAGCATCAGCGCGCCGGAGGTGGCCTGCACTTCCTGCAGAGGCTGGCTGTCGTCCGGCGCCACCGCCATCTTCGGCGCCGCCCAGGGGCGCAGGATGCCGGCGAGCATCGCGCCGAAATCCGGGTCGCGCCGGCGCACCGCGGCGTCGCGCTCGCCTTGTTCGTTGACCAGATCGGCGCTGAGCAGGCAATCGCCCAGCGGCGCGCCGAGCGCGTGCAGGCGGCGCAGCGTGTCGGGTTCGACCATGCAATCGGGATTGACGAAGGCGAGCCAGTCGTCCTCGTCCGGCGCCGGTTCCAGATCGGCCGCGCCTTGGTTGCAGCCGACCGAGAAGCCGGGGTTGTCGGGGTTGGCGATGAAGCGCAGGCGCGGGTCGAGCGAGGCCTGGCGCTGGACGATGTCGAGGGTGCCGTCGTCGGATTGGTTGTCGACCACGCGGATCGCGCCGACGCCGTCGCAGGCGCGCAGGCGCTCCAGGCATTCGTCGATGGTCGCGGCGCTGCGGTAGCTGACCACCACGGCCTTGAAGACGGCGCGCGCGGCGGGGTCAGAGGAAGAGATCACGTTGCATGTCCGGTGGGCCGACCTGGGTCAGGCGGTCGGCGAGTCGTTGGCGCAGGTCGCGCAGCGGGTCCTGCATGAGGAAATGGGCCAGGCGCGCATGCCAGTCGGGCCAGCGCGCGGCCAGCGCGTCCATGTCGCCGTCGCTCGGCCGGCCTTCCCCGGCGCGGGCGACGAATGCGGTATCGCACAGCACGTTGCGCCAGCCCAGGCCGGACAGGCGCAACGACAGGTCGGTGAGCGCGGCGTACCAGGAGCCGTAACTCTCGGCGTCGAGGCCGCCGGCGCGGCGGCGCGCGGCGCCGCGCAGCAGCACGGCGTGGCTCACCGCGGCCGGCAGTTCCGGGTGCGCGGCCGGCATCTGCGCCAGCGCGCGCGCCAGCCGTTCGGCGTCGCCGGCGTCGGGGGCCGGGTCGATCTCGCCGATGCGCGGCCACGACGCGGCTTCGCCGGCGTTGCACCACGGCGTCGCCGAGGCGATCGCGCCGTCGGCGGCGAAGGCGGCCTGCAAGCGGGTCAGCCAGCCCGGCGCCGGCACCGCGTCGGCGGCGAGCACGGCGACGTCGGCGTCGCCGCAGGCCTTGAGGATTTCGTCCAGGTGCGCGACCTCGCCGACCGGGCGCTGGCGCCGGCTGTAATCGGCGCGCAGGCGGGTGCTTTGCAGCCAGCGTTCGACGATGGCGTAGCCGCGCGGGCCGGTCTGGGCGTCGTCGGCCAGCCACACCCGCGCGCCGGGCGGGGTGCAGGCGTCGAGCGCGGCGAGGCAGGCGTCGAGGGCGTCGTCGTCGACGCCGACCGGGACCACCACGATCGGCAGGTCGGTCATCGCGAAGGCTCCGCGCGCGGGCCGCCGCGGGCGCAGGCCGCGACCGCGTTCGCGCGCCATGCACGGCCGCCGGCGCGGCGCACCGCGACGCGGACGGCGCGCGCCGCGGAAGCGGCGGCGCGGCGTTGCGTCGGCGGGGGCGTGCGGCGATCGGCCATCGGGGCGTCGGTGCGGGACGGCCCATAGTGTGCGGGATCGCGGCCGCTTGCGGGTGATGGCGGCGTCAGCGGCGCGCGCGCGCCTCGTCCGCGGCATCGCCGGCTTGGCCTTCGCGCCGGATCGCGATGCCGTCGGTCTGCTTCCGCAGGAGCGGCGCACGCCGCGATCGCGCCAATGCCAACGCGGCGCAAGCCGCACGGCATAGCGATGCCCGCGACGGCATCGAGGCCACGGTGCGGCTTGAAGCTGCGCGGTCGCGGCTCGCGCCGACCCTATGAAAAACCGCGCAGAACGCGACCGGGCGCCGCGCAAAAACAACGGGGCCGGCAAGCCGGCCCCGTGCGCTCGCGTGCGCCGCCGCGCGGCGGTGCGGCTTACTTCTTTTTCTTCGGGTTCAACGGTTCCATCGCGCGGAAGCGGCGGCTGTACTCGTCGGTGAGGTTGCGCGATTCCTGCGGGCTGCGCACCAAGGTCGGGGTCAACAGGATGATGGTCTCGCGCCGGGTCGTGGCCGAGCCCTGCTTGCCGAACAAGCCGCCCAACACCGGGATCCGGCTCAGGCCCGGCAGGCCGGCGCCGGTGCGGCGGGTCTCGTCGTTGATCAGGCCGGCCAGCAGCACGGTCTCGCCGCTCTGCACCGCCGCCTCGGTCTTGAGCTTGCGGTTGTTGATGGTGACGTTGGTGCTGTTGTTGTTGAGCGGCGCGCCGACCGAGCTGACTTCCTGCACGATGTCCATGAACACCATGCCGTCGCGGCTGACCCGCGGCCGCACCTTGAGGATCACGCCGGTATCGAGGTACTGCACCTGGCTATAGGTGTTGTTGTTGCCGACGCCGGTGTTGACCGACACCGATTCGATCGGAATGCGCGTGCCGACGTTGAGCGAGGCTTCGGCGTTGTTGCGCACGAACACCGAGGGCGTCTGCAGCAGATGCACGTCGGTGACCTTGTCCAGCGCGCTGAGCACCGCGGCCGCGCCGTTCTTGACCAGGCTCCACGACAGGCCGTCTCCGGACTTGCCGCCGATGCTGGCGGCGATCGTGCTCCACTTCAGCGGCACATCCGGATTGGTCCGGCGGTTGAGGTTGGGGAAGCCGTTGTCGGTCGCCGCCTGCTCGAGGAACCAGTTCACGCCGTAGGACAGGTCGCCGGTGAGTTCGACCTCGGCCACCTGCGCCTCGATGTGCACCTGCATCGGCATCACGTCGAGCTTGTCGATCACGTTGCGGATCGACTTCCACGCCTGCGGCGTGGCGCGCACCAGGATCGAATTGGTCTCTTCGACCGCGGCCACGCCGACCTTGGCGCCGTCGACTTCCAGCGTCACCGCGCCGTTGCCGGCCTGGCGCTGGCCGAGCGAGGCGCCGTTGCCGAGGCCGCCGCCGCTGCTGCCGGACGAGCCCAGGCCGCTGCTGTCGCTGCCGCTCTTGCCGATGTCGGCGCTGGAGGTGCCGCTGCCGTTGTCGCGCAGCTCGGTCGATTCCAGGCCCGGCATCAGCGAGGGCGAGCCTTCGCCGCCGCCACCGCCGCCGCTGCGGCCGGCGCCGAACACTTCCGCCAAGCGATCGGCCAGATCCTTGGCCTTGATGTACTTGAGTTCCTGCGTGTACAGCTGCACGCCGTCGCCGGCGCTGTCGATGCGGTCGAGCCAGTCCTTGATGTCGTCCAGGTACTCGGCCTGCGGGGTGATCACCATCACCGCGTTGGCGCCCTCGATCGGCATGAAGCGGAACATGCCCGACACCGGCGACTTGCCCTGTTCGCCGAACACTTTCTCCAGATCGGCCACGACCTTGCTGGCCTTGCCCGACTGCAGCGGGAACACGCCCACCGACATGCCCGACAGCCAGTCGACGTCGAACACCTCGATCGTGCGCAGGTAGTTCTCGAGCTCGGAGCGGGTGCCGCCGACGGTGATGACGTTGCGCGCGTTGTCGACGTTGACGATCGCGTTCGGGCGCGCGTACGGCTTGAGGATCTTCTCCATCTCGGTGGCCGAGACGTACTTCAGCGGCACCGTGCGCACCTCGAAGCCGCGCGCGTTCTCCGCGCTGCCGGTGCGCGCCGACACGTTGCCCGGCAGCGCCTGATCGGCCGGCACGATGTTGTAGCGGCCGCCGCTGTAGATCAGCCGCGCATTGTTCCAGCTCAGCACCATCTCCAGCAGGTTCATCGCTTCGGAAGCGTTGACCTGCTTGGGCGTGGCCAGCGTCACCGTGCCCTGCACGCCCGGCGCGATCACGTAGTTCTGGCCGAGCATCTCGCCGAGGATGGCCTTGACCACCGCGTGCAGCGATTCGCCCTCGAAGTTGAACGAGGCGGTGCCGGTGGTCCCGGGCAGGCCCGGCGGCGGCTTGGACGCGGCGCTGCGGTTGATGACCTGACCGGTGCCGCGGCGGATCTGCGCCTTGGGGCCTTCCTCGTCGGTCTTGGCCGGCAACGGCTCTTGCTCGACCCCGTTGCGCACGATGCGCACGCCGGCCTGCTCCTCGCCCGAGCCCTTCATGGCGCGCGGATCGCCGTCGCGCTTGACCTTCGGAGACACCACGCTGGCGCACGAGGCCAGCTGGGTGGCGATGATCGCGGCCGCCAGGGCGTGGGTAGCGAATTGCTTGGTTCGTTGCTTCATGCGTTCCACTCTGCGTCCACTTACGGCGAGTTGGCCGGGGGTTGGGCGGCTTGCTGCTGCCGCAGTTGCGCGCGTCGCGCTTCGATGCGCTTACGGATGGCTTCCATTTGGGCTTGCTCGGTCAACGGCGCGGCCGAGTCGGTGCTCTGCGCCGTCGCCGCCGGCGGCGGAGGCGGCGGTACGTTCGCCTGCGCCGGCGGCACCTGCCTCATCGGCGATTGCGGCTGGGGCTGCGGCTGCGGAATCGGCCGGCCCGCCGGCGGCACCGCGCCCGGCGCGGTCACCGCGGTCGGCGGCTGTCCACCCTGACCGTTGAACACGCGCAGGTCGAGCTCGCGGCGGCCGTCCGGCCCCTCGAACACCGCGCGGCGCGGTTCGATCGAGGTCAGGCGCCAGGACGGATGCGATTCGGGCACCTCGCCGAGCTTGACCGGCACCGATTCGCTGCCGTCGGCCGGCTGCAGGATCGCCATCGACAGTTTCGGCGTGATCAGCACGCTGGTCAGCAGGTAGTCGAACGCGGCCTGCTGGTTCTCGCCCTCGCCCTTGCCCTGCATGAAGAACGGCTTGGGCCGGCGGTCGTCGACGAACAACGGCCGCGCGGCGATCTCGCCGTATTGGGTCAGCGGGCCGAGCGCGTCGGGCGGGCTCTTGCGCGCCTGCGGCAGCGGCTTGACCAGGGTCGGATCCGGCGGCAAGGCGTCGATGTGGCGGCCCATGCCGGCCAGGGCCAAGACCCAGGTCAGCAGCGCCCAGCCGGCCGCGGTGGCCAGCAACCAGGTGCGCGGGCTGGCGTCGTCAAGGCGCATCGGCACCTCCGCCGGCGTTGGCGTTGTTGCCGCGCGGGTTGGCCGCGGCGGCGGCGGCCGGATTGGGACGCAGATAGCCGTACAGATCGAAGCTCACGTCCAGGCCGCCGTCGTTGGCCGGGCCGGCGCTGCCGGGCACGAAATAGCCGCGCGTGGACAGCAGGTTGAGGTTGCCGACGAACAGGCGCGGCGAGCCGCTTTCCAGCGAATGCAGCACCGCCGCGGTCTCCGGCGCGCCGCAGCGCAGGCGCACCTGCACGACCACGCGCGCGTAGCGGTCGCCGCGGCGCGGTTCGGCCAGCGGCGAACGGTTGACGATGCCGCAGCTGCGGTTGCCGGGGCTGGCCTGCAGCACCACGGTTTCCAGGCGCTGGACCAAGCCGGCGGTGGCGAGCTCGGCGGTGTTTTCGAGCAGGAAGCCGGGGCGGCTGGACTGCTGCTTGCGCACCCGCTGCAGCAGGTTGCGCACCTGCGGCGCCTGCTGCAGTTCCATGCGCTGGCGCAGCTCACGTTCCTGCAGGCCGTGCAAGGTGTCGTCGGCCTGCATCATCGGCACCGTCCACCACGGGTGGATCAGCACCGCGTAGGCGATGCCCAGCGCGGCCAGCAGCAGGCCCAGGGCCAGCCAGCGTTCGCGGTCGGCGCCGAGTTGGCGCAGGCGGTTGCCGGTCACGTTAAGGGCCACGCGCGCCCTCCGCGTTCTGCGCCTTGGGCGGGCCGATTTCGGCGGTCAGGGTGAAGCGGTCGCGGCCGGTGGCCGGGTCCGGCTGGACCGCGCCGGTCAGCGCCGGCGAGCGCCACAGCGGCGTGCCCTGCAGCTTGCCGATCAGCGACGAAGCCTCGCGGCTCAGGCCGATCATCAGCAGGCTCTCGTCCTCGATCGCCAGCTTTTCCAGGTAAGTGCTGTCGGGCATGCGCCGGCTCAGTTCGTCGATGATCTGCACGGTGCTCGGGCGCGCGGCGCGGGTGCGGTCGAGGAAGGCTTGACCTTCGATCAGGTCGACCAGTTCCTGGCGCTGGGTCGCGGCCTGACGCGCGGCGTTGGCGTTGCGGGCGATGGTCTGCTGCAGGTCTTTGATCGCGGCGCGGCGGTTGTCGAGCACCTGCCACATCGCCGCGGCCAGGGCCAGCAGCGCGACCGCGGCCAGGGCCAGATTCCAGTAGCGGAACGGATCGCTGCGGGTGCGCCGCTGCGCCGGCGGCAGCAGGTTGACGCCCAGCGGCGCGCCGTCGGCGCCGGCCACTTCGATGCCGGCCAGGGTCGCGGCGAGCGGGCCGATGGCCTGCAGCTGCGGGTCCAGCGACTGGCGCGGCACCGCGACCAGTTCGGCGTCGATCTGGCCGTCGCCGTCGCGGCGCGACAGCACGCGCGCGTCGAAGGCGACCGCGTCGGCGGTGAACGGGGTCTGGCGGTCGATCTCGAAACCGACCACGTCGCGCAGGCGGTCGGCGGCGGCGGCCGGCAGGGTCAGGCGGCGGCGCAGGCTCGCGGTCGGCGTCAGCAGCAGCCAGCGCGGCAATTCGCCCACGCGCGGCGGCAGCAGCGGCGCCAGCGGGTCGGCGGCGCCGTCGAAATCGGACAACAGCGGCAGCGCGGCCAGTTCCTGGACCTGATCGGCTTGCTGCAGGCGCAGATGGATGCGCTCGCCGTCGACCTGCAACAGCAGGCGGCCGCGGTCCACGCCCAGCGCCTGCCGCGTGCGCAGCGGCAACCACGAGGCCAAGGTCCGGCCCCACCAGGAAAAAAAGCCGCCCGCGCCCGGCGCGAGGCGCGCGCTCAGACTGCGCAACCGGTTGGCGGCCAACCGGCCTTCGGCTACTTGCGAGTTCATCGTGATGAAGCTCCCTCCTCCCAACGCAGCGGGGTATAAGGCATTCCCGGCATCGCTCCCCCTCCCGCCCGCACGACCACACGCAACACCGATTCACGGCCGTCCGTCAGCCGTGCGCGGCTCTCGATACTATAGGTGCCGCTGCGTTCTCCGACGAGACCGCCGCCGACGCCGTCGGCTCCGGCACCTTGCAATTGTGACCCCGGCTGGTTTCTTTCTCGTTGACGTACCAAGTCGGCGCCGTTCAACCCCATAGCATCGAGCACTTCCTTGGCCGCGAAGGCTTGCTCGGGCCGCGTGCGGCCGCTGTAAACCGTGACCAGGGGCTCGATCCGCGCATACAGCTCCGGGGTGAAGCCGAGCACCTGCTCGAGCTCGGCGACGCTTTCGAATTCCGCATCCTTGGCGCCGTAAGGGCGCCCCGCCGCGGAGTAATCGGCGTCTTCGGCACCGCCGGCCGGCTGAGTCAGCGTGTCGGCGTCGCGCCAATCGATGATCGCGCCGGCCAGTCTCGCCGCTTCGGATTGCTCGAGCTTGCCGGCGCTTTGCAGCAGCCCGGTCAGCAATTGCATGTCGCCTTGGTTGAGGTCGACCTTGCCGTTCTCGTCGACGATCTTGATCTCCATCTGCGCCTCGCCGTAGCGCCAGCGGTTCGGGCGCCCGTCGGGCAGCCACTGCAGTTTCTGGTCGCTCATCGCCACCCGGGTCAGCGCGTACTCGACCCCGGCGCGCGCGGCGTTCTGCGCGACCAGCCCGCGCACCTGCACCCGGCCTTGCAGGTTTTCGGTGCGCGCGCTCAGGGCGAAGGCACCGATCAAGGCGGTGAGCAGGGCGATCAGCCACATGACCAACAGAAGCGCCGCACCGCGCGCCCCTTGAGGCGCGACAACCCCACCATCGCGCCCCCCAAGCACGCCGGAAGCCGCGCCCGTGCTACGAATTCCCGAAACCCCGACCGACACCCCGTCGCGATCCCCGCGCCCACGAGAAGCCCCGTCCGCACCGCGAACGCAACCTCCCAACGCCGACGTTCCCGACCCGCGATCGCCCATCGATCCCCATTCCCCCCTGCCGGTCTTCATCACAACTCCGGCACGAACCCGCCGCCGGTGGCCGAAGCCAACGGCAACGACACCACCAACGGCGGCCACGCCCGCCCGTCGCGGTCGGTCAAAGTGACTTCCACCAGCATCGGCAACTGCTCGGGCTGCTGCCAACGCTCCTGCCACTCGCCCAACTGCCCGCGCTGCGGGTCCATGCTGCGATAACGGAAACGCGCCGATTTCAGGCCGTCCACCAACACTTCCGGCGGCCGCGGCACCTCGTCCTTGATCGTTTCCCCGGCCAGCACCATCGCCAGTTGCAGCACGATCCGGACCTGATCGCCGTCGCCCTCGATCGAGAAGTCGTGCAGATACGGGCCGCCCTGGCCGAGGTAATCGGGCAGATCGGCGACGAAGCGCAAGCGGTCGGGCTCGCCGACGAAGCGCTGCGGCACCGCGGTGCTTTGGTCGAACGCGAACGGTATCGGCCGGGTCGCGGCGATGCGCCGGCGCAGGAAATTCTCCACGGCGCGCTCGCGCTCGCTGCGCTGCGCCAGCACTTCGCCGCGCGAGGCGGTCTTGGTCGCCGCCGACAAGGTGGCGAACGCCAGCGCCAAGCCGGCGACCAGCAGCACCATCGCCAGCAGCACTTCGATCAGGGTGAAGCCGCGCGAACCGCGGCGGCGCGGCGGGCGGCTCACGGCTGCACGTCCTGGCCGGCGTTGCTGCTGCGCAGGCTGCGCAGCAACAGGCGGCGGCCGGAGCCGCCCTCGCCCCACTCCACCGCCAACTGCACCTCGAACAAGCGCATGGCGTTGGGATCGATGGGCTGGTTCGACGGCGGCAATTGCGCGTCGCGCCACGGCGCGACGCCGAGCGTCCAACGATAACGGCCGTTCTCGAAATCGCCACTGCGCTGGCCCGGCGCCAAGGGCTGGCCGACGCCGACCTGATCCATCAGTGATTGCGCGTAGAGCGCGGCGCGGCCGGCATCGGCCGACCAGCGCACTTGCTTGGCCGCGCCGGACAGCGAGCCGAGCAACAACGTCAGCGCCGCCGCCAGCAAGGCGAAGGCGACGATCACTTCGAGCAAGGTGTAGCCGCGCTGATTCGCGCGGCGCGGCGCGGCCTTGCCGACGAAACGCGCGCTCATCGCGGCGCCTCGCCGCGCTTGAGCTTGACCTCGCCGGTCAGCCACGCCACATCGACGTTCCAGGCGGCCTGCTTGGCGTGCAGCTTGACCCGACCGCCGGTGGAGGCGCCGTCGGGGAAAAACAGGATCGCGCCTTCGCCGCGGCGCGGCTGCACTTCGCGCGCGCCGGTGAAGACGATGCCGACCGACTTGGGAATATCGCCGCTGCGGCCGTTGGGCGCGCGCCAGGTGTGCGCGGCGGGATCGATCACGAACTTCTGCGAGCGCCCGGTGGCGATGGCTTGGCTGCGGGTGTAGCGCAGTTGCGCGGCGACTTGTTTGGACGCGGTGCGCAACTGCATGCCGGCGATGCCGCCGTTGAGCGCGGCGACGGTGAGTACGCCGATGGCGCCGATCAGCGCGATGACCAGCAGCATTTCCAGCAGCGACATGCCGCGCTGACGCGCGCGCGGCGAGAATGCAGGCGACGCAAGCGCGGCGCGGCGCGGCGGCGCGACGTTCAGCGCGCGCGACGCGCGCACGCACGCGGGCGAAGCCGCCGCGGCGGCCCGTCCCGTTCGCCCTTCGCGGGCGAAGGGACTGTGCCGCCAAACGCGCATCGGTGCCGGCTCAGTTGTTCTTGATGTCGCCGTCGACGCTGCTGCCGCCCGGCTTGCCGTCCTTGCCGTAGCTCACCAGGTCGTAGGGACCGCTCTCGCCCGGCTGGCGGTATTCGATCGCGTGGCCCCACGGATCCTTGAGCTCGGCTTCCTTGGCGTACGGCCCGAGCCAGCCGCTGGCGTCGGCGGGCTGCTTGACCAGTTCGTCCAAAGTGCCCGGCAAGCGGCCGGTGTCCATCTGGAAGGAATCGATCTTGCCCGACAGGGTCTGGATCTGGCCCTTGGCGAGGTTGTAGTCGCCGCGGTCCTTGCCGCCGAGCACGCGGTTGCCGACGAAGGCCAGCACCGCGCCGATCAGCACGATCACGATGATGATTTCGATCAGGCTCATGCCCTGCTGGCGGGCCGGGGACGGGGAGCGGGTCATGGAGCGGAGGTTGCGCATCGTCGTCGTCATCCGTTGTTGATGGCAGTGGCGCACTGCCTGGGTTGCAGTCGAAGGGAGGGGCCGCCGCGCCCGCGGCGGGCGTCGCGTCCAGCGTGGGGTGCGAACGTCTCGCCGACGCGGACGGGGTCGCAAGGATTCTGTTCCGCGCGGATTTGCAAAGTTCGCCGATCCGCGGCGTCGGTACAGGCTGCGTTCAAGCCGGCGGCGCCCGCGCCGCGGCCATGAACGGGCGGTGCCGCCGCATGCTGCGCCGCGGCAAATCCTCGCGCGCGCAGCGGCGCGCGAGACGGGGCGGAAGCGGCGGACGGCGCGCGGGCGGCCACGCTCAGCCGATCTGGTTGGTGAGGTCGTACAGCGGCAGCAGCACCGCCATCACCACCGTGCCGACGATGCTGGCCAGGACCACGGTCACCACCGGCACCAGCGCGGCGAGCATGCGGTCCAGGGCCATGCCGGTGTCTTGCTCGAAGGTCTCGGCGGTCTTCATCAGCATCGCGTCGAGCGCGCCGGATTCCTCGCCGACCTGGATCATCTGCACGGCCAGACGCGGGAAGCGCTTGCCCTTGGCCAGCGCGGTCGACAGCGCGACGCCGTTCTTCACTTCTTCGGCGGCGACGTCGACGTCGGCGGCGAGCACGCGGTTGTTGAGCACGTTGCGGCCGATGCCGAGCGCGGTCATCAGCGGCACGCCGTTGCGCACCAGAGTGCCGAGCGTGCGCGCCAGCCGCGCGGTCTCGATCTTGCCGATCAGCGCGCCGACGAACTTGCGCTTGAGCAGCCAATCGTCGAGCGCCTCGCGGAACGCCGGATCGCGGCGCTTGCGGTCGAACCACAACACCGCCAGCGCCGGCACCGCGATCAGCACGATCCACCAGTTGCGCACGAACGTGCCGGCCCACAGCACGACCTGGGTGAACATCGGCAATTGCGCGTCGAGGCTTTCGTACATCGCGCCGAACTGCGGCACCACATAGCCGAGCAGGAACAGCAAGCTGGCGCCGACCATCAGCAACAAGATCGCCGGATAGATCAGCGCGTTGATCACCCGCCCCTGCAACTGGCGGCTGCGTTCGAGGTAATCGTCGAGCCGGGCCAGGGTTTCGTGCAGATTGCCGCCGGCCTCGCCGGCGCGGACCATGTTGATGTAGAGGCGCGAGAACGTGCCGTGCTGCCGCTCCAGCGCCACCGACAGCGAGGTGCCGCCGCGCACCGCGTCGCGGATGTCGGCGACGGTGCTCTTGGCGGCTTCGTCCTCGGGCAGGTCGAGCAGGATGGTCAGCGCGCGGTCGAGCGGCTGGCCGGCGCCGAGCAGCGTCGACAGCTGCTGGGTGAACTGCACCAGCCGCGCGCCGGTGAACGGCTTGGGCTTGAACAAGCCGCGCCAGCTCGAACCGCCGCCGCCTTCGCTGGCCAGTCGGGTGTCCACCGGCAGATGGCCCTGCTCTTGCAGGCGAGCCACCACCTCGGCGACGCCGGCGGCTTCCATCTGCCCATCCAGCATTTCGCCGCGGGCATTGAGCGCTTGGTAACGGTAGAGGGGCATGGAGGGCGGGAATCCTTCAGGGCTCGCTGAGCGCGGTCAGCGCGTCCTGGTAGTGCGCGAACAGCCGCTCGCGCTGCGAGAGGGTAGCACCGAAGTCTTTCTGCGGCTCCAGCATGCCGGCGCAATCGCCGCTGTCTTCGTCGCAAAAAGCCGCCCACGCGGCGCGCGCCGCCTTGGCGTCGGCCAGCATGGTTTTCGCCTTCGCGCACACGGTGTCCGCGGCGTCGGTGCAGCCCATCGCCAGCGCGAGATACGCGAGGTAGCCGCTGCCCACGCGTGCGCGCTGCTGCTGCGCATCGCCGAGCG
Source organism: Lysobacter sp. K5869 (assembly GCF_018847975.1). Taxonomy (NCBI): domain Bacteria; kingdom Pseudomonadati; phylum Pseudomonadota; class Gammaproteobacteria; order Lysobacterales; family Lysobacteraceae; genus Lysobacter; species Lysobacter sp. K5869. The sequence goes on along the minus strand of NZ_CP072597.1, from coordinate 2,184,534 downwards.
GATGCTCGATCAGGATCGTCTTGGCGAGCAGGTCGCAGCCTTCGCCGTCGATCAGCGGCCCTTCTGCCCGGACGAAACAAGCGGCCGACAGCAAGCGCCAGGCCTCTCGGTTGTCCTTTTTCGCGCCGATGCCGGTCTGGTGCATCCAGCCGAGATACTTGCACGCGTACGGCGCCTGGCCAGGGTCGCTGCCCTTGCAAGAGCGGCCCAGGCGCTCGTAGGCCTTGGCGTAATCGCGCAATCGGCGGTTGTGCAGGTACAGCTTGCCGGCGTCGTAACAGCCGTAGGTGACGAAGCCGGCGTCGCAGGATTTGTCGTAATACCCCAGCGCCAGCGCCAAGTCGCCGGCGCGCGCCGCGGACACGCCCATGCCCCAGCACGTGTCCACGTCGTGCTCGCGCTCGCACGGCGGCGCTTCGGAGATCGGCCCGGGACGGTCGATGCCGTAGTTGCTCAGCTGGCTGCCGTCCGAGGCATGCGTGCGCCCGCGCTCGCGCATGCGCTCCAGCAGCAGGTCGGGCGTGCGCACGATGGTTTCGGGCGCGCAGGCCAGTTCGGCGACCGTGGCGCCCTGGCGCAGCACCTGCACCGTTCCGAAGGGATGCAGCGCGGACGGATCCGGCTTGCGGCCGTCGCGGAAGCCGAAGGTCACCCGGTAGGAATGGTCCCCACTGGCGAAGATCGCGGTCTCATCGACGGTGACGCCCGCGCCGCTCGCGGTCAGGTAGCCCACGTCCATCAGCGGCGCGCGCAGAACCAACTCCTCTTGGCCCTGCGCCGGACCAAAGCGGTAAGCCACGTCCATGGGCTTGGATTCGTCCTCGTACAGGCAGATCGACACCTGCTTGTTCTGCCCTTCGATGCGGCAGGTCGCGACCGTGTCTTCCGCGCTCGCGCATCCGGCCACGGCATCGGCCGCAGAAAGGCCGCACAGCAGCACGACGCCGTGCAACAGCCGTCTCATGCGTCCTCGGTCACCCGCAGCACTTCCTCGATCGTGGTCAACCCCGCCAACGCCTTGACGATGCCGTCCTCGTACATGGTGCGCATGCCGGCCTGACGCGCGATCTGTTCGATCTCGCCCATGCCGGCGTGGCGCATCACCGCGCGGCGCAGCTCGTCGTTCATGACCAGGAATTCCATGATCGTGGTGCGGCCGTGGTAGCCGCTCGGCGCGATCGCCGAACCGCGCGGGCGGTACAGGCAGATCTCGCCCTCGGGCTGGTAGCGGCGCAGCGAGAACTTTTCGATTTCCTCCGGCGAGGCCGGGTATTTCTCGGCGTGGGTCGGCTCCAGCCGGCGCACCAGGCGCTGGGCGAGGATGCCGTTGATGGTGGAGGTCAGCAGGTAATCCTCCACGCCCATGTCGAGCAAACGGGTGATGCCGCCGGCGGCGTTGTTGGTGTGCAGCGTGGACAGCACCAAGTGGCCGGTCAGCGCCGATTGGATCGCGATCCGGCAGGTCTCCAGATCGCGCATTTCGCCGATCATGATGATGTCCGGATCCTGGCGCACGATCGAGCGCAGGGCGTGGGCGAAGTCCAGGCCGATCTGCGGCTTGGCCTGGATCTGGTTGATGCCCTCGATCTGGTATTCGACCGGGTCCTCGACCGTGATGATCTTGACGTCGCTGGTGTTGAGCTTGCTCAGCGCGGTGTACAGCGTGGTGGTCTTGCCCGAGCCGGTCGGGCCGGTCACCAGCATGATCCCGTGCGGCTGGTCGAGCACCTTTTGGAACTGCGGCAGGAACTCGTCGGTGAAGCCGAGCTTGTAGAAATCGAAGACCACGGTTTCGCGGTCGAGCAGTCGCATCACCACCGACTCGCCGTGCGCGGTCGGCACCGTGCTCACGCGCAAGTCGAGCTCCTTGCCCTGCACGCGCAGCATGATGCGGCCATCCTGCGGCAGGCGGCGCTCGGCGATGTTGAGCTTGGCCATGATCTTGATGCGGCTGATCACCGCCGCGGTGAGGTTGGCCGGCGGGCTTTCGCCCTCGGCCAACACGCCGTCGATGCGGTAGCGCACTTTGAGCCGGTTCTCGAACGGCTCGATGTGGATGTCGGACGCGCGCAGTTCGACCGCGCGCTGGATCACCAGATTCACCAGCCGGATCACCGGCGCTTCCGAGGCCAGATCGCGCAGATGCTCGACGTCGTCGAGATCGCCGCTGCCGTCGCCCTCGGCGGTCTCCACGATCGCGCCCATCGCGCTGCGGCCCTGGCCGAACCAGCGCTCGACCAGATCGCCGACCTCGGCGCGCAGCGCCACCAGCGGGCGGATCTCGCGCCCGCCGCTGGCCAGACGCAGCGCGTCGAGCTGGTAGCGGTCTTGCGGATCGGCCATCAGCACATCGACGTGGCCCTCGCTCTCGGCGACCGGGCACAGCGCGAACTGCTTCATGAATTTCGGGGTCAGGCTGACGCCCTCGGGCGGCAGCTCGGGCGCGTCCTTGACGCTGACCAAGGGCAGCCCCAGCACCGTCGAGACCGTCTCGGCGTGATCGCGTTCCGACACCAGCCCCAGGCGGGCCAGCAGCGCCAGCAGGCTGCCGCCGGTCTCCTCCTGCAGGCGGCGGGCGCGGGCGAGGTCGGCGTCTTTCAGCCGGCCCTTGGCGAGCAGCGCGTCGACGATGCGGGCATCGACCACGGCCTGGCCGTCGTCGGCCGCGCCCGGGTCGGGGGCGGCAGTCGCATCGGTACTGTGGGCTACTGCATTCACATCACGCTCCTGCGTATCACACTCTCGCGAGCCCGCGAGCGGTCCCTGACTTTAGCAGTTTCGATAGCGGTCTTTGCCAGTCCCGACAAAGGCGCGAAAAAGCGCGGAACGCGGGTGCGACCGGGCTGGAAACCCACCTTAATGCGCGTGCGTTTCAGTATGCGAGAACGTGGATTACGGTGAGCGTTTTAAAGCCCTGGTCACATTTCTTTTGGCCGCCGCTCGAAAGCGCGGCTTGCTGGAAATCGGGGGTTGTGGCTGAGGGTTTCGGCGTCGGCCGGGAACGGTCGCGCCGACGCCCGGCGCAGCCTCGACCGCATCTTCAGCGGCGCCCGAACCACGCGCGGATCCGGCCGCCGGCCGCCCGCGTTCGCCGCGCCCGCCACAACGAAACAGGGGCGCTCTCGCGAGCGCCCCTGCATTCGGCCGGGCGGTGGATGCCGGCCGGATCAGCCCACCCACACCCGCGCATTGCGGAACATCCGCAGCCACGGCGAATCCCCCGCCCAATCCTTCGGCGCCCAACTGAAGTTGGCCGCGCGCAGGGTGCGTTCGGGGTGCGGCATCATGATCGTGGCGCGGCCGTCGCGGCTGCTCAGGCCGGCGATGCCGTCGGGCGAGCCGTTGGGGTTGAGCGGGTAGCGTTCGGCGACGCGGCCGTCGCCGTCGATGTAGCGCAGCGAGACATCGGCCGCGCTCTGGTCGAGGTTGTCGGCGAAGCTGGCGCGGCCTTCGCCGTGCGCGACCGCGACCGGGATGCGCGAGCCGGCCATGCCGCGCAGGAACAGCGACGGCGATTCGACCACTTCCAGCAGGCCCAGGCGCGCTTCGAACTGTTCGCTGCGGTTGCGCAGGAACACCGGCCAATGCTCGGCGCCGGGGATGATCGGCTTGAGCTGGGCCAGCATCTGGCAGCCGTTGCACACGCCCAGCGAGAAGCTGTCTTCGCGCGCGAAGAACGCGGCGAAGGCTTCGCGCAGCGCGCTGCGTTCAAGGATGCTGGTGGCCCAGCCGCGGCCCGCGCCGAGCACGTCGCCGTAGCTGAAACCGCCGCAGGCGGCGAAGCCCTTGAACTCGGCGAGGTCGAAGCGGCCCGAGATCAGGTCGCTCATGTGCACGTCGAAGGCTTCGAAACCGGCCTGGTCGAACGCGGCGGCCATTTCGATCTGGCCGTTGACGCCCTGCTCGCGCAGGATCGCGACCTTCGGCCGCGCGCCGGTGTTGACGAAGGGCGCGGCGATGTCGTCGTTCGGATCGAAGTTGAGCTTGGGCTTGAGGCCGGGCGCGGCGAAGTCGCGCGCGACGGCGCGTTCCTCGTCGGCGCACTCGGGGTTGTCGCGCAGCTTCTGCAGCGCGTGGCTGGTCGACCACCACGCGTCGAACAGCTCGTCCCAACGCCATTCGACGATGACCTTGCCCTCGTCCTTGACCCGCACCGACGGCGCCGTGGTCGGCTTGGCGATGCGCTGGGCGCAGTCGATCAAGCCGTGGCGCGCGACCAGATCGGCGAACACCGCGCGGTCTTCGTCGTGGATCTGCACGATCGCGCCGAGTTCTTCGTTGAACAGAGTGCGGAACGGGTCCTCGCCCCAACCGTCGAGGCTGATGTCCAGGCCCAGGCGCGAACAGAACGCCATTTCCGCCAGCGCGGCGAACGCGCCGCCGTCGCTGCGGTCGTGATAGGCCAGCAGCAGGCCGGCTTCGCGCGCGTCGCGGATGAGTTCGAAGAAATCGCGCAGGCGCTGCGGGCTGTCGAGGTCGGGCACGCCGCTGCCGTGGCGCGCGCCGTCGGCCGGCGCGCCGGCGAACGCGGGCAGACCGCTGCTGTCCGACGCATTGCCGGCGCCGGCGTGCGGATGCACCTGCGCCAGCACCGAACCGCCCAGGCGCTGCTTGCCCGCGCCCAAGCCGATCAACCACAGCTCGGTATCGGCTTCGCGCGAGAGCAGCGGGGTCAGTTGTTGGCGCACGTCGACCACCGGCGCGAACGCGCTGACGATCAACGACACCGGCGACACCGACTTGCTCGCGTTCTCGCCCGCGCCCCACTGCGCCTGCATCGACAAGGAATCCTTGCCGACCGGGATGCTCAGTTCGAGTTCCGGGCACAGTTCCATGCCCACGGCTTTCACCGCGTCGAACAGCAGCGCGTCTTCGCCCGGATGCGAGGCCGCGGCCATCCAGTTCGCCGACAGCTTGATCCGGTTGAGCGATTCCACCGGCGCCGCGCACAGGTTGGTGATCGCCTCGCCCACGGCCATGCGCGCGGCCGCGGCCGCGTCGAGCAGAGCCAGCGGAGTGCGCTCGCCGATCGCCATCGCCTCGCCGACGAAACCGTCGAAGCCGCTGAGGGTGATCGCGCAATCGGCCACCGGCAGCTGCCACGGGCCGACCATCTGGTCGCGCGCGACCAGACCGCCGACGGTGCGGTCGCCGATGGTGATGAGGAAGTTCTTCGCCGCTACGGTCGGGTGCGCGAGCACGCGCAGGCCGGCGTCGCGCAGGTCCAGGCCGCTCCAATCCAGTTCCGGCCACGGCGCTTGCGCGGGGTGGCGGGTGTCGCGGTGCATCTTCGGCGGCTTGCCGAACAGCACATCCATCGGCAGATCGATCGGCCAATCGGCATCGCGCTTGGCGTTGTCGCCGTACACCGTTTCCACGGTGGCGCCGTAGCCGACGACGAGGCGTTCCTCGGCGGTGGCGTAGCCGACCACCGCGAACGGGCAACGCTCGCGTTCGCAAATCGCGGCGAAGTCGGCCACGCGGTCGGCCGGCAGGCCGAGCACGTAGCGTTCCTGCGATTCGTTGCACCACAGCTGCATCGGCGACAGCGAGGGATCGTCGCTGGGCACGCGCGCCAGATCGATCACGCCGCCGAGGCTGGAGTCGTGCAGCAGTTCGGGAATCGCGTTGGACAAACCGCCGGCGCCGACGTCGTGGGCGCTGTCGATCGGATTGGCCGCGCCAAGCGCGACGCAGCGGTCGATCACTTCCTGGCAGCGCCGCTCCATTTCCGGGTTGTCGCGCTGGACGCTGGCGAAATCCAGCGATTCGTCACTGTCGCCGGACGCGACCGAGCTGGCCGCGCCGCCGCCCAGGCCGATCAGCATCGCCGGGCCGCCGAGCACGATCACCGCATGGCCGGGCTTGAGGCCGAGCTTGGCGACCTGCACGCGGTCGATCGCGCCGAGGCCGCCGGCGAGCATGATCGGCTTGTCGTAAGCGCGAGTGATCGCGCCTTGTTCGAGTTCGAAGCTGCGGAAGTAGCCGTTGAGATTCGGCCGGCCGAATTCGTTGTTGAACGCGGCCGCGCCGATCGGGCCGTCGAGCATGATCTCCAGCGCCGGCGCCATGCGCGGATTGAGCGCGCGCTCGCCTTCCCACGGCTGCGGCAAGGTCGGAATGCGCAAGTGCGACACGCTGAAGCCGCACAGGCCGGCCTTCGGGCGGCCGCCGCGGCCGGTCGCGCCTTCGTCGCGGATTTCGCCGCCGTTGCCGGTGCTGGCACCGGGGAACGGCGCGATCGCGGTGGGGTGATTGTGGGTTTCGACCTTGATGCAGAACGCCGAATCGACCTGCGCCTCGGCCGTGTAGGCCTGCGTGCCCGGCTGCGGACGGAAGCGGCGCGCGGGATAGCCTTCGACCACCGCGGCGTTGTCGCTGTACGCCGAGAGCGTGTTTTCCGGCGTTTGCGCGTGGGTGTACTTGATCATCTTGAACAGCGACTGCGGCTGGTCGCGGCCGTCGAGAGTCCAAGACGCGTTGAAGATCTTGTGCCGGCAGTGCTCGGAGTTGGCCTGGGCGAACATCATCAGTTCGACGTCGGCCGGGGCGCGGCCGAGCGCGGCGTAGCGTTCGCGCAGGTAGGCGATTTCGTCCTCGGCCAGGGCCAGGCCGAGGCGCGCGTTGGCGGCTTCGAGCTGGTCCAGATCGATGCGCTCGAGCTCGCCGCGCGCGGGTTCGGCGAACAGCGCGGCCGCGTCGTCGCGGGCCTCGAGCAGCGACTGGGTCATCGGGTCGTGCAGGACCTTGGCCAGCGCGCCTTGGGTCGGCGCGTCGTCGGGCCAGCCGGCGAGGTCGTAGCGCAGGCCGCGCTCGACCCGCTTGACCGCTTGGCCGGCGCCGCGCAGCAGCTCGGTGGCCTTGCTCGCCCACGGCGAGAGCGTGCCCAGGCGCGGGGTCGCAAAGCGCGAAACGGCGCCGCTTTCGCGCGCCGCTTCGGTGGGTTCGGCCTGAAGGATGCGGCGCAGGGTCGCGTCGTCGGGGGCGCGGCCGGGCTCGGGCTCGACCCAGTACACGGGCCAGGCATCGAGCAGACGGACGGAGGGATGGAGGGCGGACAGGCGGGCTTGCAGCCGCTCGCGGCGGAACGAAGACAGGGCCGAGGGGCCCTCGAGGACGATCATGTCCGAAGAACCGTGCAACGCAGGGCCCGCCATTGTACCTAAAAGCCCGGCGGGGCTCGGGGCGGTCCGAGCGCTGGGTCGGTCGCCCCTTGGTAGGAGCGGCGTAAGCCGCGACCGCGCCGCTCCGCCGGCCGGCGCGGGCCGGCTTCCCGCGGAACGCCAGGGCTTCGGGGCTTGCGCCGGGGGTGCGAGGTCGTGGTCGCGGCTTACGCCGCTCCTACGGGGGCTCATGCGGGTGCGTGCCCCCAAAACGCCGAAAGGCCCGCGGGGCGGGCCTTTCGGGGGTGACGCGCGGGCTGGGATCAGCCGCCGACCGGGGTCGCGACCGCCGCGGCGGGCTTGGCCGCGGTCTTGGACTCGGCCGCCAGCTTGTCCAGCGCCTCGCGCAGCTGCGCCGGCGGGACGTAGCCGCCGAGCTGGACGCCGTCGGCGTTGAGGATCATCGGGGTGCCGGTCAGGCCGGCGCGCTGGCCGACGTCGTACTGCTGCTCGACCGTGTTCTTGCACTCCTTGGCCTGCACGTTGTGGTCGGACTTGGCTTCGGTCAGGGCCTTGCGGCGGTCGGCCGCGCACCACACCGAGACCATCTTCTTGTAGTCCTCACTGCCGATGCCCATGCGCGGGAAGGCCAGGTATTCCACCGCGATGCCCTGGCGGTTGTACTCGGCGATCTCGCTGTGCAGCTTGCGGCAGTAGCCGCATTCCACGTCGGTGAACACCGTCACCGTGTGCTTGGGATTGGCCGGGGCGAACACGATGCGCTCGCTGGCCGGAATGGTCTTGAGCAGGTCGCGGCGCATGCCGGCCAGGGTGTCTTCCATCAGGTTGCGCTTGGCGTGGGTGTCGAACAGCGCGCCGCCGGAGCCCGGCAGGAACAGGTAGCGGCCGTCGTCGCTGACATAGACCACCTGACCCTGGACCAGCGCCTCGCGGTAGCCCGGCATCGGCGCGGCGCCGACCTTGTCGATGTTGATCCTCGGGTTGATGGTGCGCACCGCCTCGACGGCGCGCGCATCGGCGCTGCCCGCGGCGACCTTGGGCGCGTTGCCGGTGGCGGCCTGGGCCGCCTGAGCCGCCGGCTTGACCGGGTCGGTCTTGGTCGCCGCGGCGGCGCCCTGCGGCGCCTGGGCGCAGGCGGACAAGCTGATGGCGCCGAGCACGGCGAAGAGGATGCGCTTCATTTGCTGTGAATCCTTGGCGGGTAGCGAGTGGGCGGTTGGACCGCCCGGGAGACGTTAGGTTCGGCCGATTGTGGCACGGCGGGGGTTTGCAGTTCGTGTTCCGCGACCCGGGTCACGCGGGTCGCGGCGGGCCTGCGTCGCGGATCGGCGGCGCTCCCGGGCGCCGCGCGCCGCGCCCGCGCGCAGGTTCGGCCGGCCGCCTCCGCCCGCGCCTCGAATTGGATCGACCGGCGGCACGCAGCGTCCCGGTGGCCGGCGAGCCCCGCGGGCGGCGCGCGAACGGGCTCCCCTGCGGACCCGCCGGCAGACTTCGATCGAGCCTCAGGCGCCGCCGGTCGGCGCCGCCGCGGCGGCCTTTTCGGCCGGCGCCTTGGGCTGCGCCGCCAGCTTGTCCAAGGCTTCGAGCATCTGCGCCGGCGGCAGATAACCGCCCAACTGGACGCCGTCGGCGTTGAGCACCATCGGCGTGCCGGTCACCCCGGCGCCGGCGCGCAGGCCGATCTGGTACTGGCGGTCGACCGGGCTGTCGCATTGCTTGGACGACACCTCGTGCCCGGCCTTGACCGCGGTCAGCGCCTGACGGCGATCGTCGGCACACCACACCGACACCATCTTCTTGTAGTCCTCGGTGCCCAGGCCCATGCGCGGGAACGCCAGATATTCCACCGCGATGCCGAGGCGGTTGTACTCGCCGATTTCGCTGTGCAGCTTGCGGCAGTAACCGCACTCGGCGTCGGTGAACACCGTCACCGTGTGCTTGGGATGCGCCGGCGCGAACACGATGCGCTCGCCGGCCGGCACGGCGGCGACGAGATCGCGGCGCATGTCGGCCATCGCGTCCTGGGTCAGGTTGCGCTTGGCCTTGATGTTGAACAGCGCGCCGCCGGACCCCGGCAGGAACAGGTAACCGCCGTCGTCGCTGACGTAGACCACCTGCCCTTGCACCAGCGCTTCGCGGAAGCCCGGCATCGGCGCGGCGCCGACCTTGTCGATGTCGACGCCGGCGTTGAGGGTGCGGATCGCATCGACCGCGCGCGCCTCGGCGCTGCCCGCGGCGACCTGGGGCGAAGCCGGCGCGGCGCGGGACGCGGCTTGCGCCGCGGGCGCGGCCGCGTCGGTCTTGGCGGCCTGCGGCGCCTGGGCGCAGGCGGACAGGCTGAGGGCGCCGAGTACGGCGAGGGCGATGCGCTTCATGGCGATGGCTCCTGAGCGGGTGGACGAATCGACCGGGCGCAACGCCCCGGGGTTCCCCGTCCGGTACGCGCGGCGGGGCGTGTCGTTCGCATTCCGCGAACTGGATCACTCAAGGCGACATCGCCGCCGCGCGGGCGCCGGCGGACACGCCGCGTCGGCGCTCACCCGCGCGGGTGGTGCTTGGCGTGCAGGCGCTTGAGCTGCTCGCGCGCGACCAGGGTGTAGATCTGCGTGGTCGACAGCGAGCTGTGCCCCAGCAGCAATTGCAGCGCGCGCAGGTCGGCGCCGCGGTTGAGCAGATGGGTGGCGAAACTGTGGCGCAGGCCGTGCGGGCTGATCCGCGCCGGATCGATCCCGGCCGCGCCGGCATAGCGCTTGACCAGATGCCAGAAGGCCTGCCGGCTCGGCGCCTCGCCGCTGGTTTCGATGAACAACGGCGCCAGCGCGCGCTTGCCGGCGAGTTTCGGCCGCGACTGGGCCAGATAGCGCTCCAGCCAGTGCTGCGCTTCTTCGCCCAGCGGCACCAACCGCTCCTTGCTGCCCTTGCCCATCACCCGCAGCACGCCCTGGCGCAGGTTGATCGCGGTCGCCGGCAGATGCACCAGTTCGCTCACGCGCAGGCCGCAGGCGTACATCAGTTCGAGCATGGCGCGGTCGCGCAGGCCCAGCGGCGCGTCGATGTCGGGCGCGGCCAGCAGCGCATCGATCTGGCTTTCGGCGAGCGCCTTGGGCAGCGAACGCGGCAGCTTCGGCGGCGACAGCAGCGCGGTCGGATCGTCGCGGCGCTGGCCGCGGCGCACGCGGTAGGCATAGAACGCGCGCAACGCCGACAAGAGCCGCGCGTTGCTGCGCGGCGAATAGCCCTCGCGCGTGCGCCAGGACAGGTAATCGAACAACGCCGCGCGGTCGGCGTCGGCCAGCCCGCGGCCGTCGCGCCAGCGCGCCAGCCCTTCCAGATCGCGGCGGTAGCTGTGCAGGGTCTGCGGCGACAAACCGCTTTCGGCCCAGATCGCGTCGAGGAAGGACGCGATGGCGTCGGCATCGGCCGCTTGCAGCGGCGGCAGCGCCATGGCCTGGGTGCGGCGGTCGGCGGGGGTGGAGGTCATGGCGGAAGCTTAGAACAGCAGAAGCTAGCGGATAGGAGTTAGGAGTTAGCGAAAGCGGGAAAACCGGTGTTGCGGCTTTCGCTAACTCCTAGCTCCTATCCGCTAACTCCTGCCTTTATCCTGGCGCGATGACCGACACCGCCCCCGCCCCCACCCGCCCCGCCGCGCTCATCGGCTGGCGGCTGTTCTCCCTGCTCTACGATTTCCTGCCGGTGCTGGCGCTGTGGATGGTCATCGGCGCGGCGATGGTGGTGCTGTTCACCCTCGCCGGGCACGACACCCACGAGAACATCCGGCCGCTGACGGCGTGGTGGTTCGTGGAATGGGCGCTGTGTTGGGCGGTCGCCGGCGCCTACGCCACGCTGAGCTGGCGCCGCGGCGGACAGACCCTGGGCATGCGGCCGTGGCGGCTGCGGGTGACGAGCGCCGACGGCGGCGCGCCGACGACGGGCGCGCTGTGGCGACGCTACGCGGTCGGCACGCTGTCGCTGCTGCTCGGCGGGCTGGGTTTTTGGTGGGCGTGGTTCGATCGCGACCGGCTGACCTGGCACGACCGCGCGAGCGGAACGCGGATGGTGCGGATGCCCAAGCGTTGATCGGCCGCCCCCTGTAGGAGCGACGCGAGTCGCGACCGCGCGACCTCATACGCCGGCGCGACTTCGGTTCTGGCGGAACTACGGCGAACCGCGGCTTGCGCGGCAGATGCGATGTCGCGGTCGCGACTCGCGTCGCTCCTACAGGCGGCTGCGGCCGCGACGCGGCGAGCTTTAGCCCGACCTTCTTCGGAACAAGAACGCCGAGACCAACAGCATCACCACGGTCGGGCCCAGATACGCCAGACGGAAGTCGAAGCGGAACACCTTGGCCAGTTCGACGAACTGGTTCTGCAGCAGCCAGAACATCAGCGCGAACACGATGCCGATGAACAAGCGCTTGCTCATGCCGCCGCTGCGCAGGCTGCCGAAGGCGAACGGCACCGCGGCCAGACACAGCGCCAGCACGTTGAGCGGGTAGAACCAGCGGCCCCAGTAGTGGGCCTCGAATTCGGCCGCGTCGAGCTGGTTGCGCTGGCGGTCCTCGATGGCCTTGTGCAGCGCCTTGGCGCTGAGGTAACGCGGCCGGTTGGTGCCGCTCATCAGCGCCGCGCTGTCGAGTTTGGACTCCCAGCGCTCCTCGGCGACGTGCTTCTTCTCCGCCGATTTTTCGTGGAAGGTGATGCGGGTGACGTCGCGCAGCAGCCAGCCGCCGGGGCGGTGTTCGGCGATGCCGGCCACCGCGATCGAGATCAGCCGGCCGTCCTGGCCGAACTGGTAGAGATTGACGTTGCGCAGTTCCAGCCAGCTGTCCTTGCCTTGCGAGCGCTCCTGGCCCTGGCTGGCGCTGAGGATCACGTCGCCCTCGCGCGCCCACAGGCCGGAGTACTCGGCGACCATCTGGTTGTTGGACTTGGCCGCGGCCTTGAGGCTCTCGGCGCGGCGTTGCGCCTCGGGCATCACCGCTTCGCCGTTGACCACCATCAGCAAGGTCAGGAGGGTCAGCGCGCCGGCCACGGCGAGGCTGAGCCGGCGCCGCGACAGGCCGACCGCGCGCAGCACGGTCAGTTCGGAGGTCGAAGCCAACTGGCCCAGCGCCATCAGCGAACCGACCACGGCGGCGTAGGGAAACAGCGAATACGCACGGCGCGGCACGGTCAGGGCCATGTAGGCCAGCGCCTGCATGATCCCGTAGCGGCCCTTGCCGATGTCGCCGAACTCGCTGACCAGGCCGAGCATGAAATCCAGGCCCAGCAGCACCGCCCAGGTCAGCAGCACGGTGCCCAGCACCACGCGGCCGACATAGATATCGTGGATTTTCGGGAAGGGCTTCATGCCGCCGCCCTCCGCCGGCCGAGGCTGCCGTCGCGCAGATACATCCACAGCGAGATCGCCAGCAGCGGCAGGCTCAGCCACCACAGGCCGAGCAGGCTCGGAATCTTGCCGTCCTCGATCCAGCCGGTGCCCATCATCATGAAGTTGAAGCCGATCAGATACGCGAGGAAGCCGATCAGCATGCTGCCGTAGCGGGCCTGACGCGGCGTGGTGCGCGCCAGCGGGATCGCCAGCAGAGCGAAGGCCAGCGCCAGCAGCGGCGGAGTCAGGCGGTAGTGCAGCTGAGCCGCCGCCTCGCGGCGCGGGTCGCTGAGCAGCTGCACGGTCGAGAGCATTTCCGGCGACTTGGGATCGTAGCGGTCCTCGCTCGCCGGCAGCAGCACGTCGTTGCGCTTGTAGCGCATCAGCCGGTAGTTGAGGCCTTGGTCGGCCGGGCCTTCGACCTCGAAGCCGTCGTCCAGGGTCAGGTAGCGGTCGCCGTTGGCGTCGACGGTCAGGCGGCCGGTCTTGGAGGTGGTGACGTCGCGCCGGTCGGGCTTGTTGCGGTAGACGAACACCCGCTCCAGCCCCTTGCCGTCGCTGGACATGCCGCCGACGTAGATCACCCCGTTGCCGTTGGGCAAGCCGGTGAAGGCGCCCGGCTCCAGGCCGGCCACGACCAGATTGCGGTTGGCCTCGTTGATCATCGCGCGCGAGGTGCGGTCGGCCCAGGGGCCCAGCCACAGCGAGCACAGGCCGACCACGATCACGATCGGCGCCACCACCAGCAGCAGCGGCTTGAGCAGCCGGCGCGGGCCGACGCCGACCGAGGCGATCACCGGCATTTCCGAATCGCGGTAGAGCCGGCCCATGCCCAGCATCAGGCCCAGCATCAGCGACAGCGGCAGGATCAGCGGCAGCCACTTGATCAGGACCAGGCCCAGCTGGACCAGGATCAGCCCGGCCGGGACCTTGCCGGAGGCGATGTCCTTGAGCACATCGGTGACGGCGCCGCCGACGCAGACGATCAGCAGCACCACCAGGGTGGCGAAGATCGCCTGGGCGAATTCGCCGGTCAGGTAACGGTCAAGCTTCTGCATGAGGCGAGGGGGCGCGCTTCGGAATGGGCTTCGGCATCGGGCGGGCTTGCTTTAAACTCGGGGGTTCGTTCGACGGCGGGCCTGCCCTTGCCGCCCGGAGGCGGGTCAGAACCCGGCCCCGGAACGCTATGGCGGGCTTGGCCCCGGTCGCGATTCCTTCCGCGCCCCGCGTCGCCGGCCGTCCGCCGGCATCGCGCCCTGCCCGCAGGGGCAAGGCATGCGTTCTCAGGAACGGCCTCGGCACAGCCGGACGATTGTACGTACTCACCTTCCTATCTGCTCGGGAATCTGTTGGATGACCCTCGAATTCGACCTGAACCGCGACGCTGCGGCCGCCGCCCAAACCGATTGCGTCGTGGTAGGCGCCTTCGCCGACAAGACCCTGACCGCCGCCGCGCGAACGCTGGATGAAGCCAGCGGCGGCCGTCTCACCGTGCTGCTCGAGCGCGGCGACATCAGCGGCAAGACCGGCAAGACCGCGCTGCTCCACGACGTCCCCGGCGTGGCCTCGCCGCGCGTGCTGGTGGTGGGCCTGGGCGAGCCCGGCAAGTTCGGCGTGGCCCAGTACCTCAAGGCGGTGGGCGACGCGGCCCGCGCGCTCAAGGCCGGCCCCGTCGCGCACGCCCTGCTGACCCTCAGCGAAGAACCCGTGACCGGCCGCGACGCCGCCTGGGCGATCCGCCAGGCCGCCATCGCCGCCGACCACGCCTGCTACCGCTACACCGCCACGCTCGGCAAGAAGAAGGACGAGCCGGGCCTGCGCAAGCTCTCGATCAGCGGCGCCGACGCCGTCGCCCTGGCCCAGGGCCAGGCCATCGCCGCCGGCGTGCAGTTCGCCCGCGAGCTCGGCAACCTGCCGCCGAACGTCTGCAACCCGGCCTATCTGGCCCAGCAGGCGACCGAATTCGCCGGCCGCTTCGGCAACACCGAATGCGACGTGCTCGACCGCGCGCAGATGCAGGAACTGGGCATGGGCTCGCTGCTCGCGGTCGCGCGCGGCTCGGCCAACCCGCCCAAGCTGATCGTGCTGAAGTACAACAACGGCGGCGACGCCAAGCCCTACGTGCTGGTCGGCAAGGGCATCACCTTCGACACCGGCGGCATCAACCTCAAGGTGCAGGGCGGCATCGAGGAGATGAAGTTCGACATGTGCGGCGCCGCCTCGGTGCTGGGCACGTTCGTCTCGGCCGTGGGCATGCAGCTGCCGATCAATCTGGTGGTGATCGTGCCGGCGGTGGAGAACATGCCCGACGCCGACGCCTATCGCCCGTCCGACGTGCTCACCAGCATGTCCGGCAAGACCATCGAAGTCGGCAACACCGACGCCGAGGGCCGCCTGATCCTGTGCGACGCGCTGACCTACGCGCAGCGTTTCGAACCGCAGGCGCTGCTCGACGTGGCCACCTTGACCGGCGCCTGCGTGGTCGCCCTGGGCAAGTTCGCCAGCGGCCTGATGAGCAAGGACGACGACCTCGCCGCCGAACTGCTCGGCGCCGGCGAACAAGTGTTCGACCGCGCCTGGCGCCTGCCGCTGTGGGACGAGTACCAGACCCAGCTCGAATCGACCTTCGCCGACGTCTACAACATCGGCGGCCGCTGGGCCGGCGCGATCACCGCCGGCTGCTTCCTGGCCCGCTTCGCCGAAGGCCAGCGCTGGGCCCACCTGGACATCGCCGGCGTCGCCAACGAAGAAGGCAAGCGCGGTCTGGCCACGGGCCGGCCGGTCGGCCTGTTGTCGCAGTGGCTGCTCGAACGCGGTTGATGGCGCCGCGCTAGGGAATAAAGGGAAACAGGGGAACGGGGAATGGCGGTTTCGCCGCTCCGCTCCCCATTCCCCGCTCTCCCCGCTCTCCTCGCTCCCCTCTTTCCCGCTTTCGAAGCACCAGGGAACAAAGGGAAACAAGGGAACGGGGAATGGCGGTTTCGCCGCTGCGCTCCCCATTCCCGGCTCCCTTTGTTCCCCTCTTTCCCGCTTCTGAAACCTTATGGCCCGCGCCGACTTCTACCTCATCCAATCGCCGCGCTTCAAAGCCGAACCGCTGCGTTTGGTCTGCGAGCTGGCGCGCAAGGCCCATGCCGCCAACCTGCCGACCCTGATCCTGGCGCGCAGCGCCGAGCAGGCCGAACAACTCGACGACATGCTGTGGGACATGGGCGAGGACGCCTACATCCCGCACCAGATCGCGGGCCTGGACGAAGACGAGGCCGAAGCCGACGTGCTGATCGCCGCGCCCGACAGCGACGCCGCGCTGCGCCCGCTGGTGATCAACCTGCGCGACGCCGCGGTCGCGGACGGTTTCGACCGCGTGCTGGAAGTCGTCCCCGCCGACGACGGCGCGCGCGGCCCGCTGCGCGAGCGCTGGAAGCAGTATCAGGCGCGCGGGTTGCAGCTCAGTAAGCACGATATGTAGCTGCAGGAGCAGGGGAATAAGGGGAACAGGGAAAAGGGGGAATGGTTGCTCCCTCGGATCTTTGCCCTCACCTTTGGTTGAATCCCCCGCTCGCGTCGTACCCGCCATTCCCCGCTCCCCTTATTCCCTTCATTGCCTGCCTTAAACCTATGTCCCTCGACTCCAGCTACGATCCCAAACAGTTCGAAGCCCGCCTGTACGAACAGTGGGAAAGCAGCGGCGTATTCAAGCCGCGCGGCGAGGGGCCGGCCTACAGCATCCTGCTGCCGCCGCCGAACGTCACCGGCACCTTGCACATGGGCCACGCGTTCCAGCACACGCTGCAGGACGCGTTGATCCGCTATCACCGCATGCTCGGTTGCGATGCGCTGTGGCAGATGGGCACCGACCACGCCGGCATCGCCACCGAGATGGTGGTGGCGCGCAATCTCGGCCAGGAAGGCCTGACCCGCGACGGCCTCGGCCGCGAGGGCTTCATCGAGAAGGTGTGGGAATGGAAACAGCATTCCGGCGGCACCATCGAACGGCAGATGCGCCGCCTCGGCGCGTCGGGCGATTGGTCGCGCTCGGTGTTCACGATGGATCCCATCGCCTCCACCGCCGTGGTCGAGGCCTTCGTGCGCATGCACGAGCAAGGCCTGATCTACCGCGGCCAGCGTCTGGTCAACTGGGACCCGGTGCTGAAGACCGCGATCTCCGACCTGGAAGTGGTCAACGAGGAAGAAAACGGCTTCCTGTGGTCGATCCGCTACCCGCTCAGCGACGGCAGCGCCACCCTGGTGGTCGCCACCACGCGTCCGGAAACCATGCTCGGCGACACCGCGGTGATGGTGCACCCGGACGATGAGCGCTATCAGCACCTGATCGGCAAGACCGTGAAGCTGCCGCTGAGCGAGCGCGAGATTCCGGTCATCGCCGACGCCTACGTCGACCGCGAATTCGGCACCGGCGTGGTCAAGGTCACTCCCGCGCACGACTTCAACGACTACGCGGTGGGCCAGCGCCACGACTTGCCGCTGATCAACATCTTCACCCCCGAGGCCAAGGTCAACGACAACGCCCCGGCCAAGTACGTCGGCCTGGACCGCTTCGAAGCGCGCAAGGCCGTGCTCGCCGATCTGGAAGCGCTGGGTCTGTTGGTCGAGACCAAGGACCACAAGCTGCAAGTGCCGCGCGGCGACCGCACCAATCAGGTGATCGAGCCGTATCTGACCGACCAGTGGTTCGTGAAGATGGACGGGCTGGCCGCGCGCGGCCTGGAGATCGTCGAGAAGGGCGACGTGCGCTTCGTGCCGGGCAACTGGATCAACACCTATCGCCACTGGATGGAGAACATCCAGGATTGGTGCATCAGCCGCCAGCTGTGGTGGGGCCACCGCATTCCGGCGTGGTACGACGAAGCCGGCACCGCGTACGTCGGCCGCGACGAAGCCGACGCGCGCGCGCGCGCCGGGCTCGGCGCGGACGTCGCGCTGCGCCAGGACCACGACGTGCTGGAAACCTGGTTCTCCTCGGGCCTGTGGCCGTTCAGCACGATGGGCTGGCCGGACGAAGCGACGATGGCCGCGCGCGGTTACGAGCGTTATCTGCCGACCAGCGTGCTCGTCACCGGCTTCGACATCATCTTCTTCTGGGTCGCCCGCATGATCATGCTGACCGACCATTTCACCGGCAAGGTGCCGTTCCAGGACGTCTACATCCACGGTCTGGTGCGCGACAAGGACGGGCAGAAGATGTCCAAGTCCAAGGGCAACGTGCTCGATCCGCTCGACCTGATCGACGGCATCACCCTCGACGAGCTGGTCGCCAAGCGCACGTCGGGCCTGATGCAGCCGAAGATGGCCGAGAAGATCGAAAAATCCACGCGCAAGGAATTCCCCGAGGGCATTCCGGCGTTCGGCGCCGACGCGCTGCGCTTCACCATCGCCGCGCTCGCCACCCACGGCCGCGACATCAAGTTCGATCTCGGCCGCGCCGAGGGCTACAAGAACTTCTGCAACAAGCTGTGGAACGCCACCCGCTTCGTGCTGATGAACACCGAGGGCGCCCGCTTCAGCGGCGCGCCGCAGCCCAAGACCGACGCCGAGCGCTGGATCCTCGCGCGCCTGGACAAGACCGCGGCCGAGGCGGCCGAGCATTTCGCCGCCTACCGTTTCGACCTGCTGACCCAGTGCCTGTACGAATTCGCCTGGAACGCTTACTGCGACTGGTTCGTCGAACTGTCCAAGCCGGCGTTGCAGGGCGAGGACCGCGCCGCCGCCGACAGCACCCGCCACACCTTGCTGTACGTGCTCGAGCGCCTGCTGTCGCTGCTGCACCCGCTGATTCCGTTCGTGACCGACGAACTGTGGCAGCAGCTCGCGCCGAAGCTGGGCCTGACCGAAACCACGGTGATGCTGCGGCCGTATCCGCGCGCCGGCGAGGTGCAGGGCGATTTCGCCCAGGCCGAAGGCGACGTGGAATGGCTCAAGGCGATGGTGTCGGCCCTGCGCAAGGTGCGCAGCGAGCTCAACGTCAAGCCGTCCGAGCAGGTGTCGCTGTTGCTAGCCAAGGGCGATGCGTCCGATCGCGAACGCGCGCAGCGCTTCGGCGCGCAGATCACCTTCCTCAACAAGCTCGACCGGATCGAGTTCATCGAGGACGCGGCCTCCGCGCCGCCGGCCGCGCCGGCCGTGGTCGGCGAACTGACCCTGCTGGTGCCGCTGCCGGCGGACAAGCTCGCCGCCGAACGCGATCGCCTGGACAAGGCGATCAAGAACGTCGAAGGCGAGATCGTCAAGGCCAAGGGCAAGCTGGCTAGCGACACCTTCGTGCAGAACGCGCCGGCCGCGGTGGTCGAGCAGGAGCGCAAGCGTCTGGTGGATTGGACCGCGATGTTGGAAGAACTCAAGGCGCAGCGGGCCAAGCTCGACTGAGTTCCTTCGCTTCGGCGAACGAAAAAAGCCGCGACCCAGTCGCGGCTTTTTTCGTTCGC
This sequence comes from Lysobacter sp. K5869, assembly GCF_018847975.1. NCBI lineage: Bacteria > Pseudomonadati > Pseudomonadota > Gammaproteobacteria > Lysobacterales > Lysobacteraceae > Lysobacter > Lysobacter sp. K5869. The sequence continues at coordinate 2,165,597 of NZ_CP072597.1, read as the reverse complement.
GTCGCGCAAAGAGAGCGGCGTGCGCCCGGTTCGCCGCGATCCCGCGCCGACCCGGCGCCGCCGCTCAATCCTGCGGCAGCAACTCGATCGCCATCACCAACGCGTCCTCGCGCCCGCCGCGCGCCGGGTAGTAGCGCGGGCGCCGGCCGATCTCGTTGAAGCCTTCGCTGTGGTACAGCGCGATCGCGCCGGGATTGGACGGGCGCACTTCCAGGAACACGCGCTCGGCGCCGCGGCCGCGGGCGATGTGCAGCAGCGCGCGCAGCAGGCGGCGGCCGTGGCCGTGGCCGTGCGCTTCGGGCGCGACGCAGACGTTGAGCACGTGCGCTTCGCCGGCGGCCACGCTCATCAGGAAATAGCCGAGGATCCGGCCGCTCTCGGTCAGCACCCACGACGGATAGTCCGCGCGCAGGCAGTCGCGGAAGATGCCCGGGGTCCAGGGGAATTCGTAGGCGCGGATCTCGATGGCGTGGACCGCGTCGAGGTCGTCCTCGCGCATCGGCCGCAGCGCGGTCGGCGCGGCGGCGGTGTCGTCCAGGTCCGGCGCCAGCGCGCTCATCCGCGCGGGCTCCGGCGCAGCGCGCGCAGGCGCGGCCACAGCGCGCGCTTGGCCGCCGGCGCGCGCAGCGCGGCCGGGTCGAACAGCGCCATCACCTCGGCATCGCCGGCCTGGCGGCGGGCGGCGCGCAGCACGGCGCGCAGCAGCGGCGGGTCGGTGCCGGGGCCGCGCTGTTCCGCTGCCGGCGCGGCACGCCGGCCGGCATCGCCGCGTGCGTTTTCAGTGCGCTGCGCGGGTTGGGAACGCGCCGGCGCCTCGGCGGCTTCGGGCACGGCGGGCTCGTCGCCGGCCAGGGCCAGCACCGAGTAGCCCATCGCCTGCAGCCACTCGCGTTGCTGCGCGTCCCACAGCCCGCTCATGCCGCCCCCGCTCCGCCGGCCGGCGGCGCCTCGGGCGCGCGGCGCATGCGCCGCCAGATCGCCTGCGCCGGGCCGGACAGCGCGTACGGCGCGAAGATCGCCAGCAGCACCCGCGGCGGGTCGATGGCGATGGCCACCAGCACCGCGACCACCACCAGGATCGCCAGGAACGGCACCCGGTCGTTGCGCGGGCCGCTGCCCTTGAAGCTGACGTAGCGCATCCGGCTCACCATCAGCAGGCCGGCGACCACCGTCACCGCCAGCGCGGCGTAGCGCAGGTCCTCGCCGGACAGATCGAAGCTGTGGCAGGTCCACACGAAGCTGGCGACCAGGCCGGCCGCGGCCGGGCTGGCCAGACCGATGAACCAGCGCTTGTCGACCTGCCCGACCTGGGAATTGAAGCGCGCCAGCCGCAGCGCCGCGCAGGCGGCGTAGAGGAAGGCGCCGACCCAGCCGATCTTGCCGGGGATCACCCCGTCGAGCTTGGTCGCCTCCAGCGCCCAGTGGTACATCACCAGCGCCGGCGCCAGACCGAAGCTGATCAGGTCGGCCAGCGAGTCGTACTGCACGCCGAACTCGCTCTGGGTGTTGGTCAGCCGGGCGACCCGGCCGTCGACGCCGTCGAGGATGGCGGCGACGAAGATCGCCATGCAGGCCTCGTCGAAACGGCCCTGGGTGGCGGCGATGATCGCGTAGAAGCCGGCGAACATGCCGCCGGTGGTGAACAGATTGGGCAGCAGGTAAATGCCGCGTCCGCGCGGGCGGGGCGTGGGTTGGGGTTCCATAACTGGGAAGTGTAGCGCTTGCCGTCGTCATGGCAGGATGCTGCAATTCCGATTCCCCCGCCGTACCGCGGTCCGTTCCGCCTATCCGACGTTCCGCCTGCCCTGCTTCCGGAGCCTTCCATGTCCCGCACGTCCCGCAATTCCGCCCGTCGCGCCCTGCCGGCGCTGGGCCTGGGCGCCGTCCTGGCCGCCCTGACGGCCTTCCCGGCCGCCGCCACCGATCTGTACCAATGGAAGGACGCTCAGGGCGTCACCCATTACTCCGACTCGCCCCCGCCCGGCCAATCCGGCAGCGGTCAGGTCAAGAACCGGGTGATCCGCAACAAGAGCGGCACCGCCAGCCAGACCGCGGCGATCGCCGCGACCGGCGAGAGCAGCCAGTGCGTGTCCGCGCGCGCCAACCTCAAGCAGCTGCAGAGCTCGGCCCAGGTCGGCGTGGACAGCAACGGCGACGGCAAGCCCGACAACGTGCTCGACACCCAGCAGCGCGCCGCCCAGGTGCAGTTGGCCGAGGCCTCAATCCGCGCCTATTGCACGCCCGGCCCGTCCAACACGCCCTCGGCGCCGGACGCGCCGCGGCCGGCCGGCGGCGAGAAGAAAGCCGACAGCTGATCCGCCCGGCGACGCCGGACGCGACCCAAGACCGCCGCGTCCCGCGGCGGTCTTTTTTTGCCCGCGCGACGGCGCGCGACGCCGGGCCGCCGGCGTTTTCCGCCCCCGCCGCGCCAGCCGCGCGCGCGCGCATGGCAAACTGTCGCCCTTTCCCGCCCACGAATCCCGCCCGATGCGCCTGTCGCAGTTCCATCTCCATACCAGCAAGGAAACGCCCGCCGAAGCCGAGATCGTCAGCCACAAGCTGATGCTCAAGGCCGGCATGATCCGCAAGCTCGCCGCCGGCCTCTACACCTGGTCGCCGCTGGGCCTGCGCGTGTTGCGCAAGGTCGAGCGCGCGGTGCGCGAGGAGATGAACGCCGCCGGCGCGATCGAAGTGCTGATGCCGGCGGCGCAGCCCAAGGAGCTGTGGGAGGAAACCGGCCGCTGGGAAAAATTCGGCGGCCAGCTGCTGAAGATGCAGGACCGCAAGGAAGCCTGGTACTGCTACGGCCCGACCCACGAGGAAGTCATCACCGACTTCGCCCGCAACGAACTGGCCAGCTACAAGCAGCTGCCGGTGAACTTCTTCCAGATCCAGACCAAGTTCCGCGACGAAATCCGCCCGCGCTTCGGGGTGATGCGCGCGCGCGAGTTCCTGATGAAGGACGCCTACTCCTTCCACGTCAGCGACGAAGACCTGGGCCGCGAATACCGCAACATGTACGACACCTACGGCCGCATCTTCACCCGCCTGGGGCTGAAGTTCCGCGCCGTGTTCGCCGACACCGGCGCCATCGGCGGCAGTGCCTCGCACGAGTTCCACGTGCTCGCCGATTCGGGCGAGGACGCGATCGCGTTCTGCGACGGCTCGGACTACGCCGCCAACGTCGAGCTGGCCGAAGCGGTTTCGCCGGGCCCGCGCGCGGCCGCGGGCGAGGCCTTGCGCAAGGTCGAAACGCCGACCCAGAAGACCTGCGAGGACGTCGCCGCCCTGCTCGGCCTCGCCCTGGCGCGCACGGTCAAGTCGGTCGCGATCGTGGGCAGCGACGCCGACGGCGCGCCGCAGTTCGCGCTGGCGCTGGTGCGCGGCGATCACGCGGTCAACGAGATCAAGCTGTCCAAGCTTCCCGGTCTGGCCGAATACCGCCTCGCCACCGAAGCCGAGATCCTCGAACACCTCGGCGCGCAGCCGGGCTTCCTCGGCCCGGTGAAGCCGGCGCGCGCGATCCGCGTCATCGCCGACCGCAGCGTCGCCGCGCTGGCCGACTTCGTCGTCGGCGCCAACGAAAACGGCTACCACCTCGCCGGCGTCAACTGGGGCCGCGACCTGCCCGAGCCCGGCGAAGTCGCCGACATCCGCAACGCGGTCGCCGGCGATCCCTCGCCGGACGGCAAGGGCACGCTCGCTATCGCCCGCGGCATCGAGGTCGGCCACGTGTTCCAGCTCGGCCGCAAGTACGCCGAAGCGATGAAGCTGAGCGTGCTCGACGACACCGGCAAGGCCGCGACCCCGGCGATGGGCTGCTACGGCATCGGCGTGTCGCGCATCGTCGCCGCGGCGATCGAGCAGAACTTCGACGACGCCGGCATCGTCTGGCCCGAGGCGATGGCGCCGTGGCAGGCGGTGGTGTGCGTGATCAATCCCAAGAACGACGCCGCCGTGGCCGACGCCGCGCAGGCGCTGTACCAGGATCTGCTCAAGGCCGGCGTCGACGCCGCCCTCGACGACCGCGGCCTGCGCCCGGGCGCGATGTTCGCCGACATGGAACTGATCGGCGTGCCGCACCGCGTGGTGGTGTCCGAGCGCGGCCTGGCCGCGGGCAGCTTCGAGTACCGCCACCGCCGCAGCGATGCGGCGGAGAATCTCGATCGCGCCGCGGTGCTGGCGCGCATCGGCGGCGGCGCTTAAGCCCGCCGGGCGCGCCGGAGGCTCCGGCGCGCCGCGCGGCGCCGCCCCGCGCGGGCGGCGCCGGTTCGCGTCCGGTTATCGCCGGCGCATCCCCCGGCCGACCGCGTTAAGCAGGTTCCGTGCCCGATTTAGATAACCGCCGTCGCGCTACGAAACATTCGCGGCGATAACCGCCCCGGATACCGCAACGCAGCAGCCGGCTGCCGCGCATTCGCACCCTATTCGCGCTTTTTTGGCCCCCATGCACGCCTGCGCAGGCCGCGCCGGCGCCGCCGATTTACCCCGCGCCCGCCCCCGCGCCGCCGCCGCCGATTACCCCCGCCGCCTGTTAAATATGCGAGGGAATATCCGCTTGAGCATTTACGGCGTCCGGCGCTGCCCTTACTATGCTGCCGCGTGCCAGGGACTGGCCGATATTCCGACCATACTCCCGGAGGCCCCATGACGATCGATATCTCTGCGTTGTCCGCGAAAGAACTCGAAAACCTCATCAGCCAGGCGAAAAAGCGCAAGACCACGCTGAACAAGCGCAAGCCGGTCGCCGCCGTGCGCAAGAAAGTCGTCGCCCTGCTCAAGGCCGAGGGCTATTCCCTGGAAGAACTGTTCGACGGCGCCGCCCCCGCCGCGCGCGCCGGCCGCCCGGCCAAGGCCGCCAAGAACGCCGCCCCCGCCGCGAAGGCGCGCAAGCCGCTGGGCAAGGTCGCGCCGAAGTACCGCAACCCGGCCAACACCGGCGAAACCTGGACCGGCCGCGGCAAGCAGCCGCGCTGGCTGGCCGCTTACACCGCTTCGGGCCGCAAGCTGGACGAGTTCCTGATCAAGTAATCTTGCGGAAAAAGCAAAATCCCGAAACCGCCGGCCTCGAGCCGGCGTTTTCATTTGTTTTCCGTTTTCCGGGGCGGCCGCGCGCGGCGAAACCGGCGGCCGTTTCCGCGACGGCGGCGGCGCGACGAATCAACGCGGCGAATCCCCCATCCGCGTTTACAGATTCCGCCGCGCCGGCAGCAGCAGATTTCCGAATATCAACCCGGCGATCAGCGCCAGCAGGATATTCACCACCGCCAGCACCGCGTCCTGGCCGACCTGCACGTCCTGCTGCTGCAGCATGTTGAGCAGCCCGCGCAGGCTCACGCTGCCGGGCACCAGCAGGATGATTCCCGGCACCCGGATGATCGCCCCGGGCCGGTTGCCCCAGCGCGCATAGGCGTTGCCCAGCGCGGTCATCACCAGCGCGGCCAGGAAGATTCCCGCCGGACTGCCCCAGGCCAGTCCGACGAAGCGCGAAATCAGATAACCGCCGGCGGCCGCGGCCATGACCTTGGGATAATCGGCGCGATGGGCGCGGAACAGCACCGCGAAGGCATACGACGCCACCGCCAGCCCGCCCCACTCCACCCACGATTCCTGCGGCCGCCACGCCCGCACCACCGGTTCCAGGCCGACCAGATCGGCCAGATACAGCCCGATCACCGTGCCCACCGCGAGTTTCACCACCGTGGTCACCGCACCGGCGAAGCGCGCGGTGCCCGACACCAGATGCTGGCTGGTCAATTCGTTGACCGCGTTGGTCAGCGCCATACCCGGCAACAGCACGATCAGCGACGCGATGATCACCGTGTTCTGATTCAGCGGCGCGACGAAATTGGCCACCAGCACCACCACCGCGGCGGCGAACATGCCGGCGATGGCCTCCAGCGCCTCGCGCAGGCGCGGGCGCAGGCCGGACAGGTCGACTAGCGAGCCGATCATCAAACCGTTGATCGCGGCCACGCCGATGTCCAGCCACGGCAGCCGCAGCAGCGCCGCCACCGAGCCCGCGGCCAGGCCGTAGGCGAACACCTGCATCGCCCGCCAACGCCGCGTGCGCGGCCGGTCCAGCGCTTCCAGCGCGGCGTGGCCGGCGGCCAGATCCAGGCGCCCGGCCATGACTTCCTCGGCGATGCGGTCGGTTTCGCTGAGCCGGTACAGATCGTTCTCGCCCGGCGGCAGGCGGATGACCCGGGTGGTGTCGCTGTCGCCGAGCGGGCGCTGCGGATCGCTGAAGGTGAGGATCAGCCCGGTCGGGTTCGACCACGGCTCGCATTCCAGGCGCAGGCGCTGGGCCACCGCGGTCACCGCGCCTTCCAGGCGCTGCGCGGTGGTGCCGTAGCTGTGCAGGCGTTCGGCCAGCTCGACCACGAAGGCGATGCGGGCGGCGTAGCTGGTGGCGCTGAGCGGATGCGGGGCGGACATATCGGGGAAGCATGGCACGCGCGCGCGCCGCGTGGCAGCGGGGCCGCGCGGGTTCGAGCGTTCCATTTCGACCGCGTGGTTTCGACCGCCGTCGCTTGCGCGCGCCATCCGTTATCGAATGGCGGCCGCTCGAACGCAGGCGGGCATCGATTTCCCGCGTCCGTCGTGGCGGATGCCGCTCGAACGCGCCGCGGCGGCGCGCTGCGCCCGCCGCCCGCGCCGCCTCCGCCGTCCGGCCGCTGCATGAACTGCGCGATCCACGCGACACTCACCTCGCCGTGCCTAGCCTGTATCCTCCCGCCCGAGGCCCTATGACCGTACCGACCACGCAAGCGCCGGAACTCACCGCCGAGGGCAGCGAGCCCTCGCGGCTGCGCCTTTCCGGCTGCTGGACGCTGGAGCATGCGCTGGCCATCGGCGATGCGCTCAAGCATGCGCCGCCGCGGGTGTCGGACGTGGACGCCACCGCGGTCGAGCGCCTGGATTCGGTCGGCGTGCTGCAGCTGATGCGCTACGCGCGCCGGCACGAGTTGGATTTTGACGGCATCTTCCATTTCCACGAGTCCCATCGCGCCCTGGTGATCGCGATCGAGGACGTGGCCGACGAACGCCCGAAGAAGAAGCGCGAATACGGCGTCCACGCCGCGCTCGCGCGCCTGGGCTACGCGGTCACCGACAACTGGAAGGAAGTGCTGGCGCTGGTGGCCTTCTTCGGCGAAACGCTGGTGAAGATGCTGCGGCTGTTCAAGAACCCCGGCCGCTTCCGCCCCACCGCCACCGTCCACCACATGGAACAGGTCGGCCTCGACGCGGTCCCGCTGATCGCGCTGCTGTGCTATCTGGTCGGCGCGGTGGTGGCGTTCCTGGGCTCGACCATCCTCAAGGATTTCGGCGCGACCATCTTCGTGGTCGAACTGGTCAGCATCGCCTTCCTGCGCGAGTTCGGCGTCTTGCTGACCGCGATCGTCCTCGCCGGCCGCACCGCCAGCGCGTTCACCGCGCAGATCGGCGCGATGGTCAGCCGCGAGGAAGTCGACGCGATCCGCACCCTGGGCATGGACCCGGTCGACCTGCTGGTGATCCCGCGCGTGCTGGCGCTGCTGGTGATGCTGCCGCTGCTGACCTTCATCGCCATGATCGCCGGCCTGCTCGGCGGCCTCACCGTCGGCGCCTACGGCCTGGACATCCCGCCGCAGCAGTATCTGGCGCGCATGCACGACACCATGCAGCTGCGCCATTTCCTGGTCGGCATGGTCAAGGCGCCGGTGTTCGCCCTGCTGATCAGCCTGATCGGCTGCCTGGAAGGCCTGCAGGTGAAGGGCACCGCGCAGTCGGTCGGCGAGCGCACCACCTCCAGCGTGGTGCAGTCGATTTCGCTGGTGATCGTGTTGGATGCGTTCTTTGCGATCTGGTTCATGGAGATGGGCTGGTGAAGCAGGGAACAGGGAACCGGGAACAGGGAATGGCGAGCGCGCTGGGTGCGGGTCGCCGTGCGCACGTCCGCGAGGCTGCGCGATGACCATTCCCCATTCCCCGATCCCCGTTCCCGCCGCCGAAGGCGGCAACGACAACGACGACGTCGTCATCCGCATCCGCGGTCTGGTCAACCACTTCGGCGATCAGGTCGTCCACGACGGGCTGGACCTGGACGTGCGCCGCGGCGAGATCATCGGCGTGGTCGGCGGCTCGGGCACCGGCAAGTCGGTGATGATGCGCTCGATCCTCGGCCTGCGCCGGCCCAACGCCGGGCAGATCGAAGTGCTCGGCATCGACGCGCGCAGCCCGGATCCGCAGCTGCGCCGCGAGATCGAACGCAACACCGGCGTGCTGTTCCAGGACGGCGCGCTGTTCTCCTCGCTGACCGTGGGCGAGAACGTGCAGGTGCCGCTGAAGGAATACCACAGCGAACTGCCCGACTCGCTGCGCTACGAACTGGCGCTGCTCAAGGTCAAGTTGAGCGGCCTGCCCGCCGACGCGCTCGACAAGCTGCCCTCGCAGCTGTCCGGCGGCATGCGCAAACGCGCCGGCCTCGCCCGCGCGCTGGCGCTGGACCCGCCGCTGCTGTTCCTCGACGAACCCACCGCCGGCCTCGACCCGATCGGCGCGGCCGCGTTCGACCGCTTGATCCGCACCCTGCAGCAGGCGCTGGGCTTGACCGTGTTCCTGATCACCCACGACCTGGACACGCTCTACGCCATCTGCGACCGCATCGCGGTGTTGGCCGACAAGAAAGTCATCGCCTGCGCGCCGATCCAGGAGGTCGAGAAACTCGATCATCCGTGGGTGCAGGAGTATTTCCACGGCCCGCGCGCGCGCGCCGCCCAAGTGGCGCGCGATAAGAACGCGCAAGCCCCGGGCGGGCGCGATCAGCGCGGGCGCGATGGCGCGGCGCATGACGCGGGCACGGATGCGCCGGCGCAATGAACGCCGTGATGTCCGAACCCGGCGCGCTGTGGAGCGTGTCGCTCTGGGGCTTGTTGTGCGCGGCGGCGGCGACGCTGTGGTGGCCGAAGGTGCGCACGGCGAGCGTGGCGCTGTTGGCGCTGGCCTTGATCGCGGCGTTCGCGCACGGCGTGCTCGGCGCACCGGCGCTGGTCTCGCTCGCGCTGCTGGCGCTGGCCGCGTGGCTGGTGCGCCCGGCGCGGCCGCGCGCGGCGCGCATCGGCGGCCACGTGCTGTTCGTGCTGACCGCGTTCGCGCTTGGCCTGCACCTGCTGCCCGGCTTCAACAACCCTCAATTGCTCGCCGATCTGCGCCTGAGCGCCGATTCGGCGCCGATGTCGCTGTACTTCAATTTCGACAAGCCGCTGGCCGGGTTCTGGCTGCTGCTGTGCTGGCCGCTGCTGCGCTTGTACGCCGCGGGCGACCGTCCGCGTGCGACGTCGCTCGGCGCGGGACTGGCCGGCGCGGCGATCGCGGCGCTGTTGTGCCTGGGCTTGGGCCTCGCGTTGAACGTGGTCGCCTGGGCGCCGAAGTGGCCGTGGTTCGGCGCGCTGTGGGCGCTCAACAATCTGCTGCTGGTGGCGCTGACCGAGGAAGCGATGTTCCGCGGCTACCTGCAGGAAAGCCTGCAGCGCCGCTGGGAGCGCCGGCGCTACGGCGCACACGCGGCGATCGCGGTCTCGGCGCTGGCGTTCGGGCTGGTCCACGCCGGCGGCGGCGCGCGCTGGGTCGCGCTGGCGACCCTGGCCGGCCTCGCCTACGGCTGGGCCTACCGCAAGGGCGGGCTGGCCGCCGCGGTGCTGGCGCACTTCGGTTTGAACCTCCTGCATTTCACCCTGTTCACCTACCCCCAGCTGGCATGATGCCGGCCGGGCTCACGCCGTTCGAAGGTGCCTGATGGAAACCAAGGCCAACTACGTGCTGATCGGTGCGTTCACCATCGTGGTGACGCTGTTCCTGCTGCTGTTCGCCTTGTGGGCGGCCAAGTACTCCTCGGAGAAGAGCTGGCGCGAATACGCGGTGATCTTCAACGAGCCGGTCACCGGCCTGTCGGAAGGCAGCACCGTGCAATACAACGGCATCGGCGTCGGCACCGTGCAGCAGCTGAGCCTGGCGCCGGACGATCCGCGCCGGGTCATCGCCAAGCTGCGCCTGCAGGCCGACGCGCCGGTCAAGACCGACACCCGCGCCAAGCTCTCGCTGACCGGCATCACCGGCACCCCGATCATCCAGCTCACCGGCGGCAGCCCGAACAGCCCGCGCCTGGCCGATTCGGGCAACGGCGACGTGCCGATCATCCAGACCGAGGCCTCGGCGCTGCAGAACATCGCCGACACCGCCAACCGGCTGGTCGCGCGTTTGGATCAGGTGCTCAGCGACGACAACGTCAAGCACGTGTCCAACACCCTGGCGAACATCGAAGCGCTGACCGGCTCCATCGCCGACCAGCGCGGCGACCTGCGCGCGCTGATCGCCAACGCGCGCAAGTCCAGCGAGCAGCTCAACCAGACCCTCGCTACGACCAACACCGCGGTGCAAAGCGTCGATCGCGAACTGGTGCAGAAGCTGCCGGGCATCATCGCCAAGCTCGACAGCACCCTGGGCAAGCTCGATTCGGCCGCCACCGGCGCCAACGGCATCCTCAACGACAACCGCGCCGCGATCAGCAGCTTCGCCAACGACGGTCTGGCCCAACTCGGCCCGACCTTGGGCGAACTGCGCTCGCTGGTGCGCGACCTGCGCCGCATCACCGACCGCCTCGACAGCAACCCGACCCGTTACCTGCTCGGCCGCGACGCCGCCAAGGAATTCGAGCCGGAGAAGGCAGCGCGATGAGCAGCGACGAGCGCATCACGAACGACAGCGCCACGAACGGCCGCACCACGAACCGCCGCCACGCGAGCACCCCGACCATGACGACGACCCGCGCCCTCCGCCCCGCCGCCGCGCTGCGCCTGTGCGCCGCCGGCCTCGCCGCCGCGCTGGCGCTGAGCGGTTGTTCGATCCTCGACGAAAAGCCCAAGACCCCGACCACGCAGTACGCGCCCGACCCGCGCGTGCCGGCCGATCCGTCGTGGCCGCAGGCGAACTGGCAGCTCTCGCTGAGCGCGCCGAACGCGGCGCGCATGATCGACAGCCTGCGCATCGCGGTGCGCCCGAGCGGCGACGAGATCCAGGTCTACAAGGGCGCGGCCTGGGCCAAGCTGCCCAGCAGCATGATCGAGGACTCGCTGCTGCGCACGCTGGAGGACTCCGGCAAGATCGCCGCGATCGCGCGCCAGGGCAGCGGCATCGGCGCCGACTACAAGCTGGTGCTGGACCTGCGTCGGTTCGAATCCGACTACGCCGGCAACGCCGTGCCCTCGGCGGTGATCGAGATCAACGCCAAGCTGTTCCACAACGCCGACCAGAAGGTCGTCGCTTCGCGCACCTTCCTGCATGCCACGCCGGCCGCGACCACCGAGGTGCGCGACGTGGTCGCCGCGTTCGAGCGCTCGATGGCGGCTAGCACCGGCGAGATCGCCGGGTGGACGCTGACGTCGGGCGAGGCGCATGAGAAGAGCCACAAGCGCTGAGTTCGCGGAGTCGGGACGCAACGGCATGGAAAATCCCTATGCCGCTGCGCGCGCTCCCGCGCCGGAGCCGCCGCCGCGGCGCGCGTTGTTTTCCGGCATCGTCGCGGCAGTGTTTTGCCTGCTGACGTGGTTCACGGCAGTCGGCTATTTGGGCCGCAACTCGTTTCGTTTTTCGAAGGCGGGATTCTTCGTCGAGCCGTCGCCCAATAATGAAATCGCAAGCCTGCAAGCCTTATGGGAGCACTCCCAGCACCTGCTGCTAGCCGCATCGGCGCTGTGCATCATGCTGGGCGCACCCCGACTGCGTGTCGGCGCATTGCGGCGCGCGCGGGTCGTTTCGATCTGGGCCCTGGCAGTCGGCGCGTACGCACTATACGAATTCATAGTGAAGTCGCTATCGCCTCTGATCGCCGGCATGCCCTGAGCCCGGCGACAGCTTCGCGATAGGAACACGACAGCTTCGCGCCAGCGTTGTAACAAGTGATCGCCGGCACAAGCCGCACCGCACCCCGCTCCTAGACTGCGCGCCCATCTTTCGCGCGTCCCGGAGTCCGTCATGATCGCCCCTTACACGCAACGCCGCCGCGCCGCGCGCCGCCGCGCCCTGCTCGCGCTCGCGCTGGGTTTCGAGCTGGCGGCCTGCATCGGCCTGGTCCAGGCCACGCCGGCCGGCGTGGTCGATTACGAAACCGTCGGCGCCACGCCGCTGCGCGCGATCGGCCGCGACCTGCAGACGCCCGACGCGAGCCAGAGCGTGCTGTTCGGCGCGCGCCTGCAAAGCCCGCAAACCGTCGTCTACGATCAGATCGTGTTCGCCGTGCGCGACGCGCAAGGCCGCAATTTCGATCTCGGCCATCAGAACAACTACAGCGTCGGTGCGAGCGAGCGCACGCTGACCGGCAGCGGCCAGTTTCCCGTCGGCCAATACCGCTACTGGCTGTCGTACTACGCCGGCGGCCAATGGACCAACCTCGCACCGGAGCGGACCTTCACCGTCGCCGCCGCGCCCAGCGGCGGCGATCCCGCCGCGACGCGTCCGCTCGGCGCCGGCACCAACTGGGTCTATACCTTCGGCGACGAATTCAACGGCAGCGCGGTGGATTGGAACAAGTGGGCCGACAACTCCTCGGCCGAATCCGACAACGGCCACGGCAATCCGGGCAATCAACAGTTGGAATGGAACCAAGCGGCGAATTGCTCGATCAGCGGCGGCGCGCTGCAGATGCTGGCCAAGCGCGAACGCGTCGTCTCGCCTTCGGGCCGCACTTACAACTGGACCTCGTGCCTGCTGTCCTCGCACAAGCGCTACAACTTCCGCTTCGGCTTCATCGAAGCGCGCATGAAGCTGCCGGCCGCATCGGGTTTCTGGCCGGCGTTCTGGACCTTCCAGGCGCCCGGCGCGCAGCAGTGGAACGAGACCGACGTGTTCGAGTACTACTCCGACAACAAGCGCCGGCTGTACTTGAATCAATACGTGATCCAGAACGGCGCCGAGAACCTGGATGCGTATCCGCTCGACATCGACTTCGATCCCAGCGCGGGCTGGCACGTCTACGGCGCCGACATCGCCCCGGACGCGACGCGTTTCTACATCGACGGGCGGCTGGTGCGGACCACGCGCAACGTCAGCCAGATCGAAACCTCGATCCTGGTCGATCACTTCGTCTATTCGCAGATTCCGCCGGCGGCGACGACGCAGTCGGCGGTCGCCGCGGTCGATTACATCCGCGCCTGGAAGCGGCCGTGATCGCGCGCTGAAGCCGCTCCGCGCCCGAGCGCGGAGCGTCGGGCCTGAAGGCTCTCCCACCGAGGGCTCCTTACCGGGCCGCGCCCGCTCTGGTGGGCGGGCTTTCAGGCCCGGCGCTTTCGCTCCCCGCGAACGGGCGGCGCTCGTGGGAGGGCCTTCAGGCCCGGCGCTTCGCGCAAGCCGCCGCGCGCGCTCAGCGCGGCCGGATCACCCGGAAGGTGAGATTGATCCGCTCGCCGACCGGCTTGGCGGTGCGCGGCAAGGCGTGGCGGTAATTGGCCTGAGTCGGCCCCGACATCACCAGCAAACTGCCGTGCCCGAGTTCGAGCGCGGCCTTCAACGACGGATCGCGCCGATGCTTGAGCGCGAAACGCCGGCGCGCGCCCAGGCTCAAGGATGCGATCAACGGCGCCGGCCCGAGTTCGGGTTCGTCGTCGCTGTGCCAGCCCATCGCATCGCGGCCGTCGCGATAACGGTTGGCGAGCACGCTGTTGAACGCCGCGCCGAGTTCGCGCGCGAGCCGCTCGCGCACCGGCTGCAACGCCGGCGGCCACGGATGCGGCTGGAACGAGGTTCCTGAGTAGCGATAACGCGCATCGTCGTCGCCGATCCAACTGCTCAGCCGCGGCGAATCGTGTTCGCGCCCGAACAAGCGGATGCGGTGCACCTCCCACGCGGTCTGCGTCCGCAACGCGTCGAACAAGGCGTCGGCCGCGTCGGCGTCGAGCCAGTTCGGGTCGTAGGCCAGTTCGGCGTCTTGCAGCGGCAGGCGGGTCGGCGGCATCGGCGGGCACGCTAGCACGGGCCGCGCGCCGGCCGCGATCCGGATCGTGCGCCCCGCGGCCTGCGTCCCGCGATCCATACCCGACCGCACCGATCCGGCTGGAAAGCGTTTCAAACACGCCGCGAACGTGCGCGCTTTCCGCCCTGAGACGAGGCCCGGGCCGCGTTTGCCGCCGGCGGAAATGGCGCCTGTCGGGCAAACCCGCGACAATGGCGGGATTGCACGCACGAGTAACGCCAGCATGAGCGAACAGCCGCACGACACGGTCGCGTCCGACACGCCAGCCATCGAGATCGAACGCGACGTCATGGAATACGACGTCGTCACCGTCGGCGCCGGCCCGTCCGGCCTGGCGTTCGCGATCCGGCTCAAGCAACTCAATCCGGAGCTCTCGGTCTGCGTGATCGAGAAGTCCAGCACCATCGGCGCGCACATCCTGTCCGGCGCGGTGATCGAGCCCGGCCCGCTCGACGCGCTGCTGCCGGGCTGGCGCGACAACCCGCCGCCGGTGTGCGTGCCGGCCGGCGAGGACGAGTTCTGGCTGATGACCAAGACCGGCGGCTACAAGTCGCCGATCGTGCCGCCGGACATGAACAACCACGGCAACTTCATCGTCAGCCTCGGCGCGATGTGCGCGTGGATGGCGCCGCAGGCCGAGGCGCTGGGCGTGGAGATCTACGCCGGCTTCGCCGCCTCGGAAACTCTGCACGACGCCGACGGCCGCGTCGCCGGCGTGCGCATCGGCGACATGGGCGTGGCCAAGGACGGCACCCACAAGTCCGGCTTCACCGCCGGCATCGACATCCGCGCCAAGGTCACCGTATTCGCCGAGGGCGCGCGCGGCCATCTGACCAAGCGCCTGATCAAGCGCTTCGAGCTGGACAAAGACAGCGATCCGCAGGGTTACTCCATCGGCATCAAGGAGCTGTGGCAGGTGCCCGAGGACCGCGTCACCCCGGGCAAGATCGTGCACAGCGTCGGCTGGCCGGCCGACAGCCACACCTACGGCGGCAGCTTCCTGTATCACCTGGACAAGGGCCGCATCGCGCTCGGCTACGTCAGCGGCCTGGATTACCGCGACCCGGACTACAAGCCGTGGGAAGCGTTCCAGCAGTGGAAGAACCACCCGCTGATCAAGCCGCTGCTGGAAGGCGGCAGCATCGTCTCGTCCGGCGCGCGCGCCATCGTCACCGGCGGCTGGCAATCGCTGCCCAAGCTGGAGATGCCCGGCGCGCTGCTGATCGGCGACACCGCCGGCCTGCTCAACGTGCCCAAGATCAAGGGCACGCATCAGGCGATCCGCTCGGGCATGCTCGCCGCCGAGCATCTGGCCGCGCAGCCCGCGCTCGACAGCGCCGGCTTCGACGCCAAGCTGCGCGCGTCCGAGGCGATGGCCGAGCTCAAGAAGGTGCGCAACATCAAGCCCGGCTTCAAGAAGGGCTTCTGGTTCGGCATGTTGAACGCGGCCTGGGAAACCGTCACCGGCGGCGCCTCGCCGTGGACGCTGAAGAACAAGGCCGATTGGTCCTCGCTGCAGAAGCTCGGCCAGTCCGAACAGCCCAAGCGCGATTACCTCGAACGCACGCTCGCCCCGCGCGACCGTCTGGCCGCGGTGTACTTCGCCGCGACCGAGCACGACGAAGACCAGCCGGTGCACCTCAAGGTCGCCGACACCAACGTCTGCGTGACCCAGTGCGCGACCGAGTACGGCAACCCGTGCACGCGCTTCTGCCCGGCCGGCGTGTACGAGATCGTCGAGGAAGAAGGCGCCAAGCGCTTGCAGATCAACGCCGCCAACTGCGTGCATTGCAAGACCTGCGACATCAAGGATCCCTACGAGATCATCACCTGGGTGACGCCTGAGGGCGGGTCGGGGCCGAATTACCAGAACATGTGACGCGCGGGTTCCGGCCCGGCCCGACGCATCGAAGGCCCCGCGCTCGCGGGGCCTTCGCTTTTGCAGCGAACGCCGGAAACGAAAAAGCCGCCTCGCGGCGGCTTTTCCGAGGCGCCGCGTCGGTGGACGCGGCGCACGAAACCCGACAGATCAGGCCCGGCGCAACTCGACGCCGGTCTTCTCGCGCAGTTCCTCTTCGCTGACGCCCGGCGCGGCTTCCACCAGCACCAAACCGTCCGCGGTCACGTCCATCACCGCCAGTTCGGTGATGATCCGGTTGACCACGCCCAGGCCGGTCAGCGGCAGCGTGCACTCGGGCAGGATCTTGTGCTCGCCGTTCTTGGCGGTGTGCTCCATCAGCACCACCACGCGCTTGACGCCGGCGACCAGATCCATCGCGCCGCCCATGCCCTTGACCATCTTGCCGGGCACCATCCAGTTGGCCAGATCGCCCCGATGGGTGACCTGCATGGCGCCGAGGATGGCCAGATCGATGTGGCCGCCGCGGATCATCGCGAAGCTGTCGTGGCTGCCGAAGTAGCTGGCGCCGGGACGCGCGGTGACGGTCTGCTTGCCGGCGTTGATGAGGTCGGCGTCGACTTCGTCCTCGGTCGGGAACGGGCCGATGCCGAGCAAGCCGTTTTCCGACTGCAGCCACACGTCCATGCCGTCGGGAATGAAGTTGGCCACCAGGGTCGGCAGGCCGATGCCGAGATTGACGTAAGCGCCGTCGGTGAGTTCCTGCGCGGCGCGCTGCGCCATTTGGTCGCGGGTCCAGGGCATGGGATTCGTCTCTTTATGGGTGTTGCGCCCGCGGCGGTGCCAGCGAGGCGTTCAACGGGATTCTAGGAACGAGTGAGGAGGAAACAGGAACGAGTGGGAGCCTCGGGGTTCGACGCGTTTCTCGTTGCCGTTTACTCGTTGCTCGCATCGGCAAGCGCTCAGCCCGCCCGCACCGTGCGCTGCTCGATGCGCTTCTCCGGCGTGGCGTTGACCACGATGCGGTCGACGTAGATGCCCGGCAGATGCACCTGATCCGGATCGAGCTGGCCGATCTCGACCAGTTCCTCGACCTCGGCGATGCAAACCTTGCCGGCCATCGCGCAGGCCGGATTGAAGTTGCGCGCGGTCTTGCGGAACACCAGGTTGCCGGCCCTGTCGGCCTTCCACGCCTTGACCAGCGACACGTCGGCCTTGAGCGCGGTTTCCATCACGTAGTGGTGGCCGTCGAACTCGCGGGTTTCCTTGCCTTCGGCCACCACCGTGCCGTAGCCGGTGCGGGTGTAGAACGCCGGGATGCCGGCGCCGCCGGCGCGCAGGCGCTCGGCCAGGGTGCCTTGCGGGTTGAATTCGAGTTCGAGCTCGCCGGACAGGAACTGGCGCTCGAATTCTTTGTTCTCGCCGACGTAGGACGAAATCATTTTCTTGATCTGGCGCGTTTCCAGCAGCAGGCCGAGGCCGAACCCGTCGACGCCGGCGTTGTTGGAGATCGCGGTGAGCCCCTTGGCGCCGCTGTCGCGCAAGGCGCCGATCAGCGCCTCGGGAATGCCGCACAAACCGAAACCGCCCACCGCCAGGGTCTGGCCGTCGGCGACGACGCCGTTCAGCGCGTCGTGGGCGTTGGGATACAACTTGCTCTTGGCGGCGACCGCGTCGGCCATGGGACAGCTCCTGTGAGGGATGCGCCCAGTTTACCGCGCGCCCCCGCGCGGCAGCAGCGGACTTTCGGGCAATACCGGCACAGTGCCGTGGCGGTGCCTTGATGGCGCACCGACGCTAGACTTGCGGCATGAGCCGACTCGCCCTGGTCACCGCCATCGCCAGCGCCGGGCAGGACGACGACCTGTCGCCGCTGCTCGACGCCTGCCTCGCCCGCGGCCTGCGCGCCGAAATCCGCGCCTGGGACGACCCGAGCGTGGCCTGGGCTCGATACGACGCCGTATTGCTGCGCTCGCCCTGGGATTACACCGAGCGTTACCCCGAATTCCTCGACTGGTGCGAACGCGCCGACGCCGCCAGCCGGCTGATCAACCCGTGGCCGGTGCTGCGCTGGAACAGCGACAAGCGCTACCTCGCCGATCTCGCCGCACGCGGCGTACCGGTGGTGCCGACCGCCTTCGTCGAACCCGACACCGACCCGCTGCCGGCGCTGCAGGAGTTCCTGGCCGCGCACGCCGACGCCGAGGAGTTCGTGGTCAAACCCACGGTCAGCGCCGGCTCGCGCGACACCCAGCGCTATGCGCGCGCGCAGGAGTTCGCCGCCGCCAACCATCTGGCGCGGCTGCTCGACGAAGGCCGCAGCGCGATGCTGCAACCGTATCTGGCCGCGGTGGACCGCGACGGCGAGACCGCGCTGATCCACTTCAACGGCGCCTTCAGCCACGCCATCCGCAAGGGCGCGATGCTGCAACGCGAGGACGCGCTGAACCTGCGCGCGGTCGAACGCATCGCTGCGCGCGAGGCGACCGAGGACGAACGCACCGTGGCGCTGCACGCGCTCAACGCGACCGGGGCGCGGCTGGATCTGGAAGAGCCGCTGGCGTACGCGCGGGTCGATCTGATCCGCGACGCGCAAGGGCAGCCGCAGCTGCTGGAACTGGAGCTGTGCGAGCCGTCGTTGTTCTTCGCCCATGCGCCGGGCAGCGCGGAGCGGTTCGCGCAGGTGTTGGACGAGTTGTTGGCGACGTCGGGCGGCGGCTGAGCCGCGGTCGCCGGCGCGTAGGAGCGGCGTGAGCCGCGAATGCGATTCCGCAACGGCGGCGCAAGCGCGGTGTCGCGTTCGCGGCTCACGCCGCTCCTACAAACCCGAAAGCCGCCGCGCAAAACCATCGCGACGGACGCGACGCGTACGAACCCGCGTACGCGTTGCCCGAGCCGTCGGATGCTTCGTTTCCGACTGTAGGAGCTGCGCAAGCTGCGACCGCGACACCGCGCCTACGACGCAAGCTCGATGCCGCGTTCGCGGCTCACGCCGCTCCTACACACCCCGAAAGCCGCCGCGCAAAAAAACGAAGACCGGCCTGAGCCGGTCTTCGCGTGTACGACTTGCGGACACAACGAAGGCTTACGAACGCCCGTACACGTCCTCGAGCCGGACGATATCGTCCTCGCCCAAATAACTGCCCGACTGCACCTCGATCAACTCGACCGGCTCGGTGCCGCGGTTGCGCAAGCGGTGCACGCTGCCCAGCGGGATGTAGGTGCTCTCGTTCTCGCGCAGCTCGAACACCTTGTCGTCGCAGGTCACTTCGGCCACGCCCGACACCACGATCCAATGCTCGGCGCGCTTGTGGTGCTTCTGCAGGCTCAGCGCCGCGCCCGGCTTGACCACGATGCGCTTGACCTGGAACCGCTCGCCCATGTCGATGGAGTCGTAGTTGCCCCACGGACGGTAGACCTTGCGGTGGAACAGGTGCTCCTGGCGCCCGGCTTGCTTGAGCTTGTCGACGATCGTCTTGACGTCCTGCACCCGGTCCTTGCGCGCGACCAGGGTCGCGTCGGGCGTATCGACGATGACCAGGTCTTCCACGCCGATGGTCGCGATCATGCGGCGCTCGGAGGCGCGCACCAGACTGTCGCGGGTGTCGACCGAGATCACGTCGCCTTCGTAGCGGTTGCCCTCGTCGTCGCGCTCGGCCACCGCCCACAGCGACGACCACGAGCCGATGTCGCTCCAGCCGCAGCTCACCGGCACCACCGCGGCGCGGTCGGTCTTCTCCATTACCGCGTAGTCGATGGAATCGTTCGGGCTGGCCGCGAACGCGTCCTTGCCGACGCGGATGAAGTCCAGGTCGCGGCTGGCCTGCGCGTACGCGGCGCGCGCGGCCTCGAGGATGCCCGGCGCGAGCTTCTGCAGCTCGTCCAGGTAGCGCTGGGCCTTGAACAGGAACATGCCCGAGTTCCAGGCATAGGTGCCGGCGGCGACATAGCCTTCGGCGGTGGCCTGATCGGGCTTCTCGACGAAGCGGCTGACCTGGTAGCCGCCCTCGCCCAGCGCCTCGCCGCGGGCGATGTAGCCGTAGCCGGTTTCCGGGTAGTCCGGGGTGATGCCGAAGGTGACCAGCCAATCCTGCTCGGCCAGCACGGTCGCGCGCGCGACCGCGTCGCGGAAGGCGTCGACGTCTTCGATCAGGTGATCGGCCGGCAGCACCAGCATGGTCGCGGCGGGTTCCTGCGCGACCAGATGCAGCGCGGCCAGGGCGATGGCCGGGGCGGTGTTGCGCGCGCTCGGCTCCAGCAGGATCGCGCCGTTGGCCACGCCGATGCCCTGCAACTGTTCGCCGACCATGAAACGGTGGTCTTCGGCGCAGACGGTGACCGGGGCGCCGGTGTCGGGCAGCGCGTTGGCGCGCAGCAGGGTTTCCTGGAACAGCGAGTGGTCGCCGATCAGCGAGAGGAACTGCTTGGGCTGATTCTGGCGCGACAGCGGCCACAGGCGCGAACCGCTGCCACCACTGAGAACGACGGGGTGAAGCATCCTGGCTCCAGATTTCGGAACGAAAAGGGGCGACAAGGATAGCCGAAGCCCTGTTCGCGCTGGCTTCACGGCCCCTAAACCGAACCTGTCGGGCGCCCGGTACTATGACCGGCGTGCCAGCTTGGGGCCGTCCGCGCCGCCATGCTGAGCCTTTTTCGCCGCCCAGGGACGGAACGATGAACGCGCCTTCTTTGCCCACCTCCTCGCATCTGAACGGCCCCGGCGACTCGCGGGTCGAGGCCAGCGCGTTCGGCGCGCACGTCCTGTCCTGGCGCTGCCGCGGCCGCGAGCGCCTGTACCTGAGCCCGAACGCGAGCTTCGGCGCCGGCAAGGCGATCCGCGGCGGCGTGCCGGTGATCTTTCCGCAGTTCGCCCAGCGCGGCGACGGCCCGCGCCACGGCTTCGCCCGCACCCTCACCTGGGAAGCCGAGCCGGACCCCGAGCGCCTGCGCTTCCGCCTGCGCGACCGCGAGGAAACCCGCCGCCATTGGCCCTACCGCTTCGAGGCCGAGCTCGACGTCGAACCCGGCGAGGACCGCCTGCGCATCGCCCTGACCGTGCGCAACGCCGACACCGACCCGTTCGAGTTCAGCGCCGCCCTGCACACCTATCTGGCCGTCGGCGACATCGCCGCGGCGCTGGTCCACGGCCTGGAAGACCGGCCTTATTTCGACTCCGCGCGCGGCGACTCGGCCTGCCCGCCCAGCGACGCGCCGGTGCGCTTCGACGGCGAGGTCGACCGCGTCTACGCCGACACCCGCCGGCCGCTGCGCATCACCGACGGCGAGCACATGCTGCGCTGCGAAGCCGAGGGCTTCGCCGACACGGTGGTGTGGAATCCCGGTGCCGAATTGGCCGCCGGCATGTCCGACCTGGAACCCGACGGGCACCGCCGCTTCGTCTGCGTGGAGGCCGCGCAGGTGCTGCGGCCGGTGCGGCTGGAACCCGGTCAAACCTGGACCGGGGCGCAGATCCTGATCGTGGAAAGCTCCTCGGCGCAGTACCGCATCGGCGGCTGAGCCGGCCCGGGCCGGAATCGGCCGGCCCCGGCCGCCCCGCCCGCCCGGCCCTTGCGCCGCGCGGCTTTGCGCCCGCGCCGCCGCCGCGGCGCGGGCCGCCGCCTGCGTCGGCTGGCGGTCTCCGTTAGAATCGAGGGCTGTCGGCCGCTCCCGGCCGGACACCCCCACAAGGAAATCCCGCACGATGAAGATCCTCGTCGGCTACAAGCGCGTGGTGGACTACAACGTCCGCATCCAGGTCAAGCCGGACGGTTCCGGCGTGGTCACCGACGGCGTCAAGCTGTCGGCCAATCCGTTCGACGAAATCGCCCTCGAAGAAGCGCTGCGCCTGCGCGACAAGGGCATCGCCACCGAAGTCGTGGTCGCCACGATCGCCCCGGCCGACGCCCAGGCGCACCTGCGCAACGGTCTGGCCATGGGCGCCAACCGCGCCGTGCACGTGGTCAGCGACCAGCCGATCCAGCCGCTGACCGCCGCGCGCGCGCTGCTCAAGCTGATCGAGAAGGAACAGCCGGACATCGTCATCCTCGGCAAGCAGGCCATCGACGACGACGCCAACCAGACCGGCCAGATGCTGGCCACGCTGTGGGGCCGTCCGCAGGCCACCTTCGCCTCCAAGCTCGAGGTCGCCGGCGGCAAGGCCACGGTCACGCGCGAAGTCGACGCGGGCCTGGAAACCCTGGAAGTGGACCTGCCGGCGGTGGTCACCACCGACCTGCGCCTCAACGAGCCGCGCTTCATCAAGCTGCCGGACATCATGAAGGCCAAGAGCAAGCCGCTGGAGACGATCGCGTTCGCCGACCTCGGCGTCGACGCCGGCGACACGCTCAAGACCACCCATTACGCGCCGCCGCCGAAGCGGACCAAGGGCGTGATGGTCAAGGACGCGGCCGAACTGGTCGCCGCACTGAAGCAGAAGGGGTTGCTGTGATGAGCAAGGTTTTGATCGTCGCCGAACATCTGGAAGGCAAGCTCAACGCCGCGACCGCCAAGTGCGTGTCCGCCGCGCTCGCGCTCAAGCCCGACTCCATCGACATCGTCGTGCTCGCCGCCGACCCGGCCGGCGTCGCCGCGCAGGCCGCGCAGATCGCCGGCGTGAACAAGGTGCTGGCTGTGGCCAACGCCGCCAACGCCAACGCCATCGCCCAGGTGCAGGCGCCGCAGATCGCCGCGCTGGCCAAGGGCTACAGCCACGTGTTCGGCCCCTCGACCACCTTCGGCAAGGACCTGATGCCCTGCGTCGCCGCGCTGCTCGGCGTGGCCCAGGTGTCGGACGTGATGGCGGTGGAAGGCAGCCACACCTTCAAGCGTCCGATCTACGCCGGCAACGCCATCGTCACCGTCGAAGCCCCGGCCGATCACGCCGTGGTCGCGACCGTGCGCACCGCGTCGTGGCCGGAAGCGGCCCAGGGCGGCAGCGCCGCCGTCGAAACCGCCTCGACCGACGCCGCGCTGCCGGGCCACACCCGCTACGTCGGCCTGGCCGCCGGCAAGTCCGACCGCCCCGACCTGCAGTCGGCCCGCCGCGTCGTCTCCGGCGGCCGCGGCGTCGGCTCGCAAGAGAACTTCAAGATCATCTACGACTTCGCCGACAAGCTCGGCGCCGCCGTCGGCGCCTCGCGCGCCGCGGTCGACGCCGGCTACGTCCCGAACGAGCTGCAAGTCGGCCAGACCGGCAAGATCATCGCGCCGGAGCTGTACGTCGCCGTCGGCATCAGCGGCGCGATCCAGCACCTGACCGGCATCAAGGACGCCGGCACCATCGTCGCGATCAACAAGGACGGCGAAGCGCCGATCTTCGAGATCGCCGACATCGGTTTGGTCGGCGATCTGTTCAAGCTGTTGCCGGAACTGGAAGCCGCGCTGGCGTAAGCGCTTCGGGCCGCGCCCCGCGCGCGGCCCGGACGCCCCCGCCGGCGCGATCGGCCGGTGGGGGGGCGCACCCGCCGCTCCGGCGGCGGCCCATGGATCGGGACAGAAACACGGTGGACCCTCGCGCGCCCGCGATGCTTCGACCTTACGCGCGGCGGTCGCACGGCTCCGCACCAACGCCCAGCCGGCCTCGCTCCATCGCCGCCCGAACGCCCCAGGCCCCCGCATGAGAAAACTCGCACTTTACGGTTGTGGCGGTTTCGCGCGCGAAGTCTTGATGCTGCTGGAAGACCTGGGCCAGGGCGACCGCGTGACCGCGCTGTACGAAAGCGACGAGATCTGGACGGCGCGCGCCGTCGCCGGCATCGCCACCCAGCCCATCAGCCGCTTCGACCCCGCCGACGCCGATCTGGTGCTCGCGGTGGGCAATCCGCAGGCGCGGCGCCGGCTGCAGTCGTCGTTGCCGGCGCAGACGCGCTACCCGACCTTGGTGCACCCCGATGCGCGCGTGCACCGCAGCAGCGGCATCGGCGAAGGCAGCATCGTCTGCGCGGGCAGCATCGTCACTTGCGACGTCGCGATCGGCCGTCAGGTTCACTTGAATCTCGCCACCACGATCGGACACGACTGCCGCCTGGAGGACTTCGTGACCACGGCGCCGGCGGTGAACATCAGCGGCCACTGCGAACTCGGGACCGGCGCGTACTTCGGCACCAACAGCTGCGTGCGCGAGAAGGTGCGCGTCGCCGCCGACGCGGTCGTCGGCATGGGCGCGGTCGTGATCGGCGATCTGGCGCAGGCCGGCGGCGTCTACGTCGGCAATCCCGCCCGCCTCAAACCGACCCGCTGACCCGCGCCGATGCAGTGGCTCCGCCACCTCTGGCACTCCGAGAAACAACGGTTCCTGATCGTCGGAGCCTGGAACACGCTGTTCGGCTATGCCGCCTTCGTGGCCGTGCATCTGCTGTCGGGCGGAACCTGGCATCCGACCGCGACGGTGGTGGCGGCTTACTGCATCGCCCTGCCGCAATCGTTCCTGACCCAGCGCCTGCTGGTGTTCCGGCGCGCCGACGGCGATTGGCGCGGGCAGTTCCTGCGCTTTTTGGGCGGCAACAGCGCGATCTTCGTCGCCAACCTCATCCTGCTTCCGCTGTTCGTCACAGCGACCCGCATCGGCCCGCTGCTCGGCCAGGCGCTGTTCGTCGCCGGCTCGACGGTCGCGAGCTATCTCGTCCACAAGCACTATTCGTTCCGTCGCCTGACTCCATGAACATCATTCCCTTGCTGGTGCCGCACATGCCGACCGCGGACAGCCTGCTGCCCTACCTGCGTCGGATCGACGAGAACCGCCACTACACCAATTTCGGCCCGCTCAACGCCGAATTCGAGCGCCGCATCGCCGCCGACGCCGGTCGTGGGTGGTTGCCCGAGCAGGTCACCACCGTCGCCAATTGCACCGTCGGCCTGGAGCTGGCGCTGCAGGCGCTGGAGCTGCCGCCCGGCGCGCGCGTGCTGATCCCGGCGATCACCTTCGCCGCCACCGCGACCTCGGTCGTCCGGGTCGGAATGACGCCGGTGCTGTCCGACGTGGACGCCCGCAACTGGCTGCTGACGCCGCAGTTGGCCCGCGCGGCCCTCGCCGCCGGCCGCATCGACGCGGTCGTCCCGGTCTCGACCTTCGCCTGCCCGCACGACACCGACGAATGGGACGCCTTCGTCCGCGAAACCTCGGTGCCGGTGGTGATGGACGCGGCGGGCGCGTTCGGCAACCAAGGCCCGGGCGAACTGATCGATCTGGTCTACAGCTTCCACGCCACCAAGTCCTTCGGCACCGCCGAGGGCGGCGCGGTGCTGTCGCGTTCGGTCGAGCGGATCAAGCGCATCCGCAAGCTCTCCAATTTCGGCATCGACACCTCGGTGGGCATGCTCGATTCGATCGGCACCAACGGCAAGATGAGCGAGTACCACTGCGCCATCGGCCTGGCCTCGTTCGATCAATGGGAAGACACCAAGCGCGCGCGCCGCGAACTCAGCGCCCGCTACGAGCGTGCGCTGGCGCGCGACTGCCCGTTCCTCGGCCACCAGGCCAAGCCCGCCGGCGGCGTCTACCCGCTGTTGCCCGTGCTGTTGCCGCCCGGCGCCTCAGCCGCGCAATGGGGCGAGCGCCTAGCCGCGCAAGGCATCCAAAGCCGCCGCTGGTACTCGCCCTCGCTGCACACCCATCCGGCCTTGCGCGGCGTGCGCACCGCCGGGCCGCTGCAGGTGGCCCTCGACATCGGCGAGCGCATCCTCGGCATTCCGTTCTACCTCGGCATGAGCGACGAGGACATCGCCCGGGTCTGCGCCGCGCTGGCGCAAGCGAATCAGGAAGGAGGCTCGCCGTGAGCAAGATCACCTACGTCATTCCCGTCTACCACAACCAGGGATCGATCAAGCGCACCTGGGAAGCGATCAGCGCGCTGTATCGCGGCGGCCCCTTGGCCGGGCACGAGTACGAGGTGATCTTCGTCAACGACGGCTCCAAGGACGGTTCGCAGGCGGAAATCGAAGAAGTCGCGGGGCTCGACCCCAACGTGCGCCGCATCCGCTTCAGCCGCAATTTCGGCCAACTGGCGGCGATCGTGGCCGGCTACCGCCACGCCAGCGGCGACGCGATCGTCAACATGTCGGCCGACCTGCAAGACCCGGTCGAACTGACCGTGGACATGGTGCAAAAGTGGCAGGCCGGCTCGGAAGTCGTGGTCGCCTTCCGCGAGGACCGCGAGGATTCCTTCGGCGCCAAATTCTTTTCCCGCCTCGCCTACGGCGCGCTGCGCGCGTCCAACCCGGACATTCCGGCCGGCGGCTTCGACTTCGTGCTGATGAGCCGTCGCGCCCTGGACCTGTTCCTAAGCTACCGCGGACGCAACCGCTTCTACCAGGGCGACGTGATCTGGGCCGGCCTGACCACCACCTACCTGCCCTACGTGCGGCGCAAGCGCGAGGTCGGCAAGTCGCAGTACACCTTCAGCAAGAAGATGAAGCTGTTCTACGATTTCCTGCTCGACGGCTCGTATCTGCCGATCCGCATCATGTCCATGTGCGGCGCGGTCTTCGCCCTGCTCGGCGTGGCCTACGCGGCGGTCATCGTGGTCGCATGGACCATGCACGCCACGCCGTTCACCGGTTGGGCGCCGATCATGGTCGCGCTGCTGATCATCGGCGGCGTGCTGATGTTCATGCTCGGCATCATCGGCGAATACCTCTGGCGCATCCTCGACGAGATCAAGGACAAGCCGCTGTACGTCATCGACGAACAAAAATGATCCGCCCGCGCGAGCGATCCGCCGAACCGATGCCTTACCCGCCGCCATGAGCCGTCTATTTTCGCCTTCCGCGCAGTCCGGCCGGGCCGCCGCGGTCAACATCGTCGCCGGGCTGATCGCCGTCGCGATCGCCTTGCTGGTCTGCCGCTACGGCGTGGGCATGGGCTACGGCCGCGCGGACGTGCCCTTCATGTACGAAGGCGACGCGCTGCAATACGCCTACGTGCTCGAAGCGCAGAAGGCCGGCCAAGTCTCGCGCATCGACTTGGCCGGCGCGCCGATCGGCACGGACCATCTGGATTTCCCCAACGCCGACTTCGCCAACAACGCGATGGCGAACGCGGTCGCCGCACCCGGCGATTTCGGCCAGCGCTACAACCGCATCTATCTGCTGGGCGTGGCGCTGACCGCGCTGGCCGGTTTCGCCGTCGCCCGGCGGCTCGGGGTGGGAGTGGCGCTGGCGGTCGCGGTGTCGATCGCGTTCTCGGCGCTGCCGTTCCATTTTTTGCGCGAGCAGCACCTTTACTACAACAACTACTCCGCGCTGGCGCTGGCGCTGCTGGTCGCGACGTGGACGTATCTGCGGCCGGATCCGAACGCGCCGCCGCGTTCGCGCGCGCGGCGCTGTGGCTCGGCCGCCGCGCGCGCCGCGATCCTGGTGTGGATCAGCACCAATGGCATCTACTTCGGTTTCTTCGCCTGCGTGCTGATCGCCGCCGCCGGCGTGCTCGGTTATCTGCAGTTCCGCGCCGCGTCGAGCCTGCGGCGGATGCTGCTGTCGATCGCGCTCATCGTCGCGTGCACCGCGCTGCAATTGCTGCCCAGCGTGCTGCATCGCATGGAGCACGGCCGCAACGACCGCGTCGCCGTGCGTCTGGTGTCGGAAACCGAGATCTTCGGCTTGAAGATCTCGCAGATGCTGCTTCCGGTCGCGCACCACCGCTTCGCCCCGTTCGCCAAGCTGAGGGAGAAATACGACGCAGTGGCGCCGCTGAACACCGAGAACGCGAGCGCCGGGCTCGGTTTGGTCGGCGCCGCCGGTTTCTGTCTGGCGCTGCTGGCGCTGCTGGTGCCGGCGTTGCGGCGCAGGCTGCCGCAACAAGCGCAGTTCGCCGCGATGACGGTCGCGATCATGACCGCGTTCGCCACCATCGGCGGCTTCGCCACGCTGTTCTCGCTCATCGTTTCGCCGGAGATCCGCTCGGTCAACCGCGTCTCGCCGTTGATCGGCTTCGCCTCGCTGATCGTTCTGGCCCACGCGGTGCAGATCGCTGCGGCCGCGCGCAACCGGCGCTGGCTGGCGCCGCTGGCCGCGGCGCTGATCGTGCTGATCGCGATTCCCGACCAGATGCCCGACCGCCGGCGCATGCTCAAGGAACGCAGCGCCGCCGCCGTCGCGCGCTTCGACGCCGACCGCCGCTTCCTCGCCGACCTGCGCGCGCAGCTGCCGCCGGGCGCGAGCGTGCTGCAGTTACCGTTCTTCGAATATCCCGAAACCAACACGCCGATTCCCAGCTACGCGCAGTTGCGCGATCACCTGCATGGCCTCGACCTGCGCTGGACCTATGGCGCGATGAAGGGACGCGCCGCGTCGAACTGGCTGGCGATGTTGAGCACCCAGCCCGCGGCGAACGCCGTGCGCCTGTTCGACGCCGCCGGCTACGCCGCGGTGGTGGTGGACGAACGCGCGCGCACGCCGTGGATCGATGCGTTCCTGCGCGAACTCGCCGCGACCCATCCGCTGACCACGGTGGCGTCCGCCGACGGAACCCAAACCGGTTATGCGCTCAAGACGCCGCCCGCGGCCGCGCCCGCCTTGCTGCTGACGCCGGAGCAAGGCTGGCATCCGCTAGAGGATCAGGGCGGCGGCAAAACCCTGGTGTGGTCGTCGGGCGACGCGTCGGTGCGCGTCGTCGCGCTGGCCGGCGGCGTCGCCGGCTGCTCGCTGGATCTGGAGCTGGGTACGCTGGTATCGCGCCGGGTGGAGGTGTGGGTGAACGACGTCCGCGCCGCGCAGGCCGACCTGCATCCGGGCATGGGCCAGCACCTCGCGCTGCCGCTGCCGAAGCAAGGCGCCGAGGTGCGCCTGAAGACGGACCGGGCCGCGGCCCTGGCCGGAAACGGCGATCCGCGCCTGCTCGCGTTCGCGCTGCTGCTGGCCGATCCGTTGGTCTGCGGCGGAGCCGGACCGCGCTCGTGATGTCCGCGCCGCGCCCCGAACGGGCGCGGCCCATGCCTGGAACCTCGAGCCTGCCTACGCGCGTCGCGCGCGGGCAGGCGCTCCTGCGAAGCCCGGTTACGCGGCCCCGCCCTTGCGGATGATCTTGCGCATGCCGCGCAACAGCAGTTCCTCGCGCGTGTAGCCCCGCTCCAGGCACCGCGCGAAGTTCGGATGCGCCTCGCCCTCGGGATGCGCGCAGCCGCTCCATTCCGACTCGTGCAGGAACTGCGCCTGCGAACGCACCGAATCGAACGCCGCGCGGTAGTCGGCGAGACGACGGCGATTCATCGCGTAACGGAACTCCTCGGCCTCGCCGTCGCTGCCGCCGGCGCGCTTGAGCGCATCGACGAAGGCGTCGTCGTCGACCAGCAAGTGCTGCCACGGTTCCGGCACGCGGTACTGGAAGTGGCTGCCGCTGTCGCAGGTCCACATCGGATCGAACTTCATGTAAATCGTGCCGCCCGGCTTGAGCACGCGCAGCATCTCGGCCAAGGCCGTGGCCGGATCGGGAATGTGCTCGAACGCGTCGAAGGAGAAGATCGCGTCGAACAACCCGTCCTTGTAGATCAGGTCCATCGCGTCGGCGCGGTGGAACTCCAGCCGCTGCGACGGCAGTTCGTAGCCGTTGCGCAGGGCTTTTTCCTGCAGCAGCTTGACCAGTTCGCCGCCGAAACGCGCGTTCTGGTCGCTGAAGTCGCTGCAATAGATGCGCCCGACCCGTCCGGCGATCATCGCGCTGTGCGCGCCGGCGCCGCCGCCGACATCCAGCACCAGCGCATCGGCGGCCGGCAGCGCGCCGCACTCGCTCAGCACTTGGAAGGCGTAGTCGACTTCGGCGCGATGCGCGGCGACGTCGCTGGCTTCGTCGTAACCGCCGGCGGCGGCCGCCGCCGGTTCGGCTTCGGCCCCGCCGACCAGATCCAGGGCGAGTTCGCGCGGCAGGTAGAACGTGTTGGTGCAGGCGCCGTAGAACGTCGCCATGCCCTCGCTGTCCCAGCGATACGGCGCGTAATCCAGCCCGGCCAGCAGTTCGGTGACGTTGTGCCAGTCGCTGTTTTCGACCAACAGCGCCGGCCGGCAGCGGCGGATGGTTTCGACGAGGCCGCGCAAGGCCTGCGCCTCGAAGCCCTCGACGTCGACCTTGATCAGGTCCGGCTGCAACTGGAAATCGTCGCCGCGCACGATCGGCACGCTGACCGATTCCAATTGCAGGCTGCCGCGCTCCTCGTACTTCTCGCGCACCCAGGGTTTGTCGAACTGAGCCGGATCCAGCGACGACTCTTCCAGGTACGTCACGCCGTCGACCGACGGCACCAGCAGGGTCAGCTCGCCGGGTTCGGCGCCCAGGCCGCAACGGTGGATGCTGATCGCGCCGCCGGCGAGCTCGGCGATCCGCTCCAAGCCCGGCCACAGGCGCGGGTTGGCTTCGAAGCAATGGATCGCGACGTCGTCGCCGAGCAGCGCGCGCAACGTCGCCACGGTCTGTCCGCCGTTGGCGCCGACGTCCAACACGGTCTTCAGCGGCCGCATCTGCCGCCCGATCCAGTCCAAGGCCTGAAAGTCGGCGTCGTGGACGCTCTTGCTATGCAGCTGGTTGACCACCCTCTCGTGCAGCGCCGAAACGTCGTTCATCCAAAACTCCCGACACAATGTCCCAAAGCCTATCCGCAAGCCCGTCCCAACCGAAGCCGCGGGCGAGCTCGCGCCCCGCCGCGCCGTGCCGGTCGGCCAGGTCGCGGTCGTCGATGTATCGCCGCAACTGCGCCGCCAGTTCGTCCACCGAATCGGCGAGGTAACCGTTCTCCCCCGGCTCGACCAACTCGGCGAACGCGACCGTGGAGCCGCGCGCGACCACCGGGCGGCCCGCCATCCACGATTCCAGCAGCACGATGCCGAAGCTTTCGCTCTCGCTCATGTTGGCCAGGCAGCGCGCCTGCGACAGCGCCCCGACCACGACCTCGCGCGGCTGCGGGCCATAGTAATACACGCCTTCGCCGGACAATGGCGCGCCGTCGTCGTCCGGACCGATCAGCACCACGTCCACGCCCACGCCCGCCGCATTCAGGCGCTGACAGGCCTGCACCGTCATCGCGTAGTTCTTGGCCGCGGTCTTGCGCCCCAGCACCAGCACGAACGGGCGCTCGCTGCGGTGCAGGCGCGCGAACGCCTCGCGGCCGCGGGCGACGAAGCCGGGCTCGAAGTCGGCCGCGTTCAGGCCGCCGCCGGCGATGCCGACCGAATGCGCGCCGACCTTATCGAAGAACGCGCGCCGGCTTTCCTCGGGGAACGCCAGCACCCGGTCGGCGGCGGCGAACGCGTCGTAGAAATCGCGCCAGTGGTAGTAGCGGTCTTCCATGTGGAAATGCGGCAGCACGATGGATGGCAATCCGTGCCGCGCGGCCACACGCACGCCCAGCAACGAGCTTGCGAACGGCACACCTTGGGCCAGGATCACGTCGTAATCGGCGGCGTGCCGGTCCAGCCAGCGTTCCAGTTCGGCGCTGTGCGGGCCGCGGATCTTGCAGAAGCGGCGGTCGACGTCGCGCGCGCGGCGCTTGGCCGCGGCGATCAGTTCGCCGATCCAACGCTCCGGCGCCGCGCGGCGCGCGCGCTCTTCCATGCCGTCGTTCAGATCGATCGCGGTTTCTTCGCCGTCGGCGCCGATGGCCTCGATCGCCGAAACGATGACGCCGAGTTCGCGCGCGTCGTCCTGGCTCTGCATGGTCGCCGCCACGCGCAGCTCCAGCAGCGTGCCGGGCTTGGCGAAGCTGTGCCGGAACGAGAAGCGCCCGGACACGTTCTTCGCCTCCAGTTCCACGTCGTCCACGCGCAGCGACACCCGCACCGGCTGCAGCGCGACGCCGGCGACGCGCACGCCTTCGCTGCCGTCCGGCAGCAACGCCTGCGCGATCCGGCCGGTCCAGCGCACGACCCGACCGTCGCTGCGCTCGGGATAGTTCCAACCACCGAGCAGGCCCGGACCGATGTCCACCGCCAGATCGGCGCCGATGCGCAGCGCTTCCTGCATCCAGGTCGCATGCAGGGTCGTCGCTTGCTCGAAGCGGTCGGGCGCCGGCGGATCGGGCGGGAACAGATGCACCCGGCCCTTCATCCGCGGCACGCCGTCGGCCGGGGTGGGCGGCTCGTAATCGGCGGAAAAATGCAGGCGATCGTGGATCGGCCCGACCGCGGTGGCGGCCACGTCGATCTCCAGGCCGTCGCGCTTTTCCAACTCGCGCAGCAGGTTGAGCAGATAGACCTCGGCGCCGCCGCGGGCCGGCTCGCCGAAGCGGTAGGTCAGCACCAGCATCCGGCACGGGCCGTCGCGGCCGATCAGCTGGCGCAGTTCGCGGCGCAAGCGCCCGCCGAGCACGCGCCAGTCCAGATGGGTCGCGACGTAATCGGCGGCCTCGGCCGACAAGCGCGCGCTCAGGCCGCGGTCCCCGTGCAGCTTGGGGATCCACTCGGCCATCGCCTCGGGCCCGGTCTCGATGTAATGGGTGCCCGGATACAGCCCGGGGAAGCCGCGCACGCCGACCGCCGAGGTCAGCAGCGGCAGGCCCGCGGCGAGGAAGTCCGGCACCTTGAGGCTGGAACCGCCGCCCTCGAACAGCGGATTGACCGCCAAATCGGCCAGCGCCAGCAGCGCTTCCTTGTCGGCTTGGCTCAGGAAGCCGAGCAAGGCCACGTTGTCGGGCAGCGCGGCCACGTCGATCGCTTCGCACACCGAACCGACCAAGGCGAAATTGACCCGCGGATTGCGCGCGGCCAATTCGTCGATGATGAATTGCGCCGCGCGCACGTTCGGCGGATGCGCGCTGCCGACGAACACCGCCAGCGGCGCGCGCTCGGCCGCCGCGGGCGCCAGCGAGGAACGGTGGATCTGCGGCAGGCGCACGCCGTTCTCGACGGTGATCGCGCGCGCGACCGAGTAATGATCGCGAAAACGCTCGGTGTCGGCCTCCGACACGCACACCACCAAGTCGGCGCGCGCGGCGACTTCGCGTTCGAGCTGTTCGGTCTGCGCCAGCCAGCGCTCGCCGTCGCTGCGCGCGGCCAGCAGATCGCGCTTGAGTTCGGCTTCGACGTTCTGCGAGGAATGCACGATCGGCACGCCCGCCGGAACCAGCGCCAACAGCGGCGCCAGGAAGCATTGCTCGAAGCTGACCAGGGCCGCGGAGCGGACCTCCTCCTTGAACGCCGCGACCAAGGCCTCGTTGTCCATGCAGTGCTTGGCCGCGAGCAGATCGGCGACCGACACGCTCTGCCCCTTCAACGACTCGACGTCCTCGCGCCGGTGCGCGGCGGTCTTGGGCACCGAGCGCTGGACCACGCCGGGCGCGATCGTCCGCCGCACTTCGGCGTCGCCGTTGTTCAAGCACAGGAAGGTGACGTCGAACTCGCGGCCGATTTCGCCGAGCAGTTCCTTGATCCGCACCTGACCGCCGCCGGCGGCCTGATGCACTTCGTAATCGCACACCGCCAGGATGCGCTTGCGGCCCGCGCCGCCGGTCGGCGTCGCCAACACCTGCGCGAGCGCTTCGGCGGTGCGTTCGGCGATCGCCGCCCAGGTGTAGCGGGCGTCGGCGAACTCGGCGCCGCGCGCGCCCAGCGCGCGCGACGCGCCGGCATCGGCGAGCAGCGCGCGCAAGGCGGCGGCGAAGCCGTCGAGCTCGCTGACCGCGGCCTGCGCGCCCGGCGCGATGTCCAGGCCGCGCGCGCCGATCGGCGTGGACAGCACCGGCGCGGCGTGCCCCATGTAATCGAGCATCTTGAGGTTGGTGCCGGCGCCGCTGCGCAGCGGATTGATCGCCGCGCCGCAACGCCACAGCAGCGCGTCCTTCTCCGCCGCGTCGACGAAGCCCAACAGCTTGACGTTGGCCGGCACCGGCTTCTGGTACGCCTTGCACACCGCGCCCAGCACATAAAAATTCACATCGCTCAGCGCCGGCGCCAGCGTTTCGGCGATGTATTCCAAGGCCTCGATGTTCGGCGGATGGGCGCTGCCCAGGAACAGCGCGGAGCGCTCGCGCGGCGGCGCCGGCTCGGGCCGCGGCACCGGCTCGAAGCCGTTGGGCGCCAGGAAAATGCGTTCGCGCGGGAAGCCGAACTCGTCGGAGAACTGGGCGCGCTCCTCTTCGCTGATCGCCAGCACCGCGGAGCTGCAGGCGATCATGCGCGCTTCCAGATCGCGGATGAAGGCCGCGCCGCGCTCGCCGATCGCGCCCTGGAACATCTGCTCGGCGAGCTGGTACTCGACGTTGTAGGCGTTGTAGACGCGAAGCTTGCCGTCGTGGCCCGCGCCGCGGTCGTACGGCAGGGTGAACGGCGATTCGTGCACGATCAAATCGGCCGCGCGCACGAGCTCGCCCATGCGCTTGCCCAGCTCGGTGTCGAACTCGCCGGCCATCGCCAGCGCCAGGCCCGAGCATTCCGGGCCGATCCGTTCGTCGTCGAGCTTCCAGTGGATCTGATCGGCCTCGCGCGGCTTGGGCACGCGGATCTCGCGGAAGCTCGGCGAGTGCTCGACGGTCTCGGCCTTGGCGTCGGCGTAGGTCGCCGACAACAGGGTCACATCGAAGACCTCGCTCAGATGGCGATACAGCATGTAGTACCGCTGCTCTCCCCCGCTGCGTGGCGGCACGAAGGCCGGGAAGAAGTTGATCGCCAGTAGCTTACGTCGCGTCTGAGCCATTTCGAGTTCCGGTCATTCCTTTATGCGGCCGGCCCGCCTCCCCACGGGCCGGCGGTAGTGCTCAGCGCGCGCTCAGGCGGCGCACGTCGGCATCCACCATCATCGTGATCAACTGCTGCAGCGAGGTCTTGGGCGCCCAGCCCAGTTTCGCCTTGGCCTTGGCCGGATTTCCGAGCAGAACGTCGACTTCGGCCGGGCGGAAGAACTTCTCGTCGATGACCAGATGGTCTTCCATGTTCAGGCCGACGTGACCGAAAGCGATCTTGCACATGTCGCGCACGGTGGTGGTTTCGCCGGTGGCGACCACGTAATCGCCGCCGCTTTCCTGCTGGGTCATCAGCCACATCGCCTCGACGTAGTCGCCGGCGAAGCCCCAGTCGCGCTTGGCGTCGATGTTGCCCAGGCGCAGTTCGCTCTGCAGGCCGAGCTTGATGCGCGCGACCGCGTCGGTGACCTTGCGGGTCACGAATTCGATGCCGCGCAGCGGCGATTCGTGATTGAACAAGATGCCGCTGGAGGCGTGCATGCCGAAGCTTTCGCGGTAGTTCACCGTGGCCCAGTGCGCCATCAGCTTGGCCACGCCGTACGGGCTGCGCGGGTAGAACGGGGTGGTCTCGTCCTGCATTTCGGCCTGGATCAAGCCGAACATTTCGCTGGTCGAAGCCTGGTAGAAACGCGCCTTCGGATTGACGATGCGCACCGCCTCGAGCACGTTGAGCGCGCCGACGCCGTCGACCTGCGCGGTCAGCAGCGGCTGCTGCCAGGACGAGCCGACGAAGCTCTGCGCGCCGAGGTTGTAGACCTCGTCGGCCTTGGAGGTGTCCATCGCCCGGATCATCGAGGACAGGTCGGTCAGGTCGCCGTCGAGCAACGTCACCCGATCGGCGATCCCCAGCTCGCGCAGACGCCACAGCGTATCGGTGCTGCGCCGGGCCAGGACGCCGTACACCCCGTAGCCCTTGGACAGCAGCAGTTGCGAAAGATAGGCGCCGTCCTGGCCGGTGATGCCCGTGATCAATGCGTTCTTGTTGCTCATGAGTGGTTCCGCTGGTCGATTAGAATGTCTTGCAAGGTCTGGTCTATCGCAATGCGCGGGGTCCAGCCGGTCGCCTCGCGCAACGCTTGCGAGGACCCCACCATCCGGCGCTGCTCGGCCCGGCGCAATTTGGCCGGATCCTGGCGGATTTCCGCGTGAACGCCTTCGATACGGCACATGGCCTCCAGCAGGTCGCGCACTTTGCGCTCCACCCCGGAGGCCACCAGATACAGGCCGCCGCTCGCGCCGTCGCGCAGGGCGGCGGCGTAGGCGGCGACGATGTCGCGCACGTCGGTGAAGTCGCGCGTGGTGTCGATGTCGCCGGCCTCGATCACCGGAGCCTGCCGGCCCTGGGCGATCGCCACGACCTGGCTGGCCAGCGCCGGCAGCACGAACTGCCGCCCCTGGCCCGGGCCGATGTGGTTGAACGGGCGCAGCACGATCGCGTCGAGCCCCTCGCTGCGCTGCCACTGCAGGCACAGCTGCTCGGCGGCGAGCTTGCTGACCGCGTAGGGATTGCGCGGCGCCGGCATCAGCGCCTCGGTCACCGGCATCTGCGCCTCGTCCACCTGGCCGTACACGTCGCCCGAGCTGATGTAGAGGAAACGCCCGTCGAACCCGCCGCGCTTGAGCGCCTGCAGCAGGTTCAACGTTCCCAGCGTGTTGATCTCGAAGGTCTCGCGCGGATCCTCGAACGAGCGCGGCACGAAGCTCTGCGCCGCCAGATGCAGCACCGCGTGCGGGCGCAGCTCGTCGACCGTGCGCGCGACCGCGTCGGGGTCGCGGATGTCCCAGCCGTGCGCGGGCGCACAGAATTCGTAGTCGCCGAAATCGCCGGCGCGCACCGCCGCTTCGACGTAGCGGCCGACGAAGCCGCTGCCGCCGGTCACCAGCAGGCGGCGCGGCGAGGCGTGCGCGGTCGCGGCCGCGCTCATGGGCGCCTCGCCACGATGGCGTAGTCCGGGGCGATGTGCAGATGCCACAGCATGTCGTTGATCGACTTGGAGCCGGCCACTTCCGGCGGCAGCATCGGCGGCGCGTTGACCGGGCGGTGCGCGCTCAGGCGCTCGATGCGCGAATCGGCGAAGCCGCGGTTCTCCACCACCCAGCGCAGCATCGCCGGCGGCAGCGGATTGAGGTGGGTGGGGTCCATGTAGAAGTAATGCGAGCCGACCAGCAGGTTTTCCGGGTTCGGCGTCTCCAGCAACAGCAAGCCGCCGGGCCGCAGCGCGCGCAGCGCGGCGTCGATCAGGCTCACCACCCGCTCGAACGGCAGGTGCTCGACCAGATGCATCGAGGTGATGGCGCCGACCGAGCCTTCCGGGACCTCGCGCAGCACGTCCACCGCGTCGCCTTCGACCACCTTCAGGCCGGTGCCGGCGCAGTTGTCGACGAAGTCGCGATTGAGGTCGATGCCGCTGGCCACGAGCCCGTGTTCGCCGAGCAATTCCAGCCATTCGCCGCGGCCGCAGCCGATGTCGATCACCGGCGCGTCGGCGCTGCCGGCGCCGGCTTCGCGGATCCAGTCCAGGTACGGCTCGATCCGCGCGCGCACCAGTTCGCGCGAACCGCGGAACTCGTCCTCGAAGTCGGCGTAGAGCTTGTCCATGGTCGGCTGGAAGCGCTCGCGCTCCAGATCGGCGGCGTGCATCCGCTCGAACATCGGCATCATCCGCGCGACGTTGCGCAGCAGCCCGGCCTGTTGGCCGCGCATCTGGCTCAATTCGTCCATCAGCAGATTGACGTGGCGGCCGAGCTCGTGCGCCTCGCGGGCCTGGGTGGCTTCCATCGTGTACTGGCGATCGAACAGGCTGCCCAACCGCGCCAGCCCGTGCAGCCACGACAGCGCGCGGCCGAACAGCGGCTTGCGTTTCCACTGCTGCAGCTTGTACGGCAGCATCAGCCCGTCGATGTGCACTTGCTTGGCCATGCCCTCGGCCGACCAGCGCAACGCGCCCAGCACCTCGACCTTGGTGGTGTGGCCCGAACGCAGCTCGTGCAGGAAGAAGTCGTAGCCTTCCGGGTCCGGGTCGCGCCGCAACACCACGCGGTAGGCCATCTCCACGAAGCTGGCGTCGGCCGGGCCGAGCAGCTCCGACAGCACGTACTCGCGCTTGATCGGAATCGAGTGGGTGACCGAGCGCCAGTGCTGCAGTTCGCCGTTCTCGCCGCCGCCGCTGCGCGAGAACGCGCGGTCGAGCTGGGCGCGCATGCGTTCGACCGCGCCGTCGGCGCCGCCGCCCGCCGCGTCGGATTCGATCGGGATCGAATCGCGCAGGCGTGCGGAAACCGCCTGCATCACCCCATCGACGTTCATCGGGTCCAAAGGCTGGTTCATCGCACCGCCTCCGCCCGCGCCGCCGCCGAGGACGACACCTCGATGGCCGGCGGAATCCATGCGGTGCCCACGAACATCGGCTGATCCAGATTGGCCACGGTGAACACCAGCGCGAGATCGCGCCACTGATAGTTTTTCTGCAGATGGGTTTCCGCGCCGGTCAACGCCACCGAGAACGAGTACGTGCCCACGCCCAGATTGGCGGGGAAGCGCACCCGGAACTCGACCTCGCTGCCGGCCGGCAAGCGCTCGCTGGCCTGCCCGGTGTGGTGGGTGTTGGTGCCGTAGATGGCCTGACCGAGGCGGTCGCGGATCATGTAGCCGAACACCAGCCGCTCCAGCGCGTCGTGCACGCGCACCCGCGCGCGCAGCGTCACCGGATGGCCGACGCCGACGAATTCGACCGGCGCGTCGTTCTGGTCGAGCAGTTGCAGCTCGACGATCTCGGCCTCGCCGGTGCCCGACTCGGTCGCGACCTTGCCGTCCTTGGACAACTCGGTCTTGACCGAGCTGTTCTCGCGTTGGGCGATCAGCGCGTTGTAGTAGTCGAAGACTTCGTAGGGATCGCTGTCGAGCACGGCCTTGCCGCCGTCGAGCAGGATCGCGCGGTCGCACAGCGCCTGGATCGCCACCGCGTCGTGCGAAACGATCAGCAAGGTGGTGCCGGCGTCGCGGAATTCGTGGATGCGCTTGAAGCACTTGTGGACGAAGTAGGTGTCGCCGACCGACAGCGCCTCGTCGACGATCAGCACGTCCGGCCGCACCGCGGTGGCCACCGCGAACGCCACGCGCATCTGCATGCCGCTGGAGTAGGTGCGCACCGCCTGATCGAAGTATTCGCCGACCTCGGCGAAGTCCTCGATCTGCGGCATCAGCGCCTCGATCTGATCCTGCGGCAGGCCCATCAGGCCGGCGGCGTGGACCACGTTCTGGCGGCCGGTGAGCTCGCCGTTGAAGCCCAGGCCCAGCTCCAGCAGCGCCGAGACCCGCCCGTGCACCGACACCCGGCCCTCGCTGGGCTTGGTGGTGCCGGTGATCATCTTCAGCAAGGTGCTCTTGCCGGCGCCGTTCTGGCCGATGATGCCGATCGACTCGCCCTGATGGACGCTGAAGGACACATCGCGGATCACCCAATGCTCATGCCGCGGCTTCACCGGCACGCCGAACCAGCGCGCGAAGCGCTGCAGCTCGCTGGCGTACTCGACGTACGACTTGCCGACCTTTTCGACCACCATCACCGGACCGCTCATAGCACGTCCACCATTTCCGCGGAGGCGCGGCGAAACAGGAACATCGCGATCGCCAGCAGCACCGCCGCGGTCGCCGCCACCGGGACCAGGCTCAGCTGCGGCGCGCGCTGGTAGACGATCACGTCGTGGTAGGCCATCGCCAACGGCGCCACCGGATTGAACGCCAGCGAGGCCTTGAAGCCGGACGGCACGATCTTGATCGGATAGATGATCGGAGTGACCCAGAACCAGAACTGCAGCACCACCGCCATCACGTGGCCGACGTCGCGCACGAACACGTTGAGCACGCCGACGATCAGGCCCACGCCGGTGGCCAGGGCCACGGTCAGCACCAGCAGCAGCGGCAGCCACAAGTAATACGTGTTGGGATAGACGCCCAGGATCGGCAGGATCAGCATCACCACGCACAGCAGGGCGATGTTGTTGACCAGCGAGGAACCCACCGAGATCACCGGCAGCGCGATGCGCGGGAACTGCATCTTCTTGAGCAACGTGGTGTTGTCGAGGAACACGTTCTGCAGGCGCTGCACGATCTCGGCGAACAGCGACCAGCACAGGATGCCCGACATCAGGTAGATGGCGTAGGCGTACTTGTTGTCGACGCCTTCCAGCCGCGCGGCCAGCACGTTGGACAGGATGGTCGCGAAGATGATCACCTGGGCCAAGGGCTGCAGGATGATCCACAACGCGCCGAAGGTGCTGCGCGAGAACCGCGCCTTGAACTCGTTCATCACCGATGAGGCGATGAAACCGCGGTAGCGCCATGCGGCGCCGAACATACCTACCATGATCAGGGACTCCCGGTGGTTTCTGGCCGCGACGGCGCGGCGACGGCGCGCGCGCGCATCGCGGAAATCTCGCGCAGCCGCGCGGCGATGGCATCGGCGGCCGCTTCCGGCGCCAGCGTGCGCGCGACCGATTCGCGCGCGCGCCGGCCCAGTTCGGCGGCGTAGGCGCGGTCGTCGGCGAGCCGGCGCATGTGCCGCGCCGCGTGCTCGACGTCCGCCTGCGCCCATTGCGCGCCGGGCGGATGCGGGTACTCGCCCTCGCCCACCGGCACCAGGCGGTAGTCGACCAGGCAACTGTCGCGCTCGCTCATGAATTCCAGGTTGCCGGACCAGCCGGTGCCGATCACCGGCTTGCCCAGCGCCATGCTCTCGGCCAGCCCCAGGCCGAAGCCCTCGGCGCGGTGCAGCGACACGTAGACGTCGGCGCAGCGCTGCAGCGCGTGCACGTGGGCGCGGTCGATCACCTCGTCGCGCACGACGATGCGCGGGTCGCGCGCGCCCAGCGCCAGCAGGCTGAGGAAGTTGTCGGGATGGCGGTAGCCGTTGCTGGACTTGAGCAGCAGCTGCACGTCCTGGCGTTCCGGCGGGAACGCGCGCTGGAACGCCTCGACCACCGCGAACGGATTCTTGCGGTGGATCCAGGAGTTGAAATCGAAGGTGACCAGGAACACCAGCCGGTCCGGCTCCAGGCCGAAGTCTTCGCGCGCCAGCCCGCTGTCGGGCACCGGGCACAGCGGCAAGGGCACGCGCAGGATCGGCTTGTCCGTCACGCGCCGGAACGCGCGCTCGACGAATTCGGTCGCGACCAGGATCTCGTCGACCGACTCCAGCGCCGGCAGCCAGTCGGCGGGGATCTCTTCCAATTCCCAAAACCAACAGGCGATCAGGTAGCGGCCCTTGAGCTTGGCCTCGCCGATGTGGCGCAGCGCTTCGTCGAGGTAATCGGGATTGACGAAGATGATGCTGATCGAATGCGCGGCGTCCTCGCCGATGTGCGCATCCAGGCTGCGGTCGTCCAGGCCGTGCGGCAGGTCGATGGCGATGTCGTGCAAGGCCACCGGATAGCCGGCCTCGATCAGCGCGCGGCCGTACATGCGCGCGCTCTCGGCCAGGCCGAACTGCCCGCGCAGGTAGGCGAAGATGTTGACGCCCGGCGCGTCGCCGCGCGCCGCGGCGGGCGCGGCGATCGCCGCCTGCGCCGGCAGCGGGCGCGACCACGCCGGCGTGCGCGCGAACCGCGCGCGCCGGCTCGCGCGAGCGGCCAGCATGAACGACACCTTGTCGCGCAAGCGCTGCGGAAAGCGCCGGTACACGGCGCGCAGCCAGCCCTGCCGGCGCACCCAGGCCGACAGCCCGAGCAGCAACATGCCCGCATCGGAACGGGAGGTGGCGGCCTGCACGGGGCGGTCCGGCGAGGGTCGGTCGGTCGAGGAATCGGCGGAAGCGGCCATCCGCCTCAACCGGCCAACGCCCGCTCGAGCTCGTCGCGCAAATCCGCGACGTCTTCGACGCCGACGCTCAAGCGCACCAGATTGTCGGTGATGCCCAACGCGGCGCGGCGGTCCGGCGGGATCGAGGCATGCGTCATCACCGCGGGGTGATTGACCAGGCTCTCCACGCCGCCGAGCGACTCGGCGATGGTGAACAGGTGGCAGCGCTCCATCATCCGGCGCGCGCCGTCCATGCCGCCCTTGACGTAAATGCTGATCATGCCGCCGAAGCCGTGCATCTGGCGCTTGGCCAGTTCGTGCTGCGGGTGCGATTTCAGGCCCGGGTACAGCACCTTTTCCACCGAAGGATGGGTTTCCAACCATTCGGCCAACGCCTGCGCGTTCTCGCAGTGCGCCTTCATGCGCAAGTGCAGCGTCTTCAGGCCGCGCAGGGCGAGGAAGCTGTCGAACGGGCCCTGGATGCCGCCGACCGCGTTCTGCAGGAAGGTCAGCTGCTCTTCCAGTTCCGGCGCGTCGCCGACCACGGCGATGCCGCCGACGATGTCGGAGTGGCCGTTGAGGTACTTGGTCGCCGAGTGCATGACGATGTGCGCGCCCAGTTCCAGCGGGCGCTGCAGGATCGGCGAGGAGAAGGTGTTGTCGACCACCACGATCAGGCCGCGCTTGCGCGCGATTTCGGCGATCTGGGCGATGTCGACCAGCTTGAGCAGCGGGTTGGTCGGGGTCTCGATCCACACCAGCTTGGTTTCCGGGCGGATCGCCGCCTCGAAGGCGGCCGCGTCGCTCAGGTCGACCCAGCTGAAGTCCAGGCCGGCGCTGCGGCGGCGCACGCGCTCGAACAGGCGGTAGGTGCCGCCGTAGACGTCGTCCATGGCGATGACGTGGCTGCCGGCGTCGAGCATCTCCAGGATGGTCGAGGTCGCGGCCAAGCCGGAGGCGAAGGCGTAACCGCGGCTGCCGCCTTCCAGGCCGGCGACGCAGCGCTCGTAGGCGAACCGGGTCGGGTTGTGGCTGCGCGAGTATTCGAAGCCCTGGTGCTGGCCGGGGCTGCTCTGGGCGTAGGTCGAGGTCGCGTAGATCGGCGGCATCACCGCGCCGGTGCTGGGGTCCGGCGATTGGCCGGCGTGGATCGCGAGGGTGCCCAGGCCGGGCTTGCGCGCTCCGTCTTGCGGCTGCTGTTGGCTCATCGAATCGGTTCCGTGCGCTGTGTGTCCGGCCAGAGTTCGGCCGATGGACGTAACCGTGAATTCTAACATCGCCCGGGTGGGCGCCCGGATTCACGCGGCCGCACTTCAGGCGGGATGCAGGCGTACCCGGGATACGGGGCGAGCGCGCCATCCGCCGACGTATGCGCTGCGACGCAGCGCACGAAATGCGCGCGATTCAAGCTGAATGCGAATTCAGGAAA
The DNA here is from genome assembly GCF_018847975.1 of Lysobacter sp. K5869. Lineage (NCBI taxonomy): Bacteria > Pseudomonadati > Pseudomonadota > Gammaproteobacteria > Lysobacterales > Lysobacteraceae > Lysobacter > Lysobacter sp. K5869. Next base: position 2,122,853 of record NZ_CP072597.1, on the reverse strand, counting down.
GCGACACTGAATGCGCCTTCGCGGCATCGGCGCGCCCGTCCCGGGCCAACGCGCCTTCGCGGCGACCCGGCCGCCCGCGCACGGGCGGCCGCGGCGGCTCACTGCACCCGGCGGCGCAGGAAGTTGAGCAGGTCGATGCGGGTGATCAGGCCGAGGAACTTCTCGCCGTCGGCGACGATGGCGACGTGGCCGCGGTCGAACACCGGCAGCAGCGATTCGATCGGCTCGCCGACCTGGATCTTGTCGAGCTTGCTGACCATCGCGGTCGACACCGGATCGCGGAAACGCGACTCGTCGCCGTACACGTGCAGCAACACGTCGCTCTCGTCGACGATGCCGACGATGTGCTCGCCGTCCATCACCGGCAACTGCGACACGTCGTAGAGCTTCATGCGCTGGTACGCGGTCACCAGCAGATCGTTGGGGCCGACCACGACGGTGTCGCGCTGCGAATACGGGCGCAGGATCAGATCGCGCAGATCGCCGTGCTGCTCGCGCTGGATGAAGCCGTTGTCGAGCATCCAGTAGTCGTTGTACATCTTCGACAGGTACTTGTTGCCGGTGTCGCAGACGAACACCAGCACCTTCTTCGGCGTGGTCTGTTCGCGGCAATAGCGCAGCGCCGCGGCGAGCAGCGTGCCGGTCGAGGAACCGCCGAGAATGCCCTCTTTTTCCAGCAGCTCGCGCGCGGTCAGGAAGCTTTCCTTGTCGGCGATGGCATAGGCTTTCTTGACCCGGGTGAAGTCGGAGATCGGCGGCAGGAAGTCCTCGCCGATGCCCTCGACCATCCAGCTCGCCGACTTGTCCGACAGCGTGCCGCGGTTGATGTACTCCTCCAGGATCGAACCGACCGGATCGGCCAGCACCAGCTCGGTCGAGGGCGAGAGCTTGGCGAAGGCGCGCGACAGGCCGGTCATGGTGCCGGAGCTGCCACAGCCGAACACGATCGCGTCGAGCTGGCCGCCCATCTGTTCCAGGATCTCCGGCCCGGTGCCGAACTCATGCGCGGCCGGGTTGTCGGGGTTGCCGAACTGGTTGATGAAGTAGGCGCCGGGGGTTTCGCGGGCGATGCGCTCGGCCAGATCCTGGTAGTAGTCCGGGTGGCCCTTGGCCACGTCCGAACGGGTCAGCACCACCTGCGCGCCCATCGCCTTGAGGTTGAAGATCTTTTCCCGGCTCATCTTGTCCGGGACCACCAGCAGCAGCTTGTAGCCCTTCTGCTGCGCGACCAGGGCCAGGCCGATGCCGGTGTTGCCGGCGGTGCCCTCGACCAGGGTGTCGCCGGGCTTGATCTTGCCGGCCTTTTCCGCCGCTTCGATCATCGACAGGCCGATGCGGTCCTTGATCGATCCGCCCGGGTTCTGCGATTCGAGCTTGAGATAGAGCTCGCACACGCCGGTGTCCAGGCGCTGGGCCTTGACGACCGGGGTGTTGCCGATGAGTTCGAGTACCGAGTTGTGGATGGCCATGCGATTCCTGCGAGCCGCTACCGTGCGGCGAACCGCGCCATTCTAGCCGCGGCCCGCGGCCGGACGCCGGCCTTGCCGGGCGGGACAGGTTTCGCGGGCGGGCGGTTCTGCGCGCCTTGCCGCGGTTTGCGCCGGGTCCGCCGCACGGCGGACGCGCGCGCCACGGGACGCGCGACCGGCGACGGAGCGCATCGAAGCGTAGGGGAAGGATCAGCCGTGGCCGGCGTCGGCGCGCATCGAAGCGCACGGGCAGGATCAGCCGCGGCCGGCATCGGCGCGCATCGAAGCGCTACGGGGAAGTATCAGCCGCGGACGGCGGCGGCCGACGAGGATGGCCGCCGCCGCCCGCGCTGAGTCTGGAGACCGCGCCGCGGGCCGGCGCCGGTTCCGTGGGCGGGGCCGAAGGCCGCGCCCGATGTCGGTGCGTCGTGGCTCGAGCCGGCACCGTGCCGGCCCGCGGGCCTCCGGCGCCGGGCCGGGGGCCCGCGCCCGCGCTGCGCCATCGGCGGCGGCGCGGGCGACGCGCAGGCCTCAATGAGGCTGTTGCGACTCGTACAACTGGACCAGACGGTCCTTCGCAGCCAATTTCTCGCGCTTCATCTGTCCGAGCGTGGTGTCGTCGATCGGCAACACGCCGAGTTCGGCGTCCATGACCTTTTTGTCGAGGTCCTTGTGGCGCTGGTAGAGCTGCTTGAACTCGGGGTTGCTCTTGATGAGCGCGTCGATTTCAGGCTGCGGTCGTTCTTCGAACATGAAAAGCCTCCTTCAGCACGAATGCGAACGCCCCGGCCTTTCAGCCAGGGCGTTGCGGGGGGAGCGTGAGATGGTGGGTCAGGCGGGACGCGGCGCCGGCTTCGCGAACTCCGGCCGCGCCCTCGTGGGCGGCACCGGACTCCTGCGGAAAGGGCGTTTGCGTCATCGGCCTGGCTCTTCGCCGAGCGTGTTTGATGTCGCTCGGATAACCGACCCTACTCCTGTGGTCCGGCGCCGGCAAGGGTGAGGTGCAAGCGTTTTCAGGTTGCAGCAAGATCGCCGACGAGCGGCGGAGGACTCCGCCAAGTCAATGATTTGGCTGAAATTTTCCACATTGATGGGGCTCGCGGCAAAGCCGCGGCCGATCCCGAAAGCCGCGCCCCGCTTGGCTTTGGCCGCCCGTCGGGCGCGGCCGCCGCCGGGCGGCGACTGGGGGTTGGGAGAGGGTTCCAACGCGGCGCGTTCGGCGTAAACCGCGGCGGCCGCAAAGGCCGGCATCCCGGTCCGAAACCCTCCCGCGAAAACGGCCCGCCCCGGCAGCGACGGCCGCAGCGGCGCCCGCCCAGCCCCGAAACGCGACGAGCCGGGCGCTGGCCCGGCTCGTCGGTTTCGCTCGAAACGCGCGGGGCGCTCGCCCCGCCGCGCTCACTTCTTCTTCGGCTTGGGCTTCGGCGGCGTCGCCGGCGGCGGATCGACGCCGAGCAGCTCGGCCTCCTTGCGCGCCAGTTCGGCATCGCGCTCGCGCGCGGCGCGCAGCTTCGCGGCCTGCTTGCCGGCGACGTCGTCGAGCAAGCCCTCGGCCTGCTGGCGCGCCGCGGCTTCCTGATCGGCGGCCTGACGCAGACGCTCGGCTTCCTCGGCCTGGATCTGCGCCTGCACGCGCAGGCGCTCGGCCTCGGCGCGGGCGCGGTCGGCGTCGCGGCGGCTGGCTTCGACCAGCAACTCGCTGCGCTCGCGGTCGAGGCGATCCAACTCGCGCTGGGCGAGTTGCGTGCGCACCACGATCTCGGCGGTCTCGACCCGGCGATCGGCGATCCGCACCGCTTCGGCGCGGTCGCGGCTGCGCGCCTGCACGGCGGCGTCGATCGCCTGACGCGCGCGGTAGCGCTCGAAGGTGGCGACCTGGGCGGTGTCGGGGCTGGCCTCCAGCACGGTCAGGCGCTGGCTCAGGCGCGCCAGTTCCGGATCGTCCGGCGGCGCGGCGGCGGCGGCGAAGGCGGCCAACGACAGCGCGGCGGCGAGGCCGGCGCGCAAGACGGACTCACGCCGGCTCACTGGCCACCTCCCTGCAGGCGGCGGCGCAGTTCGGCGACCTCGGCCCGGCGCTGGTTGAGCTCGGCGTTGGCGATCGCCTCCTTGCTGCGGGCGAAGGCGAGATCGGCCTCGGCGGTGGCGCGCAGCGCCAGACGCCGGGCGTCCTCGTCCTTGCGCTGCGACAACGCGCCCTGGGCGGCGCTGAGCGCGCTGCGGGCGGCGTTGAGGTCTTGCGGCGCGTATTGGTCGGCATCGGCGTCGTCGGCGCGCATGACCGCCTGCTGGGCGGCGGACAGCTCGCCGGTGGGCGGGGGCGTGGAGGCGCAGCCGGCCAGGACCGAAGCGAGAACTGCGGCCAGCAGCGGCAAACGAATTTGTGCGAAGCTTGCGGTCATTCTGGGGAGTGCCGTGCGGAAGGGAAGACGCGCGGTGAACATTGTCGTCAAGCCGGCAGCCTGCTTGCAACGGTGCGCGGCGTCAACAAGGGGTAAGAATGCATGGACATCGGCTATTTCTTGAAGCTGATGACGGAAAAGAACGCGTCGGACATGTTTTTGACCACCGGCGCGCCGGTCTACATCAAGGTCGAGGGTCGACTGTACCCGCTCGGCAACACCGGTTTGCCGCCGGGCATGGTCAAGAAGATCGCCTATTCGCTGATGGACGAGGGCCAAGTTCCGCAGTTCGAGCGTGACCTCGAACTGAACATGGCCCTGGCCCTGCCCGACGCCGGCCGTTTCCGCATCAACGTGTTCAAGCAGCGCGGCGAAGTCGGCATGGTGATCCGCGCGATCCGCAGCGTGATCCCCAGCATCGAGGAGCTGCAGCTGCCGCAGGTGCTCAAGAGCATCATCATGGCCCCGCGCGGTCTGGTGCTGATCGTCGGCTCCACCGGCTCGGGCAAGTCGACCACGCTGGCCTCGATGATCGATCACCGCAACAGCAACACCGCCGGCCACATCCTCACCATCGAGGATCCGATCGAATACCTGCACAAGCACAAGAAGTCGATCGTCAACCAGCGCGAGGTCGGCCTGGACACCCACGCCTTCCACAACGCGCTGAAAAACGCGATGCGCGAAGCGCCGGACGTGATCCTGATCGGCGAAATCCTCGACGCCACCACGATGGAGGCGGCCATCGCCTTCGCCGAAACCGGCCATCTGTGCCTGGCGACGCTGCACTCCAACAACGCCGACCAGACGCTCGAGCGCATCCTCAACTTCTTCCCCGAGGCCGCGCACAAGAACGTGCTGATGAACCTGGCGCTGAACCTCAAGGCGGTGGTGTCGCAGCGCTTGGTGGTCGGCACCGACGGCCGCCGCATCCCGGCCGCGGAAGTGCTGATCAACACCCCGCACATCCGCGACCTGATGCGCCGCGGCCAGGTGCACGAGATCAAGCAGGCGATGGAAGAGTCGCTGGAAGACGGCATGGAGTCGTTCGACCAGTGCCTGTTCCGCCTGTACAAGGAAGGCCGGATCGAGATGGAGGAGGCGCTCAAGGCCGCCGACTCGCGCGAGGGCCTGTCGCTGAAGTTCCGCCTCTCCGAGGGCGGCACCGGCGAACACGATCCCTACGCGGACATGTACGACGCGTCGGCGACGCACTGAGCGCCGCCGGAGGATCGCAAAAACGGCCGCCTTCGGGCGGCCGTTTTCGTTGCTGCGGCGCGCGGGGCCGAGGCGAACCATCGACCCGAGGCGCGGCATCAGATGCAGCGTCGGCGCCTGCAAATTCGCGCAAGCATTTCAGCCCCGGCGCTTCCCTCCGCGCCCGACGGTTCGCCGCGGACGCGGACGACGCCTCAAGCCGGCGGACGATCCGGCTGATTCTCCGGCCTTGCCCGTTCGAACTCCGGCAAGGCCAGACACGCCTCCTCGATCCGCAACAGGGTCGGGAACGCGTCCAGCGGCACGCCGAAGCGGCGCGCGTTGTAGAGCTGCGGGATCAGGCAGCAATCGGCCAGCCCCGGCGCGTCGCCTTCGCAGAAGGTGCCGGTGGCCGGGTGGTCGTACAGCATCGCTTCCACCGCGGCGAAGCCTTCGCCGATCCAGTGCTTGACCCACCCGTCGCGCTCGGGCTGCGGCACGTTCCAGGTGCCGTCCAGGTACTGCAGCACGCGCAGATTGTTGAGCGGATGGATCTCGCAGGCGATGGTCTGGGCGATCGCGCGCACGCGATGGCGGTCGCGCGCGGTCGCCGGCAACAGGTTCGGGCGCGGCCAGACTTCGTCGAGGTATTCCAGGATCGCGATCGACTGGGTCAGCGTGCGCGTGCCGTGCTGCAACACCGGCACCAAGCCCTGCGGGTTGAGCTGACGGTACGCCGGATCGTGTTGTTCGCCGCCGTTGCGCACCAGATGCACCGGGACGATTTCGTAATCCAGGCCTTTCAGATTCAGGCCGATGCGCACGCGGTAGGACGCGCTGGAACGCCAGTACGAATAGAGACGCAGTTGATCGCTCACCGGTAGGCCTTGCTGGGAAACGGAATCAGGTTAACGGGGAACCCGCGCGCACGGGGTCGATGCCGCGCGGGCTTGCGACGCATGCCACGTTTGCGTCGCGTGCGTGCCGAAGTTAGCCGGGCATGCGTCGGCGCGGAGCACCGTTCGTCACGCGCACGATGCCGCCAAGCACACTCGCTGCAGCGCAACGAAAAAGGGAACGGGCGCGGCGCGCCGCTCCCGTTCCCCTGTGCGTTCGCGCCGAAACGCGCTTACGGCCGTTCGATGCGCTGCTCGATCGCGCCGAAAATGCTGGCGCCGGCCGCGTCGAACATCTCGATGCGCACGACGTCGCCGTACTTCATGAACGGGGTCAGCGGCTTGCCGTGCTCCAGCGTTTCCACCGTGCGCTTCTCGGCGAAGCACGACGCGCCCAGCGAGGTGTCCTCGTTGGCGACGGTGCCGGAACCGACGATGGTGCCGGCCGACAGCGGCCGGGTCTTGGCCGCGTGGGCCACCAGCTGAGCGAAGCTGAACTGCATATCGACGCCGGCTTCCGGCGCGCCGAACCACTCGCCGTTGATGTGCGTGGTCAGCGGGCGGTGCACCTTGCTGTCGATCCAGGCCGGGCCGAGTTCGTCCGGGGTCACGAACACCGGGCTCAACGCCGAGCGCGGCTTGGACTGCAGGAAGCCGAAGCCCTTGGCCAGTTCGTTCGGAATCAGATTGCGCAGCGAGACGTCGTTGACCAGACCGACCAGCTGGATGTGGCCGGCGGCCTGCTCGGGCGTGGCCGCCATCGGCACGTCGTCGGTGATCACCACCACTTCGGCTTCCAGGTCGATGCCGTAGGCCTCGTCGGGCACGCGCACCGCATCGCGCGGGCCGTAGAAGCCGGCGCTGACGGCTTGGTACATCAGCGGATCGACGTAGAAGCTCTCCGGCACTTCGGCGCCGCGGGCGCGGCGCACGCGCTCGACGTGCGGCAGGTAGGCGCTGCCGTCGACGAATTCGTAAGCGCGCGGCATCGGCGCGGCCAGGGCGGCGAAGTCCAGGTCGAAGGCGCCGTCGGCGCGGCCTTCGTTGAGCGCGTCGGACAGCGCGTTGAGGCGCGGCGCCGCGTTCGACCAATCCTCCAGCGCGCGCTGCAGGCTGTCGGCGATGCCGGTGGCGCGCACGGCGCGGGTCAGGTCGCGCGAGACGACGATCAGCGTGCCGTCGCGGCCGCCTTCCTTCAGGGATCCGAGTTTCATCCAGGCCTCAAGTTCGGTGCAGTCGGGTCTATTGGTTTCAATTGTAACGGATTGACCGGGCGCGACGGGGCGCGGCCGGCCGCCGATCCGCCGCGATTGTCGCCCGAGCCGCCGCGCGCCGGCAGGCCCAGGCCCGCGGCCGCCGCCTTCGTCCGCCGCGCGCCTTTCGAATCAATGACTTGAACGGTCGCGGAAAAAAATTCGCGATCGCGTGATGGCAGCGCGCCCCGTTCGCCGGTTGTTTCGATCAAGCGCGGCGTGGTCACGCCCGGGTCCACCGGGGCAGGCCCAGCCGATGCGGCGGACCCAGGTCCGCCGCGCAGGTTGAGGGCACGTCCCTCTGCGACCGCGTGATCTCACCACCCATACAAGGAATTCCCATCATGAAACCGCATGCTTCCGCTTCCTCCGCCGCCCTGCGCGCCCTGCCGGTCGCCCTGTTGCTCGCCCTCGGCGCCGCCGGCGGCGCTCACGCCCAGGCCCTGAGCATCAACGTGGTCAATCCGCTCGAGGGCGGCAACGTCGTGCTCGAACCCATCGGCCCGGCCCAGGTCGGCGGCGCCAAGCAAGGCCGCATCTCGCTGCTGATGTCGCTGCGCAACAACGACACCGTCGCGCTCAAGGTCGTCAAGGTCGAAATCCAGGACCAGATCGCGTCCAACTACCTGACCCCGGCCGAGATCGCCCCGGGCACCGAAATCGACTTCTGGAACTGCCGCTGCGATTGGCCGAACGCGGACGAGAACGCGCCGAAGGTGCCGTACTCGTTCCCGGTCGTGATCGACGCGCCCTACCCGGCCACGGTCAAGATCGCGGTGTACCTGCAGGGCTACCGCAACCCGGTGATCAAGACCCTGCCGCTGGCCACCACCACCAACCAGGGCGGCCCGCTGCGCTACGCCGGCCACGCCAGCGATCTGCGCCCGAACGAAACCTGGCAGACCTCCAGCAACCACCTCGGCGGCAGCCAGGCCTTCGCCCTGGACACCAGCGTCGCCGGCTGGAACGGCAGCGCCTGGGACGCCCGCCGCCCGGGCACGGACGCGACCAAGGCCGAGGGCCAGCGCGCCTACGGCCTGCCGGTCTACGCGATGGCCGACGGCATCGTCTGCAGCGCGCTCAACGACCTGCCGGAATGGAAGAACTACCCGCGCGTGTCGGCCGAGCTCGAACCCGCGCCGGTGTCGCCGAGCACCGGCCAGTACTCCAGCGGCGGCAACTTCCTCAACCTCAAGAACGGCAACGAGATCACCCTGTACGCGCACTTGCAGCCCGGCTCGATCCCGGCCGAGTTGCTGGCGCCCGGCGCGACCGTCAAGCGCGGCCAGTACCTGGGCAAGGTCGGCTACACCGGCGCGTCCAGCGGCCCGCACCTGCACGTGCACGTGAGCAAGGAAAGCGGCACCCCGTGCGTCGGCACCGACCGCCGCCCGCGGCCGATGACCTTCGCCGAGATCCAGAGCCTGACCCGCGCCGAAGCCAACGCGATGGCCGGCGCCAACAACATGGACGCCAGCGACTGGACCGCGCTGAGCAACCACTCCGCGCCGCAGCCCTACAGCCTGATCTATCCGTCCAGCGAGGCGTTCGCGTTCGACGCCGCCGAGAAGGACGAAAAGACCTACCTCGGCGTGTGGCGCGCGGGCAACGAGATCGAGATCCGCATCAACAAGCCCAACTGGTCCGGCTTCGTCGCCAAGCGCAACGAACTGGTCGCCGACGGCTTCCGCCTGGAGAACATCGACACCTTCGTCGAAAACGGCGACCGCCATTTCGTCGGCGTGTTCAAGCGCGGCAGCGGCGCCGGCGCGCTGTACAACGGCGCCAGCTGGGAGCAGTTCACCGCGGTGTGGAAACAGCTCAGCGACGACGGCCAGCGTCTGGTCGATCTGACCACTTACCTCAGCGGCAGCGAGCGCCATTACGTCGGCGTGTTCCGTCCGGGCACCGACCACGCCGGACTGTGGAGCCACACCGGCTACAGCGCCTTCGCCAACCAGCGCGAGATCGCCGAAGGCCTGGGCCTGCGCCTGATCGACATGGAGAGCTTCGACATCGGCAACGGCCAGCGCCAATACGTCGGCGTGTACCGCGCCGGCACCGACGCCACCGAACTGGCGCGCTCGGCCTCGTGGAGCGCGTTCACCGCGAAGTGGGACCAGCTGTCCGACGCGGGCTACCGCCTGATCGACGTGGACACCTTCGTCGAAGCCGGCGTGCGCAACTACGTCGGCGTGTACCGCGCCGGCAGCGGCGGCTATGCGCTGGAAGCGGTGAAGAGCTGGCAGGGCCTGTTCCAGTCCTCGGAAAAGTACGCGACCAAGAATCTGCGTCTGGTCGACGTGCAGGCGATCGAGTAAGCGCGCCGAACGCCGCCGAAAGAGCCGGAAACGCGAAACGCCGCCCGCGAGGGCGGCGTTTCGCCGTCGGCGCGGCGCGCGTGCGGCGTCAGCTCCGGCGCCGCGGTCCGGGGTCGGCGCGCGCCACGGCCGCATCGCGCTCCATCGCCTCGATCCGCCGCAGCAGGTCCGAGTCGCGATGCAGTTCCCGGCGCAGCAACGGCGCCGCGCGCTCGAGCTGCGCCTGCGCCGCCGCGCCCTCGCCGTTCGCCCGCAGCGCCTCGGCGTACGGCACCCGCGCCTTGGCGGTGAGGACCTGCCCGTCGCCGTTGCGCCGCGCGCTCTCGGCCACCACCTGCGCCCAGCCGCGGACCGCGCCAGCGCGGTCGCCGCGGCGCTGCGCGAGTTCCGCGCGCAAGGCCGGAATCTTCGCCAGCAAGAACGCGTTGTATTCGCCCTGGCCGAGATCGACGGCATCGAGTTCGCGCGCCGCTTCGTCGAGCCGTTCGCGGCTCAGCAACCATTCCACCCGCCCCAGCTGCGCGGTCAGCACGCCGGCGCGGTCGTCGGCGTAGCGCGCGCGCCACACCGCCAAGGCGCGCTCGACCAGCGGGCGCGCTTCCTCGGCGCGGCCGGCGCGCGCGATCAGCCGGCCGATGTAGCCCTCCACCCGCAGCACCCGCCGCTCGTGCGGGTCCAACTGCTCGCGCCGGATCGCCAGCGCCTCGCGCCACAGCCGCTCGGCCTCGCCGACGTCGCCGCGCTCGTCGGCCAGGGTCGCGTAGTTGTTGAGCACGCGCGCATAGTCGAGGCTGCGCGCGCCGGCCACCCGCGCCATGATCGCCAGCGCGGCGCGGTAGTGCTCGTCGGCGATGCGGTAATCGCCCATGTCCTGTGCCGCGTCGCCGATGTCGACGTGGATGTTGGCGACCATGTCGCTCTGTTCGCCGTACAGATCGCGGGCCAGATCGAGGTTGTCGACCAGTTCGCGCCGGGTCTCGGCGACCCGGCCCTGGCCGAACAGCACCTTGGCCAGATAGAACTGCTGCACCTGCGCGGCGACGCTGTGCGCGCTTTCGGCGCGGACCAGCTCCAGGGCTTCGCGGAACGCGCTTTCGGCGCGGCGCAGTTCGCCGCGGCGACGGTACAGCTGGCCGAGGTTGCCGAGCATCGCCGCGCGTTCCTGCAGCGACTGGCGCATCGCGTGTTTGCGCCGCACCTCCTGCGAACGCGCGAACGCGGCTTCGGCGAGGTCGTAGCGGCTGTCGGCCACCCGCGCCAACGCCAGCGCGTCGTAGGCCTCGGCCAAGCCGCGCGCCTCGCCCTGGCGCTGGCGCAGTTCCAGCGCGCGCTGCGCGGCCGCCACCGCCTGCGGGCCGTACTGGCGCTCGCTGAGCGAGCGCGAGAGGTCGGTGAACGCCTGCGCGGCGCGGTCGGGCCGCGCCACCGCCGGATCGAGAAACTCGCGCGCGGCCTGCTCCAGCAGCGCCTCGGCGCGTTGCGGCTGGCCCAGGTTGCGATAGGCGCGGCCGAGCACGGCGCGCAGCCGCGCGCGGATCGCCGGGGTGGCGTCCAGGCCGTGGCCGATGCGCGCGGCCGAGGCGTCGAGCACCTGCCGCGCGCTCACGTCCTGGCGCGCGCGCGCGCCGCGCATGCTCGGATCGGCGGCATCGAAGGCGGACACCAGGAATTCGCTGACCTGCTCGGCCACCGCCGCCTCGCGTTCGGCGCGCGCGCGCTCGGCGCTGACCCGCCAGACGAAACCGCTGGCCAACAGCAGCACGCTCGCGGTGGCCGCGGCTTCGCGCCAATGCCGGCGCAGATAGCGCCCGAACCGATAGCGCCAGCTCGACGCGCGCGCCGACACCGTGCGCCAGGCTTGGTGGCGCACGATGTCCTGGCTCAAGGCCTCGACCGAGGAATAGCGCTGGCGCGGATCCAGCGCGCAGGCGCGCTGGGCGATCGCGTCGAGATCGCCGCGCAGCTTGCCGCGCCAAGCGCAGCGCGGCGACGCCCACGCGCTCGGCGCCGGCACCGGCGTCTCGCGATCGCCGACGCCGCGGCCGAGCGCGCGGCACGCCAGCAATTCGGTCAGCAACACGCCGAGCGCGAACACGTCGCTGACCACGCTGACCCGCGCGCCGCCGAGCAGCTCCGGACTGGCGTACGCCGGCGTGCAGAACGCGTTGCCGCCCGCGCCCTCGCCGAGACGGCGGTCCAAGGCCTGGGCGATGCCGAAATCCAGCAGCACCGGCTCGCCGTCCTCGGTCACCAACACATTCGCCGGCTTGAGATCGCAGTGCACGATCAAGCGCTGGTGCGCGCTCTGCACCGCGCCGCAAATGCGCTGGAACAAGCGCAGGCGCCGCTCCAGATCGGGCGCGTCGCGCTTGCAGTACTCGTCCAGCGGCTCGCCTTGCACGTACTCCATGACCAGATACGGCTGGCCGTCGGGCGTGCTGCCGCCGTCGTAGAGGCGGGCGATGTTGGGATGCTGCAGTTCGGCCAGCACTTGCCGCTCGGCGGCCAGACGGCGGGCGAATTCGTCGCGGTCGATGCGGGCGCGCTCGAAGCCGTCGCCGCGCAGCAGCTTGATCGCGGCGCGTTGGCGGAACAGGCCGTCGGCGCGCTCGGCGAGGAACACCGTGCCCATGCCGCCGCTGCCGATGCGCTGGCCCAGCAACCACGCGCCGAGCCGGTCGCTGGCGCGCGGCTCGACGGCGGCACGCGCGTCGGCCTCGGCGCCGGCGAGCAGCGCCTGCAGCGGCCGCGCCACGGCGCCCAGTTCGTCGGTTTGCGCGCCCAGCAGTTGCAGCGCCTCCTCGATCAGCGCCGCATCGTCGCTCAGCCCGGCCAGCGCCTCGCGCCAGCGCTGCGGCGGCAGATCGCAGACGGCGTCGAACAGATCGCGCAGTTGCCGCCAGTGCTCGTCGTGCATCCCGCCTCCCGCGCCGCGCGCGCGGCCGTTCAACTCAATTGCTGGCTCAGCCAGGCGCGGGCGAAGCGCAGGTCGCGCTCCACCGTGGGTACCGAAACCTCCAGCACGCAGGCGATCTCGCCCTGGCCCATGCCGCCGAAATACGCCATCTCCACCGCGCGCGCCGCGCGCGGGTCGCGTTCGGACAAACGTTGCAGCGCCTCGTGCAAGGCCAACACGTCCAGGCCTTCGGTGGCGCCGCCCTGCAAGTCGGCTTGGGACAGGGTCAGCATCACCGGATTGGCGCCGCGCTTGTCGGCGGCGCGGGCGCGCGCTTCGTCGACCAGCACCGAACGCATCTTCAACGCGGCCAGGGCGAAGAAGTGCGCGCGGTCGCGCCAATCCACCTCGCCGCCGAGCAGGCGCATCAAGGCCTCGTTGACCAAGGACGTGGCCTGCAGCGTGCGCGCGCCGCCGCGCGCGCGCAGCCGCGCCGCGGCCATGCCGCGCAGGGTGTCGTAGACCTGGGCGAACAAACGGTCGCGCGCGGCGGCATCGCCCGCGCGCCAGTCGTGCAGCAAACCGGTCAAATCCTCGCTCATGCGCGTCCCCCGACGCCGGCGCCGCGCCCGGAGCGGGCGCGCGCCGAGCATCGCGCAGTCGTCCGCGCGCGGACGCGACGGCCGCCACGATTCCGCGCGATCCGCCGCGCCAATCGCCGGATCGCGCGTCGCGCGGCCGCGCCGGCGGCGGCTACAGTGCCGTTTCAGCGATCGATGCCGAACCCGCCATGACGCCACCCCGCCCGCTCGCCGCCGCCGACCGCGACGCCGTCCGCCGCTTCCTCGCCGCGCGCTGGGGCAGCGCCACGATCCTGCTCGACGGCCGCGCCATCGATGCCGCGGCCCTGCCCGGTTTCGTCGCGCGCGACGGCGACGGCGTCGCCGCGTTGATCACCTTGCTCGACGAACGCGAGCACTGCGAAATCGTCACGCTGGATGCGGCGAGCCCGCGCAACGGCGTCGGCACGGCCTTGATCGAGTTGGCCGCGCAGCGCGCGCGCACGCTCGGCCTGCGCCGGTTGCTGACGCGCACGACCAACGACAACCTCGATGCCTTGCGCTTCTATCAGCGCCGCGAATTCCGCTTGCACCGCTTGGTGCCGGGCGCGATCGACCTGGAGCGCGAAGCCGACCCGGCGATTCCGCTGATCGGCCGCCACGGCATTGCGCTGCGCGACGAAATCAGCCTGATCCGCGACCTCGACTGAAGCTTCCGTAGCCCCCTGTAGGAACGGCGCAAGTCGCGACGCGGCCAATGCGAACGCCGATGCGATCGGACGGGCGAGTACGCAACCGGTGCGAGCTTCGTCGCTCTGCGCAAGTCGCGTCGTAAGCGAAGTGTCGCGGTCGCGGCTTGCGCCGCTCCTACCAGGGCTTCGGGTCGCTTCGTGGGGCGCGGAAAACAAAAAACCCGCCTCGCGGCGGGTTTTTCGTTGCGCCTGGAACCTTGCGGTTCTCAGCGATCTTATTTGGCAGCCCCGGATGGATTCGAACCACCGAATGTCTGAGTCAGAGTCAGATGCCTTACCGCTTGGCGACGGGGCTATAAAACGGATTCTAGCGCAAAATTCCGCGACTGCAAAAATAATTTGAAGCCGCGGAACGACCAGCCAGCGAAGATTAGCGCTTCGAGAACTGGGTGGCGCGACGCGCCTTGTGCAGACCGACCTTCTTACGCTCGACTTCGCGCGCGTCGCGGGTCATGAAGCCCGCCTTGCGCAGCTCGCCCTTCAGCGATTCGTCGTACTCGACCAGCGCGCGGGCGATGCCCAGGCGGATCGCACCGGCCTGGCCGGTGATGCCGCCGCCGGCGACGGTGATGGTCAGGTCGAACTTGTCGGTCGACTGGGTCAGCTCGAGCGGCTGGCGCACGATCATGCGCGCGGTCTCGCGACCGAAGAACTCTTCGATCGAACGCTGGTTGATGGTGATCTTGCCGTCGCCCTTGCGCAGGAACACGCGAGCGGTGGAAGACTTGCGGCGGCCGGTGCCGTAGTTCTGCTGGATAGCCATATTCGTGCCTTTACCTTAGATGTCCAGCGGCTGCGGCTGCTGGGCGGCGTGCGGATGCTCGGAGCCCTTGTACACCTTGAGCTTGCGGTACATGGCGCGACCCAGCGGGTTCTTCGGCAGCATGCCCTTCACGGCGATCTCGATCACGCGTTCCGGGTGGCGCTCGAGCGCCTGGCCGAGGGTTTCGCTCTTGAGGTTGCCGATGTAGCCGGTGAACCGGTGGTACATCTTGTCCTGCAGCTTGTTGCCGGTGACCGCGATCTTCTCGGCGTTGATCACCACCAGGTAATCGCCGGTATCGACGTGCGGGGTGTAGACCGGCTTGTGCTTGCCGCGCAGGCGGCGGGCGAGCTCGGTGCTCAAACGACCGAGCGTCTTGCCGGTCGCGTCGACGATGTACCAGTCGCGCTGGACGGTCTCGTTCTTAGCGGTAAAGGTCTTCATTGAGAGTTCTGCTTTGGGTGCCTGGTCGGGCTGGTTCCGGTCGCGGCCCAGGCGGGCACCTGCGGCGGAACTTCGCCTCGCGTTGAGGATTACGAAACGCAAGAGGCGGAATGATAGCGGCCGCCCCCGCTGCGTGCAAGTCGACGGCTCGGGCCGGCGAAACGCCCATGCTAGCATCCGGCGCATGCCCGCCGCCCCGTCGCAGCCCGCCCCGCCCGGTTCCAGCCTCTCGCTGCCCGGCTCAGCGGGTCCGGCGACGCCCCCGGCCGACCCGCTGGCCGCCCTGGCCGCCCTGGCCGACCGCTGCGTGCAATGCGGCCTGTGCCTGCCGGCCTGTCCCACCTACGGCCGCGAGCGGGTCGAAGCCGAATCCCCGCGCGGCCGGATCGCCCTGGCCCGGGCCTGGGCGCTGGACACGATCCCCGCCACCGCCGCCTCCGACGCGCATCTGGACCACTGCCTGGGCTGCCGCAGCTGCGAGGCGGTGTGCCCGGCCGGAGTCGAGTACGGCCGCTTGCTGGTCGCCGCGCGCGGCCGCCAGCGCGAACGCCGGCCGGCCGGCTGGCGCCAACGCCTGACCGAAACCCTCGCCGCGCGCCCGCGCGCGCTCGGCGCCGGCCTGACCCTGTACCGCGCCGCCTACCCGCTGCTGCCGGCCGCGCTGCGCCCGTTGCCGCGCCCGCCCGGACGGGTGCGCGGGCTGCCGCGCCCCGCCGCCCCCGCGACGACCCGCGCCGCGCTGTTCGTCGGCTGCGTCGCCGATACCTACGAAGCGCCGCTGCGCGCGGCGCTGGCGCGGCTGTGCGCCGCGCTCGGGATCGAACTGGAGATCGCCGCCGGCCAAGGCTGCTGCGGCGCGATCCACGAACACGCCGGCGACAGCGTCGGCGCCGCCGCGCTGGCCGCGCGCAACCGCACCGCCTTCGCCGGCCGCGCCAGCGTGCTGACCCTGGCCAGCGGCTGCCACGACAGCCTGCGCCGGTCGCTGCCCGCCGGCGCCCACGCCGTCGACGCGCTGAGCTTCCTGGCCGAGCGCGCCGACGCGCTGCGCTGGCGCCGCGCGCCGCAGCGGGTGGCGCTGCATCTGCCGTGCACGCAGCGCAACGTGGTCAAGTCGGTGCCGGCGCTGCGCCGCTTGCTGGCGCGGGTGCCGGGCTTGGAGGTGATCGAGCTCGACGCCGGTTTCGGCTGTTGCGGCGCCGCGGGAACGCAAATGCTGAGCGAGCCGCAGCGCGCGGCCGATTATCGGGCGCCGTTGCTGGAGCAGTTCGAGCGCAGCGGCGCGCAGCGGTTGTTGAGCGCGAACATCGGGTGCCGGCTGCACTTGGGCAACGGCACCACGGCGACGGTGCAGCACCCGCTGGAATTCCTGGCCGAATGTCTGGACGAAGGCGCCGCGCCGGCCTGAGCGCGGCGCCCGCGCGCCCGGGACGATTTGTCCACCCCGCGCGCCCCACTTCCGCCCCGCCCGCGCCGTAGAATCGACGCATGAACGCCCGTGCCCTCAGCCCCCTGGACCGCGTGCTCAGCGAAACGCAGCGCGCCCTCGACACCGTGTTCGGCGCCCCGCTGGCCGAACGCCCGAACCCGGCCGGCATCACCGCCGAGCTGGTGCTGGAGCCAGCCGAAAAGCGCCATTCGGCCGGATTGATGCGGATCAACCACGTCGGCGAGGTCTGCGCCCAGGCGCTGTACTGCGGCCAGGCCGCGGTCGCCCGCGACGAGTCCACCCGCGAGCACCTGCTGCACGCCGCGCAGGAAGAGACCGACCACCTCGCCTGGTGCGCCGACCGCCTGCGCGAACTCGACAGCCGCCCGAGCCTGCTCAACCCGCTGTGGTACGCCGGCAGCTTCGCCATCGGCGCCCTCGCCGGCCTGCGCGGCGACGGCTGGAACCTCGGCTTCGTGGTCGAGACCGAGCGCCAGGTCGAGGCGCACATCGACGAGCATCTGGAATCGCTGCCCGAAGGCGACCAGCGCAGCCGCGCGATTCTGCGCACGATGAAGGCCGACGAAGCCCGCCACGCCGCCGACGCCGAAGCCGCCGGCGCGCGGATCCTGCCCATGCCGCTACCGACCTTGATGGCGGCGGCGTCGAAGGTGATGAAGGCGGTGGCGTATCGGCTTTGAGCCGGCGATGCGGCTGGGTGTAGGAGCGGCGTAAGCCGCGACCCGGGCCCGGAAGCGCCGCAAGACGCCCCCGATAGGCCAAACCGCCGCCTGGACGACGGCTTTCCCCTTCGCTCCGCTGGCGACGCCGGCCGGCGAATGGCGTGGTCGCGGCTTACGCCGCTCCTACACGAGCCGCCGAACCCGCCGAAGCCCTGTAGGAGCGGCGCAAGCCGCGACGCGGCCCTGCGAGCCCCGAGGACGCCCGGACGACCGGCCCGGCCTCCGGTCGAAGGCTCCCACCGATCTTCCCGCCAACGCCGGCCGACGAATGGCGCGGTCGCGGCTCGCGCCGCTCCTACAGGGGCTCCCCGGCGACCATGAATCGTCGGTCACAGCGAGCCTGAACGGGCGACACCCCATGCCGACCGATTCCCGCCCACAAAAAAGGCCGGCTCGCGCCGGCCTTCTCCGATATCCCGAAGCCGCCCTCAGACGCCCCCGGCTAACGCGCCCCGGCCTCAATCGGCCAGATTGCGCCCGTGGTAGAGCTCTTCGATCTCGCGCTTGAGCCGCGCCTCGATCTTCATCCGCTCCTTGAACGAGAGGTTCTTCGCCTTTTCCTCGAACAGGTAGGTGTCGAGGTCGAACTCGTTCAAATGCATCTTCGTGTGGAAGATGTTTTCCTGATAGACGTTGACGTCGATCATCTCGTAGCGCGACTTGATGTTCTTCGCCAGATAGTCCTGGATCGAGTTGATCTTGTGATCGATGTAGTGCTTGCGGCCCTTGATGTCGCGGGTGAAGCCGCGCACGCGGTAGTCCATCACCACGATGTCGGACTCGAAGCTTTCGATCAGGTAATTCAGGGCTTTCAGCGGCGAAATCACGCCGCAGGTGGCCACGTCGATATCCGCGCGGAAGGTCGCGATGCCGTTGTCCGGATGGGTTTCCGGGTAGGTGTGCACGGTGATGTGCGACTTGTCCATGTGCGCGACCACGGCGTCGGAAATGATCTCCTTGCCGGCGTCCTTCTTGTCGATCACCGGCTCTTCCGAGATCAGGATCGTGACCGACGCGCCCTGCGGGTCGTAGTCCTGGCGGGCGATGTTCAGGATATTCGCGCCGATGATCTCCGCCACATCCGTCAGGATCTGGGTGAGGCGGTCGGCGTTATACGCCTCGTCGATGTACTCGATATACCGGCGGCGCTCGTCTTCGGAGGCCGCGAAGCAGACATCGTAGATATTGAACGAGAGGGCCTTGGTGAGGTTGTTGAAACCCTGCAACCGCAGGCGCGGCAACGGCTTGACCACTGTAGGAAGATTCCGGAGGGACGGCGAGGGCCGCGATTATGAGGCAATTAGCCCCGGGGGGAAACGCACTGCGTTTTTGGGCGAAGTCGGTGACAAAAGCGTGACCGTCGCTGAACTTCCATCACGGGTCTCTATCGGAGCGGGATTTTCGGCGGCAGGATTTGCCCCAGCGGCCGTATCGCCCTAAGCTCGGTCGAAAACAAAGCCCAAATCCCAATGTCCGCCAACCCGGTAGCTCCCTTGACCGCACTGCGCCGAACCAATAGCCCGTTGTTGCCCGACGGCGCAACGATCGAACGATTCCTGGCCCACTGCCACCGTCGGCGTTATCCGTCCCGCACGGACGTGTTCCGCCCCGGCGACCCGGCCAGCACCCTCTATTATGTCGTCTCCGGCTCGGTCAGCATCATTACCGAGGAAGAGGACGGCCGCGAACTGGTCCTGGGCTATTTCGGCCCCGGCGAGTTCGTCGGCGAGCTCGGCCTGTTCATCGAGAGCGACCATCGCGAGGTGATCCTGCGCACGCGCAGCACCTGCGAGCTCGCCGAGATCGGCCACGAGCGCCTCTACGACCTGCTGCTGACGCGGCTGTCGCTGGACGCGCCGAAGCTGCTGTACGCGATCGGCGCGCAGATTTCCCGGCGCCTGCTCGATACCAGCCGCAAGGCCGGCCGCCTGGCCTTCCTCGACGTGACCGACCGCATCGTGCGCGCCCTGCACGATCTGGCCAAGGAACCCGAGGCGATGAGCCATCCGCAGGGCACTCAGCTGCGGGTGTCGCGCCAGGAGCTTTCGCGCCTGGTCGGCTGCTCGCGCGAAATGGCCGGCCGCGTGCTCAAGAAGCTGCAGGCCGACGGCAAGCTGCACGCCCGCGGCAAGACCGTCGTCCTCTACGGGACCCGCTGAGCCCCGATGGGACGCGCTGCCCCGTCCGACCAGACCGCACCCACGGTGCGGCTGGCGGAACCGGGAGACGCCAGCGACGTGGCCGAGCTGCTGTGCCAGCTCGGCTACCCCTGCACCCGCGACGAAGCCGCCGAGCGCATCGGCGCGCTGCGCGACGACCCCCGCCATTACCTCTTGCTGGCCGAAATCGACGGCCACGCCTGCGGGCTGATCTCCAGCCACACCCGCTATTCGCTGACCCACGGCGCCGACCTGACCCGGATCACCGCGCTGGTGGTGGCCCGTTCCTGCCACGGCCAGGGCATCGGCCGCCAGCTGCTGCGCGAAGTCGAGCGCCGCGCGCGCCGCGACGGGGTGAGCCGGGTGGAAGTCACCAGCAACGAATCGCGCACCGACGCGCACGAGTTTTACCGCCGCTGCGGGTATGCGGACGGGTCGCTGAAGTTCGTGAAGACGCTGGGCGATTGAGGCCGGCGACGCGGTTGTAGGAGCGGCGTGAGCCGCGACCTCGCTCATTGGCCGCTGCATTGCGAGCCGACAAAGCCTGAACCGGGCCGCGTTGCCCTGCCCTCGCGTTTCCTCGGCTGCCGATTGGCCGCGTCGCGGCTTGCGCCGCTCCTACAGTCGCCTTCGGCTGGTTCGCTCCCTTGTAGGAGCGGCGTAAGCCGCGACCGCGACAAGACGAACTACGGCGCAACCCGCCGAAGCCGGCGCCTGGGCAATCCGCCCCGGCCTCGCAATCCCTCGCCCACCGATTGGCCGCGTCGCGGCTCGCGCCGCTCCTACAGTCGCCTTCGGCTGGTTCGGTCGCTCCCTGTAGGAGCGGCGCAAGCCGCGACCACGGCAATACGAACCACGGCGCAACCCGCCGAAGCCGGCGCTTGGGCACCCGCCCCGACCTCGCGATCCCTCGCCCACCGATTGGCCGCGTCGCGGCTCGCGCCGCTCCTACAGTCGCCTTCGGATGGCTCGGCAGCTCCCTGTAGGAGCGGCGCGAGCCGCGACCGCGACATGACGAACCACGGCGCAACCCGCCGAAGCCGGTGTCTGGGCACCCGCCCCGACCTCGCGATCCCTCGCCCACCGATTGGCCGCGTCGCGGCTCACGCCGCTCCTACACAAGAGCCCCACGCAGCGACGCGATCAGCCGGCAGCGGAAGCGACGAGCTCGCCGCCGCGGCCAGGGCAACCCCAGTTGAGGATCGGGGTGCCGGGCGGCAGGATTCGGCGGAACATTTCGACCCGGCGCGCTTTCGGATTCACCACCACCGGCTTGCGCGCGGCCTGCAGCAGCGGCAGGTCGGCGCTGCTGTCGGAGTAAGCGGTCTCCACCGGCGCAGTGAAGCCGGCTTCGCGCAGCATGGTCATCTTCATGCGCGAGTGGCAGTGGCGGCGCGCGCCGAGCGCGCCCAGGCGCGGGCCGACCAGGGTGCCGACGACGGGCACGTCCTCGTGGGCGACGAAGGCCAGGATCGCGCGCGCCAGCTCCGGCGGCGCGCCGGTGGCGACGACGACCTGATCGCCTTGTTCGCGGTGGTGATGCAGCACGTCCAGCGCGATCGGCAGCAACCGCGCGCGGATCTGCTCGGTATGGCCGGCGACGTAGCGGTCGATGGCCGCGTCGAGCGTGCGCTCGCCGCCCATGCCGATGGTCCCGACCCACACATACGCCGAAATGCCGACCCGGCGCGTGCGCAGCCACGCCACCATCGGCCCGGCCACCGGCGTGATCAGCAGCGCCAGCAGCTGGCGCCACCACGCGCGGCCGATCAGCCACGCGAACAAATGACTGCCCGAATCGCCGTCGTACAGCGTGTGGTCGAAATCGAACACCACCAGCGGCGCGCCTTCGCGCACCGCCGGGAAGCGCCCGGCGGCGGCCGGACGCAAACTCATGCCGCGAACAGCCGCTGCAGCGCCGTGCCGGGGTCGCGTTCGCGCATGAAGCTCTCGCCGACCAGGAAGGTCTGCACGCCGGCCTCGCGCATGCGCGCGACGTCGGCGGCGGTGGCGATGCCGCTCTCGGTCACCAGCGTGCGGTCGCGCGGCACCGCGTTGCGCAGCGCCAGCGTGGTGTCGAGCGAAACCTCGAAGGTGCGCAGGTTGCGGTTGTTGACGCCGATCAGCTCGCAGTCGGTCTGCAGCGCGCGTTCGAGTTCGTCGATGTCGTGCACTTCCACCAGCACGTCCATGCCCAAATCCATCGCCAGACCGGCCATTTCGATCATCGGGCCGTCTTCGAGCGCGGCGACGATCAGCAAGATCGCGTCGGCGCCGATCGCGCGCGCTTCGTAGATCTGATACGGGTCGACGGTGAAGTCCTTGCGCAGCACCGGCAGCGCGCAGGCTTCGCGCGCCTCGGCCAGATACGCGTTGCTGCCCTGGAAGAAATCCACGTCGGTCAGCACCGACAAGCACGCGGCGCCGCCGAGTTCGTAGCTGCGCGCGATCTCGGCCGGACGGAAGTCGGCGCGGATCACGCCCTTGGACGGGCTGGCTTTCTTGACCTCGGCGATCACCGCGGCCTCGCCGGCGGCGTGCTTGTCGCGGATCGCCTGGACGAAGCCGCGCGCCGGCGCCTGCGCGCGCGCGCGCGCGCGCAGGTCCTCGAGCGGGCGCACGCGCGAGCGTTGCTGAATCTCTTCGTGCTTGCGCGCGATGATGGTGTTGAGGATGTCGCTCATGACTTGCCCTTGCTCCCGTACGCGCGCTCGACTTTCGCCACGCGCAACTCGAAATGGTCGTACCAGTGTTCGCGCCCGTAGGCGCGGGTGGCGGCGTGCTCGGCCTGGCGTTTCCAGCCGGCGATGGCCGCCTCGTCGGTCCAATAGCTTACGGTGATGCCGAAGCCGTCGCCGCCCCGCGCGGATTCCACGCCGAGGAAGCCGGGCTGCTGCGCGGCCAGCTCGACCATGCGCTGGGCGGCTTCGCCATAGCCGGCGTCGTCGTCGGCGTTGCGCTGGGAACTGAAAATCACCGCGTAGTAAGGCGGTTTGGGCAGTTGCGCGAAGCTGGCGGTCATGCGGGCTCCTGGGGATGCGGAAACGGTTCGGCGCGCCGGGCGGACGCGGCCGCGTTCAGTTCGCCGTCAGTTCTTGGGTCAGGGCCACGAACTGATCGAGCTTGGCCCGCGCCGCGCCCGAGGCCAGCGTGCGCCGGGCCAGATCGATGCCTTCGGCGATGCTCTCGACCTTGCCCGAGGCGTACAGCGCGGCGCCGGAGTTGAGCGCGACGATCTCGCGCGGCAGGCCGTCGCGGTTCTCCAGCGCCTGCAACACCATCGCCTTGGATTCGTCCGCGTCGTTGACGCGCAGGTTGCGGCTGGCCGCCATCGCGATGCCGAAATCCTCCGGGTGCACTTCGTATTCGCGCACCTCGCCGTCGCGCAGCTCGCCGACCAGGCTGCCGGCGCCGAGCGAGATCTCGTCCATGCCGTCGCGGCCCCACACCACCAGCGCGCGCTGCGCGCCGAGTTCCTGCAGCACGCGCACCTGGATGCCGACCAGATCGGGATGGAACACGCCCATCAGAATGCTCGGCGCGCCGGCCGGGTTGGTCAGCGGCCCGAGGATGTTGAACAGCGTGCGCACGCCCATCTCGCGCCGCACCGGCGCGACCACCTTCATCGCCGGGTGATGCACCGGCGCGAACATGAAGCCGATGCCGGCGCGCTCGATGCATTGTGCGACTTGCTCGGGCTGCAGTTCGATCGCCGCGCCCAAGGCTTCGAGCACGTCGGCGCTGCCGGACTTCGACGACACGCTGCGGTTGCCGTGCTTGGCGACCTTAGCGCCGGCCGCGGCGACCACGAACATGCTCGCGGTGGAGATGTTGAAGGTGTGCGCGCCGTCGCCGCCGGTGCCGACGATGTCGACCAGATGGGTCTTGTCGGCCACGTTCACCGGCCGCGCGAATTCGCGCAACACGGTCGCCGCGCCGGCGATCTCGCCGACGGTTTCCTTCTTCACCCGCAAGCCGGTGAGGATCGCCGCGGTCATGGTCGGCGAGACTTCGCCGCGCATGATCGTGCGCATCAGCTCGACCATTTCGTCGTGGAAGATTTCGCGGTGTTCGATGGTGCGCTGGAGCGCTTCTTGCGGAGTCAGGGCCATGGCGTCGGTCGGGGAATGAGGGGACTGAGGGGAACAGGGAATGGCGAGATCAGCGGAATGCGGCGATGAGGCGCGAGTCTCGCCATCGCTCTCTCCATTCCCCGCTCCCGCTTTTCATTTCCCTGGTTTCCCGCTTCCGCTTCCGCCTCATCTCCCGCTCCATCGCTCACCGCTCCAAAAAGTTGCGCAACAACGCATGCCCGTGCTCGGTCTTGATCGACTCGGGATGGAACTGCACGCCTTCCACCGGATGCTCGCGGTGGCGCAGGCCCATGATTTCCTCGAAGCCGCCGTCGTCGTATTCGGTCCAGGCGGTGACTTCCAGACTGTCCGGCAAGCTGTCGCGTTCGATCACCAGCGAGTGGTAACGGGTGGCTTCGTAACCGTCGGGCAGGCCGGCGAACACGCCGCGGCCTTCGTGGCGGATCGCCGAGGTCTTGCCGTGCATGATCCGCTTGGCCCGGATCACCTGCCCGCCGTAGGCCTGGCCCAGGCTCTGATGGCCCAGGCACACGCCGAGGATCGGCGTATGCGCGCCGAGGCGGCGGATCACGTCGAGCGACACGCCGGCCTGATCGGGCGTGCACGGGCCGGGCGAAATCACGATGCGCTGCGGCGCCAGCCGTTCGATCTCGTCCACCGACAGTTCGTCGTTGCGGATCACCCGCACCTCGCTGCCGAGCGCCTGCAAGTACTGCACGAGGTTGTAGGTAAAGCTGTCGTAGTTGTCGATCATCAGAACGGACATGACGCGCCTCGGGTACGGGTGGGGCCTGGGTGGAACGCGGGAATGCGCCGGCCGGCGGACCGGCGCGAGGGGATCGGCAGGGCTGGGATCGCGACGGATCGCCGCCGCGGCGGCGCCCCCGCCCTCGCGCGCGCCCGGCGAACCGGGCCGGCATTATCGCGTGCGCGGATGACGGCCGGCGCGGCCGCGAAGCGGGCACCGGTCGCGGATCCGGGATCGCGATCCGGATGCGGGGAGTCTGGGGGCGGAGCGTCGCGCGGCGGGAGAACGGTCGCGGCGCGGTGAGCGCGCCGGCCGCGGTCAGCGGTCGCGGGGCTGGGAAACGATGGCGGAGTCACGCGGGAAATCCTCGGAAGACGGCAGCGGGCGGACGGAGGCGCTACGCCACCATCGCCAGCCCAGGCCGGCCTTCGGGGATTTCGTCGGGATCGCGCGGGAGATCATGGGGGCTACTGTAACCGCTGGGCGACGGCGGTGCGAGCCCGCGGGCGGCCCGCGCGCCACACACCCCGCGTCTCGTTCGGGCCGCGGGAACGCAACTTGCCGGCGCCTGCGTTGGCAAATTCGCCGCGCTCCAGCGAGTCGGACCGTGGGTTCGGCTGCCTCGGCCCGCTACGACGGCCGATGCCGTCGGACGATCCATCGCGAACCCACGCATTCGCCACTCGAGAACCGGCAGCGATATTGCACATCGGCACAGCGAGTGCGCACGCCTGCAAACCACGCATCCGGCCGTCTCGCTGCTGTCACGTCTCAACCGTACTTGCACCGCGACCCGTTCGTCGTGGAGCAACGAGATGGACCCGTTCCAACGGTTTTTGTGCGAACACGAAAAGGCATTGAAACGAATAGCCAGCCATACGCGGCGAGAGCACAGCTACGAAGATGTCGTGAACGAGGCGTGGCTCATGGCCGATACCCTGGCCGCTCGCGACGGGATCGCCGCCGACTTCGGCGACCCTGCCTTCCAGCAACGGTTGCTGAGCCATTTGTACCAGCACTTGGTGCGGTATACGGAGCTGCACGTTCGCCGCTCGGTCCGTCTCGACCACGCCCCCGGAGACGGCTCCGATCCCGGCGCCTCTCATCCGCTGTTGAACCGACTGACGAGCGACGACGGGCACGATCCGCTCTCGCTTCTGCTCGCCGCCGAAGCGAGGCCCGCTGCGCCGACTCAGGCGAACGAACGACACTCGCTGGCCGGTACCTATTTGACGCTGTTGAATCACTTGGGCAACAGGATGCCTCGCGTCGCCCGCCACCTGCTCATTTCGCGCTCCTACGCTTATCGCCGTTTCGCCGACGCCCGCACGATCACGGCCAACCAGCACGCGTTGCTGCTCAATCCACCCGCCTCGGCCTGCGCACTGAGGCCTTGGCGTCGAGAGCGCGCCGAACGGATTCCACGGCAGTTGGAATTCGACTTCGACGAGGGACTCGTCCCACGCCTCGCGGGTTGAGGCGCGCCGAACGCCCCGGCCGGCCGGCTCAAGCCGTTCGCAGCGCCGAACCGACGATGAGCCCGGCCCGATGCAAGCAATCGCCGAAGTCCATCGGCTCGCCGATGACGTCTATTTCCGCGAACTCTCGCCGGAGCAAAGATTCGCGGATGGCCAGTCCTTGCAGGAACGCCGCGCCGTGCCGCCGCATCCACGGCTTGGCCACTTCGATTTGCTCCGGCTCGGCCGCGGCCACCGCGCATAAGTCGAAGAGGTCGCGCGCTTTGGCGCGATCGCCGCGAT
The DNA here is from genome assembly GCF_018847975.1 of Lysobacter sp. K5869. Lineage (NCBI taxonomy): Bacteria > Pseudomonadati > Pseudomonadota > Gammaproteobacteria > Lysobacterales > Lysobacteraceae > Lysobacter > Lysobacter sp. K5869. The sequence goes on along the minus strand of NZ_CP072597.1, from coordinate 2,096,967 downwards.
GCCACATTTTCTTGGCGACGATCTCGCCCGAGGTTTCGACCTTGATCGAGCGGCCGCGGTACTCGACCACCTCGAAAGGACGCTCGGTCAGCGGCGTGCCGACGACCACATCGATCTCCCCGCCCGGCAGGAACAGCTTGAGATACTCGGCGGCCTGCTCGTAGTCGGAACTGATGGATTCGACGACATCGTTCAATCTCGGACTGACATATCCCAAGTACTGCGGATCCGGCACGAACAGATCGATGTCCTTGCTGTGGCGATGCGCGATGCGCAGCATCAGCACCGTGCCGCCGCCGAACGACCACGTCGCGTTCTCGACTCGACGCTCCAACTCCGCGGTCAGTTCCAAAGCGCGGGCGAACAAGCCGCTCCACGGGCCGGGCCGTTCCAGGTCGAGTCCGCTCACCGCCACAGATTCCGCAGGCTTTTCACCTGCTGCGCCAAGCGGCGATAGCGTTTCCACACTTGCGCGCGCGCCTGTCCGTCTTCTTCTTGCAGTTGCTCCGCCAATGCCGCGAGCAACGAAACGGGGGCGTCGTCCAGCAGCGCGTGCAGATGCGGAGCGTAACGGTCCGCGACCTCACCGGTGGTCAGCGCCCGCCGCAGCTCTTCCGGCGGCAAGGCGCTGCGATAGCTCACGCCGGCGGTCGCGACCGCCCGCTCCAGCGCGCTCATTTTCCCCTGGCGCCCGGTGAGTCCCGTATCCACGCGCAGCGCAAGCCCGAGCAGTTCCGCGAGACGCTCGGCCTTGTTGAGCCCGAGATCCGGCACCGAGCCGGTTTCGAGCTGGCTCACCGTCTGCCGCGACAGCCCGCTAAGCGCGGCGACCCGCGCCTGGCTCAGCCCCATTTCGGAGCGGCGCAGGCGCAAGGCCCGGCCCAGTTCCAGAAGAGCGTTCATGCGGGGATGGTAGGCCGACCAGATGAAATATCAAATATATGCGACAAATCGAAATCAGCCGCCCGCTTCGCCCAAGGTCACCCGCACGCGCAAGCCCGGCGCGTTGTCGAGCAACGCGATGTGGCCGCCGTGGCGATGCAGGATCGCGCGCACCAAGCTCATGCCGAGGCCGGTGCCCGGCGAGCCGCGGTGCGCTTCCAAACGCAGGAAGCGGTCGAACACGCGCTCGCGGTCGGCGGCGGGGATGCCGGGGCCGCGGTCGTCGATCTGCAGCACGATGGCGTGGCGTTCGCGCTGCACGCTCAGGCCCACTTCGGTGTCGGCCGGGGCGTATTTGATCGCGTTGTCGAGCAGGTTCACCAGCATCTGGAACAGCTGGTCGGCGTCGCCGCGCACCGCAGCGGCGCCCGGGCCGGGCAGGTCCACGGTCACGGCGATGCCGCGCTCGGCGGCGATCGGGGTGTAGAGCTCGGCGGCGTCGCGGGCGAGGTCGCTGAGGTCGAGCACCGGTTCGTCGTGCACGGGCGGTTGCGCCTCGATCCGCGCCAGCCGCAGCAAGGCCCCGAAGGAATGCAGCAGTTGGTCGGTCTCGCCGATGGCGGCGTCGAGCTGCGCGCCGGCTTCCACGCCGGGTTCGCGCCGGCGCAGTTCTTCCAAACGATTGCGCAGGCGCGTCAGCGGCGTGCGCAGATCGTGGGCGATGTGGTCGGTGGCGTGACGCACGCCGTCGAGCAGATCCTGGATGCGGTCGAGCATCGCATTGAAGCGCCGCGCCAAACGGTCGAACGCGTCGTCGCTGCCGTCCAGGCGCGCGCGCAGCGCCATCTCGCCGCTGCCGACGCGGCCGGCGGTGTCGTCGAGGTGGCTGAGCCGGTGCGAAACCCAGCGCGAGGTCAACCAACCGATCAGCGCGCCCAAGGTCGCCGCGACCAGCAGCGCCGCCAGCGCGGTGCGCAGCATCAGGCCGAGGAAGCGGTCCTGGCTGCGGGTGCGGGTGCCGGTCAGCAGCGTGGTGCCGTCGGGCAGCTGCTGCAGTTGCGCGACCACGCGCAGATCGCCGTCGGCGCGGTGTTCGGTGAATTCGATCCAGCGCGCGCCGCGGTGATGGCGCGGCAACGCGATGTTGCCGGCGACGACGCGGCCGTCGGGCGCGGTCATCGCGTAGACCGCGTCGGGGTCCTCGTCGCCTTCGATGCGGTCGCGCAGTTCGCCGAGCAAGGCGGTGCGGCCGTCGTCGTGGTACATCTCGACCAAGCCCGCGGCATCGACCCGGACCAGATCGCGCGCGTCCTGGTTCAACATCGCCGACACCGCGTAATGCACGCCGATGCCGAGCAGCACGAACGCGAGCAGGAACGACGCGGTGACCGCGAGCGCGAGCCGCGCGCTGGTCGAACGCGGCATCAGCCCCATGCGCGCGGCCCCGCGCTCGCGCAGGCCGCGCTCACACGCCCAACCGGTAGCCGGCGCCGCGCACGGTGTGCAGCAGCGGGCGCGGATAGCCTTGATCGATCTTCTGCCGCAAGCGGCTGATGTGCACGTCGATGACGTTGGTCTGCGGATCGAAGTGGTAGTCCCACACCGCTTCCAACAGCATAGTGCGGGTGACCACGCGTTCGGCCTGACGCATCAGGTATTCGAGCAGGCGGAACTCGCGCGGTTGCAGTTCGATGCGCTTGTCGCCGCGGCGCGCTTCGCGGCTGAGCAGGTCCAGTTCCAGGTCGGCCACGCGCAGGCGGGTCGGCTCGCTGCCACCGGCGCTGCCGCGGCGCAGGATGCTGTCCAGGCGCGCCGACAGTTCGGCGTAGGCGAAGGGTTTGACCAGATAGTCGTCGGCGCCGGCGCGCAGGCCTTCGACGCGGTGATCGACTTCGCCCAGTGCGGTCAGCAGCAGCACCGGCGTGCGGTTGCCGGCGCCGCGCAGGGTTTGCAGCAGGGTCAGCCCGTCCAGGCCCGGCAGCATCCGGTCCAGGACGATGGCGTCGTAGGTTTCGGTGGTGGCCAGGAACAGGCCGTCCTTGCCGTTGCCGGCGTGGTCGACGCTGTGGCCGTCTTCGCGCAAACCCTTGGCGATGAAACCGGCGGTGTGGGGATCGTCTTCGACGAGCAGGACGCGCATACCGCCTCCGCGAACGCGACGGTGCATGAATGGGGCGCCGACAGGATAACGCGCGGGGCGGTGGGCGAGGCGCGAATGCGGCGGGAAGCGGGGAACGAGGAACTAGGAACGAGCAAAGCGGGTGCGGCCGCGAGGCGTGGAGGGCGGTGCCGTCGACGCAAGCCGGGGCTCGGGGCTGCCGGAAAAAAGATACCCCGCCGGCTCACGCCGGCGGGGTATCACACCCACGCCGACGATGCGTGGGGCTCGGGGGAGCAGGCTCGCGAAGGATCAATTCGAGGCCGGCGCCGCTTCCGGAGCCGTGGCGGCCGAGGCGGCCTTAGCCTTCGAAGCCTTGTGGTGCTTCTTGTGGTGCTTGTGCTTGACGGTCTTAGCGGCGGCCGGCGCGGCGCCGGCGGCACCGGCGGTCGCCGGGGCGGCGGCGAAGGCGGAACCGGCGAACGCGGTCAGCGCGACGGCGAGCAGGACGTTACGGACGTTCATGGTGTGGCTCCTGGGGAATGCGGGTTGGGAGGTCTGGACCGGTGGGGTTGGCCCCCATCGCGAAGCCAGATTGCGCCGGCGGCCCTGCCCCGGGCCTTTCCGGACCATGAACTTTTTGTAATCCGCGCCGGACGCATTTCTGCGACGCGCGGCGCGGACAGGGCGGCGGATGCGCGCGGATACGACGCGGGCCGCGGTCGGCGATGGACGCCGGTCGATGCGCGGATGCGCCTGGTTGCCGTTGCGGACTCGGGGTATCTCCCGGCGATGCGGCGGGTCCGGAGCGGAGGGCGGGATGTTCGAAGCGCGAGACGGTTTCGCGATCCGAAGCGGGCCGGTTTGCGGCGTCGTTCGATTGCTGCGGTCGCTGCTTGCGCCACTCCTACAGGAGAAATGCGGCTGCGCCGGAGCGGCTGTAGGAGCGGCGTGAGCCGCGACGCGGGCAATCGGAAGCCGAGGACATACGAAGCGTTGCGCAACTGCACGATTCCGAGCAGACCTATTTGCGGCGCCGTTCAATTGCCGCGGTCGCGGCTTGCGCCGCTCCTACAGGGAGAAACGCAGCTGCGTCGGAGCGACTGTAGGAGCGGCGCGAGCCGCGACGCGGTCAATCGGGAGCCGAGGACATACGAAGCGTTGCGCGACTGCACGATTCCGAGCAGACCTATTTGCGACGTCGTTTAGTTGCCGCGGTCGCGGCTTGCGCCGCTCCTACAGGGAGAAACGCGGCTTCGTCGGAGCGGCTGTAGGAGCGGCGCGAGCCGCGACGCGGGCAATCGGAGGCCGGGGAGCTAAGAAGCGTTGCGCGGCTTCACGATCCGAAGCGAATCGATTCGCGACGTTACTTGATTGCCGCAGTCGCGGCTCACGCCGCTCCTACCAACGAGGAGCGGCGCGGGAACGCCGCGGGCTCACAGTCCGCGCGCCGCCTCGGCCACGGCGCGGAACAGCGCGCGGCCCTTGTTCATCGTCTCTTCCCATTCCTTCTGCGGGTCGGAGTCGTAGACGATGCCGGCGCCGGCCTGCACGTGCAGGCGGCCGTCCTGGATCACTGCGGTGCGGATGGCGATGGCGGTGTCGGCGTCGCCGTGCCAGCCGATGTAGCCGACCGCGCCGGAGTAGACGTTGCGCTTGATCGGTTCGAGCTCGCGGATCACTTCCAGCGCGCGGATCTTCGGCGCGCCGCTGACGGTGCCGGCCGGGAACGTCGCGCGGAGCACGTCGGCATAGTTCATGCCCTCGGTCAGGCGGCCGGTGACTTCGCTGACGATGTGCATGACGTGGCTGTAGCGTTCGATCACGAACTGCTCGCCGACTTCCACCGTGCCGGCCTGCGAGACGCGGCCGACGTCGTTGCGGCCGAGATCGATCAGCATCAGATGCTCGGCGCGTTCCTTCGGATCGGCCAGCAGTTCGGCTTCCAGCGCGTGGTCTTCCTCGACCGTCTTGCCGCGCGGACGGGTGCCGGCGATGGGACGCACGGTGACTTCGCCGCCCTGCAGGCGCACCAGGATTTCCGGCGAGGAGCCGACCACCTGGGTGCCGCCGACATCGAGGAAATACATGTACGGCGACGGGTTCAAGGCGCGCAGCGCGCGGTACACGTCGACCGGGCGCGCCTTGAACGGCACGCTGAGCCGCTGCGACAGCACCACCTGGAAGATGTCGCCGGCGCGGATCAGTTCCTTGGATTTCTCCACCGCGTCGATGAAGCCTTGGCGGGTGAAGCCGGAAACGAAATCGCCTTCGTCCAAACCCACCGAGTGCAGCGTTTCCGGATAGCCCGGGCCGCCGATGCGCAGGCGGTGGACGAGCTGATCGAGGCGGCGGTTGGCGCGCGCGTAGGCCTGCGGCTCGCTCGGATCGGCGTGGACGATCAGGTACAGCCGGCCCTTGAGGTTGTCGAACACCGCCACTTCCTCGCTCTCCATGAGCAGGATGTCGGGCGTGCCGAGTTCGTCGGGCTTGTCGCCGCCGGCCAGGCGCTGTTCGATGTACTGGATGCACTCGAAACCGAACCAACCGACCAGACCGCCGGCGAAACCCGGCAGGCCGTCGATCTTCGGCACCTTGTGCGCGCTGCGCAGGCGTTCGACTTCGGCGAAGGGATCCTCGACCGTGCGGCTCTCGACCAGCTCGCCGTTCTCGGTGACGAACAAGGTGTGCCCGGCGAAGGCGTACACGCGCTGCGCCGGCAGGCCGATGATGGAGTAGCGGGCGAAGCGCTCGCCGCCCTCGACCGATTCGAACAGATAGGTGTGCGGGCTGTCGGCGAGCTTGAGATAGACCGAGAGCGGCGTATCGAGGTCGGACAGGACCTCGCGCACGACGGGGATGCGGGTGTAGCCGTTAGCGGCCTGCTGCTGGAAGAGTTCGTGCGAAATCACGCGGGGATTCCTTCATGGACGAGTGGGCAGGAGCGGTGATGACCGACGGCCACCATCGCCAACCCACGTCGGCGCAGAAGGAATGCGGGTTCGCCCAGGCTTGCATGCCGCCACTCTACCCGACTTCGCGCGCCGTGCGCGACCGCGGCGAAGCCGGAACGTGCGCGCCCTCACTGGTCGCGCGAATCGGCTGGATCGGCGCCCCGGACCGGTCAGCCCTGGGTCGCCGCCAGCGCCTCGGCGCTGAGCAGCGGACACCCCGCCGGCAGGTGCATGCGCAGCCGTCCGGGCACGCAGTCGATGCGGAAGCGCGGCGACTGGACCGGTTCGCCGTCGAGATTGAGATGCAGGCCGCGCGGCGATTCGATCTCGACCCAATGCAGTTGCGCGCGCACGGTCATGCGCTCGAACGCGACCCGCTCGCTCTCGGTCAGCACAGTGCGCATGGCGGCGCCGACTTCGCCGGAGAACGTCGGCAGCACGGTCGCGTCGAGCAGACCGTCGTCGATGAAAGCGTCCGGGCACAGCACCTGCCCGCCGCCGGCGAGGCGGCCGTTGCCGATGGCCAGGGCGAGGAAGTCGCCTTCCCATTCGAAGCCTTCGCCGTGCAGGCGCGCGCGCAGCGGTTCGAGCTTGCCCAGCTTGGCGATGCCGGTGACGAAGTACGCCAGGCCGCCGAGCATTTTCTTGAGGCCGGGATCGGTCTCCAGCGTGACCTGGGTGCCGAAGCCGCCGGTGGCCAGATTCGCCGCCCAATGCAGGCCGTCGGGCGCTTGCAGCCGCAGCAGGTCGATGGCGCGCGGCGGGCGGCGGCGGATCAGTTCCAGCGCTTGCAGCGGGTCGGTCGGAAGGGCGGCGGCGGTGGCGAAGTCGTTGGCGGTGCCGAGCGGGATCAGGCCGAGGCTGGGCAGCGCGTCGGCGTTTTCGTCGCGCTGGGCGAGCGCGGTGGCGACTTCGCTCAGCGTGCCGTCGCCGCCGCCGGCGACCACGGTGTCGACGCCGTCGGCGACGGCCTCGGCGACATAGCGCTCGCCGTCGCCGCCTTCCCAGGTCACGCGCACGTCCAGCGCGACGCCGTGCCCGCGCAGCGCGGCGACAGCCTGGCGCACGGCGTCGTTGCCGGCGGATTTTCCGTTGAGGATCAGGCGCCAGCGGGATGGAGTCATGCGCGGGGTTCCGTCGGTGGGGGCGCGGCGACGCTAACAAGCGCGCGCGATGGCCGGATGAATGTACGGATGCGCCAAGTCTGTCACACACGTGTCATCGTCGATCCGGAATATAGGAGGCCATATCAGGGACGACGGGCGGAGGCTGGATTGCCTCCAAATCTTCCGGGACGCGGGCCGCAAGGTCCGCGTCCTTTTCATTTGGGGTCGCGGGCGCGCAGGCGGGATTCGTCGTAGGCGGGTTGGCGCGGTCGCGGCTTACGCCGCTCCTACAGTCGGGAACGAACCGGCCGCGGCTACCTGTGTAGGAGCGGCGTAAGCCGCGATCGCGGCAGTTCGGTTGCGGCGAACGCGCCACCTCAACCGCCGCTCACGCCAACGCTTCGTCCGCGAACACCACGCCGTCCTCGTCCGCGCACACCCAATCGCCCGCACGGATGTTCACGCCGCCGAACGCGAGCGCGACATCGCGCTGCCCCTGCCCGCGCTTGTCGGTCTTGCGCGGGCACGTGCCCAAGGCTTTCACGCCCAGATCCATCGCGCCGATCGCCGCGCTGTCGCGGATCGCGCCGAACACGATCACCCCAATCCAACCGTTCTCCACCGCCTGGGCCGCGAGCAGATCGCCGAGCATGGCCCGGCGCGAAGAACCGCCGCCGTCGATCACCAACACCCGGCCCGCACCGGGCTCGGCCACGGCTTCGCGCACCCGCGAGTTGTCTTCGTACGCTTTGATGGTGCTGACGACGCCGGCGAAGCCGCGGCGGCCGCCGAAATCGCGCAGCGGCAGATCGAGCACGCGCACGAGCGCGTCGTGGCGGTCGCACAGGTCGCAGGTGTTCATGGCGGCGCATCCTGACGTTGGGAATGCAGGCACGATGCCACGCGCGGCGAGAACGCAACAGCCGGAACGGCACGCCCATTCGGCCGAACGTTCCGCTTCGGCCGAGAAACCCGCCGTCGAGACGACGCGGTCGCGCTGGCCGGCGCGCGCTGGCGCATCGCCCGGCGCGCACGCGTAACGACGTTCCGATTCGCCGACTTCCAGCGGATGCGCCTGCGCGCCAATGTCAGCGGCGATGCGCGCGAAAACGGCAACGCGCCCCGACGATCTTCAAGCGAAGCCGGCGCCGATGCTACCGACGTCGCGACCGCGCGGGCGCTTACTTGCGCACCGCCTCCACCGCCGCCTTCATCCGCCCGATCACCTCGGCGTAATCCGGCGCGTTGAAGATCGCCGAGCCGGCGACGAAGGTGTCGGCGCCCGCGGCGGCGATGTCGCCGATGTTGTCGGCCTTGACGCCGCCGTCGATCTCCAGCCGGATCGCGCGGCCGCTGCGGTCGATGCGCTCGCGCACGCGACGCAGTTTTTCCAGCGCCGAAGGGATGAAGCTCTGGCCGCCGAAGCCGGGGTTCACCGACATCAGCAGCACCATGTCCAGATCGTCGAGCACCCAGTCGAGCACGTCGATCGAGGTGGCCGGGTTGAGCACCAGCCCGGCCTTGCAGCCGTGCGATTTGATCAGCTGGATCGTGCGATGCACGTGGCCGCTGGCTTCGGGGTGGAAGCTGATCGTGGTGGCGCCGGCCTTAGCGAAATCCGGAACGATGCGGTCGACCGGTTCGACCATCAGATGCACGTCGATCGGCGCGGTCACGCCGTGCTTGCGCAGCGCCTCGCAGACCATCGGGCCGATGGTCAGGTTCGGCACGTAGTGGTTGTCCATGACGTCGAAATGGACCCAGTCGGCGCCGGCCTTGATCACGTTGTCGACTTCCTCGCCCAGGCGGGCGAAGTCGGCCGAGAGGATGGACGGGGCGATGACGGTGGGTTGCGTGGTCATGGGCGGAGCCTGCGGGGAAGACGGGTATTGTCGCCTTGGGGAGCTTTCCAAGCAAAAAGCGGGAGTTAGCGAATAGGAGTTAGGAGATAGCGAAAAGCGACGATGTGCGGGCTTTCGCTATCTCCTAACTCCTATTCGCTAACTCCTAGACTTGGGCTTGCGCAGCGCCTGGATCCGGTCGTACGCCCGATTGATCTCGCGCGCCTTGGCCTCCGCGCGCTGGCGGATGTCGTCGGGGTCGTTGCTGTAGCGGTCGGGGTGGTATTGCGAGATCAGCCGGCGATAGGCCTGGTCGATCTGGGCGTCGCTGGCGTCGCTGTCCAGGCCCAGCACCGCGTAGGCGTCTTCGCCGCGCAGCTTGAACCAGTCGCTGTCGAAGGCGTGGCCGATCAGCAGGCCGACGATGGCGCCGAGGAACGGGTTGCCGCGCAGCAGCGCCGCGCCGGCGAAGAAGCCGAGCAATTTGCCGTACCAGCGCTGTTTCGTCGCCACCGCGATCCGCCCGTGTCCGGGCCGCCGCGGCCCTTGCCCGGGCATCTTAACGGGGCGGCCGGGGCGCCGGGGACGGGCCGGAACCGCGCCGCCGTCGCCCATTCGGCCCGGATCGGCACGATTCGACCCGATTCGGCCGCCTCCAGGGCCTGCACAGCGGCCGCAAGCGGCGTACACTGCCCGGCCCCGTCGCGCACGCGCGCGACCCGGGCGGCCCGGACGGCCCCGGCCAACGACCGCTCAGGCGCGCCAGGCGCGCGGGAGTCGTTGCCTTACGCCATCAGGGGTCCCCACGTTGACGACCACGCTGCTGCAATCCGAACTGCCCGGCCTGCCCCTTCGCCATCGCGGCAAGGTCCGCGATGTCTTCGATCTGCCCGCCGACCGCTTACCCGCCGGCGCCGCGCCCGGCGGCGACTGCCTGTTGATGGTCGCCACCGACCGCCTCAGCGCGTTCGACGTCGTGCTGCCCGACCCGATCCCGGGCAAGGGCGAGATGCTCTGCCAGATCAGCAATTTCTGGTTCGGCAAGACCGCGCACATCATCCCCAACCACCTCACCGGCATCGAGGTCGCCGCGGTGCTGCCCGACGGCGTCGATCCGGCGCTGTACGCCAAGCGCACGGTGGTCACCAAGAAGCTCAAGCCGGTGGCGATCGAATGCATCGCCCGCGGCTACGTGATCGGCAGCGGCTGGAAGGATTACCAGCGCACCGGCCGGATCAGCGGCATCGCCCTGCCCGGCGGGCTGCGCCAGGCCGAGCAACTGCCCGAGCCGATCTTCACCCCCTCGACCAAGGCCGCCGTCGGCGACCACGACGAGAACATCGACTTCGACACCGCGGTGCGCACGGTCGGCGCCGAGTTGGCCGAAGCGGTGCGCGACGCGACCTTGCGCCTGTACCGCTACGCCGCCGACTACGCGGCCCAGCGCGGCATCCTGCTGGCCGACACCAAGTTCGAGTTCGGCACCGACGCCGACGGCCGCTTGTACGTGATGGACGAGATGCTGACGCCGGATTCGTCGCGTTACTGGCCGGCCGACCAGTATCAGGTCGGCACCAGCCCGCCGAGCTACGACAAGCAGTTCGTGCGCGATTACCTGGAGACGCTGGAGTGGGACAAGACCCCGCCGGGTCCGAACCTGCCGGCGCAGGTGATCGAGCGGACGCGGGCGAAGTACGCCGAGGCCCTGCAGAAGCTTGCGGGCATTTCGGTGGATTGAGCCGGAAGCGCGTAGACGAAGGGCCGCGAAAGCGGCCCTTCTCGTTTCGGGAGGCGAGGCGCCGCGAAAGCGGCCCTTCGTCGTTTTGGCGTGCGGATTTTTCGGGTGCGGGGATTCTCGGGTCTGCGCGAGGTGCGCGGCGCTGGGCGCTCTCGGGTTGTGTGTCGTTGCGCGGTGGATCGGGGTGGCGCGGTCGCGGCTTACGCCGCTCCTACAGGGGGCGGGCGAAGCGGCCGAAGGCGACTGTAGGAGCGACGCGAGTCGCGACGCGGGCAATCGGCGGCCGACGAACCGCGAAGTCGCAGGCGACCTCGCCCGCTCTCGCTCCCGCCCCCCCTCGCAGCCATCCGATGTTGCGCCCGGCTCCGCGACACACCGAACTGTCGCCCGCTTTACAGACCCCGCTCCCGCCGCGCGCGACACTGCCCCCATCGCCGCCGCCCCGCACCCGCCGCCCGCCATGCGCGCTACCCTGCCGATCCCCTTCGCCGCAGATCCGCATCCGCATGAACATCGGCTACCTGTATCTGGCCGTCGCCATCGCCGCCGAGGTGATCGCGACCAGCGCGCTCAAGGCCTCCGAGGGCTTCACCAAAGCCGGGCCGTCCGCCGTCGTCGCGGCGGGCTACGCGGTCGCGTTCTATTTCCTGTCGCTGGTGCTCAAAACCGTCCCGGTCGGCGTCGCCTACGCGATCTGGTCGGGCATCGGCATCGTCCTGATCGCTCTGATCGGCGCCGTGTTCATGAAGCAGACGCTCGACCCGGGCGCGATCGCCGGCATCTGCCTGATCGTGGCCGGGGTGCTGGTGATCCAGCTATTCTCGAAATCGGCGGCGCACTGAGCGCCGCCGGCCCGCGCCGCGATCCGCGCGCGGCCGACCTCCACCGCGCGCCCGCCGCGGGCGCGTTCGCCGCCTCGCGGGCCGCGCGCCCGCCTCACCGCCACGGGAGCCGACCATGAGCACCCTCGCCCACTCCGACGCCGCCGAGCGTCCGATCGACCGCTGGTTCGCCAGCTATTCCGGCGATCACCGCAACGCCACCAACCAGCGCATCCACGTGTTCGCCGTGCCGGCGATCCTGTGGAGCGTGATCGCGCTGCTGTGGTGCATCCCTTCGCCCGACGCGCTGTTCAAGGCCGGCGTCTGGGCCGCGCTGCCGATGTTCGCGGCGATGCTGTTCTACTACCGCGCCTCGCGCACGCTGGGCCTGGGCATGCTGGCGATGTTCGTCGCGCTGTCGCTGCTGACGAACTGGATCGCGCAAAGCTTCGGCATCCGCGTTCTGCTGTGGACCGCGGTGACGGTGTTCGTGGTCGCGTGGATCGCGCAGTTCATCGGCCACAAGATCGAAGGCAAGAAGCCGAGCTTCCTGACCGATCTGACGTATCTGTTGATCGGCCCGGCGTGGGTGTTGGCGAAGCTGTACCGCAAGCTGGGTTGGTCGTACTGAGTTCAACCGGCCAGCATCACCGGCGGGCTGAACAAGCCCAGCAATAGCGGGACGCTCAGCACCGCGGCGGTGACCAGCCACCAGGTCAGCGCCGCGGGCAAGGCCAGCAACGCGGCGCGCGGCCACGGCCATGCGCGGCCTTCGTCATCGCGCGCCGTCATGCGCAGGCCGAACGTCAGGCCGAGCCACGGCAAGGCCGCGACCACCGCGACATGCGCCCACTCCGGCGCGCGCGCGCCGAGCAAGGCCCACAGCAGCGCGGCGGGCAGCATCGTCATCAGCGCGATCTGCACCGCGCTCATCGCCGCGCCCTCGCGCAGCGGCGCGCCGAGCGTGCGCGGGGCGAGGCCGCGCAGCACCCACGCGACCGGCTTGAACCAGAGCACGAACAGCAACACCACGGCGGCGGCGACGCCCAGCGCGGCGAGGACGATTTTGCCGAGGGTCGCGATGTCCATGCGGGGTCGTTCTCCTGTGCGGCCGGGGCGTCGGCTCTCGAAGCGCCATCGTAATTGGATTGGCGCGGTCGCGGCTTGCGCCGCTCCTACAGTCGCTTCGATGCGGCCGCAGTTGCGCGGGCGGTACGTCGCTTCCGCCCCGATGCAGCCGCGCTTCTTCCTGTAGGAGCGGCGCGAGCCGCGACCGCGCCAACACAACCACGCCGCCACACCCGGAGGGCCGCATCGACCGCGCGAACCGCCGATCACCTCATCGGCCGCTCAACCAGCGTCCGCGGCCTCAGGCGATCCCCAGCCACCCCAACGCGAGCCGCAACCCCCTCGCCTCGTCCCACGCCAACACCGCCGCCTCGCCCCACAGCAACAGCCCCGGCGGCAACGCCGCCCACAACGCGCGCGGCCACGCCAGCTTGGCGCCGTCCGGCCCGGGCAGGTACCAGCGTACGCCCACGCCCAACGCCAACCACGACAGCGCCATCGCCACGCCCGCGAACGGCGCGCCCGAACCCAGCGCGGTGCCGTGCGTGGCGATCAACCCGGCCACCGCCAACATCGCCCACAGCACCGCGGCGAACAGCACCGTCCACAGCGCAGCAAAGAACGCCGGCCGCGCGCCGAACGCGCGCGCGACCAAGGCCCGCAACAGCCACGCCGCCGGCGTCAGGCCCAGCGCCAGGATCGCCAACAGCAACAGACCCCAGCCCATCGGTCCCGCAGCCTGCATCGCTTGCTTCACAATGTCCGTCCCGTCGCGCCGTTCGCGTCCGCCCGCAAGGCGGCCACGATAGCCCACCCGCCCTAGTCTGCCCATTCGGCCATGCCCGCCCGCGATCTGCTCCTGCTGCTGCTCGTCGTCCTGTCGTGGGCGATCAACTTCCTGACCTCGGCGCTGGCGCTGCGCGAGATTCCGCCGTTCCTGTTCACCGCGCTGCGCTTCGCCTTGCTGGCGCTGCCGCTGGCGTTCTTCCTCAAGCGTCCCGCGCCGGGGCAATGGCCGCGGCTGATCGCGGTGTGCCTGTGCATCGGCGTGATGCATTTCGGCCTGAGCTTCAGCGCGCTGAAGGCCGCCGGCGATCTGTCCTCGCCGGCCATCGTCATGCAGAGCTATGTGCCGATGACCGCGCTGCTGGCGTGGTGGCTGCTCGGCGAACGCTTCGCCTGGCGCACCGGCGTCGCCATCGCGATCAGCTTCGGCGGCGTGCTGGTGCTCGGCTTCGATCCGATGGTGCTCGATCACCCGCTGGCGGTGGTGCTGATGCTGGTCTCGGCCGCGTTCCTGGCCCTGGGCACGGTGTTGATGAAAGGCTTGCGCGGGCTCGACATGTTCAGCCAGCAAGGCTGGACCGCATTGATCGCGGTGACGCCGCTGCTGGCGATCAGTCTGTGCCTGGAGCCCGGCGGCCTCGCCGCATTGCCGTCGGTGAGCTGGGTCGCGTGGGCCGGCGCGTTGTACGCCGCGTTCGTGTCCTCGCTGCTCGGCCACGGCTTGTACTACGTGCTGGTGCAGCGCCATCCGGTCGCGCAGGTGACGCCGTGGCTGTTGCTGGCGCCGGTGGTCGCGATCGGATTGGGCATCGCGTTCTGGGGCGACCGGCCGGGGCCGAGTTTGTGGATCGGCGGCGCGATGGTGCTCGGCGGCGTGTTGTTGATCGCGCTGCGGAATCTGGCCAAGTCGCGGGCGCGCTGAGGCGCGCCGCTCAAGCGCGCGGCGGCTCGAACATCTCCGCGCTCGGCAGGAAGGGCCGCGGCGCGTAGCCGAAATCGCGCTGCGCGGGGCCGGCGTCGAAGGCCATGTCGCTGCGCATGCGCCGCACCGCCGCTTCGCCGAGGCCGGTGGCGCGGCCGGTGGCTTGCGCGGCGAGCAGGGCGAGGTTGAACAAGGGCGACGGCAGTTCGATCAGGCGCACCGGCGGACGCAGGCAGTCCAGCGTGCGCGCGACCATGTCGCGGTAACTCAAGGTCTCGCCGCCCGGCACGGCGTAAGTGTGGCCGAAACTCGCCGGCGCGCTCAGCGCGGCGAAGGCGGCGTCGGCCAGATCGTCCACGTGCACCGGCTGGCGCAGGCCGTCGGCGCCGCGCGGCAGCGGGAAATAGCGCAGGCGCTGGGCCAGTTGCGCGATCCGGGTCAGGGTGGCGTCGCGGCCGGCGCCGTAGATCAAGGTGGGCCGCAGCACCGTGGCCGCGTCGCTGCGCGGTTGCGCGGCGGCGAACAAGGTCGCCTCGCCTTCGCGCAGTTCGCCGGCGACCCGGCGTTCCTCGGCGTCGGCCGAACCGCGCTTGGTCTCGGCGCTGGTCGAACCGAACGCGATCACGCGGCTGGCCTCGATGCCCGAGGCCTCGTACCACTTCGCGAACTTCAGCAGCGGCCCGCAGCTGAAGATCGCGTCCACGCGCTTGGGCAGTTCGGGCATGTCCTGCAGATCGCCCTGCAGCCAGTGCAGGCCGGGCCAGTCGGTCTGTTCGCCGCGCGAAATCGCGGTGACCCGCCAGCCGTCCTGATACAACCGCTGCAACAGCGGCAGGCCGATCTGGCCGCTGCCGCCGAACACCAATGCGTGCTTCATCCGTTCGTCTTAACCCTGGGCGCCGCCGCGTGCGGGCAACACCGCGCGCAGCCAGAAATAACCGATCACCGCCGACAGCAGCGAAGCGCCGAGGATGCCGAGGACGGCTTCCTCGTACAAGAGCGGATCCTGGTAGGCCAGGGACGCGATGAACAAGCTCATGGTGAAGCCGATGCCGCACATCAGGCCCAGGCCGATCATCGCCCGCAGGTCCATGCCGGCGGGGAAGCGGGCCCAACCCAGCGCGCGCATCAGCAACGCCGCGCCGACGATGCCGATCGGCTTGCCGACCACCAGGCCGATCACCACGCCCATCGGCAGCGCCGCCAGCATGTCCTTCATCTCGATCCCGCCCAGCGACAAGCCGGCGTTGACGAAGGCGAACAGCGGCAGGATCGCGTAGGCCACCCACGGGTGCAGCGCGTGTTCGAGGGTTTCCAGCGGCGAATGTTCTGTTTCGTCGTCGATGTTGTTGCGCTTGTCGACGTGCGGAATCAGCAGGCCGGTGGCGACGCCGGCCAAGGTCGCATGCACGCCGGACTTGAGCACGCACACCCACAGCACCACGCCCAGCGCCAGATACGGCCCCAGCGATTTGACCCCGCGCCGGTTGAGCAGCCACATCGCCGCCAACGCCACCGCCGCCCAGATCAGCGCGGTCACCGACAGCCCGTGCGAATAGAAGAACGCAATGATGAGGATCGCGATCAGATCGTCGACCACGGCGATGGTCGAGAGCAGCAGCTTCATCGCCGCCGGCACGCGCGAGCCCAGCAGCGCGAGCACGCCCAGGGCGAAGGCGATGTCGGTCGCGGTCGGCACCGCCCAGCCGCGCATCGCCGCCGGGTCGTCCCGGTTGAAGGCGAAGAACAGCAGCGCCGGCACGACCACGCCGGCGATGGCGCACACCATCGGCAGCACCAGCTGCGAGCGCTCGGCCAATTGCCCGCTGAGCGCCTCGCGCTTGATTTCCAGGGCGACGACCAGGAAGAAGATCGCCATCAGCCCGTCGTTGATCCACAGCAGCAGCGGCTTGCTGATGTCGAGCGCGCCGACGCGCACTTGCACCGGGATCTCGCGGAAGGCTTCGTAGGCCGCGTGCAGCGGCGAATTGGCGGCGATCAGGGCCAGGACCGCGGCGGCGATCAGGACGATGCCGCCGGCGGCTTCGAGGCGGAAGAATTCGCTGAGCGCGCGCAACGCGCGTCGCGGCATCCGCGGCGTGGTGGTGATTTCGCTCATCCGGCCATTATAGGCCGGCCGGTTGCATGGGTTCTGTGGACGCGCGGGCCGATCGGCCCGCATCGCCGCTCCGCGGGGCGCGGCTCGCCTCGCCCGACTCGCCTCAGCCCAGCGTCGCCAGCTCGAAACCGATCCATGCCAGCAAGGCCACCACCAGCACCGCGCCTTCGCGCCGGCTGATGCGCAGGTCGCCGCGCAGCATCGGATAGAGCATCAGCGCGAACACCGCCGCGGCCGGCAGCTCGAAGCGCACGAACGAGGCCGGCAGCGGCACGGTGCGCAGCGCGGCCATGCCGCCGAGCACGAACAGCAGATTGAACAGGCTCGAACCGATCACGTGGCCGACCACGATCTCGCCCTGCCCGCGCCGCGCCGCGGCGACGGCGGCGGCGGCTTCCGGCAAAGCGGTGCCGATCGCCACCGGCAGCAGGCCGGTCAGCAGCGGCGACAGGCCCAGCGCGGCGCCGAGGATCGCCGCGTTGGGCGAGCCGAAGCCGCCGGCCGCGGCCGGCAGCGGCGCGTGCAGGCTCCACAGGCCGTGGCCGCCGACGATCAGGTACGCGCCGAGGTGCAGCAGCACCGCGGCGATCAGAATGCGCACGAGGTTGAGGCCGAGGTGAGTCTGGGTCTGCGCGAACGCGGCGATGGCGTCCTGCACCTCGGGTTTTTCGTGGCGGGTGCGCGCGGTGGCGAACACGACCACGGCGACGAACACGGCCAGCATCGCCACGCCTTCGCCGCGGCTCAGCGCGCCGTCCAGGCCCAGGCCGATCACGCCCAGCGTTCCCACCAGCAACACCAGCAGCAACGGCGCGAGCGCGCGCCAGCGCACCGTCAGCGGCGCGGCCAGCGCGGCCACGCCCAGGGTGAGGCCGAAATTGACCACGTTGCTGCCGACCGCGTTGCCCAGCGCCAGCGCCTGCTGGCCGCGCACCACCGCTTGCAGGTTCACCGCCAGCTCGGGCAAGGAGGTGGCGAAGGCCACCAGCACCAAGCCCGCGGCGAACGGCGAGATGCCCAGCCGCTGGGCCAGGCCGGAAGCGCCCTTGACGACCGAGTCGCCGCCCAGGGCCAACAGGAACAGGCCCAGCACGAACAAGCCGACGGCTTCCAACATGGCGATCTTCCCCTCGCGTTGCGCGGTTGCGGTGGTGGAGCTTTCAGGACCGGCGAACGGCCGTCGCCGGATCGCGCGGGTCCGCGTCGGCGGCCCGCCCGGTCGCGCCGATTATGCCCAGCCGGGCCGGCTCAGGAGCAGCCCTCGACATAATCGACCTGCGGCGGCACCCCGACGCGCCAGCGCGCGACCTTGCCGTCGCCCGCGGTCTCGAACACCAGCACGCCGCCGCTCGCGTCGTTGACGCGCAGCACTTTGGCGCCCGGCTCGTACTTGTGCGGCTGGGTCTCGACGCGGCCGGCGTAGAGCTTGCCGATCTCGTCGGCGCTCATGCCTTTCTTGCCGCCGCCGGGCGCGATTTCCTTATCGTTGCCGACATCCAGGCGCACGAACTTTCCGTCTTCGACCATGAAGCCGAACTCGCGCGGATTGTTGCCCCAGATCGGTTGCAGGTAATAACAGCCGCCCGGTTCGTCGGGCTTGCCCTTGAGTTCGCCGCCCCAGGCTTGCTTGGCCTGTTCGGCGGTCATGCCGAAACGCATGTCGCCGTAACCGTCGAAGCGGGCCAGACCGGCGGCCGCGGCCGGCGGCGGCGAGGACACCGGCGCGGTGGCCGGCGGCACGCTTTCGGCAGGTTGGTCGTCGATCGGCGCGGGATTGACCGCCGGCGCGGCGGACGAGGACTCCTGCGGCGCCGGCGCGGATTCGCGCTGGCACGCGGCCAGCGCGAGCAGCGCGGCGGCGAGCAGGCCCAGGCGGGCGGGCAGGGAGTTCGGCGCGAAAATCATGGGCGGACTCCGGCGCATGAGCGCGTTGCGAATGGCCGGAGCAGCCTAGCGGTTTTGCGTGAACGCGGCGAGAAGCGCAGCGGGGCGCAACGCCGGCGTTCCCTCTCCCGCTTGCGGGACACGGGCTCGTGCGGCAGCGAACGCGCGAACGCTCTGCGTTCGGGCCGGGGCGAGCGTGGGGCGCGCGCGAAGCATCGTTGCCGGCGAAACGCTCGCGCTTCGGCGTTCGACGTTTACCCGCCCCTCTCCCGCACAAGGAGAGGGGCTTGAAGCGGCTGCTTACTGATCGCGCTTCGACGGATCGAAGTGCTTCCGCAACCCCGCCCAGCAGGCTTGGTAATCGCGCTGCCGATGCGCCGCATCGAAGGCCTGCGCCGCCGGACGGATCACCGCGCGCGTCTCGAACATGAAAGCCATCGTGTCGGTGATGACATGCGGCTTGCTCAGGTCGGCGTGCGAGGCCTTTTCGAAGGTTTCCGCGTCCGGGCCGTGGCCGGTCATGCAGTTGTGCAGCGAGGCGCCGCCCGGGGCGAAGCCGCCGGCCTTGGCGTCGTACACGCCGTGCACCAGCCCCATGAACTCGCTGGCGACGTTGCGGTGGAACCACGGCGGGCGGAAGGTGTGCTGCGCCACCAGCCAGCGCGGCGGGAAGATCACGAAGTCGATGTTGGCCGTGCCGGGCGTGTCGCTGGGCGAGGTCAGCACGGTGAAGATCGACGGGTCGGGATGATCGAAGCTGATCGAACCGATGGTGTTGAAGCGGCGCAGGTCGTACTTGTACGGCGCGAAGTTGCCGTGCCACGCGACCACGTCCAGCGGCGAGTGGCCGATGTCGGCGCGCCACAGGTGGCCTTGGAACTTGGCGACCAGTTCGAACTCGCCGTCCACGTCCTCGTAGGACGCGTGCGGGGTCGAGAAATCGCGCGGATTCGCCAAGCCGTTCGCGCCGATCGGGCCGAGGTCGGGCAGGCGCAGCAGCGCGCCGAAGTTCTCGCACACGTAGCCGCGCGAGGCGCCGTCGAGCAGTTCGACCCGGAAGCGGATGCCGCGCGGAATCACCGCGACTTCCATCGGATCGACTTCCAGCGCGCCCAGTTCGGTGCCGATCAGCAAGCGGCCCTGCTGCGGCACGATCAGGGTTTCGCCGTCGGCGTTGTAGAAGAAGCGGCCGCGCATGGACCGGTTGGCGGCGTACAGATGGATGCCGCAGCCGTGCTGGCCGGCGGCCGAGCCGTTGCCGGCCATGGTGTAGAGGCCGTCGAGGAAATCGACGTCGCCGCCTTCGGGCAGCGGCAGCGGATCCCAGCGCAGCTGATCCGGCGACACCGGGCCGTCGCCGAAATCGTTGTGGAAGCGCGGTTGCGCGTACGCCGAGAACGCGCCGTGCATCGCCGCCGGACGGATCCGGTACAGCCAGCTGCGGCGGTTTTCCTTGCGAGGCGCGGTGAAGGCGGTGCCGCTGAGCTGTTCGGCGTAGAGCCCGAACGGCGCGCGCTGCGGCGAGTTCTGTCCTTCCGGCAGCGCGCCGGCGACGGCCTCGGTGGCGAATTCGTTGCCGAAACCGCTCATGTAGCCGCGCGGCTGCTGGCGCTGGCTGTCGGCGGACGGCAGGGAGATGACGTTGTCGGCGGCGGTGTTCATGGCGGGATTCGACGCTGGGAGGTGGGGACCGGCCTTGCGCAAGGCGGGACGCGCGAACGCGCCCCGCCCGTGCAACTTACAGCACGCCGCGCCGCATCTGGTCGCGCTCGATGCTTTCGAACAGGGCCTGGAAGTTGCCTTCGCCGAAGCCTTCGTTGCCCTTGCGCTGGATGATCTCGAAGAAGATCGGGCCGATCGCGTTCTGGGTGAAGATCTGCAGCAGCTTGCGCTGGTGGGTTTCGCGGTCGGCGTCGATCAGGATCTTGTTCTTGGCCAACCGGGCGACGTCTTCCCCGTGGTTGGGAACGCGCTGGTCGATCACTTCGAAGTAGGTGTCCGGCGTGTCGAGGAACTCCACGCCTTGCGCGCGCATCGCCTCGACCGTCTGGTAGATGTCGTCGGTGAAGCAGGCGATGTGCTGGATGCCCTCGCCCTTGTACGCGTCCAGGTATTCGTTGATCTGGCTCTTGGGGTCGTTGGACTCGTTGAGCGGGATGCGCACGATGCCGTCCGGCGCGGTCATGGCCTTGGACACCAGGCCGGTCTTGGCGCCCTTGATGTCGAAGTACTTGATCTCGCGGAAGTTGAACAGACGCTCGTAATAGTCCGACCACTTCTGCATGTTGCCGAAGTACAGGTTGTGGGTCAGGTGGTCGATGAAGGTCAGGCCGAACCCGGCCGGGTTCTGCTCGGCGCCGGCGATGGGTTCGTAGTCGGCGTAGGCGTTGCCCTTGTCGCCGTACTGGTCGACCAGGTACAGCATGCAGTCGCCGATGCCCTTGACCACCGGGGCGTCGATCACGCGGGTGTCGGCGCGTTCGCTCACCGCTTCGCCGCCGTTGGCGAGCACGGCCTTGAGCACCTCGCCGGCCGGCTTGTCGAAGCGGATCGCGAAGCCGCTGGCGCAGGGGCCGTGGGCTTCGGCGAAGGCGGAGGCGAAGCTGTCGGGCGTCTCGTTGACCAGGAAGTTCACCCCGCCCTGGCGGTAGACGGTGATCGGGCGCGACTTGTGCTTGAGCACGGCGGCGAAGCCGAGCTTGCGGAAATAGTCGTGCAGCAGGGCGCCCTGGCCCTTGGGCGCGGCGAATTCGACGAACTCGAAGCCGTCGATGCCGAGCGGATTTTCGAAGGTGGTGACCTGCATGCCGAGGTTGGGCTGTGCATTCATGGCATTGTTCTCGGGTGGCGGCCGGGTCCGCTGCGGACGGCCTCAGGGAAAGTAGCCGTTATAGTTTCATATGAAACCATAATCAAGACACAGTGCAGCATGAATCGACCGATCTCTCATTCCGGGGCGCCCGCCCCGTCCGACCCGGCCGCGGCTGACCCGCAGGCCGGACGCCCCGCCGCCCCGGCCGGGCGCGCCGCCGCGCGCGCCGGCGGCCGCCACGCCGAGCTCGACCTCGACCACTTCCTGCCCTACCGGCTGTCGGTGCTGTCGAACCGGGTCAGCGGCGCGATCGCCCGGGTCTATTCCGAGCGCTACGCCCTGAGCGTGACCGAGTGGCGGGTCATGGCCGTGCTGGGGCGCTTCCCCGGGCTGTCGGCCAACGAGGTGGCCCAGCGCACGGCGATGGACAAGGTCGCGGTGAGCCGCGCGGTCGCGCGCCTGACCGAGGCCGGGCGCCTGGAGCGCGACACCCACGACGACGACCGCCGCCGTTCGGTGCTGCGGCTGTCGCCGGACGGCTACAAGATCTACGACGAGGTCGCGCCGATGGCGCTGGCGTTCGAGCAGCGGCTGCTGGCGGGGATCGAAACCGCCGAACGCGAGGCGCTGTTCCGCTTGCTGGATCGGCTGGACGAGCTGGAGATCCAGGCCGAGGCGGAAATGGCGGCGCAGGCGCGCTGAGGGTTCGGGACTGCCCGCTCTCCGTCGTTCCGGCGAGAGAGGCCGTCACCCCACTCCCCGTCATTCCGGCGAAAGAGGCCGCCACCCCACTCCCCGTCATTCCGGCGAGAGAGGCCGTCCCCCCACTCCCCGTCATTCCGGCGAGAGAGGCCGCCGCCCCACTCCCCGTCATTCCGGCGAAAGCCGGAATCCATTTTGACTTTGCTGTCGCTCTTGAGCTTTGGGGAGCCCGTGCAAAGCAACAGCAAAATGGATTCCGGCTTTCGCCGGAATGACGGATGGGGGCGAATGACGGATGGGGGCGAGTGACGGCTTGGAGCTTTCGCCGCGACGACGGGACAGGTCGCTTTCGCCGCAATCGAATGGGCGCGGTCGCGGCTTGCGCCGCTCCTACAGGGGCGACCGTAGCGACGCGGTCATTTGCGGCGGTTCGACAAGAACACGATCAAGGCCGCGATCCCGACCACGCCGCCGATCATGACCAGCAAGATCAACCAGTGAAACAGTCCGCCCATCGCTCGTTCTCCTTTCGCTGAAGCCGTCGCCGCAAACGAAAACGGCGGCCGTCGGCCGCCGTTTTCGCGCTCAAATCTGCACTGATCGGTGCGGCACCGATCGGAGCTGCACCGCTCGGATCGGCACCGCGCTCACTTCACCCCGTGCATCAGCTTCTGCACCAGCGGCGCGATCAGGAACAACAGCAGGCCGGCGCCGACCAGGACCAGGAAGCCGAAGCCGTAGCCGGTCAGCGCGGTCGAGGTGTCCATGCCCTTCTCGCCGCTGACCACGCCGGCGAAGATGCCCGACAGGTTGTTGCCGATGCCGGTCGACAGGAACCAGCCGCCCATGCCGAAGCCGACCAGACGCACCGGCGCCAGCTTGGTCACCATCGACAGGCCGATCGGCGACAGGCACAGCTCGCCGATGGACTGGATGACGTAGACCATGAACAAGGACCAGAACGGAATCTTGCCCGCGGCGGCCGGGAACGCCGAATCCGGCGACACCGACGGCGCCCACTTCAGCCACGACGGCAGGCTCTCCAGGCCGGCGGCCGGGACCACCAGCGGGGTCAGCACCACCACCAGCAGCAGGAACGCCAGGCCGTTGAAGATCAGGCCCAGGCCGAACTTGCGCGGGATCGACGGGTTGGCCTTGCGCATCGCGATCCAGATCCAGGCGATGATCGGCGCCAGGGCGATGATCGCCAGCGAGTTGACCGACTGGAACCACGCGTTCGGGAACACGAAGCCGCCGCTGAACTGACGGTCGACGATCTTGTCGGCGAGGAAGGTGAAGGAGCTGCCCGCCTGCTCGAAGAACATCCAGAACAGGATGTTGAAGGTGAAGATGATCAGCATCGCGATCACCATGTCGCGCTGCTTGGAGCCTTCGCGGAAGCCTTCCGCCAGCAGCAGGCCGCACAGGCCCAGGAACATCGCCAGCAGGATCCACTGCAGGGTCGCCGCGCCCAGCGCGAGCAGGAAGTACACCGCCGGAATCGCGACCAGCGCGGCGAGGAACACGTACAGCACCTTCTGCTTGCCGGCGCTGTCGGCCGGCGGACGGCCGATGCCTTCGAGCTGGCGGCGGCCGAACCAGAACCAGAACAGGCTGATCAGCATGCCCACGCCGGAGGCCAGGAACACCATCTTGTAGGCCGGCATCACCGAGGTGCCGAACACCTGTTCGGCGAGGATGCCGGTCAGGATCGGCGAGATGAAGCCGCCGCAGTTGATGCCCATATAGAAGATGGTGAAGCCCGAGTCGCGGCGTTCGTCGCCGACCGCGTAGAGCTTGCCGACCATGGTCGAGATGTTGGGCTTGAACAGACCGTTGCCGACCACGATGGTGGCCAGGCCGAGCTTGAAGATCTGTTCGTTGGGAATCGCGATCAGGAACAGGCCGGTGGCCATGATCGCCGCGCCGAGCAGGATCGAGCGTTGATACCCCAAGATCCGGTCGGCGACGTAGCCGCCGAAGATCGCCGCGGCGTAGACCAGCGCGAGGTAAGCGCCGTAGACGCGGTTGGCCGGCGCTTCGCCGGCCGAGTCGCCGCTGTAGAACTGCGCGACGATGTACAGCACGAGCGCCCAGCGAATGCCGTAGAAGGCGAAGCGCTCCCAGAATTCGGTCATGAACAGCATCCACAGCGGCTTGGGATGACCCATGCGCTGCGGGAATTCGGGAATGGGCGCCTGGCCCTGGGTCGGTATCGCGGCTCCGCTCATGCGGTGTCCCCTGTCGTGTGGAAACTGAATGAAAATCCCACGCCGACGGCACGGGCCGGGGAGATTTACCGGCACAGGGGGGCGGCGTCAAACGTTCGTGAAGGCGCGCAAATCCTGCTGCGGCGCAACATTTGCGCACGTAACAGACTGAACGGGGAAGATTTTTGCGCGCTCGCGATGGGAATGTCGGCCTTCGGGAAGGCTTCTTGCCGCCAACGGGTGACAACTGTCATCGTTCCGCGCGAACGGCGGCGGGAGCCGCGCGGCCGCGCCGCGGGCCTGCGCCGCTTTCGTCCCCGCTGGCGGGGATTTCGGGGCCGACGCTTTTCTATCCGCGATTGCGCGGGGCGGCGCCAGGGCTCCAGCGCCGGCGAACCCGCCGCTTCGATGCGCGCTCAGTCGCCGCTCGAAGCGCCGTAGCCCCCGGCCGGCCCGATCGTCGTGCGCACCGAGAACAGCTCCGGGAAGAACGTCAGCTCCAGCGCTTGTTTCAGGAACCCGACCCCGCTCGACCCGCCGGTGCCGCGCTTGAAGCCGATGATGCGCATCACCGTGCGCATGTGGCGGAAGCGCCACAGCTGGAACTGGGTTTCCAGATCGACCAGATCCTCGCACAGCGCGTACTCGCGCCAGTACACGTCGGTGTTCTCGTAGATGCGCTCGAACACCGGCTGCAGATCGGCGTCGGCCACGTGCGGCCGGCGCCAGTCGCGTTGCAGATGCGCGGCCGGCACCGGATGGCCGAAGCGCGCCAGATACATCAGGAATTCGTCGTACAGGCTCGGCGCGGCCAGCGCGCGCTCCAGCGTCGCCTGCCCCTGCGGATCGTGCGCGAACACCTTGAGCATCGCTTCGTTCTTGTTGCCGAGCATGAACTCGATGGTGCGGTACTGCAGCGACTGGAAGCCCGAAGACGGCCCCAGGGTTTCGCGGAAGCCCATGTACTCCGACGGCGTCAGCGTCTCCAGCACCGACCATTGCTCGGTCAGTTGCCGCAGCACTTGCTTGCAGCGCGCCAGCACCTTCTGGCATTGCCAGACCTGATCGCGACGCAAGTGTTCGAGCGCGGCGCTGAGTTCGTGGATGACCAGCTTCATCCACAGCTCGGAGACCTGATGCTGGACGATGAAGAGCATCTCGTCGTGATGGCCCGGCTGCGACAGCGGGCGCTGCGCCGAGAGCAGCTTGTCCAGTTGCAGATAGCCGCCGTAGGTGATGCGCCCCTGCAGGTCGGTATGGATACCGCTTTCCAGTTCGCGCTGGTTCTTCTCTACGGACATCGTCGGCGGGGCTCGCAGCAGGGGCGCAAAGCGTAGCGCATCCGGGCCGGCGCCGGACCGCGCCGGGCCAGCGCCCGGACTGCGCAAAACGCCCCGCCGCCGGCCGCGCCGGCCCCGCCCGCCCGACGCGACGGCGGTCACGCGGTCGCGCGCCGTGCGACGTCCGAGCGCGACAATGGCCGCGCCTGCCCGCCACCGCGCGCAGCGGCGCGCGACCGGCCGCGGGCTCATTCTCAAGGGGACTTCATGCACTCACTCGCTAGCCGCGCCCTCGCGGCCGGTATCGCCTTGGCCCTGGCCGGTACCGCCCGCGCCGAAATCGTCGTCAGCCAGATCTACGCCGGCGCCGGTTCCCCCACCGCGTCGCCCTATCGCGGCAACTACATCGAACTGCACAACACCGGCGGGGACGCGGTGGCGCTGGACGCTTGGTCGCTGCAGTCCAACCCCACCAACACCGCCGGCAATTGGCTGCGCAGCTCGCTGCGCGGGAGCATCGCGCCGGGCGGCTATTACCTGATCGCCACCGGCAATCCGAGCGCCGGCCGCGCGCCGTTGCCGACGCCGGATCTGCAGGTCCCTTGGAGCCTCAACAACACCGGCGGCCGCGTCGCCGTGGTCAGCGAAAACCGCACGCTGAGCGGACAATGCCCGACCGGCGCGCGCGACCGCGTGGTCTACGGCTCGGTCGCGCGCTGCGGCACGGCCCCGGCGCTGGCCGCGCCCGCGCGCGATGCCTTGCTGCGCGGCGACGAGGGTTGCCGCGACACCGACATCGATTCGGCCGACTTCGCCGTCGGCGCGCCGGCGCCGCGCAGCTCGCAGTCGCCTGCGCGCGCGTGCGGCCCGCTGCCGCCGCTCGCGCTGAGCGTGGCCGACATCGCCCAGGCCGAAGGCGACAGCAACCGCACCGCCTTCGTATTCACCGTCAAGCTCAACCGCGCCGCGCCGGCCGGCGGGGTGACGTTCCGCTTCAACACCAACCCGGGCAGCGCGCTCGCCGGGCAAGACTTCGACCCGATCGCGCCGATCAACGGCACGATCGCCGAAGGCGCGGTCTCCACCACCGTCGCCGTGGCGGTGCTCGGCGACCGCATCGTCGAAGCCGACGAAACCTTCGAGCTGCACATGCAGGCGGTGACGCCCGGCGTGACCACCGACGCCGACGGCGTGCTCAAGGCCAAGGCCACCATCCTCAACGACGATGTCCCGATCCTGCCGATCGGCGCGGTGCAAGGCCGCGGCGCGCAATCGCCGATGCTCGGACAAGCGGCCTCGGTGATCGGCGTCGTCACCGCGGCCGTCGCCGACGGGTTGTTCGTGCAGAACGACGGCCCCGACGCCGACGGCGATCCGGCCACCTCCGACGCGCTGTTCGTGCAAACCGGACAAGCCGGCGATCCGGCGCTGGTCGGCCAGCGCGTGCGCGTGTCGGGCACGGTGCTCGAATACGCGCCGGACCCGGCCACGCCCGCCGCCACGCTCACCGCGCTCGGCGGTTCGCCGACGGTGGAAACGCTCGGCGCGGCGAGCTTGCCCGCGCTGCAATGGCTCGGCGTTTTGCCGCCGGACCCGACTCAGGAACTCGAACGCGTCGAAGGCATGCGCGTGCGCCTGTCCAGCGACCTGCGCGTGGTCGGCCCGACCGGCGGACGCATCGTCGCCGGTCAGGACACCACGATCAGCGACGGCGTGTTCCATGTCGTGTCCATGCCGATGACCGCGCCGATGCCGGCGCGTCCGCAGCGCGAACCGGGCCTGCGCGTGCGGCCGCAGAATCCCAACGATTCGGCCAACGCGCCGCTGCTGCCTCTGTGGGACGGCAACCCGGAAGTGATCGCCATCGACAGTTCCACTTCGGGCGCCGGCCCGCTGCAAGTGGCCAGCGAAGCCAAGCTGCGCGACGCCGGCGGCGTGCTGAGCCTGCGCAACGGCCGCTACACCTTGTTGATGAGCGGCGACGGCAAGCCGACGACGACCGCGCCCGGCGTGGCGCCGCGCGGCGCCGACGAAGATCGCGACGGCGCGCCGGACAGCGCGCCGCTGCCGCCGCTGCCGGCCGATCGCGCGCTCAGCGTCGCGTACTACGATCTGGAGCGTTTGTTCGACGTCCAGGACGACCCGCGCTACGCCGACGAAGTGCCGACCGCGGCCGCGTACGAACGCAATCTGCGCAAGGCCGCGCTCGGCATCCTGCGCTCGCTCGGCGCGCCGGACCTGGTCGCGCTCGGCGGCGTGGAAGGCAACGCGCTGCAGAACCTGAGCATGCGCATCGACGCGCTCGCCAGCGAAGCCGGCGAGCCGCTGCCGCACTATCAGTTCTACACCTTCGAGGGCAGGGATCCGCGCGGCCTCAATCTCGCTTTCTTGTACAAAACCGGGACCGAGCAAAGCGCCGGCCTGCCGCGCGTGGACCACGTCAATGTGCAGCCCATCGGCGCCAACGTCGCCTGGGAAGGTTCGGGCCCGCTGTACACGCATCCGCCGCTGGCGCTCGACGCCACCGTGCATCTGGCCGACGGCGGCAGCGTGCCGCTGACCGCGGTGCTGGTCGGCATGGACGGACGCGCCGACAGCGAAAGCGTCCCGGCCAACGCCGATCCGGGCGTCGAGGGCGTGCGCGTGCGCCGGCAGCGTCAGGCCGAGTTCCTCGCCGGTTATCTCAATCAGCGCCAGAACCAGACCTTCAACGGCGCCAAGCCGCAACTGCTGGTGCTCGGCGATTTCGACGACTTCGCGTTCAGCGACGGCTATGTCGATACGGTCAACGCCATCGCCGGCACGCCGGGGCCGGACCTGAGCACGTCGGTGCCCGACGGCCAGGATTGGGTGCAGCCGGATCTGATCCAGGCCGACAGCCTCAACGACGCGCAACGCCGTTATTCCTCGGTCGAACAAGGCAATGCGCAAAGCACCCGGCATGCGTTGTTGAGCGAAGAGTTCGTGCTCGCCAGCGATCAGGTGCGCGTGCAGCATGCGCGCATCAACGCCGATTTCCCGGCGATCCTGCACGACGACGCGAGCACGCCGGCGCGCGCGGCCTCGAGCGATCCGCTGCGGATTTCGTGGGTGTCGCGGGTGCGCGCCGAATTGTCGGTGCAAGTCGAATCCGCCGACGCGGCATCGGTGGCGTTGGGCGAACGCCTGCGTTACCGCGCGGCGCTGCGCAACGACGGCCCCGGCGCGGCGCGCTCGGTCGCCATCGCCTTCGCCTCGTCCACGCCCGACGGCGACTTGCACGTGACTCCGCCGTCGCCGCAGTGGACCTGCTCGGCGCCGACGGTCAGCGACAACGCGACCTCGGTGGCCTGCACCGCGCCGAGCCTGCCGGCGAACGTGAGCGATCTGTTCGAGATCGACGCGCCGACCGCGGCGGGCATGGTCGGCTGGTCGATTCCGCTGGCCGCGTCGGTGAGCGCGCAGAGCTACGACGCCGATTCGTCGAACGACCGCGCCGTCGGTTATCAGCAGGTGACCCCGCCGGCCGACCCCGGCGCCGGCGGCGCGCCGACGCCCTGACCGGCGTCCGCGACGCCTCGATCCGGCCCCGGCCTCGCGCCGGGGCCGGTGTTTTGCCTCGTGGCGATCGTTCCCGCCTTCGTCCCATTCAGGCAGCTAACGCGCTGAAAATCACGGCAATTTCGCCAAGGTCATCACACTGCAATCCCGTCTGCGCACACTTCGGGCACAATCGTCTATCCGCCGAAGGGGTTCGGCGGGTACTCAAAATGGGGAGCAACATGGACAAGTTACGGGGCCGCCTGTTGGCGGTATCGGTGCTGGCTTTCGCCGCCGCCGGGTCGGCGCAGGCGCAGGTGGTGATCAGTCAGGCGTACGGGGGCGGCGGCAATACCGGCAGCAAGTACACGAACGACTACA
This sequence comes from Lysobacter sp. K5869, assembly GCF_018847975.1. Taxonomy (NCBI): domain Bacteria; kingdom Pseudomonadati; phylum Pseudomonadota; class Gammaproteobacteria; order Lysobacterales; family Lysobacteraceae; genus Lysobacter; species Lysobacter sp. K5869. The sequence goes on along the minus strand of NZ_CP072597.1, from coordinate 2,067,844 downwards.
TCGAACTGCACAACAACGGCAGTACGGCAGTCAATCTGACCGGCTGGAGCGTGCAGTACGCCTCCGCGGCCGGCACTAGCTGGAGCACCACCCCGCTCACCGGCAGCATCGCGCCCGGCGGGTACTACCTGATCAAGGAAGCCGGCGGCACCGGCGGCCAACAAATTCCCTTGCCGACCGCGGATGCGAGCGGCACGCTGGCCATGAGCGCCACGAGCTTCAAGTTGGCGCTGGTCAGCAGCACCGCCGCGCTTAGCGGCAGCTGCCCGACCGGCACGATCGACTTGCTCGGCGTGGGCACGGCCAACTGCTCCGAAGGCAACACGCCCGCGCCGGTCATCAGCGCCACCACCATGGCGGTGCGCAAGGGCGAAGGCTGCACCGATACCGACAACAACGGCGCCGATTTCACCGCGACCGACTCGGCCAGCGTGACTGCGCGAAACAGCGCAACCTCGGCTGTCGTCTGCGGCGGCCCCACCCTGCCCACCCTCGCCATCACCGGCGTCGAACAACTCGAAGGCAACAGCGGCACCACCGCGTTCGTCTTCACCGTGACCCTGAGCGAACCGGCCGGCGCCGGCGGCGTGAGCTGGACGGCGTCGACCGTCGACGGCACCGCCATCGCGGCCAGCGGCGACTTCGCCGCGCTGACCAATCTCGCCGGCTCGATCCCGCAGGGCCAGAGCAGCGCGACCATCACCGTCAACGTCAACGGCGACACCGAAGCCGAGCCGTTCGAGAACTTCAAGCTGCGCCTGAGCAACCTGGTCGGCGCGCGCACCTCGGCGCCGGAAGCCAGCGCGACCATCGTCGACGACGACACCCCGGTCACCCCGGTCCACGACATCCAGGGCAACGGCGCGACCTCGCCGCTGGTCGGCCTGACCGTCACCACCGAAGGCGTGGTCACCGGCCGCAAGAGCAACGGCTTCTTCCTGCAAACCACCGACGCGGAAGCCGATGCCGATCCGATGACCTCCGAAGGCGTGTTCGTGTTCACCAGCGCCGCGCCCACCGATTCGGCCGCCGTCGGCAAGCGCGTGCGCGTGTCCGCCAAGATCGCCGAGTTCGTTCCGGCCGGCACCGGCCAGTTGCCGTACACCGAATTGACCTTCGCCTCCTACGCCGCGATCGGTACCGCGCCGCTGCCGGTTCCGGTGGTGCTGCCGACGGTGCTGCCGACCTCGCCGCTCGACGCGCTGGAGCCGTTCGAAGGCATGCGCGTGGCGATCCAGAGCTTCAAGGTGACCGCGCCGACCAAGGGCAGCACCGACGAGCCCACCGCCACCGGCGTCAGCAACGGCATCTTCCACGGCGTGATCGGCGATGTGCCGCGTCCGTTCCGCGAACCCGGCATCCAGCCCGGCGACAATCCGCCGGCCGGCAGCATCCCGCCGATTCCGCGCTGGGACGGCAACCCGGAACTGATGACCGTCGACAGCGACGGCCTCGGCGCGCCCAAGCTCGACGTCGCCGCCGGCGCGATCATCACCGGCATGACCGGCCCGCTGGATTACGGCTTCCGCCGCTACACGCTGCTGATCGATCCGACCGCGTCGGTCTCGGTCACCCCCGGCCCGCAGCCGCGCCCGGCCGTCGAGAACGTCGACCCGAACGCCGTCTCGGTCGCCGCTTACAACATGGAGCGCTTCTTCGATACGGTGAAGAACTCCGGCGACGACACCGTCATCAGCGCGGCCGCCTACGCCAAGCGCAAGAAGAAGGCGCTGATCGGCATCCGCGACTACCTCAAGCTGCCCGACATCCTCGGCACGGTCGAAATGGAGAACCTGACCACGCTGCAGGACATCGCCACCACCATCAACGACGACGCCGTCGCCAACGGCCGGCCGAATCCGAACTACGTCGCCTACCTGCAAGAAGGCAACGACATCGGCGGCATCGACGTGGGCTATCTGGTCAAGACCGCGGAAGTCGCGCCGGGCAAGCCGCGCGTGGAAGTGACCGCGGTGGCGCAGATCGGCAAGGACGAGATGTGGACGCAGCCGGACAACAAGCCCGCGCTGCTCAACGACCGTCCGCCGCTGGCGTTGGACGCGATCGTCCATTACGCCGACGGCCGCGATTTCCCGATCAGCGTGGTGCTGGTGCACCAGCGCTCGCTCGGCGGCGCCGAGGAAGCCTCCGACAACGGCAACCGCGTGCGCCTCAAGCGCCAGCGTCAGGCCGAATTCCTGGCGACCTACCTCAACCAGCGCCAGACCAGCAATCCGGCCACGCGCCTGATCACGCTCGGCGACTTCAACGCGTTCGAGTTCAACGACGGTCTGGTCGACGTGATGAACACCGTGGCCGGCACGCCGAGCCCGGACGACACCACCGCGGTGACCGGCGACGGCGCCGACCTGGTCGAGCCGAACCTGATCAACCTGGCCAGCATCGCCGACCCGAGCGACCGTTATTCGTTCGTGTTCGACGGGCAGGCGCAGAGCCTGGACCACGTGCTGGTGAACGAGGAACTGGTGGTCAACACCGCCTCGATCCACCTCGCCCATGCGCGCATCAACGCCGACTATCCGGAGACCAACCGCAATCTGGACGACTCGCCGTCGCGCTTGTCCGACCACGATCCGGTGGTGACGTATCTGGTGCCGCGCGAAACCGCCGACCTCGGCGTGACCGCGGCCGCGACCGCCGCTTCGGTGGAAGTGGGCCAGAACCTGGGCTACACCGCGACCGCGACCAACCACGGCCCGGGCCGCGCGGACGCGGTCGGCGTGGGCTTCGCCCTCGACGCCGAACTGCCGTCGCTGAGCGTGACCAAACCGGCCGACTGGACCTGCGACGCGCCGCAAATCGCCACCGGCAAGACCTCGGTGGCCTGCCACGCCGCCGCCTTGGCCAACGGCGCCAGCGCCAGCTTCGCGCTGAGCGCCAACGCCACCGCCGATCTGGCCGGCAAGAGCGTCAAGCTCGCCGTCGCCGGCAGCACGGCGTCGCTGGATAAGGTCGTGGGCAACGATACGGCCGAGGCGAGCGTGGCGGTGACCGCCCAGGACACCACGCCCGAACTGACCAACGCCAAGCTCGTCGAAGTCAGCGGCGCCGCCGGCGAAGCCAAGACCTTCCGCCTGACGCTCCCGGCGGGCGCGCGCGGCCTGCGCATCACCACCCAGGGCGGCACCGGCGACGTCGCGCTTTACGCCAAGCGCGGCGCGAAGCCGACCGCTACCGATTACGACCTGTTCTCGAACCGCAGCGGCAGCAACAACGAGCTGGTGTTTTCGATGACGCCGCAGTCGGGCACCTGGTACGTGACCGTGCAAGGCGGCGCCGCCGCTTTCGCCCGCGTCCTGCTGGTCGCCAACTTCATCCCCTGATCTTCGCGTTCTCGGTGAATGCACGGACCCCGGCCTAGGCCGGGGTCTTTTTTTGTCCGCGCGTTGGCTCCATCGCCGAAATTGCGACCCGCCTCATGCAAAATCGGCCCGCCGCCGCACGAGGCCGCGGTTCACTCGTCTCAAGGAGCACCATGAACAAGTCAGGGAGCCGCCTGTTGGCGGCAGCGCTGGCCTTCGCCGCGGCCGGCACGGCCCAGGCGGGGGTCGTCATCAGCCAGATCTACGGTGCGGGCGGCAATGCCGGTTCCAACTACACGCACGATTTCATCGAGTTGCACAACAACGGCGATACCGCGGTCAGCCTCGACGGTTGGTCGGTGCAATACAACCTCGGTCCGAGCCCGGCGACTTGGCAGCGCACTGCGCTGTCGGGCTCGATCGCCCCGGGCGGCTACTACCTGATCCAACAGGCCAGCGGTGGCGCCTTCGGCCTGTCGCCGCTGCCGACGCCCGACGCGACCGGCACGATCGCGATGCAGGCCAGCGGCGGCAAGGTGCTGCTGGTCGATCACAATCGCGCGCTCAGCGGCGCCTGCCCGGCGCTGCGCATCGACGCGGTCGGCATCAGCACCTCGGCGACCTGCTCGGAAACCCGCCCCTTGGCGGGCACGACCGCGACCACCACCGCGGCGCTGCGCAAGGACGCCGGCTGCAACGACACCAACGACAACAACGCCGACTTCGCGATCCTGGCGCCGGCGCCGCGCAACTCGGCCGCGCCGGTCTATGTCTGCGGCGGCGCGCCGGCGCAGTTGTACGCGCAAGACACCGAGGTCGAAGAAGGCCAATCCGGCCAGAACCTCGCCACCGTGCGCATCTTCCTCGACCGCCCCGCCGGCGCCGCGGGCGTCGGTTTCGATTACGCCACCCGCAACGGCAGCGCCACCGCCGGCATCGATTACGCCGCATCCTCCGGCCACCTCAGCATTCCCGCCGGACAAAGCGAAATCACCGTGTCCGTTCCGGTGTTCGGCGACGAGGAGCCGGAATCGGACGAAACCTTCTTCGTCGATGTGAGCGGCCTGAGCGGCGCCGTCGGCGCCGACCTCAGCGCGCAGGTGACGATCCGCAACAGCGCGCGACCGATCACCCCGATCTCCCAAGTGCAAGGCGCCGGCGCTTACTCGCCGCTCAACGGCATGCCGGTGGATGTCGTCGGCATCGTCACCGCATTGACCGGCGAAGGATTCTTCATCCAATCCGATCCCAGCCGCGACGACGGTGACCCAGCGACCTCCGAGGGTCTGTTCGTGCGCACCAGCGCGCTGCCGGCGGCTGCGCGGATCGGCAATCTGGTGCGCGTGTCGAGCACGGTCGTCGAAGGCCGCTCGGCCTTCCTCACCCCGGGACGCACCCAGCTCAACGACGGCTGGGCGACGATCCTGATCGCCACCGGCCGCCCGTTGCCGGCGCCGGCGATCGACGACGCGGCGGTGCTCAGCGGCCAATTGGAACGCTACGAAGGCATGCGCCTGCGCATCGGCGAATTGAACGCGCTGGTCCAGGCCGACGGCCGCCTCGACGAGGACCGCGCCACCGCCACCGGATCGGGTCTGGTCTACGCGCAGAGCCCGACGCTGCCCGCGCCGGCGCTGCGCAACGCCGGCCTGCGTCGTTACGTCATGCCGCCGCCGAACACAGTGCCGCTCGCCGATCCGCACGCGAGCGTGATCGCGCTGGATCCGCAGGCGCTGGATCCGAGCCTGCCGTTGTACGTCCACAGCGGCGCGCGACTGTCCGAGCTCAGCGGCGTGGTCGATTATCGCGACGGCCGCTACGTGCTGGTGCTGGATTCGCCGCTGACGCCCGGTTACGCGCCGTTGCAGATGCAAGGCACGCGCTCGCCGCAGGCGTCCGCGCAAACCGACTCCGTCGACGGCGACGCCGTGTCGATCGCGACTTACCCCGAATTGCGTTTGTTCGACACGCAGAACGATCCCTACGCCGCCGAGCCGCTGCCGGATCAGACCGTTTACGACCGCCGCATCGCCAAGGTCGCGCTGGGCGTGCGCGAATTCCTACGCCTGCCCGACGTGATCGGCTTCACCGACGTGGAAAATCTCGCCACGCTGCAAACCCTGGCGGCGCGCGTCAACGCCGACGCGGTCGCCGCCGGCCAGAGCGATCCGCTCTACGTCGCGCACCTGCTGGAAGGCAACGACCCGCTCGGGCTCGACGTGGGCTATCTGGTCAAGACCGCGCCGGTCGCACCCGGCAAGCCGCGCATCGAAGTGCTGCAGGTTGCGCAGATCGGCAAGGACACGCAATGGGTCGACGGGCGCCAGCAGACCTCGTTGCTCAACGATCGTCCGCCGCTGGCGCTGGACGCCGTCGCGCACTACGCCGACGGCCGCGACTTCCCGTTCAGCGCGGTGCTGGTGAGCCAACAGTCCGAACTCGGCATCGAGGACGGATCCGTCTACAACGATGTGACGCGGCTCAAGCGCCAGCGTCAGGCCGAGTTCCTCGCGGGTTATCTCCACCAGCGGCAGACGCTCGATCCGACCGCGCGCCTGATCGCGTTCGGCGACTTCAACGCGCCGCAGTTCAACGACGGCTACGCCGATGTGATCGGCACCGTCGCCGGCGCGCCGAGCGCGGACGAGGCCACGTTGGTACCGGGCGACGGTCTGGACGCGGTCGATCCGAACCTGATCGTTCTCACCGATCTGGGCGCCGCCGCGCAGCGCTATTCGTCCTACCGCGACGGCATCGCCCATCAGCTCGAGCACCTGCTGGTCAACGAAGCCATGGTCGGCGCGACCGCGGCGATCGAGTTCGACCATGCGCGCATCAACGCCGGCTTCCCCGAGTCGTACCGGACCCAGGCCGATTCGGCGGTGCGCGCGTCCAACCGCGATCCGTCGGTCGCCTACCTGCTGCCGCCGCCGCGCGCGGACCTGCGTTTGAGTGCGACCGCGCAAGCCGCCACCGTCCGCGTCGGCGAGACCTACGCGTTCGCGATCGTCGCCGACAACCTCGGCCCCGGCCGCGCGTTGTCGACGGGGCTGGGCTTCGCCGTGGACGTCGAAGCGCCGTCGCTGAGCGTAGCCACCGACGCCATCGGCTGGACCTGCGACGCGCCGCAAGTTGCGACCGGCCGCACCTCGGTCGCTTGCAGCGCGGCGGCGATGACGGCGGACGCCAGCGCGCGCTTCACCGTATCGGCGCTGGCCGGCGACGAACTGGCCGGGCGCGACCTGACTTTGTCGGTCGCCGCCGACACCGCCTCGCAAGACCCGGACGCGGCCAACGATCGCGCCGAAGCCCAGGTGTCCGTGACGCCGCAACCGTGACGTCCTCGGCGCGGTAACAGCGAAGCGCGTTCGGCAATCGCAAACCCCGGCTTCGGCCGGGGTTCTTTTTTGATCGTCCGGCACCTTCACTTGCAACTGCATCGCCTGGACACGGCCACGCGGCAACGACGCGACCGAACGCGCGAACGCGTGCGTCGCCGAATGCGCCGGTCGCGCGCCGCACGCCACGACATCGATATCCATACGTCGCCGTGCTGACAGCGAACTCACAAACGCAGACAAGTTCGCGATTGAATTCGGCATGTCGTCATGAGCGATCCGCATCGATTCGGCACATCGCCGCGACTGGTCATTTTTTCGCCACACCCGCGCCCACCCGTCCGATTTGCCTGGAAATGCGCAGCTGAACGCGTGGCGACAGCGGCGGCGGCCGGCTCCGCGGCGGCCGCGAATCGTTCACGGGCGCACACTTTCCCACCAACGCCTAGCCGTTTTCGCCCCGCAATGCATGCCGCACCGCGCAACGGCGCTTAACCCCGCTTTCGGTATCATCCGCGCCAGACGCAGCGCCCCCGCGAACGCACGAACGCGGGGGCGCCGCGGCTTTAGCCCGGCCCGGAACCTCCGTCGCCTTCGACGGTCTCCGGACCCAGCCGTCTGAAGCTGACCAGCGCGCCCGGCACTGGATCCGGGACCGGAACGATTCGGACCTCATCCCCACCCGTGAGGACCTCTCCCGATGACCGTCGCCGCGACGTTCGAAATCGAGTATCTCCAATACCTCGGCGCAGACGGCAAGCCCGTCGCCGAGATCCCGGCCGCGTTCAAGGACGCCAACACGCTGCTGCCGCTGTTCAAGCAGATGCTGTTCGTGCGCACCTTCGACAGCAAGGCCATCGCCCTGCAACGCACCGGCAAGCTCGGCACCTACGCCGCGTGCCTGGGCCACGAAGCCACCCATGTCGGCATCGGCGCGTCGATGAAGCCCGACGACGTGTTCGCGCCGAGCTATCGCGAATACGGCGCGCAGTTCATGCGCGGCGTGCAGCCGCGCGAAGTGCTGATGTACTGGGGCGGCGACGAACGCGGCAACGACTTCGCCGGTCCGCGCAAGGACTTCGCCTGGTCGGTGCCGATCTCCACCCAATGCCTGCACGCCGCCGGCGCCGCGCTCGCGTTCAAGCTGCGCAAGGAAACCAACCTCGCCGTGGCCTGCTGCGGCGACGGCGGTTCGTCCAAGACCGACTTCTACGCCGCGCTCAATTCCGCCGGCGCCTACCAACTGCCGCTGATCCTGTGCGTGATCAACAACGGCTGGGCGATCTCGGTGCCGCGCAAGGCGCAGACCGGCGCCAAGACGCTGGCGCAGAAGGGCTTGGCCGGCGGCCTGCATTGCTTGCAGGTGGACGGCAACGATCTGATCGCCGTGCTCGAAGGCATGCGCCGCGCCGCCGAGCTCGCGCGCAACGGCGACGGCGGCAGCGTGATCGAATTCATGACCTACCGCCTGCACGACCACACCACCGCCGACGACGCGCGCCGCTACCGCGACGAAGCCGAGGTCAAGGACGCGTGGACGCGCGACCCGATGCCGCGCCTGCGCACCTATCTCACCGATCAGGGCGTGTGGAACGAGGAACTGGAAAAGGCCTGGCTGGAGGAATGCGGCAAGAAGGTCGACGTCGAGATCAACGCGTACCTGGAAACGCCGGTGCAGCCGGTCGAAGCGATGTTCGATTTCCTTTATGCCGACATGCCGGCCGACCTCGCCGCGCAACGCGAGCAGGCGCTGCAGGAGAACCGTCGATGAACGCCGCCACCCAAAGCAAGATCGACACCGCGCAGCCGGCCGCCACGCCCGCCGCGATCACCTTGATCGAGGCGATCACCCAAGCGCTGGCCTATGAGATGCGCAACGACCCGAGCGTGCTCGTGCTCGGCGAGGACGTCGGCGTCAACGGCGGCGTGTTCCGCGCCACCGCCGGCTTGCAGCAGATCTTCGGGTCCGAGCGCGTGCTCGATACGCCGCTGGACGAAACCACCATCGCCGGCCTCAGCGTCGGCCTCGCCGCGCAAGGCATGAAACCGGTGGCCGAAGCGCAGTTCGACGGCTTCGTTTATCCGATGCTCGATCATCTGATCTGCCACGCCGCGCGCTTCCGCCACCGCACCCGCGGCCGTCTGACTTGCCCGCTGGTGCTGCGCGTACCGTGGGGCGGCGGCATCCGCGCGCCGGAACACCACAGCGAAGCCAACGAATCCTTGTTCACCAACGTGCCGGGCCTGCGCGTGGTGCTGCCGTCGTCGCCGGCGCGCGCCTACGGTTTGTTGCTCGCCGCGATCCGCGATCCCGATCCGGTGATCTTCTACGAGCCCAAGCGCATCTATCGCCAGTACAAGGAAATCGTCGCCGACGACGGCGAGGCCTTGCCGCTGGACGTGTGCTACGTGCTGCGCGACGGCAGCGACATCACCCTGGTGAGCTGGGGCGCGCAGGTCAAGGAAACCTTGGAAGCCGCCGACAAGCTCGCCGGCGAGGGGATCAGCGCCGAAGTCATCGACGTGGCCACGCTCAAGCCGCTGGACTTCGCCACCATCGCGGAGTCCGTGGCCAAGACCGGTCGCTGCGTGATCGTGCACGAGGCGCCGAAGACCGCCGGTTTCGGCGCCGAAATCGCCGCGCGTCTGGCCGAGGAGTCGATGTACGACCTGCTCGCGCCGGTCGAGCGCGTCACCGGCTACGACACCCACATCCCGCTGTTCCGCCTGGAAATGAAGTACCTGCCCAGCGTCGACAAGATCGTCGCCGCGGCCAAGCGCGCGCTCGGCCACGGCTGATCGATGCGTCTGGCCCGGGTCATCGCCGAGCACCGCGCGCCGGATCGCCCCGCGATCCGGATCGCGCGCGGCGACGCGTTGAGCCTGGGCGAACGCGACGCGGACTGGCCGCAGTTCGTGTGGGCGGTCCAGGCCGACGGGCTCGGCGGCTGGGCGCCGGCGTCGCTGTTCGACGCGCAACGCGGCCCGGCCACGGCGCTGGCGGATTACGACACGCTCGAACTCGACGCGGACGCGGGGCAAGTCCTGCAACTGCGCGACGAGCTGGCGCAGTGGTGGTGGGCGCGCGATGCGCGCGGCCGCGAAGGCTGGGTTCCGGCGCGCGCGCTGGAACTGCTGGACTGAACCGCCGCGCCGCGCCGACGACGACAACTTTCCAGAATCCAACATTCAAAAATTTTTAGGGACGAACCGGCAATGAGCGATACCAAGACCTTCCTGCTTCCCGACCTCGGCGAAGGCCTGCCCGACGCGACCATCGTCGAATGGGCGGTCAAGGTCGGCGACACGATCCGCCTCGACGACACGCTGGTGTCGATGGAGACCGCCAAGGCCGTGGTCGAGGTGCCCTCGCCCGTGTCGGGCAAGGTGCTCAAGCTCGCCGGCGCGGCCGGCGATGTGGTCGTCACCGGCACCATGCTGGCCGAGTTCGAGATCGATCCGAACCTGCCGCAGCGCGCCGACGGCCAGGACACCGGCCACCATCACGGCGGCGGCCACGCCGCGCCGGCCGCCGCGCCCGCGCCCGCCTCCGCAACGCCGGCCAAGGCCGAAAGCAACGAACGCGCCGACAGCGGCACCGTAGTCGGCGCGATGCAGTCCTCCGACGCCGTGCGCAGCGAGCAAGCGGTCGCGGTCGGCGGGGTCAAGGCGATGCCGGCGGTGCGCGCGCTGGCGCGCAAGCTCGGCGTCGATCTGAGCCGCGTGCGCGCCACCGGCGCCGACGGCACGGTCAGCAACGACGACGTCAAGCGCGCCGCCGCCGACGGTTCGGCCAAGGTCGGCGCCGCGCCGGCCGCCGCGGTCGCGCCGCGCGCCGCCGCCGTGGCCGAAGCGCCCGCGCCGGTCGCCGCGCCCGCGCGCAGCACGCTGTCGCAGTCGGGCCGGCCGATGCGCACCCAGCCGCCGGGCGCGGCCGTCACCGGCCAGCCGGAGCAGCTCAAGGGCGTGCGCCGCAACATGGCGCGGGTGATGGCCGACGCGCACAGCAAGGTCGTGCCGACCACGCTCGCCGACGACGCCGACATCCACGCCTGGCTGCCGGGCAACGACATCACCGGCCGCCTGGTGCGCGCGATCGTGGTCGCGTGCAAGACCGTGCCGGCGCTCAACGCCTGGTTCGACGGCGACAAGCTCACCCGCACCCTGCATCCGCAAGTCGACATCGGCATCGCCGTGGACACCGACGACGGCCTGTTCGTGCCGGCGCTGCGCAACGCCGACGTGCTCGACCCGCGCGGCGTGCGCGAGGCGATCAACCGCCTGCGCGCGCAGGTGGAAGACCGCAGCATTCCGGCCTCGGAGCTGACCGGCTACACCATCTCGCTGTCGAACTTCGGCATGTTCGCCGGCCGCTACGCGACGCCGGTGGTGGTGCCGCCGACGGTGGCGATCGTCGCCGCCGGCAAGGGCCGCCATCAGATGACGCCGGTGATGGGCGGGTTCGAGTCGCACAAGGTCATTCCGCTGTCGCTGACCTTCGACCACCGCGCCTGCACGGGCGGCGAGGCGGCGCGGTTCTTGAAGGCGATGATCGACGATCTGGCGCGGGCCAACTGATCGCAGCCCCGAACGCCCGAACGCTCTGCGTTCGGGCCAAGGGACGAGGCATAGACCCCGCCCGGCTCCATGATTCCCCAGCCCGCTCGAGCCCCTCTCCCGCTTGCGGGGGAGGGGTTGGGGTGAGGGCCGCCGCCCCAACCGCGACCGCCATCACGGCGGTTTTTTCTTGCCCATCTAGGAATAATAAATTCCGTCAGGAAAGCGACAGGGAATATCGCTAGCGTGCCGTATGCGACTCCGGCGCCCGCCAGTCCGGCCCCTGAACCGGCCCGGCGCGGCGCCGGAGCGCTCCGCCCGGCCCACCGGCGCGGACGCCCAGCTTCCACCTAGCGAGGATCCACCATGAACCACCGCTCACGCCGCGCGCTCGCGCTGGCGTCGCTCGCCGGCTGCGCCCTGGCCGCCGGCACCGCCCAGGCCGCGCCCGACTTCCAGATGCCGTTCGCGTGCAACGCCGTCTGGGTCGCCAACACCTGGGACGGCCACAGCCCGGCCAATTCGGTCGACATGAACCGCCCCGCCGGCGGCGGCGCCACCGCCGGCTCGGTCGTGGTCGCTTCGGCCGCGGGCACCGTGCAGACCTCGATGTACTCCACCACCACCGGCTACGGCCATTACGTGGTGATCGACCACGGCGGCGGCTGGAAGACCCTGCACGCGCATCTGCAGTCGCGTTCGGTCTCGGCCGGCGACCGCGTGTCGCAAGGTCAACGCATCGGCTTGGTCGGCAACTCCAGCGCCAAGTACGACCTCGCCCCGCACCTGCACTACGAACAGATCTACAACGGCGCGGTGCAGAAGGCGAAGTGGAACGGCGTGGCGCTGCGCTACTTCGAGAAGCGCAACTACACCAGCCGCAACAGCTGCGGCGGCGGCGGCTCCGGCGCGCCGGGCACGGTCGGCACCAGCGGCACCGCGCTCAACGTGCGCTCCGGCCCGGGCACCGGCTACAGCGTGGTCGGCTCGCTCGCCAACGGCAGCGCGGTGAGCATCCGCTGCCAGAAGAACGGCGAAACCATCAGCGGCACCTACGGCACCAGCAGCCTGTGGAACAACATCGGCCCGGCCGGCAGCGACAAGTACATCCCCGACGCCTACACCCAGACCGGCTCCGACGGCCGCGTCGCGCCGGATTGCTGATCGCCGCTTAGCCGGCCGCATCGACACAGACGCGCACCAGCGCGCCGATGCCGCCGCCGCAACGCAAACGCGACACCGCACCACGCCGCACCCGCCTCGGCACCCACGTAACCGGGGCCTCTCCGCAGCACCCCATCCACGCTCAAGAGGTTTCCGTCATGCCGATCACCGCTTCGATGCCGCGCCGCCGCGCGCGCCTGACTCCGCTGCTGGCGCTGCTGAGCCTCGGCCTGTGCGCGAGCGCCGCGCAAGCTGCGCGCCCGAATTTCCAGATGCCTTTCGCCTGCAACCAGACCTGGTACGGCGACACCTATTCCGGCCACCAACTGCGTTACGCCGTCGATCTCAACCACAAGCCGCGCCCGCTCAGCGACGCCGACCTGGGCTCGCCCATCGTCGCCTCCGCCGCCGGCAAGGCCACCACCTACAACCCGCATCCGGGCACCGGCTACGGCAAGCTGATCGTGATCGACCACGGCGGCGGCTGGACCACGTGGTACGCGCACCTGGACAGCATTTCCATCGCCAACGGCGCCAACGTCCAGCAGGGCCAGAAGATCGGCACGCTCGGCAAGACCACGCGCCCGGGCAACAGCATCTCCGCGCACCTGCACTACGAACAGCGGCTCAACGGCGACGATCAGAAGATCGTTTGGAACGGCTCGACCATCGTCTACGACCAGTACGAAGTCGCCTACAAGAGCCGCAACAGCTGCGGCACCGCGCCCGGCGGCGCCGCCGGCACCGTGCGCACCGCCGGCAGCGCGCTCAACGTGCGTTCCGGCCCGGGCACTAGCTACAGCGTGGTCGATTCGCTCGCCAACGGCAGCGCGGTAACCATCCGCTGCCAGAAGACCGGCGAGACCATCACCGGCACCTACGGCACCAGCAACCTCTGGAACAACATCGGCGCCGCCGGGACCAATAAGTACATCCCCGACGCGTACACCTTCACCGGTTCCGACGGCCGCGTCGCGCCGGATTGCTGATCGCGAAGCATCGCCTCTCGCGGCGGCGCGGATGCCGCCGCCGCGATTCTTTCCAAGCTCACGCAGGAGCGCACCGCATGAAGAACCCGCTGCAATTCACCAGCGCCCTGCTCGCCGCCGCCGTGTTCGGCGGTATCGTCGGCAGTTCGCTCACCCGCGCCTCGGTCGCGCCCGAAGGCGCGTCCGCGCGCTCGCGCGCCGCGCCGGCGCAAGCCGCGCCGGCTGCGTCGCTGCAACGCGGCGCCGACCTGTCCGCCTACACCTACCCCGCGCGCGGCGGCGACGGCTTCGACCGCAACATCCAGCGCGCGCGCCGCGACCCGGCGTATTTGCGCGAACTGCTCGGCAACTACCGCTACGAAACCGAACTCGACCGCCGCGGCGCCCTGCTCGCGGTGCTGCAAGGCGTGGCCAACCAAGACGTGCTGCGCGCCGGCCGCGAACTGGCCGACAGCGGCGATCCGCGCCAGCGCCAGCTCGGCCTCGACCTGCTCAAGGCCTTCCCGCTCGATGTCGCCGAAGTGCGCGAACTGCTGCAACGCCAGCTGCAGGACGAACGCGACCCGGCGATGCTCAAGCAACTGGTCGACATGCTCGCCCCCACCGTGATCGCCAGCGAAGACGCCGCGCCCGTGCTCAACCGCCTCGACGCGCTGCGCCGCCACCCCGACCCTTCGGTGCGCGCCAGCAGCGTGCTGCAATCGGTGCAGTGGAACAAATCCGGCGACAACGAGGACATCCTGCACCGCGCCATCCTCGACAGCGACGCTTCGGTGCGGCAAGCGGCCATCGCCGGCATCAACGCCAGCGGCGCGCGTTCGGACCGGCTCAAGGACGCTCTGCTCGCGCTCGCCGGCGACCCGCGCAGCGACGGCGAAACCCGCAACGCCGCGGTGTTCGCGCTGCAGAATTTCGCTATGAACCGTGCCGAATACGCGCTGTACCGGCAAGCCGCCGAGCGCGCGGTCGACGGCGACGGTCACGAACGCGAGTATCCGGCGCGCTGAACGCGGGCGCAGGCACTACCGCCGCGAGCGCGAACGCGGCAGTCTGGCCGTCCCCTCGTCTCGGAGACAGCACATGGCGCACCGCAGCCGCTTGGCCGGTTTCATCATCGATTGCGAAACCGGCGACATCGACGCCGCCGCTCGCTTCTGGGGCGGCGCGCTGGGCTTGCCGCCGGGCGAAGCCGAGGACGACGAGGGCGCGCTCTACGTCAGCTTGGACAAACACCCCTCGCAGCTCTACATCGCGGTGCAGAAAGTCGATCATCCCTCGCGCGTGCACCTGGACATCGAGTCCGACGACATCGACGCCGAAGCCGCGCGCCTGGAGAAGCTCGGCGCGAAGAAGGTCAAGTTCGTCAAGCGCTGGTGGGTGATGGAAGCCCCGACCGGGCATCGGTTCTGCGTGGTGAAGATGCATCATCCGGAGGTGGGGGCGGCTCCCACGGTTTGGGAATAATGGAGCAGGAGGTAGCGGATAGGAGATAGGAGATAGCGAAGAGCAAAAGCCGCGTCGCCGCTTTTCGCTACCTCCTATCTCCTATCCGCTACCTCCTATCCGCTATCTCCTAGCCGCCCGCTCCCCGCTTCGCCGCCGCCAACGGCAACGCCACCCGAAAACACGCGCCGCCGCCTTGCGCGTCGGTCGCGGTCACCGCGCCGCGGTGCAGGCGCACGATGTCGCGGACCAGATTCAAACCGACGCCCGCGCCGCGCTCGTGCGGCTGTAAGCGGAAGAAGCGCTCGAACACATGCTCGCGGTGCGCGGGCGGGATCCCCGGGCCTTCGTCGCAGACTTCGACCACGCCGTCGCTGCCTTCGCTGGCGACGCGGATCGTCACCGTGCCGCGGTTGCCGCCGTATTCGATGGCGTTCTGCACCAGGTTCACCAACACCCGCTCCAGCGCCAGCGCGTCGCCGTTGACCGGCACCGGCGCGGCCTGCGCGTCGAAGGCGAGTTCGTAGCCGGCGGCGATCGCCAGCGGCGCCAGATCGGCGGCCACGCGCTGGCCCAGATCGCCCAGGTCCAGCGGCTCCAGCAACGGTTCGGTGCGGTCGAGGCGTTGCAGGTCCAGCAGATGCTCGGCCAGCACCGACATGCGCGCCACGTCCTGCAGCAAGCGCTCGCGTTCGGGCGAGGCCGGCATCGCTTCCAGGCGCGCGCTGAGGATGGCGATGGGCGTGCGCAGTTCGTGCGCGGCGTCGGCGAGGAAGCGCCGGCGCCGCTCGAAGCCTTCGTCGTAACGCGCCAGCGCGCCGTTGACCGCGCTCACCAGCGGCCGCACCTCGTCGGGCACGCCGGCCTCGGGCAGGCGCGCGCCGCGCCGCTCCACGTCGAGCGCGCGCGCGTGTTCGATCACCGGCTCCAGGCTGCGCAGCGACCAGCGCACCACCTTGGGCGTGGCGATCGCGGTCACCAACGCCATCACCGCCAGCAGCGGCAGGATCAAGGTGGCGAACAGCGACAGCGTCATCCACATCAGGCGCGAGGCCGACATCACCCGGCCCTTCTCGGTGGTGAGGATGCGCACCGGGCCGAAGCCGGCGTCCACACGCTTGAGCCGCGCGCCGGCGATGCGGTCGTCGCCGAACAAATAGCCCAGGCGCGCCTGGCTGACCTGATCGAGCGCGCCGCCGATGCCGGCGAATTCGGCCGGCACCGGGCCGTGGCGCAATTCGCGCCCGTCTTCGTCGCGGATCACGTACCACAGCCGCGGAATTTCCTCGCGCAACTCGCGCAAGTCGGCGGTATCGCGCAGGCTCAGGCGGCCGGCGGCGTCGCGCTGCAACGCGGCTTGCAAAACTTCCACCGCGTTGTCTTCGTCCACGGCGACGTTGGCCGCGTGCAGGCTCAGCGCGACCAGCACGCCGAACGCGGTCAACAACAGGCATTGCAGGCCGAGCATGCGCCACAGCAAGCGCCCGCGCAGCGAGCTGGACGGCTTCATGCGCTCTCCCGCAACAGATAACCGACGCCGCGGATGCCGTGGATCTCCACGCCCGCGCCGGCCTCGGCCAAACGCCGGCGCAAGCGCGAGACGTGGGCGTCGAGGGTGTTGGATTGGATCTCGTCGTCGTAGCCGTACACCGCCTGCTCGATGGTCTCGCGCAGCACGGTGCGGCCGCGGCGGCGCAGCAGCGCTTCCAGCAGCAGCAATTCGCGCCGCGGCAATTCCAGCGCGCGGCCGTCGACTTCGCCGGTGCGCGCGTCCAGATCGAACGCGAGCCGGCCGATGCGCACGGTGTCGGTCTCCGCGCGCGGCGGGCGCCGGCGCAGCGCGCGCAGGCGCGCCAGCAGTTCCTCGACCGCGAACGGCTTGACCAGATAATCGTCGGCGCCGGCATCCAGGCCGACCACGCGGTCGGCCAGATCGCCGCGCGCGGTCAACACGATCACCGGCGTGTCCAGGCCGCGCGCGCGCAAGCGCGGAATCAGCGACAGACCGTCGCCGTCGGGCAAGCCGCGGTCGAGCACGATCACATCGTGGGCCTGACTCGCCGCCGCGGCCTCGCCTTCGGCCAGGGTCGCGGCGAGGTCGGCGACCATGCCGTAGCGCTTGAGCGCCGCGCTCAGCGCCGCGGCCAGTTCGGGTTCGTCTTCGATCAACAGTATGCGCATGCGCCGATCATCGCCCGACAGCGTCCGTTGCGTATCGTGCCATCGGCGGGCCCGCTCACACGCCCATCCGCCGCCAATCGCGGCGGCGGGTGACCCGGTACACCGAGGCCGGCGGCAGATTCAGCCGCGCCGTGCCCAGGCGCTGGACTTTGAAGCCGTAACGCTCCAGCCACGCGCGCGGCAGCGGGAAGCTCAATCCGTAAGTGAACTGGTAGTAAGCGCCGTCCTCGCCGAGTTGCGCGAACGCGCCCAGCAGCACCGCCAACCGCTGCCGCGGCGGCAGATTGCGCAGCGGCAGGCCGCTGACCACCGCGCCGGCGCCGGCGTCGCCGAACAGGCGCGCGCGGCGCAGGCGGCGCGCGTCGGCGCACAGCACGCGCGCTTGCGGGAAGCGTTCGCTCAGCAGCTGCGCGAACTCGGGGCCGTATTCGAGCAAGGTCAGATCGCGCTCGGCCACGCCGCGTTCGAGTAAGGCGCGAGTGAACACGCCGGTGCCCGGGCCGAGTTCCAACACCGGGCCGGTGCCGGCGTCGATCTGCGCGGTGATCAGCCGCGCCAGCGCCGCGCCGGACGGCGCGATCGCGCCGACCCGGCCCGGTGCGCGCGACCACGAGCGCAGGAACGACCAGTAATCGCCGCGCGCGCGCTCCGGCGCGGCGCGGACGGCGGGGGACAGGGGCTGGCTGCTCATGCGGACGGGGCTCCGATGCGGGTCTGCCTCGATTGTCCGCACCGGCATTGCGTCAACATTGCGTCGCCGTGGCCGTCGCGCGTTCGCCCGGCCGGAGCCGGCGCGGCGGCCCTGCGGCTCAACCGTCGTCGGCGACCAAGCGGTCGCGGCCGCCGGCCTTGGCCCGGTACAGCGCCTGATCGGCGCGGTCGAACACCTGCTCGGGCGCGTCGCGGCCCGGCTCGCCCGCGGCCACGCCGATCGACACGGTCAGCGCGAACGGCAGCGACGAACGCGCCACGCGGCCGCGGATGCGCTCGCCGACCTCGGCCGCCGCGGCCAGCCGGGTGCCCGGCAGCACCACCAGGAATTCCTCGCCGCCGTAGCGAATCGCGACATCGCCCTCGCGGATCGAACCGGCCACCGCGTCGGCCACCGCGCGCAAGGCGCGATCGCCGAGCAGATGGCCGTGGCGGTCGTTGACCTGCTTGAAATGATCCACGTCGATCAGCATCAGCGTGTAGGCGACGCGGCCGAGCTTGTGCATCGTCTCCGGGCTGCCCTGCAACTGCGCCAGCGCGGTGCGGTTGAGCAAGCCGGTCAGCGCGTCGTGGCTGGCGCTGTGCAACAGTTCCTCGTTGCGCAGCTGCAGATCGGCCTGCGCGCGTTCCAATTGCAGCGCGAAGGCTTCGCGCTCCGACAGCAAGCGCCGCTGTTCCATCGCGTAGCGGCGCAACTCGAACAAATGCTGGATCTGCCGCGCCAGCGCGGCCAAGCCTTCGGCCTGCGCCGCGCGCAATTGCCGCGGCTGCGCGTCGAGCACGCAGATCGTTCCCAGCGGATGGCCGTCGGGCGTCCACAGCGGCGCGCCGGCGTAGAAGCGCAGCGCGCGGCCGTCTTCCAGGCTCAGGCCGAGCGCGGCGAAGCGCGGATCGGCGCCGACGTCTTCGATGGCCAACAAACGGTCGGGCTGCGAACGCCAGATCAGCTCCGAGCAGATCGAATGCGAGCGCGGCAACTCGCCCGGCGCGACGCCGACGCGGGCCTTGAACCAGACCCGCTCGCGGTCGAGCAAGGCGATGGCCGCGGCCGGCGTATCGCACAGGGTCGCGGCGAGGCGGACGATGTCGTCGTACGCGCTCTCCGGCACGCTGTCGAGCAGGCCGTAGGCGCTCAGCGCCAGCAGCCGCGCGGCTTCGTCCGCGGGCGGCGGCGGATCGGGGACGGCGTGCAGCGGGCGGGGGCGGGACACGGTGGGCGGACGGCCTCGGCTCGGGCTCTTGGAGGCTACTGCGGCGGCGATTCAGCGATCGTGACGGCGGTCGAGGGGATCGTCCAGCCTAATTAGGCGCGTTAAGCCGCCGGATCGCTTTCGGTCGCCGCCCGCGACGAGCCGCAGCTTGAGTTCCGTCTTCCGGCATCGGTTCGAGCGGACTGTTATCGACCGGCGGCTTTGGGCGGCGCCTACGCGGCCAAGTCGGGCGGGCGGCCCGGATGCCGCTGCGCGCCCCAACGGCTGCGATCCGAACGCCTCAGCCGCCGCGCGCCAACCACACCTCCAAGCCCTGCGCATTGAGCTCGACATCGATCGCCAGCGCCGCGCGCACCTGCGCCTCGCTCAGCGGGCTGCCGTGCTCGCGCGCGCGGGCGGCGAAATAATCGGCGAGCGCGGCGGTCAGGCGTTCGTGCAAGCCTTCGCCGCCCGGCTGCGCGGCCGCGCGCGCCATGCCCACCATCGCGTCGATCTGTTCGATCAGCTCCGCGCCCAAGCGCTGCGCGTCGCCGACCCGGCCGTAATGCGTCAGATACATCCCCGCCGGATCGCGCGCCAGCAAGGCGCGGATCGATCGCTTGAGCGGCTCGGGCTCGAACTGCACCGGCGAACTGGTCGGCAGCACGAACGGGCCGCGCGCCGAATCGAATTCGCGATACGACAAACCGAAGGTGTCGCCGGTGAACCAGCCGCGGCTGCGCTGATCCCACACGCACAGGTGATGGCGGGCGTGGCCGGGCGTGTCCACGCACAGCAGCGGACGGCCGGCGAGATCGACGACGTAGCCGTCGTCGGCGACGACCACGCGCTCCTGCGGAATCGGCACGATCTCGCCGTAGCTGCGCGCCATCTCCTCCTCGCCGTACACCGCGGTGGCGCCGGCGACCAGACGCGAGGGATCGATCATGTGCGGCGCGCCGCGCGGATGCACCGCCAGACGCGCGTTCGGCAAGCGCCGCATCAACGCGCCCGCGCCGCCGGCGTGGTCGAGATGGACGTGGGTGAGGATCAGCCAATCGACCTCGGCCGGGGTCAACCCGTGCGCGGCCAGCGCGCCGAGCAAGGCCGGAATCGAATGCTGGGTGCCGCAATCGACGAACGCGGCGCGGCCGTTCTCGATCAGCAGATAGGCGGCGTCGAAGATCGGCCGCTGAAAACCGGTATCGACGGTGACGATGCCGTGGTCGGCGGACGCGAGGGCTGCGCTCATGGGCGATGGCGGGGCTGGGGCCGGCCCTCAGTCTAGGCCGGCGCGCGCGTTCGCGGCGATGCGGCTTTGGTCGGATCACGGGTCGCGATGCGCCCGACGGCCGCACCGGCTCCCGCCATCCGCCCCTAGGCCCGACCACAACGTCATTCCCGCGAACGCGGGAATCCAGGGCTTTATCGCGGCACGAATCCGAAGTCTCCGGATGTCCGACTTCGACGAAAAGGAACGGAGCCCGCGCTCGCGGGAACGACGCTCAGGCAAGGGCGGCTCGATGTCGACGGCGATAAGCGTCGCGGCAACGCGGCGCCGCGGCCTACCTCAATCGCGATAGTCCTTGACCCCGCGCAACCACCGCCACCGCAGCGCCACCGCCAACGCCAGCACCGCCAAGAACACGCCGTAACCGAGCGAGGTCGCCAGAATCTGCGGCCACATCGCCCCGTAATCGTGCCCGGCATGCAAATGCGCCCAATGCACCGCGAGCACGAACGCGCACACCGACACCGCCAGCGACACCGCATCGAACAGCTTGCGCGCCGGGTTGCGCGGCCGCCGCGGATACAGCCAGAACAGCGCGCCGAGGATCGCGAACCACGGCAGGAACAGGATCAAGGCCAGATTGAGCTCGACGAAGCGGCTCACGAGGCGGCGCGCTCCTGTGCGGCGGCCTTGGCCGCGCGCGCGGCTTCTTCGGCGCGGCGGATCGCGTCCAGCGCCCGCGCCACGCGCTCGCGCGCGTCCGCGTCGACCGCTTCGCTCGCCGCCAACAACGCGTCGAGCGTCTGCGCCGACGCGTCGGACTTGGCCCGCCCGATCAACTGGCCGATGTCCTTGGGCGCGGCGAAACCGCGGCTCTGCAGCAGCACGTCGTCCTCGATCGCGAGCTTGAAGTAGAACTGCCCGTCGGCCTCGCGGTACTGCTTGAACACCGGCACCGCTTCGGCCTTGGTTTCCTCGCTCAGCGAAATGCCGCCGGCCGTGGACAAATCGCGCAGGCCCACCGCTTCGCGCAAGCGCCGCATGTGCGCCTTGCCGTAGCGCTCGCGCACGCGCTGCGCGCCGTCGATCAGGATCGCTTCGATGTCCTGCGGCCGCGCCATCAACGCTTCGTACTTCTCGCGCAGCGGCGCGATCTCGGTATCGATGCGCTCGAACAAGGCCTGCTTGGCCTCGCCCCAGGCGATGCCCTCGGCGAAGGCCCGGCGCATGGCCTGGGTCTCCTCCTCGCTGGCGAAGGCCTGATAGATCTGGAACAGCGCCGAGCCTTCGGTCTCCTTCGGCTCGCCGGGCGCGCGCGAATCGGTGACGATCGAATAGATCAGCTTCTTGAGCTGCTCGCGCGGCGCGAACAGCGGAATGGTGTTGTCGTAGCTCTTGCTCATCTTGCGGCCGTCCAGGCCCGGCAAGGTCGCCACGCTTTCTTCGATCAGCGCTTCGGGCAGGACGAAATGCTCGCCGTAGAGATGGTTGAAGCGCTGGCCGAAGTCGCGCGCCATCTCGATGTGCTGGATCTGATCGCGGCCCACCGGCACCTTGTGCGCGTTGAACACGAGGATGTCGGCGGCCATCAGCACCGGGTACATGAACAATCCGGCGGTGATGCCGGCGTCCTCGTCCACGCCTTCGGCGTCGTTCTTGTCCACCGCGGCCTTGTAGGCGTGGGCGCGGTTGAGGATGCCCTTGCCGGCGACGCAGGTCAGGAACCACGCCAGTTCGGGGATCTCGACGATTTCGCTCTGCCGGTAGAACCACACCTTGTCCGGTTCCAGGCCGCAGGCCAGCCAGGTCGCGGCGATTTCCAGGGTCGAGCGCTGCACGCGCTCGGGCTGCTGCACCTTGATCAGCGCATGCAGGTCGGCCAGGAAATAAAAGCTCTCCACGCCGGGGTCGAGGCTGGCGGCGACGGCCGGGCGGATCGCGCCGACGTAGTTGCCGAGGTGGGGAGTGCCGGAGGTGGTGATGCCGGTGAGAACGCGGGTCTGGGTCATGAGGAATCTGCGGTGGAGCCTGATCGGCCAGTGTAGCGGCTCGCGCCGCGCGCAGAGTGCGGACCGCCGCGGATTGGCTAAACCGCCGGCAAACGGCGCGGCCCGGCGTCCGCCCCGGTCCGCCGCCGCTAACCCCACCGCCGCCGCGGCCGCGTTAGCAGCCTGCGTACCCGGCCCCGCCGCGCCGCGCGCGGCCCCACAGGAGACCCGCCATGTTCCGCTCATTCGCCCTGCTCGCCGCCGCCGCGCTGACCGCCGGCGCCTGCACCCCGGTCCAGGCCCGCCCGCTGGTCGATCTGGCGGTGATCGACCGCGACAGCGGCGACTGGCTGCCGAACTGGTCCTGGCGCGGCCAGCAATGGATCGCCGGCGCGCCCGGCCACCGCTATTCGGTGCGCCTGACCAACAACACCGGCCAGCGCGTGCTGGTGGTGCTGTCGGTGGACGGCGTCAACGCGGTCAGCGGCCAGACCGCGAGCCCGTCGCAATCGGGCTATGTGCTCGACGCCTGGCAATCCACCGAAATCAACGGCTGGCGCAAGTCGCTCGACGACGTCGCCCAGTTCGTGTTCACCGACTTGGGCGACAGCTACGCCGCGCGCACCGGCCGTCCCGACAACGTCGGCGTGATCGGTGCGGCGGTGTTCCAGGAACGTCAGGTCTATCGCCCGCCGGTGTATCCGTCGCCGCGTCCGTATCCCCCGTATCCGTATCCGGCGCAAGGCCGCGCGGAAGACGCGGCCAAGTCCGAAGGCCGTTACGGCAACGCCGCGCCCGCCGCGCCGGCGGCCGAGCGCTCGCGCGAATCGGTCGCCGATACCGCCGCGCAGACCATCGGCACCGGCCACGGCGCGCGCGAATGGTCGCCGGTGTCGCAGACCGAATTCGTGCGCGCCTCACGCTCGCCGGCGCAGGTGGTGGAACTGCGTTACGACGATTACTCTGCGCTGGTCGCGCGCGGCGTGGTACCGCGCTACCGCGATCCGGTCTATCGCCCCGACACGCCGCGCGCGTTTCCCGACGGTTTCGTGGCCGATCCGCCGTCGCGTCGCTGGTAACGCCGTTGCCCATGTAGGAGCGGCGCGAGCCGCGACCGCGACAACGCGACTACGACGAACGCGCCCTACCGCAGCAAAAGCAACGACAACTCTCGCGACATGCGTGGGATAGAAACGTTCGTCGCAGCTGCGTTGTCGCGGTCGCGGCTCGCGCCGCTCCTACAGGGGGATGCCCCACAACGAAAAGGCCGGGACGTCCCGGCCTTTTCGCTTCGTGCGCGCTCGGCGCATCAGTTCAAGGTCTTGCCGAACTCGCGCACTTCCTTCTCCGCGCGATCGCGCTCCCAGCCGTAGCGTTCCTGCAGCTTGCCGGCGAGATATTCGGCGTTGCCTTCGGCGACATCGAACACGTCGTCGGTCAAGTCGCCCCACTTCGCCTGGGCCTTGCCTTTGAGCTGCGTCCACTTGCCGGCAATGATGTCTTTGTTCATCGGTCGACTCCTCGGTTGGGGGAAGCGTCGCGGCGCGTCGTCTCGGCGACGAAGCGCGTCGCGATATCGCCGCCGCAGCGTCGCATCGCGCGCATTCGCGATCGGTCACGAAGACGTTAGCCGGCGCTTGACCTCGATGAACGCTGTGAATCCTTCAGCCGCGAACCGCGACGCGGCCGACAAAAAAGCGAAGGCCGGGTCGCCCCGGCCTTCGCTGCGTGTCGCGTGTCGAACGGATCGGCGCGAACGCCGGCGCGCCTCACTTGCCGTCGCGCACGTCCTCGGCCTTCTGCTCGACCTTCTCGCCGGCCTTCTTCACGTCCTTGCCCGCGCCCGCGATGGTGTTGCACGCGGTCAGGGTTCCCATCGAGAACAGGGCCAGCAGCAACAGGGCGGTCAAACGCTTCATGGGAATCTCCTCGTTTCGTCGTGCGGGTCGTCGTGGTGGATACCGTCCGGCCGCGCCGTGGCGCGTCCTGGGTCGGGATCAAACGCGAGCGAACGTGAAGCCGGCGTGGAGCGCCGGCCGCCGCCGCGGCGAAACAAGGCCTTGCGCGAACCGCGGCGACGGCGCGCGTCAGCCGCGATTCATCGCCGCGCCTCAGTCGCGCATCAGGGTCGATTTGCCGAACAGGCTCTCGACCAGATCCACCGCCAGCTTGGCGGTGCGGTTGCGCTTGTCGAGGATCGGATTGAGCTCGACGATGTCGATCGAACCCAACCGCCCGCTGTCGGCGATCATCTCCATCACCAACTGCGCTTCGCGATAATTCGGACCGCCCGGCACCGTGGTGCCGACGCCCGGCGCGATGCTCGGGTCGAGGAAATCGACGTCGAAGCTGACGTGCAGATGGGTGTTCTCGTCCAGGCCTTCCAGCGCTTCCTCCATGACCCGGCGCATGCCGATCTCATCGATGTAGCGCATGTCGTACACGTCCAGGCCGTGCTGCTGGATCAGCTGCTTTTCGCCCGGATCGACCGAACGGATGCCGATCTGGCGGATCTCGTCGGGCCGCATCGCCGGCGCGTCGCCGCCCAGGCGGACCAGCTCTTCCGGGCCGATGCCGCACAGGCACGACACCGGCATGCCGTGGATGTTGCCCGACGGCGTCACCTGGCTGGTGTTGAAGTCGGCGTGCGCGTCGAGCCACAGCACGCGCAGTTGCTTGCCGTTGTCGCGGCAATGGCGCGCGACCGCGGTGATCGAGCCCAAGCCCAGGCAGTGATCGCCGCCGAGCAGGATCGGCAAACGGCCGATGCGCAGCTCCGCGCCGACCGCGTCCATCACCGCGCGATTCCACGCCACCACTTCGGGCAGATGGCGATAGCCGGCGACCGGCTTCTGCCAAGGATTGCGCGGGCCGTCGAGATTGCCGCGGTCGACCACGTCGACGCCGCGCGCGGCCAGCGCTTCGCCCAGTCCGGCGATGCGCAGCGCTTCCGGCCCCAGGCGCGCGCCGCGATGGCCGGCGCCCACGTCGGTGGGCGCGCCGATCAACGAAACCGGGGGATAAATACGACTCATGCGAATGTCCTCATCGCCGCGCCGGATGAATCCACGGCGCGGCATCGTTAGGTGAACGCGCCAGTGCCGGCGGCACCGCGCGATCGCCGCAACAGGGCCGTTGCGGCCGCCGACGATGCGGCCATTTTAAGGGGCCGCCGCGGGAGTGGCTATCCACGCCGAGTGCGCAATTTGCGGCGATTCGTCCGCGCGATTCGCGCGAAAACCGACCGCCGGTCGGATTTCGCGCCGATTTCCGTTGCCCGCGCGCGCCGGGGTTTGCTAGTTATGGCGGCAGAGCAGGATTCCATGGAGGGCCTTGTGCGGCTTGCCGATTCCCCATCCGCCGCGCTGTTCGCCGCGCTGTGCGCCAGCGCCTTGAGCGCTTGCGCGAGCGCGCCCTCCCCTTCGACACCGATGCCGGCCAAGGAGAGCGCCGCCATGCCCCAGTCGTCCGCACCGTCCGACCGCGTTCCCGACGCCGAGCAGATCGGCGCGCGTTTCCTGCAATTGCTCGGCGGCCTGGAGCGCCGCGACGAGCTCAGCGTCGCCAAGGTCGAACAAGCCACCGGCGTCGCGCTCAAGCGCGGCCAAGGCGGCCCGTTCTACACCCACGACTTGCAGGCGGGTTGGTATTACCTGCTGCACTACGTCGAGGACTCCGGCGCGATCAAGCGCGGCGTCGGCCTGGAATTCGGCCATCGCGGCGAAACGCCCGCCGACCTGCGGCCGATCTGCGCGCTGAGCTTCCAGGACTATCACCAGCGCTTGCGCGCGCTGGGCTTCAGCGACGCGCCGAACTACGGCGAGATCGGCCAATTGATCGATTGGCGCTACCGCAAGGGCGATCTGACCGTGGCGGTGGTGCCGTGGCCGCAAAGTCCGGCCGACGCGAAAACGCCGGCCTGCGTGAAGTCGATCGCCACGCTCAACTGAGCGCGCCACCGAGCAAGGAAGCCTCGTCATGCCCATCGAACCCAATCCCGACCTCAACGCGGCGATCTCGAATTTCGAGAAGCAACCCGGCGTCACCGCGCAACAAGTCGCGCAATTGCGCCACGCGCTCGGGTCCGACCCGGGCATGCTGCGCGACTTGAATCAGGAAGCCACCGCCGGGCAGTTGCGCGGCTTCGCCGTGCAAGCGGCGGGGACGACGCCGCCCAGTTTGGTCGGCAGCTACAACCTCAGCAGCGGCGTGATCACGTTGCCCGCGGCGAGTTTCCAGGCGACCGGCAACACCTCCAGTGCCGATCTGCGCGCCGTGGTCCAGGTGCAGGAAATGTCGGTGCGTTTCGGCAACAGCCGTTTCCAGGATCCGGGCAACGCCGCGGCGACCTTGCCGGTCACCCAGGACATGATCGACAACCTGCAAGGCACCATCAACGGCTCGCCGGTGCTCGCGCGCGAGGTGAAAAAGGCCGCGACCACGGCCGACCCCGGCGACAGCCAGACGCCGCACCGCAATCATCTGGAAAACTTCGGCTTCGTTTCCGGCATCGCCGCCGGCGGCACCTACGACGGCGAAGGCAAGACCATGCGCTTGCCGGCGGCGCGCCTGCAAAGCCCGACTTACGACGCCGTGGACATGACCTTCGTGCTCGGGCACGAGATCGAGCACGGCTTCAACCATCCGACCTCGCGCGCCGCCAATCAGGCGCTGTTCGACGGCGCCCGCGCGGTCGCCGCGCAGCCCGGCGCGACGCACGATTACACCGCCACCATCGGCACGTATCTGGAAGCCAGCCGCAAGGACGAGGCCGAAGCCGAGATCGCCGGTTGGAACGCCGCGTTGAGCCGGCTGCAGCAGGCCAATCCGGCCGCCAATCAGACCGACATGCTCAACACCGGCAATTCGCGCATGCAGGATTTCGTCCATCGCGATCCGGCCACCAACACCGTGGTCGCGCTGCCCGCGCCGGCCGGCAAGCAGCCGCTGCAATTCAATCCCGACGGTTCGCTCAATTCCACGCCGGACAACGTCGCCGCGATGGGCCGGCAGTATTTCGACCGGCCACCGAATCCGGCGCCGGCCGCCGACCGTCCGCTCGGCATCGGCGAACGCGGTTCCTCGGACTATTCCAACTACTACGGCGCCCACGCGGTCGAAGCCGCGATCGGCGCCGAACGCGATCACGCCCTGGCGCATCCGGGCGTGGCCCATCGCATGACCCTCAACATGTCCAGCCTGCGGCTGAGCGAGGACCTGCTCGAACGCGAGGGCATCAACATCCAGCGCAATCCGGGCACGCCGCAGCCGTATTACGACAGCGGCCATACGCCGCCGGCCGCGCATCATTTCGATCACACCCAGAACGGCGCCAACGACCACACCCACGTTCCCATCGCCGGCGCGCCGCCCGCGCCCTCGGCGCTGGAGCGGCTGTCGCCGAACGATCGGGCGATGTTCGAGCGGCTGCGCGAGCAGGCGCCGGCGAATCTGTCGGAGGACACGCTCGGACGCGCGTTGCACGCAGCCAAGGCGGCCGGCATCGAGCGGCCGGATCAGATCGCCTCGGCGCGGGTCAGCGGCGAGCGGTTGTGGGTCGAGGGGACTACGCCGGGGTTTCATGCGGCGGTGAATGTCGCCGGCAACGGGCCGGGGTTGCGGGAGTTGGCGCAGGCGCAACAGCCGGCGCAGCAGGAAACGCAACAGCAGGCGCAGCAGCAGGAGCAGGCCAGGACGGCGGCGACGCGCGCGCATTAGCGCGGGGGTGGCGGTGTCGATGTCGTGGGGTTGAATCGTCGCCGGTGTTGGACGGCGGTGGATTCGTGTGCGCTGCGATCGGGCGAGAGCCGGTTTTCTCGGCGGGGTGCGATTGGCGTGAATCGCTTGGCGTTCGCGGCCGGATTGTGCGCGGCCTTCGGATGAGCTGGCCGGGCGGTTGCTCTTTCTCGGGGTCACGTGGTGCCGCTTGTCCGAATCGAACGGACGACCGCTCGCTTACAAGGCGAGTGCTCTACCAACTGAGCTAAAGCGGCAGCGAAAACGCGGGGCCGGCGCGGGCCGGCCGGGCCATTCTATCGCGCCGGCGCGGCCGGCGGACAAGCGCGGCCGAAGCGCGCCTTCAGCGCACCTTGTCGCAGGAAATGCCGCGCCAGCGCGCCGCGCCGGCGGCGACGCGCAGCGCTTCGCCCTTGGAGGTCGCGGTCGCGGCGTCCAGCCACACTTGGCCGTTGCTCTCGCCCAGCGCCTCGACCTTGACCGCGAACCCGGCGGCGGACAGTTCGGTGCCGCGGCGGCGCGCGGACTCCTCGCTGCGGAAGCGGCCCAGCGCGATCGCGTTGGCGTCGGCGCCGCTCATCACGAACAGATCGCTGAAGCCGGCCGCGCGGATGCGCTGCGCGGTGGCCTGCGCGGCCTCGGCGTTGGCGGTCGGCAGATAGACCCGCCAGCCGCGCGAATTGCCGCCGCCGGACAAGGTGCGGCTGGAGACCTTCTGCGCCAGCGGCGACAGCTTGGCGCGCGCCGCGTCGGCGGCCGCGGCATCGGCGAAGGGGCCGACGCTGAAGCACTGCGGCGGCGTCGCCGGCGCGGGCGGCGGCGTCGCGGCGGCGACCGTTTCCGGCTTGGCGTCGGCGGGTCTGACCTCAGCGGGCTTGGCGTCGGCCGGTTTGATTTCGGCGGCCTTGGCGTCCGCGGACTTGGCGTCGGACGGCTTCGATTCGGCGAGCTTGAGCCCCTCGCCCGGCTTGGCGTCGGCCTGCGCGGTCGCCGCGGCGACCGGCGCCGCGGCGCGCTGGCCTTCGTCGACCAACTGCAAGCGCGCCACGCCCAGCGGCAGCGTCTCTTCGGCCGGCGGCGGCGGTTCGGGGCGCGCGATCCACCACGCGGCGACACCGAGGTTGAGGGCGGTCAGCAGGACGATGAGGGCGCGAACGAGCATGCGGGGATTCTAGCCTGCGCGGTCAGGGCGAAGTCTCGACCGCCGCCCAGATCGCCAGCCCTTCCAGCACCAGCGTGGGCGCGGGCTGCGCCATCGGCAGCGCGGCGATCAGCGCGTCGCTGCCGCCGCCGTGCAGCAGCAGCCGCGGGGTCGCGCCCAGGCGCTGCGCGGCGCGCACGAGGCTGCGTTCGATCAGCGCGATCGCCGCGCCGTCGGCGCCTGAGGCCAGCGCGTCCTCGGTGTCGGCGGCGAAATCCAGCGCGCGGCCGCCGTGCTCGGGCAGTTGCGGCGCGCGCGCGTGCAGCGCTTCGCGCATCAGCGTCGGCGACGGCGCGATCAGGCCGCCGTGGTGCAGGCCGTCGGCGTCGAGCAGGTCGATGGTCAGCGCGGTGCCGACTCCGCAGATCAGGCTCGCGCCGCGCGCGTGCGCATGCGCGCCGAGCAAGCCGAGGAAACGGTCGACGCCGAACTTGCGCGGCTCGGCATAGGCGATGCGCACCTCGCCGAAGCCCGGCGCGCGGAAACGCGGCTGGGTGCGGGCGATGGAGATGCGGCGGCAGCGCGCGCTCAGCGCCTGCAGCACCGCCATGCGCTGGGCGGGATGGGCGACGCTGGCCAGATACGCCGCGTCGATGCGTTCGCGCGGCAGCCGCTCGCTCAACGCGGCGGCGATGTCTTCCTCGCGATGCGGCAAGGCCAGCGCCTCGCCGGGACGGCCGTCGGCGCGCAGCGGCGCGCACTTGAGCCGGGTGTTGCCCAGATCGAACAGCCACGCGCTCATCGCGGCGCTCCGCGGCGCACGCTGACTTCGCCGGCGTGGAAGCGGCGCTCTTCGCCGTCGTCCAGGCGCACGCGCAAGGCGCCGTCGTCGGCCAGACCGAGCGCGGTGCCGCGGTGTTCGGCGTCGCTGCCGAGCACGCCGACGGTTTGCCCGGCGAGCGCGTCGAACGCGGCGTAGCGGTCGAGGAACGGGGCCAAGCCTTGCGCGTCGAATTCGTCCAGCGCCGGCAGCAAGCTATCGAGCAAGGCCGCCACCACCGCGCTGCGCGCAGGCGGCTGCGCGCCGGCCAGCGCGGCCAGATCGCACCACGGCTGATCGATCTGCGCGGCGGCCGCGGCCGGCATGCGCACGTTGAGGCCCAGGCCGATCACCGCGCGCGCCGGCCCGGCGTATTCGCCGCCGCCTTCGACCAGCAAACCGCCGAGCTTGCGCAGGCCGTCGCCGTCGAGCGCGACCAGATCGTTCGGCCACTTCAAGCGCACCGCCTGGAAACCCAGCGTGTGCAGCGCTTCGGCCGCGGCGATGCCGGCGACCAGGCTCAACCCGCCCAGCCGCGCCAAGCCGCCGCCGAACGAGCGCGCCAGCGAGAGATACAGATGCGCGGCCAACGGCGAGGCCCAGACCCGGCCGCGGCGCCCGCGGCCGC
The DNA here is from genome assembly GCF_018847975.1 of Lysobacter sp. K5869. Classification (NCBI taxonomy): domain Bacteria; kingdom Pseudomonadati; phylum Pseudomonadota; class Gammaproteobacteria; order Lysobacterales; family Lysobacteraceae; genus Lysobacter; species Lysobacter sp. K5869. The sequence continues at coordinate 2,037,404 of NZ_CP072597.1, read as the reverse complement.
CGGTCTGGCGTTCGGCCAGCAACACCGCCGCGCCGCGCGCGGGCGTGGGGCGGCGCAGCAGCTCGCTGTTGGTCGAATCGATGCTCCAGGCGACGTCCAGCGAATCCAGGCGCGCGCGCGACGGCGGCGACAGCGCGGTTTCGATGGCCGCGGCGTCGAGCAGATCCAGCGGCTGCGACAGCGCGTAGCCGCGCCCGGGCTTGGCTTCGATGGCCACGCCGGCTTCGCGCAGCGCTTCGATCCGCTTCCACACCGCGGCGCGGGTCTGCCCCGCCGCGGCGGCAAGCGCGTCGCCGGTGGCCGGGCCCGCGATCAGGCGTTGCAATAGCGCGCGGTCGTCCATCAGCCCCGGCGCCAGCGGTGCAGCAAGCGCGCGCGGGCGAAGCGCGATTCGGTGCCGGCGCGCAGGCGCGCCAGATTGCCGCGATGGGTGAACGCCACCAGCGCCGCCGCGGCGACGCAGAACCACAGCCGCGGCGCGCCGGCGTCGGTGTACCAGGCCAGCAACGGCAGGCTCAGCGCGCCGATCACGCTGGCGAGGCCGACGTAACCGGTCAGCACGATGGTCGCCGCCCACACCAGCAACAGCGCCGGCACCACGAACGGCCACAGCACCAGCAGGCCGCCGACCAAGGTCGCCACGCCCTTGCCGCCGCGAAAGCCGTGCCACAGCGGCCAGACGTGGCCGAGCACCGCGGCGAACGCGGCCAGATACCCGTGCGCGGTCACCGACAACGCGCCGCCGACCGGGGCGTAGCGCAGCGCCAGCCACGCGGCCAGCGCGCCCTTGCCGATGTCGATGACGACCACGCCGAGCGCGAAGCGCGCGCCCTGCGTGCGCAGCGCGTTGGTGCCGCCGGCGTTGCCGCTGCCTTGGGTGCGGATATCGACCCCGCGCAGCTTGCCCAGGGCGAGGCTGCCGGACACCGAGCCGAGCGCGTAGGCCGCCGCCAGCAGCGCCAGCGAGCGCGGCTCCGGGACGGCGACGGACAAGACGGGCGCCAAGGCGGGCGCGAAGGCGGAAAGCGGCATGGCGCGGATTATGCGGGAGGCGGCGGGCGTTTCGCTGCGGCCCAGCGCGCCGATGCGTCGCCCGATCCGCGCCGAACGGCGTTCGGACGCTAGGTTCTCGCCGCGATCGCCGCCGATCCGCGCCGAACCCGCGAACCGCCCGAACCCCGCGCCGTGGCGTTCAAACCGCCCCCGGCACCGGCTGCAGCGACGCCAGCAACGCGCCCCGCCCCGCATGCGCGCCCAGCGCCGGCCCGGTTTCCACCAGGAAGGCCTGATCCAGATCGAGCCGGCGCCGCAGCGCTTCCAGCAAGCACTCGCCGTCGCCGCGCGCGTCGCAGTGGCCGACGATGGCGCGCCAGCGCTGCCCGCGCGGTGTGCGCCGGGCGATGTAGCGGGCGAACGCCTCCGGCGCGCTCGCGCGGGCGAACACGCCGCCGCGCACGCCCATGCGTCCGTCCGCGCCCATCCGCGCGATCGGGGTCAGCCCGGTCCAGCGCACCACCCGCCCGGCCCACGGTGGAATTCGGCCGCCGCGCACCGCGTGCGAGATGTCGCGCGCGGTCGCCCAGGTCGTGGTCAGCGGCTTGAGCCGCTCCAGTTCGGCCAGCACCGCCTCCACCGCGATGCCGTCGGCGGCCAGCTCGGCCGCGCGCCACGCCAGCAGCGCCTGCCCGCCGGCGGCGTTGGCGGTGTCGAACACCCGCACCCGCCGCGCGTCGCTGCGCGCGGCGGCTTGTTCGCCGGCCTGCAAGGTGCCCGAGACCGCGCGCGACAGGCCGACGTACAGCACTTCGTCGCGATGGCCGAGCAGGAAATCGAAGACCCGGCGGAAATCGCCCGGCGGCGGCTGGCTGGTGCGCGGCAGTTCGCCGGCGGCGGCCATGCGCCGGTAGAACTCGGCCGTGCTCAGGCCGGCGCCGTCGAGGTAATCGCGCCCGTCCACCGACACCCGCACCGGGACGCGCAGGATGCGGTAGCGCTCGGCCAGCTCCTCGGGCAGATCGGCGGCGCTGTCGATCACGATCGCCAACGCCTGCGCATGTTCGATGCTGCGCTGCTGGGCGAGCATGTCGTCGGCCTTCATGCCTTCGACCGAACCGAACCGCGCGCAGGCGTCGAACAAGGCCTGCGGCGCGCCGACGTGGCCGTGCACGCGCAGGCGCGCGGCGCCGCCGGCCAGCACCAGCGAATCGGCGCCGAGGGCTTCGAGCGCGTCGCGCAGCGCCTCGCGCGGCAGGTTTTCGCCGAGCAACAGGCATTCGCTGCACCAGCGGCGGTGCGGATCGACCGCATCGTGCGCGGCCGGCACCGCCTCGGCGTGGTCGTGCCCGCAGCCGTCGTTGGCCGCGGCCGCCGCCGCGCGCATGCGCAGCGCGCGCGGGCCGCCTTCGACGAATTCGGCGATGCCTTCGAGCAGATCGACGAAGCCCTGCGCGCCGGCATCGACCACGCCGGCGCGCTGCAACACGGCCATTTGCAGCGGCGTGCGCGCCAACGCGCTGCGCGCCCGCGCCAGCGCCTGGGCGAAGCCGGGCCGCGGGTCGCCGTCGACGCTGGCGCGCGCGGCCTCGTCCAGCGCGTCGGCGAAGGCGTTGATGACGCTGAGGATGGTGCCCTCGACCGGATGCGCCAACGCCGCGCGGGCGTTGCCGGCGCCGTGGCGGACCGCCGCGGCCAGGGTCGCCGCGTCCAGCCCGGGCTGGGCGCGCGCGTACTCGGCCACGCCGAACAGGAACTGGGCCAGGATCGCCCCGGAATTGCCACGGGCGCCGTCGATGGCGTCGTCGCCGACCTGCTTGAGCAGTTCGCCGATGTGGCGGCTGCGCCGGCTCAGCGCCCCGTTCAGCAGGCTGCCCAGGGTATAGGCCAGATTGCTGCCGGTGTCGCCGTCGGCCACCGGAAACACGTTGATCCGGTTGAGCGCGTCGCGCCCGGCGATGACCCGGCGCGCGCCGGCGATCAGGGCCCGGCGCAGGGCCGGGGCGGTCAACGGCGGGCGGGGCGTCGGCATGAATGCGAGTCTCGCGCAAATGCGTGCCATGGCTTGCTGCGGCGCACAATGGGTTGTGCCGCCAGCCGCCGGATTCGGTACGGTTTTCGCGTTATAGTCGGCAACTGCCACGGCCCCCGGGAGGGGTCGCGCCGCCCCCAAGGATTCCGCCATGTTACGGATCTGCCTGTGCCTGCTGTTCCTGACCGCGAGCGTGGCCGTGACCCAGGCGAGCGCGCGCGAGGTCAGCAAGCTGAGCCCGAACGACGCCTGCTCGAGCAATGCCGGCGCGGCCAAGGACGCCCCGGCGCGGCCGCAGTCGCGCGGCGGCAACGCCCCGCAGACCGCGCGCGACACCAAGGCCAAGCCCAGCGTGCACAGCGACTCCGACGGCGGCAACCGGCTGCAGTCGCCGCGCTGGCATAATTTCCTGCCGGGCATGTTCCGCTGACGCGCGACGCTTAGCCCGCCTTTCGCCGGGTCCGCCTTGTTCGAGTTCTTGCGCCGTTTGCGGCGCCCCGCCGCTATAGACGATGCCTTGTGGCGCGACACCGTCGCCGCGGTGCCCTGGGCGCAGGCGCTCGACGCGACGCGCCGCGAACGCCTGCGCGAACTGGCCGCGCGCTTCCTGCACGAGAAAACCATCAGCCCGATCGGCGAGTTCGAGCTCGGCGATCTGCAGCGCGCGCAGTTGGCCGCGCTGTGCTGCCTGCCGCTGCTCGAGTTCGGCGCCGAAGGCCTGCGCGGCTGGTCGCAGTTGATCGTCTATCCCGACGCGTTCCGGGTCGGCCGCACCCACGTGGACGCGGCCGGCGTATTGCACGAATGGGAAGACGAGCTGATCGGCGAATCCTGGGACGCCGGGCCGCTGATCCTGTCGTGGGCCGATGTGGCCGCCGATTGCGAGGACCCGCGCGCGGGCTTCTGCGTCGCCGCGCACGAGATGGCGCACAAGCTCGACGCGCTCGACGGCGAGTTCGACGGCACCCCGCCGCTGCCGCGGCCGTGGCAACGCGAGTGGGCGCGCGATTTCCAGAGCGCGTACGACGCTTTCGTCCAGGAGGTGGACAGCGGGCGCGAGGTCTCGATCGATCCGTACGCGGGCGAGGCGCCGGAGGAGTTCTTCGCGGTCGCGACCGAGTACCACTTCAGCGATCCGCACGCGCTGCGCGAGGCGATGCCGAAGGTCGCCGAACATCTGCGGCGTTTGTACGGGGAATCGCCGTTCGCTTGAGGCTGGAAGCTGCGCCGGGATCTTCGCGGGGTTCGCGGTCGCTGCAGTGGCGCGGTCGCGGCTCGCGCCGCTCCTACAGGGGCTCCGGCCGGTTTCATTCGCGACGGTAGGAGCGGCGCGAGCCGCGACCGCGCCACCGCAACGACGTCGAGGCCCGCACCGTTTCGGAAGCAACCCGCCCGGATTACAACCCCGGCGGCAACTTCACCTCGAACCGCGTCCCGCCGAGCTCTTCCGACGGCGTGACATCGAGCGTGCCGCGATACCCGCGCACCAAGTCCTGCACGATCGCCAAGCCGATGCCGTGGCCTTGCACGCGCTCGTCGCCGCGCACGCCGCGCTGCAGGATGTTGGCGACCTTCTCCGGCGGAATGCCGGGGCCGTCGTCGTCCACCGCCAGCAACAGGCCGGGCCGGCGCTGGGCCGCGGTCTCGCCGGGCTTGACCGTCAGCAGGACCCGCGAATTCGCCCACTTGAACGCGTTTTCCAGCAGATTGCCGAGCAGTTCCTGCAAGTCGCCCGGCTCGCCGTGGAATTGCACGCCGTCGGCCAGATCGAACTCGCACAAGATGCCCTTGGACGCGTAAACCTTTTCCAGGCCGCGCACGATCTCTTCGGCGTGCGACTCGATCGCCACCGGCGCGGCGAACAGCGCGTGGCCGCCGGACGCGGCGCGCGCGAGCTGGTAGGACACCAGATCGTTCATGCGCCGCAATTGCAGATCGAGGTCTTCGCGCAGCTCCGGTTCCATCTTCGCGCCGCTGTCGTCGTCCAGGCGCGCGCGCAGCACCGCCAGCGGCGTTTTCAGGCTGTGGGCGAGATCGGCCAGGGTGTTGCGCTGGCGGTCGAGGTTCTCGCGCTCGCTCTCGATGAAGGCGTTGATGCTTTCGGTCAGCGGCTCGAGTTCGCGCGGGTGGCGCTCGCTCATGCGCGAGGCCGCGCCGCGCTGCACGCGCTTGAGCTCCTCGATCACGCGATTGAGCGGGCGCAGGCTCCACTGCATGATCAGCGCCTGCAACAACAGCAAGATCACGCCGGCGCCGCCGAGATAACGCCACAGCGCCTGGCGGAACACGCCGACCTGATGGCGCAGCGCGCTGGTGTCTTCGAGGATGTAGATCGTGTACTGGAACTCGCTCTTGGGATCGCCGTCGACGCTCCAGATCAGGCCGCGGCCGTAGCGATAGGCTTCGCCGGATTTTCCGTTGATCTCGGTCAGCGCCAGCGGGCCTTCGAAGGATTCCTCGGCGGCCTTGAGCATGCCGCCGTCGGGCAGCACCGGCCCTTGCGCCGACATCGAATCCCAGTGCCCGTTGGGCAGGATCACTTCGGCGTACAAGCCGCTGCCCGGGCGGTCGAAGCGCGGGTCCGGCGGATCGTAGGGCGGGATGATTTCGCCGCCGCGGCCGAAATCGGTGTCGGCGGCGTAGGCCAGCGCATAGCTGGTCAGACGCTGGCGCAGATTGTTTTCGGCGGTTTCCAGGAACGCGCGGTCGAGCGCGACGCCGGCCAGGGCCAGGAATGCGAGCAGGCCGAGACTGGCGGCCAACAGTTGGCGCGCGCGCAGCGAGCGGGGCTGGCCCCAGCTCATGGCGACACCTGGGCCGTCCGGCCCGCTGCGATGGAAGACGCGGGCCGCATGGGTCCGAACTGCTCCTGGGACCGAACTGGGGGAAGTGCGTGCCGCCGCGAACGCGGCGGCCTATTGGATCGCCGCCGCGCGAGGACTGTCAAATCGGCGGACGATCGGGCGCCGCGGGCGGCGCGCGCGGCGGCTCAGTCGCCGCTGCGGGGGATGGCGAAACGGTAGCCGCGGCCGCGCACGGTTTCGATCGGCTTGAGCGCGCCGTCCGGATCGAGCTTCTTGCGCAGTCGGCCGATGAAGACTTCCAGCACGTTGGAGTCGCGGTCGAAGTCCTGCTGATAGATGTGTTCGGTGAGGTCGGCCTTCGAGACCAGCTCGCCGGCGTGCATCATCAGATACTCCAGCACCTTGTACTCGTAGCTGGTGAGATCGACGTTGCCGCCGTTGACGCTGACCGTCTGCGCGGCCAGATCCAGCATCACCGGGCCGCACTCCAAGGTCGGCTTGCTCCAGCCGGCGGCGCGGCGGACCAGGGCGTTGAGGCGGGCCAGCAGTTCTTCGACATGGAAGGGCTTGACCAGATAATCGTCGGCGCCCTGCTTGAGGCCCTCGACCTTGTCCTGCCAGCTCGAACGGGCGGTCAGAATCAGCACCGGGAATTTCTTGCCCTCGTCGCGCAGGGCCTTGATCAGTTCCATGCCCGACATCTTGGGCAGGCCCAGATCGATGATGCCCAGGTCGAACGGCACTTCGCGGCCCATGTACAGGCCCTCCTCGCCGTCTTGCGCGGCATCGACCGCGAAGCCCTCGCGCTTGAGGCGCGCGGCCAGGGTCTCGCGCAGCGGCGCTTCGTCTTCGACCAGCAGAATTCGCATGGGCACTCCCTTGATAAATTGCGGCCCGACAGGATCGTTTTGCGGACCGTCGGAGCGAAGGTTAGTCGTTATTGTTGTCGTCGCGGCGTGTAGGGCGGTCGTCCTCGCGGCGCCCGCCCCGCTGCTGCGGGTCGTCCATGTATACCCGGACCCGCCCGCTGGAATCGACCACTTTCACCCGATTGACGTCGCGGCCGTCGAAGGGAACGCGCTCCGCGCTCAAGACCTGGCCGCCGCCGCTCTCGCGCTCGAACCGACGTACCGAGTCGGACAGGGAGCTGTTGCGCTCCTCGCGGCGCTCGTGCCCGCGCCAGCGGCCGTCGTCGTGCTGCGCCCAGGCGTTGCCGGCCGCCAGCGAGGCGACGAGCAGCAGCGACGGGATGCGGGCAGAGCGGATGCGCATGGCGTTCGGGCGAGCCCCCAGCAGAACGATGAAGTGGCGAATAAGCGACGTGCCGGCATTTTCGGAACGCAGCGGTGAATCCGATCTGAACTTTTCCGCCGCTGCCGGGACGGCATTCAGTCCGCCCGGACCCGCGTCACACCGCGCCCGTGCCGGGGTTAGCGCCGGCCGGACGCGCTCAGAACACCTCGCCGACGCAGCAGCGCAGCGAGCCGCCCGCGGCTTCGATCGCGTCGAGCTCGACCGTCGCCACCGCGAAACCGGCCGCGGCCAGCGCCTGCTGCGTGGCCGGACGGGCCGCGCGCGCGGCGCCGGCGCTCATCCAAACCGTATACGTCGACAGGGCGATGGCGTTGGCGACGAAGCCGGCCTGCTCGGCGGCGTCGAGCACGATCCCGCGCGAACCGTGGAAATCGGCGATGGCCGCGGCCACGCCCGGATCGGCGAATCCGGCCGGGCTGACCAGCGCGGCGCGGCCGGCCAGCACCGCCAACACGACGTTGGTGTGGTATTCGCCCGCGGCGAGGTCGAACAGCAAAGTCGCGCGCAGGCCGAAGGTTTCGTGCATCAGCGCCGCGCCGCGCTCGTCGCAGCGCTCCGACAGACCGGCGTAGCCCAGGCCGCGGGCGCGGTCGATCACCAGCGCGCCGGTGAGTTCGCACGGATGCGGCTGGCGCGACAGGTCGCGCTCCTCATAGCCCAGCACTTGCTCGAAGAAGCGGCGGATGTCGGCGCGCTCGGCCTCGCGCTGGCGCACGGGGTGGCGCATGCGCCCGACCACGTAGCGCGGCGCGGCGCCGGGCGCGCGCGCGGTGGCGAAGACGTTGTTGGGGAACAGCGCGTCGGGCGTGTCGGCGTCGCCGGCGAAGCAGATCGTCGGCAGGGTCTGCGACAGCGCCATGTGCAGCGCGCGGTGTTGGGCGGCGGCGCGGCCGGGATCGAAGTCGCCGGCCGCGGCCATGTAGCGGTTGTCGCCGGCCGACTGTTCGGCGCGGGCGAAGCCGTCGGGGGCGACCAGGAACGCGGCGCGCGCGGTGGCGGCGCCGAAATCCGGGGCCAGGGTGCGGGCGTGATCGAAGAAGGCGGTCGGGTCGCGGGTGATCATCGGTGGGCGTTCGGATGAAGAGTCGTCGCCCGCGCGCGGGCGAAGAAGCGGCGCGCGGCGCCGGCGGGCGCGCTCAGGCGGACGGACGCGCGCTTACGCGGCATCGCGCCCGGCGAAGGATTCGGTGACCTCGATCGCGCGCTCGATCAGCGACCAGTCCGCGCCGGGACGGTGCGCGCCCTCGCTGAGGATCTGACGGAACGCGCGCCCGCCGCGCTCGCCGTGGAACAGGCCGAGCAGATGACGGGCGATGTGCTTGAGGAACACGCCGCGTTCGAGCTGGCTTTCCACGTACGGCCGCAGCCCGCGCAGCAAGTCGGCGCGGCTGCGTTCGACGCCGCCGAACCAGGCCACATCCAGCCGATGCAGCAGATACGGGTCGTGATACGCGGCGCGGCCGAGCATGGCGCCGTCGGCGTGATCCAGGTGGACGGTGGCCTCGGCCAGATCGGCGATGCCGCCGTTGACCACCACCTGCAGCTGCGGCCGCTCCAGCTTGAGCCGGTAGGCCCAGTCGTAGCGCAGCGGCGGCACTTCGCGGTTTTCCTTCGGCGACAGCCCCTTGAGCCAGGCGTTGCGGGCGTGCACGACGAAGCTGCGGCAGCCGGCCGCGGCGACCCGGTCGACGAAATCCAGGAACACCTCGAAACGGTGCTCGTCGTCGACGCCGAGCCGGCATTTGACCGTCACCGGCACGTCGCAGGCGCCGATCATCGCCGCCACCGATTCGGCGACCAGATCCGGCTCGCGCATCAGGCAGGCGCCGAAACGCCCGGCCTGGACCCGGTCGGAGGGGCAACCGCAGTTGAGGTTGATCTCGTCGAAGCCCCAGTCCGCGCCGATCCGCGCCGCCTGCGCCAGCAGTTCCGGCTCGCTGCCGCCGAGCTGCAGCGCCACCGGGTGCTCGACCGGGTCCATCGCCAGCAGCCGCGGGCGGTCGCCGTGGATGACCGCGTTGGCGTGGACCATCTCGGTGTAGAGCCGGGCGTGCGGGGCGATGGCGCGGTGGAAGACGCGGCAGTGGGTGTCCGTCCAATCCATCATCGGCGCCACCGACAGGCGCACCTGCGGCGCGGCGATGGCGGGAGAGACGGCGTGGGCGGGCGCGAGGACGGTCATCGGCGCCATTGTAAGGCCTCGGGGCCGGACGCCCGGTCCGGGCGGGGCCGCGATGGCGCGGCGCGGACGGCGGAGCCGGGGCCCGAGGGGCGCTGGCGGCGGTGCGGACCGGCCCTCGCAACGCGGTTTTTCGCGGGTCCGGGCCGCTCGGCGCAGCTGCCGCGCCGCCTCACGGCCCAGCCAGAGGCTCAGCGCGGCCGGCGGCAGCGCGCGCCGCAGACGTGCTTTTCATCGCCGAAAAATTGCGATGAATCCTTCTAAGCCGAGCGCGTTTATCCGAAAAGAGCCCTTTTTACGCGTTCTTCATCCCGCAAAAGAGAGCTTCATGCAGCGCCCGGACGCGCCCATGGGGGACGTCGGCCTTCACGCCGGTACGCTATGCACACACTCACACACCGCTCGCGCAACGCTGCCCTGCGCTTCGTCCTGCCCTTGGCCGCGGCGTTCGCGCTGCTGTGCGCGCCCGCCGCGCAGGCGCAGTTCAAGGTCTCCTCGACGTTCCGCAACAACACCGAGGCCGGCTGGACCATCACCGGCACCAACAACGCCGGCACCAACGACAGCGGCATCCTCACCGGCGGCTACGGCGCGATCCCGAACAACGTCAACGACGCCAACGGCAGCGGCTGGCTGCGTCTGAGCACGGCGCTCAACAACCAACAGGGCCTGGCGCTCTACACCGGCGGCTCGTTCCCGTCCTCGCAGGGCGTCACGGTCGAGTTCGATTACGTCAATTGGGGCGGCAACGGCGCCGACGGCACCACCTTCTTCCTCTACGACGCCACCGGCACCATGGCCGGCGCTCAGCCGGGCGGCAGCCTGGGGTACTGCGGCGGCAACGGCGCGTATCTGGGCATCGGCCTGGACGAATTCGGCAACTTTTCCGGCTCGCTGCCCGGCGTCACCGGCGGCTGTCCGGCCAACAGCAGCAGCCCCGGCAGCCAGCAAGACCGGGTGGTGCTGCGCGGCCCGACCAGCGACAGCAACCGCTGGCTGGCCAGCGGCGCGGTCGCCGGCGGCATCGATTCGCCCGGCGCCACGACCCGCCCGACCAGCAATCACCTGATGGTCGCGCTGATCCCGAACACGCCGCAGCCGGGCTACACCGTCACCGTCTCGCAAGGCCCGACCGGCTCGACCCCGGCGGTGCTGCTCAACAACGTCAACTTCAACTACACCGCGCCGGCCAATCTGCGCATGGGCTACGCCGCGTCCACCGGCGGCCTCAACAACATCCACGAAATCCGCAACGTGCTGGCGTCGGTGCCGGCCGACGTGGGCATCGCCAAGACCGTTTCTGCGCCGCGCATCCGCCGCGGCGCGACGGTGACCTACACCCTGGTGGTCAGCAACAACGACATCAATCCGGTCGTCGCCGGCAATCAGGCGCCGACCATTCCCGGCACCGACGCGGCCGACATCACCGACACCTTCCCGGCGCAAGTCACCGGCGCGAGCTGGACCTGCGCGGCCAGCGCCGGCTCGACCTGCCCCGCCGCCAGCGGCACGGGCAACATCGCGGTGACCGGCGGCTACTCGATGCTGCCCGGCGGCACCCTCACCTTCACCGTGACCGGCACGGTCGCCAGCAACGCCACCTGCAACGGCAACGTCGCCAATACCGCCACCGTCGCGTTCTCCGGCACCGACCGCTTCGGCGACATCAACCCGAACAACGACAGCGCCAGCGCGACCTTCGCGGTGGATTGCGTGACCTTGTCGGTGGACAAGACCGCGACGCCGGCCAGCTTCACCGCCGGCGGCACCGGCACCTACAACATCGCGGTGGCCAACGCCGGCAACATCGCCACGGTCGGCCAGATCACCGTCACCGACGCGCTGCCGGCCGGCCTGACCGTGCCCAACGGCGCGGTCGCGCTGAGCGGCGCCAACGCCGCCAACTGGGCCTGCACCGCCGCCTCGAACGTGCTGACCTGCCAGAGCAACGCCGCGATCGCCGCCGCCGGCAGTTCCACCTTCGGCTTCGCGGTCAACATCGACTTCAACGCCACCGGGCCGGTGATCAACACCGCGCGCGTGGCCGGCGGCGGCGACCCGAACTGCACGTTGGCCGCGCCCTGCCCCGACTCCACTCCGACCAGCACGCCGGTGGTGCGGCCGTCGGTGAGCCTGCGCATCAGCAAGAGCGACAGCAGCGCCACCTACACGCCCGGCAACGGCGCCAGCTACGTGCTGACCGCCTGCAATCAGAACGGCCCCGACGCGGCCAGCGGCGCCACCATCTCCGACAACTTGCCCGCCGGCGCGACCCTCAGCGGCCCGTGGAGTTGCGCCGGCAGCGGCACCACGCCCGGCACCTGCCCCGCCAGCGGCGGCGCGGCCGGCGGCACCGCGATCAGCGTGACCGGCGTGACGTTGCCGGTGGGCGGCTGCGTGAGCGTCACCGTGCCGGTGACCTTCAGTTCCAATCCGGCCAATTACTGAGGCGGCGCGCGCAGCGACCCGCGCAAGAAAAAGGCCGCGCGGCGTGGGCCGCGCGGCCTTCGTTTTTCCGCGTTTCGAGGCGATCCGTCACGAGCGCACCGTCACCCGCCAGCAACGCTTGCTCTGCTGGGTCCAATCGATCTCCACCGGCAAGAATTTCTCGATCAGGCGCGCATTGCTGGACAGATGCTCGCTGACGAACGCGGTGGTGAATTCGCCGCCGCCGGCCAAGGCCATCGGCAGCAACAGTTGGTCGGACAGGTGCTCGCTCACCGCGGCCTCCGAGTTCAGATACTCCGAGACGCGCCGCGCCAAACCGGCGGCGACCTGTTCGGCGCCGACGCCGCGCTCGCCGAGCGCGTCGAACAACTCGGTGTGCTGGCCTTCGCCGCTCACCCGCAGCATCAGCACGTTGGCCTGGCTCTGCGCGGTCGGCGCGCGGCGCAAATGCAGCGCGCCGGGCCCGAGCTTGAACTGATCGGCCAAGACCTGCAGCTCGCGCTGGCCGATCAGATCGGGCAGCGAAGCCAGCAACGCGGTCGCCTCCAACTTCGGCGCGGGATCGCGACGGTCGAACACCGCCTCGCGCAAGGCCGCGCCCGGCGCCACCCGCAGCTGCACGCTGCCGCCGCCGGCCGGGTAGAAGCCGTGACGCTGCAGCGCGAACGCGGTGTCCACGCCGAAGCGGCGCAGCGCCGGCAGATAGCACTCGGCCAGGAAGTCGGCGCTCGGCGCGAGCGGGTTGTGGGTGCCGCCTTCGACGGTCACTTCCGACGGCGCCGCGCACGACCACAACGCCGGCAGCACCGTCTGCAACACCAGCGACGCCGAACCGGCGGTGCCGATGGAGAAACGGTAGCGGCCCGGCTGCACTTGCCCGGGGACGAAGCGCAGCGTGGTCGCGCCGAGCTGCGCGCCTTCGACGTAAGCCCGGCCGATCTGCGCGGCGGCGCCGACCGCGGTCAGATGCTGGCGCATCAAACCGGGGCGCTTGCGCTTGGCGCGGATGTGCTGCATCTCGAACGCGGTGCCGGTGCACAGGCTCAGCGCCAGCGCCGTGCGCAGCAGCTGGCCGCCGCCCTCCACGCCGCTGATTTCGATCATTTCCATTTTCTTGTCCATGGTTCTTCTGGCGCGGCCGGAGGGAGCCGGCCGCGCTGTTTCCTTTTGTTGTTTTATCGCGGCGGGCGGCCCATGCCGCCCGCCGCGCAGTCCTTGGCCGGGCGCCGCCGAACTCGGGCGCCACGTCGTTTCCAGCGATCCGCTCGCACGCTCGGCCATGGCCCTCAACCCTTCACGCAGACGACTTGACGCAAGGTATGCACGATCTCGACCAAGTCGCTCTGCGCCGCCATGACCGCGTCGATCGGCTTGTACGCCGCCGGCGATTCGTCGACCACGTCCGCGTCCTTGCGGCATTCCACATGCGCGGTCGCGCGAACGTGCTCTTCCAGGCTGATGCGCTTCTTCGCCTCGGTGCGGCTCATCACCCGGCCCGCGCCGTGGCTGCAGCTATGGAAGCTGTCGGCATTGCCGAGGCCGCGCACGATGAAGCTCTTCGCGCCCATGCTGCCCGGGATGATGCCCAGCTCGCCCTTGCGCGCGCTCACCGCGCCCTTGCGCGTCACCAGCACGTCCTTACCGAAGTGATGCTCGCGGTTGACGTAGTTGTGATGGCAGTTGACCGCCTCGGCCTGCGCCTCGAACGGCTTGTCGATGATCTTGCGCGCCGCGTCGACGACGTGCCGCATCATGATCTCGCGGTTGTCGCGTGCGAACTTCTGCGCCCAATCCACCGCGAACACGTAGTCCGCGTAGTTTTCACTGCCTTCCGGCAAGTACGCGAGATCCTGGTCCGGCAGATTGATCATCCAGCGGCGCATGTCCTGCTTCGCCAACTCGATGAAGTGGCTGCCGATCGCATTGCCGACGCCGCGCGAACCCGAGTGCAGCATGAACCACACGCGCTGCTCCTCGTCCAGGCAGACCTCGACGAAGTGATTGCCGGTGCCCAAGGTACCCAAGTGGCTCAAGTGGTTGCTGCGCTCGAGCTTGGGATGCTTGGCGACGATGCGGTCGAACCCTTCGTGCAAGCGCTCCCACGCCTGCAGCGACGCCGCCGGCGGGTTCGCCCACGCGCCCTTGTCGCGCACGCCGCGGCCGACCGTGCGGCCGTGCGGCACCGCCTGCTCGATCGCCGCGCGCAGCGGGCCGAGCTGGTCGGGCAAGTCGCTCGCCGTCAGCGTGGTGCGCACCGCGATCATGCCGCAGCCGATGTCCACGCCGACCGCCGCCGGCACGATCGCGCCGAGAGTCGGCACCACCGAGCCCACGGTCGCGCCCTTGCCCAGGTGCACGTCGGGCATCACCGCGATCCAACGGTGCACGAACGGCAGCTTGGCGATGTTCTGCAACTGACGGCGCGCTTCGTCTTCCAGCGGCACGCCGCGGGTCCATAGCTTGATCGGGACCGAGCCTTTCTCGTGGATGACGTCGTAGCGGGTGTTTTCGTTGGTATTCATGGCGGGGCTCCTGCGGGTCGGGCTTCGTGCCCGCGACCGGTTCGGTCGATGAAAAGAATGATGCGTTGCGGCGTTCGCGGTCGGCGCATGCGCCGGGCCGCGGATGTTGCCGATAAGAAAACGCGTAGCGAGGGACTAGACAATCCGGCGGAACGGATAACGTGACAGGTTGTAGTTCCGCCTGGCATTCGTCTCGCGACGCGTTGTGGGGTGCGGCCGTCCTGCGACGAGGGAGATGAAACGAACCTGTGCTCTAACCGGGCCGAGCATCCGTCTGTCGACGGGTGGGATTCGAACCCACGCCTTGCAAGTTGAATGTAGTTTCATCGGCATTCGCCGGACGTCCGCGTAGCAAATTCAAAAAAACCGAAGCATCGAGACCAGTGGTGACGGAACGGTTCCCGCTCTATCCGACTGAGCTACCGCCTCGCGGCGGGCGGGACTCGAACCCGCGACCTGGACCATTATCAGTGGTGTAGTTCCGCCAAGCATTCGCGATGCATCGGCCTTCCAACCTGGGCCGGCGGGCCCTATCGCCCGCCGGCGTCTTCCCTGCGCCGCCTCGCGCCTCCCTGGCGCGTGCGGCCGGCGGGCCGTCCTGGCCCGCCGCGCGGATGCTTCCGTGCATCCGCGTCGCGGCGCGTCCTTGCGCCGCGGCGGCGACGTTCCGTGTCGCCGCCTTGTTGCACTACAGCGGAATCGAACCGATCCGCTCGGCCCAACGCGCGCTGTCGCCGCCTTGGGCCGCGAACACCGCGATCAGGTCGAACACCGCATCGCTGAAGCCGCCGACATGCAGCACGTCGGCCGACTCCACCGTCTGCGCGGTCGCCACCGGTTGCAGGTCGATGCAGATCAACCGGGCGCGCGGGTTGCGCGCCTTGATCTGCGCCCACTCGCGCATGGTCGCGGTCGCGCCGCCCTGGCGGGTGTCGCGCCAACTCTCGTTGTCCGACACCAATACGATCAGATCGACCGCCGCCTTCTCCCGGTTCAACTGCGCGAACGGCGCGCTGACCGAGGTGCCGCCGCCGCACAACGCGGCAAGCTGACCGGCCTGGGTCATGACGCTGTCGCGCGGGTTCAGGCGCAGCGAACGCACCGAGGTGTCGAACGGCAGCACCCGCGCGCCCGGATGGTTGCGCTGGATGCACGCGGCGATCAACGCCGCCACGTCCACGCAACGCACCTTGCTGGTCGCGCCCTTGCGGTAACCGGTGATCGGCGAGCCCATCGAACCCGACACGTCCACCGCCACCACCACCTCGCCCTCCAGCTTCGGCACCTGCCGGGTCGCGATCTCCATCGCATCCTGCAAGGCCTCCAGGATCGGCGCCGGCAATCCGTCGCCGGCGTTGTACGCGCTCATCAACTGGTACGGGAACGCCCGCGCCTTGGCGATGGCGCGCTCGTCGCGCAAACGCGCCGCGACCTCGGCCACCCGCTGCGGGTCCTCGAACACCCCGTGACGCTGGAAGGTGTTGAGGTTCATCCGCTGCGTCTGCCACGACACGTTGCCCGCCAGTTCGCCCCACTGCGCCGCATCCAGCGGTAACGAAGCGAAGTACTGGAACGGCAGCTTCGGCAGCGCGCCGGTACGTTCGCGCTTGAACGCCTCGTACTCGCGCACCAGCGCCGGCAACGCGGCCTCGTCGAACGGCTTGCCGATCAGCCACGCGTACAGCGCGGCGCGCTGGGCGTCGGCCGGCTTCGGCCGGACCATCTTGATCACGTCCGCCAGCGAGGGATCGTTGCCGATCGCCGCCGCCAGCAACTGCTCGACGCTGGCGTTGTCGATCCACTGCCGCACCAAGCGCTTCGGCCGCGAACCCAGCGACTTGCGGCCGACCCGGCCGCTGCGCAGGATCTGCACGAAGTTGCGCAGCATCCGGCCGTTGTCGACCACGCGGGCGAACGCGCGCTCCATCGTCTCGCCGTCGCGCAGGCTCAGGCTGGCCAGCAACAGCACCGGCATGTCCTTCATGTGGCCGCGCTCGCGGGCATAGACCGCGGTCTTGGCGACGAAGGCCGGATCCACCGCCGCGCACAGCTGCAGCACGTGGTCGAGCTGCTCGTCGGCGCCGGCGTAGTAGGTGCCGTTCAAACAACCGGTGGCCGCGTACAGCGCCAGCGCCGACTCGGGACGGCGCGCGTAGGCCGCGCCGCCGGCTTCGTTGCGGACAGCGGCCTTCGGGGCCAGGCGGCCGCGCAAGGAGGCGAAGAGCGAAGTGTTGGCCATCGGGGCATTCCTTTGTTCTGGACTTGCCTGGACTAGAGCAACCCCCGTGCCAACTTTTCCGACCACAACTCAAGATATTGATTTTAAAAATATTTATTCCGAAACAGCGTTTCGGGCTCGCCTTTCCGGACGACATATTTCTATACTTCAGGATAAGAATTTATCTGATCGGATATCTCCATGAAGCGCCAGGTCGTCATCGGCATGCTCGGCACCCAGCTCGACGCCGCCTCCGGCGCCGGCCGCTGGGAGAAATGGCGCCCGACCGTCTCGCTGGGCATGCACGAGGACTTCCTGCTCGACCGCATGGAGCTGCTCGCCGACGAGCGCCGCTTCGCCCGGCTCGCCGGGCAAGTCGTGGCCGACCTCGCCCAGGTCTCGCCGGAAACCGACATCCGCCGCCACGACGTCTACCTCAGCGATCCCTGGGACTTCGAAGGCGTCTACGGCGTACTCGACGACTTCGTCCGCGGCTACGACTTCCGCCCGGACGAGGAGGACTACTACGTCCACATCACCACCGGCACCCACGTCACCCAGATCTGCTGGTTCCTGCTCGCCGAAAGCCGCCTATTCCCCGGCCGGCTGCTGCAGACCGCGCCGCCGCGCAAGCAGGACGGCCGCTCGCCCGGCAGCTACGCGGTCATCGATCTCGACCTGTCGCGCTACGACCGCATCGCCCAGCGCTTCGCCGAGCAGAGCCTGCACGACCGCGACCTGCTCAAGAGCGGCATCGCCACGCGCAACCCCGCGTTCAACCGCATGATCGAACAGATCGAAACCGTGGCCACGCGCTCGAAGTCGCCGATGCTGCTGATGGGCCCGACCGGCGCCGGCAAGAGCCAGCTCGCGCGGCGCGTGTTCGATCTGAAAAAACAAAAGCACCAGCTGCCCGGCCGCTTCGTCGAGGTCAACTGCGCGACCCTGCGCGGCGACGGCGCGATGAGCACGCTGTTCGGCCATATCAAGGGCGCCTACACCGGCGCCGCCGCCGACCGCGCCGGCCTGCTGCGCTCGGCGCACCAAGGCCTGCTGTTTCTCGACGAAATCGGCGAACTGGGCTTGGACGAACAAGCCATGCTGCTGCGCGCGCTGGAAGAGAAGCGCTTCTTGCCGGTCGGCGGCGACAAGGAAGTCGAGAGCGATTTCCAGCTGATCGCCGGCACCAACCGCGACTTGCAGGTCAGCGTGCTGGAAGGCCGCTTCCGCGAGGACTTGCTCGCGCGTCTGAATCTGTGGACGTACCGCCTGCCCGGTCTGGCCGAGCGCGCGGAAGACATCGAGCCGAACCTGGAGTTCGAGCTGGAGCGGCACTCGCGCGAAAACCACCAGCGGGTGACCTTCAGCCGCGAGGCGCGCACGCGCTACCTGAGTTTCGCGCTCAGCGGCGAGGCGCGCTGGAGCGGCAATTTCCGCGATCTCGGCGCTTCGGTGATGCGCTTGGCCACGCTGGCCGACGGCGGCCGCATCCGCACCGATCTGGTCGAGGAGGAGATCGGCCGGCTGCGCGCGCAGTGGCATGGCGCACATGCGCCGT
Source organism: Lysobacter sp. K5869 (assembly GCF_018847975.1). Classification (NCBI taxonomy): domain Bacteria; kingdom Pseudomonadati; phylum Pseudomonadota; class Gammaproteobacteria; order Lysobacterales; family Lysobacteraceae; genus Lysobacter; species Lysobacter sp. K5869. The sequence goes on along the minus strand of NZ_CP072597.1, from coordinate 2,019,336 downwards.
CGCTGCTGGTCGAGGTGCTCGGCGATGCCGGGGCGGCCGCGCTCGACCGCTTCGACCGCGTGCAACTGGAAGACGTGCTGGCCGTATGCCGGCGCAGCAAGAACCTGTCGCAAGCCGGGCGCGAGCTGTTCGCGGTCTCGCGCGCGAGCAAGGCCAGCAGCAACGACGCCGACCGCCTGCGCAAGTATCTGGCGCGCTTCGGCCTGGATTGGGAGCGGGTGCGCGCGCCGCAGTGAGCGCGCGCGCCGCGACGGCGCTTACAGAATGCCGGCGTCGCGCAGTTCCTTGGTCGCCAGCACCGCGGCCGCGCCCTCCGGCAGGCTCAGCGGACCGGTCACGCAGCTGACGAACACGTAGTTGCGGGTGCCGCGCGTGATCAGCCCGATCTGCCAGCGCACCGCTTCGTTGCCGGCGGCGATCGCGCCGCCCTTGCTGAGGTTGGGCACGCCGCTGCGCATCTGCCCGGTCAACACCGCGCCGCTGGGCGAGGTCAGCAGGCCCATCGGCTGCTCGAGCCCGGCGCGCACGCTCAGCGCGGCCTGACGCGAGACCGGCAGTTCGCCGGCGAAGAAGCGCTGCAGGAAGCGCATTTGTTCGTTCGGCGAAATCTGCAGCGAGCCGCCGTTCCAGTATTCGCCGCCGCTGCGGGTGTCGGCGTTGCCGAAGCCGTAGCGGTTGAGGTATTCGCCCATGCGCACCGAGCCCATCTGGTGGTCGACGTCGCGGAAGTACTCGGGCGAGGAATAGGCCAGCGCGCGGTCGACGGTCTGGCCGCCGAAGGAACTGTCGTTGCTGCGCACGACCGAGGCGTCCAGCGCGGCCAGCGCAGCGGGGATCTCGAAGGTCGCCGCCGGCGCGACCCGGCGGTCGCAGCCGGTCGCCGGCTGGCGGCGCAGTTCGCTGCCGCCCAGGTCGGCGAGCAGGAAGCAGGCGCGCAGCACCGGCGCCGGCGCGCCCGCGGTGGTCGCGCCCGCGGGGCGCTGCGGCGGATACGCCGGCCGGTAGCCCTGCGCGGCCAGCGGCGGCGCGAACGCGGCGGCGCACAGCGCGGCGGCGGCGAGGACGGAGGCGAAGCGGCGCGGCAGCGCGGGTTCGGACGGACGTGTCGGGGCGTTCATGCCTGCGGGCTCCTTGCGTGGGCGCGCGGCGGCTCGCGCGGACGCTCGCGGGCGCCCGGCCGGACGCGCGGCGGGACGCCCAGGATGCCACGCCGGCCGCGACGTTTTCGAGCGCGCGGTCTGGCGGCTTGACCCCAAGCGCACTGGAGGTCCTATGCTCGCACTCCGCCGCCCGACCCCGGAACCGCATGACCGCCACGCCCCCCACCGAACCCCTCGCCGACGGCGACGCCGGCGACGGCGCCGTGCCGCTCGCCCGCGCCGAAGGCCGCCGCGGCGAATGGTCGGTGATCGCCTCGCTGCTGCCGTATCTGCGTCCCTATGTCGGCCGCATCGTCCTCGCCTTGCTGATGGTACTGGCGGCCAAGCTGTTGAACCTGTTTGTGCCGATGGCGCTCAAGCAGTTGATCGACCAGCTCAACGTGCCGGTCACGCCGTTGTTGCTGCCGGTCGGCCTGCTGCTGGCCTACGGCGCCTCGCGCGTCGGCGTGACGTTGTTCACCGAACTGCGCCAAGTGGTGTTCGCCCGCGTCATGGCGCGCACCTCGCGCCAGGTCACCCTGCAAGTGTTCCGCCACCTGCACGGGCTGAGCCTGCGCTTCCACCTCGCCCGCCGCACCGGCGGCGTCGCCCGCGATGTCGAACGCGGCGGCAGCGCGATTTCCGACCTGCTCGACTGGACCCTCTACACCATCGTCCCGGTGCTGATCGAAGTGGCGCTGGTGACCGCGGTGCTGGTGTGGATGTTCGACTGGCGCTTCGCCGCGGTCGCCATCGGCACGCTGCTGCTCTACGGCCTGTGGACGGTGGCGGTGACCGAATGGCGCACGCGCTATTACCGCGCCTCGGTCGAGGCCGACACCCGCGCCAACGAGCGCGCGGTGGATTCGCTGCTCAACTACGAGACGGTCAAATACTTCAACAACGAAGAACACGAAGCGCGCCGTTACGACGACAACTTGCGCCATTTGGAAAACGCGCAGGTGATGTCGATCAAGACGCTCGCCGTGCTCAACCTCGGCCAGAGCCTGGTGGTGGCGCTGGGCGTGACCGCGATGATGTGGCTGGCCGCCAAGGGCGTGGTCGAAGGCCGCATGACCGTCGGCGATCTGGTGTTGGTCAACGCCTATCTGCTGCAGCTGTCGGCGCCGTTGTTCATGCTCGGCATGATGTACCGCGAAGTGAAGCAGGCGCTGACCAACATGGAGCGCTTGTTCGGCCTGCTCGACGAGCGCCAGGACGTGCAGGACGCGAGCGGCGCGACGGCCCTGGCCTCGGCGCGGCCGTCGGTGCGCTTCCGCGACGTGCGCTTCGGCTACGACCCGCGCCGCGAGATCCTGCGCGGCGTCGACTTCGAGATCGCCGCCGGCGCCACCGTCGCCGTGGTCGGCCATTCCGGCTCGGGCAAATCGACCTTGGCGCGCTTGCTGTACCGCTTCTACGACGTGGACGCCGGCGCGATCGAAATCGACGGCACCGATCTGCGCTCGCTCGCGCAGTCCTCGCTGCGCGGCGCGATCGGCATCGTTCCGCAGGACACGGTGCTGTTCAACGACACCATCGGCTACAACATCCGCTACGGCCGGCCCGACGCCGGCGAGGCCGAAGTCGAAGCGGCGGCGCGCGCGGCGCACATCCACGATTTCATCGTCGGCTTGCCCGACGGTTACGACACGCCGGTCGGCGAGCGCGGCCTGAAGCTGTCGGGCGGCGAAAAGCAGCGCGTGGCCATCGCCCGCGCGCTGCTCAAGAATCCTTCGATTCTGATTTTCGACGAGGCGACCTCGGCGCTGGATTCCAAGTCCGAGCGCGCGATCCAGGACGAACTCGACCGCCTCGCGGTGGGGCGCACCACGCTGGTGATCGCGCATCGCTTGTCGACGGTGATGGATGCGGATCAGATCTTGGTCATGGACGCCGGGCGCATTCTCGAACGCGGCACGCATGCGCAGTTGCTGGCGTTGGACGGGGTGTACGCGCAGATGTGGGATTTGCAGTTGCGGCAGGGCGAAGAAGCCGCGGTTTGAACGCAAGCCGCGATGGCTCCCTGTAGGAGCGGCGTAAGCCGCGACCGCAGGGCTTCGGGCTCGCGCTGCAGGCCGAAATTCGCGGTCGCGGCTCACGCCGCTCCTACACGAGCTTCGTGCGGTTATTCGCCGCGTTCGGGTTCCCAAATCATGTAGACGTCGGCGCGTTGGTAATGCGAACCCGGTCGCGGCGCCGGGTGGTGGCGGAAGCCGACGCTCTCGTACAACTTCAAGGCCGGCGCCAGTTTCGTGCTGGATTCCAGGAACAGCTCGCGCCCGCCCATCTGCGCGAACGCGTCGATGGCGCCACGCATCAAGCGCCGGCCGATGCCGCCGCCGCGCAGTTCCGGCGCCACCGCCATCTTGGTCAACTCCACGCTGCCGTCTGCGTACGGCAGCAGCGCCACCGTGCCCAAGGCGCGGTCGTCGGCGTCGACCGCGAACAGGATGCGGCCGCCGCCGGCGAGCAAATGGGTTTCCGGGTCGCCGAGCACTTCGCGGTCGATGGGCTCGACCGCGAACCAGCGCTCCAGCCATTCGATGTTGAGGCGGGCGAAATCGTCGCGCCAGCGCGGGTGGTACTCGACGATGCGGACGGAATCGGCGGCGACGGAAGAATCGTTCATGCTCCGATCATAGCCGCGGGCCGCGGCCGCGCGCCCGCCGTGCGCACCAACGAAAACGGCGGCCCTCGGCCGCCGTTTCGCTCATCCCTTGCCCTGGCCCTTGCCGGGCTTGTCCTTGGCCGCCGGTTTGCCCGGCGGACTCTTGCCGGCCGCGCCCTTGCCGAGCTTGGCCTTGTCGCCGCCCTTGGCGTCCTTCGCTTTCGCCGGCGCCGGCGTTTCCACGTCGCGGAACGGCCGGTTGGGGAAATCGCGGCGCAGCTCGCTGTCGATCAGGATCGGCCGGCCCCAGCGGTCGTAGGTCGGCACGAAACCGCGCTTGAGCTTGTGGAAATCGGCCGAGCCCGGCTTGACCCCGAGCCGCTGCGCCACCGCGCCCCAGCCTTCGGCGTGGTCGCGGTCCCACTCGTCCACCACGTAGCGGCACGGACGGCCCAGCACTTGGGCCAGCGCGCAGGCGTAATAGACATCGCCCGGCGTCCAGCGGCGGCGGTCGAGCAGTTCGCCGACCAGTTCGCGCGGCGCGCCGTAGTAGCGGACCATCTCGTCGACGAAGGGCTCGCGATAACGCGCGCCGTAGCGGTTGATGTCGCCCAGCCACACGTCCACCCAGCCGTCGCCGCTGCGCGGTTCCCAACCCTGCGGCAGGTCCTGCGCGTGCAGCGGCGTGCCCAGCAGCGCCGCCAGCGACGCGGTCAGCGCGAAGAATTTTCGTTTCAGCGGATGGTGCGGCATGGCGGGCTCCTCGCGTCGTCGTCGCGGCTGCGCTGGCGGTCGGCGTGGACGCTCGATCCGTCCAGGCACCTTGCCTAAGTCGGGCCCGCCGCGCGCGGATCAACGCGCGGCGCGGCGCCGATTCAGCCGGCAGCCACCGCGCGTTAGCGATCCAGTCAGCGCGAGAGGGTGAACTTGCCGAACGCCACGCCCAGGTCCCAGCCCTGGCCGGTGCCGGCCAGCGCCAGCGACACTTCGCCCTTGGTCATCACCTGGGCCTTGCTCGAACGCGCCGCGCCGGCGTGGGCCTCGGCGGTGGCGTAGCTGCCGAGCACGTCGGAGATGCTGTGCACGCCGGAGAACTCGCCGGTGCCGTGATCGATGCGCGACTTGCCGACGGTGAGGCCGCCGCCCTTGGCGCGGATCTTCACCCCGAAGCTCTGGCCGTTGCTGCAGCTGACCGTGCCCGAGCCGGAGGACGTCTTGTAGAACACCGACCAGCCCGACATGGTGAAGCGCAGCTTGCAGGTGAGGGTGTCGCGCGCCGCGGCCGTCCCCGGCAGCGCGAACGCGGCCAACAGCGCGGCGGCGAGCGCGGCGCCGCGCAGGCGGCGGGAAGCGGGAGCGTGGGCGGAAGCGTGGGACATGGGCGGGCCTCGGGCGGACGGAACGCGGACGCCGGCGGCGCCGCGGGGGAAGGCAGGCTATCACTCCGGGCTTGCGCTTGCCGCCGCGCGGCGGGCGGGGCGCGGACCGGCGCTATCGCCGGCAAACGACGACGGCGCCCAAAGGCGCCGTCGTGGTGGGTCGTGCCGCGGCGCGATCGCCGCCCGATGGCGAGCGCGACTCAATCGTCGTCGCGGTCGCCGCGGCCGCGCCAGTGGCCGTTGTGGCGGCCGCGGTCGTAGTGGCGGTTGTCCCAGCGGTTGTCCCAACGATTGTCGTAACGGCGGTCGTAGCGGGCGTCGTAATAGGTGGTCCGGCAACGGCCGCTGCGGTTGCAGTCGCGATCGTAGTAACGGCGGTCGTTCGCGTAGTAGCGCGGCGCCGGGCGGTAGCGGTAATCGGCGTAGCGCGGGACGTTGCGGTAGTAGGTCGGGCGGCCCCAACGGTCGCGGACCACGACCAGGCGGTCGTCGTAGCCGTAGTTGCCGTAACGCCAGTACGGGGTGTTGTTGCGCACGATGACGTCGGCGATATCGACGATCACGCGGGTCAGATCGTCGGCGCGGGCGGGGGCCGGCAGCGCGACGGCCGCCGCGCCGAGACCGGCGGCGAGAGCGACGGGGGCGAGCCAGCGGGTAAGAGCGGTCATGGCGGTCTCCTGGGGGATGCCCGCATCGTCGGCGGGCGATGTGACTTTGCCGCGCCCTCGGTGAACCGGTTTTTAACCGTTCGCGTCGCCTTCACGGCCGCTCAGGCGCGGTTGCGCCGACCGTGGCCGCGGGTTCAGGCCGCGGCCGCGCGCGCCAGTTCGCGCACCGCTTGCGGCAGATCGGCGGCGCGCTCGACCCGGCGCAGGCGCGGCGCGTCGGCGGCCACCTCGGCTTCGTTCTCGTGCGCCCAGGTGGTGTGGTACGGGACGTGGATGCCCCACCCGCCCAGTTCCAGCACCGGCGCGATGTCCGAACGCAGCGAGTTGCCGATCATCGCGAACTGCGCGGCCGGCAGACCGAATTCGCGCAGCAGGCGGGCGTAGGTGCCCGCATCCTTCTCGCTGACGATCTCGATGCGGCGGAACAGGTCGGCGAGGCCGCACTGTTTGACCTTGGCTTCCTGGTGGAACAGGTCGCCCTTGGTGATCAGCACGATTTCGAAATCCGCGGCGATCGCCGCCACCGCTTCGGGAATCCCCGGCAGCATTTCCACCGGATGCCGCAGCAAGTCTTTGCCGAGCTCGACGATGCGGTGCAGGTCGCTGGCGCTGATGCGCTGGCCGGTGATCGCCACCGCCGCCTCGATCATCGACAAGGTCATGCCTTTGACGCCGTAGCCGAACACGCCGATGTTGTTCTTCTCGATCTCGTACAGGCGTTCGTGCAGGCGCGCGTCGCCGAGATCGACGTACTGGCCGACGATCCGCTCGAAATCGAGCTGGGCCTCATCGAAATAATCCTGGCTGCGCCAGAGGGTGTCGTCGGCGTCGAAGCCGACCATGCGGAGGGGTGCGCTCATGCGCCGATTATCCCGCATTTGCGCCGCGCCGACGGCCGGCGCGGACGCGCGGGCGGTTTCGCCACAGCACGCACAGCGGCGGCGCCTTCGGACCGAACCCGCGGCCGCGCACAAAAAAGAAGGGCGGCCGAAGCCGCCCTTCGCACAACGCAGGAACTCCTGCACCCCAAGGGGACGGCCGGGCACCCCCGGCCGCCCTGACTTTCGCTTACTTGCCGCCGCTCTTGCCGCTGGCGGCGCCGCCGCCCGACTGGGCCTTGGCGACGTAATTCTTGTACTCGTCCGGCGTCAGCTGGCCGTTGGCGTCGGTGTCGGCCTGCTCGAACACCTGACTCAGCGCCGGCACGGCCGCGGCCTCGCCCTTGCTGAGGTTGCCGCTCTTGTCGGTGTCGACGTCGGCCCAGCTCTTCTTCGGCGCGCTCGGCGCCGGCGCAGCGGTCGCGGCCGGATCCTGGGCGGCGGCGGCCGGCGCGGCGGCATCGCCGCCCGGAGGCGCCTGCTCGGAGGCCGACTGAGCGAACGCCATCGGCGCGGACAGCGCGGCGGTCAGGGCCAGAGCGGCGATCAGCGGCTTGCGGGACTTGATGTTCATTCGTCGGTACTCCTCGAATAAGTGGGCCGTGGTTCGCGACCGCCGCCTCGTCGTCGGCGGATCGCATGGCGTGAGGTGCTGCGAAGCACGGGGCCAACCTTGCCGATGCGGTTCTGAACCGATCACCGCGCGCAAGAGTTAAAGCTACGTTGGCTTAACCACTGCGCCGCGCGCAGGCGTTAGGCGCCGCACGGATCGCGGCGACGCGGCACGGCAAAACGTGACCCGCGGCGGCAAATCGTTAGCGCTTCGTTCGTCGCGATTGGCTGAATGCAACACAACCTTTACGAAACGGCGGTGCGACGCGCTGGTACGTGCTGCGTTTGCGGTCTGTTGCGGAGCCAGATCTGTTGCGGGCCAGAAACGAGTGAAGAGGAACGAGGAACGAGTGCTCGACTCGTTCCTCGTTCCTCTTCACTCGTTTCTGGCTCTTGCCGAACCCGCACACCGCCCAGCACAAGCGCATCGTCCCGAAGCTAGACCGGCCGCTGCACCCGCGCGAAGCGCACCTCACGCCGCTCGCGATCCCCCGCCGCGACGCGCAGGCAATCGGCCGCCTGCGTTTCCAACTCGGCTCGATCGGCCGCAGCGAGGCGGCGGAACGGCGAAATGGTCAGCGTCGCCGAGCGCGCGTCGCGCTGCAGCTTCCAGGTGCCGGCGACGAAGCCGTCCACCAGCACGGTCGCGGCGACCAGGCCGTTGCGGGTGTAGACCGCCGCGCGCACGGATTCGTCGAGGATGCGCTCGCGCCGCGCGTGCGCGAGCAATACGTTGTCGAACTCCGGCAGCAAGCGCGCCGGCGCCGGCAGTTCCGGCGGCGGCCGCGGCGCGTCGGGCAGGTCGAACAGTTCCGCGCCGTCTTCGTCGCGGAACACGCGCAGCTTCGGCCGCAGCCGCTGCAAGCGCTCGGCCGGCGCGGACAAGCCCGACCACGCGGCCAGATCGCGCGCGCTGGCGGGACCGAACGCGCCGAGATAACGCAGCGCCATCGCGTCCTCGGCGCTCTGCGGGGCTTGATCGGCCACCGCCTCGCCGAGCCAATCCAGCGCCGTGGCGAAGGTCGCCGGCTTGTGCCAATCCCATTGCCCGGCCGGCGGCACGTGCACCAGCGCTTCGGTGTTGCGCACCAGCAGCGCGAGTTCGCCGCAGTCGCGTTCGGGCCAATGCGCGCGCAGCGCCTCGCCCAAGGCGGTGGCGCTGAGCGGCGCGGCGCGCAAGGCATCGAAGCCGGCGCGCCGCAGCGATTCGAGTTCCAAACCTCGCAAGGCCTTGGCGTGGCCGCTGGCGAGCGACAAACGCCGCAGCACCGGCTGCAGCACCGGACGCAGCGCGCGATAGTCGCCGGCGCTGACCAGATGCAAGGTGCCGCGCATCATGGTCGCGCGGACGATGCGGCGTTCGCGCAAGTCCGCGGTCAGATCGTCCAGCGCGAACCGCTGCAAGCGCGTCCACAGCCCCAGATACGGCGGATTCGGCGCCTGCGCCTGCACTCCGACCAAGCGCTCGACCATCTCCACCGGCGATTGCGCGCTGCGTTCGAGCAGCGATTGCCGCGCCAGCAAGGCGCGGTTGAGCGCGCGCGCGGACAAGGTGGCGGGCGCGGCGCCGCGCGCGTGGGTCGGCATCGATGCGGGTTCCATCGTCAACGCGGGCAGCGCGGCGGCCAGTTCGGATCGCCCTTGCCGTCGCGCCAGAGGAAAAATTCGCCGGAGCGCTCGCCCTTGAGGTCGCGCGCGAACAGCATCGAATGCCCGTCCGGCGACAGCAACGCGCCGATCTCGCTGCCGTTGGCGTCGATCTTGGGACCGAGCTTGACCCGCTGCGACCAGCCTTTCGCGGTCCGCCGGCTTTCGTACAGTCCATCGGCCGCCATCAGCACCATGCGCTTGCCGTCGGCCGACACCAAGGGTTCGTACTCGTCGTCGGCGGTGTTGAGATGGGGGCCGAGGTTCTCCACCGTCCACGCGCCGTCGCGGCCTTGGCGCGCGCGCCACAGATCGGTCTTGCCCAGGCCGCCGGGGCGGCCGGTGGAGCCGAAATACAGCCAGCCGTCCGGCGCGAGCCGCGGGAACCATTCGGCGCCGGGCGAATTCACCGGCTCGGGCAGGCGCTGCGGCCGGCCCCATTGCCCGTGCGCGTCGCGTTCGACCCGCCACAGATCGAGATCCTTGCGCTTGCCGCCCGCCGGCGGCGCGACGCCGTCGGGGCTGCGCGAGGAAATGAAGTACAGCGTGCGTCCGTCCGGCGCGAACCACGGATCGGCCTCGACGCCGTCGCCGGCGAAGGACGGTTCGATCGGTTCGCTCCAGCCGTCGGCGCCGCAATGGCTGACGACGATGCGCCAGCCGGTGAAATCCGGCGCGCTGCGCACGAAATAAAGATCGCCGTTGCGCGGATCGAACGCCGGATGCGACTCGAAGCGCGCGCTGGCGATGCGCGGTGGCGCCCACGGTTCGACGGTTTCGCCGCGCGCGCCGAAGCCCGGCACCGCCGCCATCGCCGCGCCCGCGACCAAACCCAGCGCCGCCGCGGCCAGCGCGGCGCGCGTCATGCGTCGTTCTCCGCGTACACCGCCACCGCGGGCTCGCCGTCGCCGTCCGCGCTGACCATGACCACGATCGGGCGGCAGCAGACTTGGCAGTCTTCGATATAGCGCTGATCGCCGGCGGATTCGTCGATCAGCAACTCGATCGGTTCGCCGCAATAGGGACAGTGCACTTCCACGCTGGGCAGCATGCGCGACTCCGGGCGGCGATGGCGGACGGGCGATGCGGAGCACCGCGCCGGCAGGATGCGCGGCGCGGCCGGCGGCCGTCCAGTGACGTTTCTCACCCCTGGCGGCGGCCGACCGACGGTCGGCTCACCGCGTCTTAACCCGATGCGGCGGACGCTGGCGGCACACGGCCCGGCTGGCTACGCCGCCGTGCCGGACCGGTGCGACCGGCGCTCCCTCGGGAACGCCAGCGACGGCGGCGCGCGGAGGGCGAAATGAAAACCCGCCATGTGTTCAGCACTCCCGATTTGATCGTGCGCAAGCGGCGATGGACGCCGCGCGCGAAGCCGGCGTGCGCGACGACGATATTTTGTTGATCGCGCGCTCGGACATCGAGCTCGAATCGATTCCCAACGAACGCAAGGAAGCCGACACCGATTTGATGCCCGCGGCCTTGCGCGGCGCCGGCTACGGCGGCGCGGCCGGCTTGCTCGCCGGCTTGCTCGCGGTGGTGGTGACGCCGATCGGCCTGACCGTCGCCGGCACCGCGGCGGCGCTGGCCGCCGGCGCGATGGTCGGCTGTTGGGCCTCGGCCTTGGTGGGCTCGTCGCTGCCCGATCCGATCCGGCGCAAGTTCGACGCGCATATCCGCGCCGGCCGCATCCTGGTGGTGATCGACGGCGACCGCGATCTGCTCGGTCGCGCCGAAGCCTATGTGCTGACGCGCGCGGCCGGCGTGGAGATCCTGCCGTTCGACGCGCCGAAAGCCTTCGCCTGAAGCGCGGGTCGACACAGGCGCGACTGCGCGACGGCGCGGTGCGCCCACGCGCGTATACAAGCGAACGCGCGTTCGCAACGCGCGACGCGCTCGCGCGTCGCGCGCGCACGTGCAGCATTCGCGTGACCGCGGTACGGCGCCGATGCAGCCGTGCGCGGCGCGGCATCTCGCCCGCTTACGATTTCCTAGCGCGCAAGCCTCATTGCGCGCGTGATCGCGGTTGAAGATCGTTCGCGGTGCCCGCGTGCGCGCGGCGAATTGCCGAGGCGGTCGCAAGATCGCGCGCGCGGCGGGTGGCACTCTCGGCCGGCCTTCCCCACGCCCCACGCCGGAGAACCGCGATGAAACTCAACCCGCTCAGCCTGCTGTGCGCCGCCGCGCTGGCACTGCCCGCGACCGCCGCGCTCGCGCACGACACCGCAACCGCACCGGCCGCCGCCGCGGCCAAGGCCAATCCGTTCACCGCCACCGAAGTGGCGCGCTTCAACGAACCGTGGGCGATGACCTTCCTGCCCAACGGCCGTTTGTTGGTCACCGAAAAGCGCGGCGTGCTCAAGGTGCTGACCATCGGCGGCAGCGCGCAGACCATCACCGGCGTGCCGGCCGTGGCCTACGGCGGCCAAGGCGGTTTCGGCGACGTGATCCTGCATCCGCAGTTCGCCACCAATAGCCTGATCTACATCAGCTACGCCGAGAAAGGCACGACCAGCGGCACCGCCGGGGCCACCGTCGCGCGCGCCAAGCTCAACCTCACCAGCTCCGGCGGTTCGCTGAGCAATCTGCAGGTGATCTGGCGCCAGCCGAAGGTCACCGGCAGCAACCACTACGGCCATCGCCTCGCGTTCGGGCCGGACCGCAAGCTGTGGATCACCTCCAGCGAACGGCAGAAGTTCGACCCCGCGCAGGATCTCAATTCGCCGCTGGGCAAGGTCATCCGCCTCAACGACGACGGCAGCGTGCCGACCGACAATCCCTTCTACAGCCGCGGCGGCGTCGCCGCGACGGTGTGGTCGTACGGCCACCGCAACCTGCTCGGCATCGCCTTCGATGCGCAGAACAAGCTGTGGATCCACGAGATGGGCCCGATGGGCGGCGACGAGCTCAACCTGATCGAGCGCGGCTCCAACTACGGCTGGCCGCTGGTGTCGCAGGGCGATCACTACGACGGCACGCCGATCCCGCGCCACAACACCCGCCCCGACCTCAACGCCCCGGAAGCGTGGTGGACGCCGGTGATCGCGCCGGCCGGCTTCGTGATCTATTCGGGCACGCGCTTCCCGAACTGGGCCGGCAGCGGCTTGATCGGCGGCCTCGCCTCGCAGGCGCTGGTGCGGGTCAAGTTCAACGGCAACACCGCGGCGGAAGCCGAGCGCTATCCGATGGGCAAGCGCATCCGCGAGGTCGAGCAAGGGCCGAACGGCGATGTGTGGCTGTTGGAGGATGGGGCGAATGCGCGGCTGTTGCGGCTTACTCCTATTTGAAGCAGAAGTTAGCGGATAGAAGTTAGGAGATAGCGGAGGCGGTTCGTCGGCTCGCGCGAAACTTCCAATAAAAAAAGCGGGCTTCGGCCCGCTTTTTTTGTCCGCCAACTCCGCGCCATCGCGGCGCGGGCTTTTCGCTATCTCCTAACTCCTATCCGCTACCTCCTGCTTCACTGCGCCGCGCGCAACGCCGGCTTCCGCGTCCCCAGCGCCAACTGATAGCTCTGCAACAACGCCTCCACCTTAGCGATGTACTCCTGCGTTTCGCGATACGGCGGCACGCCGCGGTAGCGGGTCACCGTGCCGATGCCGGCGTTGTAGGCGGCGGTCGCCAGGGTCAGGTCGTTGTTGTAGCGGCGCAGCAGCGATTTGAGGTGGCGCGCGCCGGCGTTGATCGATTCGTCGGAGGAGAACGGGTCGCCGACGCCGTATTCCTTGGCGGTTTCCGGCATCAGCTGCATCACGCCTTGCGCGCCCTTGCTCGACACCGCCTTGGCGTCGAAGCCGCTTTCGGCGTGGGCGATCGCGCGCAGCCATGCGTCGTCGAGGCCGTTGGCCTTGGCGGCGCTGCGGAATTGCGCGGAGAACTTGTCGATCTGCGGCTTGCCGACCTTGCCCAGGCCCGGATGCGCCGGTTCGCCCGGCGGCGTGGCCACGCTGAAGCCCATCACCCGCACCGAGCCGGGCAGGTTGCGCGTGCTGTAGACGGTCTTGCCGTCTTGCTGGCGTTCGTAGAGGTTGCCGTTGATGACGCCGAGTTCGCCCCACAGGTTCGGCAGCTTCACCGCGTTGTCGTCGAACTGCTTGGGTTCGCAGCGCGAGCCGGGTTCGGGCGCGGTGGCGAGGCTGACGGTGCCGTCGCGCACGCAGCGGTACACGGTGCGCGCCTGCGCGGCCGTGCTCGCCACGGCCAGCAGCGCGAAGGCGGCGGCGAGGCGCAGGGCTCGGGTGCGGGCGGAGGCGGCGGTCATGGGGCGCGATTCTAGGCCCGCGCGCGGGGCGGGACAGCGCCGGAAGTCAGGGGCCGGGCGAAACGTTCATTCAGGTAAAGACGCGCTCACGCCGATGGGCCCGCACGGCCTTGGATGCATGGGCGCCGGGCCGCTCGCGGCGGCGAGAGCGCCGGGGCTCAAGCCCCTCCCGCAGCCGCCGTTGTCGTTGCCCGCTTGTCGAGGGCGGCTCCGCGCGGGAGGGGCTTGAGCCGCGGCGTTCGCGCCGGACGGCCCGAAAAAGCGGACGCAACGCAGCCGACTCGCCCAACCGCGCTGCGTCCGAGTAAACCGGTTCGTGTCGATCGAAGCTTGGACGCCGCGGCCTCGCCGGCCGCTTATCCAGGCGCCCGCTCGAATCGCCCGAGCGGCGCGTTCAGCCGAACCCGTCGCCGAGCCGCGCTTGCATCGCGTTCGCGAGCCGGCGACTCGTCGCGGGCTCCGGCCGGGCCAGCCGGCCGGAGCGCGGCGATCAACCGCCGCCGTTGGCCGGCGGCGGCGTGGTGGTCGCGTCGGCCGGCGCGCTCGACGGCGTGGACGAGGACGCCGGCGCGTCCGGCGTGGTTTCGCCCTTGGTCTTGCAGGCGGCGAGCGACAGCGCGCCCAGCACGATGGACGCGTAGACGGCAGTGCGCAGATCGATCTTCATGGAAGCATGCACCTCAGGTTGTTCGGCCGGGCCTCGGGGTCGCGGCGCGGCCGGTGTTGGCCACGACCGCGGCTGCGGCGCGGTGCGGGGGAACACCGGGGGACCGCCGCAGCCGCGGCCGACTGCTCGTGCCGCAGGGGAAGTGGGACGGCACGGGCTGCACACTGCCGTCATCGCGATGAACGAAAGCGGCGGCGCGGGCGGCGCGGCTACGTTTCTTTAACCAGCCGGCGGCGTCGCTGCGTTAGGCCGCGACGCGATCGCGGCGAAAAGCGTGATCGCTTAATCGCTAATCGCCCGCCGCGCGGCGGCGGCACGGCTGAACGCAACAAAACGTTTACGAACGCGGCCGATTCAGCGGCCGCGGCTAAGGTCCGAACCCGGCACGGCGCGCTTAGGGCGTTCGCGCCGCCGCACATGCCGCGGTGCGCATTGCAGTGGGCGCCGCGCTGGCACTAAGGTGGCCCCATCGCGGCCGCCCTTGCGCGCGCCGTCCGCCACCGAGCGAGGGGAACAACGTTTTGAGCCAGCCGTCGAGCGAGCCGACTTCCGTCCGCGCACCTGCCGTTTCCGCATCGCCCTCTTCCGAGCCCGGCTCCAGCGGCACCGTCCGCGCGGTGAGCCGCTGGCAGATCGTCGGCTTGTCGATCAACGACGTCATCGGCAGCGGCATTTACCTGTTGCCCGCCACCGCCGCCGCGCTGCTCGGCCCCGCCAGTTTGTGGGCGGTGTTGCTGGCCGGCTTCGCCGTGGCGCTGCTGGTGCTGTGCTACGCGCAGGCCGCGAGCTATTTCGATCAGCCCGGCGGCGGTTACCTGTACGCGCGCGAAGCCTTCGGGCCGTTCGCCGGCTTCGAGGTCGGCTGGATGCTGCTGGTGACGCGCATCTCCACTGCCGCCTCGCTCAGCAACGGCTTGGCCGAAGCGGTGGCGCTGTTCTGGCCGGCGGCCAAGGGTGGGCCGGCGCGGGTGTTCATCGTCGCCGGTTCGCTCGGCTTGCTGGTGCTGATCAACGTGTTGGGCGTGCGCACCGCCGCGCGCGCCGGCGTCGCGCTGGCGATCGGCAAGCTGGTGCCGCTGGTGCTGTTCGTCGCCATCGGCGCGTTCTATTTCGATTCCTCGCTGCTGCACAGCGATGCGCCGATGCCGATGGATCACCTCGGCGAAGCCGCGCTGTTGCTGCTGTTCGCCTACGCCGGCTTCGAGAACCTGCCGGCCGCCGCCGGCGAGTACCGCAACCCGCGCCGCGACGTGCCGTTCGCGCTGCTGACGATGATCGTGATCGTCACCATCGTCTATTTCACCGTGCAATTGGTCGCGCTGGGCACGCTGCCGGGCATCGCCGCCTCCAGCAGTCCGCTGGCCGAAGCCGCCGCGCATTTCAGCGGCACCGGCCTGGCGCTGGTGCTGACCGTCGGCGCGGCGATTTCGATCCTGGGCACCAACAGCAACACGGTGATGATGGGGCCGCGCTACTTGCTGGCGTTGTCGCGCGACGGCTACGGGCCGCGCGCGCTGGGCCAGATCCACCCGCGCTTCCACACCCCGGCGCGGGCGGTGCTGTTCCTCGGCGCGATCGCGCTGGTGCTGGCGCTGACCGGTTCGTTCCAGCAGCTCGCGCTGCTGTCGGTGGTGGCGCGGCTGTGCACCTACATCGGCACCGCGGTGTCGGTGCTGGTGCTGCAAAAGCGCCATCACGGCCGCGAAGGCGCGCTGCATCTGCCGGGCGGGCCGCTGATTCCGATCGCCGCGATCGTGCTGTCGCTGGGGCTGCTGGCCAGCGCCAGCGCGCAGAATCTGATCGCCGCGGCGATCGCGCTGTTGGTGGGCGGGGTGATCTACAAGTTGCGGCGTAAGCCGGCGGCGGACGCGGCGGCGTGATCGCGCGATAGCCGCGGCCGCTGCCTGTAGGAGCGACGCGAGTCGCGACCGCGAAACCTCGCTTGCGTCGCAGGCGCGATGTCGCGGTCGCGACTCGCGTCGCTCCTACAGAGGCTTCGGGCAAGCCCTCGCTTGACCTCAAGTAAAGCTTAGGTCTTAGCCTGCCGGGAATTTCCAGCAGGATTGCGCTCATGGCTTCCAATCTCCGCCTCGCGCTGGTCTACGGCAGCGCGCGCGAAGGCCGTTTCTGCGACGTGGTCGGCGCGTGGGCGCAGCGCCGCGTCGCCCGTTACGGCGGTTTCGATACCGATCTGATCGATCCGGCGCAGTGGCCGCTGTCCGGCACCCCCAGCCGCGCCGACGAGGCGCAGTTGCAGCAACTGCGCCAGCGCCTGCACGCGGCCGATGCGTTCCTGATCGTCACGCCCGAGTACAACCACGGCTATCCGGCGCCGCTGAAGGCGCTGATCGACGCGTGCTACGAACCGTGGCGGGCCAAGCCGGTGGCGTTCGTGAGTTATGGCGCCAGCTCCGGCGGCCTGCGCGCGATCGAGCAATTGCGCCAGGTGTTCGGCGAACTGCATGCGGCGACGCTGCGCGATTGCGTTTGCCTCGCCCATGCGTGGCGCCAGTTCGGGCCCGACGGCGAGTTGCGCGAGCCGCAGGCGGTGCATCAGGCGATGGACGTCGCGCTGGCGCGCTTGCGTTGGTGGGCGCTGGCCTTGCGCGATGCGCGCGAGGCGATGCCGTACGAGGCGGCGGCTTGAAACCGTCGTGAGCCGGCGGCGATTTCGATGCTTCGGCTCGGACCGCCGCGTCGCATCTCATGAAAGCGCATCGGCTGAAACGAGGTCGCGCGCGCTCCCCGATGCGGCCGCCACGCAGTCGTCAACGCAACGGCGGCGCGGGCAGCGGCGCCGGCGCGCCTTCGGGCAAGGCCACCAACTGCCGCTGCAAGTCGTACAGCACCTCGGCGTCGCCGGGCTGCCACTCGCGCGCTTCGTTGCCGCGGAAGCGGCGGTGGAACGAGGCCAACGCGGCGCCGGGATCGCGCAGGTCGTAGCCGATCAAGCGCAACGCCGCCCACGCATCGAAACCCGGCGGCGGCGCGGCCAGCGGTTCGCGCGGCCACAGGCCGAAACCGGCGTCGGCCAAGCGCTTCCACGGGAACTGCACGCTGGGATCGCTCTTGCGGCCCGGCGCGAGATCGCCGTGGGCGAGGATCGCCTGCCGCGGCAAGCCCAGGCGCTTGGTCAGATCCTCGAGCAAACGCAGCAAGCTTTGCAGCTGCGCCTCGGCGAACGGTTCGTTGCCGTCGTTGTCGAGTTCGATCCCGATCGACGCCGAATTCAGATCCGACACATCGCCCCAACTGCCGGCGCCGGCGTGCCACGCGCGCCGATCCTCGGCGACGAGCTGATAGATGCGCCCGTCCTCGCCGATCAGATAGTGCGCGCTGACCTTGCCCTGCGAATTCGCGGTCTGCAGGGTGCGCAAGGCCTCCTGCACGCTGTCCATCTGGGTGTGGTGCAGCACGATCAGCTGCGCGCGCCGCTCGTTGAAGTTGGGCGAACCGCGCCATTGCGCGAGCGGGTTGTGCGGCGGCGCGCTGGCGCAACCGGCCAAGAGCAGCGCCAAGGCGATGGCGAGGCGGCGAGGATTCATGCGGCACGCGGCAGCGGAAAGACCGCAGTGTAGCGCGAGGCCCGGCGCGGCCGGCGCGCGCGGTGCGCGGCGCTTACAACTGTCACCCCGCGCGCGTTCGGTGACGCGGTCGCGGTCCGCGCCGCGGCCGCGCGCCTACAGTGCCGGCGACGCGGGCCGCGCCCGCGTCGTTCGCCACTTCGGGAGAATCGCGCATGAAACGCAAGTCGTATGGCTGGCTGGCCGCGCTCGCGCTGGCCGCGTTCGGATTCGGGTTCGGCGTCCAGGCCGCCTCGTCGGCGCCGCCGGACAAGGCGCTGTGCAGCATGAAAGTCTGCCAGGACCGCTGCGGCGGGTTGCCGGGGTGGAGCCCCGGCAATGGGCAGCCGTGCCGTTGTTGCGACTGAGCCGGTCGCGGGCGCCGCGCGGCGAAGGCTGCGCGGCGCCGGTTCGGGCGTTGTAGCGGAGATCGCGCGCGCGGCTGCCGCCGCGCGGTCGACGGCGCTCAGCGAATGCCGGGACGCTCGAGCTGCGGTTCGACCCGGTTCTTCTGCTCTTCGCGTCGCTGCGAGACGCTCTTGCACACCTTCTCGATGCGGTTGGAACCGATCGAGCGCACGCGCTGGCAAACCACCTTTTCCTCGGGCTCGGCCGACGCGGTCGCGGTGCCGCCGGCCTGACCGATCCACGCCAGATCCTGATGCGCCTGATCGCGCTCGGACGGGCTCAGTTGATCGTAGCTGCGGCCCTGCAGCAGCTGGCCGAGACGATCCTGGCGCGTGCGCAGTTCGTCGCGCTTGGCCGGTTCGAGCTTGGCGTAGTCGCCGCGGCCCGCGTCGACATCGCTGCGGATCTGCTTCTGCTGTTCGAGCACGCTGGCGCTGTCGAAGGGCTTGGGCTCGCCGGCCGCGGACGCGACCGCGCAAACGCCCGCCAACATCAGGCCGGCCACGCACTTGCTCAAGGTAAAGAACGGTTTCGACTCGATCTTGCGCATGGCTCCCTATGCCTCGTCGATGGCGGCCGCGAAGGCCGCAGGATCGGGCCGCAACGGCCCGCTCGCTTCCATTGGTTGATGCCGGAACCGCACGGGGAACCGCGTTGCGGCGCGTTCCCCAACGCGACCGGAACGCCGATCCTAAAAGAGACGGGCGGCACAACTCCATAGACTTTCGACCTAGGCGACCTGTCAAAACTTTGCCGACTCGGGCGCTTGACATGAGCGCCGCGAACCGGCCCGCGACGCGCGCGGGCCGGTCGCTTCGTCCTGGATCAGGGCTTGAGCCAGTTGTTGGACACCGCCAGCATCGACAGCAGCTTGACGCTGTCGCCGTAGTAATCGCTGGTGCCGCCGTTGGCCATGTAGGTCCACAGCTTGTCGAGCCAGGCTTGATCGGTATCGACCGTGGCGGCGACGCCGAACGGCGCGGTGAAGAAGCTGCTGTTGTAGTTTTCCGTCACCGTGCCGTCGAGCTTGTAGCCGCTGCGGATGTTGTTCGGCGTGTTGCCGGCCTTGCCGCGCATCCACTGGCTGAGCTTGCGCGCGGCGGCGCGCGAGCGGCTGTCGCCGCTGACCGCGGCGTCGATGCCGATGCGCCACGGCACCCGGCCGGCGTTCCACGAATACCAGCCGTCGGTGTCGGCTTCCAGGAAGTTCGCCGGCGCCGGCTTGGCCGTGGAGTGGGTGTTGACGATGAAGTCCGGCAGCAGGCCGGTGTTCGGCGCGTAGCTGCCCTGCATCTTGCCGATCAGGGTCTGGTGCGCGTCGAGCACGCCGGTCCAGTAGCTGTCGCCGAGCTTGGAAGCGAAGCCGCGGAAGTGGCCGAGCATCCAGTCCGAGCTGCGCGTGGCGTTGTAGAAGTTCGGCGAGCCGCTGTCGACCCAGTCGCCGAGGTTGGTCAGCTTGGTGTTGGGATTGATGTTGCTGCGGCGGATCGCGGCGATGACCTTGCGCGCTTCGGACAAATAGTTGATCGAACCGCCCGATCCCCATTGCAGGTCGGCGAGCAGCAACGCGTAGGCGATGTCGAGGTCGCCGTCGGTGGCCGAGTCGGCGCCTTCGACGTTCTTGCACGCCGAGTCCTGCGCCCAGGCCAACAGATCGGGATCGTTGACGCTGGGATGGGCGCGGTTGTAGCGGTGCAAGCCGTCGAACAGCGCCTGCGCGTCGGGATCGTTGCCGGCCATCATCACCGTGATGAGCATGCCGTAGCCCTGCCCTTCCGAAACCACGTACGCATCGGAGGTGGAGGCCTTGACCCGGTAGTCGCCGGCCTTGCAGCCCGCGACCAGATAACGCTGCTTCCACGCGCGGTAGAACGAGGCGGTGGACTGATCGGCCGAAGCGCGGCCGACGCTCGGACTGAGCGTGCCGCTGACATAAGCCTGACGGTGGCTGCCGAAGGGATAGTTCGGCGCGGCCTGCGCGGCGAGCGAGGCGGCGAGCGCAGCGGCGGTGGCCAGGACCAGGGTCAGGACTTTGAGGCCGCGGCGCGGTAAGGCGGTGGCGTGGTGCATGGGAAGTCTCCGCTAGAGGAAGGTCGGTGGGCGACCGCGCAGGCGGCGGCGCGCGCGGGCGCGTGGCGCCCGCGCCGCGACGGCGGCGAGGAGAGGATCGGTGCGGCGCGGCAAGCGCGGTGCAGCGCGCGCGGTCGTGGACGTCCGCGGCGACGCGCATGCTTCGGCGCCGCGGGCGCAAGCAGGCTAGCGCGGGCGGCCACGGCAAAGCGCGACCGCCGTCATCGCATGCATGAATGCAGCTGCGCGGGTTCGCAGATCGACCAACGTCGTAATCGGGGCGCGCGAGGTCGCGGTATACGGGTGCCGGCGGTTGTGGTTCGGATGAGGCGCGGCGCGCGGTCGGCGGGCGTTGCGCGCCGTGGGCCTCGCTTAGGACGCGCCGGGCTCGGCGATCGCGTCGCCCGGATCGAAGGACTCGGGCGCGAAGCTTCGCCTCCGCGTCGATGCGGCGGGCGCATCGGCCCGCCGCGATCCGCCGCATCGCGCGGCGGATCCAAAGGCGCCGGGCGCGAAGGCCGCGACGCGCATCGCCCGGGCCGCCGCCAGCGCGACGGCCCCGGCGACGGTCACTCCTTGCGGATCGCGTGCCCGCCGAACTCGTTGCGCATCGCCGCGAGCAGCTTGTCGGCGAAGGAATCCTTCTCGCGCGAACGCAGCCGCTCCATCAGCGAGGCGGTGATCACCGGCGCCGACACGTTCAGATCGATGGCTTCGGCGACGGTCCAGCGGCCTTCGCCGGAATCCTCGACGTACGGCGCGATGCCTTGCAGCGACGGATTCTTGCCCAGCGCATCGGCGCTGAGGTCGAGCAGCCACGAACGCACCACGCTGCCGTGGCGCCAGATCTGCGCGATCTGATGCAGGTCCAGCCCGAACTCGGCCTTGCGCCCGAGAATGGCGAAGCCTTCGGCGTAGGCCTGCATCATTCCGTACTCGATGCCGTTGTGGATCATCTTGGTGAAGTGGCCCGAACCGCTCGGCCCGACCCGGCCCCAGCCGCGGTCGGCCGCCGGCGCCAGCGTCTCGAAGATCGGCCGCAGCCGTTCGACCGCGGCGTCTTCGCCGCCGATCATCAGGCTGTAGCCTTCCTGCAAGCCCCACACGCCGCCGCTGGTGCCCGAATCCACGTAGTGCAAGCCGTGCGCGCGCAGTTCGGCCGCGCGGCGCACGGTGTCCTTGTAGTTGGAATTGCCGCCGTCGATCACCGTGTCGCCCGGCGCCAGCAGCGGCCGCAGTTCGGCCAGGGTCGCGTCGACCGCGCCGGCCGGGACCATCAGCCATACCGCGCGCGGCGCCGGCAGCGCGGCGATCAATTCGCTCAGCGACGCCGCAGCAATGATGCCGCGCGCGGCGGCCTGTTCGCGCGCCGCCGCGCCGGGATCGAAGCCCGCCACCTTGTGCCCGCCGCGTACCAACCGTTCGGCCATATTGGCGCCCATGCGCCCGAGGCCGACCATGCCCAGTTCCATGTCGTCTCCCGATCTTTCGTTTGCGGTGTTCGTTGACGCGACGCCGGTCGCCGGCGCCGCGGGACAGGCGATCTTCCGGCCCGTCGCGGTAAGGAAGTGTGAGCGATGGGGCGCGAAATAAAGGCCGACAGCGGCCATTCCGGCGCAAGCGCGCTCGCGCCCGCTGCTTTTCCATCCGATGCGGCAAAGCGGACGGCGGGTCCGCCACGGCCTCAGCGGCCGATCTGCTTGCGCATCTCCATCGCCTCGAACACCGCGATCGCCGGCGCCGCCGGCTGGTCGTTGGGGATGTCGTGCGAGCTGTCGGCGATGGTCACGCGCTTGGCGTAGCGCGAGGTGCCGATCAGCGCCATATGGGTCTGCTCGCGCGCGGCCAGCAGCGCCTTGAGGTCGTCGGCGGGCGCGCCGGCATAGGGTTGGTCGGCGCTGAGCACGATCACCGGCTTGCCGTCGTGGCGCTCGCTCTTGGGCACACCGCCGCCGTACAGCGACAAGCGATCTTGCGAGCCGGAAATCACCGTTTCCCAAAACGCCGGCTTGGAGCGCCAGGCGCGGATCGAGGCGTTCAACTTGTCGCTGTAGTTCGGGTTCGGCGGCCGCAGGCAGTTCTTCAGATCCGACGGCGGCCGCGCCGCGGCCAGCCGGCCTTCGCGCGCGCCCTGTTCGCAGCCGCGGTACATCGCCAGCATGCGCGGCGCCATGTCGGCTTCGGTCTTGGCGTAGGAGGCGGAGAACTCGCCGACGTTCTGCTCGGGCGGGTCGACCAGCACCAGCGCGGCGACCTGCTTGGGATAGAGCTCGTCGTAACGGCGCGCGACCTGGCTGCCGTAGGAATGGCCGACCAGGATCAGCGGCGTGTCCAGATCGGCCGCCTCGATCAGCGCGTGCAGATCGGCGACATCGGCCTTGAGATCGCGCGGCAGCGGGCCGCCGTCGCTGAAGCCCAGGCCGGCGCGGTCGTAGGAACAGACCCGGTTGTGCTGGGCGATCTGCGGCTGCGATTTGGCCCAGACCAGGGAGTCGGCGCCGAAACCGGCCTCCAGCAACACGGTGAGCCCGCCCTCGCCGCTGCAGCGCAGGTTGAGCTTGCGGCCGCCGCCGATGTCGATGCGCTCGCCGGGTTCGGCGTAGACGTCCAAGCTGGCGTCCGGCGCCGGCCGCGGCTTGCGCGCGCCGGGTTTGGCCGGTGCGCCGGCCGCCAAGGCCGCGCCGGCCGAAACCGCCGCCAAGGCCAGTACCATCGCCGCGCCGGAAGTCCGGCCCAAGTTCCCGCGTGCCGCGCCCATCACCGCCCCCGACTAGGTCAATGAAGCGGGGATGGTAAGCAAGGCCGGGGCGGTTCCCGGCAGGGGGCGGCGCGCGCAAGACAGACGCGATTCAGTTCCGCGGCGCCCGCGATACGTCCGTTCGCACGAGAATCGCAAAAGAATCGCGGCGGCGTGTCGATTCCGGCCGTCCCGGTTCGTCGCTATGACAGAAGCGGCCGAATCCCGTCCCTTCCCCACCACTAACCGGAGAACCGCCATGCGTTTCATGATGCTGATGATCCCCCAGGGCTACGAATCGGCCGAACCCGGCGCCCTGCCCAGCGCCGAGCAGGTCGCGGCGATGATGGAATACAACTACACCCTGCAGGCCGCCGGCGTGCTGCGCTCGCTGGAAGGCCTGCACCCGCCGTCGATGGGCGCGCGGGTGAGCTTCCGCGGCGGCAAGCCGCGGGTGACCGACGGGCCGTTCCCGGAAGCCAAGGAAGTGCTCGGCGGCTTTTGGGTGATCGAAGTCGGCTCGCGCGAGGAAGCGATCGCATGGGCGCAGCGTTGCCCGGGTTCGGACAACGAGACCATCGAAGTGCGGCAGATCATGGAGATGGGCGATTTCCCCGAGGACGTGCAGAAGGTCGCGCAGGGCTTCGAGGAAATGCAGCAAGCGCAAGGCTGATGCCTCGATCGCTCCCTGTAGGAGCGGCGTAAGCCGCGACCGCGACATCCGGCCTGCGTCGCACGCGCGATGTCGCGGTCGCGGCTTACGCCGCTCCTACAGGGAGATCGCGGAATTACGCGACTTCCCGGCCCGCGCTGGCTTGCCAGACTTCGTACCACTCTTGCGCCGACAGTCGGATCGCCAACGCGTCCACCGCATCGCGCAGTCCTTGCTCGCGGCCGCTGCCGGTGATCGGCCACGGCCGCGAGGGATGCCGCAGCAGCCACGCATACGCCATCGTCGCCACCGACGCGCCGCCGTGACGGCGGCCGAGGTCGGCCAACACCGCGCGCACGCGTTCGGCGCGCTCGTCGCCGCCGCCGAACAAACGGCCGCCGGCCAGCGGCGACCACAGCATCGGCCGCAGCCGCAGTGCCTGACATTGCTCCAAGGTGCCGTCGTCCAGCGGCGGCAAGTGCAACGGCGAGAGTTCGATCTGATGCGTCGCCAGCGGATGCCGCGCGTGCAGCAACGCCAACTGCGCCGGCGTGTGGTTGGACACGCCCACGTGCCGCACCTTGCCGGCCGCCTTGAGCTCGGCGAAGGTCGCGGCGAGTTCGTCGGCGTCCATCAGCAAGTCGGGGCGATGGATCAGCAGCAGGTCGAGATGGTCGGTGCGCAGCGCGCGCAGCGAGTTCTCTACGCTCGCCAGCACATGCGCGCGCGAGGTGTCGTAGGACTTGATCGCATGCTCGGGCCGCCGCGGCGAGGTCAGCTTGATCCCACATTTGCCGATCAGGCGGATGCGCTGGCGCAATGCGGGCCGCAGCGCCAGCGCTTCGCCGAACAGCGCCTCGACCGAGTAATCGCCATAGATGTCGGCGTGGTCGAAGCTGTCGATGCCCAAGTCCAGGGCTTGTTCGATCCAGCGCAGACGCTGGCCGGCGTCGAGATTCCACTCGGCCATGCGCCAGCAGCCGGCGACGATGGGGGACAGGGTCAAGGGATCGGAAGCGCTCATGCGGGGACGTCGCGGCGTAGGGGAACCGGCAGTCTAACCGCGGCGGGCGCCGCGGCCTGCGCGCCTGCGCCCCGATTCGCCGACCGCGATCACGCCGCGTCGGTCAACTCGCCGATCCGCGCATACAGCGCGTCGAACCGCGCCTCCAAACCCGGATGCGCGCCGCGCAACCCGGCCACCACTTGCGCGGTCCAGTCGAAGTAATCGCGCTTGCGCTGCAGCGGCCACGGCGGCGGCGCTTCGAGCAGGTCGGTCAGATTGCAGATCTTGTCGGCCAGCTTGACCAACTGCGCCTCGCGCGAAATATGCGGCGCGTGCTCGATCTGAAGGCGCTTGCGCTCGGCCTTGGGCAGGCTCTTGTCGTCGGTGACTTCGCTCACCACCGAAGCGATGCGCGCGCCGAACGCCAGCTCGATCTCCTCGAAGGTGGTCGCGGTGTCCTCGACGGTGTCGTGCAGCAAGGCCGCGCACAGCACCACCGGGTCGACGACGCCGCCGAGGTTGGCCAAGGTGTCGGCCAAGGCCAACGGGTGGTTGATGTACGGGCTGCCCTCGGCGTCGCGACGGCGTTGGCGGCGGTGGCGCTGGGCGGCGAAGGCCGCCGCGCGCAGGACGAGTCCATGATCGGCTTGCATGCGGGCTCCTGCTGGGTTCGCCCAGCCGTCGGCGTCGCGGCCCGTGCGGGGCGCGACGCGGAACGTCCGGGAGAGTGCGGCGATGCGCCGCGGGACGCGGCCGTTGCGGCCGCGTCGCCATTGTAGCGCGGGCTCAGGGCGCCAGCGCGGCCGTCGCTTCGATCTCGAACAGCATGCCGTCCAGCGCCAGCCGCGGCACCGGAATCAAGGTGCAGGCCGGGCGATGGTCGCCGCCGAACGCCGCGGCCAGTTCCTCGCCGAAGATCGCCAGCCGCGCGTGGCTGTGATCGACCACGAGCACGGTCAGCTTGACCACATCGCGCGGCCCCGCGCCGGCCGCGGCCAGCGCGAGCGACAGGTTGGCGAAGGCTTGGCGCACCTGCGCACGGAAGTCGGCGGACAGCGCGCCGTCGGCGGTTTCGCCGCCCTGCCCGGCCACCAGCACCCAGCGCGCGCCGGCGGCGACTTGGGCGAGGTGCGAATAGCCGTTGGGCGCCGGATCGTAGAGGCCGGCGGGGTTGTCGAGCGTAAAAACGGAAGCGTTCATCGCGAGTCCTGTGCGGGGGGATTACTGGGACGACGATGCAAAGAGCTGGGGCGTGACGCGTCCTCGTTCAAGCCGCCGCATCGGCGTGCGGGCGCGCCAGCGCGAAACCTTCGTCGAGCCAGCCGGCGACGCCGCCGGCCATCAGCTTCACCGGCCGCTGCAGTCCGGCCAGCCGCACCGCCGCGCGCGCGGCGCCGTTGCAGTGCGGGCCGGCGCAATAGACCACGAACAGGGTCTGCGGCGGATACGCGGCCAACCGCGAGGCGATCAGCTTGCGGTGCGGGATATTGACCGCGCCGGGCACATGGCCGGCGGCGTAAGCCTCGGGACCGCGCGCATCGACCAGGACGAAGCCGGGCTCGCCCGCCGCCAGCGCGGCGTGCACGTCCCAGCAATCGGTCTCGAACGCGAACTGGGCTTGGAAACGCGCCAGCGCCTGAGCGGACGCGGCGGCGGGGACTTCGGTGACGGCGTTGCGCATGGTGCGGCTCCGGGTGGGGACGCGGCTATTGTCGGCCGCGTCCGGCGGGCGCAGCATTGGCGCAATCGCCACCTATCGATCAGATCCCGCCAATGTCGCCCCGCCCTGCTCCGCGCCGCCGCGGCGGCCCGTCCAATCCGCTGGTGGCCGTGCTGGTCTACGACGGCCTGTGCGCGTTCGAGTTCGGCTGCGCGGCCGAAGTGTTCGGCCTGGCGCGCCCGGAATTGCAGGCCGAGTTGCGCGACCGGCCGTGGTACCGCTTCGAAACCTGCGCCGCGCAGCGCCGCCCGCTGCGCGGCCAGTACGGCTTGAGCCTGCGCGCCGACGCCGGCCTGGACCGCCTCGCCGAAGCCGGCACGGTGATCGTCCCCGGCTGGCGCGGCTGCGACGAACCGGTGCCGGCCGCGATCGTCGATGCGCTGCGCGAAGCGCACGCGCGCGGCGCGCGGGTGCTGTCGATCTGTTCGGGCGTGTTCGTGCTGGCCGCCGCCGGCTTGCTCGACGGCCGCCGCGCGACCACGCACTGGCGCTACGCGCAAACCCTGCGCGAGCGCCATCCACGCATCGACGTGGACGCCGATGCGATCTACATCGACGAAGGCCGGCTGCTGACCTCGGCCGGCAGCGCCGCCGGCTTGGACCTGTGCCTACATCTGGTCCGGCGCGACTGGGGCGCGCGCATCGCCAATCACGTCGCGCGGCGCTTGGTGATCGCGCCGCACCGCGAGGGCGGGCAGGCGCAATACATCGAGCGTCCGGTGCAGCGCAGCGAACGCGGCGCGCTGTCGCCGCTGCTGGAACGCATGCGCCGGCGTTTGGCCGAGCCGTGGAGCGTGGCCGAACTGGCGCGCCTGGCGGCGATGAGCGAGCGCAGCTTCCTGCGCCGGTTCAAGCAAGCCACCGGCGCCAGCCCGGCCGATTGGCTGATCCAGGCGCGGGTCGAACGCGCGCGCGAACTGTTGGAAACCACCGACGCGCCGCTGGAGCGCATCGCCGGCGACGCCGGCTTCGGCAGCGCGATCACCCTGCGCCATCATTTCCGCCGCAAGCTCGGGATCGCGCCGCGCGATTACCGCGAACGCTTCCAACGCGGCGCGCGCTGAGCGCGGCTGCGTTACCATCGCCGCTCGTCTCAAGGATCGGGACTTCGATCATGGTCAAGCCGCCGCCCACTCTTTCTCTGCAAGCACGCTGCGTCGCCGAACTCGACGGCAAGGACGAGACCATCGCGTTCGCCGTCGGCCCCGAGCGCGCGGTCTACGTTCTGCAGGCGCTCGGCGCGTACAGCCCCGGACGTGCGCTACCGCCCTACCGCGCGCGCGCCTGGCTCGACGGTCAATGCCTGCTCGATGTCCGCATCGAAAGCCCGTCCTGCCGGCTCTATACCCTGCAGCCGCTCGGCGCGGATCTGTTGTTCGTCGGCGTGCCGCTAGACCGCGCGGGCGAGAACGCGCGCAACGGCCGGGTGTACTCGCGCGACGGCCAGCTAGTGCGCGAGCTGCACCTGGGCGACGGCATCGAACACCTGCAGACCACGCGCAAGGGCGCGATCTGGACCGCCTATTTCGACCAAGGCGTGTTCGGCGACGACCCGGTCTCCCAGCACGGGCTCGCGGCCTGGGACGCGAACGGCGAGTGCGTCTATCGGTTCCAGCCCGATCTGGCCGGCCTGGACTCCATCTGCGACTGCTACGCGCTCAACGTCGCCGACGACCGCGAAACCTGGCTGTACTACTACACCCAGTTCCCGCTGGTGCTGCTGCGCGGAAACCGGGTCGCGCGCTATTGGAACGTGCCGATCCGCGGCGCGCACGCCTTCGCCGCGCGCGGCGAGCACGCGCTGTTCACCGGCGGCTACCGCGAGCACGACACGCTGGCGTTGCTGAAGCTCGGCGAGGCCGAGCAGTGCGCGGTCCTCGCCCACTTTCGCGTCTGCGACGACGAGGGCGCGCCGCTGCCCGCCGAGCGTTTCCACGGCCGCGGCGACGCGCTGTACTTCCAGGCCGACGCACGCATTTGGACGGTCGAACTCGATCAGGCGCTCGCCGCGCTGTCCTGAGCGCGCGCCCTCAACTCCCCGCCGCGGCCTTGCGCTGTTCGATCTGCCGTTGCAACTCCTGCTCGAACGCCTCGCCCTCGCTCAGTTGCCGGTCGATGTCGGCGATCGACAGCCAGCGCCCCTGCGCGAACACGCCCGCCACCTTCGCGGCGTTGTGGATGTCGGCGAGCGGATCGGCGTCGAGCAACACCAGATTCGCGCGTTCGCCCTCGCGCACCGCGCCGCTGCCCGATTGCGGATCGAACAAACGGTGCGCGTTGATCGAAGCCGCGCGCAGCACTTCGACTGCGGGCAAGCCGACTTCGCGCAGTTCGACCATTTCTTGCAGTACCGACACGCCGAACGGCAGCCCCGGCAACGCCGCGTCGGTACCGACGGTCAGCGGCACCTTGCGCTTCCACAGCGCGCGGGTCAGCACGCGCGAGAAGTCGTAGCCGGCGGAGAATCGGTCCGCGCCCTCTTGATCGCGGAATGCCTGACTCAAGTAACGGTTGGCCGGCGCCGTCCATTCGAGCCGGGTCACCGGATCGACCGTCTCCAGCCAGCCCTTCGGCACCGCCGGCACTTCGCGCTGCACGTACATGGCGACGATGGTTTTGAGCGTGATCAAGGTCGGCGTGACCGACAGACCGCTGTCGGCGACCGCCTTTGCCAAGGTCTCGATCTCGGCCGGCGCCAGATCGCTGCCGATGCGGGCGAAGCGCGCCAGTTCCTCGGTGTGGGCGAGGTTGGTCATCGGATGGGCGAAGGCGAAGGCGCGGTCGGCGCAGGTGGCGCAGCCGAGTTCCGGCAGATGCCCGGTGGTGATGAAGCCCTGGCGCTTGGCCTCCTCGACCACCGCCTGATAGGTCTCGCGGTTGAGGAATTGATAGGGCTTGATGAAGTCGTAACCGCGCTGCTTGGCGCGCTGCACCGCGACGATGCCGTCGGCGGCGGTGGTCGGCGCTTCGGGCTTGGACGCCGGCACCGGCTGGCCGTCGGGCTTCTCTGCAACCGCCGCGCGCGGGCCGTTGATGCGCTTGCCGACGTAGAGCTTGGGGCCGACGGCACGGCCGGCGTCGATCTCCTCGCGCAAGCGCAGCAAGTCCTCGTCGCTGCCGGGGCTGCCGCCGAGGTTGGCCACGCCGGTCACGCCGGCCTTGAGGAAGCTCAGCATCACCTGCCGGTCGTACGCGTGCTGCGCGCCCAGATCCAGTCCCTTGATCGCCGGATCCTTGCTGTCGCGGATCGCGCCCTCGGTGGCGATGTGCGCGTGCGCGTCGACATAGCCCGGCACCAAGTACTTGCCGCGTCCGTCCACGACCCGCGCGTCGCCGACGCGCCGCTGGGCGTCGGCGGCGGCGATGCGGCGGATCCGCCCGTCCTCGATCAGCACGTCGCGGTGGCTCAGCACCTCGTCGGTGTCGGCGGGAATCACCGCGACATCGCGGACCCAGTAGCGCTCGGCCGCCTGCGCGGGAGCGTGTGCGGCGGCGGCCAGGGCCAAGCCCAGCGCGAGGAAGCGGACGTTCATGCGGTTCTCCTGCCAGTGGTTGCGATCATAGCGGCGCGCGCCGGCCGCGAATCGCGGACCGACGGCATGGGCAGATGCGCGGCGCCGCGTTATGGTTGAAACGCGCCGATCAGCGGCGCGGTTTGGCAAGTTTCGACAGCAAGCAAGTTTCGACAACAAGGAAGTCGCAAGGATGAAACAGAAGATCGTGGTGTTCACCGGCGCCGGCGTCAGCGCCGAAAGCGGGCTCAAGACGTTCCGCGACATGGGCGGGCTGTGGCACGAGCACCGGCTCGAAGACGTGGCCTCGCCCGACGGCTGGCGGCGCGACCCGGCCACCGTGCTGCGCTTCTACAACGAGCGCCGCCTGGGCGTGCTGGCGGCCAGCCCCAACGCCGCGCACGCGGCCATCGCCCGGCTCGAGGACAAGTACGAGGTGACCATCGTCACCCAGAACATCGACGACCTGCACGAGCGCGCCGGTTCGACCCGGGTGCTGCACGTGCACGGCGAAATCCTCAAGGCGCGCAGCACCGCCGACGAATCGCGCATTTATCCGATGCGCAGCCCGCTGATCGAGTTGGGCGATCTGTGCGAGCTCGGCAGCCAGTTGCGCCCGGACGTGGTCTGGTTCGGCGAGAACGTGCGGTTCCTGAGCGAATCGGCGGGGTATTTCGCGCAGGCCGACAAGGTGCTGGCGATCGGCACCTCGCTGACGGTGTGGCCGGCGGCGGGGCTGGTCGACTACGCGCCGGCCGAGGCCGAGCGGGTGTTCGTCTCGCCGGATCTGCAGGACGTGCCGGACGATTACCGCTTTCTGCGCGGGACGGCGGTGGAGACGGTGCCCGGCTTGGTCGAGGAATGGTTGGCGCAAGCCTGAGACCTGTGCAACGGTGGCCGCTGCTTGCGGCCGCGGTCATCACTTTCGCGCAAGCGGCGGGCGGTCAGGGAAACTCGCCGCGCTGCAACCGCTCGCGCAGGCCCGGCGGCATCCGATGCCAAACCGGATCGTCGCAAACGGCGCAGCCCTGACCCGCGGTGAACAAGATGCCGTGGGTTTCGCAGAACGGGGTCTGCGCGTCGGGAACGATCGGCTCTTCGCCGAGGATGGCCGAACCGGGCACCGCGAAATCCGGCAGGTTGTCCAAGGCGTCGGGCACCTCGCGCAAGTGCAGCACCTCGTGCAAGCCGACGTAGTCGCCGCGCTGGACGGCGTCCCGGCAATCCCGATAAAAGGCCGCCGCGCTCATGCTGCCCTCGTAGCGCTGCGCGTACCAGGCCGAGGCGGCCACCACCTTGCCCGGGTCGATTTTCACCCAGAGCCTGAACTGCATCGGGTCGAAGAATTCGACGTAATCGGGTGGATACATGCCGTGCTTCACTTTGCGCCCCCAGCGGTGCGGGCTCGACCGGCGGAAGTATGCCCGTCCCACAAAACGTACGCAGGCGTGTGGACAGCCTCCCGGCCCGCTCCTAGACTCGCCCCATGCGCCTGTCCCTTACCGCCGAACGCCGCATCGACGCGCCGCCCGAGGCGGTGTTCGCCTTGGCGCTCGACAGCGAGCGCTTCCCCGCGCTGTTCCCCGGCTACGGCCCGATTCCCGCGCTCAAGCGCATCACCCCACTGGCGCCGCCGGCGGTGGGCGCGCTGCGCTCGCTGGAGAACAGCGACGGCTCCAAGCTCATGGAACGCATCACCGAACTCGACCCGCCGCGCCTGCACGCCTACACCCTCAGCGGGCTGCGTCCGCCGCTGGCGTGGCTGGCGCGCGAAGGCCACGCGCGCTGGGAGTTCGAGGGCGACCGCAGCGACGGCGGCGACGCCACCCGCGTGGCCTGGCGCTACGAATTCGAACTGACCTCGCCGCTGGCGTGGCCGCTGGCCGCGCCGCTGCTGCGCGGCTGCATGCGCGCGGCGATGGCGCGCTGCCTGGAACGCATGGCGCAGGCGCTGGAAGGCGCGTGGCGCGGAGAACGGCGCTGATGGAAGAGTGGATCCTGCTGGCGCTGGCGCCGGTGTTTCTGGCCCTGATCGGACTGGAAGCGTGGTACTGGCGCAAACGCCGGCCCGGCCAGTACAGCCTGCGCGACACGCTGTCGAATGCGGCGCTGGCGCTGATGCACCAAGCCAGCGACGCGGTCGCATGGCTGATCGTGATCGGCCTGTACTACGCGGTCTACGCGCATCGCCTGTTCGACTTGCCGGCCTCGGCCTGGACCATCGCCGCACTGTTCGTCGCCCAGGATTTCTTCTACTACTGGTTCCACCGCGCCAGCCACCGGGTGCGCTGGTTGTGGGCTTCGCACGTCACCCATCACTCATCGGAACGCCTGAATCTTTCCACCGCGTTCCGGCAAAGCCTGACCTATCCGATCTCGGGCATGTGGGTGTTCTGGCTGCCGCTGGCCTGGATCGGCTTCGAGCCCAAGCACATCGTCGCGGTGGTCGCGATCAACCTCGCCTTCCAGTTCTTCGTCCACACCGAGGCGGTCGGCAAGCTCGGCTGGCTGGAAAAGGTGTTCAACACGCCCTCGCACCACCGCGTCCACCATGCGCGCAATCCGCAGTACATCGACCGCAACTACGCCGGCGTGCTGATCGTCTGGGACAAGCTGTTCGGCACGTATGTCGAGGAAGACGCGGGCACGCCGTGCGAGTACGGCATCGTCGGCGAGATCCGCAGCCATAATCCGATCAAGCTGACCTTCCACGAGTGGATCGCGATGTTCGCCGACGCCTGGCGCGCGCGCGGGCTGCGCGGCGCGCTGGGGCAGCTGTTCGGGCCGCCGGAGCGCTCGCTCGCGCATCTGCGCGACGGCGGCGGCGGCGCGCCCTGAGCGCCGCGAACGGAACGAGCGCAAGCATGAGCCCGGACAGCGCGAACGTCGCGGCCTTTCTCGCAACGATTCAAGACTGCCAGCAGCGCCTGCGGCAGTTGCGCGGCGGCTACCTCGCGGCGGGCGCGAGCCGGGTCGATCCGGTGTTCGCGCTCAGCGGACGCCCCTTCACCGTGCACGCCGGCGCGGCCAAGACCGAATACGACGGCTGCCTGACCCTTGGCCTGGTGGTACGCACCGCCGACGGCCGCGAATACGACCTGGAAGTCGATCTGCTGTGGACGGAGCGAGCCTGGCGCATCGACACCACGGCCCGCGCGGACGAAGACGAGCGCGGACGCAGACTCGTGCGCGAACTGCCACAGCGCAACCCCGACGATCTGCCGTCGTGCCTGCAGCAGTTGCAGGCCGCGGTCACCGATCTGGCGGTCTTCGAAGATTGGGTACTGGCGAAATAGCCGCGCCCGCGCCGACGCGGCGCTACCTGGGCTGCAATCCGAAATACGCGTAAGCCGCCGACACCGCCAACCCCAGCCACGCCTGTCCGTGCGTGGTCAGCACCGGCAACGTCGCCGGATGGTACAGGCCGACCAGGAACGCGGTCAGGCCGGTTCCGATCCAGACCAGGACGAAGAACACCGACACGATCGCCACCGTGCGTACTGTGCCGGTCGACGCGTCGCTGTCGAGCACCCGCGTGCCCGGCGCTTCGCCCGGCTTGGACAGGGCCAGCTCGGCGATCACCAGCGCCGACACCAAGCCGCCGATCACCGACAAGGCCTGGGCCATGCCGTCGTTGAACTGGCCGGCCGTGTACTCGGTGCAGCCGGCCTTGCCGACGCACAGCGCCACCCGCACGGCGAGGCTGATCAGGTGCACGTAGACCCCGAGCAGGATCACCGAGATCGCACCGCCGAAAATCCGCTTCATCGTCCACCTCGCAGTCGTGGCGGAAGCCTGCGCGCGCGGCCGAACGCGGCGCGCGCCGCGGAGCGCTCGCCCCGGCCCGCTCCGCCTGACTATGCGAACGAAGCGCCGCGGCCGCGCAGGACACGCCGGCCGCGGCGACGAGTCAGTCCTGGGTTTCGCCCGACAACGGCGTGGCGCGCATCGACGCGCGGCGCTCGAACGCGTCCTGCCACGCCGCCAGTCGCGGCCGCCCTTCGCGGAAGTCCGGCAGTTCGCGGAACGCGAGCCAGCTCAGCGCGGTAGCGACCGCGATATGGCCGACGTGCAGCGGCGCCTCGACGTCGAGCTCGCGTTCGAGCCAGTCGTAGCTCTCCAGCAATTTCTGCGTGTAGCCCTCGCGCAGCGCCTCGTAACGCAAGGCCTCGGGCCGGCGCACGGTTTCCCAGCGCACCTTGATGCCGGTGTCGGCCAGTCCCTGCGCGACCGCCTGCAAGCGCAGCACGTGCCAACGCGTTTCGCCTTGCGCCGGAATCAGCGACGGCCCGTCGTGCAAGGTGTCGAGATACGCGCAGATCACATCCGAATCGAAGATCGGCGGCAGGCCCGGGCGCAGCAGCACCGGCACCTTGCCGAGCGGGTTTTGCGCGTACACCGCTTCGTTGCGCAGGGTCGGGCTGGTCTCGTGGTGGATCACCTCGATGCGCTCGCCCAATCCCGCTTCCAGGGCGAACACCAGGGCCTTGCGGGCGAACGGCGAGTGGGTCTGGTACAGCAGGCGCATGACGCTTCCTTCGCGGGGGACGGTGGACAGGCGCATCAGGCTAACGGCGCGGCCGCGCGTTTGCGCCGCGTCCACGGCCGCCGCCGCGCGGTTTTCCGGCGCGAACGTGGTGGCCGGCGCGCTCGGCGGCCTAAGATGGCGGCCATGAAACTCGACCGCTTCGACCGCCGGCTGCTCAACCTCGTGCAAGACGACGCCGGCCAGACCGCCGAGCGCCTCGCCGAGCAGATCGCGCTGTCGCCCTCGGCGATCCAGCGCCGGCTGCGCAAGCTGCGCGAGGCGGGGGTGATCCAGCGTCATGCCGCCGTGCTCGATCCCAAGCGCGTCGGCAAGCCGACGTTCTTTCTGGTCTCGCTGCAGGTCGAGCGCGAGCGGCCGGAACTGCTGACCCAACTGCGCCAGTGGCTCGCGTCGTGCGAGCAAGTGCAGCAAGCGTTCTACGTCACCGGCGAAGCCGATTTCGTGCTGGTGGTGACCGCGCCGGACACCGAGGCGTTCGATGCGCTGATGCTGCGATTGGTGGCGGAGAACCCGAACGTGCGCCGCTTCACCACCAATGTCGCGCTGAGTCTGGTCAAGCGCGGCTTGGCGATTCCGGTGTCAGAGGAAGAAGAAGCCGACTGACGCGACCTTGCGTTCGAGCCGCGTCGCCGCATCGCAAGCGACAAGGCCCGCCCTCCCGCGTCATCGCGCGCCTTGCTTCTGCGCCAGGCACTCGATCAGGAACTCGACGGTCGCGCGCACGCCCGGCAACTGGCCGCGCCGATGCGGCATCACCAGACTCGTCGTCACCGTGCCGGCGTCCCAGTGCGGCAGCACGCGCCGCAATCGCCCGGACTCGGTCTCGGCGCGGCTCAAACCTTCCGGCAGCACCGCGATGCCCAGTCCGGCGACCGCGGCCGACACCAGCACCCGCCCTTCGTTGGCGACCATGCGCGGCCGCGGCGA
Organism: Lysobacter sp. K5869; assembly: GCF_018847975.1. Lineage (NCBI taxonomy): Bacteria > Pseudomonadati > Pseudomonadota > Gammaproteobacteria > Lysobacterales > Lysobacteraceae > Lysobacter > Lysobacter sp. K5869. Next base: position 1,984,333 of record NZ_CP072597.1, on the reverse strand, counting down.
CACTACCGCGCTGGCGCCATCCGCGCCGCGCAAAGTCCACGCGCCGTTCGCCGGCCCGGTCAGCAGACCGTCGTGTTCGGCCAACGCTTGCGGCGACGAAGGCTCGCCGCGCGCCGCCAGATACGCCGGCGCCGCCAGCAACACGATGCGTTCGACCGCGGCCTGCCGCTGGATCAAGCCCGAATCCGGCAGCGGCGCGAAATGGCTGCGCACGCCGATGTCGTAACCCTCCTGGACCAGATCGACGAAGCGGTCGCTGACGTCGACTTCGACCTGCAGGCGCGGATACGCGCGCGCCAGCGCCGGCAGGTGCGGCGCCAGATACTCCTGCGCGGTCGGCACGCCGCAGGTGATGCGCACCCGCCCGCTCGGCTCGGCGACGCGGCTGCGCACCGCGTTCTCGGCCGCCTCGGTTTCGATCAGCGCCGCGCGCGCGTGCTCGTGGAAATCGCGGCCGGTGTCGGTCAGCACGAAGCTGCGCGAGGTGCGGTGGATCAGGCGCACGCCCAACTCGTCCTCCAGCGCGGCCACGCGCTTGCTGATGGTCGACTTGGGCACGCCGAGCCGGCGCGAGGCCGCGGCGAAGCCGCCGCTCTCGACCGCGGTGGCGAACAGGACCAGATCGTTGAGGTTCAACATGGCCGGAAAGTACACATATGTGGACTTTGAGTCCACTTTCCGCCGACTACACGGCCAAAGTCCACACACCTAGAGTGGTCACACCCGCCGCGAACGACGCGGCCCACTCGAACCAAAGGAACCCTCCATGTCCCCGATCCTCTATTACGGCGTCCCCTCCGGCTGCTCGTTCGGCTCCATCGTCGCCCTGGAATGGTCCGGCCAGCCCTACCGGCTGGCGCGCGTGAACATGCCCGAAGACATGCAGACCGACCTCTACGCCGCGATCAACCCGGTGCGCGAGACCCCGGCGCTGGCCACCGCGCGCGGCGACTATCTCGCCGAGAGCCTCGCCATCCTCAACCACATCGGCGCCACCCCGGGCGCGCTGGCCGCCGGCATCTCGTTCCAGCAGGGCACGCCGGAGTTCGACGAACTCAACCGCATGCTCGCCTTCCTCAACACCACGTTCTTCGGCTCGTTCTCGTCGCTGTGGTGGATCCTGGAGCACGAGTCGGACGAGGACACCCAGCGCGTGCTGACCGAGTACGGCCGCATCCGCGTGGTCCGCGCGCACCAGGAGCTCGAGCGCATGCTCGGCGACAAGCCCTGGCTGCTCGGCGAACGCCGCACCCTCGCCGACGCCTACTTCATCGGCATCGCGCGCTGGACCAAGTACCACAACGTGGTCGACCGCCGCGATTACCCGAACCTGCAGCGCCTGTTCGACAAGCTCGAAGCCGAACCGGCGGTGGCCTTCGCCCACGCCATCGAGCAGCAGCGCCCGGCGACCAGCGTCGGCCGCTTCGAAGGCGAAGTGAGCATCGCCGAATCGGTGGCGCTCAAACGCGCGGCCTGATCGCGACGGCGCCGAAACGAAAAATCCCCCGATGCCGCGAGGCGTCGGGGGACTCGTTCGCAAGTCGCCGCGATGAAGCGCGGACCGTCAGCCCTGCGCTTCCAACGCCGCCTCGGCGCGAACCAGCGGCCGGCGCTTGCGCGGACGGCTCGGGAAGGCATGGCGCACGATCCGCCAGCTGACTTCGGCGAACTGCCCCGGCAGCGAGCCGGTGTCGTAATGCTGGCCGTAGCGCGCGCAGATCTCGCGCACCTCCACCGCCATCGACGCATAGCGCCAGGCCGGGATGTCGGGATAGAAGTGGTGCTCGATCTGGTGGCTCAGGTTGCCGGTCATCAGGTCCATGACCTTGCCGCCGGTCAGGTTGGCCGAGCCGCGCAGCTGGCGCAGGTACCAATGTCCGCGCGATTCGTTGCGCACCGATTCCTTCGGGAACACTTCCACGTCGTGGGTGAAGTGGCCGCAGAAGATCACCACGTAGGTCCACACGTTGCGGATGCCGTTGGCGACCATGTTGCCGAGCAGCACCGGCAGGAAGAACGGGCCGGCCAGCGCCGGGAACAGCAGGTAATCCTTGAACAGCTGCTTGCCCATCTTGCGGCCGACCGGAACGAACTTGCGCCACATCGCCCGGTGCGTGGTCTTGCCGGCGAGCCAGCGGCCCACGCGCAGTTCCTGAATCGCCACGCCCCACTGGAACAGCAGCGCGAAGATCACCGCGATCGGCGGCTGCAACAGATAGAACGGGCGCCAGCGCTGCTCGGGAAAGATCCGCAGCAGGCCGTAGCCGATGTCGTCGTCCATGCCGCGCACGTTGGTCCAGGTGTGGTGCTGGAAGTTGTGCGTCTTGCGCCAATTGTCGCCGGTGGCGACGATGTCCCATTCGTAGGTGCGGCCGTCCAGATGCGGATCGCGCATCCAGTCGTACTGGCCGTGCATGACGTTGTGGCCGACTTCCATGTTCTCCATGATCTTCGACGCCGCCAGCAGCAGCGCGCCGAGCACGCACGCCGGCCACAGCAGCCACGACACGAACGCGCCGCCGATGGCGCCGACGTACAGCAGCAAGCGTCCGGCCAATCCGGTGTAGCGCACCGCCGCGACCACGCGGCGGATGTAGTCGGCGTCGACCTTGCCCACCTGGGCCAGGGTGCGCGCGCGCAGCGCGTCGAGTTCTTCGCCGAAGCGGTCGAGTTCCTGCGCGCTCAGCGCGCGGTTGCGTTGCTTGCTCATGCGGGAAGGTTCAAAGGTCGAGGGTGAGATCGCCGGCCGGCGCGTTCACGCACAGCCGCAGCGCGGACACCGGTTCGCCGTGCAGCGCGCCGGTGTGCAGATGACGGGTGGCGCCGGCGGACTTGCCGCAGGCGCAGGTGTTGCACAGGCCCATGCGGCAGCCCGAAGGCAACTTGAGCCCTTGCGCTTCCAGCGCGGTCAACAGCGATTCGCCGCGCGGCAATTGGAAGCGGCGGCCGCTGCGCGCGAGCACGACTTCGGCGTGGCCGTCCTCGCCGCTTTCGCGCGGCGGCGGCGTGAAGGCTTCGCTGGCGAACGAACGCGCGCCGGTTTCGGCGCAGGCGCGCGCGCTGTCGACGAAACCGCCGGGGCCGCAGGCGAACACCGCGCGTTCGCGCAGATCGCCGGCGTGGCGCGCGAGCAGCGCGGCATCGATGCGGCCGGCGTCTTCGTCGTCGGCGCGCGGCTCTTGCCGGGTCAGCAGGAAACGCACCTGAAAGTTCGCATGCGCGGACGCCAACGCGCGCAGCTCTTCGACGAAGCACAGTTCTTCGCGGCGGCGCGCCCAGTACAACAGCGTCAACGGCGCCGGCATGCCCTGCGCCGCTTGCGCGCGCACCATCGCCATCAGCGGGGTGATGCCGCTGCCTGCGGCGAGGAACAAGCGCGCGCCGTCGGCGCGCTCGGGCAAGGTCATCTCGCCGAACGCGGGGCCGAGTTCGAGCACGTCGCCGATCCGCGCGTTGTCGCGCAGGTGGCCGCTGAGCTTGCCGCCCTCGATCGCCTTGACCGTGATTTCGATCCGGCCGTCGCCGCGCGCGGCGTCGGACAGGCTGTAGCTGCGGGTCACCAGGACCCCGTCGATGCGCGCGCCGATCAGCAGGTGCTGACCGGCGACCGCCCCGCGCCAGTGCCGGTTCGGCGCCAGCAACAGGGTGACCGCGTCGGCCGAGGCCTCGGCGCGGCCGACGATGCGCGCCAGCGAGCGCTCCCACGACCAGGTCGGATGCAGCCGGGAAGCCCAAAAATCAAAGACTTGCGGCGAAACGAAGGGCGAAACCAAGCGGCGCAGGCGACTGCGCGGACTGGCGGCGGCGGGGAGGACGGCAGCGTTCATGGGGGGCACTATACAGATATCCGCACAGTTGTGTGCACAACCGTATATTAATTCAGCAACGGGAGTATCATGTGCGCTGCCCGTCCACGCGCCGCCGCCCCGTGAGCCAACGCCTCTCCTCCGACATCGACGTCGACAGCCACCCGGGCCGCAAGGCGACGATCGCGCGCGAGGACATCATCTACGCGGCGCTGAAACTGGTCGGCCCGCACCGCAGCGTGTCCTCGCTGAGCCTGCGCGAGGTCGCGCGCGAAGCCGGCATCGCGCCGAACAGCTTCTACCGCCAGTTCCGCGACACCGACGAACTGGCCGTGGCCCTGATCGACCTGGCCGGGCAATCGCTGCGCAAGATCGTCGGCGAGGCCCGCCACCGGCTGACCACGCGGCGCAGCATCGTGCGCAGTTCCATCGAGGCTTTCATGGAACAGTTGCGCGCCGATGACCGCCTCTTGCACGTGCTGTTGCGCGAAGGCACGGTCGGCTCGGACGCGTTCAAGCGCGCGGTCGACCGCGAGCTGTCGTTCTTCGAGGAAGAACTGCGCGTGGACTTGATCCGGCTGGCCGCGCTGGACGACGTCGAACTGTACGAGCCCGCGCTGGTCGCGCGCTCGATCACCCGTTTGGTGTTCGCGATGGGCGCCACCGCGATGGACATGCCGCGCGAGAAGGATCCCGAGCTGATCGAGCAGATGAGCTCGATGGTGCGGATGATCCTCGCGGGGTCGGGAGCGATGGCGGAGCGGGCCAAGGCGGCGCGCAGGCGCGCGGCGAAGTCGCGCTGATTCCGCTCGGGCGCGATCACGACACCCAGCGTTTCTCCAGCACGTCCACCGCCGCCTGCGTCACTCGCACGCGCCAACCGTCGCCGTCCAACGGGCCGCGGACCGTATCCACGCAATAGAACGGCGCATGCGGAAACGCGGCGAAGTTCGACATGCCGATCTCGTAAAGGGTCTGCGCATCGCGCGGCTTCAGGTGATCGCAGAAGAGTTTGAACGACAGGGCCGGGCGCAGCTCGATCCCATCCCAATCCATCCACCACGCGCGCAGCAACGGCTGCGAGAGTGCGGATCCCCCTTCCGCGTCGGCGGCGATGGGTTCGTGCTGCGACACCCACACGCCGCGGCGCAATTGCCCGGGCGAACAGCGGCGCCATTCGCCGTGCAGGAACTCAAGCAAGCGCGCGGCGTCGCCTTGGTTCGCGATGGCGCTCATCTTCATCCCCTGCCCGGCTCATGCATCGCCGAGTACTTAAGAATCCGCTTCAACACGACCTGCGGATCGATCGCCGCGCCCGACAGAGTGACGTTCAGCGCGCCGAACCCGAAGCGTTGGCTGAACCCGACCAGCCGCTGTCGACGCGGCGACAGCTTGGCCAGCCAGTGCTCGGGATTGCGCAATCGCAGGCAAACGAAAGGATGGCCGCGCACCGAATGCAACTGCGCATCGACGATGTCGCGCCAAGGAATCACGCCGATGCCCAGAGCGCGGTCGTACAACCCCTCGTCGTCGCAGATCAGCCGCGGCCGGCGGTCGATCAACTGGAACGCAAACAACACCGCGCCCCCGCCGAAGAACACGATCGAAGCGCCGCCGATCAGAAAAGCCACCAGGCCGGGCGCGCGCAGCACGATCAGCGCGCCGATCGCCACGAACGCCGAACAGATCAGCAGCAGCCACGCGTACTTGCCGCGCGAGTTCGCGATCACCAGCCGATCCGTCTGCATCTCTTTCCTTCTGCGCCGAAACCCGCGGCCGCGCCGCGTCCCGGGACTTTAGTCGCTTCGGCGCCGCAGCCGCCAATACTTAGCCGATGAGGAAAGAGTTCTTGCAATCGCCTCCAGGGCATGCCAATACTTAGCCATCAAGGAAACTTTAACCCGCCCCGCGAGCCCGCCATGTCCCTGCACCTGTACTCGCACCCCTTGGCCTCGTTCTGCCACAAGGTGCTGATCGCGCTGTACGAAAACGGCACGCCCTTCCAAGACCATCTGGTCGATCTCGGCGACCCCGACCGCAAGGCCGATTTCCTCGAACTGTGGCCGGTCGGCAAGATGCCGGTGCTGCGCGACGAAGCGCGCGGGCGCACGGTGCCGGAGACCTCGATCATCGTCGAGTATCTGCAACAGCACTACCCCGGCCCGCGCGCGCTGCTGCCGGCCGACGCGGACGCGCGCCTGGACGTGCGCCTGTGGGACCGCTTCTTCGATCTGTACGTGCAAACGCCGATGCAGCGCATCGTGCTCGAAGAACTGCGCGGCCCGGACGAGAAAGACCCGCGCGGCGTCGCCGACGCGCGCGCCACGCTGACGCTCGCCTACGGCATGATCGAGCGCCAGGCCGAACGCGAGTGGATCTGCGGCGACGACTTCACCCTGGCCGACTGCGCGGCCGCGCCGGCGCTGTTCTACGCCGCCATCGTCGCGCCGGTCGCGCGGGAACATGCGCGTTTGCGGAGCTATTACGAACGCTTGATGGACCGCGCCTCGGTGCGCCGCACCCTGGCCGAAGCGCGGCCGTACTTCCCGATGTTCCCGTTCCACCGCCTGATCCCCGCGCGCTTCCTGCAGGACTGACGCCATGCCGCCCCGCACCGCCCGCCGCGGCGCCGACGATCCCGCACGCCTGGACCGCTTGTTCCAGGCGCTCGCCGACGCCAGCCGCCGCAGCATGATCGACCGCCTCAGCGCCGGCCCCGCGTCGGTGTCGGAGCTGGCGCAACCGTTAGCGATGGCGCTGCCGTCGGTGGTCAAACACCTCGCCGTGCTCGAATCCGGCGGGATCGTGCTGTCGGAAAAACGCGGACGCGTACGCACCTACCGCATCGCGCCCGACGCGCTGGCCGCGGTGGAAACATGGCTGGCGCAACGCAAGGCCCGCTACCAATCGCAGTTCGACGCGCTCGAACGCTATCTGGCGGCGCAACCCGACGACGAGGACGAGGCATGAACGAGCGCAGCGTGCAGCACGGCGAATTCACCATCGAACGCCGCTTCGCGGCCAGCCCGCGCAAACTGTTCCGCGCCTGGGCCGATCCGCAGGCCAAGCGCGCCTGGAGTACGTGCCAGGAGGGCATGGAGGTGATCGAACACCGGCTGGACTTCCGCCGCGGCGGCGAGGAAGTCATCGTCAATCGCGGTCCGAGCGGATCGATCCATCGTTTTCACGGGCATTACTTCGACATCGTCGAGAACCAGCGCATCGTCTACGGCTTCTCGATGGACGTCGGCGACGAACGGCTGACGGCGTCGCTGGCGACGGTGCAATTCCTCGCCGATGGCGACGGGGCGCGAATGGTGTTCACCGAGCAATTGGTGTTTTTCGATGGGTTGCAGAGCCTGGAGGACCGGCGCGAGGGGACGCAGGTTTTGTTCGAGAACATTTCGCTGTATCTGCACGAAGCGTCGAGGCAGTAATCCGCGAAAGACTGCCAAGCCGCGGCCTTTCGCCTTCTGGCCTGCCATCGACCACGCAATCCGACTGTAGGAGCTGCGCAAGCTGCGACCGCGGGGTAGCCGATTGCGCCGCAAGCGCGATGTCGCGGTCGCAGCTCGCGCAGCTCCTACAGTCGGATTCCCGGCATCTTCGTAGGCCGAAGCAAAACTGCACCGCGAACCGCCGCCGTTCACAGGGAGAACGGCGGCGGCCGCGGCGCGGCGATGAACATACCCAGCGGCTTAAACCTTGCCGTCCAAATCCTACGGCTCAGCGAACCCGGGCCATGCCGCGCCAGGTGTTGCCGCCACCGCTCATCACATTGTCCGGCCAACCCCACCAAGCGTTGAAGTTGAACCAGTCTTCATCGTCCTGATGCACCCAACCAGTGGCGAGCGCCCAGGGCTTAGGGAACGCGGAAGGCGCATGCACGCCGTAAGCGAAGCCCAGGTTCGGGAAGCTGGACATGTAGCCCAGCCACGACGGCGCCGCGCCGTCGAAGTGGCAGTAGTGGGTGATCGTGGTTGGCAGCGGGCCATTGAAGGGCAGCGGCGCGGGCGGGAACAGCCAGCCTTGGCTGCTGGGGAAGATCGTAAGTGGCCCGGAATTGCTGTTCTGATTGTTCCAGTTCTCGTTGTTCTGACGCCGAATGACGGTGCGTGCGCCCGACGGACAAAACACGCCCAGTTTCAGAACTGAGTAGTCGTAAGCGTTGCCGCCATTCGGCAGAGGCCGAAACGACAGCGAGCGGCTGTCGTCGATACGGCAGTAACGCCACGTGGTGTTGTTGTTGGAGGTGGTTGCGCCGATCCAGCCACCGCGTGAGTTCGCGTTGCGGCGGTCTTCGTCGTCGTGATAGAGCCACGTCGTCGGATACTGGGACGGGCAGCTGCGGTCCGGAATCACGCCGACCGAGAACAGGCGCAGGTTCAGCCAGTTCCACCAAACGAACGAAACCGCCTTGCCCGCGGTGTTCGCGGAGACCTTCTGCGCTGGCGAGTACGCGACGAATCGATCGACTCCGTCCTGGCTCTCGACCACGCACGCGCCCTCGAAACCCAGCGACCGGCAGTACAGCAGAGCGTAGGTTTCGCCTTCTTCGTTCAGGAACTTCTCCGGGTCGACCTGAGCACTGTCGGGGTAGCGCTTTTCCAGCTCCAGGGTGTATTCAACGAACATCTTTTGCGCTTCCGACATCGGGATCAATTTCGCGGCGAAGTCGCGCTCTTCCTGCGGCGTCTCCTCCTGCGAATCCTCCGCCCACGCCGCCTGCGAGAACGCAGCGGCCAGCGCGCACAGCGCCAGCGGCAACACACGGGTACGAATGCTCTTGCTCATGTCGATTCCTTCGATGGATGACTACGGCCGGGCCGCTCCTGCGGACCGAACTGCTGAACCGGATGAACCGCTGCGCGACGGCACGGCCAACCAGCGCCCTCCACGCTAGGCAAGGCCGCGCGCCGCGGCGAGGAACATTGCGGGAACGATTCGGGGCGAAACGGGAAGCGCGTTCATGCGCCGGCGCCGAAACTGCGAAGGCCATCGCGAACCGCCGCGCACGCTCGTGCGCACGCGTGCGACGCGCGCAACCACGATGCCGGTCGCGCTTCTGCGATGCGCTTCCCAGTCAGTCATGCGACTGCAATCAAGCCGCACGACAGTGGCCGCTCCCCCGTACCATCGACGAGCCCCGCTCCCATGCGCGCCACCACGCATCGCTACGCCCTGCCCGCTTACACCGTCCTGGGCGCCGCCCTGTGCACGGTCCTGATCGCCCTGCCGGCCCTCGCCGCGCCCAAGCAAGCCGCGCGCAAGGCGCCGCCGCGCGAGGAAAACGCACAGCGCTGGTTCGAGGAAGGCGCCGAAACCGCGCGCAAGGGCGCCAACCTGCGCCCGCTGCCGTTCAAGGCCAAAAACGTGATCCTGTTCGTCGGCGACGGCATGGGCATCTCGACCATCGCCGCCGCGCGCATCCGCGAAGGCCAGCTCAAGGGCGGCAGCGGCGAAGAGAACTCGCTCTCGTTCGAGAAGCTGCCCTACGTGAGCCTGTCCAAGACCTACTCGGTCGACGGCCAGACCCCGGACTCGGCACCGACCATGACCGCGATGGTCACCGGCATCAAGACCAACCAAGGCGTGCTCAGCGTCACCCAGCAGGCCAAGTACGGCAACTGCGCCTCCGCGCGCGGCCAGGGCGTGGTCACCATGCTGGAACTGTCCGAGGCCTTGGGCCTGGCCACCGGCATCGTCAGCACCGCGCGCATCACCCACGCGACTCCGGCGGCGACCTATGCGCATACGCCGAACCGCGATTGGGAAAGCGACGCCGAACTCAGCGACGAAGCGCGCCTCAACGGCTGCAAGGACATCGCCCGCCAGCTGATCGAATTCCCCTACGGCGACGGCCTGGAAGTCGCGCTCGGCGGCGGCCGCAGCTACTTCCTGCCCAACACCGTGGCCGATCCGGAAGACGCCGGCGCCAAGGGCCGGCGCAAGGACGGCCGCAACCTGCCGTACGAATGGACCGGCCGTCCGGGCTCGGCCTACGTGTGGAACAAGGCCCAGTTCGACGCGATCGACCCTCGCCACACCCGCCACCTGCTCGGCCTGTTCGAGCGCTCGCACATGGAATACGAGCAAGACCGCCCGAACGACACCGGCAAGGAACCGAGCCTGTCGGACATGACCTCCAAGGCCATCGACGTGCTCGCCAACAGCAGCCGCAAGGGCTATTTCCTGATGGTCGAAGGCGGCCGCGTCGATCACGCCCACCACGCCGGCAACGCCAGCCGCGCGCTGACCGACGCCATCGCCCTGTCCGACGCGGTGCGCACCGCGCTGAAGAAGACCGACGAGCGCGACACGCTGATCATCGTCACCGCCGACCACAGCCACACCTTCACTGTCGCCGGCTATCCCGACCGCGGCAACGACATCCTCGGCAAGGTCGTCACCAACGGCCAGCTCGCCCTGGACAAGAACGGCAAGCCCTACACCACACTCGGCTACGTCAACGGCCCCGGCTACCGCGGCCCGAACGCGCGTCCGGACCTGACCAACGTCGACACCGCGCACCCGGATTACCTGCAGGAAGCCACGATTCCGCTGGGCGACGAAACCCATGCGGCCGAAGACGTCGGCATCTACGCCCGCGGCCCCGGCGCTCACGCGTTCCAGGGCGTGGTCGAGCAGAACACGATCTTCCACGTGATGGCGCAATCGCAGCGCAACACCAGCGCCTTCCTGTGCGCCTTGTTCGGCTACTGCGGCAACGGCTGGGCCCACGGCCGCGGCGCGCTCGCCGCGCCGCTGATGGAAGAGGATCTGCGCACCGGCATGGCGCGCAATCAGGCCAAGCTGTGATGCGATTGGGTTTCGGTAGGAAGCGATCCGCCGCCGGTGCGCGGCGGATCGCGGCGGGACGCGGCCTCGCGCTCGCTTTGTGTTTCGTCCTCGCCGGCCCCGCGTGGGCCGGTGAGGAGGCGGCGGCCGCTTCGGCGACGAGCGCCGCCGCCACCGACGCGCAAGTCGTGGTCGCGCACTACAGCGTGCGCGACGCGCAAGGCGAGCGCAGCCTCGTGCTGGTGCGCGGCGCCGACCGCATCGAATACCGCCAGCAAGGCGAACCGGTGGAACTGTGGCGGCAGACGCCCGACGGCATCAGCCGGCTGGAACTGTTCGCCGCGGAAAAACGCAGCGTGGCCTGGGCGCCGGGCGACCTGCGCACCGTCGGCCGCATGCCGCAGTGGGAGCAACTCGCCAGCCCGATCAACCCGCAGTTGCGCGACAAGCTCAAGCGCGACGGCACGGCCAAGCCGCTGGGTTTGAGCGCGGAGCGTTATCGCGGCGAAAGCGCGGAAGGCCGCGCGATCGCGCTGGACTGGCTGGCCGGCGAAGGCTTGCCGGCGTACTACCGCACCGGCCCGGCCAAGCCGAAGGCCGGCGACGCGGGCTTCTACGAACTCAAGCTGGTCAAGCTCGAACGCGTTCCCGCCGCCGAGGCCTTCACCGCCACCGACGGCTATCGCGAGACGGATTACACCGATCTGGGCGATATGGAGCTCGATCCGTTCGCGGCGAATTACCTCAAGCGCAACGGTCACGCGCACGAGCACTGAGCGAAACCGCCGCTTCTCCGTGTAGGAGCGGCGTAAGCCGCGACCGCGAAAATCGTTATCCGGCGCCGGCTAAGAAATCGAAGCGATCCTGCAGCAGCGGCAGGTTGGTCGCCCGTCCGGATGTCTTCGGCGTATGCGGTGGCCGCGTCGCGGCTTGCGCCGCTCCTACAGTCGGGCTTCGGGCTTTCCGCGGTACGGGGAGAGTCGCAGCGTTGGCCCGGGCCGCCGCTAGGCGGCTTCGGTTTCCTTCGCCGCTTCCGCCCGCGCCAGCAACGCCATCCCACGCCGCCCCGGCGCCATGACCATGCCCGTGGTCACCAGCAAGAAGCGCTCCAACTCCAGCGCCACGCAACTCGCCACGCAGAACGCGTCGCCCTCGCGGTGGTTGATTGCGTAACGCACCTGGATCCCGCTCTCGCCCAAGCGCGCCAGCAACTCGCGCAACAGCGCCGCCGGCGCCTGCCGCTCGCGCGGCGCATGCTCCCAGCGCCGCCTCTGCATGCGCTCGAAATCGACCTGAAAATAAGCGCAATCGCGCAGCTTCGGATACTCGGCCAAAGCCTCCAGCGTCTGCCGGCTGTACGCGCTCACTGTCTCCAAACGCCGGCCGATCAGCACCGTCTGCACCAACTCGGTCAATGCGCGGATCGCCGCGTGCCCGGCGTACAGCGACGCGCCGTAGCCGCCGGGACACACCGCTTCGCCGGCCTCGATCCCGTCGGTGGTGGCGATGAACGCCGGAATCCCCAAATCGCTGGTCGCCTCGATCAACCGGATCTCGCGCCCGAGCTGGCGCTGCGCCGCCGCATGCGTGCGCGCGACCTCCTCCGGCAACGACCCCGGCTCGATCCACGCGCCGAACGAGGCCGGATCGCCGAGAAAATGCGCGGCTAGAAACAGCGACCACGAATCGCGCTCGACCAGTTCGCCGATCGCGTGCACCGCCGCTTCCTCGACGCTGGCGCCGATCGCCACGCCGCTGTTGGAGCCGTAGCGGATCACGCTGGAATAATCGAAATCGTCGCCCGGCAGCAAGGCGTTCACCGCCGACGGGCAAATCAGGAACAGCGGCACCGCCAGCGAATCGCTGTCGTCGTCGGCGAAGAACGGCCGATAGCGCCGGCAACTCAACTGCCGCCCGCTCTGCCGCCCGAACTCGGCCGCGAACGGCAACGCGCCGTAGCGCGGATCGGCGGACAACGCCGCCGCCGGCACCAACTCGAGACGCTCGTGCGGCGACTGCGCGTTGGCGTACACGTGCTCGACCGCCTCGTACAGCGCGCCGATGCGCGCGGCCTCGCGCTCGCCCTTGCCGTAGCCGTTGGCGAACACCTCGCCGTCGGCGTCGAGCAGCCAACACATCGCCGCCTGCAAGCGCTCGCCGGTATCCTCGATGCGCGCGCTCCAGCCGGCGCGCGCCAGAAACAACTCGATGGCACGCCCGGCCTGAGCCAGCGTGCGTTCGCGTTCCAACGGAATCATGCCGCGCTCCTTGCGCGTAGCCCCCCAACGAAGCGGCGCGGCCGTGAGCCGCGCCGCCGCGCGCGCCGCCGGCTTACTTCGCCAGCAGTTCCAAGATCGCCTTCTCTTCCGGCGTCGGCGCCGGGGTCTGGTTCTGGCTGACCTGCTGCTGGGCGGCCGGAATCAGGTAGATGGGGTTCTTGTAGATCGAAGTATTGATGCTCTTCTTCATGACGTCCTCTTGTCGTGTCGATGGAACGGCGAACGGCTCCGCAGCGCCGCCGGACGGATCGAGTCTTCGCGCGCCGTCCCCGCGACCTGCGCGTCAGCTATACGGCCGCCGCTGGGCCGGTTCAATCGGCGCTCGTCGCTACGTCCGCTAAATACGCGAACGTCTCAGCAAATATGCGTCGTGTAATGATGAACGCGGCCGCGCAAACGAAACGGGCCGCCCGCGCATCGCGCGGGCGGCCCGTGGGTGCTGCGCTACGGCGACGGCTTACGCCATCATCGTCCGCGACGAGCGTTCCTGCGCCTGCGAGTCCGGCGCCGGCTGCAGCGTCGGCTGCGGCACGTCCTGGCGCAGCTGCTGGCTGGTCTGCTCGACGCTCTGGCCGACCGCCTGCTGACGGTCCACGTGCACGCGATGGTGGCTGGGATCGTTCAAGCCGCCCTGCACCGCGAACAAACCGGTGCCGTTGGCGTTGGGCACGACGTGATCGATGCGGTTCAAACCGCTGACCTTCGCTTCGTAGGTCAGCGTCGCCGCGGCGCGCTCCATCTGCTCGCGGTCGGCGAAACCGCCGTTCGGGCCGATCTTCTCCAACCCCTGGATCGCCTGCTGATACAGCGGGTTGTTCGGATTGTGCGGATTCGACAGCGGCGCCGGACCGAGCGGCTGACGCTCGCCGTTCGCCGGCTGCTGCGGATCGGCCGCGCCCGGCTGGCGCGCGCCCGGGGTCTGCTCGCCCGGCTGCTGCGGCGTGGCCTGGGTCGGCTGCGCGGTGCGCAGCGCTTCGAGCGTGTTGCGCCCGGCCTTGCCGTCGTCGGTGAGGCCGTGCTCGCGCTGGAAGCGTTCCACCACTTCCTTGGTGCGCTCGCCGTAATGGCCGTCGGGCTTGAGCGCGTTGCCTTCAGCGTCGCGATAGCCCAGCGCGCTCAGGCGTTCCTGCAACGCGGTCACCGCCGGGCCGCGCTCGTTGAGCGTCAGCATGCCGTCGGCCATCGCATCGCGGTTGGCGCCGCCGCCCTGGGTGCGCGGCGCGGTGATCGACGCCGGCAGCGTGCGGTTCGGATTGTCGTCGATGGTCGCGCGCCAAGCCTGATCCGGCGACAGCCCGCGGCCGATCGCCGCGCGATACTCGTCGCGCATCTGATTCAACGCATCGCCCGACTGCTGCAAGGTGATGCTGGCGTGGTTGGCGCCGCCGTAATGGCTCGCGCCGCCCTTGCTCGGATCGCCGAAGCTCGCCCACTCCAGCGACAGCGCGTGCTGCGCTTGCGTCAGGCTGGCGCCGGGCTGGCCGGTGATGTAGTTGCGGATGTCCGGGCGCTTATCGACGATCAGATATTCGGAGAAGATCCGATCCTGCACCTGCGGGGTGAACTGCTGATTGCGGTCGATGCCGAGCGCGTCGACCGAATCGCGCATCGTCGCCGGAATGATCTGGTACTTGCCGACCGCGAACACGCGGTTGGGATCGCCGTTGGGCAACGCCTGGGCATCGAGCACCTGCCCCATGGTCATCTGCGAGAAATCGATGCGGCGGTCGGCGCCGCGGATGTGCTGCTTGCCGTCGTCGCCGGTGTAAGTGCCGCGGTTGTAGGCGTTATAGCCCGCGGTGCCCGACTCGCCCTGATGCATCAGCGCCAGCAAAGGGTTTTGGCTCATGAGAATCTCCTTTTCCTGCCAGATGAAACCGTCGATACGGGAAGCGGCCGCGGCTCACGCGGCCGCCGGCGCCGCTTCCCTCCTGCGCGCCGACGCGAACGGCCGGCGCGCGCAAGCGATCACTCAGCGGCCTTGTCGGCCAGTTCCCACTCGGTGATGCCGAAACCCGATTCGCGCTCGCGCCAACCGTCGGCTTCGCCATACGCGGTGGCCTTCAACACGCCGCTCGCGCCGGCGTGCTTGAACTGCATCAGGCAGTAACCGTCGCCGCTGCACGCGTTCAACTCCGGCAAGTCGGTGCAGATCTTGCAGCGGTCGGGATTCTTCGCGCAGATGCGCTGGTAGTCGCCGCCGATCACGTTCTCCTTGCACTGCGCGGTGGCCAGCGGCTGCCAGCCCTGGGCCAGCACGATCTTGCGGAAATCGACGTAGGCCATGCCCTTCTCGAGCTGGGCCTCGGTGGCCTTGAACACGTCGCCCGAGGCGGGCGGCGCATTGGCGGCCGGCGCATCGCCGGCGGTGGTGGGCGCCGCGGCTTCGGGCGCCGCGGCCGTCGGAGCGGCGGTGGGCGCGGGGGTTGCAGCCGGCGCGGCGGCGGCTTCGGCCGGCGCCTTGGCCGCATCGGCGGCCGGCGCGGACGCCGGAGCGCCGGAATTGCAGGCCGCCAGGGCCAGGCACAGCGCCATCGCGCTCAGGGTCTGAACCAATTTCACGCTACCTCCGATCTCATCCTAAGGGGAGCCGACATTGTGTCGCGGTGCGGTTTGCGGCGATACCTCGCCCCGGGAGTGTAGGCCGCGTGGGCGGAGTTTGCGCTCAAAACCGGCGCAGATACTGCGGAAATTCGATGAACAGGCCGCGCCCGCGGGCCTAGCGCCCCGGGGGCACGACTCGCGGGCGCGGAGACCGCCTCGGCCCTCGCGCCCGCGCCGCCGTCACGGCGACCCGGCGCCCGCCAACTGCTGATACGCCTGCCGCCCCACCGAAGCCGACAGACTGTTGAGGCCCTGGATGATGTTGGACGAGGTCTCGTTGGCCTCGTACTCATGGCCCCGATAGCGGATGCGCAGCTTCAACCGATCGCGCCCCGCCATGATCCCGAACATCACCCGCACGCCCGGCGGCCGCTGACGCATATCGACGATGGCGACCTCGGCGGCGTCCTCGCCCGAGACCTGCGCCGAATGCTTCTGCGCTTCGGCCGCGTAGGCCGCTTCGATCAACGGCGGCACCTTGTCGTTGTGCTCGCACTCGCCGCAGTCCCAGACGATGCGCAGCTTCGGCAGCGCCGCGCCCGGCTTGGCCGGCGCAGGCGCCGCCCCTTCGGCCTCGCCCTTGCTCTCGGCCTTGGCCTCATCGCCGGCCGCCTTCGCCTCTTCCTGCGCCCACGCCGCCGGAGCGGCCAACAGCGAACACAGCACCGCGGCGAACAAAACACGCTTACGCATACAGACTCCTGATTGAAGTGATGACGGTTCCTTCCGCCCGGCGACGCACCGGGCCGGGCACCCCATGGCCGCCGCCGTTACGGCGACCGCTGATTTCGCTGATCTACGAACCCCGCCACGCCCCTGAGTGGCCGACCGCCACGCCCTTGTCGGGGTCCGCGGCGGTCTGAGGCACAGATACCACGTATCCGCGTCAGCGCAACTAGAAGTTCGCTTTTTGCGGCGGAGGGGTTGGCTTACAACAGACCTCGCCCCGCTCGAGAACGGGGCTGGATGGATCCGCCGATGACGAATCGTTTCGCTGGCTCTGACACCAAGCTCGAACACGCATGCGCGCAACGCATCGTGATCGCGCCCGATGGGACCTCAGCGATGGGCGGTCCGAACGCTCGATTGGAATCCGCACTAGCCGGATTTCCCGTCCTGCCCGCCACCACGCACGATGCGGCGAGCCGGCTGCGGATCGCCCTCGTCAATGCGCCCGGCGGCCCCGCGGTGTTCACCGCCTGCTCGCCCTGGGGCGAGCCAGGGCCGCACTTCCACACCCGCACCGACGCGCAGCAAGCCACGCAAACGCCGGCGGACCGCAGCTTCGAGCAGGTCGAACACCTCAACCGCCGGACCCCGACGCTGGCGCCGAAAGAACCGACTCAGGGCGCACCCCGAAGCGCCCCCGACCCTGCCGCCGCCGCGCCGGCAACACGCGGGCGTCACGCGGACGCGCCAAGATCGCACACCGAATCCGCCACAGCGCGCCCGCCGATGAGCCTGGATTACAAAGCCTGGGGCACCCTCGCCACCTTCGGCCCCGGTTACGTCCTGCTCGGCTGGACCAGCCTGGAAGTCTCCCGCGACGACGCCCAAGCCGCGCTCGGCCGCGCGCCCGACCACCAGGACGACCGCGCGACCGCCTGGGGCCGCATCACCCGCGAAGAAGCCGCGCGCCTGCTGCGCCGCGAATCCCACCTCGGCGACTACGAAAACGAACGCAGCGCCCTCATCGCCGACCTCTACGGCAAGGCCGCCGACACCCTCGTCTCGCTGTACTACCAAGACCCCTTCCGTGGCCTCTGACCTGTCGCTGCTCATCCTCGACCCCGCCACCGCGGCCGTGGTCTGCGAACGCTGGCTCGGCCGCAACGCCACCCACGATTCCGCACTCGACGTGCTCGACCGCGCGCCGACCTCGGCGCAGACCGGCCTGGATTGCTGGTCGCCGGTGACGCCCGAGGAAGTGCGGCGAGTGGCCGAACACAGCTACGCCGACGGAGCGACGCCCGAGGAGATCGAACGGGCGGCGTCGCGGTTTCCCGCGGGGCGGTATGTTTGGACATTGGTACGCGACTATTGAGTCGCGTGCGCCAGTGCGCCCGGTTCGCCCACCGGCCTCGCGATGCGCCTCTCTACACGGGTGAAACAATGAAGAAAACACTGACCGCCTGGACGTTGATCGCCTGCCTTTGCCCAAGTGCGAACGCGCAAACCATAAAGACGTTGCCTCAGGATTTGGCGAACGAAATCGGCTCGGTCGATCCGCACGACGGAATCACGCAAGCGCAAGCCGGCGCTGCGGCGCGTTACTACTGCCGTCGCTACATCGCCGAATGCGGTTCGACGCGCCCCGCCGTAGACCGCAACGCGGATTGGGAGATCACACCGCTGACCGGAATAGCGGGCACGCCTGACCAGAACAACATCCTCGTCGGAAAGCGCACCTGGAAGGTTCGGTGGGGCAAAGGTCCAAGCTTGAGCTTGCTCGACTTTCTTGGGTCAAAGGAGGCCGCGCCGAAACCACTCAACGCCGGCGGTTCCGATCCCGCCTCCACTCCCAAGGCGAAGATCGAGTTCGTCGTCTTGCCTGACGGCAGCGTCGCAAACGCAAGGTTCAGGCAATCGTCTTCGAATAGGAAGTGTGATGAGTTGGCGAGACGCCACGTGGAAAGTTGGCGCTTTCCTCCGCGCGAACGCCCGATCGACCTACTCACTGAAGTGGGATGCGCGCAATGACGCCTCGTCGCGACGCCCGCTCCCGTTCTGATTTCGGGTCCAAATGCATTGATCCAGATCAACGAATCGCGCTTTTACAAACCTTCGTCGCCCCACGCAGAACGCGCGCACCGTATGGCCGAGCTGTGATCCCAAGCGCAGACCTGTCGCTGCTCAGATGTGAGCCTCCCAACGTCGGGCAATGAGTGCCCGACGATTCACAAAGGAGAAGAGCATGAAGCCAGAACGCAAGGGAGCCCTCGGCGAACACCCACGCCGCATCGCAACGATGGTCGTGTCGTTGCTGCTGTTCGTATTCGCCGGATCGCCGGCCTATGCGCAGAACCCGCAGAAGACCGCCGCCACCGACACGGTCGCCTACCTCGACTGCCTGCTGTCGCAACCGCTGCGCTCGGAAGAGGACGCGGCGCGCTCGCTGGTCAACGACTGCGGCTACAAGACCACGCAGCCGATCGACGAATTCGTCAAGGATTCGCTGTCCAACCTGCCGACGGATCCGCTCGCCTCGGTGGCGAGCCAGGCCGAACCCTATCGCCACCTCTACACCCGCGAACAGTTCGCCTACTTCGAGCAGATGGACGACATCATCCAGAACGCGAAGTCGTACGACGACGCCCTGAGCCGCATGGTCAAGCTCGAACAGCAAGCCGCGGCGAAGCTCGGCCGCAGCGAGCAAGACCTCAAGGTGCTCGACACCCTCAGCACCTCGCGGAGCGTGTTCGAGTACATCATGAACCACCCCGCCGACGTGCAAGCGCGCGGCTTCTGGCGCACGCTGGTGAAAGCGCTGGCCGTGTTCGGCGCGGTCGCGGGCGGCTTCATCGCCGGCGGCCCCGTGGGCGGCATGCTCGCCGGCTGGGCGGTGCTCGGCGCGTTCTCGAAGTCGGCGATGGATCGGTTCGCCGAGACCGAAACGCCGATCGATATGATCGAACGGCGCGGTTTGGCCTGCTAGTTCTGCTCGCTCCTGGCGCCGGCGAACGGCGCCGGGAGTGGGTTCGTGTTGTCGGCGCGGCTGCAGCGAGCCTTGCGCAGACCTCGCCCCGCGTTCGCTACGCCAAGCGGTTCCGCTCGCATTCGCCATAATCGCCGAGGGATCGGCTAGCACGCGGGTAGGCCATCGCTATGCGCACCTCACTCTTTCGCATCTTCGTATCGGTCGCCTTTCTGATGGGCTGCAGCACGCCCCCGCAGCGCTACACGTCGGAAAGACTCGACGTACAAACCCTGATACAGCCACCCGCACGGTACGGCGCGAAAGGCGTCGATCAAGTAGTCGCGTCGCTCCAGAAGCGCTACGGCGTAGCCGCGGGCACGTCGCTTTCTTCACTCGCCGACGCGAATCAAGGGCAAACGCTCGACGACGGAACCGTCGTCGTTAAAACCCTGACCGACATCAACGCCACCGGCGATGTCGCGCGCGACGTGCGCATAGACATCGCCGCGCAGCCTTGCCTGCCTGTCGCCCGCGCGGCCGGGTGGATCGATGCCACGCGTCTGTCCGCCACGCCCGGCAGCGGCACCGCGACCGGGCATGTGGGCTATCGGTTCGTCAGCGCTGAGGTGCGGATCGATCTCACCGGCGAGTTCGGGGAGCAGGAATGTCTGCGGGTGATCGAGATCTACAAGCAGCCTTAGTGACGCCTTTGATCTATCGGAGTGGGCTTACCTCATCGGCGCCTCATACTCCCGCTGCCGGCGGCACTCCTCCGGCCACTTGCATTCCACGATGGCCTCGCGTTCCCAGCGCTGAGCGAAATGCCAGCAGCCCGAACTCAGTTCGTAAGTATCGACATCGCTCTGGTCGTATTCGACGTCGTATTGCGTATCGGACACACGCCGGATGCGGAAGTCCGGTAGCGCCGCGTAGGACACGTCCGTCTCGTTCGCTTGCAAGCTGAGCCAGCGCTGCCCCGCTCGCAGCGTCTTGCCCGACCACACGAACCGGTCGCTGGCCGCGTCGTAGCGGTACTTGACCCGCGCGGGGCCGGCCTCTTCGTCTACAACCCACTTGGGATGAGCGGGATCGCCGGGCGGGGTGTTGTGCTTCCAGTAATAGGGGTACTTATGGCGGACGGGGTGCAGCGAGAAAGCAACCTGCAGGTCCGCGCTGTTGGCGAAGGCCTTGAGGAAAGCGTCGAACCGCTGGGAAGGACATGCGGGCGCTGGCTGAGCGCGCTCAGCGGCCGCAGTTGGCGGCGCTGCCGTCATCTTGCTGCGGGACTGCGCAACGACACCGGGCATCTCCGGCACCGACGGATCCGGTTCGTCGCCGCAGGCCAGTAACGCAGTCAGCACACCCGCCAATACCGCAACCCGGAAGAGCCGTTTGGCTGTCTCGTGAGCCGAACATCCTTGAGCGAAGCCCATACGTTTTCTCCTTCGGCGCTACCACCGTCGGCGCTAGCTTTACGCATTGCCGCGAGCGCTTACGTGCCCATCACACTCGAATGGTCGGAGCCTTCTGTTGCTCCTGAGCCTGATCCGCCTGCACCAGCGCAGGCGTCGAAGCCTGCAAGGCATCCAGCTTACGTAGCGACGCTTCGACCGGAACTTGCGCCGCCGCCTGGCCGGCCACGTCCACCCGATGACTGGCCGGATCGCGCAAATCGCCCGCCACGGCGAAAACGTGGCGGCCGGAGCCGTCGGCCGCCGGATGGCCGACCACGATGTGATCGGGACGCTCGACGCCTTGCTTACGGCATTCGACCGCCAGCCCGGCGGCGATGCGGTCCAAATCCGCTTCCGGCGGAACGGCTCCGTGAGTGGCAAACGCCGGCGGCAGCCGTTCGCGGATGGATTGCACCAACGGGTCGCCGGAGATCGACGGCGGCGCGGCGGAAAACACCGGTTCCAACGGCCGATGCCTTTCCACGGCATCCTCGATCTGTTGGGGCGTCGGCGGGGCGCAGGGGCGATCATCCGAGCCCGTACCGAAGGGATGCGGCATCGGGGCATACGGCGCTCCCTGTGCGGGGATGCCTTCTAGCGCCGGATCGAACGGGCCCGGCGTTCGCGCGGGCACCGCCTGCAGCATCTCGCGGTCGATATCGCCGGTTTGCGACAGGCACTGCTCGCGCTGGTAATCCAACACGGCACGCTGCATGTTCAATCGATAAACGCCGTCCGTCGCGAGCGGCTGTCCGTCGGCACCGATGTATCCCAAGCCGTTTAAGTACTCCTGCAGGTCCCGAACACGAGAACCCGACTCACCCAAGCGCAAGGTGCCATCGTCCCGCACCGGCCGTGGCTGGACGTCGAGACGCGCCTCGGCCTCCACTGGCAATCGTCCGCTGACGAGATCGCTGAGGTAGTTCTCGAACTCCCGGTAGTAGCGAGTGTCCATCTCCATGTGCACATGGACTTTCTCGGTGGCGACCCGGCCTTGGATACCCAGTCCTTGTCCATAGGCTACTTCGGTATCTACTTCTACTGCGATATCGGTCATGTGCCGGACTCTGGCGATGACATCGCCGCCCTTGCGGTCGTAAATGTCCACCAGCCCTTGCGACGGGATCACGTTCCCCACCACTCCAGAAACGGGAGAAGGAACCTCGACCGCGCGCCTGTCGCCGCCTGCGGCCAGAGGATTCTCAAGCATGAAATCCTTCTTCAACAGCACCTGATCGGGCTTAAGACCGTAGTAGCTGTTGCCGTTCCGAGGCATCTCGATCTCTTGAATCTCCCCTCCGACAATGGCATGCAAGCGCCGCCGCTCTCCGTCGATCACCAGCCCGTCACGCAGGTGCGCGTGCCGATTGTTTCCTGGGTGATGCGTCACCAGCGCATCGAAATCGGCTACCGCTTCATTGGTCTGAATACCGGCCGCCCCTCTCGGGACGCCCAGTTGAATCACGCCGTATGTCGTCGGTTTGCGGTCCATGCGTCACTCCTCATTGCCACTGCCGTCACTTCATCGGCGCTTCGTACTCGATCATACGGGCGCACTCGGTCGGCCACTTGCACAGAGCAAGAGGCTCGGATTCCCAATGCTGCTGGAAGTACCAGCAACCGGACTTTCTAACGAAGGTATCGATTCGGTCTTGGCTGTAGAGAACGTCGTATCGTGTTGCCGAAATTCGTTTGGTCCGGAAGTCCGACAGCACGATGATCGATCTACCTGGGCGCTCCACAGGCGGCTGCCATTCTTCCGATGCGGCCAACTTGGACGAATCGAACACGTACCTGCCTCGTTTCGCGTTATAGCGGTATGGCACGCTTGCGGCGCCAAAATGATCCGTAACGTCCCAGCGCGGATACTTCGGATCTCCCGCCGCGGTGGAATGCACCCAGTAGTAAGGCAGCTTCACCTTGTAAGGCTGCGCGGTGTACGTCGCCTGGACATCGCCGCGATTGGCGAACGACTTGAGGAAGGTGTCGAACTGCTCGGATGGGCAGGCGGGCGCGGGCTGCGCGCTCTTGCTGACCAGGTTCTGCCGCTCCTGGCTTGGCTGGTCGGAAGGCGACGTCGCAGCGGCGGGTTGCGGCCGCGCGGGCGGCGTCGCCTCATTGCCGCAAGCCAGTAGCGGCGCCAGCGCGCCGGCCACCATCATGGACCGAACAAGCCGCTTGGCGGCACCGCATGTTGGACGTCCCTGAGCGAAGCGCATGCGCGGGCTCCTATTACGCCGAACCAATACTAGCCGCAATCATCGACAGACCGACCATGAAGTACAACCGGGAAATTCCGATGCGCAACTGCGTGTTTCGCATTTCCATCCTGGCTGTACTTTTGGTGGACTGCATCGCCCACCTGCACAAGCCTGAGGCAGACACGCTCGACCTATACCAACTGGTCCGCGTACTCGCGCAGCTCGGCAGCAAAGGCGGTGGCCACACCGTCGTCTCTCTGCAGGGGTGCTACGGCGCCGCGTAGCCGCGATGCCTCCGACGGCTCGATAGACGTCTTGGGCGCCCTCCGGACCGCACGCAGGCCGTTCAAGCGAATTTTGCTCGACGATGAGCGTCGGAACCTCTCGAGTAAGCCTATTTTGCTTAACGACAAGCCTCCATGCTTGGTGCATAAGCCTTTTCGGCTCATCGTTAAGCCAAAAAGGCGCTCACATCGAGCTTTTTTCTTTGACGATGAAGCTCGCGGCTTCATGCATGAAGCTTTTTGCTTCAACGATGAGCCGAAACGGCTTATGCATGAAGCGCAGAAGCTGATCGCCCAGCTTTTTTGGCTTACGCATAAGGCTTTGAAGCTCAATGATGCGGCTTCGCCCGGCAGAGGTGAAGCTTCTTCGCTCTAGAGAATGCGGCACCCGGACTCGCGGATCGCTTATCGGGAGTTGAGTATGCAAAAACACATAAAACTTGTGTGCTTGCGGCCAAGCTAAGCCCCGACGGGTCCAAGGCCGCGCGGTGCGGAGCCGTTGCGGGCGGGTGTGGGGCCGCGCGCAAGAAGGTTGATCGGCGATGTCGGCTTAGCGCGAGGGCCGCGCAACCGGCGCGTTGCGCGCGGGGCGGGGCCTCGTCGCGGGCGGACTGACCCGGGCTTTCAGCTCCAGTGCCAGGCGGCGTTGCTCGGACTTGGGAAGGAGGCCGAAGGCGAGGATCACTTCGGCTAGCTCGCTGTTGTCAGCGTAGAGGTAGGCGAGAGGGACGCCTAGCGATTTCGCCCATCGATGGGCCGCGGACGTACCGATACCCAGAACCTTATTTTCCGAAAGTCTCCGGCGCATACGCTCTAGATCCGACTGAAAGGAAAGTCAGCCTAAAGCACAAATCCAAATAACCCATTTCGGGCTATTTCCTGAACAAACGAGCACCAGTCAAATGAAATTAGCCGCCCTTTTTCTCGGAAATTTCCAGATAAGGCTGCCCACCGGATCGGCGCGCGACGATCTCTATTGATTGACCGACCTCCAGGCTGAAACGCAAGGCATTGGATTCCTTCCTATCCAGCTTTCCGCGCACTCGCTCGCGCAATATCACGACATGGGAACCTGCCGCGAGACGTGTACACATCCCGTTGCCGGGCGCCACATCGCGAAGGCGAATCGGCGTACGTGTGACATAGCGATCCAGATAGACATCGTATTGATCGAACACGACATCTTCCGCTCCTCGAACCACGATGCGGCAAGGCATCGCTTCTAGCCAAGCATCGTACGGATCTCCCAGTTCGGGCGGCCACTGCCCCTCTTTCAGATCGGATGCGAGCAAAAATGTTCCTCCCCGATCTATCTCGAATAACCACGACTCCCTCCCCTGAACCACGCCGCTGCGCACAGGAACGTGAATGCCAGGGCCGCCGAATTTCTCGCTCAGGCGCAACCAGACATCGTCCAGTAGCGGCTCTTGCAGAGCTTCCGCAGGCCGCCCCTTGTCGAATGAATATTCGAAAGCCACCAGCGAGATCCGAGCCGATGCATCGACCCGATAAACCGATCGATAACCCGCCCAAAGCGCCGAGCACCTAACTTCCCGTCTCGGGGTCGGCGTGGCCTTGGGCCGATAACCTTCCCGAAAATCCCAGCCGTATCGACTCTCTGGAACGTGCTTGAGCACCCGACGCAAATGGAGGCCGGAGAAGTCCAGCGCTTCGCACTCGTTGATCAGAAGATCCGGAATTTGCGCGGTCATCGCTGTATCGCTCCTTGAATCGATATCTCAAAAGCAAAACGCCGCCCAATGGGCGGCGTTTGCCAACTGCCTAGCTATTACTTAGCCGCTCGCTGCTCTGCACTCTCATCCCGAGCCGCCCGAAACTCCGAATCCGCCGCCCAATTAGGCCACCGGTTCGAGTTCGCCAGATCGCTGCCCAGCGTGTAGATGATCTGCAAATCCCGCGCGATCCCCTGGAAGCTCCAGCTCGCTTCCCACTGGTCCGCCGGCTGGTGGTAGCGGTCGCGGATGTAGGCGTCGGCTTCGGCCTTGCCCGCGGCGACGCCGCCGTCGACCTTGTCTTCGCCCGAGCCGATCGACACCGCCGGGACGCCGCGCTTGGCGAAGGGGAAGTGGTCGGAGCGGAAGAAGTGGCCGGCTTCGGGGACCGGGTCCGGGGTGTAGACGACGTTCCACTTCTGCGCGGTGGCGATCAGTTCGTCCAGCAGTTCCTGCTTGGCGCTGCCGGAGGTGGTGAAGTCGCGCGAGATGCCGCCCGGGTCGAAGGCGTCGGTGTTGATGACGGCGACGGTCTTGGCCAGCGGGTACAGCGGCTTGGCGCTGTAGTACTCCGAACCCAGCAGGCCCTTTTCCTCGGCGGTGACGGCCAGGAACACGACCGAGCGCAGCGGCTTCTTGGCCTTGGCGAAGGCGCGGCTCATTTCGATCAGCGAGGCGATGCCGGTGGCGTTGTCGACGGCGCCGTTGTAGATGGTGTCGCCCTTCGCATCGGGCTGGCCGATGCCGAGGTGGTCCCAGTGCGCGCTGTAGATGACGGTTTCGTCGGCGCGCTTGCTGCCTTCGACGCGGGCGACGACGTTCTGCGAGGTGATGACTTCGCTGGCGACGTTGTAGTTGGCCGAGAAGGTGACGTTCTTCAGCAGCACCGGCTTGAACTCGCGGGTCTGGGCCTGCTTCTTGAGCTTTTCGAAATCCAGGCCGGCGCTCTTGAACAGGCTGACGGCGGTGTCGCGCTGGATCCAGCCTTCCAGGCTCGGGTGGCTGCCGCCCGGGTTGTCGCGGACGACGTCGAACATGGTGTTGGTGTTGGAGTTCTTGACCGTGTTCCAGCCGTAGGAGGCCGGGTCGGTCTCGTGCACGATCAGCAGGCCGAGCGCGCCGCGGCGGGCGGCTTCTTCGAACTTGTAGGTCCAGCGGCCGTAGTAGGTCATGGCCTTGCCGCCGAACGGGCCGGCGCCGGCTTCGAAGTCCGGGTCGTTGATCAGGACGACGGCGATCTTGCCCTTGAGGTCCACGCCCTTGAAGTCGTCCCACTGGCGCTCGGGGGCGCTGACGCCGTAGCCGGCGAACACCAGCGGGGCGTTCTTGATGTTGACCGCCTTGGAGCCGTCGAGCGCGGCGCGCACGGCGATCTCGTTGCCCTGGGTGAGCGGGCGGGCTTTCTTCTTCACCGACACCGACAGGCTCGGGGTGCCGCTGATGTCCGAGCGCAGCAGGGGCACGGCCTGGGTCCACAGGCGCTTGCCGTCCTTGAGGTCGCCGCCGGGCTGGACGCCGGCCGCCTTGAACTGGGCGATGAGGTAATCGATGGTCTTCTTCTCGCCCGCGGTCGCCGGGCCGCGGCCCTCGAACTCGTCGGAGGAGAGGATTTTGACTTCCTCGGACAGGCGCTTGGTTTCGAACAGCGGCGTCTTCGGCGCTTTCGGCGCCTTGGCCGGCTTGGCCGCGTAGGCGGGCATCGACAGGATGGCGGCGCAGAGCACCGCCAGCGGAGTGGCGACTAATTTCATGTGGTGGGGCCCCAGGGGTGGTCGGCCGATACTAGCTAGGCGGGCGTGACGGGTCTATTGGTCTAAGGGCACGGGTTTTTGTGGGGCTTGGTTGGGCGCGCGGCGTTTCGGTCGGGCGGCGCCCGGGGGCGCGTGGGCGGGGGTTGTGGGCGGGGTGAGGTGTGATCGCGGGCACAGGTTGGTGGCGTTGGGCGGCGTGGGGGCACGGTCGCGGCTTGCGCCGCTCCTACAGGGGGATACGTGGCGGCGATTGCTCCCTGTAGGAGCGACGCGAGTCGCGACTGCGCCAACGCGGAAGCCGGCGTTTGAGTCCTGTGCCTACGACACCTGCCGCGATGTCGCGCGCAGGTGGCCGGCGCCGGGCGGCGTAGATGCGCGGTCGCGGCTCGCGCCGCTCCTACAGGGGGATACGTGGCTGCGATTGCTCCCTGTAGGAGCGACGCGAGTCGCGACTGCGCCAACGCGGAAGCCGGCGTTTGAGTCCTGTGCCTGCGACACCTGCCGCTATGCCGCGCGCAGGCGGCTTGCGCTGGGCGGCGTAGGTGCGCGGTCGCGGCTCGCGCCGCTCCTACAGGGGATACGTGGCTGCGGTGGCGCCCTGTAGGAGCGACGCGAGTCGCGACCGCGCCAACGCGGAAGCCGGCGTTTGAGTCCTGTGCCTGCGACACCTGCCGCTATGCCGCGTGCAGGCGGCTTGCGCTGGGCGGCGTGGGTGCGCGGTCGCGGCTTGCGCCGCTCCTACAGGGGGATACGTGGCTGCGATTGCTCCCTGTAGGAGCGACGCGAGTCGCGACCGCGCCAACGCGGAAGCCGGCGATTGAATCCTGTGCTTGCGACACCTGCCGCGATGTCGCGCGCAGGCAGCTTGCGCCGGGCGGCGTAGGTGCGCGGTCGCGGCTTACGCCGCTCCTACGAGAAACCGCTTATGCGCTGCGCAGGGTGCGAGCCGGGGTCGGCGCGGTATCGGGCAGTTCTTCGATCATGCGACCGAAAGCGGCCACCGCCGGTGTGCACGCGCCGGGGCGGCGCAGCAATACGAATTCGGCCGGCGGCAGTTTCGGCAGGCCGTAGTGGCCATCGACGATGCGCATGCCGGGTTCGACGTCGTCTTCGACCATCACCGTGATGCCCAGCCCCGCGGCGACGGCGGCGAGCAGCCCTTGTTGGCTCGGCGAGGTGAACACCACATGCCAGTCCACGCCGGTGCCGTCGAGCGCGGACACGCCGATGTGGCGATTGACGCAGGGCGAGGGGAAAAACGCGAACGGCAATGAGCGGCCGGCGGCGATGTCGAAGTGATCGGCGGCGACCCAGACGAAGCGCGTGCGCCGCAGCACTTGTTCGCCGCTGCGTTCGGGCAGGCCGATGACGACGGCGAGGTCGAGTTCGTCGTTGTCCACCATCTGCCGCAAATCCATGCTCATGCTGACGTTGACGTCCATGCGCACGTTCGGAAACGCGCAAGCGAATTGGCGCAGCAAGCCGGGCAAGCGGTCGCCGATGAAATTCTCGGGCACGCCGAAGCGCACGCTGCCGGCGATGGGGGACGGTTGGAAGCGGCGCGACAGCGCTTCGAGCGAATGCAGGATTTGCTGCGCGTGGCGCAGGAAGTCTTCGCCGTCTTCGGTCAGCGTCAGCCGGCGCGTGGTGCGGTGGAGCAAGGCGCGGCCGACTTGGTCTTCGAGCCGGCGGATCTGGTGGCTGATCGCCGATTGGGTCAGGTGCAGGCGTTCGCCGGCGCGGGTGAAGCCGCCGGTTTCGACGACGGCGACGAAGGTGCGCAGCAAGGTCGGGTCGAAATCCATCGCGGGGGCCTCGCGATTGATGATGGCGGTTGATGGATTCTACAAAATCAAATCATTTCCCTCATGAGTAGGCGGGGAACACAATGGCTCCGCCGCCGGGACGCTGCGCCGCGCGCTCCGGCGGCCGGCGGTTTGCCGCTTCGGCCGGTTCGCGCGAACCGGCCCGGCCACCGCCACGACGTTGGCAGCAGCCCCGCGCGAGGCTGAGCCGCCGGCGTCCCCGTTCGCCCCGCCCTGCCCCACACGCGAAGCCCACGGGCCCGCGGCGCATCCGCTCGCCCGCGCTGGCCCGACGACTCACCGGATGCCCCCATGACTTTGTCCGTCTCGACCCGCAATGCGCTCGCCCTCGGCGCGATCAGCCTGGCCGCGCTGATGTTCGGCCTGGAGATCTCCAGCGTGCCGGTGATCCTGCCGACCCTGGAAAAACAACTGCACGGCAGCCTGCGCGATCTGCAGTGGGTGATGAACGCCTACACCCTGGCCTGCACCACGGTGCTGATGGCCGCCGGCACCTTCGCCGACCGCTACGGGCGGCGGCGTGTGTTCGTCGTCAGCACGATCGCGTTCGGCCTGACTTCGCTGCTGTGCGGGCTGGCGCCGAACATGCCGGTGCTGATCGGCGGCCGCTTTCTGCAAGGCTTGGCCGGCGGCGCGATGCTGACCAGCCAGTTCGCGATCCTCTCGCACCAATTCCGCGAAGGCCGCGAGCGCAGCCACGCGTTCGCGGTGTTCGGCATCGTGTTCGGCTTCGGTCTGGGGTTCGGGCCGATCATCGGCGGCGGCATCGTCGCGCTGTCGAGCTGGCCGTGGGTGTTCCTGGTGCACGCGCCGCTGGCGGCGCTGACCTGGGCGATGGTGGCGCTGGGCGCGCAGGAATCGCGCGAGGCGCAGAGCCATCGGCTCGATGTCGCCGGCTTGGCGACGCTGTCGCTGGCGGTGTTGGGGTTGACGTTCTACATCACGCAAGCACCGGAGACCGGCTACGGCAATGCGCTGTTGCTGGGCGTGTTGATCGCCGCGGTGGCGAGCCTGATCGCGTTCGTGCGCATCGAACGGCGCCATCCGCATCCGATGTTCGACTTCGGCGTGTTCCGCATCCGCGCGTTTTCCGGGGCGATCATGGGCTCGATCGGGATGAACTTCAGCTTCTGGCCGCTGATGATCTATCTGCCGATCTATTTCCAGAGCGCGCTGGGTTACGACGCGGTCAGCGCGGGCACCGCCCTGCTCGCCTACACCGTGCCGACGCTGGCGATGCCGCCGTTGGCCGAACGTTGGGCGCAGCGTTTCGGCGCGGGGCGGGTGATTCCGTTGGGGTTGGCGATGATCGGGGTCGGGTTCTTGGCGATGTACGCGGGGAGCCTGCCGGAAGCCGCCAGTTGGAAAACGATCCTGCCGGGGGCGGTGGTTTCGGGCGTGGGCTTGGGTTTGACCAACACCTTGGTGAGCAACACCACGACCGGGTCGGTGCCGGCTTCGCGCACGGGCATGGCGTCCGGGATCGACATGAGCGCGCGCTTGATTACCTTGGCGATCAACATCGCGTTGATGGGGTTGATTCTGATCGCGGGGATCGCCTCGCATCTGCGCGGCGCGGTGGGTGCGGCGCTGGATGGCGCGGGGTTGCGGGCGTTGGCGACGCGGATCGCGGTGGGGGATTTGGGCGCAGCGCATCAGCTCGGGCTCGGCGCCGATGCGGGCGCGGTGGCGCATCGGGCCTTGGTGCATGGGTTCGCGTGGTTATGGTGGTACGGCGGATTCGGTGTGCTGGTGCTGGCGGCGTTGAGCTGGCGGTTGTTCGCTTCGCAGCGCGAGGCGCATGCGCAGGGCGACACGCCGCAGGCGTCTTCTGCCGCTCGGGCTTATCACTGAGGCCCAGCGATCGCTTCGTAAGCCGCGGCGGCTATCTGTAGGAGCGGCGTGAGCCGCGACCGCGGGGATTCCGCTCGCGGCGAAAGTTTCGTCGTAGCTATGGTGTCGCGGTCGCAGCTCGCGCAGCTCCTACAGTCGCTTCGTTGCGATATCGCGGGCTCTGGCGAAAGTTTCGTTTCTCCCTGTAGGAGCGGCGTGAGCCGCGACCGCGGAGGTTCCGCTCGCGGCGAAAGTTCCGCCCTAGCCGCGATGTCGCGGTCGCAGCTTGCGCAGCTCCTACAGTCGCTTCGTTGCGATATCGCGGGCTCTGGCGAAAGCTTCGTTTCTCCCTGTAGGAGCGGCGTGAGCCGCGACCGCGGGGATTCCGCTTGCGGCGAAAGTTTCGTCGTAGCTGTGGTGTCGCGGTCGCAGCTTGCGCAGCTCCTACAGTCGCTTCGTTGCGATATCGCGGGCTCTGGCGAAAGCTTCGTTTTTCCCTGTAGGAGCGGCGTGAGCCGCGACCGCGGAGGTTCCGCTCGCGGCGAAAGTTCCGCCCTAGCCGCGATGTCGCGGTCGCAGCTTGCGCAGCTCCTACAGTCGCTTCATCGCAGTTGCGCGGCTAAAGAGCGAAATCCACGCCGCGGCCCAGGGCACACTGGAAGGTCAGTGCGGGCGATACGGGCTGGTAGGTGGTCGGCGACAGGAAGTTCGTCTTCACCGTGGCGGTGCCGTCCGGCAGCAGGCGGTATTGCGCGATCTCCAGCACGGCGGCGCCGTCGGGCCGCAGGGTGATGTGTTGGTTGGAGAAGCCGATATTGCTGCCGATCACTTCGATGAAATCGCGCACGACGAACCCGCCCGAGACCGGCGGCGTGCCCGGCGGCGCGGAGGCGCATGCGCCCGGCGTGAACACGGCGGTCAGCGGGACGCCGGCGAACAGCAGCGCGCGCACGCCCTGATAGCTCTGCAGGCGTTTGGCTTGAAGGTCGTCGGCTGGGGCGGCGACGGCGAGCGGCGCGACGCTCGCGAGCGTGACGGCGAATGCGAGGAACAGCGGGTTCAGCTTGGACATGACGGCACCTGCAGCGGGGGACGAGCCTCCACCGTAGCGACGCGCCCGTCGGCGGATCTGCGCGCGATCACATCCACACGCTCGGTTACGCGCGAACATCGACCGCCGGGCCAACCGACCGGTTGCGCAAAGCGCGTCACCCGTTGGGTTCGCTGCAAGGATTTCTTTTGCCTCCCGCGAGAAATCCTCGTTTGCCGGTCCACGGCGCGCTGCGAATAATCGGGGATCGCCCCGTAGGAGTCCCCCCATGCAACGACGCGCGTTCCTCCAATGCACCGGCACCTTGCTGCTCGCCGGCGGCGCCGCCGCCAGTTTCGGCGCCGCGGCGCTGAGCCCGAACAAGCCGTCCGCGGCCGACACCGCGCTGCGCGCGCGGCTGTCGGCACTGGAAAAGCGCAGCGGCGGCCGCTTGGGCGTATCGCTGCTCGACACCGGCGACGGCCGCCGCTTCGATCTGCGCGGCGACGAGCGCTTCGCGATGTGCAGCACGTTCAAGTTCCTGCTGTCGGCGGCGGTGCTGCGCAAGGCCGATCTCGGCGATCTCGAACTGCAGCAGCGCATCGCCGTGCCCAAGTCCGCGCTGGTGCCGCACGCGCCGTTCACCGGCCCGATCGCCGAGGCCGGCGGCGACGCCAGCCTCGCGCAGTTGTGCGAGGCGACGATGACGCTGAGCGACAACCCGGCCGCGAATCTGCTGCTGCCGCTGATCGGCCATCCGACCGGGCTGACGAAGTTCCTGCGCGGCATCGGCGACCCGGTCACGCGCCTGGACCGCAACGAGCCCGAACTGAATTCGGCAATCCCGGGCGATCCGCGCGACACCACCTCGCCGAACGCGATGGTCGCATCGATGCGCACGCTGTTGCTCGGCGAAGCGCTGAGCGCGGCCTCGCGCCAGCAGCTCACCGATTGGCTGATCGCCAACCAGACCGGCGACAAGCGCCTGCGCGCCGGCCTGCCGAAGGATTGGCGTATCGGCGACAAGACCGGCAGCGGCAACGGCACCACCAACGACATCGCCATCGTCTGGCCGACCGGCCGCAAGCCGGTGTTGATCGCGACTTATCTGACTCAAGCGAAGGGCGAGGACGAGCAGCGCAGCGCGATCCTCGCCGACGCGGCGCGCGCGCTGGCCGAGGATTGGATCGCCGCGGCCTGATCGCCGCGGGCCGGCGCGTTCGCTGCGAGGATTTCTTTTGCCTGGGACGAGAATTCTTCGTTTGTGGACGCGCCGGCGGCTTCCAATAATTCAAGCTCACCCCAGCCAGGAGCCCGACCATGCAACGACGCGACTTTCTCGGACGCACCATGACCTTGCTGCTCGTCGCCGGCGCGGGCGCGAGCTTCGGCGCGCAGGCCTTGGCGGCGGCGACGCCCCGCTCGGCGGGCGACGAGGACGCGCTGCGCGAAAGTTTGCGCAAGCTCGAACAGCGCAGCGGCGGGCGCCTGGGCGTGTCGGTGCTCGACACCGGCGACGGCCGCCATTGGTCGGCGCGCGGCGACGAGCGCTTCCCGATGTGCAGCACCTACAAGCTGCCCTTGGTCGCGGCGGTGCTGCGCAAGGCCGAACTCGGCGAGATCGACTTGAACGCGCGCGTCGCGGTGCCGCAGGCCGCGCTGGTGTCGTACTCGCCGGTCACCGAGCCGCTGGCGCGGGCCGGCCGCGACGCCAGCGTCGCGCAGCTGTGCGAGGCCTCGATCGCGCTCAGCGACAACACCGCGGCGAATCTGCTGCTGCCCTTGGTCGGCGACCCGGCCGGCTTGAACCGCTTCCTGCGCGGCATCGGCGACGCGGTCACGGCGATGCAGCGCACGCCCGGCGCGCCCTTGCGCGGCGGCAGCTTGAGCGATACCACCACGCCCAACGCGATGCTCGCCACGATGCGCAGCGTGTTGCTCGGCGAGGCCTTGAACGAGGCGTCGCGGCGGCGTCTGACCGATTGGTTGGTCGCGAGCAAGACCGGTCCGTCGCGTTTGCGCGCGGGCTTGCCGAAGGATTGGCGCGTCGGCCACAAGACCGGCAGCAGCGACGGCATCGCCAACGATGTCGCCATCGTCTGGCCGCCGCGGCGCAAGCCGGTGCTGATCGCCGGTTACCTGCGCGATGCGTGGGGCGACGACGAGTTGCGCAGCTCGGTGCTGGCCGATGCGGCGCGGACCTTGGCCGCGCATTGGATCGACGCGGCCTGAGCGGCGCAGACGCCTTGAAGCTTGCGGGCTAGAATCGACCGCGAAGCCCGCCGCGCGCCGCTGTCCGGCGGCGCGCGCCACAAGGAAACGCATGTCCCGCAAGCCCTGGATCCTGCTCGCCGTCGCCGTCACCGGTCTCGCCCTCGCCGCGACGTTCGTGTTCCCGCCCAAACCGGGCGCGCTGCTCGCGCTCAAGCCCGCTCCGCCGCCGCCGACGCCTTACGACTGGAGCGCGCAGGTGGAGTGGATCGCCGGCGACGGCGTGCGCGGCTTGCGCAACGGGCCGGCGACGCAGGCGCGCTTCGACGATCCTTACGGCTTGGTGCGCACCGGCGACGGCACGCTCTACCTCAGCGATGCCGGCGACAACAATCGCATTCGCTTGGTGACGCCCGACGGCCGCGTGGCGACGGTGGCCGGTTCCAAGGAAGGCTTCGCCGACGGCGTCGGCTTGGCGGCCGCGTTCGATACGCCGTCGGGTTTGGCCTTGGACGGCGATGGCAATCTGTACGTCGCCGACACCGGCAATCACGCGATCCGCAAGATTTCCAAGCAAGGCGCGGTGACCACGCTGGCCGGCGACGGCACGCCCGGCTATCGCGACGGCCCCGGTGCGCAGGCGCAGTTCGACGGGCCGATGGGCGTGGCGGTGAGCCGGCGCGGGCGCGTGTTCGTCGCCGATACGTACAACGACCGCATCCGCGTGATCGAACCCGACGGCACGGTGAGCACGCTGGCCGGCAACGGCCGGCCGGGCTTCGCCGACGGCGCGGCGGCGATCGCGCAGTTCGATACGCCGACCGCGCTGGCGCTGGATGCGCAAGGGCTGTTGTGGGTCGCCGATACGCGCAACAAGGCGCTGCGACGGGTCGAGCCCGACGGCGATGTATCGACGCTGGCCTTGGCGCCGACGACCGAAGGCCAGAGCCCGCTGGCGCGGCCGGCGGCGCTGGCGATCACTCACGACGGTTTGTTTTACGTCGCCGATCAGGCGACGGGCATGACCTTGCAGATCCGCCGCGACGGCCAGTGGGCGGTGCTCAGCGGCGACACCCAGGACCAGCGCCTGTCGCGTCCGGGCGGGCTCGCGCTGAGCGGCGACGGTTCGCTGTACGCGACCGACGCGACCAGCCATCGCCTGCACCGCATCGCGCCGGCGGCGACGCCGCTCGCCAACGGTCCGGTCGGACCGGCCGACGCCGATCCGTTGCCCGATACCGCCGGCCGCTGGCCGCTGAAGCCGCAGGACGCCTGGCACGAAGTGGTCGGCACGCTCGGCGAGGTGCGCGGCGACGGCAACGGCGAGGCGCGCCATCATTTGCACGGCGGTCTGGATATCCGCGGCGACATCGGCCAAGCGGTGTTGGCCATCGCCGACGCCAAGGTGTCGGGGCCGGTGTCCTCGTGGGGCTTCGGCAATCTCGGCGAAGGCGCCGAGCTCGGCCGGCTCGCCTACATCCACATGCGCGTCGGCCGCAGCGCGCGCGGCGAACTGCTCGACACCGACCGCTTCAAGCCGGTCTACGGCGACGACGGCGAGCTGGCGCGCATGCGCGTGCGCCGCGGTACACGCTTCGCCGTCGGCGATACGCTGGGCACGATCAACGCGATGGCGCACGTGCATTTGAGCTTGGGTCCGACCGGCTACGAGCGCAACGCCATCGCGCTGAATTTCGTCGGCTATGCCGATCATGTGGCGCCGCGGATGGAGCGCGTGGAGTTGATCGATACGCTCGGCCAGCCGTTGAAGGACAAGCGCGACGGGCGTTTGCGGGTGTCGCGGGCGTTGTCGGGCTTGCAGATCGTCGCCGAAGGTTGGGATCAGGTGGACGACAATCTGCCGCGGCGGCGGTTGGGGCTGTATACGCTCGGTTATCAGTGGCTCGATGCGCAGGGCAAGCCGCTGCCGGGTTACGAGCAGCCGCGCATGAACATCGAGTTCGACCGTTTGCCGCCGGACGATACGACCCAGACGATCTATGCGCCGGGCAGCGGCATCACCGTGCACGGCAGCGCGGTGACGCGCTTTCGCTATGTGCTCAGCAATACGGTGCGCGGCGGGCGGGTCAATGAAGGGCTGTGGTTGCCCAACGAGTTGGCGGCGGGGGATTACACGCTGCGGATCGTGGGGCGGGATTACAGCGGCAACGAGGCCGGTGGGCGGCGCGATTTGGCGATTCGGGTGGAGTGAGGCGGGCGCGGTTTGCGGTGGTCTTGGGGCCGCAAGAGCAAGAGCAAAATGGATTCCGGCTTTCGCCGGAATGACGGGATTGGCTTTTGCTGGAATGACGGGGTTGGCCTTCGCCGAAACGACGGGGATTGGCTTTCGCTGAAACGACGGGATTGGAAGGGGCGGCGCGGTCTGGGGGTGGTGAATCGCTTCGATGCGATGCGTCCTGCGCGTCGCGAATCCGCGACGGCCGAAGCAGAAACGCGATCGCGTGCAAGCTCGTTACAAAGTGTTGTTCTCGCGCGATGTTGCAAATCGATGACAAGGAATATCAGGAGTCGCCCTAGCTATCGGGTGTGACACTCGGTTGCTGTAATCGCGGCCTCCCCCCAACTTCCTCATCGACATGGGCTTCCCGACTCTCGACGGCGTCCCGGCTTATCTGCGTTTCCCGCAACAAGCGCCCACGCCGCCTCCTCCGCCGCCGCCGGAGCCGCAGGAACAACTGCATCTAGTCAAGGACGGCGAGAGCCTGTCGTCCATCGCCAAGCAATACAGCACGCCCGAAGCGCCGGTGACCGCGGAACAGATCGCGCAGCGCAACGGCATCGAGGTCGGCGCGCTCAAGCCGGATCAGCAGCTGATCGTGCCGACGATCAAGCAGCACGCCGAGCCCAAGGCCGCGCCCAACGCCACGCCCGAGCAGGGCGCGACCAACGCGGCGATGGACAAGCACCTCACCGCCGCCGACAACCTGTCCGCGTTCACCTCGCACTACCAGGGGCCGCGCAAGGACGAGGGGTATCAGAGCACCCGCGACGGTTATCAAACGCTGGTCACCAACAGCGGCGGCGAGTTGAACAAGGCCATCGCCGCCGAAGTGCGCGCCGCCTACGATGCGCAGCCGCATGCGCCGGGTCAGAGCTTCGACGCGGCCGCGGCCAAGCAGTACGGCGCCGAGGTGGTCAAGCGTTTCGACAACGATCCGGCCGCCAAGGCCGCGGCGCAGAGCGCGGTGGACAAGTTCGCGGTCGATACCGAAGTCGACGGCGCGCTGACCGCGGCCAACAACGCGCCCAACGCCAAGGGTGCGGTCGATGCGCTGAGCGCGCAGTTGCCGAAGCTGAGCCCGGAAGCGCGCACGCAGTTGTTGTCGAGCCCGGGCCTGGACAAGTTGGTGAAGGACAAGATCGGCCCCGAGTTCACCGATCCGCTCAAGGGCGAGCCGTGGCGCGACGCGCGCATGGGCCCCAGCGCCAAGCCGATGGAGAGCTTGCAGAAGCTCGAGAAGCTGATCGAGAACGCCGACCCGGCGCTGGCGCAGAAGCTGGCCGAACACGGCGGCGATGCGCTGGTGGATTTCTTCTCGCGCGCCGAGAAGGACGGCGCCAGCATCCGCCTGGGCATCGAGGGCACGCGTTCGCTGGTGCATATCGCCGGTCAGCTCGGCGGGCCGTCGCAGGCCGGTTCGACTTTGAACAAGCTGGCCGAGTTGCCGATCGACGCGACCCAGTTGCACATGGCCGTGGCCGAAGGCGCGCGCCCCGACTTGCTGCTCGCCGTGGCGCAAGCCGGCGGCAGCAGCCGGGTGATGGACGCGGCGACGCAGGGCGTGCAGATGTACGCGGGCTCGGTGAAGGGCGATGTCGATGCGCTGGCCAAGGAAACCGATGAGCTGACGTGGCTCATCAGCAACCACGGCGGTTCGATGACGCCGGCGCAGCTCGATCAGGCGATCAAGGACTACACCAAGGCCAAGGGGCCGGACTGGGAGAAGAAGGTCGCCGACCTGGAAAACAAGGTCGCCGGCGAAGGCCAGAAGTTGCTCGATCAGATCGAATCGCTGCGCGCCGCCGGCCCCGGTCAGGCGGGCGAGGCGCAGAAGATCATCGACGGGCTCATGGCCGACACCAAGTCGCACTACGCGATCAGTCTGGCGCTGAAGAAGCATCCCGAATACATCGACACCGGCGCGGGCAAGCGTCTGATGCAAAGTCTGGCGTACGACGCCAAGCTCGGCGAGCAAGGCATCAAGCTCGGCAAGGAAGTGGTCAACGCCTACATCCGCAACGACGTGCTCGCCGCCGCGCACGGCTACGATCCGGCCAACGCCGCCAGCATCCGTCAGGCCGAGCAAGCCATCGAAAAGCTCAAGAATCCGGCGCTGATCAAGCTGCTGGGCATGGACGTGGAAGGCAGCAAGTACCAGAACTACGTCAAGCTGGTCGATCAGCTCAAGACCACGCTGCCCGCGGCCGGCGACACCACCGAGCAGATCGTCGCCAAGCTCAAGACCCACGCCGATGCGATGAACAACATCGACGACCGCCTTACCGCCGAAGGCTACAAGCCGACGTTCGAGAAGAACCAGCCGGCCGGCCAGTTGCTGCGCATGGTCGGCATCGGCTTCGCCACGGTCGGCTTCGTCAACTCGGTGGGCAAGGCGCAGGACGGGCAGATCAACAAGAACGACCTCAAGGCCATCGTCGATGCCGCGGGCCTGGGCCAGAAGGGCACCGAGCTGGCGGTGGGTCTGGGTCTGGTGGTCGAGGATTCGACCCTGGGCCGCTTCGGCGCCGGCAACAAGCTCAACGGCGTGAGCATCGATCCGGGCCGCCTGGGCCGCGCCGACCGCGTGTTCGGCTATCTGTCGGCGGGCTTCGATTACTACAACGCCGGCGAGCAGTTCCTGTCGAAGAACGGCGATCCGGTCAAGGGCGGTTTGTATCTGGCCAGCGGCGTCGGCGGCACGATGGCGGCGCTGTCGGGCACCAGCTTCGCCGCCTCGCTCGGTGCGGGCAGCTGGGCGGGCCCGGTCGGCATCGCGCTGGTCGCCATCGCTACGATCGGCTTGGGGATCAAGGACCGCGTGGACCAGTCGAACGTCCACATGAACGACACCTCGGCCGCCTTCCTCAAGCATTCGGACTTCAACGAAGCCGCGTCGAAGGCGCTGGTCGACCAGAGCGGCGAAGGCTGGAGCCCGGTGCCGTTGCTGACCCGCTACGCCGAGTCCAAGGGCTACAAGCTCGACGATCCGGGCCAGCGGCAGAAATTCGTCGATTGGGTCAACGGCATGCCGACCGACAAGCTCGAACGCCTGCGCGATCAGTTGCACTACACGCTGGACGATTTCGACGGCGACGTGTCCAAGCTCGGCGCCGATCCCACGGTGTACCGGCCGGAGACTTACATCAACTCCGGCGGGTTCCCGGCCAAGGTGTACGCGAATGCGAGCACGGTCGGGCATATCGACGCGATCGTGCGCGACTTCGGGATCGCGGATCTGCCGCACGCGTGATCCGCGGCTTCGCGGCGGCGGCGCGCCTGCGCGCCGCCGCCGCGAACGTTCAACGTCCGGCGACGCTGATCGCCACCGGCGCGCCGTTGCCGAACACCAGCGGCGCGCCCGCGGGCTTCAAGGCGTCGCCTTCGATCTTCAGCACATGCAGCGCGCGGTCGTCGATGCTCTGCGCGAGCACGGTGCGGCCGTCGTCGCCGAAGGCCACGCCTTCGGCCCAGGCGCCGATGGGCGCGGCATCGACGCGGCGCAGGCGGCGGTCTTCGATTTTCAGCAGCACGACCAGGCTGTGCGGCGAATGCCACGGGTGGCTCGCCGGGCGGTTGCTCATGTTCTGCACCGCGGCCGCGGCGTAGCGGCCGTCGGGCGCGCAGGCGACGTCCTCGGGCGCGGAGCCGACCGCGACGGTGTCGATCACCCGCGGCTTGGCGCCGCTGAGATCGATCAGGCTCACCGTGTCGATGTCGCCGTTGCCGCTGTCGGGCCGGCCGAAGTTGCCGACGACGGCGAGGTCGGCGCCGCAGTAGGCGACGGTGAACGGGGTGACGCCGGCGGCCATGTCGCGGATCGACGGCTGGACGATGCGGCCGTTGCGCCAGTCGTACAGCGATACGCGCTGCGCGTCGGCTTGCGCGACCAGCACGCGTTGGCCGTCGGGCGCGAACGCGGTCGAGAGCGGGCCGGTGTTCGGTTCGAGCGTGAGTTTGTCGGCGATGCGCGCGCGGCGGTTGTTGATCGCCAGATAGACGAAGCCGTTGTCGGGATTGGACGAGACCAGCGCGGTGGCGCCGCTGCGGTCGAAGCGCACCGAGGAAGGACGCACGCCGAGCTTGAGGGTTTGCACGACTTTAGGCGTCTTGCCCGACAGATCCACCACCGATAAGCGGTCGTCGGCGGCGTAGCGCTTCGGATCGGCGGGATCGACGATGGACGAGGACGCCACCAGCGCCAGATCGCCGTGCGGCGACACCGCGATGGAGGTCGGCGGGCCGAGGTAGCTGGTCGGCACGGCCACTTCGCCGAGCTTATGCAGTTGTCCGTTTTCCAGGCGGAAGAACGCGGCCGAATCGGCGGCGGGACGCTCGGGAATCGCACCTTCGCCGTTGCGCAGGATCACTTTGGCGTCGATGGCCACGCCGACGGTTTGCGCGGCGGTGCACAGCGGCGACAACGCGAGGATCAGCGCGAGCGGTTTGAACGGCATGGGCGGCTCTCCGAGGGGATCGCCCGATGATCGGCACGGCGGCGGCGCGGCTTCCACTGTCGAAGGTCACCTTTGCGCGGTGCGCGGCGCCCGAGTGCGACGGCGGTTGCCGCTGTGGGCGCCGTCCTCTTCGGCCGTCATTCTCGCGAAAGCGGGAATCCAGGGCTTCACCGAAGCAGAGCGCTGAAGTCTCTGGATCCCCGCTTTCGCGGGGATGACGTTCTGGGAAGGACGCAAGCCGTCGTGTGGGAAGGCCTTCGGGACCGATGTTTTCCGCTCACGGCGATGCGGCGATACGACTACCTCATCGCCGCTCGCCACGGCGTTCGCCGCATGGGACGGTGCATGCGGCCCCGCCCTCTGTCGCCGCGAAAGAATCGGCCTTACTGTCGTCGACGCAACGCCATCGTCCCCCGCCCCGCCCCGAGGAATCCCGCATGAGCACCGCCGCCCCCCCCACCGTTCACGCCAGCAGCGAATCCGCGGCCTATGTCGTTACCTTCGTCGACGACGGCCAACACCGCTGGCATGCGGACGAGCCGGTCGAAATCGGCGGCGGCGACACCGCGCCCTCGCCCGAGCGCTTGCTGTTGTCGAGTCTGGGCGCCTGCACCGCGATCACCGTGCGCATGTACGCCGAACGCAAACAGTGGCCGCTGGCGCAAGTCGAGGTGGCGCTGCGCTTCAATCCCGACGGCAAACCCGCCGCCGGCACCGACATCGAACGCCGCGTGACCTTGCGCGGCGAACTCAGCGAAGAACAGCGCGAGCGTCTGCTGCAAATCGCCAACGCCTGTCCGATCCACAAGGTGCTGACCGGCGAGGTGCGCATCGCCACCGCGCTGGAAACGGCGCAGAGCTGAACCCGGCGCGTCTCGCCGGTTCAGCGCTTCAGCGGCATTTGAACTCGTCGGCGGCGTAGTCGCTGTCGATCGCGCCCTCGCCCGCCGCGCCGTGCGCGTGTTCGGCCGGGCGGCGGACGATGAGGTAGCTCACCGCGTAGGTGCCGGCGACGCAAGGCCGCGGCAGGTCGCGCGCGGGATCGAAGGTTTCGCCCGCGGCCACGCCGCGGCCGTCGATGGCGTAGCCGGCGTAGCGGCAGGCCGACGGATAGCCGGGCGCGCAGGTCGCGGCCGCTTCGTCGGCATCGGCGGCGGCCATCGAGGCGGTGAAGTTGGCGGCCCAGCCGGTGGCGGGATCGGCGCGGCAGTCGCCGGACGCCAGCGGCGCGGCGTTGTTCTGGCAGGCGTTGGCGCCCTGCCCGCCGCCGAGCGCGGTTTCGCTGAAGTATTGGTAACGGCCGCTGGGCGTCCATTCGCCGGCCGCGGCCGGCAGCGCCGCGCCCGCGAAACCCGCCACCACCGCCGCCATTTTCGCCGCCATCGCGGCCCGACCCGACTTGCGCCTGTTCATCCCTGTCGCTCCTGTCGTGCGAACGCGCCGGTGAGCGCGAGCGGCGCGAGAATAACGCAGGCATGCGTAAGGCAGATTGCAGTTCCTGGCCGCGCGCTCAGGCTCGGATCATGTTCGCGCCGCGCGGGTTACGGCGCGCACGCTCGTTGTGCGCACGCGCGCGCAGAACCCGCGCGGCGCGGAGTTCATCCGATTCAGTCTTCGTCTTTCAAGCGCTCGCCGGGCAGCAGCGGCAGGCGCGCGCCGTCGGGCGTGCCGCGGCTGAAGCGGCCGTTTTCGATCAGCAGGATCTCGCCGCTCTCGCCGTTCTTGATGCCGCTGTCCACGCCGATCACCCGGCCGTCGAAATAGCTGGCGATGTGGTGGTGCGTGGTGTGGCCGACGACGATGCGGGCGACGCCGAGCTTGGCGGCGATGGCGTCGACCTGCGCTTGCTCCAGCGCCGGGTCGGTGAAATAGCCGCGGTACCAGATCGGGCTGGTCTTGCCGTTGTAGAGCGGCAGCAGAGTCGGATCGTCCTTCCACTGCGCTTTCGGCGTGCCCAGCGAGGCGCGATAGCCGGCGTTGCTGCGCTGCGTGTCGAACTCGCCGGCGACGTAGTCCGGGGCGATGCCGCCGTGCACGAACACGCTGTCGCCGACCCGGGCGATGGTCTGGCGCGTGCGCAGCCATTGGCCGAGCACGGTGTCGGGGCCGTACAGCTGCGGATAGCCTTCGCCGAGCGCCTCGGCGCTGCGTTGGTAGCCGGCGTTGACGTAGCGCAGGTCGCCGCCCAGCGCCATGGTTTCGTGATTGCCGATCAGGTAATGCACGGCGCCGCCGGCGTCGCGCGCTTGCTGTTCCAGCGCGTACAACAGCCACAGCGCCTGATTGACCTTGGGACCGCGGTCGAACACGTCGCCGACCACGACCAGATGGCCGCGGCCGTAGCGCCAGCGCAGATCGCGGCCGATCACGCCATTGTTCTGCAGCAGCCGGGTCAGCAGATCGTATTGGCCGTGCACGTCCGACAGCACCGCGATGCGCGCGACCGCGCCGGGCGGCGCATCGGTCTGCGGCGGCGCCGGCGCGCGCACCAGGATCGGCTGTTCGACGCCGCAGCGCGGCGGCACCCGCACCGGCCAATGCTTGGCCGGGTAGCGGCGTTCGACGACTTTGCCGGCGCAGACCCAGCGCGCGAGGAGTTCGCCGTCGCCGTATCGGATGTAAGGGCCGTCGTCGAACGCGGCGGCTTCGGTCGCGACCGGCGGCGCCGCGGGCTCGGCGGCGAAGGCGCCGCCGAAGCAGGCGGCGTACAAGGCCAGGGCCAAGGTCCAGGGACGAAAAGCGAACGCGTTCAAGGCGGCTCCCGCGGATACGACGGACGGCCTGCGAGCTTGGCCCCTGCGGCCGGCGCGGGCAAGCATCGCGCTTGGCGGCAACGCGGCGCGGCAACGAAAACGGGGCTCCGAAGAGCCCCGTTCGGGTCGAACCCTGGATCGCGGACGCCGGCCGCAGCGGACCGGCGCCGGACGACGGGACCGGCGTCACGCCGGCCCCGCGTTACCTCACGGCCAGTTGAGGTTGACCGACACGCCGACCACGCGCGGCTCGTTGTACACCGCCGCCATGTAGTTCTCGATCACGCCCTTGAGGTTCTTCTCGTTGGTGATGTTACGCGCGAACAGCGCCACTTCGTAGGCGCCGTAGCCGCCGGTGTAGCCCACGCGCAGGCCGCCTTCGAAGTTGCCGCGCGAGTTGAACTCCTTGGAGTCGTACAGCACGAAGCTGGTGTAGCCCTGCTTGTTCCAGTCGGTGGCGACGAAGAACGCGCCGGCGTCGCTGACCGGGATGTCGTAGCGCGCGCCGAGGCTGAGGTTGTACTTCGGCGCGTTCGGCAGCGGGTTGCCGTCGATCTGGGCGAAGGTGTTGGAACCGACCTTGATGGTCGGATCGTTGACCGTGCACACCACCTGGCCGTTCAAGCCGCAGACCTGGGCGTAAACGCGCTTGTCCTGGATTTCGCTGTGCAGCCAGCTGGCGCCGGCGGTGATCGACAGGTTCGGGATCGGACGCCAGTCGAGGTCGGCTTCCAGGCCGTAGGCGCGGGCCTTGTCGGCGTTGAACAGCACGCCGTTGCCGTTGGAGTCGTTGCCGTTGAGCTGGATGTCGTCGACGGTGTAGGTGAACGCGGCGGCGTTCAAGCGCAGGCGGTTGTCGAACAGGCTCGACTTCACACCGGCTTCCCACGACAGGATGGTTTCCGAATCGGCGGTGGTGAAGTCGGCGTTGAACACCGCCGAGCGACCCTGGATGGTCGGGCCGCGGAAACCGCGGGCGACGCGGCCGTAGACGCTGACCTGCGGGGTGATCTCGTACATCGCGCTCAGGTCCCAGCTGGGCGTGGTGTCGGACATCTTCACGTCGCGGCGGCCCTTGTAGGTCGAGACGCCGGCGACGGTGTCGGCGGTCTTGAGCAAGCGGGTGTGCTTGCTGTCGCGGGTTTCGCGCACGCCGGCGGTGACGGTGAATTTATCGGTGAACTTGTAGCTCAGCTGGCCGAACGCCGCCCACGAGGTGTTGCTGTTGCGCAGGCGCACCCAGTTGTTCGGGTTGTGCGCGGCGCCCTTGAGGAACCAGGCGCGCTGGTAGAAATCGGTGGTGTCGCTGCCGTCGAAGTAGAACGCGCCGACCTGCCACTGCAGCGGGTTGTCGTTCTCGCTGGCGAGGCGGATTTCCTGGGTGTACTGGTCCAGGTCGCGGACCTGGCCCATCGACTGGCCGAAGCCGTTGGGCACGCCGCCGACCGGGTAGTTCGCCGCGGCGCCGCCGTCGGTGTCGCCGCGGCTGTAGCCCGAGGTGGTCTCG
Source organism: Lysobacter sp. K5869 (assembly GCF_018847975.1). Taxonomy (NCBI): domain Bacteria; kingdom Pseudomonadati; phylum Pseudomonadota; class Gammaproteobacteria; order Lysobacterales; family Lysobacteraceae; genus Lysobacter; species Lysobacter sp. K5869. The sequence continues at coordinate 1,939,930 of NZ_CP072597.1, read as the reverse complement.
TAGGCGGTGATCGAGGTCAGCGACATCTCGTTGAAGCGCCAGGTGGCCTTCACCGAACCGCCGTAGGTCTTGTAGGCCTGCGGGTTGTTGCCGGCTTCGTCGTAGGCGACCTTGTCGCGCGGCACGCGCACTTCGTTGGAGCCGCGGGTCAGCGCGTTGCGCAGGAACAGGGTCGAGGTGCCGTCGTAGTCGCGGGCGTGGGCCGAGGCCAGCAGCGAGAAGTTCTCGCTCGGCTGCAGCAGGAACTGGGCGCGCAGGTTGCGGTCGTTGTAGCCGCCCATCGCGTCCTTCTTCGGCGACACGGTGCCGTCGGCGCTGGGGCCGGTGTAGGTGTTGTCCACCCAATCGTCGCGGTGCTGGTACAGGGCCGAGACGCGGAACGACAGCACGTCGTTGATCGGGCCGCCGATGCCGCCGTCGAGCGAGACGGTGTTGTAGCTGCCGTAGCTCGCGGCCAGGCGGCCGGAGTAGTCCTGGCTCGGCTTGATGGTGTCGAACTTGACGATGCCGGCGGTGGTGTTGCGGCCGAACAGCGAGCCCTGCGGGCCGCGCAGCACTTCGACCTGATCCACGTCGAACACCGGGTTGGACTTGAGCACGACGTGTTCGAGCACGACGTCGTCCTGGATGATCGACACCGGCTGCGAGGCGCCGAGGTAGAAGTCGATGTTGCCCAGGCCGCGGATGTAGAAGCGCGGGAAGATGCGGCCGGTGGTGGTTTCGGCGTAGAAGCTCGGGACTTTGCCCGACAGCGACAGCAAGGTGTCTTCGCCGCCGGCGGCGAAGGCGCGCACGGCTTCGCCCTGGACCACGCCGACCGAGACCGGCACGTCCTGCAGGTTCTGCTCGCGGCGCTCGGCGGTGACGGTGATGGCGTCGAGCTGAGTGGCGTTGGCTTCCGCCGCGCGCGCGGCGCGGGCGTCCGTCGCCGGCGCGCCTGCCGCCGGCACGTCCTGGGCGGCGGCCGGCAGCGCGGCGCCGAGCAGCAGCAGGCTGGCGCAGGCGCTGGCCAGCGCGGTCTTCGCGAGCGGACGGCGGGAATGGGAGGCGGCGACGCGGCTGCGCTGCGGCAGGCGTGCGGCGGAAACAACGGACATGGGGGTGGGATCCTTTCGAGGCGCCGGAGTGCGAATGCGGCCGGCTGGCGCGGGGCCGGCAGCGTGGGGGGCGGTATTCTCCGCGCCGCGGCAAGGTATGTCACCTGTGTTGCACATCCATGGCAGGCGCTGTGCCGAGCCCGGCGGGCGCGGATCGGCGGCAAAACAGCGGGCCCTGCGGCGGCTCCGGCGCGGTCGCTCAGCGCGCTAAACCGGCGCGTATGCGCAGCGCGCCGAGCCGGTGCGCGCCGCGCTCAGCGCGCCAGACCGGCCCGATAGTCCGGGTAGGCCGGCGCCCACGCCAGCGCTTCGCGCGCGCGGCGGTTGCCGACGCGGAACGAGGGCATCAGCGAACGCCCGCCGGGCGCGGGCGGCGCGGCGCCGGCCAGCGCGCAGACGTGGCCGAGCAAGTCGCGCCAACGCACCGGGCGGTCGTCGGCGACGATCAGCGCCCGCCGCGAGGGCCAGCGTTCGATCGCGGCGACGGTGGCGGCGGCCATGTCGGCCACGTGCAGCAGCGATACGTAGTCCTCGCCCTCGCCCGGCAAGCGCAGGCGGCCGGCGCGCGCCCGCGCGAACCAGTCGTCGTCGAAGCCGGTGCCCGGGCCGTAGAACAAGCCGCCGCGCAGGATCGCCCAATCCGACCCGCAGGCGCGCACCGCCGCTTCCATGTCGCGCGCCGCAGCGATGGCGTCGGCGGCGATGCCAGCGTCGACGACGGGGTGCTCGGTGTCTTCGTCCGCCCACGCCTCGCCGCCGCCGGCGTGGATCATCGCGATGCTTTGCTGCAGCACGCGGCCGACGCCGGCCTCGGCGCAGGCGCGCAGCCAGATCGGCGTGCCGTCGCGGCGCAGGCGGTCGTTGGCGGCGTAATCGCCGGGCGCGTCGGGGCGCGGCAGGCTCGTCGCGAGGTTGATCGCCAGCTCGCAGCCGGCCAGCCCCGCGCGCAGGGCGGCCGGGTCGAACGCATCGGCTTGGGCGAGTTCGGCGCCGCAGGCCGCGGCTGCGGCGGCATTGGCGGGGTCGCGCACCAGCGCGCGCACGCGATGGCCGGCGGCGGCCAGCCGCGGCAGCAGATGCCGGCCGTAAACGCCGGTGGCGCCGAGTACGGCGATGCGCAGGCTCATGCGGCACGCTCCCCCGCCGCGGCGCGGCGGTTCGCCGGCAGTCTAGCGGCGGGCGCGGATCGCCGCGCGAACCCGCGCTCGAACACGCGCTCGAACGCGCTCACGAACGCGAACGAGCGCGAACGAGCGCGAACGCGGCGCGATCCGCGCGCCGCGCCGCCGCCCCGCGCCGCTCAGCTTTGATGCACTTCGATGCCGCCGTCGAACCCGTTGGCCTGCGCCGCCGGGAACCCGGCCGGCAACGCGCCCAGCACCGCGCCGCCGGCGACGTTGCCGGCCGCCGGCAGCACCGCGGTGCCGTTCATCACCGCCGGCAACGCCGGCAACACGAATCCGAACGGGAACGCCGGCACCGGATTGACCGCGTAGTTGTTGATGTTGGCCGCCGCCACCGCGGGCGTGACGTTGACCGGTTTGACGATGCTCACCGCGCGCCACAGGATGCGGATGAACTCCGGCGCGTACGCATACAGGTTCTGCGCGTTGGTCATGGCCGGATCGGAGAACGGACTCACCGAGGACTGCACGCAGTAGTACACGCCGTACCACGAGGTGCGCTGGCCGCCGATTTCGTACTGGTAACAAGCGCGCAGGTAGTTGTCGATGTAGCCCTCGACGGTGGCGTGGTTGGCGTTGGCCACGCCGGTCAGCGGCACCAGGTTCTGCCAGGTGTTGCCCGGCCCGCCCCAGCGGCCGTTGATGAGGTGGCCGCGGATCCACGGGTAGGTCATGTCCTGGACGAAGGCCAGCGGCGGCCCGCCCACCAACAGCTGATTCCACGGCGCGCCGCCGGCGGTGGGCACGTTGTTGCCCTGCTGCCCGGGCATGATCAGATCCGGTCCGAGCACCGCGGCGGCCATGCTGGCGCCGAAGTTGGCGATCTGCCGCACCGCCAGCGGGCCCGTCTGCGCGCGGGCGAGGGTGAACATCGGCTGGTTGGTGCTCCAGTGCGGGTTGTTCGGCGCACCGTTGTAAATGATTCGGCTCATGAGGGTCACCTGTCGGGTCGTGCCAGTCGGAATGGGTGGAATCGGCGATCCAAGCCGACAGGCGCGCAGGGCCACGCCCGCGGGCGCGACGGTCGGAAGCCGGTGGGCGCGCGGCGGACGGCGCGTCCACAGGGGACGTCCTTCCGCCGCCGCGCGGGCGCGGCTCGATAGGTGAGAACGCAAAACGGCGGCAGACGTGAACACCGTCGCAAACGGCCGCGGTAGTTCGCCGCTCGCGCGGGGACCGAAGGCTCGCCTCGCCGCGCGCGCGCGGTGGCGGCATCGCGTTGCGCGATCCAGGCGAAGTCGCAGGAAATGCAGGGGAATCCTCAGCCGGCGGATTCCGCAACGCCGGCGCGCCGTCCGCGCGCGCCGGCGTTCGTCGCGCTTACTGCCCCGGCGTCCAGCCGCTCTGGGTCAGGAACGCCTTCGGGTCGGGCATCCGCAGAATCTCCGCCAAGGCCGCGCGCTTGTCGTCGGCGCGGCGGTAGTAGGCGCGGGCGATGCGGTAACCGACCCAATAGCCCTGGTCGTAAGGCGCATCCGATCCCTTTTTGTAGTTGAACATCCATTGGCTGAAGTCGGTCTTGTCCTGCTCGCGCAGGAAGGCTTCGCCGACGGCTTGCTCTTGCCCGCGCACGCGCCCGGCCAAGCCGGGATTGGCGACGCCGCCGGCGATCAGCTCGGCGACGAACTCCGCGCCGCCCTCGGTCAGCGACATGCTCAGCACGTTCACCCGCGGATCGCCCTCCGGCAAATCCAGCGCGGCGAACGGTTGCTGGATGTGCGCGTACTCGTGCGCGATCACCCGCACGAAGCGGTCTTCCGGGTCGGGGTTCATGAAGTCCGCCGCGCACAGCGCTTCCAAACCGACGGTGACGCCGGACGGATTGGTGATGCCCACCGGCTTGCCGCGCCCGACCACGATCGCTACCGGCGGAAAGGTCGATTGCGGGTACAGCTCGCCGAGCTTGCGCAGCGCCGTCGCCACCCGCCGCTTCACCTTCGGCAACAACGCCAGGCATTGGCGCGCGTTTCGGTACATGGCCGGATCGGCGGCGATCTGCGCGGCGATGCGTTCGCCGGTGACGCGGCGCAGCTGGGCGAACTCCTTGAGACTGGGGCTGCCTTGGGCGAGGTATTCGTCCAACTGCGCGACGCTGGGATGGCCGTCGGCGGCGTTGTACAGCGCGTAGAAGCGCTCGACGTCGTCGGTGCGGATTTCCGGTTCGACGGCGTGGGCAGCGAACGGCAGGCAGGCGCTCAGCAGCGCGGCGGTGAGGCGCGCACGCGTTTTGGATCCGGTGGCGATGGGGCGGTTGCGCATGGAACGTCGGTCCGGTGAGGTGGGAGGGGCGAGCGTTCGCGCGCCGGCGGTGCCGAAACCCGGCCCGCGCGGCGTCGCGTGCGGCACTGTGGAGGCGAGGCGCGGCCGCGTCCAGCGGCGCGCGCGAATGCGGTGCATGCGCCGGCGCGACGGCGCGTTTTCAGGGAATCGAGCGGCCGATGCGCGCGGTGTCGACGCCGCCGTCGAAGTTCAACCAGATCAGGAACGCGCGCCCGACCAGATTGCGCTCGGGCAGATAACCCCAGTAGCGGCTGTCGTCGCTGTTGTCGCGATTGTCGCCCATGACGAAGTACTGGCCGGCCGGCACGGTCCACTCGCCTTCGGCCTGAGCCGGGCGGCGCGCCTGCTCGACCAGCAGGATGCGGTGATCGTGGCGGCCCAGCCGCTCCTGCCACTCCTGCGCGCCGGTCATCTCCGCGCCGCTGCGCACGCCGGTGTAGGTGCCGACGCGTTCGGCCGGGATCGCTTCGCCGTTGACGGTCAGGCGACCGTCGCGATACTCGACCCGGTCGCCCGGCAGGCCGACCACGCGCTTGACCAGATTGACGTCGTCCTGCTGCACCGAATGGAACACCACCACATCGCCGCGCTCGGGTTCGCCCAGCGCCAGCAGCTTGTGGTTGGTGATCGGCAGGCGCAGGCCGTAGACGAACTTGTTGACCAGGATGAAATCGCCGGTGAGCAGCGTCGGCATCATCGAATTGGACGGAATGCGGAACGGCTCGGCAAGGAAGGTGCGCAGCAGCAACACCAGCAGCAGCACCGGAAAGAACGACTTGGCGTAATCGACGAGCCACGGCTCCTTGCCGTCGTCGAGCAGGCCGGCGCGAGCGAGGCGGCGCGGCGCGAGCCAGTATTTGTCGAGCAGCCGGATCAGACCGGTGAGGGCGACCAGCGACACCAGCGCGATTTCGAACCAGCGCATCGCGTACTCCAGAGCGAGGAGGAGGGCGGACGCGGCGGTTGCCGCCTGCGCGACCGTAATGCGACGAGTGTGCGCCAATGGCGGCGGGCGACTTCTGCCACAAGTCATGGGGCCAGCCGGCGGCGCGTCCGGGCGCTCAGATCGGCGAGGAACCGGCGGCGCTCGCGCTGGAGGAGTGGCTCCAGGCGTCCGGGATCACCGGGGGTACGATCTTCCGGCGGCTCTGGAAACAGCGTATTGGCCCTGCCCTCTCCCCGGCCGCGGTCGGAGAGATCGTGCAGCGGCGGGCGCGCCTCGCCGGACTGGAGGGTGATTTTGGCGGGCATAGCCCCCGATCGGGGGTTGTCGCCGAGGCCCGCCGCCAGGGCGTCTCGCTGCCGGCGATCATGCCGCTGACCTGGCACCGAGCACCGGGCGTTGTCAAGTATTGTGGGGTACTGCCAGACAGGCGGAGCCGCAGACTACCCGGCAGTTCGGCTTCTTGAGGACTGAATGATCCCACGCCATTTAGACTGTCAGCTAAAGTCTGCAGTTCTCTCTTGCGTGCGCACCAACGACCACCTACGGCAAGGAAAGCGGTATAGCGATAACGACTGTCCGAGTCGGCAACTTCAGTCCCCTGTCCAATATCGAGGTCGAACTCAACGGCCTCACTGTGCTCATCGGTGCTTATAACGCCGGAAAGACAAGTTTCCTCGACGCGAGGTTCGCCGCGATGGGCGCGGGCCGGAAGACATTGGGCGCCGACGTTGTGCGATAGAACCAACGGAAGCCATCGCTGGCCGCCGACATCGCGGGCATACGCTGCCTGTGGCGCACGCCAAGTACGATGCCGCACAGAAGTGGTATGAATCCTGGAATTCCGAACCCAGCCCCACCGGCCCGTACCGCCTGTTCCTGCTGCTCAAGGAGCTTTTGCGGGCGTTGCGGTGAGGCGCAACACACTACTCCCCATCACGAAACGCGCCGAGCCCAACACCCGGCACCAGAAGGAACCCCGTTTTGACCCCCGATAAAATCACCTTGGCCCAGCTCGAATCCTTCCTAATGGGCGCGGCCGACATCCTGCGCGGCAAGATGGATGCCTCCGAGTTCAAGGAGTTCATCTTCGGAATGCTGTTTTTGAAGCGCCTGTCCGACGAGTTCGACGGCAAGCGCCAGCGCCTGCGCACGCACGACTTCGTCCACCTTGCGGATCAGCCCGAACTGCTGGCCGAACTCCTGGAAGACCAGACCAGCTACGGCGAAACCTTCTACGTGCCGGTGCGCGCCCGCTGGAACGAAACCTGGCGGGATGAAGACGGCGCCACGGTGCCCGCGCTGAAGGATCTGAAGCACGACATCGGCGCGATGCTCAACAAGGCCATCGCCGCGCTAGAAGACAACAACGACTCGCTGGCCGGCGTACTCAAGAGCAACATCAACTTCAACGAAGTCAAAGGCAAGACCAAGATCGCCGACCAGAAGTGGAAAGACCTGCTCGACCACTTCAATCAGTTTGGGCCACTCGTCAATGACCGCTTCGAGTTCCCGGACCTGCTCGGCGCGGCCTACGAATACCTTATCAAGTACTTCGCCGACAGCGCCGGTAAGAAGGGCGGCGAGTTCTACACGCCGGCCGAGGTGGTGCGCCTGCTGGTACAGATCACCAAGCCCGCCGCCGGACAGACCATCTACGACCCCACGGTCGGCTCCGGTGGCTTTCTGATCCAGGCGCATCAGTACGTGGAAGAACAGGGCCAGGACGCCAACGACCTGGCTCTGTACGGACAGGATTCCAACGGCACCGTGTGGTCGATCTGCAACATGAACATGATCCTCCACAACATCACCCGCTTCACGATTGAGAACGGTGACACGCTGGAAGACCCGCAGGTCCTGGAAGACGGCCGCATCCGCCAGTTCGACCGCGTGCTGGCCAACCCGCCGTTCTCGCAGAACTACAGCCGCGCGAGCGTCAAGTTCCCCAGCCGCTTCCGCGAGTGGTGCCCGGAAACCGGCAAGAAGGCCGACCTGATGTTCGTGCAGCACATGCTGGCCAGCTTGAAGCCCAACGGCCGCATGGCCACCGTCATGCCGCACGGCGTGTTGTTCCGTGGCGGCAAGGAAAAGCTGATCCGCGAGCTGATCCTCAACGACGACTGCATCGAAGCCATCATCAGCCTACCGCCGGGCCTGTTCTACGGCACCGGCATTCCCGCCTGCGTGCTGGTGTGCAACAAGCAGAAACCCGATTCGCTGAAGAACAAGATCCTGTTCATCAACGCCGACCGCGAATATGGCGAAGGCAAGGCGCAGAACAGGCTGCGCCCGGAAGACATCGAGAAGATCGACTTCGTGTTCACCCACAAGCGCGAGCTGCCCAAATACTCGCGCCTGGTCGAAAAGTCCGAAATCCTCGACCAGCACGACGCCAACCTCAACATCCGCCGCTACGTGGACAACACGCCGGACCCGGAGCCTGAAGATGTACAGGCGCACCTGATCGGCGGCATTCCGCAGACGGAGATCGACGCCATTGGCCCGCAGTTCGACCAGTTCGGCATCACGCCGAAGCACTTGTTCCGCAGCGAACGCCCCGGCTACCAGACCTTCGTCGACAACATCCAGGACAAGCCCGCGATCAAGCGCGCATTGGAAGCCGATGCCGCGCTCATCCAAACGCTCGCCCGCCACCAGAGTGCGCTGGCCGACTGGTGGCAGCTTGCAAGCAGCGACTTTGCCGAGTTGGAGAATGCAGGCAACGGGGGCCGCAAGACGCCGGAGATCCGCCGCGAATTGATTGCCTCGCTGAAAGAGAAGCTCATCCCGCTGGCCGTGTTGGACGAGTTCAAGAGCGCCGGCGTGTTCGTCAACTGGTGGCAGCAGATCCGCTACGACATCAAGACCATCATCGCCAGCGGCTGGCACCACAGCCTGATTCCCGATGTCTACCTGATCGCCGCATTCTTCCAGAAGGACGCCGATGCCATCGACGCGCTCGAGGCGAAGATCGCCGAAGCGCAGACCGAGCTGGACGAAGCGGTGGAAGCCGCGGTGGAAGTGGCCGCGTGGGAACCGGAAGCCGACGAAAAGGCCACCGCCGCCGTCCTCAAGAAAGCGCTGAAGTCCTTGATCGACGACCTGGACAACGCCACCAGCGCCAGCGCCGACAAGGAACGTGCGGCGCTGAAGGCGCAGGACAAGGCGATCAAAACCATCGAAGCCCGCATCAAGGATGTGAAAGCCAAACACAAGGCCGGGCGCGCCGAACTGACCGAGAAGCTGGAACTCAAGCGCAGCGGCGGCGATGCCTTCAAGACCGAACAGCGCGCGCAGATTGCGCAGATCGAGCAGCGCATCTCTAGGTTGGATGCGAAGAAGCTGGTCGACCTGAAACAGGCCGCCACATTGGCCCGCGACAAGGAAGCCCTGCAAGCCCGCATCGCCCGCACCGATGCGCTGCTCGCCGCCATCGGCGGGCAACTCACCGATGAGCAGGCGCGCAGGTTGATCCTGCAGAAGATCGACGACCTGGCCCGCGCCGAACTCACCCGCTATCTCAATGCCGAAAAGCGTGCGTTGATCGCCCGTGTGGAGAACCTGTGGGACAAGTACGCGGTGTCGAGCCGGGATTTGGACGCGGCGCGTAGTAGCACGCTGCACGCGCTGGATGGGATGTTGGCGGGATTGGGGTACCTGCCATGACGATGCCGCAAGACTGGAGCGCCTGCAGACTCAACGATGCCGCTGAGATCACGATGGGGCAGTCGCCGGATTCGAAGTATTACTCGGACGAGGAAATCGGGCTGCCATTTCTTCAGGGGTGCGCCGAGTTTCAGGCGCGTTTCCCGCTGCCGAAGCTCTACTGCAGTAATTCAAAAAAAATTGCGAAGCGAGGCGCGATCTTGTTTAGCGTTCGCGCCCCGGTTGGCCGCCAAAATATTGCCGAGAGAGATTACGTCATTGGCCGGGGTCTAGCCGCAATACAAGGTAAGCAGGTCGCGCAGCCGTACCTAGAGCATTTCCTCACGTGGGAGGCGCCAAAATTTAGCGCCGCATCGCAAGGTTCGACCTTCGAGGCAATCAACTCATCCGAGCTTGCTTCATGGCCCGTGATCTATCCAACTGATTGCGCTGAACAATCCAAGATTGCTGAAGTACTGTCCACGGTTGACATGGCGATTGCACAGACCGAGGCACTGATCGCCAAACAACAGCGCATCAAGACCGGCCTGATGCAGGACCTGCTCACCCGCGGCATCGACGAGGCCGGCCAACTGCGCTCCGAAGCCACGCACGCCTTCAAGGACTCCCCCCTCGGCCGCATCCCGGTGGAGTGGGACCTGGCGAGGCTTGGCGACGTCGCGGACGTGAATCGCGGCAAGTTCACGCACCGACCACGCGATGATGCGCGGTTCTATGGCGGTTCGCACCCATTTATTCAAACGGGCGATGTAGCAGCGAACGTCGGCAGGATTGTTGATGATTTCAGCCAAACACTAAGCACTATGGGAACCCGAGTCAGCAATGAATTCCCGAAGGGCACGATTGCAATAACCATCGCCGCAAATATCGCTGATACGGCCATACTTGGCCGGCCCATGTACTTTCCAGACAGTGTAGTAGGGGCTGTTGCAAAGGCGCCGAATAGTATCCGCTTCATCGAAATGACAGTTCGCCGTCACAAACCTGCGCTTGAACAACTCGCGCCGAAGAGCGCCCAGAGCAATATCAATCTGGAAACACTGAGGCCGCTTGTTATTGCGCTACCCAAGCCCGCTGAGCAAGAACGTATTGCCACCGCGTATGAAGCAGTCGATGAGCGGCAAATATCGAATGAGCAGTCCCTGCGAAAGCTGCACCACCTCAAAACCGCCCTGATGCAAGACCTGCTCACCGGCAAGGTCCGCGTCACGCCCCTGCTGCAATACGCCAAGGAAGCCGCCAGCGCATGAAAGCCCAGGACCTCCAGTTCACCCAGCTCCTGCAGGGCGCCAAACAATTCATCATCCCCATCTTCCAGCGCACCTACAGCTGGGAAATCAGCCATTGCGAGCAGCTCTGGAACGATATCCTCCGCGTCGGCGGCCATGCGGAGCTGGACAGCCACTTTATCGGCTCGGCGGTGTACATCCCCGAGCAGGAGACCAGCGCCGCCATCTCCCGCTGGCTGGTCATCGACGGCCAGCAACGCATCACCACCCTGACCTTGCTGTTGCTGGCCCTGAAGCGGCGGCTGGAGAAAGATGCGCGGGATACGCCGGTGTCGGCGGCGGAGATCGAGGATTACTTCCTGTTGAACCGCTACGGCAAGGGCGAGCAGCGTTACAAGATGCTGCTGACCAAGACCGACAAGGACACGCTGATCGCCCTGCTGGACGGCAAGCCGTTGCCGGACAAGGCCTCCCACCGCATCAAGGAAAACTTCGAGTTCTTCACCGGCAAGATCGGCGATGCCGATCTGGACGTGATCTATGCCGGCATCGGCAAACTGATGATCGTGGACGTGCGCCTGCAACAGGGCATCGACAACCCGCAGATGATCTTCGAGAGCATGAACTCCACCGGCAAGGCGCTGACCCAGGCCGACCTGATCCGCAACTACGTGCTGATGGGCTTGCCGCACGAGCAACAGACGCGCCTGTATGAGGACTACTGGCACCCGATGGAACTGCTGTTTGGCGTGGAGCACTACAACAAGCACTTCGACGAGTTCATGCGGTTTTTTCTGGTCATCCACACCGGCAACCACCGCATCCGCAAGGATGACGTGTACAACGAGTTCAAGATCTACTCGCGCGGCCGCGACGATGAGCCCCTGCTCGCAGCACTGCGGGAGTTTGCGCGCTATTACTGCTGCATGGCATTGGGCAGCGAGAAGGACCCGGAGCTCGCAGCCGCCTTCCAGGACATCCGCGAACTGCGCGCGGATGTCTGCTACCCCATGCTGATGGAGGTTTACCACGACTACACGCAGGCGCTGCTTGGCAAGGACGCGTTCGTCGGCACGCTGCAGCTGGTGGAAAGCTATGTGTTCCGCCGCGCGATCTGCGACGTACCCACCAATTCCCTGCGCCAGACCTTTGCCACCTTCTGCCGCAAGCTCGACAAGAGCCGCTATCTGGAAAGCGTCAAGGCCGCTTTCATGCTGTTGCCGTCGTATCGGCGGTTTCCGGGCGATGACGAGTTCCGTCGCCAGCTGCAGATCCGCAACCTGTACAAGTTCAACCGCCGCAGCTATTGGCTGCGCCGCTTCGAGAACTTCGGACGAAAGGAACGGGTGATGGTGCAGGACTACACCATCGAACACATTATGCCGCAGAACGCCAACCTGAGCGCAGCCTGGCAGCAATCCCTTGGCAGCGAGTGGGCGCGGGTGCAGGAACAATATCTGCACACTTTAGGCAATCTCACATTGACCGGCTACAACTCGGAATACAGCGACCGTCCGTTTGCCGAGAAGCGCGACATGGAGGGAGGCTTTGCGCAGAGCCCGCTCAAGCTCAATGAGTGGCTGGGCAGCTGCACGGACTGGAACGAGGATCAGATCAAGTTGAGGGCAGGACGCCTTTCCAAACGCGCGGTGGATATCTGGGAAGCACCCACGCTTGCCGATGATGTGCTGGACACGTATCGCGAGAAAAAGGCGGAAAGCGCAGCGGAGTATACGATCACCGACCATCCGAACCTTTCCGGCGGGCCAGTGCGCGTACTGTTTGAACACTTCCGCACCCAAGTCATCGCGCTGGACGAATGTGTGCAAGAGGAGTTTCTGAAACTTTATGTGGCGTACAAGGCGGAGACCAATTTCGTCGATGTCGTCCCCCTAGCTAAACGGCTGCGCTTGTCGCTTAACATGGCCTTCAGCGATATCGACGACCCACGCAATCTATGTGTGGATGTGACGAACTTGGGCCACTGGGGCAATGGCTGTGTGGAAGTAGGCTTGGAGAGCGAAGCCGATCTGCCGTATGTGATGGGCCTGGTCCGGCAATCACTGGAACGGCAACTTGGTGAAGACAACAACGAGGCTGAAAGCGCATGAGCACAAAGTCCACGCCCGTCCACATCAAGCTCGACGAACGCAACCACGTCGAAAAACCCTTTCTTGATCAGCTGGCGGGCTTGGGCTGGAACATCCTTGATCTGAAAAAGGATCAAAAACCAGGCGACACTGGCCGCGCCAGTTTCACCGAAGTGGTATTGGAGCCGCGCCTACGCACGCAGCTGAAGGCGATCAACCCGTGGCTGACGGAAGACCAGATCGACGAGGTGGTGAAGCGGTTGACCGCCAGCTTCCCCGGCAACGACCTGATGAAAAACAACCAGCACTTGCTGCACCTGCTGCTGGAAGGCACCAGCGTGGCCGAGAACCGGGAAACCGGCGAGAACAGCCCGTCCGTGCGCTTTATCGACTTCAACAATCCGGGCAACAACGACTTCGCCGCTGTGTGCCAGTTCAAGCTGCGCGTGCCGGGCACTGAGCACCATATCCTGCCGGACATTGTGCTGTTCCTGAACGGCCTTCCAGTGGGGCTAGTGGAGTGCAAATCGCCCAAGGTCAACGATGCGCTTGTCAGCGCCATCGACCAGATGCTGCGCTACAGCGAGCAGCGCGGCGCCAAGGGCGAAGGCCACGCGCAGTTGTTCTGGTACAACCAGATCGTTATTGCCACCTGCCGCCAGCAGGCCAAGTTCGGCACCATCTCCACCCACGCCGAAAAGTATTTCTACCGCTGGGCCGACCCCTACCCGCGCACGGTGGAAGATCTGGACCATGGCGCTGGCGCCCCCAACGACCAGCAGCGGCTGGTTGCAGGCATGCTGGACCGGCAGAACCTGCTGGACCTGATCCGTACCTTTACGTTGTTCTCGACGAATGACAGCGGCCAGACCATCAAGATCGTCGGCCGCTACCAGCAGTTCCGCGCGGTGAAGCTGGCGGTCAAGCGCCTGTTGGCGGGCAACACCCCGCGGCAGCGCAGCGGCATCATCTGGCATACCCAGGGCTCGGGCAAATCGCTGACCATGATGTTCATGGTGCGCGAGTTGTACCGCCACGCGCAGTTGGCGCACTGGAAGGTGGTGTTCGTCACTGACCGCACGCAACTGGAAACCCAGCTCACCGAAACCAGTCAGGCCATCGGCTTCACGGTGAAAGTGGCCGACAGCATCAGGAAACTGAAGGAAATGCTGGCATCCACGTCATCGGATCTGGTGATGGCAATGATCCACAAGTTTCGCGAGGCGGATCTGGAAGCCAGCTTCCCGCAGCTCAATACCAGCCCGCACATTTTGGTGCTGACCGACGAGGCGCACCGTTCGCAGTACCAATTGCTGGGCGCAAACCTGGACCGCGCCATCCCCAACGCCGCGCGCATCGGCTACACCGGCACGCCCATCGACAAGACCGAGCGCGTGTTTGGCGATTACATCGACAAATACACCATGCGCCAGTCCATCGAGGACGGGGTGACGCTGGAGATCGTATATGAGGGCCGCACCCACAATGCCGAAGTAGAAGATGCGGAAGCGATGGATTCGGCATTCCAGGACGTGTTCAGCGATTACAAGTTGGAAGAACGGCTGGAGATCCTCGGCTACGGCTCGCGCCAGGCCTATCTGGAAGCCGAGCCCACCATCGCGGCGAAAGCGGCCGACATGGTGGCGCACTACCTGACCCATGTGTACCCCAACGGCTACAAGGCGCAAGTGGTGGCCACTTCGCGCGAAGCGGCGGTGCGCTACAAGCAGCACATCGATGCAGCACTGGCGGCCGCCGTGGCGAAGCTCGAGGCCGGCAACCCGAGCGGACTGGACATCGCCACGCTCAAAGCCATCGAAACCGACGTGATCATCTCCACGGGTCACAACGACCTGCCGCACCTCAAGGCCTACGGCGACAGCCGTCGTCACGAGACCAGCATTAATCGCTTCAAGCTGGGCTTTGGCGCGACGAGTGAAGGCGTGGACGGCAAACTGGGCATCATCATCGTCAACAACATGCTCCTGACCGGCTTCGATGCGCCGGTGGAACAGGTGATGTACCTGGACAAGGTGGTGGTGGCGCACAACCTATTGCAAACCATTGCGCGTGTGAATCGCATGGGCGGTGCAACCAAGGACAAGGGTTTCATCGTCGACTACGTCGGCGTGGGCCATCACCTGAAACAGGCGCTGGACAACTATGACGAGCGTGAGCAGAAGGAGATCACCAACTGCCTGAGCTTCCCCGAACGGGAGCTGCGCGAGTTGCAGGCCGCGCACGCGGAGATCATGGCGCTGCTGAAAAAGCACGGCCTGATCGACCTGAGCGACCACGATGCGTGTTTCGACGTGTTCTACGACGAGGACATCCGCTTTTCCTTCATGCTGGCGTTCAAAAAATTCACGCGTGCGCTGAACACGCTGTTCCCAGCCAAGGAAGCGTTGGCTTACCTGCGCGATTTTCAATCGCTCAACGAGGTCAATATTCTGGCCGGAAAGCATTTCCGCGATGCACGCTTGAGCATGCAGGGCATTCCGCCCAAGCTGCGTGCGATTGCCGATGCACACCTTGTTTCCAATGGAATCGATGTCAAGATCGCGCCCATCTCGATTCTAGACGAGGATTTCGAGAAGGACGTCAAGGAACACAAGCGCAGCAAGACCAAAGCCGCCGAGGTGGAGCACGCCATCCGCCATCATCTAGACGTTGAGCTGAGCGTCGATCCGGATTTGCAGGCCTCGTTCGCCGAAGCATTGGCCGCGATCTTTGCCGAGTTCAAGGACAACTGGCAGAAGATCTATGAGGAGTTGGAGAAGCTGCGCCAGCGCATCAAGGATGCCGGCAAAGAGCCCACCTACGGACTGCACCGCAAGAAGCAGATGCCGTTCTTCCGCCTGCTCCAGACTGAACTGGGCATCGTGATGGAGCAACACCCCGACTACTCCGGCAAACCGGACGAGCGCATCGCCGTGATGGTGGACCTGACCCAGCAGATCTACAACGCGGTGGAGCGCGAACTGAAGCTGATCGGATTCTGGGAGAGTGTTCCCGCGCGCAAAAAACTGAAGGCCGAGTTGCAAAAGATCCTCGTTTCACTGGAATTCGCCGCGGTTCCCGGCGTGATCAGGAAGCGGGAGGCGATCATCAGTCGTGTGATGGAGCTGGCCGAAGCCAAGACCGACATCATTTTGCACGCGGCGTGATGCCATGGTCCTCAGTTACGAAATCCGTCGCTCGGCCAAGCGCAAGAATGTCACCATTACCGTCGAGCGCGACCGAACCGTGGTCGTGCACGCCCCCGTGGGCTTTCCCGAAGACAAACTTCGCCAGCTGGTGGACGGCAAGCGCCAATGGCTGTTCGAGAAACTCAACGATGCGCAGAAGTACCAACCCTTGCCGCACGCTCCCGGCAAGGAACTGGTGAACGGCGAATCCGCCTTGTACCTGGGCCACGCTTACCGCATCGAGCTGGTGGACGCCGCCGATGCTGGCGTGCGCTTTGCCGGTAAATTTCTGATCCCGCGCTCACGCGTCAGCGAACGCAAGCGGGTGCTGCGGCAGTGGTATATGGAACGCGCGCAGGAAAGAATCGTGCCCCGCGTGAACCTGCACGCCAAGAGTCTTGGCGTCAGCTACGCACAAGTCAAGATCGGTGACAGCCGCCTCCGCTGGGGCTCATGCACGCCGGGTAACAACCTCAATTTCAGCTGGCGGCTGATCAAGGCCCCGATGTTCGTGATCGACTATGTGATCGTGCACGAGCTGGCGCACTTGATGGAGCCCAACCACACGCCCCGCTTCTGGAACATCGTGCGCGCGCAATCGCCCAGCATGAAGCGCGCTCGTGACTGGCTGCGGGTGCAGGGGCAGAGCCTTGAGGACGATATTTAGAGCAGGGCCATTCCGGCCAAGCACCGCCGCGTGTCCGCTCGACATCATCAAAAGGTCCCGCTGTGGGAGGTATTGAAGGATGCGGGGTGCGCGCCTTAACAGGCGCCACCAACTCTTAGCGTGGCGTATATCGCGCACGATCCGAAGATCAAAGAGGCCGGCTCAGGCTAGCTACACTTTGCTCGCAAAATCATGCCTTCAGAGCAGGAAAAAGGGGCTCCGAAGGAACTGCCCCGCCCCCACATGGTCGGATGTGAGCACCGCTGGCGTCTTGATCCGGCCTCAGCCGCACTTGGAATACCCGCAGTTCAAGCACGTCGCGCACCCGTCCATGATCACCACGGCCTTGGTGCTGCACTTGTGGCACATGGTCGCGCTGGGCGGGAAGCTCGCGCCTTCGCCGGTGACGGTCACGTCTTCGCTGCGCGGGGCGACGACGGTGATCGAAGCGCCGCCGTCAGGGTTTTTTTTTGAGCGCTCTTCGTAGGCGCGGCGCTTCTCGGCGATGAGGTCGCGCTGGGCGTCGCTCATTTCCGGGTCGTGGATCATGCCGATCGACTTGAGGTGGTCCTCGACGATGGCGCCGAGTTCGGCCACCAGCGAGGGCATGTACACGCCGCCGGCCTTGAAGTAGCCGCCGCGCGGGTCGAACACGGCCTTCATCTCGTCGACCAGGAAGGTCACGTCGCCGCCCTTGCGGAACACCGCCGACATGATGCGCGTGAGCGCCACGATCCACTGGAAGTGGTCCATGTTCTTGGAGTTGATGAAGATCTCGAACGGACGGCGCGATTCGTGTTCGGTGCCGGCGTTGAGCACGATGTCGTTGATGGTCACGTACAGCGCGTGCTCGAACAGCGGCGATTTGATCTTGTAGGTCGAGCCGATCAGGATCTCGGGGCGTTCGATGCGCTCGTGCATCTGGATGACGTTGTCGCCCGGCAGCTCGGCCGGCGCGGCGGGCGCGCTCGCGGCGGCGGCCTTGGCGGCGGCGTCCTTCGCCTTGTCTTCCGGGGTGACCACGCTGTAGCCCTTGATTTTCTTCTCGATCTTGACGGCCATGGGCCCGACTCCTGCGTTGCTGCGCTGCTGATTCTGTGGGGGAACGTCTTGCCGGGCGGGAACTGCGCCCTGCCCTCTCCCGTCGCGGGACGGGAGAGGGACTTGCGGAACTCAGCGCTTGGCGGCCTTCTTGGCGGCCTTCTTCGCCGGCGCCTTCTTGGCCGCGGCCTTCTTCACCGCTTTCTTCGCCGCCTTCTTGGCCGGCGCTTTCTTGGCGACCGCCTTCTTGGTCGCCTTCTTCGCGGCCTTCTTGGCCGGCGCGGCCTTCTTCGCGGCGGCCTTCTTCACGGTCTTCTTGGTCGCGGCTTTCTTGGTCGCGGCCTTCTTGGCGGCCTTCTTCGCCGCCTTCTTGGCGGGCTTCTTGCCGGTGGCCTTGGCCTTGAGCGCGCTCACTTCCTTCTTGGCGTCGGCGCTGGCCTTGGCCAGTTTCTTCTTGGCGCTGCCGACGGCTTTCTTGGCGGCCTTGCGCGCGCGGGTCGCGGTCTTCTTGACCGAGGCCACGGCTTCCTCGGCGCGGCTGGCGATGGCGCTGCCGAGGTTGGACGCGGTTTCCTTCACGTTCTCGGCCGCCTGGGTCAGGGTCGCCGTCACTCCATTACCGTTGCTCATTGTGCCCTCCTCGTGGGCGGTTCCGTTCGGGTACGCGTGGCTAGGTGCAGCAATCGGGGTGTTGCCGGAGTGATGCTATACCCGTGGCGCGCGGTAACAACAGAGGGCGCGCGCCACTGCGACCGGCGGCTGAATTCCGCGAGCCGCGGCGGAGGGAAGTTCGCGAAAAACCGCCTCGCCCCGCCCCGCCGGCTGAACGGGAACGCCCGCCGTGCGCGTCCCGGCCGCGGGCCGGCGACGCGCGGCGGGCGCGCCGTCAGAACTTGCCGTAATAGCCTTCCTTCAGCGCATCGAACAGGTTGGCGGCGGTGTGCATCTCGCCGTCGTATTCGATCTGTTCGTTGCCCTTGACCTCCAGCACGCTGCCGTCTTCGAGCTCGAAGCGGTAGGTGGTGTTCTCGAGGTCGGCTTCCTTGACCAGCACGCCCTGGAACGCGGCCGGGTTGAAGCGGAAGGTGGTGCAGCCCTTCAGGCCTTGCTGGTGGGCGTAGCGGTAGATGTCCTTGAACTGCTCGTACGGGTAGTCCGTGGGCACGTTCGCGGTCTTGGAGATCGACGAGTCCACCCACTTCTGCGCGGCGGCCTGGACGTCGACGTGCTCCTTCGGGGTGATGTCGTCGGCGGCGATGAAGTAGTCGGGCAGCTTGGCCTCGGCTTCGTCGCTGAACGGCATCGCCTTGGCGTTGATGAGTTCGCGGTAGGCCAGCAGCTCGAACGAGTAGACGTCGACCTTTTCCTTCGACTTCTTGCCTTCGCGGATCACGTTGCGGCTGTAGTGATGGGCGAAGGACGGCTCGATGCCGTTGGAGGCGTTGTTGGCCAGCGACAGCGAAATCGTGCCGGTCGGCGCGATCGAGCTGTGGTGGGTGAAGCGCGAGCCGATGTCGGCGAGTTCGTCCACCAGCTCCGGCGCCACCTCGGCCACGCGCTGCATGTAGCGCGAGTACTTGGCGTGCAGCACCTTGCCCGGGATGTCCTGGCCCACGGTCCAGCCGTCGCGCTTCATTTCCGGACGCTTGCGCAGCATCTCGGCGGTGACGGTGAAGATCTCCTCCATGATCGGCGCGGCGCCCTTTTCCTTCGCCAGCGCCAAACCCATCTCCCAGCCGGCCACGGCCATTTCGCGGGCGATGCGCTCGGTGAACTCGCACGACTCGGCCGAGCCGTACTTCATCTTCAGCATGGTGACCGTGCTGCCCAGGCCGAGGAAGCCCATGCCGTGGCGGCGCTTGCGCATGATCTCGTTGCGCTGCTGCTCCAGCGGCAGGCCGTTGACCTCGACCACGTTGTCGAGCATGCGGGTGAACACGCGCACGACTTCCTTGTATTCCTCCCAGTCGAACTCGGCCCGGTCGGTGAAGGCGTTGCGCACGAACTTGGTCAGGTTGACCGAACCCAGCAGGCAGGCGCCGTAGGGCGGCAGCGGCTGTTCGCCGCAGGGGTTGGTGGCGCGGATGGTCTCGCACCACCAGTTGTTGTTCATCTCGTTGACGCGGTCGATCAGGATAAAGCCCGGCTCGGCGTAGTCGTACGTCGAGACCATGATCATGTCCCACAGGTGCCGCGCGCGGATGTGGCCGTAGATCTTGCACGCCACCAGGCCGTCGTCGCGGACGATGTAGTTGCGGTGGGTCGGCCAGTCGCGCCAGACCACTTCCTCGGCGTTGTCGAGGTCGAGGTCGCCGCGTTCCTTGATGTTGACCGGGAACACCAGCGGCCAATCGGCGTCCTGGTCGACGGCTTCCATGAAGCCGTCGGTGATCAGCAGCGAGAGGTTGAACTGGCGCAGGCGCCCGTCCTCGCGCTTGGCGCGGATGAAGTCCTTCACGTCGGGGTGGCTGACGTCGAAGGTGCCCATCTGCGCGCCGCGGCGGCCGCCGGCCGAGGACACGGTGAAGCACATCTTGTCGTAGATATCCATGAAGGACATCGGACCGGAGGTGTACGCGCCGGCGCCGGCGACGAAGGCGCCGCGCGGCCGCAGGGTCGAGAATTCGTAGCCGATGCCGCAGCCGGCCTTGAGGGTCAGGCCGGCCTCGTGGACCTTTTCCAGGATCCCGTCCATCGAGTCTTCGATGGTGCCCGAGACCGTGCAGTTGATGGTCGAGGTGGCCGGCTTGTGTTCCAGCGCGCCGGCGTTGGAGGTGATGCGGCCGGCGGGGATGGCGCCGCGGCGCAGCGCCCAGACGAAACGCTCGTACCAGTACTGCTGCTTCTCGGCGTTGGGCTCGGCGTCGGCCAGGGCCCGCGCCACGCGCTGGTAGGTTCCGTCGATGTCGGCATCGACCGCGTCCCCCGACTTGGTCTTGAGCCGGTACTTCTTGTCCCAGATGTCCTGGGACGCGGGCTGCAGGGCGATCTCTTGCTCTGCCGCCGGGTGCTTGACCGCCTCGAGGCGCACGGTGCTCATGCCTGTTTCGTCTCCTTCAATGGCGGCGGGCCGTTGGGTTGCGCCCGCCGCCGGTGGTTTCTTTGTACGAGGTAATCGGGGGATGGTTCTGTTGCCTTACAGCGTGCCGAGTCACGGCACAGGTGGAGCGACAGCTACATCGGCGAAGCGGGTCGAACCGGTCATCGGGACTTTCTTTTTGTGTCCCGGGACGGCGTTCCTCACTGACGTGTTGTGTATCGATTCACGTGTGTAGGAACCGTCGCGGGTGGATTGCATCCGCTCGGGCGATGGCGGCCCGGCGCGGGTGGTGCTGGATCGTTCGCGGCTCGTCGCCAGCCCCCCGCCGACGACGATGCGCACGGCGCGTTGGGCTACGCGCCGCGTGCGGCCTTTATGGTGATTGCGAGGTTCGCGTCCGCTCTCGTCATGAGCATGTCCTGCCTCAAGGAGACGTGAAGACCTTCCCAAGCCGAACCCCTACGCTTGGGCTCCCTCCGCGGGGCCGACCACTAGATGTTGTGGCCTCGCAGGGGTTCAACGCTACGCCCGGCGTTGCCGGAAGTCAACGGCTTGTTGATGACTATCACGCTTCGTGCGTCATCGCAGCGACACGGATCGCGCTTCGCCGCGCCGTGTCGGCACCGCGCTTGCGCAGGCCGCGAACGCGCGGCGCGACGGCGGCGGCTTCATCGGTTATTTATTGCCGCTCTTCAACACTGCGGCGAGGCCGGAACGAGTCGCGGGCGCCGCGGTCCAAGCCGGCGGCGCCGGGCCCGGCCGAGGCTCGAACGGTCCGCTCTCGCGGCGGCCCGCTCTTGAAGCCCGCGGCGGCCGCCACGATTGCTTGAACGACTGCCCGTACGACCTACGCCCGAACCACGCCGCGCTCCGCCTCCCATCCACGCACCTTCGGAACCGCAACACGATGCGTCCCTTGCCGACCCTGCTGACCCTCGCCCTGGCCGCCGCGTTCGGCGGTTTCGCCGCCACCGCCATCCGCGAGGGATTGGAAGCGCCGGCGCAAGCCGCGCCGCCGCCGCCGGCCACGCTGTCGGTGCCGGCCGCCGCCGCGTTGCCGGCCTCGGTCGCCGGCCAGCAGCTGCCGTCGCTGGCGCCGATGCTGCAGCGGGTCACGCCGGCGGTGGTCAGCGTGCACACGAAACAGACCGTGCGCATCCGCAACCCCTTCGCCAACGATCCGATCTTCCGCCGCATGTTCCCCAACATCCCGCAGGAACGGATCAACGAGTCGCTCGGCTCGGGCGTCATCATCGACGCCAAGAACGGCTACGTGCTGACCAACCACCACGTCATCGAGGGCGCCGACGAGGTCTCGGTGACGCTGGCCGACGGGCGCACGGTCAAGGCCGACTTCATCGGCTCCGACCCGGACACCGACGTGGCGCTGATGCGCATTCCGGCGCAGAACCTCAGCGCGATTTCGCTGGCCGATTCCGACGCGCTGCGCGTGGGCGACTTCGTGGTCGCGGTCGGCAACCCGTTCGGCATCGGCCAGACCGTCACCTCCGGCATCGTCTCGGCGGTGGGCCGCAGCGGCCTGCGCGGCTTGGGCTATCAGAACTTCATCCAGACCGACGCTTCGATCAACCCGGGCAATTCCGGCGGCGCGCTGGTCAACCTCAACGGCGAACTGGTCGGCATCAACACCGCCAGCTTCAATCCGCAGGGCAGCATGGCCGGCAACATCGGCCTGGGTTTCGCGATTCCGGTGAATCTGGCGCGCAACATCAAGGATCAGCTGATCGCCAACAACGGCGTCGTGCGCCGCGGCACGCTGGGGCTGGAGTCGCAGGACGTCACCCCGCAGCTCGCCGCCGCGCTCAAGCTGGCCGAGCCGCGCGGCGCGCTGGTCTCGCGCGTGTTCGCCGGCAGCGCCGCGGCCGCGGCGGGGCTGCGCGCCGGCGACGTGATCCTCGGCGCCAACGGCCAGCGCGTGGACGGACGCGACGCGTTGCGCAATTTCGAGGGCCTGCAATCGATCGGCAGCAAGATCGCGCTGGACGTGCGCCGCGACGGCCAGTCGCTGTCGCTCAACGCGACCTTGCGCGAACAGCCGCGCTCGCTCGCCGGCGCCGACCTCGACGCGCGCCTGACCGGCGCCACCTTCGGCGAGTTGCCCGAGCGTCTGCGCCAGTCCGGCCTGTCCGGCGTGGTCGTGGAAAGCGTGACCCGCGGCAGCCGCGCGGAGGCCAACGATCTGCGCAAGGACGACATCGTGCTCGCCGCCAGCAGCGGCAATTTCGACGATCTTCCCGGCTTCCGCGCGAGCTTCAGCCGCGCGCCGGCACAGTTGCTGCTGCGCGTGCAGCGCGGCAACAGCGTCGGCAATCTGGCCCTGCGCTGAGCGCGGGCCGCGCGGTTGCACGCGGGCCGTTAACATCGGCCCGCTAAGATCGAGCCGTCGAGTCGCTAAGATCGACCGCGCGCCTTCGCGGCGCGCCACCCGTTCATCGCCGTCGAGGGCCGCTACCATCGCCCGGCCCGACCACGGCCCGCCGAACCCGGGACACGTTCCGCGGTTCATTCCCGCAGCAACACGGAGGTAACCCATGTCCCCCACTTCGACCGATAACGTCAAGAGCAACCTCGGCCAGGCCGGCAGCCACCTCAAGCAGGCCGCCAGCGACGCCGGCGACGCGATCCGCAGCGCGGCCGGCGTGGCCGGCGAGGAACTCAAGCTCGGCAAGGCCAACGTCAAGTCCGATCTGGCCGACAGCGCGCTGGCCGGCATCGCCGCGGCCGAGCACGCCGGCGGCGCGGCGCGCGAGCAAGTCGACGCGCTGATGGACAAGGGCCGCGATCTGATCGAAAGCGCCGCCGAGTTGGTGCGCGAACGTCCGCTGGCGTCCTTCGGCGTCGCCTTCGCCGCCGGCTTCATCATCGCCAAGCTCGCCCGCAGCGGCGACAAGTGAGCGCGAGCGACGCCCCGCACGGCGAGGACGCGCGCGCCGGCGACCGCGGCGAGCCCCGGCAGGGGCCGCTGCCGCTGGAAGACGCCTTCCGCGAGATCGGCGATGCCGGCCGCGAAGGCTTGTCGGCCGCGCTCGACACCGGCCGCGCGCTGCGCGGCCTGTTGATCGCCGATCTCGCCTTGGCCCGCAGCGCGCTGGGCCGGGCGCTGTTGTGGGTGGCGGTGGCGATCGTGTTCGGCGCGTCGTCGTGGCTGTTGCTGATGGCGGCGCTGATCGCGCTGCTGCAGGGCGTGCTGGGTTGGTCGTGGCTGGCGTCGATGTCGGCCGCGGCCGGGTTGAGCTTGGTGGTCACCGCCGTCGGCGCGTGGCAGGCCTTGCGCTATTTCGAGTACACCCGGCTGTCGGCGACGCGGCGGCAGTTGCGCCGCATGGGCCTGGGCCACGACGACGAGGACGATCGCAAGATCGAAGCGCATCAGAAGGAGGCGCGATGAGCCGGTTCGATCGTCTGCAACGGCGCGTGGACAAGCGCGAGCGCCTGCTGGAAGGGCGCTACGAGCAGGTGCAGGAACGCAAGCGCGTGCTGAGCAAGTCGTGGCGCGAGGCGTGGACGCCGGGGCGGATCGTGATCGCCGGTTTGGTCGCCGGGTTTTTCATGGGCCGCGCCGAGCCGGTCAAGATCGCGGTCAAGAGCGGCAATCTGATGCAGATCGTGAGTTTGCTGTCGGGGTTGTTCGCCGGTGCCGGCGCGCAGGAGGCGGCGGATCAGGCGGGACAGGCGGCCGGTCAGGCCGGGCGCGCGGCGCGTGCGGCCGATCAGGCGGCCGATGGGGCGCAGACGGGTGCGCAACGCAGTGCGGCCTGACTGCCTGACGCGGGCTGATGGGCTGGGCTGAGACTTCGGGGACGGGCCCAGGGCCGGGGAAGCTCCCCACGGGCTAAGGGCCTTCGGCATACGCCCGTGGGGAGCTTCCCCGGCCCTGGGCCCTCCACCTTTATTTGATGGTTCGCAGGCGCTGCGTGAGTGCGCGCGCGTGCGTACGCGATAGGCACCGCTTCGCTTTTTGAAACGCTCGACCAGAACCGCAGGCATCGGGCCTGCCGGGGACTCCCTCGGGGCGTATGCCGAAGGCCCTTAGCCCCGAGGGAGTCCCCGGCAGGCCCGATGCGCCCGCGCCCCCCCCACCGCACCCCAAATCGCGCTGGCGCCTACACACGCAAGAGCGCACAGTTTGCGCCGGCTCCACCGCACGATACCGCCTTGATCCCGCCCACCGCGTCCGACTCCGCCTCCGTCCCGCCACCCGCAGCCGCGGACGCCGACCCAACGCCCGCCAGCGATTCCACGGCGAGGCCCGCGACTGCGCGCCCGCGCGCCCCGGTCTCGCTGCTGGTGCTGGCGACGCTCGCCGCCGGCTACACCTTATGGGCGGCGCAGGAACTGCTGCTGCCGATCCTGCTGGCCGCGTTCTTCGCCTTGGTCGGCAACCCGATCCTGCGCCTGCTCGGCCGGCTGCGCCTGCCGCGTTTGTTGGCGGCGCTGATCGTGCTGGCCGGCGGCCTCGCCGTCGCCGGCGCGCTGACCTTGCAGTTGGCCGAGCCGGCCGGCGAATGGGTGCGGCAGGTGCCCAAGGAACTCAAGCAGGTCGGCCCCAAGCTGCGGCAGATGACCAAACCGTTCCAGGACGCCAACCGCGCCGCGCAGAACTTCGCCCGCGCCGCCGGCGGCGAGAACACCGCCAAGCCGGTGCAGGTGGTCAAGACCGAACTCGACGATCCCTACCGCGCCCTGACCTCCACGCCCAAGCGCGTCGCCCAAGTGCTGGCGGTGGTGCTGCTGACCTTCTTCTTCATGGTGTTCGGCGAGTCCTTGCAGCGCAACGCCATCGCCCTGCTGCCGAGCCAACAGCAGAAAAAGCTCACCATCGACATCCTGCATTCGATCGAGCGCGAGATCTCGCGCTACGTGCTGACCATCAGCCTGATCAACACCGGCCTCGGCCTCGCCCTGGCCGGCGCGCTGTACGCGCTGGGCACGCCGCTGCCCGAATCGCTGCTGTGGGGCACGATGGCGGCGATCCTCAACTTCGCGCCCTTCGTCGGCCCGCTGATCGGCGTGGGCGTGATGCTGGTGATGGGCCTGGTCGCGTTCGACGAACTGTGGCCGTCGCTGCTGCCGGCCGGCTTGTACCTGGGCCTGCACACCATCGAATCGCAACTGGTCACCCCGCTGGTGCTGGGCCGGCGCATGCGCCTGTCGCCGCTGGTGCTGATGCTGGCGCTGATGTTCTTCGGCTGGCTGTGGGGCATCGTCGGCCTGCTGCTGGCGGTGCCGATGCTGGTGTGCGTGAAACTGGTGCTGGCGCGCATCGAGGGCATGGACGGCTGGGCCAAGCTGCTGGAATGAGCCGCGCGTGATCCTCGCCGCCGATGTGCACTACTTCGACCGCGGCGCGCGCGCGGCCGGCGTGCTGTTCGCCGACTGGGGCGACGCGGACGCGGCGGCGGAACTGACCATCGACATCGATAACGTCGCCGCCTACGAGCCCGGCGCGTTCTACCGCCGCGAGCTGCCGTGCCTGTCCGCCTTGCTGGCGAAGCTCGATGCGTTGCCGGCGTGCGTCGTCGTCGACGGCCACGTCTGGCTCGACGGCGCCGGCCGGCCCGGCCTCGGCGCACACCTGTGGGACGCGCTGCGGCGCGAGGTCGCCGTGGTCGGCGTGGCCAAGACCCGCTTCGTCGAGACCCCGGCCGAGGCCGAGGTCGTGCGCGGCGGCGCGCGGCCGCTGTACGTGACCGCCGCCGGCCTGGACCCGGCGCAGGCGCGCGCGGCGGTGGCGCGCATGCACGGCGCGCACCGCCTGCCGGAATTGCTCAAGCGGGCCGACCGGCTGGCGCGCGGCGGCTGAACGCGGCGGCGACGCGTCCAGCGACGCGCGTCGGTCATCGGCGCCGGCCCGGCAGGCTAAAATGGCGCGCATGACCTTCCCCGTCCGCGCCATCACCCTGGACCTCGACGACACCATCTGGCCGATCGCGCCGGTGATGCTGCGCGCCGAGGCGGTTCTCGACCGATGGCTGCGCGCGCATGCGCCGCGCACCGCCGCGCTGTATCCGATCGAAGCGGTGCGCGCGCTGCGCGACCGCATCGCCGGCGAGCGGCCGGACTTGGCCCACGACTACACCACCCAACGCCGGCTGACCTTGCAGCACATGCTGCGCGAGGGCGGCGAGGATCTCGCCCTGGCCGAGCCCGCGTTCGACGCGTTCTTCGCCGCGCGCTGCGAAGTCGAGCATTACGCCGACAGCGAAGCCGCGCTGGCGCGGCTGGCCGCGCGGGTGCCGCTGGCGGCGCTGAGCAACGGCAACGCCGACCTCAAGCGGATCGGGTTGATGCCGCTGTTCCGCTTCCAGCTCGGCGCGCGCGAACACGGCCGGGCCAAGCCCGACGCCAGCATCTTCCACGCCGCCTGCGCGCGCCTGGAGCAGGATCCGGCGCAGGTGCTGCACGTCGGCGACGACATCGAAATGGACATCGTCGGCGGCCGCCTCGCCGGCCTGCGCACGTGCTGGATCAACCGCGAAGCGCGTACCTGGCCCGAGCATCACCCGCGCCCCGATCTGGAATTCGCCACCCTCACCGCGCTGGCCGATTGGCTGGAACGCGCCCCACACGAACGCACGCTGCGCACGGACACCGCCTCCGCATGACTCTGCCCCTGGGTTTCACTTCTTCCGACGCCGGCGCGCTGCCGCTGGATCTGGTCGGCCGCGCCGACTTCGCCGCCTGGCGCGACGCGCTGCCCGCGCCCACCGCCGCCTGGGTGCAGACCCAAGGCTTCGACGGCTCGGCCGGAACCGTGGTGCTGCTGCCCGGCCCGGACGGCGCGCTGATGGGCGCGGCGGTCGGCACCGGCGCCGATCCGCTCGATCCCTACGCCTACGGCCACGCGCCGTTCGCGCTACCGGCGCGCAGCTGGCGCACCAGCGACCGGCTCGAACCCGGCGTGCGCGACGCGCTGCGCTTGGGCTGGGGTTTGGGCAGCTACCGCTTCGACCGCTACAAGGCGCCGCCGCGCGCGCCGGCGCAGTTGCTCGTCGCCGACGCCGGCGACGAAGTTTTCGCCGTGCTCGCCGCCAGCGTGCGCGTGCGCGATCTGGTCAACACGCCGACCGAACACATGGGCCCGGCCGAACTCGAACAGGTCGCGCGCGAGATCGCGCAGCGCCACGGCGCCAAGATCGAGGTGATCGCCGGCGACGCGTTGATCGAACGCAACTTCCCCGCCATCCACGCCGTCGGCCGCGCCTCGCACCGCGCGCCGCGTTTGATCGCGCTGGAATGGGGCGACGCCGCGCACCCGCACGTCGCGCTGGTCGGCAAGGGCGTGTGCTTCGACACCGGCGGCCTCGACCTCAAGCCGGCCGACGGCATGCGCTGGATGAAGAAGGACATGGGCGGCGCGGCGCACGCGATCGCGCTGGCCGAACTGATCATGGCGCGCAAGCTGCCGCTGCGGATCACCTTGCTGGTGCCGGCGGTGGAAAACGCGGTCGGCCCCAACGCGTTCCGTCCGGGCGAGGTGATCGCCACTCGCCAGGGCATCAGCGTGGAGATCGACAACACCGACGCCGAAGGCCGGGTGGTCCTGTGCGACGCGCTGACCTACGCCAGCGAGCGCAAGCCGGCGTTGCTGCTCGACTTCGCCACGCTCACCGGCGCGGCGCGCATCGCGCTGGGCCCGGATTTGCCGGCGCTGTATTCGAATCAGGACACGCTGGCGCAGGACTGGCTCGACGCCGGCGTCGCCCAGCGCGATCCGGTCTGGCGCATGCCGCTGTGGCGTCCGTACCTGCGTTACCTGACCAGCCACATCGCCGACATCGCCAACGGCGGTCCGTCGAAGATGGCCGGCTCGGTGACCGCGGCGCTGTATCTGGAGCGTTTCGTGCCGGCCGATCAGGCCTGGGCGCATCTGGACGTGTACAGCTGGAACGACGCCGACCGCGCCGGCCGTCCCGCGGGCGGCGAAGCGCAGGGGTTGCGCGCGGTGTACGCGATGCTCAAGGCGCGCGCGGCGGGTTGAGGTCGCGATGCGCGCGCGGATGAAAACGCGATGGGCGGCGTTGACGCTGGCGGCGGCGATGATCGCTCCGGCGGGCGCCGCCCAGCCGCAAGCGGCGAAGGCGGACGCGGCGATGCCGCAGGCGGCGGCCGCCGCCGCGAACGCGATGCCGGCGCAAGCGAACGCGCCGGCCTCCGAGGCGAAGACCTCCGCGTCGACGCAACCAAGTTCGTCGACGCAAGCCGATTCCGCGCAACCCGCCGCGACCTCGCAGCTGGTGCGCTCGCCGCAACCGATCCCGGCCGACGACCGCCTCAAGGTGTTCCTCGCCGGCAGCATCGACATGGGCGGCACCCGCGACTGGCAAGCGCAGTTCGCGCGCGAGCTCGCCGACGAAGGCGTGGTGCTGCTCAACCCGCGCCGCGAAGATTGGAACCCGGCGTGGAAGCCGGTCGCCGAGGAACCCGAGTTCCGCCGTCAGGTGGAATGGGAACTCGCCGCGCTGCAGCGCGCCGACGTGATCGCGATGTACCTCGCGCCGGGCTCGCAGGCGCCGGTCAGCCTGCTCGAACTCGGCCTGCACGCCGGCTCCGGCAAGGTGCTGCTGGCCTGCCCGGACGGGTTCTGGCGCAAGGGCAACGTCGACATCGTCGCCCAGCGCTACGGCATTCCCCGCTACGACTCGCTGCCCGCGCTGGCGCAGGCGGTGCGCGCGCGCTTGGCCGAACTGCGCCGCGCGCGGGCGCGCTGATCGCGGGCAGCACGCTCGCGGCCGCGGCCGCGCTTCCCACGCCGCACGCCTGCGAACCGTCCCGCGACCGGCAGCGCCCGCGTCTTCGACGCCCTTCCCGAACGTCATCCCCGCGAACGCGGGGATCCAACGCCTTCAGCGCGCCCCGCCCCGCAAAGCCCAAGGCTTTCGCCCCGCCCCGCCCCACGCCTCGGCCCGGCGCCCTGTCCTCTCCCGCCCCCATCCACCGTTATTCCTTGCGGTTCCAGGCGACCCAGGGGACTGGCGCCCGCAACCCCGTTCAGACAAAATGTGATTTGTGGCACACTTATTCAGTGCTATGAATCACCGAAGTCCGCCCGGGTCCGTACCCGGGTTTCAGGGCCGCCAGGCAGCCTCAGCGCCCGAACCTTCGCAGTAAGGCTCGAAACAGGGGAATCCATGAATCGCTCGACCCAACTCGGCCGCCAGGCCGGCGCGCTGCTGTGCGCGTTCGCGCTGGCGTTCGCCGGCAACGTTCTGGCCAGCGGCGCCTCCAGCCAACGCGTGGCCAACGCCACCGGCGGCGTTCTGACCGACGGCTCCGACGGCTTGCGCGTCACCTGGGGCAGCAACAGCCAGTTCCAGGTGCGGCTGGGCAACGCCGATCAGGTCTACAACAGCGGCTCCACGCCGACGGGCGGCAATCTCTACAACAGCATTTATCTGCGCGTGGACCGCGGCGCGGGCGCGGTGCGGGTCTACACCAACGCCAACAACGCCAACACCGGCGCCTTCACCCAGTTCACTCAGGTCTCGCAAAGCGCGCTGAGCGGCGCCGGCACGGTCGGCTCGCCGTACCAGACCACGACGACGCTGCGTCCGAACAACACGGACGACGCCGGCATCACCGTCACCATCCTCGACAGCTACATCGTCCCGCAGGCGTGGTTCACCCGCCGGGTCGCGCTGAGCGGCATGCCCGCCAGCGGCGCGTCGATCAAGTTCTATCAGAACATCGACACCTTCCTGCAAGGCGGCGACAACGGCCCCGGCTTCAGCCGCACCACGCCGGGCAACACCACCGGCCGTCCCGATCTGGTCGGCGTGGCCAAGGGCACGCAGTTCGAGGCGCTGTGGTGGGAGCCTTCGTCGGGCACGCCGAACTGGGATCAATACTTCAGCGGCAATTACACCTGGCCGCAGTGGCGGATCTGCAACGGCGGCAACAACAACACGCCCAATTGCGCCGTCGCCGGCGGCGATCTGGGCAACACCGTCGACACCAACGCCAATACCGACAACGGCATCGCGGCGCAGTGGAACATCCCGTCGGGCGCGGCGAACTTCACCGCCGAATACCGCGTCACCTTCGCCCTGACCTCGGTCGATCTGGTCAAGCGCTTCGCGCCGGCCACGATCAACGCCGGCGGCGTGTCGACGCTGACCTTCGACCTGAGCAACAAGGGCACCGGCATCACCAACAGCATCCGCTTCACCGACACGCTGCCGGCCAACGTGGTGATCGCGCCGACGCCGAACGTGCGCACCAGTTGCCCCAGCGGCGGCGCCCTGGGCACCGCGCTGGGCGGCATGACCGTGACCGCGACGCCGGGCACCGGCACGATCGCGGTGAACAACGGCACCGTCAACGGCGGCAGCGCCGGCGCGGCGCTCACCTGCCAGATCGCGGTCGACGTCACCTCGAACACGGTCGGCGTTTACCACAACACCAACGCGAGCATCGGAAACACCAACAATCTGGTGAATCTGGTCGGCGACGAAGTGCTGACCGTAGTGCAGCCGCAACTCACCGCCAGCAAGTCGGTCGTCGGCGCGCTCGCCGCGGGCCAGACCGGCGCGGCCAGCGACGGCTATTTCAGCATCGGCGTGCAGAACACCGGCAGCGGCGCGACCAGCGGCGCGATCGCCATCGCCGATACCTTGCCCGCCGGTTTCAGTCTGGTCTCGGCGTCCAGCGCGCAGGGCGCGGTGAACTGCGGCACGCTGCCGGCCACCGGCACGGTCGCCTGCAGCTTCACTCCGACCGCGCCGATCGCCGCGGGCGACAGCGCCAGCGTGCGCCTCAACGTCGCCATCGCCGCGGCCGCGAGCGGTTCGCCGGTCAACCACGTCGCGGTCGCCGGCGGCGGCGATCCGGATCCGCTGCCGGCCTGCCCGGCCGCCGGCAATCCGCAGTGCGCGCAGACGCCGGCGCCGATCGCGGTCAACGTCAGCCTGAGCCTGGTCAAGAGCGAATTGCCGTTGGCTTCGACCTACACCCCGGGCCGCCCGACCACTTACACCTTGCACGCCTGCAACACCAACGGCCCGGCGGTGGCCAACGGCGCCACCCTCAGCGACCCGCTGCCCAAGGGCGTGAAGCTGTCGGGCGCGTGGAGCTGCGCCGGCACCGGCGGCGGCACCTGCCCGGCCAGCGGCGGCAACGCCGGCGACACCACGGTCGCGCTGACCGGCGTGGTCCTGCCGGTGGGCGCCTGCATCGACGTGCAGGTGCCGGTGCTGTTCGATCAG
The DNA here is from genome assembly GCF_018847975.1 of Lysobacter sp. K5869. NCBI lineage: Bacteria > Pseudomonadati > Pseudomonadota > Gammaproteobacteria > Lysobacterales > Lysobacteraceae > Lysobacter > Lysobacter sp. K5869. The sequence goes on along the minus strand of NZ_CP072597.1, from coordinate 1,908,277 downwards.
GCGCCGGCGACCTACTACTAAGGTCCGCGCGGTCCCTCGCGACGGCCGCCGCCGGTGCTCCGGCCGGCGGCCGTTCGCGTTTGCGGCGGGCGAAAACCGCAACCCGTGCACACGCCGTCCGGGGCAGACTCGTTCCGGCCCGAACATCCGCCGGGCATGACAACTGTCAGGTCGAACCGGCGACAGCCGCGCTGACAAAAACTGACTTTAAGCAGGTTGGATCGGGCCGGTGCCGCGGTCACACTACGCAACTTCAGGCGTCCTGGTTGGGAACATGAGCGCATCCGCCGATCTGCTGAAGGAACTCCGCATCGACCGCAGCCGTCCGCCGGCCCCTTCGGGCCCGGGACGCGGTTGGCTGATCGGCGCGGCGGTGCTGCTGGCGGTGCTGGCGGCGGCGGGTTGGCTCGCCTTCGGCCGCAGCGCGGGCGCCAAGGTGCGCACCGCCACCGTCACCGCGATCGGCGCCGGCAACGGCGGCGCCGGCGCCTCGGTGCTCGACGCCACCGGCTACATCGTCGCCCGTCGCATCGCCACGGTCTCGGCCAAGATCACCGGCAAGGTGCGCGAGGTGATGATCGAAGAAGGCCAGCGGGTCGAAGAAGGCCAGATCATGGCCACGCTCGATCCGATCGACGCCAACGCCCAGCGCGAACTCAGCGCCGCCCAGCTCGCCGCCGCGCAAAGCGATGTCGCGCGCGTGCAGGCCCAGCTCAAGGAAGCCGAAGCCAACGCGTCGCGCCTGTCGTCGCTGACCCAGCAGCAGTTGGTGTCGCGCTCGCAGTTCGATCAAGCCGTCGCCCAGCGCGATTCGCTGCGCGCTCAGCTGCTGACCGCGCAGCGCAACGTCAAGGTGTCCGGCGACGGCCTGCGCATCTCCGACATCGGCGTGGACAACACCATCGTGCGCGCGCCGTTCTCCGGCGTGGTTACCGCCAAGGCCGCGCAGCCGGGCGAAATCGTCTCGCCCTTGTCGGCCGGCGGCGGCTTCACCCGCACCGGCATCGGCACCATCGTCGATATGGATTCGCTGGAGATCGAAGTCGACGTCGGCGAATCCTTCATCGGCCGGGTCAAGCCGAAGATGCCGGTGGAAGCCACGCTCAACGCTTACCCGGACTGGAAGATTCCGGCCGAAGTGATCGCGATCATCCCCACCGCCGACCGCGGCAAGGCCACGGTCAAGGTGCGCATCGCGATCAAGAGCCGCGATCCGCGCATCGTCCCGGACATGGGCATCCGCGTCAGCTTCCTCGAAGCCGCCAAACCCGCCGGCGCCGCGCCGGCGAAGCCGAGCGCGATGCTGCCCAACGCCGCGCTGGCCCAGCGCGACGGCAAGGACGTGGCGTTCGTGGTCGAAGACGGCAAGGCCCGCCGCACCGAGGTGACGCTGGGCCGCAAGCTCGGCGAAGACCGCGAAGTCACCGCCGGTTTGAGCGGCGGCGAGACCGTGGTGCTCGATCCGTCGGACTCGCTGCAAGACGGCGCCAAGGTGCGTGTCGAAAACGACGGTTCCGATTCGTCGGATACACGGTGACCCCGCACGGGTGACCTGTACCCGTTGACGCGGTGACGGCGGCGCGCCCGCCCGATCCACGCCCGCAACTCCGCGCGGCAGCCTCAGCGCCGCGCGCGCTTCACCGGTCCGCGACCGGCGCGCCCCCGTGCGCGCGGCGCCCGCCGGTTCGCATCGTTCCTATCGCTCCCGCACCCGCACACCGCCCGAGGACGTCGAAGATGGACACCCTGGTTTCGATCAACCACCTCACCAAAACCTATCAGCGCGGCCCGGAAAAGGTCGAAGTGCTGCACGGCATCAACCTGGACATCGCCAAGGGCGATTTCGTCGCGCTCATGGGGCCTTCGGGCTCGGGCAAGAGCACGCTGCTCAATCTGATCGGCGGCCTCGACAACCCCAGCGGCGGCGAGATCACCGTCGAGGGCGAGCGCATCGACCGCCTCAGCGCCGGCCAGCTGTCGCAGTGGCGCAGCCGCCACGTCGGCTTCGTGTTCCAGTTCTACAACCTGATGCCGGCGCTGACCGCGCAGAAGAACGTCGAACTGCCGCTGCTGCTGTCGCCGCTGGGCGGCGCCCAGCGCAAGCGCAACGCCGAGATCGCGCTGACCCTGGTCGGCTTGCAGGATCGTCTCAACCATCGCCCCAACGAACTCTCCGGCGGCCAGCAGCAGCGCGTGGCGATCGCCCGCGCGATCGTCTCCGATCCGACCTTGCTGATCTGCGACGAACCCACCGGCGACCTGGACCGTCAGGCCGCCGAGGAAATCCTCAACCTGCTGCGCCTGCTCAACCGCGAACACGGCAAGACCATCGTCATGGTCACCCACGACCCGAAGGCCGCCGAGTACGCCACCCACACCCTGCACCTCGACAAGGGCACCCTGGTCGAGCAGCAGCCCGGCGCGCACTGAGCGGAGACCGGCCATGAAATATTTCCATCTCATCTGGGCGGAGCTGATGCGGCGCAAGACCCGCACGCTGCTGACCCTGTTGTCGATCGTCGCCGCGTTCTTGCTGTTCGGCCTGCTCGACGGCGTGCGCGAGAGCTTCGACCAGGCCGGCAACAGCGCCAACGGCGCCAAGCGCCTGCAGACCGGTTCGCGGCTGTCCTTCATCCAACCGCTGCCGATGTCGCTCAACGACCGCATCGGCCAGGTGCCGGGCGTGAAGCAGGTGTCCTACGCCAACTGGTTCGGCGGCGCCTATCAGGATCCGCACAACCAGATCTTCAGCTTCGCGGTGGCGCCGAACTATCTCGACCTGTTCCCGGAAATCAACGTCGACAAAGCCCAGCGCAAGGCCTTCGACGACACCCGCACCGGCGTGCTGGTCGGCGCCCAGCTGATGCAGCGCTTCGGCTGGAAAGTCGGGCAAAAGCTGCCGCTGCAATCGACCATCTTCCCGACCCGCGACGGCAGCAAGAACTGGAGCTTCGACATCGTCGGGGTGATCTCCGCAGCCGACAAGAAGACCGGCGGCTGGTACGACCAGATGGTGCTGATGCACTGGAAGTACTTCGACGATTCCAATCCGTACAACCGCGGTCAGGTCGGCTGGTACGTCACCGAAGTGAGCGACGTGAATCAGGCCGACCGCGTGGCCAAGGCCATCGACGCGATCTCGGCCAACTCCGACCACGAGAGCAAGACCCAGACCGAAGCCGCCTCGGCCGCGAACTGGATGAAGCAGATGGCCGACATCGGCCTGATCGTGGGTTCGATCATGGGCGCGGTGTTCTTCACCCTGGTGCTGCTGACCGGCAACACCATGGCCCAGGCGGTGCGCGAACGCACCTCGGAACTGGCCGTGCTCAAGACCATCGGTTTCCCCGACCGCAGCGTGCTGACCTTGGTGCTGGCCGAATCGGTGTTGCTGCTGTTGATCGGCGGCGTGATCGGCGTGGGCTTGGCCGGCTTGCTCGGCCCCATCGTCAGCGCCGGCAGCCGCGGCGCGATCAACGTGCCGCCGATCGGCGCCAGCAGTTGGTTGCTCGCGCTCGGGTTGATGGTCGCCATCGGTTTGGTGGTCGGCGCGCTGCCGGCGATCCGGGCGATGCGCCTCAACATCGTCGACGCCCTGTCCGGGCGCTAACGGAGACTGCATATGAACAAGCTCGTTAAATTGGGCCGCGGCCTCCTCATCGCGCTCGTGCTGATCGCCGGGCTCGCGCTGTGGGCCGTCGCGCCGTGGCCGGTGTTGCTGGCCCTGGCCGCCGCGCTGGCGCTGTGGATGCTGCTGACCCGCAGCGGCCAGCAAGCCGCGTCGGTGGCCGGCGTCGGCATCAGCACGCTCAAGCAGCGCTTGGGCTCGTCGTCGGTGGTGGTGATCGGCATCGCCGGCGTGGTCGCGGTGTTGGTGGCGATGCTGTCGATGGCCGAAGGCTACCGGCAGACGCTCGCGCGCACCGGCAGCGACGACAGCGTGATCGTGCTGCGCGGCGCCTCGGCGGCGGAAGTGATGTCGACCCTCGACCTCGCCAGCATCAACGTGATCGAACAGGCGCCCGGCATCGCCCGCGGCCCCGACGGCCGCCCGCTGGCCTCGCCGGAAACCGTGGTCGCGGCCAATTTGCCGGTCAAGGGCGGCGCCCCCGGCCAGGACGGCAGCGTGCAGCTGCGCGGCGTCGGCGACCGCGCGTGGCTGGTGCGGCCGCAGGTCAAGATCGAGAAGGGCCGCAAGTTCGAGACCGGCAAGCGCGAAGTGATGGTCGGCAGCGGCGCGCAGCGCCAGTTCGCCGGCATGGAAGTGGGCAAGCAGATCCGCCTGGGCTCCGAGCAGTGGACCGTGGTCGGCGTGTTCAAGTCCGGCGACGCGATGGATTCGGAACTGTGGGCCGACGCCGAAATGGTCGCGGCGACCTACCGCCGCGGCGCCTCGCGCAACGCGGTCGTCGCCAAGCTCAGCTCGGCCAAGGAGTTCAAGAGCTTCAAGGCCGCGCTGGCCGCCGACCCGCGCTTGCAGGTCGACGTCACCACCACCGCCGACTACTTCGCCAAGCAGTCCGAGACCATGACCACGGTGATCCGCGTCATCGGCATCGTGGTCGGTTCGATCATGGCCATCGGCGCGGTGTTCGGCGCGCTCAACACCATGTTCGCCACCGTCGCCACCCGCGCGCGCGAGATCGCGACCCTGCGCGCGATCGGCTTCCGCGGCCTGCCGGTGGTGGTGGCGGTGATGCTGGAAACGATGCTGCTGGCGCTGATCGGCGGCCTGATCGGCGGCTTGCTGGCGTGGGCGATCTTCAACGGCTACACCGCATCGACCATCGCCGGCGGCGTCGGCCAGCTCACCTTCGACTTCCGCGTCACCGGCGCGCTGCTGTGGAGCGGCTTGAAGTGGGCGCTGGCGATCGGCTTCGTCGGCGGCCTGTTCCCGGCGCTGCGCGCGGCGACCTTGCCGGTGACCTCGGCCTTGCGCGCGTTGTAAGCGCGCGCGGCGAAGTCCGATAAAACGAAAGCCCCCTTCGCGAGAAGGGGGCTTTTTGTTTGTCCGCTGAAGACGCCGACGCGTCGTTACGCCGCCCCGGCCGCCGCCGTGAGCCTGCGCGAGCGCAACACGCCTTCGCCGGCGAACACCACCAGGCCGAACCAGATCAGCGCGAAACCGACCGCGCGGGTCGCGTCGAAGGCTTCGCGCAGCACCAGCCAGCCGATCAGGAACTGCAAGGTCGGCGCGACGTACTGCAACAAGCCGATCGCGGTCAGCGACACCCGCCGCACCGCGTAGGCGAAGCCGATCAGCGGCAGCGCGGTCAGCGCGCCGGCGATCACCAGCAACGCGTCGATGCCCAGGCCCCAGCCGCCGAGGAAACCGCCCTGGCCGTGGCTTTCGCCCCAGAACATCAGCGCCAGCGCCGGCACGAACAAGTACGCGTTCTCCACGCCCAGGCCGGTCACCGCTTCCACCGCGACCAGCTTGCGCACCAGTCCGTACACCGCGAACGACACCGCCAGCCCGAGCGCGATCAACGGCGGGCGGCCGTACTGCGCGGTCAGCCACAACACGCCGGCGAAGGCCAGCGCGACCGACACCCATTGCACCGCGCGCAGGCGCTCGCCGAGGAACAGCACGCCGAGCATCACGCTCACCAGCGGGCCGATGAAATAGCCCAAGCTGGTCTCGATCACGTGGCCGGCGTTGACCGCCCATATGTACAAGCCCCAGTTGAACGCGATCAGGCAGCCGCTGACCGCGAGCATGCCGGCCTTGCGCGGCTCGCGCAGCACGTCCAGCAGCCAGCCCCGGCCGTTCTTCCAGCACAGCCACGCGGTCACCAGCAGCGTGCTCCACACGATGCGGTGGGCCACGATCATCAGCGAGGGAACCGAGTTGAGCAGATGCCAGTACAGCGGCATCAACCCCCACAGCACGAAGGACGCGACCGCGATCCACAGACCGCGCCGGTCGGTGCCGGTATTCATGATTGCTTCTCCAATTCGCCCGCGGCGACGACGGCCGGCGCGGGCGGGGCCGCGACGACCGCGGCCTTGGCCGCGCGCGCTTTGGCCAGGGTGATGATGACCACGCCGACCAGGATCACCGCCATCGCGCCCAGGTCGTGGGAGGTGAAACGTTCGCCCGCCAGCAGCGCGCCGAACAGTACCGCGATTGGCGGATTGACGTAGGCGTAGCTGGTCGCCAGCGCCGGTCGCACGTGGTGCAGCAGCCAAATGTAGGCGGTGAAGCCGAAGATCGAGCCGGCCACGACCAGATACAGCAGCGCGGCGGTCGCGCCGAAGGTCGGCGTCTGGGTGATGCGTTCGCCGGTCACCAGCGCCGCGCCGAGCATCCACGCGCTGCCGGTGAGCATCTGCGCGCTGGCGGTCATGAACGGCGACGGCAGGTCGAGGTCGCGGCTCCAGATCGAGCCCCAGGCCCAGGCGATGGGTGCGACGATCAGACACACCAGCCCGAGCGTCGACGCCGACAGCTTGCCGCCGGCATTGAGCCAGACCACGCCGGCGAAACCGATCGCCAGCCCGACCCACTCGATCTTGGAGGGATGGCGCCCGCGCATCATCGCGAACACGCCGGCGAACAGCGGCATCGACGCCACCGCGATCGCCGCCAGCCCCGAATCGACCTGAGTCTCGGCCAGATTCACCAGCCCGTTGGACAGCAGCACCATGAAGATCGACAGCACCCACAGCGTGCGCCACTGCTTGCGCGTCGGCGCCGCGGTGCCGCGCCGGCGCAGCACCACGTACATCAGCGCGCCGGCCAGGAACATGCGCGCCGCGCCGAGCAGGAACGGCGGGTAGCTCGCCAGGGCGAAGCGGATGCCAAGGTAAGTCGAGCCCCACAGCACGTACACCGAGGCCAGGGCGAAGCCGATGGCCAGCGGACCGGGAGCGCGGGAATCGGAGGAAGCGGCGGCGCTCATGGGTCGGGTTCTCGCGAAAAAGCGGAAGGAAGAAGCGGCGGAGAAAAACGCGATAGCTTGACGCGCCCGCGGCCGCGGCGGGAGCGAGAAAAACTTGAGTCAGTGTGTAAACAATCTTGAGTCCGCGCGGTCCGTGCGCGCCGGCTGGCTTCGCGCGGTCCTCGCGCATCCGCTCGCGACCGCGCGTCCCGCGCGTCGGCGTCCCTGCGCGACGGGCGCGGCCGCGGGCGCGAAGCCCGTGGATCGCCGCCTGGAGGCCGCCGTCGCATCCTTCGACGCCCCTGCGTCCCGGTTCGTGGTGCGAGCCGGTTCGCGCTAGCCCCGTCCGTGCCGGTTACGCGGTCCGCATCGACCGCGCTTCAAGCGCCGATCCCGTGCCGTCGCCGCCGCCCGCCCGCCCGCGCGATCCGATCGCGCGCGCCGGCCGCCGCGCTCACTCCCGCGCGAGAAACCGCGACACGCTGGTGCGGCCGCTGCCGACCACGCGCCGGCGCGGGTCGTCGTACACGTCGATCACCTCAAAGCCGGCCTTGCGCATCATCCCGGCCGATCCTTCGTTGTCTTCGTGACGCTCGATGTAGATCTCGCGCAGCCCCATCGCGCGCATCCGCGCCACCGCCAATTCCAGCAGGCGCGAACCCAGCCCCTGCGCGCGGTGGCCGCGATGCACCACCGCCTCGCCGACATGGCCCTGCCAGGCGATCTCGCGCCCGGCCGGCTGATAGCGATGGAAGGCGTCGCTCGGCTCGAACGTGACTACCGCCACGATTTCGCCGCCGGCCAGCGCGACCATCGCCTGGGTGCGCCCACGCCGGATCCCCGCCAAGTGCGCGGCGAGCTCCTGCTCGGGCAGGTAGTTCCAGGGATTGGGCCCATGTTCGCGGATCAGCGCCAAAATCTCGCCGATCTGCTCGGGTACAGCGGCTTGCGTCACGTACCGGGACATCCCGGGGGCGTCCGTTCTTGAGGGGTCGGGGGGATCGCGCCGGCACCTAAAAATTCTTGGCGCCGCCGGAGCAAGAATAGCGTATCGATGTCAGTCAAATTGCGGTTGAAAATTTTCCCGCAGGGACGCAAAAATCTTGCATGAACGTTGCCCCCCTGGTCCTGGACGAATTCGATCACAAGCTGCTCGAGCTGCTCCAACACGACGCCTCGGCGACCCTGAGCGAGCTCGGCGATGCGGTCGGCCTGTCGCCGAGCGCGGTCCAGCGCCGCATGACCCGCTATCGCCAGGACGGCCTGATGCGTCAGGTCGCCGTGCTCGACCCGATGGCCCTGGGCAGCACCCTGGCCGCGGTGTGGGTCACCATGGAACGCGAATCCGCCGAAGGCAACGCCGCCTTCCACGCCCGCGTGCGCGCCGCGCCGGAGGTGCAGCAGTGTTACACGCTGGCCGGCGAATGGGATTACCTGGTGATCCTGGCCACCACCGGCGTCGCCCACTGCCGGCAGGTGGTGGACCGCTTGTTCCTCGACGAAGGCAACGTCAAGCGCTACGACACCCACCTCGTGTTCGACGTGGTCAAGCACGGACTGGAACTGCCCACGCGCGATGCGCCGCGCGCGGCGCGCAAGCGGCGTGGCGGTTGAGGGGCAGTTCGAGCCGCGGCCGCTGCCGCTGTCGGTAGGAGCGGCGTGAGCCGCGACCGCGCTGCTTCAAATTCGCGCCGCAACCCGAATGTCGCGGTCGCGGCTCGCGCCGCTCCTACAGCGGCTTCGGCCGGATCGGCCTCTTCTTGCGCCGGCGCAGCGTCGTCGTCGCCCGATTCCATCGCAGCGCAACCTTCCCGTAGGAGCGGCGTGAGCCGCGACCGCGCTGCTTCGAACTCGCGCCGCAACCCGAATGCCGCGGTCGCGGCTCACGCCGCTCCTACAGCGGCTTCGGCCGGATCGGCCTCAGCTTGCGCCGACACGACTTCGCCGTCGCCCGACTCAACCGCAAGCCACGCAATCCCCCTGTAGGAGCGGCGCAAGCCGCGACCGCGCCGTTTCACTCTCGCGCCGCAACCCCACTGTCGCGGCGCGACGCAACTCGCAGCATCGCGAAACCAATCGCGGCGCCATACGACGCGCCCCTCAAGCCGCCCGCTCGCGCTGCAAGAGCTTCTCCTTCAACGGCAGCCCCCAGCGATACCCGCCCAGCGACCCATCGCCGCGCACCACGCGATGGCACGGCACCACCACCGCCACCTTGTTGTTCGCGCAGGCTTGCGCCACCGCGCGCGCACCACGCGGCGAGCCGATCTGCCGCGCCACTTCTTCGTAGCTGCGGGTCTGCCCCGGTGGGATCTTCATCAGCGCGTCCCACACCTTCTTTTGGAACGCGGTACCGATCAGATCCACCGGCACCTCGCGCTCGCCGCCGCCGAGGGTGTCGGCCACGGCCTGCACGCGCGGGGCGAGGAATTCGTCGCGGCCGGCGTCCACGCGCTCCAGCGACGCGCGCGGGAATTCGTCGCGCAGCCGCGCTTCCAACGCCGCCGCGTCGTCGCCGAGTTCGACCATGCAGATGCCGCGCGCGGTGGTCGCCACCAACGCCAGGCCGAGCGCGGTGCGGGTGACGCTCCAGCGGATCTGCTCGCCCTCGCCGCCCGCGCGGTAGCGCGCCGGCGTCATGCCCAGTCGCGCCGCGCCCGCCTCGTACACGCGCGAGGGCGAGCCGTAGCCGGCGTCGTAGAGCGCGGCGCTGACGTCGTTGCCGTCGCGCAGCGCGCTGCGCAGGCTGCCGAGCTTGCGCTGGGCGAGGTACTCGGCCGGGCTCAGGCCGAAGCGCGCGCTGAAGCGGCGCTGCAGGTGCGAGGGGCTGAGGCCGACCGCGGCCGACAACTCGGTCAGCGACAGTTCGCCGCCGTCGAGCAGTTGCCGTGCGCGCTCGAGCTTGTCGGCGGGGGCGGCGTGGAGGGATTCGCCGGCGGCCGTCTGAGCGGCGGCGCCGGGACCGGACTTGCGCAGGGGGGATTTGGCGTTCATAGGGCAAGACTAGGCCGGTGCGGGCGGGGTCGCTATCCGCATCTTGTGGGCGGGGGTTTTCCTTGGCGAATGAGCTTCGGGTTTCGCTCTGCGCGGCTTGCGGCGCGAGATTGGCAGGGAGCGGTCGCGGCTTACGCCGCTCCTACAGGCATGCTCCGACGCTTTCGTCGCGGGCAAAAAGAAAGCGCGCCGAGAGGCGCGCTTTCCGTGCAGCGAAAACCCGGCGAGGCTCAGTCGGCCCAATGCCCCGGCCGCGTCGCGGTCGGCAGCACCTGCGCCGAGAGCTGACGGTCGTTGTTGAGCAGGCGCACCGCGTCGGCCAGGATCGTGGCCGATTCGCGCAGCAGCGGGTCCGGACGCTTGTCGGCCAGCTTCTCGCGCGCCGCGTCCTTGACGATGTCGCGCTCGGACGAAGCCAAGCCGTCGTCGTTGGAATCGTCGGCCAGCGGATCCAGGGCCAAGCCGAGCTGCTTGCGCTCGTCCTGACGCTGCTTGCGCTTGGCGTCCTCGCGGTCGCGCTCGGCGCGGCGGTCGGCCTCGTTGAGCGAGATCCACTTCTTGGCGCGCTCTTCGCGGAACTGCGCCACGTCCTGCGACCACCACTGGAATTCCTTGTCGCCGGCGATGCGCGAGCTGTGCAGGGTTTCCAGCTTCGGCAGCAACGGCGCGAAGTTGCCGTAGCTGGTGTGCTGCACGGCGGCGATCTTGGTCCACGGCAGCGCGTTGTCGTAGGTGCTCTCGCCGTACTCGGTGGCGTCGACCGACACCGGGAAGGCGAGGTCGGGCACCACGCCCTTGTTCTGGGTCGAGCCGCCGCTGACGCGGAAGAACTGGGCGATGGTCAGCTTGACCTGACCGAAGCGCGCGGTCTCGTTGGCCGGCCAGCGGTCCAGATCGACCAGGTTCTGCACCGTGCCCTTGCCGAAGCTGGTTTCGCCGATGACGAGGCCGCGGCCGTAGTCCTGGATGGCGCCGGCGAAGATTTCCGAAGCCGAGGCCGAACCGCGGTTGATCAGCACCGCCAGCGGGCCTTCCCAGGCGATGCCGTTGTCGCTGTCGCCTTCCACGCTGACCCGGCCGCCGGATTCGCGCACCTGCACCACCGGGCCGCGGTCGATGAACAGACCGGTGAGCTCGATGGCTTCGTTGAGCGAACCGCCGCCGTTGTTGCGCAGGTCCAGCACCACACCGTCGACCTTGTCGGCGCGCAGCTTGACCAGCAGCTTGGCGACGTCGCGGGTGGCCGAGGCATAGTCGTTGGCGTTCTTGCGGCGGCCTTCGAAGTCCTGATAGAAGCCCGGCAGCTTGATCACGCCGATGCGCTTGGCCGGGCCGTCGCCGGCCGCGGGAATGTCGATGATTTCCGACTTGGCGGCCTGTTCTTCCAGGCGCACCTTGTCGCGCACCAGCACGATGCGGTTGGGCTTGCTGTCCTGACCGGCTTCGGCCGGGATCACGTCCAGGCGCACCTTGGTGCCCTTGGGGCCGCGGATCTTGGCGACGACGTCGTCGATGCGCCAGCCGATCACGTCCTCCATCTGCCCGCTGTCGCCCTGGCCGACGCCGACGATGCGGTCGCCGGGCTTGACCAGATGGCTGCGCGCGGCCGGGCCGCCGGGGATGATCTCGCGGATCGCGACCACATCGTCCTGCTTCTGCAGCTGCGCGCCGATGCCGTCGAGCGACAGCGACATGGTCATGTTGAAGTTGTCGGCCGACTTCGGCGTGAGGTAGTCGGTGTGCGGATCGATCGCGTTGGCGTAGCTGTTGACGAAGGTCTGGAACACGTCCTCGCCCTTGAGCTCGCCGATGCTCTTGGCCATGTTCGCGTAGCGCTTGTCCAGCGTCTTGGCGATGTCCTCGGGCTTCTTGCCGGCGAGCTTCAGGCGCAGCCAGTCGTTGCGCACCGACTGCTTCCACAGCGCGTCGACCGCGGCGGTGTCGGCGGGCCACGGCGCTTCCTTGCGGTCGTACTCGTAGCGCTCGTTGCCGGTGAACTCGAAGTTGCCGGTCTGCTTGAGCAGGCCGCGCGCGTAGGCGACGCGTTCGTCGACGCGCTGGCGGTAGGTGCTGAAGATGGTGTACGCCGGAGTCAGATCGCCGCTCTTGATCGCGTCGTCGAGCTTGGTCTTGAACGCGTCGAAGCGGCCGATGTCGGCGGCGCTGAAGAATTGCTTGTTCGGATCGAGCGATTCGAGATAGCGCTTGTACATGTCGGCCGACAGCGCGTCGTCGAGCGCGCGCGGCCGGTAGGCGTAGCGGCTGTCGGAGAGCAGGCCGTAGACGAGCTTGGCCGCCGTGGTCTGGTCGGCGGTGGGCGCGCTGGGCAGGGTCGAAACGGAATTCGAGGCCGCCGCGCCGTCGGGCCGCGCCAGCAAGGCCAGCGGAGCGGTGAGCAGCAGGCCTGCGAACAGGGTCAGGGCACGCGTGTTCTTGGAGGTCATCGCGAGGGTCTTCCCGGCCGGGGGAGCCGGACTTGGCGGTTGCAGCAGGAGGATGGTGCGGACTTGGACAAGACCACAGTGCCGAAAGTTGCCGGCCCTGTCACGCGGCCCGGCGCAAATGCGCGTTGCAGGGGTGAATCCGGTTCAGATTGCCGCCGTGAGCGGTCGCGGGCGCGCGGCGGCGGGCGTTTCGGCGGCGGTCGCGGGACCGCGGCGGGCGCCCGCACAGCGCGCTTGCCGCCCCATCGGGGCCGGCCTATGTTGGCGTCGGGCAAACTGCGGCCGGCCTGTCGCCGGCGCGTTTTGCGTGCGCCTGCCGCGCGAACCGAACCCGTCCGACCCGAACCGCCGCGACGCCGCGAACGCGCCGCCTCACCTCCGCTCACCGCCCCGCCATGCGCCCTGCCCGCCTCGCCGCCCTCGCCGCCCTCGCCGTCCTTAGCGCCAGCCTGCTCGGCGGCTGCGCCGATTCGCGCGGCGACGCGCACCGGCGCTATTTCGCCGAACAGGTCGCGCGCCGACTCGAAGGCCGCGATTCGGCCGTGGTCGAGGCGGCGCGGCTCACCGACTTCGATTGGCGGCAGCTGTGCTTCGAACGCGCGCAGCAATTGGAATTGAAATTCGCCGATGCGGGACGCTCGATGCGCTTCGATCCCGAGACTTATTTCGTCGCCGAACCCTATGTCGAAGGCTCTCCGGACGGACGCTGCATCGGCCGCGACGGTCGCCTGCTGCTCAAGCGCAAATACCCGGGCGTCAAGGACACGGTCGAATTCCAACTCGCCCCGGCGCCGTAAGCGCGACGCGCGTTCGCGCCGCGCAGCGAAAAAAAAGCCGGCGCAAGCGCCGGCTTTTTCGCATCGCCGCTCGCGGCGCCAGCGCGGCTCAGGCCTGCGCGAACCCGGCGTCGATGGCCTGACGGTCGGCGTGGTACGACGAACGCACCAGCGGGCCGGAGGCGACGTGGGTGAAGCCCAGCGACATGCCGTAGACCTCGAGTTCCTTGAACTCTTCCGGCGTCCAGTAGCGCAGCACCGGGTGGTGGTGCGCGGTCGGCTGCAGGTACTGGCCGATGGTGATCATGTCGACGTCGTGCGCGCGCAGGTCGCGCAAGGTCGCCTGCACCTGCTCCATGGTTTCGCCCAGGCCGAGCATGATGCCGGACTTGGTCGCCACCTCCGGATGCTGCGCCTTGAACTTCTGCAGCAGGGTCAGCGACCACTGGTAATCGGCGCCCGGACGCACGTTGGCGTACAGGTCCGGCACGGTCTCGACGTTGTGGTTGAACACGTCCGGCGGATTGTTCGCCAGGATTTCCAGCGCGCGTTCCATACGGCCCTTGCCGCGGAAGTCCGGGGTCAGCACTTCGATCTTGGTGCGCGGGCTCTGCGCGCGGATCGCGGCGATGCAGTCGACGAAGTGCTGGGCGCCGCCGTCGCGCAGGTCGTCGCGGTCGACGCTGGTGACCACCACGTACTTCAGGCCCATGTCGGCGACGGTGTTGGCCAGGTTGATCGGCTCCTGCGGATCCGGCGGCTTGGGCCGGCCGTGGGCGACGTCGCAGAACGAGCAGCGGCGGGTGCAGACCTCGCCGAGGATCATGAAGGTCGCGGTGCCGTGGCCGAAGCACTCGTGGATGTTCGGGCAGCTGGCTTCCTCGCACACCGTCACCAGACGGTTCTCGCGCAGCTTGGCCTTGAGCTGGGCGACCGAGTTGCCCGAGGGGATGCGCACGCGGATCCACGAGGGCTTGCGCAGCACCGGCGCGTCGGCGAACTGCACCGGCGAGCGGTTGATCTTGTCGCCGCCGAGCTGTTTGGCGCCCGGCGTCATCGTCGTGGACTGCAGCACCGCCGGGGCCGCGACCGGATCGGCCGCGCCGACGACGGTGAGCGGGATGGTCTTGGTCGCGGTGTCGCTCATGTGTGCTTCGGCTCTGATTCGTTGGACTCCCTCTCCCGGGTGTGGGAGAGGGCCGGGGTGAGGGGCTTTCGGCGGCCTGCGGTGTCGCGGCGCCGGGCGGATTCATGCGCCCTCATCCGCCCTTCGGGCACCCACTCCCGCTGGGCGGGAGAAGGAAAAACGGTCAACCGAAATTCAACGGCGCCGCATCCTCGACGCTCAAACCGAACTGGCGCGCGATCTGCGCGACCAGCACCGGCTTGACCTGGTCCATGCCCGAGGGGCCGCCCAAGTCTAGCACCGAGGTCACCCGCAGCCCCTGGTAACCGCAGGGATTGATGCGCTGGTACGGCGACAAATCCATCGCGATGTTGAACGCCAGCCCGTGGAAAGTGCAGCCGCGGCGCACGCGGATGCCCAGGGCCATGACCTTGGCGCCGGCCACGTACACGCCCGGGGCGCCGTCGCGGCGCGCGCCTTCGATGTTCCATTCGGCCAGGGTGTCGATGGTCGCCTGCTCGATCCGGTCCACGTACTCGCGCACGCCGACCTTGAGCCGGCGCAGGTCCAGCAGCGGGTACAGCACGATCTGGCCGGGGCCGTGGTAGGTCACTTGCCCGCCGCGATCGACGTGGATCACCGGGATATCGCCCGGCATCAGCACGTGTTCGTCCTTGCCGGCCTGGCCGAGGGTGAACACCGGGTCGTGCTCGACCAGCCACAGTTCGTCGGGCGTGTCGGCGGTGCGCGCGTCGGTGAAGGCCTGCATCGCCCGCCATACCGGCTCGTAGGGCTGGCGGCCGAGTTCGCGCAGTTGCGCGCGCGGCGGCGCGGACGGACCGCCGAACACGTCGGCGACGGCGTCGATTACAGCGTCCACTTCACTTCCGGGTGATCGCGCAGGACCTGATGGGCCAGGTCGTACTGCGCGCGGTCGGCGGCGCGGAAGGTGATCCGCACCGACACGTACTTGCCGGTCGAGGACTGCTTCCACTGGATGGTTTCGGTTTCCACGTCGATCCCGGCCTCGAGCAGGCGCTTGGGCAGCTCGCGTTCCAGGCCGGCCTCGGCCGAGCCCATCGCGCTGAGCTCGAAGGTGCCGGGGAATTGGAAGCCGTGATCGGGGTTGTCGGAATGGATGTCCATGGCCGTCATTATGGGTCCGCCGCCAGGGCAACCCAAGCGCGGCGGCGGGACGCCGGCATTGCAGCGGTGGAACGCGGGCGCCGCCAGCCGCCAGATCCAACCGCCAAATTCGGCATGAACCGGGGCGCGGCGCGCTCGCGGCGGCGTCTGCCGCAACGGCGCGACAACCGTTAACGTGGTGCGCTCCGCTTCCGCCACTCAGGCCACGATGGGCCCGCGCGACCGCCAGCACTCGATCCGCCCCAAGGCGCCCACCCTGCTCGCCCTGCTGCTGTTCGCCGCCGCGCTGGCGGTGGCCGTGCCGACGCTGCGCCGGCCCGAGCGCGCCGGCTGGATCGCGCTGCCGCCGGCGCCGATGGACGCGACCGACCCGGACATCCGCGAGCTGCTGCGCAAATCCGCGCAAGCCGCCCCCGCCGGCCGGCCCGCGCTGGCCGCCGCCTGCGGCGCCGACGAGGTCGAGCCCGAGCGCCTGCCGCCGGATTTCGCCCGCCCGCCGGCGCTGCCGGACGACGACGAGGCGCCGATGGAGGAACGCTACGCCCTGCTGCTCGGCGGGCCCGGCCAGAGCGCGTGGCGGCTCGACATCGAGGTGTCCGGCGAGCGCGCCCGCCTGCGAGCGCTCGCGCCCGGCGTGGGCGCGGCCGAACGCGAACTGCCGCTGGCCGCGCTGGCGCCGCTGCGCGCGGCCCTGGACGCGCCGGAGCTGTGGTCGGCGCCGCAGCGCAGCGCGGTGTTCTGCGCCGACCGCCATCGCTTGCGCCAAGCGTTCTTCGAGGCCTGCGTCGACGGCCGCTACTACGCCCGCGACCGCGCCTGCGACCGCAACGCGTGGCCGCTGCTCGATGCGCTGTGGCGGCAGGCGCGCGCGGTCGCGCCGACGCCTGCGAGCGCGCCGACGCCTGCGGGCGCCGCGCCATGAACCGCCGCGCCGCGTCCCGCGACCGCCCCGCGCCGCCCAGCGGCGACCGCCTCGCGCTGATGCTCGACCTCGACGAAACCCTGCTCTACGCCAGCGATGTCGAACTCGACCGCCGCGCCGATTTCCGCGCGGTCGGCTACCACGTCTACCGCCGCCCGCACCTGCAGACCTTCCTCGACCACGTGCTGGCGCGTTACGACGTCGGCGTGTGGACCTCCTCGGGCCGCCTCTACGCCGAAGCCGTCTGCGCCGCGCTGTTTCCACCCGGAGCGCTGCGCTTTTTGTGGTCGAGCGAACGCTGCTCGCTGAGCCGCGACTGGAGCACCGGCGAATACCTCAACCGCAAGCGCCTGCACAAGCTCAAATCCCACGGATATCGGCTCGAACGCCTGCTCGCCATCGACGACACGCCGAGCAAGCACGCGCAGAACTACGGCAACCTGGTGTGCGTCAGCGAATACCTCGGCGAGGATCCGCACGACGACGAATTGCTGCAGCTGATTCCCTACCTCGACGCCCTGGCGGGCGAGGCGAACGTGCGCAAGATCGAGAAGCGGCGCTGGCGCGAGCGCGCCGTCGAAAGCGTCCCGGAGCCCGTGTAGGAGCGGCGTAAGCCGCGACCGCGACACCTCGCTTGCGTCGTAGGCCGGAGGTCGCGGTCGCGGCTTACGCCGCTCTTACAGGGGCTTTCCGTTGCAACGGGCCGGTCTCAATTCGTGCGCAAGAAGCGCGCTAAATTGGCGCATCGTCCCGCTCCCGGAGCCCGGCCATGCCCCCCAGCCAGTCCGTCGCCCTGCCCTTGCGCGGCCAGTTCCGCGCGCTGTACCAGCAGCTCAAGCACGCCGGCGTGCTGGCGCGCACGCCGGTGGTGTTCTGCGAAGGCGATTCGTGGTTCTCCACGCCGCTGGCGATGAACCTGCTCGACTGGATCGTCTCGCCCGCGCCGGACGACGAGGCGCGCGGCGTGCCGCTGCTCGGCAACGGCGGTTTGTTCTTCCGCGCCGAACACAGCGGCGACCACGCCTCGCGCAATCCCGACGATCCCAAGCGTTCGATGTTTGTGCGCGACAATATCGACGACCTGATCGGCTGGTATTCCAAGTTCGACTTCGACCTGATCCTGCTCAGCGCCGGCGGCAACGATTTCGTCGACAGCTTCCTCAAGCGCACCCTCGGCAACCGCACCGGGCTCAGCGCGCAGGCGGCGTTCCAACTCGTGCTCGACAGCGGCAAGTACGAAACCGTGCGCAAGGCCTATGCGCTGTTCCTGCAAGCGGCGATCGCGGCGCGCCCGGGCGTGCCGGTGCTGGCGCATTCCTACGACTATCCGCGGCTGATCGGCCAACCCGGCGCGCTGACGCCGGGCAACCTCGGCGTGGCCGCGCTGCTGAAGAAAAGCGTGGGGCCGTGGATCGGGCCGAACATCCTGGGCATCGTCGAAGCCGAGCGTCCGAAGTTCGCGCGCCTGCTGATCGACGGCTTCGAGCAGAACGTGCTGCGCACGCTCAAGGCCGACCCGCGCTTCGCCGCGACCTTCGATTACGTCGATCTGCGCGGCACGCTGACCCAGCCGGCGCAGTGGTTCGACGAGATGCACCCGACCGAGGCCGGGTTCCACGCGCTGGCAACGAAGTTCCGCGGTGCGATGCTGGCCAAGTTGCCGGCGGCCAAACGCTGAAGCGCTAGGAGTTAGCGGATAGGAGTTAGGAGATAGAGAAGCGGTTGCCCGCAAGCTCTTGCTATCTCCTAACTCCTATCCGCTAACTCCTAGCCTCTACCCACCCACTTCCTTCCGCGCATGAAAAAGGCCGGCGAATGCCGGCCTTTTTCGTCGATGCGCGGGAGCCTTACTCCGATTCCCACCACATCCAAAACTCGTCCCACAGCCGCTTGAAGAACCCGCCTTCCTCGACCGCGGCCAGCGCGACCAGCGGGCGCTGCGAGACCACCTTGCCGTCGAGCATGACCTTGACCGAACCGATGGCCTGGCCCTTCTTGATCGGCGCGACCAGGGTCTTGGGCACGTCCATGCTCGGCTTGAGCTGCGGGTACTTGCCGCGCGGCACCGTCACCAGCAGCGGCTCGGCGACGCCGAGCTGCACTTCGGCGGACTGGCCCTTCCAGACCTTCTGCTTGGCGACGGCCTTGCCGGCGTCGTAGAGCTTGTGGGTCTCGAAGAAGCGGAAGCCCCAGTTCAGCAGCGCCTGGCTGTCGCTGGCGCGCTGGGCCTCGGAGCTCGAGCCCATCACCACCGAGATCAGGCGCTGGTCGCCGCGCATGGCCGAAGCCATCAGGCAGTAACCGGCCTTGGAGTGGTGGCCGGTCTTGATGCCGTCGACCGAGGAATCGCGCCACAGCAATAGGTTGCGGTTGGGCTGGGTGATCGGCCCGACCTTGAGTTCCTTGATCTTGTTGTACGAGTACGCGACCGGGAAGTCGTGGATCAGCGCGCGGCCGAGCAGGGCCAGATCGTGCGCGGTGGAGTAGTGGTTCTCCTGCGACAGCCCGTGCGGGTTCATGAAGTGGCTGTTCTTCAGACCGATGCGCGCGGCGTACTGGTTCATCAGCGCGGCGAAGGCGTCTTCGCTGCCGGCCACGTGCTCGGCCAGGGCGATCGCGGCGTCGTTGCCGGACTGCACCACCATGCCCTTTTCCATCTCCACCAGCGGCGCGGTCTGGTTGACCGCGAAACCGGAGTAGCTGCCGTCGGTGGCCGCGCCGCCCTTGCGCCAGGCGTTCTCGGTCATCATCACCTGATCGGTGTCCTTGACCTTGCCGCCGGCCATTTCGGCGGCGATCACATAGCTGGTCATGACCTTGGTGATGCTGGCCGGCTCGACCCGCATGTCGGGGTTGTTGCTGGCGAGGATGTTGCCGCTGGCGGCGTCCATCAGCACCCAAGCGGTGCCGGCGATCTGCGGCGGCGGCGGGACCGGCAGCGCGTCGCTGGCCGGCGGCTGCGCGGCGGCCGGAGCGGCGGCGGCGGCGGCGGGCTTGGCGGCGGGCGCCTGAGCGGAAGCCAGGCCGGCGACGGCGGTGGCGAGGAAGGCCGAGGCCAGCGCGGCGAAGGCGGCCGCGCGCGGGGTGAAGCGGTAACTCATCGTTGAACAGTCTCCGGGACCGGTACCGTGCCGGCCGCAAGGCTTGGAGGTCGGCGCCGCCGTCCTGGCGGCCACCGTCGAAAGTGGCCGGACCGTGCCTTCCTGCTGCGGTCCGCGAGCCGTGCATCGTGCCTGAGATGCGCGGCGCTTGCAGCCGCCGGCGGTTTCGGCCGGCGGCGGAGGTTCAGTCGCGCACGCGTTGCGGCTGGCCGAAACCCAGACCGACGATGCGGGCGGCAAGTTCCGGCGCGGCGTCGGCCTGCAGCGGGCCGACCCGCAGACGCCAGATTTTCTGGCCGTTGGCGGCGTTGCCGTCGAGCAGCTTGGCCGCGGCGATGCCGGCGCCGCGCAGCATGCCCAGGGCGCGGTCGGCGTTGCCGCGGGCGGAGAAACTGGCCACCTGCAGGGTCACGTCGCCGGCGGACGGGGTGTTGGCGGCGACCACCGCGGCGGCCTTGGCCGGAGTCGGCGGCGGCGGCGCGGCCGGCGGCGCGGGCAAGCGGGTGTCCGCAGCCGCGGCGACGGCCGTGGCCGGCGCGGTCTGGCCGGCCTTCTTGGCGGCCTTTTCGGCCTCGGCCAGGGCGCGCTGCTGGTCCTTCTGCTGCTTGGCCAGCAACTTCTGCTGCTCGCGCTGCTGCTTCTCCAGGGCGCGCTTCTCGGCCTTGGTCAGCGGCTTGGGCGGCGCCACGGCGACGGCCTTGCCGGTCGCCACGCGCACTTGCCGCGACTTCATCCAGGCGTCGAACTCGTCGGCCGTCATCGACTTGCCGTTCTGCATCATGTCGAAGCGGTAGTCGTGCGGGCCGGGCTTGCCGGTCGAGGCCAGCGCGGCGGCCGGCTGGCCGGTCGCGACCGTGGTTTTGACCGGCGCCGGCTGCCCGGTGGCGACCGTGGTCTTGACCGGCTCGGGCGCGGCCACGGGGGCCGGCTTGCCGGTGGCGACGGTGGTCTTGACCGGCGCGGCGGCCGCGCCCGCGTTCATCGGTGCCGGCTTGCCGGTGGCGATGCGCACGCCCGGCGGCAGTTCGCCGGCGTTGGCGCTGGCGATCGGCATCGCCGAGACCAAGCGGTCCATCGCGCTCGGCGTCTTCGCCGGCGCGGGCGCCGGCGGCGGATTGTTGGCCGCGCTGGCGTACACCGGCGGCGCCGCCTCGCCCGGATGCAGCGCGCGCACCTCGACCCGGCCGGTGCCGCGCTGGGTGATGCCCAGCTTGACCGCGGCCGCGTAGCTCAGATCGATCACGCGGTCGTCGTGGAACGGCCCGCGGTCGTTGACCCGCACCGTCACCGACTTGCCGTTGTCCAGATTGGTGACCCGGGCGAAGCTCGGCAGCGGCAGCGACTTGTGCGCGGCGGTGAAGGCGAACATGTCGTACACCTCCAGATTAGAGGTGCGGCGGCCGTGGAATTTCTGGCCGTAGTACGACGCCGTGCCGGTCTCGACGTAATCGTCGTGCGAGTCGAGCACTTTGTAGGTCTTGCCCAGCACCACGTACGGCGAGCGGTTGCCGAACTGCGAACGCGCCTCGGCCACCACTTCGGGTTCGGGGATCGCATCCACGTCGGGAATGTAATCCGGCGTGCTGTCCTTCACCCCCGGCGCGTACAGCCCGCCGGCCTTGTAGTTGCCGCGCTTGCTGAGGTCTTCCTGGGCCGCCGCGTACGGCGATTTCTTGCGCCCGCCGCCGTGCGCCAGGGTCGAGCTGTGCACGCGGTCGCGGTCGGGCAGCGCGAGCGCCTCGGAACTGGATTTCTTGGGAGAACTGGCGCAGGCCGCGAGGGCCAGCGGCAGCGCGGCGACGACCAGCCGTGCGATCCATTCGATCGACGGCCGCTTCGGGCCGGCCGCGCTCACGGGCGCGGCGCCTGGGGTTTCGCCGTCGCCGCCGGAGCGGCGGTCGCGGCAGGAGCGCTGGGTGCGGTCGCAGTGGCCAAGGGATTCTCCCGTCCGGCGATCGCCTCCGCCAACTGATACACCGCCATGCCGTAATGCTTGGAGATGTTGTAGCGGGTGATCGCGTAGAAGTTGCGGAAACCGAGCCAATATTCGGGACCGTTCACCCCGTCGAGATTCAGCAGCGTCGCGGTCTCGCTCGGCGCCACCGGGGTCAGCGGACGATAGCCGCGCGCGGCCAGGTCCTTGAGCGAATACACCGGGTCCATGCTCTCCGGCGCGAAATCCGCCGCGGTCGCAGCGCGCTCGGCGCGCGCCACCACCGGGCCGCCGCGCACCCAGCCGCCCTTCTTGACGAAGTAATTGGCGACCGAGGCGAACACGTCGTCCAGATCGGTGAACAGATTGCGCTTGCCGTCGTTGTCGCCGTCCACCGCGAACTCGCGGTAGCTCGACGGCATGAACTGGCCCCAGCCCATCGCGCCGGCGTAGCTGCCGGTCAGGGTGGTGATGTCGATGCCCTCTTCCTTGCCCAGCGCGAACAATTGCGCCAGCTCGCCGCGGAAGAACGCCTCGCGGCGGTTCTCGCGGTCGAGCTTGGCCGGATCGCCGCTGCGCGGATACGCGAAGGCCAAGGTGTAGAGCGCGTCGACCACGCTGTACTTGCCGGTGTTCTTGCCGAAGCTGGTCTCGACGCCGACGATGGCGACGATGATCTCGGCCGGCACGCCGGTCTGCGCCTGCACGCGCTCGAGCTGGGCGCGGTGCTCGGCGAGGAAGGCCTTGCCGCCGTCGATGCGCGCCTGGGTGATGAAGATCGGGCGGTAATCGCGCCACGGCTTGCCCTCGGCCGGCCGCGACATCGCCGCGATGATGCCGTCCTTGATCTGCGCCTTGGCCAGCACCGACTCGATATAGGCCGGCTCCAGGCCGTACTGGATCGCGGTGTTGGCGACGAACTGGGCGCGGGCCTGTTCCAGCGGCATCTGCACCACCGGCTCGGGCAGCGCGGGCGTGCCGACCACCGGGGTCGCCGGCTTGACCGGCGCGGGCGTCTGAACGGCCGGCGGTGCGGCCTGGGCGGAAGCGATGGGCGCGATCGGCGGCTGCGTAGCGCAGGCGGCCAACGCGATCGTGAGCGCGCCGAACAGGGCGCAACGGGCGGTGTGGCGTCGGGTCATCGGCGCGAGAGTAGCACGCGAATGCAAGGCAAAAACCTTGGCATTGCGGGACTTAACCGATTTTATTCATGTAGGGTTTGCGGATTGGGCGGGCCTTCGCGAGCCTCGGAAAGATGAACAGCGGGGCTCGGATTCGTGCGCGTCGCAGCGACCCAAGCGATGGACACCGCGAACCGAGACCCGCCCAACGACGCAGCCCGGAACCGCTCGCGCGATCCCGGGCCGCCTTGGGCCTGCCGCCGGCGACGCTCAGCCGAACATGCGGTCCAGGATCGCGAACCGCTCCGGCATCAGCGCGCGCATCTGCGCTTCGTCCGGCGTGCCCTTGACCAAGTGATACGTCATGTAGGCCTCGGCGAAATCCTCGCCCGGGTCGATGCCCAGATCCTTATCGATCGCGCTGCCGCCGTCGGCGACGTAGCGGTCGTCGGCGTAGTGGGTCGAGAACAGCTGATCCTTCTGCACCGCCAGATTCCACTCCATCGGAATGCCGAACGGCCCGCTCGGCTGCCGCACCAAATGCGCGGTCTCGTGCATGAAAGTGAAATCGAAATCCTTCTGCACGCGCGGGCGGTCGACGCCGTGCGGATTGACGTAGAACGAACCGCCGGTCGCGTACATGTCGGCGCCGCTGTCGACGACCTGGCCGTTCTTATCGGTTTCCTTCGGCGTGTACGGATTGACCACGACCTTCTCGGTCGCCGCCAGCGACGGCGAAGGCTGCGCGGCCAGCCCCTTGGCGATCTGATCGACGGTCGGATACGACTTGCCGTCGTCGCGCGCCTCGCTCGCCGGCACGATCACGTCGATCTCGCGCCCATCGACGTGCACGGTGTACTTCAGCGCCGGCTCTTTGACGTTCTTGTTCGGCTCGGTGCCGGACGCGAACTCGTAATCGGTCGTTTCCGGCCCGCTGATGTCGTAAGGCTTGCGCCGACTGTCGGCCACGCCCGAATCCGGCGCAGCGTCGCGCCACAGATCGGTCGGACGCGCTTCGGTCAGCATGAACTTGCGCAGCGACGCGGTATCGTTGAGATCGAGGCCTTCGAGCTTTTGGCGCGCCGCCGACGACACCGCGGTGTTGTTGCCGAACAAGGCCAGCGCCTGCGTCTGCTGGTCTTCGTTCAAGCCGCGGAACGCCGGCGAATCGATCAGCGTGCCGACCTGCGTCAGCGCCTGTTCGTCGTCGGCGTTGCGGTGCATCGCCAGCGCGGCCTGCACCTGCGTCTGCAAGGGCAGATCGTCGGGCAGCTTGCCCAACGCATCCTTCAGCGTTTGCGCAATCGCGATGTCCTGGCGCGCCGCGGCGACGTCCTGGGCGCCGAACTTGCCGTCCGCGCCGCCGAGGCCGGCCGCGGTATCGAGCAAGCGCTGATCGAGTTCGCCGGATTGCACGCTGTTCCACGCGCCGTCGGCATCCTCGCGCGAAATCGTGCCGTCCACCTCGCCGCGCCCGGCGCCGACATCGAGCGCGCTGCGCGCGGCCTTGCTGTCGACCAGGAATTGCGCTGCCTGCGCTTCTTCCGGCGAGAACTTGCCTTCGGCGTTGGCCGCGACCACGCGCAAATCGTCGAGGCTGACCTTGCCGTCGGGCAACGGCAGCCAATTGGGCTTGGCGGTGTCGAAATCGGCGAAGTTGTCGCGAACGATCTGGATCGCGCGGGCGGCGTCGATGCCGCGTGGGTCGATAGAACTCATGGCTCGTCCTGAATGAATGCGCCGTCCTGGCGCGGCCCCTGCGTCGCACAGCTTGCCCGCGCGCGGCGGACGGCGGAATTAGGACTGGCCCTAGGTGCGCGCCGATGCCGCACCCGTTCGGCGCCCGTAACCGCGATTCAGTCGGCGGCGCGCGCGCCGAGTTGGTTGACGTTGCCGATAGTCAGATGCAACGGCGGCTGCGGCTCGCGCGGCAAGCCGAGTTCCTCGCGCAGGGCCAGCAAACGCTCGCTACGCACCGGGCACCACACGAAGCCCTGGGTCTCGCGCACCGCGGGGTCGTACTCGAATTCGACTGTCGCCCCGTCCCAGCGCTTCCACAAAGCCTCGTGCGGCGGCCGCTCGTCGCGAATGACCGAGATGTGCGCGCCCCACAGCGGCCCCTGCAACGGCCGCGTGCGGCGATGCCCGAGCAAGAACTGATGACGCAGATAACGGCCGAGTTCGGGATCGCACTCCACGATCAGCCACCACAGCGTGCTGCCGCCGTCGCGGCGCGCGTGGCCGGTTTTGCCCAGGGCGGGGCTGTAGCGCAGGGTGCCGGTGGCGGTGAGGAAGGCGTCGCTCATGCTCTCTTCGTTCGGCGGCTCGACGGCGCCGAGATGCGCGGCAGCGCGGGATCGGCGCGCTCAGGCCGGCAGACTTCGGACTGCCGGATCATCGTTCCCGCCGCCGGCCCGGGCAAGCGCCGTCGATCCGGTGTAAACCGATCCCGCCCTGGCCGTATCCAGGACTCCCATCGCCCGTCCTTCGCCCGGAGCCCGCATGCACGCCCTCGCCCGCCGCCTCGTCCTCGCCGCCGCCCTGGCCGCCGGCGCCGCCCACGCCGATGAGCCGCCGCTCAAGCCGGTCAAACCGACCAACCGCGCCGAAGCGGTGGCCATCGTCGCCGAATCGCGACGGATCGTGACGCCCAATGGGATCGAGCGCGGCCAGAAGGTGCGCATCGGCGGGATCGACCAATGGGTGTCGATCCGCGGCAACGACCGCCGCAACCCGGTGCTGCTGGTCGTGCACGGCGGCCCCGGCTACGTGTCGATGCCGATGAGTTGGTGGAACGGCCGCGGCTGGGAGGAATACTTCACCGTCGTGCATTGGGACCAGCGCGCCGCCGGCAAGACCCATCTGCTGACGCCGCAAGCGCAGATCGAGCCCACGCTGACGCCCGAGCGCATGATCGCCGACGTCGAGGAAATGGTCGCCTGGGTGCGCAAAGATCTGGGCAAAGACAAGATCTTCCTGCTCGGCCATTCCTACGGCAGCTACCTCGGCCTGGAAACCGCGCGCCGGCATCCGCAATGGCTGCACGCCTACATCGGCGTCGGCCAGGCCACCGACGCGGCCGAGAGCGAGCGCCGCGGCTGGCGCGCCACCCTCGACGCGGCCAAGCGCGACGGCAACGCCGAAGCGGTGCGCGAACTCGAAGCGCTGGCGCCCTACGCCGCGCCGGGCCATCCGCCGACGATCCAGCAGATCTACGCGCAACGTAAATGGCTGCAGCACTATGGCGGGACGATGGCGTACCGGCAGAACAACGACGCCGACAGCGACCTGTCCAAGCTGTCGCCGGACTACAGCGACGAGCAACTGCGCGGGCTGTGGAAGGGCAACGACTTCGCCACGCCGATCCTGCTGCCGCAATTGATGGCGCTAGACCTCAGCGCGAACAAGACGCTCGATTGCCCGCTGATCCTGCTGCTGGGCCGCCACGACACCAACGTCAACTCCGATGTCGCCGCCGAGTGGTACGCGCAGGTGAAGGCGCCGGGCAAGGATCTGGTGTGGTTCGAGCACTCCGCGCACATGCCGATGACCGAGGAACCGGGCAAGTTCCTGCTGTCGCTGGTGAGCAAGGCGCGGCCGTATGCGCAGAAGGCCGGCGACGTGGCGCCGTAACCGCGGCCCCGCTTCAAGAACGCGGCGGCTTTCCGCGAGCGCCCTTGGAACGGCGCAAAGTCAGCGCCTTGCGCAACGGCATGTCGCCTTGCTTGCGCCAACCGTGGCGGCGCGTCGCCGCCACCGTCGATTCGACCGCCTCGGCATCGGCGGGTTCGCCGCCGGACAGCGCCGACAGTTCTTGCTGCACCGCTTTGCGGTAGGACTGATTCACCCAGCGCTTGCGCCGCGCGATCGCGGCGCGGGCGCCCCACGGGCTCTCGGCCACCGTGTTGCGGCAGTCGCGGTCCAGGCTGAGCTCTTTCTTCTCGCGCGGCGTGCGGCGTTTTTTCATACGGCCTCCGGCGCGGCCAACACCGCGCGCATCTCGGCATTGGGCACTTCCACCCCGCGCACCACCGGCTTGCGCTGCGCCACGATCTCGAACCCGAAGCGGGCGAAGAACGGTTGCGCGGTGCGGCTTACGTGCGCGTGCACCGCGCTCAGGCCGCGCGCACGCGCCAGCGCGAGCAGGTGCGACATCAGCGCGGCGCCGACGCCGCGGCGGGCGAAGTCCGGCGAGACGTAGAAGTGGTCGATCAGCCCGTCGTCCTGCAGATCGGCGTAACCGGCGACCGCGCCGTCGAGTTCGGCCACGAACGGACGCAGCGCGCACACGCGCTCGATCCAGCGCTCGCGCTGCGCCTGCGTCCATCGCGCCGGCGACCACGCGTCGATCTGCTCGGCGCTGTAATCGTCCGCCGCAGTGGTGCGCACCGCCGCGCGGAAGATCGCCAGCAACGCGGCCTCCTCGCCGTCGCGGCATGCGCGGATACGCATCAGTGCGGGTGCGTCCCGACCCCGTGGGCCTGCGCCATTGCCGCCAGCGCCGCCTCGACTTGCGGCCCCGGCAACGCCCGCAGCGGAATCGCATGCGCGTGGCGCGGCGAGAAGAAGAACAGCAAGAACCCGCCGACGCGCTTGAAGCGGCCGATCTGGTTCCAGCCGTGGGTGTGTTGGAACGCGCTGGTCGACACGTGAATGCCGGCATGGTCGAACACATAGTCCAGCGGCTCGCGCATCGGCCGGGCCACGGCGAGCGCGCCGAATGCGCTGATCGCCAGCAGCACCGGCATGAACACGAAACAGAACCCGACCAGCCGCCACATCGGCGCGCCGGCCGGCAGCCCCGACATCAGCGCGAAGATCGCCAGCACCACGCCGATGACCGGCCAGCCCAAACCGAAAATCAAAAACAGCTTGCGCTGGAACATCATCACCGCGGCGAGGCGGAGTTGTTCCGGAAGGCTGAGCGAAAACGAAAGTCGGATGTCCTGGGGCTGTTCCATAGCGACGGCGAGATGAGGGAGGACGCGGGGGCGCGGATTCTTGCGCGCTTCCCCGTACGAAGCCGGCGCCGCATCGGCGCCGCGGCCGGGCCGGACGCGCGTCCGGCCTGCCCGGCTGGGCCGCCAGTGTACGTGGCCGCGCGGCCGCGGTCGAAACCGTCCGCCGGCCCGCGCGCGACGGCGTCGGCCCCGCCGCTGTCAGCCGCCGCGCCTCACTTCGACGTGTTCAACGCCACCGCCGCGCGGATCAACGCCTGCAGCGCCTTGCCGTCGAGCGTATCGCCCTCGTGAAGGTCGATGGCGCGGCGGGTATTGCCGTCGAGGCTGGAATTGAACAAGCCCTTCGGATCCGGCAGCGACGCGCCCTTGGCGAAAGTCAGCTTGACCGCGCTCTTGTAGGTCTCGCCCGTGCACAGGATCCCGGCGTGCGACCACGTCGGCACGCCGCGCCACTTCCATTCCTCGACCACTTCCGGATCGGCCTCGTGGATCAGCTTGCGTACTTTGGCCAAGGTCTCGCCGCGCCAGTCGCCCAATTCCTGGATGCGCTCGTCGATCAATTTCGACGCCGCCGCGCCCGACTGCGCGCCGGTCGCTTCTTTGCTCTTCTTCATCGCACACTCCCCGATTCGTGATGGAACGACCCGCGCGCGGCGCCCCCACGCCGCGCGCGACTCACATGCGTTCGCCGGGCAACCGGCTGGCCTGCGCGATCCAATCGCCGAGCAGCGTCTCGTCGAACGGATCGCGCTCATGGATATGGTGATAGCGCACGCCTTCGATCTTCGACCGCTCCGCCGGCACCGGACTCAGCGCCGCGCCGCGGAAGAAGGTGAGTTTGACGTAGCGGTCGAAGCAATGCATCGCCAGGAACCAACTCCCCTCTTCGACCCCGTACAGCGGCGTGTTCCACTTCACCGCCTTGTGCACGCTCGGAACGGTGCGCTCGACCAAAGCGTCGAGGCGGCGACCGACTTCGCGCTTCCAACCGGGCATCGCGGCGAGATAGGCCTGCACCGGCGCGTCGCCGTAGCCCTTGGGGATTTGTGGGTTGCCGCCGGAGAGGAGGCGGGGCGGATCGGATGCCGCGACTCGCGGCTTAGCGCTCGCCGCCGCGCTCGTGGCCGCCGTCTTCTTCGCGACGATTTTCTTGGCCGTCGCTTTCTGGACGGTCGTTCTCGCCGTGGCTTTAGCGGCGGTTTTCTTCGTCGCTTTGCTGGTAGGCTTGGAAGGCTTGCCGGTCATCGCGTGGGCTCCAACCGAGAGGCTCACAGGAAGCAGAAGATACTCCCTTCCGCAGTGCAAAAAGTGATCGCAGATCGCTCTCGGATCACACATTGGAGCCTGCGCCCCATACCCCGCCATGTTCCGTGGTCTCGCCTATTAGCCAGTTTTCACCGCACGCGCCGAGCAGAACTTCGCTCAGACGACATAGATTGAAACAGAAAAGACGCAACGGTAATCCGGAGCAAGCGTTGTGAAGGTCACCGTGACGCCGTCGCCACGCGCCGTAAAGGAACGCACCAACTTCCCATCCTCGATCAAAGACAGATACGGCGGCGCGAGCTCTATTCCACCTGCCCTAGCCGCCCGGCCTACTGAAAAGCAGGGCTGTTTTCCGATTCGCACGTTGGCGCCCGCTCCCGACCCCACCTGCACCGATTCGACGACGGAGCCGTCGGCCAGTCGCAAGTGACGGCCTGCATGACGTACTTGCGCTGGCAGATCGGGGCGCGTCAGATGCTCTTGCTGAACCTCGGAATTCGCAAACCCGACAACCAACCGCTCGTATCCAACTCGCCCTTCGCGAAGCGGAATCCGAAGCAAATCCTCGGCGACTAAAGACGCAGAGCCCGCATGATCGGGACGCGGCTGATTCGATGTGCAACTAGACACCATCAGCCCGCCAAAGAGCAGCAAAACCAGTGGCAAAGACACTTTCAACGCCCGCACGCTTCACCTCTCCGCGAATCGTTCTTCTACGATGATCGCCTGCCCACTAGGGGAGGGAACCCGATGTCGACCAATGCCAGCAACGATCGAGATGTTCTGAAGGGTAGCTCCGTTTTCCGCGACATGCCGCAACGGATGCAAGGATGGATCCTGGAATCCAGTCATGCCAGTTCCGACTTCGCCCAGTTCTTCCGCAATGGCGGAACCATCGTAACCGACCCAGAGACCCACCTACCCTACTATCACCCGACCGAACCGCCGAAGATCGTCGTCAACCAAGCGAGCTACGAATCGCTCAAAGGCCCGCCGCAAAGTTCCACCATTCTTTCCGAGCTGGCGATCTTCACCACCCTCGCTCACGAAATCGGACACGACAAATACAACACCGCGACGATGCCGTTCCGCGGCGGACGCGCCGAGGATTACGTAGCTTATCGGGCCGACCTTGAAGCGCGCACGGTGTTCAACGCGTTCCCGATCTTTCAGGACTTGAAGGGCAACGAGGACTTTCGAACGATCAACTGGAAGTTCATCGGCTACAGCAGCGGATCGGGCATCGGCGCCGCCGTCGTCTATTCGTCCTGGAAGGAGGGCCGGATCGAGGATAGGGACGCGATAGCGCAACTGTCGGGCCCGATTCCGAACTTTCCCTATACACGCCCAGATGGCTTGAAAGATCAGGATGCCGATGGCCTGCTTACACAACGCGACCTGTATTTGCGCGATTACCAACTGCTCATCAAGCATCGAGCGGAACCGACGGCACCGCCTCCGCCGCGCAATCCCCCGCTGACCGATTTCGCCAACCCCGAACACCCGGGACATACCGCATTCGAAAGAACCCTCTCAGAAGTCAGGCGAATGGAGGAAAGCCATGCAATCCCCTCCGGGCCGAACAGCCTGTTGATCGCCGCCGCGCTCCTGGTCGAGGCGGAACGGCAGAAAACGACCATCGCCAACGTCCGACTGGAGTCCGATGGCGGTGTTCACGGCATCGAAAGGCGCAATGCCTTCGAGCCCGAGCGGCGGGTGAGCGTGAATCCGCAGGAGGCCCTGCAACGCCCGATGTCGGAGTACGCGTCGCAATGGGCGCAGTTGCGCTCGCCCCATCTGACCGACGAACGTCCAACGCCGGCACGATCCGCCGAGCAAGATCGAGCTTTGCATCTGCTTAGCCCGCAAGACCGGGCGGCGTTCGACCAGATCCGGGAGCGGGCGCCGCACCACCTCTCCGATGAAACGGTCGCGCAGGCGATGCTGGAGGCCAAACGCGCGGGGTTGGATGGCGCCGAACGAATCGCCGGCGTCGCCATGGTCGGCGACAAGATGCATGTGTACGGGACAACGCCCGGGTTCGTCGCGTCGATCGACGTAACGGCTGCCGCGCAGCGGTTGCAGCTGACCGCCGAGCAAGCCGGCGAGTTCGACCGCCAGCGGGAGACGCGAATAGCCATGGAACACAAGCCGCTGGAATCGGACGCCCCGGAACGCAGCGGGCCGGCCCGCTGAAAACGCCGAAGGGCGATGCGCTTGAATTCGCGGACGACCCTCACCGCATAGTCTGCAAGCGCTCGGCGAACTGCCGCAAAAACGGCCGATGGTCCTGCAAGGCATCCCCCAGCAACGCCTCGAACCGCGGCGACTCCAATTCCTGCAAACACTCCAACACCGACATCCGCGCCCACTCCTGATACTCGTCCGCGCGATGCCACGCCGCCCACGCCAGTTCCTCGGCCGCGCGCACGCGCAGGCCGGCCAGCGCGCGGATCGCGCGGCGGCGGACGTATTCGTCTTGATCGGTCGCCAGCGCCAGCAGCAGCGCCTGCGCTTCCTCGTCGTCGGCCAGATGCCCGAGTTCCACCGCCAACTGCCAGCGCGCATCGGCCTCGCCGTGCGCGAGCGAGGCGCGCGCAAGGAAACGCAGCGCGCTCGGGCGGCGCTTGCGGATTTCTCGGACGAGGTATCGCGCGTCGTTGTCGCGGGCGATGGCGTACAGCACATGCCCGACTTCGGCGTCCGACCACGCGCGCGGGTCGCCGCCCTCCACCCAGCTCAGCACCGCGCGGTGCCACGCCGGCCAATGGCTGTAATCGCACTCCCACTGGCCCTCGCGCGGGCTCAGCCCGCCGCCGGCCCATTCGCGGAAGCGGGTGGTTTCCAGAGTCAGGTCGGTCATGGCGGCGCGGCGGCTCCGTGCGGGCGCTGGCGGCCAGCTTAGCGAAAAGCCGGCGCCGCCGGACCGGCGGCGCGCCGTCCGACGGCGCTTAGGGCAAGGCGGCCAGCGCGCCGGCCACGAACGCCCCGTGCGCGGCGGCCGCCGGCGCCGGCAGCGCCTCGGCCGCGACCCGCGCGCAAGTGTCCGCGTGCGCGCGCAGCCCGGCCTGCAACGGCGCCGCCGCGCGCGCGACCGAGGCGACCGGCCGCTCCACCGCCGCCTCGCCGAACGCGCGCTCCGCCCGCTGCACCCAGCGCAGCGCCGCCGGCGTGCGCGCGGCCGCCTGCCGCGCGTCGTCGGGCGCGAAGCGCAGCGCCGCCCCCGTCGAGGCCATGGCCAACGCATAGACGATGAAAGCCGGCCGCAGGGCCTGGATGAGATCGCTCGACGTCAGCATGGGGGTGGCCTCGATGGGGGTGCCATCGCACGCTATCGCCGGGCCCGGGCGGGCGCGGGGATTAAATGTCGAGTGGGGGAATCGGGGGGCGAGCGGCCGGATGGGCGGGCGAGCGGCGGGACGGTTGGGGGCGAGTGCGCACGCCGACGCCAGCGGCGCTGAACGCCGATGGCGAGGACGATGGTTTACGGATCAAGCGCTTGGCGCGGCCCGCCGCGTCCTGCAGCTTTGTCGGGCTGCCGGGTTGGCGGCCCCAGCGCAAGCCGCGCAGCCCGGGCCGCAACCCGTCGCGGCTTGCACGCGACGCGTCAACACCCAGCCGCAACCTCGCACGGGTTGCCCGCGTCGTATTTGGCTTGCGCGCAACACACCAAGCGTTGCGCTCGCAAGCCGCAACGGCTCGCGCGCAAGCCGTCTCGCAGCACACGCAAGTCTCCGCGCCGCAACCGCAAACCCAACGGCTTGCGCGCAATACCCGACGCTTTGCGAACGCAACACGTAAACAGTCACGCGCAAGCATCGGCAGCCCACGCGCAAAGCGAATCGCCTTGCGGCCGGGATGCGCGATGCGGCGACCGGGACGGCGCGGCTTACAGGCGAGCAAAAAACCGCCTAACGACGACCCCAAAAGCCTTGCGCTCGACGCCTTTCGGCTCGCACGCAAGGCTTTTTTGGCTTGCGATTGGCGCGGCCCGGGTCGACCCCAAGTCCCACCGCATCAACGGCGAGACAGGGCGAGTCGCAACCGCCCTGCCCGCTACCGGAGCAGGGCCCCCACGAGTCAGTGCAGACGCCGCGACGGCGCCGGCCCCGCCCCCTCGTCCCCGACGGGCGACCACACACAGGCATCCATCACCGGATCCAGCCGCCGCGCCAGCGCCTGGAACACCTCCCGCAGCAAGCGATGGTCCTGCCCGGCGGGATAACCGATTTCGACCAACACCTCCGGCTGCAAAGTCCGCACGATCCCGTGCAACTCCTGCTGGAAAGCGGAAAGCGCTTTGAACGCGTCAACGGGCATGACCACCCCTTCGTGCGGGGGCGTAGGGTCGGATTTACGGGGCATACGCGGCACTCCTGTCCTTGAGCGGAAAACCCGCGCGGCGCGGCGTGCGGCCGGCGGGGTGTCGGGAGGCTCTAAACCGCACAAAGCCGGTGGGCGTATTCCCCTTTCGGGTATTGTATTAGCCGCCCTCCCGACGCAGGAAAACGCGTCGACATGCCTAAACGCCAGGCATGAAAAACCCACCAATTGACGGAGGTGGGTACCGCTTTGTGCGGAGTTTAGAGACTCCGTGATTACGATTTTGCGTGGCTTAACAAGGGCCGTCAATCAGACAAGTCCGATTTCATCGCCCAAATACGTATCTGCAATAGAATTCCGGAGCGACAGCCCGGCAGCGACGCTACTAGTGACGGGAAAACGAGAATATGAGGCCACGCAACTTATCGCCTCGAATTATTCAATATGCACGCCAGCAGACCTGCGATAGGGTGTGCCGCTAACGTGATTGACCCTTGCCCGAGAAGCGCCTTGACGGCGTTCTGAGGCTGCTTGAACATCTGGCGCATACCCCACCTCGGGGCTTACGAAGCATTTCCCAAAAGAGAGATTGTCGATAGCCCATGAAGATATCGCAGCTCACTCGCCGCGACATTATCGATGCCATGATAGCTGAACAGGTCAATCTGTACGGCCGCCTAGAAGAGACGGAGTTCCTTTCTCGCCTCTTTGATCTGCAGAGCCTCCCTTCGTTTGATCCACGCTTCAAGGATGCCGCTGGTGATATCTGGCAGCATCGCGTCAACAACTACGATTGGAACGATGACTGGGTCTTCTACGACACCCGACTAAACATTCTTAATGGCGATGATGAGATTTTTCTCAGATTTCTCGCCGAGGTGCTGCATCCGGTTGTCCGCTCTGACTCGACAGAAGCAGAGCGCATCTGCCAAATGTTTAATCAGTACCTTCGAAATGATGGGTTCCAACTAGTTGAGCGCACTCGTCTCTCTGGAAAGCCTGTCTATATCGGCCGATATGTTGGAATCAGTGCCACGCCGGGCATCAATGCCGCCCGCGAGAGCCTTGCAGGCACGGACCCATCTTATGTCTCACAGCAAATTACACGCATTGAAGCTGCAATAATCAATGATCCGTCACTTGCTATTGGGACGGCCAAAGAGCTTGTCGAAACCTGCTGCAAGACGATTCTGTCTGATCGCAACGTGGTGTTCTCAAGGACCGCCGACATTCCAGAGCTAGTAAAACTAACTGCCAAGGAATTGGAGCTGACGCCCGATGACATCCCAGACAAAGCAAAAGCTGCGGAGACCATCAAGAGATTACTGAGTAACTTAGCCTCAATTACCCAAGGCGTTGCAGAGCTAAGGAATCACTATGGCACCGGACATGGCAAGGTCGCGAGCACAAAGGGGCTTAAACCTCGTCACGCAAAACTTGCGGCCGGAGCGGCCTCAACTCTGGCCGTCTTTCTTACTGAGACACACAATGACCGCCCCAACAAGCCTTAGGACTGGTGACTAGAAATCATTCAAGCTGAGCCCCCTTCACGACATGGTTAAGTCAGGCATCGGATGTCGCAACGAGTCTTATCACACTTAATGAGGAGCTAGAGCATGGCTGCTAGAAAACCCCCCTCACAACAACCAACTGCGGCAAATCTCTCCTCAGAGCAGATGCGCTCAGCTATTCCAAAGCTAGAGCGCCGGATAAGAGACTTGGAGGAATTCAATCCCAACTCTCTCACGCAGAGGGGTGATCCACGCTTAGACTCGATCGAGAACAAGCTCAAAGACACAGTAGCTGAGGTGTTCGGTCATGGCACGCTGGAATACAACAGATTTCAACCCAGATCACTCGATACTGCTGGCTACAACATGATATACGAAACCCCGCTTCGCGACGTAATTCAGAGCGTCCAGGAAAGCAGGGAGCGAGAAATACTAAATCTTAAAACCATCATTGAGCTGTTTCACGAAAAACTCGAGGATGGCGGAGAGTCATCCGTTTCCAAAGCTCGTCGAGCATTCGGAGACCTGGATCTGCACCCTGAAATCTCTCGTGCCTGCTCAAAGCTATTTTCGGACGGACACTACGCAGAAGCGGTTGAGAATTCGTGCAAAGTTCTAGACATGCTCGTCAAGATGAGAAGCATGCGCATGGATCCTAGTGGCACGGAGCTCATGCAATTAGTCTTTAGCCCAAAATCACCAATTCTCAAGTTCAACGAGCAGCAGAATGATAGTGAGCGGAGTGAACAGCAAGGAATGATGTTTCTGTTCTCCGGCGCCATGCTCGCGATTAGAAACCCTCGAGCACATGGACTTGTTCAAGACAACCCAGAGAATGCAGTCGCCTACATTTCTTTTATCAGCATGCTCGCAAAGTCGCTTGATCGAACTAGCCCGTGAGACGCCTGCTCTACAGTTCTAACACCGATACTTGTTCTGGTGGACGGGTGAACTGACACCTGCGTTTATTCGCGTCGAGGGCTGACCTTCTCGCATGCAACGCTCACCTTGAGCCGTGCATGCACATCGGATGTCCGGTCGGCCGGAACACCAGCGTTGTATCCAATGGCATCCCCCGCATGCACCCGTTCCCAGATCGCAGTGCGCAACGCATGGATTGCCCTTGGATAGATCAGTGCGCGAGCAACCAGCGCCACGCCGCATTCCGCAAAAGGACCTTGCCATGCCTCCCCACCTCCTCGATCAACTAACCACCGGCCTCCGCCGCGCATGGCAGGAATCCTTCGTCGATCGCTATCGCCTGTGGTCGGCGCGGGTGAGCGGCATCGAAGTCACCCAAGCCATCCAATACCACCGCGCAAACGAGCACCTGACCGATGCGGCCGACCGCAGCGCCGACAATTCGGTGCAGCTGATCGCGTTCAAAGCCGCATGGGTGCGCGTGTACGTGCGCTCGGGCTTGCTCGGCACCGTCGCCAACGTCACCGGGACGCTGGAAGTGTCGCGTCGGAATCGCTTGCACGAGTACGAGCCGGTCGACACCTACGCGCCGCAAGGCGGCCCGGTCAGCGCCGAACAACTCCCGACCTACCGCGACGAGCGCGGCGACCTGGGACGCAGCCTCAACTTCGTGATATCGGCCAACGAGTTGTACGGAACGCTGCGCCTGACCGCGCGCCTGACCGGCTTTGAGGGCAGCGAGAAGTCGGTGAACGTCAGCGCGCAGTTGGTGCAGACGCTGCGCGTGCGCGGCATTCTGGTCGCCTACGACGGCGACAGCACGTCGGCGCCGGCGACGCCGGGCGCGCCGGTGACGCGATTGGTCTTGGCGGCGCCGACGCTGGCGGATCTGCAAACCACCGCGGCGACCGCGTTGGCGGCGATGCCGGTGCAGGCCACCGGTTCGTTCGCGGTCTGCTCGAACCTGGATTGGTCCACGCCGCTGGACGATGCGCGCGTCGCGCCCGGCAAGTGTTCGGACAACTGGAACGATCTTCTCGACGCGATGTCGCTGCTGCGCGACAACGACGGCAATCGCGACGACGTCGTGTACTACGGCCTGTTGCCGAGCGGAATTCCGCTGGGCGTGCCCGGCTGCGGCGACGACGGGCTGGGTGCGGCCGCGGTCGGCAACGATCAGACGTTTCTGCACGAGACCGGGCACGGCTACGGGTTCCAGCACACGCCCTGCGGTGCGGGCGGCACCACAGACCCCGACTATCCGACCTATGAGCCGTACATGTCGGCGTCGATCGGCGAGTTCGGCCTGGATATCCGCGACGGCACGATTCACGACCCGCAACTCGTCGCCGACTACATGAGCTATTGCCGGCCGCGCTGGATGTCGCTGTACCAGCATCGGCGCTTGCTCAGCCATCCGCGACTGGCGCCGGAATGGCTGCCGCCGGATTTCCCGATCCTGCCGCCGTTGGAGCGGCCCTTCAACCTCGAACACCTGTGGTGGCCCGACCCGCCGTGGCGCTATCAAGGCCCGGAGTGGCGCATGACGCCGGTGATTTCCGTGCAGGGGCGGGTGCTGGAGAACGGACGGATCGAAGTCGAATCGGTCGCGCGTATCGAGGTGGCGGCGCCTGCGCTGGGAATTCCGACGCAATGGAGCGCGCAATTGCTGGATGAGCAAGGCGGCGTGCTGTCGCGCGCGGTGTTGATGCGGCGCGAACCGCAAGGCGGTGGCTGCTGCTGCGGCGGTGGCCATGCGCATCGCGACGACGATGCGCCGCCGTTCGCGTTCCGCGCGTACCTGCGCAACGTCGCGCCGGGCGCATCGCTGCGGATCGATGGGCCGGACAAGCAAACCTGGAGCCGTAAGGCCAGCGCGCAGCCGCCGCGTTTCACGCACGCGACAGCGAAGGTGGGCGGCGAGCAAGAACTCGCGCTGGAATGGGCGCTGGAGGGCGCCGACGTCAAGGACGTCTGGGCGCAATGGCGCTGCGACGAGAAAGACGCCTGGCACAGCTTGGGCATCGGATTGCGCGGCAACCAGGCGCGGTTGGCGCTGCAAGGCCTGCCGCCGAACCGCATACAAGTCCGGCTGATCGCGCACGACGGTTTCCATTCCGGCGAATCCGAACCGTTCGCCGTGGACCTGCCCGAGCGCGAGCCGGTGCTGGCCCTCATCAGCCCGTCCGGCGGCAAGACCTTCCGCGTCGGCCGTCCGATGCAATTGCAAGGCAACCTCACCGACAGCTCCGGTCAACCGCTGCCCGAGGATCGGCTGACGTGGTGGCTCGATGGCGTGCTGATCGGGGACGGTCGCGAGCGCTGGCTCGCCGCGCCCGCTGCGGGGGATCACGAGTTGGTGGTGCAGACCGAGTGGCGCGGAGGGGTTGCGAAACGGGCGGTGAAGTTCACGACCGAGCGTGGGCTTGGGCGCGGCGGATGAGGCGCCGGCTTCGGACGATGGTTGCGCAGGAATTGGCGAATAGGCTCGGCGGGGAGCCAGGGGTTACGGCAGCCCGAGGATGGACCCCACTGAGGCCTTGAGCAGATCGACCAACTCCGGGTCCATGTACTGATACTCGTCCGGGATGTCGAGCACATGCACCGGCTTGTTGGCGATGACGCGGCCGAACTCCGCCATCAGCCGGGACCGATGCTTGTTCTCCATGACGAAGATGGAGTGCGCCCAACGGATGTCGTCGACGGACACGTGCCGGCGCGCGTTGGGGCTGGTGCCGGCGGATCTTGCCCGTATGTCAGGGTGGTTGCGCCACACGGCCTCGGCCGTCGGGCTGCGCCATTGGTTGCGGCTGCAGATGAAGAGGAGGTTGAGGGGTTCGTTGTCCTCGATCTCGTGCTTGTTCGAGGGGTGCGGGTAGTCGATGCCGAGTTGCTTGGCGCGGGCGAGTTTTTCAGAACGCAGGTAGAGGAGCTTCCAGTTCTTCTCGCGCTTTTCTTTGGTTTTGGGGTGGTCTTCTTTCATGAACTCGGGATTGGGTTGATCCGGGCCAGGGCGCGATTCCCCGCCGCGGCTAACTCAGACTCGGTCGGCGCCAAGGCTTGAGTTCCAAATGATGCTGCAGGTAGTAATGGACCGGCAGCATCGACAGCCGCCACAGGGTCAGCAGCGATACCGTGAGGATTGCGAACTTGTAGGGGAAATCCGGCAGCTTCAGCAGCGCCAGGATGTAGCTGACCGGCAGCAACACGGCGGGCAGCCAGACTTCCCAGTGTCTCCAAACCTCCTTGTGCACCGAGCCCTTGGCCGAATGGCGCTCCATGAAGGACAGGCCCTCCAGTGCGGGGATCGAGCGTTCCGTCCAATAGAGTTTGGTCATGGTTCTGGGCCGTCGGAGGACGTTCGTGAATTTAGCGCATGGGTGCTGTGCGTGTCCGCGCTAGAAAGGGGTCAGAGTAGCCTTTCTCGACTTATAGAGAGAAAGGCTACTCTGACCCCTGTTTGCGCGATAAATGTGGGGGCTGATGTCGAATTGGTTGGCGCGTCCGCGCTTAATCCCAGGCCGTCGCGTTCTTCGGGAACCCAGGCCGTTGCACCCGCACCACGCAGAACCTCTGCCCCGTGGGCGCCTGCATCACCACCCAGCGTTCCAGGCGGTCGACCATCGTTGCGCCCAGCGCCTCAAGACGCGCCACCTCCGCAGGAATATCGTCGGTCTCGATATCGATATGAACCCGACTCTCGTGGTCGACCTTCTGAATCTGCACGATCGGCTCATCCGGCGGCGTTTCCAGCATGCGGTAGTTGCCGCGGGTTCCCGGATGATCGGGATCCACCGCACGGCCCAGCGCGTCGGCCCAGAACCGGGCGGCACGGTCGATGTCGGAGGTGTTGCAGTCGATGAGAAGGGCGCAAAGACGCGAGTGGTGCATGGCGAGCTCCTTCGCTAGAAAGGGGGCAGAGTAGCCTTTCTCGACTTATAGAGAGAAAGGCTACTCTGACCCCTGTTTGATAACGCTATCCCGCCGGACGCCGACTGCTCGCCAAGCCACGCAGGCACTCTTCGCGCAGCGCCGCCACCTGCTTAGGCGGCTTTCGCGACAAGGCGACTTTCAGCTTCTCCAGGTATCCCGGCGGCAACTCGCTGTCGGCCGCGAACTCGCAGACGGACAGGCCATCGCTCCACCAGTGGCGCTTCAGCCAAGGAAGCACGACGTAAGGCTGCACCAACAGCGCCTGCGCCAAAGCGGCGTCCAGATCCTCCGAAGCGCCGGCATCGACACCCGGCGCCAATCGCTCCGCCACATCGATCCAGCGTGGATCGCCGGAGCTGACGCCGGAGAGCAGCTGCCTCGTTTTCTCGGGTGAAGACCAGATGGCCCGCACTACGGCCGGCGCGCCGCTTTGTTCCACCCGCAGGCGTACGTCTTGCGGCGAAAGCGCCTTGTTGGCCGTGAAGCCGGTGGTGAAGGAGGCCGCTAACAGCGTCGCGACCTTTATGGCAAACATGACCTCTTTCATGGTCAGCCCCTTGAGCTGATTTGCTTCATCGTGCGGCTCGGCGCGCCCGCCGTTGGAGGGACATCGGTCATAAACGTCAGCCTCTGTCCAGCGGCCAAGCGCGTCGCCGCCAAGTCTCCGCAGGCCGTTAATCCATAAAATCGCCTCGAGCCTCTTCCTCCAACATCCTAGTTCTTGACCCTGAGAGCTCAAGAACCGACACACGACACACTCGCGGCCTTCTTCTATCAGAGGAATATATCGCCACAAAAAATCTCTTAGCCAAATTCGGCTCTAATGCTCCAAGAAGATGCCATTTAGCGATCCCTTGCCATTGCTGCCCAGGCTGCAAGACAGATGGAAGCGCAGGAGGGTAAGCCTCATTGATTCTAGGATCGAGCACCAATAAAGTTTTCTTACTACGGCGAAGCAAACAACGCCACCATCGTTCCCATCTTCCACCATAATCAACCACGGCAAAGTGTGTAATGGTTGCGGACCGATCACCACGATTCGACACTGTTACCACAAGATACCTTTCGTCCGCCCCCGAGCCGCTGATACTAGCGTTTGGCATTGCATCAACAATCAGACGAACTCCAGACTCAAACCATCTGCGGACCTCTAAGCCCAAAACCGCCGTCGCCACTAGCGCCGCATAAATGGCCGTCCACGCCTGCCATTGCGCCCAGATGTCACCCTTCATAATCGCCCCCACATTCAGCAGGTCATATTGCAAGAAGAAGGAAATTCACCAACCTGATTGCTTAGCAAGATTATCGATTTTTCAGATATCCAAGACGGAGCGCTACGCTCAGATGCGTCGTCACACCAACGAAGGAGCGCTCTCGTGTCTGAATCATTTTTTGAGCCACATAGATTTGATTTACTGCAGTTATCCATCTCGAGCGGCCAGCTAACCATAGAACAATTGTCTCGCCTACAACCCGGCATGCTCGATCTGTTACGAATCAAGGCTTCTGCACTCAGGCAACGCGCCATTTCCGATGCCCGAGACTACCTAGATGTCGTCTTAGTGACCCTCGGCCAGTCGCTACCTCTGGAACAACAACGTCGTTTGCTCGAATGTGCGGACGACCAGCTGGCATCAGCCCAACACTGGAACGATTTGGCGGCGAACGCGCGTTTCTGCCGGGAACATCCCGAGTTGGCGAAGCAACTGGTGTGTGACGCAACACCAAGCACAGAGCCAGCTATAGCGCCGCACGAGGAATTGACGCCACGACGCGCGAACCGCAAGAACGCGGCAGGCGGTTGAGACGAAAGCCACGCCTGTCTCGCTCGGATTCGGCTTGCGCGGGCCGTCATGGCCCGCGGTCGCGGCTCACGCCGCTCCTACAAGGGGAAACCGAAGCCGCGCGGTGGGTCAGTAGTCGAACCAGAAGACCAGGCGCGTGGCGCCCTGGGCTTGGAGGTCGCGCAGTGCTTGCAGGAAATCGTCGTCGAGCAGTTCGCGGTACGTGCCGGCGGTGCATTGTTCGGGGCGGACGTCTTCGCGGAAGCGCAGCGGTTGGTCGTAGTCGAAGTTCAGCAGTTCGTCGAGCGTCAGCCAGGATGGGGCGTGGTGCTGGCCTTTGGCGAAGGTTCCCTGCACGGTCTCGCTGGCGTCGTCGGGCAAGCCGCGCGGCGGGCTGATCGGGACGATGTTGGCCCAGTTGCTGACGCCGGCGAGGAAGGCGAAGCGGGTGTAGTTGCGGGCGCGCAGGCGGTCGGTTTCGGGCAGCGCTTCGAAGCGGCCGGTGGCGTCGCGGCGTTCGGGGTGGAGGCGGAGGTAGCCGGCCATCGCTTGCTCCTTGCTGCGGTGGGTGGGGTGGCGCCGTGGTTGTGAGTTCGCGGTCGCGGCTTGCGCCGCTCCTACAGGGAGCAGCGCGGCTTACGCGGTCAGCGGCCGCCGTGCACCGGTTTGTGCGCGCGTACGGCCATCACCACGCCCAACCCCGCCAGCAACGAAACCGCCGACGTGCCGCCGTAGCTCAGCAACGGCATCGGCACGCCCACCACCGGCAGCAGGCCGGAAATCATGCCGCCGTTGACGATCACGTAGACGAAGAACGCCAGCCCCAGCGCGCCGGCGATCAGGCGCGAGTAGCCGTCGCGGGCGCCGGCGGCGATCCACAGGCAGCGGCCGACGACGAACAGGTACAGGGCGAGGACGGTGACGACGCCGACCCAGCCGAATTCCTCGCTAAGCACGGCGAAGATGAAGTCGGTGGTGTGTTCGGGCAGGTAGTTGAGGTGCGATTGCGAGCCTTGCAGCCAGCCTTTGCCGGTCATGCCGCCGGCGCCGATGGCGATCTTGGACTGGATGATGTTCCAGCCGGTGCCGAGCGGGTCGCTCTCGGGGTTGAGGAAGGTCAGGATGCGGTCTTTCTGGTACGGGCGCAGCAGCCAGAACCAGGCGACCGGGGCGATCGCGGAGACGGCGCCGAAGGCGGCGACGAACCACCACCACGATAGGCCGGCCAGATACAGCGCGAACGCGCCGCTGATGCCGACCAGCATCGCGGTGCCGAAGTCGGGTTGCAGCAGGATCAGCACGGTGGGCGCGCCGATCAGCACGCCGGCGACCAGCACGGTGAGGAATTTGGGCGGTAGCTGTTGGCGGTTGAGGTACCACGCCACCATCATCGGCAGGCTCAGTTTCAGCAGCTCGGCCGGCTGGAAGTAGAAGACTTTCAGGTCGATCCAGTGGCGGCCGTGCTTGCCGGTGCCGATCGCCAGCACCGCCAGCAGCGGGATCATCGAGACGGCGTAGATCACCGGCGTCCAGTTGCGCAGTTGCGGCATCGACATGCGCGACAGGCCCCACATCGCGGCGAGGCCGACGGCGAAGCGCGAGCCCTGGGCGAAGACCATGCGGGTGGAGTGTTCGCCGGCGCTGTAGAGCACGGCCAGGCCGATGACCATCAGCGCGAGCAGCGCGGCCAGCATCATCAGGTCGAGGGTGCGGGTGAATCGCTGGCCCAGGTCCCACAGGTAGCGCAGGATCACTCTCACCGCTGCGGCTCCACGGTCGGGGTCACGTCGTCGTCTTCGGGGTCGAGGTTGGGTTCGATCAGCGCATCGTCGCTGCGTGCGGGCGTTTGTCCGCCCTGCTCCGCCGGCGCCACGTAACCGGGCAGGTTCGGTTTCAGGCCGGCCTCGTTGCCGCCTTCGGCCTGCGGCACGTGGCCGGGCTGGGCGGCGACGCGCGCGTTGGCCATCGCGATCACCTTGGCCCAGGCGCCGTTGACCGGCACCGCCACGACTTGGTGTTCGGCCGGCGCGGCGCCTTCGCCGACGGCTTGGCCCGGGGTCACGGTCGGCGCCGCGCCGGGCGCGACGGCGAGCGGCGCGACGGTGGGCGCGGCCTTGCCGTCCTTGTCCGGCAGCGGCTCGGGCATCTTGCCGAGCAGCCACGCGTCGAAGATCTTGCGCGCGATCGGCGCGGCGGTGCTGCCGCCGTAGCCGCCGTGTTCGACCACCACCGCGACCGCGATGGTCGGGTTCTCGGCCGGCGCGTAGCCGACGAACAGCGCCTGGTGGCGCAGGTGGTACGGCAGCGAGTGCGGGTTGAGGCTGACGTTGCCCTTGCGGCTGACCTTCTGCGCGGTGCCGGTCTTGCCGGCCATGCGGTACGGCGCGCCGCGCGCCATGATCCGCGCGGTGCCGCGGCCGCCGTGGATGGTCGATTCCATGCCTTCGTGCACGGCTTGCAGGTGCGCGGGGTTGTCGGTGATGCGGGTGGGCGCGTCGAGCTCCTTCGGCAGCCACGGCGATTCGTAGCCGGTGCGGATTTCGCGCACGAGGTGCAGTTGGCGCAGGGTGCCGTTGTTGGCGATGGCGGCGGTGCCGCGCGCGAGTTGCAGCGCGGTCACCACCCAATAGCCCTGGCCGATGCCGGCGATGACGGTTTCGCCCGGGTACCAGCCTTCTTTCTTGTTGCGCTTGGCCTTCCACGCCGGCGACGGCAGGATGCCGGGGTTTTCGCCGAGCAGGTCGATGCCGGTCTTCTGGCCGAAGCCGTAGCGGGTCATGTACTGATCGACCCGGTCGATGCCCATGTCGAGGGCAAGCTTGTAGTAGTAGGTGTTGACCGACTGGGCGATGGATTCGCGCAGATCGACCCAGCCGTGGCCGCCGCCGTGCGAGTCGCGGTAGCCGCGCTTCTGGCCGGGGATGTGGAATTCGCCGGTGGACAGGATCTTGTCTTCGGGCCGGCGGAAGCCGCTGTCGAGGCCGGCCAGCGCCATGAACGGCTTCATGGTCGAACCCGGCGGGCCGCCGCCGAGCACGTTGCGGTTGAACTGCGGGCGCGACGGGTCTTCGTTGAGCGCTTTGTAATTGGCGCTGGAAATCCCGTTGACGAACATGTTGCTGTCGTAGCTGGGCAGGCTGACCATGCCCAGCACTTCGCCGGTGCGCGGGTCCACCGCGACGGCCGAGCCGTCCATGTCGCCGAAGGCGGTGACCATGGCGCGTTGCAGGTCGAGGTCGATGCTCAGGCGCAGGTCGGCGCCGGGTTTGGCCGGGACGTGGCCGACTTGGCGGATCGGGCGGCCGTCGACATTGGTCTCGATCTGCTCGTAACCGACTTGCCCGCGCAGTTGTTGTTCGTAGGAACGCTCCAGGCCGGTCTTGCCGATGTGGGTCAGCACGCCGGCGTTGACGCCGAGCGCTTCCTGGTCCTTGGTGTCGATGCGGCCGACGTAGCCCAGCACGTGCGCGAACAAGTCGCCGTAGGGATAGCGGCGGTTGAGGTAGGAGACGAGTTCGACGCCGGGGAAGCGCCAGCGGTCCACGGCGAAGGCCGAGACTTCCTCGTCGCTGACCCGCAGCTTGAGCACGATCGGCTTGAAGCCGCGGGTGGCTTTGCGTTCGGCCTCGAAGCGCGAGATGTCCTCGGGCGTCAGCGCGATCACGCGCGCGAGCTGCGGCAGCCATTTGTCGCTGTCGCCGGCTTCCGACGGGGTGACTTCGATGCGGAACGCGGGGACGTTGTCGGCGAGGATGCGGCCGCGGCGGTCGTAGATCAGGCCGCGGCCGGGCACGACCGGGCGCA
The DNA here is from genome assembly GCF_018847975.1 of Lysobacter sp. K5869. Classification (NCBI taxonomy): domain Bacteria; kingdom Pseudomonadati; phylum Pseudomonadota; class Gammaproteobacteria; order Lysobacterales; family Lysobacteraceae; genus Lysobacter; species Lysobacter sp. K5869. The sequence goes on along the minus strand of NZ_CP072597.1, from coordinate 1,863,327 downwards.
GCTTGACCCGGTTCTGCTCCGAGCGCATCGCGTAGTCGTCGTGCTGCCAGACCTGCAGGCGGAAGTACCAGAAGCCCAGGCCGACCACGCCGACCAGTACGCAGAAGAAGGCGACGGCGGCGCGCAGGCGGAACTGGTCGGCCTCGGCCGCGGTGTTCTTGAGCACGCGCGGACGGCGGTTGAGCAGGCGGCGGCGCGGTCCCATCTCAGCGCCTCCGCCACGTGCCCAGGCGCAGCGCGTCGAGCAGCAGGAAGATCAGCGGCCACAGCGCCATGCCGACCAGCGGGCCGAACCAGTAAGCGCTCGGCAGCGAGGGTTCGCGCAGCACCATGTGCAGGACGGAGGTGACGATGCGGTCGTTGAGCATCAACCCGCCGATGGCCAGCGCTTGCTGCGACAGCGGGAAGAAGCGCAAGCGGGCGCGGAAGCGCTGCAGGATGAAGGCCATCACCACCAGCCGCAGCGCTTGTTCGCCGAGCAGGCCGTCGGAGACGAGGTCGCCGCACAGGCCGACGATGAAGGCGAAGCCCAGGCCGACGCGGTCGGGGTCTTCGATCACCCAGTAGGCGAGCACCAGGCCGAGCCAGTACGGGCGCAGCGGCGCGATCAGTTGCGGCAGCGGCAGCAGGCTCAGCGCGAGCGCGGCGACGAGGCTGACCGGCAGCACCCAGTGGTGGCGGGCGCGGGTCATCGCTGCGGCTCCGGTTGGGCGCGCGCGGGCGCGGCGGGGGCGGACGGTTGCGTGCGCGGCGCGGGCGAGCGCGCGGCGGGCGCGGCGGCGGCGCGGGCGGGCGGGTTCGCGGCCGTCGTCGCGTTCGCGGCATTGTCGGCGGCCGGCGCGGGTTCGATTTCGGACTTCAATTCTTCCGGCGCGGTCGCGCTGTGGCCCTTGGGCTTGCGCTGCTTGAGCTCGCTCAGGCGCTGCGCGGCGGCCTGTTCGGCCGCGGCCTGGGCCGCGGGCGAGGACGCCGACGCGGTTTCCGGCATCGCCGGCTGGGTGTCGAAGTTGTTGATGTCCACCGGCGGCGGCGGCAGCGACAGCAGCACCAGCACTTCGCGGCCGCGGTCGAGCTGGGCCGCCGGCTTCACTTCGCCGAGCAGGAAGGCGCGGCTGTCGTCGGGCTTGAGCGCGGTGATGGTGCCGACCGGGAAGCCCGGCGGGAAGCGCCCGCCGAGGCCCGAGGTGACCAGCACGTCGCCGACGCGCACGTCGCTGGACAGCGGCACGCTGCGCAGGGTGAGGTGGTCGCTGCGGCCTTCGCCGTACACCACCAGCCGCACGCCGTTGCGGGCGACGTTGACCGGCACCGCGTGCGAGGGGTCGGTGATCAGCAGCACGCTGGCGTGCATCGGGGTGATGCCGGTGATCTGGCCGAGCAGGCCGCCGGCGTCGATCACGCTCTGGCCGACGCGCGCGCGTTCGCGGCTGCCGACATCCAGGATCAGGCGTTGGCGCGAAGGGTCCAGGTCGATGTCGAGGATCGGCGCCAGCACCACGTCGAGGTTGCCGCGCTCGGCGACTTCCAGCAGGCCGCGCAGACGCTGGTTGTCGGCGGCCACCGATTGCAGCCGCGCCATGCGCGCCTGATTGAGCAGCGCTTCGTTGCGCAGGCGGCGGTTTTCGTCGGTGAGCTGGCTCAGGGTGCCGGCGTCGTCGCTGACGCGTTCGACCAGCCGGCCCGGCCAGCCGGCCACGGCCCACAACGGCGCGACCAGGGTCGCGGCCTGCTTGCGCGCTTGGCTGAGCCAGCCGCCGCTGTGATCGAACAGGATCAACGCCAGGGCCAGCGCCAGATAGGCCATCAGGCGCAACGTATCGGCGACTTCGCCGCTACGGGCTGCGGTGGGTGGGCCGGCGTAAGGGGGCATCGGGCCGGGGAGTCGGTATCGGAATCAGGTGGAGTAGAAACGCGAACGCAGCGAAAGTTCGCTGCGCGCGTGACGATGGAACTCGGTTTGAATCTTAGCCCTTACATCGCGCGACGGGCGCATGGGCGGACTGCATCGGGGGAAACGCAGTCCGCGCGCGCCGCGCGGTCGGATCTTCGCGCGGATCACTCCGGCGCGAAGAACTCGTTGCCGTGCATGTCCACCAGTTCCAACGCGCGGCCGCCGCCGCGGGCGACGCAGGTCAGCGGATCGTCGGCCACCTGCACGTGCAGGCCGGTTTCCTCGCTGATCAGGCGGTCCAGGTCGCGCAGCAGCGCGCCGCCGCCGGTGAGGACGATGCCGCGCTCGGCGACGTCGGCGCACAGTTCCGGCGGGGTCTGCTCCAGCGCCAGCTTGATCGCCGAGACGATGCCCGACAGCGGCTCGCGCAGGGCTTCCAGCACTTCGTTGGAATTGATGGTGACCATCTTCGGCACGCCCTCGGCGAGGTTGCGGCCGGAGATTTCCACGGTGCTGGCGCGTTCCTGCGGGTAGGCGCAGCCGATTTCGAGCTTGATGCGCTCGGCGGTGGCTTCGCCGATCAGGGTGCCGTAGGTGCGGCGCACGTAGTTGATGATGGATTCGTCGAAGCGGTCGCCGCCGATGCGGACCGAGGCCGAGTAGACGATGCCGTTGAGCGCGATCACCGCGACTTCGGTGGTGCCGCCGCCGACGTCGACGACCATCGAGCCGCGCGCCTCGGTCACCGGCATGCCGGCGCCGATCGCCGCGGCCATCGGTTCTTCGATCAGGTAGACCTCGCGCGCGCCGGCCTCTTCGGCCGATTCCTTGATCGCGCGGCGCTCGACCTGGGTCGAGCCGCAGGGCACGCACACCAGCACGCGCGGGCTCGGACGCAGGAAGCGCGACTTGTGCACCTTGCGGATGAAATGCTTGAGCATTTCCTCGGTGTAGGTGAAGTCGGCGATGACGCCGTCCTTCATCGGCCGGATCGTGGTGATGTGGCCCGGGGTGCGGCCGAGCATCTGCTTGGCCTCGCCGCCCACCGCCGCGACGGTGCGGTTGCCGCCGATCATGCGGTCCTGGCGCACCGCGACCACGGACGGCTCGTTCAGCACGATGCCCTGGCCGCGGACATAAATGAGGGTATTCGCCGTGCCCAGGTCGATGGACAGGTCGTTGGAGAACATGCCGCGAAACTTCTTGAACATCGGGGGATTGGGCCGTCAAAAATGGGGGCGGAGCGGGGGCGTTAGCCTAGCAATCGCCCCCCCTGCGAGCAAGGAAAATCAACGGTTTCGGGGGGCGCCGGCTATTCAGCAAAGGCCCGGCCGGACGGGTCGCCGACCCTGGGGATAACCCTAGGTCCGGGGCCGGGCCGGACCGGGGTCGGGTCGCGGGCCGTCCCTGTCTTCCGCCCCCGGGCGACGGGTCCGGTCCGGGGGCAAGATGGCCCGGTCGCGGGGTCGGAAAACCGGGGTCGGCCGGGGCCGGCGGCGCAAAGAACTGGCCGCGCGCGCGTCCAGCGGCTACCCTACCGCCGCCGGGCGGCCACAAAGTCGCCCGTTTTTGCGTTCGCGGATCGGACTCCGCAACGACGACGTGTCCAATAACGAATCTTCGGGGTGAACCTACATGTCTGCGCTGATCTGCGGCTCGCTGGCCTACGACACCATCATGGTGTTTCCGGACCAGTTCAAGAACCACATCCTGCCGGACAAGGTCCACATCTTGAACGTCTCGTTCCTGGTGCCGCGCATGCGCCGCGAGTTCGGCGGCTGCGCCGGCAACATCGCCTACAACCTCAAGCTGCTCGGCGGCGATCCGATTCCGATGGCCACCGTCGGTCAGGATTTCGGCCCGTACCGCGCGCACCTGGAGTCCTACGGCATCCGCCTGGACTGCGTGCGCGTGTTCGAGGAGCAGTTCACCCCGCAGTGCTTCATCACCACCGACCTGGACAACAACCAGATCACCGCGTTCCATCCCGGCGCGATGTCGAACTCGCACAGCAACCACGTGCGCGACGTCGCCGGCGTCACCTTCGGCATCGTCGCGCCGGACGGCCGCGAGGGCATGCTGCAGAACTCGAAGGAATTCAGCGAGCTCGGCATTCCCTTCATCTTCGATCCGGGCCAGGCGATGCCGCTGTTCAACGGCGAAGAGCTGCGCGCCTTCATCGAGCAGGCCGATTACGTGGTGGTCAACGATTACGAGTCGAACCTGCTGCAGACCCGCACCGGCTGGGACGAGAAGCAGATCGTGTCGCGGGTGAAGGCCTACATCACCACGCTCGGCCCGCGCGGCGCGATCATCCACACGCCGGACGAGACCTACACCATCCCGCCGGCGTACGAGCGCCGCGTGACCGACCCGACCGGCTGCGGCGACGCGTTCCGCGCCGGTCTGATCTTCGGCATCGAGAAGGGCTACGACTGGCTGACCATCGGCCGCATGGGCAACCTGATGGGCGCGCTGAAGGTCGAGCATCCGGGCACGCAGAACCAGCGCTTCGATTACGAAGAGTTCGCCGAGCAGTTCCGTCAGCAGTTCGGTTACGCGCTGTAAGTTCGGCGGCGTTCGCGAGAACCGGAAAATCCCGGCTTCGGCCGGGATTTTTCTTTTGCGAGAGCCCGGCGTGGCTCGCCTGTAGGAGCGGCGTAAGCCGCGATCGACCGAAGCGACGCACACAAGCGAAGCTTCCGAAGCCAAAACCGGCCGGCTATCTTTTTTGCGAATCCGGATATCCCGACCTCGGACAGCGACGTGGTATTCGTCCTCTTCGGTTGGTCGCGGCTCACGCCGCTCCTACGCGCAGCTCGCATAACGCCGTCGTTGTCATGGCGCACCGCCGCAGCGGCCGTAGAATCGGCGCGATCACCTCGCCGGGACTCCGCCCCATGCGCCGCGCCACGCTCCGCCTGCCGTTGCTGCTGACCGCCCTGCTCGCCGCCTGCGCCGCTCACGCCGACGGCGTCGGCCTGGGCACGATCGAAACCCGCGAGCCGGTCACCGGCACGAAGGTGCCCGCGGCGGTGTTCTATCCCAGCACCGAGGCCGGCAGCGAGGTGTCCACCGAAGTCGGTCCGTACCCGATCCAGGCCCAGCGCGACGCCGCGCCCGCGGCCGGCCGGTTCCCGCTGATCGTGCTCTCGCACGGCCACCTGGGCAGTATGTACGGCCACCACGATCTCGCCGCGGAACTGGCGCGCCACGGCTACATCGTCGTCGCGCCGCAGCACACCGGCGACAGCTACGACGACGCCAGCGGCGCCGGCACCGATCGCGCCCTGCTCGGCCGCGCGTGGCAGGCCAGCGCGGCGATCGACGCGTTGCTCGCCGACAAGCGCATCGGCGCGCACATCGACGCCAAGCGCATCGGCGCGGCGGGGTTCTCGGCGGGCGGCTACACCACGTTGTTGCTGCTGGGCGCGACGCCCGATTTCGCGCTGTTTCCGAAGTATTGCGAACAGCATCCGGGCATGCCGGAACTGTGCGACCAGCCGTTGCCCGAGAAGATGCAGACGATTGCCCATCCGCCGCCGACCGTCGATAAGCGCGTGCGCGCCGGGTTCGCGATGGCGCCTTTCAGCATCTTGTTCGACGCCGACAGCTTCCGCGCGATGAAGAACCCCGTGTTCCTCTACATCGCGCAGAAGGATCAGGTGTTGGCGCCGGCCGACAACGGGCTGCGCATCCGCGGTTTAGTGCCGAATCTCGCGGGCTTCGCCGAAGTGCCGGGCGCGGGGCATTACGTGTTCCTGCCGCCGTGCAGCGCGGGGTTCGCGAAAGAAGTGCCCGTCATTTGCACCGATGCGCCGGGGGTGGATCGGGCGGCGGCGCATCGCGAGATCAATGCGGCGGCGGTGAAGTTTTTCGATGCGCAGTTCAAAGGCGGCGGGCACACGAAACCCAAGCGGTAATCGCGAGCCGCGCGATCTACCTGTAGGAGCGGCGCAAGCCGCGACTGCGGGGCGACCGATCGCGCCGAACGTTTCGCCGTAGTTGCGTATTCGCGGTCGCGGCTCGCGCCGCTCCTACAGGTAGATCGCGCGGCTAACGCACCGACGTGCGCCAACGCGCGAACGCGGCCGCATCGCCCTCGAACACATTGAGATCCACCGGCCCCTCGATGCCTTCGACCCGCGCGCGATTGTGGTACTGCCACACCGCCCAAGCCGCGCGCGAATCCGGCGCATGCAGGATCGAACGCCGCCACAACGGCCGCGCCGGCAAGGCCTCGCGGTACGCGTCGAAGAATTCCGGCGTCACGTACAACAGCGCCGGCTTGGCATACGCGGCCTCCACCGGCGCGAGGAACGCGTCGAGCTCGGCGCGCATCGCCGCCGCGTCCGGCCGGCGTCCGCAGTTGCCGCCGAACTCCAGATCCACCGCCGGCGGCAGCGCGTCGGCGCTCGCGGGCGCGGCGGCGAGGAAGTTCGCCGCTTGCTCGGCGCCGCCGCGGCAGAAGGTGAAGAAGTGGTAGGCGCCGACCGGTACGCCCGCGGCGCGCGCTTCGCGTTCGTTGTCGGTGTAGCGGCGGTCGCGGTGGTCGCCGCCTTCGCTGGCTTTCAGATAGGCGAAAGCGACATCGTCGCGCGCCACGGTCTTCCAATCGACGATGCCTTGATGGTGCGACACGTCGATCCCGCGCAGCGGATAGCGCGCGCGATCGGGCTGCCAATGCAGGAACCACCAGCGCGCGGCGATGCTGATCGCCAGCACCGCGGCGGCGATGGCGAGGGTGCGCCACAGGATGCGGCGCCAGCGCGGGCGGGCGAGTTTCGCGTTCATCGCCGTCAGCGTAGCAAGCCTGCGCGGCCGCGGCTCAGGGTTTCGCGGGCGCGGCCAAGGGCACCCCGGCGCGGGTCAGCATTTCGTCCAGCGCGCGTTGCTGAGTCAGCGACGCCTGCCCGCGTTCGCGTTCCTGGCCGTCGATGCCGATGAGTATCTGCCCGCACGGATAGCTCAGCAGGATGTCGTAGCGTTTGCCCGCGCTGACGTAACTCAGCGCGTGGCGGTATTGGGGAAGGCAGGTCGACGGGTACGGCGGCACCGCGCCGAGCGCGCCGCGCAGCAGCTTGCGCATCGCGTCGAGGTCCGCGGCGGCGACCGGCGTTCGGCCGAGTACGCGGGTCTGGTAGAAGCATTCGGCGCTTTCGCACCATTGTTGGCGGCTGCGCTGGTAGCGCTCGGCCACCGCTTGGTTGTGCTGCGCCCTGGGCACTTCGCTGAGGTCCTTGAGCTCGTCCGGGAAGGTCCACGATTGCAGCGAGGACAAGGTCGCTTCCTGCGCGCCGGCCAGCGCCGCCAAGGCCTGCGCCCGCGCGCTGCCGGGCGCGGGCGCCGCATCGCGCTTGAACGAGTAAATCTCCTTGGGCGGCTCGGCCTTTTTCGGCGGCGCCGCTTGCGCCGACCAGGCCAGCGCCGCGGCCACCCCAACGCACAGTCCCTTGTGCCACGAATCCATGCTCGGCTCCCGTCAAATCCCGCGCATCACTTCCAACCCGGCATCTTCTCCGGCTTCAACCCGCCCACCTCGAACGTCGCGGTGCGGGTGCCGCCGGCCTTGACCGGGAATTCGATGCTCAACTCCTTCGCGCCGCCCACCGCGCGCCACAGGCCGCGCTCGTCCTCGACGAACATGGCGATGGCTTCGTCGGTCTTCGGCCGGCTGCCGGCCATCGTCTTGGTCTTGCCGTCCAGCGTGACCTTGAGCTTGCACCCGCCGTAGCAATTGAAATCGCCGGCTTGCAGCACGAGGTAGCTGCTGCGGCCCCAATCGGGATGGTCGCGGAAGATCAGCTGCACCGGACGCGGCGTGCCGCCGTCGGTCTCGACGTTGGCCTTGGCGTAGATCGAGGCCGACAGCTGGGTGCCGTCCTTGCCCTTGGCCAGCTTCACCGGCGTGCTCATGTACGACCACAGCGATTCGACCCGGCGCTGTTCGCGCGCGGTCTTGGCCTTGCCCTGCGCTTCCTCGTACTGGGCGCGGATGCGTTCGGCGGTGGGCGTGCCGGCGTACTTCGAGGTCACCATCTCGCCGTAGGCCGCGGCCATGTCCCACTTCTGTTCGGCGTAGGCGTTGTCGAAGTTCTTGGCTTCGGCGGCGGCCGCCTGCTCCTTCTGCGCCGCCTGCGCGGCTTCGGCGATCTTGGGGTCGGGCTGTTCGCAGCCGGCCAGGATCATCGCGGCGGCGAGCAGTGCGGTGGCGTGATGGAGCTTCATCGCGGGCGGGCCTCGGTTATCAGTCGGTTCACCGCGTCGGCGGCTTGTTGCGGGCGTTCGACGATCGACATATGGCCGCAGCCTTGCAGCAGCACGCGCTGCGCTTGCGGCAGGCGCGCGGCGTACAGGTCCAGGGCGCTGGGGTCGATCACCACGTCCTGCGCGCACCATAGCAGCAAGGACGGTTGGCGGATGCCGGCGGCTTCGATGCCGGGGAGGAAGCGTTCGTCGCTGCGGCCGATCTTGTCGAGCACGGCTTGCTCGAAGTCGGCATCGCGGCGGCGCTTGTCGATGTAGATGCGGCTGGCCGGCCACGGGATGACCGGCTTGGCCGCGTCGTCGTAGAACACGATGTCGATGTAGCGCTGCAGCGAAGCCGCGTCGTTCACCGCGAACGGGTTCTTGCCGCGCAGCACCGCGAGCCCGAAGGCGTTGTCGTTGAAGCGCACGCCGGCCGCGTCGAACAGGCCCATGCGATCGACCTCGCGCGGATGCCGCGCCGCGGTCAGCGCGACGATGCCGCCGCCCATCGAATGGCCGAGCAGCACCACCTCGCTGCCGGGCTTGCGCGCCACTTGTTCGATGAAGCGGGCCACGCGCGCGCTTTGCGCGACGAAGCCGTAATCGCCGCCGGCCTTGCGCTCGCTTTCGCCCCAGCCGGGCAAGTCCGGCGCGAACAAGCGATAGCGGCCGCGCAAACGCTGCGCCAGCGGATACCAGTTTTCCTTGCTGCCGGTGAAGCCGTGGATCATCACCACGGTCGGCGCGTTCGCCGGCGCGTCGTCGTTGTAGGCGTAGACCCAGCGGTGGTCGTCGATCTTCGCCGCGTTGCGGGTCAGCCCGGCCTGCCAGCGCTGGCGCGCGTAGTCGGCCAGCACCACGCGATACGGATCGGGCCACAGCCACAGCGCGAGCGCGCACAGCAAAACGGCCGCCACGAGGGCGGCCGTCTTGAGCAGGGCGCGAGGCGTGCGCATGCGCCCTGCGTTCTTACTGTCCCGCCGCCGCGGCCGGTGCGGCCTTGGCCTTGGCGATGGCGGCTTCGACCGAGCCGGTGGTGATCGGGTGATAGCCCGGCTTGGCCTTGGCGAAGGTCTCTTCGGCCAGCTTCAGGCCTTCGGGGGTTTTCACCAGCTCGTCGTAGGTCGGCATGATCAGCTTGCGGCGGCCGATCTTCTGCAGGAACGCGGAGATCGCGGCGTCAGCGGCGTGGTAGCCGCTGCGCACGGCCAGCGGATACCAGCGCTGGGCGATTTCGCCGTTGGGCGTACCGGTGAACTTGTACGCGCCGTCCAGCGCCTTGAGCTGATCGACGCTGAGCTTTTCCGGCATGCCTTCGACGAAGTGCACCCATTCCTGCGTGCTCCACTTCGCGGTGGCCGCGGCGTCCGGCAACTTGCCGCTGTCGAGCCAAACCTTGCGCGCGGCGTCGACCGCGTCGAAGCGCGGCGACACCGTGGCCGGCGCCGACTTCGGAATGCCCGGGCCGTAGATCCACTCGTCCAGTTCGGCCTCGCTGACCTTGCCCGGATGCTTGGCGAGCAGGTTGGCCTTGGCGTAGTCGACGAACTTCGCGGTCGGGATCGACTGGAACGCGAAGTGGTCGAAGTAGCCGCGCAGGAACGGATCGAACACTTCGCGGCCGTAGCGCTGTTCGAGGAACTGCAGGAACCACGCGCCCTTGGTGTAGACGGTGGCGCTGGAAGCGTCGTCGGGATCCTTCAGCGTGCCCGGCTTGAGCGCCAGCGCCTGCAGCTTGGGATCGATGGTCTTGAACTCGGCGGCGAGCTCGTTGCGGCCGATCACGTTCTCCATGTCGGAACGCTCCTTGCCGTACAGCGCCTCGACGATGCGGTTCTCGACGTAGCTGGTGAAGCCTTCGTTGAGCCAGGCGTCCTTGCTGCTGCTGAAGGTGACGAGGTTGCCCGACCAGCTGTGCGCCAGTTCGTGCGCGACCAGCGAGACCAGCGACTTGTCGCCGACGATCACGGTCGGCGTGGCGAAGGTCAGGCGCGGATTCTCCATGCCGCCGTACGGGAACGAGGGCGGCAGCACCAGGATGTCGTAACGCTCCCACCGGTACGGGCCGTACAGGCCTTCGGTGGTTTCCATCATCTTCTCGGTGTCGGCGAACTCGGTCGCGGCCTTCTTGACCATCGCCGGCTCCGCCCACACGCCGCTGCGGTTGGAGATCGGCTGGAAGGTCAGATCGCCGGCGGCGATGGCGAGCAGGTACGACGGAATCTTCTGCGGCATCTTGAAGCTGTAGTCGCCGTCGCGCGCCGCCTTGGGATCGTTGTCGGCGCTCATCAGCACCATCGCGTCCTTCGGCGCGGTCACGTGCGCGGTGTAGGTGAAGCGCACGCTCGGCGTATCCTGCAGCGGCACCCACGAACGCGCGTGGATCTGCTGCGACTGGCTGAACATGAAGGGCTGCTTCTTGCCCTCGGTCATCGACGGCTCCAGCCACTGCAGGCCGGAAGCGCCGGGCGAGGTCGTGTAGGCGACGCGGATGCGCTTGTTGCGCTGCGGCGCTTCGATGGTGAGCTTGCTGCCGAGGGTCTTGTCGGCGTCGGCCAGGGCGAACTTGAGTTCCTGCCACTTGCCGTCGGCGGCTTCGCCGAACACTTGCTCGATCTTCAGGTCGCGGGTGTCGAGCACCAGTTGGACGGCCTTGGGATCGGTCCAGTCGAGCGTGTAGGTGGCGCTGCCGGACAGGGTCTTGGCGGCGAAGTCGACCTTCAGCTCCAGGGCCAGATCGTCGACGCGGACCAGATCGGGCTGGGCGTAGGAATGTTCGTCGCGGTCGGCCGCGGCTACGGCGGTGTCGCTCACTTTGGCCTCCGGCGTCGCGGCGGGCTTGGACGAATCGGCGGCAGGCGCGGCGGCATCGCGCGAGCAGCCGGCGGCGGCGGTGAGGGCCGCGACGAGACAGACGGTGAGGATCGAAGTGCGCATCGAAGGATCACGGAGACGGGCGAAGGGCCGAGTGTAGCGCCTCGTCCCGCGGCGGGGCTTGTGCATCTTGGCAGTCGGCGCGGGCGGCGGCGCGCGGGCGATGTCCGGGTCGGGGCGGCGGGTTCGAGAGGTCGGCGTGGAGGCGGCTGCTTCGGCGTCGATGGCTGCCGCCGTGTCGGCGGCGTGCGGCGGCGCCGGTTTCGACGGCGCCGATGTCGGCGGCGCGGCGGCACCGAGCCACCGCGCTCCGCGCCATCTGACCGCCTCGGCGATACGCATCGTCCCGACGGCGTGGACTGGCGCGCGGTTCCCGGGCCGGCTAGCCTTGTCCCGTTCTTCCAACATTCGGAACTTTAGACATGACCCTACCCCTCGCAGGCAAAGTCGCACTCGTCACCGGCGCCAGCCGCGGCATCGGCGCCGCCATCGCCCGCCGTCTCGCCGCCGACGGCGCCGACGTGGCGATCACCTACGTCAGCTCCGCCCAGCGCGCCGAAGACCTCGCCGCGCAAATCCGCGCCGGCGGCCGCCGCGCGATCGCCATCGCCGCCGACAGCGCCGACGCGCACGCGGTGACCGCGGCGGTGGAGCGCACCGTGGCCGAACTCGGCCGCCTCGACATCCTGGTCAACAACGCCGGCATCTTCCCCTACGGCCCGTTCGAGGACGAATCGCTGGAAAGCTACGAGCGGGTCATGGCGATCCACGTGCGCGCGCCGTTCGTGGCCGCGCAGGCGGCGTCCAAGCATCTGCCGCGCGGCGGCCGCATCGTCACCATCGGCAGCTGCCTGGGCGAGCGCGTGGGCGCGCCGGGCATGGCGCTGTACTCGCTGAGCAAGGCCGCGGTGGTCGGCTTGAGCAAGGGCCTGGCGCAGGATCTGGGCAAGCGCGGCATCACCGTCAACACCGTACAGCCGGGCCCGATCGACACCGACATGAACCCCGCCAACGGCGAAGGCGCCGACCATCAGCGCGCGGGCTTGCCGCTGGGCGAGTTCGGCAGCGCCGACGACATCGCCGCGACCGTGGCCCATCTGGCGGGTCCGGGCGGCGCCTTCATCACCGGCACGCAGATTTCGGTGGACGGCGGTTTTTCGGCCTGATCGCGCGTTATCGCGACCCAGCTCGCGCATGCCCGCCTCTGCGGGCATGCGGCCAGCGGGGTTCGTCGCGCGCTCCACCGCGGACATTCTCCGCCCCGTCGTTCTCCACCCCGTCGTTCTCTACGTCGTCGCTCTCTACGCCGTCGTTATCCACGCCGACAATCCCCACGCCGTCATTCCGGCGAAAGCCGGAACCCATTTTGCTTTCGCTCTCGCCGAGCCGATTTCAAAAAACCTCGCGACCGCATCGCGACCAAGCCCTGGATGCCCGCCTTCGCGGGCATGACGATGGGCGATTCGCCAACGCAGAGGCGGCGTCGCCGTCGCTGGCTCATCCGGCTTCGATACGCCGCTTCCAGCGCGTCGTCCCCGCGAAAGCGGAGATCCAGAGACTTCAGCGCCATCGCACAACGAAAAACGCCGGGCGATGCCCAGCGTTTTTCCGTTCGCGGCCGACCCGCGAGGCTCAGGCCTTGTAGCCGGTATGCACCGCGCAAATCCCGGCCGACAGGTTCTTGTAGTCGACCCGCGCGAAACCCGCCTCGACCATCATCCGCTTGAGTTCGTCCTGCGGCGGGTGCTGGCGGATGCTCTCGGCCAGATAACGGTAGCTGTCGCTGTCGCCGGCGAACAAACGGCCGAGCTTGGGCAGCACGTTGAACGAGTGGAAGTCGTAGATCGGCTTGAACCACTCGGCCTTCACTTCCGAGAACTCCAGCACCCGCGCCTGCCCGCCGACCTTGAGCACGCGCAGCATCTCGCGCAGCGCGGCGTCCTTGTCGGTGACGTTGCGCAGGCCGAAGGCGATGGTGACCAGATCGAAGCTGGCGTCGGGGAACGGCAGCGCTTCGGCGTTGCACTGCACGTACTCGAAACCGGAGACGCGGCCGCGGTCGGTCATGCGGTCGCGGCCGACTTTCAGCATGTCGTAGTTGATGTCGCCGAGCACGATGCTGCCGCTGTCGCCGACGCGTTCGCGCAAGAGCGCGGCAATGTCGCCGGTGCCGCCGGCCAGATCGAGCACGCGGTCGCCGCGGCGGACCTGGGCGGTGGCGGTGAAGTAACGCTTCCAAACCCGATGGATGCCCAGGCTCATCAGGTCGTTCATCAGGTCGTAGTTGCCGGCGACCGAGGAGAACACCTCGCCGACCAACTTGCGCTTCTGTTCGCGCGGCACCTCGCGGTAGCCGAAGTGGGTGGTGTCGGGCTGGGGCTTGGATTCGTTCATGGGCGCGATTATCGCATGCCGGCCGGGCCCGGGCTTTGCCGGGCCGCGCGCCCCGCGCCCCGGCCGCAAGCCCCTCCCACAAAAGGATTAGCCCCGCTCCGCTCCGGCGCCCTCGCGCTTTGGCATGATGCGGGGATGAGCCCGACCGTGAGCTGGCAAGCCAAGCGTTACGCCGACCTGAGCCTGGACGAGCTCTACGAGCTGCTGCGCCTGCGCTCGCAAGTGTTCGTGATCGAGCAGAACTGCGTCTACCTCGATCCCGACGGCAAGGACCAGCACCCCGAGGCGGTGCATTTGATGGGCCGCGCCGCCGACGGCCGGCTCGCCGCGTATCTGCGCATCCTGCCGGCCGGCCTGAGCTATCCCCAAGTCAGCTTCGGCCGGGTGCTGACCGCGCTGGAATTCCGCGGCCAGCGCCTGGGCGGGCCGCTGCTGGAGGCGGCGCTGATCGAGATCGAGCGGCGCTGGCCCGGCGCCGACATCCAGATCGGCGCGCAGTCGCACTTGCAGGCCTATTACGGCCGCTACGGCTTCGAGCCTTCGTCCGAGCCGTATGTCGAGGACGGCATCCCGCACATCGACCTGCTACGCCGCGGACGCGGCGCGGGCTGAGCCGGTGCGGCGATCGGCCGCACCCGCGCGCAGCAGCGCCCACGCGCCGAGCAGCAGCAACACGTCCTTGAGCAGGAACTGGCCGGTGCCGCCGACGAACGGGAAGCCGTAACCCGGCTGCCAGCCCGGCAGGCTCAGCAGGAAGCTGTTGGTCAGCAGGTACGTCGCGATCGCGGCGAGCAAGCCCCAGCGCGCCACCCGCGGGCAACGCGGCCAGGTCGCGATCAACGCCGCGGTGAGCAATTCGATGGCGCCGATCAGATTGGACGCGCCCTGTACGTCCAGCGGTCCGTACAGCCAGGAAAACAGCGGGCTGCTCTGCATCAACCCGGCCACGCCCTCGGCTTCGACCCGGGTGAACTTCATCGCGCCGATCCAGCCCAGCACCAGCCACTGCCCCGCCCACAGCGTCCACAGCGCGCGGCGCCGGCCGCGGCCGCAGCCGCGCTCGTGCGCGAACACGCCCAAGGCGAGGCCGGCGATGCCCAGGTGCTTGAGCAGGGTCTGGCCCGAACCGATCACCGGGAAGCCGCCGTAGGGCGCGTCGTGCACCCACGCGGCCGGGCTCAGCAGGCCGAGCAAACCCGCGGCCCAGAACGCCATCGCCGCGAACGCCGCGCCGCGGCGCCATCGGCCCGAGGGCGCGGCCAGCAACACCGCGCCGATCGCGCATTCCAGCGCGCCCAGCGCCGGGCTCAGCCACGCCGCTTGCGTCGCCAGCGCCGACAGTCCCGCGCCGGCCAAGGTCTTGCCCAAGGCGGCGATTTCGAACTCGAAAGCGCGCATCGCGCCGAACCACAGCATCAGCAGCCCCAGCGCCCGCGCCGAGACCGCCCACGCGCGCGCCGTCGGCGCGCGTTCCATCGAACAATGCATCGTTACCGCTCCATCTCCCGCGCGCATCGGCGCGTACGGTCACAAGAGGCCCGCGCGGCGCGAAAGGATTCGCGCGGCCTCTCGACCCGGACGCCCCGGCGCGCCAGACTGCACGGCGATACGCACAGGAGTTACGCATGATCGCCACCCCCGACTACCGCGCCTTGCTCGCCACCGCCGTCGCCGAGGCCCGCCAGGGCATCGCCGAGGGCGGCATCCCGATCGGCGCGGCGCTGTACCACAACGACGGCCGCCTGCTCGGCTGCGGGCACAACCGCCGCATCCAGGAGAACGACCCCTCGGTGCACGGCGAAACCGACGCCTTCCGCAAGGCCGGCCGCCAGCGCCGCTACCGCGACACCATCATGGTCACCACGCTGGCGCCGTGCTGGTACTGCAGCGGGCTGGTGCGCCAGTTCAACATCGGCACCGTGGTGGTCGGCGAATCGGTCAACTTCCGCGGCGGCATCGACTGGCTGCGCGAGAGCGGCGTCGAGGTGATCGATCTGGCCGATCAGGAATGCATCGAGATGCTCGGCGGCTACATCGCGGCCAATCCCGAGGTGTGGAACGAGGACATCGGCGAGGACTGATCCCCTCGCCACCCGCAACGGAAAAGGAGTTTCCATGCACGCACGCTTCATCGCCTCCGCGCTGTTGCTCGCCGCCGCTCCGGCGGCGGCGCAAGCGCCCGCCTGCGGCGCCACCGCCGCGGTCGCGCTGATCTGCCGGCAAGCCGAGGACGGCGCCAAGGCCACCTTGGTCCGCACCGAAGTGCCGGCGCGCGGCGGTTGCGCGCAGCCGCTCAGCGAAACCTTCGAGACCGGCGATCTCGACCGGCCGCGCAGCCTCGCGCTCGCGCCCGGGCAAACCGGCGATTGCCGCTTCGCCGACGGACGCACCGTGCGGGTGCGCGTGCAGCAAGAGGCCGAACCCATCGTCGGTTCCTGCAACGCCGACGCCGCCACGTTTTTCTCGATGTGGGTCGACGGGCGCAAGGTCGCCAGCCAGCGCCCGGTGCGTGCGCGCTGCGAAACCGAACCGGCGCCGTGGAGCTATCGGCTCGACCGCGATATCGTCTACGACTGCAGCCAGTCGGCCGCGTGCGCGCCCTTGCTCGGTGCCGACCGCGCGCTGAGTTCGCTGCCGGTGGACGAAACCGAATACGCCGTCGCCACGCCCGGCCCGGCCGCAGGCAGCCTGGAGCGCCTGCTCGACCGCGGCCCGGTCTGCGCCGAGGCCGAGCGCGAACTGACAGCGTCGTGGTCGGCGTTCGATCCGTTCAAGCGCGCGCCGTTCGCCGGCGCGTTGCGGCGGCTCAACGCCGGCGAGCGCCAGAACGAGGTCGCGCTGCCCGACGGGCTCGAATTCGCCTACGGCGCCGCGCGCGCGGACGAGTTCGATTTCGACAACGACGGTTTGATCGACCAGGTCTATTCCAGCGACAGCGACGGCCAAGGCGGCTGGTACTACTCACCGCTGGTGGTGGTGTCCGGCGCGTCCGCCGACGGCTTCGCCGCGCGCGGCGGCGACGGCGCGATCGCCGCGGTGCCGTGCCAATGGGACCGCGCGCACCCGCCGCTGTCGCAGTGCGACGATCTGCGCAACGCGGCCTGGGGCCAGCGCCAGCCGCCGACGCAATCGGTGCCGGCGCCGCTGCCCGGCATCGCCGGCGGCGACGAGTTCTTCCGCACTCGTTACACCACCGCGCTGCCGTTCCGCTTCGGCGACGCCACCTACGTGGCCTTGGCCAGCGCCGGCGCGCCGGCGCGCGATTACGTCGCGATCTTCCGGCCGCGGCCCGGCGGCGGGCGCGAAGCGGTGTGCCTGATCCGGCGGGTGTCGCCGAACATGTAAGCCGGCACGCTTACTCCCGTCACTGTGCAAGCGCCGGGGGCCGGCGCAGAATCGGCCGCACATGGCCGCCGTCCCCGTCCCGCTGTCGATCCGCGCCTACCAGCTCAGCGACTGGCCGCGCCTGTGCCAGATCCACGACCGCGCGCGCCTGGACGAATTGCAGCGCAGCGCCGGCGTCGCCGCGTTCCGCACGCTCGCGCGCACCGCGCACAGCGAAGGCTTGTTCGACGGACGGCTGGACGTGGCCGAAGTGGACGGCGTGGTGCGCGGCTTCGTCGCGTTCCAGCGCGCCTCGCTCAATTGGCTGTACGTGGATCCCGACAGTTACCGGCAAGGCGTCGGACGCGCGCTGCTGCGGCATGCGCTTGCGGCGTCGGGGCCGGTGGTTTCGACGCAGGCGCTGGAGGGCAACGAGCCGGCGATCGCGTTGTATCGGTCGGAGGGGTTCGTCGAGATCGAGCGGAGGCTGGGGCGGTTGGCGGGGAGCGACGAGTTTCCGGCGGTGGGGGTGATTCTGGAAGTGCGGCGCTGAAGGATGCGTGTGTCGCATCGCGGCGTTTGCGCGGATGTTCCCTCCTCGTCGCTTCCCTTTCGTCCCCGAAGATCCGTCATTCCGGCGAAAGCCGGAATCCATTTTGATCTTGTCTTTGTGGCTTTCGCGTAAGAGCGGGAGCAACAGCAAAATGGATTCCAGCTTTCGCCGGAATGACGGGGTTGGGAAGATTCCGGCCTTCGTCGGAATGACGGGATTGGGAGGAGTCCGGCTTTCGCCGGAATGACGGGGTTGGGAGGAATCCGGCTTTCGTCGGAATGAGGGGGTTAGAGGATTCCGGCTTTTTGCCGGAATGATGGGCTGGGGGTTCTTGGCTTCGGGTTGCGGCGGCGGGGCTACGTAACTCCGGTTGGCTTCAACACCATCAACCAAAAAATCCCCACCACGCTCAAAAACGCCGGCCACCCCAACCAAAACCACCAGAACATCGTGCGGTGATAGCTCGCCGGCAACGGCGCGCCCGCAGCCGCCGCTTCCGCCGCCAACCGCCGCGCGCGCCCCTGCAGCCACAGCACCGGCAACCAGCAGGCGCCGACCACGAAGAACAGAATCAACGCGGTCTTCAGCCAAAACACCGACCACGGCATGCCGAGCTGCAACGCCAGCCACACGCCGGTGCCGAACTGCACCAGCACCGCCGGCGCGGTGAAGCAGGCGTCGGCGATGACCACGGTGCGCGCGGTCTCGGCGATGACTTTCGCGTCGCCGCGCTTGTGCGCGATCCAGAAGAAGAACGCGATGCCCAGGCCGGTGCCGAACAGCAAGGTCGAGGACAGGATGTGAATCCATTTCACCCACAGATACAGCATCGTCTTATCTCCGGTCCGCCAGCACCCACGCCACCGCCAGCGCCGGCAGCACCACGAGGTTCTTCGCCAATCCGCCGAGCGGATCGAGCCATTGCGCCGGCAGCAGCGCGCCGAACGCGAGCGTGTAGGCGAGCACGCTGACGCCCATCAAACCCAGCACCCAACGCGGCCGCCAGCCGATCAGCAAGGCCAACGCGAGCGCCGCGTCCAGGCCGCCGGTGATGCGCGCCAGCGCGACCGGCTGCCACGCGGCCAGCGGCGTGCCGGCGGTCATCGCGTCGATGGTCGCGGCCGGCGTCAGCCAACCGGCGACGGCCGAAATCAGCCACAGCGCGACGATGCACAAGCGCAAGGCCGGCGCGAGAAAGTACAGCTGCGCCTGCCAGCGGTCCTGCACTTGGCTCGGCGTCGCCGCCAGCGCCTCACTCAGATCGGCCGGCGCGTGGCCGAAGTCGGCGCGCACGCGCGCATGCGCGTCGGGCCGGGTGACGTTGCCGCGGCGAAGCATGCGCCACATGGTTTCGCCGACCGGGCCGCGGCCCAGGCGTTCGCCGACGGCGACCTGCCAGCTCACCAGGAATTCGGGGAAGAACACCGCGCCGCTGCCGTCGATGCGCAGCCAGCGCCGCCACGTCGCTTGATACTCGCGCAGGCTCAGCGGCCGTGGCCCGCCGATTTCGTAGACGCCGCGCTGTTCGCCGCCCGCCGCGCGCGCGGCGAGTTCGCCGAGGTCTTCGGCCGCGACCGGTTGCAGCGGCCAGCGCCCGTCGCCGGGCAGCAGATGGCGGCCGGGAAACGCGGCCAGCGCGCGCAGCAGCGAGGTGCCGCCGTACGAACCGGACGCGGCGTAGACCACCGACGGCCGCAGCGCGACCGCGCTCAGCGGCAGCTGCAGCAGTTCGTCGTCGAAACGATGCTTGGAGGCGATGAACTCGCCGTCGGCCGGCTCGCCGAGCGCGGACAGCTGGACGAAGCGCGGCACGCCGAACTCGACGCAGGCGCGCGCCAGCGCGAGCGGGCCGTCGACGTGGATGGTCTGAAAAGTTTGCGCGCCGGTTTCACGCAAAATGCCGGCGGCGTTGACCACCGCGTCCACGCCTTGCAGCGCTTCGCGCCAGTCGCGCGGCGAGGTCATGCGCGCGAGATCGGCGCGGCGTTCGTCCTCGCGCAGCGCGCGGCCGCCGTCGCGGATGCCGCGCAGCACGCGCCAACCGTGGCGGCGCAGCGAGGCGATGAGATAGCCGGCGAGAAAGCCGTTGGCGCCGACGACCAGCGCCGTTTTCTGCGGAGATGCGTCGATCCGTGGCGCGCTTGCGGGTGCGGGGTCGTCCATGGGGCGACACGGTAGCAGAGCGTGGCGGAGCTGGGGACTGTCAATAAACCGCGACCCGCATCCGCCACGGAACGCCACGATTGCGCTCGCCTTAGCCGGCCCAAACGCGCGCCGCGCTCAGCCGGACGACCGGCGCGGAACCTCACAACACCGACGACCACCAACTCCGGTCGAAGTCGTCAGCCACCCGCTCGACCGCGTGGCGCAGCGCTCCTGCACCACGCGCGGCCAAACGTTCGCGCAGGAGCGCCGCGGCCGTCGCGACCTCCCGGTCGGTCACGCCGATGCGGTAGTGCCGCAACAAACACAGTTCGTGGAACAAGTTCGCGAGCTTGAGGGCTTCCTCGTACTCCAGGTCGCCCGCTTGGCTCAAACGCTCGATGTAGCCGAGAACGCGCTCGCCTTCAGCGGACGCCTCGGCCGCGAGGGCGATCCGGCGCATGCGTGCGCGCTCGGCATCGATGACGCCGCCTTGCTCGTCTCGATACAGGGCCATCAGCGATTGCAACGGCCGACCGCCCGGATCCGCTTGCGGCATTGCGCGTCCCTCCCTTCCTTCAGGCGAGCACCCGCGTTGTCGGGGCGATAGGGACCGCCCCGCGCCGCGCCAGCGGACACGGGGCGCGAACCACCGCGATTACAGAATGTACCGGCTCAAATCCGGATCCTGCACCAACTCGCCCAAGTGCTGATCCACATACGCCTTATCGATCGTCACCGCCTGCCCGTCGCGATCCGGCGCTTCGTAGCTCAGCACATCGAGCAAGCGTTCCAACACCGTATGCAGACGCCGCGCGCCGATGTTCTCCTGGCGCTCGTTGACCTGCGCCGCGATCTCGGCCAAACGGTCCACCGCCTCGGCGGTGAAGTCGAGCTTCACCCCTTCGGTGCGCAGCAGTTCGACGTACTGCGTGGTCAACGCCGCCTTCGGCTCGGTGAGGATGCGGACGAAGTCGTCCTTGCTCAGCGCGCCCAGTTCCACGCGGATCGGGAAGCGGCCCTGCAACTCGGGAATCAGATCGCTCGGCTTGGCCAGATGGAACGCGCCGGAAGCGATGAACAGGATGTGGTCGGTCTTCACCGCGCCGTACTTGGTGCTGACGGTCGAGCCTTCCACCAGCGGCAGCAGATCGCGCTGCACGCCTTCGCGGCTGACGTCGCCGCCGCTCATGCCGGCCTCGCTGCGCTTGGCGACCTTGTCGATCTCGTCGATGAAGACGATGCCGTGCTGCTCGCAGGCCTCGATGGCGGCCTGACGCACGTCGTCCTCGTTGACCAGCTTGGCGGCTTCCTCTTCGATCAGCTGCGGGCGCGCGGCCTTGATCGACAGATGCTTCTTGTGGGTCTTGCCGCCGGACACCTGCGAGAACATCTGCCGCAGCTGCTGGCCCATCTCTTCCATGCCGGGCGGCGCCATGATGTCGACGCCGCCGAGATTGACCGCGGTTTCGATCTCGATCTCGCGATCGTCCAGCTCGCCGCTGCGCAGTTGCTTGCGCAGCTTGGCGCGGGTGTCGTTGTCGGGCGCGCTGTGGTCGGCGGCCGGCGTTTCCGAACCGAAGCCGAAACCGCCGGGCACGCGCTTGGGCAGCAGCGCGTCGAGGATGCGGTCTTCGGCGCGCTCCTCGGCCTGGGTGCGCACGCGGGTCTTGGCTTGCTCGCGATAGAGCTTGACCGCGGTGTCGGCCAGATCGCGCACGATCTGCTCGACGTCCTTGCCGACGTAACCCACTTCGGTGAAGCGCGTGGCCTCGACCTTGACGAACGGCGCGTTGGCCAAGGTGGCCAGACGCCGCGCGATCTCGGTCTTGCCCACGCCGGTGGGTCCGATCATCAGGATGTTCTTCGGCATCACTTCGTTGCGCAATTCGGCGGGCAACTGCATGCGGCGCCAGCGATTGCGCAGCGCGATGGCGACCGCGCGCTTGGCCGAATGCTGGCCGACGATGTGGCGGTCCAACTCCTGCACGATCTCGCGCGGAGTCATGGTGGCGTGGCTGTTGTCGGGTTTCATGGCAGGGGCAGGGGCAGGGGAATTAGGGGAATTAGGGGAATTAGGGGAATTAGGGGAACGGGGAATGGAAGCGACGCAGGCGAAAGCAGGTCAAGGCGAGTACGGGACAACCATTCCCCGTTCCCTTCTTTCCCTTTTTTCCCGCTGTCAAAGCTCTTCCACCACCACATTGCGATTCGTATAAATACAAACGTCGCCGGCGATGTTGATCGACTCCGTCGCGATCGCGCGGGCGTCGAGCGTGCTGTGCGCCATCAAGGCGCGCGCGGCGGAGAGCGCGTACATGCCGCCGGAACCGATGGCGACGATGCCGTCCTCGGGCTCGATCACGTCGCCCGTGCCGCTGATGACCAGCGAGGTTTCCTTGTCGGCGACGGCGAGCAGCGCTTCGAGCTTGCCCAGGCGGCGCTCGGTGCGCCAATCCTTGGCCAGTTCGACCGCGGCGCGGGTCAATTGCCCGTGCTTTTCGAGCTTGGCCTCGAACAATTCGAACAAGGTGAACGCGTCGGCGGCGGCGCCGGCGAAACCGGCCAGCACCTGGCCGTCGCGGCCCAGGCGGCGCACCTTGCGCGCGTTGGATTTCATCACCGTGTGGCCGAGCGTGACCTGACCGTCGCCGGCGATGGCGACGCGGCCGTCGCGGCGGACCGAGACGATGGTGGTGGCGTGGAAAACGTTGGGATTCTGACTCGGGTCCATGGCGACCTCCGGGGGATAGGCCATGGATGGGGGCGACCGGCGGGCAGTCAAGGGCCCTGGGGCCAGGAGATAGCGGATAGGAGTTAGGAGATAGTAAAAGCGGGGACTGCTTTTCTATCTCCTAACTCCTATCCGCTAACTCCTAGCTCTTTCTCTTGGCCCGCGGATGCGCGGCGTCGTACACCTTCGCCAAATGCTGGAAATCCAGATGCGTATAAATCTGCGTGGTCGCGATGTCGGCATGGCCGAGCAGTTCCTGCACGCCGCGCAGGTCGCCGGAGGATTCCAGGATGTGGCTGGCGAAGGAATGCCGCAGCAGATGCGGATGCACGCGCTTGAACAAGCCTTGGCGTTGGGCGAGATGGCGCACGCGCAACTGCACCGCGCGCGAGCTGATCTGCGCGCCGCCGCGGCCGGGGAAGACGAAGGCGTCCGACGCCGCGCCGGTGGAGGCGCGCCATTCGGCCAAGGCGGCGCGCGCGTGCGAGCCCAGCGGCACGCTGCGCTGTTTGTTGCCCTTGCCGAGCACGGTGACCAGGGCGTCGTCGAGATCCAGGTCGCGCCAGCGCAGCGCGCACAGCTCGCTCAGGCGCAGGCCGGAGGAATAGAACAGTTCCAGCAGCGCGCGGTCGCGCAGGCCCAGCGGCGCGTCGGTGTCGACTTCGACCAGCGCCTTGGCTTCGTCGGGATCGAGCACCTGCGGCAATTTGCGCGGCGCCTTGGGCGCGCGGATCGGCGCGGCGGGACTGGCGTCGAGCGCGCCTTGCTTGACCTGCCACGTGTAGAAACTGCGGCAGGCCGACAAGCGCCGTTGCAGGCTCTTGGGGGTGAGGCCGCGGCGGTGTTCGGCGGCGATGAAGCCGCGGATGTCCTCGGCCTGCAGGGCGAGCACGTCGCCGCCGGCGTATTGCAGCGTCCACACGGTCAGCGCGTCGAGGTCGCGCCGGTACGCGTCGAGCGTATGCGCGGACATGCGCTTTTCCACGCGCAGGTGATCGAGGAAGGCGTCGACCGGATTCATGCCGCGCATCCTACTCCGCCGCGCGCGAGCGCGGCGTGGCGATGCCGGGTTGTTCGCGAACGCGCGAGGGCGGCGGCCGGCCCCGGCCGCCGCGCGGGCTTCAATCGAAGCGGCGCAGCGCCACCGCCAGCGATTCGCCCATCATGCGCAGGAACAGCGTGCCCATGCCGGGGAAGAAGCGGTTCGGGTCGCGGCTGCCGACCGCGATCAGGCCCACGCCCGGCAGCGGCAGCAGCGCGGTGGATTGCACGTCGGCGGCGCGGTCGGCGTACAGCACGTCGTGCTTTTCCGGCTGCAGGCGGCCGCACAGCGGTTCGCCGTCGGCGAGCGCGTCGCGGAACGGCTGCAGGCGCGCGTCGCCGTCCTCGATGATCTGCAGCCACTCGTTGTCGGCCGTGCCGTCGTAGCGGCGGAACACGATCAGCCGGACCAGATCGCCGTTGAAATCCTCGGCCAGACTCGCGGCCATCGCGCGCAAGGTGTCGCCGGCGTTGTCCTGGCGCATCAGCGCCAAGGTCAGCTGGTGCGTGCGCACCGCCAGGCGTTCGTTTTCCTGCGCGTTGCCGAACAGCTCGTGCAGGCGGCGCGAGAGTTCGCGGTTCTTGTCGCGCAGCACTTCCAGCTGATAGCTGGCGAGCGAGGCGGCCGAGCCTTCCTCGCGCGGCACCACCAGACTCATCGACAGATCGGGAAACTGCTGCAGGAAGCGCGGATGGCGGCGCAGCCACGAAGCGACTTCGTGCGCGCCGAGCTCGGCCGGCTTGTCGCCGAGTCTTTCGCTCATCGGTTCCACTCTCCTTCGAACACGAATGCGGTCGGCCCGGACATCGACAGCGCGGCCTCGGCGTCGGCCCAGGCGATGCGCAGCTCGCCGCCGGGCAGTTGCACGGCGACCTCGCGCTGGATGCGGCCGCGCTGCATCAGCACCGCCGCGGCGGCGCAGGCGCCGGAGCCGCAGGCCAGGGTTTCGCCGACGCCGCGCTCGTACACGCGCAGGCGGATGCGGTCGGGCGCGACCACCTGGGCGAAGCCGACGTTGGCCGATTCGGGGAATTCCTGGCTGGATTGCAGCATCGGGCCGATGGTCTCCACCGGCGCGGCGTCGACGTCGTCGACTTCGATCACCGCGTGCGGGTTGCCCATCGACACCGCGCCGAAGCCGATCACCGTGTCGTGCACGTCGAGCACGTATTGGTCTTGGCGGCTGGGATAACCGCGCAGCGGAATGCGCGCGGGATCGAATTCGGGCCGGCCCATGTCGATGCGGAAGCCGCCCTCGCCGAGCGGGGTGACCGCGTGGCGGCCGGCCGGGCTGTCGACGACGAAGCCGGCGCCGGCCGCGGCGGCGCCGTCGCGCACCAGCCAGGCGGCGATGCAGCGCGCGCCGTTGCCGCATTGCTGCGAGGCCGAGCCGTCGGAATTCCAGATGCGGTAGGAGGCAACCGCGCCGGCGCTGAGCGGCGCCTCGACGGTGAGGATCTGGTCGCAACCGACGCCGGTGTGGCGGTCGGCGAGGCGGCGGCAGAGTTCGGCGTCCGGCGGCGCGATGCCGCCGCGCAGGTCGAGCACGACGAAGTCGTTGCCGGCGCCGTGCATCTTGCTGAAACGCAGCGGCGCGCTCGCGGCGGCGGCGGCCTCAGCCATCGCCCTGGCCGCTGGCGGGCACCGGCTCGGCCGGCTTGTCCTCGCCGCTGGACGAGTCCTGCTGGGTCTTGTCGGTCTTGCTCTTGTCGGTGGCGTCGGCCGGCGGCGCCAGCACCTTGTCCAGCGACGGCACGGCCTGAGTCTTCTTGCGCTGATCGGTCGCCACCGGCGGCGCGTTGACGGTGGAGATGGTGACCGGCACCTCGCCGGGCTTGGTCTTCGGCGGCTCGGGCGGCGGCGGCGCGGTCGGCAGGACCAGCGGGCCCTTGTTGCCGCAGGCGGCCAGGGCCAGGGTCAACGCGGTCGGGATCAGGAACGAGGCGAGGCGTGCATTCATGCCCCGAAGTGTAGCCCGCGGGGGTGACCGAAACGAACCCGGGGCGCGGGAGTGGGAACGGCGTCGGGGTACGGGTTCAGGCGCGGGCGGCGCGCGGCGGCAAGCCGGCCTGGAGAACACCGGCGCGGCCCACCGGTCCCGCCGGTCAGCCCGGCGGCTCGGGCCGGCGCCACAGCCAGATCGCGACCACCGACATGATCGCGGTGCCGCTGGCGGCCATCCACCACTTCGGCGAGGTCAGGAACATGATCGCCGCGCACAGCGCCATCATCGACACCGCCAGCCGCTTGGCCCGGCGGCTGACCGCGCCGTGCGCCTGCCAGTCGCGGATCATCGGGCCGAACTGGCGATGCGCCAGCAGCCGCGCATGCAAGCGCTGCGAGCCGCGCGCGGCGGCGTAGGCCGACAGCAGCACGAACGGTACGGTCGGCAGGCCCGGCAGGGCGATGCCGACGATGCCCAGGCCGAGGCTGACGTAGGCCAGCAGCCACCATGCCCAGCGGAACCGGCTGGGGCGCGCGGCGGGCGGCGGCGCGGCGGCGGGCTCCGGGTTTCGGGCGGTGTCCTCGGAGGGCGGCGGGACGGACATGCGGGCAGTATGCGGCGTGGGGTGGGGGGATGCGGGTCTTGCGCGGGGTTCGCGGTCGGCGACCTGTCGCGGTCGCGGCTTGCGCCGCTCCTACATGGGCTCCCTGTAGGAGCGGCGCAAGCCGCGACCGCGAAAATACGCCCACGTCGAATGCGGCGATCGGAGCGGAAGCGCGCCGCCTCGCTACCCGCTTTCGATTCCCGCACGCGCCCTGCGCCACGACCCGCCGCCACAAACGAACGGGCCCGGCAAACGCCGGGCCCGTCGTCGAACCGTCCGAGGCGCGCGGCTTACTTCGCCGTCGCCTCGTGGCTCACCTGCAGCTGATCGAACATGAATGCGAACATCTCCGACTGTTCGCGATAACGGCGGAACCGCCCCGACTTGCCGCCGTGGCCGGCGTCCATGTTGGTGCGGAACAGCACCGGCTGCGTGCCGGTATCCAGCGTGCGCAGCCGCGCCACGTACTTGGCCGGCTCCCAGTACTGCACCTGCGAATCCCACAGGCCGGTGCCGACGAACATCGCCGGGTACGCCTGCTTCTTCAGATTGTCGTAGGGCGAGTACGACAGCATGTACGCGTAGTAATCCTTCTTCTCCGGATTGCCCCACTCGTCGTACTCGTTGGTGGTCAGCGGGATGCTGGCGTCGAGCATCGTCGTCACCACGTCCACGAACGGCACCTGCGACAGGATCACCCGGTACTTGTCGGCGGCCATGTTGGTGATCGCGCCCATCAGCAAGCCGCCGGCGCTGCCGCCGTACGCGGCGACGCGGTCGGGCGCGGCGTAGCCGGCCTTGACCAGCGCATCGGTCACGTCGACGAAGTCGTTGAAGGTGTTCTGCTTCTTGAACAGCTTGCCGTTGTCGTACCACTGCCGGCCCATTTCCTGGCCGCCGCGGATGTGCGCGATGGCGTAGACCATGCCGCGGTCGAGCAGGCTGACGTTGGTGACCGAGAAGTTCGGATCGGTCGACATGCCGTAGCTGCCGTAGGCGTACTGCAGCATCGCCGCCTTGCCGTTCTTCTCGAAGCCCTTCTTGTAGACCAGCGACACCGGCACCTTGACGCCGTCGCGCGCGGTCGCCCAGAAACGCTCGGTGACGTACTTCTCCGGGTCGTAGCCGATCACCGGCTGGCGCTTGAGCAGCTTGCGCTCGCCGGTGACGGTGTTGAGCTCGTAGGTCGTCGCCGGCGTGGTCAGCGAGGTGTAGCTGTAGCGCAGCCACGGCGTGTCGTGCTCGGAGTTGATCGACAGGCCCATCGAGAACGCCGGCTCGTCGGCCTTGACGAACTCTTCCTTGCCGTCCTTGCCGCCCTCGCCCTTGTGGATCAGGCGCAGGCGTTCGAGCGCGTCGGAGCGCTCGGCCACCACGGTGAAGCCGTCGAACAGCTCGAAGCCTTCGATGAAGACGTCGTCGCGGTGGGCGATCCAGTCCTTCCATTCCTTGCGCGAACGCGCGCCGTCGGGCGCGACGACCAGCTTGAAGTTCGGCGCGGGCTTGCCGTCGGCGCCCGGCGCGTTGGTGCGGATCACCCAGCGGCCGTCGAGGCGGTCGGCCTGGTATTCCACGTCGCGCTCGCGCGGCGCCAGCACCGCGAATTCCTTCGGATCGGCGGCCGGCGCGCAGCGCATTTCGCTGGACACGGTGCTGTGCACGTCGATGCACAGGTAGGCGTCGTCGCGGGTGCGGCCCAGGCCCATGTAGAAGCTGTCGTCCTTTTCCTCGTAGACCAGGACGTCGCTGGCGGCCGGGGTGCCGAGCACGTGCTTCTTGACCCGCACGGTCAGCAGGGTTTCCGGGTCGTTCTCGATGTAGAACAGGGTCTTGTTGTCGTCGGCCCAGACGATGTCGGTGGACGCGCCTTCGATGGTGTCGGGATAGGTCTCGCCGGTGTCGAGGTTCTTGAAGCGGATGACGTACTGGCGGCGGCCGACCGCGTCGTCGGCCCAGGCGAGGATGCGGTTGTCCTGGCTGACTTCCATCGCGCCGACGCTGAAGTAGTCCTTGCCCTTGGCCATGACGTTGACGTCGAGCAGCACTTGTTCGGCCGCTTCCATCGCGCCCTTGCGGCGGGCGTGGATCGGATAGTCCTGGCCGGTCTCGAAGCGGGTGTAGTACCAGTAGCCGCGCTCGCGGTACGGCACCGAGCTGTCGTCCTGCTTGATGCGCCCGACGATTTCGCCGTAGAGCTTGTCCTCCAGCGGCTTGAGCGGCTTCATCACCGAATCGACGTAGGCGTTCTCGGCGTTGAGGTAGGCCAGCATGTCCGGGTTCTTGCGCTTGTCGTCGCGCAGCCAGTAGTACTCGTCCTGCCGCTGCGCGCCGTGCGGCGCCTTGACGGTGTACGGCTTCTTGGCCGCTTCGGGCGGCGCGGGCAGGCCGGCGGCGGTGGCGTTGAGGGTCGTGGTCATCAGAAGCGTGGCCGCTAAGGTGAAGAAAGTGGGTTTCATATGGGGTCCGCCGGGTGATTCCTCAATGTCGCAGGGCGCGGGGCCGGGAAACGCGTACGCAGGTCACGGATGAAGGGTGGGCGCGGCGTAGAGCCCGAGCGACGCAGGTCGTCGCCCCACCCCGTCGTTCCGGCGAAAGCCGGAATCCATTTTGCCGTTGCTCCGCCCTTGCGAGCCTAGCGGGAGCGAAGATCAAAATGGATTCCGGCTTTCGCCGGAATGACGGTGCTGGAGGGCGCCGGGTCGCGTTCGAGCCGCGAGCGCCAAGCGCGACTCGCCTGCCTACCCCTCGACCCGAACCGCCAATGCACCGCTCGACCCGCACCGCCAACGCACGAACGGGCGCCCGAAGGCGCCCGTCCGAAGTCGCGACCGACCGATGCCGCCGGCCGCGTCACTTGGCCAACTGTTCCCACAGGAAGGTGTAGGCCAGCGCGTTCATGTGCGCGGCCTGCGCGTTGTTGGCCGCGCCGCCGTGGCCGCCTTCGATGTTCTCGTAGTAGCGCACGTTGCTCTTGCCGGCGTCGAGCATCTTCGCCGCCATCTTGCGCGCATGGCCCGGATGGACGCGGTCGTCCTTGGTCGAGGTCATGAAGATCACCGGCGGATACTCGCGCTTGGCGTCGAACAGGTGGTACGGCGAGAAGGTCTGGATGAACGACCAGTCGGCGGTGTCCGGATTGCCGTACTCGGCCATCCACGAAGCGCCGGCCAGCAAGTGGCTGTAGCGCTTCATGTCGAGCAGCGGCACCTGCACCACGACCGCGCCGAACAGCTCCGGGTATTGGGTGAGCATGTTGCCGGTGAGCAGGCCGCCGTTGCTGCCGCCCTGCACGCCCAGGTGCGGGGTCGAGGTGATCTTGCGCTCGATCAGGTCGCGGCCGACCGCGGCGAAGTCCTCGTAGGCCTTGTGGCGGTTGGCCTTGAGCGCGGCCTGATGCCAGCGCGGGCCGTACTCGCCGCCGCCGCGGATGTTGGCGACCGCGTATACGCCGCCCTTCTCCAGCCAGCCCTTGCCGATGCCGCCGGAGTAGGCCGGGGTCAGCGAGATCTCGAAGCCGCCGTAGCCGTACAGCAAGGTCGGCGCCTTGCCGTCGAACTTCAGATCCTTCGGCCGCACCACGAAGTACGGCACGCGGGTGCCGTCCTTGCTGGTGGCGAAGTGCTGTTCGATCGCGTCCTTGGACGCGTCGAAGAAGCTCGGGTTGGTCTTCAGCGTTTCCGGCTTCTTGCCGATCTGCGCGAGCGCCAGCGTGGTCGGGGTGAGGTAGTCCGACGCCGTCAGCCACACCGCGTCGCTGTCGTCGCTGTCGACTTCGCTCACCGCCACGGTGCCGAACGCCGGCGCGCCGACGAATTCGCTGCGCTTCCACTCGCCCTGACCCGGCGTCAGCACGCTGAGCTTGTACTTGACGTCGTCGAGCACGTTGAGCACGAGGTGGTTGCGGGTCCAGGTGGTGCCCGCCAGCGAGGTGGTCGCGGTCGGCGCGAACAAGGTGATGAAGTCGCGCTTGCCGGCCATGAAGTCGTCGAAGCCGATCGCGATCAGGCTGCCCGACGCGTACTGCTTGCCGCCGGCTTCGTACGGATCGCGCAGTTCGGCCAGCAGCCATTCGCGGTGGACGAACTTGTTCGCCGAGTTCGGCAGATCGATCTTGGCGAGCTTGCCGTCCTTGCCGCGCAGGTACAGCTCGTCGTTGTAGAACGCCAGCGCGCGGGTGACGAAATCGCGTTCGAAGCCCGGGGTGTGGTCGCGGAACGCGGCCACCGCCATGTCGGCGTCCTTGCCTTCGTACACCGGCGTCGCCTGCGCCATCGGCGTGCCGCGCGTCCACAGGCGCACGGTGCGGGCGTAGCCGGAGGTGGTCATCGTGCCCTGGCCGAAATCGGTGGCCACGTACACATGGTCGCGGTCGACCCAGCTCAGGCTGCCCTTGGCCTCGGGACGGAAGAAGCCGTCCTTCACCCACGCCTTCGCAGTGAGGTCGAACTCGCGGGTCACGTCAGCGTCGGAGCCGCCGCGCGAGAGCGCGATCAGGCAGCGCTGGTACTCGGGCTTGAGGCATTCGGCGCCGTGCCAGACCCACTGCTCGTTCTCTTCGCGGTTGAGCGCGTCCAGATCGATCACCGTCTCCCACGCCGGCTTGGCCTTGCGGTATTCGTCCAGCGTGGTGCGGCGCCACAGGCCGCGCTGGTGCTGCGCGTCCTTCCAGAAGTTGTAGTAGTAGCCGCCGATCTTCTCGACGACGGGAATCTTGGCGTCGGAGTCGAGGATCGCGCGGATGCTCGATTCGAGCTGCTTGAACTGCGGCGTGGAGGCCAGTTCGGCCTCGGTCTTGGCGTTGCGCTCCTTCACCCAATCCAGCGCGCGCTTGCCTTCGACGTCTTCCAGCCAGGCATAGGGATCATCGGTCACTTTGTTCTCCTGGGCGGACGCCACGCCAGCGCTGGCGGCGGCGGCCAGGCCGGCCGCGAACAACAGGGACTGACAGCTCGGGGACATCTTCGGCATGGCGGTTCCGGGACATAGGAAGGCCGTCACGCTAACACAGGGCGCCCGGGGGGCCGCCCTGTCCTTGGTCATGTAGGGAGTTGCCGCATCTGGCGCGTTGCGCGGGCCGGAATCGGCGCCGCGCGAGGGGTTTCACGGGGGTGCCTCGGCCCGGCCGCGATGCTCGGCCGCTCGCGCCCGCGCGGCCGCCGCGAACGCGGGCGCCGACGCGCGAAGCGGCCGCGTGCCCCGTGCGTTCGCGAAGACTCAGGCCACCCGCGGCAACGGCCGCGCCGGGCTGCCCGGGCGGGCGCGGCGCCGCGCCTGCACCGCGCCGCGACGGCGCCGGCGCGCCGGTTCGGCGACGGCCGGCTCGTCCTCGCGCCGCCAAGACGGCAGCCGGAACCGGCGCAGCGCCCACCACGCCAGCGCCGGCATCGCCACCAGCCACAGCGGCAGCCAGCCGAGCACGGCGTGGTGGCCGCGCGCGGCCGGCAGCATCAGCACCAGCAGCGCGCCGATGGCGACGGCATAACCCAGCGCGGTATCGAGATCGGCGCGCAGGTCGGGCGTTTCGGCGATATCGCCGTCGAACTCGGGATCGATGCGGCGGGTGGATTCGAGGACGGTCATGGCCGGACTCCGGAAGCGCGGAAAGGAAGCAACTCGTGGTGAGTCCAACTTCCCGCCGCGCCGTCTCAGAGGCTGCGATATCGGTTGCCGCTCGTCGGAACCGCCGCCGCGGCGGCGCCCGGCCGGCTCAGTAACCGGCCTTGTCCAAGGCGATCTCGGCCTGCTCGCGGCCCAGCGCGATCAATTCCTTGGCGCGCCAGAACTCGTAGAACTGGCAGGCGTCGCGCGGAATGCGGATGACCAGTTCGGGCGGATCCAGCGCCAACTGCACGCGCGCGATCTGCGCCTGCATGGTGTCGAGCGAGCGCGCCATCAGCTCGCTGAAACTCAGTTCGTGCGGCGGCGCGTCGTCGGGCGGATCGATCGCGACCGGCTGGTTGCGGCGGAACCACCGCGTCAGCGGCGGCGGCTTGATCGAGGCGATCTGCGAAACCGGCACCGGCGCGTGGCGGCCGTCGCCGCCGGCGTGGTGGCCGAGCGCGCCGGTCGGCTGATCGGGCCAGCCGTGCATGTCCACCGCGATCAAACGGTGCGCGTCGGACAAGCGCGTGGCGGTGATCGGCAACGGCGCCAGCAAGCCGCCGTCGACCAACTCGCGGCCGTGCAATTCGTACGGGGTGAACACGCCGGGGATGGCGATGGAGGCGCGGATCGCGTCCCACAGATCGCCTTCGCGCAGCCACACCTCGCGCTGGCGCAGCAGATCGACCGCGACCGCGGTGAACTGCACCGGCAGTTCTTCGATGCGCGGCTCGCCGATCAGCTCGCGCAGCGCGTGCATGAGCCGGTCGCCGCGGAACAGCGCCGGCTGGCCGAACACCGGATCGAGCAGGCGCAGCATGTCGGTGCGGCTCATGCTGTAGAGCCAGTCGCGGTAGACCCCCATCTTGCCGGCGGCGAACAAGCCGCCGACCAGCGCGCCGCTGGAGGAACCGGCGACCGCGACGATGCGCAGCCCGCGTTCGAGCAGCGCTTCGATCACCCCGATCTGGGCCAGCCCGCGCGCGCCGCCGGCGCCGAGCACCAGCGCGACCGGCTCGCCCTTTTCGGCGTGGCCGGTCGGTTCGCTGCGCAATACGTCGGCGCCGGGCATCAGCGGCCGTAGTTGCTCAACGCGAGTTCCAGCATGGTCTTGGCCTGCTCGCGCAGCACCACCGGTTCGACGATCTCGGCGTCGTTGCCGTAATGCATCACGTCCATCAGCAGCTCGCGCCCGGCGCTGTAGGGCACCTTGAGCTCGTAGCGGCCGTCGGGCAGGAACCGGCCCTGCTGCTGCGAATGCCAGTGCTCGTCGGCGACCCAGCGCGCCGCCTTGGCGCTGAACAGGATCGTCGCCCAGCCCTTGGGCGCGCCGGAGAAGATGCCGTAGCTCGAAGCCAGATGCTGATCGAGCTCGTCGTCGGCGACGTCGCGCGCCGGCTCTTCGCCGATCTTGGCCGCGCTGATGCGGTCGACCGAGAAGCTGCGCAGCGCATCGCGTTCGTGGTCCCAGGCGTCGAGGTACCAGTTCTCGCGATAGTGCGTCAGCCGCTGCGGCGACACGCTGCGGCGGGTGCGCTCGTCGGTGGAGCGGGCGCGGTACTCGAAGGTCAGGCGCTTGCGGTCGAGCACGGCGGTGGCGACCGCGCGGAACGCGGTTTCGTCCTGGCGGCGGGTGCGGTGCGGGATCACCCGTACCCGCTCCACCGGCAGGCGGCGGCCGCCGGCGTGCTCGTCGAGCAGTTTCTCGATGCGCTGCTGCAACGGCGCCAGCGCGTTGGACAACACGCCTCCGCCGCTGCGCATGAGCAATTGCTGCGCGGCCAGCAGCGCGTGCAACTCTTCCGAGCTCAGCCACAGGCCGGGCAGCTCGAAGCGGTCGCCTTCGCTGGTGTCGTAGCGGAAGCCCGCTTCGCCGTTGCCGACCACCGGTGCCATCAGGTAGTCGCGCAGGTAGGCCAGATCCCGATAAACGGTCGCGCGCGAGCATTCCAGGTCCTCCTGGAGCCGCTGAACTGTGACCGGGTACCTGGCCGCAGTGAGAATCCGGTGCAACGCGTGAATGCGTTCGATACGTTCCATGTCGGCCGAGATATGGTGGAGTCGGTGGGGTCGCAACTAGCATGGCACCGGCCGCTGTCCGGCCGCCACCATCGAACCTGAGGATCCTACGTGATCAAGCCCTCAATATCCGCAACACTGGCCCCCGCGGTGCTGCTGCTCGGTCTGACCGCCTCCACCCTGGCCTGCGCCGGCCCGAAGGAGGAAGTGGTCGCCGCGGTGGACAAATTCCTCGCCGCCAAGAGCTACCACGCCAGCATGAGCATGGGTCCCGGCGCCGCCACCGAAACCGACTTCGTCGCGCCCGACCGCATGCGCGTGAAGCTGGGGACGATGGGCGATCAGATCCTGATCGGCAACACCATGTACATGACGCTGCAGGGCAAGACCAGCAAACAGCCCGCGCCCGGCGGCGGCGTCGCCGCCACCCGCAGCCGCGAGAAGGTGCTGGGCAACCTGCAAACCCTCAAGGTGACCGCGCTGGGCGACGAGGCCCTCGCCGGCGTGGCGACCAAGAAGTACAAGGTGGAGAACAGCCAGCCGAACAAGACCTCCTCGACCTTCTGGGTGGCCGCCGCCACCGGTTACCCGATGCAGGCGGTGAACGTGGCCGAGGTAGGAGGCAAGGCTTATACCTCGACTTTGAAGTACTCGCGTTACAACGACCCGAGCATCAAGATCGAAGCGCCGCCGGTGAAGTGATATTGGACACCGAACGCGTCGCATCGACTGCGACGGCGAGGCCGGGCCGCTGAGGCCCGGCCTTTTCTTTTGCGCGTCCGGTCGGTTCGCGGGTTCGTTCCGCGGCCATCGCGGCTCCTGCGCGTCGGGATTTGACGCAGTGCGGCAGAGCGGCTTCGGCGCCGCGCGTTCGTCCAGGATCGCCCGCGTTCGACTCGCCGATTTTGTGTTTTTTTGTTAGCCCGACGTGACGATCGCGCCACCGCCGCCGCACGCACCCACAAGCGCGCGGCCCGCGCAAGCTCGCCGCGGGCCGCCGCGGTGGGCACAATGCCCCGCATGCCAGGCTCCCGTTCTCGCCCAGCCGCTTCCGGCCCGTTCCCGTCCGACGCCGCCGGCCGCGTACCGTCCGAACCGGCGATCGATCTGTCGCCCTCGCCCGGCGACGAGGTCAAGACCACGACCTGCTACATGTGCGCCTGCCGCTGCGGCATCAAAGTGTGGCTGGCCGACGGACGCATCCGTTACATCCAGGGCAACCCAGAGCATCCGGTCAATCAAGGCGTGCTGTGCGCCAAGGGCTCGGCCGGGATCATGCAGCACTACTCGCCGGCGCGGCTGAGCAAGCCGCTGCTGCGGGTCGGCGAACGCGGCCGCGGCGAGTTCCGCGAAATCGAATGGGACGAAGCGCTGTCGCTCGCCGCCGGTTGGCTCGGCGCGATCCGCGAACGCAATCCCGACGAGCTGGCGTTCTTCACCGGCCGCGACCAATCGCAGGCGTTGACCGGTTGGTGGGCGCAGCAGTTCGGCACGGTCAACTACGCCGCGCACGGCGGTTTCTGCTCGGTCAACATGGCCGCCGGCGGGCTGTACTCGCTGGGCGGTTCGTTCTGGGAATTCGGCGAGCCCGATTGGGAGCACTCGCGCTATCTGATGCTGTGGGGCGTGGCCGAAGACCACGACTCCAATCCGATCAAGCTCGGCCTGGGCAAGCTCAAGGCGCGCGGGGCGAAGATCGTCGCGGTCAATCCGGTGCGCAGCGGCTACGGCGCGATCGCCGACGAGTGGATCGGGATCCGGCCGGGCACCGACGGCTTGTTCGCGTTCGCCTTGATCCATGAATTGCTGAAGGCGGATCGGATCGATCTGGATTACTTGGTGCGCTACACCAACGCGCATTGGCTGGTGCTGCGCGATCCGGGCGGCGCGCAGGACGGTTTGTTCGCGCGCGACGGCGAGGGCCGCGCGCTGTGTTGGGCGCGCGAGGAAACCGGAGGCCGCGCGCTTGCCGCCGACGCGGTCGGCCTTTCTCCCGCCGTCGTCGGCGAATACGTCCTCGCCGACGGCCGCCGCGCCGTGCCGGTGTTCCATCTCGTCGCCGAGCGCTACCTCGATCCGCAGTACGCGCCCGACGCGGTCGCCGAACGCTGCGGCATTCCCGCCGACACCATCCGCCGCATCGCCCGCGAACTCGCGCAAGCCGCGTTCGACGACCCGGTGCGCCTGCCCATCGCCTGGACCGACGCGCACGGCCGCGAGCACGCCGAGATGATCGGCCGCCCGGTCAGCCTGCACGCGATGCGCGGCATCAGCGCGCACAGCAACGGCTTCCACACCTGCCGCGCGCTGCACTTGCTGCAGTTGCTGCTCGGCGCGGTGGATACGCCCGGTTCGTTCCGCTATCAACCGCCCTACCCCAAGCCGATCCCGCCGCCGAACCGTCCGGGGCGCAAGCGCCAGGACAACGGCGCGCTCGACGCCGCGCCGCTGGGCTTCGTGCACGGCCCCGAGGATCTCGTCGTCGACGCCGACGGCGAACCGCGCCGCATCGATCACGCGTTCTCCTGGGCCTATCCGCTGTCCGCGCACGGCATGATGCACAGCGTGATCCGCAACGCCTGGGCCGGCGATCCGTACAAGATCGACACGCTGATGATGTTCATGGCCAACATGAGCTGGAACTCGGCGATGAACACCCGCCAGACCATCGGCTGGCTCACCGACAAGGACGACAACGGCGACTACCGCATCCCGCGCATCATCTACGCCGACGCCTACGCCTCGGAGATGACCGCCTACGCCGATCTGGTGCTGCCCGACACGACCTACCTGGAACGCTTCGACGCGATCAGCCTGCTCGACCGGCCGATCTCCGACGCGGACTCGGCCTGCGACGCGATCCGCCATCCGGTGCTCGACGCGGCCGAGCAAGCGCCGGGGCGCGATGTGCGCGGCTTCCAGTCGGTGCTGCTCGACCTCGGCGCGCGCATCGGTTTGCCCGGCATGACCCACGACGACGGCAGCGCGCGTTACCGCGACTACGCCGACTACATCGTCCGCCACGAGCGCGCGCCCGGCGTCGGCCTGCTCGCCGGCTGGCGCGGCGAGCACGGCGAACTGCACGCCAAGGGGCCGCCGAATCCCGAGCAGTTGCAGCGCTACATCGACAACGGCGGCTTCTGGCGCGGCCACGTGCCGGAGGCGGCGCGCTACTACAAGATGAGCAACCGCGCGTATCTGGACTGGGCGCAGAAGCTCGGCTTCCTCGGCCACGCCGATCCCATCGTCTTGCAGCTGTATTCGGAAACCTTGCAGAAGTTCCGCCTCGCCGCGCTCGGCCACGGCGCGCAGCAGCCGCCGGCGCGGCATCGCGAGCGCGTGGCGACGTATTTCGATCCGCTGCCGATCTGGTACGAACCCTTCGAGGGCGCGCAAGTCGAGGACGGCGCCGCGCGCTTCCCGCTCAGCGCGGTGACCCAGCGGCCGATGTTCATGTACCACGCCTGGGGTTCGCAGAACGCGTGGCTGCGCCAGATCGCCGCGCGCAATTATCTGTACCTGCATCCCGACACCGGCGCGCGCCACGGCATCGCCGACGAGGATTGGATCGACGTGGAATCGCACCACGGCCGCATCCGCGTGCAGGCCAAGTTCGCCGGCAACGTTCAGCCCGACACGGTCTGGACCTGGAACGCGATCGGCAAGCGCCGCGGCGCGTGGAAGCTGGACAAGAACGCGCCGGAAGGCCGCAAGGGCTTCCTGCTCAACCACCTCATCAGCGACGTGACGCCGCGCGGCGACTACGCCAACGCCGATCCGGTCACCGGCCAGGCGGCGTGGTTCGATCTGCGCGTGGCGATCCGCAAGGCCGGCGACGCCGCCGACGCGCAATCGCGGCCGCAATTCGATCCCTTGCCGGGACCGGCCGCCGACGACCGGCCGCTGCGTTACGGCGTAGAGTTCCGGCAACGGCGATGACCCACCGCACGACCGCACCAAGGCCAAGGAAGCGACCGAGCATGACCGCACACCGCACCGCGCCGCAGCGCACCGCGCCGACGAAGGCCGCCCGATGAAGGCGGCGCGCATCTTCGCCGGCCTGCTATGCATCCTCGCCAGTTTCGCGGTGATCGCGCTGCTCGGCTTCGGCACGATGGACCCGGCCGCGCCGGCCTCGGCGACGCCGGCGCTGGCGGCGTTGCTGCCGAGCGTGGCGCTGGGCCTGTCGGTGTTCGCGGTCGGCCTGTGGCTGCTGTTCGGAGGACGCAAGCGATGACCGCGCTGCCGCCGCCGTCGAAGAAAAAGCTCGGGCTGGTGATCGATCTGGACACCTGCGTGGGCTGCCACGCCTGCGCGGTGAGCTGCAAGGAGTGGAACGCCGGCGGTTTCGCCGCGCCGCTGACCGACGAGCGTCCATACGGCGAGGATCCCAGCGGCGTGTGGTTCAACCGCGTGCACAGCTACGAGCTGGCGCCGGAACCGGCGAGCGGCGGCTGCGGCGGCGCGCCGGCGACCGCGGCGCAACCGGCGATGACCTTGCATTTCCCGCGTTCGTGCCTGCATTGCGAACAACCGGCCTGCGTCACCGTGTGCCCGACCGGCGCCAGCTTCAAGCGCGCCGAGGACGGCATCGTGCTGGTCGACGAGGACAAGTGCATCGGCTGCAAGCTGTGCTCGTGGGCCTGCCCGTACGGCGCGCGCGAGTACAGCGCGGTCGAGGGCGTGATGAAGAAATGCACGCTGTGCATCGACCGCATCTACAACGAGAATTTGTCCGAAGCCGAACGTCAGCCGGCGTGCGTGCAGGCCTGCCCGACGCGCGCGCGGCATTTCGGCGATCTCGGCGACCCGGAGTCGGCGGTGTCGAAGCTGGTGGCCGAGCGCGGCGGCGTCGATCTGATGGCGCAGTTGGGTTACCAGCCGACCAACAAATACCTGCCGCCGCGGCCGCGCCGCGCCGAGGAAACGCGCGCGCCGGCGCCGCCGCAGGAAACGCTCGATCCGCAAGCGCTGCCGACGGTGCTGCGCTGGCTCGACAAGGTGCTGTCGCGATGACGGCGGCGCCCGACCGCCGTCGCCGCGCGCTTTCGTCCTAACCATCCGGCTTGGCTGACCCATGCATCCCGCTTTCTCGGTCATTTTCTTCACCACGCTGTCCGGCGCCGGCTACGGCCTGATGGCGTGGCTCGGCGCGCTGGTGTTGCTGCAGCACGGCGGCCCCGGCGGCGCGCCCGAACTGCCGCTGCGCGCGCTGGGAATCGGATTGGTAGCGGCGCTGCTGCTGGTCACCGTCGGCCTGCTGAGTTCGACCGCGCATCTGGGCAAGCCGCTGCGCTCGTGGCGCGCGTTCTCGCAATGGCGCACCTCGTGGTTGTCGCGCGAGGGCGTGATGGCGGTGATCGCTTACGTGCCGGCGCTGGCGCTGCTGGCGTGGTTGCTCGCGCTGAGTCCCGAACGCGCGCTGCCGGCGGCGTGGCCGCTCGCCGCGGGCGCGGCGCTGACGCTGTGCGCGCTGCTGACGGTGGCGTGCACGGCGATGATCTACGCCTCGCTGCCGCCGATTCCGGCGTGGCGGCATCGGTTGGTGGTGCCGGTGTATCTGGCGTTCGCCGCGCTCAGCGGCGCGGCCCTGCTCGGCGCGCTGCCGGGCGCGTTCGGCGCCGGCCGCGTCGCGGCCGCGGCGGTGGCGTTGCTGGCGCCGCTGACCGGCGTGTTGAAGTGGCGCTATTGGGTCGCGATCGACCGCGAGCCGTTGCCGGTGAGCCGCGGCGACGCGCTCGGTTTGCCGGGACGCCGGCCGTCGGTGTTCGAGCGTTCGCATACCGAGGACAACTACCTGACCCGCGAGATGGGGTACGTGCTGGCGCGCAAGCATGCGGCGAAGTTGCGGCGGATCGGCGCGGCCTTGTTCGCGGTGGCGCCGTGCGTGTTGGCGTCGCTCGCGCTGGCGTTGCCGGCGGCGGGCGGCGCGTTGATGGGCGCGGCGGCGGTGTCGGTGCTGCTCGGCGCGCTGGTCGAGCGGTGGCTGTTTTTCGCGCAGGCGCGGCATGTGGTGACGCTTTATTACTGAGGGGCGGTCGAGCGCGGCTTCGCGCTTTCGTCGTCGGCCGTGGGTTCGCGGTCGCAGCTTGCGCAGCTCCTACAAGGGCTTTGGGGCTGAATAACCTGAATTTGTGACTGTCTTCACATTAACTTATGCATAGTCTCCGAACCGCCGGAACCACCGGCGGTTTTTTTTGTTCATCGATTCGGAGTCGTTGCATGCATAAGTTGTTCGCCGCCGCCGCGCTGTGCGCCGCGTTTTCGCCCCTCGCCCACGCCCAGGACGCCGCCCGCAAGGACGGCTGGAGCGGCAACGGCGAGCTGGGTCTGGCCATTTCCAAGGGCAATACCGACAGCCAGACCCTGATCGGCAAGCTCAACATCGCCAAGGAAGACGCGCAGTGGAAGCACTCGGCCGGCGCCTCGTTCCTGTACGGCAAGCAGGACGACAAGGAAAGCGCGCGCCGCTACGAGCTCTTCGGCAGCAGCGGCTATCGCCTGGGCGCACGCAGCTACGTGTTCGGTTCGGCGCGCAACGAGCGCGACCACTTCACCGCCAACGAATACCAGTGGACCGTCGCGGCCGGCTACGGCTTCGAGGCGATCAAGACCAAGGACACCCACCTGACCTTCGAGATCGGCCCGGGTTACCGCTGGGCCAAGCTGCAGGATCTGCGCGAGCACAACAACGAAGCCATCGCCCGCGGTTTCATGGATTTCGGCCACAAACTCACCGACACCACTTCGGTCTACAACACCTTGCTGATCGAAGCCGGCAGCGACAACACCTACGCGCGCAACGACCTGGGCCTGCTGGTGAAGATGACCGACGCGCTGGCGCTCAAGGCCGGGCTGGAAGTGCGCCACAACACCGATGTGCTGCCGGGGACCAAGAAGACCGAT
Organism: Lysobacter sp. K5869; assembly: GCF_018847975.1. Taxonomy (NCBI): domain Bacteria; kingdom Pseudomonadati; phylum Pseudomonadota; class Gammaproteobacteria; order Lysobacterales; family Lysobacteraceae; genus Lysobacter; species Lysobacter sp. K5869. The sequence goes on along the minus strand of NZ_CP072597.1, from coordinate 1,823,049 downwards.
ACGTTGACGACGATGAATGTGGTGTACGGGTTCTGATCGGACGAGAGCAACGAGTGGAGAGGAACGAGGAACGAGTGAGTTGGGACGTTCTGGGTTTTTCTCGGGGCGGGTTCGTCTCCGCTCGTTTTTGCTTCGCGTGGATGCCGAGCGCATCGATGGCGAACGCCGCCCCTGGCCTTAGGCCGGGGCGGTTCGCTCGCTGCGGTTGGCGGCGGGTCGCGAGACCCGCCGAGCCGCGTCACCGCCTGCGTGACCGAAACCTGTCCGGCGCGTGCCCGGTCGCAGTCCTGTAATCGGTTTCATGGCATTATCCTGGGCTGTTCCTCGGCCACTCTCCAGACGATGCTCGGTGCAATCGGGCTCGCCCTGCTCGGCGCGCCTCTGGTCACATTGCCGACGCCCGCTTACGGCGGCGACCCGACGCTGATCGCGATCGCGAGCGATCCGGCGCAGATGCGCTTGTATTGCTTCTCGACCCGCTGCGGCGACGAGGAATGGCGCGCGGCGATGGCGCGCACCAGCCGCCTGCCCGACATCGACCCGGCCGAGTTGCCGCCGCTGCGGCCGAACGTGGCCCTGCCCGGCCAGCAGCGCGTCGGCATCGGCGGCGTCAGCGCCCCGGCCAGTTCGCGCGAGAGCCGCGCGATGTACTCCAACGATTACCGCATCGGCACCCGCTACGGCGTCCAGGCCATGCGCGACGGCCCGACCCAGATCGGCCTGAGCTTCGGCGCCGGCTACCGTCTGGCGCCGCTGTACGACGACGGCATCAACCGCACCGGCGCGGTGTTCCGCGGCGAGCTCAACCTCGGCCAGCAACTCGGCGAGCGCGCGCGCTGGACCCAGCGCGTGCAGTTCGAGAGCGGCAGCGGCGCGACCTTCGTCAAACAGTCGGTGCGGCTGGACGTGGACGTCTACCCGAACTGGAAACTGGAAACCGACTTCGCCATCCGCCACGACAACAAGGGCGGCGGCGGCAGCGAGAGCGCGGAAAGCTCGATCGAGTTGATCCGCCGGTTCTGAGGCGCGACGACGGGCTTGGGGCTTCGAGGACGCCCGCTCGGGACGTCGCGCGACGACGGACGCGACGCTCGAGAATCGAAGCCTCTCGGCGTTTCAGCGCCTTCGCGAGCCGTATCGCGTTCGCTTGAGCTCGCCGCGCGGCTCAACCCGAATGCGCGCGCGCTGCGCCGTTGCGCGTCTTCGTTCCGGCGAATTTCTTCGAAACGCTCGCGTGCTGCGACGACGCCGCGAACAGACCCCGCAGACGCAAGTCTTCTCCCGAGTTCCCGCAACTCGGGCACCGCTGCGCAGCCCTTCGTCGAGTCGCTCCCGTGCTGCGACGCGCGGCGAAACAGGCTCGCAAACGCTGGCCCATGCTTGGAGTCGGCGACTCGCGCACGGCGGCGCCGCGTGCGGACCTCCGGTTTCCGCACGAATCGCCGCGCGGCTTCAGACATGAAAGCGCCGAGGCAGGTCATTTCCCGCCGGCGAACTCCGCTCAATCGTCCTCGCCGACCTCGCCCTGCAACGACGCGGCGATGAACTCGCCCGCGCCCTGCGCCAGCAGCTTCTGCGCCACTTCGATGCCCAGGCACTGCGGCGCGTCGCCGCGGCCTTCGCCGTGCGCGCGCACGCTGCGGCCGTCGCTCGCGGAGCCGACCGCGCCGTCCAGGCGCAGGTGTTCGCCGTCGAGCCGCGCGTACGCGGCGACCGGCACGTGGCAGCTGCCGTGCAGGCTGCGGTTCATCGCCCGCTCGGCTTCCACGCAGGTGCGGGTAGCGACGTGGTCGAGCGCGGCGCACAGGTCGCGGATGGCGAGGTCGTCCTCGCGGCATTCCACCGCGATCGCGCCCTGCGCCGGCGCCGGCAGCCACTGCGGCGCTTCCAGCCGGCGGCGGATGCGCGCGTCCAGGCCCAGCCGCTGCAAGCCGGCGCAGGCCAGGACGATGGCGTCGTAGTCACCGGCGTCGAGCTTGCCCAGGCGGGTGTTGACGTTGCCGCGCAAGTCCAGCAATTGCAGGTCGGGGCGCAGCGCGCGCAGTTGCGCTTGGCGGCGCAGCGAGGAAGTGCCCACGCGCGCGCCGGGCGGCAGTTGCTCGATGCCGTCGTGACGATTGCTGACGAAGGCGTCGGCGTAATCGGCGCGTTCGAGCACGGCCGGCAGGGCGAAGCCCGCGTCCAGTTCCATCGGCACGTCTTTCAGCGAATGCACGGCGCAGTCGGCGTCGCCGCGCTGCATCGCCAGCTCCAGTTCCTTGAGGAACAGGCCCTTGCCGCCGATGGCCGCGAGCGAGCGGTCCAGCACTTCGTCGCCGCGGGTGCTCATCGGCACCAGGGTCACGGTGAGGCCGGGGTGCGCGGCGCGCAGGCGTTCGGCGACGTGCTCGCTCTGCCACAGGGCGAGCGGGCTTTTGCGGGTGGCGATGCGCAGGGTCTTCATGGCGGCATTATCGCCGCTGCGGCGGGTCGGGGCCAAAGGGGACGAGACCTACGCGAAATCCCCGGTCTGCGGTCGCCGCCGTCGCGGCGGCACCAGCCCCTGTAGGAGCGGCGCGAGCCGCGACCGCGCCAATGCGGTCACGGCGAAACCGGCCTATGCCGGCGTCCCGGGACACGAAGGTTCGACGCGGTCGGGCGCTCCGCGGTCGCGGCTTACGCCGCTCCTACAGGGGGCCACCGGCGAGCGGGCCGCCCGCGGCGATCACAGATGCTTGAGGGTCTCGCGCAACGCGGCCACGCAGCGCCGGCTGACTTCCAGCGGCTGCTTGCCGTGGCGCAGGATCGCCTGCACGTGGCCTTCGGCGTTGCGCTTGAGTTCGACGATCTCGTGCCGCGCCACCAGGCAATTGCGGTGGATGCGCACGAAGCGTTCGCCGAATTCGTCCTCCAGCGACTTGAGCGATTCCTCGATCAAATCTTCGCCGCGGGCGTGGTGGACGATCACGTACTTCTCTTCGGCGTGCAGGTAATGCACGTCCTCGATCGGGATCAGGCGCAGGCTGCCGCGCAAGCGCGCGCACAGGTGGCTGCGCACTTGCCCGGGCGCGGTCTCGCCGTCGCCGGCGCGCTCGCGGCCGGCGGCGAAGGTGCGCACGCGCTCGAGCGCGGCGTCCAGGCGCTCGGGGCGCACCGGCTTGACCAGATAGTCGATGGCCTCGGCGTCGAACGCCGACAGCGCGTGCGCGTCGTAGGCGGTGCAGAACACCACCGCCGGGCGCGGCTCGAACGCGGCCAGATGGCGCGCGGCCTCCAGGCCGTCGATGCCGGGCATGGCGATATCCAGCAGGACCAAATCCGGCCGGTGTTCGGCGCAGGCGTGCAGGGCGTGCTGGCCGTCGGCGGCTTCGGCGACGACCTCCACGTCCGGGCGTTGCGCCAGCAGGCCGCGCAGGCGCTCGCGCGCCAACGGTTCGTCGTCAGCGATCACCACTCTCATGGCCAGCCTCGCACCCTTCATCGGCTCTGCGCCTCCACCCCGGTCGGCACGTGCAGTTCGCACAGATAGTAGCCCCCGTCCCATCCTGCGGTCATCCGCGCCGTGGGTCCATAGGCATAGCGCAGGCGCTGGCCGATGCTGTGCTGGGCGTGGCGGGCGCCGGCGCGGCCCTCGGCGGGGGCCGGGGCGGGGTTGCGGATGCGCAGCAGCAGGTGGTCGCTGAGCTGGGTCAGCTCGATTTCGACCTCGCCGCCCCCGGGCAGGCGCGAGACCCCGTGCAGGACCGCGTTCTCCACCAGCGGCTGCAGCACCAGCCGCGGCAGCGGCATTTTCCACGGCAGCGGCTCGCGCTTGCGCCAGATCACCCGCAGCCGCTCGCCCAGGCGCAGCTGCTCGATGGCCAGATAGCGCTCGGCCAGCTCGACCTCCTCGGCCAGGCTGGAATCGCTCTTGGACGCGCCCAGCGCGGCGCGGAACAGGTCCGACAGGTCCAGCACCGCGCGCTCGGCCACGACCGGGTCGCTGCGCACCAGCCCGGCGATGGTGTTCATGCTGTTGAACAGGAAATGCGGCTTGATCCGCGCCTGCAGCGCCTCGACCTCGGCGCGGGCGTTGGCCCGCACCTGCGCTTTCCAGCTGTCGTTGACGTACAGATAGCGCAGCACCACGCTCACCGCGAGGATGGCGATGGCGGCGGTGCCGCCGACGAAGCGGCCGAAGCCGGTGCCGGCCGGGATCAGGCCGATGCCGCTGATCGAGTCGATCGAATGGGTGGCCGCGGCGACCACCGCGGCGATGGCCGCGGCGGTGGCGGTGGCGATGAAGCCGCCGACCCCGGGCGGCAGCCGCGACAGGTGCCGGCGCGAGACGCACAGCAGCACCGAGATCGCCAGCGCCAGCCACAGGGCGAAGGCGCTCGACGAGACGAAGCGGGTCAGGTTCCAGCGGCTGCCGTCCGGCGCCAGCGCCAGCACGATCACGATCAGCTCGGCCATGCTCAGCATGACCACCAGCCGCGGCAGCCGGCACAGGTCCGGCAGCCAGGGTTCGGGCTCGTTCGCGGGCGTGCCGGTGCGCGGGTCGGCCATGGCGCGGGGCTCGGCGGGACGGATCAGGCCGCAGCGAAGCGCTGGGCGATCCAGTCGCCGACGGCGGCGAGTTCTTCCTCGCTGGCCTCGTGCTGGATCGGGTAATCGCGCCATTCCACCGCGAAGCCGCGCTCGCGCAGCTGGGCCGCGGCGGTTTCGCCGTAGCGGTACAGCACCAACGGGTCGTGGCGGCCGTGGGCCATGTAGATGGGCTGGCGCAGGGCGGCGTCGGACACCTGGGCCAGTTGCCGCTCCGGCGCCGGCAGGTAGCTCGACAGCGCGGCCAGACCGGCCAGCGGCTCGCTCCGGCGCGCGCCGGCGGCCAGGGTCATCACCGCGCCCTGGGAAAAGCCGCCGAGCACGATCCGGTTCGGCGGCACGCCGCGCTCGCCCTCGCGCGCGATCAGCGCGTCGATCAGCCCGACCGAGGCGTCGATGCCGCCCTGATCGGCGCGGTTGTCGATGCCGCTGAAGTCGTGGATGTCGTACCAGGCGCGCATGCGCATGCCCTGGTTGGCGGTGACCGCGCGCACCGGCGCGTGCGGCAGCACCACGCGCACGGTCGGCCAGTTCGGCCGCACCAGCAGCTCCATCGCCGACGCCCAGCCTTCGCCGCTGTCGCCCAGGCCGTGCAGCCACAGCAGGGTGTGGGTCGGCTCGGGGCCGTTTTGCAGTTCCAGGGCGTCGAGCGGGGCGGGGGCGGCGGTCGTCATGCGCGGCATTGTGGCCGCTCGCGCCGACCGCGCCAACCGCACGGCCGGCCCCGCCGCGCCGGGCTCAGCGCTTGGGCAGCTTGAAGTTCAAGGTGCGCCGGGCCGAATGGCTGTCGCCGCTGGCCTCGAAGCGCAGCCGCGACACCGCCGCTAGCGCGGCCTCTTCGAACACCCCGGCCGGCTGCGCCGAGACCACCCGCGCCGAACCGACGCTGCCGTCGGGCTGGATGGTGAAGGCGACATCGACGCTGCCTTCCAGCTTGCGGTTCATCGCGGTCAGCGGGTAACGCGGGCTGGCGTCGGCGATCAGGCGCGGCATCGCCTTGGCCGGCGCCGCCGGCTTGGCCGCGGGCGGCGCCGCGGCGGCGACCGGGGCCGCGGGCGCGGGCGACGCCCCCGGAATCGGCGCGGCCGGGGTCGAAGCGCGCGCGGCGGCTTCGTCGGCCGCGGCGGCGCTGGCGTTGGCCTGGGCCTTGAGCGCGGCGTTGGCCGCGGCGGTGCGCTGCGCGGCCTGGGTGCGCGCCTGCGCGGCCGCGTCGGTGCGCTCGGTCGCCAGCCGCTCGGCGTCTTCGCGGGTGCGCTTGTCCTGCGCGGCTTGCGCCGCGCGCAGGCCCTCGCGCAGACGCGGCAGCGCCGGCGCCTGCGGGTCCATGCGCGCGAGCAGGCCGGTCAGGCGCTGGGATTCGGTCAGATCGCCGTCGGCCAACGCCTGTTCGCCGGCGATGACCACATACGGCTGCAATTCGGTCAGCGCGGCGGCGACATCGGCGTGGCCGGGGTCCTTCTCGCGCAGCGCCAGATAGAAATCGACCGCGCTGTCGCCGGCCGGGGTGTGGATGCGCTGCTCGCGCAAAGCCCGCGCCGCGCGTTCGCGCAAACCGCCGGCATCGAGTTCGTCCAGGGCCGGCGGCAAGGCCGCGGCGGCGTCCGCGGCGGGCGCGGCCGGCGCTTGCGCGGCGGCGGCTTCGGCCGGGGGTTTGCCGGAACCGCATCCGGCGGACAACGCGCTCAATCCGAGCGCGGCGCTCAACCACGCGGCGCGGGACCACTGTTCCGCGCCGCGGCGGCGCGCACCCGAGCCCTGGCCGGCGGCGCTGCGCACCGGCTCGATCACAACCTTCACTGCCAACCCCCTGTACCGCCGAACTGCAAAATGCGCGCGCAGCTTAGGTCGGGGATGTGACGCGCTGACTGCATCGCCCTGACCTTCCGGATGGAAAAACTCCACCTGCGCCTTCGGGCGTCCTGCCGCGCGGCGCGGATTATGGCGACGCCGCCGCGGCGGCGCGATGCGCAATCGGTCCACTGGCGGTTGCGGCCTGAGGTCGCAGGGCTCGCATGGCCGCGCACAAAGAGTGCGAATCAGCGCATGAAACACACACTCAGACTGAACGGATCGCGCCCCGGTGAAATTGTATTGCGCGCGCGCCGGCTCCTATGATCGCGCCATGCCCGGCCCGTCCGCCCTCACGAATGTGTTGCGCCACCTCGTCTTCGGGGTGCTCATCGCCGTGATGCTGGTCAAGCCGGTGCTGGCCTTCGCCGGCGAGATCGGCGAACTCGACGACCTCACGCCGAACGCGGCGCTGACGGTCGACGCGCCCCACGCCGGCGGCCTGCCCGATCAGGACGGCTGCGGCGATCTGCAACGCCACGTCTCCCACTGCTGCGCCATGCAGGCCGCCTTGCTGCCGCGCATCGAGCTGGGGCTGCTCGCCCCCTCCCCCGCGAGCCCGCTGCCAGCGCGCGCCACGGCCTTCGTCGCGGCCGATCCCGCGCAACCGCTGCGCCCGCCCATCCACGCCTGAGTCGCCGCCGGCCCTCGCCGGCGCGGACATGACGTCCGCAGCTAGCGCGTCGCGCTAGCGAGCCTCGCCGTGCGCGCCCGCGCATCGGCGTCGACCGCGATTCAGGAGACAACCCCATGCGTTTGCGTCCGACGGCCCTGGCCGTCCTGACGGCTGCGCTGTGCTTTTCCGCACAGGCGCGGCCGCCCGTTGCTGCACCCTCTTCTTCCGGCCCGCCGGCGGGCTCGCCGCCCGGCGCGCAGGCCGGCACTCACGCCGAAGCCGGCGCCACCGCGCGCTCCGCTTCGGTGTTCACCCTCGACGACGCCTTCGGCCGGATCCAGGACACCCACCCGGACCTGCGCCTGTTCGGCAACCAGCGCAGCGTGCTCGAAGCCGAGCGCGACCTCGCCGCGCAAAAGCCCGCCTACGTCGCCGGCGCCGCGATCGACAACGTATTGGGCACCGGCGCGATCAGCGGCACCAAGATCGCCGAAGTCACTTTGACGTTGGCCTCGGTGTTCGAGCGCGGCGGCAAGCTCGACGCGCGCCGCGCCTTCGCCCAGAGCCGCATCGACGCGCTCGCGGTGGACCGCGAAGGCCGCCGCCTGGACCTGCTCGCCGAAACCGCGCGCCGCTATCTGGCCGTGGTCGCCGAACAGCGCCGGATCGATCTAGCGGAATTCGACATCGCCCAGCGCAAGCGCGCCGTCGCCGCCGCGCGCGTGCGCCTGGAGGCCGGCGCCTCGCCCGAATCGGGCCTGCTGACCGCGCAGGCGCAGCTGGCGCGCGCCGAACTCGACCGCAGCCGCGCCCAGCGCGCGCTGCTGGCCGCGCGCCAGTTCCTCGCCGCGCTGTGGGGCGAACGCGATCCGGGCTTCGCCACTGTCGCCGGCGATCCGTTCGCGCTGCCGCAGATCCAGGAAGCCAGCGCGCTGGCGACCTTGCTGGAGCGCAATCCCGAGCTGTCGCGCTTCGTCGATCAGCGCCGCATCGCCGAGTCGCGCGTGCGCCTCGCACAGACCCAGTCCAAGGCCGACGTCGATTGGCAGGTGGGCCTGCGCCGGCAGCAGGAGAACGGCGATTTCGGCTTCGTCGCCAGCGTGTCGATGCCGCTGGGCGCGGCCGCGCGCGCGCAGCCGGGCATCCGCGGCGCGCAAGCCGAGTTGGCGATGCTGGAAACCGAGCGCGAGGCCAAGGGCTTGTCGCTCTACTCCACCTTGGTCGAAGCGCAAGGCCGCTACCGCCTCGGCGCGCTGGAAACCGAGCGCTTGAAGCAAGACGTGCTGCCGCGCCTGGAGCGCGCCGAAAAAGCCGCCGAGTACGCCTACCGCGCCGGCGCGATCAGTTATCTGGAACTGGCCCTGCTGCAGGCCGAAAGCGTCTCGGTCCGACGCCAACGCCTGGACGCCGCGCTCGACGCGCAACTGGCGCTGATCGAAATCCAGCGCCTCACCGGCGAGCCCTTCCTCGCCACCACCGCCCCCGCAGGAGCCGCCCGATGAAGCCCGAACTGTTGATCGCCGCCGGCCTGCTGGCCCTGAGCCTGAGCGCCTGCGGCGGCGCGTCCGATAAGAACGCCGCGAAGGCCGTCGCCGCGCAAGGCAAGGACGACCACGCCGACGAGGGCCACGCCGACGAAGGTCAGGCGGGGCACGCGCACAAGGAAGCCGCCGGCGATGCCGGCCACGGCGAGAAGGGCGAAGAAAAACCCGAAGGCACCACGATCCCGAACGAGATCGCGCGCCGCTCCGGCATCGTCGCCGCCGCGGTCGGCGCCGGCACCATCGCCGACGAGCACGACGTGCAAGGCCTGGTCACGCCGCTGGAAGGCCGCGTCGCGCGCATCACCGCGCGCTATCCCGGCCCGGTGCGCTCGCTGCGCGCCAACATCGGCGATCCGGTCAAGGCCGGGCAGACGCTCGCCACCATCGACAGCAATCTCAGCCTGACCACGTACTCGATCGCCGCGCCGATCTCCGGCGTGGTGCTGGCGCGCAACGCCTCGGTCGGCGAAGTGGCGGTGGAAGGCACCGCGTTGTTCGAGATCGCCGACTTGTCGACGCTGTGGGTCGACCTGCACGTGTTCGGCGCCGACGCCTCGCACCTGCGCCCGGGCCTGCCGGTGACGGTGATGCGCATGGGCGAGGAAAAAGGCGTGGACACGGTCATCGACCGGATCCTGCCCGGCACCGCCACCGCCAGCCAAAGCACCGTCGCGCGCGCTTCGATCAAGAACCCCGACGGCCTGTGGCGTCCCGGCTCGGCCGTGCACGCGCGGGTGACCGTCGAACAGCAGCCGGTGCCGCTGGCGGTGCCGCTGACCGCGCTGCAGCGCATGGACGACAGCGATGTGGTGTTCGTGCGCGACGGCGAGCGCTACAGCGCGCGTCCGGTCAAGCTCGGCCGCCGCGACGCGCAGCGCGCCGAGGTGTTGTCCGGGCTCAAGGCCGGCGAGCAAGTGGTGGTCGAGCAAAGCTTCCTGATCAAGGCCGACATCGAAAAGTCGGGGGCCTCGCATGAACACTGAGCCCTTGCCGCAAGACAAGGCAGGGATGCTCGAACGCATCATCGCCTTCGCCATCCGCCACCGCTGGCTGATGCTGGCGCTGACCGTGGCGCTGATCGGCCTGGGCGTGTGGAGCTTCACCAAGCTGCCGATCGACGCCACGCCCGACATCACCAACGTGCAGGTGCAGATCAACACCCAGGCGCCGGGCTATTCGCCGCTGGAGGCCGAACAACGGGTCACCTTTCCGATCGAAACCGCATTGGCGGGCCTGCCGAAACTCGATTACACGCGCTCGCTTTCGCGTTACGGGCTTTCGCAGGTCACCGTGGTCTTCAAGGACGGCACCGACCTGTACTTCGCCCGCCAGCAAGTCGCCGAACGCCTGCAACAGGTGAAATCGCAGATTCCCGCGGGCCTGGAGCCCGAACTGGGGCCGACCGCGACGGGTTTGGGCGAGATCTTCATGTACACGGTCGACGCCGACCCGAAGGCGCGCAAGCCCGACGGCAGCGCCTACACTGCGACCGACCTGCGCACGCTGCAGGATTGGGTGATCCGCCCGCAGTTGCGCAACACGCCCGGCGTCACCGAGGTCAACACCATCGGCGGCTTCGCCCGGCAGATCCACATCACCCCCGACCCGGCGCGCTTGATGGCGCTGAACCTGAGCCAGCGCGACATCGTCGCCGCGCTGTCGGCCAACAACCAGAACGTCGGCGCCGGTTACATCGAACGCAACGGCGAGCAATTCCTGGTGCGCGTGCCGGGGCAGATCGGCGATATCGAGCAGATCGGCAACATCGTGCTCGACCGCCGCGACGGCGTGCCGATCCGCATCCGCGACGTCGCCAGCGTCGGCGAAGGCCCGGAGCTGCGCAACGGCGCGGCGACCCAGAACGGCCACGAGGTCGTGCTCGGCACGGTGTTCATGCTGGTCGGCTCCAACAGCCGCGACGTGTCGCTGGCCTCGGCCGAAAAACTCAAGGTCGCCAACGCCAGCCTGCCCAAGGGCGTCAGCGCCAGCCCGGTCTACGACCGCACCTCGCTGGTCGACCGCACCATCGCCACAGTGTCGAAGAACTTGGTCGAAGGCGCGCTGCTGGTGGTCGTGGTGTTGTTCCTGTTGCTCGGCAACTTCCGCGCCGCGCTGATCACCGCGCTGGTGATTCCGCTGGCGATGCTGTTCACCATCACCGGCATGGTCCGCGGCGGCGTGTCGGGCAATCTGATGAGCCTGGGCGCGCTCGACTTCGGCCTGATCGTCGACGGCGCGGTCATCATCATCGAGAACTGCCTGCGCCGCTTCGGCGAAGCCCAGCACGCGCTGGGCCGGACGATGACCCGCGAGGAGCGCTACGACCTCACCGCCAAGGCCACCGCCGAGGTGATCCGCCCCAGCCTGTTCGGCCTGGGCATCATCACCGCAGTGTATCTGCCGATCTTCGCGCTCAGCGGCATCGAAGGAAAAATGTTCCACCCGATGGCGATCACCGTGGTGTTGGCGCTGACCGGCGCGATGCTGCTGTCGCTGACCTTCGTGCCGGCGGCGGTGGCGATCTTCCTCGGCGGCAAGGTCGACGAGAAAGAGAACAAGGCCATGGCCTGGCTCAAGCGCCGCTACGAGCCGATGTTGGCCTGGGCGCTGCGCAGCCGCACCGCGGTGGTGGCCGGCACCGCCGCGCTGGTGATCGTCAGCGGCTTGATCGCCACCCGCATGGGCACCGAGTTCGTCCCCAGCCTCGACGAAGGCGACGTGGCGGTGCAGGCCATGCGCATTCCCGGAACCAGCCTGACCCAGTCGGTGACCATGCAAAAGCACATGGAACAGGCGTTCCTGGCCATGCCCGAGGTCGAACGGGTGTTCAGCAAGGTCGGCACCTCGGAAGTCGCCAGCGATCCGATGCCGCCGTCGGTCGCCGACACCTACCTGATCCTCAAGCCGCGCAAGCAGTGGCCGAATCCGAAGAAGCCGAAAGAAACGGTGATGGAGGAGATCGAAGCCATCGCCCGCACCCTGCCCGGCAACAACTTCGAGTTCACCCAGCCGATCCAGATGCGCACCAACGAGCTGATCTCCGGCGTGCGCGCCGACGTCGCGGTCAAGGTCTACGGCGACGACCTGCAGCAATTGCTCAAGGTCGCGCAGCAGATCGAAGCGGTGGCGCGCACGGTGCCGGGCGCGGCCGACGTCAAGACCGAGCAGGTCACCGGCTTGCCGATGCTCAGCATCGAACCGAACCATCGCGCGTTGGCGGTGTACGGGCTCAATCCGGCGGCGGTGCAGGAAACCGTGGCGACCGCGGTCGGCGGCGAAGTGGCCGGCCAGTTCTTCGAGGGCGACCGCCGTTTCGATCTGGTGGTGCGCTTGCCGGAGAACCTGCGCCAGGATCCGGCCGCGCTCGCCGACCTGCCGATTCCGCTGCCGCCGAGCACCGGCGACCGCGACGAATCCAGCCGCGACGCGACCTGGAGCGCCGGCGCGCCGCGCACGGTGCCGCTGCGCGAGGTGGCGACGATCAAGTCGGTGCTCGGCCCGAACCAGATCAACCGCGAGAACGGCAAGCGCCGCATCGTGGTGACCGCGAACGTGCGCGACCGCGACCTGGGCGGGTTCGTGACCGATCTGCGTTCGCGCATCGACGCGCAGGTGACCTTGCCGGAAGGCTATTGGATCGGCTACGGCGGCACCTTCGAGCAGTTGATCTCGGCCAGCCAGCGTTTGGCGGTGGTGGTGCCGGTGACCTTGGTGCTGATCTTCGCGCTGTTGTTCATGGCGTTCGGCTCGGCCAAGGACGCCGCGATCGTGTTCAGCGGCGTGCCGTTGGCGCTCACCGGCGGCGTGATCGCGTTGTGGCTGCGCGGGATACCGCTGTCGATTTCCGCCGGCGTGGGCTTCATCGCGCTGTCGGGAGTGGCGGTGCTCAACGGGCTGGTGATGATCGCCTTCATCCGCAAGCTGCGCGAACAGGGCGACCCGCTCGACAACGCCATCGTCGACGGCGCGCTCGGTCGCTTGCGGCCGGTGCTGATGACCGCGCTGGTCGCCTCGCTGGGCTTCATCCCGATGGCCTTCAACGTCGGCGCCGGCTCGGAAGTGCAGCGGCCGCTGGCGACCGTGGTGATTGGCGGCATCGTCTCCTCGACTCTGCTGACGCTGCTGGTGCTGCCGGTGCTGTACCGCTGGCTGCACCGCAACGAGGAGCGCGCCGACGGCGGCGACGCTCCGCAACCGGCGGCCTTGCCGACGGCGGACGCCGCGCCGGCGCACTGAGGCCGGCGATCCCGCGGGCCGCCGCGCGCGGCCCGCGCCATGGCGCCGCGCTCACGCACGGCGCGCTTGAATGGGCCGTCGCCACCCGGCGGCGGCCCGCACCGACGGAGAATCGACATGGGCAGCGGACACGACCACGGCACCGCCGCGATCCGCCACGAAAAACCGCTGTGGTGGGCGCTGGGCCTGACCGGCGGTTTCCTGATCGCCGAAGTCATCGGCGCCTTCCTCACCAACAGCCTCGCGCTGCTGTCCGACGCCGCGCACATGGGCACCGACACGGTCGCGCTGATGATCGCGCTGACCGCGGTGCGGCTCAGCCGACGCCCGGCCGACGCCAAACGCAGCTTCGGCTACGTGCGCATGGAAGCGCTCGGCGCGATGGCCAACGGCCTGATGCTGTTCGCGGTGGCCGCCTACATTCTTTACGAAGCCGTCGGCCGCTTCAGCCAGCCGCCGGAAATCGCCACCACCGGCATGTTGGTGATCGCCTCCTTGGGCTTGGCGGTGAACCTGATCGCGATGCGCCTGCTGCAAGCCGGCAGCGGCGAAAGCCTCAACATGAAGGGCGCTTACCTGGAAGTGTGGAGCGACATGCTCGGCTCGGTCGCGGTGATCGTCGGCGCCATCGCGATCCGCTTCACCGGCTGGACCTGGATCGATCCGGTGCTGGCGGTGCTGATCGGCCTGTGGGTGCTGCCGCGCACCTGGACCTTGCTGCGCGAAGCCGGCAACGTGTTGATGGAGGGCGTGCCCAAGGGCATCGACCTCAATGCGGTGCGCGCGTTGCTGACCTCCAGCGCCGGGGTCGCGAGCGTGCACGATCTGCATGTGTGGGCGCTGGGGTCGAGCACGCCGGCGTTGACCGCGCACTTGGTGGTGACGCCGGGGACCGATGGCGAAGCCTTGCGGCGCGAGCTGACCAAGATGCTCGACGAGCGCTACGGCATCGAGCATTGCACCTTGCAGATCGAGAGCGAGGCCTGCGAAGGCGAGGCCTGCGACGCGCCGCATCCCTGACGGAATCGGCGATTTACCCCCTGTAGGAGCGGCGCGAGCCGCGACCGCGACATCCGGCTTACGTCGTAGGCGCGAGGTCGCGGTCGCGACTCGCGTCGCTCCTACAGCTAGATCGCGAAGTCGCGCGGGCGACCGGCCCATTCACCATCGAAAGCGAAGCCTACACAAGCCGGTTCGCAACAGCCGCCGGCTTGTACCGATTTCACCTTGTAGGAGCGGCGTAAGCCGCGACCGCGACATCCGGTTTACTTCGTAGACGCGAGGTCGCGGTCGCGGCTTACGCCGCTCCTACAGGCAGATCGCGAAGTTACGCGATCAACCCTTGGGACACGGCCCGCCCGCATCCGCCCAAGTCTTGAACGCCTCCACGAACCGATCGTGCGCCACCGGCACCGGCGCGCGATTCCCGCCCGGCGCCCAACCCCACAGCACCAACTTGTCCTCGCTGACGTGCTTGATCAGCGCGGCGAAATCGCGTCCGCCGTTGCTTTCTTTGTCCTTGATCATCGCGCACAACTGCGGCGCCGGCAGGCCGATCCAGGCCATCTTGTGCTGCGGCGGCGGCAGCTGCCAATGCGGCGCGCCCGGCGGCGCGTCGGGGCCGTAACTCGCCGGCAGGTTGGCTTCGCCGTGGCAGGTCGAACACGGCAAGCCGCCCGCGCCCTTGCCGTCCGGCCCGCGCACCACGCCCTGCGCGTGCGGGCGGCCGTCGTCGAACTGCAGCGGCTGATCGCCGGGGATGTGGCAGTTCTGGCAGCGCGGATGTTGGAACACTTTCTGCACGGTGGCGAACGCGGCCACCGCGCGCGCGTCGCTCGACGCGGCGGGTTTTGAACCGGCGGCGAACACCGCCAGCAGCGGCGCCAGTGCCAGCGCGGTGAGAAGGATGGGAGTTGCGCGCATCGTCGTGATCTCCTCAGGCCGGCACTCGCAAGGGCAATTCGCGCAGCCGCTGCGCGCTCAGGGCGAACACCGCGTTGGCCACCGCCGCCGCGACCGGCGCGGTGCCCGGCTCGCCCGCGCCGCCCATCTTTTCCGCGCTCGCCACGATGTGCACTTCGATCGCCGGCGCCTCGTCCAGGCGCAGCACGCGGTAGTCGTGGAAGTTGGATTCGCGCACGCGTCCGTCCTTGAAGGTCAGCTCGCTGTACAGCGCCGCGCCGAGGCCGAAGTTGATGCCCGATTCCATCTGCGCGCGCACGCCGTCGGGATTGACCGCCAAGCCGCAATCGATCGCGCAGACGAAGCGGTGCACGCGGATGCGCTTGCCGCCGCCGGGCGCGGTCTCCAGCGAGACCTCGGCGACCTGGGCGATGTAGCTGCCGAACGACTCGTGCACGGCCACGCCGCGCGCGCGTCCGCGCGGCAGCGGCGTGCCCCACCCCGCTTTCTCGGCGGCGAGTTCGAGCACGCCCAGATGGCGCGGATGCTCGCGCAGCAGCGCGCGCCGGTACGCCACCGGGTCCTGCTTGGCCGCGTGCGCGGCCTCGTCGATCAGGCTTTCCATGATGAAGCCGTTGTAGCTGTGGCCGACCGAGCGCCACCACAGCACCGGAATCCCGGTCTTGGGCGAATGCAGTTCGACCAAGTGGTCCTTCGTCGCCTTGACGTAAGGCGAATCGGCCACGCCCTCGACCGAGGTCGCATCCACGCCGTTCTTGACCATCGCCGATTCGAACGGCGAACCCGCGGCGATGGATTGGCCGACCATGGTCTGCTTCCACGCCACCGGCCGGCCTTCTTTGTCCAGGCCGATGCGCGCGCGTTGCAGATACATCGGCCGGTAGTAGCCGCCGCGCACGTCGTCCTCGCGCGACCACACCGTCTTGACCGGCTTGCCCGCGGCCTTGGCCACGTGCACGGCCTCGGACACGAAGTCCGAGGTCGGCGTGGCGCGCCGGCCGAAACCGCCGCCGAGGAAGGTGGTGTGGATGCGCACCTGTTCGGGCTTGAAGCCGATGATCTTGGCCGCGAGTTCCTGATCCAGCGTCTGGAACTGGGTGCCGGTCCAAATTTCGCACGCGTCGGCGCCGATCTTGACCGTGCAGTTGAGCGGCTCCATCGGCGCGTGCGCCAGATACGGCACGTGGTACTCGGCCTCGATCACCTTGGCCGCGTTTTTCAGGCCCGCATCGGCGTCGCCGGCCTGCGCCGCGACCGCGCCGCCGCCGGCCGCGGCCAGCCGCGCGAATTCGGCGCGCAGCTTGGCGTCGTCCAAACCGGCCGAGTGCGGGCCGAGGTCCCAATCGATCTTCAACGCGTCGCGGCCTTGCTTGGCCGCCCAGTAATGATCGGCGACCACGGCCACGCCGGTCGGCACCTGGACCACGTCGCGCACGCCGGGCAGCTTGCGCGCGGCGCTGTCGTCGACGGATTTGACCGTTCCGCCGAACACCGGCGCGCGCGCGACCAAGGCGGTCAGCAAACCCTCGAACTGCACGTCCATGCCGAACTTGGCGCGGCCGTCGATCTTCTCCGGCCCGTCCAGGCGCCGGGTCGGCTTGCCGATGATCTTCCAGTCTTTCGCGTCCTTGAGCTTCGGCGGCGTCGCCGGCGCCGGCAGCTTGGCCGCGGCGGCGACGAATTCGCCGTAACGCAGCCGGCGCGAACCGGCGATCACCGCGCCGTTCTCGGTGCGCAGCTGTTCGGCCGGCACGCCGAGCTGTTTCGACGCCGCCGCCAGCAGCAGCGCGCGCGCGGTGGCGCCGGCCATGCGGTAGCGCTCGAACTCGCTCCAGGTGCTGGTCGAGCCGCCGGTCATCTGCATGCCGAACGCGGTGTGCTTGTAGTCCGGCGCAGCGGGCGCGTGCTCGACCTTGATCTTGGACCAATCCGCGTCGAGCTCTTCGGCGATCAACATCGCCAGGCCCGTCCAGATGCCCTGCCCCATTTCCGAATGCGAGAGCAGCACGGTGACGGTGTCGTCGCCGCCGATGCGCAGGAAGGCGTTGGGCGCGAAGCCGCTGGACACCGCCGCGGCGGTATGCGGCGCGGCCTCGGCGAAGCGCTTGGCGCCGGGCACGACGAAGCCGACCACGAGGCCGCCGCCGATCAGCGCGCCGCTTTTCAGGAACCGGCGCCGCGAGGGCGCGTCGAGGGTGTTCACAGCCACCTCCTTGCAAACGCGGTGCGGCCGCGGCGTTCGCCGCGCCGCGGAACGGGGTCAGGCGGTTTCGACGTTGCGCAGGACCGGCAGCGGCAACGGCACAGCGGCGTCGGCGCGCTCGCCGCCGGGGTCGCCGGCCGCGGCCGTGGCGCGGCCGCCGGCGAGTTGCGCGGCGCGGTGCACGGCGGCGCGGATGCGCGGATAGGTGCCGCAGCGGCAAATGTTGCCGGACAGCGCCTGATCGATGTCGGTGTCGGTGGGTTGCGGGATTTTGCTCAGCAGCGCCGCCGCCGACATGATCTGGCCGGACTGGCAGTAACCGCACTGGACCACGTCGATCTCGGCCCAAGCGCGCTGCACCGGATGCGGGCCGTCGCGGCCGAGGCCCTCGATGGTGACGATCTGGCGGCCTTCCACCGTCGCCGCCGGGGTCACGCAGGCGCGGCGCGGGGAACCGTCGACATGCACCGTGCAGGCCCCGCATTGGGCGATGCCGCAGCCGAATTTGGTCCCGGTCAGGTGCAGCAGGTCGCGCAGCACCCACAACAGCGGCATGTCGGGCGGCGCGTCGACTTCGTGGTCGGCGCCATTGACGTTGAGCTTCATCGGCATCCCTCGCGGCGGCTGGGGTCGTCCGAGCCTACACCCGGTTTCGCCGGCCTCGCCAGCGCGCGCGGGCCCGGCCGCGGCGATGCATGACGTGCGTCGCAGGCGGCGGCGGCTTGCCGAAAACCGCGCGGGTGATCGTGCGAGAGCGAGCGTGGGCCGGACCCGCGCGCCGCAATCCTTAAAATTCCTCATGTTGGCGTCACGGCATCCGCGCCGACAGCCACGCGGACTTGCCTAAAACTGCCGCCGCTCACGCTTCGCGTCCGCCCCGCCCGCGCCCGCCGCGTACCGCGCCGCCGCAATCGTTCTAGACTCGATCTCACCCCGCCCACGGTCGCCGCGCATGGCCGATTCGCCGGAACCCAGCTCCTTGTCGCGCGCCGCGCCCGGCGGCGTGCGCGCGGTCGTCGAAGCCAGCGGCGCGGCCGCCGCGCGCGGCGATCCGGCGACCTTGATCCTGGTGCTGGAAACCGAGGGCTCGACCTATGTCCGCGCCGGCGCGCTGGCGCTGTTCGGCGCGTGCGACGGGCAAGTCGGCTGGCTCAGCGGCGGCTGCATCGAGCCGGAGATCGAACAGCGCGCGGCCGAAGCCGCCGACGCCCAGGGCATCGACTGGATGGACATCGACACTCGCAGCGACGAGGACCTGTTCACCGGTTCCGCGCCGGGCTGCCGCGGCCGCCTGCGCCTGGCCCTGCTGCCGCTGGCGGCGCTGGGCGAATGGCCGGCGCTGGTCGACGAATGGCGCCGCGGCCACGGCGACCTGCGCCTGGACGTGCGGCCCGGCGGCGCGCTCGCCGCGTCGGTCGGCGACGAGCGCCTGCGCTGGACCCTGCCCGCCGCGCCGCTGCCGTGGACGCCCGCCGCCGAGGGTTGGCGTCTCGACATCGCCGCGCCGCCCTCGGTGCTGATCCTCGGCGCCGGCCCGGAAACCCCGTCGCTGCTGCCGCTGCTGCGCACGCTGGGCTGGATGACCACCCTGGTCGAACGCCGCCCGCGCTGGGCCGCGCTGGCCGCCTTGGCCGACCACGCCGTCGCGCGCAGCCCCGCGCAGGCGCTGGCGACCGCGCGCGCGCACGACGCCGCGCTGGTCATGCACCACCATTTCGAACTCGACCGCGAAGCGCTGGAGCATCTCGGCGGCGACGGCGGCCAAGCCATCGGCTTCGTCGGCCTGCTCGGTCCGCAGCGGCGACGCGAAGATCTGTTCCGGGTGCTGCCGGCGAGCGCGCGCGAATCGCTGACCCCTCGGCTGCATTCGCCCATCGGTCTCGCGCTGGGCGGCGAAGGGCCCGAAGCCATCGCCTTGAGCGTGGCCGCGCAATTGCAACGCCATCGCCACGGCGGAGCCTGAGCGGTGGAGTTCGCCGCCGTGCTGCTCGCCGCCGGCGCCAGCCGCCGCCTCGGCCGGCCCAAGCAATTGCTGCGCCGCGACGGCGACACCTTGCTGCGGCGCGGCGCGCGGCTGGCGCTCGACAGCGGCGCGGCGCGCACGCTGGTGGTGCTCGGCGCGCGCGCCGAGCGCTTGCGCGGCGAACTCGACGGGCTCGCGGTCGAGATCGTGATCAACCCCGATTGGCAGGACGGCATGGCCGCGAGCCTGATCGCCGCGGCGCGCGCGTTGGACGGTTTCGACGGCGCGGTGCTGGTGCTGGCCTGCGATCAACCGGCGCTGGAACTCGCGCACCTGCGCGCGCTGCGCGACGGCGCCGCCGCCGCGGGCTGCGCCGCGACCGAACACGCCGGCGCGCTCGGCGTGCCGGCGCTGATCGCCCCGGCCTTGTGGCGCGAAGCCACCGGCCTGCGCGGCGACCGCGGCTTCGGCGCGGCCTTGGCGCAAGCGCACGACGGCGCGGTGTGGCGGCTGCGCGCGCCGGAACTGGAGTTGGATCTGGATACGCCCGGCGATGTGGAGGCGGCGATCGCGCGCGGCTGGCTCGATCCGGCCTGAGCGGATGTTCGCTGTCTGTCTGTAGGAGCGGCGTAAGCCGCGATCAACCGAAGTCGCGGACGAAAGCGCAGCAACCCGAAGCCGAATCACCCCGAGCGCTCATAGCAAGAGCGTTCGGGGTGATTCGGCTTCGGGT
Organism: Lysobacter sp. K5869; assembly: GCF_018847975.1. NCBI lineage: Bacteria > Pseudomonadati > Pseudomonadota > Gammaproteobacteria > Lysobacterales > Lysobacteraceae > Lysobacter > Lysobacter sp. K5869. The sequence goes on along the minus strand of NZ_CP072597.1, from coordinate 1,803,417 downwards.
AATCGGGTGGTATGACGCAACTTCGGTTGATCGCGGCTTACGCCGCTCCTACACGCAGCCCAGGCGACATCGCACAGCCCCAAAAAACCAAACCGACTCGAGTCATAGGCCGCGGCCGCTGGGGAGGGCCGGGGACGGCCTTGGGGATGCGGCCGCGACCTATGACCCGAGCCGGCTCGGATGCCGCGCGCAGCGCGGTCCGCCGGATCGGCGTGGGGGAAGGGAGTCGTCTGGAACGGGTACGTCGCAGCGGGTTCGTCGACGGACGGGCCGGGCAGAGGCCCGCGCCGCCCGGCCAGACTCCCTGTCAGCCGGGCGGCGCAAACCGCACGCCGGCCCTAGGGAACCAGCGTGCCAAACACGGGCTGCGAGTCGGCGTCGTAAATACGCAGCCACAGCCCTTTGCGGGCCTGTACCGCGTACTTCCGGGCCGAGGGCAGCACGGACTTCAGCGCCGCTTCGGCGCTGCGGTACTCCTGTTCGATTTCTGCGATCGCCACGGCCAACGCACGGTCGTCGCTGCCGTCACGCTGCTTCAGTTCGACGCGGAACATGGGTCATCCTTGTGAGAAGTTCAGCCGGCCCGGTCTGGGGGATGTCCGCTTCAGCGGATCTGTGACTCGGTAGTGCCGTCGAGCGATTCAAAAGATGCTTGTTGCGCGCAATAGAAACTGTCGTCGGAGTGCTCTACAGCGTGTAGGAATTTTCCTAATGCGACGTGTCATCCGTCACAGGTTTCAAAAGTAACTGTGGACTTGTGATGCCATTTGTTCATGTGGACCTGCTTCACGGTTAGCCGATCCGCGCGGCGCTAGGCACTCAACGCGCACCCGACAGCACCGGCTGCAGCTCGCGCAGCCCCGCGCGCAAGGCGTCGGCCAGCGCGCGCACGCGCTCGGTGCGGCGCAGGTCGGGGTGGCTGAGCAGCCACAAATCCGCGCCCATCGCCTCCACCGGCGCGCCGACCCGGACCAAACCGCGCTCGGCATCGCCGAGATAACACGGCAACACGGTCAGCCCCATGCCGGCCACCGCGGCGTCGCGCAACGCCAGCAAGCTGTTGACGCTGAAGACCGTGCGGCGGTCGTACTGCATGCGCCGCAGCCACTGCGCCATGGCGATGTGGGCGAGATTGCCGCCGGGCGCGAGCCAGTCGTAACCGTCCAGATCCTCCGGCCCGGCGCCGCGCGGCAGGCGCAGCGCGCGCGGACGGTATACGGCGCTGCTCAGGCGCGCGACCTTGCGCCCGACCAAGCCCTCCGGCGGCTCGCCGCCGGGACGCAGCGCCAGATCGGCCTCGTGCCGGCTCAGGTCCTGGGTGTGGTTGTCGGCGGTCACCTGCAGCACGATCGCGGGATGCGCGCGGCGGAAGTCCGCCAGCAGCGGCGGCAGCAAGCCGTGCAGCAGCGGCTCGACCGTGGTCAGCCGGACCTTGCCGGTCGGTCGCGCGTCGAGCCCGGCCAACCGCCGCTCGGCCGCGGCGATGCGCGCCTCGATCTCGGCCGCGGCGGCGATCGCCTCCTCGCCGTTCGGCGTAGCCGTATACCCTTCGCGCGCGCGCTCGAACAGGCGCACGCCGAGCGCGCGTTCGATGGCGTTGATGCGGCGGAACACGGTGGGATGGCTGACCGCCAGCCGCTTGGCCGCGCCGTTGAGCGAACCGGCGCGGCCGACCGCGAGCAGGAAGCGGTAATCGTCCCAGGACAGCCCGGCCGCGTCCGCGCCGGGCCCGGATGGCTTGTTCATTTGTGCAAACCCCGCTTGCGCCGTTGGGGAAATGTATTTCAACGATGAACATCCTAACGTGGCGGCACCGCGTCGGACGACGCACCTGCCGAGGAGTCCCCCATGTCCGCCCGTCTGGATTACAACAAGGTCGACCCGCGCGGCACGCAAGCGCTGCTGGGCCTGCGCAAATACATCGAAACTAGCGGCTTGGAGCCGTCGCTGATCGATCTGGTCAACGTGCGCGTCTCGCAGATCAACGGCTGCGCCTACTGCATCCGCGCCCACACCGACGAAGCGGTGGAGCGCGGCGAAACCCACCGCCGCCTGCATCTGCTGCGGGTGTGGCCGGAAGGGCCTTTCAGCGAACGCGAGCGCGCGGCGCTGGCCTGGGCCGAGGCGATCACCGACGTCGGCGATCCGCTCGATCAGGCGCCGGTGAGCGACGCGGTGTATGCGCGGGTGCGCGAGCAGTTCGGCGATTCGGATCTGGTCGCGTTGACGTACGCGGCGATCGCGATGAACGCGTGGAACCGGCTGGCGATCGCCTTCCGCAAGCCGGATCCGGCGTTGGCGGCGGGTTGAGACGGGCCCGACGGACCAAGCGCTACGGCGCGGCGCCTCCCAACTCCGTCATTCCGGCGAAAGCCGGAATCCATTTTGCCGTCGCTTTTGTCGTCGCCGCTGTTCGAGGTGAAATCAAAGGCAAAAGCAATGGATCGAAACGGGTCTGACGGACGAAGAACTACCGCGCGTCGCATCCCGACTCCGTCATTCCGGCGAAAGCCGGAATCCATTTTCCCGTTGCTTTTTGTCGTTGCTGCTGTGCGGGTGGAATCCAAGGCAAAAGCAACGGGTTGAAACGGGCCTGACGGACGCAGGAACCACATCGCGTCGCCTCACACCCCCGTCATTCCGGCGAAAGCCGGAATCCATTTTCCCGTTGCTTTTATCGTTGTCGCTGTTCGGGTGAAATCAAAGGCAAAAGCAACGGGTTGAAACGGGCCTGACGGACGCAGGAACCACATCGCGTCGCCTCACACCCCGTCATTCCGGCGAAAGCCGGAATCCATTTTGCCGTTGCTTTTATCGTTGTCGCTGTTCGGGTGAAATCAAAGGCAAAAGCAACGGGTTGAAACAGGCCCGACGGACGCAGGAACTACATCGCGTCGCCTCACACCCCCGTCATTCCGGCGAAAGCCGGAATCCATTTTGCCGTTGCTTTTGTCGTTGTCGCTGTTCGGGTGAAATCAAAGGCAAAAGCAAAATGGATTCCGGCTTTCGCCGAAATGACGGGGTGGGAGGTTGCGTCGATTGGTCGATTGGTCGATTGGTCGATTCGTCGGTCGGTTGGTCGATTCGTAGGTCGGTCGGCTGGTCAGTTGGCTATGCGACGCGCTCGCGGCGTTATCTGCCGATGGCGCGCGGAGAAGTCCGCTCGCGGATGCCGGCCAGGTTCGACGAGTCCCTCTGAGCCGCCCTCGCTCAAAACCGATAACGCACCACCCGCCCCAAATCGCGCAACCACCGCGAGCGTTCGTACAACCGGAATGCCCAGCGCTGCGTCCACGGCAGCACGGCCATTTCCGGCAGCTGCGAATACCGCGCTTCGTCGACCAGCTGCAGGCGCGGATGCCAGTCCTCCAACGCGACCGCGCCGCGCGCGTCCCATTCGCCGATGCGCGCGTCGGTGACGCGGATCATGCGCGCGTGGCGCAGCAGCCGCAGCGCCAGCCGGCTGTAGACGTCGCACAGCAACTGTCCGCCCTGCGGGAAATGCTCGATCAGCCGCACCACCAGCTCGCGCGCGCGGGCTTCGTCGAGATAAGGCAACAGGCCTTCGGCGATCACCAGCACCGGGCGGTCGCGGTCGAGCTTGCCGATCCAGTCCGGCTCCAGCACGTCGGTCGCCAGCGTGCGGTACTGGCCCAGCCGTTGCGGCAGCATCTCGCGGCGCAGGCGGATCACTTCGGGGAAATCGATGTCGAGCCAGTCGACCTCCAGCGGCGGATCGACCCGGTAGATGCGCGAATCCAGCCCGCACGCCAGATGCAGCACCAAGGTGTCGGCGCGCGATTGCAGCGCCGCGCGCGCCCATTTGTCGATCGCCAGCGAGCGGAACGCGAGGCCGCGGATGTCCAGCGGGCTCAGGCCGAAGCGCTCGAAGTCGTAGTCGATGCGCCGGACCAGATCGTCGGCGAGCCGGTCGTGCAGGACCGGATGCGCGGCGCGGTTGTCCATGGCCTTGGCGTAGAGGGTGATCAGCAGGGTTTCCTGACTGCCTTCCAGACGCATCGGCGGCTCCAGATCGCGGGGTGACGGCGCGGGCGCGAAAACACGGCGAGCGCGCAGTGTGGGCGGTGCGGCGTGATGTCCGGGCGTAGGCCGCGGGTCCGCTGTGCGGTCGGCGGCCCGATGGCGGCCCGGCCGCGCGTCCTTGCCGGCAGTAGATCACCCGATCCGCTAACGCGCCGTTATGCGCCACGCCGTCGCGGCGAACGGCGGCGGCGCCGGCCGCGAAGTGCCTCGCGAGACCGCACGCCTCGTCTCGCCCCGTCTTGCCTCGTCTCGCCTCGTCTCGCCCCGTCTCGCGGATGCGCATGGGGGCATGCGCATCCATGCCGACGCCGGCGCCGACGCGCCGTCGGTCGCCGCCCCCCTTCCCCGCGCGCCCCGCTCCGCCGCCCCGCGACCGAAGCGCCACGCACGCAACGATCCGTGCCTGCCGCGCGATTGCGCCGCCGACGCCGCGCGCGGAGACTGCACGCCGTCGCCCGCGCCGCCCCGGCGCGGCCGCTGCCAGGACCGCCCGATGGACGCGCTGCTGCACCTGATCGAACACTACGGCCTGCTCGTGGTCTTCGTCTGCGTGCTGCTCGACCAAGGCGGCCTGCCGGTGCCGGCCTACCCGCCCATCGTGGTCGCTAGCGCCGTGGCCGTGGACCGCGAACCCAATCTCTGGCTCGCGCTGCCGCCGGTGCTGCTGGCCGCCGCGCTCGCGGCGCTGCTGGCCGACAGCGTCTGGTACTTCGGCGGCCGCCGCATCGGCGCGCGCCTGCTGCGGCTGATGTGCCGGCTGTCGCTGTCGCCGGATTCGTGCGTGCTGACCACCCGCAGCCTCTACGCGCGCTGGGGCGCGCCGTCGCTGGTGGTGGCCAAGTTCGTGCCCGGCTTCGCCGCGGTGGCGACGGTGCTGGCCGGCGAAACCGGCACCCGCCCGCGCCGCTTCGCCCTCTACGACGGCCTCGGCGCGCTGCTGTGGGCCGGCGTGGCGGTGGCGCTGGGCGCGGTGTTCCATCGCGCGGTCAACGACTTGCTCGAACGGCTCGACACGCTGGGCCGCTACGGCCTGATCGCGATCGCCGCGCTGATCGCGGCCTGGGTCGGCTACAAACTGCTCAAGCGCCAGTTGTTCCTGCGCGAACTGCGCATGGCGCGGATTTCGGTGGCCGAACTGGGCCGGCTGCTCGAACAAGGCTCCGACCCGACCATCCTCGACGTGCGCAGTCACCAGCAGCGCGACGCGTCCGGTTGGATTCCCGGCGCGATCTTCGTCGCCACCCTCGCCGACGACTCGCTCAGCGGCATTCCGCCGGAACGGCGCGAGGAAGTGATCGTCTACTGCGACTGCCCCAACGAAGCCTCCGCCGCGACGCTGGCGCGCGAGCTGCGCCGTCGCGGCTTCAAGCGCGTGCGTCCGCTGGCCGGCGGGTTCGAGGCGTGGCGGGCCGGGGGGCTGGCGGTAGAGCAGAGCCGCTAGAGAAGCAGGAGATGGCGGATAGGAGTTAGGAGATAGCGAAAGCCAAAACCCGCGCGCGGCCCGCTTTCGCTATCTCCTAACTCCTATCCGCCATCTCCTGACTCCCCGCTCTCGTAGAACTCGACAGGCAACTCGTCCGGATCGGCGCAGAAGGTAAACCGCCGCCCCGTGTACTCGTCCACGCGGATCGGCTCGACGGCCACGCCGTGGGCCTGCAGATGGGCGACGCAGGCGTCGAGGTCGGGCACGGAAAACGCCAGATGGCGCAGGCCGCAGGCTTCCGGGTAGGACGGCCGCTTGGGTGGGTCGGGGAACGAGAATAGTTCGATCTGACCGCCGTCGGGCAGGGCCAGGTCGAGCTTGTGCGAGCGCCGCGCCTCGCGCCAGGCCTCGGCGACGACGCGCAGGCCCAGGACCTGCGTGTAGAAGCGCTTGGAGCGCGGGTAATCGGCGCAGATGATCGCGACGTGATGGATCGACGACAGGCGCATGCGAGGCTCCGGCGAGCGCGGGGGTATCGCTCGCGATGGGTCGATTGTCGGATACTGCGCGCATCCTGTCGCGCCGCGACCGCCCCCGCCCCGCCATGCCGCGCCCACCGCTTCGGAGATCGCCATGACCGTCTACGTCGACGACGCCGTGTGGCCCTGGCGCGGCGACCGCTGGGCGCATCTGATGGCCGACACGCTGGAGGAGCTGCACGCCTTCGCCCAGCGCCTGGGCAAGCCGCGCGGCTCGTTCCAGAACAAGCTCAGCGGCTGCCATTACGACGTCACCGCGCGGATGCGCGAGCGCGCGATCGAACTCGGCGCGGTGGCGATCTCGCGCCATCGCGACCGCGCCCAGGTGCGCGCGATCATCCAGCGCGCGCGCGATCAGGCCGCGGGGCGGGCGCCTTAGTTCCGCGTTGCACGGCGAGGCGCCGCGCTCGCCTGCGTACGGAACGAGGCGACGCGGGGGCGCACGGCGCGTCGAACTGCCCCGCGCGGTCGCGGCCGGCGGAACTCACGTGCCGGCCGCATCGCCAACCGCGAAGGCGCAAGCCGGCCCAAAACGACCCGGCCAGAGCGGGCGGCGAGCGCGAGACGCGCGCCGGGTCCTCGCATCGCCATCCAACAACCTTCACCCATAAAAAAAGCCGCGACGGCGAAGGCCGTCGCGGCTCCGTGGCGCCCTCGGGAGGCGCCAGTGGCTCGGTGACTCAGAAGCGCAGCGAGTAACGCGCGTTGACGCCGTGATCGTCGGCCTCGTCGGCGAACTGTCCGCTGTAGTTCAACTCCAGCAGACCGTTGGCGCTCAAACGCGCGGCCACGCCCGCTTCGACCAGGGTCGCGTTGTCGGCCAGCGGCGCGCCGGCCGCGTCGAAACCGACGCCGCCGCGCCAGGCGACTTGGGTGACCGGAGTCAGGTCGCCGCTGGCATGGCGACGGCCGAGGCCGCCGCGCAGGCTCAGCCAGCTCTGTTCCTGCTGCGATCCCTTCAGGTCCAGGTTGAAGCGCACGCCGACGGTCGACAGATCGACCTTGCTCTCGGCGCTGCGTCCGCTCAGCGCGGCCGCGCCGCCGGTTTCCTGGAACGCGTCGCTCTTGGCCCGCACCTGCGCGACCTGCACGTACGGCTCCAGGCCCCAGGCGTCGCCGCCGAAGCGGTAGCCGCCTTCGACGAAGGCCTGCTGGGTGCGGCCGTCGTAGGACGCGCGGGTGCGGTCGCTGAAGCCGTTGAAGCCGATGCGGCGCTCCAGCGTCAGGTCCTGGCGCGCGTGCGTGTAGCCGGCGCTGAGGCCGAAACGGCCCCAGTTCTGGCCGCCGTAGACGCCGAGCTGGGTGCTCTTGATCCGGCCCTTGTCGAGGCGGTCGCTGTCGTTGTCGGTGCGGCCGCTGCCGCCGAGCACGCCGATGCGCCAGCCGTTGGCGAAGCGGTAGTCGTAACCCACCAGCGTGGCCGAGCCGTTGTACTCGTTGCGCGCGGCGTTGCCGTCGCCCTCGAGCGTACCGCCGGACTTCAGCAGTTCCACCCACGCGCCTTGCGAGGCGCCCTCGCCGTCGGCGGCGAACTCGCCGCGGCCGCTGCGCGCGCGCGCCAGTGCGGCGTCGCGCACGTGGCGGCTGTCGTCGATGGCGATCGAACGCAGGCTGGCGTGGCCTTCGCCGCTGAGCGTGTCGAGCGCGACGATGGCCTGAGCCGGGAACAGCTGAGTCAACGGCTGCGGAATGCCCTGGCCGATGGCCAGCCGGTCGGCGGCCGCCGCGGCGGCGATCTGGTTCGGGGTGACGCCGGCCGACGCCAGCGACGCGCCACGGGTCACTTGCACGCCGACCTGATTGGCGCCGTAGCTCAGGCCGAACTTGAGGAACGGCGAGAACGCGGTCTGGTCGAGCTGGGCGAACTGGCCGCTGATGCCGCCGGCGGCGCTGATCAGGTTGAAGCTCTGGCCGAGGAAGTACTGGCCCGGCGCATGCAGGACCATCAGCGTGCCGCCTTCGAGCACGGCCTTGCCGGTGACGTCGATGCGGTCGGACTGGCCGCCGGCCGACAGTTCGGCGACGTAGGTCGAACCCGCCGCCTGGACGTAATCGCCCTGCACGGTCAGCGTACCGATGGAATTGCCCGGCGACACCGCGCCTTCCACCCGCACGTTGCCGACGATGCGGCCGCTGCCGCCCAGGCCCGCGCCGGCATGCACCGGAAGCTGCGCGGTGGTCAGCGTGCCGTTGACGACCAGGGTGCCGCCGTCGACTTGCGCGGCGTAGGTGTTGTTGCCGGTGAGTTCCAGCACGCCTTCCTTGACGTGCAGGCCGCCGAAGCTGTTGTTGCCGCTCAGGCGCAGCCAGCCGATGCCGGACTTGCTCAGCACGCCGGTGCCGCCGATGTCGTTGCGCCAATCGTCCCAGGCCTTGCCTTCCCAGACCTTGGCGCCGCCGGCGGGGCGGTCGACCACCACATCGGTATCGACACGGATCTGGCCCGGGCCGTCGATGGCCTTCTTCAGATCGATCAGGCCCCAGCCGTAGACCTCGTCCACGCCGGGCGCGCCGAGGTCGGTGGCGGTGGTCAGCAGCACGTCGCGCACCTGCGCGCCGGTCATGTACGGGAAGCGTTCGAACAGTAGGCCGAGCGCGCCGGTGACGTGCGGGGTGGCCATCGAGGTGCCGCTGAGCAAGCCGTACTCATAGGTCGGCGTGCCGGCGGTGATGTTGAACGACAGCGAGCCGTCCGGGTTGCGCACCAGCCCGCCCTGCAGCGAGCCTTCGCCGCCGAGATAGGTCGAGGCGATGTCCGAGCCCGGCGCGGCCACGCACCAGTTCGCGGTCTGCGCGCAGCGCATGGAGAAATCGCTGAGCACCAGATCCGGAGTCACGCTGACCACGGTCAGCCAGTACTGCTCCAGGTCCTTGAACGCGCGCGGCAGGCTGGCGTACATGCCGGCTTGCGGCGAGGTCTCGGGCGTGACGTTCTCGTTGTGGTTGCCGGCCGCCCAGACCTGCAGCATGCCCTTCTTGCGCGAAGCGTCGCCGAAGATGTTGAAGTAGGATTCGTTCTCCGGATCGAACAGCAAGCCGTCGAGATCCTCCAGCGTTTCCGGCTCGGTCGCGAGACCCCAGCTGTGATTGATCGCGCGCACGCCCTGCGAATTCATGTCGGCGTACATGCCGGCGATGACCTCTTCGCTGGTGCCCGGGCGCGGAATGCGCACCACGCTGTAGCCGGTGGCGGTGCGTTGCCATTCCTGCACGCCGTTGAACGACCACTTGGCCACGCTCAGATCGGAACCGAAGGCGACGCCGTGGGTGCCGGTGCCGTCGCGATTGGCGGCGATGGTGCCGCCGACGTGGGTGCCGTGGGTGTTGAACTCCCAGCCCGGCTGCACGTACGGGCCGGCCATGATGATGCGGCGGATGTTCTCCGGCACGTTGGCGTTGAAGCCGGTGTACTGGATCTGGGCCTGATCGCCGCGCGTATAGAAGCAGGCGTTCGGGCCGGTCAGCACGCTGGTGTTGCTGCAGTAGCTGCCGTCTTCCAGTTGCTCGGCCATGACGATGGCGCGGTTGTCCTTGCCGGCGAATTCCGAATGCGCCAGCGCGGTGCCGCTGTCGTACACGCCCAGGCGCACGCCCTTGCCGGTGAGGCCACGCGCGTAGGCGTATTGCGCGTTGATCGCGCTCAAGCCCCAGTCGGCGTCGAATTCGTCGCTGTGCCAGCTGTCGGGATTGCCGACCTGGCCGTTGACGCTTTGCGCCGAAGCGGCGCCCGCCGCGGCGAACAGGCCGCAAGCGACGGCCAGGCACAGCAGGGAACGGGAGTGGGAGCGGCGCGAAGAAATCGTGGTGCGCGTCAATGCGCGGTTGGAGCCTTGCATCTTCTTGATGAACCCCTGTCATGTAGAAGACGTCCTTGCGGACGCCATTGGTCAATGGCGGATGCGGTCGGGCGCATCGCAGACGAGCGGGCCGCTAGGACGGCCTCTCTAATCAGTAACGCATTAAAAAGATCGTCACCCTACCCGCAGTTTTGCGGATTCAGGCATGACCAAAGACACATGAAAGATCGAACTCGGCAAAATCCGCTTGCTGCGGAGGGGTTTTTTTGCCGGTGAACCGCGGGGATTCGCGGCGATGGGCGCGCACACGATGGCCGAACGCGAGCGATGCGGTGGGGTCGCGCGCGACCGGGGCGCAGCGACGGCCGCTCCCTGTAGGAGCGGCGCAAGCCGCGACCGCGACATCGCGGCTACGACGTAAGCGTGGTTTCGCGGTCGCGGCTCACGCCGCTCCTACAGGGGGATACGAACCCACGCCGGCGGTTCAATCCTCGTCGCGCTCGCCCGACATCAACCCGCGCCGCCATGCGAACGCCACCGCCTCGGTGCGGTCGGCCAGATGCAGCTTCGCCAGCACGTTGCCCAGATGCGACTTCACCGTCTTCTCGCCGATGTTGAGCGCGGCGGCGATGCGCGCGTTGCTGCCGCCCTCGGCCAGCTTGCGCAGCACGTCGAGTTCGCGCTCGGTCAGGCAGGCGAAGGGGTCTTCGCGCGGTTCGCGCTTGCGCCGCACCGCCTTGAGGATGCGCTGGGCGACGAAAGGATGGATCACCGCCTCGCCGCCGGCGATGCGCCGCAGCGTCGCCAGCAACTCGTCGCCGAGCATGCTCTTGAACAGCAGCGACTGCGCGCCGGCCTCGATCGCGGCGAACGCCAGATCGTCCTGGTCGGTGGAGGTCAGCACCGCGATGGCGCTGCGCGGGCTGAGCTTCTTGATCGCGCGGATCGCTTCCACCCCGTCCACGTCGGGCATCATCAGATCGATCACGATCAGATCCGGCGCCAGATCGCGCGCCAGCTCGATCGCCTCGGCGCCGCCGGCGGCTTCGCCGATCACCTCGAAATCCTCGGTCAGCATCAGCAGGCTGCGGATGCCCTTGCGCACCACTTCGTGGTCGTCGACCAACAGGACCGAGGTGCTCATGCGGACTCTCCTTGCGGCTCGGGCAGGGTGAAAGACACCGTCACCACCGTGCCGCTGGCGGAACTGGCGATGCGGAAACGGCCGCCCGGCAGGGTGCGCGCGCGCATGCGCATGTTGCCCAGGCCCATGCCGGTGGTTTCGTGTTCGTCGACGGAAAATCCGCAGCCGTCGTCCTGGATGGTCCAGCCGTAACGCTCGCCCGAACTGTTGAGCACGACTTCGATCCGCCGCGCGCCGCTGTGGCGCAGGCTGTTGGCCGCGGCTTCGGTCGCGATCAGCAGCAGTTGCCCGGCGTGCTGCGGATGCGCGCCGACGCCGCGCTCGGCCACGCCGTCCAGCAACAGCCGCCACTCGATGCCGCTGCCGCCGAGCAAATGCGAGTAGGTGTCCTCCAGCGCCTTGCGCAGGCCTTGCTCGGCCACGGTCGGCGCGCTGAAGCGCTGGATCACGTCGGCCAAGTCGCGCTGCAGCTGCCCGGTCAAACCCAGCGCCGCCTTGATCAGCGCACCCTGGCGCGGGTCGCGCCCGCTGCCGTCGTCGCGGCCGTTGAGGTGATCGAGCACGCTCAACTGCAAGCCCAGAGCGAAGCTGCGCTGCTTGGCGGTGTCGTGCAGATCGCGCGCCAGCCGGTTGCGTTCTTCCGACACCGCCAGTTGCTGACGCACCTGGATCACCTCGCCCAACGCATCGGCCATGCGGTCGAAGCGTTGCGCCAAGCGCCCGAATTCGTCGCGGCCGCGGTCGTGGATGCGCGTGTCCAGATCGCCCGCGGCCCAGGCGTCGGCGATGTGTTCGGCGTGGCGGATGCGCCGGGTCAACAGCGTCGCCACCGCCACCGAGGCCATCGCGCTGATCACGATCAGATAGATCGCCAGCCCGATCATGTCGCCCAGGGTCATGCGCATGAAGGTCGCGACCGAGCCGCCGGGATGCAGGCCGACGCCGATGCTCGCGCCGGGCGCGCCGGCCAGCGGCACCGCGGCCACGCTGATCCAATCGCGCTCGCGCTCCACGCGGCGGGTCGCGGCGACGCCGTCGAGCGCGGCTTGCCGGCCGGCTTGCTCCAACGCATGCGCCAGCGGCGCGCCGGGTTCTTGCGGGTAAACGCAGCCGTGGCCGGCGCGGTCGCGGTAACGGATCGCGATGCGCCCTTCTTCGGGGCCGCCGGCGTAGCTGTAGGAATACATCCACTGCGGCGTGTCCATGCCGACCACGCGCACCAGCAGGCCTTGCAGGAAGGCTTGGCATTGCGCGGGCGATATCGCCGCCAGATCCGGCACCGGCCCGACGCGTTCGAGTTCGCGCTGGATCGAGGCCTCCAGCACCTGCGGCCCCATGTCCTTGCGCATGTCCTGGCGCAGCAGATAGACCGCCAGCAGCGACAGCAGGCCGGTGCTGATCCAGCACGCGACCAGCATCGACAACAGGCATTTCCAGAACAGCCGGCTCCACCAGCGCCGGGTCGGCGCGCGTGCGGCCGGAGTCGGGCGGGCGGCGGTGTCGTTCATGCCGCCCAGTATTCCAGTTTCTGGCTTTTTTTGATCCGCCAAACGTCCGGGATCCGGCCCGCCCGCGGCCCGATGCCCGCATTGCGCCGCGCCCGCAGCATGCGCCCTCCCCTACTCTCGGATCGCGCCGACGCATGAACGCTTCCAGCTCCGCCGCCCCGCGCATCGAACACCTCGACGCGCTGCGCGGTCTGGCCCTGTTGGGCATCTTGCTGGTCAACATCGGCGTGTTCGCCTCGCCATGGTGGGGGTTGGCGCCGGATCCCGGCTATGCCGATCCGCTCAGCCGCGCGGTCGAAGCGTCGGTGACGGCGCTGTTCGAGATGAAGTTCTACCTGCTGTTTTCGTTCCTGTTCGGCTACAGCTTCAGCCTGCAGCAAAGCGCGGCCGAACGCGCCGGAGAGGCGTTCGCGCCGCGCATGGGCCGGCGCCTGCTGGGCTTGTGGATCGCCGGCGCGCTGCACGCGGCGCTGCTGTTCCACGGCGACATCCTCACCACCTATGCGTTGATGGGTGCGGCGCTGTTGCTGCTGAGCCGCGCGCCGGAGCGGCTGCAGTTGCCGATCGCGCATGCGCTGATCGTAGCGACGGCGTCGTGCTGGGCGTTGCTGGGCGCGTTGGCGTGGCTGTCGCCCGCGCCGCCCAACGATCCGGTCGCGATGGCGGCGCAAGCGCAGGCGACGCTCGCCGGCTTCACCGGCTCGCCGCTGCAAGTGTTGGCCGCGCGCTGGCGCGAGCTCGGCGACACCTGGCCGATTCTGTTGCTGTTGCAAGCGCCGTGCGCGCTGGCGATGTTCCTCTACGGCCTCGCCGCGGGCCGGCGCAAGCTCGCCGCGCGGTTGGACGACTACCGCCCGTTGCTGCGCCGCCTGCGCATCGCCGGCTTCTCGATCGGCCTGCCCGCCGCGCTGGCGCTCGGCGCCAACGCGGTGTGGCCGGTTTCCGAAGCGGTGGAGTTGTGGGTGTTGGCGTTGAGCCTGCTGACCGCGCCGTTGTTGAGTCTGGCGTATGCCGCGACCGCCTTGCCGTGGTTCGCGCGCGGCGGCGCGCGCATCGCCGATTGGCTCGCGCCGGCCGGACGCATGGCGCTGTCGAACTACTTGCTGCAATCGGCGGCGATGGCGTTCTTGTTCACTGGCTACGGCTTCGGGCTGATGGGCCGAGTATCGCCCGCGGCGGTGGTGGGAATCGCGCTGGCGCTGTTCGCCGCGCAACTGTGGCTCAGCCGCGTGTGGCTGCAACGTCGCGCTTACGGCCCGCTCGAATGGCTGCTGCGCGCGTTGACCATCGGCGCGTGGCCGCGCAACGCTAAGTCGGCTTACGACATCTCGCACCGGGACGCAGCGAAATGAACGCGCACGCCGCGCGATCTGACGCTTGTCATACGAATCGCGAACCGTGACCCGCGTAGCGTCCCGCGTCGTAGCCAGCGCGACGGACGCGGGCCACACTCAACGGCCGTTTCGCTGCAGCCGGGAGTTCGCGCACCGCGTTCGCCATGACCGTCGCATCGACCGCTTCCACCGTTTCCGCGCCGCGCTTCGCGCCGGCCGCGCGCCGCTGAGACCGGCGTGCAAGGCCTGTTCCGCGAACAAGCGCTCGACGCCCGCCGGCAACGCTGGCTCGGCCGCATTCGCCTGCCGGTCTCGCGCATGGGCACGGCGATGGCGGCCGTGGCGGCGTTCGCGTTGCTCGCGCTGGCGGCGCTGTTGTATTTCGGCCGCTACACGCGAAGCGAACCGGCCTACGGGCAGTTGCAACCGCGCGGCGGCGTGCTGGCGCTGTCGGCGCCGGCCGCGGGCACGCTGCTGCGCAGCCGCGTCGACGAAGGCCAGACGGTGCGGCGCGGGCAGATCCTGCTGGAAATCTCTTCCGAACTCGACAGCCCCGCGCTGCGCGGCGGCGTCGGCGCGGCGGTCAACGCCGAACTGTCGGCGCAGCGCTCGCGCTTGCTCGCCGATCGCGCGGCGCTGGAAGCATCCGCCGCCAACGAAGCCGAGCAATGGCGCGAACGCATCGCCGCCGCGCAAGGCCGCATCGCGCTGGCCCAGACGCAACTGGCGCTGCGCGAACAACAGGCCGCGCAAACGCGCAAGCTGTCGTCGCAAGTGCAGCCCTTGCGCGGCGACAAACTGCTCAGCGACGTGCAATGGCAGCAGTACGAATCCGCGCGCATCGAAGCCGAAACCCGGGTCCAGGACGCGCGCCGCGAACGCCTGGACGCCGAGCGAGAACTCGCCGACGCGCGCGCCGCGCTGGCCGCGCAACCGCGCCGCGACGAACAGCAACGTCATCGGATCGAGCGCGAACTCGCCGACATCGCCCAGGACGACGCCCGCAACGAAGGCCGCCGGCTGATCGCCGTGCGCGCTCCGCGCGACGGCCGCGCGGTGGCGGTGGCTTTTGTTGCGGGCCAAAGCGTCGCGGCCGGACAGCGCCTGCTGTCGCTGGCGCCGCTGGATGCGCCGATGCAGGCCGAACTGTGGGTCTCCGACCGCGCCGTCGGCCTGATCGCGCCGGGCACGCCGGTGGCGATGCGTTACGCCGGCTTTCCCTATCAGCATTACGGCGTGCAGCGCGGCAAGGTCGTCGCGATCGCGCGCGGCGCGCTGTCGGCCGAGGAAATCCGCGCGCGCACCGGTTTGCCGGCGACCGCGCCGGCATGGCGGGTGCTGGTCGCGCCGGACCGCCAAAGCGTCGGCGCGCGCGGCTTGAGCGCGCAGATGCGCGTCGACGCCGAACTGCAGCTCGAACGCCGGCGCGTGTACGAATACCTGTTCGCGCCGCTGCGGCCCGACCGCGCCGACGCAGCCTTGCGCACCGCCGGAGTGTCGCCGTGAGCCGCCGTCGCGCGCTTCCGGTACTGCAGCAGGCCGAGTTGGCCGAATGCGGGCTGGCCTGTCTGGCGATGATCGCCATCCACCACGGCCACGACACCGATCTGCCGAGCCTGCGCCGGCGCTTCCCGGTCTCGCCGCGCGGCGCCACCTTGGCGCGGCTGTTGCAGACCGCCGGCGCGCTGGGCCTGGACGGCCGTCCGCTGCGCGCCGAGATCGAAGCGCTGGAACACCTGCAGCTGCCGTGCGTGCTGCATTGGGATCTCAACCATTTCGTCGTGCTCAAGCGCATCGGCCGCGGCCGCGCCGAGATCCACGACCCCGCGCGCGGCGCGGTGACGATGCCGCTGGCCGAATTCGGCCGCCATTTCACCGGCATCGCGGTCGAACTGACCCCGCGCGCCGACTTCGCGCCGATGCGCGAACGCCAGCGCCTGAGCGTGGCCGCGTTGGCCGGCCATCTGCAAGGCCTGCGCCGCGCCGGCGCCCAAGTGCTGATGCTGGCGCTGGCGCTGGAAGCCTTCACCCTGCTGCTGCCGCTGGCGATGCAATGGGTGCTCGACCGCGTCCTGGTTTCGGCCGACGTCGGCCTGCTGCATCTGCTCGGCATCGGCTTTCTCACCGTCGTGGTCTTGCAGGCCGCGCTCGCGGCGATGCGCGGCTGGCTGATCGCCGATCTCGGCGCGGCGCTGAATTCGCAGTGGCTGGCCAATCTGTTCGGCCACCTGATGCGCCTGCCGCTGGAGTTCTTCGAGAAACGCCACGTCGGCGGAGTGATGTCGCGCTTCGTCTCGGTCCAGGCGATCCAGCAAACCCTCAGCGCCAGTTTCGTCGAGAGCCTGCTCGACGGTCTGACCGCGGCGCTGGTGTTGGGCTTGCTGCTGCTCTACAGCCCGCCGCTGACCGCGCTGGTGCTGGCCGGCTTCTGCCTCTACGCGGGCCTGCGCTGGGCCGCGCTGCGGCGCCTGCGCCGGCTCAGGGAGGAACAGCTGATCCAGGCCGCGCAGCAACAAAGCCTGCTGATCGAGTCGATCCAGGGCGCGCAGACCATCAAGCTCGGCAACCGCAACGATGAGCGGCGCGCGCGCATCGCCAACGCCGCGGTCGAGGTCGCGCATCGCGACGCCGCCATCGGCCGCACCAACGCGGTGTTCTCGGCGCTGTCGAAACTGGTCGCCGGCGGCCAGCGCGTGCTGTTGATCTGGATCTGCGCGTGGCTGGCGCTGCAAGGCCGCTTCACCGCCGGCATGCTGGTGGTGTTCGTCGCCTACGCCGACCTGTTCGCCGCGCGCACCGCCAGCCTGATCGACAAGCTGGTCGATCTGCGCCTGCTCGGCCTGCACGCCCAGCGCATCGGCGACATCGCCCTGCACCCGCCGGAACCGGACCTGCACGGCGACTACGCCGGGCCGGCGCCGGCCGCGCGCATCGAGGTGCAAGGCGTGAGCTTCCGCTACGGCGAGGACGAGCCGTGGATCCTGCGCGACTGCAGCTTCACCGTCGAAGCCGGCGAATCGGTGGCCATCGTCGGCCCCTCGGGCTGCGGCAAGACCACCCTGGCGAAACTGGTCCTGGGCCTGCTGCGTCCGAGCGAAGGGCGGATCCTGATCGGCGGCGTCGACATCCATCGCTACGGCCTCAACGCCTATCGCGAGATGTTCGGCGCGGTGATGCAGGAGGACGCGCTGTTCGCCGGCTCGGTCGCGCAGAACATCGCCTTCTTCGATCCGCAGGCCGATTTCGAGCGTATCCAGGCCGCGGCGCGCGCCGCGCGCATCCACGCCGACATCGCGGCGATGACGATGGGCTACGAGACGCTGATCGGCGATCTCGGCCAATCGCTGTCCGGCGGCCAGAAGCAGCGCGTGCTGCTGGCGCGCGCGCTGTACCGGGAGCCGCGGATCCTGCTGCTGGACGAAGCCACCAGCCATCTCGACGTGGCGCGCGAACACGAGATCAACCGCGAAATCGCCGCGCTGCGCATCACCCGCATCGTCATCGCCCACCGTCCCGACACCATCCGCAGCGCGCAGCGCGTGGTCGCGTTGCGCGCGGGCTCGGCGGAGCAATACCAAAACACACCGCAGGCGCCGCACGCGCCGGCGGATCCCAGTCTCGGCGACGCATCCGTGTTGCCATCGTTCGTGCCGACGCCGGAACGGCCTTCTCTTTCCGGCAACCCGCGTTTCTAAGGAGACTTTCATGAGCAACGACGTGAACCAGCCTCAGAACGACATCGCCCGTCCGCTCGCCCGCATCGCCGCGCGCGAACTGTCCGTCGAGGAGATCGCCGCGATCTCCGGCGGCAAGGGCGACACCACCCACGCCACCGGCCCGAACGGCGACGATCCGGGCGACCCGGACCTGCTGTGATCCGCGACGCGTGACACCCGCCGGTAAGCGCCGGCCGCGGACCCGCGCGCGAGCGACGCACGCGTAAGCCGCCGGCGCCGTTCCGGTAAAACGGCACGCCCCCTCCCCGGGGGCGTGCCTCACCCGATGCCCCCGCCTTTCGCTATCGCCCATCTCCTAGCCGCTATCTCCCATCCCATGCCCCGCCCGCTGATCCTCTCCTCGCTGCAACACGACATCCACGCCGCCGCCGCGCGCTGGGCTTTGCGCAAGCACGGCATCGACGCACTGTGGAGCGGCTCGCTGGCCGATCCCGCGCTGGCGCCGATGTCGCTGCATTGCGACGGCGAATCCGGCCTGCGCATGGGCGGCGCGCTCGACGCCGCCGGCATCGGCGCGGTGTGGTACCGGCGTCCGCGCGATCCGGACACCTTCCCGCGCGCGCACCCCGGCGACGCGCCGTTCCTGCGCGGCGAATGGGGCCGCTTCCTGCGCAACGTGCACGCGCTCGCCGACGAAGGCGGCGCGCGGCTGTGGGTCAACCGTCCGAGCGTGGCGGCCACGGCCGAGAACAAGCTGGTGCAACTGCGCGCCGCGCACCGCTGCGGGCTGCGATTCCCGGCGACGCTGGTCTCGCACGATCCCGTCGAGATCCGCGCCTTCGTCCGCCGCCACGGCCGCGTGGTCTACAAACCCTTCCTCACCCACACCTGGCAGGACGCCGACAGCGGCCGCATGTTCAGCACCTACGCGCGCATCGTCGAGCCGGCCATGCTCGAGGACGACGCCAGCCTGCTGCAGTGCCCCGGCATCTATCAGGCTTACGTCGACAAGCGCTGCGACCTGCGCGTGACCGCGATCGGCGAGCGTTTCTTCCCCGCGCGCCTGCGTTCGCAGCACAGCGACGGTTTCGTCGATTGGCGCGTGCGCCAGGCCGTGCAAGGGCTGCAGGCCGAACCGGGCGAGCTGTCCGGCGCCGACCAAGACAAGCTGCGCGCGTTGATGCGCGAGTTGGGACTGGCGTTCGGCTGCATCGATCTGGCCGTCGACGGCGATGGTCAGGCGCACTTCCTGGAAGTGAACCAAGCCGGCCAATTTCTGTTCGTCGAGCATCTGGTGCCCGAGCTTCCGCTGCTGCGCGCGATGAGCGCGATGCTGGCGCAGGCGCGCACGGACTATTCGCTCGACGCGATGGCGCCGGTGTCGTACGCCGACTACTTGGCCAGCGACGAACACGCGCAGTGGTGGGCGCAAGCCAGCGAAGGGCTCAAGGGCCGCAGTCCGGCCGCGGCCGGCATCACCTTGGAGTGACGCTGCGCCCGCGACGTTCGCGTCAGAACGCCCGGCTCACCGTAACGCTGCCGAACACCGGCGTCTGCTTCTGCCCTTCGAACTCGCGGGTGCTGTGGTAACGCGCCAACGCGAGTTTCCAACGCCCGCGCATCAGCGCCACGCCGTAGCCCACTTCGCCCACGAACGGGCGCTTGTCCACGCTATGGCTGCTGCGGAAGGTGTTGCCGTCTAGAGTGATGTCGCGCACCACCCAACGCACGTCGGAGGTAATGAACATGTGCGCGGCGAACGGCCGGTCGCCGGTGTTGTAGTGCGTGGTCGGCGCGGTGTTCTCGCCGGCCGGGCGCAGCGGCGTGCTGCCGAAATCGTCCGGCAAGCGCAGGCCGAAGCGCATTTCCATGCCGGCGTTGGCGTAGGTGGCTAGGTTGCCGAAGCTGCCGCCGTAATGGCCGATCGCGTCCCAGCCCCAGCGGCGCTCGGCCGCGTCGGCGGGCGCGAACCGGCGCATGCGCTCGTGCACGATGCGGAACACCGGCTCGTCGTGCAGTTGGTTGTCCCAGCCCTTGAAGGTCTTGTCGCCCAGCGCGCGATGCACCGCGTTCTGCACCTGCTTGCCCAAGGCCGAAGGGCCGACGATGCCGAACTGCAGCTGCGTGGTGCGCAGATAGTCGCCGGTGCGCGCGTTGTAGCCGAGGCCGGCGAGCAGCGCGCCGGCATAGGGCCGGTCGTCCTCGATCAGATCGCGGCGGCTGAAATCGGTGGGCGTGAAAATGCCTTGGGCGAAGGTCGCGATCATGTTGCGCTGTTCGTAGCCTTGCGGCGGTTGCAGCGCGTCGAGATAGCTGTTGATCCAGCGCGCCAGACGCGGGATGCATGGGTCGTCGGTGTAATCGGCCAAGTTCGGCGACACCAAGGTCAGCTGTATACCGTTGCTGTAACCCTGGTCCTGGCCGCCGAACAAATCGTTGTCCACGCGCAGATTCACCGTGGGCGGCAAGCGGGTGCGGCCGTTGGTGCAGGCCTCGCGGCCTTGCGCGGCGGCGGCGCCCGCATGCAGCGCGGCGCCGGCGAACAAAACAGACAGCAGCAAAGTGTTGGCGCGCATGGGCTCGTGCAGGCTGGCCTGCGCCGCGCGGGTCGCGGCGGGCGTTGGAGAGCGGCGGACAGCGCCGCGAACCGTGGCGGCGGCGACGCATTAGGTGGCGTGGCCGCGTCGCTGGGCAGGGCGCACAAAATCGCATGGATCGCCCGTCGCGGCGCTCGCGCGGCCGCGACGGTTCGTCCCGCAGATGGTGCTTGAGATGATCGGCGGCGTCTTTGCCGCTTGAGCCCGCTAGGCGCGGTTCTCGCTTGAAACATCGGCCGCGGCCGCGCGCGCGGAAGCGTCCGGCGCGCCGAAGCGGCGCTTACGCCGCGCCCGGCAGTTGGTAGTCGAAACGGTAGAAGTGCGCGCCGCCTTCGCGGATGTCGACGCTCATGCGGCCGCTGAGCCCTTCGAGTTCGTCGGTGCCCGAATCGGGCACGACGACGATGCTCAGGTCCGCCTCGCCGCGATTCATCAGCCCGCGATGCAGCAGCAGGAAACTGCCGCGGCGACCGTCGAGCGCGCCTTCGACTTTTTCCAGCGCGACGTAACCGGCCGATCCTTTCACCGCGGTCATCGCCGCCAGCATCTCGCCGCGGCTGTCGGCTTCGAGCGCGCCCTCGAAGCGCTTGTCCAGCGCCATCCGCCCGAACTTGCCCTCGGCGGCCTCGTGCACCGGTTGCGGACTCAGCTTGACCTGAAACGGACCTTCGATCTGCGGCATGGCGGCGGCTCCGTGTAGGGCGCGCCCCAACGGCGCGACCCGAGGCGCGCATGCTAATCCCAATCGCGCCGCGGCGTTGCGCCGCGATCGCGGACGCGCGCGCCGCCGTGCGGCAACTTGCCGCAGCCGGCGCCGCCGCCCCTGACCTAGCATCTGCGGCGGACGCGGCCGTCGGCCGCGTCGCGTTCCGATGCGCCGGCGGCGCGCGCTCCCCTCTCCCCACCTTCGCGCGCCGCCGACGCCGCGCGTTCCAGCCGTTGCCCTGCCATGCCGATGTTGCCCTCGCGCCTCCCGCTCGCCGTCTCCAGCCTCGCCGTCGCGCTCGCCGCCGCCGCGCCGGCGCCGCCCGCGCGCGCCGGCGAGCAGGCGATCGATCTCGACGCGGTGCGGGTGCAGGCCGAACGCCGCGACGCGCGCGCGGCCTCGGTCGCCAGCGCCAGCCGGCTCGGCCTGGATGCGGCCGAGATTCCCGCCACGCTCGACGTGCTCGATGCCGACGACATCCAGGCGCGCGGCCTGCGCGACAGCGTCGAGATCTTGCGCGCCGTGCCCGGCGTCATGGCCGGCAACCTGCCCGGCCAGCCCGGCGTCGCCTCGATGCGCGGCTTCGCGTCCGGCGCGGTGTCGTATCTGTTCGACGGCGTGCGCCTGACCAGCTCGGGTTTTTCCTCGCGCAACTGGGACAGCTTCCAATTCGAGCGGGTCGAAGTGCTCAAGGGCCCGGCCTCGGTGCTGTACGGCGAAGGCGTGCTGGCCGGCGCGATCAACTTCGTGCCCAAGAACGCGCGGCTCGACGGCCGCGAAGGCGAGGTTCTGCTCGGCTACGGCAGCCACGGCAGCGCGCGCGTCGGCCTGGACGGCAACGCGCCGCTGAGCGACGCGCTCGCCGTGCGCGGCGTGCTCAGCGCCAACCGCGGCGATGGCTATGTCGATGGCACCGCGTCGCAGGCGCAGGCCTTCAGCGGCTCGCTGCTGTGGCAGCCCGATGCGCGGCTGAGCCTGCGCGCGGCGCTGGACTACCACCGCGACGACTTCGATACCGCGTATTTCGGCGCGCCGCTGGTGCCGCTCGAAGTCGCCGCCGATCCCAGCGGATTGGTGGACAACCCGCTCGGGCTGGTGGTCGACAAGGCTGCGCGCGAGCGCAACTACAACGTCCGCGACGGCCGCATGGATTCGCGCTCGTGGTGGCTGCGCACGCGCCTGGACTATCGCTTGAGCGACACCTGGAACCTCAGCAACGAAGCCAGCGTCTACGACGCGCGCCGGCGCTGGGACAACAGCGAAGACTTCACCTTCGACGCCGCCAGCGGCCGCCTCGACCGCAGCGCCTCGCGCATCCACCACGACCAGCGCGTGTGGAACCAGCGCCTGAGCCTGCGCCACGACGGCCGCCTGGGCGGGCGCCGGCATCTGTTCGCCGCCGGCGTCGAGTACAGCGACACCGATTTCTTCAATCTGCGCCGCTTCGGCCGCGCCGGCTCGGTCGATCTCCTCGCGCAGGAGCGCGGCTACCTGCCGCCCGACAATCCCGCCGACTACCGCGACGGCCGCAACGATTTCAGCACCCGGGTCAAGGTCGCCGCGCTGTTCGCCGAGGACGCGCTCAACCTGACCCCGCGCTGGCTGCTGGTCGCCGGCCTGCGCCACGAACGCATCGAACTGCGCCGGCGCAACTTCGATCTCGACAGCGGCTTGCGCAGCGGCTTCGGCCGCGACTTCTCGCCGACCTCGTGGCGCCTGGGCAGCGTGTTCGAGCTGCGCCCGCGCACCCAGCTCTACGCCCAGTACAGCAGCGCGGTGTTGCCGGTCAGTTCGTTCCTGACCATCAACCAGCGCAACAACGCCTTCGACCTCAGCCACGGCGAATCGCTCGAAGCCGGCGTACGCACCGAATTGTTCGATCAGCGGCTGCGCCTCAACGCCGCCGCGTACAAGCTCCGCCAGGACGACATCCTCACCCGCGACCCGCTGCAGCCGCAGATCAGCGTGCAGGACGGACGCCAGTCCTCGCAGGGCGTAGAACTGTCGCTGAGTGCGCAGGCCACGCCGCGCCTGCGCATCGACGCCAGCGCGGCGCTGCTGTCGGCGCGCTTCGACCGTTTGCGCGAAGCCGGCGGCGCCGACCGCAGCGGCAACCGGCCGTCGAACGTGCCCGAACGCACCGCCAGCGTCGATGCGTGGTATCGGCTCGACGGCCTGCCGCTGAGTTTCCATCTCGGCCTGCGCCACGTCGGCGATTTCTACACCGACAACGCCAACCAGTTCCGCGTGCGCGCCCACACCGTCGCCGACGCGGCGGTGGATTGGAACGGCGCGAGCGGCCGCTACACCCTGCGCGTGCGCAACCTCGGCGATACGTTCTACGCCGACTGGTCGGGCTACAGCGCGCGGCAGGTGTATCTGGGCGCGCCGCGCAGCGTCGAACTGACCTACACCCGCGCCTTCCGATGAGCGAGGCGGCGCGCCGGCGCGGGTTCTATCGCAGCGTCTGGCGCTGGCATTTCTACGCGGGGCTGCTGGTGATGCCGCTGCTGTTGGTGCTGGCGCTGACCGGGTCGATCTATCTGTTCCACGAGGAAATCGAGGACGCGGTTCACGCGCCGCTGCGTTTCGCGCCGAAGCGCGACGCCGACCTGCCGTTGTCGCGCCTGATCGACGCGGCGCGCGCGGCCTATCCGGGCGACGTCACCCGCGTCGATGTTCCTTCGGACCCGCGCCGCACCGCGCAGGTGTTCGTGACCCCCGTCGATGGCGAACCGCTGCGCGTGTTCGTCGATCCCGGCAGCGCGCGCGTGCACGGCGCTTTCGTCTACACCCGCACCCTGGTCGGGCTCGCCGATACCCTGCACGGTTCGCTCATGCTCGGCCGCGTCGGCGACGCGCTGGTGGAACTGGCCGCGTGCTGGGCGCTGCTGCTGATCGCCACCGGCGCCTATCTGTGGTGGCCGCGCGCGGGCGGTTGGCGGCGCGCGCTGTGGCCCGACTGGCGCGCGCGCGGGCGCGGCTTCTGGCGCGGCCTGCATTCCAGCGTCGGGGCGTGGACGGCGGCGCTGATCGTGTTCCTAATCTTCACCGGCCTGCCCTGGGCCGGCGTCTGGGGCGACTTGTTGCGCGCGGGCTTGCAGCCGCTCGGCTTGGGGTATCCGGCCGAACATCGCCATCACGTCGCGCCCGCGCCCGCGCCCGCGCCCGCGCCCAGCGTCGGGCAAGCAGTGAGCGACGCGCCATGGACGTTGCGCGACGCGCCGTTGCCCGCCTCGCACGCGCATCACCACGACGGCGGCGCCCGCGACGTCGGCATCGACGCGGTCGCGCGCACGCTCGCCGAACACGGCCTGCGCGCCGATTACCGGCTCTCGCTGCCGCGCGGCGGCGACGGCGTCTACACCGCGGTGGTCTATCCCGACCGCCCGCAAGGCCAGCGCACCGTGCACGTCGACCGCTACCGCGGCGCCGTGGTCGGCGACACCGGCTTCGCCGATTACGGCCTCGGCGCTCAGGCGGTGGAACTGGGCGTGCAGTTGCACATGGGCCGCTACTTCGGCCGCGCCAATCAGATCGTCATGCTGCTGCCGTGCATCGGCATCGTCGTGCTGAGTTTCAGCGGCGCGTGGATGTGGTGGAAGCGCCGTCCGCGCGGACGTCTCGGCGCGCCGCCCGCACCGGCGCCGGCGCGCTTGCGCGCGGTGGCGGCGATCGCGGTCGCGTGCGGGACCGCGTTTCCGCTGTTGGGCGCGTCGCTGTTGCTGGTGTACGCCCTCGACCGCTTAGTGATCGCGCGCGTTCCGCGCTGGGCCGCGTTCGTGCATTGAGCCGCGCGCGCCAAGGCGCCGGATTCGAATCGGGTTCGGCAAGAACAAAAACGGCATCGCCGCTCGCGCGGCGATGCCGTCCCCTGCCGATGCTTCCGCGATCAAAGCGGCTACCGGCCCCGGTCCAGCACACCGGAGCCGGTAGCGCCCCCAATCCGGCGACGCCGACGCTTCCGACCCGGCCTTACGGGATCCGGGCAAGAGCCTCGTCGCACCCTGTCGTCGGCTGGGCCACCGCGCCCGACGGAGGGGCGGCGCGCGGATATCGCGACGGCCAGCGGCGTCGGCGGACTACGCGGCGTACGCGTACGACGCCTCGGAGCCTACTAGCGAAAAATGCCCGGAAAACTCACGTTCGCTCAAATTCCTGAGCGCATTCAGGCGGCTGTACGAAGCTCACATCGACTCACGGGCTGTCGTCGCAGAACGCAAAAGCGTCGCGCTTTTTTCTCATCGGGAAAAACCCGGCACGATCGCGCAGGCGCAAGCGGGCATGCGAAAAAACAAACCCCGGACGCTCGCGCGTCCGGGGCTCGTAAAGGCGATGCCGATGCGCCGGCGGTCGTTGTCGCGGCCGTCGGCCAAGCCGATCAAACCAGGGTCAGGGTCACATCGATGTTGCCGCGGGTCGCGTTCGAGTACGGGCACACGATGTGGGCCTTCTCGATCAGCTCCTGCGCCTGCTCGCGCGGCAGGCCCGGCAGCGAGATCTTGAGTTCGGCCTGGATGCCGAAGCCGGTCGGCAGCGGGCCGATGCCGACGCTGCCGTCGATGGCCGCATCAGCCGGGAACGCGATCTTGTCGCGGCCGGCGACGAACTTCATCGCGCCCATGAAGCAGGCCGAATAACCGGCGGCGAACAGCTGCTCCGGGTTGGTGCCGTCGCCGCCGGCGCCGCCGAGCTCGCGCGGCGTGGTCAGCTTGATGTCGAGCACGTTGTCCGAGGACACGGCGCGGCCGTCGCGGCCGCCGGTAACGTGGGCGTGGGCGGTGTAGAGGACTTTTTCGAGGGACATGGCGGGGCTCCGGTTGGGGTCGGTGTTGCGGTTCGGGATCGCGGCGGGCCGCGGGATGGGAGGTGACGCGTTTTGTGCCGCGGTGTTCTGCGACGGATTTCTATCGCCGGCTATTGAATAGCGTGCGACTTCTTTATGACGCGGCGGCGCGCGCCGCAACGTTCGGAATCAGGCATGGCGGATCAAGCTGGCGCGCAAGGATTCGAGCTGCCCCTTGAGCGCGGTGAGTTCATCGATGGTGCAGTCTTCCAGCGCGCAGCCCATGCCCTCGGGCACGCTGCGCGCCTTGGCCTTGAGCGCGCGGCCGGCCTTGGTCAGCTCGATCAGCACCTGCCGCTCGTCGTTGGCGGCGCGGGTGCGGGTCACCAGGCCCGCCGCTTCCAGGCGCTTGAGCAGCGGCGTCAGCGTGGCCGAGTCGAGGAACAGGCGCTCGCCGATCTCCGACACCGTGACCCCGTCGCGCTCCCACAGCACCATCATGACCAGGTACTGCGGATAGGTGAGCTCCAGCTTGCCGAGCAGCTTGCGGTAGACCTTGTTGAGCGCCAGCCCGGTGGAGTACAGGGCGAAGCACAGTTGGTCGTCGAGCAGCAGAGTCGGCCGCGGCGGTTGCGGGGCGGCGGACTTGGCG
Source organism: Lysobacter sp. K5869 (assembly GCF_018847975.1). Lineage (NCBI taxonomy): Bacteria > Pseudomonadati > Pseudomonadota > Gammaproteobacteria > Lysobacterales > Lysobacteraceae > Lysobacter > Lysobacter sp. K5869. Next base: position 1,777,210 of record NZ_CP072597.1, on the reverse strand, counting down.
GCGGGGGCGGCGGGCTTCTTCATGGGGCACAATTTACATAGCACGCTATTTAATAGCAAGCATTCGGCGACGGGCGGCGGCGGGCCGGAGCGTTCCGCGGGTGGGGCGAATCGGGGGGCGTGGGGGGTTCGACGCGATCGGGTGGGTGCGCGGTCGCGGCTTGCGCCGCTCCTACAGGGGGCAGGCGCGGCCACGTACCGGCTGTAGGAGCGACGCGAGTCGCGACCGCGGCACCGCGCCTGCGACGCCACCTCGATTCCTGCGCCGCTCAGGGCGAGCGCACCGGACTCGCCGGCAAATACAACTCCGCGATCTTCAACGCCGTCCGATACGGCTCGGGATCGTTGCGGTTGGTCAGCATCACCACGGTCAGCCGCCGCTGCGGCCAGCGCACGATGACGTTGCGAAAGCCCATGCTCTCGCCCGAATGCCACAAGGTTTCGCCGGTGATGCGCCAGCCGTAGCCGTAGCCGACGTCCGGCGCATCGGTCGGCGTGTGCGCGGCGAACGCCAGCGCGCGCGACGCGTCGCTGAGCAGGCGCGCGTCGTACAGCGCCGCGTCCCACTTGGCGAGATCGTCGATCGAGGAATAGATGCCGCCGTCGCCCAGCGTCGCGCTGGTCGGGCTCTGATCGGTGCGCCGCCACTGCCCTTGCTCGTAGCTGTAGCCGTAGGCGCGATGCGCGACTTGCGAGACGCCGCGCTCGTAGGCGACGGTGTCGCGCATGCCCAGCGGTTGGAAGATGCGCTCGCGCAGGAACTCGGCGAAGCCGCGCCCGGAGGCTTTGCGCACGGTCAGCGCCAGCAGCGAGTAGCCGCTGTTGCTGTAGCGATAAGCGCTGCCCGGCGCGAAGTAGGTGCGGTCCTGCCCTTCCAGCACCTTGAGCACGTCGCTGTCGTGCATCTGGTTCGCGTCGGCGTCGAAGCTCGCCGGCATTACGTCTTCGTAGTCGATCAGGCCGGATTGGTGGCTGAGGATCTGCCGGATCGTGATCGCGTCGGCCGCCTTGGGCAGGCTCGGCAGCCAGCGCTTGATCGGATCGTCCAGGCTCAGCTTGCCGTCCTGCGCCAGCAACAGAACCGCCGCGGCGGTGAACTGCTTGCTGACCGAGGCCAAGCGGTAATTCGTTTGCGGCGTGGCCGCGACACCGTCCTCGACCACGGCCAGGCCGTAGCCGCGGCGCAGCAACGGATGGCCGTCGCGCAGCACCAGCACGCTGGCGCCGGGGACGTGGCCGCTGTAGTCGGCGAGCAAGGCATCGACGCCGCGCTCGGCGCGCGCATCGTCCGCGCCGCCCTGCTCTTCCGCGCGCGGCGGCGCGCCGGCGCAAGCCGCGGCGCTCAGACAAGCGGCGGCGACGACGGCGAAACCCGCGCCGCGCGATCCGGTCGCGATTCCGAGCAACGACACCGTAGGCCTCTCATCGTTCATCGTTTCGCCTCCATCCGCGGACCGCCGCCCCCAAAGCAGAAGAGCCGAAAGCGCGGACCTCCCGGCTCATCGTGTTCTTCCGCCCTCCTTGTTCCCTTCGCCCCCGCTCCCCTCACCGCACCGGAAAATCGAACGCCGTCCGCGGCGTTGGCTCCGGCTTGAACGTGTAATGCCACCACTCCAGCGGATAATTCTCAAAACCCTCGCGCTGCATCGCCGCGCGCAGGCGCTCGCGGTGGCCGCGCTGGGCCAGACTCGCGCGCGGCGAATCGGTGTGGGCCAGATCGTCGAAGAAATCGAAGCCGGTGCCCATGTCCAGCGGCGCGTAACTCTCGCCGCGGCGCTCCAGCATGGTCAGGTCGAGGGTGGCGCCGCGGCTGTGGCCCGAGGTCGGCGAGATGTAGTCGCCGAGCAGCTTGCTCTTGTCGAGCGTGGGGTAATAGCGCGGCTTGGTCTTCTGATCGTCCGGGTCGGCGGCCCAGGCGACGAAGTCGCGCACGGCGCGCACCGGCCGGTAGCAATCGTAGATGCGCAAACGCAGCCCCTGCGCGCGCAACTCGCGCCCGACCCGCGCCAGCGCCTGCGCGACGGTCCGGTGCAGATAACAGCCGGCGCCGAGGTAACCGGCGACCGGGCGGCCGACGAAGTTGTCGCTGCCGGCGTAGCGGATTTCCAAATCGATGTCGGGCACCAACGAGCGGATCTCGACCATGCCCGCCGCCGCGGCGTCCTGCGCGGTGGAGATGGTCGGCGCGACCGCGGCCATCGGCGGCGGCGCGGCGGGCGGCGCGGACGCGGTCTCGGACTGCGCCTGCGGCGAGCGCACCGCGGCCACGCAGCCGATCAGCACCAGCAGCGCGCAGGCCTCAACCGCAATCGCCGACGCGCGCGAACGCCAGGTCTTCATAGTCGTAGCTGAAATCGGCATCCGGATCGACCTTGCTCATGACGAAGGCGGCCGTGGCGGCCGCTCCGGAGAAATCGATCCAGGCCTCGGTGTCGATTTCCTCGGCATCCCAGTCGACCCGCAGGCGCGGACCGACCCGGACGATCTTACCGGTCAACAGGGGCGACTTTCGCGAGGCGAATTCCACTTCGCCGCCGCGCGCGCAGACCGCGACCTCGCCGAACCAGGGGTCGCGGTAGACGCCCAGGCGGCCGCTCAGTTCGGCGGCCGCGGCGGGCACGCGTTCGGACGTGTCCGGCGCGCGGTTCGCCGCGGGCGCTTGCGCCTCGCGCTCGATGGCGTCGGCGTACCACGCCACGCCGCGCTCGCCGCGCGGCCGGGTGTAATGCTGGGTCAGCGCCTGATCGAACACGCTGCGCGCGTCGCCGGCGTCGCCGTTGATCAGCACCACGAAGCCGGCCTTGCGCTCGGGCAGCAGCGCGGTCAGCGAGTACATGCCCATCAATGTGCCGGTGTGCGAGACCTTGAACTCGCCGTCGAAATCGCTGAGCCGCCAACCATAACCGTAGGCGGCGAAGTGGGTGTTCGACCAGTCGCGCTGGCGCCGGCCCGGCGTCATCGGCATTTGCGCGCGCCACAACTCGACGCGCTGCGGCTCCGACAGCCAAGGCTTGCCGTCGCGCGCGGGCGTGGCCGGATCGAGCCACGCGCGCAGCCAGCGGGTCATGTCGTTGAGGCCGCAGCGCACGCCGCCGGCCGGGTCCATCGAGGTCGCGGGAATCGTATCGCCGTCCTCGCGCACGGGCACGTAACGCCCGTCGCGGCGCGCGTGCGGCTGCGCCAGCGGGCCAGCCTCGGCGCGCGCGAACGCGCCGACGCGGCAGCCGTCCATGCCCAGCGGCGCGAACACTTCGCGCCGCAACAGATCTTCGTAAGGCGCACCGCCCGCGGCCGCGGCGACTTCGCCGGCGACGATGTAGAGCAGATTGTCGTAGTCGTAACGTGAGCGGAAACTGTGCACCGGCTTGAGATAACGCAAACCGTGGATCACATCGGCGCGGGTGAAGCGATTGGGCTCGGGCCACAGCATCAGATCGCCCGCGCCGGCGCGCAGGCCGGAGTTGTGGATCAGCAGGTCGCGCACCTGCATCTCGCGGGTGACCCAGTCCTCGTGCATGCGGAAATCCGGCAGATACTTCGTCACCGGATCGTCCCAACGCAGCTTGCCCTGATCGACCAGCCGCGCCAGCAGCGCGGTGGTCATCGACTTGGTGTTGGAGGCGATCTTGAACAACGCGTCCGGGCCAACCGCTTGCCCCGAACCGGCCACCAACTCGCCTTGGGTATGCGAGTACGCCACCTTGCCGTTCTCGACCACCGCCACCGCGAAACCCGGCAAGCGATAACGCGCCTGCACCTCCTCGACGATGCGGTCGAACCCGGCGGCCGGCGCGGGCGCGGCCGCCGCCGGCAACAACGAAGAAAAGAACAGGGCCGCGCAAAGCGGACCGATGCGGCGCACCGGCACGGGCCCTGTCGAGGTAGAAGAAAGGCGGCCCCGTCGTCTCGCGGGGGCCGCCAAGGGGGAACAGACCGGAGCGTGCTTCAGAAATCCACCGACACGGTCAGCTGCGCATAGCGCGGCGTCTGGTAGCCGGTGCCGAGGCGATAGAACTCGTTGACCACGCCGACGCCGGTTTCGTACGAGTCGTCCACTTCCAGCGCGCGCTGCTGGTTGAACAGGTTGTAGACCGCGAGCTTGACCCGCAGATCGGCGCCGCCGAACGAACGCTGATACGTGAGGCTCGCGCCCAGATCGAAGGTCCACGGCGTGCGCCCGCCCGAGCCGCGCTTGCGCAGCTCGTAGGTGCGCTGAGCGAAGTCCTTCGCAGTGCAGTTGGCCACGCAGACGTAGAAGCTGTGGTAGACGGTCGGGTCGAACGGATTGCCCAGGCCGAAGGCGTTGATCGGCCGGCCGGACTGCGCGTTCAAGGTCGCGCCCACGGTCCAGTTGTCGTTGATCGCGTAGGCGCCGCGCAGCTTGATCTGGTGGCGGCGGTCGTTCGGCAGCGGGCCGTCGCCGTTGAGGTTGACGAAGGGATCGTCGAAGGACTCGGTGCGGCCGGTGTTGTCGAAGCCGAAGTCCGAGTTCGACGGCCCCTCGGCGTTGCCCTCGCTCTTGGACCACGTGTACGAAGCGTTGAACGCCCACTTGTCGTCCCAGGCGCGGTCGAGCATGAACTCCAGCGCGCGGTAGGTGCGCTTGGGCTTGACCCAGCCGCGCTCGCCGACGTAATTGCCCTGGGCGTCGTACAAGGCCCAGCCGGCGCGCGAGGTGTCGATGTCGACGTAGCCGTCCTTGACCCCGTCGCAGTTGGTATCGGTGTAGAGCTTGACGTTCTTGCCGGGGTTGCCCATCACGTAGCCGATGCCGCCGGGCTCGCCGTTGCACAGGATGCCGTTGGAGGTGATCTCCATGTCGTCGATGGCGTTGTGCAGGCGGCGGTAAATGCCGCGCACGCCCCACGACCACGCCTCGCCGAACATCGCCTGATAGCCCAGGATCACCTCGTCCTGGTAGACCGGATCGATGTCGCCGTCGACCTTGCTGCGCTGGTCCTGCACGGTGCCGTCGCCCTGGCTGTTGTCGACCGGGCCGATCTGCGCGCCGAGGATCGGGCGGTAATAGGTGGCGCCGTTGCGCTGGAACGCCTCCAAGCCCTGCAAAGCGTAGAAGGTGCGTTCGTCCAGGAACGCGCCGGCCTGCTTGACGTTGATCTGGTTGACGATCGGCAGGAAGTAGCGGCCGATGTTGCCGAACACCTTCGAGCGCCCGTCGCCGCGGAAGTCCCAGGAGAAGCCCAGGCGCGGCGCGACCATGTCGTCGATCTTGATGTAGGTGCTGCCGGCGCCGTTCTTGTTGTTGAACGCCTCCACGCGCACGCCGCCGTTGAGCACCAGGTCCGGGGTGATCTGCCAGTTGTCCTCGATGTAGTACGCCGAGTTGATCGTCTCGAAGGTGCCGGTGACTTCCTGCTGGCGCGCGCGCACGTAGGCGTTGACGCCGGCCGGGACCACGCCGCCGTTCTCCAGCGTGGTGCCGGGCACGGTCGGATAGATCTGGTAGAACTTGCGCGCCGGGCCGGGATAGAAGCTCTCGTTGTCGGAGGTGTTGACCTCGCGGTCCACGCCGAAGCGCAGCAGGTGATCGCCGAGCTGCCACTCGAAGTCCAGACGCGCCGCTTCGCGCTTGTCGGCGCCGTTCTCGATCAGCGCCGAGGACACGCAACCGATCTGCGGGTTGCCGGCCACGCGGCGGTCCTGCACCGCGTCGCAATCCTGATCGTTGAGGCTGCTGGCGATGCGGTCGCGCTTGTTCTCGCCGTACAGCGCCTTCATCGAGAAGTTCTCGGTGAGGTAGCCGGTGTAGGTCAGCGCCCAGTTGGTGCCGCCGACCTCGCTGTACTGGGTGTTGCTGCGCACGCCGCGGCTGCCGCGGGCGAAGTCGTATTGATAGTTGTCGGTGGTGGTTTCGTTCTTGTCGGAGAAGGCCAGGAATTCCAGCAGGTGGCGGTCGTTGATCTGCCAGTCCAGCTTGGTGCCCCAGAAGCCCTTGTCGGCCTTGCCCTTGAAGAAGGTGCTGCCCGAGTCGTTGGTGCTTTCCGGGCGGTAGTCGCGGAACTCGTACATCGCGTAGAAGAACAGCTTGTCCTTCACGATCGGGCCGGACGCGTGCACGTTGAGGTTGGTGCGGTCGCGCTTGTCGCGGCTGGCGATGCGGAACGGGTCGCCGTTGCGGTCGTAATGGTTGTCGCCGCCGGACTGCAGCGACTTGGGCTCCCACACCAGTTCGGCGCCGTACTTGAACTCGTTGGTGCCCGACTGAGTCACCGCGTTGATGACGCCGCCGGTGGTGCGGCCGAACTCGACCGAGTAGCCGCCGGTCTTGACCTGGAATTCCTTGAAGAAGCCGAAGGGCACCGAGGAGAAGCCGACCCGCTTGTAGAAGTCGGTGACGTTGAGGCCGTTGATGTAGACCGCGTTCTCCGACACCGACGAACCGCCGAACGAAGCGCCGCCGTACTGGCCCTGGATCACGCCCGGCGCCAGCAGCGCCACCGATTGCGCGTCGCGCGCGATCGGCACGCGTTCGAGTTCGGCTTTGGTGATGTTGGTGGCCGACTCGGTCGAGCGCACGTCCACCGGGGTGATCACGCGCGAGCCGATCACTTGCACCGCGGCCAGATCGGTGGCGCCGCCGAGGTTGACGTTGGCTTCGTTGCCCAAGCTCACCACCACCTGGATCGGCGCGCCGACGGCTTGCCCGTCCTTGCTCGCCTGCAACTGGTAAGTGCCGATCGGCAGGAACGGGAAGCGGTAATTGCCCTGCGCGTCGGCCTTGACCGTGCGGGTGAAGCCGGTGTCCGCGCTGCGCACGGTGACCTCGGATCCGGCGGCGACGCGGCCGGACAGCGAACCGTCGGTGTTGGCCGCCCATACCGGCAGGGCCATCGATGCGAGGCAGATCCCCATCGCCACGCACAAACCGGACTTGCGAAAGCTCTTGCCTTTCATTGCCGCACTTCCTCCCCTAAAAGGTATGGGCGGTGCTGCGCCGGGTCAGTCCTTCGTCGGCAGCACCCGCGCGTTGTAGTCGTAGTCCCACTGGTCGAAGTAAAGATTTCCCCCTTCCCACTCGACCTCGCCGCGTTGCGAATCCACGGTCTCGGAACGATCGAACCGCTTGGCCGGCGCGAACGCGCGGCCGTAGTCGTCGTTGTAAGCCACCCGGTACGCGTCCAGGCCGCCGAGGTAGAAGCCGGCCAGTTGCGGATCGGGCGAATCGAAGCGGCCGGTGGTGACGTCCACCGGCAGCCAGCCGTAAGGAGCCAGATACATCCAGGCCCAGTCGTGCATGTTGGTGTAGCCGTTGTCGCCGTACACCCAACCCGATTGCCAGCGCGCCGGAATGCCGTTGAGGCGCAGCAGCGTCATCAGCAGCAAGGTCTGCTGGCCGCAGTCGGCGTGGCCGGCGTGCAGGGCGTAGTCGGAGATGTTGGAGATCGTCGAATACTCGCGCGCGCCGGCCCAAGGAATTTCGTCGACGGCGGCGTAGAGCTTCTGGGCGATCTTGTACGGGTTCGTTTCCTCGCCCACGACCTTGCGCGAGAACTCGCGCAGCGCGGGCGTGTAGACGATGTGCGGCGCGCGCTCGCCCAGGTAGGGGCGGGTTTCCGCGCTCTCCGGCGCGGGCACGACCTTGTCCGGATCGATGCGGCGGTACTGACCGAACACGGTCAGCTCGTAGCTGATCTCGAATCGGGTCGGCTTGCCGGCTTGCGCGGGCTGCTCGAAGTACACCGTGCGCTGCAAGGTCGAGGCCGGCGCGATCTTGTGCGCCGCCGGCGTGCTGGCGACAAAGCGGATGTCTTCTTGCTGATGCGGCAGTTCGCGCGGATACGGCAACCACACGCGCAAGGTCTTGCCGGCCGGCACCGCATCGGCCTTCACCGTCAGCGATTGAACGATGCGCACGCGCCGCGGCGCGCCGTAGCCGCGTTCCAGCGCGGCGTCGCGCACTTCGCGCTGATGATCGTTGAGCGTCTCCATCGGCCCCACGCTCAGCGGCTTGGCGTCCGCGCGGCGGCGCGCCAGCGCTTGCGGGCTGAGCCGGAACAGGTTCGACGGCGCGCGCTGGAAATAGCGTTTGTCACCGTCGATGGTCATCGACTCGAACAAGCCCTGGCGATCCCAGGCGTCGAACTCTTCCGGCCGGAGATCGGGAATCTGCGCGCGCAGCTTCTGTTCGGCCTGGGCGCGGTCGAGGCTGAAGTCCAGACGGATGCGGCGCATGCGTTCGCGCTGGAATTCCAGGGCGCCGCGTTCGCGCTCGTCGAGGCCGGGTTGCCGCAGCGCCGCATCGATCTGCGCGCGCGCTTCGCTGAAACGGCCGGCATCGATGGACGCGACGATGGCATCGAGTTCGCGCGCGGCGGCTTGGTCGGCGGCGAGCGCCTGCGCCTGCGCGGGCCCGACCGACACGCGCAAGCCCAGCACCAAGGCCGGCAACGCGAAGATCATGCCCAGCGCCAACGCACGCGTGCGCCAGCGCCCGGCGGGAGAGACGATGGCCCTCGCGCGGGGAGCGATAAACAGCAGGTCAGTCACGGGATCCATACCTGTGTCACCCACGCGGGGCCATCGGTTCATGGCTGTGTAACATGTGGATGTCAGGTGGTCAATAAATTATTCCGTATCTATTTTCGTTAGGAAGCATGTATTCTCCGGACGACCCCGGAGGCGCCGTGGCGCGTCCGGGTCGGTGCCGGACGTCCGGCATCGGGCCTGTGAGGGCGCGCCGCGACGCGCGCCCGCCGGAGCATGACGCGATGGGTACCGCCTCGAGCCGCCGCCGTCCCACCCGCCGCCGCGCACTCGCGCGCTGCATCGCAGCATCGTTGTTGCTCCCCGGGCTGCTCTCGCTGAGTCTGTTCGCCGCGCCGGGCCACGCCCGCGAACGCGGCATTCCCGCGACCGGAGTGATCGGCATCGAGGAGGGGCAATTGAACGCCGACTACTGGATCCGCCAGCAGTCCAAACCCGATGCGGTGATCCTCGACGCGCGCGCGATCGCCAAGCAGAACGCGCGACTGGCCGAGCTCGACCCGTCCGTGCACGACATCGAACACCTGCCGGCGACGCTGACGCGCGAACGCGTGCGCGGCTGGATCGAAGCGATCTCGCAACCGCGCGACGAGCCTTTGTTCGACGAACATGGCGACGACGTGCCGGCTTCCGTGCTGCAAGGCCTACAAGCCGATCTCGCGCTCGACAAGATTCCCGCGCAGCAATCCACCCGCTACGGCATGGTGGTGCGCCGCGCCGACCTGCGCACCTATCCGACCCGCCTGCGCGTGTTCAACGCGCGCGGCGACATCGACATCGACCGCTTCCAGGAAAGCGCGCTGTTCCCCGGCACGCCGGTGACGGTGGCGCACGAAAGCCGCGACGGGACGTACTGGTTCGTGGTCAGCCCGCTGTACGCGGCCTGGGTCGAGAAGGACCGCATCGCGCTCGGCGACAAGGCGCCGGTGTTCGCCTACACCCGCAAGACGCCGTACCTCGTGGTAACCGGCGCCAGCGCGCGCAGCGTGCACACGCCCGAGCAAGCCGGCGTGTCGGACGTGCAACTGGAGATGGGCGTGCGCGTGCCGCTGCTGGCCGACTGGCCGGCGGACCAGCCCGTCAACGGCCAGCACTACTATTCCTCGCACGTGATCGAGCTTCCGTATCGCGACGCCGACGGCCGGCTGAAGTTCTCGCCGGCGCTGCTGCCGCGCACCGCCGACACGGCCGGCGATTACCTGCCGCTGACCCAGGCCAATCTGGTCCGCCAGGGCTTCAAGTTCTTCGGCGAACGCTACGGCTGGGGCCACTCCTACAACACCCGCGATTGCAGCGGCTTCGTCTCGGAGATCTACCGCAGCTTCGGCGTGCAGTTGCCGCGCAATACCCGCGATCAGGCGGTGAGCCCGGCCTACAACCGCATCGACCTCGACGAGAAGCTCAGCCACGAAGAACGGCTGAAGATCGTCAAGACCCTGGAAGTCGGCGACCTGATCTACATCCCCGGCCACGTGATGATGGTGGTCGGGCACGAAGGCGGCTGGCCGTACGTGATCCACGACACCACCGGCATCACCTTCCGCGACCGCACCGGCGACCTGACCCGGGTCCACCTCAACGGCGTCTCGGTGACCCCGCTGGTGCCGCTGCTGTTCAATAAGGAACAGCCGACCGTGGACCGGATCACCAGCATTCAACGTATCCGTCCATGAGGCGGGCGCGATGTCGCCGGTTCCGGTAGAACGGCATCCATCCCCTCCCGTCGGCGCGACCCGCGCCTCACCCGAACACCACGCACCAGACGACATCATCGACACATGAAGATCACCGACATCCGATTCGGCATGCTGCGGGTTCCGCTGAAAACTCCGTTCAAGACCGCGCTGCGCACGGTCGACACGGTCGAGGACATCGTCGTCACCATCCACACCGACACCGGCCACGTCGGCTACGGCGAAGCGCCGGCCACCGCGCCGATCACCGGCGACACCCACGGCTCCATCGTCGAGGCGATCCGTAAGTTCATCTCCCCGCGCCTGATCGGCCAGGAGATCGCCAACCTCAACCGCATCACCGGCCTGATCCAGGGCGCGATCGAGAAGAATTCCAGCGCCAAGGCGGCGGTGGAAATCGCCGTCTACGACCTGTTCGGCCAACTCTACGGCGCGCCGCTGTACAAGATGCTCGGCGGCGGCGACCCGGTCATCACCACCGACCTCACCATCTCGGTCGACTACATCGACAAGATGGTCGCCGACTCCATCGCCGCGGTGGGCCGCGGCTTCGAGTCGCTGAAGATCAAGGTCGGCAAGGACATCGGCGTGGACATCGAGCGGGTCAAGGCGATCTACGCCGCGGTCGAAGGCCGCGCGCTGCTGCGCCTGGACGCCAACCAGGGCTGGACCGCCAAGCAGGCGGTGTACGCGCTGCAAACGCTGGAAGACGCCGGCGTGCGCCTGGAACTGGTCGAACAACCGGTCAAGGCGCAGGACCTGGAAGGCCTCAAGTACGTCACCGACCGCGTCCACACCCCGATCATGGCCGACGAAAGCGTGTTCGGCCCGGTCGAGGTGATCGACCTGATCCGCATGCGCGCGGCCGACATCATCAACATCAAGCTGATGAAGACCGGCGGCTTGTCCAAGGCGATCCAGATCGCCGACATCGCCGCGATGTACGGCGTGGAGTGCATGATCGGCTGCATGATCGAGACTTCGATCTCGGTCGCCGCGGCGGTGCATCTGGCCGTGGCCAAGTCCAACGTCATCACCAAGGTCGATCTCGACGGCCCCTCGCTGTGCGCGTTCAACCCGGTCGACGGCGGGGTGATCTTCAACGAATCGGAGATCACCGTCACCGACGCGCCGGGCCTGGGCATCCGCGAAATCCGCGGCCTGGAGTCGCTGGCCGCCGCCTGACCTGCGCACCGGCGCGAAGCCGGCTACGCTGTAGCCTTCCGCCGCGCCCGGGACCGGAACCCCTGCCGATGTCGCCCCTGCTCAAGATCCGCTCCGAACGCGACCAGATGTCGGCGATCGAACGCCGCATCGCCGACTACCTGCTGGAGAACGCGCACCTGCTGCGCGACTACTCCTCGCAGCAGTTGGCCAACGCGCTGGGGATCAGCCAATCCAGCGTGGTCAAGTTCAGCCAGAAGCTCGGCTTCAAGGGCTATCCGGACCTGAAGTACTCCATCGGCGAAGCGGTCGCGCGCGGCGACCGCCACGACGACGGCGGCGACGCGGAAGCCGAGCGCGCCGATCCGAATCTGGCCCTGGCCGAGCGCCTGTGGCACGGCAAGGCCCGCGCCGAGGAAGAAACCCGGCTGATCAATCCGCCCGAGCGCATCGAGGCCATCGCCGAACTGATCCAGCACGCGCGCCGCGTCTACGTGATCGGCCTGGGCGAAGACGGCATCGCCGCGCGCGCGCTGTCGATGAAGCTGGCGATGATCGGCATCCTCAGCGTCCATCATTTCGACCCGGTGCTGATGGCCGCCAGCACCGCCGGCGCCGGCGCCGACGACGTGCTGCTGGTGCTGTCCGAGCAAGGCAAGCTGACCTCGCTGTGCCATCTCGCCCGCACCTTCGGCGAAAGCGGCGGCACGGTGATCTCGGCGACCCGCCACACCCCCAACCCGCTGCGCGCCCACGCCGACCACGCGCTGCTGGTGTCGGCGCACGACGAGCGCGCGCACGTGGAGCCGCTGCTGTACCACAGCGCGCTGCAGCATTTGCTGGACCTGATCTTCGTGCTGCTGTGCGAGCGCGGGCAGGACCGCCTGCGCCAGCTCGACAGCCATGCCGAGCGGGTCCAGGACATGCTCGACATCTGAGCCGCCGCGATGCGTCGCGACCTGCCTGTAGGAGCGGCGCGAGCCGCGACAACGCCGCCTCGCTCACGACGAAGCTTGCGACGTAGTTGCGTTGCCGCGGTCGCGGCTCGCGCCGCTCCTACAGGGAGAAACGCGACCGCGCCGCGCTTCGCCCGACCCGCGCCCCACGTTCCAGGACCGAACCCGCCATGCTCCGCTACGTCTTCGCCCTCGCCGCCGCCATGACCCTCACCGCCTGCGCCACCCGCGCCGACCGCGCCGGCGCCGGCGCCGTCCAGCCGCAGTTGGTGCTGGTCACCACCGCCGACTGGAACGCCAGCCAGGGCCGCTTGCAACGCTATCTGTTCGAAGGCGGCGGGTGGCTAGCGGTGGGCGCGCCGGTGGAGGTCAGCATCGGCCGCAACGGCGCCGCCTGGGGCCGCGGCCTGCGCGCCGCGCCCGGCGACGGCGGCCCGGTCAAACGCGAAGGCGACGGCCGCGCGCCGGCCGGCCTGTTCGCCATCGGCACCGCGTTCGGCTACGGCGAGACCGCGCAGACCGCGCTGCCGTACGCGCCGATGAGCGCGAGCCATTACTGCATCGACGTGCCCGATTCGCCGCTGTACGACCAGATCGTCGATGCGCGCAAGGTCGGCGCCGACGCGATCGAGGGCTCGACCGAGCCGATGCGCCGCGACCTGCACGCCAATGGCGATCCGCGCTATCGCCTCGGCTTCGTGATCGCGCACAACCCCGCGCATATTCCCGGCGCCGGCAGCTGCATCTTCGCCCACCTGCGGCGCGCGCCCGGCGAGCCGACCGCGGGCTGCACGGCGATGGACGACGCGGCGATGGCTGAGCTGCTGGCATGGCTGCGGCCGCAGGCGCGGCCGTTGTTCGCGTTGTTGCCGCGGGCGCAGTACGAGGCGGTGTGGAAGCAGTGGGGATTGCCGGAGCCGGCGGCGGAGTAAGCCGCTTCTGTTCGCGGGATTGCTTCGTCGCGATCCCGCGCGCCGCCTCCCGCGAACGCGGGAATCCAAAGCGCTATCGCGACATCACTCCGCAAGATTCGCTTCGTCTCGGTCCTACGCGTTCTCTCCAGCCGTCATTCCCGCGAAGGCGGGAATCCAGGGCTTCACCGCGACATGACTCTGAAGCCTCTGGATTCCCGCCTTCGCGGGAATGACAGCGGGACGATGTGCGGGAACAGGAAAACGAACGAATCGGCGCCGGCATTGCATCGCGCTCGCGCAATGCGATGCCGACACCGCAACCGACTCACTCTTCCGTCTTGCCCGCGGCCTTCTTAGCAGCCGCCTTGGCCTTCTTCTCGGCCGCCTTGACCCGGCTCTCCTCGATGAACCGGTCGACGCGCCGCTCCAATACCGGCAGCGGGACCGAACCCAGCGCCAGCACCGCGTCGTGGAACGCGCGGATGTCGAAGTCCTCGCCCAAGGCCTGCTCGGCCTTGGCGCGCGCGCGCACGATGCTCATCTGGCCCAGGTAATACGACAGCGCCTGACCCGGCCAGCCGATGTAACGGTCGACCTCGGTCTCGATCTCGTGCTCGCTCAGCGCGGTGTTGTCGCGCAGGAACGCCAGCGCTTGCTCGCGGGTCCAGCCCAGATGGTGCACGCCGGTATCCACCACCAAGCGGCTCGCGCGCCACATCTGATAGGTCAGGTAACCGAAGTAATCGTACGGGGTGTCGTACATCCCCATCTCGATGCCGAGCGTCTCGGTGTACAGCGCCCAACCTTCGCCGTACGCGGAAATATAGGTGTAGCGGCGGAAATCCGGCAGGCCTTCGTGCTCGGCCGCCAGCGACATCTGCAGCGAATGGCCCGGTGCGGATTCGTGCAGGGTCAGCGCCGGCAGATTGAACAGCGGACGCGACGGCAGATCGTAGGTATTGACCAGATACACATCGCGGCCGCCGCGGCCGGCGGTGTAGAACGGCGCCAGATCCGGCGGCACCGGCTTGATCGCGAAACGCTGGCGCGGCAGCAGGCCGATGTAATTGCCGATCTCGCCGTCCACGCGCTTGGCCAGCCACGAGGCGCGCATCAGCAGCTCTTCGCCGCTCTTGGGATAGAACTTGGGATCGGTGCGCAGGTAATGCAGGAATTCCGGGAACGTGCCCTTGAACCCGGTCTTGACGATGGTCTGCTCCATCTGCGCGCGGATCTTCGCCACTTCCTGCTGGCCGATCTCGTGGATCTGCTGCGGCGTCAAATCCAGCGTGGTGAACTCGCGGATCTTGGCGCGGTAGTAGTCCTCGCCGCCGGGCATCTTCTCCGCGGCCAAGGTGGTGCGCGCCTGCCGCATGTACTCGTCCTGCATGAACTTGAGCAGCTTGCGGTAGGCCGGCAGCACCGACTCGTCCATCGCCTTGGCCGCCTCGGCGCGCAGGCGCGCCTGCTCGGCGGCGGGGATGTTCGCCGGCATCTTCTTGAACGGCGTGTACAGCAGATTGTCTTCGAGTTTGGCGTCGACGACTTCCTTGATCGACACGTCGCGCCCGGTCAACGTCACCCGCGGCACGCTGAAACCGCGCTTGAGCCCGGCGCGCATGTTGACGATCTGCTCGTCGAAGTAGCGCGGAATATCGCGCAACTGGCCGAGGTAGCGCTCGTAGCCCTCGACATCGCGGATCGAACGGCGCGCGGTGAAGCCCAGATTGGTCCAGAACGCGCTGTCGCTGTTGAACGGCATCTCGTACTGGCGCACGCGCTGGTTGGCGAGCTGGCTTTGGATCTGCTGGCGGAACACCTCGGCGTTGACCGGATCCTCGCCGCTGAGCTGCTTGGGATCGATCGCGTCGAGTTCCTTGAGCACCTGCTCCCAATAGCGCTCGCGCATGGTTTGCGTCGCCGCGTCGACCTTGGGCAGGCGCGACGCCGGCTGGCCCTGCGGGCCGTCCTCGTCGTCGCCGCCGGCGAACTGCGCCTGCCGCCATTTCCATTCGCGCGTGTACAGCGCCTTGAAGCGCGCCGCGGCGCTGTTCTCCTCGCCCTTCTGGTCGCTCTTCGCGGCTTCGCTCTTGGCGGGTTGGTCGGCGGCGGCTACGGCGGCCCCTGCGGGCGTCGCGCCCAGGGCCAGCAACACGGCGACGGACAGCGCGGCCAGCGGCGCGCGCGCGGAGACGGAACGGATCGGAAGCATCGCGGGACTCTGCGGTGACGGGCTCGCCCATGATGCGGGAATCGCGGGGGTGGCGGATATGCCGTTTGGGCTAGGAACGAGCGCGCGCAAGCGAGGAGCGAGAAAAGCTCGCTCCTCGCTCCTCTGCGCTCGCTTGTCGCTTCAAGGAACCGGCTGGAAATTCGGATACGCCGCGCTGCCCGTCTCGAACAGGCGCGTCGGCCGCCCCTTCAGGTGCAGATCGAAGAACGCCCGCGCGTGGGCGCGGGTGCCGGCCACGGCCTCGGCCGCCGGCAGCGTGCCGTAAGCGCCGGCGGCGAAACCCGGCGGCACCGCGTCGCCGAGCGGCGGCAGGATCGCGGGGAAATCGCTGAAGGTGAAATGCACCGCCAGCGGCGCGTGGACATCGCGCTTCCAGCCGCGCTGGTTGCTCCAGAACTGCGGCCACGACGGGTCGTCCGGGTTCAGATGCGTATGGCCTTCCGCGCCGATCAGCAAGAACGGACGATCCAGGCCGAAGCGCGTGGCCCGGATCGGGCCGTACGGCAGGTCCTGCGGCGGGCCGTAGGTGGTCGACAGGCGGCCGTCGAAATCCAGGCCGGCGTCGACGCGGCGGTCGAAGAACATCGTCTCCGCCGCGGTAGTGCCGCCGTAGGAATGGCCGAGGAAACCGACCCGCGACAGGTCCAGGCCGCCGCGCCAGCCCGGCGGCAGGCGTCCGGGTTCCGCGCCCGGATAGAAGCCGCGGTTGGCCAGCGCCAGCGCGTCGAGCAGATGGCGCGCATCGCCGACCCGGGTGTCCAGCCACATTTGGGTCGATTCGACCGTCTCTTCAAGGTTCTGCCCGCGCACCACGCGGCCGCCGGGGAACGCGGCGTAGAACGCTTCGTGGGTGTGGGTCATCGACGCGACGACGTAGCCATGGCTGGCCAGATCGTCGGTCAGCGAACTGTAGAGTTCGCGGAAATACTGCAGGCCCGGCGAGAACAGCACCACCGGCCAGCCGCGCGGATGGCGCAGCAGCGCCGCGTTGCGGATCGCCGGCCGGCGCGCGCCGGCCCAATCCACCGCGCCGGGCGCGAAGCCGTAGCCTTGCGCGGTCGCGCTCCACTCGGGCACCAGCGCGGGCTCCAGCCATGGCGCGCGCGGGCCGTGCGCGTTCGCCGCGATCGGATAGCTCAGCGTGACCATGTACTCGCGCGGGCCGCCGACGAAACCGTCGGTGCGCGAACGGTCCACCAGATGCAGGGTGACGGTGCCGACCCGATACGGCCCGGTCGTCGGCGGAAGATCGAAACGCTTGGGCGGCGCGGCCAGCGCGGGCGCCGCGGCCAACAGCGCCAGCAACAACGCGGCGGCGACGCGCAACCGCGCGGAGAAAGACAGGGTGGGGACGGCGCGGAACATGCGAACCTCCTTGGACGGCGTGTTCGGGACTGCGCGCCGCGCGGATCGCGGCGGCGCCGTCAGCGAAGCGCGAACCCCGCGCCGCCCGCCAGTGCCGCCTTACCCACGGCGACACCCAAACCTTGATCGTCCACGCAGATGCACAGATCCGCCCATGGCCCCTGTAGGAACGGCGTAAGCCGCGACCGCGAACCCGCTATCGCCGGCGCCGCCGCTCCCCAGCGAAGCTCAATCCGCGAACGGTCGGTCGATCGCCACCGACGGCTCGGTAAACCACCGCGCCCCGTCCTCGGTCACGTGGAAGTGATCCTCCAAGCGCACCCCGAACCGCTCCGGCACTACGATCATCGGCTCGTTCGAGCAGCAGTTGCCGATATCCAATCCCACGTGGTTGCCGCGCACCAGATACGGCGCTTCGTGCACGCTGATCCCGCAGCCGTGGCCGGTGCGGTGCGGCAACCCCGGCAAGCGGTAATCCGGGCCGAGCCCACCGCGTTCGAGCACCGCACGCGCCGCCGAATCCACCGCTTCGCCGCTGGCGCCCGGACGCACGGCGTCGAACGCGGCCTGCTGCGCGGCGCGTTCCAGATCCCAGATGCGCCGTTGATCGTCGTCGGCGCGGCCGCAGATGTAGGTGCGGGTGATGTCGGAGTTGTAGCCCTGCACCGCGCAGCCGGTGTCGATCAACACCAGTTCGCCCTCGCGCAGCGTCTGCTCGCCCGGAATGCCGTGCGGGTAGGCGGTGGCGTGGCCGAACTGGACGATGCAGAACGTCGAGCCGTTGTCGGCGCCGAGCCCGCGGTGGGCCTCGTCGATGAAGCGGCGCAGCGCGGTGGTGGTCACGCCCTCGTTGGCCAGACCGGCGGCCAGACGGTGGGTGTGCAAGGTCATCGCCATGGCCTGATACATCAACGCCAGCTCCGCCGGCGACTTGCGCGCGCGACAGCCGTCGACGATGGCCGCGGCGTCGCCGAGCTCCAGCTGCGGCGCGGCGGCGCGTAGGCCGGTGTAGATCGCGAACGCCGCGCCCGGGTCCAGCGCCAAACGACGCACGCCGCGTTCGCGAACCGCCTCGGCGACGAGTTCGTACGGGTTCTCGTGCTCTTCCCAAAAACGCGGCTGGGCCGGGATCTTGAGCACGTGCGACAGCGAACCGGACTCGAAGCCCGGGCTGATCAGCAGCGGATCGCCGTCCAGGGTCAGCAGCATCGCCACCAGGCGCTCGTTGGCCGTCCACGGCACCCCGGCGAAGTAGCGCAGCGACGCGCCCGCGCTGATGAGCAAGGCGTCGAAGCCGCCTTCGCGCATCAGCGCGCGGGCGCGCTCGATGCGTTGTTCGTGTTCCTGCGCGCCGATCGCGGGCGCGCGTTGCGCCCACGGCGCCAGCTGCGCGCGCGCTTGTTCCAGGGTCAAACCGCCGATCTGCCCGCTCATGCATTCGCTCCGATATCGTCCAAGGTCCAACGTCCGTCGATCCAGCGCGACAGCCCGCCGGGATTGCGGTCGCGCAATTCTTCCGGCAGCGCGTCGGCGCGGACGTGATCGTAGCAATGCAGCGCGGCGAAGCGGCGGATCGCGGTCGGCATGCCGACCGCGGTGAAGCCCGGATGGCCGGTGCTCGGATACGGCCCGCCGTGATTCATCGCCGCGCTGACCGCGACGCCGGTCGGCATGCGGCCGTCGATCAAGCGCCCCACGCGCGGACGCAGCGCGCCGGCGAGGCGGCGCCAGTCTTCGTCGTCCTCGACGCTGTCGCCGCCGTAGATGGTGCCGGTGAGATTGCCTTCCAGCGCCGCGGCCACTCGCAGCGCCTCGTCGATGCCGTCCACGCGCACGATCAGGCTGGCCGGGCCGAAGGCTTCGCCTTGCAGGCGGCGGTCGGCGACGAACGCGGCCGCGTCGCTGCTCAACAACGCAGGACGCACGCGATAACCCTCGCCGTCGGCGGCCTCGCCGCCGGCGACCAGACTCGCGCCGGCTTCGCGCCACCCGCTCACGCCCGCATGCAGATGATCGAGCACGCCGCGCGAGAACATCGTGCCCGCCGGCGCCGCGGCGAAGCGCTCGGCCGCGGCGGCGACGAAACGGTCGCCGGCCTCGCCGCGCGGCACCACCACCACGCCGGGGTTGGTGCAGAACTGGCCGACGCCGAGCGTGCACGAGGCGAAGAACTCCTGCGCCAGCGCCTCGCCGCGCTCGCGCAACGCGCCGTCGAGCAGGAACACCGGGTTGATGCTCGACAGTTCCAGATACGCCGGCACGCCGGCGGCATCGGCCGCGGCCTTGAGCGCGAGGCCGGCGCGGCGGCTGCCGGTGAACGCCAGCGCGCCCAAGCGCGCATCGCCGGCCAGCTCCAGGCCCAGCGCCGGATCGAGGTGATACAGCACTTGCAGCGATTGCGCCGGCAAGCCCGCATCCAGCAAGGCGCGGTGCGCGAGCTGCGCCAAGCGCTGGCTGGTGCCCGGATGCGAGGGATGGACCTTGGCGATGACCGGATTGCGCGCGGCGATGGCGGAAGCGAAATCGCTGCCGGCCACCGCATTGAACGCGAACGGGAAATTGTTCGGCCCGAAAATCAGCACCGGCTTGCGCAGCGGCGCCAGGTGCGAGCGCAAACCGGCGGCGGTGTCGATGATCGGCTGGGTCCAGCTGCGCTCGCGCGCCGCGCGCGCGGCCTGACGCAACTGGCCAGTGGTGCGCGGCAGTTCCACCTCGGCCAGCCGCGGCTTGGCCGCCAGCGCGGTTTCCAGATGCGCCAGTTCGACCAGCGCATCGGCGTCGGCTTCGATCGCCGCGGCGTACGCTTCGAGAAAGGCCGCGATGCGCGCGGGCGCGCAGGCGGCCAACTCGTCGGCCGCCGCGCAGGCCGAAGCAAGCGCGGCGCGCGCGTCGTGCGCGCCGGAGACCGGGAACGCCGCGCCGACTTCGACCGCGCGGGTCGGATCGAAGGCGCGGAACTCGCCGGCCGCGTCCAGCGAAGGCTGCCAGCGGCCGCCGATCAATACCGGTTCGCGCGCGCTCATCTCAAAGCTCCGGGCGCTGCGCCTGGGCGCGTTCGATCACCGCCAGCGCGGCCTCGCGCTCGGCGCCGGTCACCACCAGACGCGGCGCGCGCACGTGCTCGGCGCCCAGGCCGACCTGCGCCTGCACCAGCTTGATGAGCTGTACGAACTTGGGCACGGTGTCCAGGCGCAGCAGCGGCAGGAACCACGCGTACAGCGCGGCCGCGGCGGGCGCGCCGCCGCTCTGGGCGAGCTCGAACAAACGCACCGATTCCTTCGGATAGGCGTTGACCAGACCCGCGATCCAACCGGTCGCGCCCATCGCCACGCCTTCGACGATGGCGTCGTCCATGCCGACCAGCAGTTCCAGGCGGTCGCCGAGCAGCGAGCGCAGCGCGGCGAAGCGGCGCACGTCGGCCGAGGATTCCTTCACCGCCTGCACGTTGGCGAATTCGCCGGCGAGTTCGGCGATCTGCTCGGGCGAGAAGTCGGTCTTATACGCGACCGGGTTGTTGTAGATCATGCACGGCAGCTTCGTCGCGCCGATCACCGCCGCCACGTGCGCCTTCATTTCGCGCCAGTCGGTGGAATAGACGTACGGCGGCAGCACCATCAGGCCGGCGCAACCGATCTTCTCGGCTTCCTGGGCCAAACGCACGGCCTCGGCGGTGGACAGCGCGGCGATGCCCGGGATCACCGGCGCGCGGCCCTTGAGCGCGGCGGTCAGCGTGCGCAGGATCGCCAGCTTGTCCTCGAAGCTCAGCGTCGCCGCTTCGCCGAGCGAGCCCAGCGGGACGATGCCGGTGCAGCCGGCGTCGATGAGCTGTTGCGCGTGGCTAGCGAGGAACTCGTGGTCGATCGAGCCGTCGGCGTGGAAGGGCGTGGTGATGGCGGGAATGACGCCGCGCCAGATGGAAGCAGTGCTCATGGAACGGTTCCTTGTGGGGCTGAGTGCGTGATCGGATCGAACCCCGCCGCGGGCGGCGGTTCGTGTGGCGGCGCGGCCGGCGCGGCCAACGCCGCCAGCCGCACGGGAAACACCGGCGGGCGCGCGCCCGCGGCGGCGGACGGCGCGAACGCCGCGCCGCGCAACTGCGCCAGCGCCGCGCCGCAGATGCGGCCTTGGCAGCTGCCCATGCCGCAGCGCGTGGCGAGCTTGGCCGCGCGCCAGTCGGCGTGCGCGTCGAGTTCGCCCAGGCGCACGTCCTCGCAGCGGCAGACCACGCTGTCGGCGGTCGCGGCGGCGGCGATCTGCGGGCGCAGGGCGAAGTAGTCGGGCAGCAGCGCGGCGAACTCGCGCGCGCGCCGGCGTTGCGGCTGCAAGGCGTGCGCGGCCTCGGGCGCGCCGGCGGCGGCGTGACCGGCCATCGCGCCTTCGACCAGGGCGCAGTCGCGTCCGCCGATGCCGCAGGCTTCGCCGGCGGCGTACACGCCGGCGACGCTGGTGCGCAGGTCCGCGTCGACGCGCACGCTGGCATGAGCGCCGTGCGGTTGCAGTTCGCAACCCAGCTGTTGGGCGAGTTCGAGATTCGGCACCAGGCCGTAGCCGACGGCGAGGTGATCCACGGCGATGCGCTCGATTCCGCGCGCGCCATGGACTTCGACTTCGGCCACGCGACCGTCGCCGTGCGCGGCCGCGACCCAGGCATCGGCGCGATACGGCACGCCGATCAGTCGCGCGCGCAGCGCCGCGGCCTGAGCCAGCTTGCCCGGCCAGCGCCACAAGCGCGCGGCGAACCCGCGCAGTTGCGCGGCCGGCGCTTGTTCGCAGATCGCGACCACGCGCGCGCCGTGGCGCCGCGCGGTGTCGGCCGCGGCCAACAGCAACGGCCCGCTGCCGGCGATCAACACGCGCTTGCCGGCGATCGGCCAGCCTTGCTTGACCAGCGCCTGCAGACCGCCCGCGCCGGTGACGCCGGGCAAGGTCCAACCCGGAAACGGCAACAGCAATTCGCGCGCGCCGGTCGCCAACACCAGCGCGCCGTAGTCCAGTTCGTAGGCGATGCCGGCCTGTTCGATCAGCGCCCGCCCCGGCTTGGCCGCGACCACTTGCGCCTGACCGATCCAGCGCACGCGGTCGCCGTCGAGCAATTCGTCGAGGCGGTCGCGCGCCGGATCCGGCCACGGCCGGCGCACGTCGCGCCGCCACACTTGGCCGCCGGCGCTGGCCTGCATGTCGATCAGCGCGACATCGGCGCCGTGCGACGCGGCCGCGCGCGCGGCCGCGAGACCGGCCGGGCCCGCGCCCACCACCAACACATCGCAGCGCTCAGTCATCGCAGGCCACCTGCATGCCTTCGCGCGCCGGCACCAGACAGGCGCGCTGATGCTCGACGCCGTCGATGCGCACCCGGCATTCGAAGCACACGCCCATGCCGCACAGCGGCGCGCGCGGCTGGCCGCCGCGCGAACGGCGGAAATGCGGCGCGGCCAAGGCCACCGCGGCGGCGACGCTGGCGCCGGCCGGCACTTCGACCGCGAGGCCGTTGACGGCGATGCGGACCGGCGCGCTCATCGCAGCGCCCGCGACGGCGCGTACGGCGCCGGGTCGATGACCGGCGCGCGGCCGAGCAGTTGTTCGATCAGCAGTTGCGCGGTGCCCAAGGCGGTGGTCACGCCCAGGCCTTCGTGGCCGGCCGCGACCCAGGTGTGCGGGCGCGATTCCAGCGCGCCGATGTACGGCCGCCCGTCCGGCGTGCACGGACGAAAGCCCGTCCACACCCGCAGCGCTTGCAGTTCGCGCAGCATCGGCACGAACGCGAACGCGCGTTCGAGCATGCGCTGCAGCATCGGCGCGGACACGCCGCGGTCGTCCTGGCCGAACTCGCGCGAGGAGCCGATCAGGATCTGCCCGGTCGGGCGCGGCTGCACATTGAAGGCGACGGAGCTGTCGGCGTCGCCGTGCGCGCTGTCGGCGTAGCCCAGCTCGAGCAATTGGTGACGGATGCGGCCGGGATAGCGCTCGGTGATGACCAGATGGCCCTTGCGCGAACGCAGCGGCAGTTGCGGCAGCAGTTCCGGCAGCGCGCAGCCGGTCGCGACCAGCACCGGGCCGCGCAGTTCGCTGCCGTCGTCCAGGCGCGCTCCTTGCGCGGTCAGCGCGGTCGCGCGGCGGCCCAGATAGCACTCGGTTTTCAGTTCGCGCGCCAGTTGCAGCAAGTGCTGGGCGACGCGCGGCGGATACACCACCGCCTCCTGCGCCACCAGCATTCCGCCGCACAGGCCCGGCGCGAGATTCGGCTCGAGTTGGTACAACTCCGCCGCCTCGATCCGCCGCGCCGCCACGCCGGCCGCGGCCAGACGCGCGACCTTGGCCGCGACGCCGTCGAGTTCGCGCGGCTCGCGCGCCACCCACAAGGTGCCGCAGCGGCTGAACTCGGCCAGCGGCAGATCGGCGAAGCGTTCCCACAACTGCAACGACAACCGCGACAGCGCCAGCTCCGCCGGATCGTCGTCCATCGCGACCAGATGCCCCATCGCCGCCGCGGTGGCGCCGCCGCCGACCGGGCCCGGCTCGACCACGGCCACGCGCAAGCCCTCGCGCGCGGCGCGCTCGGCGCAGGCCGCGCCGACGATGCCGGCGCCGATGACGATGAGGTCGTAGCGGGACATGATCGCGGCCGCGCTCAGCGCGCGCCGATGCCCCAGGCGAACGGGTCGGCGTCGTCGATCAGCAACTGCGCGCGCGCGGTGATGTGGGCGCTGCCGGTGATGGTCGGATGCACGCCGCGCTCGCCGGCGCGATAGGTTCCCTCGAACACGCTGCCGAGCACGCTCTCCTGCCGCCACACCGCGCCCGGCGCGAGCTTGCCGTCGGCGGCCAGACACGCCAGCTTGGCGCTGGTGCCGGTGCCGCAGGGCGAGCGGTCGTAGGCCAATCCGGGACACAGCACGAAGTTGCGGCCGTCCACGCCCGGCGTGGGCGAAGCGGTTTCCAATTCGATGTGATCGATCTCGGCGCCGTCGGCGCCGGTGATGCCCGCGCCGGTCAGCGCGTTGCGGATCGCCTCGGCGAACTCGCTGAGTTCGCGCACGCGCTCCAGCGCGATCGGCTGCGCCACCTTGACGATGAAGAACCAGTTGCCGCCCCAGGCGACATCGCCGGTCACCGCGCCGTAGCCCGGCACGTCGAGCCGCACTTGCGCGGCGTGGCGCCAGCTTTCGACGTTGGCGATCGACACGCGGCCGTCTTCGTGCAAGCGCGCGCCGACCGTGCCGACCGGCGTGTCGATGCGGTGATCGCCCGGCCCGATCCGGCCGAGGAACTGCAGCGTGCGCACCAAACCGATAGTGCCGTGCCCGCACATGCCCAGATAGCCGACGTTGTTGAAGAAGATCGTGCCGGCGCAGGCGCCGGGCGTGCGCGGCGGCAGCAGCAGCGCGCCGACCACCGGGTCGGAGCCGCGCGGCTCGCAGGCCACCGCGCTGCGCCAGCGGTCGAAGTCCTGGGCGAAGCGGCGGCGCTGTTCGGCGAGGTCGCCGCCGCCGAGATCGGGGAATCCGGCGACCACCACGCGGGTGGGTTCGCCGCCGGTGTGCGAGTCGATGATGTCGAGGCTGTGCATGCTGGACATGCTCGCGTCGCGGGGGCCGCAGCGGCTAGATGAGCTTGACGAACCTCGATGCGGAATTCGGCATAATCGGCGACACCCTCCTCCGCCCGCCGCGCCCCGTCCTCATGGCCCCTGCCCTGCCCGCGCCTTCCCTCGATCCGGTGCGGATCGACGCCGAACTGATGCAGACCCTGTGCGACGCGCTCGCCGACGTGGTGTTCTTCGTCAAGGACGAAGCCGGCCGCTACACCCACGCCAATCTGACCCTGGTGCGCAGACTCGGCCTGAAGCGGCGCGAGGACGTGATCGGCCGCGACGTCGCCGAAGTGTTTCCGACCCGCTTGGCCGCGCGCTACGCCCAGCAGGACCGGCGCGTGCTCGACGGCGGCACCATCGAAAACCAGCTCGAAGTGCATCTGTATCCGAACCGCCGCCCCGGCTGGTGCCTCACCGGCAAGCGCCCGCTGACCTTGCCCGGCGGCCGCCGCGGCCTGGTCGGCCTGTCGCGCGATCTCGGCGCGCCGGACGGGCGCGATCCCACGTACGAACGCTTGCGCCGGGTGTTCGAGCACATGCAGTTGCGCTTCGCCGAACCGCTGCGCATCGCGGCGATGGCGAAGCTGGCGGATTTGTCGGTGGCTCAGTTGGAGCGGCATTTCCAGCGCGTGTTCCAGCTCACGCCGCAACAGACGCTGACCCGGCTGCGGATCGAAGCGGCGATGCGCGAACTGCACGGCGAGGCCAGCATCGCCGAGGTCGGGCTGGCCTGCGGCTTCACCGATCAAAGCGCGTTCGCGCGGCAGTTCAAGGCGATGGTCGGGATGGCGCCGCGCGACTACCGCGCGCTGCATCGCGATGCGCGCTGGAGCGCGGTGGGTTAGCGCTCAGGCCAGCGCGATCGCCTCGATTTCGATGCGCCACGCCTCGTCGTAAATTCCGGTCACCACCACGCTGACCGACGGCTGCGCGATACGGCCCAGCATCGCTCGCCGCACTTCGCGCTCGCGCCGCCGGTCCTCGGCTCGGGCGAGGAACACGGTGAGCTTGACCAGATGCCGCAGCTGCATGTCGGCCGCGTTCAACTGCGTTTCCAGATTGCGCCACGCCAGCCGGCATTGCTCGGAGAACTGCGCGGGCGCCTCGCCGTTCGCATCGGTCGGCACTTGCCCGCTGACGAACAGCAGACGCGAATGCGCGCCGATGCGGTGCGCCGCGCCGGCCGTTTCGCGCGCCTCGCCGTCGACCGCGCCGCCGGCCACGAGCAGCACCGCCGCCGCGCCGGTCCCGAGAAAATCGCGCCGTCGCATCGTCGCGGCCTCAGCGCTTGCCGCGCGGCGAAGGCCAGCGCCCGCTGTCGGCGAAGGCGCCGGCGAGCGCGGCGGACAGCTCGCGCGCCAGCGAGCCGTCCGGGTCCAGGTCCGGGTCGAAGATCGTCAACTCCAGGCCCACCGCCTTCGGGCTCGCCAGCAACTGCGCGAGCAGCGCGCGCAGCTCGGCGAATTCCAGGCCGTCGGGATTGGGCGAATCGACCGCGGGCATGATCCGTTCGGCCAAGACATCGGCATCGACGTGGATCCAGAACCCTTCGGTCGGCATCGCCTCCAGCCTCGCCCGCGCCGCGCGGCCGGCGGCGCGCGCGCCGTCGCGGCGGATCGCGGCGGCGTCGATGCTGTGGATGCCGGACCGCTCGAAACTCTCGAACTCGTAGCCGCGCTTGTCCTCGTCGCTGACCACCAAACCGAGATGGACGACATCGCCGGTACGGAAGTACGGCGATTGCCCGCGCAGATCCGACAGCGCCGCCGGGCCGTGACCGGTGGCCAAGCCCAGATCCAAGCCCGCCGCGGTGAGATAGCCGGCGTAGCGCTTGCGGTCGCGCACGAACGAGAAATCGTCGTGGGCGTCGACGAACGCCAGCCCGTAACGGCCGCGCTGCTTGAGCGCCAAGCCGCTGCCGAGCAAGACGCTGCAATCGCCGCCGAGCACCAGCGCGAATTCGCCGTCGCGCAGCAGCGGCCGCAAGCGGTCGGCCAGCGTCAGGCTGTAGTCGCGCAGCGCGGCGCCGTTGCGGAAACCGATGGCGCGGTCGGGATCCGGCGAATACGGCGGCGGCGCGACCCGTCCGGCGTCGCGAGCATGCAGCGCGGTCAACAGGCCGGCGCCTCGCAGCGCCTCGGGCAGGCGACGCACGCCGGGCTCCTGGCCGGGGCGCGGCGGGCGCAGGCCGAGGTTGCTCGGCGCATCCAGCGCGGCGATGCGCGGAGCGCGCGCGGCGATGCGCGGAGCGCGCGCGGCGACTGCCGCGCCGGCGTCCGCGGGTTCCGCCAACGCCGCGCCGCAGGCGCTCAGAGCCAACAAAGCGCAAGCGCCGGCCAGTCGGAAGGGTCGCGTCGTGCCGCTCATCTTAAAACCCTTTAAGTGTTTTATACAGGTTATGAAGGCGCATCCGAACCTGTCAACGCGAATTGAACGGTTACCGACGAACGGCCGCGCCGCTCGCCTGCCCCGCCGCTGCGCTAGGATCGCGGCTCATCCGCGCCCGCCCGGCGCCTTCCGGTAGATCCGATGCCCGCCGATTCCGCACGCGGTACCGCCCGGGGCACGATCCCGGCCCTGGCTTGCGCTGCGCTGTTGTGGTCGGCGGCCGCCTGCGCCGCGCCGCCGCCCGCGCAGCAAGCGCCGGTGGAAGCGCGCATCCCGTGGGCGCCCGCCGCGGTCGCGGCCACCGACGGCCGCGCGCATCTGGCTTACGAACTGCATCTGAGCAACTTCTATCGCGCCACCGGCACCTTGCGGCTGACCCGATTGGAGGTTTACGCCGACGACGCGACCGCGCCGCTGGCGCGATTCGAAGGCGAAGCGCTGCAGCGCTTGACCGCGCCCGCCGCGCAAGGCGAGCCGATCGCCAAAGACATTCCCATCGAAGCCGGCCAGCGCGCGGTGCTGTTCGTCTGGCTCGATCTGCCGCGCGGCGCGGCCGCGCCGGCGCGGCTGCGCCATCGCATCGAGTTCGTCGACGCGCGCGGCGCGCGCACCTGGATCGACGGCGCGGCGCTGACGGTCTCGAACCTCGCGCCGGTGAGCCTGGGGCCGCCACTCGCCGGCGGCGCCTGGATGGCCTACGAAGGCCCGTCGAACGCGCAATCGCATCATTGGGGCAGCGTGGTCGCGGCCAACGGCGAAGCGACGATTCCGCAGCGCTACGCGCTCGACCTGATCGGCCTGGACGCGCAAGGCCGCGCGGTGCGCGCCGGCGCCGGCGAGTTGGCCAAGACCCGGCACGGCGATTGGGTCGGCTACGGCGCGCCGGTGCTGGCGGTCGCCGACGGCACGGTGCGCGCCGCGCGCGACGGCCAGCCCGAACGCGCGCCGCTGTCGCCGCAGCCCGAGCCGGCCGCGCTCAGCGCCGACGATCTCTACGGCAATTACGTGATCCTGGAAATCGCGCCGCGGGTCTATGTCCACTACGCGCATCTGCAACCCGGCAGCGTCGCCGCCCGGCCGGGCGAGCGCGTGCGTCGCGGTCAGGTCGTCGGCCGCCTCGGCCAGTCCGGCAACACCGGCGGCCCGCATCTGCACCTGCACGTGTCCAACGCGGCCACGTTCGAGCAGTCCGAAGGCCTGCCGTTCGTGTTCGAGCGTTTCCAAGCCATCGGCCGGCGCAGCATCGGCGAAGCCTTGGCGCCGGACGCCGCCTTCGCGCCCGCGCCGCAGGCCCGGCGAGCGCAAATGCCGCTGGACGGCGATGTGATCGGCTTCGATCCTGCGCGCTGAAGCGCGCGCCGCCGACGAAACGGCGGCGCGGCCCGTCCCGCATCAGTAGCGGTCGTCGAACCCGAAAATCGGCTTGCGGTCCTTCCACTTGCCGTCGGTGAAGTCGGGGAATTCCAGGGTGCGGTGCTCGGCGATGGACTGCTCCGACAGCGGCGTGATCGCGCTCCAGGCCACCGCGTCGTAGATGTCGATCGGCATCGGCGCGCCGGCCTTGAGCGCTTCGACGAAGGCGTTGACGACGAACCAATCCATACCGCCGTGGCCGGCGCCCGCGGCTGTGGCGCCGTGGCGCTTCCACAGCGGATGGTCGTACTGGTCCAGCCAGACCTCGGCCTTGTCCCACTCGTGCGGCTTGCTCTTGCCTTCGATGTGGATCGAATCGTTGACGTCCATCCACAGCCCGTCGGTGCCCTGCACCCGGAAGCCCAGCGAGTACGGACGCGGCAGCGAGGTGTCGTGCTGCAGCAGGATGGTCTCGCCGTTGGCGCAGGCGATCTGCGTGGTCACCAGATCGCCGAGCTTGAACTTCACCTTGGCGTTGGGATGGTCCGCACCGCCCTTCTTGACGATGTAGTCGTGCAGCCCGCGCGGCTTGCTCGAGAACGCGCTCAAGTAAGTGAAGCGGTTGCCGCGATGGATGTTCACCGCCATCGCGCACGGCCCGATGCCGTGGCTCGGGTACAGATCGGCGTCGCGCTTGATCGAATGCTCGGTGCGCCAACGCGCCTCCGACCAGCCCTTCGGTCCGAACTCCACGCCGCTGCCATAGGGCTGGTCGGGATTGCCGTTGTTGAACTTCACCGCGCGCAGATCGTGCTGATAGCCGCCTTGCAGATGGACCAATTCGCCGAACAAACCCTGGCGGACCATGTTGAGCACCGCGAGCACGTCGCGGCGATAGCAGACGTTCTCCAGCAGCATGTACGGCGTGCCGGTCTGCAGTTGGGTGCGCAGCACCTGCCAATGATCGTCCAGGCTCAGGCCGGCGACGACTTCGCAGGCCACCGGCACCCGCGCCTGCATCGCCGCGATCGCCATCGGCGCGTGGTATTCCCACGGCGTGGCGATGACCACGCCGTCGAGGCCGCCCTTCTCCAGCAACTTGCGGTAGGCGTCGACATCGCCGCCCTCGCCGTAAGTCGCCGGCTTGGACTTGCCGGCCTTTTCGATCATCGCCAGCGCGCGGCCGAGCATGATCGGTTCGATATCGCACAGCGCCACCACCTCGACATCGTCGCGGCGCACCAATTCCTTGAGCAGCACTTGCCCGCGCATGCCGGTGCCGATCACGCCCAGGCGCAGCTTGGAGCGTTTGCGCGCGAGCGCCGGAGCGAAAGCGTTGGCGGCCAGCAGCGTGCCCGCGGTGGCGGATTGGGCGATGAAGTCGCG
Organism: Lysobacter sp. K5869; assembly: GCF_018847975.1. NCBI lineage: Bacteria > Pseudomonadati > Pseudomonadota > Gammaproteobacteria > Lysobacterales > Lysobacteraceae > Lysobacter > Lysobacter sp. K5869. The sequence continues at coordinate 1,747,662 of NZ_CP072597.1, read as the reverse complement.
TCGGTTCATGGCGAGTGCCTCGGTGGATGCGGGTGGAGCGCGAGGTGGAGGAACTGGTGAAGAGGAACGAGGAACGAGTGGGGCGGGCGGCGAAAGATTTCGCTTGGAAAACTTTCGATATTCGAACTCATTTCTTTCGTAAAAATAGGTTACAAATATTCGCGGCGTTTCGGCGGATGCGGTGCAACCCGCGCCGTTGCCTCATTAGGCTATATCCCGACGCTCGCCGCAAATCGAAAGTTTCTGTTTGTAGGCCAAGAGGAATCGAAAGGTGTCGTTCGGTCTGTCGCACGCATCGTGTTCGCTGTGTCCGCGCTGCGCGAACGTGCGGCCTGCGCAATCGGCGGCGCGGCGGCGATGGCGCCGTTGGATAACCTGCGGACTCGCTCAGTCACGCTACGGAGGATCGCGATGAACCAAGCCATGCAAGCGCTGCGGACGCAGACCTTGCTGCCGGGCGTCAAAGGCCTGCCGTTGCGCGCGCCGCTGCGGCAGGACGAAATCGCCGCGCAGGGCTACAACGTGCTCGACGGGCGTTTGTCGTACCCGGTCGCGGTGCTGCGCCAATCCACGCTCGACCACAATCTGGCCTGGATGCGCGATTTCGCCGAGCGCGCCGGCACGTTGTTGGCTCCGCACGGCAAGACCACGATGAGCCCGCAGCTGTTCCAGGCCCAACTCGACGCGGGCGCGTGGGCGATCACGCTGGCGACGATTCCGCAGTTGCGCGTGGCGCATCGCTTCGGGGTCAAGCGGGTGGTGCTGGCCAATCAGCCGGTGGCTTACGCCGATATCGAAAGCCTCGCCGGGCTGTTGCATGAAGACGCCGAGTTCCAGGCCTGGGTGTTGGTCGACTCGGTCGCTGGCGCGGCGCGCTTGAACGAAGTCATGACGCGTGTGGCGCCGCAGCGGCGCCTGCCGGTGTTGCTGGAACTCGGGCTCGACGGCGGCCGCACCGGCGCGCGCGGCGTCGACGCGGCGTTCGCGCTGGCGCGCGACATCGCCGCGATGCCGGCGCTGGCGCTGGCCGGCATCGAAGGCTACGAAGGTTTGTGGACCGGCGCCGACCGCGCCGCCGATCTGGTTCGGGTGCGGGCGCTGCTCGAGCAAATGGTCGCGCTGACCCGCCGTTGCGATGCCGCCGGCCTGTTCGATGGCGACGAGATCCTGATCAGCGCCGGCGGATCGGCCTACTTCGACTTCGTCGCCGACGCGTTCGCCGCGCTCGACGGCCTGTCGCGCCCGCTGCGCCGGGTGCTGCGCTCGGGGTGCTATTTGACCTCCGATCACGGCCTCTACCATGGCCTGCAGCAGGAAATGCGCACCCGCCACGGCGCCGAATTCCGCCACGGCCTGCAGCCGGCGCTGGAACTGTGGGCGATGGTGCAGTCGCGGCCCGAGCCCGGTCTGGCGCTGCTGACGCTGGGCAAGCGCGACGCGTCCTACGACATCGAACTGCCGCGGCCGTTGCAATGGCATCGTCCCGGCACGCCCGCGCCGCGGCCGCTGCGCGAGGCGCGCATCGCCAAAATGAACGACCAGCACGCGTATCTGGAACTGCCGCCCGAGCATCCGCTGCAAGTCGGCGATCTCGTCGCCGTCGGCATTTCCCACCCTTGCACCACCTTCGACAAGTGGCCGCTGATGTTGCTCAGCGACGACGGCTATCGCGTCGTCGGCGCGATCAACACCTTCTTCTGACGCAGTCCCTCCAGGAGCGCGCACCGTGTCCGACCATTTCATTCCGGCGCTCCGCGGCGCGTTCGGCGAGCCGTCGGCGATCGAATCCGAGTTCGGCGATGCGGGCGTCGGCGCGGGCAGCGCAAGGGGCCGCCGCGCCCTCGCCCCGGCCGTTGCCTTGATCGGCGTGGAATGGGGGCCGGCCCAGGTGCGCGTGCACGCCTTCGACGCGCGCGGCGGCGTGCTCGCCACCCGCGACAGCGCGCGCGGCCTGACCACGCTGGCCTCGCCGCGCGAATTCGCCGACGCCTTGGACGAGCTGCTCGGCGTCGATCTCGACGACGGCCGCGCGCCGATTCTGCTGACCGGCATGGCCGGCGCGCGCGCGGGCTGGCAGGAAACGCCGTACGCGCGGCTGCCGGCCGATGCGCGCACGCTGGCGTCGATGCTGCAGCCCTTGCCGTTCCGCGGCCGCCGCGCCGCAATCGTGCCCGGCGTCAGCGCGCCCAGCGACGGCTACATCGATGTGATGCGCGGCGAGGAAACCCAGGCGTTGGGCGTGCCGCCGGGAACCGCGCGCTTGGTCGCGCCCGGCGCGCACAGCAAGTGGATCGCGCTGGACGGCGGCGCGCTGACCGGGTTTTCCACCTATCCCACCGGCGAACTGTATGAGTTGCTGCTCGAACGCAGCTTGCTCGGCCGCGGCTTGCCGGCGCGGTCGTGGTCGCAGCGCGGCTTCGAGCTCGGCCTGGACACCGCGCGCGAACGCCCGGACTGGCTGCACCAGTTGTTCGGCGTGCGCGCGCGCAACGTGCGCGACGCCGCGCCGCCCGCGGAATTGCCGGCGTTCCTGTCGGGCTTGCTGATCGGTTACGAATGCCTGGGCGCGAACGCCGGCGAGCAGGCCGGCGGCGAGGTCGCCATCGTCGGCGACGCGCACTTGGCCGCGACCTACGCCTGCGCGCTGCGCCGCTACGGCGTGCCGCATTACATCATCGAGGGCGATACCGCGTTCTGCCGCGGCTTGTGGCGGATCGCGCAGACGGCGGGCTACGCGTGAGCGCAACGCCGCACGAACCCGAACGCGAGGCCGGCCGGCTCGCGCGGACTCTTCGGCTTTCGACCGTCGCCCGGAAAAAACAATGATCGCGCCTCGCCGTTCTGGCGCGAGAGTAACGAGTGAAGAGTAACGACTAGAAACGCATCTCCCGTTCCTGTCTTCTCTTCACTCGTTCTTCGCCTCAGCACGATGCGCGTAACTGAGCACGCGCGTGACCCGCCACTGATCGCCCTCGTACCGCCACAGCATGACGAACTCGCCGCGCCCTTGGCACGCGCCGCCGTCGGGCGCGCAGAATCGGTGTTCGCCGATCTCCATCGCGCCGAACCCGGGCAGCGGGTAGACGCGCAAACTGCCCTGCACCAGCTCGCGGCGGATCTTGCCGCAGACGTTGCGGCGCGTGTTCTCCAGCATTTTTTCGCGGGTCCAGGTGACGCCGCCGACGTCGTGGTAGAACTCGACGTTCTCGTCGAACAAGGCCGCGTGACGGGCGAATTGCTCGGGATCGGCGCAGCGGTTGAACGAATCGAACAGCTGCGTATCCAAGCCGGCGACCCGGTCGGTCAGCGCCTGACCTTCGGGCAGGGCTTGCGGCGCGGCGGCCGAGGGCTCCTTGGCTACGCCCGCCGACGAGATCGCCGCGATCGCGACGGCCACGGCCCAGGCCGTCCGGGTTGCTGGTGCTGACATCGAAACGCTCCGTGTTCGTAGGCGACGCAGCCTAGCGCGCCCATCGCGGCGCGGCCGGGGTCATAGGTCATGGGGCCATCCGTCACGGTCGCCCGCGGCGGCGCGGCCTCGACGCCGAACGGCCGCGGCGGCCGGCGCCGCGGATCACTCCTGATCGGGCGCCGCGTCGTCGGCCGGCGCTTCGGCATCGGCCGCCGCCACCAAATGCAGCCGCACCGCGGCCTGCGGCGCGGCATCGTCCTGCGCCGCCGGCGCTTCGACGATGGCCTTGCGGATTTCCGCCAACATCGGCAGCAGGTTGTAGAACGAATTGGCCACCGCCTTGCGGCCCATCGCGGTGTAGCGATCGCCTTCGCACAACGCGAACCAGGTCGCGTTGTGCAGGGCTTGGATCGCGCGATCGGCCTGCGCGGCGGAAACGGTGTGGGTGCTCATGGCGGCCTCCCATCGGCTGATGGCGTGGAGCGATGCGGTCAATCTAGCCGAGCGCCGGTGCACCGCCTGCGACGGCGTCCCGGATTACGCCGATGCGAACGCGGCGCGTTGTGCTGGCGATCAGTTTCGTCCTCTGCGACGCGGGGATGGAATCCTGTGTTCGCTCCGGCCGGCGCGCATCGCGCCGTCCAACGACCGCGCATTCGCGCGCGGCACATCGGAAACGTCCTCATGACCGATCTCATCGATCAAGCCCAGCACTTCGAGGCCATCAATTTGGCGCAATCGCTGCAAGCGCAACTACGTCGCGCCGAAACCCAGGCCCGGCCGGCGGCGCGCGGCCATTGCCTCAATCGAGAGTGCCTGGAGCCGTTCGCCGAAGCCGAGCCGGCGCGCCTTTATTGCGGCCCTGCCTGCGCCGAGGCGCATCACCGGCAGATGGCGCTGGCGAAGTATCGTTCCGTGCGATGAAAGGGAGAGGATGCGACTGGGAGTCTCCTCGATCAACGATGAACGAGCCGCCGATGCGTTGGCGAATGAGGCTCGACGGGCAATCGCAGATAAAGCGAGTCCCAAGCCGCTTCTCGCTTGCAAGGAAATGTTATTTTTTTGTTAAAAGCAGCGCTTTTAACGATCTACGAAACCTCACAAGCGCCATGATCGATTCCACAGCCCTCATGTTGCGGCGCCACGACTCGAACGCACCCGGCATCGCGCCGCGGGCGCGTTCGATTCAGTCGGCAGCTCCGTTGCGTCGGAACCGGACGAGGGTTCCGGGCCACCGCTCCACGCCGGCGCCGGCAACCGATCCCGGTAACGGCCTTGGCCCAGCGCAATAAATGGCCCTGTCGCCGCGCCCGCGCCGCGCGCACCGTGGAAGCCCGTTCCCGCGAGCCGCCCGCATGCCCAAGCCCGCTTCTCCGTCGCGCCGCCGCCTACTCGTCGATGCGCTCGCCGGCACCGCCGCGCTCAGCCTCGCGCCGCTGGCCTCCGCCGGCGCGGCCGTCGCCGACAAGACGCTGCCCGGCACCGATATCGTCCTGCCCACCGGCAGCGTCCACGACTTCGATTTCTTCGTCGGCGACTGGACCTTCCGCAACCTGCGCCTCAAGCAACGCTGGGTCGGCAGCAAGGATTGGGACGAATTCCCCGCCTCGCTACGCTGCGAAAGCCGCATGGGCGGCATCGTCAACATCGACGAAGGCGTGTTTCCGACCAAGGGCTGGCAGGGCATGACGGTGCGCGTGTTCAACCTCAAGGAACGGCGCTGGTATCTGTATTGGATCAATAGCAGCACCGGGGAGTTGTTCCCGCCTGTCGCCGGCGGTTTCGACGGCGACCATGGCGAGTTCTACGGCGACGACACCGACGAAGGCCGGCCGGTGAAGGTGCGCTTTCGCTGGACGCGCATCGATGCCGATCACGCGCGCTGGGAGCAGGCGTTTTCGCTGGATGGAAAGGCGTGGGAGACGAATTGGAAGATGGAGCACACGCGGGTCAAGGCGTGAGGGCGTGAAACAGCGCCACGCGCGCCGCCAGGGCGCGACGCTCACCGCGTGACATACCTCATGCCCGCCCCGCGCGCGAACGGGCTACCCTACCGGCATGGCCAAACATGCCGGCTCCGTATTCAGCGTCGACGTCACCGGCCTGGACCGCGACGCCGGCCAGCCCGCCTACGCGCGCATCAGCGAGCGCATCCGAGCCGCCATCCTCAGCGGCGCGCTGGCCCCCAACGCCCGCCTGCCCTCCGGCCGCACTCTCGCCCGCGACCTCGGCGTCGCCCGCAATACCGTCGACTGGGCGCTGGACCAACTCGTCGCCGACGGCTACATCGTCCGCCGCCGCGGCGCCGGCAGCTTCGTCGCCGCGCAGTTGCCCGAACGCGATTCACCACCGCTGCAGCCCGAACGCAGCCGCATCCTCGTTCCCGACACCGCCCCGCGCCGCATCTCGCGCCGCGCCGAAGCGTTGCGCGCTTATCCCGGCCATTACGAACCGGCCTCGTCCGTTCCCTTCACCCCGTCGCTGCCGCCGACCGATCTGTTTCCCCGCGACGTCTGGAACCGCTTGCTGCAACGCGAAGCGTCGCGGCCCGGCGACGACTACTGGCATTACGGCGCGAGCAACGGCTTGCCCGCGCTGCGCCGCGCCATCGCCGCGCATGCATCGGCGATGCGCGCGGTGCGTTGTTCGCCGGAGCAAGTCATTGTGGTGACCAGCACGCAGCAAGCGGTCGAATTGGCTGCGAAGGCGTTGGCGGATCCGGGCGATCGCGCGTGGTGCGAGTTGCCCGGTTACCCGCCCGTTCGGCATGGCCTGCGCAGCGCAGGCTTGGAGGTCGTGGATGTTCCAGTGGACGACGACGGGCTGGATGTCGCGGCTGGGTTAGCGGCCGCGCCGGATGCGCGTTTGGCCTACGTAACCCCGTCGCATCAATACCCGTTGGGCGTCGAACTCTCGCTGCCGCGACGCCGCGCATTGCTCGATTGGGCGCACGAGCGCGATGCGTACGTGCTCGAGGACGATTACGACGGCGACTATCGCTACGAAGGCCGACCGATCGCTTCGCTGCAAGGAATGGACGAACGCGGCCGGGCGATCTACATCGGCAGCTTCAATAAGATTTTGTTTCCCGGGTTGCGGATCGCGTATGCGATCGTGCCCGAACCGCTCATCGACGCGTTCGTGGACGCCAAGCACATCGCCGACGGACACACCGCATTGTTGATGCAAGGAGTGCTGGCGGCCTTTATCGACGAGGGCCACCTGGGCCAGCACTTGCGCAAGACGCGCGCGGCCTACGACCGTCGACGATCGGCGTTCTTGGAAGAAGTGCATGCGCTGGCGCCGTGGCTGCATTTCGGCCCGGCGCGAGCAGGGATGCATGTCGCGGCCCGATTCGCCGACGCCGCGTCCGGATTGTGCGACCGTACCGTCGCCGCCGCGTGCGGCGAGAAGGGAGTGGTGGTCCATCCGCTATCCAAGTACGGCCGTACCGCACGAGGCGGGCTGGTGTTCGGCTTCGCGGAGAACAACCGCGTTCGACAGGGCGTGGCGGCGATCCGGCGAATACTCGCTCACGCTTGAGCGCCGGAAGCGGGGCGATTCTTTTCCTCGGCGCATCCTCCGCTCGGCGCGTCGGACACGCTCAACCGCGATCCGAGCGCCAAGCACGTCGATTCGCACTCAGGCGTTTCACGATCAGATCGCCACTTCCCCCGCCGTAGCCCGCTGCACCGTCACCCGATCCCGCCCGCCCGCCTTGCTCGCATACAAAGCCGCGTCGGCGCGCTCCAGCAATTGCTCGAAGTTCTCGCCCGGACGCAGTTCCGCCACGCCCATGCTCAGGCTCAGGTTGAGCGCGCGGCCGTGGGCGCTGGGCGGGTTGGCGCCGACCGCGCGGCGCAGGTGTTCGGCCACCACCAGTCCTTGTTCCAGGCGGGTGCCGGGCAGGCCGACCAGGATTTCGTCGCCGCCGTAGCGGCCGCACAGGTCGGTCGCGCGCAGGCGTTGGCGGGTGCGCTCGGCCACGGTGCGCAGGGCTTCGTCGCCGGCGCTGTGGCCGTGTTCGTCGTTGATGCGCTTGAAGTGGTCGATGTCGAAGAACACCACGGTCAGCGGGCGGCGGTCGCGGTGCGCTTCCAGGATCGCGCCGCGCAGCGCTTGTTCGATCGCCTGCCGGTTCATCACGCTGGTGAGGCGGTCGTAGGTGGCGCGGTGCTTGGCGATGTCGTGGTCCTGGCGCAGCTTCTGCAGCTTCGCCGCCAATCCGAGCAGCAGGCCCAGGCCGCCGAACACCAGGCCGATGGGGTAGGCGTATTCCAGCCAGGCGAACTTCGGCCACCAATGCTGGAACGCGCCGACCAGCACCACCAGCACCGCCAGCAGCGGCGCCCAGGCGCCGAGCAGGAAGTAGGCCTCGCTCTGGCGCTTGGCGATCGCCGCCGCGCAGGCGTAGACCACCGCGAAGATCAGCACCAGCAGGACCAGATTGCCGAAGCTGGCGCTCAGGCTCCAGGTCTGGATCACCGACACGGCCAGCAAGCCGCCGAGCAGCCAACTGCAGTAGTTGAGCACACGCGCCACGCCGGGCTGGGTCGCGCGCAGATCCAGGTAGAACATCAGAAAGCGCACGCTGGCGATCACCGCCGCGGTGTTGAGCACGACGTTGGTGCGGCGGTTGGGCAGCACTTCGTGGAACAGCGGCAGCATGCGGATTTCGCCGCCTTCCACCGCCAGATTCACCGTCTGCACCAGCAAGGTCAGGCTCAGGTAGGCGTAGCCGCGCTCGCGCAGGCCGACCCAGAAACCGAACGCGAGGATCGCGGTGGCGCCCAACGCGGTCAGCACCACGCTGCGCAGGGCGACGTGGCTCATGTCCTGGCGGTGGACCACGGCCAAGGGCTCGATGCGCACGGTCGAAGGCGTGAACTCGGTCGCCCAGGTGCGCAGATAGATCACCTCGCCCTTGCGCAGCCCGCCTTCCAGCGGATAAACCACCAAGCGCGAGGAATGCTGGAACTCGCTGCCGCGGCCGTGCAGCGCGCGCCGCACCTGATCGACGTCGCGGTGGCGCCAGACCTGGAAGAACTTGCGGTAGGGCTGATCGATCACCAGTTGCGGCAGTTGGTCCTCGCCGACGTCGGCGGTGGCGACCAGACGCAGCCACTGCGGTTTGCGGTCGGGATAGACGATGCGTTCGCCCTGCTGCGGCGCGAAGCGCGCGTCCAGCCGGCCCGACAGCACCTGGGCCAGACTCGGTTCGGCGCCCGGCCCCAGCCGCGCGACCGCGAACGGCTGCGCGCACGCCAGCGCCGCCGCGCTCAAACCCAGCAGGGCCAGCAGGGTCTGCCAGAGTAGGCGCCAGGACCGATCCATTTCCTCAGCTGTATGTCGTAAGCAGGTGGAGGATAGCCCACCGTATACGGCTCGCCGGCCGGCGCCGCGACCGCGGGCGGCGGCACGAACGCGGAACTGCGACGCCGATTCCGAACGCGAACGGCGGCGGCGCCCGTTCACGCTCGCGGCAACGCGCGCACCGCATTTGTAAGCAACGGTCAAGTTGAGAACTTTTGCCGGTTTCTGCGCGAGCCGCGCCGCGATGCTGGCGCCCCTCGGCCGGGCCGCTGTCGGCGTCCCGCGCCGCGGGCGGCCCGCACGCGGCCGCGCGGCGCATCCGGCGCCGCGCGCGCATGCCGGCCGCGCAAGCGCTACCGACTTTCGCACCAGCATCGCGCGCGGACGCAGGACGCCGGCAGGAGCCGCCGCGCGCGCAACCGGCGCCGTCGGCGCCGTGCCCTTCTCCCAGCAGCCCGCCGGCGCCGCGCGCGTCCGGCGCGGCCGCGACCGGAACGCCGCTGGCGCGCGGCGCGACGGTGCGGGAGCGGGCGCGGCGACACGGCGCCTTCGTCATCCGCCTGTCCCTCAAGCTCTACTGGAGACGCAATGAACAAGTTCGTTTTCACCGCCCTGGCCCTGGCCGCCGCCGCGTTCGGCGCCGACGTCCAGGCGCGTTCCCCCGCCGCGCCCGCCGTCCGCGCCGAAGCCGCCGCCGCGACCTGGAAGCCGCTGACCCCAGGCACCACCTGGAACTGGCAGCTCGACGGCCGCGCCGTCAATGCCAGCGTGCTCGACGGCTCGGCCAATCCGAAGAAGATGCTCGACATCGATCTGGACGCGACCTCGGCCGGCACGATCGCCGCGCTCAAGGCCAAGGGCATCTACGTGGTGTGCTACACCGAAGTGGGCAGCTACAACATGGATCGCGCCGACGCGGCCGAATTCCGCAAGGTGCCGGGCCTGATCGGCAAGCAGATGGAAGGCTTCGACCGCGAGTATTGGGTCGACGTGCGCAAGACCGACGCGTTGATGCCGATCATGACCGCGCGCCTGGACAAGGCCAAAGCCAAGGGCTGCGACGGCGTCGAGCCGGACCTGGACGATTCCTACAGCCAGGGCAAGACCAAGACCGGCTTCGACCTGACCATCGACGACTCGCTGCATTACCTGCAGCTGCTGGTCGATGCCGCGCACGCGCGCGGCATGTCGATGGGCCTGAAGAACGGCCCGGAGATGGCGCCGTACGCCGCGCTGTTCACCGACTGGGCGCTCAACGAGGAGTGCAACGAGTTCGAGGAATGCGACGGCTACAAGGAGTTCGTCAAGCGCAACAAGGCCGTGTTCCAGGTCGAGTACCGCTCCAACGGCACCCGCGTGGGCGACTTCTGCCCGGCCGACAACCGCAACAACTTCGACGGCTTGCTCAAGGACGCCAGCGAACTGTTGCACGCGCTGCCGCGCGACGCTTGCCGCAACGGTTGATCCGCGAGTAATGCGACCACGCCGCGGCATCGCTCGCCGCGGCCGGGCCGGCTCCCTCGGGGGCCGGCCTCTTCAGGCTCGGCGCGCGGCGCTCACGAGTTGCGCCACGCCGCGCCCGAGCGCGCGCGGCCTTCGGGCCGTTCGAAATCGCGGCCCAGATACGCCTTGCAGCGGAACTGGTCGATGTCGTTGATGCGCAGGATGTTGCGCTTGCGGCTCACCAGCCCGCTGCGGTGCCAGGTCTGCAACTGCGCGTTCAATTTCGGCCGGCTGGCGTTGACCATCGCCGCCAGGATGCTCTGGGTCGGCGGCAGCGCCACCTCGAAATCGCCGCCGCGCGCCTGCGGCTGGTTGTGCATCAGCGACAGCAGATAACGCGCCAGCCGCGATTCCAGGCGGTGCAGGCACATCGTCTCCAAGCTCTCCACCGCTTGCCGCAAGCGCAGGCACAGCGAGGCGTGGGCGCGTTCGATCACCACCGGGTCATTGGTCAGGCTGGGAAAATGCCGGCGCGGCAGCAGCAACACCCGGGTCGGGCTGTAGGCCACCGCGGTGAAGTTGTGCGCGTGGGTGTCGAGCAGCGGGGTTTCGTCGACGGTTTCGCCGCTGTCGATGGTGTCGACGATCAGTTCCTGTCCGTCGGGCCCGTACAGCAGCTTGTAGATCCGGCCGTGGACGACGAAGGCGAGGAAATCGCTGGGATCGTTCTTGAAGAACAGCGCGTCGCCTTCTTCCAGATTGGCCTCGGTGCTGTGGCGCGCGATGTGCTCCAGCAGCGTGGTGGGCAGGCCGCGCAGCAGCGCGCAGCGGTCCAGGCCCCAGCGGCGCCTGCGCACCGCGACGCCGTCGTGGGCGCTCAGCGCCATGCGCCCGGCCGCGCCGGCGGCGCCGCGGCGGTTCGGCCGGCGCGGCCGGCGGCGGGAAACGCGGCGGCGAAACGAGACGATGCGCGGCGCTTCGGTGCGCGATGCGCGCGCGCGCGACAGACGAAAACGGAACGGCCGCGCTCGCGGCCGGTGGCAGGATTCATAACGCCCCCTGTGGACGTCGGCATGGCGCGGTCGCGATGCGGCGCGCGGCGCGGCGCGCGGTCGGCCGGGCTCGGCCGGACAAAGCGAAAACGATGCCGGCGCCCTGCGGCGGACCGGCATCGGCTGAAACCGGCTTACGGGCCGTACGGATTGCTCTTGAACGACTGCAGCACGGTCAGCAAGCTGGTCAGATTGTCGGCCACGCCGGTCTGGGCCATCTTCTCGGTCGCGCCGGCCGCGGCGGTGGTGTCGAAGCTGTAGATCTGCATCACGCCCTGGTTCGCGGCGGCCTGCGCCAGCGAGGTCTGCTGCTGCTGCGAAGCGATGGCGTTTTCGAACAACAGGCCGGTAGAGTGGGCGGACGCCTGGAACATCGAGCCCATCGCGAAGGCCGGAACCTCGGCGATGACCTTGACGTTGGACTGGGTGACGGCGTCGGTGATTTGATTGTTGACTGCGGTGGGATAGGCCATGAATCGATCCTCGGTTGCGGATTAGTTCGGCTCCGCGGCGCCGGCCGCCGTTGCCGGCCGGCGCCGCATGGCCCGATCGCGCGGATCGGGCGCCGCGCGCCTTACTTGAACGCGCGCAGCACGGTCAGCAGGCTGGTCAGATTGTCCGACACGCCGGTCTGCGCGACCTTCTCGGTGGCGCCGGCGGCGGCGGTGGTGTCGAGGCTGTAGATCTGCATCACGCCCTGGTTGGCCGCCGCTTGCGACAGCGAGTTCTGCTGCTGCTGCGCCGCCACGGCGTTTTCGAACAGGATGCCGGTGGAGTGGGCCATCGACTGGTAGATCGAACCCATCGCGAAGGCGGGCGCTTCGCCGATGACCTTGACGTTGGACTGGGTGACGGCATCGGTGATTTGATCGTTGACGGCGGTCGGGAATGCCATATCGAGCTCCTTGGGATATTGAAGTACGGCCGCTGCCGTACATTGCTGGTTAACGAGTCATCCATTGCCTTGTGAAGCGGCCGGACCGTTCGCCTGCGCGGCGTCGTTGGAGTGGTTGTCGCGGTCGGGGCGGGCAGCGGCGTCGCTGTCCGGGCCGGTCGCGCGCGACTCGTCGGCGGGCGCGGAACCGGTGGTGGCGGGCGGCAACAGGCCGTTGGCCTGCGCCGTATCGATCACATCTTGCAACTGGCGCGCGAGCGGGCCGATCTGCCGCTGGAAACACGCGTCCACCTCTTGCCGGACCAACTCGGCCAGGCGCGCGGCGATCAGTTCCATCGGCGTGGGCGGAATCGCCGCCGCGCCCGGCTCGGGCTTGGCCGGCAATAGGTCTTGCAGCGATTGCGCGCGCTCCACCGCGCCGAGCACCGCGGTTTCCGCCGCGCGCTCGGCTTTGGCGTTGCCGTCGACCGCGGCTTGCGCGCGGCTGAGGTTTTGCTGGATCACGTCCAGGATCTGCTGGCGTCCGCGTTCGAGCACGCCGGCCGCGCCGCCGGGCGGCGGCGACGGCGCGGAGGCCGGCGGCGTCTGCGCATCGATCATCGCGATGTAGGCGCTCAGCACCTGTTGCTCTTCGGGCAGCAAGTCGCGGCCGAGCCGGGCGCGGGCGAAATCGCGCACGGCCTGATCGAGTTCGGCGCGCGGCGACGCGGGCGCGGACGCGTCCGGCGCGGGCGGCGGCGCGGCCGCGGGCGGGTTTTGCTCGGGTGTGTTCGGCGGGATTTGCGAGGCGTACATCAGCGCACCCCCAGCAGGCGCGCCAGCGCCTGGAGCACGTGCGGGTCGTGCAGGCGCTGGGCCAGCAGCGCGGCGATCTCGCTGTGCGGCGACGGCGCGTCGTCCCCGGCCTCGGGCGCCGATGCGGGCGCGCGCGGAGGCGCGGGCCTGGGCGGCGGCAGTGGCGGCGGCGCGCGGCGCGCGGCGGCGCCCGCGCCGGGGGCGGCCGGCGCGCCGAACAAGCCTTCGAGCTCATCGTGCAGCAGAACTTGCAGATTCTCGTCCATCGCGAACTCCGGTCTTACACGTGATGCGATACGCAATGAGGGCGCCGATCAGGCCGGCTACGGGGCCGCGGACGCGAAGATCGTCACGACCGAATCGGGCGCCTTGTAACCTTTCACGCCGACCTTGGGCGGTTGTCCCGTCGCCGCCGATGCGGCCGGCGGCCCGATCGTGGTGGCCCAGTACGCCGCCGACACCGCATCGATCAGCGCTTGCAGCGTCGCGCCGACGATGTCGGCCGACAGCGCCGCGTCGTCGTCCGGATCGGCGTCGGGGTCGTTGTCCGGATCGATGTCCGGATCGCCCTGCGGCCCGGGATCCAACGGCATCAGGCTGTAGGCCATCAGCAACGCGCAGCGCAGATACTCGTTGCGGCTGTCGGTGTGCTCCACGCCCTGCCCGTCGGCGCCGAGTAGATAGCTGCGCCAGTTCGCGAACAGCGCCAGCACCCGCGCCGACGCGTCGAACCACAGCGCGCGCGACGGGCTGCGGCCGATCATCTTGCCCAGCAAGGTCAGGAAGCACTGGCGGTAATCGAACCCGGCGAACGCGTCGAAGACCGGCGCCATCGCCTTGCCCAGCAGGTCCGGCAGTTTGGCCTGGACCGCGTCGAGAAACGCGGCGCGGTTCGGGCTGCGCCGGGCCAGCGCCAGCAGTTCGCGCACCTCGATGCGATCCAGCGAGCGCACGCCGGTGTACATCACCCGGTCGGTCAGTTCCTGGATCAGGTTGGTGTCGACATAGCCGTGCAGATGGCGCAGGCCGCGATTGAGCCGGTAGCTCTCGCTGGAATCGAACAGGCCCGAGGCGCCGGTGATCGCGTTGCTGCCCAGATTGGTGTCGAACGCCAGTTCCGGGTAACGCGCGGCGACGTAGCTGCGGTAGTAGTAGGCGTGGCCGAGCCGGAACGCCATCGGCCGGTCGCCGTCCATCAGCACCTGATAGTAGTTCTCGCCCTTCTCGTCGTCGCGCGCCGGCGTGGCCGGCACGGTGTCGAGCGCCTCGCTGATCGCCATCATGTTGCGCTTGCCGGTGTAGGCGGCCAGCTGGCGGGTGCGCTCGCTGTTGCCGTCGTAGCGGCGCAGCAGCAGGCCGTCGACGGTCAGCGAATCGTTGCGGAACAATTCGTCGAACAGGCCGGACACGTGTTCGCCGGGCGCGCGCGCCGCGTCGGGAGTGCCCAAGGTGCCGCGCCGGTTGTCGGCCTCTCGGCTGCGCGCGGCCTCCACGCAGGTCAGCACGTAGCGCGAGAACGCGGGATAGAACGAGGCCGGCAGCGGCGCGCCCAGATAGGCCATGGCGTAGCCGATCGCCGAGCGGTTGTCCGCCGCCACGCCCATGCCTTCGCCGCAATGGATGTGGTTGACGAGCTTGAGTGCGAGCTTGGGCGGATCGGGCGAATCCCCGGGCTGTCCTTGCGGCGGCGGCTCGACGCCGAAGCGCGCGGTCAGCGCGTCGCGGTTCTCGCTGAGGAACTTGAAGTAGGTCAGATAGCCGCCGACCTTGTTTTCGGCGCCGAGCAGATCGAAGCCGACCACGTTGCCCAGCGCCGGATCGGCGATGCAGCGCTTGAGTTTGAGCAGATCCGCGGCGAAAGCCTCGTCGCTCGCGTACACCTCCGAGCTGTGCGCCAACAGCTTGTAGCAGGTGCCGAAGCGCGCGTTGTAGCGCCCGACGCAATCGTCGTAGACCTCGATCCCGGACGGCCCCAGCGCGATCTGGGCGTTGGCGATGCCCTGTTGCTGCAGGAACATCAGGGTCGTCAGGATCGGACGCTGGCCGGCGTCGGCCCGGCTTTGTTCGCTCAGCCACAGCTTCGCGGCGAACGAGCGGGCGAAGTAGGCGTCGTCGAACGGCGTGTACTTGCTGGCGCTGTAGATCTTGGCGTTGAAGTGCTCCAGCATCGGCAGCAGCGCCTCGATCTCGTCGCCGGCCCGCTCGGGCTCGCCGCGCTGCGACCACAGGCCTTGGATCAGCTCCAGCCAGTTGCGCACGCCGGCGTAGAGCGCCGGATCGGTCGCGGCCAGTTCGCAGTTCGCGCTCAGGCCGAGCCGGTCGGCCAGCCACACCGCGGCGATGTAGATGTTCTCGCCGACGCATTCGCCGCGCTGATAGACCTGCCGGCCGCGCGGCTGCAGGGCGATGTCGAGCAGCGGGTTGCGCTGTTCCATCAAGCGCAGCGCCTTGACGAACAAGGACACCGCGCCGCGGCGCCGCCAGCCCGGCCGGCCGTCCTCGAAGCCGTACAGCCCGACCAGCGACAGCGGCTGGTCCGCGGCGATGGCCGGGCCCTGGCCGTCGTCGAAGGACTGCCCGAGCGTAGCGTCGCCCTTCACCGGCAAGATCCCGTTGAAGTGGCTGTGGTAGTCGAACCGGTACGCCGGCACGCTCAGACTGGGAATGGAGAAATAAGCCACGGCGCAGTTCCTCGAAAGTCAGCCGCGCGCGACCGCGCGCGCCTGATCGGCGGGCGCGCGCTACGGCGAGAGTGGACGGCGCGGGCCGCGGCCGCGCGCCGAGGCGATTCAGGAGCCGCCGCTGTTTTGCAGGACCGAGGCGTACTTGGCGATGCTCTGGTCGATGCTGTCGATGGCGAACTTGGCCGACTCCGCCTCCATCGCGCCGGCGCCGGCCGCGACCGCGGCGGCCACCGCCATGAACACGTCGGTGGCGAGGATGCCGAGCGCGTCCTCGGCCGCCTTCTTCGGCTGGTCGGCGACGATGTCCTCGGTCATCTGCTTCATCAGCACGCCTTGGCTGGCCAGCGCGATCTTGGTGACGCCGTCGAAGTAGACCGCGGCCGATTGCGCGACCAGACCCGCGGCCTGACTGATCAGCATGTCGGCGGTGGTGGCGATCTGCGCCGGCGCGTAGGACGCGGTCTCGGCGTTGCTGAACTGCACCGCTTGCACGATCTGCGGATTCAAGGCGCCCGTCGGCGGCGCGGCGGCGGCGTTGCGCGCGACGGCGAGGGCGCGCGCGGCGGCGAGCGGGGATTTCGGCGGCGTGTTGGCGGTGTTGGCGGTGTTGCCGTTGCTGCTGTTGTCGCCGGCGGCGCCGTTGGCGTTGTTGCCGCTGCCTCCGCCATCGCCGCCGCTGCCGCCGGCGTTTCCGTTGCCGCCCGCGTTGCCGCTGCCAGCCGGATCGCCGCTCGCCGCGTTCTTGCCGCTGCCGCCATCGCCGGAGCCGCCGCCGGGATCCTGCCCCGACCCGCCGGCGCCGCCATCGGAGCCGCCCGAACCGCCGCCGCTACCGCCGCTACCGCCGCGGCCGCCCGCGCCGCTCTTGCCGCCGGCGCCGTTGCCGCCCGCCGCGCTGGCGCCGCCGGTTCCCGCGTCGCCGCCGGCATCGGCGGACGTCGCGCCGCTCCCCTGCGCCGCCGCGGCCGCGGCAGCGCCGCCCGGTCCGCCGGAGGCGTCGCGGCCGCTATCGACCGTCGCGTCCGACGCGGCATCCGACGCCGCGCCGGCCTGCCCGGCCTGCGCCGCGGCGAAGGCCGCCGCCGCCGACGCGGCCGCGTCGGCCGCGCCCTGCGCCGCGCCCGTCTGCGCATCCTGCTCGGGCGCGGCGCCCGCGTTGTCGTCGTCCCACCGCTGCTTCATCGCTGTTCTCCCAAGCGTGCGTCCGTCGTCTCATCGCCCCGCAACGCCGCGCGCGCTATGGCTTGTCGCCTACGGCCATGATCAGCTGCACCGCCTTGGACACCACGGCGCTGGAGATCTGATTGAGCACTTGTTGGCTGTGCACCGCGTTCTGCAGCGCCAGGCCGGTGGAGTGGCTGGACACCTGATACAGCGAAGCGATCGCCTGCGCGGGCGCCTCGGCGACCACTTTCACGTTGGTCTGGGTGACGGCGTCGGTGATTTGCGAATTGACGGGCGTGTCGGTCATGAGCCTGTCCCTGGAGTGAGTGTTCGTTGCGGGTCTAATGCGGTGGAACGCGAGCCCGAGAGGCTTGTGAACGCGGCCGCGCCGGCCGTCGCCTCAAGCTTCGCGCCCCACCGCCAGACGCAGGCGGTTGCGCAGCAGTTCCACCCGCTTGCGCGCCAGCGGCTGATTGATGTGCAGCTTCTCCGCTATTACCGGATACGGCAGATCGTCGATGAAGCGGTAAGCGAACAGCCGGCGCTGCTCGCGGCTCATGCGCGCCACCGCCGCCACCACCCGTTCGAGCTGTTCGTCCAGCTCCAGTTGCTGCAGCGCCGACAGGCCGTCGTGGGCGAAACCGCCGCCCTCGCCGTCGACCTCGCGATGGCGGTCGAACACTTCGCGGTCGCGGCCGCGCCGGCGCACGCTGTCGAGGAATACGTGGCGCAACACCACGAACAGGAAGCCGCCCGGGTCGGTGATGGTCTGCGGCGCGCGGCGCATGAACAGCAAGGCCTTGATCGCGGTGTTGCCGAGCAGTTCCTCGGCGCGGTCGCGCTGGCCGTCGGCGAAGCGGCGCGCGCGCGCTTCCAGCTCGGGCAGATTGGCGCGCCAGGCGCCGGAGAACATCTCGTCGGCGAACTTGAACTGCGCGCATTGCGCGGCGGCGTCCTCGCGCGCCTGCGCGTTCGCGCCGGCTTCATGCGCGGGCGGCTCGCGGAAACTGTTGCGATCGGCGCGTTCGCGCCCGTTGGCGTCCATCACGATCCCCCTCCTTCGTCTGCAGTGCAGGCGAGTCTGGACAGGGGGTCGGTCGATGGCTGTTACTTGGGTGACACGCACGGCGGGCGCGCGCGAGGGCAACTGCGCATCCCGTCGCGATACCAAGAAATAGCGGGTTTTCCCGAACTTTTTCGCGCTGCCGCGCGGCGCGCAGGCGCGCGCGGAAGCTTGCGCGCGAAGCCGTTTAAAGCATGCGGGCGCTCACATTCGTCCCGCTTCGGCGTTATCGGTCTCTAGGCGCGCCGCTCAAGCGCGGCGCGCCGGCGCGTCCGGCTCCAGGCCCAGCGCGCGCGCGATGCCGCCCCAACCCCAGGTCGCCGCGCAGCACGCGACGGCGGCCATGCCCCACGACGCGCTGCCGTTGGGCAGTTGCTGCAGCGACGAAACCAGCGCCGGCGCCCAGTGGGTCGCGCTGGCCACGGCCATGGCCGCGCCGCTCGCGATCAGGCCGATCAGCAGCAACTGCTGCAGCCAGCGCTCGACCCGGTCGCCGGCATCGGCGGCGACCGCGGCGCGGCGCGCCACCTGTTCGGCGAAGCCATAGGGAATCGGCTCCATCGGCGGCGCCCGCAGCGCCCGGCTCAGCAAGCGGTATTGGGCCAGACGCGGATCGTCCTCGCTCATCGGCGAGCCCAGCCGCTCGTGCTCGCGCGCGAGTTCCTGCAGCGCCCATTCGCGCGCCGTCGCCGGATCGTCGAAACGCGCGTCGTTGTCGTGCTTGCGGTTCATGCGAATTCTCCCAGCCGCGCTTCCAGCCGCTGGCGCAGGCGCGCCCGGGTCCGGAACAGGTGGCTCTTGATGGTGCCCTCGGCCAGGCCGGTCATCTGCGCGATCTCGCCGATGGGCACTTCTTCCAGGTGATACAGAGTCAATAAAGTGCGCTGCAGCGGCGGCAACGCCTCGATCTCGGCGTGCAGCCCGGCGGCGATCTCCTCGTCGGCGCAGGCCGCCTCCAGATCGAAGCCGTCGCTGACCATCTCCAGCGGCGACAGCGCGTCCTCGTCGGCCGAGGTCTCCACGATCGGAATGCGCTTGCGCTCCAGATGGCGCTTGGCCACCGAATAGGCCACCTGCCCGATCCACGACTTCAGCGCGCTCTCGTAGCGGTACTGGTGCAGGCATTGGTGGACGCGCAGGAACGCCTCCTGACACAGCTCGCGGGTGTCGTCGGGGTGGCGGACCATGCGCTGGATGATGTGCCAGCACAGCCCCTGGTACTCCCGCACCAGACGCTCGAAGGCGCCCGGCTGGCGGGACAGGACGGCATCGACCAGGGCGCGGTCGTCGTTGGGGCTGGAACCGGTCATCCGAGCGAGGATGCGGGCAAGGCGCGCGCGGTTGCAGTGCCGGGCGCACGGGCCGCGCTGTGACGAGTGTCACCCCAAGCCCCCGCGCCGGCCGCGGCGGCTGCAACCGACCGGACCCGGGCCGTATCTCTTGCCTCGAACGCCGACACACCCATCCCGCACCCGAACCCAACCACCCCGCCCACGGACCCGCTCCGTGCCGCACGCTAGCCCGAGGAGGCCGCCGCCATGCCCGAGATCCTGGTTCCCATCACCCTGTTCGTGTCCATCGTCTTCGCGCTCAAGATCGTGGTCGAAGCGCGCTTCCGCAGCAAGCTGCTGCAAACCGGCGGCGCCGACGAACTGCTGCGCTCGATGGCGCGCGACGAAGACCAGCGCCGCCGCCACGGCGCGCTGCGCTGGGGCATCGTCATGGTCCTGCTGGCCGTGGCCTTCGCCATCATCCAGGCCGCCGGCTGGCGCGACCTCAACGCCGGCACCCTGGCCGTGCTGATCGGCGCGGTCGGCCTGGGCAACCTCGCTTACTACGTCATTTCGCGCAAGCTCGACTGAGATCGCCGCGGCGCCGGGCCGCGAAGACGAAGCGCGGGCTAAACGAACGCGCGCGCCGGCGTCGACCTAGGACGTAAGTCGCTGGTCACGGCGGACCGCGGGGACGATGATCCTCGCAGTCCCGACCGGAGCCCCGCATGCGCCCGACCGCCGTCCTGCGTTGTCTGCTCGCCTGTACGCTGCTGTCGCTGAGCGCGCTCGCCGCGGCGCAGGCGCCCGCCAAGGCGCCGCCGCCCGACCGGCGCATCGCCCTGACCGTCGACGATCTGCCCTGGGTGCAACTGCCCGCGGTCCCGACCGCATCCATCCTCGGCGATCACCGCCGCCTGATCGCGGCGATCCGCGCCGCGCACGCGCCGGTGGTCGGCTTCGTCAACGAAGGCAAGCTCGAAGCCGACGGCAAGCTGCAGCCCGAGCGCGTGGCGATGCTGCGCGACTGGCTCGACGCTGGCGCCGAACTGGGCAACCACACCTACAGCCACGCCGACCTCCACGCGGTGGGGCTGTCCGCGTACGAAGACGACATCCTGCGCGGCGAACGGCAACTGCGCCCGCTGCTGCAGGCGCGCGGACAAACCCCGCGCTGGTTCCGCCATCCCTATCTGCGCGCCGGCCGCGATCCGCAGACCAAGACCGATCTGGCGCGCTTCCTCGGCGAACACGGCTACCGCATCGCGCCGGTGACGGTCGACAACTCCGACTGGATCTGGGCCGCCGCCTACCTGCGCACCGGCGAGCCGCATCCGGCCAAACGCCACCGCGGCAAGCCGCACACCGACGCGCTCAAAGCGCGCCTGCGCCGCGACTACGTCAAATACATGGGCCGCAAGCTCGACTACTACGAACAACAGTCGCAAGCCCTGCTCGGCTACCGCCTGCCGCTGATCTGGCTGATCCACGCCAACGCGCTCAACGCCGACACCTACGGCGAGCTGATCGCGATGGCGCGCAAGCGCGGCTACCGCTTCATCGGCCTGGACGAAGCCATGCGCGATCCCGCCTACGAACGCGCCGACGCCTACACCGGCCCGGCCGGCCCGAGCTGGCTGCACCGCTGGGCCATCGGCGAGAAAAAACCCGCGAGCTTCTTCGCCGGCGAACCCACGGTCCCCGAATGGGTGCTCAACCTCGCCCGCCTAGACTCCGAGTAACCCCGCTCCCACCAGCCCCCTGTAGGAGCGGCGTAAGCCGCGACCGCGCCACCGCAAACGCCGGCGCAACCGTGGCTGCCTACAACCGATCCAACGCCGTCCGCAACACCGGCACCGTGGTGACATCGTCCACGCCCTTCAACCCCGCCACCCGCTCGCGCACATCCGCCAACTCGCTCGGCGAACGCGTCTCCACCAGCACCATCAGATCGATCTCCCCCGCCACACTGTGCACCAGCCTTACCTGCGGCAACTGCGCCAACGGCGGCACCACATCGTCGCAGCTGAAGCCGTCGGCATAACGCAGCAACAGCCACGCCCGCAGCGGATCGCCGCCGCTGCCGAGCCGCACCGTGTACTGCGCGATCACGCCCGCCGCTTCCAAGCGCTGCAGCCGCTCCTGCACGGTGGTGCGCGACAGGCCGACCGCCTTGGCCAGCGCCACGGTCGACAGACGCGCGTTGTCCTGCAACAGCGCGATCAGCTTGCGGTCGGTTTCGTCGAGAGTCTTCATCCGATGCGTTCCAGCCATGCCGGCGCGGCGCCGGCCGGGACCGTCATTCTGCCGGGTTGAGACCGGCGGCGGCGAGCGCCCACGATGGCGCGTCCCCGCCCGACGCCGCCGCCATGTCCGCCGACGCCTCCGCTTTCGCCGACCTGCCCGCCCCGCCCTGCTACGCGGTGATCTTCTCCTCCCAGCGCAGCGGCGACGACGAAGCCGGCTATGCCCGCGCCTCGGCGCGCATGGTCGAGTTGGTGCGCGAGCAACCCGGCTTCCTAGGCGCCGAATCCGCGCGCGGCGCCGACGGCTTCGGCATCACCGTCGCCTACTTCGACAGCGAGGACGCGATCCGCGGCTGGCGCGAACACGCCGAACACGCCGCCGCGCGCGAACTCGGCCACCGGCGTTGGTACGAACGATTCCAAGTGCGCGTCGCCGTCGTCCACCGCGCGTACGGCGGGCCGCGCGCATCCGTCGCATGACTCACTCCATCGGTATCCAGACCCCTATGACCTCACGCATCGCCCTTCTTCCCATCGACGTGCAACGCGGCTTCGATGTCCCGCCGTGGGGCCGGCGCAACAATCCGCAGATGGAAATCAACGGCCGGCGCTTGCTCGCCGCCTGGCGCGAACGCGGCTGGCCGCTGATCCACGTGCGCCACGATTCGGTGCAGGAAGGCTCGACCCTGCGCCCCGACCATCCGGGCAACGCGTTTCGCGACGGCTTCGAGCCGCGCGCGGACGAAGCGGTGGTGAGCAAATCGGTCAACGCCGCCTTCATCGGCACCGACCTGGACCTGCGCCTGCGCCGGCTCGGCGTCGATACCGTGGTGGTGTTCGGCGTCAGCACCGACATGTGCGTGTCGACGACGGCGCGGGTGGCGAGCAATCTCGGCTACCGCACCGTCGTCGTCGGCGACGCGTGCTTCTGCTTCGATCTCGACGACGGCGCGGGCGGGACGATTGCCGCCGAAGCGATCAGCGCGGCGCACTTGGCGACGTTGCGGGCGGAGTTCGCGCAGGTGTTGGATACATCCGAGTTGCTGGAAAAGATCGACGCACTCTGACGGCCGCTTCTGCTTGCGGGAGGCGCTGGAGCGCCGGAAGCGCAGCAACGAAATCTCTTCGCCGCTCGAACGCCCTCATCCCCTCTCCCACACGCGGGAGAGGGGCTTTATCGTCGACGACGATGCATGCGCATGCGAACGCGCGCACTAAAATTTCCCGCTCGTGAAACGACGAACGGTCTTGCCAGGGTAATTTTCCACGCGTACAGTTCGCGCCCATCTTCCTCTCTTCTTCCGACCGCCTTCTCATGCGCACCGAAATCCACATCGCCAAGCGGCACGCGAAAGGGCTTTACTGCCCCGCGCTGTTTGCGTGCGTGTCGGTGCCGCGCGGTCGCGACGGTAGCCTGCACGCCCCGCACTGATCTTCCATTCCCGGGAAGATCGGTCGCCCCGATCTTCCGAGGAAGCCCGCGCCCTCGGACTCGACCTCCGGGGGCGTTTTCGTTTTGGGCGCCGGCAAAGGATCCGCAGCAAAAAACCGCTTGAAAACAACTCTTTCGCGTACATCCCCGAAGCATCCGAGACGAAGGGGATCAGCCGTCGAGGCGTGAATCACGCTGTGCCCCGGTGCTTCGGCACGGGCGGTGCGTGCGCGAAAGAACCACATGGGCGTTCGCGCCCGAACGAAATGCCGCCCGGAGACGGACGGCAGTTGGCAGCACCCGACGAAGCGCACCGCAACGGCGCCGGCTCCGAGCCGGCCTGGTGCGCGCGGCTGTGCCGTGGCGTATGCCGCGGTGCGTGGAGGGGCTCTGCACCGGGAAGGTAGCTCAGTAGGTTAGAGCAGCGTCGTATGCGCGGGTCGCCGGTTCGAGTCCGGTCCTTCCCTCGGATATAGCTCAGTCGGTTAGAGCGCAGCACAAGATGCTGTTGTCGCGGGTTCGATTCCCGCTATCCACTGTCCTCAAACGACAGTCGTTGAAACCGGAACGAAAGTTCCGACCCGGGATACGCCCCGCGCGGCGTTCCGCTTCGCATCGCCGCCACGGGATGCGCGAGGAAACGACGCAGCGGCGACCGCGCCGGCTTCATGCCCGGCGAGCGATGGCTTCGCGCCGCGCGGCATCGACCACAACGGACGTGGCGATGCCGCCGGCGACGGCGCCACGCCCGCCGCGCATGCGGTCCGCGCCGTCGGCGCCAGGGGCGTTCCCACCCTATTGCGCTACGCCGCGTTCGCGCGGCGAAGCATCGAATACCGCTACGCCGCGCTCGCGCGGCGCGGCATCGCTCTCGCGTCGCCGACGCGACCCACCGCGCCCTCGCGATCACCCGATTCCTCGCGACGGCCCATACCACGGATCGGAACCACCGGAACTTCAAGGAGAAAGCCATGTTCTGGATGAAGAAGGTCGTGGTCGGCGATGCCGAGCGCGTCCTGGTTTACCGCAACCGCCGCATCGAGCGCGTGCTCGGCCCGGGCGTCTACACGCTGTGGGACGTTCGCGACCGCATCGATCTGGCGCACTACGACATCGCCAACAGCGCTTACGCCGGCAACGACAGCGAAGCACTGATCGCCGGCCTCGGCGAGCGCCTGTCCGACTACTTCGTGCTGGCCGACATCGGCAACGACGAAGTCGGCTTGGTGCTGCGCAACGGCCGCTACGCCGAAGTGCTGGCGCCGGGCCTGCGCCGCCTGTACTGGAAGGGCTTGGCGCGGATCGAAGTGCGTACGCTGAAGCTGAGCCCGGGTCTGGCGATCGAGCGCGAGGTCGCCGACGGCTTGCGTCAGATCGCTCAGATCGACCGCGTCGCCGCCAGCGGCGTCGTGCCGACCGAGTCGGCCGGCTTGCTGTTCGTCGACGGCACCTTCGTGCGCACCCTGGCGCCGGGCGCGTATGCGTTCTGGAACCTGCGCAAGAACGTGACGGTGGAAACCGTGGAGCTGCGCGTGCAGGCGGTGGAAGTCTCGGGCCAGGAACTGCTGACCCGCGACAAGGTCACCCTGCGCGTCAACCTCGCCGCCAGCGTGCGCGTCGCCGATCCGGTCGCCGCGCGCACCCGGGTCTCGCGCTACAACGAACAGATCTATCGCGAACTGCAATACGGCCTGCGCAAGGCGGTCTCGTCCAAGACTTTGGACGAACTGCTCGGCGACAAGGCCTCGCTGGACGCGGACATCCTCGCCAGCGCGCGCGAGGCCTGCATGCCGATCGGCGTGGAGGTGCTCGGCGTCGGCGTCAAGGACGTGATCCTGCCGGGCGAGATGAAGGAGATCCTCAACGCCGTGGTTCAGGCGGAGAAGAGCGCGCAAGCCAACGTGATCCGCCGCCGCGAGGAAGCCAACGCGACCCGTAGCTTGCTCAACACCGCCAAGCTGATCGAGGACAGTCCGGTGCTGATGCGCCTGAAGGAACTCGAGGCCTTGGAAAAAATCACCGAAAAGATCGACAAGTTGACCGTCTTCGGCGGTCTGGAGGGAGTCATGCAACAGCTCGTCAGCCTCAAGGGCCGCGACTGAAACGCAGGACCGGGCGGCCTCGCGCCGCCCGGGTTCCGATAGCGCGACAGCTCACGGCAGACGCGAACGCCGCCCTTCGCGGGGCGGCGAATGGACGCGCGCGCGGCGCAATAGCCGGCGCGCGGCCGACTATCGGATACGAAATCCTTTATGCGAAACGATATGTACAAAGTGATCGTCGAACGTCCGCGCCGCGGCGGCGGCTGGGCCAGGCCGGGACGCGAAGCGCGCGATCCCGACGAACGCCCCGCCCGCGAAGGCATGCGCGACCGCCTCCGCGGCGGCCGCAAGTGGCTCAACGAAAACCTGCGTCCGCTGGAACGCTGGCTGGAACGTCAGGTCGGCCGCCCCTGGGACGCGGTCTATTCCGAGCTGTGCCGGCACGTGGACCGACGCAACACCGTGCAACAACACATCCACCAACACCTCAACGATTTCGTCGAGACCGACGTGCACTGTCGCGAGGGTGGGTTCTACGTCCTGCGCTACTGGCGCGGCATGATCGCGCTGGCCGATAGCCCTTGCGATCTTTACGTGGACCCGCGCAACGGCTGTCTGATGCGCAACGACGCGGCGTTCGCCGAACGCGCGCGGCGGCGCCGCGAGCACCGGCTCGCCGTGCACGCGCGCAACGCGGGCTGGCGCGAGGGCGTGCGGGTGATCGACGAGTATGTGCAGCTGCACCGCTTCGACGGCATCTGGTATCGGCTGGAACTCGCGCCGGTGCCGCCGCCGCGACGCTCCAAGCGCAAGCCCGATGCGTTGGTTCCGACACGCGCGTTCGATGCGGTGATGCACGCGCAGGTCGGTTCTTGCGAGGGCAAGCGTTGCGGCTTGTACGGCCGTTGCGGCGTGTACGCGCTGCGTAAGCGCCAGTTGGGTCAAACCGAACTGGCCGCGCACGGCCTGCGCAACGGCGAGGAGCCCGATCCGTTCGTGCCCGGCGCCCGCAGGCCCCGCGTGCCCAAGCGCGGCCGCATCGGCCCACATTGATAAGGAACACCGAACCATGAGTACTTCAAGCTACGAACTGCTCCACGCCGACGAAGGCGTGGCCCCGGTCAAGGCCTGGATCCGCGGGGTGCCGGTCGACGAAAGCGCGCGGCGTCAGCTGCGTCACATCGCCGCCCTGCCCCACGTCGGTCCCTGGGTCGCGGCCATGCCCGACGTGCACCTGGGCAAGGGCGCGACCGTCGGTTCGGTCGTGCCCACCCGCGGCGCGATCATCCCGGCCGCGGTCGGCGTCGACATCGGCTGCGGCATGGCCGCGGTGCGCACCACGCTGCGCGCCAGCGATCTGCCGGACCACCTCGGCAAGCTGCGCTCGGCGATCGAGCACTGCGTGCCGGTCGGCAACGGCCGCGGCGGCGAACACCGGCGCCTGCCCGACAGCCACGCCACCCGTCTGGCCAAGTCCGGATTGACGGCGCGGCTCGACGCGATCCACGCCAAACACCGCAAGCTGCGCACCGACAAGCTCGACAAGCAGATCGGCACCCTCGGCGGCGGCAACCACTTCATCGAGATCTGTCTCGACGAAGCCGGCGCGGTGTGGGTGATGCTGCATTCGGGCTCGCGCGGCACCGGCAACCTGATCGGCAGCTACTTCATCGAACTGGCGCGGCTCAAGTTGGAAAAGCGCACGCTCGGCTTCCATCTGCCGGACAAGGATCTGGCCTTCCTGCTGGAGGGCGAGCCCTTGTTCGACGACTACGTCGAAGCGGTCGGCTGGGCCCAGGACTACGCCCGCCACAACCGCGAGGCGATGATGGAGCGCACGCTGCACGCGATGCGCATCCAATTGCCGAAGTTCAAGCTCGACAAGACCGCGGTCAACTGCCACCACAACTACGTGCAGCGCGAGGAACATTTCGGCGAATCGTTGTGGGTCACCCGCAAGGGCGCGGTCAGCGCGCGCGAGGGCGAGCTCGGCATCATCCCCGGCAGCATGGGCGCGCGCAGCTACATCGTGCGCGGCAAGGGCAACGCCGACAGCTTCCACAGCTGCAGCCACGGCGCGGGCCGGGTGATGAGCCGGGCCGAGGCGCGCCGCAGCATCACGCTGAAGGAGCACCGCGAGGCGACCGCGCACGTGGAATGCCGCAAGGACGCGGCGGTCATCGACGAATCGCCGGCGGCGTACAAGCCGATCGAGGCGGTGATGGCGGCGCAGTCGGATCTGGTCGAGGTGGTGCACACCCTGCGCCAGGTCGTCTGCATCAAGGGTTGAACGCCGCAGGGCGTTGTTTCGGCGCCGTCCGCGAGGACGGCGCTTTTTTTGGCCGAGGCTCAGTCGGCCAGCACCAATCGCCACGCGCCTTCGACATCGCCTTCGACCTGCGACCACGGCACCCGCTCGGCGCCGCGCAGCCGGTCCCAGCCGCGCGCGAGTTCGTCGCGGATATCGTCCCAATGGCGCTCGCCGTGATGCAGCCGCGCGCCCAAGCCATAGGTGATGGCGAGCTCGCGGGTACGATGGGAGACCGAAGCGGAAATCGAAGCGGCGGATGCGGCGGCCGACGGAGCGTCGGCTCCGCGGGCCTCGTCGGCGATGAACGAACTGAGCCAGTCGACGTTGCGTAGCGGCATGAACGAATCCGTTGGCATTCCTTTTGCATCGCGACGATAACGTTTTTTCCTGCGTCGGGAATCGATAAAAGTCCGGAATGCACGCGCAAACCGCGAGCTTTGTCGCAAACGCGAATCGGGGTTCGAAAGCGTTCGCTCGTCGGCAGTGAAGACGCGACGTCGTTCGCGTATACGAAACCGGCTCGCTACTGAACGCGCGTGACGGCATTCACAGCCAGGTCGCGAACGACAAATCCCCACCGGCGCGTCCTTGCGCCGGCCGGACAGGCAGGCGCCCGCCGAGTCCGCTATCGGGCGGAATGGGTCGAGAAAGCCGTCGGAGGTCGCGCGATCACGCGCGCGCGGGCTGCGCGCGACGCCGCCACTGCCACTTGAGATTCACCCCGAGGGTGCCGAGCACGATCAGCGCCACGCCGAGGCTCTGCACCGGCGCCAGGGTGTGGCCGTAGATCGCGTAATCCAGCAGCAGCGCGACCACCGGATAGATGAAGGCCAGCACGGCGATGGTCGCCACCTGCAGGCGCGGATACGACGAGTAGAACAGCACGTAGCACACGCCGCTGTGGATCAGGCCCAGGCCCGCGAGCCAGAACCAGTGCGCGCCGGGCACCATGACCTTGGCGTAGTCGGCGAACGGCGCGAGCATGGCCACGCCGACCAGAC
This sequence comes from Lysobacter sp. K5869, assembly GCF_018847975.1. Classification (NCBI taxonomy): domain Bacteria; kingdom Pseudomonadati; phylum Pseudomonadota; class Gammaproteobacteria; order Lysobacterales; family Lysobacteraceae; genus Lysobacter; species Lysobacter sp. K5869. Next base: position 1,719,538 of record NZ_CP072597.1, on the reverse strand, counting down.
ACTGGATCAGCACCACGGCGAACGGCCGCTCGCGGCTGATCCGCCGCGACAGCAGCAGCGAGGCGCCGCACAGCACCGCGGCGACGAAGGTCAAACCCACGCCGATCAGATAGCCGCTGTCGGCGCTGCCGAGCAACTTGATCGGATCGGCCGAGCACAGCACGCCGAGGAAGGCGATCGCGGTCCAGCCGATGTCGGCGGCGCGGGTGCGTTCGCCGTAGAACAGCGCGGCCAGTCCCAGCACCACGAACGGGAAGAAGTGGTAGACCATCGTCGCCACGCCGATCGACGAGCGCGCCATGCCGGCGAACAGCGCGACCCAGTTCAGCACCAGCAGCACGCCGCTGAAGATCGCCGAGCGGATCAGCGCGCGCTCGCCGAGCAAGCCGCGGAACAGCCCGCGCGCCCAGCCCCAGGCCAGCAGGAACACGACGCCGAACACGCAGCGGAACAAGACCGCGGTGATCGCGTCCTGACCGCTTTCGTGGACGAACACGCCGACCGAGCCGATCAGCAGTTCGGCGATCAGCAGTTGGATCAGCGCCGGGCGGGAGTCGGCGGCGACGGGGGCGTTGGCGGCGATGCTCATGGGGGAGGGAGCGCGCGGCGTGGGGATGGGAGGCTCAGGGTAGGATCGGGCGGCGGACCGATACAGATTCAGTTAGGATGAATTTCGACAGGTACAGATCGGGACGCTCGTCTCCCGCTCCGGCTTGTGGGATTCGCGATGACTCAGGATCTGCTCTACGAACGCCTCGCCGAACGCATGCGCCGCCAGATCCAGCGCGGCGTGCTGCGCGCGGGCGAACGCCTGCCCTCGCTGCGCCGGCTCGGCCGCGATCAGCGCATCAGCCTCGCCACCGCGGTGGAGGCGTATCAGCAGCTCGAACGCGAAGGGCTGATCGAAGCGCGCCCGCGCTCGGGCTACTACGTGCGAGCCGCGCCCGCGGCGGCGCCGCGCAGCCATCGCGCGCGCCACCTCGCGCGCGCGCCGACGCCGATGCGCAATCCCGCCCTGCTCGGCGTGCTCGACGTGCAATCGCGCCGCGATCTCGTGCCGCTGCACGCCGCCACGCCCGCCGCCTCGCTGCTGCCCAGCGCCGCGCTGGCCGCGTCGGTGACGCGCGCGATGCGCCGCGATCCCGCCCTCGCACTCGGCTACACCGTGCCGCAAGGGCTGCCGGCGCTGCGCGAGCGCATCGCCCAGCGCTACGCGCAATGCGGGGTGGAGATCGATCCCGACGAAGTGATCGTCACCGCCGGCGCGATGGAAGCGATCAGCCTGACCCTGCGCACGCTGACCCAGCCCGGCGACATCGTGATTCTGGAAACGCCGACGTATCACGGCCTGCTGCAGGCGGTGGCCGCGCAAGGCCTGCGCGTGCTGGAAATCCCCAACCATCCGGGCCGCGGCCTCGACCCGTCGCAGTTGCGCGAACTGCTCGAACGCCACGCCGTGCGCGCGGCGCTGTTGGTGCCGAACTTCAACAACCCGCTCGGCAGCCTGACCTCGGAAGCGGCCAAGCGCGAGATCGTCGCCGCCTGCGCGGCGCACGGCACGGTGTTGATCGAGGACGATCTTTACGGCGAGCTCGCCTACTCCGGCGAACGCCCCTCGCCGCTGCGCCGTTACGACGACGGCGAGCACGTGATCACCTGCGGCTCGTACTCGAAGATCCTCGCGCCCGGCCTGCGCGTGGGCTGGATGATCGGCGGCCGACGGCGTTCGGAACTGCTGCGCACCAAGAGCTTTTCCACGGTCGCCACCGCGACCTTGCCGCAACTGGCGCTGATCGATTTCCTCGCCCGCCACGACATCGAGCGCGGCCTGCGCCGGTTGCGCCGCGCCTTGGCCGGCAACGCGCAGGCGTATCGGCAGGCCTTGCTGGATTACTGGCCCGACGGCATCGCCGTGGCCGAGCCGGCCGGCGGGATGACGCTGTGGATCGAACTGCCGGAAGCGCTGGACGGGCAAGCGCTGTTCGAGGCGGCGCTGACGCGCGGCATCGGCATCTTGCCCGGGCATTTGTTTTCCAATCGCGGCGATTTCACCCACCACGTGCGGCTGAGTTGCGGGCTGCCGTGGGATCGGAAGATGGAGGCGGCGTTGAAGACGTTGGGAGAGTTGGCGAAACAACTGCTGCGTTAGCTTCGCAGCATCCCTGTAGGAGCGGCGCGAGCCGCGACCGCGACATCGCGCTTACGGCGTAGATGCGGTTTCGCGGTCGCGGCTCGCGCCGCTCCTACAGGGGGATACCCGCATTCGTCGCGGCTGAAACGAAACGGGCCGCGATCTCGCGATCGCGGCCCGCTGCGTACGTCTTTAAGGCCTCAAGCCTCGGCCGCCAGCAAACTCGGCAGAAACTGACTCAACGCCGTGCGCACCTGCTCGACGGTGAGATCGGGCTGGCAGATCGCGCGCATCGCCAAGCCTTCGATCAACGATTGCAGGATCAACACGCGCGTGGCGACCTGATCCTTGGCCACGCCCAAACCGCCTTCCGCGCCGCTGCGCACGAACCACGAGGTCAGATCGGCGCGAAACACCCGATCCGACGCGTGGGTGGCCGCGGCGATTTCGGGATCGCGCGTGGCCTCCGCGGTCAGTTCGAGAAACAAAGCCGCGTTGGTGATGCTCGGATCGTTCGCTTGCCACTGCTGGAACACTTCGGCGATGCCGCCGACCAAGTCGCTGCTCGAATGCAGCTTGGCCACATCGGCCCTGGCCTCTTCGAGCTGGCGCTCGATGATGGCCAGGATGAGGTCGTTCTTGCCCTTGAAGTAGCGGTAGATCAGGCCGGCGCTCATGCCGGCCGTCTCGGCGATGTTGGCCATGCTGGCGGCGTGGAAGCCGTGCACGACGAAACATTGCTGCGCCGCCACCAGGATGCGCTCGCGCTGCGCCTGCGCCCGGGCGACGGCCTTGGCGGTGGGCTTGGCGGTCGGGTTGCCCGGGGTGCTCATTGGCTGCGCTCGTTCCAGCCACCTCCGAGCACTTTGTAGAGCGTGACGCGGTTGGTCTGCTCGGCCAGGCGCGTGCTCACCAACCCTTGCTGCGCGCCGTACAGCGTGCGCTGCGCGTCGAGCTGGTTGAGGTAGCTGTCGCGGCCGGCCTTGTAGCGCGCGGTCGACAACTGCTCGGCGCGCGCGGCCGCTTCGACCAGCGATTCCTGCGCCTGACGCTGTTCGGCCAGGGTCTTGGTCAGCGCCAGCGAATCGGACACGTCGCGGAAGCCGGCCTGAATCGCCTTCTCGTACTGCGCCAGCGCGATCTTCTGATCGGCCTTGGCCGAGGCCAGACCCGCGCGCAGCTTGCCGCCCTGGAAGATCGGGATGTTCAGCACCGGGGTGACCGACCACAAGCGGGTGTTGCTGTCGAACAAGCCCGACAGTTCGTTGCTGGCGCTGCCGAAGAAGCCGGTCAGGCTGATCGACGGGAAGAACGCGGCGCGCGCGGCGCCGATGTTGGCGTTCTGCGCGCGCAGCAGGTGTTCGGCCTGCAGCACGTCCGGACGGCGCAGCAGCACTTCCGAAGGCAGGCTCGACGGCAGCGCCGCCAAGCCGGTGACGCCGGAGGTGAGCTTGCTCGGCAGCAGCGCCGGATCGACCTGTTCGCCGACCAGCAGATTCAGGGCGTTGGTGTCCCGCGCGACCTGCCCGGCGTAGCGCGCCGCATCGGCGCGCGCTTGCTCGACCTGGGTGCGGGCCTGACTCAGTTCCAGCCCCGACACGGCGCCGAGTTCGCGCCGCTTCGCGGTGAGGTCGTAGGCCGACTGCTGGTTCTTCAGCGTGGCTTCCGACACCGACAGCAGTTCGCGGTCCGCCGCCAAAGTCAGATAGGCGTTGGCGACTTCGGCGATCAGGCTCAACTGCGCGGCGCGGCGCGCTTCCTCTTCGGCGAAGTAACGCTGCAGCGCCGATTGGCTGAGGCTGCGCACGCGGCCGAACAGGTCGAGCTCGAAGTTGGCGATGGAGGCGCCGGCGCGGTACTCGTCGGTGATCTGGTCCGGCGTGTCGGTACCGGTGCGCTGCAGTTGCGCGGTGGCGCTCAGCGACGGCAGCCGGTCGGCGCGCTGGATGCGGTACTGCGCGCGCGCCTTCTCGACGTTGAGCACGGCCACGCGCAGGTCGCGGTTGTTGTCCAGCGCGCGGCCGATCAGCTGCTCCAGGTTCGGATCGGCGAAGAAATCGCGCCAGCCGATGTCGGCCACCGCCGCGCCGCCGCCCGCGGGCGCCTCTTGCGAGGCGCCCGGGTCGGAGGTCAGCGGTTGCGCGCCGACGAAGGACTGCGTGGTCGGCGGCAGCGGCCACTGCGCCGGGATGCCGGACTGCTGCTCCGGCAGCTTCGGCGCGAGGCTGACGCAACCGGTGGCCGCCACCGCGATCGCCAGCGCCAGGGCGTGGATCGAAAACTTACTCATGGCTCTGCGCTCCTTGGGCGCTGTGCTCAGCGGGCGCGTGTTTCTTGCGGACGAAGATCTTCTCGACCACGACGAAGAACAGCGGGACGAAGAAGATGCCCAGGAACGTGCCCACGACCATGCCGCCGAGCACGCCGGTGCCGATCGCGCGCTGCGCGCCGGAACCCGCGCCCGAGGCCAGGGCCAGCGGCAACACGCCGAGGCCGAACGCCAGCGAGGTCATGATGATCGGGCGCAGGCGGTCGCGAACCGCGGCCAGCGTGCCCGAGATCAGGTCCATGCCCTTTTCGAGGTTCTCCTTGGCGAACTCCACGATCAGGATCGCGTTCTTGCTCGACAGGCCCACCGTGGTCAGCATCGCCACCTGGAAGTACACGTCGCGCTCCATGCCGCGCAGCCACGTCGCCAGCACGGTGCCGAGGATGCCCATCGGCGCGATCAGCAGCACCGAGGTCGGGATCGCCCAGCTTTCGTACATCGCCGCCAAGCACAGGAACACGATCAGCAGCGACAGCGTGTACAGCAGCGGCGTCTGCGCGCCGGCCTGACGTTCCTGGAACGACAGACCGGTCCACTCCAGGCCGATGCCCGGCGGCAACTGCGCCACCAGCTTCTCGACCTCGGCCATGGCCTGGCCCGAGCTCACGCCCGGCTTGGCCTCGCCGTTGATTTCCAGCGCGGACACGCCGTTGTAGCGCTCAAGACGCGGCGAACCGTATTCCCAACGGGTGGTGGCGAACGCCGAGAACGGCACCATCTCGCCCTTGTCGTTGCGCACGTACCAGCGGTTGAAGTCGCTGGGCACCATGCGGAACGGCGCGTCGGCCTGCACGTAGACGCGCTTGACCCGGCCGCGGTCGACGAAGTCGTCGATGTACTGGCCGCCCCACGCCGCCTGCAAGGTCGCGTTGACGTCGGCGATGTTCAGGCCCAACGCGGCGGCCTTCTGGTTGTCGACGTCGACGCGGAACTGCGGGGTGTCTTCCATGCCGTTCGGACGCACGTTCTGCAGCAGCGGGCTTTTCGCGGCCATGCCGAGGAACTGGTTGCGCGCGTTCACCAGCGCGTCGTGGCCGAGCGCGCCGTTGTCCTTCATGTAGAACACGAAGCCGTTGGAGTTGCCGAGTTCGAACACCGCCGGCGGCGCCAGCGCGAACACGAACGCGTCCTTGATCTGCATGAAGTTGCCCATCGCCCGGCCGACCACGCCGTTGACGCTGTTGTCGGGCGCCGGGTTCTTGCCGAAGCTCAGCCACGACTTGAACCGGTCGCCCCAACTGGTGGCGCGCTCTTCCCACGGCTTGAGCTGCGAGAACGCCATGCCCGCGTTCTGGCCGTTGCCGGCGAAGCTGAAGCCCTGCACGGTGAACAGCGAATCCACGGCCGGGTCGTTGAGGAACTGCTCCTCGACCTTCTTCAGCACCTCGCCGGTGCGTTCCTGAGTCGCGCCGACCGGAGCCTGCACGATGGTGAACAAGAAGCCCTGGTCTTCCTGCGGCAGGAACGAGGACGGCAGGCGGAAGAACATCACGCCCATCAGCACCGCCATCGCCGCGAACACGACCATGAAGCGGCCGGCGCGGGTCACGATGCCGCGCACCACGCCTTGGTACTTCAGGTTGCTGCGGTCGAACTTGTCGTTGAACCAGCCGAAGAAGCCCTTGTCGGACGCGTGGTGGCCCTTCTCGATCTGCTTGAGCATGGTCGCGCACAGCGCCGGGGTCAGCACGATCGCGACCAGCACCGACAAGCCCATGGCCGACACGATGGTCACCGAGAACTGACGGTAGATCACGCCGGTGGCGCCGCCGAGGAAGGCCATCGGCACGAACACCGCCGACAGCACCAGGCCGATGCCGATCAAGGCGCCGGTGATCTGGTCCATCGACTTGCGCGTGGCTTCCTTGGGCGAGAGGCCTTCCTCGCTCATCACGCGTTCGACGTTCTCGACCACGACGATGGCGTCGTCCACCAGCAGGCCGATCGCCAGCACCACGGCGAACATCGTCAGCATGTTGACCGAGTAGCCGAACAGCGCCAGCAGGCCGAACGTGCCCAGCAACACCACCGGCACCGCGATCGTCGGGATCAGGGTGGCGCGGAAGTTCTGCAGGAACAGGTACATGACCAGGAACACCAGCACGATCGCTTCGAGCAGGGTCTTGACCACTTCATGGATCGCCACGCGCACGAACGGCGTGGTGTCGAACGGCGTCACCGCCTTCAGGCCCTTCGGGAACGAGGGCTTGAGCTGTTCGAGTTCGGCCTGGATCGCCTGCGCGGTCGCCAGCGCGTTGGCGCCGGTGGCCAGCGAGATCGCGATGCCGGTGGCCGGCTTGCCGTTGAAGCGGGCGATGGTGCTGTAGTCCTCCTGGCCCAGTTCCACGCGGGCCACGTCGGACAGCTTCAGCACCGCGCCGGAGCTGTTGGCGCGCACCACGATGTTCTTGAACTGCTCGGCCGTCTGCAGGCGGTCCTGCGCGGTGATGGTGGCGTTGAGCTGCTGGCCCTTCACCGACGGGGTGCCGCCGAGCTGGCCGACCGCGACCTGGGCGTTCTGCGCGCGCAGGGCGTTGATGACGTCGGTCGGGGTCAGCTTGTAGGTGTTGAGCTTGTCCGGGTCGAGCCAGATGCGCATCGCGTACTTGGTGCCGAACAGCTGGGTGCTGCCGACGCCGTTGACGCGGGCGAGCGGGTCGACCAGGTTGGCGGCCACGTAGTCGGCGATGTCCGCGCCGTTCATGCTGCCGTCCTCGGACACGAAGCCGATGACGAGCAAGAACGACGAGTTCGCCTTGGACACGCTCACGCCCTGCTGCTGCACGATCTGCGGCAGCAACGGGGTGGCCAGCTGCAGTTTGTTCTGCACCTGCACCTGGGCGATGTCCGGATCGGTGCCGCTTTCGAAGGTCAAGGTGACGCCGGACTGGCCGTCGGACGAGCTGGTCGCCGACATGTACATCAGGCCGTCGATGCCCTTCATGTTCTGCTCGATGATCTGGGTCACCGAGTTTTCGACGGCCTTAGCCGAGGCGCCCGGGTAGGACGCGTTCACCGACACCGTGGGCGGCGCGATGGTGGGGTACTGCGAGATGGGCAATCTGGTGATCGCGATCGCGCCGCCAAGCATGATGATGATCGCCAGGACCCAGGCAAAGATCGGGCGATCGATGAAGAACCGTGCCATGAATGTCTCCGATTACTGCTTCGGCGCGGCGGCGGGGGCCGCCGGCTTGGCCGGGGCGGCGCCCTTTTCGGTCGCGTCCACCGGCATGCCGGGGCCGATCTTCTGCAAGCCTTCGACGATGACCTTGTCGCCGGCCTTCAAGCCGCCTTCGACCAGCCACTTGTCGCCGAGCGCCTGACCGACCTGCACCTCGCGCGGCTCGACCGCGCCCTTGGCGTTGACCACCAGCGCGGTGGCGTTGCCCTTGGGATCGCGGGTCACGCCCTGCTGCGGAACCAGCAGCGCGTTCTGGCGCACGCCGGTGCCGACCAGCGCGCGCACGTACATGCCGGGCATCAGGATGTTGTCGGGATTCGGCACGACCACGCGCAGCAGGAAGCTGCCGGTGCCCTGATCGACGGTGACTTCGGAGAACGCCAGCTTGCCGTCGTGTTGGTACTTGCTGCCGTCTTCCAGCAGGATCGTCACCGGCGTGCTCGCTTCGCTCAGCGTGCCCGCGGCGATCTGCTTGCGCAGCGCCAGCAACTCGGCGCTGGACTGGCTGATGTCGACGAACACCGGATCGGTCTGCTGCACCACCGCCAAGGCGTCGGCCTGATTGGCGGTGACCAACGCGCCGGCGGTAACCGCCGACTTGCCGATGCGGCCGGTGATCGGCGACACGATGCGCGCGCGGCCGAGGATCACGCCGGTGCTGGACACCTGAGCGCGACCCGCGGCGACATCGGCGCGCGCCTGCTTGAGCGTGGCGGTGGCGTTCTCGTCGTCCTGCTTGCTGACCGCGTCGATCTTGACCAGCTCGCTGGAACGGCGCGCATTGAGCTGCGCGGAGTTCAACGCCGCTTCGGCGCGCGCGAGCGTCGCTTTGGCGTTCTCGGCATCGGCCGCGTAGGTCTTGTCGTCGAGCTGATACAGCGGCTGCCCGGCCTTGACCAAGCCGCCCTCGGTGAAGAGACGCTTCTCGACGATGCCGTTGACCTGCGGCCGCACCTCGGCCACCAGCGACGCGCTGGTCCGGCCCGGCAATTCGCGGGTCAGGGTCACGGTCTCGGGCTTCAGCGTCACGACCGTGACCTGCCCCTTCTGCCCGCCGGGCCCACCGGGGCCGCCTTGTTGATCGCCGCCCTTACCGCAGGCCGCCAGGGCCAGCGCAAGCGCGGAAACAGTGAAAATTGTCTTATAGGACATGGACTTGCGCGACGGCATGGGGAAGCCTCAAGTGTGGGCGCGGTCGGGACGGACTGCGGGTGGAGCGTAGAATGAACGATCATTCTCTTTTTTTAGATGTGAACAGTCCATCAACGGAACATGTCCGCAGGCCCGGTTTGGGACGAAAAGCGTGTGTTTCTTTGTGCAGGACAGCATCGGCAAAGCCAAGTCGGCAAAGTCAGCCGGATTGCGCCAATGCCTCCGCCCGCTGGGCTGCGGGGTCGATCCTGCCGCTCTCGACCGCTTGCCGCCATTTGAGATCGTCGTTGAACTGCAAGACGACCAACGCCTGTTCCACGCGGACGCAGAAGTAAATGCAATCGGAGGAGTCGGGCTCGGGTGGCGACTCCAGTCGCCAGACTTCCACTGCGTTCCAGGGCCCGAGCCGCAGCCCTCCCTGATGCTCCAGGGCGTACCACAGCGCGTCCATCACCTTGAACGACAGGTACTTGCGCAGGTTTTCCAAGCCGACCGCATCGAGGCCGGGCGCCTCGCGGAGCACGAGCGGTTGGATGTCGGATTCCAAGCTGCTTAGCCCGCTTGGCAAGCGTTGCCGCTGACGCGAGTCGAACGCCAGGTCGGGGCACCAACTTTTTTTGTAGTCCCTGATCGCCTGCTCGATGCAAGCGTCGGGCGCTACGGGTTCGATCAGAAAAGCGCCGGCGCAGTAGCGGCGCGGATAATTCGTGGACACGGCGATGCCGTCGAGATAGCCGCTGAGCCTAGCGACTTCCTGATGCACTTGCGAGGGGATCATGCGATTCGCGCGGGCGTCGTGGCCGCGGAGGTTGCCGGTGGCGACGCCGATGCTAGCGCTGGCGATAGAACGCGTCAAAGACAGCAGGCGCGCGGCGCGGTCGCGGGTTCAGCGCTCTGTCGCCGAGCGCCGCTTCTCCCGCATCGCGAAGAACAGATGCAACGTCGCCGGGTTGAGGACCAAAACCAGCACGAGCAGTTCCGGTCGGATCAACCCCGCCAGGACGAAGGCATAACTCGCTCCGATCCATAAAGGCTTACGCGCGGGGAGCGAAGGCGCCGCCCAGGCCAGCACGCCTTCGCACAACACCGCCAGCACAGCGAACGCCGCGGCGAACAACGGCGAGAAAATAATGAACATGCCCGGGCCCATCTCAGGCCGCAGATCCATCCAAACGTAATAACCGGCGCGCAGCACCGACATCACGACCGCGCACAATCCTGCTGCACAGGCGATCGCGAGGAAATAGCTCCACCGCTTGGGCCGAGCGTTCGCTGACCGGAATTCGGTAACGATCAAGACATGCGCTCCCACTGGCTACGGCGTCAGTGTGGACACAAGACGCCGTCGAACGAAAGCGCCCGCGCCCTCAGCGATACGGACCGCCTCCGGAATCCGAAAGTAATTCATCGTCAACCCGACCGGATCGGTCGCCAACGCCCCGCGCCATCGTTGCTGTCGCCCCAGCCCCACAGCGCGTTCGCGGCGTTGGCGCTGCAACCGATCGTGCCGCTGCCGGAGCCGGCGCTCTTGCCGCCGGAGAAGCTGCCGTAGCTCGCGAACAGCGTGGGGTTGTTGCGCCGCGCCCATATGCCGCCGGCCTCAAAAATGTCGATGAGCTTGTATTTGACGTCGCGGTCATCGCGCAAGCCGGCGATCCAGATTCGTCGGTTTTCTCCGATGGCGCTCTAAGCTGCGGGTAGAGACCCGCTGAAGGTCTACGTATTTTCAATGGGCAAAAGCCATTGCTCAAGAAAATATCCCAAGGGGAATTGCAAGTCTGGGTGACTGCCGTCATCCCAGATATAGCGCCACCATGGGGTGAGGTAGACAAGAGAAGTGCTGATCTGTTTGTCTTTAATCGCTAATTTCGACAGGACGGCTCCCTTGTGATGATTGCATTGCAGCCCCCTGTCATTCATCCGGAAAATGTGCTCATTTAGCCCAACACACTTCTCGTCAGTCACGAAAAAGACAACCCATTTAGCCCCTGAGATCACCAGTTCGCTGTCAATCAACCAGCCTTGAGCCTTTTCATTGCTGTCCACAGGCCGAGACAGAAAAAATTTTTCAGGGTCATACAAAAATACCGGTTGCTTCAGGGTATTGCTTGGGGAATAGCGACGAACCAAGATGCCATTTAGAGCAGCCACAATCACCTCTACATCGAGATCTGACCGAAATGCCGCTTATCGTTCATAACAAGACACGTGCACTGCGCAGCGTAGCGCAAAGAGCATCGGCAGCCATACGAAATCTATGGAGCGATCTGGCAATAAGCCTTGCCACCATCTTTACCGTTGCGCAGCAGTGCGATTCGATAGGAGGCTTCGCCGGCTTTCTGCCATATGGTTAGATCGACTCCAGTGACGCCTTTGCAAAATCGAACGAACAACGGATGGCGCGAGTCAGTGTGAGACTCGACAACCTTCCAGCCATATTCTTCCAGTTGCTTCGAATAGTCAGCCGCCACCTGATCCGCGGAGCGGCGCGACTTGAAATCCCTGGTGGCCCCCACGGGCCCGCCGTGATTGATCAGTTCCAGCGTCCCAACCTCCTGATCCCCCTTGGAAACGGAAAACTGCGAGAGTTGCGGCCCCAGCTCCTGCGCCAATACAGAATCCGCCCGCTCACGGCGCGCCATCAATGCGCTCATCACATATATCGCGACCACAGCCACGCAAACACTGACGAATGCACGGCTTAAGTTGCGCATGGAAAAGATAGACCTATCAACTGATAGGTAATCTGGCTGCTTCACCGGAGCGAGTGCCTCCTACACTTACTCTAGGCCTGCCGATGCCGAATTCGGTATTGACCCTAAATTTCAGAACCCCTCGGCACGCCACCTCTTAGCGTCGGCGAGCCTACTTTCGATATTCGGCCGATGCCGCCGCTTTTCGATCAGTCTCGTCACGTAGAGCTTCAACGCGCTCCAAAGCCCTCTTACGCACAGCGATCAGCGCAACAAACTCTCGAGGGTTGTCTGGAGTCACGACAACCTGTCGGTAAAGCCCGTCTTTTCTTTTAATAACAACTACTTCAAGAGCAAAGTGATCCTTCAACAGAAGCGGAGACCAGCCAGCCGACGTCACGTCCCACCATTTCGCCACTTTGAGCTCAAGCATCTCTTCAAATCTGATCGAGACAAGTTCGTACCTGCCGAACAATTTGACCGAAAAAGAGCGCTCACCCAACTCGTATCGATATAAACGCATCCCTCGAACCAGCAGGAGAACCCCGGCCGGAACGAGGAGCGCAAGAGCGGGCAGAACACTGGACGCCATATCCAGATCCTAACAGATCTCGGGGCTGGCAACCGTGTTGGTCGGGTACTCACTCAAGCTTAAACCGAGCCCCGGCCCAACCGTCACGCTACCGATCCACACCGGCTTGAAGTCCACATAGCCAAGACTAATCTGGATGGAGAAACTCGGGGCCGATCCGCAATCGCCCGCGCCCTTCCATGGCGTATCGCAGCGCATCCATCGCCTTGAACGACAGGTACTCGCGCCGGTACACCAGCATGGTCGTGGGTGAGTGCGCGAAGCGCACACGCACATACGCGCCGTTGGTTGATCTGACTCTCCCCGGGGCGCAAGACATGAACGCTTATTACGCGAAACAACGGGCTGGCGCGGCGCTTGCCGATCTCGTTGCTGCTGGCGGCTGACCAGCACTCTCGGCGTCACCGCGGAAGACCCGAAGGCGCACCAGCCGCACGCACCACCGGCAAGCGCGGACCGGCACCCAAGCTGCAACAACAGCTCGAACGCATTATCCGCCTGCCTAAGGCGCAGCAGCACTACGTGATGCAGATGATCGATATCGTGCTGCAAAAGCAACAGCCCTGCCGCTAAAAAAAGAAGCCCCGCCTGTTAGGGGCGGGGCTTCTTCTAGTTTCATCGATTAGGGCTTTCTTCGCGCACTGACTAACGCAACCAATGCCAGCCCGGCTACGCTGAAGAAGATGATAGCTCGCTTCGGCATCATTCTCTGATCGCGCTCAACCATCCCAGCGATATAATCCGCTGAGCGACCCAGCTTCTTGGCTTCAGAGCCGTGCTCTCTCATGTCATTCATCGAAAAGACAACTGTAAAAATTGCAATGCCTGCCAAGATCAAAACTGCAATTTGCCGCACCCACGGACGAAGAACAAATAGTCCTATGCCGGTGGAAGCCACCGCGAATGCAATAAATGCGATCGCGGCATTCATCAGTTCGAGCATCCGCACTGCGCGATCGGTGAGCCGTTGACTTCCATGTTGGCAATGACCGCTCCGTTGTGAATGTCCTTGATGCTATCCGCATCCATGTCGAATGTTCCGCTCCCCCCCATAGCGTCGGTTGCATCAAGTAAGACACCGCCGACGATTACAAGCGCCAAGCCTGTACGGCCGCCGTAATAGATGCCTGAGTAACCCGCTATGAAGTTTCCGAATTCTGCTGCCGACAGCTTCCCAACCAAAGGCGCCACAAAGGTATCATTCGGCTGGTTCATCTTGAAATCAAACCTCCCAAGGCCACCGTGATTCCTAAGTGCATTCGTAGTGCGTGGCACGAGTGGCGCCGACATATCCGCCTTCGCTTCGTCTAGGAGCGCTCGCGTTTCGCAAGCCGTGTAATCCTTCAGGCCAAATGGATCGATGCGGCTGACTGGGTTTCCACTGACATAGGCATAGGTGCTAATGCCCCCATTTAATCCAATCGGATCGCTTTGCAGATATCGACCAGTCGCAGGATCGTAGTCACGGAAGTAGTTGTAGGCTAATCCGCTAGCAGCATCGAATCGCTGCCCCGGAAACCGCATGTTGAACACGAACGCGGTGCCGTCTAAATCAGCGTCTTGATTCGGTAGGCTACTGCCGAATACCTCGCTCTTGGCATCCCAGGTCCAGATGGCGACGTTACGGCCCGAGTCGATCACCGCACGTGGCGCGCCCAGGTGATCGGGCTCTACGTAGAGCAGAGACTGCGTGCCGCCGTTGCCCACGACCAAACCGACCGGCTCACCGATTAACCACACCGCCTGCTGCTTAGCCGCGCCAGTGCTGTCGTAATCACCGATCCAGTTTCCCGTCTCGTCGTACACCGTGTAGGTATCGATGGTACTGGTCACGGCGCCGGTAATGGCGACGCGCTCACCGAGGGCGTTGTACCGATAGCTAGCTTTGACGATACCGCCCCGCTTGAACTGACTCAGTCGATCATTGGCGCTGTAAACGAACTCCTTGTCGGCGCTACCGATAGTGATGGTGTTGCCGGTTGCGTCGTAGCCGCGGGCCACACCGGCCACACCGCTCAAATGATGGCTGTCCGCCGGATAGACATAAGTATCGGTAACACCGCCATGCAACAAGCTCTTGCGATTGCCGGTTTCGTCGTAGGTATAAGTCTCCAGCGGATTGGACGAACCATCGCGAGTGACGGTCAACCGACCGAGCGTGTCGTAGTCGTACTTGGCCTGGAACGCGCTTTGCAAACCATCCTTCAACTCGGTCAGTTCGCCGACCGTGTTGTAGCCATAGCCCAAGGACAGGCCGCCGCTGGCGTTGTCGAGGATCGTCTTCGCGCGGTAATCCAGATCGTAGGTGCGGCTCAGAACGCGGCCGTTGCCGTAGGTCCAGCCGGCCATCGGGCCGGAAGGTTCGTAAGTCGCATTGCTCAACAGCACTGCGCGGACGCCTCCATTGGGCTTGACGCCGATCTCCTTGATTCGAGCCTGCGCATCGCGCACATAGTCCACCGTTGCGCCGTCGGGGTAGGTAACGGTGCTGAGCTGCCCACCGAGGGTGTAGGTGTAACTCAGGTTGAAGCTCTTGCCCGCAACGATCTGCACCTTGCGCGCCACTTGCCCGAAGCGGTCGTAGCAGTACTTCAGCTCAGTCCCATCGGCGCGCATCGCGGTGACTCGGCCGGTCGCGAAAGTCTCGCCGGCCGCGCAGATGCTGTTGACTGTGTCGTAGTCGTACTCCACATCGGCCGGTCCGCTGGCGGTGTAGAACACGGCTTTCGGACGGCCCAACGCGTCGTAGGTGTAACGATGCGGGACTGCGTCGTTGGCATCCTGCTTGGTCGCGACCCTGCCGGCGGGGTTGTACGTGTAGTCGGTAATGCCGGTGTCCGGGCTGGTCAGCCTGGTCTGATCCCCGAAGCCGTTGTAGGCATAGACGGTATTCAGTCCCTTCGGGTCGGTGACTTTGGTCAGCCGGTCGAGCGCGTCGTACTCGAATTTGGTTTCGACGTTGAGGCCGCCGACGTCTTGCAGGGTGCGCACCAACCGGTTCAAGGGGTCGTAGGTTTGATCGGTCGCGCGTCCCAGCGCATCCGTCGTCTTGTCCCGATTGCCGCCGGCGTCGTATCGATAGGCGGTGGCGTTCTGCGAAGCGTCCTTGTCCGCGCGGAGCCGGCTCAGGCCGTCGAACACGCGCGACAGCGTCCGCTTCAAGTCGCCGTTGACGGCCAGCGTGTCTTCCTTGATTCGGTTTCCGGCCAAGTCGTAGGTGTAGTGGATTTTGTTGCCGTCGCCGTCGAGCACATCGGTCAGTCGGGCCGCTGCGTCGTAGACATAGTTCGTTATCGCGCCATCGGCGGTAGTCAGCGTCTTGACGTCGCCCGTCGGCCAATACTCCGCCAGAACGATGCGGTCGTCGGCTTCGGAGCCGGACACCGCTCCGCGCACGGCGATCTTGGAAAGCCAACCGCGGATCGTGTATTCCCGATCCGTGACGACGCCGTTCGAGTCCTTGGAGGACAAGATCCGTCCCACGGCGTCGTAACGCAGTATCTCGTTGGTCGCGCCGCTCGCGTCGACCACTTTCCACAGGTCGCCTTTTCGATAAGAACAAACCGAAGGCGAAGAGGCGCAATCGGCCGCATCCGCGGGGTAATAGACATAGCTCGTCGCGTCGACGACATCCGTCCTGGGGCCATCCACCGAGGTCAACAACCCGACCCGCGGGCAAACCCCGTCGACGACCTGCTGCGGTTCGCAATAAGCCGACGTCGTCGTGCGCACTTGGTTCGTGGCCGGATCCGTCTCGGATCGCGTGACTTCCTGGCCTCTCGCGTTGTAAGTCCAATGCTGGCTCACGACCAGCGCTTGCGCGGCGTCGTAGGTGCGGCGGTCGATCGGCGCGGCCCAGTCCGCGTGCCAATCCGTGTCCACCGTCCGCAGCGAACCGGAAGCGCTCTTCGCCTCCGCGACGTGGGTCAACAGGCCGCGCGCGTTGTAGTCGTAATCGGAAACGGCGCCGCGCGGATCGGTCTTGGTGTCCAGGTAGCCATTGGCGTCGTACGCGTACGCGATGGTCCGGCTTGCGCAGTCCGCGCATTGCTCGGAAATGGACGCAGCCTTCTTCACCCCGAGAATCGTCGAGAACGACCGCGTCTGCGTGCTTCCGTTGGGCGTGGTCACGGTCGTGGTGGTGCCGCTGCCGTACTGGGCGGTGAATTTGTCGACGCCGCCGGCATGTTCGCTCGAAAGCGCGCGCGCATCCGTGCCGTAAGTAAAGGTCGCGTACCGACGCCCGTCTTCGTGGGTGATTCCTGTCAAAACGTAGGGCAGATCCGCTCCGTTGGTGTACGCGGCCTCGTTGTAGTGATAGAGGCGCTGCTTATTGTCCGGATAGGTGACGGAAACCAGTCGCCCCTGGGGATCGTAGCCGTATCGGTATTCCTGGTTGGCCACGTCATAGACGCTGACGACGCGAAGATTCGTGTCGTACTGCAGAACCAGCGAGCGCCCGCTCTCGGTTTGTATCCGCGTCAGCAGATAATCGCTTTCGGTGCCCGAAACCGGCATTGCATTGTTATAGGTGAAATCGAGCAGACTGCCGTCCGAACGTTCGACACGAAACAACCGTCCGAGCTTGTCGTATTGTTCGACCTCTCGGCCATCCCTTGGCGTATACGTCCATCCGCTGATGGCGCCCGACGCATCGTTATGTTGGACGACCTTCGCGTAGACATCGGCATCCGCCTGCCACTGACCGGACACATAGTTGAAAACCACGCGGTTTCCGTCGGGCCGGATGAGCGCCATCGTCTTCGCGCCCAACGAATCGATCATGTACTTCAGCCTAAAATCGTAGTTGTGCGTCCATTTCTTGCCGATGTGGCCGTCGTCGGTGAACGCAAGGCTGTTGTAATGCCGATAGAAGGCCAGGCCCGCTACCGGCTCGATGTCGTCTTCCCGCTGGTACTTGTTGCCGATGGTGACATTGATCGGATTGCCGCAGTGCGTGCCTGGAGCCTGGCAACTCGGAGGCCCCTGATTCTTATCTGGATTGTAGGAATATTCGGTCGCGAAGCCGTAGGCGGTTCCGCTGCATGGACTGCCCGGCGACATGCTGACCACTTTGCCGCCGTTGGTTTTCGGGTCGAGCAGCTTGAACGAATACCCACAGTGCTCGTAGTCCGGCCAGTGTTTCTTCCAGTCGTTCCACCAAGCATCTACGGTGGCCTGGATTGAGCCGTGAGGTCCGTTATCGCCATAGCTATTATGGCGATAGGGCGCTCCGTAGTAGGACGAAGACTGCGCTGTCGCCGCGGATGATCCTGCTAGCCACAGGCCTGCAGCAAGCACCGGGAGCATGCACATCCTCACGAAAATCCTGTTCATCCTCTTCTCCAATCCGGCGAGCCGCTGCGCTCTTCTACTCTCAGATGATGACGAAGATCATGTCGTCGATGACGACTGAGCATCCATCTTGAGGCCTATCCCCACGCTGCCCATCGGCGTAGTCGCAGCCATGAGGAATCATGGATGCTCGATCACAAACTGCTTTCCTGCAGATGACTCATGCGGACCGACCGCCCTCGCTTCAGCATGAACGCAGAGAGCCTCTTCAGCAAGGCGCGACAAATGCTTAGAAAACACACACAGGAAATGCGACGGATCTACGCGCGCTGTATCTTGACTTTCCGATTGCAGACGGCAGCACCTAAGGCGCATCTTCAACTAGGTTAGCGATACGGGTTGTAGCTATACGCCCCACTCACCGCCTCCGGAATCCGAAAGTAATTCATCGTCAACCCCACCGGATCCGTCGCCAACGCCCCGCGCCCCGGGCCGTCGTTGCTGTCGTCCCACCCCCACGGTGCGTTCGCGGCGTTGGCGCTGCAGCCGATCGCGCCGCTGCCGCAGCCGCCGCTCTTGTCGCCGGCGAAGCTGCCGTAGCTGGCGAACAGCGTGGGGTTGTTGCGCTGCGCCCACATCCCGCCGGCCTCGAAGATATCGATGAGCTTGTATTTGACGTCGCGGTCGTCGGGGCCGGAGGGAACTTCGGCGGTCGTCAGCGAGGGGTAATAGATCACGCCGTCGCCCTTGATGTCGTAAGCCGGCCACGCTTTGAGGCCGTGGCCCTTGGCTTCCTGCGCGGTCACCGGGTGCGGCGCGCCTTGGTAGGTCAGGAACGACAGCGTGCCGTCGACGTTCTCGGCGTTGCCGGTCCAGTCGCTGCCGGCGGGGACGAACGAGAAGAAGTCGGTGTGGGCGACGGTGATGGCGGCCTTGAGCGTGCCGTAGGCGCTGCCGTCGCGGGCGACGGCGAACATCACGCCTTCGGCGTCGTTCTCGTGTTCGGTGTCGAAGAACGAATCGGTCCAGTCGCGCGGGTGGAAGAACAGATAGGTGATGTACCAGTGGGTCGCGGTTTCCACCACCGAGTAATAGGCGTGGGCGGCCAGCGGGTAGGCGCTTTGGCCGGCGCGGTCCCAGTTGTTGCGCGCGTCGAGGTCGCCGTCGAAGTCGTAGCGGGCGAGGTAGTCGGCGGCGCCGCCGAGCGCGTGGCTGCCGGTTTGGTCGACGTCTTGGTAATGCACCGGCGCCCAGCGCAAGGCCAGCGCGGCGCGGTCGGCGGCGACGGATGCGGACAAGCCGGCGGCGCTCGCGGCGGAGGCCGCAAGCAAGCTCGCGCCGAGGCTGGCGAGGCGCACGGCAGCGCGAAGACGGGCGGCGGGGAGTCGGAGCATGGCGGCGGTCCTGGCGTTGGGCGAATCCAGGAGCTTGCGGCGGGCGCGATGGCAGCGATGTGGCAAAGCGGGCCGGGCCGCGGGCGGCGCGGCGAAGCGCTCGGCGCGTCTCGTCGCGAATGCGGCGGCGGTCACCACGGACGGCACGCGTTGCTGCGCCGCGGAACGTCGGAAAAGAGGGCTGGCAGGCGCGAACGCCGGGCTGGCAAAGACAATGAGAGGGATGCGGCCGGGGGCGGCCGCGGCGCGGATGCTATGCCGGCGCGCCGCTCGCGCACAAGCGCCGGCGGCGTCCGCGCGCGATGCCGCGGCTCAGGCGAAACGATTCGAGCCGATCGGGCAAAAACGAACGGCGCCGCGCGAGGCGACGCCGTCGTTGCGATGGACCTGCGCGCAAGCCAACGCGGCTAGCGCCGCGAACGACCGACTCAGCCGCCCGCCGCGCCCTGCGCCGCGATCTGCCGCAGCGCCGCCTCGAACTGCTCCACCGGCTGCCCGCCCTGAATCAGATGACGGTCGTTGATGATGACCGACGGCACCGCGCTGATCCCGGCCTCTTGATAGAAGCGCTCCTGCTGGCGCACGTCCTGCGCGTACTCGTCGGAATCGAGCACGGCGCGGGCGCGCTGCGCGTCCAGGCCCGCTTCGCCGGCCACCGCCGCGAGCACGTCGCGCGAGGACACATCGCGCCCATCGGTGAAGTACGCCTTCAGCAGCGCATGCTTGAGCGCGCGCTCGGCGTCGGCGCTCTGGGTGCCGGCCCAATGCAGCAAGCGGTGCGCGTCGAAGGTGTTGTAGATGCGGTCGCGGTCGCCGAACCGGAAGCCGACCGCGGCGCCGCGCTGACGCAGCGCTTCGCGGTTGCGCGCCAGTTGCTCGGCGCCCAGGCCGTACTTGTGCGCCAGATGCTCGTCGATGTTTTCGCCTTCGGCGACCATCTGCGGGTTGAGTTCGAACGGCTGGAAATGCAGCTCCACCTCGACCTCGCCGTCGAGCCGCGCGATGGCTTCCTCCAGCGAATTCAGGCCGACCGCGCACCACGGGCAGACCACGTCGGAAACGAAGTCGATCTTGACCTTGGGGGTCGGGTTGGAAGCGGTCGAACTCATGGCAAGGCTCCGCGCGGCGCGCAATTCGGACATCGGGACACGATGCGGCCGTCGGCGGCCGTCATCAAGGCGGAGCCGGACGCACCGGCGGATCGGTGCGTTCCACCGCCCGGCCGGACCGGGGTCGCGGACGCGATGCTGACCGGGTCACAAAAATCGGCGCAGAATAGGCCGGCGTCCGGCTGGGGCGCCCGCCGCGGGCGGGCCGGACGCACCGCCGCGGCCCGCGCGCCGCGCCAACGCTCAATGGGGACCACATGGATTCGATGTATCCGGCCGGACCTGCGTCCGTGCCCGCGCAACTGACTGCGCCCAGCGCCGCCTACCGCCGCCACGCCTGGCTGGCCATGTTGGGATTGCTCGGCTTCGTCGCCGTTTATTTCACCTTGCTGGTCTGGTTCGGCTGGACCGCGTGGCGGCTGTTCGCGGCCCTGGTCCAGGGCGACGGCGGCAACGTGATCGGCAACCTCATCACCGGCGCCTGCGCCGCGTTCTTGTGCGTGTTCATGGCCAAGGCGCTGATCTTCAAGCGCCGCGGCGCGGGCGGCGAAGACCTCGAACTCAAGCCGGCCGAGCAACCCGAGCTGTTCGCGTTCCTGCACCGCTTGGCCGACGAGGCCGGCGCGCCGCGGCCGCACCGCGTGTTCCTGTCGCCGCGGGTCAACGCCGGCGTGTTCTACGACTTGTCCTTGCTCAATCTGATTCTGCCGTCGAAGAAGAATCTGGAGATCGGCCTGGGTCTGGTCAACGTGCTCAACCTCGGCGAGCTCAAGGCGGTGCTGGCGCACGAGTTCGGCCACTTCGCCCAGCGCACGATGGCGGTGGGCCGCTGGGTCTACGTGGCCCAGCAGGTGGCCGGGCACATCATCGCCAAGCGCGATGCGTTCGACGATTTCCTGCGCGGGCTCTCGCGCGTCGACTTCCGCATCGCCTGGGTCGGCTGGGTTCTGTCGCTGGTGGTGTGGTCGATCCGCTCGCTGGTGGAGATGGTGTTCCGGCTGGTGGTGCTGGCCCAGCGCGCGCTGTCGCGCGAGATGGAATATCAGGCCGATCTGGTCGCCGCCTCGCTGACCGGCAGCGACGCGCTGGTGCACGCCCTGCACCGCCTCGGCGCCGCCGACGACGCCTGGAACCGCACGCTCGGCTTCGCCAACCGCGAATACGCCAACAAGCGTCCGGTCGCCGATCTGTTCGCGGTGCAGACGCGCATGATCGAACACCTGCGCCGGGTCTTCGCCGACGCCGAATACGGCGAACCGCCGCAGTTGCCGGCAGACGGACGCGAGCAGCACCGCGTATTCAAGAGCGAACTGGCGCAGCCACCGCAGATGTGGTCGACCCATCCGGCCAACAGCGACCGCGAGCGCAACCTCAAGCGCAGCTACATCGCCTGCGAGATCGATCCGCGCCCGGCGCTGAGCCTGCTGCGCGACGCGCAGGCGCTGAAGGAACGCATCACCCGCGAGATGATCGACAGCGCCGAACCGCTGGCGCCGGTGCCGATCGCCGAAAGCCTGGAGCGCGTGGACCGCGACTTCGACGATCTGGCCCTGAACCGCCGCTTCCGCGGCACCTACCTCGGCCGCTCGACCGTGCGCGATTACGACGGCCCCGACGAACTCTATTACCCGGTGCCCGCCGACGCCGCGCTCGATGCGCACCTGTCCGGCCTGTACCCGGCCGAACACGGCGACGCGCTGGAGCGCCTGCGCGAACTGGAAGCCGAACGCGGCACCCTGGAAGCGCTGCGCGACGGCCACCTGCGCGCGCCGGGCGGCGTGGTTCGCTGGCGCGGCGACGAGTTGCCGGCCAAGCAGCTGCCCAAGGTGATCGCGCAACTCGACGGCGAACTGGCGCCGCTGCGCGAGCAAGTGCGCGAGCACGACCGCCGCTGCCGCAGCGTCCATCTGGCCGCGGCGCGCGCGCTGGGCGGGCCGTGGGAAGCGCTGCTGCGCGGGCAGTTGGCGGTGCTGCATTACGCCGACCATAGCCACGCCGATCTGCAGGACGCGAATCATCTGCTGGTCAACACCTACGAGGTGGTCACCGCCGACCGGCGCGTGTCCTCCGACGAACTCAACCGTCTGGTGGCGTCGGCCAATCAGCTGCATCGCACGCTGGAGACGCTGTACGCGCACGCCGCGCAGGTTCGACTGGATCGCCGCATCGCCGAGTACCTGAAGGCCGACGATTGGGCCGGAGCGCTGGGCGAGTTCCGCCTGCCGCCGGCCGACCGCGACAACATCCAGCAATGGCTGGGCGCGATCGACACCTGGGTGCGCGGCACCGTCGGCCCGCTGGCGGCGCTGCGCGACGCGGCGTTGGAAGCGCTGCTGGCGACCGAGGACGAAGTCGCGCGCAGGCGCCGCGGCGACACGGACGACGAACGCCCCGTCGACACCATGATCGCGGCCGCTCCGGCGGTCGGCGCGGACGCCGGCCTCGACGCGCAAACCGCTGTCGAACCGGCCGCCGGCGCCGAAACCGCCGACACCCGCTTCGCTCCGCCCTCCGCCGACGCGCCGGCCAGCGCGCCGAAAGAGTACGCGCGGCTCAAGCCCGGCAGCGCGCGCAAGCGCCAGACCAAGCTGGGCTGGTGGGACCGCTTCCAGACCGCCGACGGCCTGGTGCCGTCGATCTCGCGCGTCGCCGCGGCCGGCGGCATCGTCGGCGCGGTGCTGTTCGTCGGCGCGTCGGTCGGCGTGTCCCAGCTCACCGTGCTCAACGGCCTCGCCCTGCCCATGCGGGTGGACGTGGACGGCCGCACGTTCGACGTGGCGCCGCTGCAGAACGTCACCGTCGATCTCGCCGACAGCGCCCGCCACCACGTGATCGCGCGCACCGCCGACGGCGCCGTGGTCGAGGAATTCGACAGCGATGGCCCCGGGCACGCCTCGCACTACGTCTACAACATCGCCTCGGCGGCGCCGCTGGTGGAGTGGACCGCGGCCTACGGCGGGTACAGCGACGTGCCGGAGAACAAGCTCGGCGCGCCGCGCTGGACCTCGTCCACGGCCGATCACGTGTTCGAGGAACCGCCGAAGCAGATCAGCACCAAAAGCGGCGGCGGCCACCGCCGGGTGCTGCAGGGCTTCGCCGATCTGTCGCCCTCCGATCAGCTGCAACTGATCGACAGCGCGGCGGAAAAGAACGCGCTGATCGCCGCGCACGCGCGCTGGGACGCCGGCGATTCGCGCCATCTGGCCGAATGGCTGAGCGCGGCCTCGAGCCAACCCGACTTCGCCAAGCTGGTCGAAGCACGCCTGCGCCGCGCGCCGACCGAGGTGATGTCGCTGCGCGCCGAACAAGACGCCGCGCAGGGCAAGCCCGCTTACGCCGAAGTCTGCGCGCGCCATCGCGCCGCCTCCGAGCGCAAGCCCGACTCGGCCGATCTGCGCTACGTCGCGGTGCGTTGCGCGCCCGACGCCCCGGCCCGCGACCGCGCCTTCGACGAAGGCCACGCGCGTTGGCCCGAGCACGGCTGGTTCGCGCTCGCCTCCGGTTACGCCGCCAACGAGCGCGGCCAGTGGAATCAGGCGCTGCCGCTGCTGCGGCAGGCGGCGAAGATGCCGCAGACCAACGAGTGGATCGAAGTCGACGCCGCGCGCGCGCAGCGCGCGATCATGGGCGAAGCCGCGCTGCTGCCGGCGGCCGACTCGGAGCAGCTCAAGACCTTGATGGCGATCGAGACCGGCTCGGTGCCGCGCGAATCGCCGACCTGGGGCTATGTCGCGCTCAAGTCCGGCGATCTGGCCGCCGCGTTGGATGCGCTCAAGACCGTGCCGCTGCAACGGCCGCGGATGCTGCGTCTGGTCGCCGCATCCGAAGGCGCGCCGGCGAACGCGGTGGCGCAGGCGCTGGGTCAGGCCGGAACCGGCGACGACGATCCGGCCAGCGCCTGGCCGCTGGCCGCGCTGGCCGAACGCGAGCACCACGACAACGCGGCGCGGCTGCGCGAAGAGGCCTTGCGCACCGATCCGAAGGAAGCCGCGCAGATCGCCGCGTTCTTCGACGCCGTCCGCCGCGGCGGCGCGGCGTCGGCCGAACAGGCCGAACGCGCGCTGGGCAAGGTCAGCCCGCGCTCGCGCGGCATCGCCTACGCCACCGCGGTGGTGATGCTCGGCAGAGATTGCCCGAAAGTCTGGCGCGACGGCGCCAAGCGCCTGCTGTTCGCGGCCGAGCGGCCGTACTTCGGCTGACATCGCCGCAGCGGGCGCGGCCTTCGCCGCCGCGCCCGCTCGCCGCCGCGCGCGCCCGGCCCGCGCACCGCGCCCGCCCGCGGCGCCGGAACGCAACGACGACTTTGCCGCAACTGACCGTTGCCGCGCCGGTGCTGGCGCACGTCGCGCGCAGTGTCCACACTGTGATCCGAGCTTCTCCCCCGCCGCCCCCCCCCCGCCCGCGCGCCTCGCGGCGCGCCGAACGAACGACGCCTTTCGCGCCTGCGCGGCCTTGCGGCCGCGCCGTTCGTCGTATCCGCAACCATCGATCAAGCCATTCCCATGAGCGCCACCGCCGCCTCCGTTTCCGCCGTCCGTCCGCTGTGGCAGGGACGCGCCTGGGTGCTGGCCGGCATCGTGCTGTCCGCCTTCGTGCTGCGCACCGCGGTGACCTCGCTGACGCCGCTGCTCGACGCGCTCGGCCGCGAGTTCGCGTTCGGCGCGACCATGACCGGCGTGTTCGGCATGGTGCCCACCGCCGCGTTCGCGCTGTTCGGCGTGGCCACGCCGATGCTGGCCCATCGCATCGGCCTGGAACGCGCGGCGCTGCTGGCGATGGCGGTGGCCGCGCTGGGTTTGTTGGCGCGCGGCTTCGTCGGCGACACCTGGCAGTTGCTCGCCGCCAACGCGGTCGCGCTGGCCGGCATGGGCGTCGGCAACGTGGTGTTGCCGCCGCTGGTGAAGCGTTACTTCGGCGACCGCGTCGGCACGGTCAGCACCGCCTACATCACCGTGTTGCAGCTCGGCACCATCCTGCCCGCGTTGAGCGCGGTGCCGCTGGCGCAAGCCGCGGGCTGGCGCGTGTCGCTGGCCTCGTGGTCGCTGGTGGCCGCGGCCGCGGCGCTGCCGTGGATCAGCGTGCTGTGGATGGAAGCGCGCGGCCGCTCCTCGCAGGCGCGCGAACTCGCGCGCACGCACGACCGCGCCGTGTCCGCCGACGACGAAGCGCCCGAACTGGCGACCGCGGCCGCGCCCGCCGCGCGCGGCAAGGTGTGGCGCTCGCCGGTGGCCTGGGGCATGACGCTGATGTTCGGCATGACTTCGCTGGTGACCTATTCGATGTTCACCTGGCTGCCCAAGCTGCTGGTCGAAGCCGGCGGCAGCCCCGCGCTCGGCGGCGCGATGGTGGCGCTGTTCTCCACGCTCGGCATGATCAGCGCGCTGACCATGCCGGCGCTGGCGGTGCGCATCGCCAATCCGTTCCCGATCGTGCTGGCCTGCGTGCTCTCGTATCTGGGCGGCTTCGCCGGCCTGCTGCTGGCGCCGATGCACGGCACTTTCCTGTGGGTGGCGCTGATCGGCCTGGGCCCGAGCACGTTCCCGCTGGCGCTGACCCTCATCAACCTGCGCACCCGCACCCCGGCCGGTTCGGCCGCGCTGTCGGGCTTCATGCAAGGCCTGGGCTACACCTTGAGCTGCGCCGGCCCGCTGCTGTTCGGTTGGCTGCACGAACGCAGCCACGGCTGGGTGTGGCCGTTCGCGATGCTCGGCGCGTGTCTGCTCGTGCTGATCGTCGGCGGCCGTCTGGCGTGCAAGCCGCGTTATCTCGAAGACACCTGGTAAACCCGGCGCGTCGCTCCCGCTGATACCGCAACGCCGTCGCTGTTCGCAACAGCGGCGGCGTTTTCGCGTGCGCGGCTACACCACATCGCGTTGCGCGCGCCACCGTCCGCATCGCCGCGTGCGCAGACGCGGCCGCCGCGACCAAAGCCTCATTCGCGCGTTCACCAGCGTGAATCAGCAACCGTGCCGCAGATCAAACGCCGGATATGGAAACGCGGGCACAGATCGACCTGTCATCTCGCGGCCGTTTCCGGCAAGCGATCACGTAACGCGCGTGCCCGCTCAAGACAATGAACCTACGGGATCCATGCTTGCCATGCCAACACGCGACCGTTCGCGGCCGCGTCCGAAGGAGATCGTCCGATGCATTCGCACACCCTCGCCGCGGCCCTCGGCGGCGTCTTGTTGTTGGGCTCGCTCAGCGCCGCCGCCGCGCCCGATGCCGCCGCGCTGCGCCTGGAACTGGACCGCGGCAACGCGCTGGTCGCCGCGCAAGTCGCGCGCGCGGCCTATCCCGAGTATTTCCGCCGCGCCTACGCGCGCTATCCCAATCTTCCGGCCGGCGCGCTGGAAGCCATCGCCTACAGCGAAACCAACTGGGTCCACGTGCGCCCCGAAGCGGCGCAGAACCCGCGCGACCTGCACATGCCGCGTTCTTACGGCGTCATGGGCCTCTACCACGGCGGCGGTTTCGCCGATCAAGTCGGCGACGGCGCGCGCCTCATCGGGCGCACCGCCAAGCAAGTGATCGACGATCCGGAAAGCAACATCCTCGCCGCCGCCGCGCTGCTCGACCGCGCGCTCGCCGCGGGCCAGACCGATAAGCGCAGCCGCGCGCTCGCCGCGCCGGAAGACATGGCGCCGGTGCTCGCGCGCTACGCCGGCTACGGCGCCAGCAACGGCGGCATCGCCGATTACGCGCGGCAGAGCTTCGCTTACGGCGTGCTGCAGACCCTGCAGCACGGCGTGGACGCGCAAGGCGTCAAAATCCCGGCGCAAGCGCTCAAGCTCGAACGCGCCTTCGATGCCGGGCAGTTGCAGAAACTGCGCGCGCCGACGCTGCTGATGAACGCCGCCGACGACAGCGTGCGCGCCAATCCCGCGCTGAGCGGCGACCTCGCCCGCGCCGCCGCGCCGTCCACCAACGTCGGCCTCGCTGCGGTCGATTTCGGCGAGGCGATCTGGAACCCGGCCAGTTCCAGCAACTACAGCACCGCCTCCAATCAGATGAGCGCGGTGATCATGCACACGATGGAAGGCTCCTACGCCGGCTCCATCTCGTGGTTCCAAAATCCCAGCGCGCAGGTCTCGGCGCATTATCTGATCCGCAAGTCCGACGGCCAGATCACCCAGATGGTGCGCGAATACCATCAGGCCTGGCATGCGAAGAACCATAACTACTACACCATCGGCATCGAGCACGACGGCCGCGCCGCCGACGCCGGCAACTGGTCCTCGGCGATGGTCAACGCCTCCGCGCGGCTGACCAAGAGCATCTGCGCGCGCCGCGGCGTCAACTGCGCCAGCGCCTGGAACGGCCCGGGCTACGACACCTTCCATCTGGTTCCCGACAGCGTGCGGGTGAAGGGTCACGGCATGCTCTCGGGCAACGAGAACCGCTACGACCCCGGCAAGTATTTCCCGTGGTCGAACTACTACACGCTGATCAACGGCGGCGGCGGCAATCCGAATCCGCCGGGCAAGTACTGGGTCGACACCTTCGCCAACGCCACCGGCTACAAGTGGCCGTCGACGCTGACCCCGGTCGGCACCTTGAACCAGGGCACCAACTACGTTTACTGCAAGGCCTGGGGCGAGGAAGTGCGTTCGGGCAGTTCCTACAACCACTACTGGCTCAAGACCGATCTCGACGTCGGCCCGGCCGGCGCCTGGGTCTCGGCCTATTACCTCAGCCGCTGGGGCAACGACGAGGCGCGCGACAACAGCGGCAACGTCATTCCCGATTGCTGATCGTTCCAAGACCCCTCTCCCGTTCGCGGGAGAGGGGTCGGGGTGAGGGCCCCACCCCGCGACGCTTCTACCTCCCCACACGAGCCCTCCGATGAAACGCAAAATGATGCTGTGCGAACGCGTCATGTACGTGGATCGCGACGCCACCTTCACCATCGTCCAGGCCGCGCGCGTACGCGGCGCGCTCGACGAGCAGCGCCTGCGCGACGCGCTCGCGCGGGTGCAGCGCAAGCACCCGATGCTGCGCTGCTCGATCGAGGACGGCGACCCGCCGAGCGTGATCCTGGAAGCGCATCCGCTGCCGATCCCGCTGCGCATCGCCGAGCGCGTCGACGCCGAAGAATGGCAGCGCCAGTCGCACATCGAACGCGAAACCCGTTTCGACACCACGCGCGCGCCGCTGATGCGGCTGACCTGGGTGCGCGGCCGCGACGCGCAAGGCGAGGTCGGCGAACTGCTGATCGCCTGCCATCACGTGATCTGCGACGGCATGTCGATGCTCACTTTGCTGCGCGAAATCTTCGCCCTGTGCGGCGACCCGACGCTCGACATCGGCCACCACACCGGCTTCAACGCGCTCGACGACATCCTGCCGCCGGACGTGCTGAGCGACCGCCGCGTGCGCCGCAGCGCGGCGTGGAAGGCGCTGGCGTTCCGCTTGTTCTTCAGCCTGCGGCGCAAGCGCAAGCCGGTGCCGCAAGGCGAGTTCTTCGTCCTGCACTGGAAGCTCTCGCGCGAGGACACCGCCGCGCTGGCCGCGCGCGCCAAGGCCGAGGGCGTGACCGTGTTCGCCGCGATGAGCGTGGCGTTCTCGCTGGCGTTCCGCACGGTCAAGGGCGCCGCGGCCAACGGCAAGATCTTCTCGCCGGTGGACATCCGCAAATTCCTCACCCTGATCCGGCCCGACCAGCTGTTCGCCGCGGCGCCGGGCACCATCGTCCCGCTCGACACCGATCTTCCGCCCGAACGCGTGGACGACGCCGCGTATTGGGAACAGGCGCGCGCGTTCAAAGGCCGGCTGAATCAGAAGGTCGAGCGGATCAGCCGCAACGTGCACGAATACTTCATCGGCCTGGAGATGATGCATTCGATCTTCGGCCAGTTCGTCGCCGAGCGCCGCTCCGATCTCGACAAGTTCGACACCACCATCTCCAATATCGGCCGCATCGACATCCCGCAGGACTATCCCGGCTTCCGCGTGGAAACCGTCTACAGCCCGACCGCGCGCCTGCCTTGGCGCAGCACCACGGCGATCCTGAGCTCGGGCTACGCGGGCGAACTGGACTTCGTGTTCACCTGCGACACCGCCTCGCTGTCGCGCGCGCAAGTCGAGCGCATCCGCGAGATCGCCATGGGCTTGCTGCGCGAGCGCTCGCACGCGCCGGCCGCAGACCAGCCCTTGCGGGAAGCGGCATGAACGAGGCTCACGTGTCCGAACCGGAAATCCATGCCGAACCCAACGCCACGGCCGCCGCCGCGCCGTCCGATCCCGACGCGTTCGGCGCGGTCGTGGTGCTGTGGCAACCGCAGCCCGAACACGTCGACCATCTCGAACGCGTGCGCGCCGCCTGCCGCCATCTGATCGCGGTGGACAACTCGCCGCGTGCCGACGCCGCACTGCATGCGCGGCTGCGCGCGAACGGGATCGAGGTGATCCACAACGCCAACCGCGGCGGCATCTCCGGCGCCTACAACGTCGGCGCGCGCGCGCTGTTCGGCGCCGGCCGCCGCGTGGTGTTCCTGCTCGACCAGGATTCGCAGCTCGGCGCGGAGTTCTTCGCCGGCATGATGCGCGCCTGCGCGCGCGCCGATCGCGATGCCTTCATCATCGGGCCCAAGGTGTTCGAGGTGAATCTGGGCCGCTATCTGCCGGTGTTTTCGCCCGAGGCGCGCCTGCCCAAGCCCGAGCGCATCGACGAGCGCAGCGAAGGCCTGGTGCCGACCTTGTTCGTGATCTCGTCCGGCTCGGCGGTCTCGGCCGCGGCCTTCGACCGCATCGGCGAGTTCCGCGAGGACTACTTCATCGAGTACGTCGACATCGAGTACGGCATGCGCGCGACCCGCAACGGCGTGCTGGTGCTGGTCAATACCGAAGTGGAGATGCGCCAGCAGGTCGGCCAATACGTCAAGCGCGGGATCTTCTCGACCAGCAATCACGTCGCGTGGCGGCGCTACTACGCCTCGCGCAACGCGGTGCACGCGCTGCGCTCCAACGCCTCGCGCTGGTCGATCCACTGGCTGATCGAATTGCTGACCTTGCACCAGGTCGCCTGCGTGCTGGTGTGCGAGCAGCACAAGCTGCGCAAGGTCGTGGCGATCGCGGTCGGCTACTTCGACGGCTTGTTCGGCAAGCTCGGTACGTTCGAGCAGCGCCATCCGCGGGTGGCGGCGTTCTGCAAGCATTGAGGCGCGGCCGGGTTCGGGCGCAACGCATCGGGCATTCGCGCCCGATGCCCCGGGCCGGGTTCGCACCGCCTCAGAACGCTTCGTTGGCCGGCTGCACGTCGATCCCCAAGCCCGTCGCCACCGTCTTCATGTTCTCGTCGTCGCGGCGCAGCGCGATCCAACCGCCGTAGGCATCGCCGCCGGTGTCGTAGTTCCACAGCGTATAGCCGTGCTCGCGCAGCCGGTCGTAGGCGATGGACATCAGTTCGGGCACGTCGACGCCGTCGAGGAAATCGTCGTCGGAGGGATCTTCCACGCCCCAGTCGATGCGCAGGTTCCAGCGCGCGGCGAGCTGGTCGAGCACGTCGACGAAGCTGGCGGTGTCTTTCCAATCGACGTAGAAGCCCGAAGTCCAGTCGATGGTTTCCTGCACGGTCTCGACCGGCTCGCGGTCGTCGCCGCTTTCCTCGCGCGCCTCGCGGTAGCGGGCGAACTGTTGCAGCGCGGTGTCTTCGTCGCCGGGGTTGATCAGCAGCAGCAACTGCCAGACCAGGGCTTCGTCGTCGAGGTCCTCGCCGTCGTCGGCGGAGAAGTCGTAGCCGTCTTCCTCGTAGTCGGACTCGTTGTCGGGGAGCATGGCGCGCGCTCGCGGGGGAGAGGCGCTCATGGTCGCGCCGGGCCGCGGCAAAGGAAAGTACGCGAACCGCCGGCAACGCGGCGGGCCGGCGCCGCGCGAACGAAAACGCCGGGCAAAAGAAAAGCCCGGCTTGCGCCGGGCTTCTCTATGTACCTTAGGCGGGCGAACCGCCTCAGATCGCCGGTCGGCAGCTGCTTAGAGCGGCTGGACCTGGTCGGCCTGCAGGCCCTTCTGGCCCTGGGTCACAACGAAGGAGACCTTCTGGCCTTCCTGGAGGCTCTTGAAGCCGTTGCCCAGGATCGCGCGGAAGTGGACGAACACGTCGTCGCCGCTCTCGCGGGAGATGAAGCCGAAGCCCTTAGCGTCGTTGAACCACTTGACGGTGCCGTTCTCACGTTCGGACATTTTTGCTAACTCCTTGAAACATAACGTTGAAGTACCGCTTTCGCGGCGTTGGAGCTGGTCGCAAGGAGGAAGCGTGGAACGATGGAGTGGATCTGTGGATCGACGATCTACGGCATCGGGTCACGACCTACGGTGACCCTTGACTAACTCAGCACGCACACCGTAGTGGCGTCCGCAACGAAAATCAATTGGTCGCGGACATGAAATTCATCCGGGCGGGCCACCCGAACGGCCCCGGAGCACCCAGTAGGGGCCACCGGACCGAGCCAACGGCTCACTAGCCTATTGATTTTGATGGCTTTTGGCATTAGCCGAATCGGCCGACCCCGTTCAGCAACGCCCCGTTCCGACCTTCGCCGCTGAACCGGCCCACCATCACGTCCGGGCTGCGACCCGCGCCCATTCGCGCGCGAATGGCGCGGCGGGCGGCTCAGCCGCCCTCCCCGCTCTCGGCGTCGGCCTGGGCCTGGGCGCGTTTCCAGATCGCGTACTCGGCGCGGTTGAGGCGGAAGTCCTGCAGCGCCATCGCCGCCGCGCCGCGGTCGGCGGCGCTGCTGGACGGATCGGCGGCGATGACGAGCAACGCGTCCTTGAGCCGCGCGCTGCGCGCGTGCGAGCCGGACACCGCGACGATCGCCTTGCCGCGCACCGCGGCTGCGGGATCGAGCAGCGCGCGATGCAGCGCTTCCTCGGCTTGCGCGGGTTCGGCCCACTGCGCCAGTTGCGCGATCGCTTCGCCGCGCACTTCCGCGTCGCTGTCGCGGGCCAGCGCGTCGAGGCGTTCGACCACCGGCGCGGCGTCCTCGTCGGGCATCGCCGCGGGCGTGAGCATGCGGATCAGTTCGGCTTCGCGCTGCGGCTCGCCGCCGGCGCGCAACTTGGCCAGCAAGGTGTCGCGCACTTCGGCGCGCTCCAGCGAATAGCCGCCGAGCAGATCGAGCCCGACGCGCTCGTCCTGCGCGCGCGTGCTGGCGGCTTGCGACAGCGCGTAACGCAGCACATCTTCGCCGCCGACCGCGTGCAACAGCGCCAGCAGTTCGCCGCGCGCGTCGGGCGCGGTTTCTTGGCCGTAACGCTGCAGCAGGTCTTGCAGGAACGCCGGATCGCGCTGGGCGCGGCGGCGCAAGGATTCGAAGCTCACCGGCGCGGCGCCGCCGAGCGATAGGTATTGCGGATAGGGCGATGCGGGCGGGCCGTCGTCCGCGTGCACGGCTGCGCGTTTTTCGGCGCTTGCGACGGGCTGCGGCGGCGCGATGTCCGCGCGGTCGCGGCGGTGCACGTAGGCGCCGCCGGCGAGCGCGCCGATCAGCGCGGAGATCGCGGCGATCGGCAGGGCCTGCTTGAGATTCATGCGGGGTGGGGAGTTGAGCGCATGGGGGGCAGGATAGCGCTTGCGTGGCGGGGCGATGCGGAGACGTGGGTGGCGCGGCGCAAAATCAAAATGGATTCCGGCTTTCGCCGGAATGACGGTGTTGGGGGTGGGCGGATTCTCGTCGGAACGATGACGGCGTTGGGGGCGAGCGCGTTCTCATCGGAACGATGACGGCGTTGGGGGCGGACGAATTCTCGTCGGAACGATGACGGCGTCGGGTGCGGGCCGATTCTCGCCGGAACGATGACGGCGTCGGGTGCGGGCGAATTCTCGTCGGAGCGATGGCGGCGTTGGGTGCGGGCGAGTTCTCGTCGGAGCGATCACGGCGTTGGGTGCGGGCGCGTTCTCATCGTAACGACGACGGCGAATGGTGCGAGCCTTCGCCGAGCCCGGATGCCGCCTCCGCGAATTCCGCCACGTCGCGTTCGCGCCGCGCGTCCGCTCACATCGCGTCCGCCCACACCCACCTCGCGCGCGCCCGCTTCGCGAACGAAGCGGGCGCGGCGAAACCTTCATCAGCAATCCGGCGCCACGCGGCCGTCCGAGCCGGTGTAGGTGTAGGCGTCGGGGATGTAGCGGCCGCTGCCGATGCGGTTCCAGAGGTTGCTGGTGCCGTAGGTGCCGGTCACCGAGGAGCCGGTGGTCTGGCACTGGATCGTCACCTGGGTACCGTTGGCGAGGCTGTCGACGATGGAGTACGAGGTGCCCGGGCCGGAGCGCACGTTCAGCGGCGTGCCGTTGGTGCCGACCTTGCCGGTGGCGCCGCCGCCACCGCCGCAGGAGTTGCGGCTGGTGTAGTTGCCGGTGCCCCAATAGACGATCTGCGAACCGTTGAACGCGATCTTCTGCGCCGAACCGTTGAGGCGTTCTTCGAAGTGCAGATGCGGGCCGGTCGAGCCGCCGGTGCTGCCGACGGTGCCGATCGATTTGCCCATCGCCACGCTCTGGCCGACCGAAACCGAATAGCTGTTGAGGTGCGCGTACAGCGTGCTCCAGCCGCCGCCGTGATCGATCACCACGTACTTGCCGTAGCTGGTGCTGCCGAGGTTGCGCACCACGCTGACGGTGCCAGCCGCGGCGGCGACGACGGTGTCGCCTTCGTCGTTGGCGCGGTTGAAGTCGACCGAGTTCTGCGGGTTGTGGTTGGTGCGGGTCTGGCCTTCCCAGACCTGGCCGCAGGGGAACGGCATCTGGAAGGTCGGCGCGGCCTGCGCGGCGGTGCCGAACAGCGAGGCGAAGGCCAGCAGCGCCAGCGCGCTGCGGGTGCGGAAGCGGTTGCGTGCTCGATTCACGGGGTAGGACTCCAAGGTTGGGCCGCGGGGGCGCGGCCGGAGAGGTTGGGTTGCCGGTTGCGGTTCAATGCACGATCTGCACATCGTCGAGGTAGAGGTTGACGTCGAAGCTGGTCTGCTCGCGCAGCAGCCAGATCGCGTCCAGGCGCACGCTGGCGGCGTCGATCTGGCCGTTGCTGGCGCCGGCCCACGCGTTCCATTGCGCGGCGTCGTCCAGCGTCCATTCCAGGTAAGTCCATTGGTTGGCGGGAATCGTGCGCTCGGTGCCGCGCTCGGTGCCGTCGCTGTCGTCGATGCTCAGCGAGGCGCGCAGGCCGCTGCCGCCGGTGTAGATCCAGAAACCGACCTTGCCGCCAGCGCGGATCAGCTCGACGTTGTTCGCGGGCGTGCCGCCGCCGGACAACAGCCGCACCGCCCACGCGCTGGCGACGTTCGGATCGTCCTTGAGCAGCACCCGCAGCGAACACGCGCCGTTGCGGCGCGTGGCGCAGTCGCGCTGCGCCAGCGACGCGGCCGAGACGCCGACCGTGCTGCCCGAATAGGTCGGCGCGCTGTCGAAACGGCCGACGCCGCTTTCGAAATCCTCGAACACCACCGCGCCCGGACCGGGGCCGGCGCCGTCGTTGGCCAGATACGCGTTGCGCTGGCCGCCGGGCGCGTCGTTGCCGTTGAAGTAGTGGTTGGCGATCCAGCGCCAGTCGCGGCCTTGGTTCGCGGCCCAGCGCTGGGTGCCCCATTGGCTCATGCCGCGGCCGTGGCCGAAGCAGCCGCGGCCGCGCCCGACTTCGTCCGACAGGCACGGCCAGCCGTTGCGCGGCGAACCGTTGCGGCCGTTGCCGCAACTCAAGTCGGTGTTGACGCAGGACAGGCCGTCGGAGGGATCGTCCCAGGCGTTGTTCTCCGAGGAGTATTCGCTGAAGGCGGCGCTGGCGCCGTCGCGGGTCAGCAACACGCCGCGGGTGGCGGCCGCCGCGGCGACGGTGGCGGCGACGCTGTCGTTGTCGAAGGCCTGGCACGACGTGCTGGCGCAGATGTCGTAGCGGCTGTTGACCGGGTGGGCGACGTAGTACGCGGCGTAGCTTCGGTAAGCGACCGCGCCGGCGGCGAGCGATTGCGGGTTCCACGAGGGAATCCACTCTTCGTCGAGGCCGCGGCCGACGTAGTCCTCGAACGCGTACACCGAGACCGAACTGCACGAGCGCCCGGAGCACTGGGTGCCGACGCGGATGCTGGCCGGGACCGGCACGCTGGCCGACTGCGCGGCGAGCGCCTTGGCCTTCGCCACCGTCTCCGGTTGCGCCGGATCGAACGAAGCGACCGCCGCAGCGGCGCGCGCATCGGCCTGCGCTTGCGCGGCGTCGGCGGCGGGCATCGGCCGTTGGCGATCGGGATCGAGGCTCGCGCGCTGCTGCACGTGGCGGCGGTCGCTGCGGGCGAGGCCGCGGCCGGGCTCCAGATCGACGATCAAGGCGCGCGCATCGTTGAGCAGCGGCAAGCCGGCGAATTCTCGGCCCTGATACCCATCGGCTTCGACGATGAGATCGAGCGTGGCCGGCAACGCGTCGGCGGCGGCGCGCGCGGCGGGCAGTTGCGCGCTCAGCTCGAAACGGCCGTCGGCGTCGCTGCGCGCGCGGCCGCCCTGGCTGCTGCGCACCGACGCGCCGGCGAGCGGCCGGCCGCTGGCGGCGTCGAACACGCGGCCGGCGAACGCGGCGCAGCGCGCGCAGGCGGCGGTCTTCAGGGCGAGGCGGTCGAGCGCGTCGGACGATACCGCCGGCGGCAGCCACACGGTCAGCGGCAAGGGCTGCGCGGCGTCGATGCGCACGCGCGCGCTCAGGCTTTGATGGCCGGCGGCGCCGATGCGCAGTTCGTACTCGCCCGCCGCCAACGCGGCATCGCGCGCGCCGCGCACGCGCGGGTCGAGCGCGAGCGCGCGCACCTGCGCGCCGGGATCGAGCGGGTGGACGCTGAGATTGGCGTCGAGCGCGGCGCCGTCGACGCTGTCGCGCACGCGGATATGCAACAAGCGGTCGCCGGAACCAGCGACGATCAGCGCGCGCGATCGCGGCGACGCGGACGCGACGGCGGCCTCGTCGCGGCCGGATTCGCGAACCCACTGCGCGAACACCGCAGCGGCGAGCAGCAAGGCCAGCATCGCCAGCCACGTCGGCGCGCGGCGCAGCGGCGGTGCGGGCGGAGGCGGAGCGGTCATGCGCGTTTTCCCTCTGCGGGAAACATGGATGGGAGATAGCGGATAGGAGATAGGAGATAGCGACAGCCGTTCGCGAGCTTTTGCTATCTCCTAACTCCTATCCGCTACCTTCTAGCTACAAAGACGCGCAGGCCGTCGCGGGATTCCGGCCTGCGCGCCGAGCCCTCAGTTCTTCACTTGCACATCGTCCACGTACACATTGACGTCGTACGCGGTCTGATCGCGGTAGAACCACACCGCGTCGAGCTTGACCGAAGCGGCGGTGATCGCGCCGTTGGCGCCGCCGACCCAGGCGTCCCATTGCGCGTCGTCGTCCAGGCGCCATTCCAGGTAGGTCCACGTATTCACCGGAATCGCGCGCGCCACCGAGCGTTCGGTGCCGTCGCTGTCGTCGATGCCGATCGCCGCGCTCACGCCGGTGGCGCCGGTGTAGACCCAGAACCCGACCTTGCCGTTGGCGCGGGTCAGCGCGGCGTTGCTGCCGGGATTGCCGCTGCCCGAGAGCAGGCGCACCGCCCACGCCTCGGCGCTGGCCGTATCGTCCTTCAGCAGCACGCGCAGCGAGCACTCGCCGTTCTTGCGCGTGGTGCAGTTGCGTTCGGCCAGCGAGGCGGTGGAGATGCCGGTGGTGCTGCCCGAGTACGCGGGCGAGGTATCGAAATGCCCGACCGTGCTCTCGAAGCTGTCGATCACGCTGCCGCCGCCGGGCGTGCCCGGATTGAGCAGGGTGTAGTAGCGCGCCCAATCCCAGTACTGGCCCGGGTCGGTGTGGGTCTGGCTGCTGTAGTGCTGATGGCCTTTGACCTTGACGCTGGTCGGCAGCACGTTGATGCCCGTGCCGCCCGGCCCCTTGAACGCGCTCGCGCAGCTGATCGCGCTGTAGGTCGCGCAGAAGTGCCGGGTCAGCGCGGCCGAGGCGTTGTACATGGCCGCGGTGTACCAGCTCGAATTGGCGATGAAGCCTTCGTGCTCGATGCCCAGCGTGGTCTTGTTGTGCACGCCGACGTGATGGGCCGCGCGGTTCTCGCGCACCATCTGGGTGATCTGGCCGTCGGAGCTGCGGATCAGGTAGTGCGCGCTGACGCTGTAGGGATTGTTCTGGAACCAGGAAATGCTGCCGGCGTAGTAACCCTCCATCGTGTGGATGGTCACCGAGTCGTAGGAGGTGCGGTCGGAGTGGTAGGGCGAGGCGACCCACAGCGCCGGCGGATAGTCGGTGCTCTTCTCGTCCGCGGCCGCCGCGGCGACGCGCGAACCGGCCGGCGCGCGCAAGGTTTCGTCGAGCGGGTCGATGCTGTAGCCGCCGTCCGCGCCGAGCGCTTCGACCTTATCGGCCGCCACGTCCAAACGCACGAACGGCGCGCGCAGGCGCAGCAGCGCCGGCGCGTCGAACGCGCGCTCCCAACGCACCGCGCGCTCGGGCACGACGATGCCGCGGTCGTTGACGCCCTTGTCCTGGGCCGACAGCACATCGAAGGCGAAGCTGGCGCGCGCGTGCGCTTGCACCGCGCTCTTGGCCGCGCCCGCGGCGAAGCCGGCGTAGCGTTCCAGCGCGGCGCGGCCGGCTTCCAGCGGCGAATTCGCATCGACGCCGTCGGCGCGCAGCTCGCGATCGAGCAACGCCGCCGCGGCGAGGATGTTGAGCGCCGGATCGCGTTGCACGCGCGGCGCCGGCACGCCGAGCAAGCGCGCGCCCTCGCCGACTTGATCGGCGAAGCCTTCGCCGTGGTACAGGCCCATGACGCCGAACGCGCGCGGCATGTGCTGATGCGAATCGGCGGCGCGCTGCGGCTGCAGGTTCTGCCAACGCGTGGTGACGTAAGCCATCGCTTCCAAGGTGCCGCGCGGAATCGACGGGTAACGCGCATACGCTTGCCGGAAGTACACGGTGTAGAGCTGGCGGTCGATGCGCGCCATCGACTCTTCCAGGCGCAGGCGCTGGGCCAGGGCCGGATCTTGCGGCGCTTCGGCGGCCTGCGCCGCGGGCGCGGCGAAACCGCCAGCGATCAAAGCGAACGACAACAACGACCACGAAACGCGCGACAGCGGCGAGCGGCTCGCGCGCCGGCGCACTCGCCGGCCCACGGAATATTCGTTCATGTTGTTTATCCCCGAGAGAATTAAAAATTCCCGCGCCGCCCTTGTACTGCATTTGTTTGTCGCGCAAGTGCTGGCCGCCGCGGTTTGCGCCGCGGATGTTCGGTTCCGCGACGCTTATCACTTCGGGAATGCGTTGCCCGGCGAGTCCGCGGGGCGCTGCGACGGCGCTTGGGTGCGGCGCGGCATTTTTCAGAAGCGCGGTTGGGGATCAGGGTGGGGGAACTGAAGGTTCGACGCGGCACAACCCGAACCAGACCCCAAGCCCACGCCAACAAAGCGAGCCGCCGCCCCAACCGCCCCTAATCCCCCTGTTCCCCAACCCCGCCCCTCTTTCCCGCTTCTCCCTTCCCGCTCCTGGCCCCTCACTACACCTGTCTAGGGTCACCCCCAGTTACCACCCTGAACGCGCCCTCCTATCGTGACCGCCTGGACGCATCGGGGCGTCCGCATTCCCACGAAGGATCAGTCATGAGCGGAATCGACGGCGTCAACTATCAGATGCTGCGCAACCTGCCTCCGGAAGACCGGCAGGCCATCCTGGACGCGGCCAAGACCCAGGCCGCGCCCGCGCCGGAACCGCCGCCTCCGCCGCCCCCGCCTCCGCCGCCGCCCCCGCCGAAGGACGCCAAGACGCCCGAAGAGGCCGTGCACGCGATCCAGCAGTTGCCGCTGCCGAAGACCAGCGACCTGTCTTCGAGCATGCCCTCGCCGGTCTACAACTCGATCTACGGCCCGCGCGTCACCGAGTTCAACACCACCCGCCGCACCGAAGCGCAGGCGGCGCTGGACCGGATGGAGCCCAAGCTCGACGACTACCGCAACAGCGGGCTCAACGGCGCCACCGCCAACTACGAGTTCCAGCAATCGCGCGATGCCTTCAACAGCAATCCTTACGTCAAGGAACTCAAGCGCATCGTCGGCGAAGCCACCGACAAGCCCAACGAGGTGCCGGCGTACCTGACCCGCAGCGGCGACGCCAATCCCAGCGAAGTGGCCAAGCTCGATTTCCCGACCGTGCGCGGCGCGCTCGACACCCTCGGCGTGAAGCTGCCGGATCAGCCCACGCCCGAGCAGATCGCCTCGAGCTACGAACTGCTCAAGCTGATGCCGAGCGACGTGCTGTCGTACGCGGTCAACCCGGGCATGTCGGTCACCTACAACTCGCCGCTGATCGGCCTGCCGTCGAACGGTCTGGTTTCGGCGCAGGTGAAGTCGAACATCGTCGTCGAAGGCAAGCTCGAGCTGTCGGACGTGCAGACCGGCGTGGACTTCCAACAGCAGCAGCAGTTCAAGGCCTCGGTGCAGCTGCACAGCGAAAACGGCGTGGCGGTGGAGAAGACCCCGCTGCAGCGGCTGTACAAGTACGCGTCCAAGTTCGATCAGGTGCCGGCGGGCGTGCAGAGCCTGATCGACAGCTCCAAGCTGTTGCAGACCGCGCTCAAGGCGCCGCCGGTGACCGGCCATTACCTGGAACTGGAAGGCTCGCGCCTGAGCTACGAAGCCAACGTCACCCCGCAGCAGGGCGCCAAGCTCGACCAGGGCGACATGAGCGCCATGCCCAATCCGCTGGATCCGCTGTCGATGCCCGAGGGCACCTCGGTGCTGATGCGCGGGCAGAACCTCAAGGGCTCGGACTTCGCCGCCAACTACAAGTTCTACGCCGGCATCGGCAGCACCCACACCGAACTCGACGGCGCCGGCTTCGGCGTGCGCAAGATGGACGGCTCGGTGGTGGAGGTCTACGCCGGCCCGATCCAGACGGTGGAGAACGCGACCATGTTCGGCCTGGGCAAGGTCGGCTCGTACTCGATCGGCCTGAGCGTGGAAACCAGTTCGGAAACCCGCTCGCTGCAGACCGCGCGGATCGATCTGTCCACGCCGGAAGGCCGCGACGCGTACCAATCCTTCATGAGCGCGGGCAAGGTGCCGGACTGGAACCCGCCGGGCGTGCAGCGCTCGGGCACGACCGAGGTGTTCAACGCCGAACACGCCGCGCGCCTGGGCATCGACGCCGGCCCGATCTCGCTGGGCATCGGCAACAGCAGCCAGCTCACCATCACCCGCAACGTCTGGCAGGACGGCACGGTCGATCAGCAGAACAGCTATCAGTCGATGGGCCAGACCACCGACGTGCAGTTCCAGATCGGCGCCGACGGCAAGCCGGTGAAGGACTCCACCCAGTGGACCCTGGTGCTGCCCAACACCGGCGACGTGGCCGCGTCCTACTTCAACTCGGCGTACCACCCCGGCGAGCTCAACAAGAAGTTCGACGGCGACCAGCACCTGCAGTTCAAGTTCACCGACTCGGACCTGCTGGCGCTGCGCGACCGCGCCCGCGAGAGCGTGGGCAACATCGGCGGCGAGAAGCACGGCGGCGAGCGCCTGCGCGACCTCGACTCGGGCCGGATCAGCCCGTTCCCCAACGACGTGACCGAGCAGATCGCCATCGCCAAGACCCCGGACGACGTGTTCGCCGCGATCTCGCGCAGCGGCTCGGCCGGTTGCGAGGACTTCGTGTCGATGATGATGTGGGGCGACAAGCGCAACACCGCGCTGCCGGGCACGTTCCAGATCAAGGACGCCGGCTGAGGGTTCTTGCCGCGACGCTCGCGAAAACGCCCGGCATCGCCGGGCGTTTTCTTTTGCGTCGAGGGACTGCGTGGTCGTAGCCCCTGTAGGAGCGGCGTAAGCCGCGACCGCGGCAACGCAACTACGACGAAACCTTCGCCGCGAGCGGAAACCCCGCGGTCGCGGCTTACGCCGCTCCTACACAACCGGATCGCGCGGCATTCTCGCGGGCGGTTACACCGGCGGCGGATTGCGCTCGGCGAAACCGGACTGATGCCAATACGGATACGCCTTGTCGCGCGCGCTGGCCGCGTCGAGCTTGGCGACCTGCTCCGGCGTCAGGTTCCAACCGACCGCACCGAGGTTCTGCTTGAGCTGTTCCTCGTTGCGCGCGCCGATCACCACGGTGGCGACGGTCGGGCGTTGCAACAGCCAGTTCAGCGCGATCTGCGGCACGGTCTTGCCGGTTTCGGCGGCCACGGCGTCGAGCGCGTCGACCACGCGATAGAGATACGCCTGATCCACCGGCGGCCCCAGATCGGCGGTGGCGTGCAGGCGGCTGGTTTCCGGCAGCGGCTGGCCACGGCGGATCTTGCCGGTCAAGCGGCCCCAGCCCAGCGGGCTCCACACCACCGCGCCGACGCCTTGGTCCAGGCCCAGCGGCATCAGCTCCCATTCGTAGTCGCGGCCGATCAGCGAGTAGTACGCCTGATGGGCGACGTAGCGGCTCCAGCCGTGGCGCTCGGCCAACGCCAGCGACTTCATCAGATGCCAGCCGGAGAAGTTCGACACGCCCAGGTAACGCAACTTGCCGGCGCGGACCAGATCGTCGAGCGTGGACAGGGTTTCCTCGATCGGCGTGCGCGCGTCGAAGCCGTGCAGTTGGAACAGGTCGATGTAGTCGGTGCCCAGACGCT
This sequence comes from Lysobacter sp. K5869, assembly GCF_018847975.1. NCBI lineage: Bacteria > Pseudomonadati > Pseudomonadota > Gammaproteobacteria > Lysobacterales > Lysobacteraceae > Lysobacter > Lysobacter sp. K5869. The sequence continues at coordinate 1,678,017 of NZ_CP072597.1, read as the reverse complement.
TGAGCGACGCGTCGATGCTGCGCAGCAGATGCTGGCGCGAGGAACCGACTTCGTTCTCGCCGTCGCCGAAGCGGAAGGTCGCCTTGGTCGAGATCAGATAGCTGTCGCGCGCGCGGCCCTTGAGCGCTTCGCCGAGAATCGATTCGGCCGCGCCGCGCGAGTAGATGTCGGCGCTGTCGAACAGGTTGACGCCGGCGTCCAGCGCCACGTCGAGCAGGCAGCGCGCTTCGGCGACGTCGGTCTGGCCCCAGGCCTTGAAGAAATCGCCCTGGCCGCCGAAGGTGCCGGTGCCGAAGCTCAGCGCCGGCACACGCAGGCCGGAGCGGCCGAGATAACGGTGTTCCATGCCGCACTCCATGAGAGAGGGGAGGCGGCCATTGCACGCCATCGCGGGCGGCGGCTCAAGCGTGCGGGCGGGATGGTGCGTTGCTTCGCGCATTGGCGCGCGCAGGTAGGCCCGCCTGTCGCGGTGCCCGCGAACGCGGACATCCGGTCGCTCGCCGCGGCATGGCGCTGAAGGCTTTGGATTCCCGTGTGCGTGGGCACGACGGCCTGTAGCGGACGCGGCGACACCGACCTACCGTCGTGCCCGCGGAGGCGGGCACCCAGGGCTTCACCCAAGCAGAACTCCGCAGCCTCCGCCTCCCCGCTCTCGTGGGAATGACGGCGCGAGGCAGACGCTATCCAGCCTCGCGATCGCCGCTTTCCGCGACGACGAAGCAAAGCCCAGCGCTTACCGCCCCACCGGCACGAACTTCACATCCGACGGCGACGCCATCGGCAAGGTCTGCACTGTCGCGCCCAACTCGCCGCTGGCCGGATCGCGCGCGATCACCACCAGGTTGCCGCTGTGTTGATTGGCGACCACGACGAAGCGCCCGTCCGGCGCCAGCGCGAACTCGCGCGGGCCGCGGCCTTCGCTGGCGCGGCGTTGCAGCGCGCGCAGGCGGCCATCGCCCGCATCGACCGCGAACACGGCAAGGTGGTTGTCTTCGCCGCGATTGCTGACGTAGAGAAAGCGACCGTCCGCGGACAAGTGCAGCGCCGCGGCGGCGTTGCCTTCGCGCCGGCCCGGATCCAGCGCCAGCGTCTGCGCCACCGACAAGCGTCCGTCGGCGTGATCGAGCGCGACGATTTCGCCGCTCATCTCCAAGCTCAGATACGCATGGCGCCCGTCGGCGGAAAACAGCAGATGGCGCGGCCCGCTGCCGGCCGGCAACTGCAGCCACGGCGTCGGCGCGGCTTGCAGCGGGCGTTCGGCGCTGCGCGCGGGGTCGTAACGATACGCATACACGCGGTCGGCGCCCAGATCGGCGGCGAACACGTAACGGCCGTCGGGCGACGGCGTCGCCGCGTGCACGTGCGGGCCGAGCTGGCGTTCGCGGTCGGCCTGGCTGGCGCGATGGCCGAGCACCTGCACCGCCGCGCCGAGGCGGCCGCCGGCATCGACCGGCAACACCGTCAGGCTGCCGCCGGGGCTCTCGTTGCCCGAGTAATTCGACACGAACAGATAGCGCCCGTCGCCGCTGAGCGCGGCGTGGGCGGGATCGTCGCCGAGCGTGTTGGCCTGCGACAGCCGCTGCGTGCGCGCCGCGCCGCGGCCGAGCGCGAAGCTGCTGGCGCGGCCGACCGGATCGGGCGACGCCGGGCCGTTCTCGTTGACCGCGAACGCGCGCGCGCCGTCGGGCGAGAACGTCAGCCACGAGGGGTTGTCGGTTTCGACGATTTCCAGCGCGTGCGGATCGATGCGGCCTTGCGCCGGGTCGAAGCGGTAGCGGCCGATGCCCTTGCACTGCGCGCCGGTGTAGCAGCCCACCAGCAGTTCCAGCGGCTGGGACGGTTCGGCGGCGTGGGCGGCGGTGGCGCTCATGATCAGGCTCCAGGCAAGCAGGGCGGAACGCAGGGACATCGACGGCTCCGGTGGGCGCGAAGCTGCGATGCTGCCTCAATCGGCGGGCGCGACCAAGGACCGGGTTTGGCGTTCCGGCGCGGGCGCCGGTATCGGTTGCGAACGGATCGGGCCCGAAGCGCCTCCCACCACGGCATCGCGCAGACGCGAAGTCCGCCGCGGCCGATGCCTTCCGAGCGACGCCGCGAACCGTTCAGCGCGAATACTCGAACTCGACCTCCGCCTGCGCCGTCACCTCGCCGGTCTGCGCCGGCGCCTCGGCCGCGTAGTCGTACGCGCGCGCGCCGAACTGCCGCGCGGTCGGCGTCTGCGGCAGCCACGCCGGGCGCTCGTCGAGGAATTTCACCGAACGCGCGCCGCCCAGGCGCCAACCCAGTTCGTCGGCGGCGATGCGCGCGCGGCGTTCGGCGTCGCGCAGCGCCAGCCGCTGCGCTTGCTCGGTGTAGTCGGGCAGGCGCTCGGACGACGGCCGCAGCTCGAACTCGGCCACGCCGGCCTCGGCCAGTTCCTGCTGCAGCCGGATCAGCTCGGCTTCGCCGCGCACGCGCAGCGCGAAGCGGCTGGAAAAGCGCCACGCCGGCGCCTGCGCGTCGCCGCGCGAATGCAGGCGCGGCGGGTCCTGCGCGCGCTCGGCCAGGGCGCCGGCGTGCGCGTCGAGCACGCGCCGCACCGCCGCCAGCGCCGGCTCGAAGCGCTCGCGCGCGGCGCGCGCGTCGGCGCCGTCGCCGACCGCGGCGAAGGCCAGTTCGTACGCATCCGGCGGCCAGACGACCCGGCCGAAGCCGGCCACGCGCAAGCGCCCGCCGCCGGTATCGACGGCCTGCGCCGCCGCCGCGGCCGGCAGCGCCAGCCCCACCGCCAGAATCCAGGCCGCCAGCGTGTTCATGGGCGCCGCCTCCGTGAACGAGGCCGCCATTCTACGGCGCGGGCTGGGCCGTGCCGGCGCGCCCGCGTATCCTAGGCGCCGCCCCGGCCGCGTCCGCGCCGGCGCGCATTCCACCCTGCACGAGCGCCACCATGACCGATACCCCGCCCGACCGCCTCTCCAACGATCCGCGCAGCCCCTTCTACGCCCCGTCCGTGCTCGAGCGCGGCATCGGCATCCGCTTCAACGGCGTGGAGCGCAGCAACGTCGAGGAATACTGCATCAGCGAAGGCTGGGTGCGCCTGCCGGTGGGCAAGTCGCTCGACCGCCGCGGCAATCCGATGACGATGAAGCACAAGGGCACGGTCGAGGCGTATTACCTCACCGCCACGCCCGACGCCGAGTAAGCCGCTTCCGACGGCGCAGGTCGTCCGGGGCCCCGGCTCCGATGCTTCGCTCCAGGCCACACCGGCCAGGCGCGGAGCATCGCAGCCGGGGCCCCTTTGTTTTAAGCGGCCGGTTTTAACGGCCTGTCTTAGCGGCGCTTCGCCTTCGCGGCGATTTCTTTTCCCGGCGATGTCACAGCGCCCGGTCCTGGCCCGTCGAACCGACAAAGACGCCGCACCGACGCGGCGCCGTCGACACCCGGAGCCCGCCATGTCCCTCGCCCTCAGCCTGATCGTGTTCAAGTTCGTCCTGCTCGCCGGCCTCGCCGCCTGGATCAGCGTGGTCGCGTTCAACAATTTCGTCGCCTTCGGCAACGGCGCGTTCGCGATCGGCCAGCTGATGCGCATGGCGCCGCTGCAGCAGGAACCGGCGATCCAAACGCCGCTGCTCGCGCGCCGCATCGACAACGCGCTCTGGCATCGCGCCGTGCTCGCCGTGGTGTTCGCCGCCGAAGTGCTCTGCGCCGCGCTGCTGTGGTTCGCCGCGGCCGCGTTCGCCGGCGCGGCGGCGGAACCGGCGGCGTGGGCGAACCTGGCCCTGGCCGCGTTCATGGCCACCTGCTTTCTGATGCTGGTCGGCGGCAGCTGGTTCGCCTACTACATCCGCCAGGACAACCTGCAGCTCTCGCACTTCGTGCTGATCGGCGTGGCCGCGGCGGCGATGCTGGCGGTGAATCTGCGCGTCTGATCCGCTCAGGCCGCCGCGGTCGCGCGCCAACGGCCGAGCAGGCGCTGCATGTCCGCGGCCAACTCCGGCACCGGCTGCGGCAGGCGCTGGGCCGCTTCGATCAGCACGCAGGCCGCGGCGAACTCGCCGCCGGCCGCGGCGTGCAAGGCCCGCGCGTAATCGCCCAGCGGCGCCGGCGCTTCCAGCAAGGGTTCCAGCCATGCGCGCGCATCACCCGCGGTGTCGCGCATCAGCAGCAGCTGGGCGAGCTGGAAGCGCGCGACCACGAACTGCGGCACCCGCGCCAGCACCGCGCGCAAGCGTTGTTCGGCGCGGTCGTACAGACCCAGCTGGGCGTGCTGGATCGCCAGCAGGTATTGCGCGTGCAGATTGTCCGGGTCGCCTTCCAGCACCTGCTGCAGCAAGCGCACGGCTTCGACATCGCGCGCATCGGCGATGGCGGCGTGGGCGCGTTTGAGCAACGCCTGGAGATCGGGACGCGGGTCGGACATGCGGCGGGACTACGGCCAGAGGATCCGGCCGCGCGCTTCCCCCGCGCGGCCTCGGTTCGGGCGCCCATTGTGCCGCGCCGGCGGTCAAGGAAAAACGACTTGCGTCATAACGAAAAGCGAAGACGCGTTGTTGTAGCGTCGCCTCGCCGCCGCAAGAGGACGGCGCCGCCCCGGCCATGAAGGCCGCGGCGGCGGCCCGCACGGCCAACGGCGGCCTGTCGTCACCGACGCACTACCGATCATTGGAGGATCACCATGTCGTCGCGTTCCCCGCTCCGTTCCCCCCTGGCGTCCCGCGCCCTGCTCGCCGCCGGCCTCGCCGCCTCGCTGGTCCTGGCCGGCTGCGGCCGCCAGGCCGGCAAGCACGCCGAAGCCGCGGCCGCCGCCGACGAGGAGTACTTGTCGGCCCCCGCGCTGCCGATGGCGATGCAGACGCCTCCAACCAACACCGAACACTACGAAACCGTCGCACCCAACCCGATCCACCGCACCGCCGAGCAGCCGGTCTCGACCTTCTCCATCGACGTGGACACCGGCAGCTACGCCAACGTCCGGCGCATGCTCGCCGCCGGCGAACTGCCGCCCAAGGACGCGGTGCGGATCGAAGAAATGATCAATTACTTCGACTACGGCTACCCGCACCCCGAGTCGAAGGACGTGCCGTTCAAGGTCAGCACCGAACTGGCGCCGTCGCCGTGGAACGGCAAGCGCGTGCTGCTGCAGATCGGCATCCAGGGTTACGACGTCGAGCGCGAACAACTGCCGCCGGCGAATCTGGTGCTGCTGGCCGACACCTCCGGCTCGATGGACGAACCCGACAAGCTGCCGCTGCTCAAGCGCGCGTTCGCGCAACTGCTGCCGCAGCTGCGCGCGCAGGACCGCGTGTCGATCGTCGCCTACGCCGGCAGCGCCGGGCTGGTGCTGGCGCCGACGCCGGGCGATCACGGCGGCGAGATCATGGACGCGCTCGAACGCCTCAGCGCCGGCGGTTCCACCAACGGCGGCGAAGGCATCCAGCTCGCCTACGCCACCGCGCGTCAGGCCTATATCGACGGCGGCATCAACCGCGTGCTGCTGGCCACCGACGGCGATTTCAACGTCGGCGTGGCCGACCAGAAAGCGCTGGAGACCTTGGTCGCCGATCAGCGCAAGAGCGGCATCGCCCTGAGCACGCTGGGCTTCGGCACCGGCAACTACAACGACGCGATGGCCGAGCGGCTGGCCGACGTCGGCAACGGCAACCACGCCTACATCGACAGCGCGCTGGAAGCGCAGAAGGTCTTGGTCGAGGAAATGGGTTCGACCCTGATGACCATCGCCGGCGACGTCAAGGTGCAGGTCGAGTTCAATCCGGCGACGGTCGCCGAATACCGTTTGATCGGTTACGAAAACCGCCTGCTCAAGCGCGAGGACTTCAACAACGACAAGGTCGACGCCGGCGAGATCGGCGCGGGCCACGACGTCACCGCGCTGTACGAGCTGGCCCTGGTCGGTTCCGGCGGCGAAGCCAGCGATCCGCTGCGCTACGCCAAGGACGAAGCGGCCAAGCCGGCCGCGGGCGTCAAGCCCGACGAACTGGCGCTGCTCAAGCTGCGCTACAAGCGTCCCGGCGAAGCGCAGAGCCGTCTGATCGAAGCGCCGCTGATGCGCGGCGACATCGCCGCCCAGCCGGGCGAGCGCATGCGCTTCGCCGCGGCGGTGGCCGGTTTCGGCGAAATGCTGCGCGGCGGCGAGCACCTCGGCGCGGACTTCGGCTGGGACGGCGTGATCGATCTGGCCCGCAGCGCGCGCGGCGACGACCGCAACGGCTATCGCGGCGAGTTCGTGCAGTTGGCGCAGACCGCGCGCAGCTTGCAGGCCAAGGCGCCGGGGCGCGGGCAAGTCGCGGCCGGCGGCGAATGACGCGCTGATCCGCGTTTGAGCTGTCGCAAAAAGAAAGCGGCGCGGGCCCGAGGCCCGCGCCGCTTTCGTTTCGTCGTGTCGCGCGCTTACGCCGCGGCTTCGCGCTTATGGAAGCCCAGCGCGTAGAACAGCACCGTCAACAGGATCAGGAACGCCGGCCCGATCACCAGGGCCACGCGGGTGTCGGGGAAGATCGCCATCAGCACGACCACCAGCACCAGGAACGCCAGCGCCACCCACGAGCCGAGCGGATACAGCGGCGCCTTGAACGCCAGCGCGTCGCGCTCGGCGGCGCTGAGGCGGGCGCGGAACTTCATGTGCGACACCAGGATCACGCCCCAGGTCCAGATCGCGCCGAAGGTGGCGATGGAGGTGACCCACACGAACACCTTGGCCGGGGCCAGATAATTCGCCGCCACGCCGAACAGCAGCGCCACCACCGACACCAGGATCGCCGCGCGCGGCACGCCGCCGGGCGAGGTGCGGGCGAACAGCGCCGGCGCCTGCTTCTGCTGGGCGAGGTTGTAGAGCATGCGCCCGGTGCTGAAGATGCCGCCGTTGCACGAGGACAGCGCCGCGGTCAGGACCACGAAGTTGATGATGCCGGCGGCCTCGCGGATGCCCAGGCGCTCGAAGGTCAGCACGAACGGGCTGCCGGTGGTGCCCAGCTCGTTCCACGGGTACAGCGACAGGATCACGAACAGCGCGCCGACGTAGAAGATCACGATGCGCCAGAACACCGAGTTGATCGCATCGGGAATCGACTTGGCCGGATTGGCCGCCTCGCCCGCGGTCAGGCCGATCATCTCCACGCCTAGGTAGGCGAACATCACCATCTGCAGCGACATCAGCACGCCCTGCGCGCCGTTGGGGAAGAAGCCGCCGTGGCTCCACAAGTTGGAGATGCCGGTGGCGACGCCGCCGTTGCCCAGGCCGAACACGATCATCGCCAAGCCGCCGAGGATCATCGCGACGATGGTCACCACCTTGATCATCGCGAACCAGAACTCGAATTCGCCGTAGGCCTTGACCGTGATCAGGTTGACCGAGCCCATCGCCACCAGCGCGGCCAGCGCCCAGGCCCATTGCGGCGAACCGGGGAACCACACTTGCATGTAGACGCCGACCGCGGTGATCTCGGCCACGCAGGTCACCAGCCACAGGAACCAGTAGTTCCAGCCGGTCAGATAGCCCGGCAGCGGGCCGAGGTAGTCGCGCGCGTAGCGGCTGAAGGAGCCGGCGACCGGGTTGTGCACGGCCATCTCGCCGAGCGCGCGCATGATGATGAAGATCGCGCCGCCGCCGAGCAGATAGGCCAGCAGGATGCCGGGGCCGGCGAGCTTGATCGCGTTGGCCGAGCCCAGGAACAGGCCGACGCCGATCGCGGCGCCCAGCGCCATCAGGCGGATATGCCGCTCGCTGAGGCCGCGATGGAGTTGCTGGTGATCGTTGGACATCCGCGGTCGCTCCGGCTGCGGCCCGGCGCGACGACCGCGCTGCGCTCAGCGCGGCCGGACCAGGATCGGCGCAGCATACTCCGGGCGTCGGGTATACGGCAGGGTCGGCAAGTCTCGGAACAACGCTTTTGGGCGCCGCTCCCGCCGATGCGAGAGAGAACCCCCGGGACTTTCAGCTCTTGAGCTTGTAGCCGGTGCGGAAAATCCACCACACCGCGATCAGGCACAGCAGCATGAAGCCCGCCGTCATGCCCACGCTCAAGCCGATGTCCACGTCCGACTTGCCGTAGAAGCTCCAGCGGAACCCGTTGACCAGATACACCACCGGATTGAACAGCGACACCGAGCGCCAAAACGGCGGCAGCATGTCGATGGAGTAGAAGCTGCCGCCGAGGAAGGTCAGCGGCATCACCACCATCATCGGAATCATCTGCAGCTTCTCGAACCCGTCGGCCCACACGCCGATGATGAAGCCGAACAGGCTGAAGGTGACCGCGGTCAGCACCAGGAACACCACCATCCACAGCGGATGGACGATGTCGAAATCGACGAAGAAGCGCGCGGTGATCAGCATCAGCGTGCCCAGGATCACCGACTTGGTCGCCGCCGCGCCGACGTAGCCGCAGATCGCCTCGACGAAGGACACCGGCGCCGACAGCAGTTCGTAGATCGTGCCCGACCACTTGGGCAGATAGATGCCGAACGACGCGTTGGAGATGCTCTCGGTCAGCAGCGACATCATGACCAGACCCGGCACGATGAAGGCGCCGTAGCGGATGCCGTCGATCTCGACCATGCGCGAACCGATCGCCGAGCCGAACACGATGAAGTACAGCGAGGTCGACAGCACCGGCGTGGCGATGGATTGCATCAAGGTGCGGAAGGTGCGGTGCATCTCGAAGAAATAGATCGCCTTGATCGCATGCAGGTTCATGCCCGCGCCTCCCCCGCCGCGCGCGGCGTCTTGACCAAGCTGACGAAAATCTCTTCCAGCGAGCTTTGCTCGGTGCGCAAGTCCTTGAACTCGATCCCGTGCTCGGCCAGCCGCTTGAGCAGCGCGGCGATGCCGGTGTCCTCGGCCTGCGCGTCGAAGGTGTAAACGAGCTCGCTGCCGTCGGCCGACAAACTCAAGGCCTCGCTCGCCAGCCCATCCGGCAGCGCGCTCAGCGGCGCCTGCAACTGCAGGGTCAACTGCTTCTTGCCGAGCTTGCGCATCAGCGCGCGGGTCTCCTCGACCAGCACGATCTCGCCTTTATTGATGACGCCCACACGGTCGGCCATTTCCTCGGCCTCCTCGATGTAGTGCGTGGTCAGGATGATGGTGACGCCGCTCTCGCGCAGGCGCGACACCATCGCCCACATCTCGCGGCGCAGCTCCACGTCGACGCCGGCGGTGGGCTCGTCTAGGAACAAGATGCGCGGCTCGTGCGACAGCGCCTTGGCGATCAGCACCCGCCGCTTCATGCCGCCGGACAGCGCCATGATCTTTTCGCCGCGCTTGTCCCACAGCGACAGCTCGCGCAGCAGCTTTTCCAGGTACGCGGCGTTGGGCGGCTTGCCGAACAGGCCGCGGCTGAAGCGCACCGTGTCCCACACCGTCTCGAACGCGTCGGTGTGCAGCTCTTGCGGCACCAGCCCGATCGACGAACGCGCGGCGCGGTAGTCGCGCACGATGTCGTGGCCGTCGGCCAGCACCCGCCCCTCGCCGGGATTGACGATGCCGCAGACGATGCTGATCAGCGTGGTCTTGCCGGCGCCGTTGGGGCCGAGCAAGGCGAAGATCTCGCCGCGGCGGATGTCCAGGTCGACGCGCTTGAGCGCCTGGAACCCGCCGGCGTAGGTCTTGGTCAGGCCTTGGATGGAGACGATGGCGTCGCCGGTGCGGGCGGGCGACGCGGACGGGGCGGACGATTCGGGCGGCATGGCGGCTCCGCGTAGGCCGCGCGACGCGCGCGCGGCGGTGGCTGTGGCGAAACGCCGGAACGGCGGTCGCTGCGATGGTAACGGCGCTTGCGCGCGAAAACCGCCGGATCGCGCAACGGACCCTGCGCGTACATGCAACGCCGCCCGCGCGCGCCGGCGCGGGCGGTTCGCGCTCAGCGCTCGGCCAGGTACGCGTCCACGCGCTCGAACGAATCGCTCCAACCCGGCACGATCCCTTGCTCCTGCGCGTGCTCGCGCTCGCCGCGGTCGGGGAACACGATGGCCACCGTCAGCAGCGTCTCTTCCGGCCCGATCTCGGCGAAATCGACCGTCACCTCCGAAGGCTGCGGCGCGCGCTCGTCGTCCCAATCGTCGGTGTAGACCAGCCGCTCGGGTTCGACGATCTGCCGGTACAGCCCCTTGATCGGATACTCCGCGCCGTCCGGCCCGACCATGCAGATGCGGAACTGCCCGCCCACGCGCACGTCCATCTGCCGCACCACGCTGCGGAACCCGTGCGGGCCCCACCAGCGCGCGATGTGGACCGGATCGGTCCAGGCCAGGAACACCAGATCGCGCGGGGCGTGGATGATGCGTTGCAGGGTGATGCTGCGCTCTTCGATACGGTGGGTCGTGCGCGCGGGCGCCACCGCGAGCGTGCTGGAACCGTCGGACGTCATGTCGGAACTCCTGAGCGAGGAAACGCCGCGCCGCGGCCTCCCGTGGCGGCGCAAAGCGGGCTTTGCGCGACACCGGGAAGACACCGTAGCCGGGCGGCACGGACCGAAAGAATTGGATCGATCTTTATGTGCTGCTGTAGTAGTTAACCGGTTGGGAAACTACCGCCGGGATCACGCTCCGTCAAGGCAGCCGCGAACAGCTTGCACGCGCGCATCCCACCGGATGAGACGCGCGCCGACGCAAGAACGTGACACGGCCTCAGGCGCGCGGCGCGGGCCGCCGCGGCCGCTTCGGGCCGGGCGCGGAATGGCGGCCTTGCGCGTCGTCGATCTGATCGATCCAGCCCGCGCGCGAGCCGGCGAACGCATCCGCATACGGCACATACGGTTTGATATCGAGCACCGGCGTGCCGTCGAGCAGATCGACCCCGCGCAGCACCAGCGCGCCGGCCTCCACCCGCACCAACTCCACCGCCGACAAGCCCAGCGGATTGGGCCGGTGCGGCGAACGCGTCGCCAGCACCCCGCGCTTGGGCCCGCCGCGCGGCGGTTTGACCTGCGCGTTCCAGCCCTGGCTGCGGTCGAACGCGAAGATCAGCCAGATCCGCTCGAACCCGGCCAGATCGGCGTAGGCCGCCGGCGGCAGATCGGCGACGAACTCCAGCCGCGCCTCGACCGCCTCGCCGCTCTCGGTCCCCGCCACCACCGTGGATTGGTGCGGCGCGTCGATGCGCTGGGCGTAAGGCGAGCGCAGATAGGCGATGGGGCGGCAGACGAACTCGGCGGACATCGTGGTTTCGCAAGCGGAACGGGAGGTGGAAGGAGCCGGTGCCCGGTGCTCGGGCTTCGACGGCGCCATAGTCCCATGGCATCGCCCGCGGACGAAACGAAAAGCGCCGGGCGGACGCCTGCGCGGACGGACAATCGCCGCCCGCCCTGAATCCGCATGCGTTTTGTCACTGCATCGCCCCGCGCCGATGGCGCTATCCTGCCGGCCGAACGCCCGCCCCCGCTGCCGAGGTCTCGAATGAAGTACCTGGTCATGATCTACAACGACGACGAGCTGATCGAAGCGCTGCCCGACGGCGAGTACGCGACGATGATGCGCGGCTGCATCCGCCACGCCGACGAGCTGCGCGAAGACGGCACGCTCAAGGATTCGCAGATGCTGGCGCCGCCGGCGCAAGCGGTCTCGCTGCGCACCCGCGGCGGCCGCACCACCTTCCTCGACGGCCCCTTCGCCGAAGCCAAGGAGTACCTGGGCGGCTTCAATCTGATCGAAGCGGCCGACATGGACGAGGCCGTGCGCATCGCCCAGCAGTTCCCGTGGAGCCGCACCGGCCGGATCGAAGTGCGCCCGGTGGTGGATTTCGGCGAAGTGCGCGAGCAATTCGCCGACTGAGCGGCCGGGCGCGCCGCGCCCGCCCCCGTTGCGCGCATCAGGACGTTGCAAGCGCCATCCGCCGCGGCCGCCGGCCGCGGCGCCCTCGCTCCGACCAAGGACGATCCCGCATGAAAACGCCGTTCGCCGCCGGCCTCGTCGCCGCGGCGCTGTTCGCCTCCGTTGCCACGCCGGCCCGCGCAGCGACGCCGGCCGCGCCCGCCGCGCCGCCCGCGGCGGCGGCCGCCACGACCCTCCCAGCCTTCGCCAGCGAACGCGACTTCCGCCAAGCGCTCGCGCGCCTGAAGCGGCGCGCCCGCCACGCCGAGTCGGGACAAGTCGCCCCGGCCGCACTCGCCCCGCCGGAGCAAACCAAGGCATTGAACGAAAGCACCGCGCTGGACCGCATCGAGGTCACCGGCTCGCGCATCCAGTCGCCGGCCGCCGCCAACGCCAACGCCATCACCAACGTCCAGACCCAAGGCGTGGACGAAGGCGACATCGTCAAGAAGCACGGCGACTACCTGATCGTCCTGCGCCGCGGCCGCTTGTTCGTCCTCGACACCGGCGGCGACGGCCTGCGCGCGGTGTCCTCCATCGACACCTTCGCGCCCGGCTCCGATCCCAAACACACCTGGTACGACGAAATGCTCGTCGCCGACGGCACCGTGGCGGTGATCGGCTACAGCTACGAACGCGGCGGCACCGAAATCGGCCTGTTCGACCTGCAACGCGGCGGCGCGTTGCGCTACCGCGCCACCTACCAGCTGCGCAGCAACGACTACTACTCGGCCGACAACTACGCCAGCCGCCTGATCGGCAAGACCCTGGTCTTCTACGCGCCGATGTCGCTCGAGAATTACTGGACCGACCAACCCGACGACCATCTGCCGGCGCTGCGGCAATGGCACCGCGGCGCGACGCCGGCCGAGTTCCGCCGCATCCTGCCCGCCACGCGCATCTACGACTCGCCCGGCCCGGTCGGCCCCAACGACCTCACGCTGCACGCGGTGACTACGTGCGAACTCGGCGGCCCGCGCATGCTTTGCCGCTCCAGCGCCGTGCTCGGCCCGAGCAGCCGCGTGTTCTACGTGTCCGAAGACGCCGTCTACGTCTGGACCTCGCGCCTGCCCGCCTCCAAGAAGCCCGAGCGCCCCAACGCCGCGGTGCTGCGCCTGCCGCTCGACGGCAGCGCGCCCAGCGCCTTGCGCGCCACCGGCTCGCCGGTCAACCAGATGTCGTTCCTGCAGCGCGACGGCTGGCTCAACGTGCTGGTCGGCAACGACGCGAAAGGCGAGGCGATGTGGGCCGCGCGCACGCATCCGGGCGACCTCGCGCTGCTGCGCGTGCGCCTGAGCGAGTTCGGCGACGGCCGCGGCATCGCCCGCCGCGACGCCTACCGCGCGCTGCCGCAAGCCAACACCAACGGCTACGACATGCAATCGCGCTTCATCGGCGATTGGCTGGTGTACGGCTTCGGCGCCTATTGGGGCGACTACGGGCTCGACAACCCCAACGCGGCCTACGCCCTGCGCTATGCCCGGCACGAGCCGGTCGCCCGGGTGCCGCTGACGCACTCGGCCGAACGCATCGACGCGCTCGGCCAGGACGCGATCCTGATCGGCATCGGCCTCAACGGGGGCGAGTCCGAGAACGACCTGCATTTCAGCAGCCTGCGCCTGAGCGGCACGCCGCGCATCGCCGGCCACTATCTGCAACCCAACGCCTACCAAGACGACGGGCGCACCCACGGCTTCTCCTACCGCGCCGACGATGCCGACAACGGCCTGCTCGGCCTGCCGGTGATCGACGAAAACGGCGAGAACGGCGGCAACGCCCGCGTGCTGTTCCTGCGCAACCAGCGCCTCACCCTGAGCGCGGCCGGCGCGCTGGCGTCGAACGCCGACGGCGCGGCCCGCCGCGACGACGGCTGCGTGGTCAGCTGCGTGGATTGGTACGGCAACGCCCGGCCGATCTTCGCCGGCCGCCGCGTCTACGCCCTGCTCGGCTACGAACTGGTCGAAGGCCGACGCGACGGCGACCGCGTCGTCGAACGGCGGCGCGTGGATTTCGCGCCGAAGGCCAACGTCGCGCACTGAACGCGGCGGCCGCGCGAGCGCGCTGTCCGCTTCCCGTCCCCCGCCGCGTTGGCGCGGGGACGGGGGATGCAATGAATCGAATCCATCAGTGGAGCCGCCGCGCCGCGTTGAGCGCGGCGATCGCGGCCTTGCTCGCGGCCGCGCCGCCGCCCGCGACCGCGCACGGCGGCGGGCTGGACAAGCAAGGCTGCCACCACGACCGCAAGCGCGGCGGCTATCACTGCCATCGCGCGCCAGAGTCGGCCGCCGGCCTGGGCTGGGCGCCGTCGCGGCGTTCCAGCCCGCCGCCGCGGCGCGCGTATCGACCGGCCGCGCGCGACGCGGCGGCGTCGTTCGGCCCCTCCGCCGAAGCCTATTACCCCAATTGCAGCGCCGCCCGCGCCGCCGGCGCGGCGCCGATCCTGCGCGGCGACCCCGGCTATTCGCGCCGCCTGGACCGCGACGGCGACGGCCGCGCCTGCGAATGACGCCATCGCGAACGGCCCCAGCCCGCATCGCGGCGGCCATCGTGAACTGCCGCCAACGCGGCCCCGCCCGCACTGGCCCGCGGCACGGCGCAGGCGGAGAATCGGTGCCCTACCCCACCCTGCGGAGAACGCCATGAAACTGCGGACCGCACTGCTGACCCTGGCCACCGCCGCCGTCCTGGCGAGCGGCGCGGCCGGCGCCAAGTCCCGCACCGTCACCGACCCCGACGCACCGCGCGCGCTGCCCGAACAAGGCGCCGTCGACGTGCGCTGGGACAACCCCGAGCAATTCACCGAAATCCGCCAAAGCCGCAACCGCTTCGAAGCGCGCCGCGGCAACTGGGTCGAGCAACTCGCCCAGCACGTGCGCAAGCGCAGCGAGCGGCAACTGGCGCCGGGCCAGCGCCTGAGCGTGGAGATCACCGACATCAAGCGCGCCGGCGACTTCGAGCCCTGGCACGGCCCGCAGTTCGACGACACCCGCTTCGTCCGCGACATCTACCCGCCGCGCATCGACCTGAAATTCACCCTCAGCGACGCCAACGGCCAAACGATCGAGCAAGGCCAACGCACCCTGCGCGACCTGAGCTTCCTGATGGGCGCGCGCACCGCCACCCAGAACGATCCGCTGCGCTACGAGAAGCGGCTGATCGACGATTGGGTGTATCGCGAGTTCAAGCCCGACGCGCGCAGCGCGTCGCGCTGAGGCGGTTCGGTCTTCCTCGGAACGTCTCCTGCAAAACGAAAGGCCCCGCCGAAGCGGGGCCTTTTTTCATCCGGCGAGGCGGCGGTCGCGGAAGGACCGTCCGACCCGCCGCCGCGCGATCTCAGGCCTGCGCGTCGCCCGGCACCGCATTGGGATCCATGTGGAAGATCTCCCAAGTGTTGCCGTCCAGATCGTCGTACGCGCGCTGATACATGAAACCGTAATCCTTCGGCTCGTGCGCCTTGGCGCCGGCCGCGACCGCCTTGTCCGCCAGCGCATCGACCTCCGCGCGGCTGCCCAGCGGCAGCGCCACCAGCGTCTGCACCTGACGCTGCGGATCGATCAGCTCCTTCTGGGTGAAGGTCTGAAAGAACGGCCGCACCAGCAGCATCGCGAACAGATTCTCGCCGAGCAGCATGCAGGTCGCGTTCTCGTCGGTGAACTGCGGGTTGAAGCTGTAGCCGAGCTTCGTGAAGAAGGCGACCGAGCGGTCGAGGTTCTGCACCGGCAGGTTGACGAACAGTTGGGCGTGGGTGGTCATGGCATTGCTCCGAATGGGGTTGGGTAAGGGGTCGGCGGGCGGCGGAACGGGGTCCGTTCCCGCCTGCTCATGACAACGACGAGCCAGGATCGCAGGAATCGACACGGTCGGCGAAAAAATTTTTAGCCGGCTTCGGCGACCCGCCCGGGGCGCCCTGCCCCATCCCGCGAACGCTCGGTCAAACCAAGGCGGGGACGCGCGTGGCCATCAACTCCGCCCAACGCGCGAGCAGCAGATCGGTATACGGCTCCGCACCGATGTCGTAAGCCCCCAACGCATAACCGTCGTTGGCCTCGACCAGCGCGGTGCGGCCGTCGTCGAGCACGCCGAAATCGATGCCGTAAGCGGCCGGCGCCTCGCCGCTGTCGCGATACGCCCGCAACGCTTCGGCGATGCTGCGCTCGCACGGGCGCAGCGCCGGATCTCCGTGGTAGTGATCCAACGCGACCACCGTCTCGCCGATCACATAAGCACGGAACTCGGACCGCCAACGCACCGACTCCGAGCACCACACCGTCTGCCGGCGCGAGGCGCCGCCGAGGTAGTACAGATCGCCGGGATGGTCGAACACGCGCCCGGTGAACGTCTTCAGCCGCTCGGCCGGCTTGACGAACAAGCCGCCGCGCGCGCCCTCGGACACCCAGGCCTCCACCGCGCCCAGCGTCTCGCGCCAGACCTTTCGCCGCAGCCACGGCCGCAACGCCGCCGGGTAATCGTTCGGGGCCGGCACCGGGATGCCCAACTGCTTCATCGCCCCTTGCACGCAGGGCGCCGTGCCCATCACGAAGCAGGTCTCGTCCAGCGGCAGCGCGCGCCGCTCGATGTGCTTGCGCCGATAGCGCCGCACCTCGATCCCGCGCCGCGCCAAGGCCTCGGCGGCCAAACGCTCCTCGTGTTCGAGGTCGTTGCCGCGCTGCTCGATATAGGCGATGCGGAACACGCGGCGACACCGAGACGGGGAAGGAACCGGCAGTGTAGCCAGCGCGCCCTTCCCTGGGTAAAGCGGCCGCCCCGACAACGGGACGACCGCCGGGCGAAGCATCAATCCTTATCGACCCCAACGATGCGCCCATCCGCCGGGTCCAGCTTGAGCTTCACATCGCGCCCGCCCGGGTCCTCGGCCTTGGCCCGCCACAGCCCACCCCGGTAGTCGACATCGTGGACGCCGGTGTAGCCCGCGGCCGACAGCGTCGCGCGGATGTCGCGCTTGCTCAGCTGCGCGACTTGTTCGTTGGGATAGATGCGGCCGTCGCGCGGGTCCAACGCCACCTGCACGCGGTTGCCGTCGGCGCTGCGCGCGTCCGCGCGCCACACGCCGCCGGCGAAATCCAGATCGTTGACATGGGTGTAGCCGTGCTCGGCCAAGCGCTCGCGCGCTTCGTGTTCGGTCAATCCGCGCGTCTGGGTTTGCGCGTCAACCGCCGGCGACGCGGCGCACGCCGCCAAGGCCAGCGCCAACAGGTATCGCTTCATGAGCCTGCTCCTGCGGGGGTGGGGTTCCGATTCTCGATGCGCGGCGGGAACCGCCGATGAACATCGCCGCATTCATCGCCAACGCGAAAACCGCCGCCCGAAACTGCGTTCGCGACCCCGCGGTTTTCGCTTTCGCCCGCGCCCGCCTCACCGGCCGATAACGGTCCGATCACCTCGCCTGCACCGCGCGGGGCTGGCCGCCGCCCCTGCGCCTCGCCGATAATCGCGCCCACCCTAGTCTCGCCGCCTCCGCGGCGGGCTCGCGCCAGGAGGCCGGTGTTGTCCATCCAGTGTCGCAACTGCCAACGGCCCATCGGCCCCGGCGACTGGCGCTGCCCGCATTGCGGCATGCCGCTGCCGGCCGGCGGCAAGGCGCGGACTTGGCGCTTTTGGCGCGACACGCCCCTGGCCCGGCGCATGATCCCGATCATCGCCGCGTTCGCGATCACCTGGTACGTGATGTCGCTGGCCTACGACGACGTCACCAATTACATCGCGGTGCGCGCCAAGGCCCGCACCGACGCCGCCGACAGCCGCGAACTGCTGCTGCGCGAACAGCAACGCCTCAACCAGCCCGACGGCAGCGAGAACCTCGCCGCGCCGCTGCCGAACAAAACCACCGCGCTGCCACCGGCGCGCACGCCCAAGGCGATGATGGCCGGCATCGCCACGATCATGCGCGAAGTCGGCGACCGCAGCCGCTACCGTCAGGCCCAGGTCGAACAGCGCATCGACGGCCTGCACCTGGAAAACCAACTGCTGCCCGAAACCTTGCTCGGCGCCCAAGGCACCCTGGCCGGCCGGCTGGCCAACCGCCAATACGTCGAGCTGCTCAACTACTCGCAATCGATCAAGCGCGCCAGCCAGATCGACGCCGCCCGCCGCCTCGGCGCGCTGGTCGGCGAAGGCCCCGACGGCCGCGCGATCCTGATCGAATTCGGCCGCAACCTCGCCCGCGAAAGCGAGGAAGACGCCGCGCTGATGGCCAACCGCCGCGCCACCATCGACAAGATCGAAAAGGTCTACGACCTCGCCGACGCGCAGCGCCAGCACATCGACCTGAGCGACGACGGCAGCCTGGTGTTCGCCGATCCCAAGCTCGGTGAGCAGTACAACCGCCTGATCGGCGACATCGACCTGCTGATCCAGCAGCGCCAGCGCATCGACATCCAGCGGCAGGCGCGGACGAAGGCGGCGTTGGACGAGATCGAGAAGATCCGGCCCTGATGCCCGGCGCGCCGGCGCCTCACGCGCTGGCCGCTGCGGCCGTCATCGCCGATACTCGCCGCAGGAGCGTAGCGGAAGGGGCCGCGGCGCGGTGCAAGGGGAACACAGGATGTTCGAAGCATTCGTTCGCGAGCGGCGCAGCGCGCGTTCGCGCCTCGCCGCTCAGCGCGGCCAGAGCCAGGTGTGGCTGGTGTGGGGCGTTTTCGCCGGGCTGTTGATCGTCGTCGGGCTGTTCGGCTTGGGCGCCTACATCGGCTTCAAGCGCCACCAGGACACCCAGAAAGAACTGCAGGCGCTGCGCGACACCGGCCATGAGCTGATCGAACAGCAGCGACGCCTCGTCGACGGCAAGCCCGGCGACGCGTCGGCCGCACCGGCGCCCAAGGCCGGCGCGACCGTGCCCGCACGCAACGAAGCCGAGATGCTGCGCGGCTTCAACGCCGCCTTGCGCGAAATCGGCGCGCGCAATTACCAGACGCAAACGCAGATCGCCGCCGAGGTCGAAAAGCTGAATCTGCCGCAAGTGCTGGCGCCGGAACGGCTGACCAGCGCCCAGGGCCGTCGGGAAAGCCGCGCGACGGTGCAAAGCTACCTGCAACTGGTCGAACGATCCGTCGCCGATGGCCGCCGATCGCGCGCCGAACTGCGCGGACGCGTCGAAATCCTGGTGAGTCGCCTGACCAACGGCTCGCGCCTGCTGGACCAGTACGACAAATCGGTCTCCAGCCGGACCGATCTGGAAGAACAAACCCTGCGCAACCAGCGCCAATCCGCCGAGCTGTTGCTGCAGGCGGTCGAACTGATCGAACGCGCTGGCCAGCGCGTGCAGAACGAGAACGGCCAGTTGGTGTTCGCCGACCAGCGCGCCCTGGACCGCTACAACGCGATCATCGAACGCATCCAGGCGGCCGGCCGCGAAGAACAACAGCTGATGCGGCGCGCGCAAACGCTGCTTAACCAAGCCCAAGCGGCGTTCGACAAAGTCGAGCGGTGAACACGGTGGCGGGCGCGATGACACCTCGTCCGCCATTTCGATCGACAACGCTCGCCCTACCCGGTGGGGTTCAGGCGATCGCCGAAAAGCTCAACCCAGCGTAAGCGACGTTCGACTCAGGACGCGGCCATAACGATCAAACGTTGCCCACAGCGCAGATGGCGGCCACCGCCCCAGCGGTCCTGATCGCTCAGCGAGAAGCTGATGCCGCAGTACGCGCATCGCAGCAATCCCGCTACTGGTTGCTCCACCGCCACCGGCGCCAGATCGCGCGCCGGCCAAGCCAGTTCGCGCCGCAACCATGCAATCCGGCTGGCGGCTTCAGCGCGGGCGGTTTCCAGACTATCGAAACGCGAAGCGTTTTGACTGCGACAACGCCAGCCTCCGATTCCGTCGGGATCCGACTCCCGATAGCCGTAGCTTCCATCGCCGCGGCGCACGAACTCGACCGATCCGCAGCCATCGGCGGCATCCACTCGGTCGAGAATTTCCACCCCGCTCACGACTCGCCCGCCATCTCGATCAACTTAGCCACCGTATTGAGATTCCGCGCCGTCCCCGCCTTCGCCGCCGGGATGACCAGCCGGGAATCGGCCATCCCATCGCCGTAATGCACATAGATCTCGCGCTCGCCGAGCGCGATCTCTTCGTCCTTGCGGTGCTTCGCCGCATCCAACGCATCCGCCGGCGGCGCCGCGTCGAGAAAGATCAACACCGCGCGGTTCGGCGCGGCCTGCGCGAACGGATTGGCCGCCAAGGCCTTCGCCATCTCGTCCGCCGTGCGCACCACCGCGCCGACCGGCTTGCCGGCGTACTCGTGCAACGCGCCTTCGAGCGCCGCCTTGGCCTTGGCCGCGCTCAAGCTCGTGCGGAACACCACGTTGCCGCTGGCGATGTAGGTGCGCACGTCCTCAAACCCGAGCGACTCGCACATCGCGCGCAGATCGGCCATCGGCAGCTTGCCGGTGCCGCCGACGTTCACGGCGCGCAACAAAGCGATGAAGGTGCGAACGGCGGGCATGGGCACGGCTCCGGGACGAAGGCCGCCATTTCAGAACAGCGCGCGCCGCGGCGCAAGCGCCGTCAGTGATGCCCGGCTTCGATCAACCCCGATTCCAGCAACTGCGCCGACAAGCGATCGCGCACCTCCGGCGGTACGCCGTCGATGATCAGCACCAAGGTGTGGAACTGCGGATTCGGATGCGCGGTGTCGAAGGTGTGGCCGATGCGATGGCGATCCGCGTCGCCGCCCACCTCGACCAGCCAGCCCGCGATGGCGTCGCAGGCGTCGTCGAACTTGCCGGCGCCGAAGCGCGCCTCGATCCGGTGCAAAGGCAGGCGGAATACGGCCATGGCGGAACCCTCGAGGGACGCTGCGCCTACTTCAGCGCATCCGCGCGGCCGCGGCAAGATGGCGGCGACCGGCGGGCTTTGGCAGACTGGCTCTCGCAGGCTCACGGACGAATCTCAGGGGACGAGGCGATGAAGACGTTGCGATTGATGGCGGCACTGGCTCTGCTGTCGCTGGCGCCCGCGGCAGCGGCGTGCATCAACACCGTCGGCACCGACTACACCGGCCGCAAGTTCCATCCGAACTGGTATATCGGCACCGAGCTGACCTCCAGCATGCGGCCGTACAAAGTCGGGCCCGACGATATCTGGGTCAAGCACACCATCGAACGGGCGCTCAAATCGCCCGGCTTCGACACCCTCAACGACCTCGGCGTCGTCCTGATCCGCCAGGGCAAGTATTCGCGCGCCATCGAACACTTCCTCACCGTCGAACGGCTGTTCCCGGGCCACGCGCAGACCGCCGCGAACCTCGGCACCGTGCTCGAACTCAGCGGCCACGACCGCGTCGCGCTGCGCTGGATCCGCATCGGCATGAAGCGCGATCCCAACGAGCACTACCGCACCGAGTGGCTGCACGCGCGAATTCTCGAAGCAAAAGCCGAGATGGCGACCGACCCGAACTATTTGAAAGGACGCTCCATCGCCGGCGTCAGTTTCTCCGATGACGTGGTGCCGCCGCTGCCGACCAAGCTGCCGGCGGGCAACGACGGCCGCCCCGTCGCGCTGTGGCAACTCAACTTCGCTCTCAGCTACCAACTTTCCGAACGCACCACCTTCGTCGCCGCACCCGATCCGGTGGTGGCGAATCTATTGATGGATTGGGCGACGTTGAATCTGGCCGGCGGCCCGGTCGAAAACGCCGCCGCGCTGTACGATCTGGCCGTGCGCTACGGCGCGCCGCGCGATGCGCTGATGGATCGGCGGCAGGCGCATGTGCGCGAGGTGCTGGCCAAGGCCGACAAAGAACCCAAGCCCGCGGACATCGCCTGCGGAATCTGCGAGCCGCCGCCTGAAGCGCCTCCGGCGCCTCCGAAGCGCTAACCCGCTTCCACCACACCTTCGCCAGTGCATTCTTCGCAGCGCTCGAACACAGCCCAGCGCTCCTCGCCGCGAGAATGCTCGCGGCAGATTCCGATCGCGCGCTTGAGCGCCGCCGTATCGGTCATGCGCGTCGATTCTACTGATACGCCGCCCTTATCGGCCATGCGCCGCAGGCGGCCATATCGAACGTATCAAGCCTCGCGCCTCGATTCCCAGCGCAGGCGCAGCTCCTGGTAAGCCTTCAACGCTTCGGCGAATCCGGCGCCATCGTTGGTCGCAAGAAAAATCTTCAGCGCATCGTTGCGCCGCTCCTCGCACACCGCGCGCACCAAATCCGGAGAAACGTAACGGTCTCGGATTACCCCAAGATTCGGTACGTCCGGTTCCCAATCGCCCCAGTCGAGCGTGCGCGACCAGTCGCCCCAACGGCTGCGCTGGTAGTTGCAGACCGCCAGCGTCGCGTCCAGATGCTCGCAACCCAGGCATTTCCCTGGCACGTAGCCGCCCGCCTGCGTAGCCGTCGCCAGGATCCGCACCGGCGCGCCAGACCCGGGCACCGGACACGGCCCATGATCCAATGCGAGATAGCCCGCCACCTGGTCGATGGCGCGCGTGCATTCGCCTTCCAGCATGAAATAGCAACGCCGGCACTTCTGCGGAACCGCACCGTGGGTGGCGAAATGGGCGTACGGCACGGGCTCCACCGGCCCCTGCACCGTGCAACGCGGAAATGCCTTCCACCACATGCGCACGTCCCCTAAAGCGTCTGCGCTGTTACCAGATCAAATCGTCCGGCACCTGAAACTGCGCGTAGTACGCGTCGTCCTCGCTCAGCTCCTGCGCCGCGGCCATCGGCTTGACGCTGTGATCGAGCACCACCATCGCCGCATCGCGCTCGCGCACCTTCTCCGCCGCCGCGCGCGGGATCAGTTCGTAATCGTCGCCGTGACGCACGATCGCCAACGCGCCGCCAGCGAGCTGCGTGCGCAGCGCCGCATCGACATACAACGTCCTGATCGCCTCGCCGTCGTTGAAGCGATAGGCGATCTCGCCCTTCCGCTTGACCTTGTTCTGCTCGACGATCTGATGCACCTGCGCCCGCGCCTCATGCGCGCGCGCCTGCGCCTTGCGCTCGGCCTCCAGCGCGCGGTCGCGTTCGACCTTTTCGGCGCGGGCGCGTTCGGCCTCGGCCTGTTCGGCGCTGGGCGCCTGCGGGTTCTTGGACTGGCGCTGCTTGTTCTGCTCGCGCACGGCCTGGGTGGCCTGGGACTTCTTCGCCAGGCCGGCCTTGAGCAGCTGTTCTTGTAGGGGATTTCGCATACGCCGCAGTCTAGTACGGCGGCCCGGCGCGCCGGAAGCGCCCGGCGCGGGGCGTCAGCGCCGGCGCGGGCCTTTGGGGAACAGTTCGCGCTGCAACCGGGCCAGGGTCGCGCGTTGCCGGTCCTCCGGCAGCAGCCCGAAGGCCAGCACCATCTGGGCCAGGACGTCGGTGTCGGTGAACAGGTAGGCCATCGGCACCTGCAGTTCGTGGGCGATGCGCTGGATCGCGGCGATGTCTAGGGTGTCGTCCGGGCGCAGGTAGCGGGCGAAGCGGGCCTTGGCGAGGTCGGTGATTGGAGCGGCGTCCATGCATGCCTCCTTCAATTACATGCTCGAATCGAGCACGCCCGAATTTTCGTTTATCGAAAATTCCATGTCAACGTTTTTAAGAGGACAATTTCGACGGCGTTATACAAACTTCCTTTATGGATACTTTTGGCTCAAGGCTGCGGTCACTCCGGGAAAGGCGCGGATGGTCCCAAGAAAAGCTCGGTTTCGAGCTTGAGGTCTCATCCGCCACGGTTTCCAAATGGGAAACCAACAGGGGAGAACCAAATCTTCGGCATCTCGAAGGGTTCCTTCGCATATTCGCGAAGGACGGAATGACACTCGACTGGCTGATCGCCGGCAAAGGTGCTGGAAATTCGGTGACTAAAAAGCCACGCACCAGCGCGGAAAACCTGGCCCGCACGGCCGAGACACAAGACGAGCAACTGCTGTTGCTGCGCTATCGCGAACTCTCGGCCAAAAAGCGCAAGATGCTGCTCGGCTTGATCGAAGACTGAGCCTCGCCGCCTAAAACCTCTCAGCCGGCCGCTCGCGAAACTGGCGCCGGCTCTGACGCGCACACGGTGCCAGCACACCGCTTTGCGTTCGCCAGCGTCTTCGCGCCCTGGCAATGCCATCCGGGCACACCTTCACCCAAACCGCTCAAATCCGCGCCGTTTTTCTCGATAAGCCACCAATTGGCTGGAGAAATAACGCCTTGAAGCCCAGCGCCCGTTTGCGCATTGTGGGCGCGACACCACTGCGCCCGTAATTCCCCCAGGGCCGTGCGTTGGTGAAGGAGACCATATGAGCGCGACAAGGAACGCCCTAGCCCGCCCTAGCGTCGCTTTCTTTTCCTGGCTGCTGCCTTTGGCCCTCGCGGGCCTCGCGGCGTGCGCGCAGCCGCCGGCGACGTCCGCGCCTGAAACACCCAAGGAGAACACCGCCATGACGGCTCCGTCTTCCACTCCCATCGACGCCACCACACCCGAGCAAGCCGCCGACGAAGCAGCGGCCGCAGCCGACCGCGCCGCCGCCGCGGCCGCGAGCGCGATGCCGCCGCCGAAGCCCGCCCCGCCCTCGTCCGCGCGTCTTCCGATGCCGCAAGGGCCAGCCTTGGCGAACGAGGAACTGCGTAAGCGCGTGCTGGCGCTGATCGGCAGCCTGACGACCGCTCGGGATACAGAGTCGGCGCATGTGGCGAAGGTTCTGGGCGTTCCGTTGGGACCGGACCCGGAGGACGCCGACAGCCGAGCGGTCCAAGGCCAGCTCACCGGTGGAGGCCGTTACGCCGTCAGGGTAAGCACCTTGTACTCGGAAGGGCCGCCCGGGAAGCATGTGGGCATTTACTGGACGCCCGCCGGGTGGAAGGGCGACCCGCGTCAACGCGAGAACGCACCGGCTGCTTGCAGCCTGGATTTCGCCCCACTGAGCGACGATATCGCCGCGCTGGGTTATTCGCGCGGAAAAGGCCCGTCGGGCCTCAAGGAACGCTGGGGTTTCCGCAAGGACGTTCCAGCCAATCACATCACCTTCTACGTGGTCGTGAACCTGTACCGCGCGCTGGATGGTTCCGATCCGAAGGGACGGCCTTGCGTGTTTTTCATCACTATCGACGCCAACGACGACGAGGTCGATTATGGCTAGGCCGTTGCCGTCGCCGCTGCGCGCCCTCGTCGACGAGTTCGCCGGGCAAACAGGCCTTCCGCCGAACGCGGCCAACGATGTCGAGGCCGCCATCGCGAGTTCGCCTTACCTCACCCACGTGATGGTCGATGCGGTGAAACAGCGGACGCTGAAGCATATCGGCATCACCCGCGAAGGGAACGAAGGCGGCCATTACGATCGAAAGAGCGGCACTGTCTTCGTCGGCATCAACGGGTTTACACAGGACTTGGGCGATGCGATTGCCCGCATCGACAACATCGCCGCGATCCTGGGGCACGAAACAGGCCACGCGCTAACCGAAAAGGCGCGGTCGGCAGAGATCGATCGGCTCTCATCCGCCATCGAAATCAAACTGACGGAAGGCTTGGGCAACACATCGCAGATCGACGTCACCGCGGACGCAGAGCGTTACTTGAACTTCACTCGCAACGACGAAGCGCTGTCCGAACTCATCAGCATGAATTCGGTAGCGAGCCGGATCGGCAGCCGGCCCGGCGGATACAATCTCCAACAATTTCTAGAACGTGTGGATGCGTCCACCGGCTGCGTCAAGCGACACGAGACCACCGGACAGGTCGAGTTGGCGCCTGACATCGAGCTTTCCAAGCACGGTTTCCAACTCACGGGAAACCGCTTCAAAAGCCCCGCCGTCGAAGCCGTAGCAGCCTGCCATTACGACCAAGGCGCAAGCCTCGGCCGAAACGGCGACTCGAATTACCGCAACTACTACGGGCCGACCGTACTCGCCACGATCGCGGCCGTCCACGCCGACATCGCCAAGGACACGACGCAAGCCGTCCCGGATATCCACCTCGATCTGAAGCGCTTGCGGCTCGACCTCGCTCAGATCGAACGCAACGGGGTGAACCTGCCTGGGGCCGCCCAGAGTTTCAGCTTCACCGACACCAGCGACGGCAAGCTGGCGTGGAAGACCGTCAACGACACCAGCACGGGAATGCCCGAACCCGGCCCGAGGGATGTCGGTGTCGAAGCCACCGCGGCGCGGCCCGCGTTTCGCGCGGACAGCCCAGGGCATCCCGATTATCCGACGTTCGAGCGGTTCCACCGCGCGGCGCAGGCCGACGGCCGCTGGAGCGACGTCGAAGCGCGCAATCTCGCCGCGGCCGGCTTGGCGGCGGTGAAAGGCGATGTCCTCGTGGGGCAATACCTTTCCGGTGTCGTCGTCGGCAAAGGCGCGGACGGCGCGACGAACCTTATCGGGTATGCCTCGCCGCACGGGCCGGCGGGCCCGCATCACCATCTCGCGGTGAATGCCGATGTCGCGGCCCAAGTGCCCGCGGAGAAGAGCCTGGATCGCGTCGAACAACTCAATCAGGAACACGCGCGGCAACAAGCTCACGCGCAAACGCTCGCAACGGACGGTCCGTCGCGGAACGGTCCGAAGATCGCGCCCTAGATACTGCGGCGCGAGCCCGAGCGCTACGGGGCTGCTGGAAGCACGCGCGCCGATGATCGGCCTCCGCCCTTCGGCAAGATTGCCCGACTAGGCGCCAGCGAGCTTGATCGAAGGCCGCCCCGCCGGCCTAACACCCTCCCCCACAGCTCTCGCTAGAATCGCACCGCACGCCGTCGCCACCCGCGCGCCGGCCGCACTACATTCCCCTGCTTCAAGGAACGACAGCATTCTCATGAAGATCGCCCCGTCTCTGCTCGCGCTGGCCGTCGGCCTGTGCGCTCTCGGCGCCCAGGCCGAGGAAAAGGCCCGTTTCCGCGTTCATACCGATGCCGCTCGCGCTACGTCGGCCGCGCAGGCGGCCGCTCCTGCGCCCGTCGCCGCGGCATCGACAGGTCCGGCCGCGCCGGCGCTGAAAGCGTCCTCGATCCCCGCTCCCGCTGGCGGCGGCATACCCGCGCCGTGGCAGGGCGCGCCGAAACCGGCCTCGGCGGTGTCGCCGGTGTATTTGGCGGAATGGAAGAAGGCGAAAAACCGCGACCGTTGCGCGTTGCTGGCCTTCGTCGGCGCGGAAGAGGCCGAACGCGACGCCGGCATCAAGGTGCGCCGTGCCAGCTTCTCCGACGGCTGGGCCGTGGCCTACGACTTGCCCGGCCAACGCAGCGTGTTCGGCATCGCCGGCACCGGGGTGGATGTGGACGGCAAGGGATACACCTTCCCCAACACGGTGACTTGGCGCGACGGCAGCAAGGCCAGCTACGGACTGGAAGGTGGCACCGGGCCCAACTACCTGGGCTATCTGGAAGTAGCGGGGCAGCGCTGCCTCTACAACGTGTGGTCGGCGCGCGGCAAGGAACACCTGGAGTTCCTGTTCAACATCTTGCGCAAGGTGCAGACGCCGTAAGCGCATGGCCACCGGCGCGGACACTCGCCCGCTGCTCGCGCTGATCGCGTGGGCGATGTGCATGCCGGCGCTGGTGCCCTATGCGCTGCTGACGTACGAGGCGCTCGCCGACATCGGCCAGCCCGGGGGGTCGCCGCCCGCGCAGGCGCTGTCGCTCTACGGCGGCCTCGCCGCCGGTTGCGGCGCGTGGGTGACGCTGGCCTGGATGACCTGGGGCTGGGTGCGCGAGCGCCCGCTGCATGCGGGCTGGCCGCTGCTGTGCTTCCTGCTGGGAGCGCTGGGAATGGCGGGGTTCGGCGGCGCCGCGTTGATCGCCGCGATGCTCGCGTGGCCGGCCATCGCGTTCGCCGGCTTCCTCGCGTTCTGGCACCTGCGCGCGAGTGCGCGCACGCGCGCGGCGCGATGAGCGGGCGCGGCGAAGCTCAGTCGGTATCGCCGAGCGCGGCCAGTTCGCCGTCGCTGCGTGCATCCATGCGCGCCCACAGGTAGATCATCAAACCGACCAGCGCCGTCGTCGCGCCGACCACGCCGGTCGAAGTCCAGCCCCAGCCCGCGTTGATCGCCATGCCGCCGAGCCACGGGCCCAGCGCGTTGGCCATGTTGAACGCCGAGTGGTTCGACGCCGCGGCCAGCGTCTGCGCCGAGCGCGCCACGTCCATCAAATGCGCTTGCAGCACCGTCGCCAGCGCGCCCATCGTGCCGACCGCCAACACCGCCGGCAGCACCGTCCACACCGAGCGCGCGGCCAGCGGGAACAGCAGCAGGATCGCCATCGACCAAACCAGAATCCACGCCGCGGCGCGGAACTGCAGCTTGTCGAACAGCCAACCGCCGCCGAGCGTGCCGAGAATGCCGCCGATGCCGAACGCGACCAGCCCGAACGGAATGAAGGATTCGCGCACGCCGGTGACGTGCACCAAGGTCGGCGCGAGATAGCTGAAAACGCAGAACATGCCGGCGAAACCGATCGCGCCGATGCCCAACGCCAGCCACACCGGCTTGCGGTTGAAGTCGCGCAATTCGTTCAACACGTTCGGGCGCGGCGCGTGCATGCCCGGCGGCAATACGCGCGCGGTCATCGCCACGGTCGCCAGCGCGATCAGCGACACCAGCGCGAACGCCCAGCGCCAGCCGAAGGCTTGACCGAGCCACGTCGCCAGCGGATTGCCGACCAACAGCGCGATCGACAAACCGAGCATCACCCGTCCGACCGCGAGGCCGCGTTGTTCGGGCGGGGTGATGCGCACGGCGACGAGCGCGGCGATGCCGAAGTACGCGCCGTGCGGCAAACCGGCGACGAAGCGGGCGAGCGTGAGCGTGTAGTAGCCCGGCGCCAGCGCGCTGGCGAGGTTGCCGACCGCGTAGAACGCCATCAGCGACAGCAGCAAACTGCGGCGCGACATCTTCGCGCCGAGGATCGCCAGCGCCGGCGCGCCGACCACCACGCCGAGCGCATAGGCGCTGATGACGTGGCCGACCTGCGGCTCGTCGACGCCCATCGCGCGGGCGATCTCGGTGATCAGCCCCATCACCACGAACTCGCTGGTGCCGATGGCGAACCCGCCCAGGGCCAGGGCGAACAGGATCAGGCCGACTTGGCGCGGGGACAGGACGGGCGCGGGAGCGGCGGCGCCCGGGGCGGGGGTGGTGGGGGTCATGGGGGCATTATTGTGCTTTGCAGCATTTGGCGCCATTGCAGGGATTGGCCGCTGGCCGTG
Source organism: Lysobacter sp. K5869 (assembly GCF_018847975.1). Classification (NCBI taxonomy): domain Bacteria; kingdom Pseudomonadati; phylum Pseudomonadota; class Gammaproteobacteria; order Lysobacterales; family Lysobacteraceae; genus Lysobacter; species Lysobacter sp. K5869. Next base: position 1,649,083 of record NZ_CP072597.1, on the reverse strand, counting down.
GGCGGCGCCCAGCCGGGAATTCATCGCCCCGGCTTGGGCCGGCGGCGCCCTTCGCGCGGCGCCTCACGCGCGCTGGACGGGGCTCGCGCGGCGGGATCGCCCATGACCAGCGCCGGCCCCCGACTCACTCGCAGCTCAGCTTGAGCCGCTTTTTCGCATCGATCTTGTAAACGCACGCGTTCACCTTCTTCGACAGCGTCACGTCCGCGGTCTGGCCGTCGTCGTAGCGGCAACGCACGGTGACGACGCGGCCGGCCTCGTAGACGTAGCCGAGTTGCCAACGGCCCGACGATCTCCCGGTTTCGTCCGGAACGAGGGTCGCCATTTCCTCGGGCGTACCGTCGAACACATCGACGTAGCGCGGCGAATGGCCGGGGCGCGCGGGACAGACTTCGGCCGCGGCGGCGCTGGCGGCGCTGGCGGCGCTGGCGGCGGAACAGATCATCAGCGCGATGAGGCTCGAAGCAGCGAGGATTCTGTGCGGCGGCATGGGATGGACCTATTCGGTTCGGGGCGGGGGAGCGCGTCAGCGATCAGGCGCTGCATTCGTGGTTCATCTGCCTGGCGAACATCATGCCCCACCCGACGCGCCGACCACCAAGCAAGGGTTTACGGAAGCATCAGATCGGCATTGACCACGACGATTTGCGGCGAATCGTCGAAGCCCGGCTGGCGGTCGCACAGGTGTTCGTGGTCGTAGATCGGGCCCATGCGCTCCATTTCGGCAGCGGCGTCGGTGAGGAAAGCGGCGATTCGGCGCAGCTCGGCGGGGCTGGCGATCAGAGTGATTTCGGCCAATGCGCGGTGCTGGATTTCTTCGTTGCCGTAGCCACTGATTTTCATGAAGCATCGTCCTGCGGGTTCGCCTGCGCGACGCGCAGGCTCGCACGCTCGCGCAAACGCTTCAACAGGTTCGCCTCCGCCGGCCGCATGATGGCCGCCGGTGGCGCGTTTGGTCGCCGACTTCATCTGTTCCCGCGCCGGCGGCGGTAAGCTCCGCCCCATGCGCCTGCTCCTGCTCGAAGACCAAACCGACCTGCGCGAGGCCGTCGCCGGGCGCCTACGCGCGCACGGGCATGCGGTGGACGAGGCCGGCGATCTGGCCGAGGCCGAATCGTTCGTGCAGTCGTATGCGTACGCGGCGTTCGTGCTCGACCGCACGTTGCCCGATGGGGACTCGCTGAAGTCGCTGCAAGCCTGGCGCGAGCGCGGCATCGCCACGCCGGCGCTGTTCCTCACCGCGCGCGACGCGGTGGCCGACCGCGTGGAAGGCTTCGCCAGCGGTGCGGACGATTACTTGGTCAAACCGTTCTCGATGGACGAGTTGATCGCGCGGATCGCCGCCATCGGCCGCCGTGGCGGCGCGATCCGGCCCAGCGTGATCCGTATCGCCGATCTGGAGGTCGATCTGGGTCGGCGCGAGGCGCGACGCGCGGGCATCGCGTTGCCGTTGCGGCCGAAGGAGTTCGCGCTGCTGCAGTTGCTGGCCGAGCGCGTGGGGCAGGCGGTGCCGCGACAGGACATTCTCGCCGCGTGTTGGGGCGAGGAGCAGCAGCCTGCGTCGAACGCCGAGGAAGTGTTGATCGCTACCTTGCGGCGCAAGCTCGGCGAACCGGCGCTGCTGCGCACGGTGCGCGGGTCGGGCTATTTGCTGGAGGCGCCCGATGCCGCGCGCGCGTGACCGGCTGTTGCGGCGGCTGCATCTGCGGCTCACCGCGATTTGGACGGCGGCGTGGCTGTTGTGCGTGGCGGCGCTGTGCACGGTCGCGATCCTCACGCACGCACGCCTGACCCAGCTCGACTTGGCCTCGAATCTGCGGCTGCGCGCCACGGCGGTGTACGGGTTAGCGTGGTTCGACGCCGAGGGCCGCTTGCACGACGAGGTGCTGCGCAAGGAACCCGGCTTGCTCGACGGCGATGCCGATATCTGGGTGATCGGCAACGGCACCCCCGCGCGGGTGTTGCTGAAACCCGCGAAGCCGCGCTTCGATCTGGCCGATCCGTTCGCGGTCGCCGATGCGGCGATGAGCGAAGGGCCCGAAGGCCTGCGCGAAGGCCGCGACCGCAACGGCCGCGCGTACTTGCTGCAAGGTAAGGAGACTTACGACGACCAGGATCGCGCGGTCGCGACGATTCTGGTGTTGGCCGACCCAGCCGCGCGCGATGCCGCGCAAGCCGCGTTCGTGCGCTGGACGCTGCTGATCGCCGCCGCGTTCGCCGCGCTCGGCATCGTGGTCGGCAATGTGTTGTCGCGGCGTTCGCTGCGGCCGGCCATCGCCTCGTTCGAGCAGCAGGAGCGTTTTCTCGCCGCGGCCGCGCACGAGCTGCGCACGCCGGTGGCGCGCTTGCAGGCGCTGTGCGAGACCGCGCACGACGGGCGCGAGCCGGCCGAGCAGGTGTTGGGCAAGGTCGCTCGCGTCGCGGGGCAGACGGCGGGGTTGGTCGATAAGCTGCTGTTGCTGGCGCGGTTGGATGCAGCGGCGGCGCCGGCGACCAAGGAAGCGGTGCGGCTCGATTTGTTGGTCGAAGCGGTGATCCCCGAGGACGCGGCCGTCGAACTGCACGCCACCGAATCGGTGATCGACGCCGATGTGCGCCTCGTGCAAACGGCGGTGCGCAACTTGATCGAAAACGCGCTGGTGCATGCGGCGAAGGCCACCGACACCGAGCCGGTGGTCGTCACCGTCGAAGCGAACAAGGTGATTGTCGAGGATCGCGGGCCTGGCTTTCCCGACGAGTTGCTTGCGCGTCTTCGCGAGCCGTTCGTGTCCGGCCCGGGCAGTCCGGGCAGCGGCTTGGGGCTGTCCATCGTGCAGCACATCGCGCAGTTGCATGGTGGCGAGGTGCGGTTGTCGAACCGGGATGGCGGTGGGGCTCGGGTGGAGTTGGTTTTGCAGGGGCGCGCTTAGGTCGCGCGTTGCCTGGGTGGGCGGGAGCAAGATCAAAATGGATTCCGGCTTTCGCCGGAATGACGGGGGAGTGGGCGTTGCGCGGTATGGCGGGGGAGTGGGCGTCGCGCAGTACGGCGGGGAGTGGGCGTCGCGCGGTACGGCGGGGGCGTAGCGCAGTACGGCGGGGCATCGCGCGGCTCTGTTGGCGGCTCTTGGGGAGCTGGATTTGGCGGAGCGGGCCGGAACTGGGCCGGAACTGACCCGGATTGCGCGGGTTTCGCGGGCGCCTGGCGGGTATCAGCTGGATATCAGGTTCGCCCGGTAACGTGCGCCCCGTCCCCCGACCCCGAACCCACAGGCCCGCCGCCATGCCCACTCCGAACCTCCCCGCCGCCCGCCCCGCCTGGCTCGCCCTCGCCGCCGCCGCGCTGCTCGCCGCCGGCCTCGCCCACCCCGGCGCCGCGCGCGCGCAGTCCGGCTTCATGCCCGACGAAACCGCGCGCCACGACGCCACTTGGTTGCAGTGGCCGCACGCCTACACCTACGGCCGCGCCTACCGCGACCGCCTCGACCCGACCTGGGTGGCGATGACCCGCGCCCTGATCGCCAGCGAGCCGGTCCACATCGTCGTCTACGACGCCAGCGAAGAAGCGCGCGTGCGCCGCCTGCTCGGCAACGCCGGTGTGCCGCTCGCAAAAGTCAGCTTCCTGATCCGCGCCACTGACGACGTGTGGGTGCGCGACAATGGCCCGCTGTTCGTCTACGACCGCAACGACCGGCTCACCATCGGCGATTGGGGCTTCAACGGCTGGGGCTTGGATGCGCCCTACCGCAAGGACGACGGCGTGCCGGCCACCGTGGCGCGCGAACTCGGCCTGCCGCGCGTGGACTTGAACGACGTAGTGCTGGAAGGCGGCGCGATCGAAGTCGACGGCCGCGGCGTGCTGATGGCCACGCGCAGCTCCACCCGCGAGCCCAACCGCAACGCCGATCTGAGCGAAGCGGAACTGGAAGCGGTGCTGCGCGACCAGCTCGGCGTCAGCAAGTTCATCTGGCTCGACGGCAAGGACGGCGGCAAGGACGACATCACCGACATGCACATCGACGGCTTCGCCCGCTTCGGTCTGCCGGACACCATCGTCACCATGAGCCGCGCGGATCTGCGCGAATGGGGTTTATCGTCGGCCGATGTCGAGCGTCTGTATAACGCGAGCGACGTGGACGGCAAGCCCTACCGCTTCGTGCAACTGCCGCTGACGGCGCGCGACGTGGTGACGACCTACGGCTACGAGCTCGGCTACAAGGGTTCGTACGTGAACTTCTACGTCGGCAACAGCGTGGTGCTGATGCCGGAGTACAAGGACCCGAACGATGCCGTGGCCAAGGCGATCTTGCAGCGCGCGTTCCCGGGCCGCACCGTGATCGGCATCGACGTGCGCAATCTGTATCGCAACGGCGGCATGGTGCATTGCGTGACGCAGCAGCAGCCGGCGGCGTTGTAAGGATTTCGTCGCGAGGCGCACGCGCGCCCGGTGCGCTCAAGCGGGCCGGGCGTTCGTGTGTGCGGCACGCGGCGCGCGGGTCCGTGCACGACGGCCGCCGCGCTGCCGCCGTCAGCGGCGAAGGCAACGCCGCCGTCCCGATTCGACGCGTCCGCCATTGCGTTCGTCGCGCCCGCCACGCTCGCCGCCGGGCAGCGCGAAGGCATTGTCACCCGCGCTGGTTCGAGCGCCCGCCGCTACGTTCGTAGCTCTTGTGAGCCAACGGCCGGGCAACGCGAACGAAGCCACCCCAGAACACGGCCGCGTTCTTGAGACAACCGCAATACACGACCGCCCCACAACCGCTATCCTTGCCGCTCAACGCCGGCCCGCCGCTCCCGCGGGCCGCCACCACGGACGGACGCCGCCCTGCCGGCGATCGGGGACTGCAATGGGTAACCGCCTTGGCGCCGCGTTGTGCGGCCTGACTCTCGCGCTCGGCCTCGTCGCCACGGGCGCCCACGCGCAAACCGCGAAAGCCGCCGAAGCCGGCGCCGCCGCCAGCGGCAAAGACGCCGCGAACGACACCGGCATCGAACGCGCGCTGCTGCGCCAACGCCTGATCTTCGCGCAAACGCTCGCGAGCAACGGCGGCGCGCAACTCGCCGACCGCACCTTCACCGAAGCCATCGCGATGCCGGCCTTCGCCGAGCTGCCCGCCGCCGCCCGCCACACCGCGCTCGCCGCGGCCGGACGCGCCGCGCTGCAAACCGACGACATGCCGCGCGCCGCCGATCTCTACCGCCGCGCCACCCAGGCCGGCGACGACGCCGACGATTGGTACCGTCTGGCCCTGATCGAATCCGAACTCGAACGCCCGGAGGCCGCCGCGCAGGCCTTCATCCATTTGACCGAGCATTGGCCGGAAGCGCTGGCGAAGGTCGACGAATCCACCGTGTTCCGGCTGCAATACCTGTTGCCGCGCGGATCGGACACGCGCCTGGACCTGCTGCAAGCGCTGTTCGCCGCCAACTGGACCAGCCGCACCAGCGATCCCAGCACGATCTGGCTCAGCCTCACCGAGATGCTGGTCGACCGCGACCGCCGCGACGAAGCGCGCGCCGTCGCCAAGCGCGTCGTCGGCCCGATCCAGGTGGTAGCGCTGCGCAGCGACAAGCGCTTCGACTTCATGGTGGCCGCCGACAGCTGGGCCTTAAACGTCGACAACGCCTCGCGCCGCCAACTCGAACTGCTGCGCCAGCAAGCCGAAGTGCAGCCGCGCAGCCTCGACGCGCGCAGCCAACTCGGCTACGCCCTGCTGATCGCCGGCCTCGACGACGAAGCGCTCGCGCTCAACGACGAGGTCAAGCAACGCATCGCCGACGCCCCGGCCGCGCAGCCGCCGTACGACGACCCGCGCGAACAGGCGTGGCTGATGAACACCGCGTCCATCGCCTTGCGCCGCCAAGGCCGCATCGCGCCGGGCATCGCCGAACTCGAACGCGCCAGCCGCCTGGGCGATGCGGACGAACCCAACGTCAGCCAAACCCTCAACCTCGCCGAAGCCTACTGCCGCGTCGCCCGCCCCGACGACGCGCTCGCCACCCTCGACCGCGTGGGCGACAGCCTCACCGGCTACGCGCGCATGATCGTGCACAACATCCGCGCCTGCGTCGCGACCGCCAAACGCGACACCGCCGCCACCGACACCGCGCTGCGCTATCTGCGCGAACACCGCAGCGAAGGCAATCAGGTCTACCTGGAAGCGCTGCTGCGCGCGGGGCGCCTCGACGACGCCGCGCGAACGCTGTCCGAACAACTCGCGTCGCGCGAAGACCGCCTGGACGCGCTGACGTGGCTGCAGGAGTACCGCGTGTCCGAAAATCCGCTACCGGGCGACGTCGCCTTGCGCGAAGCGCGCAAGACGTTGCTGGCGCGCGAGGACGTGCAAGCGGAGGTGGCGAAGGTCGGACGGATCGGGCGGTATGCGATTTACGGCGAGGGCCAGTTGGACTGAAGCGCCTCGACGCGCGCAAGCGGCGCCCTTGAGCGATCGACGTCCGATCGCGTTGCGCCGCCGACAAGCCACCCACACCGCATCGCCTCACGCGACCGACGCCGCGCCGCAACGCAATCCCCCTGTAGGAGCGGCGCAAGCCGCGACCGCGCCACCCCGCCAACGTCGAACCCACCCCACATCCGAGCAACCGACAGCGGCCCCGCCAAAAGCGGGCCCGCCGCCATGCCGGACCTAGCGACGCTCCACCAACACGCGCCCTAAACCCTCAACGCGCGCACTGCTGCGCCGCCAACGCATCCGCGCCCACCATTTCCGCCGCCGCCGGATGATCGAGCCACTGCGCGCGCCAGATCTGATTCGCACCGCCGTTCCACGAGAACGAAATCACCGGATTGCCCTCGCCCGTCCCCGACTCGCTGATGTCCACCACCGCCCCGTGATACGGATCGTTGAGCGCGAACCAGCACAGCTCGATGAAATCCAGCGCGAACTCCGGCGGATTGATGCGGTCGCCGTCCTGCGGTTGAGTCAACTGCTCCAGGACCAACTGATCGCTGGCCGTCCCCTCCCACGACAGGAACTGACTGGTGTCGCCGTCCCAGGCCAGACTGAAGCGCCCCGGCCCTATCGCGTTGACCCGCATGATCGTCTGCCCGCCGCTGCCTGCCGACAACCGATGCACCGCGGCCACCGACCAGCCCGACGAATCCGCCGTGGGCGGGAACACGCCCAGCGCCACATCGGGATCGAGGTAGGAGATCAGCCGGATGCGCTTGTTGCCGGAAAATTCGTCGATGCTGTTGAGATTGCCGTACGCGTCCATCGCAAGGGCCCCTGTGGGCGGCGGAGTGCCGCCACCGTTGAACGCAGGCAGCGCGGCGCGCAGGCCACGAAGGCGATGGACGGCGGCCCGGCTTGTGCGCGGATCGGCTTTACCCGGCTATGTCCGGGGCATCGGCCAGTGCGTGCGCCGGCCGATGCCGTGAGCGGGACGCGGGTTACAGCACCGCGACGTCGGCCGGTGTGTGCGCGCGCCGATGTCGTGAATGGGCCGCGGATTATAGCGCCATGGTGTTGGTCGCGGCGGGCGCGGCCGCCGGATCGACGCCCGGACGACCGCCTCGCCACAATAGACGGAACGGGCCCGGCGTTAGCGCGCAAGCCCCCACAATCACGACCCGCCTCAGCCCTTCCGCGCCGCCTCGATCTTCGCGATATCGATCTTGCCCATCTGCATCATCGCGTCGAACGCGCGCTTGGCCGCGGCCCGGTCCGGATCGGTGAACGCATCGAGCAGCGCGCGCGGCGTGATCTGCCACGACAGCCCCCACTTGTCCTTGCACCAACCGCAGGCGCTCTCCTTGCCGCCGTTGCCGACGATGGCGTCCCACAAACGATCCGTCTCCGCCTGATCGTCGGTCGCGATCTGGAACGAAAACGCCTCGTCGTGCTTGAACGCCGGCCCGCCGTTCAAGCCCACGCAGGGAATGCCCGCGACGGTGAACTCCACCGTCAGCACGTCGCCCTGATGGCCGTCGGGATAATCGCCCGGCGCGTGATGGACCGCGGTCACCGCGCTGTCCGGAAACGTCTTCGCATAGAACTCGGCGGCTTCCAGCGCGGCGCCGTCGTACCACAGGCAAACGGTGTTCTTCGCGGTCATTGACGTTCTCCTGACGTTGGTAGGCAAACCCGATTCGCGCCGCGCGAACCCGCGACAGCGCGGGCGCCACGATGGCGCGAACGCAGGCCGGATGGTCTCACGCGGCGGCAGATGCGCGGATCACATTGCTAAACAGGCCATCCCGCCCTCGCGGCCTCGGCCGCCCCATCAATCGCCCAACCCCGGCGGCAATGCCAAGCCCGACGAACCGGCGACCACCTTGCGCACACTGGAGACCGCCGCGGACGACAACGAGCCCCTGACCATAAACGCCGGCGTATCGCCGCCGATATCGGTCAACGAGGCATACACCAACCGGGTCCCTCCGGCCGTCGGCGTCATCGACCACTCCCCGCGCGAACGCAGCGCGATGCAGTCGGACTTCGGCTTCGCACCGGCTTCGTCCAGCGACGCGAATGTCACCCGTACCGACCCGTCCGCCGAATCCTTGCGCTCGAAGCGCATCGAATAACAGCGATCCGCCGCCACCGGCGCGCTGAGCACATCCGACCAGACCGCCACGTCCGGCCCGCGCTGGATGAAACGGCGGCGGATGTTCTTGTTCCTGGCGTCGAGGTACTTGCCGAGCAGGAAATCCGCGACCGTATCCGGCGAGACTTTTACCGAAGTGCTGACGCGCAGTTCATCGAAACGCTCGCCGGCGATGCGGCGCGCCTCCAGATGGATGCCGTCCTTGTTGCTGAGGGTTCGCCAGGGGGAGAGTTGCGCGGCGGCGGATAGCGGCCAGACGGCGGCCGCGCACAGCACGACCGCTGCCCAACGGGCGAATTCGCTTCGGACAACGGGATACCGGCTCGTAGCCGGAACACGGATCGACGCCATGGCTCGTCTCCTGGCACGCAGGCCGCTGCGCCGATTCGATGCGCTGGGTGTGACAGGGGCAAGACAGGGACCGCGGAGACATTACGGTGTCATCGGTCGTCACCTGCGCACGCAGGTTCGCGGAAGCGCTACGCCGGGATCGAGGTAGGAGATCGGCTGGATGCGTTTGTTGCTGGAAGACTCATCGTGGCTGGTGAGATTTCCTTGAATATCCAACGAAGCGCTCTCTACGGGCTACGGAGAGCCGCTTAGGTCTTTAACGGGGAGGTGATGCGACCGGACGTCGTCCCGCCGGGCGAACGCGGCCCGCCGACGCCTGATTGCATACCAGGTGTGCCTATTGGCGCTATTCTTGGGTCTGGACGTTCCACGATCACATGGATTCCGCGGCGGCCCCGAAGTGACCCCTATTCCTTTTGAAGTTGGCGCGCTCTACAGCCGGAGTAAAGACATCCACGATGTCTTCGGCGGACAACGCCAAGGCGGCATCTCCACGCCCAAGGACAACCCGTTTGTCTTTGCCTTTACCGGCGAAGCCGGGCACTCCCACGGCTACGTAGACGACTGGGACGACGACGGAATTCTTCATTACTTCGGCGAAGGCCAAAGCGGCGACATGAAGTACGTCGCGGGTAATCGAGCCATCGAGAATCATGTCGCGGACGGTAAGCGCCTGTTGCTCTTTCAAATGATGGGGCGCGGCAAGCCGTATCGATATCTGGGCGAGTTCGTCAAGCAGTCGTCGTATCCGAAGCCGAACAGCCCTGCGACACGCGGGCCGGCGCGGACGGCCATCGTTTTCCGGCTCGAACCGGTCGAACAGGCGGATTTCTTCACTGCTAATCGAATTGCGGAGCCACAAGCCCCTTACCAACCGCTAGCCAATACCGTAACCAAGCGTGTCATCGAGGTTCGCAAATCACAGGCTCTGTTCCGCAGGCGCCTGCTTGGCGTAGAGAAGCAATGCCGTCTAACTGGCGTCCAAGATCTGCGTTTCCTTCGCGCCAGTCACATCAAGCCATGGGCGGCTTGCATCACGGGCGCCGAGCGGACGGACGGACACAATGGCGTACTGCTGACTCCGCAGGCTGATCTTCTATTTGATCGAGGATGGATCACCTTTGAAGACAAGGGCCACTTGATCGTCACAGGAGAGTTGCCTGCGGACGTAAAGAAGCGGCTCGGCCTCGATCTTCGCAGCGGAAGGAACTGCGGGACATTTAACAAGCAACAGATGCTCTATCTTGAGCATCATCGAACTCACATCTTTGGCAAGAAGTACAGAAGCGAAGGCAATTCGGCGGAAGAGCTAATTGAAAACTCGATAGTGGCTTAATCCACTGTTGCTCTCGCACCGCTCCCCGGTGCGAGAACAACATCAAAGTAACTAGCTCATGCGAGGTCCGCCCGAGGTCTCGATACTTTGCGACTGCGACCGCCGCTCAGATATCTGTTGTTCCACCTGCGCCGCTTGTCGTAAAGACTCTTGAGCCGGAGTCGCGGCGGCCAGCTCCGCATCGACCCGCACATGGAAATTTGGCCCTTGCGCGTTGGGCATATACGCCGCAAACACGAGAGGCGTAGACGCGCCCTGTGCGTTAGCCACGACAGCGTCTACTTGCTTAATCATCGGGTCATTCTTAACAGCCAAAAGAAGATTGGCCGCGATGTTCTCGCTCATGCCCTGATCCCATCGGCCAATTTTCTGCACGCCCGATAGCAATGCCTGATAGGTACGGTGGTCCGGATGCCCGGGATCAGCGGCCGTTGGCGCACCGGCCGCCCACCTCGCCGCCTCGGCCTCGGTGTGTAGCCGACCGTATCGCTCATCGAGAATGCTCTCAACGTTCTCACGCAATCGGTCGAATAGGTCCTTTTCGGGCTGACGAGGCGGAACCATATGGTCCATCGTCTTGACCGGAACTTCTTCCTTGTAAGGCTCACCCGCGTCACGTCCCTCCGGATTAGGGAACGGACCTTCCGGCCACTGCGCAGGCCAGTTGATTCGAGCGTCTCCCGTAGGTAAGCGCTTTTGATCCGGCCCCATCGGGTTCATCTGCCAGCGGTCTTCTTTCAACCACTGCACACCCGCAGCTTGGTTGGGAGCCGCATCGATCAGAGCTCGGGCGCCGGCCACAACGTCTTGCCAGCTACTGGAAGGCTGCGCAGCTAAGCGCTTACCCAAGGCAATACCAAGCTCGTTGTTGTGCTCATCCATCCGGTTGGTATCGGCGGCTTGGCCGGCGCGGTTCCCATCCCACTCGTGAAAATCGAGAGCGGCGCGCGCATAGCCTTCGCCGAATTGACGGGTTAGTTCTGCTGACAGCAGCAGGTGACGATAAGCGTCGGCGGGGCCGTTGTTTCGCCCGGGCAACTGCGAATTCACCGATTCGGTGATCGACTGGGTGGCTATCCCGGAAGTTGCCAGATCGCTTGCTGAAAAGTCTGCCATGACGTTACTTCTCCTTTGTGTAGCACTCGCTTGTGAGCACCAACTGCTTCAAGACACCTATTTCTCGACCTTTACCCACTGCCCTTTTTCAAAACGCCAGTGCGAATCCAGCTTTCCGCAGTTCGAGTACAACAGGAACTCTCCTGTGGGGACGCCGTTAACGAACCCTCCTTCCCATTCCGTGCAACTGCGCGGCTCTCTGTCACCAGACAGGGTGTTGTACGCGACACCGTTGAACGGGTTGCCTTCCTTCGTCAGCGCTTGTGATGGCAGAACATCTCGACCGACCGTCTTGATCTGCAGATCGCCCGCATAGATCGGCGGCTGGCTGCTTACGACGGAGCAGCCAGCGAATGCCAGCGACGCAATGAGAAAGAGCGTCTTTTGAAGTAGCTGCTGAGGACTGCATCCATTCATAAGTCGAATCCGTTTGTTTTGGGAGCGCAGCCTTGATAAGGAGGCGTTGAGAGCCACGAGAACTGACAGCGCCGTCGAGCGCTTAACATGCCCGGTCGGAGCTTATTTGGATAGGCATAGGGACGCCGTCAAATCTGCGCACCCCGGGGCGAGCGGCGCGCTCAGAACCAGGCTTTCGCGTCTTAGAGCCTCGTCAACGGCCATGCTGCTTTAGGCAGTTTCGGTACGCGAACTTCGGCAGGGACGAAGTTTGTGTGGCTTCAAAGCAGCAAAAAGCTTTATCGAAGCAGCTCCGAGGGACATCGGAAGCCGCGAGAGCTCGATCGTTAAAGCTTTTTAGGACTCGCGTAAGCAAAATTTGTTCTCGCATGAGCAAATTTCGGACTCACGTGAAGCAAATCCGGACTCGCGTGAGCAAATTTCGGGCTCGCATGAAGCAAATCGGGACTCGCATAAGCAAATTTAGGAGCTGCGTCGAGCAAATCCGGACTCGCATGAAGCAAATCCCGACTCGCGTAAGCAAATTTCGGACTCACGAGAGCCGATTCGGGATGCTCAGGTGCCTGCCCCGTTCTGCAGCAGGCCGACCGGGCTATCGCAAGCGCGATACCGCAATAGCAAAGGAACCACGACGCACTCGCGAGTCCCGCATCGGTCCAACCGCCATCCAACCGGGCCGGCCAGTCCCGAGCGAACTCGCGCCCATCGACCCAACTCGCCCGAAAGCGCAGACAGAGAACGGAAGGCTGCGAATCCGGCAGGGGCCGGCCTGATCCGACGCCGCTCACCCGCTCAGGCCCGAGCGAGCAACACCAGGTTGGCGTCGTGCGCCAGCCCCTCGGCGTCGTAATAAAACAGCCCGGCCGCCTCGACCGAGATCATGCAGCCGAGGACCCGATAGTCCCACTCCGCGGCGACATAACCGGGCAGCGCGGTCTGCTCGGCGACCATGACCACGACGGTCCCCTGCCCCTCGTCGCCCCAGCGGACGCGGTCGCCCAGCCGAACCGGCGGGCCCGCGTGATAGTGCAGTGGCGTCATCGCCGGCTCCGTCTCAGGGACCATCGGCGGAGTCTACGCGCGGGGCGCGATCGCATCGCCGCGAACGCGCGACCGGCCCTAATCGCCCGCCCCGCCCGCCTGCGCCAGCCGGGCCTTGAGGTCGGCCACGGCCTTGCGCTGCTCGGACTTGGACAGCAGGCCCAGGGTCAGGATGGCCTCGGCCAGCACGTCGGTGTCGGCGTAGAGGAAGGCGAGCGGGACGCCCAGCGACTGCGCGATGCGGCGCGCGGTGGCCAGATCGGCGTCGTGGACGCCCTTTTCGTAGCGGTTGATGCGGACCGCGGCCGTTTCTTGCGGCAAACCTACAGACATGCCCAGCTCCTTAAGCCCTATCGAGTAAACAGAAGCACTCACTCGAATAATCCTCAGAGCTCGACTTAACGTCAATTACGATAATCGTAATAGGGAACTAAAGGCAAAAATCTGTAGACCACAAGAATTCATCTATCGGCCAAACTATTCATACCTAATGCGGAAAGTAGCTGAATGTTTGGACGGCAAGCGATCTCTGGGCTGATAATGCTTACCCGCACTAGCTCGCCACACAGATACGTCTCTATACGCGCAACCCGCTAGAAGCGCGCAGAAAGCGAAAATTTTAGGGCCCAGCGGCATCAAAATACACCTGTACTCAGTCCTCAAAGAGCCTACCAACGGCAGGAGCTTTCTCAGCAAAACTGGCCCATCCATGACTGGATATGTAAGTACATTCGATTCAGATATCTCACGCAGCAACAACGCATTAGACTTACTTACGGCGGCGTCGTAACTTTTAAGTGGCGATTGCGGGAAAAAGAGCCAAACCTCATAGGGGTCAATATGCTCAATTATCCCGAGCGCCATCATCTGCTCGTAGCCAAGACCTGACACGAGAACTACCGCCTTTGTCGCGTCACCAGTCCACCCGGAAAGCCCCCCTGAGACAGGACAGAGGAACTGATTAGTCGGCTCAACTTCGCTTGGACGCGAGAACGCAGCCAGAGAATAGAAAACATCGAGAACGAAAGGCCCCGTTGTCATCAGAGCCTCGACTATTTGCGCGAGTCGCAAACGTGTAAAGCACGAAATATCCAAGAAAACGGAAATCGAATCCTTGCCTATTCTTGCCTCCGCTACGAGCCGCTGGATTCGCGCCTCAAACGCTTCATCATGTACAGCTTCAAAGTTGAAGCCAGAACCCAAGTAAGCCTTTCTGTTTTCTTCAAAAGCCAGTTCCTCGCCGTGACCATATCCAAATGATATTTTCTTTGAGGCATTTATATCTGTGCACTCTAGAACGTATCTGGACCGAGTTTCATATCCGCAGGCCGCTACGGCCAAGTCATGCCGAGTACCCTGCTGAGTTTGATCAGTGAACAAGTTCATCGGAAAGCCTCAGCGAAAACTGTTTGGCGTCAATATCAGCATTCGATAAAATGCTGGATAAATTAGCGGCCTTACCCGCTACTAATGGAAGTCTGTAGTGAGGGGCCAGCCAGTTTGACAACCTAAAACGATGGCCAATCAAACCATTTGTGAATAAATTAAAAGCATCGCCTTTCATGGGAATTATGGCGCCGATGTAGAGACCTTGCTCAAGGCAGCTCACGACATCTTTACTTATATTTTTATCAGCAATAAAACTAAGGACCGGATCAGGCTTAAACTGCGGGCCCAAAATTTGTTCCTTGAAATAGCACCCTATCGCCTCTACTAAATCATTCGTCGACATCGTTTCCGCGGGCAACGCACGAATACGGGCCTCGATACGCTGCAACGAGTGCTCTAGCTCTCTATTTTGGTCCCCAACTCTTATTTTTGCCTTACTCGTAACAGATGACAGCATAGATGCTAGCGTGTATTTGAGCCAACGAGGATGTCCTTCAGAAACAGCGAATATCCGCTCTGCACCACAATAGGGAGCCAAAGTTCGCCTCGGCACCTTCCTTAATTTGTCTCCCTCACCAGAGGTGAGATAAAAATTTCTGACTTCTGCAACGGCCCTAACTTTTCTAATTACTGAATCACGAACCTTCTGATCGGCAGTATTTAAATCGGCTAAATCAACCCCTTTGGAAATAACGTAACGCTTAAAGGTTTCGTCCTTCGCCGCCAGGTCTCTAAACATATCACCAAACTTTGCCTCCAGATCATCATCACTCCTCCGATCTGTTCGAGCGGCGACATTTGGATTCTCAAGCACCCGAAATGGATTACTCAACTCATCCGTCTGCATCGGACAAATTTCTAAGATCAAACTCCGCCACAAGGCTACGCAAAACTGCTCTCTCTCCCTTTCTGGAGTACCTTCCTCCCGAGTCGCATAGCTAAGAGAAACCACATCATAATCATTAGCTGGTAAAGGCCTCTCTGAGCCTTGACCAAATGGAATCCGTTGTTTCGGCGTAAGGGCGTATTTTAGTAAAAGGGGTGCTGGCGCCGCTCTAAGCCCCGAAAACAATACTTGCTGAATCGGATCCGGAGCAATTTCCAGTTCATCACAAAGCAGCGCCCATTTCCTACCTTCGTCTCGTGAAAGAAGATTAAAAATCTCGCATGCTGCTGCTGTGAGTTCTAGAGGATTTAGATAATTACCAATTGATTCAGCAGCATCTGCTGAAAGACTCCATTTCCTCGGTAGAGTAGCTATTTCAGAAGCTACCGCAACGCGGAGCTCAAGCAGACTTCGCACGCTTTTTTTTGGCATCCAAAGAGCTTTCAACTCTTCGACGAGAGCGACTTCATCAATGCTTTCACTGGGGACATTGAGCTCACTGTCTCTGCTTCCAATAGAAAGACGCCAACGCATCACATCTATCAGTGCACTAGCTATAGACAGCGTATAAATCGTTAGGTGCGCAGCCTCTGCACGTGAGGCTTCTAAAGATTTTGTAGCATTGGTTAACGCGCTCACCCACGCCGTATCAATAGGAACAAATATCCCTACATAGTTGGGAGCACTTACCCCGCCCTCCGTGATCTTTCGCCACGCATGCAGCGCTCGCGGATCCAACATTCTCAACAAAGTTGTCTT
The DNA here is from genome assembly GCF_018847975.1 of Lysobacter sp. K5869. Lineage (NCBI taxonomy): Bacteria > Pseudomonadati > Pseudomonadota > Gammaproteobacteria > Lysobacterales > Lysobacteraceae > Lysobacter > Lysobacter sp. K5869. The sequence continues at coordinate 1,633,241 of NZ_CP072597.1, read as the reverse complement.
CCCGCTACCCCGCGGACCTACGAGTACACAATTACCTCTGGCAGAAACCTCCGCAAACTGCGCGGGCGGAACAAATGAACTCGCAATCTTCTCAGGGGTAAGACCTCTAGCGTTGTAATGCTCACCAAAGATGTTCGAGTTCTTCATGGTGAAATCTCCTTGAGTAACTCACTAGGATAAATTGCACCGTCCTCAACTAACGCATCCAGCTTATGGTGCGTCTTCAGGCGCTGTAGTATCCGAGCCAGATCGGCTGGAGTTACGTAACGTATCCACGGGAAGGCAGCCTCCACCTTCGACCACTGAATACGCTTCTTTCCATTAAATTTCGCCGCAATATTATTTGCATCGGACACTGAATTGGATACATATCCAAATCCCGCACCCGTTGGGATACGACCTTTTAACCCCTCAAATTGACGGGCGGGAATCCATCCCTGCCCTTCTCGCCAATCCCATGAGTGAACGATACCGGCTGTCCCATTTGAATCAATGTAATCCAAGTCCAGCTCAACGATGTAAAACTGATTACTAACGCCAGAAAAATAGTTCGGCGGTAGCACTGCGCTGAAACTTCCTGCAGAAAATACGACAGGAGATCCACCTGAAGGCCCCTGCGCGTAATCTAGCCTTGGACTATGCTTATGGCCATGAACTACCATCCAAGGCTGGCCGCTCGCCTCCAGCCTAGATAACAGCTTCGGCCCTTGTCGCATTTCGCTATAGTCGGGAATAAACTGATTGAGGTCCGGGTGCCTCATTGGATGATGATGACATAAAAGGATGTTGAAACTAGCCGCATCAAGCCCCTTAAGCTCACTTTCCAATTTTTCAATCGTATAGTCAGTAACTCGGCCATGCTGGAACTCGGCCTCGCCTCTTGCATGGGAATTGCATGTATTCAAAGCAACAATTCTTACCCCCTGAACATCCGCGATTAAGAAATGTTCGGCCCAATAGAATAGTCGCTGCTCTAAGTTCGCTCCTGGGTACGGATACGTCGGATCAAGTTGCTTCAGATATTCCCATATCTCCGGAGAGGTTACAGAATTCCTAGAAATAATGTCATGATTCCCAGTGGCCGCAAATACATGGGGAGCACCTAATTTCCCAGCAATATTATTGATCGCCCCCCATGCGTACCCAAGAGCCGCCTGATCTGCCTGGAAAGTTATATCCCCAGGGCATAAAACAATATCAGCGGTCAATTTTTCCTTAGTTATTAGATGCAGCAAATCATGATACGGATGTTGTCTAGCGATATGCTGACGACTTAATACAACATGCGTCTCATCCTTGCCTTTTTCGTCGCTAGAAAAATGCAAGTCACTTAGAATGGCTAGTTTGACATTCCTAGTCATAGCCTAGCTTCCAGACTGTAGTTGTACGATGTGTATTCTGAAATTGGCCTGCGCCTCTGAGGATCCGCAGAGATTAAATAGCGACCGTTTACAATCTCGTGCCGCCAGCCGGGCAAATGAGCGGACACGTCCGCATTATATGAAAATAGAATAAGGGCACCTCGATCAGATGCCTTTTGAAGCGCAGACATAAGTCTATGCAGATCCGCATCTTCCATTGCTCCGGGGCCATATTCACCACGATCGCGAGATGACGCGCGGCGATAAGGCGGATCTACGTAAATGAAATCGCCATCTGTCGCTTCACCAATAACTTTCTCATAGTCTGAAGCCCTCAGAGAGGCTTTTCGCAATCTTTTGGCGCAGGCTCGGGCATGATCAATGCTCGGCATTGGGGGAAGTTTCTTCCCTAGAGGCACATTAAAATATCCATCCCGATTGGTTCTATACAATCCATTAAAGCAATTTCTGTTCAAATACCAAAAATACCCAGCCCTTAACTTGGGATCCGACTCTTCGGCAAAACGCTTCCTAATCCGCAAGTATGCGCGCTCGCCCACTGAAATATTAGATACTAATTCGTGCAAGCTATCCGGGTCTCTTTTAAGCACCCGATAGAAATTAATTAAATCTGGATTAACGTCAGCGAGCATTGCACGCCGAGGATCCAAGTGGAAAAAGAGCACAGCAGATCCGGCAAACGGCTCATAGTATTTATTAAACACCCGGGGACACCGGGCCGAAAGAGATGGAAGCAAGCGTTGTTTACTTCCTGCCCATCGCAGTATTGGTTTTATCGCCTGCATCGTCACTTCGTCCCTGTCGAGAGCTAGGCAGCTTTAGCTCAGTATTACGCACAGATTGCCTTACATTTGGCGTAGAAAAAAGGCGGCCAGTGGCCGCCTTTTTCTGATGTGCCAGCGAGTCTCAAACCCCCAACGGATTCGGCTTCTCCACATCAATCTTGTACTGCTTGATAGCCCTCGCCACATCCTTCCCGGTCATCTTCCCTTCCGCCGCCAGCGCCGCAATGGCCGCATGGGCGATGTAGTACCGATCGACCTCGAAGTGACGACGCAGGTTCGCGCGCGTATCCGACCGCCCGAACCCATCGGTGCCGAGCACGGTGTAGCGCATCGGCACGTAAGCGCGCACCTGCTCCGGATACACGCGGATGTAGTCGGTCGCGGCGATCGCCGGGCCCTGACGCCCTTCCAGCAGTTCGGTGATGTACGGCTTGCGCGGGGTCTTCGCTTCCGGGTTGAAGCGGTTGAAGCGTTCGCAGTCGACGGCGTCGCGGGCGAGTTCGTTGAAGCTGGGGCAGGACCAGAGGTCGGCGGTGACGCCGAAGTCCTTGTCCAGCAGTTCGGCCGCGGCGATGGCTTCGCGCAGGATGGTGCCGCTGCCCATCAGTTGGACGCGCAGTTCGCCCTTCTTGGGCTTGCCGGCGTCCTTCAGCAGGTACATGCCCTTGATGATGCCTTCGGCGGCGCCTTCGGGCATGTCGGGGTGCGGGTAGTTTTCGTTCATCAGGGTGAGGTACCAGTACTCATCCTGCTGTTCGGTCAGCATGCGCTGCATGCCGTGCTGGAACAGGGTCACCACTTCGTAGCTGAAGGTGGGGTCGTAGCTGCGGCAGTTCGGGATCAGGCCGGCCTGGACCATGCTGTGGCCGTCTTCGTGTTGCAGGCCTTCGCCGTTGAGGGTGGTGCGGCCGGCGGTGGCGCCGAGCAGGAAGCCGCGCGCGCGCATGTCGGCGGCCTGCCAGGCGCTGTCGCCGATGCGCTGGAAGCCGAACATCGAGTAGTAGATGTACAGCGGCAGCATCTGCAGGTCGTTGGTGCTGTAGCTGGTGGCGGCCGCGAGCCACGACGCGAACGCGCCGGCTTCGGTGATGCCTTCTTCCAGCACCTGGCCGGTGGTGTCTTCGCGGTAGTACATCAGCTGGTCGCGGTCGACCGGCTTGTACTTCTGGCCGTGCGGGGCGTAGATGCCGAGCTGGCGGAACAGGCCTTCCATGCCGAAGGTGCGGGCTTCATCCGCGACGATGGGAACGAGGCGCGGGCCGACCTGCTTGTCGCGCAGCGCGATGTTGAGCGCCTGCACGAACGACATCGTGGTGCTGATCTCGCGCTCGCCGGTGCTCTTGAGCAGGCGGTCGTAGGTTGCAAGCGCCGGCACGTCGAGCGAGGTGCTGGCCTTGCGGCGGCGCTGCGGCAGGTAGCCGCCCAGCGCCTTGCGGCGCTCGTGCATGTATTCGATCTCCGGCGACTTGTCGCCGGGGTGGTAGAACGGCACGGCGCCGTCTTTGAGCTGTTCGTCGGTGACCGGGATGTTGAAGCGGTCGCGGAACAGGCGGACGGCTTCGTCGTCCATCTTCTTGGTGCCGTGGGTCGGGTTGAGCGATTCGCCCGACGCGCCCATGCCGTAGCCCTTGACCGTCTTGGCCAGGATCACGGTCGGCATGCCCTTGGTGTTTACGGCTTCGTGGTACGCGGCGTAGACCTTGTGCGGGTCGTGGCCGCCGCGGTTGAGGCGCCAGATGTCCTCGTCGGACAGATTGGCGACCAGCGCGGCGGTTTCCGGGTACTTGCCGAAGAAGTTGTCGCGGGTGTACTTGCCGCCGAAGGCCTTGCAGTTCTGGTACTCGCCGTCGACGGTTTCCATCATCAGCTGGCGCAGCTTGCCGGTGGTGTCGCGCGCCAGGAGCGGATCCCAGTAGCTGCCCCAGATGGTCTTGATGACGTTCCAGCCGGCGCCGCGGAACTGGCCTTCGAGTTCCTGGATGATCTTGCCGTTGCCGCGCACCGGGCCGTCGAGGCGCTGCAGGTTGCAGTTGACGACGAAGATCAGGTTGTCGAGACCTTCGCGGCCGGCGACGGAGATCGCGCCGAGCGATTCGGGTTCGTCCGTTTCGCCGTCGCCGAGGAAGGCCCAGACCTTGCGGTCGGACTTCGGCATCAGGCCGCGGCCTTCGAGGTATTTCCAGTTGCGCGCCTGGTAGATCGCGCTGATCGGGCCCAGGCCCATCGACACGGTCGGGATCTGCCAGTAATCGGGCATCAGCCACGGGTGCGGGTACGAGCTGACGCCGCGGCCGTCGACTTCCATGCGGAAGTTGTCGATCTGCGATTCGCTGATGCGGCCTTCCAGGAACGAGCGCGAGTAGATGCCCGGCGAGCTGTGGCCCTGGACGCCGATGAGGTCGCCCGGGTGGTCGGCCGAGGGCGCGCGCCAGAAGTGGTTGAAGCCGACGTCGTAGAGGGTGGCCGCGGACGCGAAGCTGGCGATGTGGCCGCCGAGGTCGCCGGGCTTGCGGTTGGCGCGCACGACCATCGCCATCGCGTTCCAGCGGATCAGCGAGCGGATGCGCCATTCCATCGCGGCGTCGCCGGGGCTCTTGGCCTCCAGGTGCGGCGGGATGGTGTTGATGTATTCGGTGGTGGGCTGGAACGGCAGGTGGGCGCCGGCGCGGCGGGTCACCTCGACCATGCCTTCGAGCAACTGGTGGGCGCGTTCGGCGCCGTCGCGGGCGATGACCGCCTGGACGGATTCGACCCATTCCTGGGTTTCGGTCGGGTCGGGGTCGTTCAGCAGGAGGTCGTGCAGGGAGCTGGCAAGCGGCTGGTTCATCGATCTCGCGGCCCCTGTGGCCGCGCCTCGTGTTTGTGGGGGCGGATTAGAGCGTCGAGTCTAACAAACGGGGGGTGCGTGGCGGCTTGCTTTAGGTGGTCGGAGGGGTGGGATAGTCCGTTTTGGCTAGGGGGTTTTGGGGGTGTGGCGGCGCTTGCTGCGTGGATACGCGGGCGTGTGGTTGGGGGTCGTTGGCGGTGGTGGGTTCGCGGTCGCGGCTTGCGCCGCTCCTACAGGTAGCCCAGATCGATCCGAAGCCCCCTCTGTAGGAGCGGCGCGAGCCGCGACCGCGCTGATCCGATGGCCGGCGCTACATACCTACCGGGCTTAATCCGACCCGGCCCAACGGCTTTTCCCGATTTGGCGTCACGGCCGGCGAGGCGACGCTGGACGCATGGACGAATCGATGGCTCTCGCGCCGATTCGCGGCCACGCGGCGCTGCGGCGTGGCCGGGTGTCGGAGGCGCAACGTATTTATCTGCTGACTTTCGCTACCGAAGGTCGCGTGGCGTGGTTCGCGAACGGGCTGCTGGCCGAGGCCGCGGTGGCGGCGTTGCTGGATCGGCGCTCATGGCGGCAATCCACGCTGTTGGCTTGGGTGCTGATGCCGGATCACTGGCATGGCCTCGTCGAACTCGGGCCGGGCGAGTCGCTGCCGGCGTTGGTGCGGCAGCTCAAATGCGCGAGTTCGCGGCGGGTGCGGGCGGCGATGGGGGCGACGGTGCCGTGGCCGATTTGGGCGTCGGCGTATCACGACCGGGCGTTGCGGAAGGAGGAGGGGTTGGTGCCGATGGCTCGATACGTGGTGATGAATCCGGTGCGGGCGGGATTGGTGGAGCGGGTGCGGGAGTATCCGTATTGGGATGCGGTTTGGGTGCAGCGGCGGGTGGCGGTCCCGGCGGATGGTTGCGCGGTCGCGACTCGCGTCGCTCCTACAGGTAGCCCAGATGGCTCCGAAGCCCCTGTAGGAGCGGCGCGAGCCGCGACCGCGACAACCGAACTACGACGCAACCCGCCGCCGATCGAAGCACCTCACGCCGGCGCGCTGCGCAACAACACGATCCCGCCGACGATCAACCCGATCCCACCCAACTTCATCGGCGTGATCGACTCCCCGAACAACACCGACCCGATCAACACCGTCCCCGCCGCGCCGATCCCCGTCCACACCGCATACGCCACGCCCACCGGCAGCGCGGTCAGCGCGCGGCCGAGCAGCCAGACGAAGGCGCCCAGGGCGACCAGCGACACCACGGTCCAGCCGGGCCGGGTGTAGCCGTCGGACAGCTTCATGCTCAGCGCCCAGGCCACGTCGATCACGCCGGCGGCGATCAGCATGAGCCAGGCGGTCCCAGCGCTCATGACTTGCCGTCCTCGCGCTCGGCGCGCTGCGCCTCGCGCACGCTCGGGCGCTGGTCCAGGCGGACCAAATAGGCGGCGAGGTTCGGGTACGCGGCGAGGTCGATCTTCAGCAGCCGCGCCCAGCCGGCGACGGTGTAGAGGTAGGCGTCGGCGATGCCGAAACGCTCGCCGAGGAATTCGCGGCCTTCGAGGTGCCGGTCGACCAGGGCCAAGCGCGGCTGCAGGCGCTCGCCGGCGATGCGGCCCGGGGCTTCGCCGTATTCGGGGTGGAACAGCCAGGGGCTGAAGGTCTTGTGCAGTTCCGAGCTGATGTAGGTCAGCCACTGGTCCTGTTCGGCGCGCTCGAAGCTGCCCAGCGGGGCGCTGAGGCCGGCCTCCGGGTTCTGGTCGGCGAGGTAGCGCATGATCGCCACGCCTTCGCGCAGCAGGCGGCCGTCGTCGAGTTCCAGCAGCGGGACATAGCCGAGCGGGCTGAGTTCGCGGTAGTCGCGGTCTTCGGCGACGACGCGGGCGTCGGCGCCGAGGCGCACGCGGCGCAGTTCGGCGTGCAGGCCGAGTTCGCGCAGGACGATGTGCGGGGCGAAGGAGCAGGTGTGCGGGGTGTAGTAGAGCTTCATGGTCTGGGGTCCGTGAGGAGATGGCGCTACTCTCCTCGTCCGCCCCGGCGCCTGGAATACGGCGCGACCCCAAGGATCGTTTGCGCATGCGACAAACCGCCCGCCTGTCGTTGGAAGACTTCGAACTGCTGCGCGCGATCGGCGCGCACGGCAGCCTCAGCGGGGCGGCCAAGGCCTTGGCGCTGGATCACTCCAGCGCGTTCCGGCGCTTGGCCGGGATCGAGGCGCGCGCGGGGACGCCGTTGTTCCGGCGCAGCCGCACGGGGTACACGGCGACCGAAGCCGGCGCGGTCGCCATCGAAGGCGCGCAGCGGATTCTCGACGATGCCGATCAGTTGCAGCGGCAGTTGGCCGGGCGCGATGTGCGCGGCGGGGCGCGGTTGCGGATCACGATTCCGGACACGCTGGCGGAAGTGACGGCGCGTTTGTGCGCGGCGTTTACGGCGGAGCATCCGCAGATCGGCTGCGATCTGTTGGTGTCGAATGCGTTCGTGAATCTGCAGCAGCCAGAGGCGGATGTCGCGTTGCGGGCCTGCGCGTTGATGCCGAACGGGTTGTCGGTGCGGAAGGTCGGGTCGATCGCGACGGCCGTGTATGCGGCGAGCGGCGCGAAGCTCGGCAAGCGCGAGGCGTTGAGCGACGGCGTGTGGGTCGGGTTCGACGACAACCTCTCGCATCTGTCGTCGGCGCTGTGGCTGCGCGCGAACGTCGATGAAACGCGGATCGCGATGCGGGTGAATTCGTTGCCGGCGGCGTTGGCGGCGTGCAAGGCCGGGGTCGGCAAGGCGTTGTTGCCTTGTTACTTCGCCGATGCGGCGGGCGGAGTGAAGCGGGTGTCGGAGCCGTTGGCGGAGGTGCCGACGGAGTTGTGGTTCGCGATCCACCCGGATTTGCGGCGCTCGGCGCGGGTGCGGGCGTTGCGGGAGTTTGCGTTGGGGTGGTTGCCGAAAGAAATGGGGTTGGGGTGATGTTCGGACTGTGGTTGCGGGAGGGGTTTCAGGCCCGATGATTTTCTTTCGGATGGCTGCGATCCGGCAGAAACGCATCGGGCCTGACAGGCTTTCCTCAACAGCGGCTTGCGTCGTCGTTGGGTTGTCGCGGTCGCGACTCGCGTCGCTCCTACAGGGGCTTCGGATCGATCTGGGTTGCCTGTAGGAGCGACGCGAGTCGCGACCGCGAATCCGCACCTACGACGCAAGCTCCGAAGCGCCCATCTCCTCGTCCAGCCACCGCAAGAATGCCTTCACCGGCGGATGCCGCTCGCGCCCTGGCACGCACAGCACGTGATACGTCTCGCCCGGCACCACGATCTCCGGTCGATACGCTTCCAGCAACCCGCGCGCCAGGTTGCCGGCGACCACCACCGAACTCGCCAGCACCAGCCCCTGCCCCGCGCCGGCTGCGTACATCGCGTAATGCTCTTCGTCGTACGCCCGCACCGTAGGTGCGCGCTGGGTCCAGTCCACGCCGGCCAATTCGCACCACGCATCCCAGGTGCGGCAGTACAACTGCGAATCGCCCCACTCCACCGTGATCAAGGTCGGCGGCGATTTGGCCGCTTCCGCCTGCGTCCGCCCCGGCGCGCCGTACACGCCGAAGAATTCGCGCAAGCCGCCATGCCGGTGCAAGCCGGCCGGCACCGCGCCGCCGTAGCGGATCGCCAGATCGACGCCGGCGTTTTGTTCGAGATCGACCACTTGCGCACGGGTGTCGATGCGCACGGCGATGTCGGGGTGGCGTGCGTAGAAGCCGCCTAGGCGCGGCACCAGCCACAGCGCGGCGAACGAGGTCGAGGTGGTGACGGTCAGGCAGCCGGCGTCGGGACGCGGGCGCAGCGCGGCGACGGATTGGGACACGTCGAGCAAGGCGCCGTGGACGTCGCGGAACAACCGGCGGCCGTCGTCGGTGAGGGCGACGCCGCGCGGCTGGCGCTGGAACAGCGCGCGGCCGAGCCAGCTTTCGAGCTGGCGGATCTGGTGCGAGACCGCGGTCGGGGTGACGTGCAGCTCCTCGGCCGCGGCCTTGAAGCTGGACAGGCGGGCGGCGGCCTCGAAGCTGCGCAGGGCGGTCAGGGGGAGCTCGGCGAACATCGCGTCAGGCCTGAATCTGGCTCATGCCGGCTCAATTATGGTCATTTGAGGCGGGCGGTGGGCGGAAATAGATTCATCTCAACCCTCTTTCGACCGCCGTCCATGACCGCCGACCGCCCGCTCCGCCTGCTGATCCTCGTCGCCAGCCCCCGCCGCAACGGCAACAGCGCCGCGCTCGCCGGGGCCGCCCTGCGCGGCGCGCGCGCGGCGGGGTTGGACGCGTCGGTGGAATTCATCGACGACCATCTGAGCGGGCTGCTGCGCGATTGCCGGCAGTGCCGCGACGAGCATGGGCAATGCCGGATCGAGGACGGGTTTACCCGCTTCTTCTTCGACCGCTTCCTCGATGTCGACGGGCTGGCGCTGTGCACGCCGGTGTATTGGTACGGGATGTCGGCGCAGGCCAAGGCGTTCTTCGACCGCATGTTCTGCTTCGTCGCGCGCAGTTATCCGGAGTCGCAGGCGGTGCGCACGCGTCTGCAAGGCAAGCGGGTGGCGTTGCTGACGGCGTCGGAGGAGATGTATCCGTCGATCGCGCTGGGGATCGTGCATCAGTTGCAGGAGTACGCGCGCTACACCCATTCGCAGTTCATCGGCGCGGTGGCGGGCCAGGGCGATCAGCGCGGGTCGGTGGCGGGCGATCCGCAAGGGGCGTTGGCGGCGGCCGAGACGTTGGGGCGGCAGTTTTTCGAGCGGCCGTATGCGGATTATCGGATCGATTCGGTGCGGTGAGCGGTGGGGGCGAGGTTGCGTCGTAGGTGCGGTGTCGCGGTCGCGGCTTGCGCCGCTCCTACAGGTAGCCCAGATCGATCCGAAGTCCCTGTAGGAGCGGCGCAAGCCGCGACCGCGACGCTGCATCTACGACGAACCCCGCGGATTCACCGCGGCCAAACTTGGCGTTCTTCGCTTTCTTCGACCGCGATCCAATCCAACTCGGCGGCGATGCGGCACGCCAAGGCCTCGTACCACTCCGGCGGGCCGTCGTAGGCGCACAGCAGTTCGATGAGGTCGATCCGTTCGGGCATCTCGCCATTGCTGGCGTAGCCGCCGCCCGCGACCGTTTTGGCCAGGACCACATGCAACCACGGCCCGCCCGCGGCGGACTCGAATCCGTCGGGGCCGCTATGGCGCAGTTCGGGCAAACCCGCGAGGTAATCGATGACCGGCCGCGACGGAATGGCTTCGGGGCGATGCGACGGCGGGTGCAGGGTCAGATACCAGGTCATGCCGGAAGTCCTTGGCGACGGGACGCCAACGCGGGCCACGGTTGTCCCCGGTAGGAGCGGCGTAAGCCGCGACCGCGAAACCACACATACGTCGTAGGCGCGATGCCGCGGTCGCGGCTTACGCCGCTCCTACACAAGCAGATCGCGGTGGCTCAGCGCAAGCCGAACCACGACCGCGGCAGCAGCAGCTTCAACACGCGCTCCGCGCTCTTGCGACGCAGCCCGCGTTGGCTGAGGCCGCGCAGCATCGGGCCGATCCAGCGCCAGCGCGGCTGCAGCAGGATCGCTTCGCGCGCGTCGGCTTCGATGCGGTACATCGCCAGCACCTGTTCGGCCAGGCGGCGCTTGCTGCGCGGCAGTTCCGGCATCTTGCGCAGGCAGGCTTCCAGGTCGTCGGCGGTGCCGCGGTAGAACTGCACGGTGCGTTCGTAGCGGCGCCGGGTCGCCAGCGCGGCGGGTTCGTCGCGGGCGAACACGGTGCCGCTGACGCTGCCGGGGTGGCGGCGGTATTGGATCAGCGGTTGGCGCAGGCACAGCGATTGGCCGAGCAGCGCGCCGCGCAGGCTCAGCGCGTTGTCTTCGATCGGGCCGAGCAGCGGGCCGAAGCGATCGTAAACATCGCGGCGGAAGGCCATGGTCGCGCCGAGCAGGCCGATCAGCCGGCCGATGCGCACGTAGTAATCGAAGTCGTAGCGCTGCGGGCGCTGGCGGAAGCTCACTTGCAGCGGCGCGCCATAGCTGTCGATGCCGTCGAAGTCGCTGCCCAGCACGACCGCGCCGGGGTGGTCGTCGAAGGCGCGCACGATCGTCGCCACCCGCTCGGGGTAGGCGATGTCGTCGCCGGCCATCATCACGATGATCTCGCCGCGCGCCAGCGGCATCACGTCGTTGAAGTGCGCCGACACGCCGAGGTTGCGCTCGGTCTTGCGCACGTGCACGCAGTGCGGGCCGCGGTAGGCGGCGACCATCTCGGCGGCGATTTCATAGGTGCCGTCGCCGGAGCTGTCGTTGGAGACGATGATCTCGCACGGCACGGTTTGGGCGAAGGCGCTGTCGAGCGCGGCGCGGATGTAGTCCGCGTCGCGGAAGCACAGCAGCAGGATGCTGACCCGCGGCCGCGGTGCGGCCACGGTTTCCAACACCGGCAGCGGGATCACCGCTGGCAGTTCGGTCAATACGGCGTTCAGCGCTCCCCCTTCGCCCGACCGCCCATCCGGTCAGGCTCCGCCCAGCTCGGCCAGGCCCTTGCGACCGGATTCTCGCGCCTGGCGGATCTGCGCGTCTACCGCGGCGATGGCGGTCATGTTGACCACTCGTCGGGGAGTCGAGGCCGGGGTCAGGATGTGCGCCGGCTTGTCCAGGCCCATCAGGATCGGGCCGATGGCCACGCCGTCGGTCATCACCCGCACCATGTTGTAGGTGATGTTGGCGGCGTCGAGGTTGGGCAGGACGAACAGGTTGGCGCGGCCGTGCAGGGTCGCGTTGGGGAAGATGCGCTTGCGCAGCACGTCGTCCCAGGCGGTGTCGGCCTGCATTTCGCCGTCCATCTCCAGCTTGGGCATGCGCTGCTGGATGATCTGGCGGGCCTTGCGCATCTTCGCCGCCGACGGGTTGTCGTGGCTGCCGTAGTTGGAGTGCGACAGCAGCGCCACCTTCGGCTCGATGCCGAACAGGCGCAGGCGGTAGGTGGCCTGCAGGGTCGCCTCGGCGATCTGCTCGGCGGTCGGATCGACCTGCACGTGGGTGTCGAGGAAGAACCACGCGCCCTGGTCGTTGATGACGCCGGTCATCGCCGAGGTGCCGGACACGCCCGGGTCGAAGTCGAAGATGCTGCGCATGTAGCCGAGCTTCTTGTGGAAGCGGCCGACGAGGCCCGAAATCATCGCGTCGGCTTCGCCGCGCTCGACCATCAGCGCCGCGATCAGCGTCGGGCGCGAACGCAGCAGGTTCTTCGCCGCCGCCGGAGTCACGCCGCGGCGCTCGGTCAGCGCGTGGTATTGCTGCCAGTAGTCGTTGAAGCGCGGATCGTCGTTGATGTTGGTCAGCTCGAAGTCCACGCCCTCGCGCATGCGCAGGCCCAGGCGCTTGATCCGGGTGTCGATGACGTCGGGGCGGCCGATCAGGATCGGGAACGCGAGTTCCTCGTCGATCACCGTCTGCACCGCGCGCAGCACGGTCTCTTCCTCGCCTTCGGCGTAGACCACGCGCTTGCGGTCGGCGCGGGCGCGGTCGTAGACCGGCTTCATCAGCAGGCCGGTGCGGTAGATGTACTGGCTGAGCTTTTCCTCGTAGGCGTCCATGTCGACGATCGGACGCGCGGCCACGCCGGAGTCCATCGCCGCCTTGGCCACGGCCGGGGCGAGCATCACCAGCAGGCGCGGGTCGAACGGGCGCGGGATCAGGTATTCGGGGCCGAACGTCGGGACGTCGCCGCCGTAAGCGCCGCCGAGGTCCGACGATTCCATCCGCGCCAGCGCCGCGATCGCGCGCACGCACGCCAGCTTCATCTCTTCGTTGATGACCGTGGCGCCGACATCGAGCGCGCCGCGGAAGATGTAGGGGAAGCACAGCGCGTTGTTGACCTGGTTCGGGTAGTCCGAACGGCCGGTAGCGACGATGCAGTCCGGACGGACCGCCTTGGCGTCTTCGGGCAGGATTTCCGGGTACGGGTTGGCCAACGCCAGGATCACCGGCTTGTCGGCCATGGTCGCGACCATCTCCGGCTTGAGCACGCCGCCGGCGGACAGGCCGAGGAACACGTCGGCGCCGACCATGATGTCGGCCAGGGTGCGCTTATCGGTGTCGCGCGCGTAGCGCTCCTTGTCCGGGTCCATCTTGCCGCGGCCGGTGTAGAGCACGCCGTCGCGGTCCACCGCGAGGATGTTCTCCGGCTTCAGGCCCAGCGCCACCAGCATGTCGAGGCAGGCGATGCCGGCCGCGCCGGCGCCGCTGGTGGCGAGCTTCACTTCGCCGATGTTCTTGCCGACGATCTCCAGCGCGTTGAGCACGGCGGAACCGACGATGATCGCGGTGCCGTGCTGATCGTCGTGGAACACCGGGATCTTCATCCGCTCGCGCAGCTTGCGCTCGACGATGAAGCACTCCGGCGCCTTGATGTCTTCGAGGTTGATGCCGCCGAAGGTCGGTTCGAGCGAGGCGATGATGTCGACCAGCTTGTCGGGATCGCGCTCGTCGATCTCGATGTCGAACACGTCGATGCCGGCGAACTTCTGGAACAGCACGCCCTTGCCTTCCATCACCGGCTTGCCGGCCAGCGGGCCGATGTCGCCCAGGCCGAGCACGGCGGTGCCGTTGCTGATGACCGCCACCAGATTGCCGCGCGCGGTGAGCTCGCTGGCGGTGTTGGGGTCTTCGACGATGGCCTCGCAGGCGTAGGCCACGCCCGGCGAGTAGGCCAGGGCCAGGTCGCGCTGGGTGACCATCGGCTTGGTCGCGGTGACCTTGATCTTGCCCGGCGGGCTGAGGCGGTGGTAGTCGAGCGCGGCGGTTTTCAGATCGTTGTCGGACATCGCAAAGGCAGCCGTGGCAAGGGGCGCGAAAGTGGAGTGGATCAGCAGTCTAATGGATGCACCCGGCGGTTTCGCGCGGCCGCGGGCACCTGTTCATTAGTACTTTGGAGTTGTGCCCGGTTGTAACCGCGCCGGCACCGCGCGGCTTTGCCCCAACGGCCGGCCGGTCTCACCATAGCGGCCGGGACGCCCGACGCTACGGTATGGAACGCACAGGGCGGGCATGCGGCGGCGCACTAGGGGCCGGCCGCGCCGGGTTTGGCCTCGCGCGGCTGCACGGTGCTGCGCCAGGCGTCGAGGAATTGCCGGCGCTTGAGCGCGTCCAGGTAGACCAGCAGCCCCGGCCCCAGCGGGATCGGCCGCAGCGCGCGCACCCGCGCGCCGTCGCCCGCCTGCGGCGCCAGCGGCGCGCCCGTGGGCGAGCGGATCGGCTGCAGCCCGACCTGCCGGGCCAGCACCGCCTGCCCGCGCGGCGAGATCAGGTAATCGAGAAACCGCCCGGCCTCGACCGCGTTGGCGGCTTCGCGCGGGATCAGCGCGGTGCGCAGCAGGACCAGGGTGTAGTCCTCGGGCAACACGATCCCGAGCGGGGCGCCGGCGTCGATCCGGGCCTGGGCGTAGGAGCCGAGCACGTTGTAGGCCAGGGCCAGTTCGCCGCGGGCGACCCGGTCCAGCAGCGGGCCGGTGCGCTCCTCCAGCACCACCCGGTTGTCGCCGAGCGCGGCCTGCAAGGCGCCGGCCATGCTGCCGAGCTGGTGGTCCTGGGTGGCGAGCAGATAGCCGACGCTGCTGCGGCCGACATCGTAGGTGCCGACCCGCCCGGCCAGCTTCGCCGCCGGATCGCGCAGCAGCGCCAGCAACTGGCGGCGGGTGCGCGGCACCTGCGCCGGGGCCAACAAACGTTTGTTGTAAACGAGGACGATGGGCTCGTAGCTGATGCCGAACGCCTCGTGCCGCCACTGCGACCACGCCGGCAACCCGGCGGTGGCCGGCGAGCGATGGGCCAACGCGTGGCCGTCGTTGACCAGCTTGGTCTGCAGGTCCATGCCGCTGCTGATCAGCAGGTCCGGGCGCTGGCGCGGCGCGGTGCGCAGGAACCGGGTGTAGATGTCCAGCGCGACCAGATCGGAATACTCGACCTCGGTGCCCGGGCTGAGCTTCTGGTAATCGGCGATGACCGCGGCGAAGTTCTCGATGTCGGTCGAGCCGTGGATGCGCAGGTGGGCGGTGGTGGCCTGCGGGCTGCGGAAGGTGCGCACGTCGCCGGGTTCGGCGCGAGCGCCGAACGCGAGGAGCGCGCAGACCGGCGCGAGGAGCGAGAAAAAGCCAAGGCGCAGCCGGGCGCTCAGGCCACCGCCCACGCGCTTTCGATTTCGCGCGCTCATCGCCCCGCTGCGCTCGCTTCTCATGTCAACTCCCTCGGCAGCCGCAAGGTCACCACCAAGCCGCCGCCCACGCGGTTGCTCAAATCGATCGTTCCGCCGTGGCTTTCGACGATGCGCTTGACGATGGCCAAGCCGAGCCCGGCGCCGCCGGCGGCGGCGTCGCGGCCGCGGGCGAAGCGCTCGAACACGGTCTGCGCGTCGGCGGGGGCGATGCCGGGGCCGTGGTCGGCGATGGTCAGCACCGCCAGCGGCGCGACGTTCTCGGCGGACGCGGTCAGCGCGATCTGCAACGGCGCGCGCCCGTGCTTGAGCGCGTTGTCGATCAGGTTCTTGATCGCCTCGCGCAGCAGCAGCGCGTCGCCGCGCACGCGCAGCGGTTCGCTGGTCGCGGCCAGATGCAGGTCCGGGCGCGGGCCGGACTGCGGCACGGCCTCATAAATCGCCTGGTGCAGCAGTTCGGCCATCTCCACCGTTTCGAACTGCTGCAGGTTGCCGCGGTGGATCGCGCTGGCGTCGCTGAGCAATTGGTTGAGCAAGCGGCTCATGTGGCTGGCGTTGCGTTCGATGGTTTCCAGGCTGCGGCGCTGCTCGGCCGGGTCGTCCTCGTCCAGCGCCAGTTGCGCCTGCGCGCGCAGCGCGGCCAGCGGCGTGCGCATCTGGTGCGCCGCCTCGCCCATGAACGCGCGCAGGGTTTCGTTGCTGGCCGACAGCCGGGCCATGAAGCGGTTGAGCGATTCCACGGTTTGATCGAGTTCGGTCGGCACGTCGATGCCGACCGGACGCAGGTCGGAGGATTCGCGTTCGGACAGATCGCGTTCGAGCCGCTGCAACGGCCGCAGCGCGCGATACACGCCGATCCACACCAGCGCCAGCGCCGCCAGCGACAGCACCACGATGGCGACCAGCGCGCGCAGCACCATGTCGTCGGCCAGCGCCTCGCGCGCGCGCCGGGTCTGGCCGACCTGGACGATGGCCTGCCCTTGCGACGCCGGCCCGGCGACCCAGCGCGAGACCGCGACGAAACGGGTGTTTTCGCCGCGATACATGGCATCGAACAAACGCGGTTGGCCGTCGCGCGGCAGGCTGGGCGGCGCCGGCAGGTCGGCGTAGCCGGTGATGGTCGGGCCTTCTCGGCTCGATACGCGGTAATAGACGCGGTCTTCCGGCGCCATCGCCAACAAATCCAGCGCGGCATAAGGCAGGTCGACCTGCCATTGCCCATCGACCAGCGCGACCGAATCGGCGATGGACAACGCCGAGGAAATCAACAAGTGATCGTAGGAACGGTCCGCCGCGGCGCGCCCGTAGCTGCGCGCGGCCAGGAACAGCAAGGCCGCGCCGATCAGCGACAGCGCGCCGAGATAGATCAGCAAGGTCTTGCGGATCGAATCGCGGCGCCCGGCCGCGGCGCGCGCGGCCTCAGCCATCGGCCGCGCCCTCGCCCGCGCCGGCCTCGATCATGTAGCCTGCGCCGCGCACGGTGACGATGCGCAGCGGCGCGGCCGCGAGCTTCTTGCGCAGGCGCCCGACGTACAGCTCGATCGCGTTCGGCCCGGCCTCGTCGTCGAAGCCGAACAAGCCGTTTCCGATCTCGTCCTTGCTGACCACCTGGCCGAGCTTGCCGATCAGGATTTCCAGCAGGCGGAATTCGCGGTTCGGCAGATCGATGGGCTCGCCGTCGAGCGTGACCCGGTGCGCGCCGGCCTCGAACGCGAAGCCGCCGACTTGCACGATGCCCGCGGCCTGCCCGCGGTTGCGCCGCAGCAGCACCCGGCAGCGCGCTTCGAACTCGCGGAAATCGAAGGGCTTGCTGAGGTAATCGTCGGCGCCGGAATCCAATGCGCGCACGCGGTCGTCGATGCCGTCGCGCGCGGTCAGCATCAGCACCGGGGTGGCGTCGCCGCGTTCGCGCAGGCCGGCCAGCAGGCTCAGGCCGTTGAGCCGCGGCAAGCCGATATCGAGCACGATCAGATCGAAACTTTGGTAGCGCAGCACGCTGTCGGCCTTGAGCCCGTCGCTCTGCCAATCCACGGCGTGGCCGTCGCGGCGCATGCGCCGGACGATGGCGTCGGCGAGATCGGCGTTGTCCTCGACTAGCAGGATGCGCACCGCGGCTTCCGTCGCGGCCGGCGCCGCGGTTCAGGTGGGGCCGGCGAAAACGCGCCGGCGATGACAGGTCGTTGACAGCTTCGGCCGCCTAGCCTGGGCGCGAGGGGTTGGGAGACGCCGTCCGGGCCGACCCAACTATAAGCGCCCACCGCGCCTTTGTGCGCGGAAAGAGGCGCGAAAACCAGGGTCGGGAGACAAATCGATGGCTGTTGTCCAACACGCTGGCGCGTGCGTCGCGCTGTGCCTGCTCGCTGCGTCCGCAACGTCCGCCCACGCGGCCGACGGCGGCGACGAGCGTCCGGTGACCGCCGAACTCGGCGGCCGCATCCACTGGGATTTCGCCCAGTTCGACAACGACCGCCGCGGCGCGGCCAATCCCGACGACACCGAAGTGCGCCGGCTGTGGCTGGACGTGTCGGGCAAGTTCTACGGCTGGGGCTACAAGATCGAAGGCGATTTCGCCGGATTGCAGGACGAATTCAAGGGCAACAGCATCGAGGCCAAGGACGTTTACGTCACTCGCGATTTCAAGGCCGGCAAGCTGACGATCGGCCAGTTCAAGCAGTACTTCACCCTCGACGACCGGATCAGCTCGAACTACGGCGTGTTCATGGAACGCAGCATGTTCGCCAGTTCGGTCGCGCCGCTGTACCGCCTGGGCGCGGCGTGGATCACCGCGCGCGACGAGTACACCGTCGGCGGCAGCGTCTACAGCCTGGAAAGCATCGACGCGTGGAAGGTCAAGGGCCGCGCGTTCGGCGCCCGCGGCACCTGGGCGCCGCGCCACGACACCGGCGACGCGCTGCACCTGGGCCTGTCGCTGGCGCGCGAGTACTACGACCATCCCGGCCGCGACGGCGCCAACGGGCTGCGCATCGCGCCGCGTCCGGCCGGGCATCTGTCCGACAACAGCCGCGCCACGCTGGTGAATTTCAACCGCGGCCTCGACACCGACGTCGACAAGTATTCGCTGGAATTCGCGCTGGCGCGCGGCCCGGTCTACGTGCAGTCCGAACTCAGCGGCGCCGATTTCGACGACGGCAGCCAGCGCGGCACGATCCGCTCGGCCTACGGCACGGTCGGCTGGTTCATCACCGGCGAGAACATGCCTTACGACACCAAGTCCGGCCGCTTCGGCCGGGTCAAGCCCGCGCGCAGCAGCGGCGCCTGGGTGGTGGCCGCGCGCTACGACACCATCCGCGGCAAGCAGCACCTCAACGGCGCGGCGAACTTCAGCGACGTGTCGATGGAGCAGACCAGCCTCGGCGTGAACTGGCACCTGCGCGCGAACCTGCGCTTCATGCTCGATTGGATCGAGAGCCGCAATCGCGACCGCCTCGCCGGCGCGACGCTCGACCGCACGCGGGCGGTGACGGGGCGGTTTCAGTACGACTTTTGAAGCAGGAGATAGCGGATAGGCGTTAGGAGGTAGCCAGAGCGCGCCCTCCCCTACCCCGCTTTCGCTATCTCCTAACGCCTATCCGCTATCTCCTCGCGCCACCTCAAGCCCTCAAGGAACCCCCAAGATGCTGACCATCCTCGGCTTCGGCATGGTCCTCACCTTCATGTATCTGATCATGAGCAAGCGGCTGTCGCCGCTGGTGGCTCTGATCGTGATACCCATCGTCTTCGCCCTGGCCGGCGGTTTCGGCGCCGGCATCGGCGAGATGATGATCGAGGGGATCAAGAAGATCGCGCCGACCGGCGTGATGCTGATGTTCGCCATCCTCTACTTCGGCGTGATGATCGACGCCGGCCTGTTCGATCCCATCGTCAAGCGCATCCTCAAGCTGGTGAAGGGCGATCCGGTCAAGATCGTGGTCGGCACCGCGGTGCTGGCGATGCTGATCTCGCTCGACGGCGACGGTTCGACTACGTACATGATCACTGTGTCGGCGATGCTGCCGCTGTTCCAGCGCCTGCGCATGAACGCGCTCAACCTGACCTGCGTGACGATCCTGGCCAGCGGCGTGATGAACCTGACGCCGTGGGGCGGCCCGACCGCGCGCGCGGCGACCGCGCTGCACGTGGATCCCAGCGAAGTGTTCGTGCCGCTGATCCCGGCGATGGCGATCTCGCTGCTCAGCATCATCGTGTTGGCCTGGTATCTCGGCCTGCGCGAGCGCAAGCGCCTGGGCATCGTCACCCTCGACGGTCACGCCGCCGACTGGAATCCCGAGCTCGACACCGCCAGCGACAACCTGCCGACCTTGGCCGACAGCGAAGACACCAAGCGGCCGAAGCTGCTGTGGGTCAATGCCGGCCTGACCGTGGCGCTGATGGCCGCGCTGATCCTCGGCCTGCTGCCGCTGCCGGTGTTGTTCATGATCGGCTTCGCGATCGCGCTGGTCATCAACTACCCCGACCTCGCCGAACAGCGCCGCCGCATCGGCAACCACGCCGGCAACGTGCTGGCGGTGGTGTCGCTGATCTTCGCCGCGGGCATCTTCACCGGCATCTTGTCCAACACCGGCATGGTCGAGGCGATGTCGCGCAGCTTCCTGGCGGTGATTCCCGACGCGTGGGGGCCGTATCTGGCGGTGATCACCGCGATCGCCAGCATGCCCTTCACCTTTTTCATGTCCAACGACGCCTTCTATTTCGGCGTGCTGCCGATCCTGTCGGAAGCGGCCGGGCATTACGGCATCACCCCGGTGGAAATGGCGCGCGCCTCGCTGGCCGGGCAGCCGGTGCACTTGCTGAGCCCGCTGGTGCCGTCGACCTATCTGCTGGTCGGCATGGCGAATGTGGATTTCGCCGACCACCAGAAGTTCACCTTGAAGTGGGCGGTGTTGGTGTCGTTGATCCTGATGTTCGCTTCGCTCGCGTTCGCGTTGTATCCGTTTGCCGCTTGACGCGAGGAGATAGCGGATAGGAGTTAGGAGATAGCAAAAGCACTCCGTTCTCTGCCCCTCTATCTCCTAACTCCCATCCACTATCTCCCAGCTCCACGAGGACGCCATGACTCTCCGCATCGCCTACGTCACCAGCGGCATGGGCAGCCTGGGCACCGCGATCTGCCGCAAGCTCGCCGACAGCGGCCACACCGTGGTCGCCGGTTGCGGCCCGAATTCGCCGCGCAAGGCCGGTTGGCTGCGCGAGCAGCGCGAATTGGGCTACGACTTCATCGCCTCGGAAGGCAACGCCGCCGACTGGGATTCCACCGTCGCCGCCTTCGCCAAGGTCAAGGCCGAGGTCGGCGAAGTGGACGTGCTGGTCAACAACGCCGGCGGCACCCGCGACGTGCTGTTCCGGCAGATGAGCCGCGACGATTGGAACGCGGTGATGGCCGGCAACCTCAACACGCTGTTCAACATCACCAAGCAAGTCGTCGACGGCATGGCCGCGCGCGGCTGGGGGCGGATCGTCAACATCGGTTCGGTCAGCGCGCAGAAAGGCCAGATCGGGCAGGTCAACTACGCCACCGCCAAGGCCGCGATGCACGGCTTCACCCGCGCGCTGGCGCAGGAATTCGCCGCGCGCGGGGTCACGGTCAACACGATTTCGCCCGGGTATGTGGCCAGCGCCGCGATCAGCGCGTTTCCGCCGGACGTGCTGGACCGCTTGGCGGCCTCGGTGCCGGTACGCCGGCTCGGCAAGCCCGAAGAGGTGGCGAGCCTGTGCGCGTGGCTGGCCGGCGACGACGCGGCGTTCGTGACCGGCGCGGATTACGCGGTCAACGGCGGTTTGCAGATGGGCTGATGCCGCAACGAAGCAGCTGTAGGAGCTGCGTAAGCTGCGACCGCGAAGCCGCGACTACGTCGCGAGCGCGATGTCGCGGTCGCAGCTTACGCAGCTCCTACAGTCGGAAACGAGGCCTCGCGATCAGCCGATCTCGCTGAAATCGCCCTCGGCCATATGGTCCAGCCGAATGCGGTTGGCGAACAACGAGAACGCCAGCATGCCGGCCAGCCCATTCGCGCGGGTGATCCACGGCGGCATCCAGCGCGGCGGCGCCAGCACGCCGTCCTGGAACAAGGGCTCGAAGCGCTGCACGTCGCCCAAGGTCATCTTGCCGGCGAACAGCCAGCGGCACAGGTGCAGCTTTTGTTGCCGCAGCGCCCAGCGGAAGAAGGTGTGCACGCCGACCAGGCCGCGCAGGTACACGGTGTCCTTGGTGAAGGCCGCGCCGCCGCCGGTGGGCACGCCGCGGAATACGCGCTGGGCCGAGGCGAAACTTTCTTCAGGGGTTTGGCCCGAGTCGATGAAATAGCGGAACACCTGGATGAAGTCGGCGCCGTCCAGCGCCATCGCCACCGCATCGATGCGCAGGCTCAGCCGCTTCATCCGGCCGATGTCGATGCTGCCGGTGATCTGTTCGGCGAAGGTCGCCAAACCCTCTTGCGTCGCGGTGCTGCGCGGCGAGGACAGCGCCAGGCTCGGCAGCACCGGCTGTTCGCGGCCGTTGAGCGCGGTCAGCGAATGCACGAAGGCTTCGTGTTGCAGCAACTGGTGGCGGTCGTAATCGCTGAAGGCCGCGCCGCTGCGCAGGCGGATGCGGGTGGCGCCGGCGGCGGCCTTGGCGATCAGGTCCGGGTCGAGCACCACTTCGATCACGCGCGCGTCGAAGTAGTCGTCGAGGTCGCGCTGCAATTGCAGGCTCAGCGCCGTGGCCGAGATCTCCACGGTTTCGGCCGGCGACATCAGCTCGCGGTCGAGTTCGTTGGCGATGGAGATGAAGTGGTTGGCGGCCTCGCGCGTGCTCGGCCCCTGCCCCGGCAAGGCCACGTCGGGCTTGCCGAACAGCTGCACCGAATAGTCGGCGACCTTGTTGGTGCCCAGGCATTCGAGCAATTGCGCGGCGATGCCCCAAGAGTGCGCCGATTCGATCAGGTACTCGCCGAGCGGATGATCGCGGTCGGCGGCGGTGGCGATGGCGTCGAGCTCCGCGCGCACTTCGCTGAAATCGTGCTGGGGGTAGTCGATGACCGGCGAGACCGCCGCGCCGCGCGCGTAGTCGGCGAGGAAGCGCGCTTCCAGGCCGGCCGGCCAACTCACCATCGTCAGCAGCTTGATGCCGCGCGCGGCGCGGACCATGCGCGCGTCGAGCTGGGCGTGGTGGTGCAGGTCGGGGGACAGATCGGTCGGGAGGGCGCTCATGCGGCGGCCTCAAGGTTCGGGAAGGAAAGGGACGGCGCGCGGCCGGACGCGGCGGACGGGGCGCGCGGCTCGCGCGGCGCTCGCTCAATGCCGCCCATATTTCTCGTCCAGGCGCTTGTTCAGGGCTTTGCCGAGGACTTTTTCCTCGGACTTCTGCGCGCGCCGGTTGGCCAGCTTGTTGGCCGCGCCGGCGACTTCGTCGCGCAGCTTGAGGTAGTTGGCGAAGCGTTGCGGATCCAGCCGCCCGCCCTCGATCGCCGCGCGCACCGCGCAGCCGGGCTCGCGGTCGTGCGAGCAATCGCGGAACTTGCATTGCTCGGCCAGCGCCTCGACGTCGGCGAAGTTCTCGCCGATGTCTTCCTCGCCGGTCGGCTTGAGCTCGCGCATGCCCGGCGTGTCGATCAGACACGCGCCCGAGGGCAGCGGGATCAGCGCGCGGTGGGTGGTGGTGTGACGGCCGCGCGCGTCGCTTTCGCGCACCGCGCCGGTCTTCATCTTCTCGATCCCGAGCAGGCTGTTGGTCAGGGTCGATTTGCCGGCGCCGGAGGAACCCACCAGCACCACGGTGCGGCCCGGGCCGAGCCACGGGGTCAGCGCCTCGCGCACGCCGTCGCGGTCGCGCGCGTTGACCGCGCGCACCTGCACGCCCTGGCTGAGTTCGATCAGCGCGCCGGTAGCCAGCGCAACCGCCTCGGGGTCGGCCGCCAGCGCGGCGTCGGCCTTGGTCAGCACGATCACCGGCTCGGCGCCGCCGCGCACCAGCAGCAGGTAGCGCTCGATCCGGCGCGGGTTGAAGTCGGCGTCCAATCCGCACACCACGAACACGGTGTCGATGTTGGCCGCGATCAGCTGCTGCTTGTAATGCTCGCCGGCCGCGCCGCGCTTGATCGCGCTGTGCCGCGGCAGCAGGGCCACGACCTTGTCGCGCGATCCCGAGCGTTCGATCAGCAGCCAATCGCCCACGCCCGGGCGCTGCTCGGGCGGGAAGCGCGGGCGCTGCCATTCGGGCAGGGAATCGACCGGGAAGCCGGCGCTGTCGGGACCGTCGGAGACCACGTAGCCGCTGCGGTGCTGCTCGATCACCCGGGCCGGGCGGGCCTGGGGGTGGTCGGCGAGGAGTTGGCGCCAGGCCGGATCGGCCGGCTGCGGACTCTCGTCCGGGCCGGCCTCGACGGGCCAGCCGATCGCCTGCAAGGCGGCCAGTTCGGGAGTCAAAGGCGCGGGGGGCGGATGGGCATGGCGCGATTCTACATAGGCCACCGGCGGGTTTCGCTGTCCGGCGCGGGCCGGCTTTGCCGGAAACCGCTTGCAAGCCCCGCCGACGCGGTCCGCAGTGCGTTCTTGTGCGCCAAGTCGACCGGACTCGTCCGAAAAACCCGCGATTCAGGCTGTTTACCGGGGCGGATTCGGCTAGGCTGGCGGTTCACCCACTCTCCCTAAGTGCCGCTCCGATGTCCCAGCCGCCCCTGAAAACCCGCGAACGCCTGTCCGAAGTCCGTTACGAAATCCGCGGTGAACTGGCCCGGCGAGCTCGCGAGTTGGAGGCCCAGGGACGCAAGCAGATCAAGCTCAACATCGGCAATCCCGGCGCGTTCGGCTTCCGCGCCCCCGAGCATCTGCAGCGCGCCATCGCCGAGCGCATCGCCGACACCGATCCGTATACCCATCAGCAGGGCCTGCCGGCCGCGCGCGAGGCCGTCGCCGCGTTCTACAAGCGCCGCGGCACGCCCAACGCCTCGCCCGAGCGGGTGTTCGTCGGCAACGGCGTCAGCGAGCTGATCGACCTGTCGCTGCGCGCCCTGCTCAACCCGGGCGACGAAGTGCTGCTGCCCTCGCCCGACTACCCGCTGTGGTCGGCCGCGACCATCCTCAACGACGGCCGCCCGGTGTACTACCGCTGCCAGCCGGAAAACGGCTTCCTGCCGGACCCGGACGAGATCGAGCAACTGGTCTCCAGCCGCACCCGCGCGATCGTGCTGATCAATCCGAACAACCCGACCGGCGCGGCGTACCCGCGCGCGCTGATCGAGCGGATCGTCGCCATCGCCGCCAAGCACAAGCTGTTGCTGCTGTGCGATGAAATCTACGACTCGATCCTCTACGGGGACGCGAAGTTCGAGCCGGTGGCGCCGATCGCGGGCGATCTGCCGTGTTTGAGTTTCGGCGGTTTGTCGAAGGTGCATCGCGCCTGCGGCTGGCGCGTGGGTTGGGCGGTGCTGTCCGGCGATCCCATGGTCACCGGCGAGTTCCACCACGCCATGGACCTGCTCGGCGCGCTGCGCCTGTGCGCCAACGTGCCGGGCCAGTTCGCCATCGAGGCCGCGCTCGACGGCGCCGACACCATCACCCCGCTGTGCCGGCCCGGCGGCCGTTTGTTCGAGGCGCGCCGCGCGGTGATCGAAGCGGTCGACGCGAGCAAGCACCTGCAACTGGTCGCCCCGGCCGGCGCGCTGTACGCGTTCCCGGCGGTGACCGGCGCGGCCGCGCAAGGCTTCGACGATCACCAGTTCGCGCTGGAACTGCTGGAAACCGAGGACGTGCTGGTGGTCCCGGGTTCGAGCTTCAACGTCCCCTACCGCAACCATTTCCGCGTCACCCTGCTGCCGCAGCCGGAGGAAGTGCGCGAGGTGTTCGTGCGGATCGAGCGCGTGCTCGACCGCTACGCCCAGCGCGCCGGCGCGCCGCGCGCCGCCGTCGCCTGAGGCCGGCGATGGCGCTGTCCTATCTGGCGCTGGGCGACAGCTACACCATCGGCGAGGCGGTCCCCGAAGCGGGCCGCTGGCCGGTGCAGCTGGCCGCCGGCCTGCGCGCGCGCGGCATCGAACTGGCCGCGCCGCGCATCATCGCCACCACCGGCTGGACCACCGACGAACTGGCGCTGGCGCTGGATCTGGCCGAGCCGCTGGGCGAATGGGACTTCGTCAGCCTGCTGATCGGCGTCAACAACCAATACCGCGGCCGCAGCGCCGCGCAGTACGCCGGCGAGTACCGCGAACTGCTCGAACGCGCGATCGGCTACGCCCGCGGCCGCCCCGAGCGGGTGTTGGCGCTGGCGATCCCGGACTGGGGCGCGACCCCGTTCGGCGCCCAGGACAAGCGCGGGCCGGCGACCATCGGCGCCGAGCTCGACGTGTTCAACATCACCGCCAGCGAAATCTGCGCGCGCCACGGCGTGGCTTTCGTCGACATCGGGCCGCTGTCGCGCGAACTCGCGGCGGATGCGGCGATGCTGGCCGAGGACGGGCTGCATCCGTCGGCGCGGATGTACGAGCGCTGGACCGAACTGGCCTTGCCGGCGGCGCAGCGGTCGCTGGCTCAGGCCTAAGCGCGGCCGGCGAGGTGTAGCGAACCCGCGCGCGCCAAGACGTTTTTATCGGTAATCCCGCCGGTTTCGCGCCTTCGCGGCGGTTTGCGCGCCCGCCGCCCGATGCCACACTGCCCGTGCCGGCGACGACGACGCCGGAGGATTCGCGGCCCGAATGACTTCAGCGGTACAAGCCATGCCCCCCGACCGGGCCGTGCGGATCGCGCGCGCCTATCTGCCCGAGCACCCGCTCGGCAGCCGTTGGGATTACTTCTACAGCCGCGCCAAGCTCGGCAGCGACCCGCTCTACCCCGGCGTCAGCGAAGCCCTGCGCGGCACCCGCGCGCCGCTGCTGGACCTGGGCTGCGGCCTGGGCCTGCTGGCCCACACCCTGCGCGCGGACGGCATCGGCCTGGCGTACCGCGGGGTCGACAGCGACGCGGCCAAGATCGACCGCGCCGGCCGCGCCGCCGCGCGGGTCGGCCTCGACGGCGCGCGCTTCGCGGTCATGGATCTGGCGCGCGAACTGCCCGAGCACCGCGGCAGTGTGGCGATGCTCGACGTGCTGCAGTTCATTCCCTATCCGGCGCAGGCGCGCGCCATCGACGCGATGATCGCGATGCTGACGCCCGGCGCGCGGCTGGTGATCCGCACCGGCCTGGACGACGGCACCGGCCGGGCGCGGGTGACCCGCGCGGTCGATGTGTTCTCGCGCGTGCTGGGGTGGATGAACGCGATGCCGCGGTATTACCCGGATGGCGAGGCGTTGCGGGCGCGGTTGACGGCGGCCGGGTTGCGGGTGGAGTTCGCGCCGTTGTTCGGGCGGACGCCGTTCAACAATTGGCGGATCGTGGCGGCGATGGAGTGAGGCGCGGGGTTAAGTAAGGTTCGTCGCGGTTGTGTTTTCGCGGTCGCAGCTCGCGCAGCTCCTACACGTAGCCCCTGTAGGAGCTGCGCGAGCTGCGACCGCGCCAATCGAACGACCGCGAACGCCGATCGCGGCGACTTACGACTCCCGCGCCTGCGGCAACACGCACCGATACCCCAACGCCCGCAACCGCGCCAACAACGCCGCCATCGTCTCCACGCTGCGCCCGTGCGCGGCGCCTTCGTGCATCAACACGATCGCGCCGGGCGCCAGCGTGCGCTCGATCCGCGCCAGCACCGTCGCCGGCTCCGCCGTCACCGCATCGAAGCCGCGCGCGCTCCACGCCACCCGCGCCAGCCCGCAGCGCCGCAGCGAGCGCGCGACGAAGGGATTGGCCATGCCGACCACCGCGCGGAACCACTGCAGCCGATAACCCGGCAGCAGCTCGCGCAAGGTCCGGTCGGCGTCGGCGATTTCGCGCCGCATCGCCGCCGGCCCCAATCGCCAGAACGCCGCGGACGGATGGCTGGCGCTGTGATGGCCGACGCCGTGGCCGCGCCGCACGATCTGCGCGAGCAGCTCCGGCCGCGCCCGCGCGCGCTCGGCGACGACGAAGAAGGTCGCCTTGGCGCCGTGCGCATCGAGCAGATCGAGCAAGGCCGCGGTGTCGTCGGAGGGGCCGTCGTCGATGGTCAGCCACACCGCCCGCTCGCGCGTGGGCAGCCGCCGCAGCACCGGGCTGAACAAGGCCGAGCCCGGGTTCAGCGTGCCCCACAGCACCGCGCCGTGGCTCAGCAGCAGCGCCGGCAGGCCGATCCGCCAGCCCAGCGCCAGCCACAGGCCGGCCACGATCAGCTGCGAGGCGGCGAACCACCACAGCGCGGCGTCGGGACGGCGGGGCGGACGGTGCGGAACCGGCAAAGTCATCGGCGGCGGGGGCTCGGCGGGGGAACGAGGGCGCCCATCGTAGCCGGCCGCCCGCCCGGCGGGGCCCCATCGTGGGCGCAGCGGCCGCGGCGGGGCGAAAACCTTCCCACGCGGGAAGCCCGCGCTCGCCGTCCCCCACTTGCATCAGCGCCCCCCGGCCCCCATGTGCGAAGCAGTCCCGTCAGCCTGCGATCCCCATGTCCCTCACTCCCGAACTGCGCTCGCGCATCGAATCCCTGCTCCAGTCCAACCGCGTCGTGCTGTTCATGAAGGGCGCGCCGGACGCGCCGCAGTGCGGCTTCTCGGCCAAGGCCGCCGGCACCCTCAACGCGCTGCTGCCGCAGGGCTACGCGCACGTGGACGTGCTCAGCGATCCCGACATCCGCGAGGGCATCAAGGCCTACGGCGAGTGGCCGACCATCCCGCAGCTCTACATCGACGGCCAGTTGGTCGGCGGCAGCGACATCATTCTGCAGATGGCCGGCAACGGCGAACTGCACGGCGTGCTCGGCCTGCCGGCGCCGGACCGCAGCCCGCCCCAGCTCGAAATCAGCCCCGCCGCGGCCCAGATGCTGCGCGACGCCGTGGCCGGCGCGGGCGAAGGCTACGCGGTGCAGCTCGATGTCGACGCGCGCCACAACGTGCGCCTGCAGCTGGCGCCGATCGACGCCGACGCGGTCGCGGTGGAGATCGACGGCGTGCGCGTGCAGACCGATTGGATCAACGCGCGCCGCGCCGACGGCGTGTCGATCGACTGGGCCGACGACGAGCGCGGCCGCGGCTTGGTCATCAGCAATCCCAACGCACCGCCGGCGGTGCGTTCGATCTCCCCGGCCGACGCGCGCGAGCGCGTGCGCGCCGGCGGCCTGCGCCTGATCGACGTGCGCCCGGCCGACGAGCGCGCGCTGGCCCAGGCCGACGTCGCCTTCGACACCTTCGACGCCGGCACCGACGCGCTGGAAGGCCTGCCCAAGGACGCGCCGGTCGCGTTCCTGTGCCACCGCGGCGGGCGCAGCGCGCAGGCCGCCGAGCATTTCCGCCAGCTCGGTTTCCGCGAGGTCTACAACGTGGTCGGCGGCATCGACGCGTGGGCCGATCTGGACGGCGGCATCGCCAAGTACTGATCGCGGGATTCGTTCGTCGCGTGATGCGAAGCCGCGGCCCTCGGGTCGCGGCTTCGCGCTTTCTGCGGCACGCTCGCGCCGAAAGCGGGTAGCTCCCTGTAGGAGCGGCGTGAGCCGCGACCGCGACATCGCGCTTACGTCGTCGGCGCGGTTTCGCGGTCGCGGCTCGCGCCGCTCCTACAGGTAGGCCATGCGGCCGCTCAGCCCTTGAACCCGCCGCCGTCGAGGTAAGCCTGTTCCTCGGCCGTCGTCGCCCGCCCCAGCACCGGATTGCGGTGCGGGAAGCGCCCGAAGCGCTCGATGATCTGCTGATGCAGCACCGCCCACTGCGCCGGATCGCCGGCGCCGTCCGACGCGGGCAGCGCGCGGTGCAGTTCGACCGAACGCCGCTGATCGGTCGGGTCTTCGGAATGCTCGAACGGCAGATAGAAGAACGGCCGCAGCGCCGGCTCGATGCTCCGGTCGTGGCCGAGTTCCAGCGCGCGCCGCGCGTAGTGACGCGCGAGCGGGTCGGTGGCGAAGGCGTGGGCGCTGCCGCGGAACACGTTGCGCGGGATCTGATCGAGCAGGATCAACAGCGCCAGCGCCGATTCGGCGTCGCGCTCGGCCCAGTCGTCGTGCTCGCGCCGCGCGGCGGCGAAGTGCGCTTCGAGGAAACCGCTGCGGCATTGCTGATCGAAACGGTCGCTGCGGTCGAACCAGCGGTCGGGGCCGGCGTCGCGCCAAAAGGCGATGACGTCTTGGGCGGTGACGGACATGGGAAGCCTGGGACGTTGGGAGAGGGCCGCACCGTAGCATCGCGGTGCGGCGGTGTCGAAGCGGCGGCAGGAGCGGTGTGGGCCGCGACCGAGACACCGCGCCTACGACGCAAGCGATGTATCGGTCGCGGCCCACGCCGCTCCTACGGTTGGCAGCGCGCCGGTCAGGAGCCTTCGCCGAGCTGGGTTTCCAGTTCGTTGATCCAGGCGACGGTGATGCTTTCCATCGTCACCGCGTAGATCAGCGGCCGCACCGAGCCCGAGGAATACGACTGCGCGACGAAGCGCGCGTGCCGCTCGCGAAACGCCTGCCACGCCTCGTGCGCCTGTTCGAACGCGGCGCGGCCGTCGCCGTCGAGCTGATCGCGCAGGTGCGCGACCACGCCGTCCAGACGCGTCTGCTCGCGGCCGAGTTCGGCCACGGCTTGCTGGTTCATGTCGGACTGGCTGACCTGCGCGTCGCCCTGGTCGCGGGCGATCGCCTCGGCCTTGCCGACGTAGCTGTCGGCCACGCGCGCGGCGTGTTCTGCCTTGCCGATCAAGCGGCTCTCGAAGCGCTGCAGTTCCTCGACGCTGGTGTGGGCGCCGTCCAGTTCTTGCTTGAGCGCGAGCAACTGCTTGCCGCGCTCGATCGCGTCGACGGTGCCGCGACGTTCGGCGATGCGCTGGATGAAGTAGAAGGCCCAGGTGAGCAGGGCGCCGATGACGGTGAAGATGAGCTGTTCCATGACCTGTCCTCCGGTCGTGGAGCACAGTGTCCGACGCGGAGGTCTCAGGCCTTCGGATGTCGCGTGTCGCGCGTCGCAAAACCCCTAGAAAAATAGGGGTTTTATGACAATCCATGAACCGTTCAGCGCGATTGCGCAGTTTTTTCGCCGTCCTGCGCCGCCGCGCCGAGCAGCGCGCGCAGGATGTCTTGCGAGCGGCGCTGGCCATAGCCGCGGCCGTACGCGCTGGACTGGATCGCCACCACCATGCGCAGCGCCGGCACCAGATAGAGTTTGTTGCCGCCGTTGCCCGAGGCGAAGATCGTCTCGTACTCGCGGCCGCCGACGCGCTGGATCCGGCGATACCAAAAGTAGCCGTACGCGTCGGCGTAAGGATCGACCGCGCCGATGCGCACGCGCGGCGCCAGGATCGCGCGCAGCGTCGCCTCGCGCACGATCTCGCGCCCCTGCCAGCGGCCGCCGTCGAGCGCCATCTGGCCGATGCGGGCGAAATCGCCGGCGCGCAGCGACAGATTGCCCTGGCCCTTGGCGTGGCCGCCGGCGTCGCGCTGCCAGCGCCAATCGGCGATGCCCAGCGGCGCGAACAAACGCTGCCCGGCGAATGCGTCCAGCGGTTGCTTCGTCGCGCCTTCCACGCACAAGCCGGCTAGGTAAGCGGTCAGCGAGTTGTAGGCGTAGCGCGTCCCCGGCGGCTCGCGCCGCGGCACCGACACGGCGAACGCGAGCGGATCGGCGGCGGCGTCGAGACGATCTTCGTTGCCGGGCGACGCGGCGTTCTCGTCGTCGGCGTCCAAGCCCGAGCGCATGCTCAGCAGGTCGCTCACGCGCGCGCCGGCCAAGGCCTCGCTGCGCGCGGGCAGGCAGCGCGCTGCCGCTTGCTCGAAGCGCAGCCGGCCTTCATCCGCGGCGATGCCCGCCAACAACGCGGTGACGCTCTTGCCGGCCGAACGGATGTCGTGCAACGACTGCGCATCGTGGCCGTTGTAGTAGCGCTGCGCGACGGCGGCGCCGTCGCGCAGCACCACCACCGCTTTCAGATCGGCGCGCGCATCGCCGTCCCACCGCGCCAGTACGCGGTCGAACGCGGGATCCGCCGCTGCGGCGAGCGGGAGGCTTGCGCACAGGCACAGCACCCAGCGGATCGCAACGCGCATGCGGACACTCGCGAACGGATCGGAACGGCGGCCCGCCGCGCGCGGCGGCGGGCCGGGCGACGGGGTTTACTCGTCGAAGCGCAGATGCCGCACCGACTTGCCGTGGCGGCGGATCAGCTTGAGCGCCTCGATGCCGACGCTGATGTGGGTGTCGACGTAGCTCGCGCTGACCTTGGCGTCGGAGGCCTCGGTCTTGACGCCTTCCGGGATCATCGGCTGGTCCGACACCAGCAGCAGCGCGCCGCAGGGGATGCGGTTGGCGAAGCCGGCGGCGAACACGGTCGCGGTCTCCATGTCGATGGCCATGCAGCGCATCGCGCGCAGGCGCTCCTTGAAGGCTTCGTCGTGTTCCCAGACGCGGCGGTTGGTGGTGTAGACGGTGCCGGTCCAGTAGTCGTGGCCGAGGTCGCGGATGGTGGTGGACACCGCGCGCTGCAGCGCGAACGCCGGCAGCGCCGGGACTTCGGGCAGCAGGTAGTCGTTGGAGGTGCCTTCGCCGCGGATCGCCGCGATCGGCAGGACCAGATCGCCGAGCTGGTTCTTGCGCTTGAGCCCCCCGCACTTGCCCAGGAACAGCACCGCCTTGGGCATGATCGCCGAGAGCAGGTCCATCATGGTCGCCGCGTTGGGGCTGCCCATGCCGAAGTTGATCATGGTGATGCCGTCGGCGGTCGCGCTCGGCATCGGGCGGTCCAGGCCGACCACTTCGGCGCCGGTCAGGCGGGCGAAGGTGTGCAGGTAGCCGCCGAAGTTGGTCAGCAGGACGTGTTCGCCGAACTGGTCCAGGGGCACGCCGGTGTAGCGCGGCAGCCAGTTTTCGACGATCTGTTCTTTGTCTTTCATGGGGTTTTCCCGTTTTTGTTGTTGTAGTCCCGGCATTGTCGCACGCCCATGACCATCGTCAGGGTTGGCACGGCCGCGGGCGGCGGCTACGGTTCCGGGGCCGGTCCGCCGGCCTCGTCCGTCCGCGTCAAACTTCCGCGTAAAACGTCCGTGTTCCGGGGGAAATCATGCTTCGACCGCTTTTGAGCGGCTGGCGTCTGGCCGGCTGCGGCCTGGCCTTGTTCGCCAGCGCCGCGCAGGCCGCCGCGCCGGCGCCCGCCTCACGCTACACCCAGGATCCCTACCCCAGCACCTACAAGCCGGTCGCCTCCGGCCCGGTGCTGCTGCGCGGGGCGACCGTGCTGACCGGCACCGGCCAGCGCCTGGACGGGGCCGACGTGCTGCTGCGCGACGGCAAGATCGTCGCCGTCGGCAACAACCTCGACGCCCCCGCCGACGCCGCGCGCGTCGACGCCAGCGGCAAGTGGATCACCCCCGGCATCATCGACGTCCACTCGCACCTGGGCGTGTACCCGAGCCCGGGCGTGAGCGCGCACAGCGACGGCAACGAGATGACCAGCCCGGTCACGCCCAACGTCTGGGCCGAACATTCGATCTGGCCGCAGGACCCGGGCTTCGCCACCGCGCTGGCCGGCGGCATCACCTCGCTGCAGATCCTGCCCGGCTCGGCCAACCTGATCGGCGGGCGCGGGGTCACGCTCAAGAACGTGCCGGCCACGACTTATCAATCGATGAAATTCCCCGGCGCGCCGTGGGGCCTGAAGATGGCCTGCGGCGAGAACCCCAAGCGCGTCTACGGCAGCCGCAACGTCTCGCCGGGCACGCGCATGGGCAACGTCGCCGGTTACCGCGCGGCCTTCATCGACGCCAGCGAATACCTGCGCAAGACCTCGCCCAAGGCGGCCGCCAAGCCGGCCAAGAAACATTGGTGGAGTTCCAGCGCGCCGGCGGCGAATACGGACAGCGAGAAGGACACCGGCGGCAAGCGCGACCTCAAGCTCGACACCCTGGCCGGCGCGATCAAGGGCGACATCCTCGTCCACATCCACTGCTACCGCGCCGACGAGATGACCACGATGCTCGATCTGGCCAAGGAGTTCGGCTTCAAGATCAGCGCCTTCCACCACGGCGTGGAGGCCTACAAGATCGCCGACCGCCTCGCCGCCGAGAACGTGTGCGGCGCGCTGTGGGCCGATTGGTGGGGCTTCAAGATGGAGGCCTTCGACGGCATCCAGGAAAACATCGCCCTGGTCGACCGCCCGGCCAACAGCTGCGCGATCGTGCATTCGGATTCGGAAGAAGGCATCCAGCGGCTCAACCAGGAGGCGGCCAAGGTGATCGCGCACGCGCGCCTGGCCGGGATCGAGATCGCGCCGGAACGCGCGATCCGCTGGCTGACCCAGAACCCGGCCAAGGCGCTGGGCATCGGCGAACGCACCGGCACCTTGGAGGCCGGCAAGATGGGCGACGTGGTGGTGTGGAACGGCAATCCCTTCAGCGTCTACGCCAAGGCCGAGCAGGTGTATATCGACGGCGCGCGGGTTTACGACCGCAACGATCCGTCGCGCCAGCCCAAGTCCGATTTCCTGCTCGGACAGCCGGCGACGCAGGGCGCGGCGACGGGAGGTGTGCGATGAGCCGCTTCGCCGCGTTCGCTTCGCTGCTGGCTTCGACCGAAGCGGCCTCCTCCACACCCGTCATTCCGGCGAAAGCCGGAATCAACCGAAGCGACGCGACTCCAGCTTCGGCCGAAACGGCCTCCCCCACACCCGTCATTCCGGCGAAAGCCGGAATCCATTTTGCTGTTGCTTCTGAAATGGGCGGGAACGGGCGACGCACGTTGAGTGCGAGCGAAAAATCAAAATGGATTCCGGCTTTCGCCGGAATGACGGAAGTGGAAGGGACGATGAAGGGCTTGAACACCGCGCGCATGCGCCAAACCGCCTTCGCGACCACCGCCCTCGCCGCCGCGCTGCTGTGCGCCAGCTTCGCCGCCTCCGCGCAGAACCTGCTGATCCGCAACGCCACCGTCCACACCGCTACCGCGCAAGGCTCGCTGGAGAACGCCGACGTGCTGGTTTCCGGCGGCGTCGTGCGCGCGGTCGGCAAGGGCTTGAGCGCGCCGGCCGGCGCGCAGGTGATCGACGCGGCCGGCAAGCCGGTCACGCCGACCTTGTTCGGCGGCATCACCGAGATCGGCCTGGAGGAAGTCTCCGGCGAGAAATCCACGGTCGATCAGACGGTCGCGCTCGGCGCCGACACCAAGGAAATGACGGTGCGGCCGGAGTTCGACGTGACCCTGGCCTACAACCCCGACTCGGTGCTGATCCCGGTGACGCGGATCGAAGGCATCGGCTGGACCCTGCTCGGCGCGGGCACCGCGACCGGCGGCTCCATCGTCGCCGGCCAGGGCGGCGTCGAGCGCCTGGACGGCGGCGCCGACCCGATCGGCCCGCGCGCGCTGTTCGTGCGCCTGGGCAAGGACAGCCTGGGCCTGTCCGGCAGCTCGCGCGCGGCGCAGTGGATGCTGCTGGATCAGCTGATCGACGAAACCCGCGGCCGCATCGGCCCGGACAACCACGCCGCGCTGCTGACCCCGGCCGGCCGCGCCGCGCTGCAGAAGTACTTCGGCGGCGGCGGGCGGATCGTGTTCGGCGTCGACCGCGCCGCCGACATCCGCCAGTTGCTGCGCTGGTCGGCCAAGCACCGGCTGCGCATCGCCATCGCCGGCGGCGCCGAGGCGTGGCGCTTGGCGCCGCGGCTCGCCGCGGCCAAGGTGCCGGTGTTCGTCAATCCGTTGTCGAACCTGCCCAGCGATTTCGATCAGGTCGGCGCCAGCATGGAAAACGCCGCGCGCCTGCGCGCCGCGGGCGTGGCGGTGGGCTTCAGCGAAGGCGGCGCCTCGCACAACGCGCGCAAGGTGCGGCAGCTGGCCGGCAACGCGGTGGCCGCGGGCCTGCCTTGGGCCGACGGCTTCGCCGGGCTGACCCGGGTGCCGGCCGAAGCCTTCGGCGTGGCCGGCGAAGTCGGCGCCATCGCGCCGGGCAAGCGCGCCGATCTGGTGCTGTGGAGCGGCGACCCGCTCGACGTCGCCAGCGTCGCGCTGCAGGTGTGGATGGACGGCCGCGCAATCGAGATGCGCAGCCGGCAGACCGAACTGCGCGACCGCTATCTGCATCCGGATAACGGGCTGCCGCGGGCGTATCCGTTGCCGGCCGGACGCTGAAGCCCGCGCGGCCGGCGCCCTTGGTGCCGGCCGCGCCGCCGTCGCGGATGGGCTGCGCCTGCGTCGGACGCGATTGAGGCAGGCGCAGTCGGCGAACCAGCGCAGCGAACCGCGCGGCCTGTGGATCGTGGGTCTTATCGCTCGCCGGCACGCGACGATCCGAAGGCCTCGCGTTCGATCCGCGCCGGATCGCAGTCCCAACCGCAAGCCGCGTCCGATCCGCCGGACCTGCCGGCGAAGCCGCTGCGCTCAGGCTCAGGCCCGACCGTCCGCCGATGCCGGCGCGGACGACGCACCGCGCGGCGCGGCCAGATACGCCGCCATCGCGGCGCTGCCGAGGTACCCCGCCACCACCGCCAACGCGAACCGCAGCGGAAACAGATTGGTCAGGCCCGGCTCCGGCCGGGGATGCCATTCCGCCGCGCCGAACTGCCAGGTGAAGCAGACGCAGAAGGCGGCCACCGCGACGGTGTCAGCGATCACCACCGCGCGCCATGGCGAACGCACCCGGCGCCGCGATGCGACGAAGCCGATCGCCCAAGCCGCGACCACGATCGCGATCAGCGGAACACCGGAGGGAAACCCGATCGAGGTGTCGCTCGCGCTGCCCGGCACCCGCTTGCCCAGCTCCCAGACCAGGCCAGTCGACAGCGCCCACAGGAAAGGCAGCGCGAAGGAAAGCAGCAGCGTAGCGGTCGAGGCGATGCGCGAGTCGCGGATGCGCGCGGCGAAGGTTCCGGTCATGCCGGCCACCATGCCCGACGCCGGCCAGCGGCGATAGCCCGCGACGCGGCCGGTGCGACATCGAGGCTCCACGCAGCGCGCGGCCGGCGTCCCCGGCCACGCGCGCCCGCCCTCCGCCGCCTCGGCGTATCCTTGCCCCACGGCGCGCCACGCCGCCGCGCGCCCGCCTCCGCCGTGCGGGCGCCGTCTTACGCAACCGCTTCGGAGTCCCGCATGAATCTGCCCATCGACCAGGTCAACTGGCTCGCCATCGCCGCCGCCACCGCGTCCTCGTTCGTGCTCGGCGGGCTGTGGTACGGCCCCTTGTTCAAGAAGGCGTGGTGCCGCGAGGCCGGGGTCGATCCGGACGCCAAGCCCGCCCACGCCGGACGCGTGTTCGCCACCGCCATCGTCTGCTCGCTGCTCTCGGCCACGATCTTCGCCGCGCTGATGCCGCCGCAGGGCAACGCGACGATGGGCTTCGGCATCGGCTTCGTGGTCGGCCTGTTCTTCGTCTCGATGAGCTTCGGCATCAACTACGCCTTCGCCGGCCGCAGCCTCAAGCTGTGGATGATCGACAGCGGCTACCACATCCTGCAATTCGTCCTCTACGGCGTGATTCTCGGCGCCTGGAAGTAAGGAGTCTTCGATGAGCGCCCCCGCGCTGCGCTGGTACTTCGATTTCATCTCGCCGTTTTCCTACCTGCAGTGGCGCAAGCTGCGCGAACTCGCGCGCGAGCGCCCGATCGCGCTGGTGCCGATCGCCTTCGGCGCGGTGCTGTCCGCGCACAGCCACAAGGGCCCGGCGGAAATTCCGGGCAAGCGCGAATTCACCTACCGCCACGTGCTGTGGCAGGCGCGGCGCGAAGGCGTGGCGCTACGCTTTCCGCCGGCGCATCCGTTCAATCCGCTGGCGGCGCTGCGCTTGTGCATCGCCGCCGGCAGCACGCCCGAAGCGGTGGACGCGATCTTCGATTGGATCTGGCGCGAAGGACAGGCGGGCGACAGCGCGCAGGCGCTAAGCTCGGTCGCCGCCGCGCTGGGCGTGCCGCCGGAGGCCATCGGCAGCGACGCGGTCAAATCCGCGCTGCGGGCCAACACCGAGGCGGCCTTGCTGGCCGGCGTCTTCGGCGTGCCGACGTTGACCATCGGCCCGCAGCTGTTCTGGGGCAACGATGCACACGATTTCGCCCTTGACGCGCTGCAACATCCCGAACTGCTTGAAGATCCGGAAATGCTGCGCCTGCAGCACCTGCCCATCGGCGTGCAGCGTCAGGCCTGAACGAACGCCCGTGCGGCGCCGGCGCGCGTGAGTGCGCGCCCGCCGCCGCGAAAGGTATGCTGCGGTCACATTCGATAGCCACGCGCCAAGAACCCGGGGGGGGACCCATGCGCATTGGAATCGTCGTCGACTCCGCTTGCGATCTGCCGTTGGACTATTTCCAGCAGCACAACATCCATCTGCTGCCGATCACCGTGCGCATCGGCCAAGCGGTGCTGGCCGACCACCGCAACGAGGAAGCCACGCTGCAGTTCCTCAACGCGCATCTGGCCGAACGCGGCTTCGAGGCCGAGACCACGCCGTTCACCGTGCAGCAGGTGCGCGACTTGTTCGTGAGCCAGCTGGCGATCGATTACGACTACGTGTTCTGCATGACGATCACCAAGACCCGCAGTCCGGTGTTCGACAACGCGAACCAGGCCAGCTTCGCCATCCTCAACGACTACAAGCCGGTGCGCAGCGCCGCCGGCATCAACACGCCGTTCTCGTTGCGGGTGATCGACACGTTGAACCTGTTCGCCGCGCAGGGCATCACCGCGGTCGAGGCGGTGCGCATGCGCGACGCCGGCGAAGCGCCGCCGAAGATCCGTGCGCGGCTGGAGCAGCTGGTCAACAACACCCACGGCTATCTGATCCCGCGCGACCTCAACTACCTGCGCGCGCGCACCCGCCATCGCGGCGACCGCAGCGTGAGCTTCCTCAGCGCGACCTTGGGCACGGCGCTGGACATCAAGCCGATCCTGCACTGCAACCGCGGCGAGACCGGCCCCATCGCCAAGATCAAGGGCTACGAAGCCGCGGCGCAGAAGCTGATGGAATTCGCCGCGCGCCGGGTGACCCGCAACGAACTGCTGACCCCGACCGTGTGCCTGAGCTACGGCGGCGAACTCAGCGAGCTGCGCACGCTGCCCGGCTACGAAACGCTGCGGCTGGCCTGCCGCGAGCACAACGTCGAGTTCTACGAGAGCCTGATGAGCCTCACCGGCATGGTCAACGTCGGCAAAGGCGCGCTGGCCTTGGGCTTGGCGGCGGAAAAGGCGGATTGGGAGAACTGAGCGGCGGCGGGGCGGATTCGTCGCGGGAGCGCGAAGCGCGCGCTGACGAAGTCCCGCGACTTCGCTGTCGCCCTAGCCCTAGCTGTAGCTATAGCTATAGCGGCCCCTTCACCCCGTCATTCCGGCGAAAGCCGGAATCCATTTTGCTTTCGTTTTTGCATTTGCCGGCTTTTGCGGAGAAAAGCAGAAGCAACGGCAAAATGGATTCCGGCTTTCGCCGGAATGACGGGGCGGGAGGCGCCGCGCAGGAGGCTACGTAGCCGCGAACGCGCCCATCGCTCCCATCACTCCCATCGCTCCCATCACTCCCATCACTCCCATTACGCCCATCACTCCCATTACGCCCATCGCTCCCATCGCGCAGATCGCGCAGATCGCACCCACCGCACCGATCCCCACCACGAACAGGACTTCCAGCCCAGGCCCGCCACGTACGCACCGGGTTAGCCTGCCGGTCTTGTCCGTCCAGGTACCCGCTCGATGCCCAGCCACCGCTTGCTCGTTCTCGCGCTCGCCAGCGCGCTCGCCGCTCCGGCCTTCGCTCAGACGCCGCCGCCGGCGCCCGCTCCTCAGGAACGCAAAGGCCAGGACGCCGACAAACCCGCCGCGCAGCTCG
The DNA here is from genome assembly GCF_018847975.1 of Lysobacter sp. K5869. Taxonomy (NCBI): domain Bacteria; kingdom Pseudomonadati; phylum Pseudomonadota; class Gammaproteobacteria; order Lysobacterales; family Lysobacteraceae; genus Lysobacter; species Lysobacter sp. K5869. Next base: position 1,594,220 of record NZ_CP072597.1, on the reverse strand, counting down.
AACAGGACGCGCTCAAGCCCGCCGGCACCGACCCGGCGCGCGCCTCGGCCGCGACCGCCAAGGGCGCGTCGAAGGGCGCCGACAAGGACGAGAAGAAGTGGGACGTGAGCGCCGCCGACGGCCCGACCAAGACCATCGCCTTCGACACCGACGAAGGCACCTGGATGGATCTCGACGTGGCCCCGGACGGCCGCGAGATCGCGTTCTCCCTGCTCGGCGACATCTACCTGCTGCCGATCGGCGGCGGTCAGGCGCGCCGCGTCAGCAGCGGCCCGGCCTGGGACGTGCAGCCGCGCTTCTCGCCCGACGGCCGCCAGATCGCCTTCACCTCCGACCGCGGCGGCGGCAACAACCTGTGGCGGATGAACCGCGACGGCGGCAATCCGGTCGCGGTGACCAAGGAAGACTTCCGCCTGCTCAACAACCCGGCCTGGACGCCCGACGGGCAGTACCTGATCGGCCGCAAGCACTTCACCGGCGAGCGCTCGCTCGGCGCCGGCGAGCTGTGGATCTACCACGCCGCCGCGGGCGGCGGCGGCTTGCAGCTGACCAAGCAGAAGAACGACCAGCAGGATCTCGGCGAACCGGCGGTGTCGCCGGACGGCCGCTACGTCTATTTCTCCGAGGACGTCACCGGCGGCCCGAGCTTCCAGTACAACAAGAACCCGCACGACACCATCTACGCGATCAAGCGTCTGGACCGCCAGACCGGCAAGACTGCGACGGTGATCGACACCGCCGGCGGCGCGGTGCGCCCGCAACCGTCGCCCGACGGCAAGTCGCTGGCCTTCGTCAAGCGCATCCGCGAGAAGTCGGTGCTGCATATTCTCGATCTCGCCAGCGGCGAAGCGCGGCCGGTGTGGGACGGCCTCTCGCACGACATGCAGGAAGCCTGGGCGATCTTCGGCCCCTACGCCAATTTCGCCTGGACGCCGGATTCCAAGTCGGTGGTGATCTGGGCGCAGGGCAAGCTGTGGCGCGTCGACATGGCCAGCGGCAAGCCGGCGCAGATTCCCTTCAGCGCGCACATCGAACAAACCGTGGCGCAGGCGCTGCGCTTCGAACAGACGCTCGACGCCGGCCGCTTCGACCCGAAGATGATCCGCGACGTCGCCACCAGCGCCGACGGCAAGACCCTGATCTTCCACGCGGTCGGCCAGCTGTGGCGCAAGCGCCTGCCCGACGGCAAGCCCGAGCGTTTGACCGGCAACGACAACCTCTACGAATACCAGCCCAGCTTCAGCGCCGACGGCGGCAAGCTGCTCTACACCACCTGGTCGGACGAAGCGCTCAGCGCGATCTACGTCACCGGCGCGGGCGGCGGCGGCGGCAAGCGCCTGACCCAGGACAAGGGCTTCTACTACAGCCCGCATTTCTCGCCCGACGGACGCCGCATCGTCTACGCCAAGACCGGCGGCGGCGGCCTCACCGGCAGCCTGTGGTCGGTGGACCGCGGCATCTACGTGATGAACGCCGACGGCGGCAAGCCGGTGCGCGTGGCCGCCAGCGGCGAGTCGCCGCAGTTCAGCGCCGACGGCACCCGCGTGTACTACCTCACCGGCGGCGGCCTCAAGAAGAAGCTGATGTCGGTCGGTTTGAACGGCGAGGACGAGCGCGAGGTCTTCAACCTCAAGTACGTCGATTCGATCAGCATCAGCCCCGACGGCAAGTGGGTGGCGTTCACCGAGCTGTTCAACGCCTATGTCGCGCCGTTGATGACCGGCACCGGCTCGGTCGAACTCAGCCGCGACAGCAAGGCGCTGCCGGTGGCGCAGGTCAGCGCCGACGTCGGCAGCTATCTGCACTGGTCGGCCGATTCCAAGTCGCTGCACTGGATGGTCGGCAACCAGTACCACTCGCGTCCGCTCAATCAGGCGTTCTCGTTCCTGCCGGGCGCGCCGGCGACCATCGCCAAGCCCTCGTCCGACGAGCGCGGCATCGCGGTCGGGCTCGAAGTGCCGGTCTACACGCCCAAGGACACCGTCGCCTTCACCCACGCGCGCGTGGTCACGATGCGCAACGCCGACAACAGCCAGGAGGTGATCGAAGACGGCACCGTGGTGGTGCGCGGCGACGAGATCGTCGCGGTCGGCCCCAGCGCGCAGGTCGCCGTGCCGGCCGGCGCGCGCAGCATCGACGCCAGCGGCAAGACCATCCTGCCGGGCTACATCGACGTGCACGCGCACGCCTCGCACTTCGGCCAGGGCGTCGTCCCGCAGCAGAACTGGGCGTACTACACCAACCTCTCGTTCGGCATCACCACCATGCACGATCCCTCGGCCACGACCGAGTTCGTGTTCTCCGAGTCCGAACTGGTCAAGGCCGGCAAGATGGTCGGCCCGCGCGTGTTCTCCACCGGCACCGTGCTGTACGGCGCCGACGGCGATTTCAAGGCGGTGGTCAATTCGCTCGACGACGCGCGCAGCCACTTGCGCCGGATGAAGGCCAACGGCGCGTTCTCGGTCAAGAGCTACAACCAGCCGCGGCGCGAGCAGCACCAGCAAATCAATCAGGCCGCGCGCGAACTCGGCATGCTGGTGGTCGAGGAAGGCGGTTCGACCTTCAACCACAACCTGCCGATGATCCTCGACGGCGCCACCGGCATCGAGCACAACATTCCGGTCGCGCCGCTGTACAAGGACGTGGTCGAGCTGTGGCGGCAGACCGACGTGCGCAACACGCCGACCTTGGTGGTCAGCTACGGCGGTTTGTCCGGCGAGTATTGGTGGTACGCGCGCGACAACGTCTGGGAAGACAAGAAGCTCAACCGCTTCTTCCCGCGCGAAACGCTGGACGCGCGCTCGATCCGCCGCGAAACCGCGCCGGACTGGGATTACTGGCACGTGCAGGTGTCCAAGTCGGTGAAGAAGCTGCGCGACGCCGGGATCAAGATCCAGGTCGGCGGCCACGGCCAGTTGCAGGGCCTGTCGGCGAACTGGGAAATCTGGATGCTGACCCAGGGCGGCATGAGCAACTTCGAGGCGCTGCGCGCGGCGACCATCGACGGCGCCGATTACCTCGGCCTGTCGAAGTCGCTGGGTTCGCTGGAAACCGGCAAGAAGGCCGATCTGGTGGTGCTCAACAGCAATCCGCTGGAGAACATCCGCGCCACCATCGACACCCGCTACGTGATGGTCGACGGGCGCTTGTTCGACGTCGACGCGGACATGGCCGAGATCGGCAACAAGGCCGAGAAGGCGCCGTTCTTCTACTGGCAGCGCCATCGCGACGGCCGCACCTTCGGCGCCGAGTACGGCCCGACCTCGGTCTGCCATTGCCCGAAGGGGCACGGGCCGCATCCGGCGCACGAAGACGACGGGGACTGAGCCTCGTCGCCTTCGGTTGCACCACGACTGCCCCGCCTCGCGCGGGGCAGTCGCGTTTCAGGTCCCGCTCACGCCGCCGCGTCGCGGCGCAACGCCGGCCATTGGCTCAATCGCCGCAGCGCTTCGTCCAACACCGCATCGCATTGCACCAGCGCGATCCGCACCCGCCCCGCGCCGCCCGGGCCGAAGCCGCTGCCGGGCGCGACCAAAATGCCGGTCGCCTCCAACAGGTGCTCGACGAACGCCAGATCGTCGCCGTGCAGCCCCGGCGGCAGCGGCGCCCACAGGAAGAACGTGCCGTGCGACGGCTCGATCCGCCAACCCAGCGCGGCCGCGCCGTCGACGAAGCGGCGCATGCGCGCGGCGTAGACGGCGCTGTTGCGCGCGGCGACGGTTTCCAGTTCGTCGAGCATTTCCGCGGCCACGCATTGCAGCGGCAGGAAAGTGCCGAAATCGGCGTTGAACTTGGCCGTGCGGATCTTCGCCACCAACGCCGCCGCGCCGGCGGCGAAACCGATGCGCCAGCCGGCCAAGCCGCACGACTTGCTCAGGCTGTGCAGTTCCAGTACCCGCTCCATCGCGCCCGCCGCCGGCAGCGCCGCGCCGCCGAGCACGCCGCCGCGCGGCGGCTCGAACGCGATTTCGGCGTAGGCGCGGTCGATCACCACGAACAGATCGTGGCGTTCGGCGAAATCGAGCACTTCTTCGAGCTTGTTCGGCGACAAAGCGATGCCGGTCGGATTGCTCGGCGAGCAGATCACCAGCACCCGCGCGGCTTGCAGTTGATCGGCGCGGATCGATTCCAGTCGCGGCTGGCCGCGCTCGTCGCAGGCGAACAGTTTCACCCGCGCGCCGAGCAGACGCGCGGTGCTTTGGTACACGGTGTAGGACGGATCGGGCAGCAATACCGCGTCCCCGGGTTTCAGGCAGGCGAACAGGCTGTGGAAGATGCCTTCCTTGGAACCGAGCAGATCGACCACGTGGCGGTCGGGATCGAGCAAGGCCGGCGCGCCGGCCGGCAGAAAACGGCGCTGGTAGTACGCGGCGAAGCGTTCGCGCAGGCGGCGGTTGAGGTCGGGGCGGAATTCGCCGTAGCCGTGCAGATCGTCTTGGCCGACGAAGTGCTGCAGGCGTTCGCGCCAGCGCGGTTCCGGGGCCAGATCGGGATTGCCGATCGACAAATCCAGCAGCGGCGCGCCGGCGAAACCGGGCGCGTCCTGGCGCGCGCGGTAGCGCTCGGCCAGGGTCTTGAGCAGGGCGAAAGCGTCGCGCGGCGCGGACGGCGCGTGGGCGGTCATGAGGGTCATGGCGTCGGCTCCGTCAGCGGATCGGCTTTTCGAACGGCGTCGCGCCCAGCGCGCGCGGCTGCGCGCGCAGGCGCGCCTGGAAGTCGTGGAACTGCGCGGCGATGTGCTCCACCGCCTCGTCCCAGTCTCCGTCGCTGCGCTGCTGCATCGGATACAACAGAAAGCCGGTGGTCACCGCGGCCGGATCGTTGTCGATGCGATAGCCCGGCACGATGCTGAAAAGCGGCAGATCGTAGCCGGCGTTGACCCGGTCCCAGCACTCCTGCATGAAGCCCAGCGCCAGATCCTGATACGACGGCGCCAGTTCGATCAGATCCGGCGCGAACGGCGCTTCGAACACCAGTTCCCAGCCCAGGCTGGCGCGGTTGAGCACGCGGAACAGGCCGTGCCGCTGCAACGCATCGGCGAGCGAATTGCGCGCGTCGTGCAAGCCGGCGAGGTACTCGCCGTAGCCGTCGCGGCCGAGCCGGCGCAAGTTGACCCACGCGGCGAGAATGCCCTGCCCCGGCCGCGAGTTCTCGAAGGTGTAGCGGTAGGCGCGGAACTGGCCGTAGTGGAAATCCTTGTCGCCGTAGCGGTAGCTGCCGTCGCCGAGTTCGTCCATGAAGCGATGGTCGCGGGCGACGAAGAAGCTGCTCGCGTACGGGCACAGGCCGTCCTTGTGGAAGTCCACGCCGAGCGAATCGAAGCCCTGCACGCCGCGCAGGCGGCGCAGCACTTCGGCGATGCGCGCGCGGCTGCGCGGGTCGGGCACGCGTTTTTGCAACTGCGTGTCGTCGGCGTCGAGCAGGCTCAGGTAGAGCCAGCCGATCACGCTGTCCAGGTGCAGGTACGGACGTTCCGGCAAGCCGTGCTCGCGGGCGAAGGTGTCGGCGATCTCGCGCACCTCGACCGTGTCTTCGCAATTGAAATTGATCGTGGTGCCGCCGCAGCACACGATCGCCGCGACCCGGCGGCCGCGCGCGTGCTCTTCGTCGAGCATGCGCTTCAAGGCCTCCGGCCGCATGCGGCCGTCGCTGCCGCTGGGTACGCGCAGGCAGCGGCCCGAGCCCAGGCCGAGCAGGCTGGCGGCGTGTTCGACGCAGTAATGCGCGCCCTCGCTGCACAGGATCACCAGATCGCGCGGCAGACCTTCGCGCGGCGACTCCGGCGCGATCCGGCTCAACGCCGATTTGATCGCGTACATGATGGTGAACTTGCCGCCGTTGCAGGAAATCCCCATCGCGTCCGGCCAGCCGGCCCAGCGGCCGATGCGCCGCGCCACTTGCTGTTCGATCAGCAGCGCTTCGCCGCCGAACGCGTCCATCAGGCTGTTGGCGTTGTAGGCGGTGGCCAGCCACGCGGCGGCGGTGGATTCCACGCTCGGCTCGGGCACCATGTTGAACAGCGAATGGCGCGATTGCGGGCGGATCGCGCCGCGGAAGTAGCGCGCGACTTCGTCCAGCAACGCGGCTTCGCTGGCGGGCGCGTCGTCCTCGTCGCGTTCGAGTTCGCGCTGGTAATCGAACGCGCGCGCGGGATATTTCGGCCCGAGCTGCGCGCGCGCGGCGGGCGCGAGCGGCAGCTCCGGCAACGCGGCCAGATCGGCGCGCGCGCGCCGCTGCACGTGACGGTCCAGTTCGAGAGTGCGTTCGATCAAGGCCTGCAGGCGGTCCGGCGCGTCGGGCGCGGACGTGGGCGGCAGGGCGAGGCGTTGCAGCATGCTCATGGCGGTGTCTCCGGTTGCACGGCGGGAAGATCGGCCGCAGCCGCCGGCGCCGCCGCGGCGGGGCCGCGGCGCAACGCCAACCCGGCCAGGCCGGTACAGAAAAGCGCGATGCCGAGCCATTGCGCGGGCGCGATCGGCGCGCCCAGCCACCAGCGCGCGTACAGCGCCGAGGCCGGCACTTCGACCAAGGCGAACACCGTCGCCAGCATCGGGCCGCCGAGCGCGATGGCGCGCACGTACAGCACGTCGGCGAACACGGTCGGAATCAGGATCAAGGCGGCGATCCACAGCCACGCCGCGCTGTCGGCCCACGGCGGCAGCGCCGACGGCGCCGCGCCTTGCAGCGGCGCCAGGAACGCGGCGCCGAGGCCGAGGCTGAAACTCACCAGCACCCAGGTATCGATCGCGCCGAGCGCGCGGGCGAAGATCGGAAACAGGCCGTAGCACAGGCCCGACAACAAACCCCACGCGACGCCCGCGTACCAGCGCGGGCCGAACAGTTCGGCCGCAGCGCTTTCGCCGTGGCCGCACAGCACGGTCGCCGCCAGTCCGATCAGCGCCAGCAGCATCGAACGCCACGCCGCCGCATCGAGGCGTTCGCCGAACCACAGGCGGTTGATCGCGGCGGTGAACAACGGCCCCATGCACAGCAGCACGATCGCCAGACTGCTGCCGGCGCCGGCCACCGCGGCGGAAAACGACACGCTGCTCAGCGCTTGGCAGATCAGTCCGATCGCCGCCAGCCAACCCCATTGGCGCCAGCTCAGCGCGCGCAGGCGGCCCAGCGCGGCGGCGATCGACAACGTCAGAACGAACGCTCCGCTCAAGCGCAGCCAGCCCAGTTGCGCCGCGCTCAAGCCGTGTCCCAACAGTGCGCGGGTGATCAGCCCCAGCGTTCCCCACAGCGCGCCGGCGCCGAGGGCGAGCGCGACGGCGTGCGCGCGCGATCCGGTGGTCATGCGACTACATCCTTGTAAAACGGCCCGATGGCGCGGCCCTGCGGGACGGCGGCCCGAACGGACGCGCCGGCCGCGCAGTGTCGTGCGCGGCGATCTCAGAGGTTGCGCGTGCAATCACAGATCGGCCGGCCGACAAGGTCGGCAAATGCGTCCCTTGACGGGGTTCTCGTGCTATCCGTTCGCGCCCATCGCGGCGGTCGGGTATGTTCACGCGCGCCCAATGCGGCGCTCACTAATCTGAACGCGCCACCTCACCGAGAAACGCGAATGGCCACCCGTTATTTCCTCAGCATTCCCGACGGCGACCGCGCGCGCGGCAGCGACGCCGATCTGTCCTTCACCGCGGTCAGCGCCGAAGGCTTCGCCGCGCAATTGCAGGCCGCGCTGCGCAGCGACGCATTGTTCGAGCGTTGGCGCGCCAAGCAGCCCGATCCGGACGAAGTCGATCCCAGCCTCGGCGCCACCGATCCGAACGCGACCGTGCTCGGCGAACAGCGCGATCTGCGCTTCGATCTGACCGTGGTCACCGCGCTGTCGGGCACCGTGCTCAAGCACCGCCTGCGCTTGCTGGCCGGCAGCGGTTGGGAGTTGCGCGACGTCACCGCCGCCTGAGGCTTCGGCGCGCCGGCGCCGTCAGCGCGCCGGCTCCGCCAATTCCGCGTCGAAAGGTTCTTCGGACAAGGCCAGCAGCGCCTCGGCCATCGCCGCGATGTCCTCGCGCATGACCAACCGCTGCAGCCAATGCTGCGGAATCGCGTCCACGCCGTAATGCGCGCCGGCGATCTGCCCGCAGATCGCCGCGGTGGTGTCGGCGTCCTCGCCGAGGTTGGCCGCGCGCAGAATCGCGGCCTCGAACGAATCGGTGTGCAGGAAGCACCACAGCGCGGCTTCCAGCGAATCGACGCTGTAGCCGTTGCCGCGGATCTCGTCCTCGCGCTTGCCGGCGTAGGCGCGGGCGTGGATCGCCGCGACTTTCTCGCTCTGCGGCGGCGGCATCGCCGGCGTCAGCACCGCTTCGACGCCCGCGCCCATCAGCGCCGCGCGCAACTGGCTGGCGAACAGGCGCGAGCAATCCAGCGCCTCGGCCGCGCCGTGGGTGGTGCGGGTGGATTCGGCGGCGTAACGGCGGACGCGTTCGGGATCGCGCCGCCACAGCATCGGCACCGGCGCCAGGCGCATCAACGCGCCGTTGCCGGCCGCGCGCGGGCTCGGGTCGCCGGCGTAGGGATCGCCGCTGCGCAGATAGCGGTCGAGCGCCGCGCTCACCGTCGTGCCGATGTCGAAGCACTCGCCGTTGCTGCTCAGGTAACCGTGCGAGCGCCAGTTGCAATAGCGGTTCATCTGGTCGCGCGGGTCGAAACCGCGGCAATGCAGCAGGCTCGCGCCCAGGCACAGCGCCATCGAGGTGTCGTCGGTCCATTCGCCCGCGCGCAGGCCGAACGGCCCGCCGCCGGTCAGGTCGGTCAGCGGCGCGAAATCGCCGCGCGCCTTGAATTCGACCGTGGTACCGACCGCGTCGCCGCAAGCCAGGCCGAGCAGGCAGCCGAGGTAGCGCTGGCGCAGATCGGGCGACGCGCTCATGCCGCCTCCGGTTCGAGCGCTTGGTAGCACTCGGGCACGAAGCGCGGCGTGCAGATCGCCAGGAACAGCAGTTCCTCGTCGCCGAGCGCGGCGATGCGTTGCGCGGCGTCGGCGGGAATGAAGACGCTGTCGCCGGGGCCGACCTCGGCCGGCGCGAGGCCTTCGACCTCCATGCGGCCGCGGCCCTGCACGATCAGATAGCGCTCGGCGGTGCCGCGCAGGCGATGCAGTTGCGTAACCGTGCCCGGCGCGACGCGGATGCGCGCGACCGAGGCCTGCGCGTCGTCGGGCGAGTTCCAATGCTCGACGACGTGGCAGCGTTCGCTGAGGTAGAACTCGGACAGCTCGTCGCGGCGGACGATGCGCGGGTCGGTCATGGCTCGCGTTCGGGGGAGGCGGGAGCGCCGAGTTTAGCGCCGCCGCGCGGCGGCGAAGCGACGCGTTCCTCCCTCGCGAGATTAGGCGCGACTCACACGCCCACGCCGTGCGGCTGCACCACGCCGGTGGCGATGCCGACGATCACCAGCGCGATCAGCGCGATGGAAAAGCCGATGCGGCGGGTGAGCGCGTTGACCGTGCGCTTGCTGGCGCCCTTGTCGACCAGCATGTAGTACAGACCGGCGCTGAGGTTGTAGAGGATCACGGCGAGGAAACCGGCGACCAACAGCAGTTTCATGGTGCGACCTTGCCCGTGCGGGCGATGAGGGACGGAAAGAGGTTCGCTCCGCGCGTCAGGCGGCCGCCGCGCGGCGCGCGCGCAGCCAGCGCCAGCGCGCGATCAGCGCGGCGGTCATCACCGCCAGGAACAAGCCGTAGGCGACCGAGGTCGCCAGCACCTGCTTCCAGATCGCGCCGGCGTTCGGGTCGGCGTTGTGCATGCCCCAATGCATGCCCCAGATCGCCGCCGCGCCGGCCAGCGCCAGGGTGGCGCTGTCGAACGCGGTGCGCGCCGCGCCGCGCGGTTGGCGCGGGTAGGCCCAGAACAGCCAGGCCAGGATCGAGAACCAGGGGATGAACAGGATCAACGCCAGGTTGAGTTCGACTTGCGGATTCATGGCTTTGCGCGGTTCGCGCAGCTTTTGCTGCGGGGTCTATGGTGGGACGACAGGCGCAGATTTCGTAGACTCAGAATTGGAGTAAAAAACCGGATCAGTCGCGAGAATCTGGGAGACACGGAACGAGGGGAATCGGCGAATGGCCGGGGGGCTTGGGCGCGGGCGTTACCCGTGCCTCCCCTTCCCCTCCTTCCCGACGCCTTGCTTCAAAACCACCGTGCGATAGGGAACTAGAAAAGTCGCCACACCCGCCCGACCGACCCGCGGCACGGCCTTCCCCCCTTTCATTCACCCCTGTTCCCACTCCGTCCATGAAGCGCTACCAAGCCCTCGCCGCCGATCTCGCCCGCTCGATCCGCCAGGGCCTGCTGCGCCCGGGCCAGCGGCTGCCCTCGGTGCGCCAGACCAGCGCCGCGCGCAAGCTCAGTCCGGCCACGGTGTTCCAGGCGTATTACCTGCTCGAAGCGCAGGGGCTGGTGCGCTCGCGGCCGCGTTCGGGCTACTACGTGGCCGAGGCGGCGCAGCGGCTGCCGCCGGAGCCGGACACGCCGTCGGCGCCGGCCGGCGAATCGCGACCGGTGGATGTCAGCGCGCTGGTGTTCGAGGTGCTGGAGTCGGCGATGGCGCGCGAGATCGTGCCGCTGGGCTCGGCCTTCATGAGCCCGGCGCTGTTCCCGCTGGCCAAGCTCGGGCGGGCGATGGCGCACGAGGCCGTGCATCTGGATCCGCGCAGCACCGTCGACGACCTCACCCCGGGCAACGCCGAACTGCGCCGCCACATCGCGCTGCGCTATCGGGTCGAAGGCATCGAGCTCGGCGCCAGCGATCTGGTGATCTGCAACGGCGCGATCGAAGCGCTGAACCTGTGCATCGCCGCGGTGACCCAGCCCGGCGACGCGGTGCTGGTCGAATCGCCGTGCTTCTACGCCGCGCTGCAAACCCTGGAGCGGCGCGGTCTGCGCGCGGTCGAAGTGCCGACCCATCCGCGCGACGGCATCGAGCTCGGCGCGCTAGACGCGGCGATCCGCCGCCACGCGCCGAAGGCCTGCTGGCTGATGACGAGCTTCCAAAATCCCTTGGGCGCGAGCCTGCCGGAGGCCAAGACGCGCGAGCTGGTGGACCTGCTCGCGCGCCACGAGGTGCCGCTGATCGAGGACGACGTCTACGGCGAACTGCACTTCGGCGCGCGCCGCCGGCTGCCGGCGAAGGCGTTCGACACGCGCGGGCTGGTGCTGCATTGCTCGTCGTTCTCCAAGACGCTGGCGCCGGGCTACCGCATCGGCTGGGCCGCGCCGGGGCGCTACGCACAACAGGTCGCGCGGCTGAAACTCACCAACACGCTGAGCACCTGCGTGCCGGCGCAGTTGGCGATCGCGCGCTATCTGCAGCGCGGCGGCTACGAGCGGCATCTGCGCGGGCTGCGCAAGACGCTGGCGCAGCAACAGGCGGCGTATCTGGACGCGGTGGCGCGGCATTTCCCCGCCGGCACCCGCGTCACCCGCCCGGACGGCGGCTATTTCCTGTGGATCGAGCTGCCGCCCGGCGGCGACGCGCTGGCCTTGCAGCGGCAGGCCGCGCAACGCGGCATCAGCATCGCGCCGGGGCCGATGTTCTCGGCCGAACGCGGTTACGCGCGCTGTCTGCGGCTCAACTACGGCCACCCGCTCGATGCGCGAATCGAGCAGGCGCTAGCAACCTTGGGCGCGCTTTGCGCGGCGCCACCGGCGTAAGCCGCGCGCGCGTGGCCTCGCCGACGTCTTGCAAAACCTCGGCCTGCCGCTTGCGGCTGAGGTTGCCGAGCGCGCGGCGATACGACCAGTCCACCAGTTCGCGCAGGTCATCGGCCGGCAACTGACGCACGTCGACGACGGTGACCCAGTGGTGGCGGCCCATGAAGCGCGCCGGCTTGATGCCGGGCATGCCGGTCAGTTCGAGGAAGCGATCGGATTCGGTTCTGAAGCTGAAACGCCAGCGTTCGGGCTCGCTGGTCTTGAAGTAGGCGAAGAATTTTCCGCCGACGCTGTAGACCAGGATGTTGGACGGCGCGCCATGGAGTTTTTCCTCGGCGCCGGGGTAGGCGCGGCAGTGTTTCTTGAGGGCGTTGGTGTCCATGGGCTTGCGCGGTCGCAGTTGTTTGGAGGTTTCGTCGTGGTTGTGTTTTCGCGGTCGCGGCTCGCGCCGCTCCTACAGGGAGCCCCTGTAGGAGCGGCGCGAGCCGCGACCGCGAAACTTCGCCTGCGACGGCGCTTACATATGCGCCGTCACCTTCGGCGTCTCGAACCAATTGTTGTGCAGGCCGTCCATGAACCGCACCGGCGCCGCGGCGAGGATTTCATGATCGACATTCAGACAGGCGACGTTGATCGAGTAGTACTTGCCGCCCAGCACCTCGAGCTCGCCGCTGCCGTAGGCGTGGATGCCGCAGTGCTTGCAGAACAGGTGATGGCCGCTGAAAGTCCCGAACTGGTAGCTGCCGGTGTCCTCCGGCGCGCCCTTGAGCAGGCGGAACGCGTCGGGCTTCACGATCGCCCCCCACTTGCGCAGCTTGCCGCAGATCGAGCAGTTGCAGCGCGAGGTGCCGGCGTCCAGGTCGATGTCGACTTCGTAATGGATCGCGCCGCAGTGGCAGCTGCCCTGGTAGGTCTGGACGGTCATGGCGAGGCTCTCTCCGGTTCGGTCGGGGCGGTGGCCCCGGGTCGAAAACAGATTACCCCGCTTTGAGGACAGGATATGTCCTCAATAGGTTCTAGACTGGGCCCATGCTCAAGACCTCGACCCGTCTGCTGCGACTGCTGTCGCTGCTGCAATCGCGCCGCCACTGGACCGGGGCGGAACTGTGCGAACGCCTGGAAGTGGACGCGCGCACGGTCCGCCGCGACGTCGACCGCCTGCGCGAACTCGGCTATCCGGTGCAGGCCTCCACCGGCGTCGGCGGCGGTTACCGCTTGGCCGCCGGCGCGACCCTGCCGCCGCTGCTGCTCGACGACGACGAAGCGGTGGCGATGGTGGTGGCGCTGCGCAGCGCCGCCAGCAGCGTGGCGCGGATCGAGGACACCGCGGTCGGCTTGCTCGGCAAGCTCGATCAGCTGCTGCCGGCGCGCCTGCGCCGCCGGGTCGGCGCGCTGTACTCGGTGACCTTGAGCCTGGGCCAGAACGAAGAAAGCCCCGACGTCGACACGCTGACCGAACTGGCCGGCGCCTGCCGCGACCATCGCCTGCTGGAACTCGACTACAGCGACCGCGGCGGCCGCGCCACCAGCCGCACGATCGAGCCGCTGCGTCTGGTCAACAGCGGCCGCCGCTGGTACTTGCTGGCCTGGGACCGCAGCCGCGAGGACTGGCGCCTGTTCCGCGCCGACCGCATGCGCGCGCTGCGCTGCGGCGGCGGCTTCTCGCCGCGCAAATTCCCCGAGGACGTGGCCGCCTACGTGCAGCGCTCGATCCGCCACGTCGGCACCGGCGACGGCCTGCGCGTGCGCCTGCACGGCAACGCCGAGCGGCTCGCGCCGGTGTTGCCGCCGTGGTGCGGGCTGCTCGAACGCATCGACGACGAGCACAGCCTGCTGCACGTGCGCGGCGACAGCGCGGAGGAAATCCTCGCGCTGTTGGCGCTGACCGGGGTGGAGTTCGAACTGATCGACCGCGACGAGCGCTTGCCGGCGTTGCGCGAAGCCGCGCAGCGGTTGTTGCGCGGGTTGGACGCGCCGGGCGCCTGACGCTTCGAGCTAGCGCCGCAAGCATGAAACCCCGCGGTCGCGGCTTGCGCCGCTCCTGCCGGGGCGGCCGAGGATTCGGCTCCAGCCGTTCCCGCGCCCCCAAAAAAGCCGGGCGCTAAGGCCCGGCGAACAGAGGTCCCGCCACACGAAAATTCAATCGACCGAGCAATCGTCGCGATACATCGCGTACAGATCGTCGTAAGCGGTTTCGCCTTCGCGCAGATACTCCGGGATCAGCCAACTGCGCGATCTCGCATCCGGGGCGTACATCTGCGCCAGGAAACACCACTGCGAACGCTCGTTGAAACGCAGCAAGCCGTAACCGTGGGCGTTGTCGACCGCGTCCTCGCTCATCCGATTCTCGCGCGCGCCGGCCACCGCGTTGAGCGTGCGCACGGTCGCGTCGATCAGATCCGTCCGTCGCTGCACCTCCGCCCCCGACAGGGTCTGGCGCTGCGATTCCGACGCGTCCGGCCGCATCACGCCGGTCAGGGTGGTTTCCGCCAGCGCGTCGTTCCACCTGAGTTGCGAGGCCGGGATCTTCGCCGCCTTTTGCGCTTCGATCATCGCCACTTGCCGATGATGCTGCAGTGTCAGCAACGCCAGCCCCGCCACGTGCGGCGCAGCGGCGGAGGTGCCGTCGAGATAGCCTTCGGACAGGTTTCTGACCACGGTGAAGCTGGTCAGATCCGGCTTCGGCGTATCGGCCGCCACCGTGGGCAGAACGCCGCCCGGACCGAGCACGGGGCCGCGCGAACTGTAGCTGGCCTCGAGCGTCTCGAACAAACTCTTGGCGCCGACCGACATCACCCATGGCGAATCGGCGGGCGCCCCCAGGGAGCGCTCCATGACCGCATGTTTCGGCGTATGCAGATCATCGGTGAACAAACGCAGGAAGTGCCCGCCCCCCGGCGTCTTGCGTACGATCCGCACGCCGAAGATACCGCCGCCGGAAGGTTTGTTCCGGCGATAGACCGACGCCATGCCCGCGCAACGTTGGGTACGATCCGCATCCGAAGCGACATAGGACAGACGTTCGTTCGGCAGCGAGCCCAAGCTCCCGTCCTGGACCGCATCGCCGCTCGCCACCGCCGTCCATCCGGCCGGCTCGATCACGGTCTGCACGCCGTTGTCGTCGCGGATCTTGGCGTCGCTCCAGCGCACCAATTCCAAACGATAGTCGCTGGACGCGTTGGTCCAACGCGTCGGCCAATCGCTCCAGGCCAAGTTGAGTTCGAACTGCCGTAGGCGCGCAAGCTGACCGCTGAGGAAGAACGGGACACAGTCCTCGTACTCCGCTCCCCAACCCGCAACATCGACGGCAGCCGCAATATATTGATCTCATCCGGCACGCGCGCGTTGGCCGCATCCGGGTTGTCCGAGCCGAAGTCCTGCGCTACCTGCGCGCCGTCTCCCGCCGTGCTTTGTCCGTCCCAGTGGTTGTCCGCGGAGTTTCCGGCCGCCACGACGGTCAGCACGCCGTTGGCGCGCGCCGCCTCGATCGCCTCGTACAAACCGCGCGCTTCGCCGTCCCCCGGGGTCCCGTCGCCGGGCGAATTTCCGATCTCGTCCATCGACGCATTGATGATTTGCGCGCGCGGCGGGCCCAAGCGCTGGTTGTTCAGATCCAGATGGGCGGCGTCCTGAATCGCACGGATCCAGTTCACCAACGCGGCGCCCGGGTACTTGCTGTTCAAATCGCCGACATCGTAGAGACGGTAGTTCGCGCCGGGAGCGATGTCGTAGACGATTTCGGTCACCGCGTTGCCGTGCCTCTGTTCGGTGGATCCGAACAGGTGACCGTTGGCGGGGATTTCGACCGTGTTCTCCGCGGTCGGCCATTCGCCGGCTTCGCGCAGCTCGGCGATATTCGACGCGGCGAACGCATCGATGACGGCGACCGTCAGCCCCTTGCCGTCGAGCGTGCCGCGCACGCGGTCGGGAACGCGCTCGTTTTGGCCCAGCGCGCGCAGCACGTCGGTGCGGCTTTCGGCGACGCCCTCGCTGACCAGGGAAGCCAGCGTCACCTTCGGTGCGAGGCGGACCGCGGCCACGCCCTTCAAGCCGGCCACCCACTCCAGCCGCGCCAGCGGCACCGCCGCGTGCAGCATCGGCGAACCCGGCACGGTCTGGGCGCTGAGGCCGGCGTCGCTCAAGCGCCGGCCGAGCGCTTGCGCCGCATCGGCGAGCTTGGCCGGATCGGCGATGTCGTCGTGAGCCAGGGCCAAGCCGATGCTGACCTGGACGTTCGCGCCGTCGCGCGCGGATGGCGGCAATCCGACCCGTTCCAGCGCGGCGATCTGCGCCGCCGTCTGCGCGTCGGCCGTGTCCGACGCGCGATGCCGTTGCGCGAACCACTGCACCGCTTGCAGCAATTGGCCGCGACCGAGCTTGGCTTGGGCCGGGTTGCGCGGTTCGGGCGAGGCCGCGCCTGCATACACCGGCGCGCCGGCGAACGGCGAGCGCGCGGCGGGCGGCGCGCCGCCCGCGGACGGCGATGGAGGCGAAAGCGACGGCGCCGCCGCGGCGCGGTCGGGACGTTGCGGCGACGGCGACAGCCATATCGCGGTGAGCGCGCACGCGCACGCCGCGGCGAGCGCCGATAAGCGCTGGACGGTGATTTTTTTCATCGATGGAAGGCCTGGAAGGGGCGGCGGGCGTCGATGCGCGCCGCAGGCATCGTGGGATCGAAGCCGTCGAAGTCGGCGTCCGGTTTCGCAGCGCGAGCGCCGCGTCAGCTATCTTCTTTCGCGGAGGCTCGTAAATTAAAACGCGGTGCGTGCACAAGCCCCTATTCGTACGCGTCTGAAATATCGACGACGCTCCAGAAAAAATGGATCGTCCGCGACGAGCGCCTGCCGCCGTTGCGCCAAGTCGCGCAGCGTTCGTTGCGAGGGTCGGCGCGCCGAGCGCCCGACCCTTCGGGCTCGCGCCGCGAACATGACCCTCCGGGCGTTCGCGGCTTGCGCCGCTCCTGCCGGAGCGACCTCGGATCCGACTGCGGCGATCGCCGCGCCCAAAAAAACGCCGGGCCCCGAGGCCCGGCGAATGCGTGCGCCACAGCGCGAAATTCAATCGCCCAAGCAATCGTCGCGATACGTCGCGTACAGATCGTCGTAAGCGGTTTCGCCTTCTGCGCGCAGGTACTGCGGGATCAACCAATGGCGCGAGCTCGCAGCCGGAGCGTACAACTGCGCCAGGAAGCACCATTGCGAACGCTCATCGAAACGCAGCAAGCCGTAACCATAGGTGTTGTCGACCGCGTCCTCGCTCAGCCGGTTCTCGCGCTTGCCGGCCACCGCCTTGAGCGTGCGCAAGGTCGCGTCGATCAGGTCCTTCTCTCGCTGGTTCGTCATCTGCACCCGGGCCTGGCGCTGCGATTCCGTCGCGTCCGGCCGCACCACGCCGGTCAAGGTGGTTTCCGCCAGCCCGGTATACCAAGTCAGTTCCGAGGCCGGAATCTTCGCCGCCTTTTGCGCTTCCATCAACGCCAATTGCCGATGATGCTGCAGCGCCAGCAGCGCCAGCCCCGCCGCGTGCGGCGTAGCGGCGGAGGTGCCCTCCATGTAGCCCACGGACAGGTTTCTGACCACCGTGAAGCTGGTCAGATCCGGCTTCGGCGTGTCGGCCGCCACCGTGGGCAGAACGCCGCCCGGACCGAGCACGGGGCCGCGCGAACTGTAACTGGCGTCGTAGCCGTCGAGCAGGCTCTTCGCGCCGACCGCCACCACCCACGGCGAATCGGCGGGCGAGCCCAGCGAGCGCGCCATGACCGCATAGTTCGGCGCATGCAGCGTGTTCCCCAGAAACAGACGCAGGAAGTGCCCGCCCCGCGGAGTCTTGCGCACGATCCGCACGCCGAAGATACCGCCGCCGGACGCGCGGGATCCGGGATAGGCCGACACCATGCCTGCGCAACGTTGGGTACGGTCCGCATCCGAAGCGACGTAGGAGAGGCGTTCGTTCGGCAACGAGCCCAGGCTCCCGTCCTGGACCGCATCGCCGCTCGCCACCACCGTCCATCCGGCCGGTTCGACCACGGTCTGCACGCCGTTGTCGTCGCGGACTTCGGCGTCGGTCCAGCGCACCAATTCCAAACGATAGTCGCTGGACGCGTTGGTCCAACGCGTCGGCCAATCGCTCCAGGCCAAGTTGAGTTCAAACTGCCGAAGGCGCGCCAGCAGACCGCTGGGATAGAACGGGATGCAGTCGTCGTATTTCGCATCCCCCGTCCGCAATTCCGACACCAGCCGCACGATGTTGACTTCGTCCGGCACGCCCGCGCCGGCCGCATTCGGGGCCTCGGAACCGAAGTCTTGCGCCACCTGCGTACCGCCTCCCTCGGTGCTTTGCCCGTCCCAGTGGGAATCCGCCGAGTTTCCGGCGCCCACGACGGTCAGCACGCCGTTGCCGCGCGCCGCCTCGATCGCCTCGTACATGCCGCGCGCTTCGCCGTCCCCGGGGGTTCCATCGCCGGGCGAATTGCCGAAGTCCGCCAACGACATGCTGATGATCTGCGCGCGCGGCGGGCCCAGGCGTTGGTTGTTCAGATCCAGATGCGCGGCGTCCTGAATCGCGCGGATCAAATTGACCGACATGGCGCCCGGGTACTTGCTGTGCTCCTCGCCGACATCGTAGAGGCGGTAGTTCGCGCCGGGAGCGACGTCGTAGAGGATTTCGGTCACCGCGTTGCCGTGCCTGTCCTCGGCATACCCGAACGCGTAGCCGTTCGGAGGGATTTGCACCGTGTTCTCCGCGGCCGGCCATTCGCCGGCTTCGCGCAGCTTGGCGATATCCGATGCGCCGAACCCATCGATGATGGCGACCGTCAGCCCCTTGCCGTCGAGCCTGCCGCGCAGCAGTTCGGGAATGCGCTCGCTGTCGCCCAGCGCGCGCAGCACGTCGGTGCGGCTCGCGGCGACGCCCTCGCTGACCAGGGACGACTGCCTCACGCTCGGCGGAAGCCGGACCGCGGCCACGCCCTTCAAGCCGGCCACCCATTCCAGCCGCGCCAGCGGCACCACGGCGTGCAGCATCGGCGAACCCGGCACGGCCTGGGCGCTGAGGCCGGCGTCGCTCAGGCGCCGGCCCAGCGTTTGCGCCGCGTCGGCGAGCTTGGCCGGATCGGCGATGTCGTCGTGAGCCAAGGCCAGACCGATGCTGACCCGGACGTTCGCGCCGTCGTGCGCGGATTGCGGCAACCCGACCCGCTCCAGCGCGACGATCTGCGCCGCGGTCTGCGCATCGGCCGTGTCCGACGCGCGACGCCGTTGCCCGAACCATTGCACCGCCTGCAGCAATTGGCCGCGGCCCAGCTTGGCCTGCGCCGGGTTGTGCGGTTCGGGCGAAGCCGCGCCCGCGTATACGGGCGCGCCGGCGAACGGCGAACGGACGGCCGCCGGCGCGACGCCCGCGGGCGACGATGGCTGCGAAGGCGAAAGCGACGGCACCGCCGCGGTGCGGCCGGGGCGTTGCGGAGGAGGTGAGGGCGACAGCCCTATCGCCACGAGCGCGCACGCCGCGGCGAGCGCAAAAAAGCGCTGGACGGTAAATAGCTTCATCGATGGAAGGCCTGGAGGGGCGGCGCGCGTCGATGCGCGCCGTGGGCGTCGTTGGGATCGAAGCCGTCGTAACCGGCGTTCGGCTTCGCAGCTCGAGCGCCGCGTCGGCGATCGCCTTTCGCGGAGGCTCGAACATTAAAACGCGGCGCGCACGCACGCCCCTATTCATACGCGTCTGAAATATCGACGACGCTCCAAGAAAAACGCCGCAGCCCGCGGCGCGCACAGGACGACGGCCCCGGCCCATGCCGTGCGAACAGCGCAGCGACGCAAGCCTCTCCCGCAACGCGAACGGCGCCCTGTGCGGCGCCGTTCGCATCGCCCGCGCCGGCCGCGGCCGGCGGGTGTTTCAGCCCAGATCCTTGAGCACGTTGTCCGCCGCTTGCAACGCCAGCGCGGCGATGGTCAGGGTCGGATTCGCCGTCGCCGTGGTCGGAAACACGCCGCTGCCGACCATGTAGAGGTTCTCGTGGTCCCACGACTGCTGGCGCGCGTTGAGCACCGAATCGCTCGCGCTGGTGCCCATGCGGTAAGTGCCGATGATGTGGCCGGCGCCGTAGAACACGAAGTTCTGGCCCTGATAGCGGAACGTCGACGGCGACGCGCCGCTGCCGCTCATGACCGCGTCCCCGGGCGGCATGGTGTACTCGGTCGCGCCCAGCGCCTGGAAGATCTGGGTCGACGCCTGCTTGGCCGAGACGAAGGCGTTGCGCACGTAATCCTCGCGGATGCGGTAAGTCACCTGCGGCCGCGGCAGGCCGAGGTGGTCCTTGTACTGCGTGGACAGCGTCACCCGGTTGTCGGGATCGGGCAATTGCTCGATCAGATAGCCCAGCCGCAACTGACGGATGTAGACGCCGTTGAGCGTCTGCGCCAGCTTCGATCCGTAGAGCTGGCTGAACGCCGGCAGGTTCGGATCGAAGCGCAGCTGCTGTCCCTGCGCGTTGACCGAATTGCCGTTGAGCTGGCTGTTGTTCTGGCCGAACACGAAATCGGCCAGCGTGGTGTTGGGATCGTTGGTCGCCCAGTTCCAGCCCTCGTTGCCGATCTCGATGCGATAGGCCGCGCGCTGGCTGCGGAACGCGCCGTCGCGCGCCGCTTCGATGCCCGAGGTCGACAGCGGCCCGCGGAAGGCATAGATCGGATCCTTGGCCAGCCCCCAGGCCAAATACATCACATGGTCCATGAGGTTGCGCCCGACCTGCCCGGAGCGGTTGGCCACGCCGTTGGGAAAGCCGGGATTGCCGTTGGACATCAGCAGCAGCTTCGGCGTTTCGATCGCGTGCGCGGCGAGGATGTAGCGCTTGCCCACCGCGGTGCCGCGGCCGCTGACCGGGCCGGTCTGGGTGTCGTAGGTCAGATAGTCGATGCCGCTGACCTGACTGCCGTTGAGGCGGATGTTGCTGGCGACGGTCTGGTACTGGATCTGCACGTTGCCGGTCTGCAGCGCCTCGGCCAGGGTCACGGTGCCGTCGTATTTGGCCTGGATCGGGCAGATCGGAATGCAGTTGGTGTTGCCTGCGCACTGGCGGCGCTTGCCCGGGCGCGAGTTGCGGCCTTGCGGCGTCGGCGTCACGAACAGGGGAATGCCGTCGATCTTCAGCGACGTCACCGGCTGCTGGTACGCCACATCGTTGAGCGACATCACGATGCCCGGCATCGGGAAATCGTAGTCCGTCCCGTACACGCCGCTGGGCTGCACGTTGAAGGTCTTGTACAGGTCGACCATCGGATCGCGATCGCTGGACACGCCGATCACCTCGGTCGCCGCGCGGTAGTACGGCAGCAACTGGTTGTAGAACTGCAGGCCGCCCGGCCAATCTACGCCCTGCCCGTACTTGGTCTTGAGCTGGAAATCGTTGGGCAAGTGCATCAACGACGTACCCAGCCAATGCCAGGTGGTGCCGCCGGCGACGCGCTCGTAGGAGCTGCCGAACGCGAAGGTCATCTGCGGATCGGTGGCCGAGATCGCCGCTTGCGGGCCGTAGACGAAATAGCACTGCGTCGGGTTCTGCCATGAGCCGATCTGCAGCACCGTGTAGCGAGGCGTGTTGAGCGTGGCCGGGTCGGGCTGGCCGAGCGGGTTGCTGGCGCTGCCTGCGCCTTGCATCGTCGGCGGATACGGCGACTCGGGCGTCTTGGCGTTGGCGGTGAAGAACGTCTGCATGTAGTCCTCGCGGCTCTTGGGCACCGGCGGCCCGCCTTCGAGGATCAGCACTTTCTTGCCGGCTTTGCCGAGCTGGTAGGCGATGATCGCGCCGGAAATGCCCGAGCCCACGATCACCACGTCGAAACCGCCGGAAGGCGTCGCGATGCTCATACCGGATTCTCCAGATAGGCCGACAGCGGCGCCGGGACGCTGGCCCAGTAACCGTAGTTGTAGGTGGTGCTGCCCATCGGATGCGACTGCATCACCCGCCACACCAAGCCCAGGGTGTAGCTGTCGGCGGAGAGCACCGTGCTGAAGGTCTGCCCGTGGGTCGGCGAGCCGGTGTCGGCCACCGTCGGCCACGCGCCGGCGTACCACAGGAAGATCAGCTGCCGCATCGCGAACACCTGCGCCGCGCTGGTGCCGCTGCCGCCGAGCATCTGGCCGACGATCTGCTCTTCGCTGCCGGGCTTGCTGCCGCCGGCCACGAACAGCGTCTTGTACCGCTCCAGGATCTGCTCGGCCATGCCGCTAGGCAGATTCTCTTCGAACGCCGCCAGATACGCCGCCTTGATGTCGATCGAAGCGAACGGCGAGGCGATCGCCTCGCTGCTGAAGCCGGTCAGGCCCACGCTCATGCTGACGAAGTAATCCATGTAGTCGAACACCATGTCGCTGTCCCCTTATTGCGCGCGCTGCAGCAGGTAGGTGAAGTCCGAGGTCAATCCGGTGGTCATGGTCGCGTTGTTGTGGCAGGCCATGCAGCTCGACGATGCCTGCGGCACGCGGCCCTGGATGTAGGTTTCCAAGGTGGTGTTGGCGAGGAACGCGGGCGCCGGATTGCCGGTGGGATCGATCGGATTCTTCGGATTGGTCGGCCACTGCGTGCTGACCAGCTCGTAGTTGGCCCAGACCGTGCCCGGATAGTTCTTGCTCAGCAGCGCCTGATAGGTGGCGTTGAGCCGCTTGGTCGAGTCGGTCAGCGGGATCACCCGCATCACCTGGGTCGGCTGGGTATAGGCGTTGTTCGGATTCCACGGCCGCGGCGGCGGCTCGTTGACTTTGCAGGTGGTGCAACTCTTGTTGTAGAAGTTGTAGTGCGCCTTGTCGATCGGCTCGCCCTGGGTCGGCACGTTGTCCACGTGCTCGAAGCTCGACCACACCCATTGCGGCTCGCCCTGGGTCTTGTGCGCGATGTGCAGCCCCACCAGCCCGACGGTCTGCAGCTTGCACGACGCCTGCACGCCTTCGTGCTCGCCGGGATTGGTATAGACCAGCGCCTTGGCGGTGTGGAAGCGCTTGGCGTCGTCGCCGGCGCCGAGCACCTTCCACGCCGACTTGACCATGATCGCGCCGACTTGCTTGGAGTTCGCCGGCAGCGCGAAATTCGCCGGCTTGCCGAACTTCTGCTGCCCCGCCTTGCTGTACAGGCCGTTGGCGACGATGTTGTCGAACATGTTCTGATTGGTCAGGATCGCGAAGCGCACGTACTGGCCGTTCTGATCGATCAACGGGCCGGTCTCGAAGGGCTCGCCGCTTTCGTCGAGCACGTTCGGGGTCTTGCCGACCTGAGTCAGGCGCAAGGTGGCGTTGCCCACGTCCTTGCACACCGGCGGCGGCGGCGTGTCCTGGCCCCACGGCGGCGGAGGCGCGCCGCCGGGCAGGAAGATCTCGCGGCTTTCCTTCCAGTTCTCCCACACCGTCGGCACGTCGGGGCCGATGGTCGCGCCGGAGTTCGGATTGCCGTCGGGCCCGGCCGGCCAGTTCACCGCGACGAAGGACTGCCACGAGAACAGATCGAAATCGTCTTGCAAATCCTGCAGGTCCGGATTGCTCTGCGGCACGCTGACGTCCAGCGGGATCGTCGAACTCAGCGGCGGCGGCGGCGGCCCGCCGTTCCACGCCTGTTGCGGACGCGGCTGCGCGCCGGACGGTTCGGACCGCACGCGGCCGTCGCTGCAAGCGGCCAGCGCGAGCGCCAGCGCGGCCGCCGCCAAGGGCAGCGAACGCGCGTGCGGGTAAGTGCGGAAGATCTGCGGCATGTCGGGGTCCCCGTGCTCCTCGATGGACGCAGCGGAGGTTTCCGCTGCGCGGCGAGGCGGCCCGGGCGCGTCCGACGGCGCGGCCGCGCGCGCACGCACGCGGGCGCGGGCGCGGCGACGTCGGCTGGCGGGCGGTGCGCGGGCTGCTTCGCGTCGGGAACGCACGCTAAGCGCGCACGCGCGGCGAAAGTGCGACGTGCAAGGCAGAAGCCGCGCAAACCGCGCAAGCGCGACATCGCGCGGCGCATTTGTCCTCGGCGCGGCCGCGATTGCGTATGAACCTGTGGGGCGATGCGGCCCGCGCGCGCGCAGCGCGCCAACGACGGTGAGCGTAGGTGAGGTCTGTTGCATCGCAACGCGGTTGTGCGCGAACGCGCGTCGCCGCAGCGACGGCGACCGGGACGCGCGCACCAACCGCGCGCACAAAAAAAGGCGCCGGACCGAAGTCCGGCGCCCCAGGGACGGCCCGCGCCGCATGCGCACGGCGCGCGCCGCCGATCCGCGATGGCGTTACTTAGTGGCGCAAGTCGCGCTGTTCTCCGTGCGCAACTGGTCGTAGCTCTTCTGGCCCGCCGGCAGCGGGTTCGCCTGCGCCGGCAGCAGCGCGCGGTACTTGGCGTCGTAGATCGACGACAAGAAGCAGGCCTCGGAGTTCGCGTGGAACTTCAAGCGGCCGTTGCCGTAGCTGCTGTCGAAACCGGCCGCGCCCAGGTCGTTGCCGCCGGTGCTCGACACGTACACCAGCGAGTCGTAAGTGGCGTCCGCCAAGTCGATGTTGCGCTGCTTCAACAACGCGGCGCGCGCGTCCTTCTGCTCCTGGGTCGCACCCGCCGGCAGCGGCGCCGGCACGGTGGCGTTGGTCAGCTGACGCTGATGCTGCAAGCCCAGCAGCGCCAGCGCGGCCACGTGCGGGGTCGCCGACGAGGTGCCGTTGAACTGGTTGTCGCCGTAGGACACGGTGTCGACGTTGGCGAAGTTGGCCAGATCGGGCTTGGCGTTGCCCGCGGCCTGCCCGGCCGGACGCGCGCCGCCGGCGGCGAGCACCGGGCCGCGCGAGCTGTAGCTCTCCAGGTTCGAGGTCGCCGCGTCCAGCGCCGCCACCGTGATCACGCTGGCCGAGTCGGCCGGATGCACCAGCGAGCGTTCGTTCTGCCCGTACTGGAAGCTGTGCAGGCCGCCGCTCATCAAGCGCAGGAAGTTGCTCGCGCCCGCGCTCTTGCGCACGATCCGCACGCCGAACTTGCCGCCGCCGGCGAAGCGGTTGTTGAACACGCCGTCGCAGGTCGTGGTCTTGGTGTTGGCGGCCGGATTGAGCACCACGCGCTCCAGCGGCTGCTGGCCGGCGCCGCCGTTCTGCGCTTCGTCGGATTGGCTCACCGCGACCCAACCGGCCGGCGTCACCGTCACGGTCTTGTAGCTCCAGGTGTTCCAGTCCCACTGGCGCTGGGTCACCGCATCGGCCCAACGCACCAGTTCCAGGCGGTAGTCGGCGTCGGTGGTGTTGGCGCCGCCGGTCCAGTCGTTCCAGCCCAGCCACACGTCGATTTCGATCAGGCTCTGATCGGCCTGCGAGACCGCGCCGACCGGAATGCATTCGCCGAAGCCGTCGATGCGCAGCGGATTGATGTTGTCGGCGATGAGCGCGCCGTTGGCGTCGCGGTTGCCGACCACGAAGTCCTGCAGCGTGTTGGCGACCGCGCCCGCGGTGCTGTCGTCGTCCCAATGCTTCTGCGCTTCGTTGCCGGCGGCGTTGAGGATCAGCACGCCGTTGCGCGCGGCCGCCTCGATCGCGTCGTACAAGCCCTTGAGGTTGCTGCCGGTGCCGGTGCCGTCGCCCGGCGCGTACAGCGACATGCCTTGCGAGGCGGTCAACACCTGCGCGCGCGGCTCGCCCTGCGGCTGGTTGAGCGCGTTGAGGTTGGCCGCGTCCTGGATGCCCTTGACCCAGTCGGCGGTCTGGCCGGCGTCGTAGATGCGGAATTTCGCTTCCGGCGCGATGTCGTAGACGATCTCGACCACGGCGTTGCCGTGCTTGACCTTGGTGTAGCCGAACGCGCCGGCGGCGGGCTTGAACAACGTCACCTTGTCGGCGACCGCGGCGCTGTTCTTCGGCCACTCGTTGGCGTCCTGCAGCGCCTTGACCTCGCCGGCGGTGTCGGCGAACTGATCGAACACGGCGATGGTCAGGCCTTCGCCCTTGAGGTCGCGGCGCAGGCCGGCGTCGAGGCCGGCGTAATTGCCCAGCGCGCGCAGCTGATCGATGTTGCTGGCGGTGGCGCCGTCGCTGAACGCGGCGGTGCGCGGCATCGCCAGCAGCGAGATCTGCGCCACGTCGCGCAGGCCCGCCACCCACTCCAGCCGCGCCAGCGGCACGAACGCTTCCAGGCTCGGCGAGCCGTTGATCTTCTCCACTTGCAGGCCGGCGCCGCGCAGGGTTTCGCGCAGCGAGGTCGCGGCGCGGTCGAGCAGGCTGGCGTTGGCGATGGTGTCCTGGCTCAGCGCCAGATTGACGTTGACCTTGACCCGCTCGCCGTCGCGATAGCGCGCGGGAATGCCGGCGCGGTCGAGCGCGGCGATCTGCGCGGCGGCGGTGGCGACGCTGTACGCCGCGCTGCCCGGCGCGCTGGCGCCCGCGGCGCGGCGCGCGGTGGGATCCGCAGCGAAGGACTGCAGCGCTTGCAGCAACTGCCCGGCGCCGAGCTTGGCCTGGGCCGGCGTGTGCGGCACCGGCGCGGCCGCGGCGACCGCGCGCACTTGCGCGCCGCCGGTCGGCGCGGACGCGGCGGACGACGCCGGCGCCGTTCCCGATGCCGACGCGGCCGGCGCGCCGCCGAGCGACGGCGCATTGGCGCGCGACAGCGTCTGCGCGGGCGCGCCGTCCTGCGCCGCCCACAGCAGCGCGGTGGCGCACGCCGCAGTCAAACCGAGCACGGCGAATTTCTTCGTAGCAAGCTTGTTCATTAACCGATTCCTGTATGCGGATGAACGGACTCAGGCGCCGACCGAACGCGCGCAGTCGCCCGCTTCGCAGCGCCCGGCCTCGCGGCCGGGATGCGAACGAAATAGTCGGTGGATGGCAAGCGCACAGAACGTCAGGTTTCTTGTGCACTCACAGACACAAACGCACGCCCTGTTCGATCACCCTACGCGTGTGTCGCTGTTCCTAAAGAACGAATCGCCATGAAGCGGCGATAGGGGGAAAGCGCGTTCGTGCGTTGCGGTCACACTTGTCAGCCGAACTGAATGCGGTGCGGGAACGCAATCGACGCGCGCGCGACGCGGCGATGCAAACCGGCGCGTGCGCGACGAATGCGAACCTCGCGATGCATCCGCGCACGCAGCCGTCGCGGCGCCCTCTCCATCTCGCGCACGGGCTCGCAACGAAAATAGGGCACTGGAACGCATCCAGTGCCCTTGGGGGCAACCCGCGCCGCATGCCGCGCGGCGCGAACCGCGAACCGTCCCGCGTTTACTGCGCCGAGCAGGCCGCGCTGCTTTCGGCGAGCAATTGCTCGTAGCTCTTCTGTCCGGCCGGCAACGGATTGGCCTGCGCCGGCAACAGCGAGCGGTACTGCGCGTCGTACAGCGCCGACAGGAAGCACGACTCGGAGTTCGCATGGAACTTCAGCCGCCCATTGCCGTAGCTGGCGTCGAAGCCGACCGGCCCGAGGTCGTTGCCGCCGGTGCTGGCGACGTAGACCAGCGAGTCGTAGGTGGCGTCGGCCAAGGCGACGTTGCGCTGCTTCAGCAAGGCCGCGCGCGCATCCTTCTGCGCCTGGGTCGCGCCCGCCGGCAACGGCGCCGGCACGGTGGCGTTGGTGAGCTGTCGCTGATGCTGCAGGCCCAGCAGCGCCAGCGCGGCCACGTGCGGCGTCGCCGAGGAGGTGCCGTTGAACTCGTTGTCGCCGTACGAAACGGTGTCGACGTTGGCGAAGTTGGCGAGGTCGGGCTTGGCGTTGCCCGCGGCCTGCCCGTTCGGGCGCGCACCGCCGTCGGCGAGCACCGGGCCGCGCGAGCTGTAGTCCTCCAGGTTCGAGGTCGCCGCATCCAGCGCCGCCACCGTCACCACGCTGGCCGAATCGGCCGGATGGATCAGCGAGCGCTCGGTCTGGCCGTAGCCGAAGTTGTAGCCGGAGTTCATCAGCCGCAGGAAATTGGCCGCGCCCGCGGTCTTGCGGGTGATGCGCACGCCGAACTTGCCGCCGCCGGCGAAGCGCGCCGTGCTGAAGCCCTGCGCGTCGCACGCCGTGGTCTTGTCGGCGGCCGGCGCCTGATAGGAAATGAACTCCAGCGGCTGCTGGCCGGCGCCGCCGTTCTGCGCCTCGTCGGACTGCGCCGCCGCGACCCAACGCGCCGGCGTCACCACCACGGTGCGGCCGCCCTGGCGGCGGGTCACCGCGTCGGCCCAGCGCACCAGTTCGACCTTGTAGTCGGCGTCGGTGACGTTGTTGGCGCGGGTCCAGTCGTTCCAGCCCAGCCACACGTCGAACTCGAAGGTGTCCTTGTCCTTCTGGCTCTTGGCGCCGACCGGGATGCAGCCGTCGTAGCGGCCTTCGATGGTCAACGGGTTCACGCTCTCGACGATCTCCACGCCGTTGGCGTCGCGGTTGCCGACCACGAAGTCCTGCAGCACGTTGGCGCCGGCGCCGCCGGTGCTGTCGCCGTCCCAGTGGTTCTGCGCCTCGTTGCCGGCGGCGTTGAGCACGATCGCGCCGTTGCGCTTGGCCGCGTCGATGGCCTCGTACAAGCCGCGCAGATCGCTGCCGGTGCCGGTGCCGTCGCCGGGCGCGTTGAGGTTGAAACCCAGCGAAGCGGTGATGACCTGCGCGCGCGGCTCGCCCTGGGCGACGTTCTGCGCGTTGAGGTTGGCCGCGTCTTGGATCGCGCTGACCCAATCGGCCACGCCGACGTTGTCGTACAGACGGAAGCTCGCCGCCGGCGCGATGTCGTAGGCGATCTCGGTGACCGCGTTGCCGTGGGCGATGCCGCGATAGCCGAAGACGCCGTTGGAGGACGCGGTCAGGGTCAGCTTGCCCGGCGCGTCGTCGCTGTTGGCGGGCCACTCGTCGGCGTTTTGCAGCCCCTGCACGGCGCCGTTGAGGTCGTTGAAGTGGTCGACGATGGCGATGGTCAGCCCTTCGCCGCGCAGGTCGCGGCGCAGCGCCTGCGCCAGCTGGTCGTAGTTGCCGAGCGAACGCAGCCGATCGATGTCGCTGGCGGTGGCGCCGTCGCTGAACGCGGCGGTGGTGGTCATCGCCATCAGCGAGATCTGCGCCACCGGCGCGAGCCCGGCCACCCACTCCAACTGCGCCAGCGGCACCGCGGCTTCCAGGCTCGGCGAACCGTTGATCTGCTGGGCCTGCACGCCGGCGCCGCGCAGGGTTTCGCGCAGCGCGGCGGTGGCGCGGTCGAGCAGGACCGGGTTGCTGACTTCGTCGTGGGTGAGGGCCAGATCGACGTTGACCTTGACCTTCTCGCCGTCGCGGAAGCGCGCCGGAATGCCGACCCGGTCGAGCGCAGCGATCTGCGCGGCGACGTTGCCGGCCGCGCGCGCCGCGCCGCGGCCGTGGGCGCCTGAAGCGTTCGCGCCCGGCGCGGCGGCGGACGACGACGCGGCCGCCGAATCCTGCGCGAACGACTGCACCGCCGCCAGCAACTGGCCGCTGCCGAGCTTGGCTTGCGCGCGGTTGAGCGGCGTCGGCGCGACCAGCGAGGCCGGCCGCATCGTCGGCGCCGGCACGCTGCCCGACGCCTGCGCGGACGAATCCGATGCGGCCAAACCCGCCGCGGCCGGCGGCCGCGCTTCCTGCCGCATCCACAGCAATCCCGCGGCGCACGCCGCGGCCAGACCGAGCACGGCGAACTTCTTCGTAGCAAGCTTGTTCATCGACCGATTCCTGTAAGCGTAGTGAGCGGATGCGGCGCGTACCGAACGCGCAGCCGTCCGCCTCGCAGCGACCGGCCTCAACGCCGGTTGCCTGCGAAAGAAATAGGAGGTGGGAGCGAGCGCAAAAACCGCGGAATTCTTGTGCGCTCACAGACACAAACGCGTTCGACCCGCGATCACCCTACGCGGGCGACGGATTTCTTAAAGAACGAATCGCCATGAAAACGGCGATGGGGGGATGCGGCGCGGATGCGTTGAAGTCACATTCCGCAAAGCGCGCGCTCGCCGCGATGCTGAACGCGCATCGGCGATTTGCATTAAGACGTCCAAGTCCGGCGACGAAAATCGCCGCCGAGCCGCGCGGCGTTCAGCCCTGCGGCACGCCGCGCGCCAGGATCACTTCCGCGCGCGGCGGCGCGCCGAACAGGCGCTTGTACTCGCGCGAGAACTGCGAAGGGCTTTCGTAACCGACGCGATGCGCGGCAGTCACCGCCTCCATGCCGTCGATCATCATCAGCCGGCGCGCCTCGTGCAGGCGCAGATGCTTTTGGAATTGCAGCGGCGACATCGTGGTCACCGCTTTGAACTGATGGTGCAGCGACGAGGTGCTCATGTGCAGCTCGTCGGCCAAGTCTTCGATGCACAGCGGCAGCAGATAGCGCTGGCGCAGCATCGTCACCGCCTTGGCGACGCGGCTGGAACGGCTGTCGGTGAGCGCCAGCGTGCGCAGGCGGTGGCCGAGGTCGCCCATCAGCACGCGGTAGAAGATCTCGCGCAGCGCCATCGGCGCCAGCACCGGCAAGTCTTGCGGCGTGTCGAGCAAACGCATCAGCCGCAGCACCGCGTCCATCAGCGTGGTGTTGACCTTGGCCGCGTACAGGCCCAGGTCCACGCCGCTGTGTTCGTTCGGCGGCGCGTGCCCGGCATCGACGATCAAGCGCGCGATCTCGGCCGGATCGATGTCGATGCGCAAGCACAGATACGGTTTATCCGGCGTGGCCTCGACCACTTGCCCAATCATCGGCAAGGTCACCGACACCACCAGATAGTTGAGCGGGTCGTAGTGATAGACGCGGTCGGACAGCGTCACCACCTTGCGGCCCTGCGCCACCACGCACAGGCGCGGCTCGTACACCGAGGGCGCGCATTCGGTCGGCCCGCCCATCCGGATCAGATGCAGCTGGCGCACCCGGGTGTCGTGGACTCCGTCGCCGGCGACCGTCAATCGGGCAATCCGGTCCACCAGCTCGGCCTGCGCCGCGCAGTGCCCGCGCTGTGCGATGGTATCGGCGGAAGTGTTGGCGCTCATGGCTTCCCGGGGACGGGCGGACGGCTGGGATTATCGGTACGAATCTGGCCTGAGACTGTGCCGCTTCGGCCGAATTGCAGGATCGGGCAACGATGCGGCAGTAATGTACTAACGCGCCCGCGGTTTCGGGCCTAAGTTAAGCCTACTCCCCCAGCGGTCCCGGTTCCGGCGTTTGCCGGCGCGGTCCGGTGGGCGGCGGCCCGGTCGTGGCGTCCCGCAGGACGCGCGCGCCCGCGGCCGGCGCGCCGGTCAGGAGCCGCCGGCGGGCCGGCGCTCGCGCGCCGCCGAACCGCCCTGCCAGCGAGGCCACGCCAGACCCGGGAACCCAACGCCAGCCGTTCATCCGCCGCCGCGCCGCGCGCGCTCGTCGCGTCCGCGCGAAGCGGCAACTGACGAATTTGTCAGCGCAGCGACAGCCTCGCGTATGCGCGCGGCGCCTACAGTGCGACAGCGACGCGTTCGTCCGCCGCGCATCCGCACGCCGCACTGTTGCGGCACGCATACGAATCATTCCACCCGGTACGGCTGCTCGACGGCCGCGCGGCGTGGACACTCCGCACCACCGATCCAGCCGTCGGAACCTCACACGATGTGGATAGTCCAATACGCGCTGAGCCGCCGATACACCATCGGCGTCCTGGCGATCCTGATCCTGCTGTTCGGCGTGCTCTCCGCGCGCAAGATGCCGACCGACATCCTGCCGGAAGTCGGCATTCCCTCGGTCAATCTGGTGTGGACGTATAGCGGCCTGCCTGCCGCCGACGTCGCCGCCAAGATGACCTCGTTCTCCGAGGCGGCGATCCTCAACACCGTCGACGACCTCAAGGAAGTGCGTTCGGAGACGCTCAACGGCGCCAGCATCGTGCGCATCGATTTCCAGCCCACGGTCAGCCTCGACCGCGCGCTGGTGCAGATCACCTCGGTCTCGCAGACGATCCTGCGGCGCATGCCGCCCGGCACTTCCCCGCCGCTGGTGGTGCGCAACAACGTGTCCTCCACGCCGGTACTGCAATTGGTGCTGTCGTCGGATTCGCTGACCGAAGCGCAGCTCTACGACTACGCGCGCCTGCAACTGCGCTCGCAGATCCAAACCATCCCCGGCATCCGCATGACCCTGCCCTACGGCGGCGCGCCGCGGCAGATCATGGTCGATCTCGATCCGGCGCGATTGCAGACCTACGGCCTGACCCCGGCCGACGTCACCGCGGCGCTGGAGCGCGGCAGCCCGACCTTGCCCTCGGGTTCGATCCGCGAAGGCGCGCGCGAGATGCAGATCTCGATCGACACCAGCCCGGCCACGGCCAGCGAGTTCCTGGAAATTCCGGTGGCCTCGCGCGGCGGCACGGTGATCTACGTGCGCGATGTCGCCTCGGTCCGCGACGGCGGCGCGCTGCAGACCAACGTGGCGCGCATGGACGGCTCCAGCGCGGTGTCGGTGGCGCTGATCAAGCTCGGCGGCGCGTCCGCGGTCGAGATCGTGCGCGCGGTGCGCGAGCGCCTGCCCGAGATCGAAGCCTCGGCGCCGCCGGGCACGCGCATCCACGCGATCTTCGATCAGTCGGTATTCGTCGACAACGCGATCGGTTCGATCGAACACGAAGCGGTGCTGGTCGGCCTGTTGGTGGCGCTGGTGGTGCTGGTGTTCATCGGCTCGTGGCGTTCCAGCCTGATCGTGCTCTCGGCGATCCCGCTGGCGCTGCTGGCCTCCGTCGCCATGCTGCATTTGCTCGGCTACACCTTCAACGTCATGACCCTCGGCGGTTTGGCGTTGGCCATCGGCATCCTGGTCGACAACGCCGTGGTCGACGTGGAGAACACCAACCGCAACATCGCGCTCGGCAAGGACGTGCGCACCGCGATCCTGGACAGCGCCAAGGAAGTGGTGTTCCCGGAAATGGTCTCGACCATCTCCATCTGCATCGTGCTCACCCCGATCCTGCTGATGACCGGCCTGTCGGCGTGGGTGTTCACCCCGCTGGCGCTGGCGGTGATCTTCGCGATGCTGGCCTCGTTCCTGCTCTCGCGCACGCTGATCCCAGTGCTGTGCTACCTGCTGCTGCCGGCCGACATCCAAAGCCGCGCCAATCCGCGCTGGGCGCCGGAAAAGCTGCTGCTGGGCATCAACCACAAAGTCGAGCACACCCTGGATTCGCTGCGCGACAAGCACCACGCGCTGCTGGTCAAGCTCGGCCACCACGGCGGCGTGCTCGCCTTGGCCGCACTGCTGGTGTTCGCGCTCGGCGCGGGCGCGGCGATGTCGCTGGGCCGCGAGTACTTCCCGCAGGTCGATGCCGGCCAGTTGCGCCTGCAAGTGCGTTTGCCGACCGGCACGCGCCTGGAGGAAACCGCGGCCAAGCTCAGCGAGATCCAGCGCGAGATCCGCGCGATCATCCCGGCCAACGAACTGCAGACGGTGTACGAACAGATCGGCGTGCCCGACGCGATCAACCTGTCGCTGGTCGACAGCACCGTGGTCGGCTCGTTCGAGGCCGAAATCATGCTGCAGCTGCGCTCTCCGCACGCCAACAGCCACGATTATCTGGTCAAGATCCGCAAGCGCATCGCCGAGCGCTTCCCCGAGGTCAAGCTGTTCGAGCGTCCGCCGGACGCGACCAGCCGCACTCTCGCGGGCTCGGCCGCGGCCGCATTCGAGGTGCGCCTGATCGGCCGCGACGTGCCCGGCAACATGGCCTTGGCGCGCGAGATCGAAAAGCGCCTGCATCAGGTGCCCGGCGCGGTCGATATCTCGCTGCGCCAAGTGCTCGATCTGCCCGAGTATCAGGTCAAGATCGACCGCACCCGCGCCGCCCAGCTCGGCCTCGACCCGCAGCAGGCCGCGCGCGCGGTGCTGGCGGTGCTCGGCTCGGCCGGCACGGTGTCGCCGGTGTACTGGACCGACACCGTCAACGCCATCGCCTACACCGTGCAGGTGCAGGCGCCGATCAACCAGTTGCGCGACATCGACCAACTGATGAACTCGCCGCTGCGCATCGGCGCCAACGGCGAAGCGGTCCTGCTGCGCAACATCGCCACGGTGACGCCGCGCAACGTCCCGGCCAGCATCGCCCGCACCACGCTGGCGCCGACGATCAGCGTCATCGCCAACGTCGAAGGCACCGACCTGGGTTCGGTCTACGACCAGCTCAGCGCGATCACCCAGCAACTCAACGGCCAGCTCAAGCCCGGCAACCGCATCGAGATCGTCGGCCAGGCCGGCGAGATGCAGAACGCCTACGGCGAACTCGCCGCCGGCCTGGTGATGTCGGCGATCCTGGTGTTCCTGGTGCTGGTGGTGAACTTCCAGTCGTGGATCCAGCCGGCCGTCGCCATGTCCGGCCTGCCCATCGCCATCGCCGGCGCCGCCATCGGCCTGTTCGTCACCGGCACGCCGCTGAGCGTGCCGGCGCTGATGGGCGTGATGATGGTGATCGGCGTGTCGACCGCGAACTCGGTGCTGGTCACCAGCTTCGCGCGCGGCCTGATCGCCGACGGTCACGATCCCGAACTGGCCGCGTACGAATCGGCGGCGGTGCGCTTGCGCCCGGTGCTGATGACCGCCAGCGCGATGATCCTCGGCATCATCCCGATGGCGATCGGACTGGGCGACGGCGGCGAGCAGAACGCGCCGCTGGGCCGCGCGGTGATCGGCGGCCTGCTGTTCGGCACGCCGGCCACGCTGATCCTGGTGCCCTCGATCCTCGCCGTCGTCGGCCGCCGCCGCAAACCGGCCGACGCCGACACTGAAGACGCTACCGCCACGAACACCGCCGTCGCCCCGGGCGACGGCGCCCCCGCCGGAGTCAACGCATGAACCGCCTCAATCGAACCCATGCTCCCTTGCTGCGCACCGCGCTGAGCGCCGCGGTCGCCGGCCTCGCGCTGGCCGCGTTGAGCGGCTGCGGCCGCAGCGAAGCCGAAACCGCGCAAGCGCCGGGCACGCCCGAAGTGCTGACCGTGCAAGCCAAGGCCGCCGACGCGGCCTACGACCTGAGCCTGCCTGCGCGCGCGCAGGCCGGCGAATCGGCGGCGTTGTACGCGCGCGCCACCGGCTTCGTCAGCGAACGCAAGGTCGAACTCGGCGACAAGGTCGGCGCCGGGCAAGTGCTGGCGACGATCTCCGCGCCGGAGATCGACCAAGGCGTGCGCGAAGCGCGCGCGGTCGTCGCCCAGACCACGGCCGACGAAGAACTGGCCAAGGTCAACTTCCAGCGCGCCCAGCAGTTGATCGGCACCGGCGCGGTGTCGAAGGAATACTTCAGCGACCGCAAGGGCAATTACGATGTCGCCGTGGCCGCGCGCAACGCCGCGCAGGCGCGGCTGACCTCGGCGCTGGAGCGACAGTCCTTCACCCAGGTGCGCGCGCCGTTCGGCGGCGTGGTGGTGGCGCGCAATATCGAACGCGGCGACCGCGTGGTCGGCGATTCGGCCACCGCGACCGTGCCGATGTTCGAAGTCGCCGTGCTCGACCCGCTGCGCGTGGTGGTGGACGTGCCGCAGAACGTGTCGCTGCAAATCCAGAACGGCTTGCAGGCCGAAGTGACCTTCCCCGAACTGCCGGGGCAAGTGTTCAAGGCCGAAGTCGCGCGCAGCGCCCGCGCGCTCTCGCGCGACGCCGGCGTGATGCGCACCGAACTGCGCCTGCCCAACCCCGACGGCCGCATTCCCGCCGGCATGGTCGGCAGCGCGCGCCTGCACCTGCCGCGCGCGGCGCCGGCGGTGATGCTGCCGGTCTCGACCGTGGTCCAACGCGCCGCGGGTACGCAGATCGCCACAGTCACGCAGGGTTCGACCCTGGCGTATCGCGACGTGACCTTGGGCCGCAACCTCGGCAACGAGATCGAAGTGCTGACCGGAATCGCGCCGGGCGACACCGTGGTGCTGGCGCCGAACGCGTTGTTGGCCGAAGGCAACAAGGTCAGCGCGAAGGCGATGCCGCCGCCGGTCAAGAAGTCGTAAGTCGCGCGGCGTCTCAAACCGTCGCACCGTAGCCGCCGCCCCTGTAGGAGCGGCGCAAGCCGCGACCGCGGCAATGCAGCTACGACGAAACCCACGACGCGAGCGGCGACCCTGCGGTCGCAGCTCGCGCAGCTCCTACAATCGGATCGCGCAACCACCGAAGCCCGTGTAGGAGCGGCGTAAGCCGCGACCGCGCCAATGCAGCTACGACGAAACCCACGACGCGAGCTGCGACCCCGCGGTCGCAGCTCGCGCAGCTCCTACAATCGGATCGCGCAACCGCCGAAGCCGCTGTAGGAGCGACACGAGTCGCGACCGCGACACCGCGCCTGCGACGAAACCAGCCGCCCGCCTCAGCCGTGCAACGCCCTGGCGTGATGCGCGATGTGCTCGCCGATGAACGTCGAGATGAAGTAATAGCTGTGGTCGTACCCCGGCCGCACCCGCAGCTGCAGCGGATGCCCCGCCGCCTCGCACGCCGCGCGCAGCAATTCCGGCTTGAGCTGCGTCGCCAAGAATTCGTCGTCGCCACCCTGATCGATCAACAGCGGCAAGCGCTCCTGTGCCCCCGCCACCAGCGCGGTCGCATCCCACTGCGCCCAGGCCTCGCGATCCTCGCCCAGGTACGCGCCGAACGCCTTCTCGCCCCACGGCGACTGCGACGGCGCGGCGATCGGCGAGAACGCCGACACGCTGCGATAACGTCCCGGATTCTTCAGCGCGATGGTCAACGCGCCGTGCCCGCCCATCGAATGCCCGCTGATCGCGCGCGCGCTGGTGGTCGGAAAATGCGCGTCCACCAGCGCCGGCAACTCGTCGACCACGTAGTCGTACATGCGGTAATGCCCCGCCCACTTCGGCCGGGTCGCATTGAGATAGAAGCCCGCGCCGATGCCCAGGTCGTAGCCTTCGGCATCGGGAATGCCCTCGCCGCGCGGGCTGGTGTCCGGCGTCACCAGGATCACCCCGTGCTCGGCCGCGTACCGCTGCGCGCCAGCCTTGGTGATGAAGTTCTGCTCGGTGCAGGTCAGGCCCGAGAGCCAGTACAGCACCGGGCAATCGCCGCTCTCGGCCTGAGGCGGCAGATACACGCCGAAGCGCATCGCGCAGCCCAGCGTGGTGGCGGTGTGGCTCCAGACTTGCTGGCGGCCGCCGAAGCAGCCGTGGGATTCGATTTTTTCCATGCGCGCCTCGTAGGTCCTTGCCCTCGTTCGCCCTTCGGGCACCTGCTCCCGCAAGCGGGGTGAGGCGCTGCGCCGAACGCCCGAACGCTATGCGTTCGGGCCAGGGCGAGGGCGCCCCTCAGTAGTGGATCACCGTGCGAATCGACTTGCCCTCGTGCATCAAATCGAAGGCCTCGTTGATCCGCTCCAGCGGCAAGGTATGGGTGATGAACGGATCCAAATCGATCTCGCCCTTCATCGCCTGCTCGACCATGCCCGGCAGCTGGGTGCGGCCCTTGACCCCGCCGAACGCGGTGCCGCGCCACACGCGACCGGTCACCAGTTGGAACGGACGCGTCTTGATCTCCTGTCCCGCACCGGCGACGCCGATGATGACCGACTCGCCCCAGCCCTTGTGGCAGCACTCCAGCGCCGAACGCATCACCTCGACGTTGCCGATGCACTCGAAGCTGAAATCCACGCCGCCGTCGGTCATCTCGACCAGCACGTCCTGGATCGGGCGTTCGGAATCCTTCGGATTGACGCAGTCGGTCGCGCCCATCTTCTTGGCCAGCTCGAACTTCGAGGCGTTGGTGTCGACGCCGATGATGCGCCCGGCCTTGGCCTGCACCGCGCCTTGAATCACCGCCAGGCCGATGCCGCCGAGGCCGAACACCGCGACCGTGTCGCCCGGCTGCACCTTGGCGGTGTTGTGGACCGCGCCGATGCCGGTGGTGACGCCGCAACCGAGCAGGCAGACCTTCTCCAGCGGCGCCTCGGGATTGACCACGGCGAGCGAGATTTCCGGCACGACCGTGTATTCGCTGAAGGTGCTGCAGCCCATGTAGTGGTAGATCGGCTGACCTTCGTAGCTGAAACGCGTGGTGCCGTCGGGCATCAGGCCCTTGCCTTGCGTGGCGCGCACGGCCTGACACAGATTGGTCTTGCCCGAGAGACAGAACTTGCACTGGCGGCATTCGGCCGTGTACAGCGGAATCACGTGATCGCCCGGCTTCAGGCCGGTGACGCCCTCTCCGACTTCGACCACCACGCCGCCGCCCTCGTGGCCGAGCACGGCCGGGAACAGACCCTCGGGGTCGTCGCCGCTGAGGGTGAAGGCGTCGGTGTGGCAAACGCCGGTGGCGTGGATGCGCACCAGCACTTCGCCGGCTTTCGGCGGCTGCACGTCGATCTCGACGATCTTGAGCGGTTCGCCGGCGGCGAAGGCGACGGCGGCGCGGCTTTTGATGACCCGGCTCATGGGCAAACTCTCTCCTGTGGCGTCCCGTGTGGCGGGAGGGAAGCGGCCGCGGCGCGCGGCCGCGGTCGTAGGGTGGCGAACGATTACTTCAGATACGAGCGCACCAACGCGGCGATCTCGTCGATGCTGGCCTCGCGTCCGCGGTCTGCGACGGCTTGGCCGAGCTCCTCGCGGATATGGCTTTCCAGCACTTCCGACATCAGCCCGTTGACCGCGCCGCGGATCGCCGCGATCTGCTGCAGCACCGCCGCGCATTCGCTGCCGGCTTCCAGCGCGCGTTCGAGCGCGTCGGTCTGGCCTTTGATGCGGCGCACGCGGGTAAGGACGCGCTTTTTTTCGGCGGGGGTGTGGGGCATGGCGGCCTCCGGGCGGGTGGTGCTGGATACTGGGGGATAGTATCAGATGAGAGGGCGGATGAAGGCGGTCTTGCGGCGTGCGCCGGAAATTGGGGTGGCGCGGTCGCGGCTTGCGCCGCTCCTACAGGGGTTTCATGCAGAACAACCGCCTCCGTACCCGCATGGCCTACCTGTAGGAGCGGCGCAAGCCGCGACCGCGCAAACCAAAAAGCCGGCGCTACGCTCCGGGTGTCGAATACAGACCGCCCAGGAACGGTGACGCTGGCTCGTGCGGGTTCGCGGTCGCGGCTTACGCCGCTCCTACATCGCTCGATCGCGCATACGAAAACGGCGCGCCGAAGCGCGCCGTTCGCGATTGCGCCGTCGAGCCGCGCTCAGCCGGTGTTCTGCACGCCCGCCGCGATGCCGTTGACCGTCGCCACCAAGGCCTGCAGCAAGGCGTCGTCGGGCCGGTCCGCCGCGCGCCAGCGCGCCAGCAAATCCACTTGCAGCAAGCTGATCGGATCGACGTAGGGATTGCGCAGCCGGATCGACTGGCGCAGGCGGTGATCGCCGCGCAGCAATTCGTCGCTGCCCTTGATCGTCAGCACCGCGGCGCGGGTGCGCTCGAATTCGGCGGCGATGCCGGGATGGAAGCGCGCGTGCAGGTCGCCGTCCGGCAACTGCGAAGCGAGCAGCGAGTAGCGCTCGAAGATCGCCGGGTCGGACTTGGCCAGCACCATTTCCAGATCGTCGATCAGGGTGCCGAAGAACGGCCAGTCGCGCGCCATCTCCGCCAGCGCTTCGCGGCCGTGTTCGTCGAGCGCGCGCGCGAGCCCGGTGCCTACGCCGTACCACGCGGTCAGCCCGGCGCGGTTCTGCGACCACGCGAACACCCACGGGATCGCGCGCAGCGAGGAGATGTCGCCGGTACCGGCGCGCTTGGCCGGACGCGAGCCGATGCGCAGGCGCTCGATCACGTCGATCGGCGTGGCCGCGCGGAAGTAGGCCGGGAACTGCGGATCCTCGTGCACCAGCGCGCGGTAGTGCGCGCGCGCGTCGTGCGCGAGTTCGCCGGCGATGCGCCGCCAGCCGGCCTCGCGCGGCTCCGGCGCGCGCGGGCGCAAGGTCGCGCGCAGCACCGCGCCGCTGGTTTGCTCCAGGTTGCGCAGCGCCAGCGCGCGGATGCCGTACTTGCGGTGGATCACCTCGCCCTGCTCGGTCAAACGCAGATAGCCGTCGACCGAACCGCGCGGCGCGGCGATCACCGCGCGCTCGGTCTTGCCGCCGCCGCGGCTGATCGAGCCGCCGCGGCCGTGGAAGAAAGCGATGCGCACGCCGCTGTCGGCGGCCAGCGCGGTCAGCGCGATCTGGGTCTGCTGCAAGGCCCAGCGCGAGGCGACCATGCCGCCGTCCTTGGCGCTGTCGGAGTAACCCAGCATCACCACTTGGCGGTCGCCGCGCGCGCGCAGGTGGCCGCGGTAGACGGGATCGGCGAACAAGGCCCGCAGCGTGTCGGCGGCGGCGTCGAGGTCGTCGACGGTTTCGAACAGCGGCGCCACGTCCAACGGCACCCGGCCCTTGTCGTCGGCGCAGCCGGCGGTGCGCGCCAGCGCCAGCACCGCCAGCGCGTCGGCGGCGCTGCGGCTCATGCTGACGATGTAGGGGCCGAACGCGCGCTCGCCGAAGCGCGGGCGCAATCGCGCCACCGCGCGGAACACTTCCAGCGTCGGTTGCGCGGCGGTCGCGGCGGCGCGCGCGGGCGGCGCGTCGCCGTCGAGCAACCGGTGCAGGCGCGCGGCGCGCGCGGCGACATCGAGCGTCGCCCAATCGGGTTGATCGAGCAGCGCAGCCAAAGCCGCGTCGTGAGTCGCCGAATCCTGGCGCAGATCCAGCCCGGCCAGATGGAAGCCGAAGCATCCCGCGCGCCGGCGCAGGCGCCGCACCGCGAAGCCGCCGGCGCGCGCGCCCTGATGCGCGGCGAGGCTGCGTTCGATCAGCACGATGTCGGCCAGGAACGCGGCGGCGTCGGGATAACCGTGCACGCTTTCGTCCAGCGTCGCCTGCAAGCGCGCCGACATCAGATTGAGCAGGTTGCGGTACGGCATGTCGGCGTGGCGCGGCTTGAGCAGCGCGGCGGCCTTGGGCAGCAGGTAGCGGTAATCCTCGACCCGCGCCAGCACCGCGTCGTCGACGCGCACGCGGTGCACCGATTGGCTCAGCAGTTCGGCCAGCGAAGCCAAGTCGCGGCGGTACGCGGCCAACACCAGCGCGCGCTGGCCGGCCAGGGTCGCGGCAATGGTGTCGGCGCCGACGTTGGGATTGCCGTCCATGTCGCCGCCGACCCACGTGCCGAAACCGAGCACGTCCGGCAACGCGGGCGCGTCGCCGTAGGTTTCGCGCAGCGCTTCCTCGAACACTTCGTAATAGACCGGCAGCACGCGGTAGAGCACGTCGGAAAGATAGAAGCCCACGTGCTCGAATTCGTCGGCGACGCTGGGCTTGGCCGCCGGCGCCTCGGCGGTCTGCCAACTCGCGGTCAGCGCCAGACGGATGCGTTCGCGGTCGGCGCGGCGTTCGGCCGGGGTGCGGCCGCGGTCGATGTCGTCGACCAAGCAGCCGACGATAGTCCGCTCTTTCTCCAACAGCGCGCGCCGCACCGCTTCGGTGGGATGCGCGGTGAACACCGGCTCGATCCGCAGCCGCGGCAGCAGCGCGGCGACTTCCTCGGCGCTGACGCCTTGCCGCGCCAGCGTGGCCAGCGCATCGCGCAGGCCGCCGGGCTGGGCGCCGGCGCCGCTGCGCTCGTAATCGCGGCGGCGGCGGATGCGGTGCACGCGCTCGGCCAGATTGACCGCCTGGAAATAGGTGGCGAAGGCGCGCACCAGGTCGGCGGCCTGCTCCAGATCGATATCGGCCAGCGCCGCGGCCAGCGCGTCGACCGGCTCGCCGGCCTCGCGCCGGCGGATCGCGGCGCGGCGCAGGCGCTCGACCGCGTCGAGAAAGCCGTCGCCGCGCTGTTCGGCGAGGATCTCGCCGACCAGGGCGCCCAAGGTTTTGACGTCCTCGCGCAGCAAGGCGTCGGTGGGGGCGAAGTCGGCGGCGCGTTCGGCGAACTGTTCCGTTGCCCGAAGCGGTGAGTCGCTGGTATCGGTCATGACGTTCATCCGACCAAGGCTAGCGCAGTGGCTTGTGCATTGCAGCAAGCGCGGCGGACGACTTGGTTGCAGTTGAAACCACCGCGGGCCCGGCGCGCGGCGGCCGCGCGCCCGCTCGTGCGCAAGGCATGCGGGCTCGCGTGCGACGGTCGCACGACACGCGCATGACAGCCCGATGGCCTGCGCGCCGCCGATCCGACGACCGACGGCGCGCGCCCCACTGGCGCGCGGCGAGCGCAACGCGGACACTGTCGCACTTTCCGCCGCCCGCCCCGCTCGCAAGGACCGCGTCATGCCGTATCTCGGCCTCGGATTGCACGTCGTCGTCGCCCTGTGTTTCGCCGTGCACGCCGTGCGCAGCGGCCAGGACCGCTACTGGCTGATGATTCTTTTCATGTTCCCGCTGCTGGGCAGCGTCGTGTACGCGTTCGCGATCTGGCTGCCCGAACAGCGCCACAGCCGCCACGGCCGCGCCCTGGTCGGCAACGTGCGGCGCATGCTCGATCCGGGCCGCGAACTGCGCGAGGCGCAGGACGCGTTCGACACCTCCGCCACCACCGACAATCGCCTGCGTCTGGCCGATGCATTGCTCGGCGCCGATCGCGCCGGCGACGCGCTGCCGCTGTACCGCGCCGCGCTCAGCGGCGTGCATCGCGAGGATCCGCACATCCAAGTCAAGCTCGCCCACGCGCTGCTGGAAGCCGGCGAATCCGCGCAGGCGCGGCAACTGCTCGACGAGTTGATCGCCAAGCGCCCGGATTTCCGCTCGCCGGAAGGCCATCTGACCTATGCGCGCGCGGTCGCCGCGCAGGGCGACAAGGCCAAGGCGAAGGAAGAGTTCGAAGCCTTGACCGGCTACAGCAGCGGCTTCGAGGCGCATGCGCGCTACGCCGAATGCCTGATCGGCTGGGGCGAACTCGGCCGCGCGCGCGAGTTGTGCGAGCAAGCGCAGGCCAAGGCGCGGCGCCTGCCGGCGTACGCGCGCAAGATGCATAAGGCGGATTTGGACAAGCTGCGCGAGTTGGATAAGCGGGCGCAGGCGGTGTGAGCGAGCAGGAGATAGCGGATAGGAGTTAGGAGATAGCGAGAGCCGGCTCTTCGCTATCTCCTAACTCCTATCCGCTAACGTCTACTCCAGGTTCTCGCCGGCCAACAACGCCACCACCCACTCGCGGACCCACTGCAAGCGCGCCGCGCCCTCGGCCTCCGGCAACCACGCCAGATACAGGCGCTTCACCGGCGCGGCGCGCGGCGTCGGCAGCGGGATCAGTTCGCCGTTGGCCAGGCGCTCGGCGATCAGGCGCGGATACAGCAGCGCGATGCCCTGCCCCGCCAGCGCCGCGCTGATCGCCGGCATCGGCGAGGACAGGCTCAGTTGCGGCAGCGGCCAGGCCGCGGTGTCGGCACCGAACCACGCCGGCCAGTCCTCGCGCCAGCCGTCGCTGACCACGTGCAGCAGGCGCGCGCCGGGCACCGGGTCGAGCCACCAGCGGTGCGGGTCCAGGCGCGCAAGCAGCGCGGGCGAGGCCACCGGCATCAGCGCTTGCTCGAACAACAGCTCGCCGCGCAAGCCGTGTTCGTGCGGATCGCGATGCATCAGCAAGGCATGCACGCGCGCCTGGGCCAGATCGGCCGGGCCGGCGGGGCAAAACAATTGCAGCTCGAATCCGGCGCGCGCGGAGAACTCTTCGATCCGCGGCAACAGCACGCTCACGCTGAGGCTGGTCGGCGCGCCGAGCAGCAAGCGCCGGCTTTCGTCGCCGCGCAGGCGCAGGCGCGCGGTCGCCGCTTCGATGCGCTCGAAGCCGTCGATCAGCGCTTCGCCGAACTCGCGCCCCAACGGCGTCGGCCGCGCGCGGCCGCCGCTGCGGTCGAGCAGGCGCAGGCCGAAGGCTTCTTCCAGATGCTGGACGTGCTGG
Source organism: Lysobacter sp. K5869 (assembly GCF_018847975.1). NCBI lineage: Bacteria > Pseudomonadati > Pseudomonadota > Gammaproteobacteria > Lysobacterales > Lysobacteraceae > Lysobacter > Lysobacter sp. K5869. Next base: position 1,550,828 of record NZ_CP072597.1, on the reverse strand, counting down.
CTCAGCGCGGCGTGGCTCAGGTGCAGGCGCTCGGCGGCGCGGCGCATGCCGTCGTGGCGGACCACGGCGGCGAAGGCCTGCAGCGCGCGCAGCGGCGGCAGGCGGCGGGCCGGCGCGTCCGCGCCGGGGCCGGGGCGCTCGGGATCGGGCTTAGTGGTCATTTTTACTTACCACCTTTCTCGATAAACGAGATTTTTCAAAAGGATTCCGGCAGATAGATTTACCACATGTCCACCGCCCCGCTGACCGCCACGGCCCCCGTCGCCTCCCGCCCCCTGTTCCTGCGCGCCGGCCTGATGGCCGCCGCCTCCACCTCGCTGGCCCTGCTCGCCCTGCTCAGCCGCTACACCCGCGGACTGGCGCCGGAGCTGGTGACCTGGGGGCGTTTCATCCTGCCCGCGCTGATCCTCACCGCCTTCGTGCGCGGCCCCGACTGGCGCGCCGCATGGTCGCTGGCCGACCGGCCCGGCTGGGTGCGCGCGCTGTGCGCGGTGATCGCCCAGGTCTGCTTCGTACTCGCCGCCACTCAAGGCGATCTGCTGCAAGCGGTGCTGCTCTACAACACCGGCCCCTTGTTCATTCCCTTGGTCGCGTGGCTGTGGCTCGGCGAACGCCTGCGGCCGGCGACGCTGGCCGGTTTGGCGCTGGGCTTTCTCGGCGTGCTCGCGGTGCTGCGGCCGGGCGCGCGCGGGCTCGATCCGCTGGCGCTGATCGCGCTTACCGGCGGCTTGGCGATGGCGGTGTCGCAGGTGCTGTTCTATCGCAGCGCGCAGCGCCAGCCGCCTTTGCGCAATCAGTTCAAGCTCTACACCCAGGCGTCGTTGCTGAGCCTGCCGCTGGCCGCGTTCGGCGCGATGCACACGCCGTGGAGCGCGGTGCTCGCCGGCACGGCCGCGTCGGAACCGGTGTGGGTGCTGATCCTGGCCTTGCTCGGCATGGCGGCTTGCAGCCTGGGCAATCAGTCGCTGCGCGATCTGGCTTACCGTGGCATGGACAACGCCTCGACTCTGGCGCCGCTGATGTACGTCGCGGTGCCGGTCAGCGCCTTGCTCGACTGGCTGCTGTTCGGCCGCATCGCTGCGCCCTCGGCTTTGTTCGGGGCGGCGCTGATCGTGGCCGGCGCGGTGGCCGCCCTGCGCAGCGGCGCGCGCGCGCCGCGTCCCCCGGCTACGGAACCGTCCGCATGAACACCGCGCTCATCGTCATCGACCCGATCAACGACATCGTCCACCCCGACGGCAAGATCGCCCGCAGCGCCGCGCAAGTGCGCGAGCGCGGCTTGATCGAACGCGTCAACGCCCTATCCCGCCGCGCCCGCGCCGCGCACGCGCCGGTGGTGCTGATCCGCGTCGCCTTCGCGCCCGGCTACGCCGACCTGCCCAAGCGCTCGCCGCTGTTCGGCCGCGCCGCGCAACTGGGCGCGCTGCGCGAAGGCGATTGGGGCACGCGTTTCCACGAGCGCCTGGAGACGGCGAGCGGCGACTGGGCCATCGTCAAACCGCGGGTGAGCGCGTTCTTCGGCACCGCCTTGGAAGCGAGGCTGCGCGCGGCGGGCGTGACCCGGGTGGTGCTGTGCGGAGTCAGCACCGAGACCGGCGTGCAGACCACGGCGCGCGATGCGCACGATCGCGATTTCGAGGTGATCGTCGCGGGCGACGCTTGCGCCAGCGCGGAGGCGCGGGTGCATGAGGCGGCGTTGGAGATGTTGGGGGCGGTGGCGCGGGTGATGGGATCGGAGCAGATTGCGTTCGATGAGGCGGCGCAGTAAGCAGCGCGCTGCTTTGGAGAGCGGAGTCGGGCGTTCTGGTGTGCGATTGCGCTCAGCGTCGGAGTTCGATCGCAACGAGCCCTCTTTACCGAAGCCGCCCGTAGAAGCCGCCCGCAAACCAGCAACCTTCAGCTCCGTCATTCCGGCGAAAGCCGGAATCCATTTTGATCTTGCCGTTGCCGTTGCAATTGCTGTTGCTCTTCGCTTGGACGCATCCCCACCCGAGGCCCACGCCCCAAAGCCCCGGAGGGCGCGCGCATGGATGCGCGCGTGCGCCGTAGGGGCATGGATGCCCCTTACGGCGCAGCCCCGCGCCCGGTGCTGGACTTAGTGGCTCTTGATTCGAAAACAAGGAAAGCGCCTTTCTTTGGTTACTTTCTTTGGCAAGACAAAGAAAGTAACTCGGCCGCTTGCGGACGAAAGCTTTAAGCGTTTGATCTTCGCTTGTCGTCGTGCGCTCTTGCGAGAGGAAGCGGAAGCAACATCAAAATGGATTCCGGCTTTCGCCGGAATGACGGTGAGTGGGGTGTTCCGCCGCCGGAATGACGGTGGGCAGGGTGTCCGCCACCTGCGAGAAGCGCAGCTCACACGCCGTCATTCCGGCGAAAGCCGGAACCCATTTTGACTTTGCTGTTGGTTTTGCCTTCAACGCAACAACAAGTGAAGACAAGCTCCAATCCAAAGCGTTCCGTCCGCAAGCGGCCGGGTCACTTTCTTTGTCTTGCCAAAGAAAGTAACCAAAGAAAGGCGCTTTCCTTGTTTTCGAATCAAGAGCCACTAGGGCTCAGCGTTGCGCGGGGCCGCGCCATAAGGGTCATCCTGACCCATGGCGCGCGTGCGCATCCATGCGCACGCCCTCCGGGGCTGCGGGGCGTGGGCTTTGCTCGGAGATACGTCAAAGCGAACGGCAACAGCAACGATTGTTGCTGTCGTGTTGATAGGCAACGCTCGCCGTCGTTGCGTTGCCGCGGTCGCAGCTTGCGCAGCTCCTACAGTCGGAAACGGAACCGGCCGGAGCTCCTGTAGGAGCTGCGCAAGCTGCGACCGCGAAACGCGGCTACGACGAACACATCATCGCCGCCGCGATCCGGCAAGACCTCAGTACGCGAATTCCTTGAACACCCGATCCACATCGCCGCCCCACTCGCCGTGGAACAGCTCGAGCTTGCGCTCCGCCGGGCTCTTGCCCATCGCCACGAACTCCATCAGCGGCTCCAGGTAGATCGATTCGTCGGCGCCGTTGTGGTTCAAGCGCGCGCGGCGCTTCAAGCCGTGCGCGGAAATCTCCAGCGCGCGCCGCGCGAGCGTCAGCACCTTGCCGTCGCGGAACGGCAGGTGCAGGCCATGACGCGGGACGCCGTCGCGCAGCGCGTGACGCTCTTCGGGGGTGAAGTCGAGCACCAGATCCCAAGCCGCGTCCAAGGCTTCGCCGTCGTACAGCAGGCCGACCCAGAACGCCGACAGCGCGCAGATCCGGTTCCACGGGCCCGAGTCGGCGCCGCGCATTTCCAGGTACTTCTTCAGCCGCACTTCCGGGAACGCGGTGGTGGTGTGGTCGGCCCAGTCCTTCAAGGTCGGGCGCTGATCGGGATACGCCGGCAGCTTGGCGTCCAGGTAGTCGCGGAACGACTGGCCGCTGGCATCGATGTAACGGCCGTCGCGGTAGACGAAATACATCGGCACGTCGAGCAGATAGTCGACATAGCGTTCGTAACCGAAGCCGTCCTCGAACACGAAGTCGAGCAAGCCGGTGCGGTCGGGATCGGTGTCGGTCCAGATGTGCGAGCGGTACGAGAGATAGCCGTTGGGCTGGCCTTCCAGGAACGGCGAATCGGCGAACAGCGCGGTCGCGATCGGCTGCAGCGCCAGCGACACGCGGAATTTCTTGACCATGTCCGCTTCGTCGCGCACGTCCAGGTTGACCTGCACGGTGCTGGTGCGGGTCATCATGTCCAGGCCGAGATGACCGACCTTGGGCATGTACTCGCGCATGATCTTGTAGCGGCCCTTGGGCATCCACGGCATGTCCTCGCGCCGCCACTTGGGCTGGAAGCCCATGCCGAGGAACCCCAGCCCCATCGGCTCGGCCACGGTGCGCACTTCGCGCAGATGGGTGGCCGCTTCCACGCAGGTGTCGTGCAGCGTCGCCAGCGGCGCGCCGGACAATTCCAGCTGGCCGGCCGGCTCCAGCGAGACCGAGGCCTGATCGCGGGTCAGCGCGATCACCCGGCCGTTCTCTTCCACCGGCGCCCAGCCGAACTGGGTCAGGCCCTTGAGCAAGGCCTCGATGCCGCGCTCGCCGTCGAAGGTCGGCGGGCGCAGGTCGTCGGTGCGGAAACCGAACTTCTCGTGCTCGGTGCCGATCTTCCAATCCGAATCCGGGCGCGCGCCCGAAGCCAAATAGTCGATCAGCACGGCGCGGCCGCCGCCCTTGACGTCGGGAATCTCGAGATCCTTCACCTGACTGGGACCGGACACATCCACCTCGCTTCGCAGAACTTTCGGGTCGTCGGGACCGGGCGTCGCCGCCACGCCGAGCGCGGCCAGCGCCCGCGGCCGGACTCCCCGGGCGGGGAACCGGCGCGGCGCCACGGTCCTACCTTGCAGCATTTCAGAGTCTGGATATGCGGCGGCTCGCCTACAATCGCAAGACCCCCGGCAGTGTAGAGCCCGCTTTGCGCCGAACAACGTCCGTCCTGCAACGCTATGGTTCGGCCCTGCTACTGGCGCTGGCGGCGCCGGCCGTGCCTGCGCAGGGGGCGGCGGCGCAGCTCGAACGCGGCAACGGGCCGGAACCGAGCACGCTGGACGCGCACCGTTGCCAGGAAGTCGCCTGCGGCAACGTGCTGCGCGATCTGTACGAAGGGCTGGTGACCGAGGACGCGCAAGGCCGTTTGGTGCCGGGCATCGCCGAGCGCTGGACGGTCTCGGCCGACGGCCGCACCTGGCGCTTCGCCCTGCGCCCGGGCCTGCGCTGGAGCAACGGCGAGCCGCTCGACGCCGCGCAGGTGGTGGCCAGTTTCCGCCGCGCCTTCGCCCCGGCCACCGCGGCGCCGTTCGGCGAACTGTTCGATGCGCTCGACGGCGCCCAGGCAGTGCAGGCCGGCAAACTGCCGCCCGAACGCCTCGGCGTGAGCGCGCCGGACCCGCGCACCGTCGAGTTCCGGCTCACCCGCAGCGCGTCGCTGCCGGCGCTGCTGACCTTGCCGATCGCGTTCCCGGTCTATCTGCCGGCCGTCCAGCAGTACGGCGCCCAGCACACGCAACCCGGGCGTTTGGTGTCGAACGGCGCGTACCGCCTCGCCGCTTGGACGCCGCAAGCGAATCTGGTGGTGGAGAAGAACCCGCGTTTCCACGACGCCGCGCGCGTCGCACTCGAACGCGTGCGCTTCCACGTCACCGAAGACGCCGCCGCCGAATTGCAGCGCTTCGCCGCGGGCGATCTGCACATCACCGAGGTCGTCCCGCCGCAGCCGCTGGCTTCGCTGCGCGCGCGCTTCGGCGAACAACTGCGGCTGTCGCCGTACCTGGGCGCGTTCTGGCTCGGCTTGAACACGACCAAGCCGCCGTTCCGCCCCGCCTGCGCGACCCCGCGCTGCCGCGAGCGGGCGCTGGCGCTGCGGCGCGCGCTGACGATGGCGATCGACCGCGACAAGCTCACCCGCTACGTCACCGGTCTGGGCGAAACGCCGGCTTACGGGATCGTGCCGCCGGGCATCGCCGGTTACTCGCCCGCGGCGATGCCGTGGTCGGCGTGGACGCAGGCGCAGCGCGAAGCGCATGCGCGGGCGCTGTACCGTCACGCGGGCTATTCCGACGCCAACCCGCTCGTGCTGGAACTGCGCTACAACACCTCGACCCCGCACCGGCGCCTGTCGCTGGCGGTGGCGGCGATGTGGCGGCAAACCCTCGGCGTGCAGGTGCGCCTGCGCAACGAGGAATGGAAGGTGTTCGTGCAGAACCGCAAGCAGCGCGCGATCACCCAGGTGTTCCGCGGCGGCTGGATCGGCGACCTGCCCGACGCGCGCAACTTCCTCGCCGCGTTCGCCAACGACGGCCCGCTCAACTGGCTGGGCTACGACGACGCCGGCTACCGCGAGCGCCTCGCCCGCGCCGACGCCGCGGCCACGCAGGACGCGCGCAACGCCTGGCTGCGCGCGGCCGAACAGCGCCTGCTCAACGACAACGCCGCGATTCCCTTGTATTTCTATACCTCCAAACACTTGGTGTCGCGGCGCGTGCGCGGGTTCGAGCCCAATGCGCTGGACCGCCACGCCAGCCGCTGGTTGAGCCTGACGCCATGAACGCGCCTCCGGTCAAAACGGGTTCCGCCAAGCCGAAAGCGCACGCGCGCAGCCGCCATCCCGAAGCGCACCGCTCCGAGCGCGTGGGCTGGTTGCGCGCGGCGGTGCTCGGCGCCAACGACGGCATCGTCTCGGTCGCCGGCCTCGTCGTCGGCGTCGCCGCCAGCGGCGCGGACGCGGCGACGATCTTGACCTCGGGCATCGCCGGCACCGTGGCCGGCGCGATGTCGATGGCCGCGGGCGAGTACGTCTCGGTGCGCTCGCAAGCCGACACCGAACGCGCCGACATCGCGGTGGAAAAGCGCGAACTGGCCGAGAACCCGCGCGCCGAGCTCGACGAACTCGCGCACATCTACGTGCAGCGCGGGCTGACCCCGGAGCTGGCGCACGAAGTCGCGCGCCAACTCACCGAACACGACGCGCTCGCCAGCCATGCGCGCGACGAACTCGGCATCACCGACACCTTGCGCGCGCGGCCGGTGCAAGCGGCGGCGGCCTCGGCCGGCGCCTTCGTCAGCGGCGCCGCCTTGCCGATCGCCGCGGTGCTGCTGGCGCCGCACGAGCATCTGCAGCCCATCGCGGTCGCGACGACGCTGGTGGCGCTGTCGATCTCCGGCGCGCTCGCCGCCTGGGCCGGCGGCGCGCCGGTCGGGCGCGGCGCGCTGCGGGTGATGTTCTGGGGCGCGATGGCGATGGCGGCGGCGACCGCGGTCGGCCATCTGTTCGGCGTGCAGGTCTGATGCGCGCGCCTGCGCGCCTGTTGCGCTTCGGCGGCCGCCTGCTGGAAGCCGCGATCACCTTGTGGCTGCTCGGCACGCTGTGCTTCGCACTGCTGCGCGCCGCGCCGGGCGGCCCGTTCGACAGCGAGAAAGCCGCGCCGCCGGAAGTGCAGGCGGTGCTCGACGCGCAATACCGGCTCGACCAACCGCTGCTCATGCAATACCTGGGCTGGCTCGGCGACGCGCTGCGCGGCGATCTCGGCCCCTCGTTCCAATACCCCGATTACACCGTCAACCAACTCATCGCCAACGCGCTGCCGGTGTCGGCGCTCAACGGCGGCCTCGCCCTGCTGCTGGCCTTGCTGTTCGGCGTCGCCCTGGGCGTCTGGGCCGCGCTGCGCGCCGGCGGCTGGACCGACCGCGCGTTGATGTTCCTCGCCGGCCTGGGTCTGGCCGTACCGAAGTTCGTGGTCGCGCCGCTGCTGGTGCTGTTGTTCGCGGTGACCCTGCACTGGCTGCCCGCCGGCGGCTGGGGCGAATGGGACAACGCGGTGCTGCCGGTGATCGCCCTGGCCCTGCCCAACATCGCCTACTGCGCGCGGCTGACCCGCGCCTCGCTGCTGGAAACGCTCTGCGCCGACTACCTACGCGCCGCCCGCGCCCGCGGCCTGTCCGACACCCGCCTGCTGTTCGCGCACGCGCTCAAACCCGCGCTGCTGCCGGTGGCGGCGTGGCTGTCGCCGGCGCTGATCAACGTGGTCACCGGCTCGGCCGTGGTCGAACAGGTGTTCGGCATTCCCGGCATGGGCCGCTACTTCGTGCAGGGCGCGCTGAACCGCGATTACACCTTGGTGCTGGGCGTGGTGCTGGTGATCGGCGCGCTGATCGTGGCGATCAATGTGGTGGTGGATGCGTTGCGCGGCTGGATGGATCCGCGGCTGGAGCAGGGGGAATGAAGCGGGGGAGGTGAGGCGGGGTTGGGGAACCGTGGGTCCGTCTGGGGTGGAGCGATGGCGGCGATAGGTCTGGGCGACTGGTCGAACCTCACCACCGCGGCGATCCCCAGTTCCCCAACCTCGCTCTTCCTCCCCCGCTCCATTCCCCCCGCTACACTCCCCCCATGCGCAAGAAATCCAAAGCCACCTCGGTCGACATCGCCCACCTGGCCGGCGTCTCCCAGGCCACGGTGTCGCGCGTGCTCAGCGGCAGCCCGCTGGTCAACGCCGAAACGCGCAAGCGGGTCGAGGCGGTGGTGCGCGAGCTCAACTACAAGGTCGACCGCCACGCGTCCAGCCTGCGCCGACAGCGCTCGGGCACGCTGGCGCTGCTGCTGTTCGAGGATCCAACCCCGGACGAGTCGCACATCAACCCGTTCTTCCTGTCCATGCTCGGCTCGATCACCCGCGCCTGCGCGCGCCACGGCCAGGACCTGCTGATCTCGTTCCAGCAGCTCTCCGACGACTGGGCCGCCGATTACGAAGACAGCATGAAAGCCGACGGCCTGATCCTGCTCGGCTACGGCGACTATCTGGCGTATCAGGGCAAGCTGCAGCGGCTGGTCGAGCAGGGCACCCGCTTCGTGCGCTGGGGCGCGGTGCTGCCGGATCAGCCGGGGCTGTCGATCGGTTGCGAGAACTTCGGCGGCGGACGGCAGGCGGGCGCGCATCTGGTCGCGCTGGGTCGTCGGCGGGTGGCGTTTCTCGGCGATGCCTCCAGCCACTACCCCGAATTTCTCGACCGTTTCCTCGGCTGCGAACAGGCGCTGGACGAAGCCGGTTCGGCGTTGGACCGCGCTCTGCAAGTCGACGCGGAAAGTTCCGAGGACGCCGGCCACGCCGCCGCGCTGGCACTGCTCGCGCGCGGATTGCCGTTCGACGCGGTGTTCGCCGCCAGCGACCTGATCGCCATCGGCGCGATGCGCGCGCTGACCGAACGCGGCCTGCGCGTGCCCGAGGACGTGTCGGTGATCGGCTTCGACGATCTGCCGATGGCGCGCTTCGCGCATCCGCCGCTGACGACGGTGTTTCAGGACACCAAGCAGGCCGGCGAGTTGTTGGTGGACGCGTTGATGGCGCTGATTCGCGGCGAGCAGGCGCAGAGCCAGCGGTTGCCGACGACCTTGGTGGTGCGCAAGTCCTGCGGCGGTTGAGGCGAGTCGCGGCGCGTTTTTGAGCCGTTGTTTCGTCGGAGGCTGGAATCCCGTCATCCGGGTGAGAGCCGGAATCTTCCCACCTCTTCATCCGGGTAAAAGCCGGAACTCTCCCACACCGTCATTCCGGCGAAAGCCGGAATCCATTTTGACTTTGCTTCTCCGCTGAGACACTAGAGGCAAATGCAACAGCAAAATGGATTCCGGCTTTCGCCGGAATGACGGGTTGGGGGATTGGGGTTTTGGGTAGGTTCGGCGGGGCTACGGGGCTTCGGTTGGTCGCGGCTCGCGCCGCTCCTACCGGGAGCCATCGAAACCACGCTCAGCGCTTGCGGGCGTGCGCCATCGCCTGGTCCAAGGCGGCGATCAGGTCCGCGCGCCGCACCGGCGCGTCGAGCAGATACACCTCGACCCCATGCGCCGGCACCGAAGCGCGCAACGTACCGCCCTCGCCCACCGCGATCTCGCCGCCGCCCAGCGCCGCGCGCCAACGCCCGGCTTGCAGATGCTCGCTCACCGCGAACTCCGCCGCGGCGCCGCCCTTATTGAGCAGCACCAACGCGATCTGCGACACGCCGCCGTGCGCGTAGACCCGGTAGAACGCCGCGCGATCGCCCTGCAACAGCACGTTCACCTGCAAGCCGCGCTGCAACGCCGGCGAGGCCTTGCGCACCGCCGCGATGCGCTTGAGCGCGGCGCGGATCGGATGCGCGCGCGCCGCGTCGACGCGCTCCTGCCCGAAGTAGTTGCGGTTGCCCGCATGCTCGGCGCGGCCGCGCTGGAACCCGACTTCGGAGCCGTAATAGATCACCGGAATCCCGCGCGCGGTGAACAGCCAGTTGTGGGCGTCGATGAAGCCTTCGTCGCTGGCGTCCAACCGCGGCATGTCGTGGTTGTCGTAGAAGGTCATCAGCTCGTACGGATTGGCGTACGGCCCGTCCTGCAGATACAAGCGTTCGCCGACCCGCGCGTAATCGGCGCGCGGCTTGCCGAACGCCTCGGCCAAGCGTTCCTTGAGCGGAAAATCCAGCACGCTGACGCCGCCGTTTTCGGCCCAGGTGAACGGCGCGATGTTCTCGGCCTTGTAGTCGAAGGCCTCGCCGAACATGAAGAAACCCGGCCGCTTGGCGCGGATGCGCGCGGCGAACTGTTGCCAGAACGCCAGCGGCATATGCCGGATGGTGTCGATGCGGAACGCGTCGGCGCCCTGATCGATCCATTGCGAATACGCGCCGACGAAGTAGTCCATCACCGCCGGATGGGTGTCGTCGATGTTCGAAAGCTGCACCAGATCGCGTTCGGAGTGGAAGAACCGGTGCAAGGGGTTATGCGCCGGGTCGAGCTTTTCCGGCGGCAGGTTCTGGTGATCGGCGACCAGCACGCCGTCGCGATAGATCTTGCCGAACTTCGGCTGCGGCTTGCGCATCGTGAACGAGGGCGAGCCGTGATTGGCGACGATGTCGAGCACGGTCTTGAGCCCGTGCTGTTTCAACCCGCGCGTCAGCCCGGCGAAATCCAGGCCTGGGCTCGGCAGGTGCTCGTCGAGGCGGTAGAAGTCCACGCCCCAGTAACCGTGATAGCCGGTCTTTCCGCGGTCCTGGAACGCGCCGCCCCAAGTCACCGCGTCGCCGCCGGTGAAAGCCTGATCGGGGTTGTCGACGATGGGCGTCAGCCAGACCGCGCCGAAGCCCATGTCGCGAATGTAGTCGGCGTTGTCGAGCAGGCCTTTGAAGTCGCCGCCCAGGTAACCGATGTTGTCGCTCTCGCCCGGCGGGCCGCCGGGCACGGGACGGTCGAAGCTGCGCGTATCGGGATCGGGCCCGCCCTGATCGCGCTGATCGTTGCCGATGTCGCCGTTGACGAAGCGGTCGGTGACGACGAAGTACACCGCGTCGCTCGCCATCGGTTCCAGCGTGCCGTAGTACTCGCGCGGCGCTGCCTCGCGCGCGCCGCCGTGCGCGCACGCGGCCAGCGCGAGGCTCAGCGCGGCCAGCGCCAGCGCCCTCATGCGCGCGCCTCCGCGCCGGGCTCGCGCACCCACAGCGTGCAGGCGCCGGCGACGAACAGGCTGATGCCGCCGATGCTCAGCGCCGCCGCCGGATGACCGCCGAACGCGTGCTTGACCAGGAAGCCGAGCAAGCTCGCCGCGACCAGCTGCGGAATGACGATGAAGAAATTGAAGATGCCCATGAACACGCCCATCTTCGCCGCCGGCACCGAGTCCGACAGCATCGCGTACGGCAGCGACAGGATCGAAGCCCAGGCGAAACCGATGCCGACCATCGACAGCAGCAGCATCTGCGGATCGCGGACCAGCGCCACCGACAACAAACCGGCGCCGCCGAGCGCGAGGTTGAACACGTGGCTGCGGCGCAGCCCCCAGCGCCGCGCCATCGGCGCGATCGCGATGGCCGCGAGCGCGGCGAAGCCGTTGTAGGCGGCGAACAGCACGCCGACCCAGTTGGCGCCTTCGTTGTAGGCGGCCGACGCGGTGTCGCTGGTGTGGTAATGCAGCTGGGTGACCGCCGGCGTGGTGTAGATCCACATCGCGAACAGGGCGAACCAGGAGAAGAACTGGACCACGGCCAGCCGCGTCATCGCCGCCGGCATCGCGCCCAGGTCGTCCATCACCGTGGCGAAGCCGCCGCCGTCGCGGGCGATGCCGCGCGCGGCCTGCGCCAGGCCGAACGCGGCGATCAGCGCGGCGAGCACGTACAACTGGCGGTCGAGCCGCAGCATCGAGATCGCGGTCGCGCAGATGCCGCCGACCACCATCCACGACGCGCCGAACAGCAGGCAGCGCACCCGGTCGCGCTCGCGCGGCGGTTCGATGGCCGGCGCTTCGTCGAAGGCGTGCAGCTGCTGCGGCGGATACTCGCGGGTGCGCAGCACGGTCCAGCCGACCGACAGCAACAGCACCGCGCCGCCGAAATAAAAGGAATAGCGCACCGTGTCGGGCACTTCGCCCGCGGCCGCGGTGTTGCCGACTCCGAAGTGCGCGAGCAAATACGGCAACAGGCTCGCCACCACCGAGCCCACGCCGATGAAGAAACTCTGCATCGCGTAGCCGGCGGGCCGCTGCTGCTGCGGCAGTTGGTCGCCGACGAAGGCGCGGAACGGCTCCATCGACACGTTGATCGAAGCGTCGAGCATCCACAGCAGGCCGGCGGCGATCCACAGCGTCGGCGAGTTCGGCATCGCGATCAGCGCCAGCGTGGCCAGGACCGCGCCGACCAAAAAGTAAGGCCGGCGCCGGCCGAGCCCGGTCCAGGTTCGGTCGGAGAGATAGCCCACGATGGGTTGCACGATCAGCCCGGTCAAAGGCGCCGCGATCCACAGCATCGGGATGTCGTCGATCGGCGCGCCCAGCGTCTGGAAGATGCGGCTGACGTTGGCGTTCTGCAGGGCGAAGCCGAACTGGATGCCGAGGAAGCCGAAGCACATGTTCCAGATCTGCCAGAACGACAGCTGCGGCTTGCGGGTCGGCGCATCGGGACGATCGGTCATGGCGAGGAGTCTGGCACGAAGCGCGCGCGGCGGACCGGCGAGGCGGCCGCGGAACGGCGCGCCCGCCGCCGCGCGGCCTCAAGGGCGATAACGGCGGCGGCCCCGCTTCTCACCGAAGACGGGGCCGCGCGGCGGTCAGAACTGCGAAGCGAAACGGATCCCGTACATCCGCGGCGTATTCAAGTAGCGGATGTTGGTCGAGTTGTTGACGAAGCCCTTGCCCGAATACACCTCGTCGGTGAGGTTGGACACGAAGCCGTCGACGCGGAACTGGTTCTCGCTGCCGAAGTTCAGGCCGGCGGAGACGTTGACGGTGAAGAAGCCGTCCACGTCGTCGCGCATCGCCAGCCCGTTGGCCGGACCGCCGCCGGCGGCCGGGTTGGAGCCGTTGTTGAACGGCATGTCCTTGAGCGGGATCTCGATCACCTTGCCGTTCGCGTCCAGCCCGAAGCCGCGGCTGTTGAACGCGGTCAGGTAGTAGTCGGAGCGGTAGGTCAGGTTGATCGTCCAGTCGAACGAGTTCAGCGCGCCGCGGCCGATGTCGATGGTCTGCGACAGGCTGACGTTGGCGTTGTACTTCGACGTGTTCGGCAGGCGGTTGCCGTCCAGCGGCACGATCAGGCCGAGGCCGCCGGAGCGGGTGTCGAGCACGTTCGAGTCGTCGAAAGTGGCGTCGAGGTAGGTGAAGTTGTAGCCGATGTCGAAGCCGTGCGGCAGGCCGACCCGACCTTCCAACTCCAGGCCCAGCACGCTCGCGTTGGCGGCGTTGTCGTTGAACACCTGCCGGCTGGTCGCGTTGGGATTGGTCGGCGTCGGCGCCGGCACGTCGATCAGGTTCTGCAGCACCTTGTCTTTGTAGTCGTAGTAGAACACCGACGCGTTCAAGCGCACCGGGGTCTCGCCCCAGACGTAGTCGCCCTTGATGCCGGCTTCGTACGCGGTCAGCTCTTCCGGCGCGAAGCTCGGCGCCAGCGCGCTGCCGTCGTTGAGCGCCAGCGGCCGGTTGATGCCGCCGGCGCGGGTGCCGGTGGAGACGGTGCCGTACAGCATCACCTTCGCGCTGAGGTCGTATTCGAAGCCGAGGCGCCAGTCGACGTAGCTGTCCTTGTAGACGTCTTCGCTGCGGCCGCCGGGGAAGTCCGAGCGCGCGATCACCTGGATCTGGTCGCGGTTCTTCTGCAGGAACTGCGCCCAGTTGTCGTTGGCGCCGAAGTTCTGGAAGCCGCCGAGGAAGTAGTCGAGCGTGTTGCCGCCCGGACCGCACTTGAGTTCGGCCGGCGACCAGCCGGTGCAGATGCTCGGATCGCCGCCGCGGCGACGGCCCGGGCCGGCCAGCTGGAAGCCCGGCGAGCCCAGGATCAAGCCGGTGGTGTAGGGATTGGTCGCGGTGTTGATCGGCTGGCCGGTGAACTGCTGGAACAGTTCTTCCGGAATGATGAACTGGTATTTGACGTTGGATTCGCGCGCGATCTTCTTGTCGCGGGTGTAGCGGATGCCGCCGATCAGGCGCAGCGAATCGGTCGCGGCGAAGCTGAAATCGCCGTAGACCGCGTTGGACTCGACCTTGGAGTTGTCGCCGCGGTTCTCGCCGCCGAGGCCGTCCTGGTAGCCGCAGACCGTGCCCGGCCGCCACCAGTCGCAATCGCCGAAGTAGCCGTTGCCGACGTCCCAGGACACGTAGTCGTACTTCTCCTGGTAATTGAACAGGCCCGCCGACCAGATCAGCTTGCCGGTATCGCCGAAGAAGCGCAGTTCGTTGATGCGCGAGGACGACTTATCGGCCTGATAGAAGGTGTCGTACCACTTCAAGCGCTCGGGGTTGAAATAGGCTTCGCGGTCCGACCCCGGATACACCGGGCCGAGCTGCCACTCGCGCGAGGCGTTGCGGTTGTAGAAGTCGTACTTGCGGTAGGACGTGTTGAACTCCACCGAGACCGCGTCGTTGAACGCGTAGGTGAAGGTCGCCGCGATGCCTTCGATGTCGTTGGTGGTCTTGCCCTGGGTGCGGAAGTACTGCTTGAACGGGTCGTTCAAGTCCTTGATGTCGTAGCCCGCGGCCAGCCCGCGCTCGGCGAACAGCCCCGGATCGCCGGTGCCGCGCTCGGTGACCTTGTCCAGCATCACGTAGGCGGAGAACTTGTCGTTGGGCTCCCACAGCGCCGACAGGCGCGCGGCCTGATTGTCGAGCGCGCCCGGGCCTTCGGCGGAGAACAGCGACTTGGGATAGCCGTTGCTGATGTAGGACGAGCGCTCCTCGTCGAACAGCGCCGCGCGCAGGGCGAAGGTCTCGCCGATCGGCAGGTTCAGCACGCCCTCGGCGTTGGTGTAGTCGTAGTTGCCGGCGCCGACCTTGAGGCCGCCGCTGGTCACGCCCAGCTCGGGGCGCTTGGAGATCACGTTGATCGAGCCGCCGGTGGCGTTGCGGCCGCGCACCGTGCCCTGCGGGCCCTTGTTGACCTCGATGCGGTCGACGTCGAAGAACATCGGGCCGATCGAGCGCGGACGCGGCAGGTAGATGCCGTTGTAGTAGGTCGCCACCGACGGGTCGGAGGAGAAGTCCGAGTCGGCCGCGCCGATGCCGCGCAGGAAGATTTCGTACTTGCCTTCCTGCTTGGTGATCTGCAGGCCCGGCACCACCGCCTGCAGGTTGCGGAAGTCGGTGTTGATGCCGAGCTTGGCGATGTCCTCGCCGCTGAAGGACTGGATGGTGCCGGCGTATTTCTGGATCGACTGCACGCGGCGGTTGCCGGTGACTTGCACCGCGTCGAGTTCGTGCGCGGTCTGCGGCGCGGCCGCGGGCGCGGCCTCCTGCGGCGCGGGCGCGTCGGCGGCCCAGGCCGGCGCGAAGCCGGACAGGCCCAGCGCGGCCAGCGCCAGCGTCAGCAGATGACGGTCGAGTTGCTTCGGCCTGCGTGCGGCCGGCTTGGAATGCGACATGAGCTCCCCTCCAGAAGCGTTGTGTTCTGTGGCCGCGCGCGCACTGCCGGCGCGCTGCGTCCGCCGCGGCGTCGGGGCCGCGGTCCGAGCGCATGTTAGGCATGCCCAACGCGTTGCAGCGGGTTCTGCATACGTATTCATGGGAGGCAGTCGCATTCATGTCGCAGTTCCGGCCCCGCTTTCGCCATGAATACGTATGCACCCGCGGCGGCCGCCGGCGACGGCGGCGGTAAGCTGGCGCGCATCGCGGCGACGCAGCGCCGTCGCGCGCCGCACTATCAAACACAGGGGTCGCACGTGTCCGCCGTCGTTTCTTCCCAGCCCGTACAACGCGACCCCTCGTGGTGGCGCGGCGCGGTGATCTATCAGGTCTATCCGCGCAGCTTCCGCGACCTCGACGGCGACGGCGTCGGCGATTTGCCCGGCATCGTCGACAAGCTCGGCTACATCGCCGACCTCGGCGTGGACGCGATCTGGATCTCGCCGTTCTTCAAATCGCCGATGGCCGATTTCGGCTACGACATCGCCGACTACCGCGCGGTCGATCCGCTGTTCGGCCGGCTCGAAGACTTCGACCGCTTGCTGGCCAAGGCGCACGCGCTGGGCCTGAAGGTGATGATCGATCAGGTGCTCAGCCACACCTCCAACGAACACGAGTGGTTCAAGCGCAGCCGCGAAAGCCGCGACAACGAGTATTCCGACTGGTACGTGTGGGCCGACGCGCGCGAGGACGGCACCGCGCCGAACAACTGGATGTCGCTGTTCGGCGGCGTCGCCTGGCGCTGGGAACCGCGCCGGCAGCAGTACTACCTGCACAACTTCCTCTCGGCCCAGCCGGATCTGAATTTCCATCATCCGGCGGTGCGCGCGGCGGTGCTCGACAACGTGCGCTTCTGGCTCGAACGCGGCGTCGACGGCCTGCGCCTGGACGCGATCAATTTCTGCTTCCACGACGCGCGGCTGCGCGACAACCCGCCCAAGCCGGCGGCGCAGCGGGTGGGCCGCGGTTTCAGCCCGGACAATCCGTACGCGTTCCAGTACCACCACTACAACAACACGCAGCCCGAGAACCTCGCGTTCCTCGGCGAACTGCGCGCGCTGCTCGACCGCTACCCGGGCGCGGTGGCGCTGGGCGAGATTTCCTCGGAAGACTCGCTGGCGACCATGGACGAGTACACCCGCGCCGGCCGCCTGCACATGGGCTACAGCTTCGAGCTGCTGACCGAGGACTACAACGTCGAGCACATCCGCGGCACGGTGCAGCGGGTCGAGGCGACCATGCGCGAAGGCTGGCCGTGCTGGGCGATCTCCAATCACGACGTGCAGCGCGTGGTCACGCGCTGGGGCCGGGGCGAGGCGCCGAAGCACTTCGCCACTCTGGTCAGCGCGCTGGCGTGTTCGCTGCGCGGCTCGGTGTGCGTGTATCAGGGCGAGGAACTCGGCCTGCCCGAGGCCGACGTGCCGTTCGAGGCGCTGCAAGATCCTTACGGCAAGACCTTCTGGCCGAACTTCAAGGGCCGCGACGGTTGCCGCACGCCGCTGCCGTGGGACGACAGCGACGGCGCCGGTTTCAGCCGCGGCCAGCCGTGGCTGCCGATTCCGGCCGAACACCGCGCGCTCAACATCGCCGCGCAGCAGGACGATCCGGCCTCGCCGCTCAACGGCTTCCGCGCCTTCCTCGGCTGGCGCAAGCGCCATCGCGCGCTGCTCGACGGCGCCATCGCGTTCCTGCCCAGCGCCGAGCCGGTGATCGCGTTCGTGCGCGGCGACGGCAATGATGCGGTGCTGATGGCGTTCAACCTCGGCCCCGGCGAGGCGTCGCTGGCGTTGGGCGAACGCGCCGACTGGATCGCCGAGCGCGGCCACGGCCTGCCCTCGGGCCGGGTCGAAGGCGGCCGTTTGATCCTGCCGGGACACGGCGCCTACGCGGCGCGAGCGACCGTCTGACCGCCGCTCGACGGTCGGCGCCCTGGGGCATACTCCGCTCCAGGGAGACTCACCGCATGCAGATCATCTATCAGGCTGCGCATTCGGCCGACGCGCAGCTGGTGCGCGGCTTGCTCGCGCAGGAAGGCATCCGCTCGTTCGTGTTCGGCGGCGCGCTGGAAGGCGGCGCGGGCTTGTTGCCGGTCGGCGGTTCGGTGCGGATCGAAGTCGCCGACGAGGACGTCGAGCGCGCCCGCGCGGTCATCGACGAGTGGCAGGCGGCCGAGGTGCCGGCGTCCGACGACGAACGCGACCAGGATTACGGCGACGACGGCACGCCCGAGCATGTCGAGGACGCCAACCTCTACCGTCCCTTGAACGCGCGCAAGCCGGCGGCCGGCGGTTTCGGCATGGCCGGAATCGTCTTCGCCCTCGTCATCGGCGCGCTGGCCGGCGCGCTCGCCACCGGCGCGGCGCTGCGCCCTGCGGGCAGTACGCAGGACGTGGATTACAACGGCGACGGCATTGCCGACGAGCGCCTGAGCTACGAGGGCGAACGGTTGGTGCGCATCGACACCGACCGCAACACCGATGGCGGTTTCGACCTGATCACCCGTTTCGACGGCGACGGGCTGACCGATTCGATCGAGGAAGACCAGGATTTCAACGGCGTGCGCGAGACCGCCACGCGCCTGGAGAAAGGCTTGCTGGTGACGCGCAGCGCCGACTACGACGGCGACGGCGTGCCCGAGCGGCAGGAGAACTACCGCCAGGGCGTGCTGCAGAACGTGGAGTGGCTGGACGCGCGAGGGCGCGTGGTCAAGCGCGATACCTATACCGGCGGGCGCTTGAGCGGCGGCGAGATCGACAGCGACGGGGACGGGGTGTTGGATGCCTCGCGCGTGTACGACGCGCGCGGCGAGGTGCGCAGCAGCGGGCCGTTGCGCGCAGGCTGAAACGAATGAAGGTTCGCCCTTGTAGGAGCGGCGTAAGCCGCGACCGCGACATCGCGGTTGCGACGTAGGCGAGGTTTCGCGGTCGCGGCTCACGCCGCTCCTACAGGCGGCCGCCGCGACTGCGCATCGCTCAGGCGCCGTCCAACTCCAACCACCCGCCGACCACTTTCCGCGCTTCGTCGACGCCTTGCTTGGACTCGCCCGAGAACGTCTGCACGCTCACCGTGTCGCCGTAGCTCGACTGCAGATCCTTGCGCACCGCCATCAAGGCCTGCTGCTGTTGGCCGCGGCCGAACTTGTCGGCCTTGGTCAGCAGCGCGTGCGCCGGCAGGCCGCGATCGACCGCGTAGGCGATCATGTGGCGGTCGTAGTCCTTAAGCGGATGGCGGATGTCCATCACCACGACCAGGCCGCGCAGCGCTTGCCGGGTCTGGAAGTAGCGGTCGAGGAAGGCCTGCCAGTGCGCCTGCAGATCCTGCGGCACCTTGGCGTAGCCGTAGCCGGGCAGGTCGACCAGGAAGCGGTCCGGCTCCGGCGCCGGCTCGGGGCCGCGGTGGAGCGGGCTGACATCGAAGAACACCAGCTGCTGGGTGCGGCCGGGCGTCTTGGACACGCGCGCCAGCGCGTTCTGCTGGCACATCGCGTTGAGGGCGCTGGACTTGCCGGCGTTGGAGCGGCCGGCGAAGGCCACCTCGAAGCCGCCGTCGGGCGGCAATTGCTTGACGTTGTGCGCCGACAACAGGTAACGGGCGCGGGCGAGGGGATTGCTCATGCCCATAGGATCGCATGGCACCGGCCCAAACCCGTGCACGCGGCGTGCGCGGACGGCGGCCGGGGGCGTTCCGCGACCGCGGGCACCTGAACCCGCGTTGACCCCGTCCGGGCCGGCGATGATAATTCCGAGGTTCCGGCGCCGTGCGCGGCCGGCCAAAGCCAGACCGAGTTCCTACCCGTACTCGCCTTCCAGCAAGCCCGCCTTAAGCATGCAGTTCGGAGCCCAGCTACATGAGCCAAGCCCGCGTCCTGAGCCTCGTCGGTCTCGCCGTCTTCGCGGTCGCCGCCGTCGCCTACGCCCAGACCACGGTCACGCCGATCCCGGATAAAGAACCGGTGCAGACCGCGCCGTTGAACGCCGGGCCGCACAGCAAGTGGGGCGACGTCAAGGCCGGCGCCACCAAGGCCGGCACCTGCGCGGCCTGCCACGGCCTCGACGGCAACCCGACCGATCCGCAGTACCCGCGTCTGGCCGGTCAGAGCGAGCGCTACATCGCCCACCAGATCGCCCTGTTCAAGAGCGGCGAGCGCAACACCGGCATGGCCGCGGCGATGAAGCCCTTCGCCGACGCGCTCAGCGAGCAGGACGCGCGCGACCTGGGCGCCTACTTCGCGACCCAGAAGTCCGGCGCCGGCGTGGCCGACGACACCGTCATCGCCGCCGGTCCGAACAAGGACAAGAAGTTCTATCAGGTCGGCGAAGAGCTGTTCCGCCGCGGCGACAAGGCCCGCGGCATCCCCGCGTGCATGGCCTGCCACGGCCCGGGCGGCGCCGGCAATCCCGGCCCGGCTTATCCGCATCTGGCCGGCCAGCAGGCCGCCTACTCGCAGCGCCGCCTCGAGGAATACCGCGCCGGCACCACCACCCAGCGCGATCCGCACCTGTTCAACGTGATGGCCGGCGTGGCCAAGCAGCTGACCGACGAAGAGATCGGCTCGCTGTCGAGCTACCTGCAGGGCCTGCACGAACGCGCCGACGACATCGCCGCGGCCGACGCGCCCGCGCCGGCGGCCAAGCCCGCCGCGGCCCCGGCCGCGCCGCCGGCCGCGCCGCCGGCGGCGGCTCCGGCCGACGCGCCGAAGGCGGCCGGCGAGCCGGCGAAGCCCGCCAAGGGCTGAGCGCTTCGCAACGCCTACGAAAACGCCGGCCTCGCGCCGGCGTTTTTGTTTGTGTCTTCGTGGCGGCGTCGGGCGGGTGGGTAGGAGCGGCGTGAGCCGCGACCAACCGCAGCGACGAAATACCACGGCTGCCTCCCGAAGCTACGTATGTACGGCCCACCGGCCGTCCGGGCTTCGAACAGGGCGCTTTCGTACGTCGCTGCGGTTGGTCGCGGCTCACGCCGCTCCTACAAAAAGCTCCCCATGCGCAAAAGTGACGCACCTCACACCACCCATCCGCACGGGAACTCCGCCTCCGCTGCCCGGTCCCACTGCACACTCCTGATTGCGCGCGCCGGCCGCTATCCTTGACGCCGACGCTGGCTTGCCCGCCTTCCCCGGCGCGGCGCGCAGCCGGACCCACTCCGACGAGACCCATCCCGATGAACCGACGCCTCGCCACCTTGCTGCTGCTCGCCGTGCTTCCCTTCGCCGCCACCGCCGCGCCCAAGGCCGCC
The DNA here is from genome assembly GCF_018847975.1 of Lysobacter sp. K5869. Classification (NCBI taxonomy): domain Bacteria; kingdom Pseudomonadati; phylum Pseudomonadota; class Gammaproteobacteria; order Lysobacterales; family Lysobacteraceae; genus Lysobacter; species Lysobacter sp. K5869. The sequence continues at coordinate 1,530,172 of NZ_CP072597.1, read as the reverse complement.
GCTTCGGCCGGCCCCGCGCCCGAACCCGGCGTGGACTACGTCGAGATCTCGGGCGGCAAGCCGTTCGCCACGCCCGCCGGCAAGATCGAGGTGGTCGAAGTGTTCGGCTACACCTGCCCGCACTGCGCGCACTTCGAGCCGCTGGTGTCGAAGTGGAAGGCCAAGCTGCCGGCCGACGTGAACTTCGTCCCGCTGGCCGCGCCGTGGGGCGGCTACTGGACGCCGTACGCGCAGGCCTTCTACACCGCGCAGTCGCTCAAGCTGCTGCCCAAGACCCACGAGGCCGTGTTCAAGGCCCTGCACGAAGACAAGAGCCTGCCGATCCAGAACCCGACTCCGCAGGAAATCGCCGGCTTCTACGCCAAGTACGGCGCCGACGCGAGCACCTTCGCCGCGACCATGACCGGTCCGGCCACCGAGCAGGCGATGAAGCGCGCCAACGACTTCATCATGGCCTCCGGCGTCGACGGCACCCCCGGCATGGTGGTCGCGGGCAAGTACCGCATCACCACGCAGAAGGGCTTCGACGACATGCTGCGCGTGGCCGATCACTTGATCGCGCGTGAGCGGGCCAAGGCGAAGCGCTGAGGCGCTGAGGCGCTGCGCGCCAGGGGAATCGCGCCAGGGGAATAGGGAATAAGGGGAACAGGGAATGGTGGGGTTCGATTCGCCTTCCATTCGCCTCGGCTCCTTTGTTTCCCGTTCTTGGCTTCCTCTGGGAACAAGAGACGGAAAAACGAGAACGGCAGGCTTCGATCCGATCCCTCCATTCCCCTCAATCCCTTCATTCCCCTTAGTCCCCTGCTCCACCCCCTACACTCCCCGTTAAGTCGCCCGCCCGCTATGCTGACGGGCCCTCGTCGCCGGCCTCGCCGGCGCACCCGACATTCCCTGTTTTTGCGGAGATCCCGATGAATTCGCGTATCGCCACCCTGTCCCGTTATCCGCTGGTGTTCAGCGCGCTGTTCGCGTTGGCCGCGTGCGGCAAGACCGAAGCGCCGAGCGCGCCCGCCGCCGAGGGCTCGCCCGCTCCGGCCGCCGGCGAAACCGCCGCGCCGGCCGCGACGGCCCCGGCTCAGGGCGAGACCCCGGCCCCGGCCGAAACCGCGCAGCCCGATCCGGCGATCGCGCCGGCCGCCACCGCCACGCCGCCGGCCGGTCCGGCCCCGGTGGCGGGCACCGACTACAACGAGATCCCGGGCGGCCAGCCGTTCGAGCCGGTCGCCGGCAAGATCGAAATCGCCGAAATCTTCAGCTACACCTGCCCGCACTGCGCTCAGTTCGAGCCGATCCTGCTCGACTGGCGCAAGAAGCAGACCGCCGACGTCAAGTTCACCCCCATCGCCGGTCCGTTCGGCGGCAACCCGGTTCCGTTCGAGAAGGCCTTCTACGCCGCCCAGACCCTGGGTCTGGTCGAGAAGACCCACGAAGCGATGTTCCGCGCCGTGCACATCGACCAGTCGATCGACTTCCGCACCGTCAACGACGAGAAGCTCGGCGAGTTCTACGCCAAGTACGGCGTCAAGCCGGCCGACTTCATCGGCACCATGAACAGCTTCGCGATCACCGCCAAGGGCAAGCGCGCCGAGCAGTTCATGCAGCGCTCGGGCGTCAGCGCCAGCCCCAGCATCGTGGTCAACGGCAAGTACCTGGTCACCACGGTCAAGGGGTTCGAGGACATGCTGCGCGTCACCGACCATCTGGTCGCGCGCGAGCGCGTCGCGATGGGCGCCGCCGCTCCGGCGGCCGCGCCGGCGCCGGCCGCCGAGCCGGCCAAGAAGAACTGATCGGTCCCGCGGCTTTCCCGGACCGGGCATGACCACTCGCCGGCTGCGCCTGCTCAGCGCGAACATCCAGGCCGGCTCCAGCACGCGTCGCTACAGCGATTACGCGACGCGCAGCTGGTCGCACGTGCTGCCCGCCGGCAATAAGCGCGGCAGCCTCGACACCATCGCCCAGTTGGCCGGCGAGCACGACATCGTCGGCCTCAACGAAAGCGATCCGGGCAGTCTGCGTTCGGGCTTCACCAATCAGACGCACTACCTCGCCCAGCGCGCCGGCTTCGATTACTGGAGCCACCAGCCGAACCGGCGCGTCGGCAACGTCGCCTCCAGCGCCAACGGCCTGCTCAGCCGGCTGGAGCCGCGCGAGGTGGTCGACCACCCGCTGCCCGGCCGCATCGCCGGCCGCGGGGTGCTGGTCGCGCACTACGGCAACGACGACGACGGACTCACCGTCGCCGTCGCCCACCTCTCCCTGGGTTCGGGCTCGCGCGCCTCGCAGCTCGCCTTCATCGCCGAACTGCTGCACGACCATCCGCACGCGGTGCTGATGGGCGACTTCAACTGCTCGGCCGACAGCCCCGAGATGCAGGCGCTGTTCCGCAACACCCGCCTGCAACGCCCGGCCGACGTGCTGCCGACCTTCCCCAGCTGGCGCCCGCAGCGCGCCATCGACCACATCCTGCTCGGCGACGGTCTGGGCTTTATCGGCGCCAAGGCGCTGCCGGCGGCGCAGTCGGATCATCTGGCGCTGTCGCTGGAGTTGGACGTGCCGGATCAGGCGCTGCGCTGAGGCGCGCGCCGCCGGTGATCCGGCATGCGTCGGTGCGTGCCTAGGTTTGCGCGCGCAGGTATCCCAAGGTTCGCCGTAATCGCGGTTTCGCAGTCGCAGCTTGCGCAGCTCCTACAGTCGGATACGAACCCACCGCAGCCCCTGTAGGAGCTGCGCGAGCTGCGACCGCGACCATTCGCCAACGACGAAAGCCGCAGCGCAGCCGAGCCATCCCAAAACTCGCGCAGCTCTCCCGCGAATCAATCGGCGAAGCTCGCTCTCGCGAAATCCCCCAAACGAAAACGGCCGGCGCCTCGCAGCGCCGGCCGTTTTTTTCGCTTCCCGACTTACGCGAACATCAGAACCGCAGATCCGCGCGCAGGTAGAAGAAGCGGCCGTTCGGGATGTCGTAGGTGGACGCGTCGTAGCCGTTGAGCGAGCACGACAGGCACACCGGCGGATCCTTGTCGAACACGTTGTTCACGCCGCCGGTGAGCTGCAGGCCCTTGAGCACTTCGAAGTGATAGCCCAGCTGCAGATCGTGGTAAGTGGTCGGCGAGAGCTTGTTCGCGCCGGTGACGTGGTCGTCGCAGTACGGCGAATCCAGCGCCGAGGCCTGGCAGGTCTCGGTGAGCTCGGAAATGTGGCGGATCGTCCACGAACCGGTCCAGGCGTTGCGCTTCCACGACAGGGTCGCGTTCGAGGTCCACTCCGGGATCGCGCTGTCGTTGACTTCCACGCCCGGACGACGCGGCTGCACCTGACCGGCGGCGCCGACGGCGTCGTACTGGGTCACCCAGGTGTTCTGCCAGGACAGCTTGAACTGGCCCCACGAGGTTTCCGGCAGCGTCCAGAAGAAGTCCACGTCCCAGCCGGAGGTCTTGATCGAACCCAGGTTGGTCAGCTTGTTCTCGAAGTTGGAGATGCCGCCCACGCTGGAACGGCTGATGCCGTTGCAGTACAGCGGGTCGAGCGTCTGCACGCACAGATTGAGCTGGGTCTGCGCGTCGATCGCCTGCACCGCGCCTTCCAGCGAGTGGCGGTAGTAGGTGACTTCGAAGTCGAACTTGTCCGACCACGGCACGCCCGCGGCCCAGGCCGGGCTGTAGACGAAGCCGGCGGTGAAGCTGCGCGCGGTTTCCGGCTCCAGTTCCTTGTTGCCGCCGGTCTGCACCGAGATCTGGCTGTTGGCCTGAGCGGCGCCGGCCGGCACGCCGAGCGCGGCGCAGTTGGCGCGGTTGCCGGTCGGCGGCGCGCCGGTGATCGAGGTCAGGCAGGGATCGCTGAGCTGCAAGTCGGCGCGGCTGGCCGAGCCGTACAGCTCGCCGATCGACGGCGCGCGGAAGCCTTCGGCGTAGGTGGTGCGCAGCAGGAATTCGTCGGCGACTTGCCAGCGCAGGCCGTACTTCGGCGTGAACTGCCCGCCGAAGGTCGAGTAATCCGAATAGCGGCCGGCCAGGCTCAGGTCGAGGCTCTTGCCGAACGAACCTTCCTTGATCAGCGGCAGGTTCAACTCGACGTAGGCTTCGTTGACGTCGTAGGAACCGCTGGTCGGCAACGACTGGGTGCCGTTGTAGTAGCCGGCGACGGTGATCGGATCGGGCGAGTACGAACCCTCGTACTTGCGGTACTCGTAACCGGCCGCGAACGACAGCGGGCCCGCCCACAGGTTGAACAGGTCGCCGGAGAAGTTGGCGGTGAAGGTCTTGAGCTTCTGCTCGCTGCGGTCGCGCACGACCGGGCTGATCCAGCCGAGCATCTGCGGAGTGATCGTGCCCGGACCGCCGAACAGGTTCAGCGGCACGCAGCCCGGAGTCGCGGCGCACACCGCCGGATCGCCGAGCGCGATGTTGATGTTGCGGATGTTGTAGCTGCCGCGGTTGGTCTGGTCGGCCTTGTTGCGGCTGTAGGCCGCGTTGACGTCCCAGAAGAAGGTGCGGTCGCCGGCGTTGAAGCTGCCTTCCACGCCGCCGGCCACGTACTCGGTTTCGACCTTCTGCTCGAAGATGCGCGGGCCGCCCTCGACCGGACGGCGCGCCAGCGTGATCAGGTTCGGGTTGGCGCCTTCGGAGGTCAGATCGACGCCGAAGGGGTTGTACGGGTTCAGGCGCGAAATGGTGACGCGCTCGGACCACGGATTGCCGGTGCCCGCGTCCAGACCGAGGAAGATCGGCTCCGGCGCGGCCTGATTGACCGACTCGCGGCGGTTGTACAGCGCCTTGACGTAGCCCTGCACGGTGTCGGTGAAGTGGTAGCGGAACTGGCCGAACGCGCCGTAGCGCTTGGACGGGGTCAGCACCATGTTCTCGCGGGCGAAGTTGTAGCGGTTCGCGCCGGTGAACGGAATGAAGTCCTGCGGATAGCGCACGCCGTTGGGATAGCTGGTGCCGTTGGGCGTGGTGATGTTGCAGGTGCCGCCCGGGCAACGCGGGTCGGTGAAGATGAAGCGGCCGTTCGGCGTGGCCGAGCTGCCGGTTTCCACGCCCAGGCCCGGCACCGGGAAGGCGGCGACCTTGCGGTCCTTGGAGTACACCGGATCCTGATCGACGTAGCTCAGGCCGAGGAACAGGTTGGCGCGGTCGGTGTTGTAGCCCCAGGCGAAGTCGGCGCCCTTCAGATCGCCGTCGCCCTTGCCGTACTGGCCGTAGTTGAGGCTGATCTGGCCGCCGTCGAAGTTGCGGCGGGTGATGATGTTGACCACGCCGGCGATGGCGTCGGAGCCGTACAGCGAGGACGCGCCGTCCTCGAGCACTTCGATGCGCTCGACGATGGCCAGCGGGATGGTGTTGAGGTCGGTCGCCGCGCCCACGCCGGAAGCGGAGGACTCGTTGACCCAACGCATGCCGTCGACCAGCACCAGCACGCGCTTGGGACCCAGGTGGCGCAGATCGACCTGGGCCGAGCCCGCGCCAATGCCGTCGCCGTTGGGCGAGAAGCCGAAGTTGCCCGAAGAGTTGAACTTGGTGTTGAGCGCCGAGCCGGCGCCGGTGAGCTCCTGGACGATGTCGCCCAGCGAGGTCAGGCCGGTGCGTTCGATGTCGTCGCGGCTGAGGGTCTGGACCGGAACCTGGCTTTCGATTTCGGCCTTCTTGATGCGGGTGCCGGTGACCTGGACCGTGTCGAGCGTGGTGGCGTCCTTGCGGGGCGCGGCGTCCTGCGCGGCGGCGAGGCCGGGCAGCGCGACCAACAGGGACAACTGGATGGCTTTCGCCAGGGCATGGCGACGCGACAGCTTCATCTACTCTCTCCCTCTCAATTGGCGTGGCTAGCTCTGATGGCTATTGGCGTGCCGCCCGGACCGTGCCGGAGGCAACCGAGAGGTTGTAAACAATCCGTGAATCCGCCACAAGGCGCAAAATAGGAGTACTTGCCAAACCGGTCGCACTTTTGTTTGGCCTGCGGCGACGCCCGGCGCAAACACCGGATGCGGCATAGCCCGCACCGCCCGTTCAGGCCGGCAAGAGGCACCGGCCCGCGAGCGTCCGCGAAAACGTGATGAACTCCGCGAAATCAGCCGCCGAGCAGCAGGCTGACCGCGACCAGGGTCAGGAACGCGGCGAACACCCGCTTCAAGGTATCGCCATGCAGGCGATGCGCTAAACGCGTGCCATAAGGAGCGGCGAGCACCGAAGCGAGGGCGACGCCGATGGCCGCGGGCAAGTAGACATAGCCGATCGCGTACTGCGGCAGCGCGCCCGGCGGCGCGTTGAAGGCGTAGCCGATCGCGCTCGCCAAGCCGATGGCGACGCCGCAGGCCGACGAGGTGCCGACCGCGCGCACCGGCGCCACGCCGCGCCAGACCAGCAACGGCACGGTCATGCTGCCGCCGCCGATGCCGACCACGGCCGAGACCGCGCCGATGCCCACGCCCGCGCCCGACATCGCCGCGCCTTGCGGCGCCGGCACCTCCGCGCCGGGCGCCACCCGCGGCTTGCCGAACAGCAACTGCGCCGCGGCGATGAGGCAATAACCGGCGACGATCCAGCGCAGCCATTCGCCGTCGATGCGCACCGCGACCCAACTGCCGAGCCAGCCGCCGATAAGCAAGCCGGGCACCATCCAACGCACCGTCGGCCACAACACGCTGCCGCGCTTGGCATGCGCGCGCGCCGACGCGGTCGCGGTGAGCACGATGCTGGCCAGCGAACTGGCCAGCGCGGTGTGCATGGCCGCTTCCTGCGGAATACCGAAGGCCGGCGCGATCCAAGCCAGCGCCGCGACCAGCACCAGGCCGCCGCCGACGCCGAGCAAGCCGGCCAGAACGCCGGCGATGGCGCCGAGGACGAGGAAGACCAGCCAGATCGCCATGCGGACACTCCTTACGCGCAGCGGCGTGGGGCGCCGCGATCCGGGCAATTCTGCACTACCGTTCGGGGGGACCGACGGTCTGGATGCTCGATATCGCGACGCCGGCACGCGCGCATCGGCGTGCCGGCGAGCGCAGAACTCCGCTTACTTCAGCATCATGTCTCGATGAAGCTCTGGATGCCCGCCTTCGCGGGCACGACGACAGGCGGGTTTCGTCGCGTCTCTCGCACGCCGTCATCCCCGCGAAGGCGGGGATCCAGAGACTTCAGCGTCCTGCCTCGATGAAGCTCTGGATCCCCGCCTTCGCGGGCATGACGACAGGTGGGTTTCGTCGCGTCTCTCACACTCCGTCATCCCCGAAAGCGAGGACCCAGAGACTTCAGCGTCCTGCCTCGATGAAGCTCTGGATGCCCGCCTTCGCGGCATGACGACCGGTGGGTTTCGTCGCGTCTCTCGCACGCCGTCATCCCCGCGAAGGCGGGGATCCAGAGGCCTCAGCGTCCTGCTTCGAGAAAGTCCGCGATGCCGACCTTCGCGGGCACGACGGCCCGAGGGATTCGCCGCGCACCCAGCGAAAGCGCCGCCGCGACGAACGCCGATCGCCGTAGCGCCCACGCCGCGCGCGACAGCGTTCGCGCTTCGCGCTCATGCATGCAGCGTTCACATAAGACATTCATGCGCGCTCGGCTATAGTCCGGCGATGCTCCCGCGCCCCCTCCCCCTGCTCGCGGCCGCGTTGATCGCGGCCATCGCCACCACCGCCTGCGCCCAGACCACGGCGTCGACGCCGGCGCAGCCCGCGGCCAAGCCGCCGTTGTTGCGCGCGCCGCCGGCGCCGGCCGTCGATCCGCAGCTGCCGCGCGTGCGCGCGGCGCTGGAAGCGGCCGAACGCCCCGGCTTCGACGCCGGCCAATACGCCGACATCGCCCGCCATCCGCTGTACGGCTGGGTCGAGTACGCCGCGCTCCGCCGCAACATCGACGCGGTCGACAACGGTCAGGCCCAGGACTTCCTCGCCCGCCGCGGCAACGAAGCCTCCGGCGACGCGTTCCGCGACATCTGGCTGGCCGCGACCGCGCGCCGCGAAGACTGGAACGCCTTCCTCGCCGCGTGGACGCCCAAGGGCCGCGGCGGCAAGGACCGCAGCGTGCAACTGCGCTGCGCCGAATTGAACGCGCGGCAGGCGCTGGGCCGCGCCGACGCGCAATGGACCAAGGACGCGCAAGCGATCTGGCGCAGCAGCGGCAAGTCGCTGCCCGACGCCTGCGACGCGCCGTTCGCGGTGTTGGCCGCGCAAGGCGGGCTGACGCCGGAACTGCGTTGGGAACGCATCGACGCCGCGGCCGCCGAGTGGCAGCCGGCGGTGATGCGCGCGGCGGCGCGCGGCTTGCCCGCGGATCAACTCGCACAAGCGAACGACTACGCGGCGTTCTTGGACAACGTCAACGAGCGCGCGCTCAATTGGCCGAAGACCGAACGCAGCCGCAAGATCGCCAGCTACGGCCTGGCCAAGCTCGCCAAGGCCCAGCCGGCCAGCGCCGAAGCGCAACTGCCCAAGTACGCCAACGCGCTGAACTTCAGCGACGAAGACCGCGGCCGCGTGCTGTACCAGACCGCGCTGTGGTCGGTGGCGTCCTACGACGCCGAATCCGCGCGCCGGCTCAACGCGGTGCCCGAGGTCGCGTACGACGAGCGCCTGCACGAGTGGCGCGCGCGCGAGGCGATGTCGCGTTCGGATTGGAACGCGGCGCTGGCGGCGATCCGCAAGATGGGCCCCAAGCAGCGCGGCGAATCGCGCTGGGAATACTTCGAGGCGCGGCTGTCCGAACGCGCCGGCGATAAGGCCACCGCGACCCGGCTGTACCGCGAATCGGCCAAGAACGCCGACTTCCACGGCTTCCTCTCCGCCGACCGCCTCGGCGCGCCGTACACGCTGTGCCCCTCGCAGCCGGCCGACGCGCCGGCCGCGCGCGCGCAGGTCGCGCGCGACCCGGCGCTGATGCGCGCGATGGGCCTGTTCCAGATCGAACGCACGCCGCTGGCGATCCGCGAATGGGACGACGCGCTGAGCCGCTTCGACGACACCCAGCGCCGCCTCGCCATCGAGATCGCGCAGGGCTACAACTGGTTCGACCGCGCGGTGTTCTCGCTCAACAAGACGCCGCAGGAGCAGCGCTACTACTACCTGCGCTTCCCGCTGCACCACGGCGACACCATCCGCCGCGAATCGGCCAAGAACGGGCTCGACCCGGCCTGGGTCGCGGCCGAGATCCGCGCCGAAAGCATCTTCAACCCGACCGCGCGCTCCGGCGCCAACGCGATGGGCCTGATGCAGGTGCTGCCGGGCACCGGCGCGCAGGTCGCCAAGAGCCTGGGCCTGCCCTGGGGCGGCGCGGCCAGCCTGTACGACTCCGACACCAACATCGTTCTGGGCACCGCGTATCTGCGTCAGCTGCTCGACAAGTACGGTGGCCAGCCCTACTTCGCCATGGCCGGCTACAACGCCGGGCCAGCGCCGCTCAATCGCTGGCAGTCGCAGCGGCCGGGCATGGAGCCGGACTTCTGGATCGAGACCATCAGCTACAAGGAAACCCGCGAATACGTCGCGCGCGTGCTGGCTTTCAGCGTGCTCTACGATTGGCGCATGAACGGCGACGCGCTCAACGTCAGCGACCGCCTGCGCGGCGTCACCGACGCCAAGCGCAAATCCTTCGTCTGTCCGGCCGCCGCGGCCACGGTCAGCGCGCCGCTGCCGGCGGAAACCGAGTAAGGCCGCCGCCGTGCCCCGTCGCCACGTCCTGATCCTGGGCGGTACCGGTTTCGTCGGCCGCCATTTGGTCGAACACCTGCTGCGCGAGCGCTGCCGCATCACCGTGCTCAGCCGCGGCGTGGATCCGTCGAAGAAGAAAAAGCTCAGCCGCGACGCCAGCATCATCGAAGGCGACGTGGCCAACCCGGATTTCTTGCGCGCGGTGCTCGACGATGTCGACGCGGTGGTCAATCTGGTCGGCATCCTCAACGAACAAGGCGACAGCGGGCGCGGCTTCGATCACGTCTACGTCGAATTGCTGGAAGCGCTGATCGAGGCCATGCGCGACATGGGCGTGCGCCGGCTGCTGCAGATGAGCGCGCTCAACGCCGGCACCGGCCACAGCCACTATCTGGAAGCGCGCGGCCGCGCCGAGCAGAAGGTGCGCGCGTCCAAGCTCGACTGGACCTTGTTCCGTCCCTCGGTCATCGCCGGCCCCGGCGACGGCCTGTTCTGCCGCTTCGACGCGCTGCTGCGCTACGCGCCAGCGCTGCCGATCGGCCGCGCCAACGCGCGCTTCCAGCCGGTGTGGGTCGGCGACGTCACCCAGGCCTTCGTCAACGCGCTGGCCGACGAGGCGCACGTGCAGCGCAGCTACAACCTGGTCGGGCCCGAGGTGATGACCCTGGGCGAGATCGTCCGCGCCGCCGCGCGCGGCCGCGGCCGCCTGCGCGCGGTGCTGCCGTTGCCGGACGCGCTGGGCAAGCTGCAGGCTGAGATCGGCGAGCATTTGCCGGGCAAGCCGATCAGCCGCGACAACTGGCGCTCGCTGCAGACCGATTCGACCAGCGTGGAGAACGGCTTGCTCAAGCTCGGGATCGAGCCGACGCCGGTTTTGTCCCGCTTGCCGGAAATCCTCGGGGGCTGACTTGTAGGAGCGGCGTGAGCCGCGACCAACCGCAGCGACGTACGAAAGCGGCCTATCCGAAGTTCGGATAGTCGGCCGCTTTCGGGGGCGAGCGCCGGATTACCGGGCTTCGGCACGAAACGCTTTCGTACGTCGCTGCGGTGGGTCGCGGCTCACGCCGCTCCTACAGGGGTTACAGCCACTGCGCTAGGATGCGCGCCACACTCTCGCGAAAGGAACACGCCATGGGCCTGCTCGACACCCTGCTCGGCCATGCCGGCGCCAAATCCGCCGACAAGGTCAACGACGACTTCGCGCCGCTGCTCGCTCCCGGCGAAACCGTGCAGCGCGCGTTCGGCGAGATCCGCGACCTGATCGTGTTCACCGACCGCCGCCTGATCCTCGTGGACAAGCAGGGCGTGACCGGGCGCAAAACCGAATTCCTCAGTCTGCCCTACCGCAGCATCGTGATGTTCTCGCTGGAAACCGCCGGCCATTTCGATCTGGAAGCCGAACTGCGGCTGTGGGTCTCGGGCCAGCCCAATCCGATCGTGCGCCATCTGGGCCGCAGCGCCGGCGCGGAAGACATCATCGGCCTGCTGGCGCAGAACGCGCCGCGCTGAGGCGCGGCGGCTTCGGCAGTCCGGCGAAGGCGACGACGCCGCTTGCGCCCGATAGCCGGCGCAGCAAGCCGGATCCGCATCGACGACCATCGACGCGGTTCCACGGAGAAAACGCAATGAAGACTTATCTCGTCGGCGGCGCGGTCCGCGACAGCCTGCTCGGCTTGCCGGCGGGCGATCGCGACTACGTGGTCGTCGGCGAAACGCCCGAGGCGATGCTGGCCGCCGGCTTCAAGGCCGTGGGCAAGGATTTCCCGGTGTTCCTGCACCCGGACACCGGCGAGGAGTACGCGCTGGCGCGCACCGAACGCAAGTCCGGCCGCGGTTATCGCGGCTTCGTCGTCGACGCCGATCCGTCGGTGACGCTGCAAGACGACCTGGGCCGGCGCGATTTCACCATCAACGCCATCGCCCGCGACGAAAGCGACGGCCGACTGATCGATCCCTACGGCGGCGAGCGCGATCTCGAAGCCCGCGTGCTGCGCCACGTCGGCGACGCCTTCGTCGAAGATCCGCTGCGGGTGCTGCGCGCGGCGCGCTTCATGGCGCGCTTCGCCGCGCACGGTTTCAGCGTCGCGCCGGAAACGATGGCGCTGATGCGGCGCATGGCCGAATCCGGCGAACTCAGCGACCTCGTCCCCGAACGCGTGTGGCAGGAACTGCGGCGCGCGCTGCGTTGCGCCAAGCCCTCGGCGTTCCTGCGCACGCTGCACGACGCCGGCGCGCTAGGCGTCGTGCTGCCGGAAGTCGAAGCGCTGTATGGCGTGCCTCAGCGCGCGGAGTACCACCCGGAAGTCGATACCGGCCTCCACACCGAAATGGTCGTGGACATGGCCGCGCGGCTCGCGCCCGGCGACGATTTGATCGGCTTCGCCGCGCTGACCCACGACCTCGGCAAGGCGCGCACGCCGGCCGAACTGCTGCCGCGCCACCACAACCACGAGCACAACGGGCTGAAGCCGCTGGCCGAACTGTGCGCGCGGCTGAAAGTGCCGACCGAGCATCGCCTGCTGGCCGAAGCGGTTTGCCGCGAACACCTCAACGTGCACCGCTTGGGCGAGATGCGCCCGCGCAACGTCTACGAACTGATCGCGCGCTGCGACGGCTGGCGCAACCCGCAGCGCATCGAGCAGATGGCGTTGGTGTGCGAAGCCGACAAGCGCGGCCGGCTCGGCTTGGAAGACAGCGATTACCCCTCGCGCGCAGCGCTGGTCGGCGCGTTGCGCGCGGCGCTGAAGGTGCGCGCGGGCGACCTGCCGCCCGGCTTGAGCGGCCCCGCCGTCGGCGAGGCGATGCGGCGCGCGCGGATCGCGGCGATCGCCGCGCAACGCAAGCAGCAAGACTGAAGCGAGAGTGCGTATCCCCCTGTAGGAGCGGCGCAAGCCGCGACCGCGACAGCGCGGCTACGACGACAGTTGCGGCGTAGTTGCGTTGTCGCGGTCGCGGCTCACGCCGCTCCTACAGGAATGCTCCGAACCGCCGCGGCAAGGCCGCGGCGGTTCGCCCGGATCAGAACCGATAATCCGCGCGCAGGTAGTAATAACCGCCGTTCATGCCGAACGGCAGCGTCTCCCAGCCGTACTTGAAGCCCAGATCCGGGAACGGCGCGCCGCTGGTGCGATCCCACTTGTCCGGGTAGGTGTCGAAAATATTGTTGCCGCCGAGGGTGAAGCTGATCTGCTCGTTGAGCTTGTAGCGCACCGAGAAATCGGCCAGCCACTTGCCGCTCCAGGTCTGCTTGACGCCCGGGGTGAAGCCTTCGCCGGTGACCGGGCCGTAGTAGTTGGCGCGGCCGGTGATTTCCCACGGGCCGGTTTCGTACACGCCCTGCAGCACGTGGTGCTGGCGCGGCTGGCCCTTCTCGATCAAGGTCACCTGGGTGTCGTCGAACAACACGTTCGGCGGCAGGATCGAGGACTGCGAACGGCGGGCCTTGACCTCGGTCTTGTTGAAGTGCGCCAGCGCGGTCAGGGTCAGCTTGGAACCCGAAGCGAATTCAGTGTTGTGGTTGGCGACCAGGTCGATGCCGGTGGTCTTGGTGTCGATGGCGTTGGTGAAGAACAGCACCTGGCCGACGCCGATCGGATCGAGGATCGCGCGGATCGGGCAGTTGCCGTTGCCCGGCGCGCACGGCTGGCCGTTGGTGCCGACCGACTCGGGCTGGATGTTGCTGGAGAAGATGATGCGGTCGTCGATGTCGATGCGGAACACGTCCATCGTCACCGAGAAACGCTCCGTCGGCTTGAGCACGAAGCCCACCGAGCCGCTCTTGGAGGTTTCTTCCTTCAGCGGCTCGATGCCGAACGCGCGCGTCACCGCGCTGTTCTGGCGCGCGGTCAGCGTGTCGGTGAGTTCGCCGGCGGCGTTGAGGTTGGTCGAGCGCTGGCTGTAGAACAGCTGCTGCACGCCCGGCGCGCGGAAGCCGGTGGACAGGGTGCCGCGCAGGGCGAACTTCTCGCTGGCGTCGAAGCGCGCCGACAGCTTGCCGGTGGTGGTCTTGCCGAAGTCGGAGTAGTCCTCGTAACGCACCGCCGCGCCGACCAGGAAGCGGTCGCTGAGGTTGGTTTCCAAGTCCACATAGGCCGCGTAGTTGTGGCGGCCGTCGTCCACCGCCTCGTTCGGCGAGAAGCCCGGGAAGCCCTGCATGCCGGGCTGCGCGGTGTCGCCGGTCTGGCCGACGATGTTGATCGCGCGGTTGTTGGTGCGGCCGTAGGTGTAGGTCACCGGCGCGCCGGCGCGGATCTGGTAATCGTCCTTGCGGTACTCCAAGCCCGTGCCCAGATACAGCGGCCGATCGTTGAAGCCCTTGAGCGTGCCGCGGAAATCCAGGTTCAGCGTGGTCTGGTCGAACTGCAGCGTGCCGGTGTCGGCCTTGGTCGGCGATTCGGCGTAGATGCCGCCGCCGGGCTTGGGCTCGTACCACCAGCTCACGTTGACCGAATCGGCTTCCTCGAAGCCGAACTTGCTGCGGCCGCGGTTGACCGACACGTCCCAATCCCAGTTGTCGTTGATCGGCGCCTTGTAGCCGACCGCGAGCGAGGTGTCGTCGACCTTGGTGCGGATGTTGGGCAGGAAGCCGTTGGGATACAGCGCCGGCACCGTGCGGTTGTCGCCCGGGCTGCGGAAGAAGCCGTAGGAATCGCCCTTGCGCTTGGACAGGCCGCCGAACCAGTACAGCTCGCCGCGGCCGATCGGGTAGCCGCCGTTGAACCAGAAGTAGGCGTCGGTGGCGTCGGCGTCGCCCAGGCGCTGGGTCACGCGCGGCGGGCTCACCCGCAGGCTGTCCGGGCCGGCGCGGTTGGTCGCGGCGCGGTCGCGGTACTCGAACGACAGGTTGAGGAAGCCTTCGCCGCCGAGCTTGAGGCCGGTGTTGACCGAAGCCGAGTAGTTCTCGCCGTCGCCGGCGTAGTACTGGCCGGCCTGCACCGACACCTGGGTCTCGGTGGTCTGCTTCTTGAGGATGATGTTGATGACGCCGGAGATCGCGTCGGAACCGTACTGGGCGGCGGCGCCGTCGCGCAGCACTTCGATGCGGTCGATCGCCGACAGCGGGATCGCGTTGATGTCGGTGCCGGCCGAACCGCGGCCGATGGTCTGCTGCACGTTGACCAGCGCCTGCTGGTGGCGGCGCTTGCCGTTGACCAGCACCAGCACCTGATCGGGGCCGAGCGAACGCAGCGTGGCCGGGCGCAGGATGTCGGTGCCGTCGCTGACGAAGGTGCGCGAGAAATTGAACGAGGGCTCGAGCATCTGCAGGATCTGGCCGACCTCGGTGGCGCCGGTGGCGGTCAGCTCTTCCTTGCCGATCACGTCCACGGGCGCGGCGGTGTCCTCGGCGGCGCGGCCGCGCGCGCGCGAACCGGTCACTTGCACCGCATCGAGCGTGGTCGCCTCGCGGCTGGCCGGCGCGGCCTGCTCCTGTGCGGACGCGGCGGGAACGAAGGCGGTCGCGGCAATGGCGGCGGCGACGGCCAACGCCAGTCGGTGGCGGTACTGCGCTGGGGACATGAGTCGGTTCCTTGCGAAGGTAGAGGCGCGGGCCCGTGGCCCGCGCTGGAGCCTCACGGCTTCTTAACCTTTTCGCAATACGCCGCGTGACTGTGCCGACTTTGTCTTTGTGACGGTTTTCCTACTACGACGAATCGGCTAGCCGGCGTTCAGACCTGAATGCGTTGGTCGTCACCGAAATGCGGCGGCGGCCGCTGGCTTCCCTAGGCGCCCACCGGCACCCGGAAGCTGTATTCATGAATTCGCTTAAGCGCGCGATTCGCGTATCGCGCACGTCGGTTGTGGCGGGAATGCGCGGCGCGTGCGCGGCCTCAGCGCCGCGCCAGCATCCGGTCCACGCGCTGCAACCACAGCGCGACCGGCGTGCGCGACAGCCACAGCCCCGCCAGCGCGCCAAGGCTGTTGGCGAGCGCGTCGGCGGCGTCGCCGCTGCGCGAGTCGGTCAAGTTGGCCTGGGCGAACTCCAGCGCCACGCCGAGCGCGATCAGGCCCGCCGTCGCCAGCGCCTGCGCGCGCACCCGCGCGAACAGCATGCCGGCGTACAGCGACAGCAGCAGATACGCGGTGAAGTGTTCGACCTTGTCGAAGGCCTCGAACGGCGTCGGCGGCAGATCCTTGGCCGGCATCAGACAGGTCGCGATCACCGCGCCGATCATCGCCAGCCACAGCGCGATCCACAGCGCCGGACGATGGAACTCGCGCAAGGCCTTCGCCGCGCTCACAGACGGTGGCTCAGATCGCCGGCCAAAAACGCCACGCCGAATTCCACGTCCTTCTCCAGGCCCATGACCTGGAAGCGCTCGCCCATTTCGCTGGGCAAGGTCAGCTTCTTCACTTCGTTGAGGCGGCGCTGCTTCTCGACCGGATCGGCGATGCCCTCGATGCGCTTGAGCACGCCGTCCAGGCCGTTGCCGAGCAGGAAGCTCGATTGCGAGCAGTAACCGGCCAGATCGAAACCGGCGGCGACGCCGGCCTCGGCCAGCGCGGTGAAGTCCACCGACGCGGTGATGTCCTGCAAGCCCGGCCACAGCAGCGGCTCGGCGTGCACGCGGTGGCGGTAGTAGGCGCGCAAGGTGCCGTCGTCGCGTTCGGGCGCGTAGAACTCGCTGCGCGCGTAGCCGTAATCGACGAACAGCAGCGCGCCGCGGCGCAGGCCGCCGGACACCGCCTGGATCCAATACGGCAATTGCGGCAGCACTTCGGAGCGATAGCCGTCGGCGAAGCGCTGTTCCAACCCGCGCTGCACGTGCAGCACCGCGTTGGCGAGAAAACTGTCGGCCGGGCGCAGCTCGCGCTTGAAGCCGTCGCCGTCGCCGACCACGTGTTCTTCGTAGACCTCGCCGTCGCGCACGGCGAAGCGCGGCGTCGGCAGCGCGTCGATCACTTCGTTGGCGAACACCACGCCGTCCCACTCGTCGCCGAACGGGCCGTCGAGCCATTCCACCAGCTCGAACAGCGGCGGCGTCAGCCGCTGCATCAGGCGTTCGCGCTGGCGCGCGCGCAGCTGCGCGCTGGGTTCGAGGATGGCGTAGCGGTCGGGCAGCGCGTCGAGTTCGAGCAGGCGCTTGAGCGCGACCTCGGCGAACGCGCCGGTGCCGCCGCCCAGCTCCAGCACCCGCGCCTGCGCGCCGATCTGCTGCAGCACCGGCGCCAACGCCTCGGCCGTGCACGCGGCGAAGATCGGGCCGAGTTCGGGCGCGGTGACGAAATCGCCCTCGTCGCCGAACTTGCTCGCGCCGGCGCTGTAGTAGCCCAGGCCCGGCGCGTACAGCGCCAGCTCCATGAAGCGCGAGAACGCGATGGCGCCGCCGCCGGCGGCGATCTGGTCGTGGATGAGGCGGGACAGGCGCGCGCTGTGGGCGAGCGCGTCGGCGTCGGGGAGCGGCAGGTCGAGAGCGGTCACGGGCGCGGCGGTTACGAGCGGGCGCTCAGGATAAAGCAGCGCGGCTTTGCGGACCCGGGCGGAGCGGCGCTCGCCGGCGCCGGCCATAATCGCCGCGACGCCCCGCGCACCGAAGGACCGCCGCCATGAGCACTGTCGACCCCGCCGCCGCCCGCCGCCGGCAGCGGCTGCACGCCGCGCCGCACGCGCGGCCGGGCTGGAAGGCGTGGCTGCTGGTCGCGGCCTGCGCCGGCCTGTGGGCGATGTTCGGCTACGGCGTGGGCGACGTGGCGACCTACCCCATCGCCACCGGCTATCTGGCCCCGGAGCTGCAGCCGCCGAACGAAACGCCGGCGCTGCTGTGGATGCTGTTCGTCGGCGTGTTCGGCGCGATGATCCTGGGCTTCGGGGTCGACGCCGTGCTCAGCGCCGCGCTCGGCGGGGTCGGCGGCACCCTGGCCGCGTTCGCGGTCAACTTGGCGGCGATCGCGCTCGGCCTGTGGCGCGGCGCCGCCGACCGCTGGGTCGCGCCGCCGCGGCCGGGCTTCTTCGATGCCGCCGGCACCCTGCCCTGGGGCAGCGGCGGCTGGCTGTCGTGGACCGCGCAGCACTGGGCGCCGGCGCTGCTGGCCGCCGCGGCCGCGCTGCTGGCCGTCGCCGCGCTGGCCGCGCGCGCCCGCCACGCGCGCCGGCAACGGCGCCTGCGCGAGACCTTGGCCCAGGGCCAGCGCGTGCCCGGCACCATCACCGAGACCGATCACACCGGGGTGGAAATCGGCAACGAGCCGCGCATCCGCTTCGTCGCCCGCTTCGTCGACCACCTCGGCACCGAGCGCTGGGTGACCAAGACCGGCCAGTTCGACCCGACCCGGCTGCCGCGGGTCGGCGACCCGGTCCAGGTCTGGTTCCTGCGCGAGGCGCCCGGCGACGAGGACCGCATCGCGGTCGGCTTCGGCAGCGACGAGGACGCGCAGATCGAAGAGCGGCTGGCCGCGCAGTGATCGCGCGGCGGCCCGAATGCGCCTGAACGGGGTAACCGCGGCCTCCCCCGCCTCGCACGGCTGAACACGGCAAAGCACGGCGAAAACGCTCTCCGCCACTGCAAACGGCCATGCCAGCCCACGGAAATTTGTGATTTAACTCACACTTTCTTCGCTTTTCGCATGCAACATGGCCCCTCGGTTCCCGTACCGACAAGGAAGCCAAGGCATGAGCAAGCCCGTCGTCACGACCGAGCACAGCCGCCTGTTGCCGCCGCCCGACCATCTGCCGGCGCGGACGTGGCTGCTGCTGGCGCTGTGCGCCGCCGGCTGGATCCTGTGCGGCTACAGCCTCGCCGGCGCGCTCGGCCAACCGCCGCACGCCATCGCCCCGGGCGCGCCGCTGCAGGCGCTGCTGTGGTCGCTGCTGGCCGGCGGCTTCGCCGGATTGATCTTCGGCGTGTTCGTCAACGCCGACCTGGGCGCGCGCTTCGGCCTCGCGGTGGCGCTGCAGACCGGGCTGGCGCTGGCGGTGGCCGCGCTCGCGACCGGCTTCGCCCTCGCCCGCGCCTGGCCCTGGCAGCCGCGCGCGGCCTTCACCGGCCTCGCCGCGGGCTGGCCGCAGTGGCTGTTCGGCGACGCGCCGCGCTCGCTGCCCTCCTCCTTCGCCGTGATCGCATTGCTGCTGACCCTCGGCGCGATGGTGTGCCTGCGCCGCTACCGCGAACGCGACCGCCGCGTGCGCGAACTGCTCGCCCACGGCGTGCGCGTGGCCGGCACCGTGGTCCACACCGAACACGTCGGCACCGAGGTCTACAACCCGTCGCGGGTGCGCGTGGTGGTGCGCTTCGACGACCACGCCGGCACCGAACGCCGCGTCGCCAAGATCGGCGACTTCGACCCGCGCGCGCTGCCGCGCGCCGGCGAGCGCGTGCTGGTCTGGTTCTATCCGGAGGCCGCCGACGATGCGCGGCGCATCGTGGTCGGGTTCGGCGAACGGCCGCAGTTGTCGCAAGCGCTGGGTTGAGCGCGCCGCCTCGGGCGCGCCGCTTCAAGCCTCCAGGCGCGCCGCCTCTCGAGCGCGCAAACGCGAAGGCCGCCCTCGCGGGCGGCCTTCGTCGTTTCTGCTCGCTTCGCGCGAACGTCGCTCAGCGCAGCCGCGATTCCAGCGCCAAGCCTTCGAACCCGGCCGGCACTTCGCCGTCGGCGGCGTAGCGGTACAGCGCGGCCGAATACACCCCGCCCAGCGCGCTCTGGTACACCGCCAGCCCGAGCAGGGCCAGCACCGTGATCGCGCCGATCAGCACCGCCAGCGCGCTCGACATCGTGCCGAGCAGCCAGGCCAGGGCGAAACCGATCGCGCCCACCGCCAGCATCGCCACGCCGCAGGCCAGGCCGATGCCGCCCATGCCGACCACGTTCTCGCCCCAGGTGCGCTTGAACATCGCCACCGAGCGCTTGATCGCGTCCATCGGGCCGACGTTCTCGGCCACCAGCACCGGCACCACCAGGAAGGTCGCCATGGTCCAGGCCGCGCCGAGCGCGCCGCCGATCAGGCGCACGATGAAGTTGTTGTCGCGGCCCTTGAGCGCGTTGAGGATCATGCCGACGGTGGCGGCGATGGCCGCGTAGCCGGCGATCGCGCCGATCCGCGCGGTCGCCGCGCGCAAGCCGTCGCGCAGGGTCGGGTCGCCGCCTTCCAGCCGGATCATCGCCGCGCTGACCAGAGCGCAGTTGCAGAACACGATGACGAAGTACTGGCAGAAGTAGAACGCGAAGGCGAACAGCAGCGAGCCCGGGCCGTAGCCGTCGCGGAACAGGTCCAGCGCCAGCGCCGGCACCAGGAAACTCGCCAGCACCACCAGCACGCAGGCCGCGGAAATCACCGGGAACACCAACAGTTCGCGGTCGGAATGCAGCACCGAGGCGCTGGCCTTGGCCAGTTCCCAGCTGCGCTTGATCTTGTCGAACATCGCCTCTCCCCAGGGCTTGATGACGGCGCATCGTCGGCGCTGCGCGGCGGTTGCGCAAGAGGGGAACGCGGTCTTCGGACGGGCGCGCCGCTCGGGCGACGCGAAAAGATGTCGCGAGTCCGCGCTCGCGGCGGCCTGCGCGGCCGGTCGCGGCGACCGGGATCGGTGCGCGAACGCCGATGAATCGACGCGGCGCAGGCCGCTGCGGTCCGCGCGCATGAGCCGACGCCGCGCGGCATCGCCCCCGTTCGGTCGCGCCGGCCTCAGCCTTGCGCGCGTTCGCGCACGATGCGCACGCCGACGCCGCGCGCGTTGCGGATCGCGCCGGGCTTGGTCAGCTTGAGCGCCACCCGGCGCACGCCGAACTCCTCGATCACGATCGCGGCCACGCGCTCGGCCAAGGTTTCGACCAGGCCGAAGCGCGAGGCGGCGACGAACGCGCTGATGCGCGCGCACACCGCCGAGTAATCGAGCGTGTGTTCGATCGCGTCGCTGGCCGCGGGCACGGTGTTGTCGAATTCCATCTCCAGATCGAACACCAGCGGCTGGAGGATCTCGCGCTCCCAGTCGTAGATGCCGATGACGGCCTCGATTTCCAGGCCTTCGATGAATACGTGGTCCATGAGCGTGTGCGGCGGGCCGGCTTCGATGCGGCGCAATGTACCTGAGGGCGGCGGCGGTTGTCGCGGCGCGGCGGTGGGGCGTTGCGTCGTGGTTGCGGTGTCGCGGTCGCGGCTTACGCCGCGCCTACAGCCGGATACGAGACTCGCGCAAGCCCCTGTAGGAGCGGCGTAAGCCGCGACCGCGACACCGCGCCTGCGACGAACGCCTCGACGCGGCGACGATCCGCCGCGCCGACGATCACACCGCTTCCAACAACGCCATGTCCCACCGCGGCGTCACCCGCACCGACGCATCCGCGCGTTGCCCCGCGAGCAAACGCAGCGCACCGGCGTACGCGATCATCGCGCCGTTGTCGGTGCAGAACATCGGCCGCGGGAACGCGACCCGGCCGCCGCGCTGGGCGGTCATCGCCGCCAGCTTGGCGCGCAGGCGCTTGTTCGCGCCGACGCCGCCGGCCACCACCAAGGTGTCGCAGCCGGCCGCGTCCAGCGCGCGCTCGCACTTGATCGCCAAGGTGTCGACCACCGCGTCCTCGAACGCGCGGGCGATGTCGGCGCGGGTCTGATCGGTCTTGTCGCTGTTCTGCCAAGCCAGCAGCACCTGGGTCTTCAGGCCGCTGAAGCTGAAATCCAGGCCCGGCCGGTCGGTCATCGGACGGGCGAACTTGAACCGGCCCGGCACGCCGAGCTCGGCCTGCGCGGCCAACTGCGGGCCGCCGGGGTACGGCAGGCCCATCAGCTTGGCGGTCTTGTCGAAGGCTTCGCCGGCGGCGTCGTCCAGGGTCTCGCCGAGCAGGCGGTACTGGCCGATGCGGTCGACCGCGACCAGCTGGGTGTGGCCGCCGGACACCAGCAGCGCCACGAACGGCGGCTCGGGCCGGCCGAGCGGGTCGTCTTCCATCAGCGGCGCGAGCAGGTGGCCTTCCATGTGGTGCACGCCGATCGCCGGCACGTCCAGCGCCCAGGCCAGGGCGCGGGCGACGCCGGCGCCGACCAGCAGCGCGCCGACCAGACCGGGGCCGGCGGTGTAGGCCACCCCGTCGAGTTCGTCGGTGCGCAGGCCGGCTTCGGCCAGAGTCTGGCGCACCAGCGGCAGCAGCTTGCGCACGTGGTCGCGGCTGGCCAGCTCGGGCACCACCCCGCCGTACTCGGCGTGCAGGGCGATCTGGCTGTAGAGGGCGTGGGCGCGCAGGCCGGTGTCGGTGTCGTACACGGCCACCCCGGTCTCGTCGCAGCTGGTTTCGATGCCCAGGACTTTCATCGGATCCGGGCCTCCAGGCGGCCGCGCAGCATCGCGGGGGCTGGCGCCGTCGCCGATTTCTGGGAGAATGTCGCGTTCATACCGCGTATGTTGCACCTTCCGGCCGAGCATCGCTATAATGCGCGGCTCTCCCGGCCTGCCCGGGCTGGTCCCTCAACGAGAATACGTATGCCCAGCGTCAAAGTCCGCGAAAACGAGCCTTTCGAGTTTGCCCTGCGCCGCTTCAAGCGCACCTGCGAGAAGGCCGGCGTTCTGGCCGAGACCCGCAAGCGCGAGTTCTACGAAAAGCCGACGCAGGAACGCAAGCGCAAGGCCGCCGCGGCGGTGAAGCGTCAGGCCCGTCGCGCTTCGCGCGATGTGACCAAGCGTCAGCGCCTGTACTGATCGCGCTTTCCGCGCTGCACCGGCTTCGCGGCCGGCGCTTGCGAGGATCGACCATCGAGCCGGCTGCGCCTTTGGCGCTGCCGGCTCTTTGCGTTTGCGGATCGGCGAAAACCGGCGCCCGCCCGGCCCGATCGCCGGCCTGAAACTGCGGCGCGGGTCCGGTTCGGCCGGCTCCGAACGCATCGCACCGCCTCAGCGCACCGCAACAAAAAAAGCCCGACCGCTCGCGGCCCGGGCGAGCGCCTCGCGGCGCCGTTCCACCCTTTTCTCCACTCCCGGATTCGTCCCATGAGCCTCAAGCAACGCCTCACCGACGACATGAAGGCCGCGATGAAGAGCGGCGACAAGCATTCCCTCGGCGTGATCCGCCTGATCAACGCCGCGATCAAGCAGAAGGAAGTCGACGAGCGCATCGAACTCGACGACACCGCGGTGATCGCCGTGCTCGACAAGATGGTCAAGCAGCGCCGCGACTCGATCACCCAGTACGAAGCCGCCAAGCGCGAGGATCTGGCCCAGATCGAACGCGACGAAATGGTGGTGATCGACCGCTATCTGCCCGCGAAGATGGGCGAAGCCGAAATCCTGGCCGTGCTCGAAGCCACCATCGCCGAAGTCGGCGCGACCGGCGCGGCCGACCTGGGCAAGCTGATGGGCCCGCTCAAGGCCAAGCTCGGCGGCAAGGCCGATATGGGTCAGGTGTCGGCGCTGGCGAAGAAGCGGTTGGCGGGCTGAGACCGTCATCGCCTGAGCGGCGGCACTGCGAGGGCATGGCGCGAGTCATGTCCTGAGCGATGCAAGACAAAGCCGATGCGGCCTTCGCGCCGCATCGGCTTTTTGCGTTCTAGGGAGCGAACAGGCCTCGGCTGACGAGGTGGACCGGTTGTCGCGGTCGCGGCTCGCGCCGCTCCTACCGTCGCAAACGAAGCCGGCCGGAGCCCCTTGTAGGAGCGGCGCGAGCCGCGACCGCGACAACGCAACCGCGACGCCGCCGCCTAACGCCGCGCCAACACACCGCTAACCGGCTTGTCGGATACTGAACGCGACGCCGACCAGCGCCGCACCGCCCGCCGCATGCCTTCGAACGATTCCCAGCGCCCCGACGACGCCCTGCCCGCCTCCGCCGCTTCGGGTTCCGTCGTGCAGTCCGGCGCGAAACCCTTGCCGGCCGCCGTGCCGGGCTCTCAGTCCGCCGCTCCGGATCGCGATGGCGAACGCGCGGCCGATGCAGCCGCACGCAATCCGGCGGGCACCGCCAGCGCGGCCGCGCCGGCTTCGGTCACCGCCGAGCCGAACCCCGGCGGCGACCCCGACCGCTCCGCCGCCGCCGAACTCGCCCACGACGCGATGCAGCGCATCCACAGCCTGCAAACGCGGCTCGAACAGAGCTGGCCGGGCAAGTTCGTCCAGCGCTTCGTCGATTACGACATCCTCGCCCTGGCCGCGGCGCTGTCGTTCTACACCCTGCTGTCGCTGGCACCGCTGGTGTTGATGGTGCTGTGGCTGAGCACCGCGCTATACCCCTCGGCGCAGGAGGAGTTCTTCCGCCAGATGGGCCTGCTGGCCGGCAGCGAGGTCGAGAACACCGCGCGGCTGATCGTCGCCAACGCCCAGCATCGTCCGGGCACCGGCTCGATGGCGGCGCTGCTGGGCACGCTGGCGCTGCTGGTCGGCGCCTCGGCGGTGTTCGGCCAGTTGCAGGCCGCGCTCAACCGGGTGTTCCGCAGCGACGCCAAGCGGCTGGGCGGGCTGGCGGCGTGGCTGCGCAAGCGCCTGCTGTCGTTCGGGATGGTCATCAGCGTCGGCTTCCTGCTGGTGGTGTCGATGGCCGCGCAGGCCGCGCTGCAGCTGCTGATCGCCTACGTGCCCGACCTGCTGCCGGTGTTCGCCGCGGGGTTCTCGTTCGTGCTGTACGCGGCGGTGTTCGCGGCCATGTACCGCTGGTTGCCGGACCGGCCGGTGACGCGCCGGCGCGCGCTGTTCGGCGGCGCGCTGACCGCGGGCATGTTCATGCTCGGGCGCAGCGCGATCGGCCTGTACCTGGGGCAGGCCAGCCTCGGCACCGCGTACGGGCCGGCCGGCGGGCTGGTGGTCATGCTGGTGTGGATGTACTACTGCGCCGTGGTGTTCCTGGTCGGCGCGCTGATCACCGCGATGCTCGACGAGCACGCGCGGGTGCGCCGCCGGCTCGCCGAGGAACGCGCGGCGGCGGGGCTGGACGCGGCCTGAGCCGCCGCCGCGCCCCAACCGCCCGCCGCGGTCGCGGCCGATGCGCCCCGCCCGTGGCATCCTAGTCGCCGCTCCCCACTCAGACTCGCCGCCCGCCCGGGCGGCCCCGGCATGGCCCGCATCCCCGACGGCTTCATCGACGACCTTCTCGCCCGCACCGACATCGTCGAGGTGATCGGCGCGCGCGTGCCGTTGAAGCGTCAGGGCAAGGAATACTCGGCGCGCTGCCCGTTCCACGACGAGCGTTCGCCCTCGTTCTGGGTCTCGCCGACCAAGCAGTTCTATCACTGCTTCGGCTGCGGCGCGCACGGCACCGCGATCAGCTTCCTGATGAACTACGACCGCCTCGAGTTCCTCGACGCGGTCGACGAGTTGGCCAAGCGCGTCGGCGTGGAAGTCCCGCGCGACACCCGCGCGCGCAACGAGAATTCCGACACCCAGGATCTGATCCACGCGCTGGAAGCCGCGCAGCGCTTCTTCCTGCGCCAGTATTCGACCAGCGGCAAGGCGCAGGGTTATCTGGACAATCGCGGCGTCAGCATCGACATCCGCGACCGCTTCGGCATCGGCTACGCGCCCGACGGCTTCAACGGCCTGCGCGACGCGCTGGGCACCGACGACCGGCGGATGAAACTGCTCGACCGCGCCGGCCTGCTGTCGAAGAACGACACCGGCCGCGTCTACGACAAGTTCCGCGACCGGGTGATGTTCCCGATCCACGACCGCCGCGGCCGCGTGATCGCGTTCGGCGGGCGCGTGCTCGACAAGGAAGACGGGCCGAAGTACCTCAACTCGCCGGAAACCCCGCTGTTCCACAAGGGCCGCGAGTTGTACGGGCTGTGGCAGGTGCGGCAGACCCACAACAAGATCCCGCGACTGATCGTGGTCGAGGGCTACATGGATGTGATCGCGCTGTTCCAGCACGGCGTCGACACCGCGGTCGCCACGCTCGGCACCGCGACCACGCCCGATCACGCCGAACTGCTGTTCCGCAACGCCGCCGACGTCTACTTCTGCTTCGACGGCGACCGCGCCGGCCGCGGCGCGGCGTGGAAGGCGGTGGAATCGGTGTTGCCGCGGATGAAGGACGGGCGCCAGGCGTTCTTCCTGTTCCTGCCCGAAGGCGAGGACCCGGACACGCTGGTCCGGCAGGAAGGCGCCGACGGCTTCGACCGCCGCTTGCAGGAGGCGATGCCGCTGTCGCAGTTCCTGTTCGACAGCCTCGCCGCCGACGTCAACCTGCAAACGCTCGAAGGCAAGGGACGCTTGGCCGAACGCGCCAAGCCGCTGCTCGCGCAGATTCCCGACGGCGCGTTCTCCGATCTGATGAAGCAGCGCCTGACCGAACTCACCGGCGTCGGCGCGCGCACGGCTTCGCCGCAAACGCATGTGCCGACGCAACGCGCCAGCGCCGCGCAGCGTCCGGCGGCGACGCCGAAGCGTTCGCTGGTGCGCAGCGCGATCGCGCTGCTGTTGCAGAAGCCCTCGCTGGCCGCGGCGCTGCAGCCGCCGTACGGATTCGCGCGTTTGAACCAACCGGGCATCGATCTGCTGGTGGAGATCGTCGATGTCGTGCAGCAACGGCCGGAGATCAGCACCGGCGCGCTGCTGGAGCATTTCGCCGAACACACCCAGATCGGCGCGCTGCAGAAACTGGCGAGCCAGAGCTTGCCGGGCAACGAGGAACATTTGCAGCGCGAGTTTCTCGATGCTGTCGGGCAGTTGGAGAAGCAGACCGTGGTGCAGCGGCTGGACGAGCTGCAGGCCTTGCAGCGCGAAGGCGGGCTCGGCGATGCGGAGAAGCGCGAGTTGCTGGCGTTGTTGCAGATGCGGGCGGGGTTGCAGCGGGCGACTTGAGTCGCGGTTGGGCTTGGCTGCTGGTGGTGCGGGGGCGGCACGAACCGCGATCGCGACATCTCGCTTACGGCGCGAACGGCTACTTCGCGGTCGCAGCTTACGCAGCTCCTACAGCGGCTTCGGCTGGTATGCGATCTGGCTGTAGGAGCGGCGCGAGCCGCGACCGCGACACCGCGCTTACGACGCGACCGGCTACCCCGCGGTCGCAGCTTGCGCAGCTCCTACAGCGGCTTCGGCTGGTATGCGATCTGGCTTGTAGGAGCGGCGTGAGCCGCGACCGCGACATCTCGCTTACGGCGCGAACGGCTACCCCGCGGTCGCAGCTTGCGCAGCTCCTACAGCGGCTTCGGCTGGTATGCGATCTGGCTGTAGAAGCGGCGCGAGCCGCGACCGCGGCACCTCGCTTACGACGCGAGCGGCCACCCCGCGGTCGCAGCTTGCGCAGCTCCTACAGCGGCTTCGGCCGCTACCACCGACCGTCCGGCTTCGTCTTCATCCCCACACGTCCGCCATCGTCCGCGCGAAATTCCCACCGAGGATCTTGCCGATCCGCGCGTCGCTGTGCCCGCGCGCCGACAGCATCGCCGCCAGCGTCTCGAACCGGCGCGGGGTGTTGAGGTCGGGGATGTAGAGGTAGACGGTCTCGCTTTCGCCGGGCGCGGAAATGCCTTGGCGGCGGCGTTCGCGGATCGATTCGGCGTGGTCGCGCTTGTATTTCTCGGTCAGCGCCACCGGCGAGACGAAGTTGTCGGTGCCGATGCCGACATGATCCTCGCCGCAGATCTTCAGCGCGTGCTCGATGTGCGCGATCACGTCCATCGCCATCGGCTGGCCGCTCTCGCGCAGGAACGGCATGAGATAGATGCCGACCACGCCGCCGCTGTCCGCGGCCGCGCGCAACTCAGCGTCGGTCTTGTTGCGCGGGCGCTCGACCAACGCCGCGCAGCCGGTGTGGCTGATCAATACCGGCGATTTCGAGGCCTTGATCGCCTCCAGCGCGGTGCGGCGGCCGCTGTGGGCCAGATCGACCAGGATGCGGCGCTCGTTGAGCCGTTCGACCAGACTGTGGCCGAACTTGCTCAAGCCCGCATCGCCGGGTTCCATGCAGCCGTCGCCGGCGAGGTTGCGCACGTTGTAGGTCAACTGCACCGTGCGCAGGCCGAGATGGTAGTAATCGTCGATGCGTTCGAGCGATTCGCCGATCGGCGCGCTGTCCTGGAACTGGTAGACCACGCCGGCCTTCTTCTCGCGCCGAGCGCGCTCCAGGTCGGCGCCGCGGCGCACCGCCAGGAACACGTCGGGATGCGCGGCGATCTCGTGCTCCCAGTTGCCGATGTCGCGCACCGTGGCCTCGAACGCGTTCTCGTACTGCGCCACCGGCCCGACCGTGGTGTGCAGCACGCGCAAGCCGCTGGCGCGCACGTCCTCGATCGCCCCCGGCCGCAAGGTCGGACCCGCGCCGGGCTCGTTGTTGCCGACGAAGCCGCAACCATCGATCACCATCGCCTCGTCGTACGGCGCCCAGCGCTGCGACGGCGCGGCCGCGCGCAGCGGCCCGCCCCATCCTGCGGCGAGCGCGCCGGCGCCGGCGAGCGCGCCTTGAATCAGAAAATTTCTGCGATCCAACATTGCGAAGACTCCCGGAATCGGCACGAATGCGGCGCGGCCCCAGTGCGCGCGCCCGTGCGCGGCCTTCGCCGCGCACGTTTCCAACCAACGCACTCTAGGCGCAACGGCGGCCGGCGCCAGCCGTGACTTTCGGGAGGGATCGCGGCGGCGCGGGCGCGCTAAGCTCGGGCTTCCTGCGCCTTCGCCGCGTCGCGCCGGCAGCGGTCCGCGACGCGGCCGCAGCCGTCCGCGCCGCCGTTGCGGCGCGTCTTGGCCCGCGCGCCGCGCGCGGCCGCTCCGGGGAGACCGCCGATGAGCCTGCGCCACCTGATCCTCACCCACACGGCCCTGGCCGCCGCGCTGGCCTGCGCCGGCGCCGCGCACGCGCAAACCGCCGCGCCGGTCGAACGCCTGCATCAGGGCAACCGCACCAGCGAGAACGTGCCGCCGGTGCCGGCCGAGTTGCTGGAACGCCTCAACCGCTACCAGAACACCCGCGGCGCCGGTTTCGCCGGCTGGACCCAGGACGGCTGCCTGCTGATCTCCACCCGCTTCGCCGAAACCACCCAGGCCCATCGCGTATGCGCGCCGCTGGGCATGCGCGAGCAGCTCACCTTCTATCCCGAACCGGTCAATGCGCTGACCGTCGCGCCCGGCGCGGCCAACGGCTTCGTGTTCGGCAAGGACATCGGCGGCAACGAGTTCTGGCAATTGCACTGGTTCGATCTGAGCACTCGCCAGACCCGCTTGCTCACCGACGGCAAGTCGCGCAATCAGGCGCCGCTGTTCTCGCACGACGGCAAGCAGCTCGCGTACAGCAGCACCCGCCGCAACGGCAAGGACACCGACGTGTGGGTGAGCGATTTCCCCAACGGACAAGCGCGCGCGGTGGTGACCGAGGGCGGCCAATGGACCGCGCAGGATTTCTCGCCCGACGGCAAGCAATTGCTGGTGATCAAGTACGTGTCAGCGGGCGAGTCGTATCCGGGTTTGGTCGACCTGACCAGCGGCAAACTGAGCTTGTTCCCGGTCGACGGCGGCAAGGCGGCGATCACCAACTTCCGTTTCTCGCGCGACGGCCGCGCGGTGTATTTCGTCTCCGACGAGATCGTCGGCGGCAAGCCGCAGGAGTTCCGCACCCTGCGCCGGCACGAGCCGGCGACCGGCAAGTTCGAGGTGCTCAGCGACAAGATTCCGTGGGACGTGGATCAGCTCGCGCTGTCGGAAGACGGCCGCCGCTTGCTGTTCGTCAGCAACGAGGACGGCATCGGCAAGCTGCATGCGCTGTCGCTGCCGGGCCATCAGGAGATTCCGCTGCCGGCGCTGCCGGCCGGCGCGATCGGCGGCGTCGAGTTCTCGCCCGACGGCAAGCGCATCGCGCTGTCGATCAACTCGGCGACCTCGCCCAGCGACGTCTACGTCATCGACATCGACGCGCGCAAACTCGCGCGCTGGACCCGCAGCGAAGTCGGCGGCCTGGATTCGTCGAAGTTCGTCGCCCCAGCCTTGGTGCGTTATCCGACCTTCGACCAAGTCGACGGCAAGCCGCGCACGATTCCGGCGTTCTACTACAAGCCCGCCGGCGCCGCGCCCGGCAAGCCGCTGCCGGTGCTGATCCAGATCCACGGCGGCCCGGAAGCGCAGGCGCAGCCGACCTTCAACGCCGCCGCGCAGTTCCTCGCCAACGAACTCGGCGTGGCCGTGCTGGTGCCGAACGTGCGCGGCTCGGCCGGTTACGGCCGCACCTATCTGAGCCTGGACAACGCCGAGAAGCGCGAGGATTCGGTCAAGGACATCGGCGCCCTGCTCGATTGGGTCGGAAAGCAGCCCGAACTCGACGCCAAGCGCGTCGGCGTGTACGGCGGCAGCTACGGCGGCTACATGGTGCTGTCTTCGCTGATGCACTACAGCGACCGCATCCGTGCCGGCGTCGACGTGGTCGGCATCTCCGACTTCGCCACCTTCCTCAACAACACCGAGAGCTACCGCCGCGACCTGCGCCGCGCCGAGTACGGCGACGAGCGCGTGCCGGAAATGAAGGCGGTGTTCGAGCGCATCTCGCCGCTGAAGAACGCCGGCAAGATCCGTTCGCCGCTGTTCGTCGCGCAAGGCAAGAACGACCCGCGCGTGCCCTACACCGAGGCCGAGCAGATCGTGAAGGCGGTGCGCGGCAACGGCCAGCCGGTGTGGTTCCTGATGTTCGACGACGAGGGCCACGGCTTCCAGAAGAAGGCCAACGCGGATTACTTCGGCGCGGCGATGATGCTGTTCCTGCAGCAGCACTTGATCGGCGGCGAGGCGGACAAGCGCTGACGGCGCGCGGCGGCCGCGGCTGGGGACAACCCTAGCCCGGCCGGCGCGGGTCATCGAAGCGAAATAAATCGCTGGGGTTTTCCCCAATACGGCGACGTCGGGTTTTTGGCTAATTTGATGCGCATCCGCGCAGCGAACAGGCCCGCCATGACCGACCCGATCCACGCCGGCTTCGACGTCCGCTTGCCGTCGTTGCCGCCGCCCGCGGAGTTGCCGCTCGCGCTGCGCGACGCCGCGCCGGAGCTGGCGCGCGCGCGGGTCGATGCGCTCGACGGCGCGCAGGTGCAAGCGCTCGGCGAGCAAGTGCGCGCGCTGCCGCTGGCCGAGCGCGAAACTCTGGCCAACGACTTGGTCGGCAAGCTCGATGCGCCGCAGTTGCGGAAACTCGAACCCGCGTTCGGCCGCGAAAACATCGCGGAAGCGGTCGAACGCCGCGGCGGGCCGGCGCTGCGCGATGCTTACGCGGCGCTGCCGCGCGAGGACGCGGCGCCGCCGGATCGCGCCGATCCCGGCAAGACCCGCGATATCTCCACCGAAGTGGTCAATCCCAGCGGCGGCGAAATCAACGACGCCACCTGGACCATCGACGACCAGGGCCGCCCGATTCACGCCGAAGCGACCCTGCGCACCGTGTTCAGCGACATCGACCGCAGCGACGCCGAGACCCAGGCGCAGCGCACCGCCGCCGACCGCGGCGTCGACGGCGATCAGGGCGGCCACCTGCTCGGCCACCGCTTCGTCACCGATCAAGGCCTGAAGAACCTGTTCCCGCAGAACGGCAACTTCAACATGGGCGCCTACAAGACCCTGGAAAACGAGTGGGCGGCGTGGGTCGACAAGGGCATGGACGTGCGCGTGACCATCGACCTGACGCCGCGCGAGGCCGACCGACCGGACCGGGTTCGCATTTCCTATGAGGTCCTCGACCCGGCCGACGGCCGCAGGGTTTACGATCAGCGCGTGAGTTTCGACAACCGCGCCGGCCAGCGTTACGACCGCGTCGACGCGGACCAGATGGACGGACTGATCGCGGCCGGCTGACCGCAAGGACTGACTTCAAGGCTATGAACAGAGACGAATTGCTCGGCGAAATCACCCGCCTGATCGTGGTCGACCCCAAGGCCGGCGAGCGCCCGTGGGACGGTTACGCGCTGATCGCCTGGTACGGCGACGGCATCAGCCGCCTCAACGGCTTCCGCTACGACAAGGGCCAGCCGGGCGAAGCGCTGACGCCGTCGGGCGTGGAGATCGAGAACCGCCTGGAACAGCTGCGCCAGGTCACCAAGAAGCCCGGCGAGGCGCCGTGGCGGGTGTGCATCCTGCGCATCAACCGCGAGGCGGCCGAGGTCGCGATCGATTTCGAGTACGAAGAGCCGGGCAAGTGGTACGTCACGCCGGACAGCGCGGTGGAAATCGCGGAGATAGTGCGGCCCTGTTGAGGGTTCGCCGCGGGAGGCGCGCCATCGCGCCGGCGCCCGCGCCTCGCCGATGCTTTCTTGTCGTCGTGCCCGTGGACGTGGGCATGCAAGGCGTTATCGAGGCAAGGCGCTGAAGTCCTCTGGATCCCCGCCTTCGCGGGGACGATGTTCTGGAAGAGGCGCGGCGGCATCCGATGGGCCGCTGCGCCCAGGCTAATCCCAACCCATCGTCGTGCCCGCGAAAGCGGGCATCCAGGGCTTCATCGAGGCATGCCTCTGAAGTCTCCGACTCCCCGCCTTCGCGGGGATGACGTTCCGTAAGAGGCGCGTCGGCATCCGATGGGCCGCTGCGCTCAGACGAATCCCAACCCATCGTCATGCCCGCGAAGGCGGGCATCCAGGCTTCATCGAGGCATGCCTCTGAAGTCTCCGACTCCCGCCTTCGCGTAGACGACGGCTGGACGGACGCGGCAAAGCCGATGGCCCCATCGTTTCAGCGCCCGGCCTGTGGCGACGCGCCCTACCTGAACCACCTCGCCACGCCGCGCATGGCCGGCGCGCGCCGCAGCGGCCACAATGCTCGCAGCCGCGCCTCCCGCGCGCGGCCCGGTCGGCGCGCCGAGGCCGCGCGCGCCGACCGCGCTCCGCATCACGAGGGCTTCGATGAGCTGGCTCAAGCGTCTGCGCGTGGACACCTTCACCCTGGCCCTGCTGGCCACGGTCGCCCTGGCCTGGAAATTCCCGCTGCACGGCGCGCCGGCGCAGTGGATGGACGATTTCACCGACCTCGCCATCGCCGCGCTGTTCTTCCTGCACGGCGCGCGCCTGTCGCGCGAGGCGATCCTCGCCGGCATGCTGCACTGGCGCCTGCATCTGGTGATCTTCGCCAGCACCTTCATTTTGTTTCCGCTGCTCGGCCTCGCGTTCAAACCGCTGTCCGGGCATCTGCTGACGCCGGAGCTGTACCTGGGGCTGTTGTTCCTGTGCACCCTGCCCTCGACCGTGCAGTCGTCCATCGCCTTCACTTCGATGGCCGGCGGCAACGTGCCGGCCGCGGTGTGCAGCGCTTCGGCGTCGAGCCTGCTCGGCGTGTTCCTCACCCCGTTGCTGCTCAGCGCGTTGGCCGGCGCGAACGGCGGCATGGCCGATCCGAGCGAGGCGATCGGCAAGATCATGCTGCAGCTGCTGGTGCCGTTCGTGGCGGGCCATCTGCTGCGGCGCTGGATCGGCGGCTGGGTCGAACGGCAGCGCGCGGTGCTGCGCTATACCGATCAGGGCACGGTGCTGTTGGTGGTCTACACCGCGTTCTCGGCTTCGATGAACAGCGGTTTGTGGCAGAGCACGCCGATCGCCGCGTTGTACGTGGTGATCGCGGTGTGCGCGCTGTTGCTGGCCGTGGTGATGGCGACGACGACGTTCGCCGCGCGCCGGCTCGGGTTCTCGCGCGAGGACGAAATCGCCATCGTGTTTTGCGGGTCGAAGAAGAGTCTGGCGACGGGCGTGCCGATGGCGAAGATTCTGTTCGCCAGCAGCGCGCTGGGGGCGATCGTGTTACCGGTGATGATTTTTCATCAGATCCAGCTGATCGTTTGCGCGCAGTTGGCGCAGCGGTATGCGCGCAAGGCGGCGGCGCGGGCGACGGTGGAAGAGGTTGCGGACTGAGCGGCGCTGCGGCGGCGACGCGTAGTGCGGGAGCGAAGTCGGTTCTGGCCGGGACTATGAGGAAGAATTGCGCTCTTGCCCTCGAGAGTCTGGCTATCGACCGCCGTCATTCCGGCGAAAGCCGGAATCCATTTTGATCTTGCCGTTGCCGCTGCTGTTGCTCTTCGCCTGGACGCATCCCCACCCGAGGCCTACGTCCCAAAGCCCCGGAGGGCGCGCGCATGGATGCGCGCGTGCGCCGTAGGGGCATGGATGCCCCTTACGGCGCAGCCCCGCGCCCGGTACTGGACCTAGTGGCTCTTGATTCGAAAACAGGGAAAGCGCCTTTCTTTGGTTACTTTCTTTGGCAAGACAAAGAAAGTAACTCGGCCGCTTGCGGACGAAAGCTTTAAGCGTTTGATCTTCGCTTGTCGTCGTGCGTCTCTTGCCAGAGAAAGCGGAAGCAACATCAAAATGGATTCCGGCTTTCGCCGGAATGACGGCGGGTGGGGTGTTCCGCCACGTGCGGGAAACGCAGCTTGCACTCCGTCATTCCGGCGAAAGCCGGAATCCATTTTGACTTTGCTGTGGGTTCGCTCTCAGCGCAACAACGAGTGAGGACAAGCTCCAATCCAAAGCGTTCCGTCCGCAAGCGGCCGGGTCACTTTCTTTGTCTTGCCAAAGAAAGTAACCAAAGAAAGGCGCTTTCCTTGTTTTCGAATCAAGAGCCACTAGGGCTCACAGCGACGCGGGGCCGCGCCATAAGGGTCATCCTGCCCCATGGCGCGCGTGCGCATCCATGCGCACGCCCTCCGGGGCTGCGGGGCGTGGGCTTTGCGTGGGGATGCGTCAAAGCAAACAGCAACAGCAACGACAAAATGGATTCCGGCTTTCGCCGGAATGACGGGGTGGGAGTGGCGCGGAGCGCGGGACGCGGGACGCGGGACGTGGGACGTGGGCGTGGATAATTGACGCCGCGCGGGACTCGCTCAGCGCGCGTCCTTCACCACTTCGCCGCCCTTGACCACCACCGGCACCGATTCCAGCAATCGAACGTCCTGCGTCGGATCGCCCGCGACCGCGATCAGATCGCCCCAGCGGCCGGTTTCGATCAAACCGACGTCCTTGCGCCCCAAGGCTTGCGCCGCGTCGAAGGTGGCCGCGCGGATCGCCTGCGCCGCGGTCATGCCGTAGCGCGTCATCACCGCGAACTGGCGGCCGTTGAGGCCGTGCGGGTACACGCCGGCGTCGGTGCCGTAGACCATTTTCACCCCGGCCGCGTGCGCGCGGCGGAAGTTTTCGCGCTGGATGTCGGCGACTTCGCGATCCTTGCGCAGGTTGTCTTCCAATACGCCGTTCTTCTTGCCCTCGGCCTGGGTGTAGTCGGTGTTGTAGATGTCCATCGACAGCCACGCGCCGTGCTGCTTGGCCAAGCGGATGCCCTCGTCGTCGATCAGGCTCGCGTGTTCGATGGTGTCCACGCCGGCGCGGATCGCGTCTCGGATGCCGGCCGCGCCGTGCGCGTGCGCGGCCACGCGCAAGCCCCACTGATGCGCCTCGTCGGCGACCGCCTTCATTTCCTCATAGCTCATCTGCTGCTGGCCGGGCTCGGTGTTGCGCGAGAACACGCCGCCAGTGGCGCAAATCTTGATGACTTGCGCGCCGTACTTGCGCAGCTCGCGCACGCTCTTGCGCGCTTGCTCGGGCGAGTCGGCGTTGTAGGGATTCTTCTGCGCCATCGACGGCGGGAAGTAGGTCGAATCGCAGTGGCCGCCGGTGGCGCCGAAGGAATACGCGGCGGTGACGATGCGCGGACCGACGAGCTTGCCCTCGTCGATGGCCTGACGCAGGCCGACGTCGTTCCAGGCATCGGCGCCGACGTTGCGCACGGTGGTGAAGCCGGCCTGCAAGGTCTGCTGCGCGTGCTTGACCGCGACGACCGACCAGAAGCGGTCGTTGAACTGCAAGCCGGTGTAGCCGCCGAAGGTGGGATCCGAATCCAGGTGCACGTGCATGTCGATCAGGCCCGGCAGCACGGTCATGCCGGGCAGATCGAGGCGGCGCGCGCCCTCGGGCGCGGCGTCGCCGGCGCGGCCGACCGCGGCGATGCGGCCCTCGCGGATCACGATCTGCGGGCGGTCGATCAGGCGCCCGCTGCTCGCGTCGAACAGCTTGGCGGCGGTGACCACCACGGTGTCGGAGGCTTGCTGCGCCGCGGCAGGCAACGCCGCCGCCAACAACAGCGCCGACAACGCGCGGAACAAGACGCGCCGCGGCGCGCGCGGCGATTCGACATCAGCGGACTGCAGCATCGGCACCGATCTCCCCATCGGCGGAACGTGCCGCGAGTATAGGCACGGCCGGGCGGCGCAGCGCCAGTGCGCAAAGGCTTAGTAGACCGCGCCCCGGCGCACTTTCAAGCGGATGCCGTCGAGCGCTTTCGGCGCCCGCAGCGGATTCTCGGCCAGAACGATGAAATTGGCCTCGTAGCCTTCGGCGATGCGGCCGATGCGGCGCCGCGGGAACAACAGCGACGGCGTGTATTCGACGGCGGCGCGCCACAGTCGCGCGGGCGCCATCAGCTCCAGCGCGGCCAGATAGTCGATCTCGGCGCGCACCGTGGCGTCGAAGCGATCGCTGCCGACGGCGAGCGGCACGCCCGCGGCGAGCAGCCGACGCAGGTTGTCGCGTTGCAGCGCGCGCACGCGTTCGAGCTTGGCGGCATCCTCGCCGGCCAGCAGTTGCGCGGCGTTGGCGGTGGCGATCAGCGCAATCCCGCGCTGCGCGGCCAGAGCGATGGTCGCGTCGTCGAGGCGATAATCCGCCTCGCCGCGACCGTCCCAGATTTGATAGCCCGGCAAGTGCGCGATCAGATCCACGCCGGCCTCGACCGCGACGCGGAAGTCCGCGGCCGATTCGACGTGCGCGGCCACGCGCACGCCGTCGGCGCGGGCGCGCCGCACCAGCGGCGCCAGCAGCTCGGGACGCAGGCCGTTCAGGCCGAAATAGCGCGGATCGCCACGCCGCTCCGGGCGCTCGCTATGGACCAGGATGGCCTTGATCAGATCGGGCTGGGCGGCGCGCACCATCGGCCATTTGCGCTCGATGTCTTCGGGCGAATCCATCGTCAAATAATCGCGGTCGTAAACGTCTTCGGGCGGCCGCAGGCTTCCGTCGGCGTTTCGCCGCGCCATCGCCAGCGGGTGGCCGTCGGAGCTTGAAATGCAGGCGCTGGCATAGAGCACATCCAGCGGCGCGTCCGCACCCAAGGCTTCGCGCGCCTGCGCGCGGTCGATGGGGTCGCCGCACAGCATCGCCGCGTACTGCACGCCGCCGTCGATGTAGCGGCCGCGAAAATTCTTCGCGCCCCAGGCGTTTTGCAGGTTGTGGTTGTGCGCCTCGGCCAGGGGCGGGCTGACGTAACCGCCGTCGAGATCGACGACGCGGTCTACGCGCCCGGGCCGCGCGCGCGTCAGCGAACCGTCGACCGAATACCAGGTGCCGGCGCGGAACCCTTCGCCGTCGAACCAACGGCCGTCGCGGAATTCGACGGTGGCGGCGCGCGGCGCCGAAGCGTGCGCCGCGCCCAGCGCGAGCACGGCGAGACACGAAGCGATCAATCGCAAGGCGAACGAACGGCGCACGAAGCACTCCAACCAGAACGAATCGGTTGGATGCGGGCGTCGCGAAAAGGGTTGAACGGCGTGGCCGGACTCAGCCGAGCGGACGCAACTCGAACGCCGCCGCAGGCGCCAACGCCGGCAGCAGCCAATGATCGACCAGCAAGAACGCGAACAGCGCCATCAGGTACACGATGGAGTAGTTGAACACCTTCATCGCGTACAGCTCGTCCGGCGGGTCCATCAGCTTCCAGGCGTAGTACAGGAACACCGCGCCCAGCACCAAGGCGCCGCCGAGGTAGAACAGCCCGCTCATGCCCGCGGCCCACGGCAGCACCGTCACCGCCACCAGCAACACGGTGTAGAACAGGATCTGCCAGCGCGTGTACTGCACGCCGTGGGTCACCGGCAGCATCGGCACCATCGCCCGCGCGTAGTCGGCGCGGCGGAAGATCGCCAGCGCCCAGAAGTGCGGCGGCGTCCAGACGAAGATGATCAGCACCAGCAGCAGCGCGTGCGCCCAATCCCATTCGCCGCTCATGCCGGTCACCGCGGCCCAGCCCAGCAGCGGCGGCGCCGCGCCGGCGATGCCGCCGATGACGATGTTCTGCGGCGTGGCGCGCTTGAGGTAGACGGTGTAGACCACCGCGTAGCCGATCAACGACGCGAACGTCAGCGCGGCGGTGATCGGATTCACCCACAGCACCAGGATCGTCATCGACAGCGCCGCCAGCACCAGCGCGAACACCAGCGCCTGACGCGGGGTCACTTGCCCAGCCACGATCGGCCGCCAGGAGGTGCGCGCCATCTTGGCGTCGATGCGCGAGTCCAGCAGTTGGTTGATCGTCGCCGCCGACGCGGCGGCGAGCCAGATGCCGAAGAAGCCCAGCACCGACTCGCGCAGCGGCGGCCAGCCCGGCACCGCCATGAACATGCCGACGAAGGCGGTGAACACGATCAGCGCGACCACGCGCGGCTTGGTCAGGTCCCAGTACTGCTTGGCGGTGGGTCGCGGCGCGGCGCTCATCACGGCTCCGGCGTGCGCAGGCGCGCGAGCAGCGAGACCAGGGTGAACAGCAGCAGCGCGGCGCCGCCGTTGTGGGCGACCGCGACCGGCAGCGGCAGGCCCGCCATCACGTTGGCGATGCCCAGGCCGATCTGCAGCAGCAACAGCGCGCCGAGCAACGTCGCCCAGCCGCGCAGGCCCGGCGTGCGCAGCAGCTTGATCGCCAGCGCCGACACGAACACGAACACGACGCCGGCCATGATCCGGTGCGCGAGTTGGATCGCGATGCGCGCCTCGCCGTCGAGGATGCCGCCTTCGTAATCCACGCCGATGCCGCGCCACAGCACGAAGGCTTCGCCGAAGTCGTGGCGCGGCCACCACTGGCCGACGCAGGTCGGGAAGTCGTTGCCGCAAGCCAGCGCGGCGTAGTTGGCGCTGGTCCAGCCGCCGAGCGCGATCTGCACGCCGAGCACGGCGATGCCGGCGAGGATCCACCCGCGCAAGCGCGGCGCGTCGGCCAGACGGATCGGCTGGTTGGTCGCGCGCCACGCGGTCCACACCAAGAGAGAGAACGTCAGCAGCCCGCCGAGCAAATGCGCCATCACCACGATGGGCTTGAGCAGCCACGTCACCGTCCACATGCCGAGCAAGGCCTGGAAGATGATGACCGCCAGGGTGATCGCCGACACCCGCGACAGATCGGTGTTGCTCCAGCGCGCGGCCGCGGCGATCAAAATCGCTTCGCCGACGATCGCCAGCGCGGACGCGGCGACGTGCTGGCCTTTCATATAAAGCGGGATGCCGACGGCGACCAACAGCGAGGCCAGCGCGATCTGCGCCATGCCCTTGCTGCGCCGGCGCGCCGAGACCAAGGCCAGGGTCAGCACCAGCACGCCGAGCAGGCCGGCGATCATGCGGTGGAACTGCTCGCGCCAGGCTTTGTGCACTTCGACCGGGCGGATCTGGGTGGCGACGTGATCGACCGCTTGATGCGGATCGGTCGGCCACGCGGCGCGGCCGTAGCAGGTCGGCCAGTCGGGGCAGCTCAGGCCGGCGTTGGACAGGCGCACGAACGCGCCGAACACGATCACGCACAAGGCCAGCGCCACCGCCAGCCAGGCGATGCGGTGGAAATTCTTATACAGGCCGGAACTGCTCAGGCCGGTGAGGCTGGATACGCTCATTGCTTAGCTTGGTCTCGCTGGCGGCGCCGCGCGCGGCGCCGGCGGTCGTCACATCAGTTTCAGCAGCCGGCTCAAGTCCTTATGCAGCCCGCCGGGTTCGAAGCCGGGAGCGTAGCGCAGAATCACGAAGCCGTTCGGGTCGATGACGTAGACGGGGGTGCCGGCCGGGTCGTTCAGGCGCGGCAAGCGCTCGAGCAGCTGCGGCGACGGGCCGAGCACGCGCAGCGAGGCCGGACGCGCCGCGCCGGCCGGCGGTTCGCCGGCCCACAGCAGATCGACCTGATCGGCGTCCTTGCCGAACAGCTGCCAGACCGTGTCGAGCTCATGCGACAACTTGACGCACTCCTCGGCGCAATCGGGCCGCGGCGCGACCACGATGCGCCACACCCGCGCGCCGGGATTCCACGGATACGGCTTGCCGTCGGCCAGCGCCAGCGGCATCCGGCGCAGGTCCGGCTTGGGTTCCAGCAGCTCGCCGTTCTGGCGGTTGATCGCCGGATGGCGGTCGGTGAAGCGCATGACTCCGGCGATCAGCATCGGCACGAAGAAGAACGCGGCGATCAGCACCAACACCAGGCGGTTGCGGTTGCGCTGGGCGTTGGAGACGGGCGCGGACGGCGCGGGTTGGGTCATCGTTCGGCTCCGCGGCGCGGGCGCCGGAAAGTCAGGATCAGCGCCGTGATCAGCACCGCCGCGGCGAGTGCGAACCACTGCAGGGAATAGCCGCGGTGCTTGTCCGGCGGCAAGGTGTTGCTGAGCAGTTCCAGATCGCGCTCGAAGCCGAGCTTGAGCGCCGGGTCCAGGCGCAGCACGCGCGGCGCCAGCGGCGCCGACAGGCCGAGCGCGGCGCCGATCGCGCGGGTGTCGACGCGGGTCAGCAGCCAGCCCTCGCCTTCGCGGCCGATGCCGGGGCCGAGCGGGATGCCGACCGACGGCGGCGCGCTGAGCAAACCGCGCAGCGCCAGTTCGCCTTCGGGCTTGGCCACCGACGGCAGCTTGCGTTCGCCGCCCAGCGGCAGCCAGCCCAGATCGACCAGCATCGGTTCGCCGCCGTTGGGCAGGAACAGCCGATACACGCGCACGCCGGCGCGGCCGCCGCGTTGCTGGTTGTCGAGCAGCAGCGGCCCGCGTTCGTCGAAGCGGCCTTGGCCCTCGGCCCAGTCGTACTCGTGCGCGCGGCGCGGATCGGCCGCGCGCGACAGCGGCTGCGGCGCGCGCGCGGACAGCACGCGCGCGGCGGCGTCGAGCATGGCTTGCTTCTCGACCGCGCGCCGCGCCTGCCACAGGCCGAGGTTGACGAACAGCGCGATCGTCGCCAGCGCCAAGACCCAACCGAACAGCACGCTGCCGCGACGGCTCACCCCAAGCTCCCGGCGTGCTGCGATAATCCGGCTTTCGCACCCGCGCGCGCGGCGCACGAGGCCTCGATGAGCCAAGAATTGAAAATCCTGGTGGTGGTCGCGTTCCTGGCGTTCATCCTGTGGAACCTGGGGGCGGGCCTGTATTACATGCTGGTGGACAAGGGGCAGAGCAAACGCACGGTCAATGCCCTGACCCGGCGCATCGCGCTGTCCGTCGCGCTGATCTTGTTGGTGATCCTGGCGATCTGGATGGGCTGGATCACGCCGCACGGCGTGGGCTCCAATCCCGCGGGCTGAGCGGCCCGCCGGGCCGTCGACGGCCCAGGGCGCCATTGTCGCCGGTTAGCGCCCCGGCCGCGATGCGGCCGGTGGTCGTCGGCCGATCCCTCATTCCCGCCGCAGCGGGCCGAGCGCGGAACGCCGGGGCTGGGCGCCCGCCAGCACGAAAACGACCGCCTCGCAAAAACGAAAGGCCGGCCCTCGGGCCGGCCTTTCGCATCGATGCCTCGTCCGCGCTTACAGCACGTAGACGAACAGGAACAGGCCCAGCCACACCACGTCGACGAAGTGCCAGTACCAAGCCACCGCCTCGAAGGCGAAGTGGTTGTCCTTGTCGAAGTGGCCCTTCAGGCAGCGGAACCAGATGATCGCCAGCATGATCGTGCCCAGGGTCACGTGCAGGCCGTGGAAGCCGGTGAGCATGAAGAAGGTCGAACCGTAGATGCCCGAACCCAGGGTCAGGTTCAGCTCGGTGTAGGCGTGGACGTACTCCTCCGCCTGGAAGAACAGGAAGGTGCAGCCCAGCAGCACGGTGAGGCCCAGCCAGAACAGCAGCGCCTTGCGGTGGCCGCCCTTGAGCGCGTGGTGCGCGGCGGTGACCGTGGAGCCCGAGGTCAGCAGGATCAGGGTGTTGAGCAGCGGCAGGCCCCAGGCCGGAATGGTCTGGAAGTGGCCGCCGACGCCGGCCGGGCCCGAGCTCGGCCAGGCCGCGCTGAAGTCCGGCCACAGCAGGCTGTTGGTCATCACGCCGTCGCCGTCGCCGCCGAGCCACGGCAGCGCGAACTGGCGGGCGTAGAACAGCGCGCCGAAGAACGCGGCGAAGAACATCACCTCGGAGAAGATGAACCAGATCATCCCCATCCGGAACGACACGTCCACCTGCTTGTTGTAGTTGCCGCGGACCGACTCGCGCACCACGTCGCTGAACCAGCCGAACAGCACCGCGATCATCATCGCGACGCCGACGAAGAACACCGGCTTGCCCCAGCTGACTTCGTTGAGCCAGTTGGCCACGCCGACCATCAGGGTGAACAAGCCGATCGAACCGAGGAACGGCCAACGACTGCTATGCGGGACGAAGTAGATGTTGGCGTCTGGCGAGTGCGCTTGGCCCATGGCGGCGTTCCGTAGTCAGGTGGTGCGAAGCCAACTCAAGGCGCGGCCAGCGGCGAGGACGGCGTCTTGGAGACCGCGCCTTGCTGCAGCCGTGCGGTGAGCACGTCGTTCTTGAAGAAAGTGTAGGACAGGGTGATGGTCTCGACGCCGGCCGGAAGGTTCGGATCGACGATGAAACGCACCGGCATCTCGCGCGACTCGCCCGCTTGCAGGGTTTGCGCGGTGAAGCAGAAGCATTCGGTCTTGTTGAAATAGCCCGACGCGCGCGCCGGCGCCACCGAGGGCGAGGCGCTGCCGACGATCGGCGCGTCGCTGGTGTTGCGCGCGTAGTAGGTGGTTTCGTACTGCTCGCCCGGGCGCACCTTCATGCTCACCGCGTGCGGGCGGAATTCCCAGGGCAGCTTGGAATTGACGCTGCCGTCGAACTGCACGGTGATGATGCGGTCGGAGACCGCATGGCCGCCGCGGTCGGCGTCGGCGACGCCGCGTTCCAGACGGATGCCGAACACCTTCTCGCACGCGATGCGGTACAGCGGCACCAGCGCGAAGGTGAAAGCGAACGCGCCCAGCGCCACGCCGACCATGAGCTTGGTCATCTTCGGCGAGGCTTGCCGGCGGGCCTCGTTGAGCTCGCTGGGCTGCGGGTCGCGGACGTCGCTCATTTCGCCATCCCGAACACGCCGCCGAGGAGGAAGAGCACGTACACCGCCACCGCCGCCGCGCCGACCCAAAACGCGGTCCGCCGCGCGGCCGAGCGGCGCTGAGCGAGGTCCTGCGGTTCTTGGATCGGAGTCATGTCGGCCTCCCGTGAGCCGGCGCCGCGATCGCTACGACCGCGACGCCGTGCGCGATCAGTGGGTGATGTCGCCGTGGGCCAGATCGCCGTCGCGGATGACCGGCGGCGTGCTGAAGGTGTGGTGCGGGGCCGGGCTCGGCACCGTCCATTCCAGGCCCTTGGCCGATTCCCACGCGCGCGCTTCGGCCTTGGCGCCGTGCTTGAGCGAACGCAGCAGGATGAAGGCCATCATGAACGGCGTCAGGAACATGCCGAACGCGCCGATCGAGCTGACCAGGTTCCAGTCCGCGAACACCACGTTGTAGTCCGGGATGC
Organism: Lysobacter sp. K5869; assembly: GCF_018847975.1. Lineage (NCBI taxonomy): Bacteria > Pseudomonadati > Pseudomonadota > Gammaproteobacteria > Lysobacterales > Lysobacteraceae > Lysobacter > Lysobacter sp. K5869. The sequence goes on along the minus strand of NZ_CP072597.1, from coordinate 1,487,178 downwards.
GGCGCGGCATGCCGGCCAGACCCAGGAAGTGCTGCGGGAAGAACAGCAGGTTGACGAAGATCATCGTCCACCAGAAGTGGAACTTGGCCGCCGTCTCGTTGTACATGCGGCCGGTCCACTTCGGCCACCAGTAGTAGACCGCGGCGATGATCGAGAACAGCGCGCCGGTCACCAACACGTAGTGGAAGTGGGCGACCACGAAGTAGGTGTCGTGGTACTGGAAGTCGGCCGGCACGATGGCGAGCATCAGGCCGGAGAAACCGCCGATGGTGAACAGGATCACGAACGAGATCGCCCACAGCATCGGCGCCTCGAACGAGATCGAGCCGCGCCACATCGTGGTGACCCAGTTGAACACCTTCACGCCGGTCGGCACCGCGATCAGCATGGTCGCGAACATGAAGTAGATCTCGCCACCGAGCGGCATGCCGACGGTGAACATGTGGTGCGCCCACACGATGAACGAGAGGAAGGCGATCGAGGCGGTCGCGTAGACCATCGCCTGATAACCGAACAGCGGCTTGCGGCTGAAGGTCGGGATGATCTCCGAGACCACGCCGAACGCCGGCAGGATCATGATGTAGACCTCGGGGTGCCCGAAGAACCAGAAGATGTGCTGGAACATCACCGGGTCGCCGCCGCCGGCCGCGTTGAAGAACGAGGTGGCGAAGAACTTGTCGGTCAGCAGCATCGTCACCGCGCCGGCCAGCACCGGCATCACCGCGATCAGCAGGAACGCGGTGATCAGCCAGGTCCAGCAGAAGATCGGCATCTTCAGCAGGTCCACGCCCGGGGCGCGCATGTTGAGGATGGTGGCGATGACGTTGATCGCGCCCATGATCGAGCTGATGCCCATCATGTGGATGGCGAAGATCGCGAAGGCGACGTTGTTGCCGCCCTGCAGCGACAGCGGCGGATACAGCGTCCAGCCGCCGGCCGGCGCGCCGCCGTCCAGGAACAGGGTCACCAGCAGCAGGCTGAAGGCGAACGGCAGGATCCAGAACGACCAGTTGTTCATGCGCGGCAGCGCCATGTCCGGCGCGCCGATCTGCAGCGGGATCATCCAGTTGGCGAGGCCGACGAAGGCCGGCATCACGCCGCCGAAGATCATGACCAGCGCGTGCATCGTGGTCATCTGGTTGAAGAACTCGGGCTTGACGTACTGCAGGCCCGGTTGCATCAGCTCCAGGCGGATCATCACCGACATGCCCGCGCCGATGAGGAACATCACGAAGCTGAAAATCAGGTACAGCGTGCCGATGTCCTTGTGGTTGGTCGAGAAGAACCAACGCTCGATGAAGCCCTGCTGGTGGGCGTGATCATCGTGATGATCGTGGTGATCGGCGACGGGGTGCGTGGCTGCCATGACCTACCTCTGATAAATGCGGACGATCAACCGGCGGTCGCGGCGCCCTTCGGGGCGGCGGCCGGGGCATCGGAACTGGCAGTGCCGGCGGCCGGAGCCTGCGCGGCGGCGGGAGCGGTCTCGGCGGGCGCCGGAGCGGCGGCCGGAGCCGCCGGAGCGGCCGGCGCGTTCTTGGCCTTCTGCTCGGCCAACCACTGCTGGTACTCGGCCTTGGGCAGCGCGCGCACCACGATCGGCATGAAGCCGTGGTCCTTGCCGCACAGCTCGGCGCACTGGCCGCGGTAGACGCCGGGTTCCTTGATGTCGGTCCAAGCCTCGTTGACGATGCCCGGGATCGCGTCCTGCTTCCAGCCCAGCGCCGGGACCCACCACGCGTGGATGACGTCGTCGGCGGTGATCACGAAGCGGATCTTGGTGTCGACCGGCAGCACCAGCACGTTGTCGACGTCGAGCAGGTAATGCTCGTGGTCGGCGGCGGTGACCGTCCGCTTGCTCTGGCGCAGCTGGTCGCTCTTGCGGTCCAGGCGGCTGGTGAAGGACACGCCTTCGCCGAGGTAGTCGTACTTCCACATCCATTGGTAGCCGGTGATCTTCACCGTCATCGCCGAATCGCGGGTGTCGTACATGTTGATGAGCTTGCTGGTGGCGGGGAACGCCATCAGCACCAGCAGCGCCACCGGCACGACCGTCCAGACGATCTCCAGCTTGGTGCTGTGGACGAAGTCCTTGTCGGGCACCGCGCCCTTGGACTTGCGGAACTTGAACATGGCCACGGCCATCGCGCCGAAGACCAGGATGCCGATCACCACGCAAATCCACAGCGCCAGCATGTGCGCGGAATGGGCGTTCATCGACTGGGCGGTGACGCCCTTGCCCATGTTCAACTGCCACGGCTTGGGATCGGCGGCTTGCGCCGACGCCAGGACCGGCAACGCCATTGCGGCGACGCCCACTGCCCACTGCTTGAAACGACCGGCTTTCATCAGTTCGAGCCCCGAATAAATCAGTGTGGTGATCTAACGCGCGCTCCGCGGGCTGCCTCTCGTCCCGGCGCCGGCGGCGCCTTGAGAGGGCGCGCGGACCATGCGGGGGGACTGCGAGGTGGCTGGCGAGCCCTGCCGGGCCCATCACGCCGGGATCGGCGCTACGGATAACCGAGAAATGGTAGCGGCGGCCCCGGCCTGCGGCAACCCGCCACTTGCACGCGCCGCAGCGCCGGCCGAATCGCGCAGAGTCAATAGCGACGCGGCTTTGCCTCGCGCACGGACGGCCGAGGGCGCGGCGCGGGCCTGCGTCGCAAACGTGACGGGTGCAAGTTAGCGCATCCCTCGCGCGCTGTGCGGCAAGGCCGCGACGCGGCCGCAGACCTTGCCGGAGCGGCCGGCTCGCTTGTCCGCGCGTGGCTCCGCGGCCGCTCGCGCGGCGCCGCCGTCCCTACCCCGGCGGATGGCGAGGCCGCGCCCGCAGCGGCCGAAAAAGGGCAGATGGCGGTCGAGATAAAGCTCTAAAATGGCGGACTTCCCACCCCTGTCCCGGGTCCGATGTCCACCGAAGCCTCCTCCGCCGTCGCCAGCGACGGCCCGCCGCCGCGCACCGGCACCCCGCCGTTGTCGCCGATGATCAGCCCCGAACTGCCGGCGCCGCCGTCCGGCGCGCGCGCCGCGCTCACCGCCGGCTGGGTCCGCGACGAAGCGCAGCACGTGCGCGGCCTGCTCGAACTGGCGCGCCTGCCCGACGCCGACCGCGCCAAGGCGCAAGCCACCGCCGCCGATCTGGTCCGCCGGGTCCGCGCCCGCGCCCAGGATCAAGGCGCGATCGAAGCCTTCATGCGCCAGTACGACCTGGGCAGCGAGGAAGGCGTGCTGCTGATGTGCGTGGCCGAGGCGCTGCTGCGCATTCCGGATCAGGAGACCGCGGACAAGCTGATCCGCGACAAGCTCGGCGACGCCGACTGGAAGCGCCATCTGGGCCAGTCCGACTCGGTCCTGGTCAACGCCTCGACCTGGGGCCTGATGCTGACCGGCACCCTGGTCGATCTGGCCGACGACACCAAGCGCGACGTCCACAACGCCTTCAAGCGCCTGATCGGCCGCGTCGGCGAGCCGGTGATCCGCCTCGCGGTGCGTCAGGCCATGCGCATCATGGGCCACCAGTTCGTCATGGGCCGCACCATCGGCGAGGCGCTGTCGCGCTCGAAGAAGGGCGACAACGCGAACTACCGCTACTCCTTCGACATGCTCGGCGAAGGCGCGCTGACCACCAAGGACGCGCTGCGCTACCTGCAGGCCTACCGCGACGCGATCCACGCGATCGGCAAGAGCGGCAATTACAAGAACGCCGACGTGTTCGCCACGCCGTCGATCTCGGTCAAGCTCTCGGCGCTGCACCCGCGCTACGAGCACGCCAAGCGCGAGCGCGTGTTCGCCGAACTGACCCCGCGCGTGCTGGAACTGGCGCAGCTGGCCAAGGGCTACGGCATCGGCTTCACCATCGACGCCGAGGAAGCCGACCGCCTGGAGCTGTCGCTGGACGTGATCGCGGCCGCGTACTCCGACGCGTCGCTGGACGGCTGGGAAGGCTACGGTCTGGCGATCCAGGCGTACCAGAAGCGCGCGCCGGAGGCGATCGCCTTCATCGCCGATCTGGCCCGCCGCGTCGGCCGCCGCATCCCGGTGCGCCTGGTCAAGGGCGCGTACTGGGACAGCGAGGTCAAGCGCGCCCAGGTCGACGGCCAGCTCGGCTACCCGGTGTTCACCCGCAAGCCGAACACCGACGTGTCGTACCTCGCCAACGCCCGGCGCATGCTGGAAGCCTCGGACGCGATCTATCCGATGTTCGCCACCCACAACGCCCAGACCATCGCCACCATCCATCAGCGCGCCAAGGCAATGGGCCGCGAGCAGCACTTCGAGTTCCAGAAGCTGCACGGCATGGGCGACGACCTCTACGCCGAAGTGATCCCCGCCGACCGCTTGAACGCGCCGTGCCGCGTGTACGCGCCGGTGGGTTCGCACGAAGACCTGCTGCCGTACCTGGTGCGCCGCCTGCTCGAGAACGGCGCCAACTCCAGCTTCGTCAACCGCATCACCGACGAGGACATCGCCATCGACGATCTGATCCAGGATCCGGTCGAGACGGTGTCCGGCTTCGACAGCATTCCGCATCCGCGCATTCCGCTTCCGGCCGACCTCTACCGCAGCTTCGGCTTCGACAGGACCAATTCCATGGGCGTCAATCTCGCCAACGACCAGCAACTGCAGTCCCTCGCCGCCGACGTCAACGCCGCCGCCCGCACCGACTGGCGCGCCGCGCCGCTGGTGCCGGGCGCCACGGTCGGCGGCGCCGACATCGCCGTGACCAACCCGGCCGACCGCCGCGAGATCGTCGGCCAGTGGAAGGCCGCCGACAGCGCCGCCGTCGAGCAGGCGCTGAAGAACGCGGTCGCCGCGCAGGAAGCCTGGGACGCGACCCCGGCCGCCAGCCGCGCCGCGATCCTCGAACACGCCGCGCAGTTGCTGGAAGACCGCATGCCGCAGTACATCGCGCTGTGCACCAAGGAAGCCGGCAAGACCATCCCCGACGGCGTCGCCGAAGTGCGCGAGGCGGTCGACTTCCTGCGCTACTACGGCGCCCAGGCGCGCAAGCTGTTCGCGCCCGAAGCGCTGCCGGGCCCGACCGGCGAATCCAACACCCTGCTCCTGTCCGGCCGCGGCGTGTTCGTCTGCATCAGCCCGTGGAACTTCCCGCTGGCGATCTTCCTCGGCCAGATCTCCGCGGCGCTCGCCGCCGGCAACGCCGTCATCGCCAAGCCGGCCGAGCAGACCAACCTGATCGGCTACTACGCAGTCAAGCTGCTGCACGAAGCCGGCATCCCCGAAGCGGTGCTGCAGTTCCTGCCCGGCGACGGCGCCACCGTCGGTGCGGCGCTGACCCGCGACCCGCGCGTGGCCGGCGTGGCCTTCACCGGCTCGACCGACACCGCGCGCGCGATCAACCGCGCGCTGGCCGCGCGCGACGCCGCCATCGGCGTGCTGATCGCCGAGACCGGCGGCCAGAACGCGCTGATCGCCGACTCCTCCTCGCTGCCCGAGCAGTTGGTCAAGGACGCGATCGGCTCGGCCTTCACCTCGGCCGGCCAGCGCTGCTCGGCCGCGCGCGTGCTGTTCGTGCAGGACGACATCGCCGACAAGGTCACCCACATGCTCGCCGGCGCGATGGCCGAGCTGAAGGTCGGCGACCCGGGCCTGCTGTCGACCGACGTCGGCCCGGTGATCGACGAGGACGCGCTGAAGATGCTGCGCGACCACGCCGACCGCATGGACAAGGAAGCGACCAAGATCGCCGAGGTCGCGCTCGACGCCGACGCCGCGCACGGCAGCTTCTTCGCCCCGCGCGCCTACGCGCTCAAGTCGCTCGACCAGCTGCACAAGGAAGTGTTCGGCCCGGTCCTGCACGTGATCCGCTGGAAGGCCGATCAGCTCGACGCGGTGATCGACTCGATCAACGCCACCGGCTACGGCCTGACCCTGGGCATACACTCGCGCATCGACGAAACCATCGAGCGCATCAGCACCCGGGTCAAGGTCGGCAACTGCTACGTCAACCGCAACCAGATCGGCGCGGTGGTCGGCGTGCAGCCCTTCGGCGGCCAGAACCTGTCCGGCACCGGCCCCAAGGCCGGCGGCCCGCACTACCTGCCGCGCTTCACCACCGAGAAGACCATCACCGTCAACACCACCGCGGCCGGCGGCAACGCCTCGCTGCTGACGCTGGGCGACTGAGCCCCGCGCGCGAGGGCCGGCGCGCGCCGGCTCTCGCGCATTCGCACGCACGAGCGGCGCGAGCCGCGGGCGCGACTTCGAGCTTGCGACGCAAGCGAGGCGTCGCGGTCGCGGCTCGCGCCGCTCCTACATTCGACTCCCGGCAAGCTTCGTTTCAAACGGTAGCAGCGGCGCGAGCCGCGACCGCGCCAACACAACCACGCCGCAACCATCGCCGACCCGCGACGCCGCACGACGCGCCGACACCCGACGATCCGGGCCTCCTGGCCTGCGACCGCAGTCGCAACACTCCCCCGCCCCCGCCGCAGTACCCTGCGCGCAGCCCACGGGAGAACCGCCATGCTCCGCACCCTCGCGCTCTGCGCCGCGCTGTGCGCGCTCACCGCCTGCGCCTCGCTGGCGCCGCTGCCGGTCAAGCCCGGCGACCCGAGCGCCTGCTCCGAACGCCGCCAGGACCGCGTGCTGTTCGGCATGAACAGCCCCGACGGCCCCGTCAGCGAAGCGCAATGGCAAGCCTTCCTCGCCGACGTCGTCACCCCGCGCTTTCCCGCCGGCCTCACCGTCTATCAGGCCAAGGGCCAGTGGCGCGGCGACAGCGGGCAGGTCGAGCAAGAGGATTCGCGCGCGATCGACCTGATCCACGAGGACAGCGCCGAGGAACGCAAGCGCGTGGTCGAGATCGCCGACGAGTACAAGCGGCGCTTCAAGCAGGAAGCGGTGTTGATCGTCAGCTCGCCGGTGCGCGCGTGTTTCGCGGCGCTGCCGGCCGGCGCCGGCCGGGCCGGGTGAATTCGCGGCGCCGGCGCCGGCGGCTTCAGGCCTGAAGCGTTCTAGCGAAAGCTGCGCTTCGCGTTCCTGCGAACGCCGCGCGCTCACGCGAAGCCGAAGTTCAACGCTTGAACTCGGTCGGCCGCTCCAACTGCCACATCGCGTCGGTCAGATCGTCCACCCGCGCCGCCAGCACCGCCTGCGCGTCGGCGACGCCGCGGTTGTAGTAGTACGCGCCGAGCTCTTCGGACAGGAAGTCGAGCATGAACTCCGCATCGAAACGCCCGATCGATTGCTTCAACTCTTCGCTGAAATAGCGCTGCAGCTTCGCGACCAGCCGCGCCTTCTCGTCGTCGTTGAACTTGATCGCCTCCATCCTCGCATCGCTCCTGTCGCGGCCGCGCGGCGTTACGCCTTCGACGGGCCGTCGATGCGCTTGCTCCAATCCTCGACTTCGCCGCGCGCGAGCCGGGCCTCGACCAGCTTGCGCCACGACGGCACCAGCGGCAAGGCCAACGCGGCTTGCAATTCCTCGCGTTCGAGCGTGCGCACGAACAGCATCGTCGCGATGCGCTGCAGCGACCAGTGCGGCCACGGCCGTTCGATCAGCGTCAAACGATCGCCGGCTTCGGCCTCGCCCGCTTCGATCACGCGGTAATACCAACCGGTGCGGCCGCTGGCCTGCATGCGCCGCGCCATGTCGGCGACGCCGAAACGGTCGTTGAGCTTCCAGCACGGTTGCCGCGCTTGACTGACTTCGAGCAAGGCCGCGCCGAAGCGGAAGCGGTCGCCCAGGCACACCTGCGCTTCGCTCAGGCCTTCGCTGCTGAGGTTTTCGCCGAACGCGCCGGGCGCGTCGAGCAGCGCGTGCGCGCCGATCTCCTCGCGCCAAACGCGGTAATGCTCGCGCGGATAGTGGTGCACAGCCTTGTCCGGCCCGCCGTGCACGCGCAAATCGCCTTGCTCGTCGCCGTCCAATCCCAACTCGCCGATCCGCACCCGTCCCCGCAACGGCCGCTTGTCGATCGCGCTGACGCTGCCGGGCCGGGTGTAGGGCACTGCGCGGCCGCGCAGCAGCGCGGTTATGAGAACGCCGTCGTCGCTCATCCCATCCGATGCCTCCCTCGAGCGAACCAAACCCCGCAAAGGAAAAGCCCCGCCGAAGCGGGGCTCTCCATCGACGCTAAACCGCTCGCGCGATCAGAACTTGTACTGAGCCGCGATGCCGAACAGATCGGCGTGGCCCTTGAACTTGCCGACCAGGGTCGAACCGCTGGTGGACACCACGTTCACGTCCGGGCTGTCGATCGCGATGCGGGTGTAGGCCGCGTCGACGCTGATGTGCTCGTTCGCGTTCCAGGTCAGGCCGACCGAGTACAGGGTACGGTCGTTGTCGGGCAGACGCGGGGTGCGGTGGGTGTCGTTGGTCGGGGTTTCGTCCTTGGCGACGCCGCCGCGCAGGGTGAAGCGATCGTTGAGATCGTACTCCGCGCCCAGGGCGTACATCATCGAGTCGTCCCACTGGAACTGCTCGCTGGCCACCAGCGCGCCGTTGGCGCGGACGATGTTCACCGACTGCAGCGAATGCCAATCGGTCTTCTGCGCGTCGAACATCATGCGGAACTGGTCGGTGAACGCGTAGGAGACGCTCAGCGTGTCGGTGCTCGGCGTGGTCAGCTTGGCGCCGCCCGGACCGGTGTTGTACTGGGTGATGCGCGCGGCGTTGAGCAGCGCGTCGACGTTGCCCGGCTTGGTGAAGGTGATGTTGCCTTCCAGGTCGTGGTCGATTTCCGAGCGGTGCGAGTAGCCGATCGACAGGCGGTCGGTCGGCTTCCACTGGAAGCCCAGGATCCAGCCGATGCCGGTGTCGTCGCCCTTGACCTTGACGGTACCGTCGTTCTTCTGCGGACCGAACGGCGCGGCGACCGGGTTCGGGGTCGTGCACGCGGCCGGCGACACGCGGCAGATGGCCGAACCGAAGTCGACGGCGTTGGTCAGGGTGGCTTCGGCGCGCTCGTAGACGAAGCCGGCGCCGACCGAGAAGCGGTCGGTCAGCTTGACCGCGGCCGACAGGGTCAGGTCGATGGTCTTCACTTCCGACTTCAGCGCGTTGTAGCGGCCGACCCAGCCGTTCTCGTATTCGGTCTTCAGGCCGAACGGCGCGCTGAGCTGGGCGCCGAGGGTGAGCTTCTCGAACGAGCCCGACAGCGGCACTACGATCGACAGCGCCGGCACCGCGGTCATGTCGCCCGGGTCGCCGCCGTTGCCGCCGGTGAGCGGGCGCGCCAGCGGCGAGCCGGCCGCGGCGGTGCCGCCGCCGCTGAACTTCGCGGTCAGGTCGATCGCGGTCACATCGCCACGGATGGTGGTCGTGTCCAGGTTCACCATCGCCGCCGGATTGTTCGAGACGACCGAAGCGTCCTTCTCAGCGACGCCGCTGCCGGCGAAGGCGCGGCCCTGATTCTTGACGCTGTTCTCGCGAATCTGGAAACCGGTCGCGCTGGCCGAGCCGAAGCTGATGACGCCGGCCACGCCCAATGCGATCGCGGTCAGGCGGATATAGCGGTGTGAGGGTTGCATGCGTGTATTCTCCGTTGGAGTATTTTTTCGTCTTCGCGGCCGTGTGCATGGAGCCGCATCCGCGGACTCCGATGCCGCCGGAAACCCCTCCCGACGTACGACGCCGTATGCACTATAGCGCGGCTGTTAACCGAACGCTAACAATACGCCCAACCGGGCAAATCCGTCTCGTACCGATGTCGCAAACGCTGCTGTTACAGACACTTACATTGCATTCTTGCCTGAATAGGGCAAGCGCATCCGGGCCGTCGCGGAGCTGACACCGTGTTCGTCGCCATCCCCTCGCGCGAGCGCACCCGACTGCGGTGGGCGACGCCGTTGTTGTTCGCTTTGCTGTGGATCTGCTTCATCGTGTCGGCCGTCGTGTTGCCCGATCCGGAGCAGCGCCGGCTGATGGTGGAATGGGGCGCGCTGTCCGGCGGTTTGTCGACGCCGGAAGCGTGGTGGCAGGCGATCCGCGACGGCAGCGCGCTGCGCCTGTTCAGCGCGCTGTTCCTGCACGCGGACTGGGCGCACCTGCTCGGCAATCTGGTGTTCTTGCTGATCTTCGGCCTGCCCGCCGAACGCGCGATGGGGCCGTGGCGCCTGCTGGCGCTGTTCCTGTTCGGCGGCGCGGTCGCCAACCTCGCCGCGGTGATCGCCATCGCCACGCCGGACCGGCTCATCATCGGCGCCAGCGGCGCGGTGTCGGCGCTGATCGGCGCGTATCTGGCGCTGTTCCCCAGCGCCAAGCTCGGCGTGGTGGTGCCGCTGGGCCTGTTCCTGCAATTCGTCAAAGTGCCCGCGCCGCTGTTGATCGGCGTGTGGGCGCTGCTGCAAGTGGTGTTCACCTTCATCGGCCCGGCGTTCGGCGCGGTGGCGTGGTCGGCGCATCTGGCCGGCTTCGCCTTCGGCGGCGCGTTCGCGCTGATCGCCCGCGCCGGCATCGCCCGGCGGCTGCGGCGCAAGCGCGGGTATTGAGGCGGGAGCAAGGGAATGGAGAAAGAAGGGAATCAGGGGAATGGCGGGATCGCGCTTGGGGCGGACTTGCGTCCCTCTTGAGTTGGCCGCGCGGCAACCCCACGCTGATTGAGAGGCGGCGCATCGCGCTTTACCGATCGCCCCCCCTTCCCCAATCCCTTGATTCCCTTCATTCCCCTGCCTCTCCCATGGCCACGCTCTACAAAGTCACCTTCCTCAACGCCGGCAAGATCTACGAGCTCTACGCGCGCAAGATCGGCGCGGGCACGCTGTGGGGCTTCACCGAAGTCAGCGAGCTGGTGTTCGACGTGCACGACGGCTTGGTGGTGGATCCCACCGAGGAGCGGCTGCGCGACGAGTTCGGCAACACCCGCGTGTTGCATCTGCCGATGCAGAGCATCGTGCGCATCGAGGAAGTCGAGCGCAAAGGCCAGTCGGCGATCCGCGACGCGGCCTCGGGCGAGCGCGTGGTGACGCCGTTTCCGCTGCCCGCCAAGCCGCCGCGCTGATCGGCGCGACGTAGTCAGACGCGCATCGGCGACGACGTCGCCGCCGATGAAACCCGCGAAAACGAAAACGCCCGGCGCGAGCCGGGCGTTTTCGTTGACGCCGAAGCGAAACCTTAGCGTTTGACCTCGGAGGTTTCGGCCTTCGCCGCCTGCGCCGGCGCCTTGGCCGGCGTCGGCTTCTTCAACTCCGCCAGCGCCGAGGCGATCGGGCCGTCGCCGTCGAGCACTTCGCCGGCGTTGCTGCCCGGCGCGCCTTCCTCGTCGCCGTGCAGATGGCCCGGCAGCGCCGCTTCGGTGTAGCTCGGGCGCTCGGTCTTGTCGCTCTTGGGCGCGCGCAAGGTCACGTCGGGCACGATGCCCAGCGCCTGGATCGATTTGCCGCTGGGCGTGTAGTAGCGCGCGGTGGTGAGCTTGACCGAATCGCCGTTGTCCAGCGGCAGCACGGTCTGCACCGAGCCCTTGCCGAAGGTGCGGCTGCCGACCACGCGGCCGCGGCCGTTGTCGCGCAGCGCGCCGGCCAGCACTTCCGAGGCGCTGGCCGAACCCGCGTCGACCAGCACCGCCAGCGGCGCGCCGTCGAGCAGATCGCCCGGCGTTGCGCTGAATTCGGCGTCGCTGATCGCGATGCGGCCGCGGGTGCTGACGATCTTGCCGCGTTCGAGCAGATCGTCGGCGATCTGCACGGCCGAGGTCAGCAGGCCGCCGGGATTGCTGCGCAAATCCAGCACCAAACCGCGCAGCTTGCCGCCGGCCTGTTGCTTGAGCTTGCGCAACTGGGTTTCGAAGTCGGCGGCGGTGTCGGCCTGGAACGCGCTGACCCGCAGGTAGCCGTAGCCCGGTTCGAGCATGCGGCTCTTGACGCTGGCGACGCGGATCGTCTCGCGCGCGACGGTGACGTCGAAGGACTTGTCGCGGCCTTCGCGCACGATGGTCAGCACCACCTTGGTCCCCGGCGCGCCGCGCAGCGGGCCGGAGTTGTCGCCTTCGTCGACCTTGAACGGCTTGCCGTCGATCGCGGTGATCAGATCGCCGGCCTTGATCCCGGCGCGCGCGGCCGGCGTGTCGTCGATCGGCGAAATCACCTTCAAGGTGCCGTCGGGCTGGCGCTGCAGTTCCACGCCGATGCCGTCGTAGTTGCCGCGCGATTGTTCGTCGAAGCTCTCGGCGTCGGCCTTGTCGAAATACACGCTGTGCGGATCGAGATCGAACAGCAGGCCGCGGATCGCCGAATGCATGAGCTTGGCGTCGTCGACCGGTTCGACGTAGGCCTGCTTGACCGCGTTGTAGACCGCGACGTAGCGGCGGATCTCGTCGATCGGCACCTTGGAATCGGCGCTGTCGTCCTTGCCGGCCTTCTTGCCCTTGGCCGGCGCTTGCGCGGGCGGCGTGGCTTGGTCGTCGCCGTCGTCCTGATCGTCGGCGGCGGGCGATGCCGCGGGCGGCGCGGCCTGCGCGGGCGGCGCCGGCTGCTGGGCCAGGGCCGGCGCGACGGCCAGCGCCAGGGCGAGCGGAAGCAGACTACGCAGGGGGTGACGCAGGGACATGCATGGCGCTCCGAAGCGGATGGCGGTTGGACCGCGCGCGGCGGCCCAAGGTTCTCGCGATATCTGCGCACGTTAAGCGGGGCGCTTGCAAGCTTTCGTTAAACCCTCGCGCGGCCCGTCCGCGCTTGCGCGACCGCGGTCGCGCAAGCGCTCAGCGCCGCAGCCAGACGCCCGGATTGACCGGCTGGCCGCCGCGGCGCAACTCGAAATACAGCGCCGGCCGGCCGTGGCCGCCGGAGCTGCCGACCGTGGCCACCGCGTCGCCCTTCTTGACCGTGGCGCCGGCGTCCTTGAGCAGGGCGTCGTTGTTGGCGTACAGGCTCATGTAGCCGTTGCCGTGATCGATGATGAGCAACAGGCCGTAACCGGTCATCCATTCCGAATACACCACGGTGCCGTCGCCGACCGCCTTCACCGTCGCGCCGGCCGGCGCGCCGATCAGCAGGCCTTCGCTGCTGCGCCCGTCGGGCATGGTGCCGCCGAAGCCGGCCAGCAACGCGCCCGACACCGGCCAACCCAGGCCGCCGACTTGCGGCGCGGGTGCGCTGGCGACCTGCACCGGCGGCTTGCGCGGCGGCGCGGGTTTGCCCTTGGCCGCCGCAGCGGCGGCTTCGCGGGCCTCGCGCGCTTCGCGTTCGGCCTTCGCCTTGGCGGCGGCGCGGCGTTGCGCTTCGGCGCGCGCGGCGGCGGCGCGCAGCTTGGCCAGCAACTGCTCCAACCCCTTGGCGTCGCGGCCGAGCTCGCGTTCGCGGGTGCTGCGGTCTTCGTATTTTTCGTTGATCTGGGCGACCAGGCTGGCGCGTTCCTTGCGGTCCTTCTCCAACTGGCCCAGCTGCGCGCGCTGCTGCTTGCGGGTGCTGTCGAGGCTGGCGCGGCGTTCGACGATCTCGCGTTCGAGCGCGTCGAGTTCGCGCAGCTGCGCGGTCAGCGCCTCGATCCGGCGCGCGCGGTCGCGCTGCAGATAACCGTGGTACGTGAGAATGCGGCCGCTGTCGGCGACGCGGTCTTGCGACAACAGCGCCTTGAGCGGCGCGTCGTTGCCTTGCGCGTAGGCCGCGCGCAGCAGTCGTTCGAGTTCCTGCCGGCGCGAGCCCAGGGTTTGCTTGAGCGCGTCGCGCTTGTCCTGGGTCTGCTTGAGCGCGGCGTGTTCGCGCGCCAGCCGCGTCTCGGTGTCGCGCAAGGTGCGGTTGGAGCGGCCGACCTGTTCGTCGGCCGCGCGCAACTGCTGGGTGGCGTCGCCGCGCTGGCCTTCGAGCTTGCGCCGCTCCGCCGCGACCGACTTGAGCTCGGTCTTGACCTTTTCCAGCTTGCGTTCGGTCTCGCGGCTGGTGCTCTGCGCCGCGGCGCGCGCCTGCGGCAAGGCCGGCGGCAGGGCCGCCAACAACACCAGCAACCACGCGCACGCGGTCCGCATCAGCCCTCCAACAGACTGCGGCCGGTCATCTCGTCTGGCTTGGCCACGCCGAGGAGATCCAGGATGGTCGGCGCGATGTCGCGCAAGGCGCCGCCCGAACGCAACCCGGCCTTGCGCGGACCGAGGTACACCAGCGGCACCGGGCCGACCGTATGCGCGGTGTGCGGCTGGCCGGTGGCGGCGTCGCGCATCATCTCCAGGTTGCCGTGGTCGGCGGTGATCAGCAGCGCGCCGTGCACGTCCTGCACCGCGGCGGCGATCGCGCCGATGGCCTTGTCCACCGCCTGCGCGGCGAGAATCGCCGCCTGCAGATCGCCGGTGTGGCCGACCATGTCGGGGTTGGCGATGTTGCAGATCGCCACGTCCACCGACTGCGCGCGGATCGCCTCGACCAGCTTGGCGGTCACTTCCGGGCAGCTCATTTCCGGCTGCAAATCGTAGGTGGCGACCTTCGGGCTCGGCACCAGGATGCGGCTTTCGCCGGCATAGGGCTCTTCGCGGCCGCCGCTGAAGAAGAAGGTGACGTGGGCGTACTTCTCGGTCTCGGCGATGCGCAGCTGGGTCAGGCCTTGCGCGGCCAGCAGCTCGCCGAGCGTGTTGCGCAGCTCGTCCGCCGCGAACGCCACCGGCGCCGGCAGCTTGGCGTCGTATTCGGTCAGGCAGACGAAGCGCGACAGCTTCGGCTTGCGCGCCTCGTAGCCGTCGAAGTTCGGATCGACGAAGGCAGCGGTGAGCTGGCGCGCGCGGTCGGCGCGGAAGTTCATGAACACCACCGCATCGCCGTCGGCCATCGGCCGCGCGTCGCCGATCACCGTCGGCGCGACGAACTCGTCGGTCTCGCCGCGCGCGTAGGCCGCGTCGAGCCCGGCCAACGCGGTCGCGGCATGGTGTTCGCTCTTGGCTTCGACGATCGCGTCCCAGGCGCGCAGCTGGCGGTCCCAGCGCTTGTCGCGGTCCATCGCGTAATAGCGGCCGCCGATGCTGGCGATGCGCGCGTTGCCGGCGTTATCGCACGCCTGCTGCAAGCGCTCCAGGCTCGGCGCGGCCGACTTGGGCGGCATGTCGCGGCCGTCGAGGAAGGCGTGCACGGCGACCTTCGCCACGCCTTCGCGGCGGGCCAGTTCGATCATCGCGAAGATGTGCTGCTCGTGGCTGTGCACGCCGCCGGGCGAGAGCAGGCCCATCAGATGCAGGGTGGCGCCGGCGGCCTGGGCCGCGGCGCAGGCGGCGCGCAGTTCTTCGTTGGCGAAGAAGCTGCCGTCCTCGATCGCCGCGTCCACCCGGGTCAGGTCCTGATAGACGATGCGGCCGGCGCCGAGATTCATGTGGCCGACTTCGGAATTGCCCATCTGCCCGTCCGGCAGGCCGACGTGGCGGCCCTCGGTGTGGATCAGGGTGTGCGCCTGGCTGGCGAGCAGGGCGCGCCAGTTCGGCAGGTCGGCCTGGGCCAGGGCGTTGTCGGCCGGGTCGTCGCGGTGGCCCCAGCCGTCGAGGATCAGCAGCACTACGGGCTTGGGGCGGGAAGTCGCAGACACGTGGGGGATTCCTATGACGAAGGGCGGGTATGACTAAGGACCGGGGCCGCGGCGCGCGGTTTCGGCGATTGTAGCGAAGCGGGCGATGAAGCCCCGGGGAACGGCGCCGCGAATGCGGCGTCCGTCGCCCCGCCGCCCCGACCCGGCGGCGCCGGAAGATTTTTTCGCCGCGGCGTAAACCGTCGCCGCGTCCGCCGCATCACAAGACTTGCCTACCCGAACAACGGAACCCCGCCATGACCCGCACCCGCCTCTCCCTC
The DNA here is from genome assembly GCF_018847975.1 of Lysobacter sp. K5869. NCBI lineage: Bacteria > Pseudomonadati > Pseudomonadota > Gammaproteobacteria > Lysobacterales > Lysobacteraceae > Lysobacter > Lysobacter sp. K5869. Next base: position 1,471,461 of record NZ_CP072597.1, on the reverse strand, counting down.
TGCCTGTCGGTCTTCATCGCCCTGTCCTCCAGCGCGGCTTTCGCCGGCGACGACGTCAGCAAGGTCAACGGCAGCATCACCGTCGAGGACGGCCAGACCCGCGGCGACCTCGACACCGTCAACGGCAGCATCCGCATCGGCGACAACGCCGCGGTCGACGAAGCCAAGACGGTCAACGGCAGCATCAACGTCGGCAGCGGTTCGCGCGCCAAGCGCTTGGAAACCGTCAACGGCAGCATCCGCGCCGGCACCAAGCTCACCGCCAGCGGCGGCCTGGAAACGGTCAACGGCGGCATCTTCGTCGATCGCGGCGGCCGCCTCGGCGGCGACGTCAGCACCGTCAACGGCTCCATCGGCCTGGTCGCCACCGAACTCAACGGCGGCATCGACACGGTCAACGGCGACGTCACCGTCGGCATCGACTCGCACGTCACCGGCGGCATCAAGTACACCAAGCCGACCGGCAACTTCACCTTCCAAAAGCGCGATCCGATCGTGATCGTCGGCCCGAACGCGCGCGTCGACGGCCCGCTGGTGTTCGAACGCTCGGTCAAGCTGTACGTGCATTCCAGCGCCAAGACCGGCGCGATCCGCGGCGCCACCGCGATCGCCTTCACCGGCGCGACCCCGCCGGCGCAGTAACGCGTCCCTCCGCCCCCGCCTGGGCGCCCCTTCTCCTGGCCGTGAAGGGCGCCCCGCGCGGGGGCTTCGCCGCGGCGCCGCCTGGCGAAGCGGCCGGATCGGAAAAGTCCGGCCGCGCGATTCAGGACCGGACCAGCCCCTAGAATGGACCTCCCCCACGCCCCCGGCCGCCGGCCGCCCTTGGAGGTTCCAGATCTTGTCCCCTAAACATTCGCTCACTCCGCTGTTCGCCGCGACCTCGCTGGTCGTCGCGACCCTGGCGCTGAGCGCCTGCAATAAACCGTCCGCCGACAGCGCGGCGCCGGCGCAACCGCCCGCCGACCCGGCCGCCGCGCCGGTCGCCGGCGACCACGCCTTCGACCCGGCGATCAACGCCGCCGACTTCGCCCAGCACGTCAAAGTCCTGGCCTCCGACGAGTTCGAGGGCCGCGCCCCCGGCAGCGCCGGCGAGGACAAGACGGTTCAGTACCTGGAAGCGCAGTTCAAGCGCATGGGCCTGAAGCCGGGCAACGGCGACAGCTATTTCCAGACCGTGCCGATGGTGGAAACCAGCGCCGACGAAAACACGGTGCTCAAGCTCGACGTCAAGGGACAGGCGCGCGAGCTGAAGTTCGGCACCGACATGGTCGTGGGCACCCGCACCGGCCAGCCGGAAGTGAAGATCGACGCCAGCGATCTGGTCTTCGTCGGCTACGGCGTCAACGCGCCGGAGCAGCAGTGGAACGACTACGCCGGCGTCGACGTCAAGGGCAAGACCGTGGTGATGTTCGTCAACGACCCGGGCTTCCACGGCCAGGACGCGACCTTGTTCGAAGGCAAGCGGATGACCTACTACGGCCGCTGGACCTATAAGTTCGAGGAAGCCGCGCGCCAGGGCGCCAAGGCCGCGCTGATCGTGCACGACGACGCCGGCGCGTCCTACGGTTGGGACGTGGTCAAGAATTCGTGGTCCGGCGCGCAGTTCGATCTGCCGGCCAAGGACGATCCGGAACCGCGCCTGCCGGTGCAGGGTTGGATCACCGCCGACACCGCGCGCAAGCTGTTCGCCGATCTCGGCCAGAACCTCGATCAGCTGTATCAGGCCGCCGGCAAGCGCGGCTTCAAGGCGATTCCGCTGCAGGCCAAGGCCTCGGTGGATCTGAAGAGCAAGATCAGCGAGAAGTCCTCGCGCAACGTGATCGCGCGCCTGGACGGCGCCAAGCGTCCCGACGAAGCCATTGTCTACATGGCGCACTGGGACCACCTCGGCCACCACAGCGAGGAAGGCGGCCACGAAGGCCACGCCGCGGCGCCGAAGGGCGAAGGCCACGACACGATCTACAACGGCGCGGTCGACAACGCCTCCGGCGTGGCCGGCATCCTGGAAATCGCCGAGGCCTTCAGCAAGCAGACGCCGCCGCCGGACCGCTCGCTGCTGTTCCTGGCGGTGACGCTGGAAGAATCCGGCCTGCTCGGTTCCAAGTACTACGTCGCCCATCCGACCGTGCCGCTCGACAAGACCGTCGCCGTCATCAACCTCGACGCCATGCCGATCATCGGCAAGGCCCGCGACATGACCGTGGTCGGCTACGGCAGCTCGGAACTGGAAGACTTGCTCAAGACCGTCGCCGACGGACAGGGCCGCGTGCTGCACGCCGAGGCCACGCCGCAGGACGGCTTCTACTTCCGCTCCGATCACTTCAACTTCGCCAAGGCCGGCGTGCCGGCGCTGTACGCCAAGGGCGGCGACGACCTGCTCGAGGGCGGCGTGGAAGCCGGGCAGAAGGCGCAGGTCGACTACCGCGACCGCCGTTACCACAAGCCGGCCGACGAGTTCGATCCGAACTGGAAGCTCGACGGCGTGGTGCAGGATCTCGATGCGCTGTACGGCGTCGGCAAGACCCTGGCCGGCAACGAGCAATGGCCGAACTGGTACGAAGGCAACGCCTTCCGCGCCGCGCACGACAAGCTGATGGCGCCGGCCAAGAAGTAAGCGGCCCGGCCGCGACGCGCGGACGGCGCGGGCCTCCGGTCCGGCCGCCCGCGCCCGCAAAGCGATCCGACGACGGCGCCCCTGGGCGCCGTCGTTTTTTCCGCTAGGCTGGACGCGCCGCGGTGGAGCGGCACGGCCGCAAGGAAGGCCCATGTCGATGACGATCGCGTACTGGTGTCTGCTCGCCGCGGCGCTGCTGCCGTACCTGTGGACCGCCGTCGCCAAGGCCAACGGCCAGCGCTACGACAACCGCGACCCGCGCGGCTGGCAAGCGCGCCAGGACAATCCGCGCTCCAAGGCGGCGCACGCCGCCCACCTCAACGCCTTCGAAGCCTTCCCGACCTTCGCCGCCGGCGTGCTCGGCGCGCAGATGGCCGGCGTCGACACCGCTTGGATCGTTTGCCTCGCCATCGCCTTCGTCGTCTTCCGCGTGCTGCACGGCGCGTTCTACATCGGCGGCCAGCCCGCGCTGCGCAGCGCGGCGTGGGCCGGCGGATTCTTCTGCGCGATCGCGCTGTTGGTGTTGGCCGCGTTGGCGGCGATCTGAGCAGGCGATGGACATCGGCGGCATGAGCGCGCGCGAATCGAACACAGTGGAACCAACGGCCCACGGCCGATGGCGACGGCCGACCTGCGTCCGCCGCCTCGCGCGCTAGCCGTCGCCAGCCGCGCTCCATCGCCCGTTCCTTTCGCCGCGCCCCGCCTTTCGAGCCCGTCCATGACCGTCCCGCCCTCGTCCGATCACGAAGAGTTCGCCCGTTCCATCCGCGACACCGGCTTCCGTTTCGTCGCCGGCGCCGACATGCGCGGGCATTTACTGCAGCACGGCTCGCTCGACGACTGGGACGCGTTCGCCGCGAGCTGGAACGATCTCGCGCCCGACGTTTATCTGGCCCAGGTCGGCCGCCATCGCCGCCGCCGCCACGCCGTGTACCGCGCCGGACGCGAAGGCGCGATCGAGCTCCAGCCGCATCAGCCGCATTATCAAGCGCTCGCTTACAACGCCTTGCAAGGCGACATCGAGCGCTGGTTCGAGCCGGTGCGCGAAGACGTCGCCGACGGCGCCAGCCTGCGCACCGTGTTGAGCTTCTGCCGCGATTTCTTCTCCACGCTGGCGCCGCAGACTTCGGCCTGGCACGTCGAACTGCATCAGTTCCGCATCGAAGCCGGCCCCGACCACGAAGGCCAGCCCACGCCCGAAGGCGTGCACCGCGACGGCGTCGACTACGTGCTGGTGCTGCTCATCGACCGCCACAATATCGTGCGCGGCACCACCACCATCCACGACCGCGACGGCACCCAACTCGGCAGCTTCACCCTCACCGCTCCGCTCGATGCGGCCTTGGTCGACGACGCCCGCGTGTTTCACGGCGTGACCGCGGTGACGCCGCAGGATCCCTCGCGCGAGGCGCATCGGGATGTGTTGGTGGTGACGTTCAGGGCCAAGGGCTGAAAAACGGCTCCAGCGCGGCCGTACGGGAGCGCTCCGCGGTCAAATTCAGCCGGTGCTGCTTTCGTTTATCGCCGTGCCAGTCGGTGCATTGGCGATCAAGCCTTTCGCCGTCGTGAGGATTAACAGCGGCGGCCGCATGCACGACGACTGTCGATCGATGCCTCGCGTCAGCAATGCGCCTTCAGGGGCTGCGGTTACGGGTAACCGATGACGGATATTCCGCAGCTTCTCGTGCAGGATCGGCGTAAGCCACGACGGTCGCGAGTAACGATGACCGACCGCGGGTATCGCGGAACGATCGATAGCGGCAGGTGGCATCCCGCGCTGGGTGCATTCCAACGCGTTCGGATTCGGCTCGCGGGAGCTCGGCGGCCTGATCGGCGCCGGAGCGGGGATATTCCCGCGCCTGGCCGCGGTGGAGGCGGCGGTGTTCAAGCGATCCGGCCGGTGATTATCGGCGGCGGGCGTGGGATTCACTAATTTTCGCGCAAAAGAAGAAGGCCGGATCCTTTCGGATCCGGCCTTCTGGGTAAAGCCCCTGGCGATGACCTACTCTTGCATGGCTTAAGCCACACTACCATCGGCGCATGTGCGTTTCACTTCCGAGTTCGGGATGGGATCGGGTGGTTCCACACAGCTATTATCACCAGGGAGAGGGTGGAGGGTCGCGGGCTCCAGATGGAGTCGCGCACACGCTCTCGTGGGTTGCTTTCAACGCGATGGACTGCGCTGTCGGCGAATAGATTGGAATGTAGCGAGTCAGTGTTGGGTTGGAGTGTCGACGCGTCGTCGAGTCCAAGGCCACTTGAGGTTATATGGTCAAGCCACACGGATCATTAGTACAGGTTAGCTCAATGCATTGCTGCACTTACACACCCTGCCTATCAACCACCTAGTCTTGATGGTTCCTTTAGGGGAGTCAAGCTCCCGGGAGATCTCATCTTGAGGCGCGCTTCCCGCTTAGATGCTTTCAGCGGTTATCGCTTCCGAACATAGCTACCCGGCAGTGCCACTGGCGTGACAACCGGAACACCAGAGGTTCGTCCACTCCGGTCCTCTCGTACTAGGAGCAGCCCCTCTCAAATCTCCAACGCCCACGACAGATAGGGACCGAACTGTCTCACGACGTTCTGAACCCAGCTCGCGTACCACTTTAAATGGCGAACAGCCATACCCTTGGGACCGACTACAGCCCCAGGATGTGATGAGCCGACATCGAGGTGCCAAACACCGCCGTCGATATGAACTCTTGGGCGGTATCAGCCTGTTATCCCCGGAGTACCTTTTATCCGTTGAGCGATGGCCCTTCCATACAGAACCACCGGATCACTAAGACCTACTTTCGTACCTGCTTGATCCGTCGATCTTGCAGTCAAGCACGCTTATGCCTTTGCACACAGTGCGCGATGTCCGACCGCGCTGAGCGTACCTTCGTGCTCCTCCGTTACACTTTGGGAGGAGACCGCCCCAGTCAAACTACCCACCATACATGGTCCCCGACCCGGATAACGGGCCCAGGTTAGAACGTCAAGCACGACAGGGTGGTATTTCAAGGATGGCTCCACTGCAGCTAGCGCCACAGTTTCATAGCCTCCCACCTATCCTACACAGACGAACTCAACGTTCAATGTAAAGCTATAGTAAAGGTTCACGGGGTCTTTCCGTCTTGCCGCGGGAACGCTGCATCTTCACAGCGATTTCAATTTCACTGAGTCTCGGGTGGAGACAGCGCCGCTGTCGTTACGCCATTCGTGCAGGTCGGAACTTACCCGACAAGGAATTTCGCTACCTTAGGACCGTTATAGTTACGGCCGCCGTTTACTGGGGCTTCGATCAAGAGCTTCGCCTTGCGGCTGACCCCATCAATTAACCTTCCAGCACCGGGCAGGCGTCACACCCTATACGTCCACTTTCGTGTTTGCAGAGTGCTGTGTTTTTGATAAACAGTCGCAGCGGCCTGGTCACTGCGGCCCCCCTCAGCTTTTAACTATGGAGGGCGCACCTTCTCCCGAAGTTACGGTGCTATTTTGCCTAGTTCCTTCACCCGAGTTCTCTCAAGCGCCTGAGAATTCTCATCCTGCCCACCTGTGTCGGTTTACGGTACGGTCTGCGTAAGCTGAAGCTTAGGAGCTTTTCCTGGAAGCGTGATATCAGCAGCCTAGCCCTAATGGGCCGGTCCTTAGTCTCAACGTTGCCCCCCCGGATTTGCCTAAGGGGACCGCCTCAACTCTCTCACCAGGACAACCAACGCCTGGCCTGCCTAACCTTCTCCGTCCCTCCATCGCACTTACGCGAGGTGCAGGAATATTAACCTGCTTCCCATCGACTACGCATTTCTGCCTCGCCTTAGGGGCCGACTCACCCTGCGTCGATTAACGTTGCGCAAGGAAACCT